>NZ_JBWKUG010000001.1:0-4198777 GCF_059420725.1 Pantoea sp. GW821-FHT03E06
GTGTCACTTACGCTTTGGCAACAGTGTCTTGCCCGTTTGCAGGATGAGCTTCCTGCCACCGAATTCAGCATGTGGATTCGTCCGCTGCAGGCTGAATTGAACGACAATACGCTGACCTTGTATGCACCAAATCGGTTTGTACTCGACTGGGTTAGAGATAAATATCTCAATAGTATCAATGGGCTGCTGAATGAATTCTGCGGTACGAATGTGCCGTTACTGCGTTTTGAAGTGGGCACGCGTCCTGCCGCACAGGTCACCACCAGCCAGCCGGCAATGGCCAGTTACAGCGCGCCTGCACCGATTGAAAATCGCCCGGCGCCCACGCAAATTTTGCGCCCAAGCTGGGATTCGGTGCCTGCGCCGGCTGATGTTACCTACCGTTCCAATGTGAATAACCGCCATAACTTCGATAACTTTGTGGAAGGTAAATCGAACCAACTGGCACGCGCGGCGGCACGTCAGGTAGCGGACAACCCTGGCGGCGCCTATAACCCTCTGTTCCTTTATGGCGGCACCGGTTTGGGTAAAACTCACCTGCTGCACGCGGTGGGTAACGGCATTATTGCGCGCAAGCCCAATGCCAAAGTGGTGTATATGCACTCTGAGCGTTTTGTTCAGGACATGGTTAAAGCCTTGCAGAACAACGCTATCGAAGAGTTTAAGCGTTACTATCGTTCGGTGGATGCACTGCTGATCGATGACATCCAATTCTTTGCCAATAAAGAACGATCGCAGGAAGAGTTTTTCCACACCTTCAACGCCCTGCTGGAAGGCAATCAACAGATCATCCTGACCTCGGATCGCTATCCAAAAGAGATCAACGGCGTAGAAGATCGCCTGAAATCGCGCTTTGGCTGGGGATTAACGGTCGCGATCGAGCCGCCTGAGCTGGAAACGCGTGTGGCGATCCTGATGAAGAAGGCCGATGAAAACGACATCCGCCTGCCGGGCGAAGTGGCGTTCTTTATTGCTAAGCGTCTGCGTTCCAATGTGCGAGAGCTGGAAGGCGCGCTGAACCGCGTGATCGCCAACGCGAACTTTACCGGTCGCGCCATTACCATCGATTTCGTGCGCGAAGCGCTGCGCGATCTGCTGGCGCTGCAGGAAAAGCTGGTCACCATTGATAACATTCAGAAAACGGTGGCCGAATATTACAAAATTAAAGTGGCGGATTTGCTGTCGAAACGCCGTTCGCGTTCGGTAGCGCGTCCGCGCCAGATGGCGATGGCGATGGCGAAAGAGCTCACTAACCACAGTTTGCCGGAAATTGGCGATGCGTTTGGTGGCCGCGACCATACCACCGTGCTTCACGCCTGCCGTAAAATCGAGCAGCTGCGTGAAGAGAGCCACGACATCAAAGAAGATTTCTCTAACCTCATTCGAACATTATCTTCCTGACGCATATGAAATTTATTGTAGAACGTGAGCAGTTACTGAAGCCCCTGCAACAGGTCAGCGGTCCGCTGGGCGGTCGTCCAACCCTGCCGATCCTTGGCAATTTACTGCTGCAGGTCAGCGAAGATACGCTGCGCCTGACCGGCACCGATCTGGAAATGGAAATGGTGGCGCGCGTTGCGCTGACGCAGCCACACGAGCCGGGGGCAACCACGGTTCCCGCGCGTAAATTCCTCGATATTTGTCGCGGTTTGCCGGAAGGTGCTGAGATCAGCCTGACGCTGGAAGGCGACAGAATGCTGGTGCGTTCTGGCCGCAGCCGTTTCTCGTTATCTACCTTGCCAGCCAGTGATTTCCCGAACCTGGATGACTGGCAGAGCGAGGTTGAATTTACTTTGCCGCAGGCAACGTTGAAACGCTTGATCGAGGCTACGCAGTTCTCGATGGCGCATCAGGATGTGCGCTATTACCTCAACGGCATGCTGTTTGAAACCGAAGGTGAAGAGCTGCGCACCGTCGCCACCGATGGTCACCGCCTTGCGGTGTGCTCAATGCCGATTGGTCAGGCGTTGCCAGACCATTCGGTGATCGTGCCGCGTAAAGGTGTGATTGAGCTGATGCGCCTGCTTGATGGCGGTGAAACACCGCTGCAGGTGCAGATCGGCAGCAGCAATATTCGTGCTCACGTTGGCGACTTTATTTTCACCTCCAAGCTGGTTGACGGACGTTTCCCGGATTATCGCCGCGTATTGCCGAAGAATCCTGATAAAGCCTTAGAAGCCGGATGCGATATTCTGAAACAGGCATTTGCGCGTGCGGCGATTCTGTCGAATGAGAAGTTTCGCGGCGTTCGCATCTACATCACCGAAAATCAGCTCAAAATCACGGCAAATAATCCCGAGCAGGAAGAAGCGGAAGAGATGCTGGATGTCTCTTACAACGGCACCGATCTGGAGATCGGATTCAACGTCAGCTATGTGCTGGATGTATTGAATGCGCTGAAGTGCGAGAACGTGCGTTTGCTGCTGACTGATTCGGTGTCGAGCGTGCAGATTGAAGATGTTGCCAGTCCAGCCGCGGCATACGTAGTTATGCCAATGCGCTTGTAAGGTCGGCATTTATGCCGACCTGGCGAATGTTCGCACCATCCTGGGAGCCATTAATGGCTCCCCTACAAGATCCCGAATAGCTTCATCCCGGAACACTTCATGGCTTTAACCCGCCTCCTGATTAAAGATTTTCGCAATATTGAGCAGGCCGATCTGGCGCTGGCCCCCGGTTTCAATTTTTTAGTTGGCGCCAACGGTAGCGGCAAGACCAGCGTGCTGGAGGCGATTTACACGCTGGGCCACGGTCGTGCGTTTCGCAGTTTGCAAGCGGGGCGCGTTATTCGTCACGATCAAGACGCCTTTGTGCTGCACGGCCGAATTGAAGGCAGTGAACGCGAACTGTCGGTGGGGTTAACCAAAAATCGCGCCGGCGACAGCAAAGTACGCATTGATGGCAGCGACGGTCATAAAGTCGCCGAGTTAGCGCAACTGTTACCCATGCAGCTGATCACGCCGGAAGGTTTTACGCTGCTGAATGGCGGTCCCAAATATCGTCGCGCCTATATCGATTGGGGCTGTTTCCACGCCGCGCCCGGCTTTTTCCATGCCTGGAGCAATCTGCGTCGTCTGCTGAAACAGCGCAATGCGGCGCTGCGTCAGGTATCGCGCTACAGCCAGATTCGTCCGTGGGATCAGGAACTGGTGCCGCTGGCCGAGCAAATCAGCGCATGGCGCGCCGAATACAGCGCGGCGATTTCCCGCGAGATCATCGCCACCTGTGGCCAATTTTTACCAGAGTTCGAGCTAGCGTTCTCTTTCCAGCGCGGCTGGGATAAAGAGAGCGACTACGCCGAATTGCTGGAGCGTAATTTCGAGCGCGATCGCGCGCTCACCTACACCGCCAGCGGCCCGCATAAAGCCGATTTTCGTATTCGTGCTGAGGGCACGCCGGTGGAAGATTTACTCTCACGCGGTCAGTTAAAGCTACTGATGTGCGCGCTGCGCTTAGCGCAGGGCGAATATCTGACGCGCAGCAGCGGACGACGCTGTTTGTATCTGATTGATGACTTTGCCTCAGAGCTGGATGACACCCGTCGCCGGCTGTTAGCTGAACGCCTAAAAGCCACGCAGGCTCAAGTATTTGTCAGCGCCATTGGTGTCGAGCATGTAATCGACATGAGTGATGAAAAGGGCAAGATGTTCCGCGTGGAACAGGGTAAAATAGTGGTTCAACCTGAAGATTAAATGAGCGAGAAACGTTGATGTCGAATTCTTATGACTCCTCAAGTATCAAAGTCCTGAAAGGGCTTGATGCGGTACGCAAACGCCCGGGCATGTACATCGGCGATACGGATGACGGCACCGGTCTGCATCACATGGTATTCGAAGTCGTGGATAACGCTATCGACGAAGCGCTCGCCGGTCACTGCAGTGACATTACCGTTACTATTCATGCCGATAACTCGGTTTCCGTGCAGGATGATGGACGTGGTATTCCTACCGGCATTCACCCGGAAGAGGGCGTCTCTGCGGCGGAAGTGATCATGACCGTTCTGCACGCAGGCGGTAAATTTGATGATAACTCATATAAAGTATCGGGCGGTCTGCACGGCGTCGGCGTTTCCGTGGTAAACGCCCTGTCGCAGAAGCTGGAGCTGACCATTCGTCGCGAAGGTAAAGTGCACCAGCAGGTTTATCAGCACGGCGTGCCGCAGGCACCGCTGGCGGTATCAGGTGATACCGACGCAACCGGTACCCGCGTGCGTTTCTGGCCGAGCTATGAAACCTTCACTAATGTGATTGAGTTTGAGTACGACATCCTGGCGAAGCGCCTGCGTGAACTCTCGTTCCTCAACTCTGGCGTCTCGATTCGTCTCGAAGATAAACGCGACGGCAAGAGCGATCACTTCCACTACGAAGGCGGTATCAAGGCGTTTGTTGAGTATCTCAACAAAAACAAAACGCCAATCCATCCCACCGTGTTCTATTTCTCTACCGAGAAAGATGGCATTGGCGTGGAAGTGGCGCTGCAGTGGAACGACGGTTTCCAGGAAAACATCTACTGCTTCACCAACAACATTCCACAGCGCGACGGCGGTACGCACCTGGCCGGTTTCCGTGCGGCAATGACGCGTACCCTGAACGCCTACATGGATAAAGAAGGTTACAGTAAAAAAGCCAAAGTCAGCGCCACCGGTGACGATGCGCGTGAAGGTCTGATCGCCGTGGTTTCGGTGAAAGTGCCGGATCCGAAGTTCTCTTCCCAGACCAAAGACAAGCTGGTCTCTTCAGAAGTGAAATCGGCGGTTGAGCAGCAGATGAACGAACTGCTGGCAGAATACCTGCTGGAAAATCCATCTGACGCCAAAATCGTGGTTGGCAAGATCATTGATGCGGCGCGTGCGCGTGAAGCGGCGCGTCGTGCGCGTGAAATGACGCGCCGTAAAGGTGCGCTGGATTTGGCCGGTCTGCCGGGCAAACTGGCGGATTGTCAGGAGCGCGATCCGGCGCTGTCTGAAATCTACCTGGTGGAGGGTGACTCCGCAGGCGGCTCCGCCAAGCAGGGCCGTAACCGTAAAAACCAGGCGATTCTGCCGCTGAAAGGTAAAATCCTGAACGTGGAGAAAGCGCGTTTCGACAAGATGCTGGCGTCGCAGGAAGTCGCCACGCTGATTACTGCGCTGGGATGTGGTATCGGTCGCGACGAATACAACCCGGACAAACTGCGTTATCACAGCATCATCATCATGACCGATGCGGACGTCGACGGCTCGCACATCCGTACGCTGCTGTTGACCTTCTTCTATCGTCAGATGCCGGAAATCGTGGAGCGTGGTCACGTCTATATTGCTCAGCCGCCGCTGTACAAAGTGAAGAAAGGCAAGCAAGAACAGTACATTAAAGACGACGAAGCGATGGATCAATATCAGATTTCTATCGCGCTCGATGGCGCAACGCTGCACACCAATGCCAGCGCGCCAGCTTTGGCGGGTCAGCCGCTGGAAACGCTGGTGGCTGATTTCAACAGTACGCAGCGCATGATCAAGCGTATGGAGCGTCGTTTCCCAGCGGCTCTGCTGCGTGGTCTGATCTACCATCCAACGTTAAATGACCTCAGTGACGAAGCCGCAGTACAGGGCTGGATCGACGCTTTAGTCGCGTATCTCACCGAGCGCGAGGCGCATGGCAGCAGCTATGTGGCGCAGGTGCGTGCAAACCGCGAACAGAATCTGTTCGAACCGGTGCTGCGTGTCCGCACCCACGGTGTTGATACCGATTATCCGCTGGATAGTGAATTCATCGATGGCCCGGAATACCGCAAAATCTGTAGTCTGGGCGAGCAGCTGCGTGGTCTGATCGAAGAAGATGCATTTATCGAACGTGGTGAACGTCGCCAGCCGGTAAGCAGCTTCGAGCAGGCGATTGAGTGGCTGGTGAAAGAGTCGCGTCGTGGTCTGTCTGTTCAACGTTATAAAGGTTTGGGTGAGATGAACCCTGAGCAGCTGTGGGAAACCACCATGGATCCGGATAGCCGCCGCATGCTGCGCGTGACGATCAAGGATGCTATTGCTGCTGATCAGCTGTTCACTACCTTAATGGGCGATGCAGTTGAACCGCGTCGTGCGTTTATCGAAGAGAATGCGCTGAAAGCGGCCAATATCGATATCTAATCGATAAGGCCGAGACAGAAAACCCTTCCCTGGTGGAAGGGTTTTTTATTTTCAGCGTGGGACGGAGAAACGGAAGCATGCGCCGGGGTATTTTTCATCCAGGCGGATATCTTTGCCATGCAGCTGCAGAATGCGGCGTACCACCATTAATCCTAAACCACCGCTGTTTTTTCGGGTGCTGGCATGGGAAAGTGCAGAAGGACGCTCAAACAGTGTGGCTCGTAAAGCCTCGGGAATACCCGGCCCGGAATCTTTCAGGCTCACTTCAACCTCACGCTCTGCGTTACGCAGCGTAACTTCAATCGTACCCGCCTGTGGCGTATATTTAAGCGCGTTATCCAGTAAGTTAGTTAGCACACGGTCAATCATTGAGACATCGGCATTTACCTGCGGCAACTGGTCTGGCATATCCACCACGAAGCGAATATTACGCGTGCTGGCCATTAATTCGAATTTCTGCACCACATCGTAAGTGAGTTCAGAAAGACTAAACGCCTCACAGTTGGGTTTTATCACGCCATATTCCAGCTGCGCCAATTCAAATAACTGCTGGGCTAACATGCTCACTTTCTGGCTTTGCGAAAGCGCGATATGCAAATAACGCTGACTTTCATCTGCTTTTAGGCTATCCGCTTTATACAGCAAGGTTTCAAGATAACCATGCAAAGTGGTGAGCGGCGTGCGCAGGTCGTGCGAGATATTGGCGACAAAATCGCGGCGCAGCTGATCCTGATAAGCCAGCTTTTCCCACTGAAAGGCAACGCGACGCGCCATACCGACAAAAGCACCTTGTAATACCGCCACCTCATCCTTTTCTTGTTGTTGCGGCAACGGTAACTCGGCTAGCTGTTTTATCTCCGTCATGTCTTCGCGGTTAAGTTTGCGTACGCGCTGCGTTAACTGACGCATCGGTCGGGTAATTAAACTGAACGCCACCACGCCCGCCGTCAGCCCAAACAGCACCACCAATAAAGAAGACCACAATGACGTACGCTGTAAAATATCGAGCTGCGCTTCCTGCTCCAGCTGGAGATAATTTTCTCCCTGGAGAATGACATACAGATAGCCAACAGGCTGGCCATTAAGCGAAAGGGGCGCAACGCTAAACACTTTCTTCTCCTGCAGATTACGCGGGTCATCACCATAAACTGGCGCAGCGGCGCCGTTGAGCTGTGATCGCAGGGGGGCAACGCTGACGTTGGTACGTTTAATATGATGAGGCGGCGCGGCATCGGCCAGAATATTGCCCTGCAAATCCAGCAAATAGACCTCAACGCTGGGGTTGAGCGCCATCAAATCATTAAACAGCGCCTTCATGAGCGGCAGGTTAACGCCTTTTTCGCCAATCATATCGGGATTAAGGCTGGCGATATGTCTGGCAAGTCCGTCGGATAAGCGTTGAACCACGGCGCTGCCATATTGTGCATTAATGCGAATCTGCATCCAGCCCGACAACAGTGTGCAAAGTAATAGCAGAGAAGCAAAAACCAGCGCCAGGCGCTGGCTAAGTGTCAGGCGTTTCATGTTTAAAACCTAATTCGCAGGCAGCGAAAATTTATAGCCTTTCCCCCACACCGTCAGGATGTAGCGGGGTTCGGCTGGGTTGTCTTCAATTTTCAACCGTAAACGGTTGATATGGGTGTTTACGGTGTGTTCATAACCATCGTGTTGATAACCCCAAACCTGATTAAGCAGATTGAGGCGAGAAAAAACTTTTCCGGGATGCCTGGCAAAGTAATAGAGCAGATCGAACTCACGCGGCGTTAAATTCACTGGCTTGCTGCGCAGCCAGACTTCTCGTGCCATGGGATCAATCATTAGCGCCTCGTGGTGCAGCGTACCGGCTTCCATGCGTGAATTGATGGCCATCGCCTCCTGGCGACGAAAAAGGGCTTTGAGCCGCGCCACCAGTTCCAGTACGGAAAAAGGTTTTGGCAGGTAATCATCTGCACCCAGTTCCAGACCCAATACGCGATGCACCTCGCTTGAACGTGCGCTGATCATGATAATTGGCGTATAACGCTTCATCGCGCGGGCTCGACGACAGATTTCTAATCCATCCACGCCGGGCAACATCAAATCAAGAATTAAGGCATCCCAATGCTGGGTTTCAAGCAGCTGCACAGCGAGATTCCCTTCGGCTGCGTGGGTTACGTCGTAGCCTTCATCCTGAAAGTTCAGACGTAAAACGTCGGCAATTCCGCAGTCATCTTCGACGATAAGTATTTTTTTTGCGTCGTGCATCATCCATTCCTGCTTCGCTTATCAGATCAATTTACCGCTAAAGACAGCGGAAAGTGTTCACATTTTGTTTAAACCTGCGTGAGGCTTTAGTGAACAACAACGCACCACAATAGCATTCAGTCCTTAAACGCTGCGCTCAGATACGGATTGAAAATTTCTCCATGGGGCCGCGGGTTTAAAAGCCAGTCATTGAGACATTTCTTGTCATAGGGCAGAGCGGGCCCGCGCAACAATGCGGCCACATTAAAAAGGGAGGCAGATGATATGGACATTCATTTGGACAAAAAAACCGCATGCCCGGCCGTGATTCATCCACGCTGGCTGCGAGCGTGCCACTGGATCAATGCCGCAGCCATTGTGCTTATGACGTTGAGCGGATGGCGCATTTATAACGCTTCACCCCTATTCGACTTTTATTTTCCGAGCGAGGTCACTCTCGGCGGCTGGTTAGGCGGAGCGCTGCAGTGGCACTTCGCCGCCATGTGGATTTTCGCTGCGAATGGTGTGTTTTATCTGACGATGAATATCGTGACCGGACGTTTTGCCAAAAAGTTTCTACCGCTGACGCTACGTGGGCTCCAGCAGGATGCCATCAACGCGCTAAAGGGCAAACTGGCACATGCGGATTTACGGCAGTACAACAACGTTCAACGGGCTGCCTATCTGTTTGTAATGGTGGATTGCCTGCTGCTGGTGCTGTCTGGGCTGGTGTTATGGAAATCCGTCCAGTTTGGATTGTTACGCGAACTCCTTGGCGGTTATGAGGCCGCGCGTTTCATCCATTTTTACGCGATGACAGCGCTGATGGGTTTTGTCGTGGTGCATCTGGTGATGGTGGCGCTGGTGCCTAAAACCTTCATTGCCATGCTGCGTGGACGCTAAGGAGAGCGAAATGAAAAAAAGTAATCTCGGACTTTCACCGGGCGATGCGGAGGCAGTAGTAAAAGAAGCGCAGCAACTTTTGGCGCGCCAGCTGGATTCATCCGCACGTCGCCGTTTTTTACGCCAGGGATTAACACTTGGTGGGGTGGTGATGCTAACCGGCTGCGATCTCCGCGAAACGCCCGACGTGGATAGCGTGCTGAATAGCTTTTCTCGCTTCAACGATCGCGTTCAGGGCTGGCTATTTAATCCTGCCAGTTTGGCACCGGAATACAGCGCAGATCGTATCGCTAAGTCTTTCCCGTTCAACGCGTTTTACGGTGAAGAGGATATTCCACAGGTTAATGGCGAACAGTGGCGCCTGGAGATTGCCGGTCTGGTGAGTGATAAGCGCAGCTGGTCGCTGCCACAGCTCTACAATATGCAGCAGGTTGATCAGATTACGCGCCATATCTGCGTGGAAGGCTGGAGCGCGATTGGCCGCTGGGGCGGCGTGCGTTTTGCTGACTTCCTGAAACTCATCGGGGCTGATACCACGGCCAAATATGTCAGTTTCAAATGTGCAGATGATTACTACACCAGCATCGATATGGCATCGGCGCTGCATCCACAAACCATCATGGCATTGAGCTGGGATGGACGCATTTTACCGCCTGAATATGGTTATCCGATGAAAATCCGTATCCCAACCAAGCTGGGATACAAAAATCCAAAGCATATACAGGTGATTGAAGTAACCAACCGTTATACCGGCGGTTACTGGGAAGACGAAGGATACAACTGGTTCGGCGGAAGCTGATCGCTAAAAACCCGGTGCCTGGTGCGCCAATACGCTTCATAAATGAAAATAATGTAAGGAAACACCCTATGAAAAACGTAATCGTAGCAACCTTTATCGCTTCAATGATGACCATGTCCGTTGCCTATGCTGCTGACACCATGGGCAAAGACGCCATGAAAAAAGATGAAATGGGCATGAAGAAAGAGGCCATGCACAAAGATGAAATGGGCATGAAGAAAGAGGGCATGCACAAAGATGAAATGGGCATGAAAAAAGACGGCATGCACAAAGATGCTATGGGCATGAAGAAGGATGCGATGGGTAAAGAAGATAAAATGAAAAAAGACGCAATGAGCCAGTAAAACCAGCCTCTTGCTCCCTGTATTTCAGGCCATCATGTATATGATGGCCTTTTTTAATGGTTGAGTAAAAAGTCTTAAGTCTGGTGTGAAACTGGCCAATGTGAGCTGAATCGCGCTAGCATTGATCAAAACCCTGACTCAACGAGGACGTTATGGCAATAAAACTGGTTGCAATCGATATGGACGGCACGCTGCTCAATCCGCAGCATGAGATCACGCCCGCCGTTAAATCCGCGATTGAGCGCGCGCACAAAAAAGGCGTTATGGTGGTGCTTACCACTGGCCGTCCCTATGTCGGTATTCAGCGCTATTTAATGGAGCTGAATTTGGTTGATGAGGGCCAATACTGCATCAGTTATAACGGTGCGCTGGTGCATCGTGCCAATGATGGTGAATGCGTTGCAGAAATTACCCTGGGCTTTGACGACTACCTTTATATTGAACAGCTAGCGCGTGAACTTGGCGTCCACTTCCAGGCTTTCGACAAATCCTTCCTCTATACGCCAAACAAAGACATCAGCGAATTCACCATCCACGAAGCGAGCCTCACTGGCATTCCGGTGCGCTATCGCTCTGTTGAAGAAATGGATCGCGCCATGCGCTTCCCTAAGCTGATGATGATCGATAAACCCGATCTGCTGGATTCTGCCATTCAGCGTTTGCCACAGCAGGCTCGCGATAATTACACCATCCTCAAAAGCGCCCCGTATTACCTCGAAATCCTCGATTCGCGTGCGAATAAAGGACAAGGCGTGAAAATGCTGGCTGAGAAACTTGGCCTGGCGCGTGAGGAGGTGATGGCGATTGGCGATCAGGAAAACGATCTGGCCATGATTGAGTATGCTGGAACGGGCGTAGCAATGGGTAATGCCATTGATTCGGTGAAAAAAATTGCGCAGTTCATTACCAAAACCAACATGGAAGATGGCGTGGCGCACGCTATCGAAGAGCTGGTGCTGTAAGCCCTTCTTTTTTCTCCTCACGTTGTGATTGGGTCGCCATGAGTGGCGACCCAACAAACCTCTCGATGCGATTTTAAGGTCGCCATTCCTGGCGTAATACCGATCGGTTAAGCAAAAAAATGCCTGTTTATGCTGGTGCGCATGAATGCGCACCCTACGAAAACCCGGGCTATATCCACGTAGGGTCACCATTCATGGTGACCGATTCAGGTTTAACTGACGAGCATTACGCCATTTCTGGCAACCCTACCGCGATTTCACATATGGATTGTCTATTTTGTGATCCACATTGTAGTACAGCTTAACGTTATGGTACTACAATCGGCGGCGTAGGCTTCGCGGAACGAAAGCAGTAATCTGATGCGCTATAGCCTTTCACTGAATGGAACATCATGACGCAAGAACAATTAAGTAAAACGGAACGCATCATCCTCACGCTGGGTGAAGAGATTGTGGCAGGGAAGTTTATGCCAGGTGCGGCGTTGCCGGCGGAAGCTGAACTGTGTGAGCGTTTTGGCACCTCGCGCAACATCATCCGTGAAGTTTTTCGTTCGCTGATGGCGAAGCGTTTAATGGAGATGAAGCGCTATCGCGGCGCCTTCGTTACGCCACGTAACCAGTGGAACTATCTGGATAGCGATGTGTTGCAGTGGGCGCTGGCGCACGATCAGGATCCGCGTCTGATTGCGGCAATGAACGAAGTGCGTGTGCTGGTGGAGCCGCAGATTGCGCGCTGGTCAGCCGAGCGCGCCACTTCAACCGATCTGGCCGCCATTGAGCTGGCCTACAACGCCATGGTGGCCAATCACCTCAATCGTGAAGCCTTTAACGAAGCGGATATTCGCTATCACGAAGCGGTGTTGAATTCGGTGCACAACCCGGTATTGCAGCAGCTCAATGTGGCAATCAGCCAGCTGCAAAAAGCGGTGTTTGCGCAAACCTATATGGCTGATGAAGGCAACATGCCGCGCACCTTAGCCGAACATAAAGCGCTGTTTGATGCCATTCGCCATCAGGATGGTGATGCAGCGGAGCAGGCGGCTAAAGCGATGATTGCCAGCTCAACGGCACGACTCAAGGAGATTATGTGACCAGCTATATCGCGATTGATTGGGGATCGACCAACCTGCGCGCCTGGTATTATCAGGCCGGTGAATGCAAAGAGGAGCGCCGTTCAGAAGCGGGTGTCACGCGCCTGGGCGATCGCACTCCCGCCGAGGTCTTTACCAGCGTGACCGACGGTTGGCCAACCAATGACGTTCCCGTCGTCATGGCCGGCATGGTTGGCAGCAACGCGGGCTGGCTATCGGTGCCCTATCTGTCCTGCCCGGTGGCGTTGGGTGAGTTGAGTAGCCGACTGACGCGCGTTGAAGATAAGGCATGGATCGTGCCGGGACTGAGCGTCGAACGTGACGACAACTACAACGTGATGCGCGGTGAAGAGACACAGCTACTCGGTGCGCTGGCATTGCAGCCCGCGCCGCTCTACGTCATGCCCGGTACGCATGCTAAATGGGTGCAGGTGGAACAGGATCGCGTGCTGGATTTCCGTACCGTAATGACCGGTGAGCTACACCATCTGCTGCTGAAACAGTCGCTGGTGGGCGCCGGTTTACCGCAGCAAGAAGAGAACGCCACCGCCTTCCACGATGGCCTACAGATCGGTAGCAACGATGCCTCGATTCTGTCTCGGCTGTTTGAGGTGCGTGCTTCACACGTACTCGGCGCGCGCGATCGCCGTCATATCAGTGATTTTCTCTCAGGTTTACTGATCGGCCACGAAGTGGCGCTAATGACAAAAAACCACGCGGCAGGCAGTCAACCGATCACCATTATTGCCGGAAGTGCGCTGGCGCAACGCTATCAGCAGGCGCTGCATTTTATCGGCATGGATTCAGTCACGCTGGAGGGCGATCGTGCTTTCCAGCACGGAATAAGGAGTATTGCGAATGTCCTGGCAAACTAAGGTTCCGCTGATCGCGATTCTTCGCGGTATCACGCCGGATGAAGCGGAAGCGCACGTTGGCGCACTGATCGACGCGGGTTTCGACGCGATTGAAATCCCGCTGAACTCGCCGGAATGGGCCAAAAGTATTGGCGCGATGGTGAAAACCTTTGGCGACAAGGCGTTAATTGGCGCCGGCACGGTGCTGAATCCGGCGCAGGTCGACGAGCTGGCGACGCTGAATAGCAAATTAGTGGTCACGCCGAATACCGATGCTGCGGTTATCCGCCAGGCGGTGGCCAAAGGCATGATCGTTGCCGCCGGATGTGCGACCGCCACCGAAGCGTTCACTGCTTTACAGGCCGGTGCGCAGGCGCTGAAAATTTTCCCGTCGTCGGCTTTTGGTCCGGGCTACATCAAAGCGTTGAAAGCGGTATTGCCGCCAGAGGTGCCGGTGTTTGCCGTGGGCGGCGTGACGCCGGAGAATCTGCATGAATTTATGGCCGCAGGCTGCATTGGTGCCGGCTTAGGTAGCGATCTTTATCGCGCCGGGCAACCGTTGTCGCGCACTGTGGAACAGGCTCGCGCATTTATTGCTGCTTATAAGGACGCTGTACGATGAAAATTACCAAACTGACCACTTATCGCCTGCCGCCGCGCTGGATGTTCCTGAAAATTGAAACCGATGAAGGCATTGTCGGCTGGGGCGAACCGGTCATCGAAGGGCGCGCTCGCAGCGTGGAAGCGGCGGTACACGAGCTGTCGGAGTATTTGATTGGCCAGGATCCGGCGCGCATCAATGATTTATGGCAGGTGATGTATCGCGGTGGTTTCTATCGCGGTGGCCCGATTCTGATGAGCGCGATTGCCGGTATCGATCAGGCGTTGTGGGATATCAAAGGTAAAGCGCTGGGCGTACCGGTTTATCAACTGCTGGGTGGTTTAGTGCGCGACAGCATCAAAGCCTACAGCTGGGTAGGCGGCGATCGTCCATCAGAGGTGATTGATGGCATTAAGAAACTGCGCACTATCGGTTTTGATACCTTTAAACTCAACGGCTGTGAAGAGATGGGCATTATTGATAACGCCCGCAAAGTCGACGAGGCCGTCAATACCGTGGCACAGATTCGTGAAGCCTTCGGTAAAGAGATTGAATTCGGCCTCGATTTCCACGGTCGCGTCAGTGCGCCAATGGCAAAAGTGCTGATCAAAGAGCTGGAACCCTATCGTCCGTTGTTTATTGAAGAGCCGGTGCTGGCCGAACAGGCGGAATACTATCCGCGCCTCGCCGCACAAACCCACATCCCAATTGCCGCTGGCGAACGTATGTTCTCGCGCTTTGAATTCAAACGCGTGCTGGAAGCGGGTGGTCTGGCGATTCTGCAACCGGATCTGTCGCATGCGGGCGGTATCACCGAGTGCTACAAAATTGCCGCAATGGCCGAATCCTACGATGTCGCGCTGGCACCACACTGCCCGCTGGGCCCGATTGCGCTGGCGGCGTGCCTGCACGTCGATTTCGTCTCGCGCAACGCGGTGTTCCAGGAACAAAGCATGGGGATTCACTATAATCAGGGCGCTGAACTGCTCGATTACGTGATCAATAAAGACGATTTCAAAATGGATGACGGTCATTTCTATCCGTTAAATAAACCGGGCCTCGGCGTGGAAATTAACGAAGAGTTAGTGATTGAGCGTAGTAAAAATGCACCGGACTGGAGAAACCCACTCTGGAGATTCCCGGACGGTTCAGTTGCTGAATGGTAAATACCCATCTTAATTTAAGCTGCAGATGTGTTTTCTGCCACTTAAATTATTTAGGATATTAAATTTAATTAAATTAAATCTAAACGATTATATGCCGGTGAAATAGGGCATAGGGCTTCACTCAGCCTTTTTCCCGGCACAGCTTATTTACCGCCACGGCGGCTTTACCTTTGTTACCACTACCTGCGTTTATCGGGGCGCGCTTTATCGCGTCTTAACGGCAATCGCGATTACGGAGAAACACCATGGATCTCTCTGCTGTTCACGCCAAACCGACGCGCCGTCGTTATATTACCTTGTTGATGATCTTTATTACGGTGGTTATTTGTTATGTCGATCGCGCTAATTTAGCGGTGGCCTCTGCCCATATTCAGGAAGAATTCGGCATCACCAAAGCGCAAATGGGTTATGTATTTTCTGCCTTTGCCTGGTTATATACGCTGTGCCAGATTCCCGGCGGTTGGTTCCTTGATCGCGTTGGTTCACGCTTAACCTATTTTATTGCCATCTTTGGTTGGTCGGTCGCAACGCTATTCCAGGGATTCGCGACGGGCTTATTATCCTTAATTGGCCTGCGCGCTATTACGGGCATCTTTGAAGCGCCCGCCTTTCCCACCAATAACCGTCTGGTGACCAGTTGGTTCCCGGAACAGGAGCGCGCTTCAGCGGTGGGCTTTTATACCTCCGGCCAGTTTGTTGGCCTGGCATTCCTGACGCCGCTGCTGATCTGGATCCAGGAACTGTTGAGCTGGCATTGGGTGTTCATCATCACCGGGGCCATCGGCATTATCTGGTCGCTGGTCTGGATCAAGTGCTATCAGGCACCGAGTCAGAGCAAAGGCATCAACAAAGCCGAGCTGGATTACATCCGCGAAGGGGGCGCGATGGTTGATGGCGATGCGCCGAGCGAGAAGAAAACCCGTACCAAACTTACCGCTGCCGACTGGAAACTGGTATTCCATCGCAAGCTGTGCGGCGTGTATCTCGGCCAATTCGCGGTGACGTCAACGCTGTGGTTCTTCCTGACCTGGTTCCCGAACTACCTGACGCAGGAAAAACACATCGCGGCGCTGACCGCGGGCTTTATGACCACGGTGCCTTTCCTCGCGGCGTTTGTTGGCGTGATTCTGTCGGGCATCGTTGCCGATCGCCTGGTGCGCAGCGGCCGTTCACTTGGGTTCGCCCGTAAAACGCCGATTATCTGTGGCTTGCTGATTTCAACCTGCATCATGGGCGCTAACTACACTAACGATCCCATCTGGATTATGACGTTGATGGCCATCGCCTTCTTCGGCAACGGCTTCGCTTCGATTACCTGGTCGCTGGTGTCGTCGCTGGCGCCGGTGCGCTTGATTGGCCTGACCGGCGGGATGTTCAACTTTGTCGGTGGCCTGGGCGGCATCACTGTACCGCTGGTGGTGGGCTATCTGGCGCAGGATTATGGCTTTGCGCCTGCGCTGGTGTATATCTCAGCCGTGGCGCTGATCGGTGCGTTGTCGTACATCCTGCTGGTTGGTGATGTGAAGCGCGTGGGTTAACTCATCCGGTGCGCATGAATGCGCACCCTACAAAACCGTGCCGTAGGGTCGCCATTCATGGCGACCTGGCTAATAGCCGCACGATAATGGCGACCGGGTTTAGTCGCATCCCGCCTGCAAATCACGTAATTTATCCGGCAACTGTTAGCTGTAAGGTTGCCTCATGTCAGAAAAACAACTCACCTTTGCTCAGCGTCATCACCAGTTGACCAACATCAACGTCTGGACCGGCGACAGCCAATGGCTGGCGTTTGATGTGCGACCTTCCGGCGCCTCTTTTACCAGCCTGACTATCGAACGCGTCAATGTGGCGAGTGGTGCCGTTGAAGTGCTGTATCAGGCGCGCGATGGCGCACACGTTGGCGTGGTGACCGTTAGCCCGGATTTGCCACCACGTTATGTCTGCATCCACGGCCCAGAACATCCGGATGCACACTGGCGCTATGATTTTCATCACCGTCGCGGCGTAATCGTGCAGCAAGGCATGGCGGAGAATCTCGATGCCTGTGACATCACCGCGCCTTATACGCCCGGGGCATTACGCGGTGGTTCACATGTGCACGTTTTCAGCCCCGATGGGACACGCCTGAGTTTTACCTACAACGATCACGTGATGCATGAAAAGGATGCGCGCGATGACCTGCGCAACGTGGGCGTTGCGGTGCCTCTGCATCCGGTGTGTCCGCCCAAACAGCATCCGCGTGAATATGACGGCAGCCATTATTGCGTGCTGATAAGCCAGACGCAGCGTGAGCCACAGCCCGGCAGCGATCAGATTGACCGCGCTTATGAGGAGTGCTGGATAGGTGATCAAGGCTATCAGAAAGCCGATGGAAGCTGGCAGCGCTGGGCAATTGCCTTTATCGGCGATACGCGTGCGGCGAATGGCGACAAAGTGGCAGAAATCTTTGTCGTGGATTTACCCGAACCCTTGGCGGATTACGCGAAAGCAGGCGCATCGCCTTTGCAGGGCACAGCCGAAAAACTGCCTGCGCCCCCGGCGGGCGTGCAGCAGCGACGCATTACGTACGGCAGAGGTTTAGCACCGCAGCCGCGTCATTGGCTACGCGCCGCACCCAACGGCAGCGCCATTGCCTTCTTAATGGCAGACGATCGCGATGTCGTGCAGCTGTGGCAGGTATCGCCTAATGGCGGAGAACCGCGTCAGATCACACAGCTGGCGAGTAGCATTCAGTCCGCCTTCAGCTGGCAACCTGCTGGCAACGCGATAGCCTTCATTTGCGATAACAGCGTCATGCGCTGTGAGGTGGCGACGGGGCAATGCTCACGTCTGACACAACGTAGTGAGCAAGCGCCATCCGGTGATGCAGTGGTATGGTCGCCGGATGGCGAGCAGATCGCCTATATGCGGGATGTTGAGGGGTGGCGTCAGCTATTCTGCGTCAGTGCGATTCCCCAGGCATAGATGCTGCAGTCGCCAGGCTGGCTTGGGTGCCCGCCAGCTTTTCGCTCTGCAGCACGCGCTCGTGTATGGAATCTTTACTTCTGTCGTCATCGGAACGGAAGTAATCCCACGGCAGCAGAATCGTATCCATCACGGCGGAGAAAGGTAAATCGATCAGCGCCAGCGGCTTGATCGCCCAACTGGTTTTGTCGTCAGTCAGCATCTCTGCGCTGGCGCGCGTGCCGGGATAATAGCCCTGACTTGCGCCAGTATGAGACATAACGCTGGAGCAGCCCGAGGTCGCAAAGGTCGTGCACACCAGCATAGCGGTGAGCGGAAAGCGTTTCATCATATTCATTTTCATCATCCCTTCAGACATGGCATCGCCCTGGCTGGAGTGTGTCACCTGACGTTAGCAAAGCTCTGTGGCCATGTCTGGCATTTCAGGCGAATCGTCCCCTGAGTGTATGCCATATCGTCAGAATTGCTGTAAAAAAATACGCATTAGCCCTTGAAAGTCATCAGGCTGCACCCATTTTCAGAGAACAGTGTTGTTGCTGTTGCCGTAAGGGGCAGCAACGGGCTAAACAACCTGTCCATGGTGGAAGGTTGCCTAAACTTGCTGATTATCAGGAGTCTTATTATGCGTAACTTTGATCTCTCTCCGCTTTATCGTTCTGCAATTGGTTTTGATCGTTTAATTAACCTGCTAGAGACCAATCAGAACCAGGCCAACGGTGGCTATCCTCCGTACAACGTCGAGCTGGTGGATGAGAACTTCTACCGCATCACCATTGCCGTAGCAGGCTTCGCGCAGAGCGAATTAGATATCACCTCTCACGACAATGTGCTGGTGGTGCGCGGTGCGCATCCTGAAGAGCAGCAGGAGCGTAAATACCTGTATCAGGGCATTGCCGAACGCAACTTCGAGCGCAAATTCCAGCTGGCCGATCACATTACGGTGCGCGATGCGCGTCTGGAAAATGGTCTGTTAAGCATCGATCTGGTGCGTATTGTCCCGGAAGAGGCGAAACCACGTCGTATCGAAATCCTGTAATCAGGATACTCAGTTGAATGAAAACGCCGCAGAGATGCGGCGTTTTTGTTTAGGTGCGCACCGCTAATCGCTGCGTCACCATCCCGCCAAATACATTGACCAGCAGGCCGAGAATGATCACGGAAACGCCGATCATCTGCCGTAGCGACAGGGTCTCATTCAGAATCAACGCAGCGCTGAGAATCCCCACCACCGGTACCAGCAAAGAGAGCGGCGCTATACGCCAGGTTTCGTAGCGGCTGAGCAGATTGCCCCAAATCGCATAGCCCATGATGGTGGCGACAAAGGCGAGGTAGATCAGCGCCAATAGGGTTTGCAGCGAGATATGCAGCAGGCTGGTGACAATCACCGTTTCCCCCTCAAACAGCCATGAGCAGGCAAAGAACGGCACGACCGGAACCAGCGCGCTCCATACCACCAGCGACATCACCGGCACGCTGCGATTACGCAAAATGATTTTGTTGGTGATGTTCCCGAGGCCCCACGACAGCGCCGCAGCCAGCGTCAGCATCATGGTGGTGAGCGTGATGCCCGCGGTGGTTTGCCCCTCCATGCCGGCGGTCGCCAGCATAAACATGCCGAGCGTCGCCACTAAAATCCCGACGATGTGATTCCAGCGCAGCTTCTCCGCCAGGAACAGCGCGCCGAGCAGCAGGGTGAAAAATGCCTGCGCCTGCAATACCAATGACGCCAATCCCGCGGGCATGCCGAGCTTGATGGCAAGGAACAGAAAGGCGAACTGGCCGAAGCTAATGGTCATGCCATAAACCACCAGCCAGCGCAGGGGAATCGCCGGACGCTTCACAAAGAAGATCGCCGGAAATGCCACCAGGGTAAAACGCAGTCCGGCCAGCAAAAAGGGCGGCATGCCCTGCAGACCCAGCTTGATCACCACAAAATTGATGCCCCACGCCACCACGACACACAGGGCCAACAACATATCTTTTACTGACATACCGTTTCCTTACTGCCGCATTCAGGCGGTTGCCGTCATCGGTGTCGCAATCTCGGCACAACATTCCTCACCGACAACGCGGAAGAAATCAGCCACCTGTAACGCCATAGAGCGATCCAGAGCACCCGCGTTAAACCACAGCGTGCCAACATCGCGCAGGCGATTATCAACCCGCAGCGCCAGCCGGTCATCAAAACTAAACGGCGGCACCGCGCCCATCTCGCACTGCGTCAGTTCCTGCGCCTTTTCAGGCGCAGCAAAGCTCGATTTCTTGCCGCCGATAGCGCGGGCGGCGCTTTTAAAGTTGATCTTGCAGTCACCCGGCACAATCGCCAGCAGATAGCGCGGATCGGCACCCTCTGGCATCGTCACTTCCAGCACCATCGCTTTGGCCGCCTGATTGAGATCGTTACCGCGAATGGCGCTAATTCGATCGGTTTGGCCAATGGCTTCATGCTCCACCACGCGATAGCGCGCCTGATGCTGATCCAGCAGGGCCGTCACTTTTTCAAAACTGTTCATGCTCGTCTCCTCGTCTAAAACCTGGCGTTAACTCCAGGCGATGGCGTGTTTCATTTTTTTGTCGGTCAGGCCAAAGAAAAAGCCCATGGTGATGCGCGTGTCGCCTTCCACACGATCAATTTCATGATAAAAAGCCGGGTTAAACAGGTAGATATCGCCACTGCGCGGTGAAAATTCACACACTTCACTGTGTTCAATCACGGCGGTTTGATAGCCGAGTTCCCCCGGCGTTTTGAAGCGCTCATCCAGAGGCTGCCACTTCTTATTGAAGATGCGCAGCTTGCCGCCCGCGTTGCACTCCTGCAAACAGACCACGCAGCTCAGCTGATGCAAGATCCCGGTCACGGTCAGGCCGCTGCCGGCGGCATCACGCACGATATTGTCGTTATGCAGGGGATTGGCGACGCCGTTGGCGTGGAAGCGCACAATCGAACCGGCGTAATCGCCCAACTCAGGCTCGTTGGCGGTTTGCAGGCTTTCCAGACGTAAGGCGTGTTTCACCCAATGGTAGATCTGATCGCGCAGGCAGTGCAGCGAGGGCGGCAGCATCGGCTGGATATCGCGCAGTTCGGTGAAGTAGTTTTCCGGCGCGGCGGTATGCTTCGCCAGATAAGGGCCGAGCGTCGTCAACGCGCCATTGGGGTAGTGCGATACGCGCACCTGCTCGCGGCAGCGTTGCAAATCGTTCACCACGGCTTCGCGCACCTCCGGCGTTAGAAAGTTGCGTAAAACCAGCAGCGGCACGCGTGCCGTAACGATGTCGTCCAGCCAGGTACTTTCCACAAACATTTCTGGGTTTATAACGCGTATCTGATTGAAAATAGCCATGTTGATCACTCCCCTAAAGGAAATTCATGAAGTTCATGGTTGCTCATGCGGCGCCATTCAGACGCCGTGCCCAGTGCCGAAATAGGTTCAGAAGAGATAAATGTCGTGTTGTTGTTTTGGAAACGGTGCAGCGTGAAATAGTTGGGATAGGGTGTATCAGCGGGATGCCACTGCCATGCCCAGGCTTTTTCGCGGGTAACAAAAATTGCGTTCGCCGAACTGCCGCCTGGCGCCACCTGCGCCATTTTGTTGCGCAAATAGTCGCGGGTGAAATCAGCGGGCGTGGCGCGATCAACGATGTACTCAAGATACTCGGCAGAATCGAAGCGCGACGCGGCCATGCCTAATTGCTGATACACAGTAGGCAAAAACCCGTTATGCATCATGTACCACTGGGTTTCGCCGCTGGTGCGCCACAGCGGATGGGAAAATTCGATACCCTGATTCTTACTTAAAGTGGCGTGGCGCACATGTACTGCCAAAAAGCGTCCGCGCAGGCGATCAACATCAATGCCCGGCAGCGCATCGGCGAAGGTGCCGGTGCCGTGTAGCGTGCGGATGTGGCCTTGCTCCAGCCATAAACAGCCCCAGCCGTTGGGATGCTGTTTGATCGGTCCTTCATGCGTGGCGGTTTCGCCGCAGCTCATGGCGCGTGCGGCCTCCAGCACCGCGGCGGCATCAAATTGGCCGTGCGCCAGAATCATTCTGCACATAGTAAATCTCTCTGTGTGGTGAGCGATGAGACGTCGAGGATCTGATGGAAAACCGCCAGAATCTCGTCCCGGCTCTCTGCCGCAAGACGAAAGGTCGCCAGAATCCCGGCGTGACGGGTTAGATCGGCATACAGCGAAGATCGCGGTGAGACATCCAGCACCGGTAGATTGAGCGGCGGCAACAGCTGACCGCGCTGCTGCTGCGCGATCCAGCGTTCTGCGGCGTCATATTGCAGGCGCTGACGTAAACGTACACGCCCCACCGCCGGCGGCTGGGCGGGGAAATCAAGCTGCGGCAGGCCGTGACCGGCTTCGATATGGAACGCCACTTCAGCCCAGTTGATGCCGGTGACTTCCTGCACCAGATTCACCACGCCCATGCCGGAGAGGCGAAAGCCCATTTCGAGAAAGTGCGGTTCGCCGTTCACCATAATGAAGTCGATGTGAAACGCGCCCTGACGATAGCCAAAGGTTTCGCAGCAGAAGCTCATCAGGCTGGAGAAGCTGGCGGGCAGCTGCTGCGCCGCGACGGCGACATGGCCGGATTCGTAAAAACTGACGCAGCCGTCGGCATCGGTGTGATGTTCGATCACCTTTTGGCAGCAGGTCAGCGCCAGCGCATGGCCTTCCGCCACCACACCTTGCAGCGAGTACTCATCGCCAGCCAGCCAGCTCTCGACGATAAAGCCGCTGAAGCCGCGACCGCCGTAATTCATGGTATCGACCAGCTTGTTGATCACCGCATCCAGCTGCTGCGCGTCTTTGACGAGCCAAATGCCCAGGCCGCCGCCGCCGTCGACGGGCTTGACGACGCAGGGATAGAGCAGGGCATCACGCGCGTCACGGATGCTCAGCGGTGAGGCGAAGAAGCGAAATTCCGGCTGCGGAAACCGCTGCCAGGCTTTGCGTAATGCCATGCGCTGAGCGTACTTATCCGGGGGAATAAAGCACCTGGCGGCGTCCGGCCCGGCCAGCAACTCCCGCACGCGCCCGGCGCTGGTGTTGTAGGCCTCAAAGCCTGCCAGCACGATCTGCGGATGTTCCATTAACCCGGCATGCAAACAGGCCTGCAGCACATCCCACGGATTTTCCGGGCGATCGAGGCGCACAACCAGATCGAACGGCAACGGGATGCTTAGCGATTGGTAATCGACAAAATCGCCCATCTCCGCCAGCACGGTAAAATAGCCCTCGCGTTTGGCCACCGCGCAGTAGGGATTTTGCCCATCGCGGGTGGCGCCAATCTGCAGGAAAATCTTTCTCATCGCGTTGCCTTACCGGGTTAACGCCCGGAGATCACTTCAGTGACGATGTCTTGCAGCACACCGTTATTCACCTGAATCACTGCTTTGTGCGGATCAAAACGCAGCACGCGTGAGAGCGCATCGCCGCGCTGGCTGTCCAGCAGTGAACTCACCTGCTCGCTGCGCCAGCAATGGCGCATTTGCGTAAGGGTTAAACCAGAAAGCTGCTCCAGCTGTTGCGCTACCAGCAGATCGTCGTTATCGCCGCCCAGCAGCGTGCGCACTGCCGCTTCGTCCGGTGCATCCTCTACCTGCTGCAGCCAGTTTTTCAGCTGGTGGCCTGCGGCGATAAACGGCGAATAGATCATGCAAATCAGCTGGGTTTCATTCAGACCAAAAGCCTGCTCGGCGAACTGCGCGGCGCGCTGACGGGCGCGTTTAATCGCTTCATCGTCCTGATAACGTGCCGCCATTTCATCGATCAGCTGCGGTGGGAAATCCTTTTTCACCATTAACCCAAGCGCAAAGCGCACATATTCGCGAATGCCTTCGGCGTAGCTACGCTGTAATAGCGTCTCCGCACGCAGACCGCGAATATGTGCCATTAACGTCGGGTTGCCGCAGTCCGATTCGGAAAAGCTGAACATCAGCTCATCAAAGCGGAAATGCATAAATTCCGTCAGCAGCGCCCAGTGCGCGCCGGCTTCATAGGCGGTGTCTTGATAGATGTTGAAGAACAGCGGATCGCGCACCAGCTGCCAGGTAATACGGTGCGCGGGGGTCACCTGATCGGCGCCGTAAATATCAGCAAAGTAGCGCTCAGCGACGCCATCTAAGGTTTGCAGGAAGCCGCTAAAGCCGCGTGACTTATCCGCCACCGGTGCATTAAACAGACGTGATAGATGGCGCGCCCACGCCAGATAAGCGGTTTGTTCCTGCGGTGAATCGCCGGTGATGATCACATCAACGCCGCCGTCATAATGCGCCGCCAAACCAAAGGAGTTCACCATGCTGAGGTTGCAGGCATTACAAAAGGTAGAGCGCGCATCGGCACGGAAACGGTGGCCATTCATCAGCACATCGTTGCGATTCTGCTGACGTACGCTGTCTGGCATGGGCAAATGACGATCGAAAGGGCGGATTTGCAGGCCATCGATTACCAAACATTCGGTGAAGTCATCTTCAAAGATATGCAACGCGCGATACACGCGATCGATATTTTCCATCACGCTGTCGTTCATCGCCGCATGGCGGTTGGTGCTGATGCGCAACTGAAACGTGCTGCCGTGCTGCTGCCAGATCAGTCCCTGAATGTAGCGTACATACGCCACCATATAGCTGCTGTCTTTGCCGCCGCCATAAGCCAGCAGTACGCGATTGTTTCCAGGATTGGCCGCATCGGGTAACGCGGCAAGCAGACGGTGCGAGCAACGCTGGGCTGAGTCGATAATCGTGGCAGTGAGATATTCTTCAATTTCTCTCATCATGGCGGACAGATTATTCATTTTTCACTTCATCCTTTGGCTAAGAAAATCGCAATTGTCCTGCTGGCGGCAGCGAGCGGAAATGGGCCACGAAGGGGTTACGGAATGAATTTTTCAGCGCGCAGGGTTCTCAATTAACTAATGCAGCCTAAAGTACTTTGAATGTAATCTGGTGAATACGCACAGATCATCACGAAATAGGGTGGAACAGATGGCGGGTGAAACGGAACAGGGCAGTCGTTACCGTCAAATTGCAGAACAGATAAAACAAGCCATTCATAGTGGTTCTCTGCCGCCCGACAGCCGGTTACCTTCGGTGCGCACGCTGGCAACGCAGCACAGTGTCAGTATGACCACTGCGCTAAAAACATTACGTACGCTTGAGGATGAGCACTACGCGGTCGCGCGGCCGAAGTCCGGGTTTTTTGTCGCGCCGCGCAAGGCCGATAATGTTTTTCCGGCGGTCATCAATGAGCAAGCGCGCGACGTTGCACCGCTCGACGAGCAAACCGAACTGCATCTGGCGATGCTGGGATCGGACTGTCGCGTGCGGCTGGATCTGGCGAACGGCGATATTTCACTCTATCCGGTCAAGAAAATCGGCTTGCTGATGCGTCAGATGGGTTACAGCAAACCGGCGCTGCTGGGGAATACGGTTAAAGGCACCGGTTATATGCCATTGAAAACCGAAATTGCCCGCCGGGCGGTGGATTATGGCTGCAATATCAGTGCAGATGACATCCTGATCACCAATGGCTGTATTGAAGCGATCTCTCTGGCGCTGCGCGCGACGACGCAGCCTGGCGATATCGTCGCAGTGGAATCGCCCTGCTATTTTGTGCTGCTGCAAATGCTACATAACCTCAATCTACGCGTGATTGAAGTGGAGGCTGGCCCTGCAGGCTACGTGAATGTTGAAAAACTGACGTCGCTATTTCAGCGCAAAGCGGTGCAGGCCTACCTCACCATTAACAACATCAATAATCCGCTGGGCAAAAGCATTCCTAACGAGCAGAAAGCCTATATCGCCCGCCAGGCCGACGAGAACGATGTGGTGATCATCGAAGATGATATTTTCGGCGATACCGCCTTTGGCGAGCGTCGTCCGTTCCCGATGCGCGCCTTCAGCCCAAATGCCATTTTGTGCAGCGGCTTCTCGAAAACCGTCGCGCCCGGCATACGTATTGGCTGGGTGCACAGCAGCAACTACATGCGCAAAATCGCCTCGCTGAAATACACCACCAGCATGGGAACCTCGGTGCTGTCGCAGGCGGCAATTGCCGAACTGCTGCGCAGCGGCGGCTACGACGCCCATCTGCGCAAGCTGCGGCGCGAGCTGAAAAACCAAATCCAGCACATGCGCCAGGCGGTGCTGCGCTACTTCCCGCCGGGCACGCGCGTCTCCGATCCCGAAGGAGGATATGTGTTATGGGTGGAGATGCCATTGGGCGCGTTGAACGTGCGCGCGCTGTTTCTCAAGGCGCGTAATGCAGGCATCGGTATCGCACCGGGGCATATTTTCGCCACTGATGACCGCTACGATCACTGTTTCCGACTCAACGCCGGCTTTGGCTGGAATGCCGAAGTGGAGCAGGCGATTCAGCAGCTGGGGCAGTGGTGCCAGTTGTCGTTGGGAGCGGCGATGTAAATATACTCTGAGGAAAGGGTCGCGTTAATAGCATAAACGGCAAAGGAACAATGACTTTGTCGCTACTCTTCATCTACGAATTAATAGATTCATTAAACACTTCTTTTAATTTTAGTAACTACGCTCATTGCTCTGATTAACGTTAATCTTGATATCTGCCAGCAATAAAGCCGCAAAAAAATAGCACGAACCAGGTCATTTAAATTAAACCTAAAAACAATAAGTTAGCCAAGCAATACGCTATTTTATTGGATTTTTATTACAAGAAAAGCTAATTAGTTCCGAGAAAAACCGCTTTGCACGAAATAAAAAGTGAGGTATTAATCTCCTCGCTGAATAGGTATGTGGGATTACAACATTGAACAAAGGAGTTGTTTATGAAAGTAATTGAGAGAGAATTACTGAGCTTCATTTCTGGTGGTGGTGGTCGTAACGATCCCCCTCGGGGCTCAAATAGTAAAAACAATAGCAATAACGGTGGCGCTGGAGGTAGCTCTGGTTACAACAGTGGCTATGTGGTTGGTTGTAATAATGGCATCATTGGCGGCACTATTGCTGGGGCCGCTGGTGGAATCGTCGGCGCAGGCCTGGGAATGGTCGGTGGCGCGATAGCCGGGGGTTGTTTCACAGGCAGTGGCAACGGTAATAATAACGGTAACAGTAATTCCTCTGGAAATTGTAATTCAGGTGGGATGGGCGGTTCCTGCAGCCGATAGATAACCCTCACCCGCTCCTTATTTGCGAGCGGGTGAATAGGAGTTAGACGTGTTCTTTTTATTCAAGAATTTTGTTTTTTTTGTGTTTTTGATGACTGGTTTTTTATTTATTAGTGGCGCTGGGGTTGTTGCAGAATTCTTCATTTACACCCCGCCACCTGAGTTGTCAAAATTGGTCGTCATTATCAGTTCATTATTATCCTTTGTTGCTCTGGCTCATAAGGTAAACAGTTTTTTAGCAAAAAAATACAAAGTGTCATGATGACGATATAATGCTAAGGGAAAAGGCTTATGGAAACAAACACTAAAAAAGAAGGTTTGTTAAACGTATCTCTTTTTCTTCTGATGTTTCTACTGACAGCTGTTCCGTTGCTCTTTCCCAATCGAAGAGAATTAATTGCGTCTGAATTGTTTTTACCGTATGGCTTTATAGTTGAGTTTTTTGTAATTGTGCCCGTTTATCTATTTAAATTTAAGAAGAAAGAGGGGTTCGGTGTCGGTAATTTTACACTAATGCAATTTGTTATGTTTTTTTCTTTAATTTTAATAATCCAGTTTGTTATACCAAAGGTGCTTTTTAATACAGGCGAAGTCGTTGTCAGTCATCAGCAGATTTCGCTACCGCTCTATACGCTTATTCTCACGCAAATATCTTATATTTTGATGGTGCCAGTTTATGAAGAGATAGCCATCAGAGGCGGGTTATTTGGCGCGTTAACTGTTTTTTCTAACAGTAAAATATTTTCTGCGCTTGTAACGTCCTTAATTTTTTCGCTGCTGCACACCCAGTATTCTGGGTTTAAGCCTTTCTTTCTTCTCTATCTTATTTCTTTAACGCTGGTTGCTGCGAGAGTCTTGTCAAAGGGATTATTATTACCTGTATTGCTGCATGTTTTTATGAACGGCATTGTGGTCAATGGACATTATCTATTCGGCCACTAAAAAATGAGTAAGGAATACTAAATTGTTTCGCCAGGAAGCGGTTGAGAATCACAGAATGAAATGGCGCGGTCGAGCCTTGCTGCTCCCCGGCATCCCTTTTTGGCTCATTGCGGGGCTGTCTCTCTTTTTTATTACTCTATTCCTGACCTTTGTTATTGCTAGCACTTATACCCGACGGATCAACGTCACGGGAGAAATATCCACTTATCCTCGCGCAGCTAATGTCTATTCCAGCGTTCAGGGTGTCGTGGTTAAGCAGTTCGTTACTGCAGGGCAGATGATTGAAACGGGTGCACCCATTTACCAAATAGACGTTAGCAAAACTACCCACAACGGCGTGGTCAGTGAAAATCAACGCCGGGATATTGATCACCAGCTTGAACGTATTACACAGATTATTAGCCGGCTTGAAAGCAGCAAGAAAGCCACTCTCGACACGCTGGAAAAACAAAAAGAGCAGTATGCCGGCGCGTTATTGCGCTCTACTGACATCCTCCGCCGCGCCCAGGAAGGGATCGGTATTATTAAGGAGAATATGGATAACTATCGGCGTTATCAGCTCCGGGGATTAGTAAATAAAGATCAACTTACCAACCAAGTGGCACTGTATTACCAACAGCAAAATAATCTCCTCGGACTATCAAGCCAGAATGATCAAAATGCGCTGCAAGTCACGGCGTTGGAGAGCCAGATATATACTCAGGGCGCAGAATTTGACAATCAGATTTACCAGATGGAACTGCAGCGTTTTGAATTGCAAAAAGAACAACTTAACATTGATGCCGGTGGAACCATCATTGTGCGAGCGCTGGCTGCTGGCCGTATCGATTCGCTGAGCGTTACGGTTGGACAGATGGTTAACGCTGGCGACAGTTTGCTGCAAATTCTCCCTCACACTATCGACCATTACGCCCTGGTGTTGTGGGTGCCCAATGACGCAATCCCTTATCTCACCCTCGGTGATCGGGTCAATATTCGCTATGAAGCCTTCCCTGCGGAGAAATTTGGTCAGTTTGCTGGCACCGTTACTGCCATCTCCAGAGCACCCGCATCACCGCAGGAAATGCTGACCTACCAGGGCGCACCCCGATCGGCATTAACTGCCGCGATCCCCTATTACAAAGTCATCGTCAGGCCAGAAAAGCCGGTTGTTATGTATGGCGGTAAACGTCTGAGTTTGGAGAACGGCATTAAAGCACAGAGCACGCTGTTCCTTGAAAAAAGGAGGCTATATCAGTGGATGTTTTCGCCGTTCTACGACATGAAACACAGCGTTATGGGGCCAGTCAATGAGTAGATTGACCTGCAAAACGCTGGTCGGTCAGCTGGAATTATGGCTGCGCCACCGTGTCCCAATGATCCACCAAACCGAGTCAGCCGAGTGCGGTCTGGCCTGCCTTGCAATGATCTGCGGATACTACGGCAAGAATGTTGATTTGATAGCGCTGCGACGGCAGTTCAACCTCTCGGCTCGCGGCACTACGCTGTCGGCACTGACGGGCATAGCTGATCAGCTAGGGCTGAGCACCCGACCGCTATCACTCGATATCGACGAGTTAGGCGCATTGAAGATACCGTGCATCTTGCACTGGGAATTCAACCATTTTGTCGTACTGGTAAGCATCCGGCGGAATGGTGTGGTGCTACACGATCCGGCGCGCGGCCGCCGGACGGTCAGCTTCGCAGAGCTGTCGAAAAATTTCAGTGGTGTGGCGCTCGAAGCCTGCCCAGGCAGCACATTTACCGCCGACAGCGTCCACAACAAAATCAGCTTCCGTACTCTGATCGCTAGCGTGCACGGCCTCAAGACCGTACTCGGCAAAATACTTTGCTTATCACTGGTGTTCGAGACCATCAATCTTGTGATGCCGGTCGGCACGCAGCTGGTGATGGATCACGCCATACCCGCAGGCGATCGGGGTTTACTGACCTTAATCTGTGCTGGATTACTCTTTTTTATCCTGCTGCGTGCTGCCGTGGGGATGGGACGTGCCTGGACCGCGCTGGTTATGGCAACGTTTATCAACGTGCAGTGGCAATCCGGCCTGTTCAATCATCTGGTACGCCTGCCGCTTGGTTACTTTGAACGGCGTAAGTTGGGTGATATTCAGTCTCGATTCGCTTCACTGGATACGCTGCGCAGCACCTTCACTACCAGCATCGTTGGCGGCATTATGGACAGCATCATGGTGATTGGCGTGCTGGTGATGATGGTCCTGTATGGCGGCTGGCTGACCTGGATCGTGATAGCGTTTACCACCTTTTATGTTCTGCTGCGCCTGGTAACCTACAAGTATTACCGGCAACTTTCTGAAGAGTTATTGGTCAGGGAAGCGCGCGCCAGCTCGTATTTTATGGAAACACTCTATGGCATTGCCGCCGTCAAAATGCAGGGCATGGCTCAGCGCCGCGTCTCCCACTGGCTGAATCTCGAAATCGATTCAATTAACACCGGTATTCGCGTCACCAAAATGGATATGCTGTTTGGCGGTATCAGTACCTTTATTGCCGCCTGCGATCAGGTTGTTGTTCTGTGGATGGGAACCCTCCTCGTGATCGATAACCAGATAACGATGGGTATGTTTGTCGCATTTGGCGTTTTTCGCGCACAGTTCTCAGACCGCGTTGGGTCGCTGACAGAATTTTTACTGCAGCTACGCATGATGAGTCTGCATAACGAGCGCATTGCCGACATTGCTCTGCACCCGCGGGAAAATTATAGACCTGAGCTCTGCTACGAAGCGAGACTGCAACCAATGGGGCTGGTAACCCATGCGCTGAGCTACCGCTACGACAGCCAGTCACCGGCAATATTTGATGCACTGAACATTTCGATCTTACCGGGAGAGTGCGTGGCGATTGTCGGCTCGTCCGGTTCGGGAAAATCCACGCTGTTGAAAGTACTGTGCGGTTTATTTTCTCCTACAAGTGGCTGTGTCGAGGTGGATGGCGTTGATATCCAGCAAATCGGTATCAACAACTATCACAAGATGATCGCCTGCGTGATGCAGGACGATAAACTGTTCTGCGGCTCAGTCCGGGAGAATATTTGCAGCTTTGCAGAGGAAATAGATGAAGCGTGGATGAAGGAGTGTGCTCGAGCCAGCTATTTGCATGAGGTTATTACGCGTATGCCAATGGGATATGAAACGCTGATTGGTGAATTGGGCGAAGGGCTGTCTGGCGGGCAAAAGCAGCGGTTGTTCATCGCCCGGGCATTGTACAAGAAACCTGCGATTCTATTTCTGGACGAGGCCACCAGCGCACTGGACAAAGAGAGTGAAGCAATGGTGAATCAGGCAATCAAAAAACTGAGCATTACGCGGGTAATCATCGCACACAGAGAGAGCACGATAGCATCAGCAGATAGAGTTATTACGCTAAAGTCATGTAATTTAAGACCTTACAACTGACCTGAGCCAGGTACGCATTCAGGCGAACCTGGCTACAACGCGGAATTTTTTACTCGCCGTTAAACGCGTTTTCCAACTCTTGCGCCAGAATTTGCACCGCGCGCTCAATCTTCTGCGCATCCGGCACGTAGTTCATGCGCATGCATTGATGGGTATGCGGCCATTCATGTTCCAGGCCGGGGAAGAAGAAGTGGCCGGGCACCATCAGTACGCCGCGCGCTTTCAGGCGCTGATAGAGCGTTTCGGTGCTAATAGGCAGATCGCGGAACCACAGCCACAGGAAAATGGCGCCTTCAGGTTTATGAATCAGACAGCGATCTTCCGGCAAATAGCGGCGCAGAATGGCAATCGTCTCGCTGACTTTAGCCTGATAGAACGGCTTAATTACCTCTTCTGACAGACGCAGCAAATCTCCGCGTACGATCATCTCATTGGCAATCGCCGGCCCAATGCTGCCCGGCGCGAGGCTGATAATGCCGTTCATGTTACCAATGGCGGCGATGGTGCTTTCATCGGCGACGATAATGCCACAGCGCGCACCCGGCAGGCCGAGTTTCGACAGGCTCATGCACAGAATGGTATTCGGGTTCCACAGCGGTCGCGCTTCGCTAAAGATGATGCCCGGGAACGGCACGCCGTAAGCGTTATCAATCAGCAATGGAACGCCGTGCTGCTGTGCCAACGCATCGAGCTGCAGCAGTTCGTCATCGGTGATCACGTTGCCGGTCGGATTGGTCGGACGCGAAACGCAGATCAGCCCGATATCATCATTCAGCGGCAGGTGATCGAAATCGACGTGATATTTGAATTGGCCTTCCGGCAGCAGCTCAATGTTCGGTTTGGCGGAGACAAACAGATCCTCTTCCAGTCCGGCATCGGCGTAGCCAAGATATTCCGGCGCTAACGGGAACAGCACGCGTTTTTTGCTGCCATCGGCGCGACGTCCGGCGAACAGATTAAAGAGATAGAAAAACGCACTCTGGCTGCCGTTGGTCAGCGCAATATTTTGCGCGGTTAACGGCCAGCCGAGTTCCTCACGCAGCATCTTCGCCAGCGCTTCCAGCAGCAGCGCTTTGCCGCGCGGGCCGTCGTAGTTACACAGCGCTTCGCTCAGCTTGCCGTCCTGATGCATCTGCAGCAGCAGTTGATGGAAGTAGTCGTTCATCGCCGGGATTTGCGCCGGATTACCGCCGCCCAGCATGATGGTACCGGGCGTGCGCAGGCCTTCACCCATGTCTTCCATCAGACGGGAGATGCCGGAATGTTGAGTAAATTTGTCGCCGAACTGAGAAAAGGACATAGGAAGTTAAAACGTTGTGAAATCGAATGGGGAACCACCATAGCGCCCGCCGCTGGCAGGCGCAATGGGTAAAGCAGCCGGCTTAGCGTTGGATCTGTGGGTTCACGCAGTTTTTCTCCACTTTACCGCTTAGGGCTGCAATCAGATTATCAACCGCGTCGCGCGCCATGCCATAACGGGTTTCATGGGTGGCAGACCCAATGTGTGGCAGGGCCACCACGTTTGGCAGCGTTAAAATCTCGGCATCGGCAGGCACCGGCTCAACTTCGAAAACATCAAGCCCAGCGGCATGAATTGTGCCGTCTTTCAGTGCGGCGGTCAGCGCCTGCTCATCGACTACCGGGCCGCGACCGGCATTGATCAGGATTGCACTTGGCTTCATCAGCTTGAGCTGCGCCGCGCCAATCATATGGTGCGTCTGTTCGGTTAACGGCAGGCTGATGCAGACAAAATCACTCTCTTTCAGCAAGGTTTCGAGATCGCAGGCGCGCGCGCCAAAGCGGGTTTCGGCTTCTTCATGCTGACGGCGCGCATTGTAGAGAATATTCATACCGAAGCCGAAATGTGCTCGTTGCGCCAGCGCCAGACCGATGCGGCCCATGCCAAGAATACCGAGGGTTTTGTGGTGCACATCAATGCCGAAATGATCCGGGCCAATACTCGCTTTCCATTCGCCGCCCTTCACCCACTTATCCAGCTCGGTAACACGACGTGCAGTGCTTAATACCAGCGCCATCATGGTATCGGCGACGGTTTCGGTCAGCACGGTTGGCGTATGCATCAGTAATACGTTGCGTTGATTCAGTGCATCGACATCAAAATTATCGTATCCCACCGATACGGTTGAGCAGGCGCGCAGCGCGGGCATTTTTGCTAGCAGATCGCCATTCACTTTGCCGCCAGAGCCAAGTAAACCTTGCGCCTGTTCGAACTGTGCCTTGTGCTGCTGGATAGTTTCCGCAGAAATATCATCTACTTCAGTGACGGAGAAATGATCGTCCAGCTTGGCGCGCAGGTCATCTGGCAGGCTCTTATACAGAATCACAGCAGGTTTCATCTTTTGCTCCCTTTAAAATGTTGGGGAGGCCTTGCGGCCTCCCGAATCGATTACGCGTGCTTCGCCCCGTGGACGGGCGGCGAGGTTTTGTTCTGGGCGGGTTTTACGACAAGCGTTAGCCAAACCGAAGCCAGCAGCGCTGCACCCATGAAAATGTAGGAGGCAGCAGGGCTGCCGGTAGCCCCATTAAGATAGCCTACAATCCACGATCCAATGAAGGAACCGAGCGCGCCCATACTGTTTATCAATGCCATAGCCCCGCCGGCGACGTTGCGCGGCAGCATCTCGGGAATGATGGCGAAGAAGGGGCCGTACGGTGCATACATCGCACCACCGGCGATCACCAGCAGCGTATACGACAGCCAGAAGTTGCTGGAACCGACCAGATACGAACCGAGGAAAGCCAGCGCGCCAATCAGCAGCAGCGGCCAGACAAACAGTTTACGGTTCTGGGTTTTATCGGACGCCCACGACACCACGATCATCGCAATGGTCGCCACCAGATACGGCACGGCAGAAAGCCAACCGGCTTCCACCATACCCATCTGCGAACCATTGCGCAGAATGGATGGCAACCACAGTACGAAGCCGTACACGCCGATGCTCCAGGCAAAATATTGCAGGCACAGCAGGATGACGTTGCGATTGCGGAACGCTTCACCATAGTTACGTACCGCTTTAATGCCTTCCTGCTCTTTTTGCAGCTGCGCCTGCAGCGCCGCTTTCTCGCTTTCGCTCATCCATTTGGCCTGCGCAGGTTTGTCCTGCACCATAAACCACCAGGCCACCGCCCAGATGACCGCCGGGATGCCTTCAAAGATAAACATTTCGCGCCAGCCAAAGGATTCAATCAGATAGCCAGAAACCACCGACATCCACAGCACCGTGACCGGATTACCGAGAATCAGGAAAGTATTGGCGCGCGAACGCTCTGATTTGGTAAACCAGTTGCTGATATAGATCAGCATTGCTGGCATCACCGCCGCTTCCACCACGCCGAGCACAAAGCGAATCGCCGCCAGCATCGGGATGTTACTGACGATGCCGGTCAGCGAGGCGCAGCCGCCCCATAAAATCAGGCACCAGAAAATCAGTTTCTTAACGCTGCGGCGTTCGGCATACAGCGCGCCGGGGATCTGGAAGAAGAAGTAGCCGAGGAAGAACAGGGCGCCCAGCAGCGATGACATGCCTTTGGTGATGCCGAGATCTTCATTAATCCCTGCGGCAGAGGCGAAGCTGAAGTTCGCCCGGTCCAGATACGCCAGACTGTAGGTGATAAACACGATGGGCATGATAAACCACCAGCGTTTTGGCGCGATTGTCTGCGATTTCATGGGTGACTCCTCTGGTTGAGGTGGGCGCATTCTATGGATGCGCCTCGGAATATCGTTGTTGTAGGTACAGACTATTTTTGAATCTTTGTCAGGTGGTCGCCATGAATGGCGACCCTACAAAACCGCACCAATCTCGTAGGGTCGCCATTTATGGCGACCAGGGTTTTGAATACGGAATCGTGCTTAGTAATCGCCCAGCGCCGCGCGGGTCGGCAGGCCTTCGCTATCGCCGGCGACCTGAATCGCCAGTGAACCGATTTTGTTGCCGCGCAAAATCGCCTGCGGCAGCGTTTTTCCTTCCAGCAAGGCGCTTATCAGACCAACGGCAAATCCATCGCCGGCACCCACGGTATCGACCACGTTTGCCACATGAATTGGCGCCACCTGACCCTGCTCACCGCTGGCGGTTTTGTACCAGGCGCCATCGCCGCCGGTTTTAATCACCACCGCTTTCACCCCTTTATCGAGGTAGAAGTCGGCAATGGCTTCAGGCTGACTGAAGCCGGTGAGAATCAACCCCTCTTTCTCACCCGGCAGCACCCAATCGGCATATTCCGCTAAATGGTTCAGCTGCTTGCGCATCTCCTCTTCGCTGCGCCATAGCACCGGACGCAGATTGGGATCAAAGGAGATGGTTTTGCCACGCGCGCGCATCTCTTTCGCCGCGTGTTGTGCCAGCTGAAGTGACGTATCAGAGATCGCAGCCGCCACGCCGCTTAAGTGCAGGTGGCGCGCGTGACCAAAATAGTCGTCGTTGAAATCATCTGGCGATAGGTGGCTGGCGGCCGAACCTTTACGGAAATACTCCACTTCCGGATCGGAGCCATCATCAACGCGAGATTTAAGCTGGAAGCCAGTGCGATAGCGCGCATCGGTGGTGACGCAGCGGTGATCGACGCCCTCTTTTTCCAACTGCTGCAGCGTAAAGCGGCCAAAACTGTCGTCGCCGACCCGGCTGACCCAACCCACGTTCAACCCGAGACGTGCCAGGCCAATCGCCACGTTGAGCTCGGCGCCGGCGATGCGTTTGATGAAGCCTTCAGCCGCCGCGAGATCGCCGGTTTGTTGGGCAATAAACATCGCCATCGCTTCGCCAATCGTCACCACATCCAGCGTTTTTTGCGTCATCATCGGTTCCTTACGCTGCACGCAGCAGGTCAACGTAATGGCGGGTCACCGCCAGCAAATCCGCACCTTCCAGCGGGAATTCGATACCGCGCGGTGCATCGGCGGGCAGCGCGTTGAGCAGCGAACGCCAGCTGTCATCGGCGTCATCCAGCGCGATGGCGCGGAAAGTGTCGCCATGCGGCACGGCGGCCTTAACGTGAATATAGCTGACATAACGGCTGAGCTGGGCCGCGGCCTGCAAACCCTCTTCACCCGTCCACTGCCAGTTGCCCATATCGAAGGTCATATCCAGCGGCAGAGCCGCATCGCAGGCTTGATGGAAGAAGCGCAGCATCGGCGCCAGTTTGCTGTCAGGTGTTTGGTCGTTTTCCACCACCAGCGTCACGTTTGACGCCTGCAACACGGCGAGCAGCGGGGTGACGTCCAAAGCAACGAAATGCCCTAACGCCAGCTTCAGGCGTTTAGCACCGATCTGCTCAGCTTCGTGCAGAAACTGGGCCAGACGTGGATTTAGTGCGCCATCATCCAGCCACAGCGCTTCCGGCACGGAATAGCTGGCGCTGAGCTGATGCTGGGAAATCGCGTTGCCCAGTGCGTGCAGCAGGCAGAGTTCACTGTCACTGAAGAGCTCGCGACGGATTTCTATGCCATCCGCGCCTGCTTTTTTTATCAGCGGCAGCAGCGCAGCCTGGCCGCCAAGTTCCGCTACTTTCTGCGCGCCGTATGCGGCAGATACAACAATAATTTCTGGTTTCATCGCTTCTCTCCGGGCATGACCACATCCCATTCGTTGTAAAAAAGCTAAATGGAACCGGTTCCAAAAGAAAGGCGCAGACTGCGGAAGTATGATCATGCTCACGAAGTGAGCCACAAATGAGGGGTTAGCGTAGCGGCTGGCTGGAGCCACGCACGATCAGTTCGCCGGAGAAGAGCTGCTCACGGATCGCCGTCTCGCTGCCTTCAATACGCGCGATCACTTGCTCCAGCGCGGCATAGCCAATTTGCCAGGTGGGCTGCTTCAGGGTGGTAATACCAACCCCCGCCAGCGCGGCCCACTCCAGCTCATCGAAACCGAGCAGGCCGATAGATTCGCCCCAGCGCAGTTGCAAGCGTTGCAGTGCACGCGCGACTTGCAAGGTGAGCGCGCCGTTAGCCGCGATTACCGCACAATTTTTACCCGGATGGCGCTGGTGGAAGTCACGTAACAGCGTTTCCAGCGCATCGGGCTGATGCAGCGCCACTTCGGCATTCTCCGCTTGCACGTGTGCGGCGTTTTTTACCGTGTCATAGAAGGCGCGAAGACGTTCGCGACGCGTGTTGACGCTGCCCAGTGGTTCACTGAGAAAGAGCAGCGCCTGATAGCCATTCTCCAGCAGATGCTGTGTGGCAATGTTCGACGCTTCAAGGTTGTTCAACCCAACCACATCGCAGGCGAAGTCGGGGATTTTACGGTCGATCAACACCATTGGCAGCATCGATTGCTGTAGCCGATTCAACACCTCTTCATGCATACCTACCGCATTCACCACAATACCTTCAACCTGATAGCTGCTCAGCAGCTGCAGATAATGCTGCTCGAGATCGACTTCATTGTTGGTATTACACATCAACAGAGTAAAACCCTGCGCGCGGCAGGCCGCTTCGATGCCGCTTAGTACATCTACCGAGTAGGGATTAGTAATGTCGGCAATGATCAGGCCGATCAAACGGGTGCGGCCGCGTTTGAGCCCGCGCGCCATCTGGCTGGGACGATAGTTGAGTTCGGCGATGGCCTGTTCGATACGGGCTTTGAGATCGGGCGAGAGGAGATTCACTTCGCCATTGAGGTAGCGTGAAACGCTGGTTTTACCGGTTTTTGCCGTACGGGCAACGTCACTGATTGTGGCTCGTGGCGGCCTGGTTTTCATTGCTTACACCTGCTGTAAAGAAACAGGCGAAGACTAACACAGCTCGCGCCTGGCGCAATCATTGCGCGTCAGAAGTGAGGCGCAATACCGGTTGCCACAGCGTCTGCAACTGGTTAACAGGGGTATCATTAAGCAGCTGTAGCACCATTTCCGCGATGCGCTCGCCGATGCGCTGCTGTGAGAGTTGCAGAATAGTATTGACCGGCTGATCGATGATTGAGTCATGCGGTAAACCATCGTAAACATACAGCGGGATAGCCTGCGCGCCCTTCAGCCTCGCAGCCTGCTGCAGGGCAATCGCGGCACCTTCACCCAGCGTACTGCAATCGGTAATGATCGCCTGCGGCGCGTCGCCTTGTGCCAGCCAGGCATTGGTTTGCTGATAGCCGGAGCGGCGCGTAGCGGGCAACGCTGCCATCAATGATTGATCGACCGGCGCCTGGTGCTGGATTAACGCATCGATAAACCCCTGGCGGCGATCGAGGGTGAAAGTCGAGAATTCATTACTGCCGAGATAGGCGAGGCGCGGTAATCCTTGTTGCAGGCAATGTTCTACCGCCAGAAAGGTGCCAGCGTGGTTATCGTAATCAATCCAGGCATAAGGCTGTGGCAGCTCGCTGCGGCCGAGTGTCAAAAAGCGAAACCCCTTCTGCTGCAAGCGTTGCAGGCGCGCATCCTGCGGCAGCGTGTGGGTCAGAATCAGTGCATCAATCGCGCCGCTGCGCATCATACGCATCAGCTTACGGTGCTGATCGTGAGATTTATCGGGCAGCAGCAGCAAATCAATATCGTGTTGAGCAAGGCATTGATCCAGCGTCAGCAGCATTTGGCTGTAATAGCTGTCATTGAGCGAAGCATGGCTGATAGGAAACACCAAACCCACCGCATTAGCGCGCCCGGTTTTCAGGCGGCGAGCAGCATCATTAGGGCGATAACCGCGCGCATGCGCTTCTTCTTCAATGCGTTTACGGGTGGTGGCGGCTACATCGTCATAGCCATTTAGCGCCCGGCTCACGGTGGTAACAGAGAGGCCAAGGGTAGCAGCGATGGCTTTTAGCGACATGATGACGTTCCATTGATCAAATTTTGATCACGCTAGCATAAAGGAAACGGCGGCTCTAGAAGTGGACGATTTTTTAGCTTTTTCTAACAAATATGCTGTTAAAAGTTGCTAAAAAGCGCGTAAAAACCGGCCTGCCCGCGCAGACCGGCTGCCCGCTTAGCTCAGCGGGCTAAGCGTAATCTCTACACGACGGTTCTGTGCTTTGCCGTCTTCGGTGCTGTTGCTGGCGATCGGATTGTCCGGACCTAAACCTTGGGTCCGCAGGCGGTTTTGTGCCACGCCTTGCAGAATCAGGCCGCTGGCCACGCTCTCTGCACGCTGCTGTGACAGGCGCATATTCAGCGCGCGAGTGCCGGTGCTGTCGGTGTAGCCCACCACATTCACGGCTGTTTTTGGATACTCTTTCAGCACCATAGCCACGCCGGTTAGAGTATTGGCCCCCGCCGGTTTCAGGTTGCTGCTGTTGGAATCAAACGTAACGTTATTTGGCATGTTGAGCACGATGTTATCGCCCTGACGCGTCACGCTCACGCCGGTACCGCGCATTTTGTCGCGCAGTTTGGCTTCCTGCACGTCCATGTAATAGCCCGCGCCACCGCCCAGTGCGGCACCGGAGGCTGCGCCAATTAACGCGCCTTTACCGCGATCTTTCTTCGACGATGACAGCACGCCGACACCTGCGCCCAGCACCGCGCCTAACCCGGCGCCGATGCCCGATTTTCCGGCCTGAGATTCGCCAGTGTAAGGATTGGTGGTACATCCCGACAAAGCAACACTGCCGCTCAATAACAAGGTCAGCGCCAAAATACGCTTGTTCATAAAAAATCCCTCACAGATTTAAACGGGGAAAAGCCCCAAAACGGCACTATTATGCCGTTCAATGATGGGGAAATGCGTGAGAGGCAGTCTTAAAATGTAAAGAATTGCGTTAAAGATTATCAGGATGGCAGAAACAGGTGGTTTGATGATCGTTGATCAGGCCGCAAGCCTGTAGAAATGAGTGGCAAATTGTTGGGCCGACGAATTTAAAGCCACGCTTTTTAAGCGCCTTAGAGAGCGCAATTGCGGGTTCGGAGGTGGTGGGGGCCGATTTATAATCCGCGTAATGATGCAAAATCGGCTGATTATCAACAAATGACCAGATAAAGCGGGAAAAGTCTTCCCCCGCGGCTTCCAGCGCGAGCAGCGCGCGGGCATTATTGATGATGGCTTCCAGCTTGCCGCGATGGCGGATCAGGCCGGCATCCTGCATCAGGCACGCCAAATCGTCTTCATCCATCAGGGCCACAGCATTGGCATCAAATTCATGGAATGCGCGGCGATAATTTTCGCGCTTTTTTAATACCGTTATCCATGAAAGACCGGCCTGCTGGCCTTCAAGGCATATCATCTCGAATAAGACGCGCTTATCAGTTTGCGGAACGCCCCATTCCTGGTCGTGGTACGCGATATACAGCGGATCCTGAGTTACCCAGCCACAACGTTGCATTGCCTCACTCCCTTTAGCAGATGAAAAAGCCGTAAATCCCTTGACGAATGACGAAATCGATTAATAGTTAAGCAATGGGTGCCGATAGTGATCTTATAAAATCTTAACGCCCATTCTCTTCCCCGGCTCGTCAGGAGTCTTTCATGTTGCAGAAAAGTCAGCGGACAGGCCAGCACAATCTTGCGCTGGCTTTTGGCGGTTTGTGGCTATTTTTTCTGGCCGGGAATGCGCATGCCTTAGATCAGACGAGCCAAAATAGTGCCCCCGATTACAATGCAATCCTTGCTGAAAAAATTTCCAGTAATCATCTGATGCTGACGGAAAATAGCGATGTCAGCTTGCTAGACGCGGCACTTAACTCACCCAATAACAGCGAGATGGTGCTGCATAGCGAAACCGCCAGCGTCGGTGCCGCGCCGTTTGTGAATCGTTACTCAGCAGGCTGGTCAATGCCGATGAGTGGCACAATCAGCACCGGGCCGGTTGCACAATTTGCGGTCGATGATTCGACGCTCAGCTGTCCAAAGTGTGAATGGGTAGACAGCAATAACGCCGAGCATATTGCGTCATTAGGCTGGCGCGTTGACTCCAGCCTCGGCGGGATATTGCCCTGGGCACAGGTGAGCTATAGCCATCTGGTGAATGAAGAGCTTTCTTCCCCCACGCGCCTCCGCCCCGATGAGACGAATGGCCGTGAAAACAATTGGGTGGATGTGAGCGTCGGCGCCAATATGCCGCTTGGCCAAAATATGGCGGCCTTTGCCTCCTTTGCACAAACCGGTGCGGTGAGCAGCGGCGAGCAGTTTATTTATAGCCTTGGCGTCAGCGCCAGCTTCTAATCGGCATAAAAAGAGAAGTGTTAAAAAGTGGGGTCAATATACTAAGCGCGCTAATCATTACTTTGGTCACAATATGCGCAACAATATTATTCTTATTAGCCGTGAAATTACGGCATTTATCATCAGTGGATTGGTGCTGGTTTTCTGTATGGCGATGGTCTATATCGACGTCAACTGGATGAACGATGCACTGCACGAAGCGTCTTTTACCGAAATCACGCAGGAGGTAATGCTGCTGCTGATCGCTTCCTGCTATTTCCTCTGCGCCTGGCAACGGTCGCAGCAGCGCAGCGTGCTGCTCCTGGTCGGCGGTTTTTATAGCTGTATGCTGATTCGCGAGATGGACTTTCTGTTCGATTTCATCAGGCACGGATCGTGGCTGTGGTTTGCGCTGGCGACAACGGCTGCCAGTCTGGCCATGGCATTGCGCCAGCCACGTCAGATTCTGCCCGGTCTGGTATCGCTGGTGCAGCATCGCAGCTGGCAGATGATGGCCGCAGGATTACTGGCTGTGCTGGTGTTTTCGCGCTTATTTGGCATGCATCAGCTGTGGGAACATCTGATGATGGACGGATATAACCGCGTGGTGAAAAATATGGCGGAAGAGGGCAGCGAGATGTTCGGTTACACTCTTTGCCTGATCGCCTCTGCACGCTATTTGTGGCAAACCCGACCACAGCCTGTCTCGGTTCAGGCACTGCCGGCTTCACGCCATGTGGAACACGCTCAACCGCTGTCTGCATCACGCTAATACCTACGACCTTTTTGGCGATCCCTTGCCCTAAAACAGGTACACTTACCGCATAACGTCGGTCTGAATTTGCCGCCCGACGCATCATGCTGGTTAACGTCAGGTTTCTTCATGTCAGTCAAAATCTTATCTTCAACGTTGGTGGGGCTGGATGGCTTTTGTCATGACCCGCTCGCGGTACTGCAACAGGCCGATAACGGCACGCTGGCGGTGCTGCATAACAATACGCCCGCGTTTTATGCGCTGACGCCGCAGCGTCTGGCGCAGTTGCTGGCGCTGGAAGCGGCCGCGCAGCAGCCTAATGATGTCACGCTGGATGAAAGTCTCTTTCAGACAGAAAGCGCGCCCATTGCCACGCCGGTGGGCAAGTTCGCTATGTACGAAGGCTGGCAGCCGGATAGCGATTTTCAGCGTCAGGCGGCCATTTGGGGCGTGGCGCTGAGCGAAGGCGTCACCGCCGCTGAGCTGGCCGCTTTTGTCGCGTACTGGCAGGCGGAAGGCCGATTATTCCACCACGTCCAGTGGCAGCAAAAATTAGCGCGCAGCGTGCAGATGAACCGTGCCGCCAATGGCGGGCAGCCAAAACGCGATCTCACGCAAATCAGCAATACTGATTATGATATTCCCGATGGATTCCGAGGTGAGTAATGAAAACGCCGAACGAACTTTTTAGCCGCCTGAAAAAAATGATGCCGTCCGACGTGCAGCCGAAATTTAAAAACGGTGCGGAGCTGCTGGCCTGGAATCAGGAGCAGGGCCGTTTGCGCTCGGAAGCAATTGTGCGGGAAAACCGCGCGATGAAAATGCAGCGCATCATGGGACGCTCCGGCATCCGTGAGCTGCACATGAACTGCTCGTTCGATAACTATCGCGTGGAAAATGATGGGCAACGTAAAGCACTGGCGATGGCGCGCGAATATGCCGCTGGATTTGAAAATAGCATCTCGAGCTTTGTCTTTTCCGGTCGTCCCGGCACCGGCAAAAATCATCTTGCTGCGGCGATTGGCAACGATCTGATTATCCGCGGTAAAAGCGTGCTGATTGTTACCGTGGCCGATTTGATGTCCAGCATGAAAGGCACCTTCAGCGGTGGCAGTGATTTAACCGAAGAGCGTCTGCTGCACGATCTTAGCCATGTTGATCTGCTGGTGATCGATGAGATCGGTATGCAGAGTGAATCGCGCTATGAAAAAGTGATCATCAATCAGATTGTCGATCGTCGATCTTCATCGAAACGCCCGACGGGAATGTTATCCAATCTTGATCCGGCCGGGATGAATTCTCTGCTCGGCGAACGCGTAATGGATCGTATGCGCCTCGGCAATAGTTTGTGGGTGCGTTTTGATTGGGAAAGTTACCGCAGCCGCGTGCGCGGTGATGAGTATTGAGGGGGGCTATGAAAGCAGCCGGTAAAGGTCCAGCGTTACTTCGTCTGAACAATCTGAAGCGGGTGATGACGCAACTGCGTTCGACCCGCATCACCTCCCGCCAGGATCTGGCACTAGCGCTTGAACTCAGCAAAAACACCGTCTCTTTGATTGTTGATGATTTACTGGAGCAAGGGCTGATCAACGAGCTTGGCCCGGTCAGCGTGGCATCGGCCGGTCGGCCAAAAATTGAAATTTCGCTGCGCGCAGAAAAGTTGAAAAGCGCCGGCATTATGGTGGAACGACAGGCGATTCACTGGCGCGTCTGCGACTACTTTTCGCAGGTGATTGCGGAACAAACCTGGCGAACGGAAACCCGCGATCCAGAGCATCTGCTGCATGAGCTGGTGGAGGTATGCCAAACCCTGCATGCTGCCCATCCCGAGTTGCTGGGCGTAGCGATTGGCTTCCCGGGCATCATCGATCCCGTGCGTGGATGGGTCCATTTCTCTGCCCATCTCGGTTGGCAGGATGTTGATGTCATGACCCTGCTGCACCGTGAAGTCCCTTTGCCTCTGCGCATTATGAACAACGTTAAAGCCGCAGCGCTGCTCTCGGTACAACAGTTGGAGCTGGATAAGTCGCAGAGCCATTTCTATCTGCGTATCTCTGAAGGATTGGGCGGAGCGCTGGTGGAGCAGGGTGAAGTGTTCACCGGCAGCAGCTGGACGGCTGGCGAAATTGGCCATCTGACCATTCAGCCCAACGGCGAGCGCTGTAGCTGCGGACGGCTGGGATGTTTGGAAACGTTGGTGAGTAAGCCCGCGATTCAGCAGCAGCTGGCAAAACGCAAAACGGGTTTGCGCTGGCAGAACTGCGAGAGCGAGCCGGAGATCGTCAATGAGGTGATGACGCAGGCGGGCACCCATTTAGGCAATGCGCTGAGTCAGGTCATGCAGCTGGTGAATCCGGCCAGCATCATCATTGATGGACCCTGGAATGCCCAACCTGCTTTTGTGCTTGCCGTGCAGCAGGCGGCGCAGGCCGGTGCGCTGGCCTTTACCTTCGCCCATACTGCGCTGCATTTTCTGCCGCTGCGTATCGATCCTGCCAACGGTTTAGCACTGGCGGTGATCGAGCAGTATGAGCGTCCAAGCCAATAACAGCGCGATAAATCGCGCCGCTACAAGTCCGTAGCGGCGCAATTCATTGCGCATCCTTTCGATTAATGCCTTGGAATATCAAACGACTCGCTCGGCTTGCCAGTTGCGGTGCTCTCCGGCAAATCCGCCTCGACGTTAAATTTACGCAGCACTAACGCATGAATCTTCTCGAGCGATACGCCCGCCGTTTCTGGTAAATAGCGGAAGGTAAAGAAGTACATCCCCAGCGAGAAAATCGCGAACAGCAGCAGCGGGAAGCCGCCGTGGAACATATCCAGCAGCATCGGGCTACTGTTCATAATTGGGAAGGTGCTGCTGATGACAAAGTTCGCCATCGACATCGCACAGATGGAAATCCCCACGCAAATCGAACGAATCTCCGTAGGGAACACTTCGCCCAGCACGGTCCACACGATCTGTCCCCACGTCATACCGAAGAAGATCATGTAAGCGAACAGGCCAACCACCGCCAGCATGCCCGGTAAATGGTAATAGAAGGCGATAAAGGAGTACGTCAGGCACACGCAGGAGGTGATGGCACCCAGCAGCAGCAGCTTACGACGCCCCACTTTATCAATCAGCAGCATGCCGGCCAGTACGCCAATAAATTGACAAATCGACAGCCAGAAAGTTTGCAGCAGCGCCGAGTCGGTGCTGCCCGCCACATTCTTCAGCAGCGTGGGCCCGAAATACTGAATCACGTTGATACCGCTAATCTGATTACCCACCGCCAGGCCAACACCGACGATCAGCAGCGGAATGGTCGTTTTATCCAGTCGCAGGCGCGATTTATGCTGTTGAGCGGTTTTGTCAGAAAAAGAGTGTTTGATTTCGTTGAACACGCTCTCGGCATGTTCGCGGTTTGAGATCTTGGTTAGCGTATCCAGCGCTTCATCATATTTCCCTTTCAGCACATTCCAGCGCGGGGATTCCGGGATAAAGGCGATGAACAGCATAAACAGCGCACAGGGCACCAGCGCCGTCGCGAGGATGTAGCGCCAGCCCATATTGATCATCACCTCGGGCAAGGTGGATTTGGTGATGAAATAGTTGGTCAGCAACACGACTGATTGACCGCCGACGCAGCACACGGCATACAGCGCGGTCGTGCGGCCGCGAAACTTTGAAGGGGAAAGTTCGGCCAGATAGATGGGGGAAATCACCGATGCCAGGCCAATCGCTAATCCCCCGATCATGCGGAAGATAACAAAGACGGTGAAGTTATGGGCGATAGCAGTACCGACCACCGAAACGGTGAACAGTAGAGCGGTGATGGCGAGTGATTTCTTGCGTCCGAGTCTGTCGCTGAGGCGCGGCGCCATAAAGCAGCCGACCAAACTACCGAGCAAGATATTGGAAACCGCCCAGCCCGTTTCAGCTGGCGTTAACTGGAAATATTCACTTAAGGGTTCGATTGCACCGGAAATAATGGAAGAGTCATATCCCATCAGCAGGCCGCCAAATGCCGCGACGGTACAGCAGAGAATGACATACTTCATGTTGTAGCGTTTTTGCCTGGTATCCATTGTTATAGCCCCTTGTCTCTACGGCCTGAACGTTGCTTGTTCAGAAAGAGGGTGGTGTAGGTTCAGATGTTCAACTGTTATTCACGCGAGGTCTTCATTGTGGAATATATGTTCTAAATGGTGTTTTTTGGATCATTTTTTCCGAAAAGTGTGAAGGTGGTTGCGAAATTCATTGATTAACGGAGCCGCGGCTAATTTATAGCTCAATGAAATGATAGGTTTTTCGTCAGCGTTCTTTGTAAGGACATTGCAAAGCTTGCTTAATAATGGAATTTTCATTCTGTTGTGCGCTCAGCATTGTAGATGTTATTTCAGTATGCTGAGCGGATTAGCGCGTTTCATTTTTTGCCAGGCAACGGGCATAATATGTTGATTCTCAGCCCCTCTTTGCGGACGCCGTAATGAAAACGCAGCGCATCACCCTGGACGATATTGCTACCTTGGCAGGCGTCACGAAAATGACGGTCAGCCGCTATCTGCGCACCCCTGAGAAGGTCAAAACGGAGACGGCAGAGAAGATTGCCAGCGTTATTGCCGAAATTGGCTACGTCGCGGATACCGAGAACGTGGCGACGAGCCGGCAAAATCCTCCCCGTATTGGCGTATTAATTCCTTCCTTTAATAATCAAATCTTTGCCGATCTGCTGGCAGGAATCGAATCGGTTACCAGTGCGCAAGGCTATCAAACGCTGGTGGTCAATTATGATTACAACGCGCAGCGTGAAGAGGAGCAGATCGCTACGGTGCTGGCCTTCAACATCAAAGGGCTGATTCTGACTGAATCGGTGCACACGGTGCGGGCGGAGAAATACCTTAATGCGGCCAATATCCCCGTGGCAGAAGTGATGGGGCTGACGGAGGCGCGTGGACGTATCAACGTGGGTTTCGACAACTATCGCGCCGGCTACGATATGACAGCCATGCTGCTGGCCAGCGGCAAACAGCGCGTCATCTATTTTGGTTCAATGTCCGATCGCCGTGATGAGCAGCGCTATGCCGGTTATCGCGATGCGGTTGAAGCCGCGGGCTTGCCTGCAGGGCGAATCGTGCCAAATAAGATCTCTTCGGTATCGATTGGAACCGGCATGATGACGCTGGCGCGCCAGCTCTATCCTGAGATGGATGCCATTCTGTGTACCAATGATGATTTGGCGGTCGGCGTGTTGCAGGAGTGCCAGGCGGCGGGCATTGCCGTTCCGCAAGCGATGGCGATTGCCGGTTTTCACGGGCTGGATATTGGTCAGGCAACCACGCCAAGATTAGCCAGCGTGATTACGCCACGCTTTGAGATGGGCAAAGTGGCGACGGAAATCATCCTGAAAAAAATTAATCAGCAGCCGACCATCGAGCAGGTAAATTTGCATTACCGGCTCTCAATGGGCGCGACCATCTGAAAAAATAAAACCCGCTTCAGGCTGCAGCGGAAGCGGGTTTTTTACAGCCTGACGAACTCAGTCGCGCGCTGTCGTGGTAGGAACAATCGGTGGCTGAGCATGATGCGCACGCTTCAGGAAGCGACTTTCCAGCACGTTCCATGAGGTGTAAGCCAGCGCCAGCGTAATCACTATCGTCAGCAGCAGACCAACAAAGGCATTGGAATCGTACACGCCAAAGTGCTGCAGTACCTGAATGATCGGCCAGTGATAGAGATACATACCGTATGAGAGATCGCCGTACTGGCTGATTTTGACCTCTTTGCACAGGTTGGTGCAGAACAAAATCACCACAGAAGAGAACGCCACCGGTTCAATGATGAAGGCATAATCGGTGCTCTTAAACAGCAGGAACAGCACCAGTGAAACAATGGTAATTTCCTTCAGGCGCTCAAAAATGGGCTGATGAACCGCTAACAGGCTACCGAAGAAGAAGTAAGACGACAGCGAGATAAACTGTTTCGCCAGCGTATCGGCTTTCGCGCCGGTATAAATGGTAGTGAAGTAGAAGAACCAGGCGCAGGAGATAACGAAAATCACGCTCCACACTTTCAGTGGATGCCTTTTCATCAACGGCACGATAAACGGCAGCAGCACATAGAGCGTCAGTTCGGCCTTGATGGTCCACAGCGATCCATCCATCGGCTGATTCGGGTTGTGAGTGAACACGCCCGGCAGCGAAGCCTGAATGAAGTTAAGGAAAGAGAAGTTAGCAATCAAATACTTGATGGTTTCTTTATTCTTGAGGAAATCCATCAGCGGCAGCGTGGTCAAACACATGCCAATCACAAAGCACAGAATAATAACGAATATATAAGCAGGTAAAATGCGTTGCGCGCGTTTAATAAAATAGGATTTAAGTGATTTACTTCTTAAGTAACTTTTCGCAATAAGAAATCCACTTATTGCGAAAAATCCTTTCACGGCAAAGTCACTATTTAGAAAATGAGCGAGGAAACGAATATCGGCATTCCGTGTCACCTCGGCGGCATGCACGAGCATGACGATAAAGGCGAGTGAGAATCGTACGATGTCAAAGTTATTTTTTTCGTTCATGTCTGCATTCTTACATTGAGTGACGTGGCACCAGAAAAGTCATGGGAGACTTCGCGTGGATGGTTAGGAATATTCCGACCTCTGCTGGCACAGATGTTACCTATTAGAGGTTCAAATAAAGCAAAATGCAACTGATGCCAGAATTAGGCAAAATATTCAGAATTTCGCCAGGCGTCTATCAGTGTTATCTTATAAAATGAAAAACGCTAACTGTAATCAGTTAGCGTTTCTGGTCCTACCGGAAAATCTTAAAGCTTTGTGAAACCTGATAGCCGGTAATCGACTGCTTGCTGGAAACAGTATTGTAATAAAGGTAATACAACACCATTAATATGGTAATGGCCACTGCAACCAATTTCTTGAGCTTTTTACATTCCCAAATACACAGGGAAATCAGCACCGGTTCAACCTGTAATAAATAGTTAGCCAGACGACCACCTGAAGCATAATCCTGCAGCGCCATCCTTAGACCACTACCAATCGCGAAGGTAATGACCAGAATGTAATAAGTGTTAAACTTTTCAAGATCAAGGTTTTTAATCTTATCGCTGAGCAGAACAAAACTAAAAATAAATACGAAGCCAATATTTTTCAGGTTAGAGAGGGTGAGAATCCCCTGATCCTGAGTCGAATCCTGGTTGGCGTAACCCATTGCCCTGTCGCCTAATCCACCAAGATGGCTGGAGAGTAAGGCAATCAGCGCCGAGCTGCCCATAAAGGCGAGCGGCAGGCTGGCCAGCACGATGAAGATTGGAATGTATTTGTTTTTTCGGACAATCATCGCCAAAGGAATGAGAATGGCAACAATCGCGGTGGCATGACTAATAAATGAAAGAATAAAGGTGGTAAACATCCCGGATTTGCTGCGGCGGGACATATGGTAAACAAAGCCCATCAGGAAGGCGGAACATAAACCGAAGCGAATTTGGTTCATGTCTTTGTTAATGAACAAGTGTGCGGAGTATACGGCCAGTGCAACCAGTGGCAGCGGCGTCAGTTTGCGGAAATAGTGGGCATTGACGCCAACCGAAATCACAGCAAAAACAAAAATGAAGATATCGGGATTTGCCGTAAACATACGGGTAATCCCAGCAATTGCGTATATAGCGGGTTCGTAACGAAACTCCTCTACGGTACGCCAAAAGCCTTCGATAACAATTTTATCGACAAACTGTACGAAGAAATCACGATACTGGAAGTCATCCAGGCCGGTTCCCAGGCCACGAATACCGCCGAAAGTAAAAAGTACTACTACGGCGACAAAATAAAGATAGGTTCTGATTTGTGCTGTGTTTTCATTTTTACTTAACATGGTTTCGACGATAGCGACGAAAGTCAGGCTAAGACTTATGATCCAGTAAATTCCCATGGTCACATATTCTTATAGTTTAAAATTTACTTATAACATATGGCCTTGTTAACGTAAACATGAGAAAAGTCTAATTTTTACTGGCCCGGTATTATATTGAGTGCAAGCGAGTATTATTATTTGCTAACGTTCAGGGATGCGTTTTTTGTTCGGCTACTATTTCGATATCTCATGGGTAAGCGTAAGGTAACAAAGGCCACTTTTTGCTGGCGCGAACCGTTTTTTGTCGCTGTTTTTACTCAGGATTTGGAGCCCGTGTGATGAAGTTCCCTCAATTGTCAGTCCTGCTTTTTTTACTGTATCTTCCTGCGGTGTTTGCCAATAAGGAAATTCCGATCTGGCCAAATGAAATGTCAGGAAATAATAAATTTATTAATTTCAGTAAAAACCCGGCCAGTAATAATCGTGCTGTCACAAATGTTGATTCTCCAGAAATGTTTTATGTTCCACCCACTGGAAAAAATAATCATTCGGCGGTGCTAATCATTCCTGGTGGTGGTTTTTCTTATATTATGAAAGATCTTGAAGGTTTGGATGTGGCAAAAATATTGAGCCAGAAGGGATATTCCTCTTTTGTTCTTATTTACCGTATGCCGCACGACGGTTCTGACGTTAATAGAAATAACGCATTCGCCGATGTGCAGCGAGCGATGCGCTTGATTCGTGCCAATGCCGCTAATTATCACATTGCACCCAATCAAATTGGCGTGATGGGCTTTTCGGCGGGCGCTTTCCTGGCCGCTAACGTCAGTAACAACCCGGATGTGACTAACTACCCTGCAGCCGATGAGCAGGACAAGGTTTCAGCGCGACCGGATTTCACCGCGCTGATCTACCCGGTGCTGTCATTGAAAGATGGGGTAACGCACGTGGGAACCCGTGCAGCGATGTACGGGAAAGCGATTAGCCCTGAAGTGATTGAGCAGAACTCGCAGGAAGATCGTGTCACTGCCAATACGCCACCAACATTCCTGGCGCAGGCGCTGGATGATGGTACGGCCTCACCGCAAAACGCATTGCGCATGTTTGATGCGCTGCGCAAAAACAAAGTGAAAGTGGAACTGCATCTCTTCCAGCAGGGCGGACATGGCTTCGGTACCGCCCAGAAGCAGAATATCCCCGCCAAAAACTGGCCGACGCTGTTCAGCGACTGGCAAGCGAGTCTGGTGAAGCATTAACAGTCATGGCAGATAGCGCAGAGGCAGCAGGGGAAAGGGATTTCCCTGCCCATTATCGCTCTCCTGCGCTTATATATTCCTCTCCATCGTGTTCTCATTTCACGCTCGTTACCGCGCGGTTCCTTTGTTAGAGTGTGATGAATTTTAAAGGAATGCTCTATGCCACGCGACAATCGCTTATCTCGCTCACTCCATGTGCTGATACATCTGGATCGTCACGTTAAACGCGCTACGTCCGAAACCATTGCCAAAATGCTGGATACCAATCCGGTAGTGGTGCGCCGCATGATGTCTGGCCTGCGCGAAAAAGGGTATGTGATGTCAGAAAAAGGGCATGGAGGAGGCTGGGAGCTGCGTGCGGCGCTGTCAGACATTTCCCTGCTGGACGTTTATCAAGCCATTGGATCGCCGGCCTTGTTTAGCATTGGACCCGCCGCCGAGTCATCACCTTGTTTGGTGGAACACGCCGTCGATGCGCGGCTCGACGAGGCGCTGAATGAAGCGGAAGCGATGTTGTTAAAGCGTTTTAGCCAAATAACCGTTGCCGATATCAGCGACGATTACCTGGCAAAAATGAAAAAACTTGGGCTTCCGTCTGACACCTTCCCTGACTGCAGCGAATAACCGATTTTTGTCGGTTATTCGCTATGCGCATTAATCCTGCTTCTGTAACGCTTTTTGTGCCTCATGCTTCATAACGTGCGTAGTGACCGCTGCCTGAAAGACCTTAAACATCAAACCATTAATAAATGTGGTTAGCGTTAAGGTGATAAAGGCGGTCATCGCCCAGTCAACAATCGTTATCCCGCTGTGCAGTAAATAAGGGTGATAAATCACCATCGCGATAAACACTACCCAATGGCTTAGGCAGTAGAAGCAATGGAATAGGTGGCCCAATAAGGCATGTTTTTTAGCGGTCCAGGCGCGTAATCCCGCGAACAGCTCAGTTTGAGTTATCGTCATAGAAATGCTGGCGGATGCCAGCGCAATTGCCAGGCATATCGCAAGGTCGGACATCAGGAGCGTATTCATATAACTTCCTTTTAGTTCAGAGCAGAGGGTGAGAGGTGATTTCATGTAACTAACAATATTACATGAATAGCTGTGCCGCAAGATGCCGCGATGTGGCTATGAGCCCAACAGGGTTAAATTGGCGAGTTATCGTTATTTATTGGCTTTTACCCATCACATAGCCAGCTAGCGCCTTTCTATAATGCTATCCACTCGCTGGAAGCGTTTCCGGCTTTACCTTTCGACATCAGGAGGAAAGATGGATATTAACGTCGCCTTTATGCAGCAACTGATGCTCTGGATTGAGGATAATATTGAGCAGAAACTCATTCTGGAAACCGTAGCGCGTCGTGCCGGTTATTCGCAGTGGCATCTGCAGCGGTTGTTCCGTAGCTATACCGGCATTGCGCTCGGCACCTATATTCGCGAGAGAAAGTTAACCGCATCGGTGATTGCGTTATTGAACGGAAACATGCCGCTGATGGATATTGCTATCAAATATGGCTTCGACTCGCAGCAAACCTACTGCCGCACCTTCCGTCGCATGTACCATCTGCCGCCCGGTGCATTTCGTCGCAAGTTTCAGCACAGCCTGCCGGAAATTGATGGGCCTGCTAGTCTGCTGTTTTTGCATCCGCTGAGTCGGCAGGCGGCGTAAAATATTTTCCCGGCGTTGAACCAAATGCGCTGCGAAAAGCGCTGATGTAGCTGCTAACGCTGTCGAAACCAACCTGCCACGCAACCTGCTGCACACTTTTGCCGGCTGCCAATCCTTCCAGTGATTTGAGTAAGCGTGAAACCTGACGATAGCGCGTCAAGCTCATCCCCACCGCGCTAGACCAGTGACGGCTCAGGCTGCGCGGGCTTAATCCTGCCCAGCGAGCGAGTTCTGGCCCGGTGCGCGCATCGGAAGGATCGTCCATCAACAGGCGCGCAATCTGGTGCAGCCGCGGTTCGGCAGGCAAGGGTAGCGTGAGGGGATGCTCGGTTGATTCATTGAGCTCATCAAGGAACACCTCGCACAGACGGTTGTAGCGCGCGCTACCCCAGTGATCGGGTGACAGCGTGGCCAGCCTTTCTGCCAACGGTTCCAGCACCGTGGGGCAGGAGAGTAACACTGGGCGATCGGGCAGCGGTGCGGCCAGCGAGTCGTCAACTAATACTGTCCAACCTAGCACGCGTCCTGGTCCGATAATCGCATGTTCAAAATAGGGGGGAATCCAGCCGACCAGACGGGGTGGATTGGCAAAGATGCCCGAAGGCGTTTTCACCGTCATTAATCCTTGTTTGAGGCAGTAGAGCTGTCCGGCAGCATGGCGATGCGTGATGCTTTCACCATGTAGCTGCTTCGACAATGCAGCGGCAATCACTTTTGGTGCATCTGGCGCCAGCAGGCGCTTTCGCAACTCATCCTGCCGCGGATGGCCAGAAAAGGTGAGAGTGTCGGTCGGATGAATAAGCATTTTTGCCTCCGCTGTGCGCTGAAGAAGCAAAGTGGCGGAGATTAGGGGGGAAGTAAAGTGCGGGCGCAGATCGATTGGCGACTGTGCCCGCTTTTGCAAAGATTAGAGAGCGTTCTGGCTCATACGGTCATAGGTTACCAGAGCCAGTAACAGCTGGCTCTGTGCAGCATAAAAACCGAATGCGTCATGCTCAGTGCAGTGTGCGGTAAAAGCGGGTAGCCAACGCCACAGCAGTCCAAGCGTCTTGTCGCGCAGCGCCAGACAGGCCGCGGCATTCGCTCTGTTTTCGCTGGCGGCAAAACTCAGGTAGCTCAACAACTCAAGGCAAATCGCCAGATGATCTTCCGGTTCAGGAAACGCCCGATCGCGCTCCAAACCGGCTTCCAGCAGCAGCGCCTGCATCTCTTCACAGGCAGCCTGACGGAAGCGCGCATTACCCGGCTCATAACAGGAGGCATAAGGCAACGCCGCCTGTTTTTGCGACATCAGGAACAGACCGGCAAAATCAGCCGCCAGTTCCAGACGCGCATCGGGGCGCAATTGCAGCGCCGCGATGCTGTTCCGGGAGGCGAGCACGCCATCCTGTAATGCAGCCTCGGCAGCCAGATGCTCAAGCCATAACGCCACATCCGGGCTCTGCAACTGCGCAAGCTGCTGCTCGTCTAATTCACGGGCGAACATCCCGGCGAACCAGCCATACAAGCAGGCGTAATGATGAGGTGTTAATTGACCCGCCATGATTACGCACTCGCCTCTTCTGGCTTCGGAATGTAGTCACACTTCGCGATCATCTCAGTTGGACCGCCGAAAGCCGTTACCGGCGCGATATCACCCTGATATTTCTCGATATTCACGATAGCGGTATGTGCGCTGGTTGCCTGAGCCAACTGCGACGAGCCAACGTCCAGTGTAAGCACATTCGGATTGCCATATTTGCACAGTGCACCCACTACGCCGCCGCGATCTGGGTTGTACCACGCGCCTTCATGGATGCGAATCACGCCTGGCTTGTAACGATCGGTGACCACCGCGCCCGCCAGCACCTGACCGCGCGCATTAAATACGCGGACCACATCGCCGCTGCGAATCCCGCGTGCGCTGGCATCCTGCGGGCTGATATAAACCGGCTCTTTGCCCGCCACGCTGTATTGTGCACGCAGCGTTTCGGATTCGCAGAGTTGCGAATGTAAACGGAAATCGGGATGCACCGACTGCAGATGCAGCGGATAGCGTGACGATCCCGGTCCACCGTGCGAGCGCTCGGCTTTTTCAAACCACATCGGGTGACCCTGACAATCGTCATAGTGCAGATCGGCAATGCTCTTCGAGTAGATCTCAATTAAGCCACTCGGCGTTCCTAACGGCTCCAGATCGGGGTCGTTACGGAATGCCTGATGACGAACAAACAGCTTCGGATCGTTAAACTCGATATAGCCGCTCTCATTCCAGAAAGCGTCGAATGCCGGTAACTGCAGGCCGCGGCCTTTACCCTGCTTGGCGCCATCCTGATAAATACGCTTCAGCCAGCCCATCTCATCCAGCCCTTCGGTGAAGGCCTGTTCGCGATCAAAGCGACGGCATAGGTCGCGGAAAATATCGAAGTCGTTACGCGCTTCAAACTGTGGTGGCACAATTTGCTTCATGCCGAGCAGACCACGGTTTGAGAGATTGCCGTACTGATCGATATCATTGCGCTCGAACTGCGTGGTCGCGGGCAGCACGATATCGGCGAAGCGGCAGGTTGCGGTCCACTGGTTATCAATCGATACCACGGTTTCCAGCGTCTGCCAGCCTTCAATGATACGGTTAGTTTGCTGATGGCGATGGAACGGGTTGGTACCGGCAAACACACACATCTTCAGCTGTGGCAGGGTGACTTTTTTGCCGTTCCAGTTGATCACTTTGCCAGGTTCCAGCATGGCATCAACAAAACGCGCGATGGGGATAGTGCTGCTGTAACCTTTGTAGTCGGTGCTGGTGTGACGCGGCGGCGTTGTCGTTGAGCCGGAGAAACCGCTCAGGATGATGCCGTTACGTGTTGGCGTACCCGCGCCGTTGTAATGCCAGCCGAAACCGAAGCCACCGCCTGGCAGACCAATTTGGCCCAGCATCGCGGCCAGCACCACCACCATCCACGCCCATTGCTCGCCGTGCTGCATGCGCTGCACGCACCAGCCCGCGATAATCTGGCTACGATCGGCCGCCAGCTGACGCGCCAGAGCGCGAATCGTCTGTGCATCAATACCGGTTAAGGTTGCTGCCCATTCGGCATCTTTTGGCTGGCCGTCGGTTTCCCCAGTGAGATAAGGCAGGAACTGCTCAAAGCCCACGCAATAGGTGCTGAGGAACTGGCTGTCGTGCAGCTTTTCACTGTAGAGAGTATGCGCGAGTGCCAGCAGGAGGGGGACGTCAGTTTGTGGATGCAGAGCAATATGCTGCACCTTATCGCGCCCCAAAAATTCATGGGTGCTGGATACCACGGGATCGACGCTGACGACGCGGATCTCGCCTTTCTCGACCTTCTCTTTTAGCTGCGCGTAATAGTCATACACGTCGTGATCCGGGCACCACCAGTTTGCCTGCTGGTTTTTCACCATGTCGGATCCCCACAGCAGCAGCGTTTTGCTGTTTTCCAGCACCAGCGGCCATGACGTCTGTTGTTCGTAAACTTCCATCGATCCAACAACGCGCGGCAGAATCACCTGTGCTGCACCCGTGGAGTAGTCACCGCCGCTGCCAACAGAGGCGCCATGCAGCGCCAGCGCACGGCTCAGCATGCCACCGGCGTTGTGGAACATACCGGTAGATTGCCAGCCACTGCCGCTCAGTAACGCGCTTGGACCATAAGTCGTCTGCACGCGTTCCAGCTCTTGATAGAACAGGTCCAGCGCTTCGTCCCAGCTCACGCGAACAAAACGGTTATCGCCGCGCTGACGCGTATCGCTTTGATGGCGTTTACGCAGCCAGTCCACCCGCACCATCGGGTAGCGCACGCGGGCGGTGCTATGCACGTGATCCGGTAATCCGGCGATGATTTTGCTGGGATAACGGTCTTGCTCAAACGGCGTGGCTTTCACAAAGCGACCCTCCACCACCGTAGCGCGAATTGCACCCCAGTGTGATCCGGTGAGAATACCTTGTGCCGCATGGGTTGCCGCCTGTGCCTGACGTGGCACCAGCAGCGAGGGCGCAAACATGCCCAGCGCGCTCAGTCCGCCGAGCTGAACAAGAAAGCGGCGGCGTGATTGGTTAAACGAATCAGTATGTTTCATGCTCGCTTCCTTAGTGTTTCTGCTGCGCGCCGCCGGTATCGGACGCATTCAACTGGAGATATTTCAGCAAGGTACGTTCTTCACGTTTATCCAGACTGGTGAAGCCGATCATGCCGTTGAGGGTGCCGATCCAGCCGTTGGCATCAAAGTGCGCTTTATCCGGCGCGCCGTGACACTGATTACAGGTGCCGCTGTAAAGCGCGCTGGCATAGGCCCAAATCGGTTTGCTGTCATTAACCATGTCGCCTTTCTGCATCCACGCGGTGGTTTGCAGTTTGCTCCATTTCACGTTCGTGGCCGTAACCGTGGTGGTTTCCAGCGTTTTCGCGTCTTTTTGCAGATCGTCGCGGATGGAAGAGACAAAAATACGTTTGCCTGGCATGAGTGACAGCACGCGCTGGCGACCTTCGGTTTCGGTCCAGCCGGTGACCTGCACTTGCAGCCAGTCGCCGTCACGCTTCACGACATGCACTTCAGAAGCGGGCAGCAGTGATCCTGAGGGGGCGCTGTCGGTTTTGTTGGCAAAGAGCGGCTTCATATCGAGTGCGAACAAAGTATCGCCGCTACTGTTGGCATCGGCGGTTTTGCGCATCTCTTCAAACTGTTTACGGAAACCGCTGCTCATATCGGGCAGCTGATGAGTGATACCTTTATGGCAGTCAATACAGGAGCGATTTTCCAGCGCGGCGGCACTCATCTGGCGCGCAGCCTCGGGTTTCTGGCGCGTATGATCCATCGCATCATAGTTATGGCAACCGCGACATACGGCGGAATTGCTCTCTTTCATGCGCTTCCACTCGCGCTCAGCAAGGATTAAGCGCTTCGCTTCAAACTTTTCTGGCGTATCAATCGACCGCGCAATCAGAGCCTGATAGAGATCATTACTTGCTTCCAGCTTGCGCTTTAGCATGCCCGGAATATCACGGGGGATATGGCAATCGCGGCACTCTGCGCGAACGCCTGATGGATTCTTGAAGTGGGTGGACTGCTTATACTCTTTGTACGGTTGCTGCATCCCGTGACAGCTCACGCAAAACTCTGTCGAGCTGGTCAGTTTAATCCCGGTGTGAGGTACCACAATAACGGCTAATCCAATGACAATCCCGACGAGCAGGATTGCCAGCACTGACCAACGTGCGCTGGGTCGGCGTAATCGCTTCCATAGTGTTTTCATTGCTGTAACCCTGTTTTTTTTAGCTATATCGCGCGGCAATTTTAGGGATGAGATATGAACAAGGTCAGCGGGCGGCATGAACAGAATACGGCGTAATATGAACAGTTATGAACAGAAAGGAATGGGCCAGCGATGTCGCATCACATAGTGATTGTTGAAGATGATGTGGTGACGCAGGCGCGGTTGCGCGACTACTTCATTCAGGAGGGATATCGCGTTTCGGTGACCAGCAGCGGTGCGGGATTGCGAGAACACATGCTGCTGCAACCCGTTGATTTAGTCCTGCTGGACATCAATCTGCCCGGTGAAAATGGCCTGCAACTCACGCGTGCGCTGCGCGAGCGATCCACGGTGGGCATTATTTTGGTCACGGGACGCAGCGATCAAATTGATCGTATCGTCGGGCTGGAAATGGGCGCCGATGATTATGTTACAAAGCCGCTCGAGCTGCGCGAACTGGTGGTGCGGGTGAAAAATCTGCTGTGGCGCATCGATCTGGCGCGCCAGGCGCAGCCGCTGCAGGAGGAGAATAGCTATCTGTTTGCTGGTTACAGCCTGAATATTTCCCGCCATACGCTGGAGCATGAAGGGGAGTTGATCAAACTGACGCGCGCCGAATACGAGATGCTGGTGGCTTTTGTGACGAATCCGGGCCAGATACTGAGTCGCGAGCGTCTGCTGCGTATGCTGACATCCAGCCGCGTCGATCAGCCTGATATGCGCACCGTCGATGTGTTAATTCGCCGCCTGCGCAGTAAGTTGCGCAGTGAGCTGTTTGTGACTCAGCATGGCGAAGGTTATTTACTGGCAGCTGACGTGCGTTGATAGAAATACACCGGACGAAATCCCGGAGGAGAGAGCGAAAGCGCAACACCGGCGCTGTTGCTGTTTTTTGCTGTCAAAATCAATATCGGCGGGCTGATATTATCCGGTACGCGTTGGCCTTGTAGTACCCGCACCGCTTGCTCCACGGCGAGCTCACCCTGCCAAACCATCTGATCGCTGGCCGCAACCACGATGCGATCGCGCTTCAATCCACGATAGACCTGATGGGTTAAATAAAATGAGGCGATCTCCAGCGGTGTTGTCCGATTACGCCCTTCGCCCATGGCCACTTCCGCTGCAATCGCCGTGCCCGCCACCAGATTGATTTCGGGATAGCGCTCCAGGCGGTCCTGTAACAGGTTACGCTGCACCTCAATGTCATTATCGCCATAGGCAACATCGACGATTTTCAGCAGGCTGCCAGTGAGTGCTGCCCGGAAACCGCTGCTCATCTCCTGGCTCCCTCCCGCATCAATCGGTCCTGGCATCAGTAGAATCTGCATCGGCTCATCTTGATGATGCGCCACCAGATAGTGGCCAATTTGATATCCCATTTGATACCAGGGAACGCCAACGCGCGTCCGCGCCGGAACATCGTTAACGGCATTCACCACCTCAATGATCGGGGTGTGTTGGGCAAATAACACCGCACCAGGAAACGTTGCCACGCTGCTGCCGAGTAAAATAGCCTCTGCTCCCCAGCGCTGGCAGGCTTCCAGCTGATGTTGCTGTACGTCGCCCTGACGATAGCCACCGGCTTCAAAAACATTGAGCGTGACGCCTAATCGGGCTGCCGCTTTACTCATCCCATAATTGATCGAGAGCCAGTAACCGTCTTTCAGATTGGGGTAAAGTGCGCACAATTTCCAGGCACGTGAAGCGCTCAGTGCTGGCAGGCTGGCGGCGGGGGAGCTGCTGCGATTGTCCTGCCAGTGCAGCAGCGGTAGCGCTGCCTGCAGCGGCATTGCCAGCACTAACAACGTTAAAAGAAGTATGCGCATAAATAACCTCAAACAAAGTGCGGCTAATGCTAGTGGCATTCGCCCGCCGGACTCAACTCTTTTTAGCGCGAAACCGCATGGCTAATACTTCCTTAATTCGTCGGTTATGGCTGGCTTTTGCCCTGATGGCGTTACTCACGCTGCTGAGCGTGGCCACGGGCTGGCTGAATCTGCGCTATGTCGGCCGCGTTGAACAGGCCGATACCCAATCGCTCCTTTCCAGCATGAACATGGCGCGTCACCTTAGTGTAGCGAGCGCCAGGGTGCTCTTTTCTGCACAGCAGCTCCTTAGCGCCCAGGATGAGCAGGAGTGGCAGGTTCAACGCACTATGCTGGGCAAGCAGAGCCAGAAAATCGTTTATCTCCTCCACCAGCTTAGCGCACAAGGCTTTGATACTCGCGCGATGGTGCAGCTGGAGACCGCTAACCGGCAGGCGATCATCCAGCAGGGCGATGTGGTGCATCAGCGCCTGCAGCTCACCCAGCAGCAGCGCCAGTTGAGCGATAATATTGGAGCAGCCGCACATCGCATTGTTGATTTGGCGCAGGGGCAGGCGAGTAATGCGGCCACCGCAGCAGGCGCAACGCAGGCAGGCATCTACGATCTCATCGAGCAACAGCATACCGCCGCCGCCGGGCAGGCACTCGACCGGTTGATTGATGTTGATCTTGAGTATCTCAATCAGATGGGCGAATTGCGCCTCATTGCGCTACGCGTTGAGCAGATAGTGATGACGTTGAAGCGCTATAACGGCGCGGCGGAGCCGGCAGAGACACCGCTGGCAGAGTTGATACAGGTACTGCATCGTCGCCAGCAGCGCGTTGAAGATCCCCGTATCAGACAAGATATTCGCGAGGCGCTGGCGATTGTTGCGCATTACACCACGCTGCTTGAAATGTGCCAGCAGCAGCAGCGCTTACACGCACAATTAGCAACGCTATCGCAGCAAAATTTCACGCTTTTCAGCCGTTTCAGTAGCGAAATGGAACGGCAGGTGAGCGAGATTGAACAGCGTAACGCGGAGGCGCTGAGCCGGGTAAACCGCGCGCGCGTACTCGGTACCGTCGCACTGGCGCTGTTGGGTGTGATGGCATTGCTGACCTTATCTCTGGTGCTGTGGCGGTTGGTTTATCGCTCGGTTTCGCTGCCGCTGGCGCGGCAAACCGATGCGCTGCAACGTCTACTCGACGGCGATCTCGACTCTCCCTTTCCCTCCAGTGGCAATGCCCGCGAACTCAATACCATCAGCCGCCTGATGGAGGCCTTTCGTACCAATGTCCGGGCGTTGCAATATCAGCAGCAGCATTTGGCGGAGTTAGTAAAAAACCGCACCGAAGAGTTGCAGGCGCTGGTGGTCGAACATCATCAGGCGCGCGCGGATGCTGAGCAGGCTAACCGCGCAAAGTCCGCATTTCTGGCGGCGATGAGCCACGAAATTCGCACGCCATTACACGGGATTTTGGGTACCGCGCAGCTGCTTGCCGATCAGCCGCTTAACATCAGCGATCGACGCTATGTGCAAGCGATCAACGATTCCGGCGAAACGCTGCTGTTTATCCTTAACGATATTCTTGATTATTCGGCGATTGAGTCCAGTCCGAAAACCATCACTCTACACAACGCACCGTTCGAACCGCGCCAGCTGCTCGGCAGTGTTGCGCAGTTGATGAATGGCCGTGCCCACAACAAAGGGCTGGCGCTCAACATTGAAGTGGATGCGCATGTACCAGAATGGATACAGGGAGATGTACACCGATTACGACAAATTGTGATGAACCTGGTGATGAATGCGTTGAGATTCACCGAAAATGGCGCCATCGTGCTGCGTATGAAGAGTTGCGCCTCTGAGTGGTTTATTGAGGTTGATGACGAGGGTTGCGGTATTGCGCATGACCATCAGGAGGCCATTTTCGCGCCTTTCGTCCAGCTACAACCCGGCAAGGGCGGCACCGGTTTAGGCTTGGCGATTTGTCGCGGTTTGGCGCAGGCGATGCAGGGCCAGTTAACCGTCACCAGCCAGCCGGAGGTCGGCAGTTGTTTCCGGCTGACGTTGCCGCTGGTTCATGCATCGGCCACGGTGTTATTGCCCGATTCTGCTCCCGCCGACCTTAGCCATTTGCATGTGTTAATTATTGAAGACAATCCGCTGACGCAGCAGATTACGGCAGAAATGCTGAAACGTAAGGGCGCACGCGTCAGTATTGCCGGTAGCGGTGAGTCAGCGTTGGCGTTTTTGGCACAAGGCGATGACATCGATTGTGCGCTGGTAGATTTCGCGTTACCCGATGCGAATGGCATCGAGTTGGCACGAAAACTGGCGCAATTTTATCCCGCCACGCGGCGTATCGGCTTCAGCGCAAGCGTTCCCGACGAGTTGCAGCCGCATGCTGACAAGCTGTTCTGCGGCATTATCCAGAAACCCGTCCACGGTGAAACGCTGTGCCGTCAGATAGTGCGCTTTCTGGCTTCTGCCCCCGTAACGGATCTCAACACTAACCAACTAAAGCAGGATTACGACACCTTTGGTGCGGATACGCTGCGTAGTTGGCTTGCATTGTTTCGCCAGCATGCAATGCCGTTGCTGGATGACATTGAATCTGCCGAACAGGATGAAATCGTATCGAAGTTAGCGCATCAGCTCAAAAGTAGCTGCGGCAGTTTGGGAATGCAAACCGCCTGGCAAGCCTGCGCACGGCTGGAGCAGGATCCTCAAGCGGATATCCCTCTAAGAGCCATTGTTGAACGCGGGTTGGTGGAGGTGGAGGCGTGGATTTATCAGGAGAATCGTGAGGCGCAAAGTGACTCAAGTGGTGAGGGATTACAGGAGTCGAATTGGGTTGTTAAGTAATTGATAATAATAAAATTAATTTACTTTGATAAAAAAGAGACCCTCACATGCATCCCCAAACTCTTTTCCTTACTGGTTTTTGTGTGAAAAATCAGCAGCTTGATTGGGGTTTAATCTTGTTATTTTACTTCACCGTGAAGGTTTTTATGATGACTGGGGCCACGAGATTTTGGCCTAAGAGTACGGTGAAAGTGCTGCAGTGCTGGTAAAAAAAGTCGGCACTGGCCTGTGGATTTTCAGATGATGGCAAACTGCTCGCACCGTTTAAGTTTAGGATGGTCGGGGATCTGTTGGATTGTGTGGAAGTTTTTCCAGGATCATGCCCTTTCGGCAGTCATTATGGAGTCGAACTGGATCACATTACTGCCTGCAAGAACAAACATTCCAGCCGGATAGCAAACCCAGTTGTTTTCCGCGCGCTTCGTTCCACACCCATTGCTAAATTTCTTACATGAAGCTACCTAATAGTTGTCGGAGTATTTAGGGATTCCGCGCAGTTTCTATGGGGCACTAATCTCTCACTGCGTTAAGATATGTGAGTGAGCCACATCGTCAACATTCTCCGATTTTCGCGGTAAACATCAATAAGTCTCATCTAAACAAAGAATATTGCTCCTGAGGCCCTGCGCTATCTATCCTTTTGTCCGGTCACGGACGAGATCTCATTTTCAATAAAAAAACCAAAAATAAAATCCCACGTGCAATGCATGGTTTTTCTGAAAATTTTAAACACTAAGTCAAATTGATCATTTGCCACACTCTCTTACACCGCAAGGGCTGAAGAGGGTATTGCAAGAAAAGTCTTATAAATCATGCTGATGATCTTATTTTGTTAAATCCATTAATTGTAAATTTATGTTACATATTTTTATTTCCAATTTATTACTTTGCGTTACTACACTCCGCGCATTGGGACTTATCCGAAATTATTTCATTTCAGATAAACATCCAAAGATACAGTGTCAGCTTGCTGGTGAATGGAATGCGCTCGCTTTTGACTCCGTTTGTTGACTCTCGTCGGATGACGTGAGGGGGGGAGGTAGTTCTGGCAGGGTTAGCCATTCTTATTAATTTCTCAGTGGCATTGACCGTTTCTATCATTCCATAGAATAGGGACAGCTATGTCTTACTCCTATCAGTCTGAGATCCCCAAGGCCCGCGTTAACATCCAGCTCAGACTGCACACGGGCAATGCACAGAAAAAGATTGAATTACCCCTCAAACTGGTCGTTGTGGGTGATTACAGTAACGGCGCTGAACAGCGTCCTGTATCTGAGCGTGAAAAGATCAACATTAATAAAAACAATTTCGACTGCGTGTTAGCCGACTTTTATCCTTCTATAAACCTTTCTGTAGCCAACACCCTTGCCGGTGACGGCAGCGAAGAAAACGTCAGCCTCTCCCTCAATGAAATGAAAGACTTCGAGCCGGAGCCGGTCGCCCGTCAAATTCCGCAGCTCAACGCGGTGCTCGCCATGCGCAATCTATTACGCGACCTGAAGGCTAATCCTTCCAAAGAGAAGCACAACCACCTTGAGCGCATTGAACTGCGTTACGAAAAAATCACCTGGACCTACAAAGACGGCAACATCATTCATTCGTACACATGGAGCGAACGCTCCACCGCCTTGTTACCGCACGAACTATTTAGCGTAATCGCTTGAGTGGATGGCGCGGTAGGGGCGGCCTTCAGTCCGCCCGCATGTTCAGAAGCTGATTTGTGGGTGCATCCGATGCGGGTATAGCCACAAACCACTTTCATTATCAGGCCTGCTTACCTTATGCGCTTTGGTTCACGGCGACGGGCGGTAGCGTGTCCGCAATTAGGAGAGTTTTGCTATGGATAGTCAGTCAGCCGCCTTGCTGCGTCGCCTTAACCCGTTCTGTGCGCAGACGCTGGAGGCTGCCGCATCGCTGTGCCAGACCCGCGCACACGCCGAAATTCAGCCGGAGCACTGGCTGCTCAATCAGCAGATTCTGCCGGTGCTGAGCCAGCAGCTGCTGACCCACATAGCTGCGAAGCAAAAACCACACTCCCTGACGCTTGGCTGGAATGAGGAAGAAGAGATTGTGCTGGAATTTGACTGGACTGAAGGAGTGCGCGCATGAGCCCCCATCCCCTAATCAGATTCAGCCACAACCATCATCAGCTGTCGGTGAAGGGATGTGAAGCAGAACTCGATGTGCTGGCGTTTGAAGGCGATGAAGCCCTGAGCACGCCGTTCCGCTACCGCATTGAATTCACAAGCTCTGACCATGCCATCAGCAAAGAAATGATGCTGATGAAAGCGGCCTCCCTGACGCTGCAGGCCCCGGTTGACCAGGGTTACGGCATCAAAATGCAGCAGGCCGTGCGTATCCTTCAGGGCGTGGTGAGTGGTTTTGAACGCCTCAGCACCTCAAAGGATGAAACCCATTATGCCCTGACGCTTCAGCCACGCCTGGCGCTGCTTGACCGTTCGCACCAGAACGCCATTTATCAGGACATGTCGGTCCCACAAATCGTGGAAAAAATTCTGCGCGAGCGTCACAGCATGCGCGGTCAGGATTTCCTGTTCTCACTGACACAGGAATATCCACGCCGTGAGCAGGTGATGCAGTACGGCGAGGACGACCTGCACTTTATTACCCGTCTGTTGGGTGAGATCGGCATCTGGTTCCGCTTTACCACCGACACGCGTCTGAACATCGACGTCGTGGAGTTTTACGACGGTCAACAGGGTTATGAAAAAGGTCTGATGCTGCCATCGGTTCCGCCATCAGGACAGCATTCGGAAGGTGTGGACTCGGTGTGGGGGATGGAAAGCCATCATAACGTAGTGCAGAAGCAGGTCAGCACCCGTGATTACAACTACCGCCAGGCCTCGGATGACATGAACACCCAGGTCGATGCGACCCGCGGGGATGCCACCACCTACGGTGATGCCTATCACTATGCTGATAACTATCTGACGGCGGGAAGTCACCATGACCGCAATCCGGCCCCGGAGTCCGGGGCGTTTTATGCCCGCATTCGCCATGAGCGCTATTTGAATGGTCAGACGCAGACCCATGCCATCACCAGCTGCCCGATCCTCTCTCCGGGGCAGGTGCTGAAAGTCACCGGCGGGTACGAAGTGGCTGAGGTGTTTGCGCATGGCGTGGTCATCACGGCGATGCACAGCCATGCGCGGCGGGATGAAGATTTTGGCGTCAGGTTTGACGGTATCCCGGACAGCACTGATTTTTGCTTCCGACCGAAACCTGGCTCACGCCCGGTGATGGCCGGCACGTTACCGGCCCGCGTCACCAGTACCACCGAAAACGATACCTACGGCCATATCGATAAAGACGGGCGCTACCGCGTCAATATGCTGTTTGACCGCGATAACTGGGAGACCGGGTTCGAAAGCCTGTGGGTGCGTCAGTCACGGCCATACGCAGGCAACACCTATGGCCTGCACCTGCCGCTGCTGGCGGGCACCGAGGTGGCGATTGGCTTTGAAGACGGTAACCCGGACAGGCCTTATATTTCTGGCGTGCTGCACGACTCGGCGCACGGCGACCACGTCACCATCCGCAACTACAAACGCAACGTCCTGCGCACCCCGGCGAACAACAAAATCCGCCTCGATGATGAGCGCGGGAAAGAGCATATCAAGGTCAGTACGGAATATGGCGGCAAGAGTCAGCTGAACCTCGGACATCTGGTTGACAGTGAGAAGCAAAAGCGCGGCGAGGGTTTTGAGCTCAGAACCGACAGCTGGGGGGCTGTACGTGCGCAGAAAGGGATATTTATCAGCGCTGATGGCCAGACGAAAGCACAAGATCAGGTGCTGGAGATGCAGCCGGCGGTCAGCAATCTGGGTGATGCCCGGGAGCAGATGACTTCAATCTCCGATGATGCGCAGAAGGCGACCGCGAACCCCGCTGATCTGCAGGCGCAGGTAAAACTGCTGGAGCAGCAGCTGACGGAGCTCAAGAAATCGGTGCTGCTGATGAGTGCGCCGGACGGCATCGCACTGACCAGCGGACAACATCTGCAGGTATCTGCCGGGCAGAACTTGATCGCCACAGCCGGTAAGAATGCCGATATCAGCGTGGTGAGGAATTTGTTTGTGGGTGTTGGTAATGCGCTCAGCGTGTTTGTGCGTAAGCTCGGCATTAAACTCATTGCTAATCAGGGACCGGTACAGGTACAGGCACAGAACGACTTGATGGAATTAATAGCCCGCAAGGAAATCAGCATCGTCAGTACCGAAGATGAAATAAAAATCATCGCGAAGAAGAAGCTGACTCTGAATGGCGGCGGGAGCTATATCAGGATTGATGCAAGTGCGATTGAATCTGCTACTGCAGGTGAATATCGTACGAAAGCAGGACACTATGGGCGTAAAGCAAGCGCATCAGAAAAGGTCACGATGCCTGTATTTCCTGTAATGGAACCTGGCGAACAAAGTTTACGTTTTGCTTTCCCTGGTGCCGATAGTGTCAGCCAAAGTATGGACTGGATGATAAATCAGCCGTATAGCATTACTGACAGTAATGGGAAAATCCTGTCGGCTGGTACTGTGGATAGTTCAGGTCGCTTCCCGAAAATAGTACTTCCTGAAAGCGATACAATAAACTTAATTATTGGGCGAGAAACCTGGGTTAAAGAAGATCTTTCTATTTCATCAACTGAAGATGACAGTGTGGAGGATCTTGGGGATGAAGAATCTGATGCCGATCTTTATTTAAGTGAGGTAGATTCTGAAGATGATAGGTCATCAGCATTGACTGAATCAATGATCGCAACTTTATTAAATTTAACAAAGGTTAGTTGACAATGTTAAATATGCTTATGAAATTTACGTTGAGTATAGCTATCTTATTTTATAACTTCGATGCATATGCTGCATGTCTGAAAGAAGGGGATAAGGTTGTACTCTCAGGAGTAATGAAAGAAGAGCTGTTTTATGGCCCCCCGAATTGGGGAGAAGATAGGAAGCATGACGAAAAATTACTCTACTGGATCCTGCATTTAAATAGCCCGCTAAAGTGCGTAGTTGATGCTAATAATGAGCAAAAAGGTTGGGGCAGCAATGTTCAGCTCATTATTAACGGTGAAGATTATAAAACTAAACGCAATTTACTTAATCACCATGTCACTGTAGATGGAAATGTTATGCTTGCTGTCACAGGCTATCATATGACTCCAGTTTTACTAAAAGACACCAGTTTTAAACCAACGAAAGAAAAATAAAAAAGGATGATGTATGAGATTTGTAAAAGCGACATACCATCTTGAAACCAAGACGGTTGAGTATGAAGCTGGTGATGGAACTCGTTTGCTAAAAACTGGTGGGACATTGAATTGGAGATTTAACAACCCTGGGAATATTATGGCATTGCCTGATGCAAGTAAGCAAAAAGGGCGGATAGGTGCCGGGACTGTGTATAATCCGAAAGAAAACACATTTGCGATTTTTTCTAGTATGGAGGCTGGGGAGCGTGAAAAATGTGCATTATTGAAGCGAAAATATCGAGATAACACCATCTCTGACATGATGTCGCAGTATGCACCTGAAACCGCAGGGAATGACCCAGTAGCTTATTCCAATTTTATAAGCTCAGAGAGTGGAGTTGCAAAAGATAAAAAAATATCTGACTTGAATGATAATGAATTCGGCAAAGTTGTGGATGCAATCAGTAAAAAAGAAGGTGGCTTGAAGCCCGGTACTGAAAAATGGGTGTATGTGACAAATGTGACTGTTTCTGATGGATCTCGACCAGTTGCTGATGTGCCATTTAAGGCAACACTAGGAAGCACTAGCTACGAGTGGAAAACAGACGCTTACGGCAAGCTCAAGACAATCATCCATACGAAACAAGGAATGGCTATTGTCGTCAAATATACTAATTCTGCTGGAAAAGAGGATGTTGTTTATTCAGCTGTTGCTGGGGATGAAACGAAGAATATACTGCTTACTAGAAACTTTTCTCAATTCTCTGCAAAAACACTTGCCGAGACCCCCAAAGCCCCACGTGAGAAGAGCGCTCAGAAGCCGATAGAGTACATAGTCATGTCAGGAGACTCTCTCTCGAAAATTGCCGATCGTTATAAGACAAGCGCTGATGAAATCGCCAAAAATAATAATATAAAAGATGTGAGTAAGATCTTCCCTGGTCAGAATTTGACGATTTATGGTGTCAATACTAATGGCTCTTCAGTATATATCGTTGCTCCAGGTGACACGTTGGCGAAGATCGCAGAAAAAAATGGTGGGAATGTTGACGATATTGCACAGCAGAATAATATATCAGATCCTAATAAAATATACCCGGGACAATCAATTTCTATAAAAAAAAATGGTAGTAATACTGCTGGCGAGACTGAAAAATCAGCAGTTAATCCTCCAACGTTAAAAACAGCTAGTAAAAAACCACTGCAAAATAGAAAAGTAAATACTAATAAAAAAGCGCTGGAATCGGTTGGGGGGAAAAAATCTGGTAATCCGATAGCGTTACTGCCTCATGATCAGCGAGAGGCTCCATGGATGGCGGTTGCATTTGAAGAGGGTAAGAATAGATGGAAATGGGGACGGGTGAGAGAAGGCGATGGTGGAATAAACTATCATAAGAAAACTGGTATTAATATGTCATCTATGGTGGGTGACTCTAATCCATGGTGTGCTTCTTTTGTAAATTATTGCCTCAAAGAGTCTGGGTATGCAATATCTGGTAGTGCAAGTTCTCAGTCCTTCTCGAAAAATAAGAATTTTGTAAAAATATCTCAGCCTATATATGGTGCAATAGTTGTTTTTCGTAAAAGAGGGTCGTGGACTGGTCACGTTGCCTTTGTGTATTGCAAGTTTAAAGATGGGGAATATGGTGTTTTAGGTGGTAATCAAGCGAATAGTGTGACAGTAAATCCACTGAAGAAAGTTTATCTTGAACAATTAAATTATGAGCTTATAGGGTATTATGTTCCGGCTTCATATCATCCTAACGCGGTTAGGATAGTTAAAAATGGCGGCGACTTATCATCAGATTTTGAAAGTATTGATAAGTTAAGAAAAAATCTTGGGTCTAACATGCTAACACTTGATGATACTAAAACTCGATGAATAATAGATGATTGGTTTACAATGTACGAATATAACCTATATTGGAGATTTCGATGAAATTGTTATTTAGTATTTTATTATTGTTCTGTTCTAATGCTTTTGCAAATGAGTGTATAACAAAAACAGATGTTGACTTTCTGAAAAAAGTATTTATTTCAAACGATAAAAATGGGCTGATTGCCCTTGCTTCTAATGGAGTAAAAGATAATATAATTAATGATGAGGTTTTCAAGAACAAAAGCATTACATTAAAAGGCCTTTCTGAGATTACTTATGCATGGGGGCGGAAAAGAAACGATGGTAGTCCTTTTCACTTAAGTCTTAAATTTCCCGAACAAAAGTTATGTGTTTGGCGGGTAACATTTACTCTACCTAAAAAGATACGAGAACAGTGTGATGATGACGGAGCCTATGGGTATTTCATAAACTTTATTAAAATTGGTAACTCCCTTAAGTTAAGCGATTTCACATCTTTATTTGTCGCACTGGATGATGGCACTTTAGCGTGCTCAAGTGCAAATGAGTTTATGATGCAAAAAAATTATGAGTAATGATAGTGATATCATTATTGGAATGAGGGATGTGGTCGATGAAAAAAGTTATTACCATATTTGTCCTTTTATATTCGTTCAATGTCTTTTCTGGTGATCCTGGCGGTATATCTTTATATGTGAAGCCATTATCATCAGCTATAGATTATAAATACATAATTGATGAGTTTTTCAGAAAATATTATGGTGTTGACAATGTAATTACACCGACATGTGACTCAAAGGACTACACCCCTTATGTAGATGAGACCTATTTAAATACCTCTTTAAAAGGGGTAGACGATCATGATCTTCTTCAAGCTATACATTCTCATGATTCTTGGATAAGAGTAGCTAATATTGAATGACAGAGTGAACATATTTGGCATGCAAATCATTTAGTAAGGATTAAAATGCTATATTAACTGGATTACTTTTTAGGAATAATATGAGGTTTCTTTCTGCAGAATTTCTGTTTATTTATTCTCCCTATGCTTCAGCTAACAAATATATAGCGAAGTCGGATATTTAATCATTGATTACGGTTTCAAAAACAATGATAAGCAATCCCTAATTGATGTGGCTGTTGCTCCAGTAAAACATTATATTGAGAATTATGTACTGATCAAAAATGAATATAGTACACATTACTAATGTATCTGATGCTTACTATGGCTGGGGTGTCGACAAAAATCAAAGTATCCTGTTAACATATCAGCTGTTTTTCCAAATGAAAAAGTGTGTGTATGGAATATATCTTTTGCACTACCGGAGTCCATGAGAAAAAATGTGATGATGATGGTGCTTATGGGTATTTTATTGAATTTAAAAAAGTTAATGGAAAAACAGTTCTGTATAATTTTACCTCTTTGTTTGATACCCTTCCCGACGGATCTTTAGCTTGCAAAGCTGCAAATAAATTTATGTTGCAAAAATAGCTTGTGAATATTGAAGTAAGCATCTGGTTAAAAATGGAGAATGTTATTGATGAATCATTATTCGGCGCCTTTGCTGCTTTTAAGGATGAGCTGTGTATTACTTATTTACCCAGTGAACTCTACTTTTGCTAAGGATCTAATTTCCAGTACAAAGTGGAACGATAACTCTGGCGAACATACACTGGTGATAGAAAAGCAAATTTCCAAAGATCAATCAGGAGAGCATTTGTCAATAAAGCAGTTGACTCAGGGTAATGTTGACTGGGTTCTTAACGATTATGTTAATGACTGTATTCTGGATATAAAGTTAGATGTTGTAACTGATTCGGTAGAGGTGAATAAAACGATTTCTGATGGCGTAGGAACTGTTTTATTTGCCTACAAGATTGGGTGTATTGGTGGACTCGATCCGGTAACCGTCAAGTATTTTGCATATAAATATGGCGTGAAGCACTCCTTAAGAGGAGAAGAGCATATCGTTGTTGAAAGTGGTAGTTATGGTGGAGAAAATCCTCCGATTCCAGATTATAATCTAAAAAAAGACAAGCCACTGTTAAATTACATGCTGAAAAAATGGAAGGCCATTTCAACGACAAAAATAAATTAGCAGTCTGATTTTTACTCCGGCGAATAACTTAGCAGGAAGTTCTTTTCTTGAGTATGGTTTTAATTGTTCAGTAATATGAGAAAATTAATGTCATATACACTTAAACATTTTCCAGAATGCTATCCCAGACCTAAACCTCTGAAATTTTTTCGTTGGCTTATTGCTCTGGTTGCCATGCTTTCGGTCAGTGTTATATTAATGCGTATATTCGGGAGTTATATTGATAACCTGTATTTTTGGAAAATTTCTTTAGGTGTGCCTATTGTTTTGTGGAGTGTTCCGTTTGCTTCTTGTTTGCTTCTGTGGGCATTGCAGGATAGCAAAGCAAATGCTTTCGACAAACAGCGAGAACAATGGATTCTTCGAGAAACCCGTAAGGCACGTCGTGCACTGCAGGTGCTGAATGCAACATTTATTACCGGCCACTCATCAGTTGCTCAGAAAGATACAGCTATTGCCATGCAAAATAACGATAGCATTATTGTTTCGCAGGTCGACCGGGATGGTAATGAAAGCTCCAGGATGAGCCAAATTTCTTCTAGCCCGCAGGACTCGCTAAAATTCGTGATAACGAATATTTTTTTGAAGTTGATTGCTGGCATTCCTTTCGCACAAATCCCTGACAAAGTACCACTGGTAGTATTTTTTGATATAACAACATCGCTGCCTCTGGAGAGTATTCGCCATTACTGGGATGAGGCCTGGCAAAAGAACAATATTACTCTTCCTGTTGAATATGGTGAAGGGAGTGGGCTCAGTGTAATTGACCGCTGGTTGAATGAGCGTATTAAAGATAAAGCAATGTTATTGGTTGTGGGTCTCCAGTTAAAGCCTGTCGATTCTGACAACACAGCTGAGGCCGGTGTTGCTCTGCTTCTTGGCAACCGCCTGACCCAGGAGGCACTCGAACCTCTCGCGCTGCTACACCGGCCAGATGCTGCTCCATCAGGTGAACTGAGCGAGGGGATGAACATGGCCGCCTATAACGTCCCGCTCAAAGAAAATATCGTGAAAAATTTATGGCTTGCCGGGTTGACCGGTGAGCAGCGCGCAGAAGTTATTGGGCGCCAGAATGCACACCCTGCGCAGTCTGTAGAGGATGACGCTGTCATTTCACTCGATACATCCATGGGACATGCCGGTGCCGCAGCCCCCTGGCTGGCTATCGCTGCCGCCACTGAAATCGCCCGACAAACTCTGTCACCACAGATGATTATCTGCGGTGATACCACACAGAATGTGCTGTGGAGCACGCTCATTACCCCGATTGCTTCCCGACAGGAGATGGATCCGTGAAGCTACCTTTAGCACCGAAGACTACGGAAGGCCGCTATCTTGCTGTCGCATTGATTTTCTTTTTGCTGTTAGCTGTTATGACGTTCATGGTCTGGAAGCATCCGGATATAGCCGGGATTGAAGACGGAAGTCAGCAGCAAATTTACTGGCTTATCGCCAGCGGATGTATTTCAGGGTGTGCACTTATCGTATCAGTGGTACTCCTGGCGGCGGTACGTAGTGCCGGAAAACAGGAGTTTAATGCGCTTGTCGACAACACCAACGGTGATGATGAGAAAAAAAAACGGGAAAATGATAAAGCGCCTGCTCATCCTGCGGTAGCCATGTGTAACAGGATTCGGGGACATCTCCGCGCCCGTATTGGCCTCTACTGGCGTCGTAAAACCCGTCTGTTGTTAATCACCGGCGATGAGGCGGCAATCGAACAGCTGGTACCTGGCCTGCAGGAAAACCAGTGGCTTGAAGGTAACCGTACCGTTCTGATTTACGGCGGCAGTCTGACTGCTGATCCGGATAAGGAAAAATACACCACGCTGCGTAAACTGCGCCGCGGGCGTCCGTTGGACGGGATTGTCCGCGTCATGTCACAGTCGTTTAATCTGACGCCACAAATTAGTGACAACGATTTACGCGGGCTGGAAAAAATCAGTGAACTGCTGCGTTATTCCACCCCGGTCTGGCTGTGGCAACTGTGTGACAGCAACTGGTCACAGGCTAAACGCACTGAGCAGGTGGTAGGCGCAAGTTTCCCACAATGCGCTAAAGCGGACGATATTGGCCGCCAGCTTAGGCATCTTCTGCCAGAACTACGGGAACAAGGCGTGAGCCAGATAGTTGAGAACAACAGCCACGACTTCCTGCTGCGCCTGGGCCAGCACCTTAAAGACGGGGGTATCGCCCGTTGGACTCAGCAACTGGTGCCATGGTTATCTGCCTCCCAGCAGCGCGTTCCGCTACGTGGCCTGATGTTCAGTCTGCTGGAGAATAAACCTGCCGATATATCAGAGGAAACAGCTGATGCGAGGAAATATATCCCTGAATCACAACGCCATACGCTGTACCTGCCAGTGACCTGGCAGGGGATCGTTGATGATTGTACCCGCGTGCGTGGCCGCCGCGTCGGTATGGCGTGGGAACAGACGCTGGCCTGGACGCTGATGGCCATTATCGGTCTCTGGGGGGCGGGGATGCTGCTGTCGTTTGCGGTCAACCGCCTGCAGATTGTCTCTGTGGCGCAGCAGGCTCATGCCCTGGTGGAGCATCCTTCTGTATCGGATTACCAGTTGACGGCTCTGCATACCCTGCGTAATGACGCTGGCCGCCTGCAGCACCATATTCAGGAAGGTGCGCCCTGGTACCAGCGCTTCGGTCTGGACCATAACCAGCAGTTGCTCGACGCGATGCTGCCCTGGTATGGGGTGGCGAACAATCACCTGATTCGCGATCCGGCAAATGCCGCCCTGACGCAGAAGCTCAGTATGCTGGCGAATTCTGCCCCCAACAGCGACCTGCGGACACAACTGGCGAAACCGGGCTATGACCAGCTTAAAGCCTGGCTGATGATGGCCCGTCCGGATAAAGCCGACGGCGCGTTTTATGCGCAGACCATGAAATCCGTACAGCCGACACGAATGGGCATATCAACCGGCCTGTGGCAAAGCCTGACGCCGGATTTGTGGGCCTTCTATATCACCGAATTGCCTAAGCAGCCGCAGTGGAAAATCACACCGGATGCGCAGCTGGTCAGCCAGAGTCGCCAGGTGCTGTTGCAGCAGATTGGCCGCCGTAACGCCGAAAGCACGCTGTATCAAAATATGCTCAAATCCGTTCGTCGTAACTTCGCCGATGTGTCCCTGGAGGACATGACCAGTGGTACCGATGCGCGGCAACTGTTTACCACCGAAGAGGTGGTGCCGGGCATGTTTACCCGCCAGGCGTGGGAAGGGGGCATTCAGCAGGCTATCGAGAAGGCTGCAAATTCCCGCCGGGATGAAATTGACTGGGTGCTGAGTGACAGCCGGAAAGCCGTCTCCTCAGACCTGTCTCCGGAAGCCTTGAAAGCACGTCTGACGCAACGTTACTTCACCGACTTTGCCGGCTGCTGGCTGAGCTTCCTCAACAGTCTGCAACTTAATCCGGCAAACAACGTTGCTGACGTTACCGACCAGCTGACGCTGATGAGTGATGTCCGGCAGTCGCCACTGATTGCCCTGATGAATACCATCGCCTGGCAGGGGCAGACCGGCCAGCAAAGCGAAGGCCTTTCGGATTCCATCATCAAATCGGCTAAAGACCTGGTAGGCGGTAAAGACAAGCCTGTGATTGACCAGTCTGCGTCGGGGCCACAGGGGCCGCTCGATGAAACCTTTGGCCCGCTGCTTCAGCTTCTGGGTAAAAACAAAGGCAGCAACGTCATGTCGGCTGACACCTCCCTGAGCCTGCAGACATATCTGACCCGCATTACCCGCGTGCGTCTGCGCCTGCAACAGGTGGCCAGCGCCTCTGATCCGCAGGATATGATGCAGACCCTGGCGCAAACTGTGTTCCAGGGCAAAAGTGTGGATCTCACCGACACCCAGCAATACGGCAGTCTGATTTCGGCAAGCCTTGGCGAAGAGTGGAGCGGCTTTGGCAGCACAATGTTTGTTCAGCCACTGACTCAGGCCTGGGAGACCGTGCTTCAGCCGTCGGCGGCGAGTTTGAATGACAAATGGAGCCGGTCCGTGGTGACGAACTGGCACACCGCCTTTGATGGACGTTTCCCGTTTGCGTCGAGTAAAAGTGATGCCTCCCTGCCAATGCTGGCTGAGTTTTTGCGCAAGGACAGTGGACGTATTGAGCGCTTCTTGTCGACAGAGCTCAGCGGGGTGCTGCACAAAGAGGGCAGCCAGTGGGTGCCGGATAAGGTCAACAGCCAGGGGCTGAGTTTTAACCCGGCCTTCCTGCGGGCCATTAACCAGCTGAGCCAGCTGTCGGACATTCTGTTCACCGATGGCAGCCAGGGCATCAGCTTTGAGTTACAGGCGCGTCCTGTGCCGCAGGTGGTGGAGACGCAGCTAACCATTGATGGACAAAAGCTGCACTACTTCAACCAGATGGCCGACTGGCAGAGTTTCCGCTGGCCGGGAGACACTTACAAGCCGGGGACGATGCTGACCTGGACCACGGTCAACGCCGGCGCGCGCCTGTTCGGAGATTACAGCGGGACCTGGGGCTTTATTCGCTGGTTGGACCAGGGCAAGCGCCAGCAGCTTGACCGCAGCCAGTGGATGATGAGTTTTACTGCACAGGATGGGCGCACATTGCAGTGGGTGCTGCGTTCCCAGCTGGGCAAAGGCCCGCTGGCGCTGCTTGATCTCCGGGGGTTCTCCTTACCAGAGCAGATTTTCAGTGTGGACAGCGCTGCCACGGCGCAGGCACTGATGAATTCGGGAAACAGTGGCATGGACGAGATGGAATAACACAATGAGCACACTGCAGAACGTTGTGACGGCCTGTCAGGCTGATGAAACTCAACTAAAGCTTCAGGCACAGGCGCGAACGAAAAGCTGGGATCGCTGGACTGCCCCCGTCAGTGGCAGTCATCCAACCGGTGAGGATCCCGGGTACGACGATAACTTCCAGCGTATCCGGGAAGAGGTCAACAAACTCTCCGGCATTGATACGGCGCTGATTTGCCAGCTGGCGGAAAAGCTGCTCACCACTGCTGCCCAGGATACTGGAGCAGGCGGACAGCACCTTCTCGCGCGGTGCCAATCATCTCTGACTGGATTTGCAGTGGTATATCCACCAGGCACTGATGAAATCGGGGCAGGATGTACTGGCTGATATCATCGCCGCCGACCTGAAAGGGTTGCTGCGTCGCCTTACCGGGCTTGAGACCCTGGCTTTTAATGACGGTACGCCGTTTGCCGATGAGGTCACGCTGAACTGGATAAACCAGAGCGTACTGGATGATATGTCCGGCTGGCGGGACGAGCTGGTCAGTGCCGCCAGCACGGCCGACAACGATATTTTGGCGCTGGAGTCGGAAGCGCTGGAGAAAGCGGACACTGACGGCCTGGATGCCACACTCCACTGGCTGCAGACACGGCTAGGTACAGATTCCACAAAAGAAAAATGGCTGCTGCGTTTGCTGATCAATCATTAGAGAATTTTGAAAAGGAGTGGTTTTGATGCAAAAATTTCCAATTAAACGCAGGGTTGGAATGTTTTTTGGTATGCTGTGTCTATATGTTCCATTGATCTTGGTGGGGGGAAGGCTTTCCTTAACTACGCTAAGAGAATATTATGAATTCCCATCTGAATTATCATTCTCATCTTTTTTTGTTTATGGTTTTTCCGCTATCTTCATCTTGACTCCAGTAGCATTTTTTTCTTTATGGCCTATTTTTCTAGGACGCAGAGTTTCAATGAAGGTACAAAAATTTGTAACTAAGTACATGATTGCAGTATTCATTGTTACTGTTGCTTTTCAGGTTGGATTTAAAATTTATTTTTCAAACAAAATTGAAAATAAAGGATATGTTGCCTGTCCAGGCACCCCGAAAGCTTGGGTGCCTGGCATGGCAACAAGATACGCCAAAGATCCCCAGAGTTGCCGTTAGTAAATGTCATAGTATGCCCAAAAAAGCTGGTGGAACACCTAATCTAAGATAAAACAGCATATTAAAAAATACATTGGTGACTTAACTTCACAGGTAATTAATTTATGAGTCCAAAACGTAGATTTATTGGAACCCTTATTATTTGGTGTGTTTCATCGTTTGGTTCTTTATGGTTTGCATATGATGCATTTACTGGACTATTTGAATTCGGAAATGAGATTGTTTTTTCACCAACGGTTTCCGCTCTGCTAATGATACCGATAATCCTACTTTTTCCATGTATATATTGGTATCTGGCCTTGCGGCACGGAGGGGAACAGGCAATTATCAAATGCAAAAACACCAATAGGTTTTTTATAGGTTTGGTTGGTGTTTTTCTCGTGAGCTCTATCATCTTTTCCTTTGCATACACTTCAACCCTTCAAAGTAAAGGCTATGTGAAATGCGCTGGTCGCCCGAATGGATGGATGCCGGGAATGGCCACTGAGTATGTACAACCACCATCGGTATGTGGGCAGCGTGAAAATTAATAAGATGTTCCTGTCCTCAGGAACATCATCAGCACAATTTTATTTAGATAATATTATTCATTCGGTAATTATTGAGCAGAAATCAATATGGATGATTTAACCTTACGTTATTACGACGCTGAAATGCGCTACCTGCTGGAAGCCGGTGAAGAGTTTGCCCGCGGACGGCAATGCTCAATCTCGATAAAGCTGGGGCGTGCGACCCTTACGTAGAGTGGCTAGCAGGAGGGGAAAACGAGCTGGCTCTGCATCTGCTGGATGAGCTCGATAGTGCAGCTCAGACAATCACCCTCACGCAGTAGACACCTGCACTGTTGTTTGAAGTGAAATCGCGCCGCCTCAGACTGCTGCGCATGAAAGCCACACGCATTGAAACCGATAAATCACGGTTACAGCCAGAGATGGACCAGCTTCTGGCGGGTCTGATTGCGCTCGATCCGGCAAGCAGTGCAGTGCTGTGCGGATAACCAGGACTTAATTTAGCGAAAAGGGAAGCGTATGGGAGCTGAAGGCTATTATCTGGTGCAGGGCGACAAGACGACCTGTGGCGGGATAATCACCACGGGCGCAGAGGATCACACTCTGTTTGATAAACCTGTGGCACGGGAGCAGGACAGCGTGACCTGCGGTAAACATGCCGGGCTTTTCAGGATAGCCGGTGGTATCGACAACGATACCATTCATGACAGGCGAATGGCCGGAACCCTCAACAGCTACAGTACCTGCCCCTGTAAGGCGAAGTTTATTCCGTCGATGTGGAATGATACATATGAGAAAAGTGGTGGTAGTGCAGATTCTGCAGAGAGAACAACGACAGCGGCAGCCACAACCACTTCATCAGCAACTACTCCATCAGTAACGACTTCCGGGCAGTCGTCAGATCTTAAGAGTAAGCTGCATTGTCAGCATGCTGACGGCGCTATACAGGTTGCTGATTATATACTCAATGAAATTAAAACGAATGTCAGAGGCCAGACTGCAGAAACAATACGTTATTTAATCGACGAAGATACTTTAAAACAAAGGCGCGCTGAGTGGGATAGACTTCCTTTTTATGCAAAGCTGGCTCCCCCTCCTCAGCCAGATTTGCTTGCTGCAATGGCAGTCTGGTATCAGACTGTTAAAACGGGTTCTACTTGGGATCACAAACCGAAGATTCGCGATAGATTTTCGTCGGTTGCAGTTGCGCGACCATTACCCAGAAAAGGGAAACCGTCAAGGTCTTATTACCACAAGTTCAAACAGCATGATTACTTTTATGATGTTTGGTCAAACATACATTATGGCTATGTTGGCCTTAGTGTCGGCTTTTCAGAATCATTGCTCTTAAAAGGTTCTACTTGGGAACAAAACATGACGCCAGGGGCGATTGGTGACGATACGGTGGACGACGTTACGAGCATGAAAATCGGTTTTGCTCTGTTCCATCAACACGGGAAATATGCAGACAGTTTGACTGTGAATAATATACTTGACGCGCTCGAGAAAACAGCTGATGTGTTAATACCTCACTCAAAGGAAAAACATTGGTGCTGGAATACAGATAACCCAGATAAGATTGAGGAGTGATTATGAAAAAGAAAATAGTTCTGGGTTGCATTGTATTGTTTTCGGGGCTATTGGTGCTAATTGCTCACATCTTCCCGACACGACCTTTCGTTACTATTACAAATAATACTAACAAGCCTCTTTTCATATATGCTGGTGAGAGCATCTATGACGTTGACCCCGAGCCTGAAGAAGTTGAGCGAATTATAAGGTCAAAACCTGAAATCATAGCTCCCGGCGAGCAATATGAATTTACTGCCTCGTTTATATCTCTGATTAGAAGAGATGCAGCAATCGATGTCGGTTGGCGGATTGGTGGCCAATATGAATATAATTCAACTGGTGGTGGAGGTCAGAATTTTATTCTTTCATCAACAGCAGGGGCGTGTTCTGTATCGATTAAAATAAACGATGGATTTAATAATAATATATTAGAGGGCACACCTGGTAATTTGTGTTTTAAAAAAATAATGGCATTCAAGTATAAATATTGATCTATGCCCTGCTTTCTTGGAAATACCTGTTTAAAGTTGAAATTTCCAGTATTTAATAATTGATAAGAAATTAATATAAATATATGGATGATTTAACCCAACGTTATTATGACGCCGAAATGCGCTATCTGCTGGAAGCCGGTGAAGAATTTGCCCGTGCTCACCCCGAGCAGGCGGCAATGCTCAATCTCGATAAAGTTGGAGCGCGCGACCCGTCCGTGGAGCGGCTAGCAGGAGGGGAAAAACGAGCTGGCGCTGCATCTGCTGGATAAGCTCGATAGTGCAGCTCAGACAATCACCCTCACGCAGTGGACACCTGCACTGTTGTTTGAAGTGAAATCGCGCCGCCTCAGACTGCTGCGCATGAAAGCCACACGCATTGAAACCGATAAATCACGGTTACAGCCAGAGATGGACCAGCTTCTGGCGGGTCTGATTGCGCTCGATCCGGCAAGCAGTGCAGTGCTGTGCGGATAACCAGGACTTAATTAAGCGAAAAGGGAAGCGTATGGGAGCTGAAGGCTATTATCTGGTGCAGGGCGACAAGACGACCTGTGGCGGGAGAATCACCACGGGCGCAGAGGATCACACTCTGTTTGATAAACCTGTGGCACGGGAGCAGGACAGTGTGACCTGCGGCAAGCATGCCGGGCTTTTTAAAATTGCCGGCGGTATCGATAACGACACTATTCATGATCGGCGTATGGCCGGCACCCTCGACAGTTACAGCACTTGCCCCTGCAAAGCGAAATTTATTCCGTCGATGATGGATGATACGTACGAGAAGAGTAGCGGAGCTTCCGCTACAGAACCAGCAGCAGGCTTTGCAGCACCTGTGCAAACTTCGCCAGAATTGCCGAGTTATCTGACCGGTAAGCAAAAGCCAACTAGATTTGTACCTGATTATCCAGTTTTACGGAATACTCATGATTTACCTGATGGTAATTTGAGGGCTATGCTAAGGCAAACTAATCAGGATGTGATGCTGCTCACTCTTCCAGAAGCTTTCGAAATATTGTCCTCGTGGGGGGCATGGAAACACGGGTGGGTAGCAATAACAGAAAGTGACCCCGGACAAATAGTTGTAAATTATGGAACAAATATCAAGGATGTTGTGACTGCATCCATGTTGATCAACCAATTGGGAAGCTTCAGCATAAAAGCAACAACATATGTAAACCACAACGGTACAGAACTGATAAAAATAAGTGGTTATCCTGGTGTAAGGAAGATATTGAATGCACCTGTGTTTGCGGCTAAAAATCCAAAGATTGTTGATTTGGGAATTGGTAAATATGGGTTTGCAAAATCTGTTGTTGAAGGAGCACGGCTGACATTTTATGTTGCAGCCGCTTATAGGACTATTGATTTCATTTTGAACGATGAGAGGTCTTTAGCTGAATTCATAGGATCTCTGGCTACTGATGTAGTGAAAATCGGCATTGTATCAGTAGTCACATTTGTCGTTGGAAGTGTCGTAGTAACCCCGTTGATTGCATTTAACCTTGTAATAGTCATTGGCGTTGGATTTTTTGCTGCCTGGGGTTTAAATAAGCTGGACCAGAAGTTTGGTGTGACAGACAAAGTAGTTGAGTACATTGATGCGGCTCAACAAGAATTTACTGAAAAAGCTAGAGAAATGGAAGACGGTTTTTGGGACTTAGGTGCTATGCTTGCAGGGCAAATGTTAAAAAAAGGAAAGCAAATTATAGAATCAGAGATTAGGGGATATTTGAGAGATTCGATTGGCGATATTACCAAAAGGACATACTAATATATGAATAAAAAAAACAAGGCTGTTTTTTCAGTTGTTATATTGTTGGTTGTTTCTATTGTGTCATTTTGCTTTTGGTTGAGCGAAATTTCTGATTATCTAGAATTCCCTGAAGAGATTGTTTTTTCGTGGATGTCATTAAGTCTTATATCGATACCGATAATGTTTGCATTTCCCTTATACTGGTTTTTTCTCTCACTTCGACATGGGGATAAACATGCACTTAAAAAAGTGAATGGAATTATGCCGCTTTTTAAGTTTATGTGTGTATTTACTTTTGCATTGTCATGTGCGATGTCGTTTGGTTATTTATCAGCACTAAAAAGCAAAGGTTACATTCTTTGCTCGGGAGTACCCTCTGGATGGACACCAGGAACAGCAAGCAAATATGTAGTTGATAAAAAATTATGCTTCAATTCGGGTTTTCAACATGAAAGATAGAGTTCGCGCATTTTTCGCTATCATTATCATTCTTGGGTTATGTTTTCTGAGTTTTTATCTTGGTGGAAGTATATTTAAAGAATATTTCAGCTTTGGTGATGAGATTGTTTTTTCATGGTTAACCGTTGCTTTAGTTGCGTTGCCTTTTGTAATGACATTCCCATTGGCCTATTTTATTCTGGTTCTCTTCAAGGGTAATGAGTTTGCTTTCAGGAAGATGGATTATTATGTCGTTTATTTAAAATGGGGTTGCATTGCTATCGTTGTACTGGGTCTGTTGTACTCCATCCTCTATCCCAAAGAGCTGCTTAGCAGAGGATATGTACGCTGCAATGGTATTCCATTGGGCTGGATGCCAGGCACAGCCACTCGTTATGTAAAAGAAAGATTTTCCTGTAAACCATATTGATGAGCGACCTTTTCTATTTGAAGTCGCCTGCCGGTTTTTTGGAATTCCCTTCATCGCTCATCACGCAGTAATTAACTAAACAGAAACTACTATGGACGACTTAACTCTGCGTTATTACGACGCCGAAATGCGCTACCTGCTCGAAGCGGGTGAAGAATTTGCTCAGGCCCACCCAGCAGGCGGCAATGCTTAATCTTGATAAAGCGGGCGCACGCGACCCGTATGTGGAACGCCTGTTCGAAGGTTTTGCTTTCCTGATGGGGCGGCTTCGCGAGAAGCTGGACGACGATCTGCTGGAGCTGACCGAAGGTCTGGTCAGCCTGCTGTGGCCGCATTACCTGCGCACCATCCCGTCCTTGTCAGTGGTCGAATTTTCTCCGGACTGGCTCCAGATGAAGGAGCCGATGCGGGTAGCCAAAGGCTTCGAGGTTCATTCCCGACCAATTGGTGAGAAGGGCACGCGCTGCCGCTACACCACCACAAAGGAAATCAGCCTGCAGCCGCTGTCGCTGGCACGGGCGAGTCTGGCAACCGATACGGATGGCCGCTCAGTCGTGACGCTGCGTTTCAGTTGCAGCAGCCTTGAGGACTGGAGCCGTCTTGACCTCAGCCATATCCCGCTCTATCTCAACGCTGATGCACCACTGGCCTGTGCCATGCACGAAGCCTTTACCATGAACGTGGCCCGGATGTGGCTGCGTCTTCCAGGGGAGGTGGACAGAAGGCCACTTGATGGGTATTTCACCGCGCTGGGATTTGGCGATGATGACGACTTGTGGCCGAAGGGAAGCAGCAGCTTTAGCGGCTATCAACTGCTGCTGGAGTACTTTACCTTCCGTGAGAAATTCATGTTCACGGGGCTACGTGGGCTGGAGACCGTGGCCTTTCCGGCTGAGCTCCCATGGTTTGGAATCGACGTGGTACTGACTGAGCGCTGGGAGCATGACTTCAGCTTTACCGAAAAGCATCTGCGCCTGAACTGTGTGCCGGTGATTAACCTGTTCCCGCTGGAATCTGAACCGCTGACGCTCAATTCTCTGCAAACAGAATACATGCTGCGCCCAATGCGCGTGCAGGATGGTCATACCGAGATATACGCTGTCGGTTCGGTGATGTCATCAAGCCAACATACCTACGTGCCGTTTTCGAGCTTCCGCCACAAAGGCGGAATGATGCGCCATGAAGCCCCGGAATATTACTACCACACTCGTGTGCGTCGCGGTCCGTCAGGTCTGCATAACACCTGGCTTATCCTCGGCGGTGAAGCCTTTGATAACCACACGGTACCGGAAGACGAAAGCCTGTCGCTGACGCTACCGGACTGAATATGGAGGCGCTCACGGCATCCGTTACGGGCCTGCTGGTGGAGGGCAGGGCTTTTGATATTTCCGGTATCATCCTGCGTGTTGACGACCGTGCCGTAAAGTTTGAGCCGGTATTTTTATATGGCCAGGTCGTCAAAGGATGCGTGGAGGCGACATTTCATGATGGAGGGCATGTGACTTCACTGGGACGTTTATTCATGCAATCAGGTAGCGTGAGCGAGTGGACCTTTACTCCAACGGGGGCACTCTCCCGTCCCGGAAAAATAATTGATGAGAGCACGTTTTTTGGTCTGATTTTAGAGCTTCTACCATAGCGGATGCTGAAAATTGAATCGTTATTTTTTTGCTATGAATCATTGCATATTTTCCTGACGAAATGATCAATAGCTTTCGGATTACTTAGCCCCAAAGTAAGGAATAAATCACGGATATGGAAATGAGAAAATTAATCTTCCTTCTGGTATCAGGAATACTGTTTACGGCACAAGCCGATGCTGCGCGTGGACGGCAGCCCTGTTCAGGTTCAAAAGGCGGTATAGCGCACTGCACATCGGATGGACGCTTTGCCTGTAATGACGGGAGTCTGAGTCAGTCAAAACGATTCTGTTCCGGTTATGGTTCCTCAGAAGCCAGCAATCGGGTAAAACCGTCCACTTCTACCCGAAAAACGCAGACGAAAAAGGTGACAACAGCGAAAAAGCAAAATCAGCAACGAGTGACAGAAAACGATGAGCCGGTCAATACCCAACCCCGCCAGCCCACATGCGCTCCCCTCTATATGGCCAGCAAGCCCGGATACACTCATTTACCCATTTGCTCAGGGAACCCGTATTAATTTGATATGGCAAAGATTCTCTTCCCGTTATTCAGATTAAATCGTCAGGATAGAAATAAGAAAGGAAAGAAATAAAACATGGCACGAAGAAAAAAAGATGACAATGCTGCAGGTATTATTCTGGTTATTATTGGCGTCATTGCCTGGGGCATTTATGTCGCGGTAAGAGCATTAATTAATTTTAATGAGCGATTTATTGAATCTGTGTCGAATCCGGCAGGGATCATCGGTCTGTTCTTTGGCTTACTGATAGCCGCTGTGCTGATAATACGGGTTTTCATTTACCGGGGATTCCGGAAGAAAACAGCAGAGCTTGAACAGGCCGCGTCGGACCTGGCTCAGAAAGAGAAAGCCTTTGATGAAACCGTCAGTAATGAAGTGAGCCGCGGCCTGTATCAGGAAAAGAAACAGCTTTCCGGTCAGTGGGATGACTTTCACAATGCCAGAAATAAAGCCTCCCAGGCACTGCAGCGTATTGTGGACTCCGCGTATAAATTCAAAGTCAAAACACTGCTTTCCGGCACCACGGTTAATAACTGGCAAAGCAAATACGACCAGCTCAGGAAGGAGAGAGACGCTTACGCGGCCATCAGTGAGAAAATCACTTTTCTGGAACTTGAAGATAATGCCGACTGGGAAGGCGTAAAACAGCAGTTTTTGGATAAGGTCGTCCTGCTGGAAAAAGCGCAGGAAGAAAAAGAATATCAGGCAGAGCTCAAGCGTCAGATGCGGGAAGAAAGACAGCGTCAGGATGAGCTGGAGCAGCAGCAGCGCGAAGCGGAAGAGGAGGAGCAGCGCCTTGCTGAGCAGCAGCGTCTACTGGAGGAAGCTCTGCTCGCGGCTGAAGGTGCTCACAGAGAAGAGCTGGAAAGACAGCGTCTGGAGCTGGAGCAGAAAATCCAGGACGTACACCAACAGTATGAACGAGCTAAATCCATGGCACAGCTCACGAAGCAGGGACACGTGTATATCATTTCAAATATCGGTTCTTTCGGCGAAAACGTCTTTAAAATCGGCATGACCCGACGACTGGAGCCTATGGATCGCGTGAAAGAACTGAGCGGGGCAGCCGTTCCGTATGATTTTGACGTTCATGCCATGATTTCCTGCGATGACGCCCCTGCACTTGAAAGAACGCTGCACGACCATCTGGAAAGCTACCGTATTAACCGGGTTAACCTGCGCAAGGAATTTTTCCGGGTTGAGCTCAGCAGAATTATTGATGAGGTGGAGCGCCACCACGGGCAGGTTGAATATATTGCTGACCCGGTGGCGCTACAGTATCTGCAGAGTCTTGAATATGCAGAAAGCGAAGCCGCATAACATCATATTCTGAAATTTTGACAGCGTAACTATTGCAGGGCTCCGCTGATGCACTGCACATAAGTGGATAACATTGTATGGCGAAATTAATGACGTCTCTGACGCTATGTTCCGGGAGAATGACGCACGGGGAGCGACGCGTAGCCCAGCGCCTTGAGTCACATCTCGGGGAGGACTGCCTTATCTGGTATGACATTCCGGTGGGGCGGGAATACAGGCATCCTGACTTTGTTATCATCGATCCCGTCAACGGCCTTATTTTTCTTGAAGTCAAAGACTGGAAGCTGAGCACCTTTCAGCATATTGACCCGCAGACGGTTACTCTCCTGACTGCGCAGGGAGAAAAGCAGGAACAAAATCCGCTGGTACAGGTCAGGGAGTATGCCTGTGCGACCGTCGAATCGTTATCCCGTGAGCCGAAACTGCAGCAAAATACCGGCCTGTACAAAGGTAAACTTAATATTGCCTGGGCTTATGGTGTTGTTTTTACCAATATCACCCGCCAGCAACTGACCTCCCTCTCAACCGACGGGGCGGTAGAATCCATATTTCCCCGGGCACTGACGATTTGTCAGGATGAAATGACTGAGTCTGTTTCTTTATCTACTTTTCGTTCTAAAATTTCCGGATTGTTTACTACCCGGTTCAGACCGGCAGTCACTCCGGTTGTCAGGGATATTCTCCGACAGCACCTGTTCCCGGAGATTGCCATTCGGACAAAGAAAAAGAGTAATCAGGTCTGCAGGGTAATGGACCTGCAACAGGAGGTTCTTGCCCGAAACCTCGGGGAAGGGCACCGCGTCATACACGGCGTGGCGGGTTCTGGTAAGACGCTCATTTTGCTCTACCGCTGTCTGTATCTTTCAGAAACGACAACGCGTCCTGTATTAGTGCTCTGTTTTAATATTATCCTGGCAAACTATATCCGTGAATGCATTGCTGAAAGAGGGCTGTCGGGGAAAGTGCACGTGTATCATTTCCACGACTGGTGCGCGAATGCTGCCCGAAAATTCAAACTCAATGTGAGCCGGGAAGGGCTGTACTTTGATAATTGCTTTGACGCTCTGGAAAATGCGGTTAACAGCGGAGCCGTGACGGACAGTGGTTATGATGCCGTGCTGGTCGATGAGGGGCATGATTTTGACCAGCGCTGGCTTTCGCTCATTGCTCGCCTGTTTGATAACACAACCCGTTCACTATTACTGATGTACGATGACGCGCAGTCGCTGTACCGACGTGAGAGAGCACTTAACTTCTCGCTGGCGAGTGTGGGTATCCAGGCTCAGGGGCGCACGTCTGTACTTAGGGTCAACTATCGTAACCCCTGCCGCATACTCAATTTCGCTTACGCCTTCTCACGTGACTATTTTGAAAGTCATCATAATCAGGAGCTCCCTCTGGTGCTGCCGGAAGCCTGCGGAGAAGAGGGGGATATTCCTGATATTGAATTATGCCAGTCTGAAGCGGAGGAGGCCCGTCGTGTAGTGGCATGGCTGAAGGAGCAACACGCGATTGCATGCCGCTGGGGAGATATGGCGGTAGTGTGCCCGACGCGTTATTCAGCAGACAGGCTCACCGTATTGCTGAATCAGCATAAGATACCCACCGCCGTCAGCTTTACCTCCGGGGATAAAAAAGCCTATTCACATCGTGACGATGTTGTACACCTCATGACCTTCCAGAGCAGTAAAGGTCTTGAATTTCCTTACGTTGCCGTCATCAATGCGTCTTTTGTTCATAAAGCAGCGGCGGATGAGTCGGAAGCTATCCCGGCGCTTTACGTGGCTTTTACCCGAGCGACGCGTTCGCTGCTGGTGACATGCTACAAAGAAAACAGCATCAGTCGTCAACTGACAAAATTTGCCGGCGTAGATCTACTGGGGCAACCGGATGACTATGCATAAAAAATTAAAAACCGGTAGCGGCCCACGGATGCTGTCGGATTATGCCACCCTGCGCGATGAGCTGACTCATCCGACTCGCCCGGATGTAAACTGGCGTTATGCCGAAAAACTGTGCCTTTCGCTGTTTGAGCAAAATGGTGTGGAGCTGCAAACGGCGGCCTGGTTGTTCGGCCTGAATGAAGGACTACCCATTCTGGAGGCCCTGATAAGCCATCATGGGGCACGCTCTGGCCGCAGCCGGTTCACGCTCGCATGGAAATCCTCAGTGGTTTGAGTCAGCGCCTGTAACAGCGGCTGCGCTCCCTCCACCGCAGGATCTTATCGCCCAGACACAGCAGCAGCTTGCCCGGCTGGATACATTGCCTCCTGACTTGATTATTGGTTACGGTTGGCAGCTCGTAGAACAGGCTCAGGTGTTGTGGCCGGAGCAGGCTAAATCCCTGGCGCGGCAGCCTAGGACTGATCGAGTGGCAAAACAGATTTGGGGGTATCAAAAAAGAGCTCACAATTTTACCCCCCCTTTAGCACCCCCAAATGTTTATTGATGGGGGTAGAATCCTGTTGACTCCCAGAGAGGATAGAAAGAGGTTATTCCAGTGAAATAGGGGGTTTAGTTGAATGTGAGGAAGTTCGAGAGAGCTAAAGTGGCGGAAGATCACAGGAGTCGAACCTGCCCAGGACCGCTGGCGGCCCTAACCGGATTTGAAATCCGGCCGCCTCACCGGAGACGACGATCTTCCTTTTACGTTGCCGCAGGAGTATAGCGGCAAAAGCGGGGGAATTCTTGATCTTAGCCAGTCGTCACAACACATTTTCGCCGTGAAGTTGCCGATACTCCTTTGGCGTATTGGCATAACTCTTTTTAAACACCGAATAGAAGTATTGCAGCGAAGGATAACCGCACATTTGCGAGATCTCATTGATGCTCATTGAAGAACACGCCAGCAACTCGCGCGCTTTCTCCAGTTTTTCCCGATGGATCATGGCGTGGATGGTATCGCCGGTTTCGTCGCGGAAGCGTTTTTCCAGGTTAGAGCGTGAAATACCGATGGCGTCGAGAACCTGCTCAACCTTGATGCCTTTACAGGCGTTAAAACGGATGTAATGCATCGCCTGAATGACGGCGGGATCGTGTAAGGAGCGGTAATCGGTGGAGCGACGCGCAATCACTTTCACCGGCGGCACCAGAATGCGTTGCAGTTCCAAAGAGTGCTTATCCAGCAGGCGATGCAGCAGTTTTGCTGCCTGATAACCCATCTGGCGCGATCCCTGCGCGACCGATGAGAGCGCCACGCGCGATAGATAACGCGTCAACTCTTCGTTGTCGATGCCAATTACGGTGAGCTTTTCCGGCACTGGAATTTTCAGGTATTCACAGGCCTGCAGAAGGTGTCGTGCACGGGCATCGGTGACGGCGATGATGCCGGTTTGTGGTGGCAGCGTTTGCAGCCAGTCTGCCAAACGGTTTTGTGCGTGCTGCCAATTTTCCGGTGCCGTTTCCATTCCCTGATAAACCACCCCCTGATAGCGCTCGCGCGATACCAGCTGGCGAAAAGCATATTCACGCTCCTGTGCCCAGCGTTTGCCGCTGGCGGCGGGCAGGCCATAAAAGGCGAAGCGGTTAATGCCTTTTTCTTTTAAATGTAAGAAGGCACTCTCCACCAGCGCGGCATTATCGGTGGCGATATAATGAACGGGCGGATAGTCCTGTTGCTGATGATAAGATCCTCCAACACCCACAATCGGTACCGACACATTCGCCAGCAATTTTTCAATGGAAGGATCGTCGTAATCGGCGATTACGCCATCGCCCAGCCATTCGCGAATGTTGTCGATACGGCAGCGAAAATCCTCTTCTATAAAGATGTCCCAGTCCGTCTGCGACGCCTGTAAATATTCACCAACACCTTCAACCACCTGGCGGTCATAAACCTTGTTGGCGTTGAATAGCAACGTAATGCGAAAACATTTCTCATGCATAATGGCGCCCCTCCTAAACTCGCTGCACCTTGCATAGCACGGCGCAGCCGATGGCAGAAAGAATTTGCGCCACACTGTGATCGCTCACGCGATTACATCCGGCGTCGCGTCGCGGTGTCCATCCATACCGCGAGCAGCAGAATCGCGCCCTTAACGATGTACTGCCAGAAGGTCGGGACATCCATCATGCTCATGCCGTTATCAAGTGAAGCCATGATAAAGGCGCCTATTACCGCGCCGGCCACAGATCCCACCCCGCCCGCGAGGCTGGTGCCGCCGATGACACAGGCGGCGATGGCATCCAGTTCAGCTATGTTGCCCGCTGAAGGCGAACCCGCACCCAGGCGTGAACTTAAAATCAAACCAGCAATCGCCACCATAACGCCATTGATCGCGAAAACAGCCAGCTTGGTGCGGGCCACATTAATTCCGGAGAGACGCGCGGCATCAAGATTACCGCCTATGGCATAGATCCGGCGGCCAAATGCAGTACGGGTTGCCATAAACATTCCGCCCAGCAGTAGCAGGGCTAATAACAGTACGGGCGTAGGTACGCCGCGATAATCGTTCAGCAGCCAGATCGCGCCCAGCACCAAAATGGCGGTAATGGCCTGCCGTACCAGCGCACCACTGACTGAGGCCTGCGTCAGGCCCAGCTTTTGACGGCGCAGACGTAAACGCCATTGCCAGAGAATAAATAACGCAAGACCCGCAAAGCCGAATCCGAAACCAATACCACCAGGCAGATAGCTTTGCCCAATTTGTGACATGGCTGGGCTGGTCGGCGCAACCGTTGTGCCGTCGGTGATGCCCACCAGAATGCCACGAAACGCCAGCATCCCCGCCAGCGTGACGATAAAGGAAGGCACTTTGCGATAGGCTACCCACCAGCCGTTCCAGGTGCCAAGTAGCAACCCCATTACCAGCGTTACGACAATAGTCAGTGGCAGAGGCCAACCGAGCCAGACGTCAAAAATGGCTGCTGCACCGCCGAGCAAACCCATCATTGATCCGACCGAGAGATCGATTTCTGCGGAGATAATGACAAACACCATGCCGACCGCAAGAATGCCGGTAATGGCAGTCTGGCGCAGCAGATTGGAAACATTCCGGGCGCTGAGCCACGCCCCGTCGGTGGTCCAGGTAAAGAACAGAGCAATCAGCACAATCGCACCCAGCATCACCAGAACCTGTAGATCAGGCAGTGCGAATCTCCCCGGCGCGCCTTTACCGGGTGTAGTGAGGCCGCGTTGTGTACTTTCGGTCTTAAGCATAATGTTCACTCCGCAGGGCGGCTTCCATCACCTGCTCCTGAGTCAGGTTATCGTTAATCAGATCGGCTTTGATTTGTCCTTCATGCATCACCAAAACCCGATCGCTCAGCCCCAGCACCTCGGGCAACTCCGAAGAAATAACAATCACGGCAATCCCTTGCTGCACCAGCGCATTGATCAGCAGATAGATCTCCTGGCGTGCGCCGACATCAATGCCACGCGTTGGCTCATCAAGAATTAAAATCTGCGGATTGAGCAGCAGGCATTTGGCGAGAATTGCCTTCTGTTGGTTCCCGCCGCTCAAGCGACCAATCGGCAGCTCCGGCGACGAGGTTTTTACACGCAGGCGCGTAATGGCCTGATTGATCGCTTGCTGCTCCTGCGCTTCGTCCAGGATGGAAAGTCGTGGTGTGAATTGTTCCAGGGCGGCAAGGGTGATGTTTTTACCCACGCCCATTAGTGAAACAATCCCATCCTTTTTACGATCTTCGGGCACCATCGCAATGCCATGGGCAATGGCGCTGCGGCAGTCGCGGATGTGGGCCTTCTTCCCATTGATAAAGATGTCTCCCTGCCAGCGGCCCGGCCAAACGCCAAATAAGCACTGCACGGTTTCTGTTCGGCCCGCCCCCACCAGACCGGCGATGCCAAGGATTTCGCCACGTTTCAGGCTGAAAGAGACGTTATTTACCCTTCGAATATGACGGTTGATGGGATGCCAGGCGGTGAGATTCTCAACCTGCAACACAGTGTCACCCATTTCATGTGGAGTGTGAGGATAGAGTGCAGTTAATTCTCGGCCCACCATCATGGTAATAATGTCATCCTCGCTCAGGCCAGCGGCAGGACGGGTGGCGATATGCTGGCCATCGCGGATTACGCAGATGGTGTCTGAAATCGCCTTCACTTCGTTGAGCTTGTGCGAGATGTAAATACAGGCGATGCCATGTTCGCGCAGGTTCTGGATGATGCTAAGCAGAACCCCGGTTTCCTGTTCCGTGAGCGAAGAGGTTGGTTCATCGAGAATCAACAGGCGCACCTGTTTATTCAGGGCGCGCGCAATCTCCACCAGCTGCTGTTGGCCTAATCCCAGTTCGCCGACGCGCGTGTCAGGTGAGACATGGAGTTTGACTCGCTCCAGCAACTGCTGGCAGCGCAACGTCATGATTTCATCATCCACCATGCCAAAGCGGCTCAGCTCCGCACCGAGGAAAATATTCTCCATGACCGTCAGTTGTCGCACCAGCGCCAGCTCTTGATGAATAATCACAATCCCTTTGCGCTCGGTATCACGAATGGTCTGCGCCTGGATTTCATCACCTGCAAACTGGATAGTGCCGTCGAAGTCACCGTGTGGATAAAGCCCGCACAGGATCTTCATCAGTGTCGATTTTCCTGAGCCGTTTTCACCGCACAGTGACATCACTTCACCCGCTTCCAGCCGCAGGCTAACGTCATCCAGTGCTTTCACCGTGCCGAAACGCTTTGTGATATGGTTCATTTCCAGCAACATCGACATCTCTCCTTCACCGGCTCACTTTTTAAAGTTCGCTTTGCTTGTGGAAGCCATCTTTAACAACTGTGCTTTCAATATTGTCTTTGTTTACGGAGATCGGTTTCAGCAGACGGGATGGCACATCTTTAAGGCCATTATTGAGTTTGCCGTTGCTGGTCGGCTGTTGATTGTCACCCAGTTGCACGGCGATTTTGGCTGCTTCGGTGGCAAGCTCTGTGATGGGTTTATAAACCGTCATGGTTTGTGTGCCGTTCATAATGCGTTTGATAGCGGCAAGATCGGCATCCTGCCCGGAGATGGCAACCTTGCCCGAAAGCCCCTGCGCACTAAGCGCCTGAATCGCCCCCCCGGCGGTGGCATCATTTGAGGCCACAACGGCATCAATATGGTTACCGTTAGCGGTTAACGCATTTTCCATAATTTTCAGGGCATTTTCCGGCAGCCAGGCATCAACCCACTGATCGCCCACCACTTTAATACTGCCATTATCAATATAAGGTTTTAACACTTTCATCTGACCTGCGCGGAACAGGCGAGCATTATTATCAACGGGCGAACCCCCCATTAGAAAATAATTCCCTTTTGGTACCTGTTTCACAATGCTTTCAGCCTGCAATTCGCCAACCTTTTCATTATCAAAAGAGATATAAAAATCAATGTCAGCGTTATTAATCATGCGGTCATAGGCCAGAACTTTAATACCTTCACGTTTCGCTTCTGCCACGACATTACTTAAAACCTGGCCGTTATAAGGGATGATGACTAACACATCGACGCCGCGATTTATCATATTCTCAATTTGCGACATCTGGGTTTCTTCATTGCCGTTTGCCGATTGCACAAACACTTTGGCACCCATAGATTCAGCTTGTTTAACAAAGATATCGCGGTCTTTCTGCCAACGTTCCAGGCGTAAATCATCAATGGCCATACCGATTTTTACTTCTTTAGCAATACCAGCATGACTAAACAGAGCCAGTGCTGCGCAGGCGGCTAACAGTGAATGTTTTATCTTCATGGTGTTCATCCTGTAGGTTGAGGCTATTGTCGTTGTAAGGAAAAACCAGGCCGATGAATTGTTGCGCTGAGTTTCTGACAACATCAATTACTGATTTTTATCTGGCCATTACGTTTTTTGGTTTATTTGCGATTTTATGAGCGCGATCGGGATTTAATTGTTTTCAGAAAAAGGAATGGTGTGGAGAAGATGAAAGGGGATAATGAAAATAACAACATTGTTTTGCGAGCTGGCGCACAAATAATAATTATCTCACTGCGAGTGTTAAATATCGTAATTGAGAAGCAGTAAATTACATTATCACAATGAAGGCTCAAAGCTGACCATTCGGGTCCTCATGCTAAGGAGCTTTATATGCACGCCTATTTCGACCAGCTTGACCGCGTTCGTTATGAAGGGACCGCAACGCATAATCCGCTGGCGTTCCGCCATTACAACCCAGAAGAAGTGATCCTGGGGAAAACCATGGCTGAGCATCTGCGTTTTGCGGCCTGTTACTGGCACACTTTCTGCTGGAATGGCGCGGATATGTTTGGCGTTGGTGCATTTGATCGACCTTGGCAGAAGCAGGGCGATGCGCTCACGCTGGCGCAGCAAAAGGCGGATGTCGCTTTTGAATTTTTCCAGAAGCTGAACGTACCCTATTACTGCTTCCATGATGTAGATGTCTCTCCGGAAGGCGACTCGCTGCAACGCTATCGAGAGAACTTTGCCGTCATGACGGATAAGTTGCTGCAAAAGCAGCAGGAAACCGGCGTGAAGTTGCTGTGGGGAACTGCAAACTGCTTTACTCATCCGCGCTACGGCGCCGGGGCGGCCACCAATCCGGATCCGGAAATTTTTGCCTGGGCGGCGACTCAGGTGTGCAGTGCGATGCAGGCGACACAAACCCTTGGCGGCGAAAATTATGTGTTATGGGGCGGCCGCGAAGGTTATGAAACCTTGCTGAATACCGACCTGCGCCAGGAGCGCGAGCAGATTGGCCGGTTTATGCAGATGGTGGTGGAACATAAGCACAAAATCGGTTTCAACGGCATGTTGCTGATTGAGCCGAAGCCACAGGAGCCTACAAAACATCAGTATGATTATGATGTGGCGACGGTTTATGGCTTCCTGAAGCAGTTTGGGCTGGAGAAAGAGATTAAGGTGAATGTGGAGGCTAACCACGCCACGCTGGCGGGCCACTCGTTCCACCACGAAATTGCTACCGCTATCGCGCTCGGTATTTTTGGTTCGGTAGATGCAAACCGCGGTGATGCTCAGTGCGGCTGGGACACCGACCAATTTCCCATCAGCGTCGAAGAGAACGCTCTGGTGCTGTACGAAATTATCAAAGCGGGCGGATTTACCACCGGCGGCTTAAACTTTGATGCCAAAGTGCGGCGTCAGAGCACGGATAAATATGATCTGTTCTATGGCCATATCGGGGCGATGGATACGATGGCGCTGGCATTAAAAGTTGCGGCACGCATGGTAGCGGATGGCGAGCTGGATAAGCGCGTAGCACAGCGTTATAGCGGCTGGAACGGGGAGTTTGGTCAGCAGATTCTGAAAGGAGAGTTCTCACTTGCAGCGCTGGCAGAGCAAGCAGAACAACAGCAGTTCAATCCACAACATCGCAGTGGCCGTCAGGAACAGCTGGAAAACCTGGTGAATCACTATCTGTTTGATTTTTAAATTTTCAGGAGCGCAGCATGGTTATCGGCATCGATTTGGGCACCTCCGGCGTGAAAGTGGTGTTGCTGGATGCAGTCGGCAAGGTGATTGCCGTGGCGAGTGCGCCGCTGGAGATCTCACGCCCGCAGCCGCTGTGGAGCGAACAGGATCCGGAAAGCTGGTGGCAGGCGACAGATAAAGCCATGCAGACGCTGGGGCAGCAGCACGATCTCAGCGGCGTTAAGGCGATAGGTCTAAGCGGCCAGATGCACGGTGCTACCTTGCTGGATAGCGATAACCAGGTGCTGCGCCCGGCGATTTTATGGAATGACGGGCGCAGCGGCGAGCAGTGCCGCGAGCTGGAGCAGCGCGTGCCGGATACGCGTCACATCACCGGCAATCTGATGATGCCCGGCTTTACCGCGCCCAAGCTGCTGTGGGTGAAACAGCATGAGCCGCAGCTGTTTGCGCAGGTGGCTAAGGTGCTGCTGCCGAAAGATTATCTGCGCTGGCGTATGAGCGGTGACTTCGCCAGCGATATGTCGGATGCGGCGGGAACCCTGTGGCTGGATGTGGCACGGCGTGACTGGAGCGATGTGATGCTCAACGCCTGTGATTTGCAGCGCAGCCAGATGCCGCAGCTGTTTGAGGGCAATCAGATCACCGGCAGCTTATTGCCGGATGTTGCCACGCGCTGGGGTATGCAAGCCGTACCGCTGGTGGCGGGCGGTGGCGATAATGCGGCGGGCGCCGTGGGTGTTGGTATGGTCGAGCCGGGACAAGGCATGCTTTCACTTGGCACATCCGGTGTTTATTTCGTAGTGAGCGACGGCTATCTCAGCAATCCAGCGCGTGCCGTGCACAGCTTCTGCCATGCGCTGCCACAGCGCTGGCATTTGATGTCAGTAATGTTAAGCGCTGCGTCCTGCCTCGATTGGGCGGCGGCGCTGACCGGCTGCGAGAGTGTGCCGCAGCTGCTGGCCGAAGCAGAAAACGCGCGGAGCGATGCCTCGCCGCTGTGGTTCCTGCCGTATCTCTCTGGTGAGCGGACGCCGCACAACAATCCGCAGGCGCAGGGCGCATTCTTTGGTTTAACGCATCAACATGGCCGACCGGAGCTGGCGCGCGCGGTGCTGGAAGGCGTGGGTTTTGCATTGGCTGAAGGCATGGATGCGGTGCACGAGTGTGATGTGCAGCCAAAAACCGTGATGCTGATTGGCGGCGGCGCGCGTAGTGCATACTGGCGGCAGATGTTGGCCGATATTAGCGGGCTGACGCTGGATTATTGTCACGGCGGCGAAGTCGGCCCGGCGCTGGGTGCGGCGAGATTAGCGCAGCTGGCAATTGATGCAGATAGCGAATGGCCGTCGCTGGCGTTGGCGCAGCGGCATCAGCCCGATGCGGCGCGTCATCAGGCCTATCAGCCGCAGCGCGACAAGTTTGCGCGCTTGTATCAGCAGTTAAAGCCGTTGATGTCTTAATGATGGCTGGATTTGGCAGGTGCTGGAAATTTTTATTAGATATGATAAGTGAGTAATGTCAGATGGTGTGGCCTGATTTGGTCGCCATGAATGGCGACCCTACGCTGTAGGGGCGGCATTCATGCCGCCCTGGCCAAACGTCGCACCTAATTTGGTATTCATGCCACCCTGGCCGAACGACGCACCCATCCCACGGAGCCCATCATGCCACAACACGTCTTCTTCCTTGTCCTTCCCGGCGTGATGGCGCTGGATCTCACCGGCCCGGCGGAAACCCTGCAGCTGGCCGACGGTCACTTCGCGCTGCACTACGTCGGCCCGCAGCCCAGCGTGCTGTGCTCCACCGGCATGACCATCGCAGACGTTGCGCCGCTACCGGCACAGCTTCCTGAAAACAGCCTGCTGGTGGTGCCAGGCGTCTATGATTCACGCGTATGGTTTGATACCGCACCGGCGGCGCTGGCGCGTGACTGGCTGCGTCAGCAGCAAGCGGACATTGATGCTAAGCGCATCACATTGATCTGTATCTGTTCCGGTGCTTTGCTCTCGGCTCAGGCGGGATTGCTGGATGGCGTGCAATGCACCACCCATCATGATGTTCTGCCACGTTTGAAAGCCGCCGCACCCGCTGCATTGGTGAAAGATAACCGCGTGTTCGTGGAAGATGGCGGCATCTGGACCAGCGCTGGCATTACCGCCGGTATCGACCTGGCGCTCCATCTGATCAATCGCTTATGTGGTGCGCAACAGGCGCTGAAGGTGGCGCGCGAAATGGTGGTGTGGTTCCGCCGTTCGGGCGATGATCCGCAACTCTCGCCGTGGCTGCGCTATCGCAACCATCTGCATCCGGCGATTCATCGCGCGCAGGACCTGATGATTGCCCATCCCGAGCGCGACTGGTCGCTTACCGCACTCGCCGAGCGGGCGCACGTCAGCGAGCGTCATCTTACGCGGCTGTTCCGTCAGCATCTGGGGATCAGCGTACGTGAGTATCATGAGCAGCTGCGTTTGGTGATTGCACGTCAACGTCAGCAGCAGGGCGAAGCGGCGGAAAAAGCGGCGCTGGCGGCCGGATTCTCCTCGGCACGCCAGCTGAAGCGAGCGTATCAGCGTTGGGACGATCAGCTCACCAGATGACGTTTATCGATGCGTTTTAACAGCATCGCTAGCAGCAAACTGCCAAGGAGCGTAACGCCCATCACCCAAGGTAAATCGAGCCACGGCCGCGACATGTCGTCGTAATGATGGGTGCGCAGATAATGGATAAACAGCGCGTGGAAACCATAAATCGGCAGTGAATAGCGCGAGATCGTCGCCAGCCCCGGCAGGGCGCGCTGATTCAACCTATTTTTGAACACTATCAGTAGGCTAATTGCAGCAATAAACACCAGCGGTCCGCAGTAGAGATACCATGTATCATTGAACGCGCCGTTGATTTTCAGCATCTGTTTAGTGCCGAGTGCAATGCCAATCACGCAGGCGATAAAGCCTAATCCTGCCAGCCAGCTAATGCCGCGCTTATCCGTCTCCATACAGCCAATCGCGCGACCGAGCAGCGCATACAGCAGGTAATAAATGCTGTCGCCGCTGACATAAAGATTCACCGGCAGCCAGTGGAATGGCCCCAGCGACTGGCTCACGGTATTGGGATTCGCCAGTACCGCTAACACGATGACCAACATGGCCACATAGCGCGGCGCCACGCTTTTCACCTGAATCAACGGTGAAAGCAGATAGATGCCGATAATGGCGAAGAAGAACCACAGGTGATAGAAGACCGGTTTTTGCAGCAGTTTGAGCAGCGATCGTCCTTCACTGATCGGCGTCAGCCAGGTGATATATGCCAGCGCCACCGCGCTGTAAAACAGCAGGCACAGCACGATGCGCAGCAGATGCCGCCCCTGCGCGCTGCGTTCGCCGAAGAACAGATATCCTGAGATCATAAAGAATAGCGGAACGCAGACGCGCGACGCCGAGTTAAGCAGGTTCGCCACATCCCAGCTGGTGCCGGTTACCGCCATGGGCCCGGTGATGTACCAGGTGGTGGTGTGAATGACGATCACCATCAGGCAGGCAACCGCGCGTAAGTTATCGATCCAGTAGATTTTTTGCTGCATGGCGTCCTCTTGCATTCACTGCGAAGAAGGGTAGCCAGTGAGTGGCACGCCAACAACCCTTCTGGCTGCAATTCAGATCACTCTGTATCAATAACCTGCGCGCTATGGCGACGAAATTGGCGCTGGATTTCCGGCTGCACAATCTGCGGTCAAAGGGTATACTGGCGCACTCTTTTTTTAACCGATCCGTATCGCGTGCGAATTCAACATGCAAAAGTTTGATACCAAGACCTTTCAGGGCCTGATCCTGACCTTGCAGGATTACTGGGCGCGTCAAGGCTGCACCATCGTCCAACCGTTGGACATGGAAGTGGGCGCCGGCACCTCTCACCCGATGACTTGCCTGCGCGCCTTAGGCCCAGAGCCGATGGCCACCGCCTACGTACAGCCATCGCGTCGTCCAACTGACGGACGCTACGGTGAAAACCCGAACCGTTTGCAGCACTATTACCAGTTCCAGGTGGTGATTAAGCCCAACCCGGACAATCTTCAGGAGCTGTACCTTGGGTCGCTGAAAGAGCTGGGTATGGATCCGACCATTCACGATATTCGCTTTGTCGAAGATAACTGGGAAAACCCAACGCTCGGTGCGTGGGGACTCGGTTGGGAAGTGTGGCTGAACGGCATGGAAGTGACGCAGTTTACGTACTTCCAGCAGGTGGGCGGCCTTGAGTGTAAGCCGGTGACCGGCGAGATCACTTACGGCTTAGAGCGCCTGGCTATGTACATCCAGGGCGTAGACAGCGTTTACGATCTGGTGTGGAGCGATGGTCCGTTCGGCAAAACCACTTACGGCGAAGTGTTCCATCAGAACGAAGTGGAGCAGTCGACCTACAACTTCGAATACGCTGACGTCGACTTCCTTTTCACCTGCTTCGAGCAGTATGAGAAAGAAGCGCAGCAGCTGCTGGCGCTGGAAAAACCGCTGCCGCTGCCTGCCTACGAGCGCATTCTGAAAGCGGCACACAGCTTTAACCTGCTGGACGCCCGCAAGGCGATTTCAGTCACCGAACGCCAGCGCTATATCCTGCGTATCCGCACCCTGACGAAAGCCGTGGCGGAAGCCTATTACGCGTCCCGCGAGGCGCTTGGCTTCCCAATGTGCAATAAAAACAAGTAAGAGGCAGCCATGACCGATAAAACTTTCCTGGTGGAAATTGGCACCGAAGAGTTGCCTCCGAAAGCGCTGCGCAGCCTGGCAGAAGCCTTTGCTGCGCACTTCACCGCTGAACTTGATAGCGCCGGTCTGGCGCATGGCGAAGTGAGCTGGTTTGCCGCGCCGCGCCGTCTGGCGCTGAAAGTGGCTACCCTTGCCGCCGCGCAGCCGGATCGCGAAGTTGAAAAACGTGGCCCGGCTATCGCCGCTGCGTTTGATGCCGACGGCAAGGCGACCAAAGCGGCCGAAGGCTGGGCGCGTGGCAACGGCATCACCGTTGATCAGGCTGAGCGCCTGAGCACCGATAAAGGCGAATGGCTGGTGCATCGCGCAGCGATCACTGGCGAAAGCGCGCAGGCGCTGCTGCCCGCGATGGTCGCGACTGCGCTGAGCAAGCTGCCGATTCCTAAGCTAATGCGCTGGGGTGCGAGCGACGTGCAGTTTGTGCGCCCGGTACACACCGTTACGCTGCTGCTCGGCGATGAGTTGATTCCCGCGAAGATTCTCGGTATTGAGTCCGATCGCGTGATTCGCGGTCATCGCTTTATGGGCGAGCCAGAGTTCACTATCGATAATGCCGATCAATATCCGCAGCTGCTGCTGGAGCGTGGCAACGTTGTCGCTGATTACGCCGCGCGTAAAGCCAAAATCAAAGCGGATGCTGAAGCGGCAGCGCAGAAAATTGGCGGCATCGCCGATCTGAGCGAAAGCCTGCTGGAAGAAGTGACCTCGCTGGTGGAATGGCCGGTGGTGCTGACGGCGAAGTTCGAAGAGAAGTTCCTCGCGGTACCGGCTGAAGCGCTGGTGTACACCATGAAAGGTGACCAGAAGTACTTCCCGGTGTATGACGCTGCGGGCAAACTGCTGCCGAATTTCATCTTCGTAACCAACATCGAATCCAAAGATCCGCAGCAGATCATCTCCGGTAACGAGAAGGTGGTGCGCCCGCGTCTGGCGGATGCGGAATTCTTCTTCAATACTGACCGCAAACAGCGTCTGGAAGATAACCTGCCGCGTCTGGAAACGGTCCTGTTCCAGAAAGAGCTGGGTACGTTGCGCGATAAAACTGACCGCATTCAGGCGCTGGCTGGCTGGATTGCGGCGCAGATTGGCGCCGATGTCAATCACGCGACCCGCGCCGGCTTGCTGTCGAAATGTGACCTGATGACCAACATGGTCTTCGAGTTCACCGATACGCAGGGCGTGATGGGCATGCACTACGCGCGCCACGATGGCGAAGCGGAAGATGTGGCCGTGGCCCTGAACGAGCAGTATCAGCCGCGCTTTGCCGGTGACGATCTGCCGTCGAATCCTGTCGCCTGTGCTGTAGCGATTGCTGACAAGATGGATACCCTCGCGGGAATTTTCGGTATTGGTCAGCACCCGAAAGGCGATAAAGACCCGTTCGCACTGCGTCGCGCGGCGCTGGGCGTGCTGCGCATCATCGTTGAGAAAAACCTGCCGCTCGATCTGCAAACGCTAACCGAAGAAGCGGTGCGTCTGTACGGTAGCAAGCTGAGCAACGCGAAAGTGGTCGATGAAGTGATCGACTTTATGCTGGGTCGCTTCCGTACCTGGTATCAGGAAGAGGGCCACAGCGTTGACACCATTCAGGCGGTGCTGGCGCGTCGTCCAACTCGTCCGGCAGACTTCGATGCGCGCATGAAGGCGGTTTCGCATTTCCGTACGCTGGAAGCCGCAGCCACGCTGGCCGCGGCCAACAAGCGCGTGTCGAATATCCTGGCGAAATCGACCGAAACCCTGAATGACAGCGTGCAGGCTTCCCTGCTGAAAGAGAACGAAGAGATCCAGCTGGCGACCTTCGTGACCGCGCTGGGCGATAAGCTGCAGCCGTTCTTTGCAGAGGGTCGCTATCAGGATGCGCTGGTGGAACTGGCGCAACTGCGTGAAGCGGTGGACAATTTCTTCGATAAAGTGATGGTTAACGCTGACGATCAGGCGGTGCGTATTAACCGTCTGACGCTGCTGGCACAGCTGCGTCAGCTGTTCCTGCAGGTAGCGGATATTTCGCTGTTGCAGTAATTGGCTTGGTCGCCATAAATGGCGACCCTACGCTGTAGGGGCCGGATAAATCGGAAGGGACGAGAAATCGTCCCTTGTTGTTTTAAAATTCGGCGCTGATTTCCTGCGAGTGGTGCAAGATGCGGCCGATAAAGATTTCATCCACTTCAGCGCGATAGATCACAACATGCTGTCCGAGAGGTAGCGAATAGATCTGCTTACCTAAATCTGGTCGTTTGCGACCTAAATCAAACATGGCCAGTTTGTCGAAGAGCTGAGCAAATCTGGAGCTATAATCATCAGCTAACTGCTCGCCATAATTCCAGTATCCATAAATCCAGATCTTCATCAGATCCGCATCAGCTTCCGGTTTTATCGTGATGGTCCTTTTCATAAATGCCTACCCTGGCTTTTGCACGTCTTAGAAAATCTTCATGATCCCACTCTTTTCCTGGGCCGCTTTCGAAACCCTCCCTGACTAACTCTCTGAGCTTCTCCAGCTTCGATTCCGCCTGTTTCTCACGCAGTAAACGCAGCGAGTCGCGTACCACTTCGCTTTGCGTACGGTAGTCGCCGGACTCAACCAGAGATTCAACAAACTCGCGCAGTTCATCACCTAAATCGATCGTCATGGTACGTGCCATTATCGTTATCCACTGTAAGAGTATTTCTTACATTCTGGCACTTTTTTGCGCAACGGGGAATGCGCGTTGCAGCGCGGTTACAGATAAAACTGCGAGGCAACGCGAAAGATTTTAAGCAGAAGAGGTGGGGAACAGGCGTGCGTCGCGCAGCAGATGATCGTTGCCACGACGGCGGGTGAAGCCGCTGCGGTCAAAGAATTCCAGAATCTGCACCGCCACTTTACGCCCGGTACCGAGCTGGTTGCGGAAATCGGCGGCGCTGGTGCTGCCACCTTGCGCGGCGCGCTGGCGAATCAGATCGGCGAAGATCTGGATCTGGTCGCTGCGATAGTAGCGATCGCGCACGATCGCTGTAATGTGCCCGAGGCGGGCAGCGGTAAGCAGCAGCGAGCGAATGGTCTGCTCATCCTGCTGTAACGTCAGCGCGATATCGCGTACCCATAGCGGCTGGTCGCTAAATAGCGGGCCAACCTGCTGCCACACTATTTCTTCCTGCAGGTTAAAGCGCGGTTCGAAATCAGGCAGATGGAGCCAGCCCTGTCGCTGTTGCAGCTGACCTTGTGCCAGCAGTTGCTCAATCAGCGCGAAGACCCATGCGGCCGGTTGATGCGACATTGCTACCCGGCGCAGACGATCCTGCCCGATGCCCGGCACTTCCGGATGCTGCTGATGAAAATGCGCCAACGCCTCCAGCAGCGTCTGTTGCCAGTTGGCTGCTTGTGCGGCACTCATCAGCGCGTTACCGAGCTGAACCGGTGCAATATGCTCGATTAATGCGTTCAGCGCGGGAGCGGTGAGCTGGCGTGCCCAGCTCAGCTCAGCCGATTCGGTCGGTTGATACGTCAGATGCGCGCGCAGGTTGGCGTCATCGCCTTCTGATGCGGCCAGTTGTTGCAGCCAGGCAAGGTAATCCGCCTGACGTTTGCCGCGCTTTTTGCTGTTAAGCAGCAGCACGCGCGCGCCGCCCAACGTTTGCTGGGCGTTGCTGTCGCGGATAATCAGCCGATCGTTCTCTGCCAGCCAGAGCGGTTCATTCAGCACTATTTCTGCCAGATTATCGGCCAAGAGCATAATGCGTCCGGTAACGTGGCTGGCGGCATGATGGACATGAATGGGCTGCGAGGTGCTTTTTAGCGGCTGCAGCAAGCGCAGCGCCACGGTTAAACGCGTGGTGCCTTGCGGTTGTGGTTCTGCCAGCAGCCAGTCGCCGCGGGCGATCTGCGCTTTTTCCACATCGCCAACGATATTCAGCGCGATGCGCTCACCGGCCTGCGCCCGCGTCACCGATTGGTTTTGCGCATGCAGCGCGCGCACGCGCAGTGGCACATTCAGGCTGCTAAGCCACAGCGTGTCGCCGACGTTGATCTCCCCCGACAGCGCGGTGCCGGTAACCACTAAACCGGTGCCTTTTAGCGTGAAGGCGCGATCGATGGCGAGACGAAAACGGTAGCGAGTGTCGAACGCCGGCTCCTGCAGGGGGCTGAGATGCCGCCGCAGCGCATCGATGCCGTGCTGCGTGTGGCTGCTGGTGACAAATTGTGGCACCGCCAGCCAGCCAAGCTGTTGCGTGAGCTGAGCTACCTGCTGCTGCACTTCGGCGATGCGCGCTTCATCCACGCGATCGGCTTTGGTCAGCGCCACGCTGAGCGGCGGCTGGCCGGCCATGCTGAGCAATTGCAGATGTTCGCGCGTTTGCGGCATCACGCCATCGTCGCAGGCCACCACCAGCAGCGCATGATGAATGCCGCCAATGCCGGCCAGCATATTGGTGAGAAATTTCTCGTGGCCCGGTACATCAATAAAGCCGAGCACGCGCCCATCCGGCTGCGGCCAGTAGGCATAGCCGAGATCGATAGTCATACCGCGCCGTTTCTCTTCCGGCAGGCGATCGGCATCGACGCCGGTTAACGCTTGCAACAGTGCGGTTTTGCCGTGATCGACGTGCCCAGCGGTGGCAATAATCATGCGACTAACGCCTTAATCAGGGCGGTTTCATCATCGAGGCAGCGTAAATCCAGCCACAGTTTGCCTTCCTGAATGCGACCAATCACCGGGCGCGCCAGGCTACGCCAGCGTTGCGACAAGTGGTTTAGGTGACTGCCGCGACCATCGCGCGGTGTGAAGGTGATGGCATAACTGGGAATGCGCTCAACCGGCAGCGATCCGCTACCAATTTGTGATGAACACGCCGCGATCGCCAGTGAAAAATCAGCGCCATAACGCTGCGCTAAGGGCGGCAGTACCCGTTCAGCCTGCTGCAGAATATCCTGCGAGCTGCGCGTCAGCAGCCGTAGCGTCGGCAAGGCTTCACGCAAGGTTTCTGGCTGACGATACAGTTGCAAGGTCGCTTCCAATGCGGCGAGCGTCATTTTATCAACGCGCAGAGCACGCTTCAGCGGATGCGATTGCAGCTGCTCAATCAGCGCTTTTTTACCGATGATGATGCCAGCCTGCGGTCCGCCTAACAGCTTGTCGCCAGAGAAACTGACTAAACTAACGCCGGCGGCAATCAGCTGCTGCGGCATCGGCTCGGCGGGTAGGCCAAACCCGGTCATATCTATAAGCGAACCGCTGCCAAGATCGGTAATCACCGGCAATTGATACGCTTCGCCTAACTCGACCAACTCCGCTTCGGTTACCGCATGGGTAAAGCCCTGAATCTGGTAATTACTGGTATGCACCTTCATCAACAGGCCGCTATTTTCTGCGATCGCGGCGCGATAATCCTTCAGATGAGTACGATTGGTGGTGCCAACTTCAACCAGTGTGCAGCCCGCTTGACGCATTACGTCAGGAATACGGAAAGCGCCGCCAATTTCGACCAGCTCGCCGCGCGAGACTATCACTTCACGCCCCGGCGCTAAGGCCGCCAGCATCAGTAAAACTGCCGCCGCGTTGTTATTGACGATGCATGCCGCTTCGGCGCCGGTTAACTCGCACAGCAGCGCACTGACGGCATTATCGCGATGGCCACGGGCCGCCTCATCCAGCGCGTATTCCAGCGTTACCGGCTGGCGTAAACAGTTTACCACCGCTTCAATGGCGCGATCGCTCAGTTGTGCGCGGCCGAGATTGGTGTGCAGCACCGTGCCGGTGAGATTAAACACCGGGCGTAGCGCACTTTGCTGCTGTCGTGCTGCACGCCGTAATGCTTCCTGCGGCCAGTTGGCGTGCCAGGCGGGCAACGTTTGATGCTGCTGAATGTGTTCACGCGCTTCCTGCTGCATGGCGCGTAGCTGATGGGTGGTAAAGGCGGTACCGGTTTGAGCAAGCAGCGGCTGCAGCGCGGGATCGCGCAGCAGGCTATCGATAGCAGGTAGTTGGCTGTACAGGGTTTTCATCGGATGGCTTAACAAGTGGGGGGTACGGTGCGGGCAAAACTTTCCCGTTCAAATAGGGTTTCAGCCAGCTTCACCAGCGCCGGGCGATTCACGCACCAGTTTGGCATGACGCGGCGGAAGTTGAGGTAGCCAAGCATACAGCCGGTGGCAATATCGGCCAGATTGAGCGCGCCGCTATTGAGCAGTTCCCCCTGCGCGGCGGCGGTTTCCAGTGCATCAAGGCCGCGCTGGATTTTATCGCGATTGCGCAGCAGCACCTCTTCGGATTGCCGATCGCCGGGACGCATTTGCTCACGCACGATCATCACCGCGGCGTCATTGATGCCGTCGGCCAGTTTTTCCAGCTGACGGATTTGCAAAGCGCGGAGGGGATCATCGGGCAGCAGGGCAGGCGCGTCACCGCGTAGTTCAATTACCTGCGCAATGATGGAGGAGTCAAACCAGGTGAGTTGATTGTCATCAATTAGCGCCGGCACTTTGCCCAGCGGATTGTATTGCGGCACATGAGTGTCGTCGGTCCACGGAGATTGATTCACGAATTCAAAAACCAGACCTTTTTCCAGCAAAATCACCGAAATTTTGCGTACAAAAGGGCTGGTGTAGCTGCCAATCAGTTTCATCGTTCGCCTCCGTGTTGAATGAATTCATGAAGAAGGTCGCCATGAATGGCGACCCTACAAACGGAACGTTTAATCGCCGGGGAACATAAACGGATTCAAACTGCTGCGAGCGAATCCTTCCTGCTCCATGCGGGCATCCAGCACCAGCGAGGCCAAATCATCGGCGACGGGCTCCACGGCGGGATCCTTCTCCTGATACAGCATCTTCAGGTAGGTGCCGCAGTCGCCGCAGCTTTCTGCTTTCACCGCCGCTTTTTCACTGTCCAGCGACCAGTAATGCAGATCGCCAGTTTGTTCGCAGTTGGAGCATTTGCTGCGCACCACATACCATTCGCTTTCACACAGATTGCAGTGCAGATAGCGCAATCCCTGCTGGCCCACGCTCATGTGCACCACGCTGGTCACCGGCACGCTGGCGCACACCGGACAGAACTGGCGATGCTCGCCATATTCCGCGCGCGCTTTGCCAGGAATCAATGCCGCCATCTGCGCCCAGTAGATCGACAGCGCCGCCCAGATAAAGGGCGATTTGTCGCTGCTGACCTGGGCAAAATCACCTTCCAGCAGCGCCTGTGCCAGATTCTCCAGCTCGGTGGTGGAGGCTTTTTCCAGATTCTCCAGCACCGCCAGCGCCTGACCGCTCATCTCCGGCTTCAGCTCGGCAATCAGCGAATGCAGCAGACGTTGCCAGTGCGCATCGCGCGGATAGGTGTGGATATCGAGCGGCGGTTTGCCCTGTTCGGCGCTTTGCGCCAGCCGCTGCTGCAGATCAAGCTGCAGCGGATGGTCATACAGCACGATCTCCTGCGCCTCGGCGATCACCGCGGCAAAGCGCAGGTAATCACCCAGCGGATTCTTCGCGGCCAGATCGCGCAAACGCGCCGCGCGGCGGCTATACAGATTTTTCAACCGGGGGAAAAGTAACGGCGGAACCTGCTCCGCCGTGTGCTTTTCGCCTTTATCCAGCTGGTCCTGCGGGATGATGCGAATACTCATCAGGGACGTTTTTCCTGTTGTGTTTGGCGTTGGCGCTGCTCGCGATACCAGCGTGGATGATGTTTCTTCGCCCACGCGGCCGGAACCCAGCCCTCAACCATGGCGGTAATGGTGCCTTTTACCCACAACGCGGCGTAAATGTGCACCATAATCACCACGATCAGCGCCACAGCTGAGACCGAATGCACCACTAAGGCGGCGCGAATCAGCGGAATGGCAAAGGCGCCGGCAAAGTAAGGGCGCCAGATGACAATCCCGCTCACCAGCAGCAAGACTAAGCTGATGATAGCAGCCCAGAACACACACTTCTGCCCGAAGTTGTATTTGCCGGTGTCGCCCACCTCTTCGTTTTGCACGATTTTGCGGATGTTTTTCGCCCACACCAGGTCTTCACGGTTGATCAGATTATGTTTCCAATAACGTAAGAACATGATGATAAAGGCGGCAAACATCACTACACCGACAAACGGATGCAGGATGCGCGCCAGCTGCGGCGTGCCAAGAACGTGCATCAGCCAGTTAAACGAAGGGAAAAAGAAACCCAGTCCGCTCAGCGCGGCGAAGACAAAACAGAACGCCACAATCCAGTGATTGATGCGTTCCGGTGCGCTGTAGCGCACCAGACGATCGCGTTTTTTCATTATTCGCGCTCCTCTTTTTCGTGCAGGTTCTCGTCTTCATCCTCTTCCACGCGGTTCGGGCCTACGCCGACGTAGTGGAACACCGAGGCAGCAAAGGTGGCGGCAAAACCGATGGCCGCCAGCGGTTTCCAGATCCCCTTCCAGAACGTCACCGCCGGGCTGATGCTCGGATTTTCCGGCAAACCGTGATAGAGCTGCGGCTTGTCGGCGTGGTGCAGCACGTACATCACGTGTGTGCCGCCCACGCCTGCGGGATCGTACAAGCCCGCATTGGCATAACCGCGCGTGTTGAGCTCGGCCACGCGTTCACCCGCCAGCGCCTGCATATCGCTTTTGCTGCCGAAATGAATCGCACCGGTCGGGCAGGTTTTCACGCATGCCGGTTCCTGGCCAACATTGACACGATCGACGCACAACGTGCATTTATACACGCGGTTATCATCTTTATTCAGACGCGGCACGTCGAACGGACAGCCCGCAATGCAGTAGCCGCAGCCAATGCACTGTTCGGACTGAAAATCGACGATGCCGTTAGCGTACTGAATAATCGCACCTTCAGAGGGACAGGCTTTCAGACAGCCGGGATCGGCGCAGTGCATGCAGCCATCCTTGCGGATCAGCCACTCTAACTTGCCGTTCTCTTCCACTTCTGAGAAGCGCATCACCGTCCAGGATTTGGCGGTTAAATCGGCGGGGTTGTCATATACCCCCACGTTATGCCCCACTTCATCGCGGATATCGTTCCACTCTGAACACGCCACCTGACACGCTTTGCAGCCGATACAGGTGGTCACGTCGATCAGTTTCGCCACTTCCTGCTGATGGTTACGCGCCTGCGGGGCAGGCGTGAGTCCATTGGTGGCGGAGCGGCGGATAATGTCTTGAGATTGATAAGCCATATTCGTTCTCCTTACACCTTCTCGACGTTGACCAGGAACGCCTTGAATTCTGGCGTTTGCGTGTTGGCATCACCGACAAACGGCGTCAGGGTATTAGCAATAAAGCCTTTCTTCGCCACGCCCTGATAGCCCCAGTGAATCGGAATGCCGATGGTATCGACGATTTTGCCGTCGACGTTCAGTGGACGGATGCGCTTGGTGACCACCGCTTTGGCTTTGATATAGCCGCGATTGGAGCTCACTTTCACCGTATCGCCCTGCGCGATGCCGAGCTTGTTGGCCAGCTTCTCGCCGATTTCAATAAACTGCTCCGGCTGCGCGATGGCGTTGAGCCGCGCGTGCTTGGTCCAGTAATGGAAATGCTCGGTGAGACGATAGGTGGTGCCGACATACGGGAACTGCTCCGCCTGGCCCATCGAGGCCAAATCGTCCTTGAACACGCGCGCCGCCGGGTTGGATATCACATTCGGATGCAGTGGGTTGGTGCCAATCGGCGTTTCAAACGGCTCGTAGTGTTCCGGGAACGGACCTTCGGCCATTTTGTCGAGCGCAAACAGGCGACCAAGACCTTCTGGCTGCATGATGAACGGCCCGACATCGCTGCCCGGCGCGGCGGCGCTGTAGTCCGGCACATCCATGCCGCCCCATTTGCTGCCATCCCACTTCAGGATCTGACGTTTCGCATCCCACGGATTGCCTTGCGGATCCGCCGAGGCGCGGTTGTAGAGAATGCGGCGGTTGAGCGGCCATGCCCAGCTCCAGTTCAGCGTGTTGCCGAGTCCGGTTGGATCGGTGTTGTCACGGCGCGCCATCTGGTTGCCTTCTGGCGTCCAGCTGCCGGCGAAAATCCAGCAGCCGCTGCTGGTACTGCCGTCATCTTTCAGATGGGCAAAGGTGCTGAGCTGTTGGCCTTTTTTCACCAGCAGCGTGCCTTTGTCATCGAACACGTCCGCCAGCGCTTTACCGTTGCTCTCCATCGCCACTTCTTCCGGGGCAGGATTTTCAGGCGTTTTATAGTTCCAGCTCATGTTCAGCACCTGCTCCGGCAGCGCACCGCCTTCACTGGCGTACATCTTGCGCAGGCGAGAGTAAATGCCGGAAAGAATCTCGCCATCATTCAGCGCTTCGCCTGGCGCATCCTGGCCTTTGAAGTGCCACTGCAGCCAGCGACCGGAGTTAACGATGGAACCGTTCTCTTCGGCGAAGCAGGTGGATGGTAAGCGGAACACTTCGGTTTGAATCTGTGACGGATCAACATCATTAAATTCGTCGTGATTCTCCCAGAAGGTTGAGGTTTCGGTGTTGAGCGGATCGATGGTGACCAGGAACTTCAGCTTCGACAGCGAAGCGATCACTTTGCGCTTATTCGGGAACGACGCCACCGGGTTAAAGCCCTGACACAGATAGCCGTTGACCTTACCTTGCGACATCATTTCGAAGTACTGCAGCACATCGTAGCCTTTGTCCCACTTCGGCAACCAATCGAAGCCCCAGCTATTTTCCTTCTGGGCTTTGTCGCCGAAGAAGGCTTTCATCTGGCTGACAAAGAATTTCGGATAGTTGCTCCAGTAGTTCACCTGACCCGGCAGCAGCGCTTTTGGCGTATTGGCAGCCAGATAGGTTTGCAGATCGGCTTGTTTCTCCGACGGCAAAGTCATGTAACCCGGCAGGCTTTGCGACAGCAGGCCGAGATCGGTGAGCCCCTGAATATTGGAGTGGCCGCGCAGCGCATTTACGCCGCCGCCAATCATGCCCATGTTGCCGAGCAGCAGCTGAATCATCGCCATGGTGCGGATGTTCTGCGCGCCCACCGAGTGCTGCGTCCAGCCGAGCGCATACAGGAACGAGGTGGTGCGATCGCGCGCGCTGGTTTCGCCAATCAGTTCGCAAACGTGCAGGAAGTCTGCTTTCGGCGTACCGCAGATACGTTCGACGATCTCCGGCGTGTAGCGGCTGACGTGCTGTTTCAGCAGGTTCCACACACAGCGCGGATGGGTGAGCGTGGCGTCGCGTTTGGCGAAGCCGTCGTCGCCCATCTCGTAGTTCCAGCTGGTTTTATCGTATTTGCGATTCTCTTCGTCGTAGCCGCTGAACAGGCCATCTTCAAAGTGATAATCCTCACGCACGATCAGGCTGGCATTGGTGTACGCCTGCACATATTCATGCTGGATTTTGTCGTTTTGCAGTAGCCACAGCAGTACGCCCGACAGGAAGGTGATGTCGGTGCCCGAGCGAATCGGCGTATAGAAATCAGCGACCGATGCCGTACGCGTAAAGCGCGGATCGATAACTATCAGTTTGGCTTTGTTGTGAATCTTGGCTTCCATCGCCCAGCGGAAACCGACAGGATGCGCTTCAGCCGCGTTCCCGCCCATCACAACGATCAGATTGGCATTACGGATGTCGACCCAGTGGTTGGTCATCGCACCGCGACCAAATGTTGGAGCAAGACTTGCTACCGTTGGTCCGTGTCAAACGCGTGCCTGGTTGTCGACCGCTAACATGCCGAGCGATCGGGTAAATTTCTGGGTTAAATAGCCGGTTTCATTGCTGGATGCCGAAGCGCACAGCATGCCGGTGGAGAGCCAACGGTTAACCGTCACGCCCGCCGCATTTTGCGCGATGAAATTGGCATCGCGGTCAGCTTTCATCAGCTTGGCGATGCGATCAAAGGCATCATCCCAGCTAATGCGCTGCCATTTATTGGAGCCTGGTGCGCGATATTCCGGGAAATGCAGACGACTGTCGCTGTGCACGAAGTCGAGCAGGCCTGCGCCTTTCGGGCACAATGCACCGCGGCTCACCGGATGATCCGGATCCCCTTCAATATGGAAAATGGTCTCTTTGGCGTTTTTCGCGCCGTCGCCGAGGCTGTACATTAACAAGCCACAGCCGACTGAGCAGTAAGTACAGGTATTACGGGTTTCGCGGGCACGCAGCAGTTTGTACTGTCGTGTTTCCGCCAATGCCACTTCCGGCGCAAAGCCGAGCAGTGCTGCCGTTGTCCCTGCCATACCGCCAGCGCATACTTTGAAGAATTTTCTTCGGCTGACATTCATGGATTATTATCCCTCTATATTCTTGCGATATACGGTGCAAGAATGACCCGACTAAACTTGTGACAATAGCGGCTAAATATTACCACAGCTTTAATGTGGTTGTTGCCCGAGACGAAAAAAGTGAAAGCGAATCAGCCAGAATGTAACGAGAGTGTGAATAAGATCTCAGGTGCGGTGCAGTCGCCGGTGTGGCAGCGCCGTACTATCGATAGCGCAGAAACCGACTGGCTGGCGCAGGAAGTGCCGATCGCGCTGGTCTATAACGGCATTTCGCACGTGGTGATGATGGCGACGCCCAACGATCTCGAAGCCTTTGCGCTCGGTTTTTCGCTATCGGAAGGGATTATCGAGCAGCCGAATGAGATTTTCGGCATGGACGTGGTGCCGGGTTGCCAGGGTATTGAAGTGCAGATTGAGCTCTCCAGTCGCCGCTTTATGGCGTTAAAAGAGCAGCGTCGCGCCATGGCGGGTCGCACCGGCTGCGGCGTATGCGGCGTGGAGCAGCTCGATCAAATCGGCAAACCGCTGCAGCCGCTGCCGTTCAGCCAAACCTTTGATTTAGGCCATCTCGATAAAGGGCTGGCGCAGCTGCGCGATTATCAGCCGATTGGTAATCTCACCGGCTGCACACACGCGGCGGCCTGGATGTCGCCGCAGGGTGAGTTGCAGGGTGGTTACGAAGATGTGGGACGTCATGTGGCACTGGATAAACTGCTCGGCAGTCGCAGCCAGCAGCCGTGGCAGCAGGGCGCGGTGCTGGTTTCCAGCCGCGCCAGCTATGAGATGGTGCAGAAATCCGCCATGTGCGGCGTTGAAATTCTGTTTGCGGTATCGGCGGCGACACAGCTCGCCGTTGAGGTAGCCGAGCGTTGCAATCTCACGCTGGTTGGCTTCAGTAAACCGGGCCGCGCCACCGTTTACAGTCATCCGCAACGCCTGCGTTAAACTACCTGTACCTGCGGCAGCGCCTGTTGCAGTGCCGCCAGCGCGCCGGGTTTTGCCGGGCCGCTGTCGCAGATCAGCAAATCGACATCGGCAATCGGAGCGTAAACCGTGCGGCTAACCACCCCGAGCTTGCTGTGATCCGCCAGTAAAATCGTGCGATTCGCCTGCTGCACCATGGCACGGGCAATTGCTGCTTCATGGGGATGGAAGCTGCTGGCACCGTTTTTAGCATCAATGCCGACCGGCGAAAGCAGCGCGACATCAGCGCGATAACGATAAATCTCGCCGAGGGTCATTTCGCCGCGCGTTTGCTGTGCGCCTGCCATCATCATGCCGCCAATCAAAATCACCTGATTATTCAATGTCTCATGCTCTTCCGCCGCGCTCAGCGCCAGCGCGGCCTGCAGGCTGTTGGTGATGATGGTTAAACCCGACATGGTGCGCAGCGCTTCCGCCAGCATGGTTGTCGTCGTGCCGGCATCAAGGAACAGGGTTTGTCCCGGCTGCAAATGCTGCGCGGCGGCGATGGCGATGGCGCGTTTCTCTTTCGCCTGCGCGTTGCGGCGCACCTGCAGCGGCGGCTCTGGCTGACTATCAACGGCCACCAAACCACCATGCACCCGCCGCGCCAATCCTTGTGCTTCCAGCTCAATAATGTCGCGCCGTGCGGTTTCGCGCGAGATGCCAAGCTCTTTAATAATGCGCTCGGTACTGACCTGATGTTGCGTGGTCAGCAGCGCACGAATGCGGTGTAAGCGAGTTTCCTGCAGCATGACTTTTCCCTGGGGCGTGTTCAATCTGGGCCTAAGCTTACCTGAGTGTCATCAGGCCGTCATGTGTATTTGGTTGTATTTGTGTATTTGGTTGCATTTGTCGCTAAAGCAGGCATGATAGCGACAATTGGCTATTTCGCATGCACCCCTTTCACCTTCGCAACGGGAGTTACCATGGCTACACGTTCTACCATCATGGACACCAACAGTTTTCGTGCAGAGCACGCCGACGATTTGGATGCGGAAACCCGCAAGCTGACCGATAAACGCAGCAAAGTGTTGGGCGAGTCATATCGTCTGTTTTACCGCAAGCCAGTGCATCTGGTGCGCGGCGAAGGGCAATATTTATGGGATGCCGCTGGCCATAAATATCTTGATGTGTACAACAACGTGGCGAGCATTGGTCACTGCCATCCGGCGGTGATTGAGGCGGTCAATCAGCAGATGAAGATGCTGAACACCCATACGCGTTATCTGCATGAGCGCATTCTCGATTATACCGAAGCGCTGCTGGCGACCACACCGGATGCCATCGACCGCGCGATGTACATGTGCACCGGTTCGGAAGCCAACGATTTGGCGATTCGCGTAGCGCGTGCCTTCAGCGGCGGCACCGGCATTATTGTGTCGCAGGAGGCCTATCACGGCACCAGCGATCTCACGTCGGGGGTTTCACCGGCGCTCGGCAGCGGACAGCCGTTAGCAGCAACCACGCGTCTGGTGCCGCCGCCGGATGCCTATCGCGTCAATGCGCCCGATCTCGGCGAGTGGTTTGCCAATGAAATCCAAAAGCAGATCGACGATATGAAAGCCCACGGTATTAAGTTTGCCGGCTTCCTCGCTGATTCCATCTTCTCTTCAGATGGTGTGCTGCCTAACCCGCGCGGCTTCTTGCAGAAAGCGGTCGATGTGGTGCATGCCAACGGCGGGATTTTTATCGCCGATGAAGTGCAGCCAGGCTTTGGCCGTACCGGCGATGCGTTCTGGGGCTTTGCACGCCACGGCGTGGTGCCGGATGTGGTCACCACCGGCAAGCCAATGGGCAACGGTATTCCTGTTTCCGGCCTGCTGGCGAAAAGCGATGTGCTGGCGGCGTTTAGCGATGAAATTCCTTACTTCAACACCTTTGGCGGTAATCCGGTGGCAATGGCCGCCGCGCAGGCGGTGTTGACGGTGATTAAAGAAGAGGACCTGCAGGAGCATAGCCGCGTAGTCGGGGCTAAGCTGTTGAGCGAATTGCAGAAACTGATGGATCGTCATGAATCAATTGGCGACGTGCGCGGCGCCGGGCTGTTTATTGGTTTCGAACTGGTGCAAGACCGCGCCAGCAAAACGCCGGATAAAGCGCTGGCGCTGGATTTGATTGAGAAACTGCGTGAGCACCGCGTGCTAACGTCAGTTGCGGGCCCGTACGGTAACGTGCTGAAGCTGCGTCCGCCGTTGGCGTTCCAGGAGGCGGATATCGATTGGCTGGTAGGGGCGCTGGATAAGTCGCTGAGCGAGCTGGGACGATAGAACGATCGTCATAAATAAGGTGCGATTATTAACAAGGTCGCCATGAATGGCGACCTTACGAATTTTGTAGGGTGGTCATTTATGGCCACCTCATTCTCAGACTGTGGCGGTTTCAGCGGCGAAAATGCGCTCCATCTTTTGCCACGCCTGCGCTACATCGTCATGCAGATTAAATAATCCCGATGTGCCCACGATAAACACATCAACGCCCGACGCCGCAATCTGCTTGAAGGTGCGCGCATTGCACGAACCATCAATTTCGGTCAGATAGTGATAACCCTGCTCTTCACGCATCGCAATCAGCTGGCGGATCTTATTCAGCGTTTCCGGTATAAATTTCTGTCCAGCAAAGCCGGGATCTACTGACATCACCGTTACTTTATCCAGCAGATGCGCGTATTCACGAATGGTTTCCGCTGGGGTTGCCGGATTTAACACCACGCCGCAACGCCGTCCGGCCTCTTTAATCTGCGTAAGTAAACGGAAGATTTTATTATTGGCGGTTTCGGGGTGAAAGCTAATAATATCCGCACCCGCCTCAATGCACATTGGAATAATATCTTCCGGATGATTCACCATTAAATGCACATCAATCGGCACTTCAGTAATTTTACGTAGGTTCTCAATAAAGAACGGCGATAGGGTAATATTTTTGACGTAGCTGCCATCCATAATATCGACATGATAAAACGCAGCGGTGCTATTCATCGCCTCCACTTGCTCGCGGAAGCGGGTAAGGTCCATGCACATTAATGACGGCGAAAATTTTGCACTCATAACTCTTTCCTCATTACAAAAACAGCGCCCGCAGGCGCTGTTGATGACATCAATGGAAGAACGAAATAATGTGGCCGAGCACGATACCGACAATGCCGAAGTCCGCGTCACCAAAGGTTGTGGAGGCGAAGCCGAGGTCACCCATCATCGGCAGCAGAATCGCGGGCAGGAAGGAGATCAGTAACCCTTGCACAAAGGCGCCGATCACCGCACCACGACGTCCGCCGGTGATATTGCCGTAGACGCCAGCGGTGGCACCGCAGAAGAAGTGTGGCACCAGGCCGGGAACGATCACGCTCAGACCAAACAACGGGCACAGGAACATGCTGATCAAACCGGCGGAGAAGCTCGACAGGAAACCGATGATCACCGCATTAGGCGCGAACGGGAACACCGTTGGGCAATCCAATGCCGGCTTGGCGTTAGGCACCAGTTTATCGGCAATGCCTTTGAAGGCGGGGACGATCTCCGCAATCACCATACGTACGCCGGCCAGGATAATGTAGACGCCGGCCGCAAAGGTAATCGACTGGATGATGGCGAACACAATGTAGTTCTGGCCGCCACTGATGGTTTCGGTAAACGCTTTACCGGCGACCAACACCAGCGCGATGAACAGAATCATCATGGTCAGCGAAATTGCTACCGATGAATCGCGCAGGAAGTTGAGCGTTTTTGGTACCTTCAACTCTTCAATCGACGGGCTGCCTTTACCGACCACTTTACCTACCAGTGCAGAGAGCAGGTAACCGGTGGAGCCAAAGTGGCCGAGCGCCAGATCGTCCGAATTGGTAATCTTGCGCGTAAAGGGCTGCAGAATTGCCGGGCACACCACCATCATGGTGCCGAGAATCAGTGATCCAATTACGACTAACCAGAATCCGTGCACACCACCCACTGACAGGATTACCGCCAGCATCGCCGACATATACAGAGTATGGTGGCCGGTCAGGAAGATGTATTTCAGCGGCGTAATGCGTGCCAGCAGAATGTTCACCAACATGCCGAACACCATGATCATCGCGGTTTCCGTGCCGTAGCTTTTCTGCGCCAGCGCCGCCATTGCGTCGGTGTTTGGCACCACACCCTGAATATTAAACGAGTGTTCAAAGAGTTGGCTAAAAATGGTCAGTGTGGCCGCAATTAAATTGGCCCCGGCGATGAGAATAACAAAACCCATAATGGTTTTAAGCGTACCGGAAATAACATCAGAGACCGGTTTCTTTTGCAATAATAAACCAAACAGGGAAAAAAGGCCGACAAGTATAGCGGGTGTTCCAAGAACATCCTTAATAATAAATTGCAGCATAACTTACTCCGTGGTGAGTAAAGTTTTCGGGGTGTTGTGTTGTTATATATTCTCAGCCAGGATTTCTTTAATTTTGGCATTATCCAGCAGGTTAGTCAGGCCAACCACTTTCGCGCTGTGCCCCGCTAACTGATCGGCAATATCTTTGGCGGCAATAATTAAATCGGCATGTTCAGATTTCGCAGAGGTTAAATCGGTATGACCGACTTCGGCTTCTTTGCCTAATTCCGCTACAATCTTCTTCACATTCATTTCAACAATGAAGCTGCTACCTAAACCATTGCCACACACAATCAGGATTTTTTTCATCGTAGGGTTCTCTGGTGATTAATTTTGAATGACAGCGTTTATGGCTGACAGAGTAGAAGCCGACAGCAGCTGCTGCAGGCGAGATTCGTCACTAAATACCTCCGCTAATGCGGTGATCATTTGAATATGATCGTCGCCTGATACCGCGCATAGCATGATGACGACATACACAGGATCGTTTTCATCTGCCTGAAAACTCACACCCTTTTTCACGTGCAGCAGCGACAAGCCATTTTTCTGCGCACCCTGTTCCGGACGAGCATGTGGCATCGCTAGTCCCGGAGCCAGCACGTAGTAGGGGCCCAGTTCTGCATGCGAGGTGAAGATGGCATCAAGATAAGCCGGACTGATTGCCCCTTCCGCCAGCAGCGGTTCAGCGGATAAGCGCACCGCTTCCTGCCAGTTGCTGACCTGCTCTACGACACGAATATGTTGTGGCGTTAGCCATTGAGTGAGCATCAGTAATTCCTCTTTATTCTTCGATGGGGTGCAATGTAGGTTATTTTCTCGCCCATTTTCTGTGATGATTGTCGCAAAAGTTAGCGCTAACACTGAGATTGTTAAAAAACGTGTTATCGCTAACATTTTCATGTGATGGGTTTGTCATTGTTGCAAGCACCTGACATGCTCACGCATTCTGGCGAGTTCGCGGGTGAGGGATGACCGAATCTGTGGTTTTTAACATGGCGCGTTAACAATTTTGGTTTTAAGCTGCGTCCTGGCACAAGCGGTGAGTAATGCAGGAGAGTGCATGACAGAAAAAAAACGGCGCAGTACCGGCAAAAGCACCCTGGCCGATGTTGCCCGTTTGGTGGGCGTAAGTACCATGACCGCATCGCGCGCGCTGCGCATGCCGGAGAAGGTTTCGCCTGACATTCGCGCCAAAATTGATGCGGCGGTCATTGAGTTGTCGTACGTGCCTAACGTGCAGGCAAGCAATCTGGCATCGGCAACTTCGCGGCTGATCACCATGGTGGTGCCCTCATTTGCCACGCCGGGCAGTACCATTGTTTCGGAAGCGCTGCAGGAAGTGCTGCGTCCACAGGGTTACAACATGATGCTGGCAGAAGCCAACCATTCGGCTGCGGAAGAGAGCGAACTGATCGAAATGCTGCTCTCTTATAATCCGGCGGCGATGGTGCATTTCAATTTCGATAACGCTGCCGAGGCGCATCGTTTGCTGAGCAATTCCGGGCTGCCGGTGATGGATATTGGCGGCGTACATCAGGATTCGGCGGGGATCAGCATTGGCGTCGATTACGCCAAAGCGATTCGCCAGCTGGTGCAGAGCCTGGTAGAGCGTGGCTATCGCAACCTCGGCTTGCTCTGCACCCAAAGTAACAACACCATCTTTCGCCAGCTGCTGAATGGCTGGCACAGCGGCATGTTAGCGCTGAATCAAGCGCCACATCGCGTGGTAACGTCACCGAAGATGCCGACCTTTGCTGCGGGACATAGCCTGCTGGCCGAGATCCGCATGACCTGGCCCGAACTGGATGTATTGATTTGCACCAGCGATGAAGTTGCCTGCGGTGCCATTATGGCGTGTCATGCGGCAGGGCTCTCGATTCCCAGCCAGTTAGCGATTGCCAGCATCGGAGGGGGGCCGTTAGCGGCAGTGTGTTCGCCACCGCTTACCAGCATTGTGCTGCCGTATGAAGAGATGGGGCGGACAGCGGGCAAACGTCTGCTGTCGGCGCTTAAGGGCGACGAGCCACCTGCTATCAATGAGCTGCCGGTTCAACTCAAATTGCGCGCCAGCACGCATAAGGTGTAGCGGTAAGTGCGCACCTTTTCCCAGATTCATCAAATCCTTATCAATTCTAAGGCATTGATAACCCTTTTACGGATCATGTTTTTAACTATAATGATCCGACTGCTTACGCGGCACACCCAGTGAGGTAGTGCTGCAAAACACTAAATGGAGAGGAAGAACATGAGTTATTCACTGCCATCCCTGCCGTATGCCTACGACGCACTGGAACCGCACTTCGACAAGCAGACGATGGAAATCCATCACACTAAACACCACCAGACCTACGTTAACAACGCTAACGCCGCGCTGGAAGGTACCGAATTTGCCAACCTGCCGGTAGAAGAGCTGATCACCAAACTGGATCAGCTGCCAGCAGATAAAAAAGGTCCACTGCGTAACAACGCGGGCGGCCATGCCAACCACAGCTTCTTCTGGAAAGGTTTGAAGCTGGGCACCTCGCTGCAGGGCGACCTGAAAGCAGCAATCGAAAAAGATTTCGGTAGCGTTGAAGCTTTCCAGGCTGAGTTTGAGAAAGCCGCTACCACTCGCTTCGGCTCAGGCTGGGCGTGGCTGGTGAAAAAAGGCGACAAACTGGCTGTGGTTTCTACCGCAAACCAGGACAGCCCGCTGATGGGTGAAGCCGTCGCTGGCGTTTCAGGTTTCCCAATCATCGGTTTAGACGTGTGGGAACACGCTTACTACCTGAAGTATCAGAACAAACGTCCTGATTACATCAAAGCATTCTGGAACGTTGTGAACTGGGACGAAGCTGCAGCGCGTTTTGCTTCTGCTAAATAAGTTCTGGCTAACGCCCGCAATATAGGTAACCGGTGGAGTTGTTCACCGGTTTTTTTTCGCTTTAATTAAACCATTCCTAAACGACGCGGATATTTTTCCGCACGATTATTACGCTGCGAAAGCTATTAACCTGCCGTTGATAATTTGGGGCATATAGTAGCGATAATTTGTCTCGCAAAGCCTAAATAATCATGTCTATTATCACAACTTCTGTGACGAATAATGATTCGTCAGCATCACTGTTTTTGCCATTAATTAGTGGGAAGTTCAGACCGGATAAATTATGGAATAGCAGTAGTTTCCGCACAAAATTTGCCTTAAGGTCGTTGGTATTTCCTATTACTACCTTCAGTTACCTTAATAAATTAGCGAAGTTACCAGCGCTGCCGCAATTATTGAGCCTACAAGGCCTGCTGCCGGCCAAACCTCATCGTCCCTACTTGCGCGCAGGTTTTAGCGTTGCGCAGCGCGCGCAGGCCATCATCGATCACTATATGTTGATGGACCAGCTGGATAACGCAACCTTGCGCCAGCTTTTGCAGAGTCCGGGCGACAATTTGCTGGCCAATTTAAGCGGCAAAAATGATGAGTCATTTTTGATTTATTGCTGTCCGGGCCGCTTCGACCGTGAAGGTGAAATTACACTGGAGTTGCGTTACGAAACCCAGTTAATTGCGTCTCTCTCGTTCTCTATTATTGGTGAGCGCCAGAAGCGCACCTTATTAATCGGTGGTTTACAGGGGCCGCGTAAACATATCTCTAACGATGTGATTCGCGATGCCACGAAAGCCGCACACGGCATATTCCCAAAACGTCTGCTGATGGAAGCCGTATTTAACCTGGCGGAGCAGTGTGGCGTAGAAGCGATAACTGCCGTTGGTGATACCACACACGTGTTCCGCAGCCTGCGCTATCGTCACAGCAAGAGCGACAAGTTTTTTGCGAGCTACAGCGAGTTTTGGCTATCTCTGGGCGGGGTGATGCGGTCGGATGAGCTGTTTATGCTGCCTTTGCGCGCAGAGCGGAAAGAGTTGGAAGAGATTGCCAGCAAGAAGCGCGCCGAGTACCGCCGTCGCTATGCCTTGCTGGACAGCCTAAATGAACAAGTTCATCAGGCGGCAGGCATCCAACGCGACGTCTCACACGCCGCGTAAGTCATGATTAGAACGGCTGCTTCGCGTAGCCGGTCATCACTTTTAGTCCCATCTCACGTCCGAGCGCGGTCATTGGGTGCACTACCACCAGGCCGCGCACACTTTTCTTGAATGCGCCCATGTTGGCCTGCTCTTTTTTGGTAATTTCGCGGCTAAAGCCCAGCTTCTGCAGCTGTTGCGCTTCTTTGCTTAGCTTCTCTGTACGTACACCACGCAGGCGCTCAATTTCCAGCTCCAGCTTCTCTTTTTCACGCAGCAGCTCTCCGAGCTTTTCGGCATCGCCAGACGCTAACAGCGGGGCTTCTTTGCGGTTGAGTGCGTCCAGCTGATCGCTGAGAAGTTTGATCTCGGCTTTTTCTTTTTCTTTCATTGGGGGAAACTCGTTAAGGAAAACAGGGAAAGGATACACAAATCTGCGCCGTTTTGCAGCGTGGAGCGTAGGGTGCGCATTCATGCGCACCTGGTCACCATGAATGGCGACCCTACAGTAGTTTGGCGAGGTTTTCATAGGGTGCGCATTCATGCGCACCTGGTCGCCATGAATGGCGACCCTACAGTGGTTTGGTGAGGTTTTCGTAGGGGCGCATTCATGCGCACCTGGTCACCATGAATGGCGTCCCTACAGTGGCTTGGCGAGGTTTTCGTAGGGGGCGCACTCATGCGCGCCTGGTCACCATGAATGGCGACCCTACACCGCCGGCTTTTTAAACACCTGTTTGTGCGAGATGCGGGAAATCAGCTCGGTCAGCGACAGCACCATGGTTGATCGTACCATTTGCAGATAACGCTGCTGCTGCATTGACCGGAGTTGATCGTCATCGCGGTTGAAATCCGGCTGCGGCGGCCAGGCGACCACGCAGTGCAATTCGCCAAACGGTCCAAGGATCTCATCGTCAGTAAAACGATAATCGCTGATGTCATGATTCAGTTCCTCGCGCAGCGCCAGCAGCAGTTCACAGTCTTCATACTCATGCCGGTTGATGACGCCAAGGCCGTAAATCAACTTGAGACGAACGGAGAGTTCGCCCAGCGGACCATCACCGAGCAGCAGCGGTTCTACCGCATATTTAACCGCGTAATCGTCCTTACGAAACACTTGCAGCACCAGCAGGTTAACCGCTTCGGTCAGCAGTTCAACGGCGGCGATCAGAAAGCTTCTCACCGAACGACCGGCATTCAGGCGCTCAAGCACCCGGTTTTCAAAAGCCTGCTTCTCTTCCATTATTGCCTGCATCGTTCAGCTACCGCCAACGGGCACGAAGACGTGCCCGAGTTAACCACTAAAGGGCGCGCATTATGCCATAGCGTTGTAAGCGCTCACCACTGAGGTGACCACATCGCTATTGGCATCCAGGCCGGAAATCTCAGCCAGCGTGGCCTGCGGGCCTTTTTCTGCCAGCAAAGCGACCAGCTCTTGCGCTTGCGGATCGGCTTCGCTGCGATAGTGCATCGCGGCGGCGATGCCCTGCACCAGATTGTCGTGAGACAGCTGATACTCCAGCGTGCCCAGCGTTGGCTTGATCAGGCGATCGCCCGCACTCAGCTTACGCAGCGGCTGACGGCCAACGCGCTCAACGTCATCTTTCAGGTAGGGGTTTTCGAAACGACTGAGGATCTTCTGGATGTAAGCCGCATGTTTATCGGCTTCAAAACCATAGCGCTTAATCAGTACCGCACCACTTTCCTGCATGGCACCTTGCACGATGGCACGGACTTTCTTATCCAGAATCGCATCACGAATGGTCGCGTGACCTGCAAGTTGGCCGAGATAAGCGGTGATCGCATGGCCGGTGTTGAGGGTGAACAGCTTGCGCTCAACGAATGCCATCAGATTATCGGTCAGTTCCATGCCTGGGATATTCGGCAGCTCGCCTTTGAACTGGGTTTTATCAACAATCCACTCGCTGAAGGTTTCAACGGTGACTTCCAGCGGATCGGTGGTGCCGGCTTCTGACGGCGGGACGATGCGGTCTACCGCAGAATCAACGAAACCAACGTGCGCTTCTACCCATGCGTGATACTGCTCTGGCAGGGCTTTCAGCACGTGCTGTTTCAGCTGGCTGGTACCGCGCACCATATTTTCACAGGCGATGATATTTAGCGGGCGGACGTTACCGCTGTCGCTGCGTTTGGCCAGACCTTTAGCCACGCCACCGGCGATGCGTTCCAGAATTTGCGGACCAACCGCAGTCGTCACAATATCCACTTCAGCAATCAGCGTAACGATATCGTCGCTGGTGCTGTTTACGGCGCTAACGCCTTTTACGATTTCGACTTTCGCCTGCTCGCCAACCACATGAACCGGATACTCATGACGGGCGTTAAGGGCATCAAGCACCACCTGATTGACGTCAGCAAACACCAGCTCGATTCCGGCATCTGCCAGCAACTTACCGATAAAACCGCGACCGATGTTACCTGCTCCAAAATGTAACGCTTTCATAAATTTGACCCATATCAAATGACGAAAGGGCGGGCAAGTCCGCCCCGGAAATGTGGGACGGGCTTACCCGCCCCAGGGAAGGTAAAACGTGCTGTTACGCTTTAACGGTGCTGCCTGAGAGCAGATCCAACACGTCCTGCACGCTGGTGGTGTTTGCCAGCTTCTCAATCACGCTGTCATCGTCCAGTGCGTTGGTCAGGCTGGTAATCACCTGAATGTGCTCATTGTTACGAGCGGCGATACCGATCACCAGACGCGCTACATCTTCTGACTCTTCGCCAAACTGTACACCTGCCGGATACTGGCAGAACACCACGCCGGTTTTCAGCACGCGATCTTTCGCTTCCACGGTACCGTGCGGCACAGCGATCGACTCACCCAGGTAAGTTGGCGTCAGCTTCTCGCGTTCCAGCATCGCTTCAACGTATTCCGGCTGGACGTAGCCGCCTTTCACCAGCTGCTCACCGGCAAAACGAATCGCCTGCTCTTTATGCGTGGCGCTCAGGCCGAGGAACACGTTATCTGCGCCCAGTTTGAACAGGTGCGCGTTGCCTTCGTCGTAGCTGTCCGCCAGTGTGGTCTGCACGGTTTCACGATGTGCTTCACTGCGATTAGCGGCAACCAGACGTTCAGTCAGATTGCTGTACAGCGCGCTATCAAGGAAGTTGTTCAGCGAAATATGCTGCGCCTGTGGCGCCTGGCGCATCGCACGTTCCGTCAGATCGCGGTGGGTAATCACCAAATCGACATCGCCCGGCAGCGAGTTAATCGCGCTGTTAGTGACAGAGATATTGCTCAGGCCGGCGTCCTGCACTTTCTTACGCAGAACACCTGCACCCATCGCACTTGACCCCATACCGGCGTCACAGGCCACGATGATTTTGCGCACGTGGTTCAGGTCAACGCTCATCGCATCGCCAGCGACCGGTGAACCCGCAACGGCCTGGCCTTTTGACTGCGCTTTCATATCTTTCATGCGCTGAGTCGCGGCTTCGATATCGTCATCTTCTTTCACTTTGCTGGTTTTCAGCAGGATTGAAGAGACCACGAAGGAGACAGCAAAGGCTGCGATAATTGCCGCGATGTTAGCGAAGTAGGCACCTTTTGGCGTCATCGCCAGTACCGCCAGGATGGAACCTGGAGATGCCGGCGAAACCAGACCGCCGTTCAGCAGCGTCAGGGTGAATACGCCAGTCATACCACCGAGGATAACCGCCAGCAGCAGACGCGGCGCCATCAGCACGTACGGGAAGTAGATTTCGTGGATACCGCCGAGGAAGTGGATAATCGCTGCACCACCTGCAGATTGTTTGGCGCTACCGCGACCAAAAATCATGTAGGCAACCAGCACACCCATACCCGGACCTGGGTTGGCTTCAATCAGGAAGAAGATTGATTTGCCCGCCTCGCTCGCCTGTTGGATACCCAGCGGAGAGAAGATACCGTGGTTGATGGCGTTATTGAGGAACAGGATTTTCGCCGGTTCAACAAAGATGGAGGTCAGTGGCAGCAGGTTGTTCTGCACCATCAGGTTCACGCCAGCGGCGAGAATGTGTGACAGACCTTCAACCAGTGGACCGATCGCCAGGAACGCCAGCAGCGCCAGCAGCATCCCGATGATACCGGCCGAGAAGTTGTTCACCAGCATCTCGAAGCCGCTTTTGATCTTGCCATCTACCACGCGGTCAAAGGATTTGATCGCCCAGCCGCCCAGCGGACCGGCAATCATTGAGCCAAGGAACATCGGCATATCGGCACCGACGATCACGCCCATGGTGGTGATTGCACCCACCACGCCACCGCGATCGCCGCCTACCAGACGTCCACCGGTGAAACCAATCAGCAGCGGCAGCAGGTAAGTGATCATTGGGCCGACGAGTTTCGCCAGCGTTTCGTTTGGAATCCATCCGGTTGGGATGAACAGCGCAGTGATGATACCCCAGGCGATAAACGCACCGATGTTAGGCATCACCATATTACTCAGAAAGCGACCAAAGCTCTGAACCTTGACCTTTACTGATGAGGACATAAACCCACCCCTTATTGAGACGCGCTGCAATAAGAGAGCGCGTTTGTTTTTGTTTGAACGTTACGGCGGGGGCCGTGGCATTACTGTATGCAGGCGGACTCTAGCACTAGTTTATTACGCTGCGTAGAGCACGGGCTTAGTGTGATGCAGATCACGCTAATTTGGGGTGGTGAGGGGGCTATAAGGTGACATCGATCACAAAAAAGAGCTGTAAGAAAGCAACGATGACGGATTTTTAAGCAAAACAAGGTGATGAATGTGACTTGAATCACCTTTTATTGGCGTTGGTTTGTTGTGTAAATGTGATCTTTGTCACAAACAATTTGTGGTCGAAAATGCGTCAGATCACACTATCGTGCAGCAGAAAAGCGCGCTGTAAGGAAGTGACGAAAATCTGAAAAGAGGTGAACCCATCAGGAGACGAGCAAGGGCGGTTTGTAGGGCCGCCCTTTATGGCGTAATGCCACTGAATTAAGCAAAAAAAGGGCTTTTTATGCAGGTGCGCATGAATGCGCACCCTACGAAAACCCGGCTATATCCACGTAGGGTCACCATTCATGATGACCGATTCACGCTTAACTAACGGGTATTACGCCATTTATGGCGACTCCGGAAAATGACTCAACGTTTTACAAACCGCCTTGCACCGCGTTTTGCGCTTGTGTGAGCGCCTGCGCGTTACTGGAAAGATTGCTCATTAGCGTGTTGTACTGCGTCGCCTGATCTTGCGTTGGGAATTGCACGCCGCCGTCATTAAAGGTAACGCGTGCGCCTTGCGATTGCAGATAATCCCCGGTTTGCACTGCCGCCTGGCTTAATGCCTGCAGCTGCGGCAGTAGCGGAATCAGCGTGCTGGCCGGCTGTGTAACGACTTTAGCGAAGGCGGCATCGTAAACTTTTTTCAGATCGTCCGGCTGCTTCAGCGTGGCTTTGCTGCTGTCGGCCTGCATTTTGGCGCTCTGAATCTGCTGTGTCAGCACACTCAAATTACTGCTCGCCTGGCGCAGGCTGTCACGGCGGGTTAAATAATCCTGCGGTACACGAATCGCAGCCAATTCATCGACAACGGGACGCATACCTTGATCAATTGCCTGGTTCGCCTGCTGTGAGAAGCCATACAGGATGGCGTAATCGCTGGCGTAGTTACCGAAGGTCTGCTTCTGGTTTTCACTCAGGCTGGGCAGATGCTCGCCGCTACGCATCACGGTATTTTGAAGGAAATCACTGAAAGCTTTACGCTGATCGCCCTCTTTGTCGCCACAGGCGGTGAGTTGCAACACCACCAATGCGCTGACCATCAGCATGCCGGTACGCATCCAGATGCGGGATAATCCTGACGCCATAATTCAACTCCTGTGATAATGGCTTTCTCCCATCCTATTCCAAGCCAATGCTCGAATTATTCGGGATTAAAATTTTTGCGAAAATGGTCCTAAAGAATAGTGCAATGATCTGGTGTGTACAACGGGCGCACCGGGCAAATTAAAACACCAGCGCCTGTCCATCTTTGCGGCTTTCCGTTGCGGCGATATAGAAGCCTTGTGGATCGCGAACAATCGCCTGCGCGCCGCCGAAGTTATAGCCGAGAAGGGGATCTTCGAGCGTGATCAGATGCCCCATTTCACGTAATTTTGCCAACGCGTTGCGATCGATACCCGGTTCGACCACCACTGAACGCCCTTGCTCAACGCGCCAGCGCGGCGCATCAATCGCCGCCTGCGGGTTTTGTTTATGCTGCATGATGCGCAGCGCCAGCTGCAGATGGCCTTGCGCCTGCATTGGACCGCCCATCACGCCAAACGACATCAGCGGCTGTCCCGCAGCATCTAAAGCAAACGCCGGAATAATGGTGTGGAACGGACGTTTACCGCCTGCCACCACGTTTGGATGTTGCGCATCGAGCGAGAACCCACAGCCGCGGTTTTGCAGACTGATGCCGGTGCCTGGCACCACCACGCCCGAGCCAAAGCCCATAAAGTTGGATTGTATAAAGGAAACCATCATGCCACTGGCATCGGCGGTGGAAACATAGACCGTGCCGCTCTGCTGCGGTGCGCCAAAGGTAAAATCTCCGGCTTTATCAGGATCGTTCAGCTGTGCACGTTGCTGAAGATAGCGATCGCTCAACAGCAGTTCGGCAGGGAATTCAAGGTGATCGTAATCGCTGACGTAGCGATCCAGATCGACCAGCGCCAGTTTCATCGCCTCAATAGAGAGATGCAACCACGGCACCGAATCCGGCGTATAGCGGCCAATATCCCATTGCTCGAGAATGCCCAGCGCAATCAAGGTGGCGATGCCCTGGCCATTGGGGGGCAGTTCCTGCACCGATCCACCGGCAAACGGACGCGACAGCAGATCAACCCAATCGGCGCAATGGTTATCCAGGTCAGACATACTGAGGGATGCGCCGTGCTGTTTGGCAAACGCCACCATCTTTTCGGCGAGTTCGCCGCGATAGAAAGCTTCGCCACGCGTTTCGGCGATTTTTTGCAAGGTAGTGGCTTGCGCCGGATTACGGAAGAGCTCACCGGCGCGTGGCGGCCGGCCATCGGGCGCAAAACACTCGGCGAAGCCGGGTTGATCTTTCAGTTTGTTATAGCCGCGCTGCCATAGGTGACCTATCAGCGGCGAAACCGGGAAACCTTCACGTGCATACGCTATCGCCGGCTGTGCCAGCGTGGTGAGCGGCAGGGTGGCAAAGCGTTCAGCCAGGGTTACCCAAGCCGATACCGCGCCAGGCACCGTGACGGATTCCCAACCGATTTCCGGCATCGCGTTATATCCGGCGAAACGTGCTGGGCTCCATGCCGCCGGTGAACGTCCTGAAGCATTCAATCCATGCAGCTGTTTGCCATCCCAGATAATGGCAAAAGCATCGCTACCGAGGCCGTTGCCCGTCGGCTCTAACACCGTGAGCGCCATTGCGCTGGCGATTGCGGCATCTACCGCATTGCCACCCTGTTGCAGCATGCGAATACCTGCCTGTGCTGCAAGCGGCTGCGAGGTAGCAACCGCGTTGCGGCCCATCATGGGTACGCGGTGTGAGGCATAGCTGGCGGTAAAATCCAAATCGCTCATAACCCTTTCTCTTTGCGTCATGCTGGTGCGGGAACGCTGCAGCGCTGTGCAGCACCATGAATGTGGGGGATAAGTGTTTAATAATAAGTCAGATAATTCATGTTGATAGCGAATTGGCACTTTTTTTGAATAGATTTTAATCAAGGCACTGCTTAACGCTACTGACTCGTAGTTTTAGGCACTGGTTGGGTAGCAAGTGCTGGTGGGTCAATCGGTTATGATGATCGATCGGGTAATGGCATAAGAAAGAATAAAAAATAATCAGGAATCAAGCAGCAAAGTCGGGGATCTGACCCATACTTAGAAACCCGGACAATTGTTGCATTGCCCTGGCATCTTTTTGCAGTGCACAACAGGCTGTGTCCCGCATCGGTTTAATAATAACTCCGCGATACAACCTAAACGGGTCGGTTTCAGCACCATTTGGTGCTTACGTCTCTACTTTCACGTGCTTCATAGTGAGTTTTTAAGGAGTTCTCTATGGAATTTAAAGATCCAATGGTCGAGTTGCTCAGCAGCCTTGAGCAGATTGTTTTGACACGTGATGCTCAGCCTTCCGTATCAGAAATTACACTCAATCAGGCTTCAGTTCCCGAGCCGCAGCGTTTACGCGAGATGACCGGCATGCAGGTGGATGAATTCGCCCGCGTGATGGGGGTGAGCGTCTCGTCAGTTAAAAGCTGGGAGGCGCAACGTACGCGCCCTTCCGCTACGGCGCGCAAACTGATGAAGCTGCTGCAAGCAAACCCCTATCTGGGGCGTCAACTGCTGGAGTAATACCAGGCTTTATTTGGTGCTCCAACCCGCCTATACGGCGGGTTTTTTAATTTACGTCGCTATACTTCGCCGCCTGTTTCACGAACCAGCTTTCCGGCACGCTGTGCGGCGGCTGTGCTAATTGAGCAAGACCCTGCTTAATTGTCTGTTCCGCCTGCTGCCACAAATGCCGATCCCCTTCGCGCAATAGTTGAATCTGAATCTGTTTTTCAACCAGATAGACGCGGGCAAAGTGAGCATCGTATTGCACGATGGCGCGGGTGTTATCGATGATATCGGCCAGTTTGATGGTTTGCGCCTCGGGTGAGGCCGCAGCGGTATGACGAAAATGCGCCAGCTTACGAGCGGCACGATTTTTTGCGGCGGGCTGCTCGCTGTCAGTGAGCATATCCACCAGTTCAGCCACCCGCGCGCCGAAATGACGTTCAATGTCTTCTAAAGTGGTGGGGGTATCTTCAACCGTATCATGCAGCCAGGCGGCGGCAATCATCTGTTCGTCATCGGTAACGCTCCGTACCAGTTCGGCGACGGCAGCGGGGTGAACAATGTAAGGTTCATCCGTATATTTACGGCGCTGGCCCGCAGCAGCATGCGCTTCTGTGGCATAACGGCGCGCTTGCTCTTCCAGTGAATCTCGCATATTCCACTCTCCCAGAGAAAGATTGCTTGCAATTATCTAGCGCGCTATCTATATTGAACCTCATGAACAGTAATCAAGATGACAAAAAAGTGAAGCAGGCGCCACTTCAGTTAGATCAGCAGCTCTGCTTTGCGCTGTACTCGGCGAATCTCGCGATGCACAAAGTCTATCGTCAGCTGCTGTCAACGCTGGAGATTACCTATCCGCAATATCTGGTCATGTTGGTGCTGTGGAATCAGGATGATGTCACGGTATCGGAGATTGGCGAGCAGCTGTTTCTTGATTCGGCAACGCTGACGCCGCTATTGAAACGTCTGGAAAGCGCCGGCTTATTGCGCCGCCAGCGTTCACGTCAGGATGAACGCCAGGTGGTGGTAACGCTAACCGATGAGGGGCGTGCGTTACGTGCCAAAGCCGCAAGTATTCCGGAAGCCATTCAGTGCGCGACCGCCTGCGATGATGATGCGATGGCGTTGCTGAAAGGCCAGTTGGACGATTTGCGCGACAGTTTGTCTCGCGCTAAGTAATTCGGGAAGTCGCTGTCTCGACATCCCACACCATGAAGTTCAGGCTTGCGCATAATAAGTAGTGCGCGATTATATAGCGAATTAATGAGGTTATTATGTCTTTAGAGAAAGTTGTTTACACTGCAAAAGCTAAAGCTACCGGTGGTCGTGATGGTCGTGCTACTTCTTCAGATAACGTGCTGGATGTAAAACTGGGCGTGCCAAAAGAGATGGGTGGCGCAGGCGGCGAAGTGACTAATCCAGAGCAGCTGTTTGCTGCGGGTTATTCGGCGTGTTTCCTTGGCGCGATGAAATTTGTTGCCAGCCGCGATAAAATTACCCTGCCAAAAGAGGCGTGGATTGAAGGTGAAGTGGGCATCGGCCCGATCCCGAACGGTTTCGGTATTGAGGCCAAACTGAATATCCATCTGCCAGACATGGATGCTGCCGAAGCACAGAAACTGGTTGATGCGGCGCACATTGTTTGCCCTTATTCCAATGCTACGCGCGGCAACATTGACGTAACGCTGAACATCATCAACTAATTGATGTTGATAAAATAAAAGGCTCCTGCGGGGGCCTTTTTCACGTCTGAATATAACGCCGATTGGTCCGATGAAAAAATTTTTCTGGTCTAACCATTGGTTAAATGTTCTACTGCTCCGCTTCGCGTCATCGCCCTATCGCCAATCAGAATCGTCCCGATCCTGCACGTTGCGTCACGCTTTTTCCGCGGTTTAGCGAACTCTACTGCCTTTAAATAGTCACATAACGGTTGATACAACGACACCAGGTCGGGAATAAATATTTTCATGAATTATATTAAAAGTTTAACGCAGCAAAAGCTGTCACTGCTGCTTGCTTTGTATCTCGGCATCTTATTGAATTTGCCGATATTTTATCGCCGTTTTGACGGTTTTTTAACCCAATCGACGCTCTCTAACTGGCTCTCTGCTGCCGCGGAAGTGATGGCGGCCGTGTTGCTGACTTTCTTCCTGATGCGCTTGCTGTCGCTGGGCGGTAAATGGGCTTATCGCGTTCTGGCCAGCCTAATTGTGGTGATTTCGGTTGCTGCAGCCTATTACATGGCGTTCTTCAATGTGGTGATCGGCTACGGCATCATTGCTTCGGTGATGACTACCGATGTCGATCTCTCTAAAGAAGTGATTGGCCTGCGTTTCGTGCTGTGGATGGTGCTGGTGAGTGCGCTGCCGCTGTTGCTAATTTGGAGTAATAACCTTAGCCAAACGCTAATCGAACAGTTGAAAACGCCGGGTCAACGTCTTAAACCCGTCGTGATTCTGTTGCTGAGCGTGGCGCTGGTGTGGCTGCCTATTCGCTATTTTGACAAGTTGCAGAAAGTTAACGAAGAGATCACTAACATCGATTTGCCGAGTTACGGCGGGGTCGTAGCGCACTCCTATCTGCCATCAAACTGGATCGCGGCGCTAGGACTGTTCGCCTGGACCAAAGTGGATGAAGAGTGGGATGGCAAAGAGCTGCTGGATCCGGCGAAGAAGTTCACCTACGTTGCGCCACCGGGCATTGACGATACTTATATGGTGTTTGTGATTGGTGAAACCACGCGCTGGGACCATATGGGGATGCTGGGCTACGATCGCGACACCACACCGAAATTGTCGAAAGAGAAAAACCTGGTCGCTTTCCGCGGCGAATCATGTGATACCGCTACCAAGCTCTCGCTGCGCTGCATGTTTGTGCGCGAAGGCGGCACCATGGACAACCCAGGCCGCACGTTGAAAGAACAAAACATTTTTGCGGTACTGAAAGAGCTGGGCTTCACCTCTGAGCTGTTCGCTATGCAGAGTGAAGTGTGGTTCTACGATAATGCAGACACCAACAACTTCTCATTCCGTGAGCAGATTGGTTCTGAGAAGCGCAATCAGGGCAAAGCGGTGGATGACATGCTGCTAGTGCCTGAACTGCAAGCCTCGCTGCAGCGTTTCCCGAAAGGTAAGCATGTAGTGATTCTGCATACCAAAGGTTCGCACTACCTTTATTCCCAGCGCTACCCGCGTGATTTCGCGCGCTATAAACCAGAGTGCATGGGGGTTGATGAAACCTGCAGTAAAGCGCAGTTGATCAATGCTTATGACAACTCCGTTTTATACGTGGATACCATGCTGGATAGCGTGCTCGATCAGCTGCGTGATAAGAAGGCGATAGTGTTCTACGCCGCTGACCACGGTGAATCGATCAGCGAGAATATGCATCTGCACGGTACCCCGCGCGAGATGGCACCGCCAGAGCAGTTCCGCGTGCCGATGATTGTCTGGGCTTCCGATAAGTATCTGGCAGACCCAACCAACCGCAGCAACTTCGAGCGCTTGCAGGCGCAGCAGCGCGTAGGTAAAACGCATCGTCATGTTGAGCTGTTTGATACGATTTTAGGTTGCCTCGGTTATACCTCTCCAGATGGTGGGATTAAAGCTGCCAATAACTGGTGTCAGGCACCTGCGGGCGCACCGGCTAAAACGCTGTAATATTTACCTGGAAGCTATTGAGCAGCAGGGCTTTTTAAGGCACTGCTTGCTTTCCAGGCGATCGGGCGGAATTTAGGTAAAAGGGATTGACGCTTTTTTAGCAGCGCAGTAATATGCGCCCCCATCGGCGAGTAGCGCAGCTTGGTAGCGCAACTGGTTTGGGACCAGTGGGTCGGAGGTTCGAATCCTCTCTCGCCGACCATCTTTGAAGAAACCTGCTTTTATAAGCAGGTTTTTTTTCGTCTGTCATTTGGACGGGATCGCTGCACCTTTCCTGAGCAACGCAGCGGGCAAACAGCAAAAGCCGTAAATACACCCTTTCCGCCAGCTAAACGCTAAATACTCAGTATTATGTCCACTTTACACGCTGCACCCCACGCCAAATCGAAGCCGCATGCTTAATTCGTGACACATTCTTCTTATGACCGGTTTATGCATCATGCTGATTTCTTATGCCATTTTACTAGCAGAATCCGCTGCCTGAACGTCATAACGCACGAAGAATCGTTCAGATATTCAGCATTTATCAATAACTTTTGTATGTTTTTTAGCGGTGATAATCACTGTCATTTGACTGTATAGCCAGATAATCACGCGGCATTGAGCGCTTTATCACCTTTTTTAATTTTGGCTTAGCGCCAGAAGGGTGTTTTTTATCGTTGCTTGCACTTACTCACACTCTGTGTAAATAACCCCACACTGTATTGACGTTCATTGCAACTGTTGACAAATTGATGCGTCAATCAAATGTAGAGACGGACGTGCCTGACAGATTCCACGGTGCCAGCGCAACAACTATAACCGCTCACATTTTGCTTACTCTTAATTGACCTGCCCGAACCGCATAAAAAAATCAGAGGTCGGGCGACGCACACAACATCACATCACAATGGAGCAAAACATGATCAACTCCCTGGCTAAATCCAGGATGCTGAAGGTCGGTCTCAGCCTGATTGCTATGACCGTTGCCGCTGGTGTCCAGGCGAAAACCCTCGTTTATTGTTCTGAAGGTTCGCCGGAAGGTTTCAACCCGCAGCTCTTCACTTCGGGCACCACCTACGACGCAAGCTCTGTACCGATCTACAACCGCTTGGTTGAGTTCAAAACCGGTACTACCGAGCTGCAGCCAGGTCTGGCAGAAAAATGGGATGTTAGCGCGGACGGTAAAACCTATACCTTCCATCTGCGCCAGGGCGTGAAGTGGCAAACCACCAAAGACTTCAAGCCAACCCGCACCTTCAATGCCGATGACGTCGTGTTCTCCTTCGAGCGTCAGCTCGACAAAAACAACAAATATCACGGTGTTTCTGGCGGCAGCTACGAATACTTCGAAGGCATGGACATGCCTAAGCTGATTGCCAAAGTCGAAAAAGTTGACGATTACACCGTACGCTTCACCCTGACCCGTCCAGAAGCGCCGTTCATCGCCGACCTCGGCATGGACTTCGCCTCAATTCTGTCAAAAGAATACGCCGACAACATGCTGAAAGCGGGCACGCCAGAGAAGCTGGACCTCAATCCAGTGGGCACCGGTCCGTTCGTACTGCAGCAGTACCAGAAAGATTCGCGCATTCTCTACAAAGCTAACCCAGACTTCTGGGGCACTAAGCCGAAGATTGATCGTTTAGTATTCTCCATCACACCAGATGCGTCAGTGCGTTATGCCAAACTGCAGAAAGGTGAGTGCCAGGTGATGCCGTACCCGAACCCGGCCGACATCGCCAGCATGAAGAAAGACGACAAAATTAACCTGCTGCAGCAGCCAGGTCTGAACGTTGGTTACCTGTCGTTCAACACCGAGAAAAAACCGCTGGATAACGTGAAAGTGCGTCAGGCACTGACCATGGCGGTAAACAAACAAGCCATCATCGATGCGGTGTATCAAGGCGCTGGTCAGCCAGCGAAAAACCTGATCCCACCAACCATGTGGGGCTATAACGATGATGTGAAGGATTACGCTTACGATCCTGAGAAAGCGAAAGCGCTGCTGAAAGAAGCAGGTATGCCGGATGGTTTCTCAATCGACCTGTGGGCCATGCCGGTTCAGCGTCCATACAACCCGAACGCACGCCGTATGGCGGAAATGGTTCAGGCTGACTGGGCGAAGATTGGCGTGAAAGCCAAAATCGTCACCTTCGAGTGGGGCGAGTACCTGAAGCGTGCTAAAGCCGGTGAACACCAGACCGTGATGATGGGCTGGACCGGTGATAATGGGGATCCGGATAACTTCTTCGCCACGCTGTTCAGCTGTGCAGCAGCGAAAGACGGTTCTAACTACTCACGTTGGTGCTACAAGCCGTTTGAAGATCTGATTCAGCCAGCACGTGCTGAAGCCGATCACAACAAACGTATTGAACTGTACAAACAGGCTCAGGTAGTGATGCATGACCAGGCACCAGCGCTGATCATCGCTCACTCAACCGTGTACGAGCCAGTGAGCAAGAAAGTATCGGGTTATGTGGTTGATCCATTAGGTAAACATCACTTCGAAAACGTCGATATCCAGGAATAACCTTTCGGATTATCGCGGTGAGGGCCAGCGCTGCTGGCCCTCGGGCGACCTCTTCGTCGCCCGCACTCCGCACTTTTTTTCCGGCTAATTCTACTATTGAAGCGCTTCTTGCGTCGCGTCCGCCCATGGCTGGCTGCGAGTGTTGAGCAATGTTGTCCCCGGCGGTAACGCCATGGGAAATGTCAGAGAACCAGGCTTATGCTGCAATTCATACTCCGACGTTTGGGCCTTGTCATCCCAACGTTCATCGGTATCACGTTATTGACCTTCGCGTTTGTCCACTTGATCCCCGGCGATCCGGTCCTGATCATGGCCGGCGAACGCGGTATCTCTCCGGAACGTCATGCCCAGCTGATGGCGCAGTTTGGCCTCGATCAGCCGATGTGGAAACAGTACATCACCTACATCAATGGCGTACTGCACGGCGACCTCGGCATCTCGCTGAAAAGTCGCATCCCAGTCTGGGACGAATTCGTACCACGCTTCAAAGCTACGCTGGAACTGGGTATCTGCGCCATGCTGTTCGCGATTGCTGTCGGTATTCCGGTGGGCGTGCTGGCGGCGGTTAAACGCGGCTCCATCTTCGATCACACCGCCGTCGGCATCTCCCTCACCGGTTACTCGATGCCCATCTTTTGGTGGGGCATCATGCTGATCATGCTGGTTTCGGTGCAGTTAAACCTCACGCCGGTCTCTGGACGCGTCAGCGACACCATCTTCCTTGATGACACTCATCCGCTCACCGGCTTTATGCTGATTGATACGCTGTTGTGGGGAGAAGAGGGTGATTTCAAAGATGCGGTAATGCATATGATTTTGCCCGCTATCGTGCTCGGCACCATCCCGCTGGCGGTGATTGTGCGTATGACGCGCTCCTCGATGCTGGAAGTGTTGGGAGAAGACTACATCCGCACCGCGCGTGCTAAAGGCCTGACGCGTATGCGTGTCATTGTGGTGCATGCGCTGCGTAATGCCATGCTGCCGGTCGTCACCGTCATTGGTTTGCAGGTCGGTACCCTGCTGGCCGGTGCGATTCTGACCGAAACCATCTTCTCGTGGCCGGGACTCGGTCGCTGGCTGATCGAAGCGCTGCAACGCCGTGACTATCCGGTGGTGCAGGGCGGCGTATTGCTGGTGGCCATCCTGATCATCGTGGTCAACCTGCTGGTTGATCTGTTGTACGGCGTGGTCAATCCACGTATCCGTCATAAGAAATAAGGGGGAATCATGTCTGCTGTTGATCCCGCAAGCGTAACTGCTGCACCCAAGCCGATGACCCCGTTGCAGGAATTCTGGCACTACTTCAAACGTAATAAAGGCGCAGTCATCGGCCTGGTTTACATCGTTCTGATGCTGTTAATCGCCATCTTTGCCGATGTGCTGGCACCGCATGCCCCGGCCGAACAGTTCCGCGATGCCTTGCTACATCCGCCAGTCTGGCAGGAAGGCGGCAGCTGGAGCTATATCCTTGGTACCGATGACGTGGGCCGCGATGTGCTGTCGCGTCTGATGTACGGCGCACGCCTGTCGCTGCTGGTCGGCTGCATGGTGGTGGTGCTGTCGCTGATTCTTGGCGTGATCTTTGGTCTGATGGCCGGCTACCTCGGTGGCGTGGTCGACGCCATCATTATGCGCGTGGTCGATATCATGCTGGCGCTGCCAAGCCTGCTGTTGGCGCTGGTGTTAGTGGCGATCTTTGGTCCGTCAATCGTCAACGCCTCGCTGGCGATTACCTTCGTGGCGCTGCCGCACTATATCCGTCTGACGCGTGCTGCGGTGCTGGTTGAAGTCAACCGCGACTACGTAACCGCGTCAAGCGTGGCGGGGGCCGGCACGCTGCGCCAGATGTTCATCAATATTCTGCCTAACTGCCTCGCACCGCTGATCGTGCAGGCATCATTAGGTTTCTCCAACGCCATCCTCGATATGGCGGCGTTGGGCTTTCTCGGTATGGGGGCGCAACCGCCAACGCCGGAGTGGGGCACCATGCTCTCCGACGTGTTGCAGTATGCGCAAAGTGCCTGGTGGGTGGTGACGTTCCCTGGCGTGACCATTTTGCTAACGGTTCTGGCATTCAACCTCATGGGCGATGGTTTGCGTGATGCACTCGACCCGAAACTCAAGCAGTAAAGAGGCACCGAGATGGCGTTATTAAATGTAGATAAGTTATCGGTGCATTTCGGCGACGAAAAGACACCGTTTCGTGCAGTTGACCGCATCAGCTACCAGGTCGAACAAGGCCAGGTGGTGGGCATCGTGGGTGAATCGGGTTCCGGTAAATCGGTCAGCTCGCTGGCGATTATGGGCCTGATTGACTATCCCGGCCGCGTGATGGCCGAAAAACTGGAATTCAATGGGCGCGATCTGCAGAAAATCTCCGAAAAAGAGCGCCGCCAGCTGGTGGGCGCTGAAGTGGCGATGATTTTCCAGGACCCAATGACCAGCCTCAATCCGTGCTACACCGTAGGTTTCCAGATCATGGAAGCGTTAAAGGTGCATCAGGGCGGCAGCAAACGGACCCGTCGTCAGCGTGCGATTGATTTGCTCGACCAGGTGGGCATTCCCGATCCGTCATCGCGTCTGGATGTTTATCCGCATCAGCTGTCGGGCGGGATGAGCCAACGCGTGATGATCGCCATGGCGATTGCCTGCAAACCGAAGCTGCTTATTGCCGATGAGCCGACGACGGCGCTCGACGTCACCATTCAGGCGCAAATCATCGAACTGCTGCTGGAGTTGCAGAAGCAAGAGAACATGGCGCTGATCCTGATTACTCACGATCTGGCGCTGGTGGCCGAAGCGGCACAGCACATCATCGTGATGTATGCCGGTCAGGTGGTGGAAAGCGGTAAAGCGGTGGATATCTTCAAAGCGCCGCGTCATCCCTACACGCAAGCGCTGCTGCGCGCGCTGCCGGAGTTTGCTGCCGACAAAGCGCGTCTGGCGTCGCTGCCGGGCGTGGTGCCGGGTAAATACGATCGTCCAACGGGCTGCCTGTTGAACCCGCGCTGCCCGTACGTGACCGATCGCTGCCGCCGCGAAGAGCCGGAGCTGCGCGACATTCCTGGCCGTCAGGCCAAATGTCACTTCCCACTGGATGATGCCGGGAGACCAACCTATGAGTCTTGATAACACTCAGCAGGAATACCTGCTGCAGGCCATTGACCTGAAAAAACATTACCCGGTGAAGAAAGGTCTGTTCGGCCAGGAACGTCTGGTGAAAGCGCTGGATGGCGTGTCGTTCAACCTCGAGCGCGGCAAAACGCTGGCGGTGGTGGGAGAATCTGGCTGCGGAAAATCGACGTTAGGCCGCCTGCTGACCATGATTGAAACGCCGACCGAAGGCCAGCTCTTCTGGCACGGTCAGGATCTGTTAAAGCACGATCCGCAGGCGCAGAAGCTGCGTCGTCAGAAAATCCAGATTGTGTTCCAGAACCCGTACGGTTCGCTCAATCCGCGAAAGAAAATCAGCCAGATTCTTGAAGAACCGCTGGTGATCAACACCTCGCTGACCAAAGCGGAACGCAAGGAAAAAACGCTGGAGATGATGGCTAAGGTGGGCCTGAAAACCGAGCATTACGATCGCTATCCGCACATGTTCTCAGGCGGCCAGCGTCAGCGTATTGCTATCGCACGCGGTCTGATGCTCGATCCCGATGTCCTGATTGCCGATGAACCGGTTTCTGCACTCGACGTCTCGGTGCGCGCCCAGGTGCTCAATCTGATGATGGATTTGCAGCAGGATTTGGGGCTGTCCTACGTCTTCATCTCGCATGACCTGTCGGTGGTGGAGCACATCGCTGATGAGGTGATGGTGATGTATCTCGGGCGCTGCGTGGAGAAGGGGAGTAAAGAGGCGATTTTCAGCAATCCGCGTCATCCTTATACCCAGGCGCTGCTGTCGGCGACGCCACGTCTTAATCCCGACGAGCGTCGCGAGCGCATCAAGCTGACGGGCGAGCTGCCTAGTCCGTTAAATCCGCCGCCGGGCTGTGCGTTTAACGCGCGCTGCCGTCGCCGTTTTGGCACTTGTGTCCAGCTGCAGCCAAAACTGAAACAATATGGCGATCAGCAAATTGCCTGCTTCGCGGTAGATCAGGATGAAAACCAGCCGGTGGTTACGCCATAAATTACCGCCATACATTGTTAAAGGCTCCCTTGGGAGCCTTTCTTATTTCACCCTTAATACATGAGGGAAATTAACGGGAGAAATCATTATCCTTAAATCGGCTCTAAAACCATTACGCTATTGCATCAGTCTTTAATTGGTCCTGACTAAGATATAAAGGGTTAAGACAAATTCCTAATTTTTCCAGCATTGTGTGAGTATCATCACATCAGATTAAAATCTGCAGGTTGCAGCGCAGTGGAGTATTTTCAGTAGCTTAGGTTAAAATTACCCGCGTGATTATTTCTGTTAATCGATATTAATTAATCGCCGTCAATAAATAATTGCACGCTTTTTGCATATCCGATTTTTCAATCATAAAGATAAAACTCTTTTATTGAATGCGGCGCTTTAATAATCAGAATTCTCTCACCGTCTTTTAATGCTTGTGATATATTCGCGGAAAATTCCCTCCCGTTTTTACAGGCTCTGATCATGAAGAATTACGACGATCTGCAGCGTTTTAAAGAAAAAACGCAGACGCTAGACATTGCTTTTAAGGATATGTCCGGCCAATCGCAGGAAGCCGATCAAAGTCAGTGGGCGTTGCTGCGCCAATTGGCTAGCGATGATGAGTCGGAATTAGGCAGCGGTCAGCGTATCGATCTGCCGCAGCCACAACCGATTAGCGTTGATGAATTTGCCGCACCACCTGCTCAGGCTGAGCCTGCCGCTGTTGCGGCTACGTCGCGCGGATCGATTCTCGAGAGCTTAAGCGCGCCTGTGGCAGCGCCATCGGCGATCGGTTCTTCACTGTTCCCGCCAGCACCCTCCGCGCAACCGGCGCAAACGGGGGCGCCGCTGGCGCCCAAGGCCACGCTGGTTGAACGTCAGGCGACAACATCACTGTTTCCGCCGGCGAAACCTGCTGTCGCGCCTGCTGTTAAGCCTGCAGCCGCTCCGCTGGCCGCAGCGCCTATCGCGCCAGCACCCACCTTTGCCGCACCGGTAGAACCGGCACGTCCGGCAGCGCCCACACCTTCTCGTTTTGGTGCCCTGTTCCGATCGCGCTCGGCAGAGCCTGCTAATCTTGCAAAAGAAACACCATTAAAACCGCTACTGGAGAAGATTGCGCTATGCCGTTAGTTTGTGTGTGCTCGCCAAAAGGGGGAGTAGGGAAAACCACCATGGCGGCCAACCTTGCATGGAGTCTGGCCCGCGCCGGCAGCAAGGTATTGGCAATCGATTTTGATGTGCAAAACGCCCTGCGCCTGCATTTTGGTGTACCGCTGCATGATGGCCGCGGTTTTGTTGCACGCTCTGCCGATCAGGCCGACTGGAGCCAATCCATTCTGACCACCGGCGGCAATATATTTGTTATGCCCTATGGCGATGTCACCGAAGAACAGCGTGAACGTTTTGAAGAAAACCTGGTAAAAGATCCGCACTTTCTGCAGCGCGGCCTGGATACCGTGCTGAATTACCCGGGATTGGTCATTATTGCCGATTTTCCTCCGGGTCCGGGTGCTGCGCTTAAAGCCATGACCGCTCTTGCCGATATGCATGTAGTGGTGATGTTAGCGGATACCGCATCAGTCTCTTTGCTGCCGCAAATAGAAAATGACCGCATGATAGGTCAGCCGCTAAATAATAAACGTGGTCATTATTTTGTCCTTAACCAAAGTGATAACCGCCGCATTATAAGTCGTGAAGTCACAACCTTTATGCAGCAGCGTTTGGGCGATAATTTATTAGGCGTTGTGCATCGTGATGAAAGCGTGGCTGAAGCGAATGCTTCACAACAATCGGTTTATGATTTCAGTCCGGCTTCTGCCGCGGCGTTTGATATCGAATTAGTGGCGAAACGCGTGGCAAATATCCTGGATATCACCGTAGGAAATGGTGAAGTTCAGGCGCCTATCCGCAGCCATTATTAATAATGAGGCCGGTATCGGCCGCATAAAAACAATACAGCTCCTTCAGGGTGAATCATGAGTAAACTCGGGTTTTACCTGCTGCTGCTGGTGCTTGCACCCGTAGCCGCGGTAATCGTCATCACGCCTATGGACAGCCAGAAGCAATATATCTTCGGCTTGATCAGCATCGGGATGATGTTTCTACTGGGCTTCAGTAAAAGCCGCAAAATAACCGTTGTGATGGTTATCCTTTCTGCGCTGATGTCGACCCGATATATCTGGTGGCGCACCACGGAGACGCTGCAGTTTAATTCAGAGATTGAAGCAATCCTTGGGATTGGCTTATATCTGGCCGAACTCTATGTCTGGCTGATTTTAATTCTTGGCTTCCTGCAAACCACCTGGCCATTAAAACGCACCATTGAGCCGCTGCCCGATGATACCAACCTGTGGCCGACGGTTGACGTTTATGTTCCCACCTATAATGAAAGCCTTGATGTGGTGCGAGATACCGTGCTGGCGGCGCAGTGTATTGATTATCCGCGCGACAAGCTGAAGGTCTATTTACTGGATGATGGCAAACGTAGCGAGTTTGCGGTATTTGCTGCCGACGTCGGCGTAGGCTATATCACCCGCGATGACAATAGCCACGCGAAAGCCGGTAACCTTAATCACGCCATGAAGATCACCAAAGGTGAGCTGATTTGCATCTTCGACTGTGACCACGTTGCCACGCGTACCTTCCTGCAGGCAACGGTAGGGCCGTTCCTCAACGATCCGAAACTGGCGCTACTGCAAACGCCGCACTACTTCTATTCGCCGGACCCGTTCGAACGTAATCTGCGTGCAGCGCGCAGCATTCCTAATGAAGGCTCGCTGTTCTACGGCCCGGTTCAACAGGGTAATGATAACTGGAACGCGACGTTTTTCTGTGGCTCCTGTGCGGTGATCCGCCGTAGCGCGCTGGAAGAGATTGGTGGCTTTGCAGTTGAAACCGTCACCGAAGATGCGCATACCGCATTGAAAATGCAGCGTCTTGGCTGGGGCTCCGCTTTCCTGGCGATCCCGCTGGCGGCTGGCCTGGCGACCGAACGTCTGGGGCTGCATGTGGTGCAGCGTAACCGCTGGGCGCGTGGCATGACGCAGATCTTCCGCGTCGATAACCCTTTGTTCGGCCGTGGTTTAACCTGGCAACAGCGTCTGTGCTACCTCAACGCCATGCTGCACTTCCAGTTTGGCTTGCCGCGCGTCGCGTTTTTGACCGCGCCGCTGGCGTACCTGCTGTTTAACCTGAATATCATTCACTCGTCGGCATCGCTGATCTTCGCCTACGTCTTGCCACATCTGGTGATGTCGCTGTACGTCAACTCGCGCATGAACGGCAAGTTCCGCTACACCTTCTGGGGTGAAATCTACGAAACCGTTATGTGCTTCCACCTCGTTATCCCCACGTTGCTGACCATGCTGGCACCGAAGCGCGGAAAATTTAACGTTACGGATAAAGGCGGCTTGCTCGATCAGGGTTTCTTCGATTTCCACATTGTGCGCCCGCATGTGATTGTTGCTGCGCTGCTTTCAATCGGCATTATTGCTGGCGTAGTGCGTGCCACCGCCCATGACTACTTTGGCGTCGATCCCTACGTTATTGCCCTTAACGTCGGCTGGGCGGTGTTCAGCCTGATCATTCTGATGGCGGCGATTGCCGTGGCACGTGAAACCAAACAGGTGCGTAAAACCATCCGTATTGACGTGCAGATTCCGGCGGTCATTCATTACGCCAGCGGCATCTCTTCACGCACGCAAACCAGCGATCTGTCGATGGGCGGTGCGCAGCTCGATGCGCCGGACCATCGTCATGAGCAGGATGACATCGAAGAGATCGATCTGCTGTTGAAATCCGGCACCATCACCATTCCGGTAAGCAAAATTTCCGGCGATGAAGAGAGCATCCGTCTGCGCTTTGGCGATATGCCGCTGGCGCGCCGCCGTGAATTAGTACGTGTGGTGCTGGCGCGTGCCGATGCATGGATTCAGCCGGAGTACAAGCAGGACAACCCTCTGGTTTCCCTTGGCACCATTATTCGTACCGTCTTTGAGCTGTTCTGGCTGACCTGGAAAGATCGCCGTGAGAAGCGTAAGCGTGATAACCAGCCTGCGGTAAAAGAGGACAGCGCTGCATGAAGAATTTGACGCAAACGTTGCTGGCAAGCTCGCTGGCAACGGCGCTCGTGCTCGCGCCAGCATGGGCTGAAACCCCGGCGGTGACTCAGGATAGTGCTGCGCTTTCAGCGGTTCCACCGCCACAGGGCATGGAAGGTGCGGCCGACCAGCAGTTACAGCAAGCCGCCGGTGCGGCGCCGTATGCTCCTTCGGAGAGCGCCCCCGCGAATGAGAATGCGGCGCCAGCCGCGCCTGCACCCGACATGGTGCTGCCTTCGGTCGAGCCAGGCGTCATAGCTGATAGCGGCACGGCTACGCTCAACCAGCCGATTAGCAGCACGGTTTCCGTCGCGCAGATGGGCCAGCCGCAGGGTATTACGCTCACCGGCGGTCAACTGCAATCCGGTATCGTGTTCACCTTGCCGACGGATGAAGTGATCACCAGCGCACGCCTCAACCTTTCGCTACGCGTCTCTGCAGCACTGGCGGCGCGTAACACTTCGCTGCAGCTGATGCTAAACGGTCAGCCGCTCGGCACCTTACCGCTGGGCTCCAGCGACAGCGATATCAGTGACTACCAGCTGGATATCCCGGCAGCGATGGTGGTATCGAGCAACAATCTGAGCTTCAAGATTAACGATGCCGATAAGCTGCTGTGCGAGAAAGAGAGCGCGCAGCAGTATCAGGTATCCATTTTGCCTAAAACCACGCTGAGCCTGGAAGGTCAGCAGCTGAACATTGGCACCAGCCTGCGCAACTTCCCGCGTCCGTTTATTGATGCGCAACGCATGACGCCAGGCAGCGTTAGCTTTGGCTTTGCCACCAATGTTGCGCCGGATAGCATCAGCGCGGCTGCGCTGGTGGCATCCTGGATGGGTATTCAGTCGGACTATCGCGGCATTCGTTTCCCGGTGGTGCGCGGCGATTTGCCCGAGCACAACGGTATTCTGGTGGGGCATCCTGGCGACAAAATTGGCACGGTGACGTTACCCGCGAGCAATGGCCCGCTGCTGCAGGTGATCGATAATCCCAACAATCCTGTTTACAAGCTGCTGCTGGTGGTGGGCGCCAATGACGATCAGCTTCGCCAGGCAGCTAACCGTTTAACCACGCAGCCGCTCACCACGGATGGCAACAGCCTGAATGTGCAGCCGCAGCCGATTGGCGTGCGAAAACCTTATGATGCGCCACGCTGGATTAACACCACGCGTCCGGTACGCCTGAGCGAACTGCTGCGTAAGGATCAGAGCCTGACCACCACCGGCATCTGGCACGATGCGCTGAGCGTCAATTTCCGCGCCGCGCCTGACCTGTTCCTGTGGGATGGCGATACCATTCCGGTGGATCTGCACTATCGCTTCCCGTCCGAAAGCTGGATTGATGAGAACAACTCGTTCCTCAACGTGATGATCAACGGCACCTTTCTGCGTAACCTGACGGTGAACAAAGTGGGCTTGCTGGAGAGCGCCTGGCATCGCCTGGGCGGTGACGCGCGGCAGGAGCATTACACGCTGAAGCTCGAACCCTACCTGATTTATGGTGACAACCAGCTGGCGCTCTATTTCAACATCAAGCCGAAAGCAGATGCGCCGTGCGGCGTGCTGCTGAACAACAATATCAAGAGCCGCATTGAAGAGGATTCATGGATCGATCTGAGCCACACGCGGCACTTCACCATGCTGCCGAACCTCTCTTACTTTGTCGGCGCGTCGTTCCCGTTCTCGCGGCTGGCGGATTTCTCGCAGACGACGCTGTTGTTGCCAGAGCAACCCAGCGACGCGGAGATCGCCACGCTGCTGGATATGGCATCACGTGCCGGCAACGCCACCGGCGTTCCACTGCTGCAGAACCAGGTGCTGTTTGGTCTGCCAAATGGCGGCACCAATCTGACTCGCCTGCAGCACAGCGATGTGTTGGCGGTGAGTACCACGCAGAACAACGACTTCAACCAACGGATGCTGGCCAATACGCCATTTGATACCAGCGGCAACACGCTGGGCGTGAAAGAGCCGACGAGCTGGGAAAAAGTGCGCGGCTGGCTGACCGGCGACTGGTATCGCCAGCAGCTGGATGCCGATCGTTACTTCTCATCGAACGAAGCGTGGCGCGGCTTTGTCAGCTATCGCTCGCCGTGGAACCGCGATCGTCTGGTGGTGATGACGGTGGCCACCAGCGATCAGCAGCTGCTACGCCTGCATGAAGATCTGAATTCTGCGCGCATTAACGCCGGTATTCGCGGTGATACTGCCATCATCACCGATGAGAACGGCATCCGCAGCTTCCGCGTGGGGCCGCAATTCCCGAGCGGCGAAATGCCGTGGTACATGATGGTGGTGTGGTATGCCAACCAGCACTCGGTGCTGATGGCGCTGGCGGCACTGCTGCTTTCAGCGCTGGTCGGCAGCGGTGCATGGGTGATGCTGAAACGTCATGCGTGGCGTCGTCTCAACCCAAAAGTTGATAGCAAGTCCGGCAAGAAGTAAGGATAAAAATAATGAAAAAACATCTGTTAAGTGCCGGCGTGCGTCATGCTCTGATTCTGGGGGGAGCACTGGCGCTCTCGCAGCCGCTGCTGGCGGCGGAGAGCAGCAATCCCGCGCTGCAGGCGCTGTTCGATCAAGCGGCTTACTGGCATCAGAAAGCGCATGACGATCTGGCGAAAGCCTCGCTGCAGAAAGTGCTGATGGTTGAGCCGAACAATACGCAGGCGCTCTATCTGCTGGCGCTCTATTCCCAGCAAAGCGGCGGCACGGCCGAAGCGGCGCAGTGGCGTGCGCGATTGAGTGCGGCCTCGCCAAACGATGCGCATCTCACCGAGCTGGATAACGCGCGTCAGCTGCAAACCATTCCGCAGGCGCAGCTGCAGCTGGCACGTCAGCAGGCGCGCAGTGGCAACATTGCCGCTTCGTTGCAAACCTGGCGTAATACCTTCAGCGGCAATGAGCCGCCGCCGAGCGTGGCGGCAGAATATTATCTGACCATGGCGGGCGATCGCTCGCTGCTGCCGCAGGCGGTGGAAGCGCTGCGCCAGTTCTCCGCCGATCATCCGCAGGATACCGGTGCAAAACTGGCGCTGGGTAAAGCATTAACCTATCAGGAATCAACCCGCCGTCAGGGTATCGATGTGCTCGCGAGCATGGCGGATGGCAACAAAGAAGCCGATCGATCGCTGCGCCAGGCCCTGCTGTGGCTTGGCCCGCAGGCTTCAGATGCTTCGCTTTATCAAACCTGGCAGCAGCGTCATCCGCAAGACAACGCGGTGCTGGATTACTACCGTAAAAACGTCGGCGGCGCGGAGAAAGGCGCGGGCTTTACTGCGTTAAACAGCGGCGACGTCAGCAATGCGCAAAACAACTTTGAGAAAGTGCTGCAGGCCAACCCGCAAGATGCCGATGCCTTGGCCGGCATGGGTTACGTGGCTCAGCGCGCTGGTCGCTATGCGGAAGCAGCGGATTACCTAACGCGCGCCGCGCAGCTGGGTGGCGATCAGAGCGACACGCGGCAGAAACAGGCCGCCGATGCGCGCTTCTATGCGCAGTTGGCCACGGCGCAGCAGGCGCTGAAAAATGGCGACAGCGCGCAGGCGCTGGCATTGAGCGAACCCCTGACGCAGGCCGACGGCGAAAAAGGGGTATCCGCCAAACTGTTCCGTGCCGATGTTCAGCGTCGCAGCAATCAACTCGATCAGGCGGAGCAAACCTATCGCGCCATCCTGCAAAGCGATGCCAACAACCGTAGCGCTAAAGAAGGCCTGTTCTACGTGCTGCGTCAGCAAAATCGCGGGGCGGAAGCCAATACGCTGCTGGCATCGCTACCCGACAGCGTGCGCCAGAGCGTCGCGCCGCGCGGCAATAGCACCGATCCAATTCGTGCGCAGGCCAAGCGTGAATTAGCCGCGGGCAACAACAGCGCGGCGATTGCTACGCTAAATAGCGGCATTCAGCGCTATCCCAACGATGGCTGGCTGCGTCTCGATCTGGCGCGCATCTATCGCGCACAGGGCGATAGCATGATGGCAGCGAATATCATGCAGCCGACCCTGCGTACCGGTGCGAGCACCGCTGAACTGTACGCGGGCGCGTTAAACGCCAGTGAAAGTGGCGCCTGGCAGCAGGCGAGTATGCTGCTGTCACGTATTCCCAACGGCAGCAAAAACAGCGATATGCGCGAGCTGGCACAGCGCGTGAATTTCAACCTGCAGATGACCACCGCCGATCAGTATCTGGCGCAGGGATCGAACGCTGCAGCGGCCAATACCCTGCGCGCGCTGGCGGCAACGCCACCGTCAAATCCGGTTGATGCCGGTAATCTGGCGCAGAAACTGGCAAAAGCAGGTGATATCACCACCGCGGTTTCCGTGGTGCGCAGCAACATGCAGCGCGGAGTGCAAGGCAACGCCGGGGATTACGCCGCACAGGTCGCAGTGCTGAATCAGGCCGGTTTGAATACTGAAGCGCAAAGCTTCCTCAGCAGTCCGGAACTGCAGGCGCGCAGCACGCCGACGCAGCTGGCGGGTATCCGCAATGGTTACGTGATCAACGAGGTCGATCGCCTGCGCGAGCAGAAACAGTACGCCGCTGCTTACGATAAGCTGGTGGGCGCGCTGCAGCACGATCCACAGAACCGCGATCTGATGTTCGCCATGGCGCGACTGTATCAATCCGGCAAGATGAACAAAGAAGCGGGCGTGGTGTATGACTACCTGATGACGCAGGACACCGCGACGCAAGACGCGCGTACTGGCGCCATCAACGTGGCGCTGGCGCAAAACGACCTCAACAAAGCCAACACCTTAACCCGCGGCCTGAATAACGCGCAGTCACCCGATCGCCTGCTGTTGCTTGCGCGCGTTGCCGAAGCTAACGGCGAACACAGCCAGGCAATGAGCTACCTGCGCACCGCGCGCGGTCAGCTGATTGGTCTGCAGGGTGCTGAAACCGGTAGCGTGCCGAGCGTGGGTGGTCTGGCCCTGGCCGATAATCCGTTTATCAATCGCGGCACCTCGCCGGTTGGCCGCTCGCCATCCAGCTATGGTGCGGTAATGCCGTGGCAATCGGCGCCCGACGCCACCAGCAGCGCGGAAGGGGTGACGCTGGCGAGCAACACGCCAGCCATTCAGCAGAGTCAGACGCTGCGCCAAATCGACAACATGATGGACGATTTGCAGGAGAAAACCGGTACCTGGGTGCAGGGCGCGGTGCAGGTGCGCGGACGCGACGGTGAATCTGGGTTGAGTAAGTTGACCGAAGCCAAAGCGCCACTGACCTTCTCTACCGTGCCGTTTGGCGAGTCGCGTTTCGATTTCACGATGACGCCGGTTTCACTCTCAGCCGGCAGCGCCGGCGGTGATGCCTGGCGTCGCTTCGGCACCAACTCGCTGGTGCAGGGCAACGTGGTGGCGACGGGAGGAGCGAAAATTGATGACGTGCCTAACTCTTCTACTGATTCGCAATCAGCGACCGGCGTTGAGCTGAACATGGCGCTGAAGGGCGACAGCTACAAGATTGATCTCGGCAGCACGCCGCTCGGACAAGATTTGAGCACGTTGGTGGGTGGCGTGCAGTGGTCGCCGAAGCTGACGGATTTCCTGACGCTGATCCTCACCGGTGAACGCCGCGCGATGACCGACAGCCTGTTGTCGTATGTGGGTGTGGAAGACAAAACCAGCGGTAAACGTTGGGGCCGCGTAACGAAAAACGGCGGTAACGCCTTGCTGAGTTACGACAACGGTGATGCCGGCTTCTACGCTGGTGCTGGCGCGTACAGCTACCTGGGTGAAAACGTGGCGAGCAACAATAGCGTGCAGGCTACGGCCGGAGCTTATGTGCGTCCGTATCACTTCGACGATCGCGAGCTGAAAGTCGGCATGAGCCTATCGTGGATGGATTACTCGAAAAACCTTAGCTACTTCAGCTACGGTCAGGGCGGTTACTTCAGTCCGCAAAACTATGCATCCGTATCGTTCCCTGTTGAATTCAGCCGCAAGTTTGACGATCTGAAAGTGAACGTGGGCGGCTCGGTGGGTTATCAATCCTATAGCCAGGATAAAAGCGCCTACTTCCCGAACAACCCGTCTCTGCAATCACAGTTGCAGAGTCTGGCTGACCAGGGCTACGTGAAGGACGCGTTCTACAGCGGCGATAGCAAAAACGGTATTGGCTACAACCTGCATGCCGGTGCGGATTACAAGATCAACAAAGATGTCACCGTAGGCGGTCAGTTAGGCTACGACACCTTTGGTGATTACAACGAAAGTACCGCCAATCTGTACTTCCGTTACCTGTTCGGAGATTACTAATGAGTGAGCAAATCGCAGCACGCGCCAGCCATCCACACCAGCCGGGCTGGTTTGATTTGGTGAGCGTGATGATTGAAAGCATGCTGGATAATGCTGGCGAGGAAGCGGAAGGCTTCCTGCAGGGTGTCGGCGCATCGCTGGCAACACGCTATCCTTTAGCAGAAGCGCGCACCGTGCAGGATCTGGAGCGTGAGATGAATCTGCAGCTGGCCCGATTTAACTGGGGTTTTGTGCAGTTGCAGCCGCAGGAAAACGCCATTCTGCTGCAGCACCACGCGCTGCCTCAGGGTGATATTCACGTAGCAGCAGAACGCTGGCAGCTGGCGTTGAGTGCGGTACTGGCTGGCCTGTATGCGCAGTGGCTGCAAGCACAAGGCGGCAGCGCGGCAGTGCCGGTAACCCTCGAGAAGAACGACGGCGGCACGCTGCACTATCGATATCAATAGGATGCTGTGATGAAAGTGATGCGGTTCTGGCGTCAATGGATGCTGTGTTTCATGGTGATGTTTTTTAGCGCCCAGGTGGCCGCAGATGGCTGGAGTACCTACAAAAGCCGGTTTATGAGCAGCGACGGCCGCATCAGCGATACGGCAAACAATAATGTGAGCCATACCGAAGGCCAGGGCTACGGCATGCTGCTGGCGGTGGCGCACGACGATCGTGTCACGTTTGATCTGCTGTGGCAGTGGACGCGCAGCCATCTGAGCAATCCACAGAACGATCTGTTCTATTGGCGTTATACGCCAGGTGCTGCCGATCCGGTTGCGGACAAAAATAATGCGTCCGACGGTGATGTGCTGATTGCGTGGGCCCTGCAACGCGCCGCACAGAAGTGGGGCGGCGATTATCAGCAGGCGTCCGATCGCATCCAACGTGCGGTGATTAAGCTTAATGTCATCGATTATGGCGGACATAAAGTGATGTTGCCGGGCGCGCAGGGGTTTAATAAAACCAGCTATGTGGTCCTCAACCCCTCTTATTTTCTGTTCGCGGCCTGGCGTGAGTTTGCCGATCATAGCCATCTGCGCATCTGGAATGAGCTGATTGATGACGGCATGGCGCTGTTAGGCGATATGCACTTTGGCAAAACCGGCCTGCCGCTCGATTGGGTAGCTTTGAATGCCGATGGTTCAGTGGCGCCGGCGCTAGGTTATTCCAACCGCTTCAGCTATGACGCGATTCGTATTCCCCTAAATATCTGGTGGTACGATCCGCAAAGTCTGCGTCTGGTGCCGTTCCAGCGCGTCTGGCAAGGCTCGCCACGGCTGACCACGCCCGCCTGGTATGATGTGCTGGGGAATACACCTGCACCGTACAATATGGAAGGCGGCCTGGTTGCCGTGCGCGATCTGACGTTGAACCAAACGCGCTATCTCAATGACCGTTTGGCGCCCGATCAAAACTACTTCTCCGCCAGCCTGCAACTGCTTACCTGGATGGCGTACCAGGAGAAGCGCTAAGTCTTATTTTCCACCGGGTCGCCATCAATGGCGTAATGCTCGTCAGCTAAGCGTGAATCGGTCACCATGAATGGCGACCCTACGTGGATATAGCCGGGTTTTCGTAGGGTGCGCATTTATGCGCACCTGCATCATTCCGAATCACCGCGAAAATTCTTCTGCATGGCCATTTTTCAACTTTATCCCGGCGAAATGCGACCCTGACCTGGGATATACTCGCTGCGCATTTCATCTAATTACATGGCCAAACTGGCCCGGAGAGGTTTTGTTGCGCGTCAGTCGTTCTTTAACGATAAAGCAGATGGCGACGGTTTCCGCCGTAGCAATTGTGACCATCAGCATTTTTATTGTCGTCCAGCTGTTTCATTTTGTGCAGCAGCGCAGGATTGACTACGCCCAACAAATGGAAAATGTGGCGCATACCGTGCGTCAGCCGCTCTCCGAGGCAGTGCTAAAAGCCGACATCCCGCAAGCTGAACATATCCTTAATACTCTGAAACCGGCCGGTATTTTATCGCGCGCTGATGTGGTGCTGCCGAATGCGTTTCAGGCGCTGCATGCCGATTTCGCGCCGGAAAAACCGGTGCCGCGCTGGGTGGCGCGCCTGTTTGAGCTGCCGGTACAAATCACGCTGCCGCTCTATTCGGTGGAGCGGTCTGGTTTGCCAAAGCCGATTGCCTATCTGGTGCTGCAGGCTGACTCCTCGCGCGTTTATCAGTTCCTGCTCAGCACGTTATCGACCATGATCACCACCTATCTACTGCTGGCGCTGATTCTCTCTGTCGCCATCAGCTGGTGTATCAATCGTTTAATTGTGCATCCGCTGCGCGATATTTCGCGTGATTTGCAGGAGCTGCCGCCGCAGGCGATTTTGACGCACAAGCTGGCGCTGCCCAACAATCACCGTGATGATGAAATTGGCATGCTGATCCGCAGCTACAACCGTAATCAGCAGGTATTAGAGTCGATTCACGATGAAATGAGCCGCATGACCACCCATTTCGCCGTGACGGATCTGCCCAATCGCGCGCTGTTCCTCGCGCTGCTCGAACAGCATATGAACCAGCAACGTAACCGCCAGGCGTGGGGACTGATGGTGATTCGTATCGAGACGCTACAGGAAGCCAACGGCGTACTGAGCGATGAACAGCGTGATACGTTAATGCTGACGCTGGTGGAGAAGATTCGCAGCACCGTGGACGATCACGTCTTACTGGCGCAAACCGGCCCCAGCGACTTCGCGCTGTTAATGAAGCGCGCGCACAACCCGTTTCGCGCCATGCGTCTGGCGCGCAACCTGATGATTCGCCTCAATCAGCCGGTGAATCTGCAAAATCTTCAGCTGCGGCCAAATGCCAGCATTGGGTTAGCGCTTTATGAAGAGAGCACCATTTCGGCCAGCGAACAGCTCGATCGCGCGACATCGGCAATGATGTCGGCGCGCCACCAGGGTAAAAATCAGATCCTGTTCTTCGATCCCGCCCTCACCGAACGGGCGCAAAAGCGTTTAACTCAGGAACATGACATCCTGCAAGGTTTGCAGGAGGATCAGTTTTCCCTCTATTTGCAGCCGCAAATCAATATGGAAACCGGTGAACTGGCCGGCGCCGAAGCGCTGCTGCGTATGCGCATGCCGGATGGCAGCTACGGGTTATCGGAAGAGTTCATTGCCAGCGCCGAGGAGATTGGGGTGATTTCGGCGATTGGGCGTTGGGTATTTGAAGAGGCCTGCCGCATTCTTGCCGCCTGGCAGAAGCAGGGGATCAATATACCGCTCAGCGTCAATATCTCGGCGGTACAGCTGCGCGATGCCAGCATGGTGAGCCATTTGCAGGGATTGCTGGAACGCCATCGTATTGCGCCCGGTAACTTCGTGTTGGAGATCACGGAAACCGCGCAGATTGGCGATGCTGAACAGGCGATTGCGCTACTGCGCTTGTTGCAAAAAACCGGCGTGGCCGTCGCGCTCGATGACTTCGGTATGGGCTACTCCAACCTGAATTATCTGCATCAGTTCAAAGCGCTGCCGGTGAACAAACTGAAAATGGATCGCAGTTTCGTCGCCGCGTTACCGGTTGATGACACCATGGTGCGCATTGTGGCGGCCATTGCCGACATCATTCACCTCGACGTGATTGCTGAAGGTGTGGAAACCGCCGAGCAGCGTGACTGGCTGCTGGCGCGCGGAATTACTATCGGGCAAGGCTACTTATATGCTGAAGCACTGCCTCTCGACGTCTTTAATCAACGCTGGCTCAATCCCTCCCAAACCCTTGAATAATCACCTTGGTTATTGATTTTCCTTACAAAATTAATGCGAAGCGCTAAGCTGAAGCGTTTCAGTTCATAGTTAGAGTTTTGTAACTTTTGTAAGGAATGTTAGGGGATATTAATCTTGTTAACAGGGTGTTATTTTCCTCGCCATCGGTAAGGTTTTACGCTTCTGGCGGCTTGCCGCATGCGTTACTCCACAACAATGGCGGTGAAAACCGTCTTACTGGACACCTGTTATGAAAATCTTAAAAAGCCTCTATTTTCAGGTACTGGTTGCCATCGGCATCGGCGTCCTGTTGGGCCACTTCTATCCTGAGTTAGGCGCGCAAATGAAGCCGCTCGGCGATGGGTTCGTTAAGCTGATCAAGATGATCATCGCCCCCGTTATTTTCTGTACGGTGGTGACCGGTATTGCCGGCATGGAGAGCATGAAAGCCGTTGGACGTACCGGCGCGGTTGCGCTGCTGTACTTTGAAGTGGTCAGCACCATCGCGCTGATCATTGGTTTGGTGGTGGTCAATGTGGTGCAGCCTGGTGCGGGCATGAACGTTGATCCGGCCACGCTGGATGCCAAAGCGGTTGCGGTTTACGCCCAGCAGGCGGAGCAGCAAGGTGTGGTTGCCTTCCTGCTGGATGTGATCCCGAATAGCGTCATCGGTGCTTTCGCCAGCGGCAACATCCTGCAAGTACTGCTGTTCGCTATTCTGTTCGGCTTTGCGCTGCATCGCCTTGGCAGCGCAGGTACGGTGATGTTCAACGTCATTGAGAGCTTCTCGAAAGTGATCTTCGGCGTTATCAACATGATCATGCGTCTCGCGCCTATCGGTGCCTTCGGGGCCATGGCCTTTACCATCGGCAAATATGGCGTGGGATCGCTGGTGCAGCTCGGTCAGCTGATTATCTGCTTCTATATCACCTGCGTGCTGTTTGTGGTGGTGGTGCTGGGGCTGATTGCGCGCTTTGCTGGCTTCAACATCTTCAAGTTTGTTGCTTACATCAAAGAAGAACTGCTGATTGTGCTGGGGACCTCTTCATCTGAGTCTGCGCTGCCGCGCATGCTGGATAAGATGGAGAAGCTCGGCTGTAAGAAATCGGTGGTGGGATTAGTGATCCCAACGGGGTATTCGTTCAACCTTGATGGCACCTCGATTTATCTCACCATGGCGGCAGTGTTTATCGCGCAGGCAACCAACGCACACATGGATGTCTTCCACCAAATCACGCTGTTAGTGGTGCTGTTGCTCTCTTCTAAAGGTGCAGCAGGTGTTACCGGCAGCGGCTTTATCGTGCTGGCGGCCACGTTGTCCGCTGTGGGCCATCTGCCGGTGGCGGGTTTAGCGTTGATTCTCGGTATTGATCGCTTTATGTCCGAAGCCCGTGCGCTGACGAATCTGGTGGGTAACGGCGTGGCGACTATTGTGGTGGCGAAGTGGGTGGGTCAGCTGGACGAGAAACAGCTGAACGCGACGCTTTCTTCAGGGAAAAAGGTGAATAACGCACCAGAAACCGCCGCGTAAAAGCGCTATTTGCGTTAATTTGCCCAGAAATGCCCGCTGTCGCTTGCCCTGACAGCGGGCATTTGCATAATAAACCCCATTGATTTTTTTCCCGATTTTTTGCCTCGTTGCGCGACATCCTGACCTTCTCGTGGTCAAAGAGTCTGTTATTAAATAAACGTGGCGGCAAAATGCCGCACCGGTCACCCAGATGTGGCCGAATATGCCGCGCTAACGAGCGTTGATCTGTTTGAGTAGGGGTTCACATGCAGGGCACCAGAATTCGGCTTTTGGTTGGCGGATTGCTACTGGCAGCATCCGGTTTTGGCGTGCAAGCCGAAACGCTCCAACCCGATCCCGCCTGGCAGGAAGGCAAACTGGACAATGGTTTTAGTTGGCAGCTTCTGACCACACCACAGCGTCCAAGCGATCGTATTGAACTGCGCCTGATTGTTAACACCGGTTCACTGGTGGAGAGCGCACAACAAACTGGCTACAGCCATCTTTTACCGCGTTTAGCGATGGTGCATAACGCCGCGCTGGACACCAATCAGCAACGTGCACTGTGGCAGCAGGCCATGGATCCACAGCGTCCGCTGCCGCCCGCTATTTCGTCGTACGATTACACCCAATATAATCTAAGTTTGCCCAATAACCGTCCAGACTTGCTGAAAGAAGCGCTCAGCTGGCTGGCGGCAACCGCCGGTAAAATGACCATCAACGAGCAGGTGGTTTCCGCCGCGCTGACGGCAACCGATCCCATCGCCACCTGGCCTGCCAATACGCAGGATGTGTGGTGGCGCTATCGCCTGAAAGGTTCGGCGATGCTGGCGCACGATCCGGGTGAGCAACCGCGCGCACCGGTCGATATCGCCCAGCTCAATAGTTTCTATCAGCAATGGTATACGCCCGATGGCATGACGCTGTATGTGGTCGGCAATGTTGACAGCCGCAGCATGGCGGAGCAGATCAATAAAGCCTTCTCGCCGCTGAAAGGCAAGCGCGTGGCACCTGCTGCGTTACCGACGCTCTCGCCGTTGCCGCATCAGCCGGTGAATCTGGTGAATGGCGGGATGAATCAGGATCGCCTGTCGCTGGTATGGGACACCGCCTGGCAGCCGATTCGTGATTCGCAGAATCTCCAGCGCTACTGGCAGAGCGATTTGGCGCGTGAAGCGCTGTTCTGGCATGTGCAGCGCGCCCTGGCGGACAGCAAAGCGCAAAGCGTGCAGGTTGGCTTTGACTGCCGTGTGCTGTATCAGCGTGCGCAGTGTTCCATCAACATGGATAGCCCGAATGCCTCGTTGCCGCAGAACATGAATCAGGTAGCGAAGGAGCTGGCCGCAGTCCGCGATAAGGGTTTGCCGCAGGATGAGTTCGACGCGCTGATGGCGCAAAAGCTGCTGGAACTCAACAAACTGTTCGCCACTTACGCCCGTACCGACACCGATATTCTGATGGGCCAGCGTCTGCGTTCGCAGCAAAATGCGGTCGTGGACATTGCGCCAGAGCAGTATCAGAAGCTGCGCCAGACATTCCTCAGCGAAATGACGCGCGACCAGTTGAATCAGGAACTGCGCCAGCAGCTGTCGCAGGAGCTGACCATGGTGCTGATTCAGCCGCAGGGTGAGGCCGAGACTAACGTGAAGATGCTGCAGGAAAGCTGGGATAAGGTGATGAAGTTACCAGACGCACCTGCTGCGCCTGCCGCTTCGGATGAAGTCAAACCGGATAACAGCGCTGGCGCGGGGGAACAGACCGCGCCATCATCCTGATTATCAGGTCTTAGCTCTAAGCCATTCCGTTACGAGCATTGGCCAGCTGGCGAGGGGAAGATCCGCCACGCCACGGATACCAAATCCGTGGCCGCCTTTCTGGTAGAAGTGAATCTCCACCGGCACCTTGTGCTCCCGCAGCGCGCTGAAAAACACCATGCTGTTATTCACCGAAACCGACTCATCATCGGACGCGTGAATCAGCAGCGTGGGCGGCGTTTGCGCATGTACGCGCGTCTCCAGTGAATACGCCTCAATCATCTTTTGATCTGGCCAGGCGCCCAATAAGCGGGTGCGCGCGCCTTCATGCGCCAGACCTTCACGCATACTGATTACCGGATAGAGCAGTACCATCGCATCCGGGCGCGGCGAGAAGCTGTCTGCCTGATCCTGCACCGGATAAAGTTTTTCACCGAAGCGCGTACCGAGGCTGGCGGCAACGTGTCCGCCCGCCGAAAAGCCCATCATCACAATGTATTTACCGTTGATGCCGCGTTGTGCTCGTTCACGCAGCACGCGCACCGCACGCTGCGCATCGGCCAGTGGCGCGTCCGGACCTTCGTGGTGACCATCATAGGGCAGGCGATAAGTCATTACCGCCAATGTGTAGCCCATCGAAGTGAAGAAGGTGGCAAGCGCGCTGCCTTCCCGATCGATCAATACCCGCTGATAACCGCCGCCCGGCGCCACCAACAGCGTAATACCGTTCGAGGTTTCCGGATGCCAGAGGGCAATTTCCGGGCAGCGCACGCCGGTGGCCGCACGGTCATAAGGTTCGTACTCTTTGGCGAGATCGACGATCTGCGGCTGAGCGCGCGAATCGCTCGCGCCTGGCGCATCACCGTTTGGCCAGATATTGATAATTTCTGTGTGCATAAGTCAGTCCTGAGCGAGTCATATTGTCATTATTCTGTTCGCGGCCGGAGTAACAGCATCCTGCTGTTATTGATTAAAACATGGTCTCTTTTGCGGCTGGCGTCCAGCCGAAAACCGCCGATTTCGCCAGTTTCGGACTATGCCTGGCGGGCGTGTTTTCGTGACATAACACATTGAATTTAAATCACTCTGATAAGCAGGGTTAAAGCGGTGCAGCGGGTAATGTTACAGAAGTGGACGAGCTAAGTGATTAGTGGAAATTGGCAGAGAAAAATACTGCGTTAAGGCAAACGTTGAGCACGAGGTGGTTAGCAATATTGATGAATTTGGTCGTCATAAATGACGACCTTACAATATGCGTAGGGTGCGCATTCATGCGCACCTGGATTAACGCGGCATTGCGCTGAGCGGAATAATCGCACCGCGATGCTGAATTACCGTGCTGGCGGTGAGGTGACCACGCGCTGCCGCCTCTTCGGCGCTGCCCCCGGCTAAACGCAGTGCCAGATACCCGGCGCTAAAGGAGTCACCTGCGGCGGTGGTATCAATCACTTTCTCTTTCGCCAGCTTGATCGCGGCAACGTCCCGCAGCGGTTCGTCGCCAACCGCCACCAGGCAGGAATCCGCACCGCGCTTAATCGCGATCTCCTGCACGCCTGCGGCACGCGTCCGGGCAATCACCGCATCCAGCGGCTGCTCGCCCCACAGCAGATCCTCATCATCAAGGGTGAGAAACGCCATATCGGTATGACGCAGCATCTCGGCGTACGCCTGCTGCGCGCTGGCTTTATCGGCCCACAGACGCGGACGATAGTTGTTGTCGAAAATTACCTTGCCGCCGTTCTGACGACAGGCGCTAAGCAGCGTCATGAGTTTGTTGCGGCTGGCGGCCGGCAAAATGGCCAGGCTGATGCCACTCAAATAGAGATAATCGTAGTGCGCCAGTTGCTGACAGATATCATCCGCCTGTGCGCTATCCAGCCAGAAGCGCGCGGCGGCGTCGTTGCGCCAGTACCAGAACGTGCGTTCACCGTGATCGTCGGTTTCGATGAAGTACAGGCCCGGCATTTTATTGTCGAGGCGCTGAATCAGATCGGTGTGAATCTGCTCCTGCTGCCAGGCGGCGATCATCTGATCGCTGAAGCTATCGGTGCCGAGTGCGGTGACGTAGTCGACACGCAGTTGCTGAGGATCTGACTGGCGTGCCAGATAAACCGCCGTGTTCAGCGTATCCCCGCCAAAACCGCGTTTGATGTTCTCACCTTTCTCGGACAGCTCAATCATGCATTCGCCGATGATGGCGATGTTCTTCTGCGTCATGGTCTTCAGCCTATAGTGAATTTCGCCTTAGTCTCGCGTCTGGTATGGCAGCCGTCAATGATTTTTAAAACGATGTTTTGATTTAGCTTAAGGCGGTAAACTCATCCTGCTGCGGTGATTTAACGGTCAAAGCGCGTTTTGTTTTGCCGATTAAGCGCGGAGCACGCTGTTACACTCAACGATTCTTGGGACTAATGAGATTGATAAAGTTATCCCTGCGATCGCCGATACTTGCCGCTGAGATGCTATTTGCAGGCACTCGACACCAACCAGGAAAAAACCATGGTGATGAAGAATTTGAGTCATCGGCTGCCTGTTTCAAATGAACTGGAGCAACAACAGGAAACGCGTTTCTTCTGGCAGCAGTGCCAACGATTCTATACTTTCCAGCCGATTTATCAGGTCTCAGGCCGCTTGCTGGCCATTGAATTACTGACGGCGGTGACCCATCCCTCCGCGCCAGAAAAAAGGTTGTCGCCCGAAGACTATTTCGAAGCCCTGACTATCTCGCAGCGGCTGGGTGTCGTCCAGGAGCAGCTGGAGCTCCTGGTAAAATGGTCACACTTTTTCAGTCAGCGTCAGCTGGTGGCGTCGGTGAATATCGACGGCCCAACGTTGATGGAAATTGAGCAGCATGAATTGATTCGTACCTTAATCGCGCAGTTACCATGGGTACGTTTTGAACTGACGGAGCACCACGCGCTGCCGCAGGAAGAGATGGTGGCGAAGATGCCGGAACTCGGTCCGCTATGGCTGGATGACTTTGGCTCTGGGATGGCGAACTTCTCTGCACTAACCGAACTGCGCTACGACTACATCAAATTATCGCGCGAACTGTTTATGCTGCTGCGTGCCAGTGACGAAGGCCGTTCAATGTTCTCCATGCTGCTGGCGTTAATTAACCGTTACTGCAACGGCGTTATCGTGGAAGGCGTGGAAACCGAAGAAGAGTGGCAACAGGTGCGCAGCTCCCCCGCGATGGCGGCGCAGGGCTATTTTTTCTCGCGTCCGGTGCCGTTTAGCGAGCTGGAACACATGGCACTTGAGCTTCCCTGATCCCGTTCTCCAGCGTCTCGACTATCCTTAGTGAGACGTGGAAGGGCATGGAGGAAGCAATATGTCACGTACTCGAAAGATCCTGAGCTGGGTGGTCGGGATTTTTTTGTTATTGGTAGTGTTAATTGTGGTGATCATCGCCACCTTTGACTGGAATCGTCTCAAACCAACGATTAATCAAAAAGTTTCAGCTGAACTGAATCGTCCTTTCGCCATTCGCGGCGATCTTGGCGTGGCTTGGGTGCGCAACCGTGAAGAGCCTGGCTGGCGCAGCTGGGTGCCATGGCCGCAGGTGCATGCTGATGATGTGATGCTCGGTAATCCGCCGACCGTTCCGGATGTCACCATGGTGCACTTACAGCGGGTAGAAGCGACTATTGCGCCGCTGGCGCTGCTGCATAAGCAGATCTATCTGCCGTGGATTAAGATGCAGCAGCCGGACGCACGTCTGGTGCAGACCGCCGACAAAAAGAACAACTGGACCTTCGATCTTGCCAGCAGCGGAAACAGCGATGCAAATGCAGCGCCTTCTGCCTGGTCATTCCGCCTCGATAACATCTTGTTTGATCAGGGGCAGGTGCAGTATCGCGACGCCATCAATAAAGCCGATGTTACGGTGACGATCAATCCGCTGGGGAAACCGGTCCCCTACGCGCAGGTTGCGGGCGGTAACGACCAGCAAAAAGGGGCGGGTGATTTTGTCTTCGGCTGGAAGGCGAGCGGCACCTACAACAACCAAAAACTGGATGGCGACGGTAAAATTGGCGGCATGTTATCGCTGCGCAGTAAAACCACGCCGTTCCCGCTGCAGGTGGATGTCCGCAACGGCAGCACGCGGGTGCGCCTTGATGGCACCTTGCAGGATCCGCTCAATCTCGGCGGTCTGGATGTGCGCCTGCGCTTCTCCGGCGACACGCTGGCGAATCTGTATGGCCTCACGGGCGTGCTGTTGCCGGATACGCCGCCGTATGAAACCGATGGTCATTTGATTGCGCGCTTCAACGAGGATAAAGGGCCGCTGTTCCGCTATGAGAAGTTCAATGGTCATATTGGTGACAGTGATATTCACGGCTCGCTCATTTATCGTCAGGGCAAACCGCGTCCTACGCTTACCGGTGAACTCACCTCGAACCAGCTGCGCATGGCCGATTTGGGGCCGTTGATTGGCGTCGATTCGGGTAAAGGCAGCGACAAAACGCAGCAGGCGAAAGCGCAGCGCGGAGAGGCCTCGACACAGCCCGCCGATCGCGTATTGCCGCATGATAAGTTCGATACCAAAAGCTGGGACGTGATGGACGCCGACGTGAAGTTCAGTGGTAAACGCATTGAACACAGCAGCAAGCTGCCACTCAGCGATCTTTATACCCATGTGCAGCTGAAGAACGGCGATCTGCTGCTCGATCCGCTGCGCTTCGGTATGGCGGGCGGCAGTATCAACTCCACCATTCATCTGGAAGGCGATCGCAGCCCAATGCGTGGACGCGCCGATCTGCATGCGCGCAAGCTGCGCCTGCGTCAGCTGTTCCCGAATGTCACTGCAATGCAAAACAGTTTGGGCCAACTTAACGGCGACGCGACCCTGAGCGGTACCGGTAATTCGGTGGCCGATTTGTTGGGCACCAGCGATGGTGAACTAAAGCTGCTGATGAATGATGGTCTGATTAGCCGAAGCCTAATGGAGATTGCTGGGCTGAACGTCGGTAACTATGTGGTGGGTAAACTGTTCGGTGATGATGAGGTGAAAATCAACTGTGCGGCTACCGATCTGAATATTCGTCAGGGCCTGGCGACGCCGAAGCTATTCTTGCTGGATACCGAGAATGCGGTCATCAACGTCACCGGCAACGTCAACTTCGCTAACGAACGCATGGATTTGTCGATCAATCCGGAGAGTAAAGGGATTCGCATCATCACGCTGCGTTCACCGCTCTATGTGCGCGGTACCTTTAAAAATCCGGATGCCGGTGTGAAAGCCGGGCCGCTCATCGCTCGCGGTGCTGCAGCGGTCGCTCTTGGTGCGGTGGTTGCGCCAGCCGCAGCGCTTTTGGCGCTGGTTTCACCCAGCGATAATGAAGAGAACCAGTGTAGCAACGTGCTGCAGCAGATGAAGAATCAGAAGTAATCAGTTACGCCACAGTACTTTGATGATGTGGTAACCAAAGGCGGTTTTCACCGGTCCGTAGGGCTGCAACAGCGGACAGGAGAAGACCGCCTTATCAAAGGCCGGTACCATCTGCCCTTTACGAAACTCACCCAAATCGCCGCCGTTACGACCTGATGGACAGGTAGAGTGCTTTTTAGCCAGCTGCTGGAAGTTTGCGCCTTTTTCAAGCTGCGCCAGCAGAGATTTAGCCTGCGCTTCCTCTTTCACGAGGATATGTAAAGCCGCCGCGGTTTTCGCCATGATGTCATCCTAATGTGTATAATCCGGCCATTATACCCTCCTTTCTTTTGATCCAACTGAGCGAATTCCGTTATGCGTTTAAATCCCGGCCAACAACGAGCTGTCGAATTTGTCACCGGTCCTTGCCTGGTGCTGGCCGGTGCGGGCTCAGGTAAAACGCGCGTTATTACCAATAAAATTGCTCATCTGATCCGCGAATGCGGCTATCAGGCGCGCCATATTGCCGCGGTGACCTTTACCAATAAAGCCTCACGCGAGATGAAAGAGCGTGTGGCGCAAACGCTGGGGCGCAAAGAGGCGCGCGGCCTGATGATTTCAACCTTCCACACGCTGGGGCTTGAGATCATCAAGCGTGAATACAAAGCGCTGGGGATGAAAGCGAGCTTTTCGCTGTTTGACGATCAGGATCAGCTGGCGCTGTTGAAAGACCTGACCAAACAGTGGCTGGAAGAAGATAAAACGCTGTTACAGCAGCTGATTTCCACTATTTCCAACTGGAAGAACGATCTGGTTGATCCGCAGGGCGCAGCGGGTTTGGCCAAATCGCAGCGCGACCAGATTTTCGCCCACTGTTATCAGCTGTATGACCAACATCTGAAATCCTGCAACGTGCTGGATTTCGACGATTTAATCGCGCTGCCGACGCTGCTGTTGCAGCGCAATCAGGAAGTGCGTGAACGCTGGCAGCAGCGCATTCGCTATCTGCTGGTGGATGAATATCAGGACACCAACACCAGCCAATACGAGCTGGTGAAGCTGCTGGTGGGTGCAAGAGCGCGCTTTACCGTGGTGGGCGATGATGATCAGTCAATTTACTCATGGCGCGGTGCGCGGCCGCAAAACCTGGTGCTGCTGCAACAGGATTTCCCGGCGCTGGAAGTGGTGAAGCTGGAGCAAAATTACCGCTCAACGCAGCGCATCCTGAAATCCGCCAACATCCTTATCGCTAACAATCCGCACGTGTTTGAGAAGCGCCTGTTCTCCGAATTGGGGCAGGGCAGCGAGCTGAAGGTGCTGAGCGCCAATAACGAAGACCACGAAGCGGAACGCGTGGCGGGCGAGCTGATCGCGCATCACTTTATCAATAAAACCGCTTACAAGGATTACGCCATTCTCTACCGCGGCAACCATCAGTCGCGCGTGTTTGAAAAGCAGCTGATGCAGAACCGTATTCCCTATCGCATCTCTGGCGGCACGTCGTTCTTCTCGCGTCCAGAAATCAAAGATTTACTGGCTTACCTGCGCGTGCTGACCAATCAGGAAGATGACAGCGCGTTTCTGCGCATTGTGAATACGCCGCGCCGGGAGATTGGCCCGGCAACGCTGCAGAAGCTGGGCGAATGGGCCAACCTGCGCAATAAGAGCCTGTATCACGCCAGCTTCGATATGGGGCTGGAGCAAACTTTGAGCGGACGTGGGCTGGAGCATTTGCAGCGCTTCACACACTGGCTGAACGACATCATTCAACTGACTGAACGTGAACCGGTCAACGCAGTGCGTGACCTGATACGCGGCATTGATTACGAAAGCTGGCTGTTTGAGACCTCGCCCAGCCCGAAAGCGGCCGAGATGCGCATGAAAAACGTTAATCTGCTGTTCCAGTGGATGACCGAAATGCTGGAAGGCGATGAGCTGAACGAGCCGATGACGCTGGCGCAGGTGGTTACGCGCTTTACGCTGCGCGACATGATGGAGCGCGGTGAGAGCGACGAGGAGCTCGATCAGGTACAGCTGATGACGCTGCACGCGTCGAAAGGGCTGGAGTTCCCTTATGTCTATCTGGTTGGCATGGAAGAGGGATTATTACCGCACCAGAGTAGCATTGATGAGAACAATATCGAAGAAGAGCGGCGTCTGGCCTATGTGGGCATTACGCGCGCGCAGAAAGAGCTGACCTTTACGCTATGCCGCGAGCGCCGGCAGTATGGCGAGCTGATGCGCCCGGAACCCAGCCGTTTCCTGCTGGAGCTGCCGCAGGATGATGTGGTATGGGAGCGCGAGAAAAAAGTGGTGAGCGCAGAAGAGCGGGCGAAAACCGGACAGACGCGCGTTGCTGGGTTAAGAGCGATGCTGGAGAACGCGAAGAAGGGTTGAAGAAGGGGCGCCATGAATGGCGACCCTACGTCGATTGTAGGGGCGGCATTGATGCCGCCTGACCATCAGGAAATCGTCAGCAGCCAGTGCACGTAAGATTGATAGTGGCTTTCCTGCTCCAGCAGCTCAGAACGCAGCGGGTGCGCTTCACGCCAACCGGCTGGCAGCGTCAGATGCAACGCATCATCATCCGCCTGCAAACGCACGGCGGGCAGGGTGTCATCGCGTCGACGGCTCGAGAAGATTATCGCTAAACGCAGCAAACGGCTTAAACGCTCCGCCATGCGCGGCGGGACGGCGTTCTGCTGCGTCAGCAAGGCCAAATCAATGCTGCCGCTTTGATTCTGTAGCAGACAGGCCAGCATTTTTTTCTGTGCGGGAGTGAAGCCGGGAAGATCAAGATGACGAATCAGGTAAGCGGCGTGCTGCGGTGCCTGACGGAAATCGACGCTCAGGCCAATTTCGTGAATCGAACAGGCGCTGAGAAGCAGATCGCGACATCGGTTATCCAGCTTCCAGCTGCTGCTCACCTGACGAAAGAAACTCTCTGCTAGCTGACGCACTCGACCAGCCTGCTCAATATCAATGGCAAAACGGCGCTGCACATTTTGCAGCGTGCGGCTGCGGATATCGCGATCCACTGGCAGATGCAGCATGCCGTACACCAAACCTTCCCGCAGTGCGCCGCCAGCCAACGTCATGCCTTCAATACCCAGCTCCTGGAAGATAGCGATGAGGATCGATAGGCCGCTGGGGAACACCAGCGCGCGTTCCAGCGTTAATCCTTCAATTTCCAGCTCTTCCAGCTTGCCGCATTGAATGGCGCGTTGCTTCAGCTGTTGCAGCTTGCTCAGGGTGATGCGTTCATCCATGCCCTGTGCCACCATGATTTCCTGCAATGCCTGCACGGTGCCGGATGCACCCACGCAGATTTGCCAGCCTTTCTCACGCAGCGCCGCTGCCACTGGACGAATCATCTCGCGTGCAGCCAGTTCGGCCTGCTCGAAATTCTCTTTCGCCAGATGACGATCGCTGAAATAGCGTTCAAGCCAGGTGACGCAGCCCATCGACAAGCTAAATAGCGTGGTGGCATGCGAGCCTTCGCCGGTCACCAGTTCGGTGCTGCCGCCGCCGATATCCACCACTAAACGCTGATCGGAACCGCCGGTGGTGTGCGCCACGCCTTGATAGATCAGGCGCGCTTCTTCTTCGCCGCTGATGACATTCACCGGGCAGCCAAGAATTTGTTCAGCGGTAATGAGGAAATCCTGCGCATTTTCTGCAATGCGCAGCGTGGCGGTTGCTACCACGCGGATTTGCTCTGGGGGAATATCCTGAAGCTGTTCAGAGAACAACTTCAGACACTGCCAGCCACGTTGCATCGCCTCTGCAGAGAGATGATTGGCTTTGTCGAGGCCCGCGGCCAGACGCACTTTGCGTTTTATCCGCGCGACGGTCTGAATACTGCCAGACACTTCGCGCACCACCAACATATGAAAGCTGTTAGAACCTAAATCAATCGCTGCATAGAGTGACGATGCGCTTAGCATGGTGTGCTTAACCCGAACGTTTACGGTTGCTATTGCGCGGTGCGCCACTACGACGGTTGCTGTTGTTCCCGCCACGGCGTGGACCGTTTCCTGAGCGACTGCGCTGCAGGCGCTTCGGCGGTGGTAGCTCGTTCAGCAACGCGTCGCTGTTGTACTTGCTCACCGGAATACCGTGACCAATGTACTCTTCAATCGCTGGCAGGTTCAGCGCGTACTCTTCACACGCGAGGCTAATGGAATGACCGCTGGCACCGGCGCGGCCCGTACGGCCAATGCGGTGTACGTAGTCTTCGCGATCGTCAGGCAGATCGTAGTTGAACACATGCGTGACCGCAGGAATATGCAAACCACGTGCGGCCACATCGGTGGCAACCAGGATATCCACATCACCTTTGGTGAAATCGTCGAGGATACGCAGACGTTTTTTCTGTGCCACGTCGCCAGTCAGCAGACCAACGCGGTGACCGTCGGCAGCCAGATGGCCCCAAATGTCTTCACAACGATGCTTGGTGTTAGCGAAAATAATCGCGCGATCGGGCCACTCTTCCTCAACCAGCGTCTGCAGCAAGCGCATTTTCTCTTCATTAGAAGGATAGAAAAGCTCTTCTTTGATGCGATGGCCGGTTTTCTGCTCCGGTTCCACTTCCACGTATTCGGCGTTGTTCATGTGCTCAAACGCCAGTTCACGTACGCGGTAAGATAAGGTGGCAGAGAACAACATACTCAGGCGTTGGGTGGCCGGCGGCATGCGGCGGAACAGCCAACGGATATCTTTAATAAAGCCGAGATCGAACATGCGATCGGCTTCATCCAGCACAACAACCTGAATGGCGCCCAGGTTGACATGGTTCTGCTTGGCATAGTCGATCAAACGTCCGGTGGTGCCCACCAGAATGTCGACGCCATCTGCCAATACTTTCAACTGTTTATCGTAGCCGTCGCCACCATAAGCCAGGCCCAGCTTTAAGCCAGTGACCTTCGCTAACGGCTCTGCATCAGCATGAATTTGTACGGCGAGCTCACGCGTTGGGGCCATGATCAGCGCACGTGGCTGATTAATCTGGCGACCTTCTGCGGCAGGATGAGAAAGAAGATAATGAAACGTTGACGTCAGGAACGCCATCGTTTTGCCGGTACCGGTTTGCGCCTGACCCGCAACATCACGCCCTGTAAGCGTAAGAGGCAACGCGAGCGCCTGTATAGGCGTGCAGTGGCTAAAGCCTTTAGTATCAAGGGCTTCTATCACCTGAGGGTGCAGGGCGAAGTCGGAAAACTTCTGTTCAGTTAAGTGTGTTTTGCTCATAGTGTGGTAGAATATCAGCTTACTAGCGCTTTACGAAAGCGTATCCGATGAAATAAAGTCAACCTACGTTGGTATAATTTCCGCCGATTCGCCAGGCACAATCTTTTGGAGTTAAACATGAGCAGCGATAAGATCGTTCACTTGACCGATGACAGTTTCGACACAGACGTACTGAAAGCAGACGGTGTCACTCTGGTAGATTTCTGGGCTGAATGGTGTGGTCCTTGCAAAATGATCGCCCCAATCCTCGACGAAGTCGCCGAAGAGTACGAAGGTAAGCTTACCATCGCGAAATTGAACATTGATGACAACCCGGGTACAGCGCCTAAATATGGCATCCGCGGTATTCCAACTCTGCTGCTGTTCAAGAACGGCGAAGTGGCGGCAACCAAGGTTGGTGCACTGTCTAAAGGGCAGTTGAAAGAGTTTCTGAACGCTAACCTGGCCTAAGCCCGGCGCGGTGTTTGTTCCGCAGTGGTGAATTTTTTCGCCACTGCTGGACGTCTCACTTTAAGCGTGTTAAGTTGAGTTCACTGCATTACGCTCTTACCTTGTAGTTTGCATCTAAGTTTTCCCTTGTCAGACCCTACTCGCAATGAACGTTATCGTGGTTTGGCAATCTGATGACTAGCACATTCGGCATCATCTTTCGACCGTCTCCTCGTTTCCTATCGCCACATCTGACGATAATCGTCGAGCTGAGTTGAAAAAGAGCCATTAACAGGCATGGAATTTTTGCCATACCACTCACGACAATCATTTCGAGAATTACCCCGAGTTTAAGAACCCATCACTATGAATCTTACCGAATTAAAGAATACGCCGGTTTCTGAGCTGATTACCCTCGGCGAAAATATGGGGCTGGAAAACCAGGCGCGTATGCGCAAGCAGGATATTATTTTCTCTATCCTGAAACAGCACGCAAAAAGCGGCGAAGACATCTTTGGTGATGGTGTGCTGGAGATACTGCAGGACGGATTTGGTTTCCTCCGTTCTGGAGACAGCTCCTACCTCGCCGGTCCCGATGATATCTACGTTTCTCCCAGCCAAATCCGCCGCTTCAACCTCCGCACTGGTGACACCATTTCTGGCAAGATTCGCCCGCCAAAAGAAGGTGAACGCTATTTTGCGCTGTTGAAAGTTAACGAAGTTAACTACGACAAGCCGGAAAACGCGCGCAACAAGATTCTGTTCGAAAACCTCACGCCATTGCATGCCAGCAAGCGTATGCGTATGGAGCGCGGGAACGGCTCGACTGAAGACCTGACAGCACGCGTGCTGGACCTGGCTTCCCCAATTGGTCGTGGCCAGCGTGGTCTGATCGTGGCACCGCCGAAAGCCGGTAAAACCATGCTGCTGCAGAACATCGCGCAGAGCATTGCCTACAACTATCCAGATTGCCTGTTGATGGTGCTGCTGATTGACGAACGTCCGGAAGAAGTGACCGAGATGCAGCGTCTGGTTAAAGGTGAAGTCATCGCTTCTACCTTTGATGAGCCAGCTTCACGCCACGTACAGGTTGCTGAGATGGTGATCGAGAAGGCTAAGCGCCTGGTTGAGCACAAAAAAGATGTGATCATCCTGCTCGATTCCATCACCCGTCTGGCGCGTGCCTACAACACCGTGGTTCCCGCATCAGGTAAAGTCCTGACCGGCGGTGTGGATGCGAACGCCCTGCATCGTCCGAAGCGTTTCTTCGGTGCGGCACGTAACGTGGAAGAGGGCGGCAGCCTGACCATCATCGCTACCGCGCTGGTTGATACCGGTTCGAAGATGGACGAAGTGATTTACGAAGAGTTTAAAGGTACAGGTAACATGGAACTGCACCTCTCGCGTAAAATCGCCGAGAAACGCGTATTCCCAGCGATCGATTACAATCGTTCTGGTACGCGTAAAGAAGAGCTGCTCACCACGCAGGAAGAGCTGCAGAAGATGTGGATCCTGCGCAAAATCATCCATCCAATGGGTGAAATCGATGCGATGGAATTCCTCATCAATAAACTGGCAATGACCAAAACCAACGACGAATTCTTCGATATGATGAAGCGTTCCTAAGTCGCAGGTGGCGACCCGCTAAGCCAAGCGGTGATTCGCACAATTTGCCAGGAATTATTGCTAACGCCACGTCTTAACGTGGCGTTTTTTATTTATGGGCATTAGGATGAGCCCAGTCAGGAAGCATTTATTTTGACTGTGGCAGATATTTGCTTGTTTTTTCAGCAATCAGACTTTTCTGCAGCAGAATTCGGAATAGGGATATACGGCAATAGCGGGTGTTTTGCCTATTGTTGACCACGATTTTAGCTGAGAGCATGAACGTGAATTTACTCACTATGAGTACTGAGCTTGGTTTAGTTTTTCTTTTTACTTTAGTGTTCCTGTTTTTTGCTCGCAAAGCAGCTAAAAAAATTGGGCTAGTGGACACTCCAAACTCCAGAAAAAGACACCATGGCGCCATTCCGTTAGTGGGTGGTATTTCTGTGTACGCGGGTATCTGCTTCGCTTTTGCCATCTCAAATTATTATTTACCGCACGCGATGCTCTATCTGAGCTGTGCGGGCGTGTTGGTATTGGTAGGAGCTCTTGACGATCGTTTTGATATCAGCGTCAAAATTCGTGCGCTGGTGCAGGCGGTGGTCGCCATTGTGATGATGGTGGGTGCCAAACTCTATTTGCTCAGCCTCGGATTTATTATCGGCCCGGTAGAGTTAATCGTTGGCCCCTTTGGCTATGTATTAACGCTGTTCGCCGTGTGGGCCGCGATCAATGCGTTTAATATGGTGGATGGAATTGATGGCCTGCTCGGCGGCCTCTCCAGCGTTACCTTCGCCGCGATAGGTATTATTCTCTACTTCGATGGCCAAACCAGCCTCGCCATGTGGTGTTTTGCGATGATCGCCGCCACCATTCCTTATATTCTGCTCAATCTCGGTTTGATTGGCCGCCGCTATAAAGTGTTTATGGGCGATGCCGGTAGTACCATGATCGGTTTCACTATCATCTGGATCTTGCTGGAAACCACCCAGGGTTTAAGCCATCCGATCACGCCGGTTACTGCGCTGTGGCTGATTGCCATTCCGCTGATGGATATGGTGGCGATTATGTATCGGCGTTTGCGGAAAGGCATGAGCCCGTTTTCTGCCGATCGCCAACACATTCATCATTTGATCATGCGCGCCGGCTTCACTTCACGTCAGGCATTTTTACTGATTACCGTGGCCGCAGCGATCCTGGCCGGTATTGGCGTGCTCGGTGAATATCTGGCCTTTATCCCGGAATGGGTAATGCTGGTGCTGTTCCTGATGGCGTTTCTCCTTTACGGCTATTGCCTGAAGCACGCATGGCGTGTAGCGCGCAAAATCCGTCGCATAAAACGTCGCTGGCAAAGCAGCAGCGAAGATAAAAAATAAATTACCCAGAAAGTACCCTGATAAGGATTTTTGTTATGACCTCTGTGGTTGTAGAAAACGAACTGGATGTGCGAGGCCTCGGCTGTACGCTGTGGCGTGGCAAGCGCTGGATTGTTGGCCTGGCGCTGCTGTTTGCGCTGTTTGCGTGGCTGGCCTCGATGTTGATGAAGCAGGCGTGGAGCACCACGGCAGTCACCGATCGTCCTACGGTGAATATGTTGGGTGATTTCTTTGTGCAGCAGCAATTTCTCAATAATCTGGATGTCCGCACCAATACGCTCAATCTCAGTTCGCCAGCCCCAACCGTTATGGATGAGGTTTATCAAGAGTTCACAATGCAGCTGGCATCATGGGATACGCGTCGTGATTTCTGGCAGCAGACCGATTACTACAAAAGTCGTAAAAGCGGCAACGCGCACAATGATGCGGCGCTGCTCGATGACTTAATCACCAACATCCAGTTCACGGCGGCCGATCCGGCGCGCAATGTCTTAGATAACATCAAGCTGGTCGCCGAAACTGCCGGTGATGCCAATAATTTGCTACGCCAATATATTGCCTATGCCAGCGAACGTGCGGCACGCCATTTGAATGCGGAGCTAAAAGGCGCCTGGCAGGCGCGCAACATACAGTTGCAGGCGCAGGTCACGCGTCAGGAAGAAGTGGCGCAGGCGGTGTTTGAACGTCAACGTCAGCGTATTGTGCAGGCGCTGAAGGTGGCCGATGAACAGGGCATTAAAGAGAATCGGGCGCCGGCTACGGGTGAGGCGCTGCCAGACAGCGATCGCTTCTTGCTTGGCCAGCAAATGTTGCAGGCGCAGCTCGACACGTTACAGGCCAGCGGACCTGCTTATGATTTAAGCTATGATCAAAACAAGGCGATGCTGAGTACGCTGCAGGCGGGGCCGCGTCTGGACAAACAGTTCCAGACCTATCGTTATTTGCGCACGCCGGAAGAGCCGGTTTCGCGTGATAGTCCGCGTCGTCTGTTTATGATGATCATGTGGGGCGCCATTGGCGCGCTGGTCGGTGCGGGAGTGGCGCTGGTGCGACGTCCGCGTTCAACGTTACCATCGAGCCATTAAGAGAAGCCACGTGAAAGTTCTGACCGTATTTGGCACGCGTCCTGAAGCGATCAAAATGGCTCCGCTGGTGCAGGCGCTGGCGCAGGATGCTGCGTTCGAGTCACGCTTATGCGTTACTGCACAGCATCGAGAAATGCTCGATCAGGTGCTGCGTCTGTTTCAGCTGCAACCTGATTATGACCTGAACATCATGCGTCCGGAGCAAGGGCTGACGGAGATTACCAGCCGCATTTTGCAGGGCATGAAAACCGTGCTGGCCGACTTTCAGCCGGATGTGGTGTTGGTGCACGGCGATACCACCACCACTTTTGCCGCCAGCCTGGCGGCGTTTTACCACCAGATTCCCGTGGGTCACGTGGAAGCCGGGCTGCGTACCGGCAACCTGATGTCGCCGTGGCCAGAAGAGGCCAACCGCACATTGACTGGCCACCTGGCGAGCTACCACTTCACCCCGACGGAAAACTCGCGGCAAAATCTGCTGCGTGAGAACCTGCCGGATGCGCGCATTTTCGTTACTGGCAATACGGTGATTGATGCGCTGCTGTGGGTACGCGATCGCGTATTGGATGATGCGGATCTCAATGCCCGCCTGGCCGCGCGCTATCCGTTCCTCGACGCCGATAAAAAGCTGATTCTGGTTACGGGCCATCGTCGCGAAAGTTTTGGCGACGGCTTCGAACGCATCTGCAGCGCGCTAGCGCAAATTGCACGCCAGCATCCGCAGGTGCAAATCGTCTATCCGGTGCACCTCAATCCCAATGTCAGCGAGCCGGTAAACCGCATTCTCAGCGGTATCGAAAACATCATTCTGATTGAGCCGCAGGAGTATTTGCCGTTTGTCTGGCTGATGAACCGTTCATGGCTGATTCTGACCGATTCCGGCGGCATTCAGGAAGAAGCGCCGTCGCTCGGCAAGCCGGTGCTGGTGATGCGCGATACCACCGAGCGGCCGGAAGCTGTGGACGCAGGCACGGTGAAACTGGTGGGCACCGATATCAGTAAGATTGTCGCGGAAGTCAGCCTGCTGTTGCAGGACGATGAAGCCTGGCAGGCAATGAGCCGCGCGCACAACCCTTATGGCGATGGCCATGCCTGCGCGCGCATCTTGCAGGCCCTAAAACAACACAGAGTATAACCATGCGTTTTGAAACCATTTCCGTTATCGGACTGGGCTATATTGGGCTGCCAACGGCGGCCGTTTTTGCCTCACGGGGGAAAAAAGTCGTTGGCGTGGATATTAATAGCCGCGCTGTCGAAACCATTAATCGCGGCGATATCCACATCGTTGAACCCGAACTGGGTGAGGTGGTGCGCGACGCGGTGCGAGACGGATACCTGCGCGCCACCACGCAGGCCGAAGCCGCCGATGCTTTTCTGATTGCCGTACCCACGCCGTTTATCGGCGATCATCAGCCCGATCTCAGCTACGTGCAGGCCGCCGCGTTGTCCATTGCGCCCGTATTAAAGGCGGGCGATCTGGTGATTCTCGAATCGACGTCGCCAGTCGGCGCAACCGAGCAGATGGCGCAATGGCTCGCGGATGCGCGTCCCGATCTGCGTTTCCCGCAGCACGGCGATGCGTGCGATGTGTTTATCGCGTACTGCCCGGAACGGGTATTGCCCGGCAAAGTGATGGTCGAACTGCTGGAAAACGATCGCGTGATTGGCGGCATGACGCCAGCCTGTTCTGCGCGCGCCAGCGAGCTGTATCGCATTTTCCTGCGTGGTGCATGCGTGGAAACCCATGCGCGTACCGCCGAGATGTGCAAACTGACGGAAAATAGCTTCCGCGATGTGAATATCGCTTTTGCTAATGAGCTGTCGCTGATCTGTGCAGAGCAAGGCATCAACGTGTGGGAACTGATTGCGCTGGCGAATCGCCATCCGCGCGTCAATATTCTGCAGCCTGGGCCGGGCGTTGGCGGGCACTGCATTGCCGTCGATCCCTGGTTTATCGTGGCGCAAAATCCAGAACAGGCGCGGCTGATTCGCACCGCGCGTGAAGTGAATGATGCCAAACCGGGCTGGGTGCTGGACCAGGTAAAACAGGCTTTGGCCGAATGCCTCACCGCCAGCGGTAAACGTGCCAGCGATATCACCATTGCCTGCTTTGGTCTGGCCTTCAAACCGAATATTGATGATTTACGCGAAAGTCCGGCGATGAGCGTTGCCCATCTGATTGCCGAATGGCACAGCGGACAAACCTGGGTGGTTGAGCCGCACGTAACGGCCATTCCGCAGCGTCTGGCGCACGAAGCCACGCTGGTCACCACCGAAGATGCGCTGCAACAGGCGGATATTCTGGTGATGCTGGTTGACCATGCGCAGTTCCGCGCGGTTGAGGCTGCACAGATTACCCAGCCGTGGATTGTTGATACCAAAGGCGTCTGGCGATGAAACAGTTTTTGGTGACCGGCGGCGCAGGATTTATCGGCTCGGCGTTGGTGCGTTTTCTGCTTGAAAACACTGAGCATCGCGTGGTGGTGGTCGATAAGCTGAGTTACGCTGGCAATCTGGCCTCGCTGGCGCCGGTGCAGCAGAACACGCGTTTCGCCTTCGAGCAGGTGGATATTTGCGATCGCGCCGAGCTGGATCGCGTGATGACGCAGTACCAGCCAGATTGCATCATGCATCTGGCGGCGGAAAGTCACGTCGATCGTTCGATTGATGGTCCGATTGCCTTCATCGAAACCAATATCGTCGGCACCTATCAACTGCTGGAAGCGGCGCGGCATTACTGGAATAACATGGTGGATGAGCGCAAAAAGGGCTTCATTCTCCATCACATCTCTACCGATGAAGTGTTTGGCGACCTGCACGGCAGCGACGATTTCTTTACCGAAACCACGCCGTATGCGCCCAGCAGCCCGTATTCGGCGACCAAGGCCAGCAGCGATCATCTGGTGCGCGCCTGGCTGCGTACCTATGGTTTGCCGGTGATCGTTACCAACTGTTCCAACAATTACGGCCCATATCATTTTCCTGAGAAGCTGATCCCGCTCACCATCATTAATGCGCTGGCAGGTAAACCACTGCCGGTATACGGCAACGGCAGCCAGATTCGTGACTGGCTCTATGTGGAAGACCACGCGCGGGCGCTTTATTGCGTAGTCAGCAGCGGCAAAGTGGGTGAAACCTATAATATCGGCGGTCATAACGAGCGACGGAATCTTGAGGTGGTGGAAACCCTGTGTGATTTGCTGGATGAACTGGCCCCACAGCAGCGTGCACCACAGCTGTCGTGCTATCGGGACTTGATTACCTTTGTGAGCGATCGTCCCGGCCACGACCAGCGTTACGCCATTGACGCCAGCAAAATTGCGCGCGAGCTGGGCTGGACGCCGCAGGAAACCTTTGAGAGCGGTATCCGCAAAACCGTGCAGTGGTACCTGGCGAACCCACAATGGTGGCAGGCGATTCTTAATGGCAGCTATCGCGGCGAGCGTCTGGGCCTGGCCACGCCGCGCTAAAACCCAATTCAGAAGGAGCAGCGATGAAAGGCATCATTTTAGCCGGAGGTTCGGGCACGCGTTTGCATCCGATTACCCGTGCCATCTCAAAGCAGCTGTTGCCGGTGTATGACAAGCCGATGATTTACTATCCACTTTCGGTGCTGATGTTGGCCGGGATCCGTGAAATCCTGATCATTACCACGCCGGAAGATCGCGCCCACTTTGAACGATTGCTGGGCGATGGCAGTGAGTTTGGCATACAGCTAGCCTATGCCGAACAACCTACCCCCGATGGCCTGGCGCAGGCGTTTATCATTGGTGAATCCTTTATCGGTGATGATCACTGTTGTCTGGTGCTGGGCGACAACCTTTATTTCGGTCAGGGCTTCAGTCCAAAACTGAAGAAAGTGGCGGCGCGCAGCAGCGGCGCCACCGTTTTCGCCTATCAGGTAATGGATCCCGAGCGTTTTGGCGTGGTGGAGTTTGATGACGACTTCAACGCGCTTTCAATTGAGGAAAAACCGCAGCAGCCGAAATCACGTTGGGCGGTAACCGGCCTCTATTTCTACGACAATCGCGTGGTGGAGTTTGCTAAACAGGTTAAGCCTTCCGCCCGGGGTGAGTTAGAAATTACCGCGATTAACCAAATGTATCTCGATCAGGGCGAACTCTCCGTAGAGCTGCTGGGTCGTGGTTTTGCCTGGCTGGATACCGGCACGCACGATAGCCTGATTGAGGCGAGTATGTTTGTGCAGACGGTGGAAAAGCGTCAGGGTTTTAAAATCGCCTGCCTGGAAGAGATCGCATGGCGCAATGGCTGGCTAAGCGACGCCCAGCTGCTGGCTGCAGCCCAGGCGCTGACTAAAACCGGCTACGGCCAGTATTTGCTGGATGTTCACCATGCCCGTCCGCGTCAATATTAATCCCCTTCACTGGGAAAACGATTTCTTCGGCCAGAACAGCGCCCGCCTGGAGCTGGAGGGCGATTTGCCGCTGTCTGAAGCGTTAACCCAGCCCTATACGCTTTGGCAAGTTAAAGTGCCCGCAGATCGTGTTGAGGCGATCGATGCCTTGAGCGAGCAGGGCTTTCAGCTGGTTGAAGGCGAAGCCGATCTGACGATCGCTATCAAAAATACTGAGCGGCAACCCGGCGTGCGGATCGCGCGTGAAGCACAAATCCCGGCACTGCGTGATGCGGCTGCGCAGGCATTTAGCCAGAGTCGCTTCCGTGCGCCGTGGTTTGAGCCTGCAGACAGCGGGCGTTTCTATGCGCAGTGGATTGAAAATGCCGTGCGCGGTACTTTCGACCATCAATGCCTGGTCGCTTGCGATGAACAGGGCGCATTGCAAGGTTTCGTCTCTATGCGGGAAGTGGACGGTGATATGCGTATCGGTCTGCTGGCGGTACTGCCTGGTGCGCAAGGATGTGGCGTGGGCCAGCGTTTACTGCTCGCTGCCGCTGACTGGGGCCGCGTGCGCCAGCTGGCGCATTTGCGTGTTGCTACCCAACTCAGCAATCTTACGGCGATGCGCCTTTATTTACGCAGCGGTGCGCGGCTGGAAAGCACCGCTTACTGGTTCTACAGGAAGGTCCCATGATCCCCTTTAATGCGCCGCCGATTGTCGGCAGTGAAGTTGAATATATGCAGTCGGCCATGGCCAGCGGCAAACTGTGCGGCGACGGCGGTTTTACCCGGCGCTGTCAGCAGTGGATGGAGCAGCATTTTGGCAGCAAAAAAGTGCTGCTGACGCCATCCTGCACCGCGTCGCTGGAGATGGCGGCGCTGCTGATTGATATCCAGCCCGGCGACGAAGTGATCATGCCGAGCTACACCTTTGTCTCCACCGCTAACGCTTTTGTGCTGCGCGGCGCGGTCATTGTGTTTGTTGATGTACGTCCCGATACGCTCAATATCGATGAAACGTTAATTGAAGCAGCGATCACGCCGAAAACCCGCGCTATCGTGCCGGTGCACTACGCCGGTGTCGCCTGCGAGATGGATACCATCATGGCGCTGGCGGCGAAGCATAAACTGTACGTAATTGAAGATGCCGCGCAGGGCGTGATGTCGCAATACAAAGGGCGCGCGCTGGGCACTATTGGTCATATTGGTTGCTTCAGCTTCCACGAAACCAAAAATTACACCGCAGGCGGCGAAGGCGGCGCAACGCTGATCAATGAGGCGAGGCTGGTAGAGCGTGCCGAGATCATTCGTGAAAAAGGCACTAACCGCAGCCAGTTTTTCCGCGGGCAGGTGGATAAGTATACCTGGCGCGATATTGGCTCCAGCTATCTGATGGCAGATCTGCAAGCCGCTTATCTGTGGGCGCAGCTGGAAGCGGCGGAGCAGATCAATCAGCAGCGTCTGCACCTGTGGCAGTGCTACTACGATGCGTTGCAACCGCTGGCAGCAGCGGGCCGCATCGAACTGCCGGTGGTGCCAAAAGATTGCCGCCACAACGCGCACATGTTCTATATCAAGCTGCGCGACAGCGACGATCGTCAGGCGCTAATCAACTGGATGAAAGAGGCGGAAATCCTCACGGTATTCCATTACATCCCGCTGCATTCAGCACCGGCGGGCGAGCGCTTTGGCCGCTTCCACGGTGCGGATGTGTTTACCACGCGTGAAAGTGAGCGCCTGTTGCGCCTGCCGCTGTTCTACAACCTGTCGGATAACAACCAGCGCACGGTGATCAGTTCGCTGCTGAGTTTCTTTGCCTGATGTCGTTAGCCAAAGCCTCAGTCTGGACCGCTTCATCCACGCTGGTAAAAATCGTGGCTGGCTTGCTGGTGGTGAAATTGCTGGCGGTGAGCTTTGGGCCGGAAGGTATTGGGCAGGCCGGTAACTTCCGCCAGCTCATTACCGTACTTGGCGTGCTGGCAGGTGCAGGTATCTTCAACGGCATTACCACGCTGGTGGCGCAGCATCAGCAACAGCCGCAGATGTTGCGTGCCGTAACGGGTACGGCATCTTCGATTGTTCTCGGCTTTTCAACACTGCTGGCACTGGTGTTTTTACTGGCGGCGCAGCCGATCAGCACAGCACTGTTTGGCCATGCTGAATACGAGAACGTGGTGCGGATTGTCGCTTTTCTGCAGCTGGGTATTGCCTGGGCTAATTTGACGTTAGCGCTGTTGAAAGGTTTTCGTGATGCACGCGGTAATGCGCTGGCGCTGATCGCGGGAAGCCTGATAGGCGTGATCGGCTATGTCATGTGCTGGTGGCTGGGCGGTTATGCCGGTGCGCTGGTGGGGTTGGCGCTGGTGCCGGCGCTGGTTGTGTTTCCTGCCCTGATCATGCTGCGTCGCCATCGCGACGTATTGCCGTTGAGCTGGCTTAAGCCAACGTGGCAGCCGGATTTGGCACGCAATCTGGCAAAGTTTACGCTAATGGCGTTGATGACCTCGCTCACCTTGCCGGTGGCGTGGGTGATGATGCGAAATCTATTGGCAGAACAGCAAGGTTGGGCGCAGGTCGGTTTATGGCAGGGTGTCACCAGCATTTCCGATGCTTATCTGCAATTTATCACTGCCACCTTTAGCGTTTGGCTGCTGCCGACGCTGGCGCGGCTGGAGCAGAAACCGCAAATCGCCCGGGAAATTGGCCGCGCGCTGCGCTTTGTCATGCCTGCCGTGGCCGTAGCAAGCTTCTGCGTATGGCTGCTGCGCGATGTCGCTATCTGGCTACTGTTCTCAGCGCAGTTCACCGCCATGCGTGACCTTTTTGTCTGGCAGTTGTGCGGGGACGTCTTTAAAGTAGGCGCCTATGTTTTCGGATACCTGGTGATCGCCAAAGCGTCGCTGCGCTTTTATATTCTGACCGAACTGAGTCAGTTCGCGCTGTTAACCGGTTTCTCCCGCTGGCTAATTCCGCTGCACGGTAGTGCCGGAGCCGCACAGGCCTATATGGCCACCTACATACTCTATTTCGCCCTTTGCTGTGGTGCCTTCATAATTTATTGCCGGAAAAAATGACGCTATTTCACGTATTGGGATCGGATATCCCGCACCACAATCATACGGTGCTGCGCTTCTTTAATGATGTGATAAGCACGGAGATGCCTGCAGATGCGCCGCGTCAATTTATGGTGGTGACCCGCGCGCCAGAAACGCTGCAAGCCTATTCAGCACTGCACATCGAAACTTTTGCCAACAAGCGTGCGCTGGCGCAGGCCGTTATCGCGCGCGCCGCTAATCGCGCGCAGCGCTTCTTCTTCCACGGCCAGTTCAATCCCAGTATTTGGCTAGCATTACTGAGCTGCAGGCTGCGTCGCCGGCAGGCATTCTGGCACGTATGGGGCGCAGATCTTTACGAAGAGGGGCGAGGCCTTAAGTATCAGCTTTTTTATCTGCTACGCCGATGGGCGCAGAGCCGCGTGTCGCAGGTATTTGCCACGCGCGGTGATTTACACCATTTCCAGCAGCGCCATCCGCGCGTACCGACCTCACTGCTCTATTTTCCAACGCGCATGCCGGACGCTGCCGTACCCGCAGCGATGGAATCCGCTGCGTTCACCATTCTGCTCGGTAATTCAGGCGATCGCAGCAATCGTCATATCGCAGGCTTAGAGGCGATTCGCGCGCAGTTTGGTGAGCAGGTCAAGGTGGTGGTACCGCTCGGTTATCCCGAGAACAATCACCGTTATATTGATGAGATTGCTGCCGCCGCACAGCGCCTGTTCCCTGCGGGGCAGGTCACCTTGCTGCGTGACAAGATCGACTTTGACGTCTATCTGGGATTGCTTAGCCGCTGTCAGCTCGGCTATTTTATGTTCGAACGTCAGCAGGGGATCGGCACGCTTTGCCTGCTGATTAAGGCCAATATTCCCTTCGTGCTGAACCGTAAAAATCCGTTCTGGCGCGATTTGAGTGAACAAGGTTTGCCGGTGCTGTTTAGCGAAGATGCGCTGGATGCTGCCAGCGTAGCCGAAGCGCAACGACAACTGGCGCAATGTGATAAATCATCGATTGCCTTTTTTGCTCCGGGCTATCTGGCAGGCTGGCGCCATGCGCTGAGCTTGAGTGAAGGGGAGAGAACATGAGCCTGATGCAGTTTTGCGGTCTGCTGGTGGTTTATCTGTTTTCGCTGGGGTTCATCCTGACCCTGACCTGGCGAGAGTTTAAACGGGTGCGCTTCAACTTCCACCTGTTCTTCACCATTCTGTTTTTGCTAACATTTTATTTCGGTTTCCCGCTAACCAGCGTGCTGGTGTTCCGCTTTAACGTCGCGGTGGTGCCGCCAGAATATCTGTTGCAGGCGCTGCTGGCTGCGACCAGTTTTTATGCCATCTATTACGTCAGCTATAAAGTGCGGCTGCGGCCAGCCAATGCACCGGTGCGGAAACCCTGGCTACAGATGAATCGGGTTGAAACCAATCTGACGTGTCTGCTGCTGGCGCTGGTAGCGATAGGTACCGTGACGGTTTTCTTTTTGCACAACGGCCTGCTGCTGTTCCGGCTCTCCGCGTACAACCAGATTTTCTCCAGTGAAGTCTCTGGCGTGGCGCTCAAACGCTTCTTCTACTTCTTCATTCCGGCGATGTTGATTCGCTACTTCCTAAAACCTACCCAGCGCCAGTGGCTGTGGTTTTTGCTGGTGTCGGTGGCATTTGGTCTGCTGACTTACGCGCTGGTGGGTGGCACGCGCGCCAATATCATTATCGCCTTCGCGTTATTCCTGTTCATCGGCATTACGCGTGGCTGGATCACCTTGTGGATGCTGGTGGGTGCGGGCGTGATGGCGATTGGCGGCATGTTCTGGCTGGCATTGCGTCGCTACAACCTTGACGTGGTCGGCGATGAGGCGTTTTACACCTTCCTCTATCTGACGCGCGATACTTTCTCTCCGTGGGAAAACCTGGCGCTATTACTGCAAAACTACGACAAAATCGATTTTCAGGGATTGGCACCCATTTGGCGTGATTTCTATGTGTTCATCCCCAGCTGGATGTGGCCTGGACGCCCGTCAATGATTCTGAACAGCGCCAACTACTTTACCTGGGAAGTGCTGAATAACCATTCAGGTTTAGCGATTTCACCCACGCTGCTTGGATCGCTGCTGGTGATGGGTGGCGTGTGGTTTATCCCGTTTGGCGCCGTTGCGGTTGGTTTGCTAATGAAAGGGTTTGATAACCTGTATCGCTATGGGCGCGATGCCAGCAACCGTTACAGTGGCGCGATTTTGCAGAGTTTTTGCTTTGGCGCGGTATTTAATATGATCGTGTTGGCGCGCGAAGGGCTGGATGCCTTCGGCTCACGCGTGGTGTTCTTTTGTCTGATTTTTGCTGCCTGTATGTGGGTGGCTAAATTGCTCTACTGGCTGTTGGCGCGCGCGGGGCTGATTCGTCCTCGCAGCGAGCCGGTTTTACACAGTCCCTCTTAACGTCTGGGCACAACGGGAAAATTCATACCATGGAAACCGATAAACCGCGCTATCGCCTGCGCGGCGTCGATCTTCACGCCTTCAATGATATGGCGAGCTTTCTGCAATTTTTGCTGCCCGATGGCACACCGCGCAGCGGCACGCTGATTGCGATGAATGCCGAAAAGATGCTCACCCTGGAAGAGGATGCGCAATTGCGCACGCTGATTGCGGAGGCTGAATTCAAATATCCTGATGGCATCAGCGTTGTCCGCTCGCTGCGTAAGAAATATCCTCAACTACAGGTCAATCGCATCGCAGGTGCGGATCTCTGGGAAGCATTGATGGAGCAAGCGGGCCGCAACGACATTCCGGTGTTTCTGATTGGTGGCCGTCAGACGGTGCTAGAGGAAACCTGCGAGAAGCTGCGTCGGCAGTGGAATGTGAACATCGTCGGCAGCCAGAATGGTTATTTTGCGCCAGAAGATCGTGAGTCGCTGTTTGCGCGTATTGCCGCTAGCGGCGCGCAGATTGTCACGGTGGCGCAGGGTTCGCCGCGTCAGGAGCTGCTCATGCGCGATTGCCGTGCACATTGGCCACACGCGCTCTATATGGGCGTGGGCGGCACGTATGATGTGTTCACCGGGCACGTCAAACGTGCTCCCGTTTGGTGGCAAAAATCAGGCCTGGAATGGCTTTATCGTTTAATCCGTCAGCCTTCACGTTTGCGCCGCCAGTTAAAGTTGCTGAAATATCTACGCTACCATTGGCGTGGCGATCTCTGATATTGCTGGTTTTTCCAGCAAAAAGGAGAGGGTAAGCAACTAAAAGTGCAGTAATTATCGATGGAATGCACAAAGCGTAATCAAACGCGTTTTTTTTATAAAAAAGGGCTGGACAGTGTGAGGTCAAGCCCGTAGTATGCCCATCCGCAACGGCGCTACGCGCCCGTAGCTCAGCTGGATAGAGCGCTGCCCTCCGGAGGCAGAGGTCTCAGGTTCGAATCCTGTCGGGCGCGCCATTTAATTTGTGCGCAAGAGCTTCGGTGGTTGGTTAACCGCGTTATGCAGTGAATTTACGTAAGCGTAACACGCTTACGCACCAGAATTATGGTGGCTATAGCTCAGTTGGTAGAGCCCTGGATTGTGATTCCAGTTGTCGTGGGTTCGAGTCCCATTAGCCACCCCAGATTTTGCTCGGACACGCGATGGTGGCGGAATTGGTAGACGCGCTAGCTTCAGGTGTTAGTGTTCTTACGGACGTGAGGGTTCAAGTCCCTCCCTTCGCACCAGGCAAAATTACGCAGTAGCGTTAAGAAGTAAAAAATCGGCGAGTAGCGCAGCTTGGTAGCGCAACTGGTTTGGGACCAGTGGGTCGGAGGTTCGAATCCTCTCTCGCCGACCATATTCGAAAAGCCTGCTTGAAAAAGCAGGCTTTTTTCGTTTTACACATTTGCCCTTTCACTCTTCTTCCTCAACCTTGTCCGTGCGCCTATTTCTGCACATTGTCGCTATTAGGCTACATTTAACCCTCTGTTTTTATTGGATATGACATTTGCTTGCATAGCTTGTCGCTTTGCAGAGACATCTTTCGGGTTGGATGTAGTGAATTCCCGACAGTGATATCAGACAGCGTCAAACCCTTATTTTTATCTTATTGAAATAAAATAACTTATTCTGGCACCTGCAACTTTGGCACGCCATGTGCAATAATATTGCTGTAGATGCTCATTCCACCTCTTATGTTTGCTAATGCTACATAAACCTGGGAATGATGCAGAGCCCCTTACGGCATCCGTTGTCCAGCCTGGCAGTCATTGCGCACGCTTTACTGCAGTAAGAAGGACATTACGTTGAGTCGGATGCCATCAGTTGTCTGAACGACCTGATCTTACACCTGCTTATGGCAGGTGTTTTTTTATCTGCAATTTGCAGCAGGCAAAAAAAAGCCGGGACAAGCCCGGCGTGCACAAAAGTAACAAACGTAAAAATCAGGCGCTGGGATTAGTCTTCAGCGTAAGTAACAGACCTTCGCGACGCATTTTGGCAGCGTCTTCCGGGCGGTGCAGACGATCGTAAACATCGGCCAGCCAGGCATAATCAAAGGCATCTGGACGCTGTGCCAGCGCCTGCTGGAAGGCTTCTGCCGCCTGCTGCCATTCACCATGACGCATCAGCATCTGGCCAAGCGTGCTGTGCAGCAGCGGTGTAGCGCCGTGCTGTTTAATCTGCTGACGCAGCGCTTTTTCCAGAGCTTGCGGATCGCCGCTTTTAATACGCGGCATTAGCAGCACCAGACGATCGTCATATTGACGCTTCAGACCTTCCAGCACGATGTTTTGCGCAGTATCGGGGTCGTCACATTCAATCAGATGTTCTGCCATTGCCACCTGCAAAGCGGTTTCCTGACGCGTTTTGCGGCTCTGGTTTTGCCACCATTTCTTCAAGCCGTCGCTGCCCTGATCGGCCATCGCCTGATTCATCAGGCCCAGCCAGGCTTGCTGCTGAAGGGCCTCGCGCTGTGCTTCATCATTGATCTGCACTTTTTGCATCGAAGGCAGAATATCGAGCAGCGCGCTCCACGCGCCGGTGCGAATATAAGCTTGCTCTGCCAGGCGTAATACTTCCGGATGGCGCGGTGCCACTTCCAGCAGACGATCTACACCATGACGCGCAGCGTGATCTTCGTTGCGCGCCAGTTGCAGACGTACGCGGGTAATTTCGACGGGAATCGTATCGTTCTCCGATAACTCTGCGGCACGTTCCAGATGCTGATTGGCGCGTACCTCATCACCACGTTGCTGTGCGGCTTCGGCAGCGAGTAAATAGTTAGCCACCGGCTGAACGGCGTGATCGGCGTTCTTCGATAACAACTTTTCGGCCTGCTTATAATCGCCTTCAGCCAGTTTCATCAGTGCACTTTGCGTGTGGCGCTGCGCGCTGCGACGTTTACGACCGGTGAACCAACCGCGTGTGCGTGCGCCGGTGCGTAGCAGGCGACGCAAAATCCATTCGACCAGCAAAATCACCAGTAGGCTGAGGATTAAAATAATCGCCAGCCCGGTTACGCTGGTTTCGATATTCCAGTTGTCGGTTTGAATCAGCACGTAGCCCTGATGGCCTGCCACCATCGGTCCAACCACGATGCCCGCCATTAGCAGCAGGAAAAGCACCAATACTTTCAGCATGCTTAGCCTCCCTGTTGATCAGCGGCAGCCGATGGTTGGGCCAGCAAATTACGCACGCGAGTTTGCATCAGTTTTTCCAACAGCGGCTGACTTTCCAGCGTATCCGGTACATCCATCGAAATGCTCTGCTGGCTCAGTTCATCCAGTTGCGTAAGGAAAGCTTTGGTCGCGGCATCATTGGTGTCATACCAGGCTCGAACCCAGGTCGATACCGCATCGATAGACTGCTTGTAAATTTCATCCTGATGACGCGGCACGGCTTGCGCCGCAATGAGCAGGCGCGAACGGATGTTTTCACGCAGATAAACGTCCTGATTCGGTGCCAGCAGCGGCTGTGCAGTGTTATCACGGCGACGGATGGTGATGAAATCATCCATAAAATTATGCCAGCTTTTCACCAGGTTCTGGCGCCACTCGTGCAGTGAACTGGAGAGCTCACCGCCGTCGGCATCCATGGGTGAATCATCGCTGTCGTTGTCGGCCAATCGCAGATTATCCACGCCGTTCGACAGCTGATTAAGCTTGAGGATGGTGCCGTCATAGTCAATCTGACTCACGGCAGAGAGTGAGCTGATATCCTGCGTCAGCGCGCGGCGCACATTCATGACGCTGGGATCGTTCATGTCTGCCAGGCTGGTATCTGCACTTTTCAGCAATGCCGCCGCGGTGGTGACATCCTGATCGCTCCACAACTTACGGCCGGCCAGCTTGACGAGGTAATCTGCCTGAGCCAGTAGCCAGGTGCGCGTGTCATTGCCGGAAATAGTGGCGACTTTATCACGCAGGGTTTCCAGCTCTTTGGCGCTGTTGTCCTGCTGGGTACGTGTTTCCTGCAGGGCACTGTTGGCGCTATTCAGCTGTTGCGTCAGCTGCTGTTTATCGCTGCCCAGTTGCTGCTGCAAGGCGCTCAGCTGCTCACTCAGATTCTGGTTAGTTTGAGCCTGTAAATCGGCCTGGTGTTTCCCATTGAGGTAAAGTCCCGCCCCAATCGCCAGCGCAATGACAATCGCCACCGCACTCAGCACTTTGCCATCGCTTTTTTTATCGCGAGGTGGCTGAGTAGCTGGAGAGGGAGAATTGTCCGCTGGGGTGGTTTCTTCAACCATGGCGGAGGAGGCTTTTTGTTCCGTCATTATGGCTCATCCCATTGTTAAGTTCAGCGTAACGCGCGCAGCAGCGCATCGTTATCGGCACCATCGGCTACATCTATGTCCTGCCAGCCCAATTCAGCGGCTTGCGTAGCCAAACGTTCACTGACGACAACAAGCCGACAGTGCAGTAACCATTCCCGCCGGTCAATCGGCGAAAACAGCGAAAACAGTTGTTGTAACATTTCGCCGCTGGTTACCACCAGCGTTGTAATGCCTCGATCGCGCCAGCGTCGGCCTTCAGTCGCGCCGTTATAGTGCTTTTCACAGCGCTGATAACACTCGCAATATTGTACTTCCGCGCCGCGTTCAATCAGCGTTTCTGCCAGTAATTCGCGGCCCGGGCTGCCGCGCAGTATTAGCGCGCGTTTGCCTGTTACCTGCTGCAGACGATTCAGGCGCACCAGCTCCTCACTGGTCTCCCGCGCATGAGGATAGTCTACTTTCAGATTACTGACGGTATGCAAAGCCAAAGCCGTGCTGCGTCCGATAGCATAATAGCTGAGCGCAGAAGGCCATGTTGTCGCGCTAAGTTGTAAAGCTGGCTGGGCGAAGGTCACCACCTGCTGCGACAGCAGAAACACCAGATCGCCCGCTTGCAGTGCGGCAAGTTGTTGCGGTAAATGAACAAGATCGCGACCCGGCGTGAATTCTATCAGCGGTAGGCTCCACGCCAGTTTCCCCAGGTTTCGCAAACGCGAGACCAGTTCACTGGCAGCCGGTTCCGGACGGGTCACAAGGATGGTCATGCGGGAGGATGTCCCTGATAGACTTCGCGCAGAATGTCGCGGGCGCCGCCATCCAATAACTCCTCGGCCAGGGAAATGCCCATTTTTTCCGCTTGATCACGCGGTCCACGACGCTCGCCCACCACCATTTGCTTGCCATCGGGCGATCCAACTAAACCGCGCAGCCAGAGCGCGTCGTCTTCCAGCACCGCGAAGCTGCCGATAGGCACCTGACAACCACCTTCCAGCCGCGTGTTCATGGCACGTTCAGCACGCACACACACTGAGGTCTCGTCATGATTCAACGCCTGCAGTAGCGTAATCAATTGCTCATCATCAATACGGCATTCGATGCCGACCGCGCCCTGGCCAACGGCTGGCAGAGAAATCTCTGCCGGCATGGCCTGGCGAATGCGATCTTCCAGACCCAAACGTTTCAATCCTGCGGCGGCCAGGATGATGGCATCATATTCACCGGCATCAAGTTTTCCGAGACGCGTACCCACATTGCCACGCAGCGAGCGAATGACTAAATCGGGACGACGCGCGCTGAGTTGGCACTGGCGACGCAGGCTGGATGTGCCCACCACCGCGCCTTGGGGCAGTTCATCAACGCTGTTGTAATGATTGGAGACGAAAGCATCACGCGGATCTTCGCGCTCGCAAATGGTCACCAGACCCAAGCCTTGCGGAAAATCGACCGGCACATCCTTCATTGAATGCACGGCAAGATCGGCACGGCCGTCCAGCATTGCCAACTCCAGCTCTTTGACAAACAGGCCTTTGCCACCCACTTTTGCCAGCGGCGTATCAAGAATGACATCACCTTTCGTGACCATCGGCAGTAGCTCAACTTGCAACCCCGGATGGGCGGCCATCAGGCGCTGTTGGACATATTGTGCCTGCCATAAAGCAAGAGGACTTTGTCTGGTAGCAATTCTGAAAATTTTGTTTAACATGCTGTTAACCATTTTGATCGTTCATCGAATATCCTATCATTGATAGGGGAATGCTGTCAGTTTCAACGGTCTTGTAAAGGACGCGATGTCAATTGTGGCCGTATTTACGCGGTTTGAAATTGAGGTTGGAGTCTGAAAAAAGCCGGGCTAGAGTCGGAACATGCTAAACTGTTAAGTAGCGCAACTTTCTTTACGGTCAATCCTCCAGGTGTTAGATTGATCACGTTTCCAGCAATAATTTGCCCAATATCTTTATTATTAAGCGGCAGGCGTTGGAAACAGGGTGCTTAACACTGGGACAATCAGGCGAAACGTCTTGTACCTCTACATTGAGACACTGAAACAGAGACTGGATGCTATTAACCAGCTGCGCGTTGATCGTGCACTGGCTGCCATGGGACCTGCTTTCCAGCAAGTCTACAGTCTGCTGCCAACATTATTGCACTACCATCATCCGCTGATGCCGGGCTACCTCGAAGGTAGCGTTCCGCATGGCGTTTGCTTCTACACGCCCGATGAAAATCAGCAGCAGCTGCTGCAAAATTTAGCGAGCGGCCAGCCGCTTGACCTCAGCAGCAGCGTGAAAGGCGAACGTCCGATCACCGGCATTTACTCCATGGGCAGTACCTCGTCCGTGGGGCAAAACAGCATCTCCGATCTCGACATCTGGGTATGCCATCAATCCTGGCTGGATAATGAAGAGCGCCTCAATCTGCAGCGCAAGTGTACGCTGTTGCAGAAATGGTGTGTGTCAATGGGTGTGGAAGTGAGCTTCTTCCTGATTGACGAGAACCGTTTCCGCCATAACGAAAGCGGCAGCCTTGGCGGTGAAGACTGCGGTTCCACCCAACATATTTTGCTGCTGGATGAGTTCTATCGCACCGCGGTGCGGATGGCCGGTAAACGCATCCTGTGGAACATGGTGCCGGGCGAAGAAGAACACCATTACGACGATTACGTCATGTCACTCTATTCTCAGGGCGTGCTCACGCCGAATGAGTGGCTGGATCTCGGCGGCCTTGGCACGCTGTCGGCGGAAGAGTACTTCGGTGCCAGTTTGTGGCAGCTATATAAAAGTATCGATTCGCCGTATAAAGCGGTGCTGAAAACCCTACTGCTGGAAGCCTACAGTTGGGAATATCCCAACACGCAATTGCTTTCGATGGATATCAAACAGCGCCTGCACGATGGCGAAATTGTCTGCTTCGGTCTTGATCCCTATTGCATGATGCTGGAGCGCGTAACGCGCTACCTCACCAGCGTTGATGATATGGCGCGCCTCGATTTAGTGCGTCGATGTTTCTACTTAAAAGTGTGTGAAAAGCTCTCCAGCGAAGATCATCATCATCAGCGCACGGGCTGGCGTCGCGAGATCCTTTCGCAGCTGGTGAAAGAGTGGGGCTGGGATGAAGAGAAGTTAGCGGTACTGGATAACCGCGCAGAGTGGAAAATCGAACGGGTACGCGAAGCGCACAATGAGTTGCTGGATGCGATGATGCAAAGTTATCGCAACCTGATCCGCTTTGCGCGCCGTAACAATTTAAGCGTCAGTGCCAGCCCGCAGGATATCGGCGTGCTGACGCGTAAACTGTATGCCGCATTTGAGGCGTTGCCGGGTAAGGTGACGCTGGTGAACCCCCAGATCTCGCCGGATCTCTCGGAAGAAAATCTCACCTTTATTCATGTCCCGGCGGGCCGCGCGAATCGTGCTGGATGGTATCTGTATAACCAGGCCCCCGACATGAGTTCCATCATCAGCCATCAGCCGCTGGAATATAACCGCTACCTGAACAAGCTGGTGGCGTGGGCGTGGTTCAACGGTTTACTCACCAGCAAAACGCGCCTGCATATGAAAGGCAACGATCTGTGCGATTTGCCACGTCTGCAGGAGCTGGTCAATGACGTGTCGAGCCACTTCCCGCTGCGCGTGCCGGCACCCACGCCGAAAGCACTCTATAGCCCGTGTGAAATCCGTCACCTGGCGATTATCGTCAATCTGGAACACGATCCCACCTCGGCATTCCGCAATCAGGTGGTGCATTTTGATTTCCGTAAGCTGGACGTATTCAGCTTTGGTCAGCAGCAGCAATGCCTGATTGGCAGTATCGATCTGCTGTATCGCAACTCGTGGAATGAAGTGCGCACGCTGCACTTCAGCGGCGAGCAGGCGATGATTGAAGCGCTGAAAACCATCCTCGGTAAAATGCATCAGGATGCGGCGCCGCCGGATACGGTAGAAGTGTTCTGCTACAGCCAGCATCTGCGCGGCTTAATCCGCACTCGTGTGCAGCAGCTGGTTTCAGAATGTATTGAGCTGCGTTTATCCAGCACGCGTCAGGAACCTGGCCGCTTCAAAGCGTTACGCATGGCGGGGCAAACCTGGGGCTTATTCTTTGAACGGATGAGCGTCTCCGTGCAGAAGCTGGAAAACGCCGTTGAATTCTATGGTGCGATTTCCAATAACAAGCTGCACGGTTTGTCGATCAAAGTGGAATCGAATCAGACGCCGCTGCCGCCGGTGGTAAACGGCTATGCCAGCGAGGGCATCATTCAGTTCTTCTTTGAAGACACCACAGACGATCGCGGCTTCAATATCTATATCCTCGACGAAACCAATCGCGTTGAGGTTTATCATCACTGCGAAGGCAGTAAAGAAGAGCTGGTGCGTGACGTGAGCCGTTTCTACTCTTCATCCCACGATCGCTTTACCTACGGCTCAAGCTTTATCAACTTTAACTTGCCGCAGTTCTACCAAATTGTGAACACGGGTGAGCGATTCCAGGTGATTCCGTTCCGCAGCCAAACGTTAACGCAGCTCTGCGCTACGCAGCCTGATAACGATAACGGCGATTTCCAGCCGCGTTACCAAATGCATTGATCCCGCCCGCGTTCGCGCGGTGGGATACGCTCTAACTCTGACCTGCTGCTGGAATTGCGGCTATTTCCTGTTGCTTTTACAACGTCAACTGCGATGATAAGCAACCATGGCTTAAGGACAGAAGAGCAGACAGAATGATACGAGCGATAAGTCAGCTGGGTATGGCGCTGGCACTGGTTAGCCTGGTAGGCTGTGGCCTGAAAGGACCGTTGTATTTCCCGCCAAAAGATCAACCCAACAAGCCTCATCAGCAGGTCACCGAGCAGCAGCAGAAAGCTTCTCAGGATGCTGATGTGGGTGGCCTGGTCACCAGCAAGCCTGGTTCGCAGGCAAACTAAACTCTATGAGTAATCCGGCGGAGCAGAAAATGCAGTTCTCAAAAATGCACGGTCTCGGCAACGACTTTATGGTTGTGGATGCCGTGACGCAAAACGTCTTTTTTTCGCCGGAACTGATTCGCCGCCTGGCGGACAGACATCTGGGGATCGGTTTCGATCAGCTGCTGATCGTCGAGCCACCTTACGATCCGGACCTCGATTTCCACTACCGCATTTTCAACGCCGATGGCAGCGAAGTCGCGCAGTGTGGCAACGGCGCGCGCTGTTTTGCCCGCTTTGTGCGCCTGAAAGGATTGACCAACAAAAGCGACATCCGCGTCAGTACGCAAACCGGTCGCATGGTGCTTAGCGTTACCAACGATGAGCTGGTGCGTGTGAATATGGGGCAACCTAATTTCGAACCGCAAAGCGTGCCGTTACGCGCAAATAAAGCTGAGAACCTTTATTTACAACGCGTTGCCGAACAAACCGTGATGTTTGGTGCGGTGTCGATGGGCAATCCACACTGTGTGATTCAGGTGGAAAGCGTGAAAACTGCGCAGGTAGAAACGCTGGGCCCGGAGCTGGAAAGCCATGAGCGTTTTCCCGAACGCGTTAATGTCGGCTTTATGGAAGTGATTCATCGCGAGCACATCCGTCTGCGCGTGTATGAACGCGGCGCGGGTGAAACGCAGGCGTGCGGTAGCGGCGCCTGTGCGGCGGTTGCCTGCGGCATTCAGCAAGGTATTTTGGCCGAGAATGTGCGCGTCGATCTGCCTGGCGGAACGCTGCATATCGCCTGGAAAGGGGAAGGGCAGCCGCTGTTTATGACCGGTCCCGCCACACACGTCTACGATGGGTTTATTCATCTATGAAAAATGTCGAAGAGCAGACCGAAAGCGAGGTTTTGCTGGACGATCAATCGGTAAGCGCATTTCTGCGTCACAACCCCGATTTCTTTATTCGCAATGCACGCCAGGTCGAACAGATGATGGTGCCGCATCCGGTACGCGGCAGCGTTTCGCTGGTGGAGTGGCATATGGCGCGACAGCGCAACCACATCCAGCAGTTGGAAGAGGAGATCACGCTGCTGATGGAGCAGGCCACGGCCAACCATCAGCTGTTTGATCGTCTGCTGACGCTGCAAGGCCATCTTGCCGCGGCAGACAGCCTGCAAGAGATGCTGACGCGTTTGCATCGCTGGGCACGCGAGCTGGGCCTGGCGGGCGCACATGTACGCGTGTTCAACGACAAGTGGCACATTGGCGCACCTTCAGATTTCACCCAACTCGGCTTGTCCCGTCAGGCGTTTGAGCCGCTGCGTATTCAGCGCTTTGGCGACGATCAGCACTATCTCGGCAGTCTGAATGGTCCGGAGCTATTACTGCTGTTGCCGCAGGCCAAAGCGATTGGTTCGGTGGCGATGTCGCTGATGGGTGAGCACGGCGAGCTCGGCGTGCTGATGTTTACCAGCCGCGATAACCAGCATTATCAGGCGGGCATGGGCACGCTGCTGCTACAGCATCTGGCGCAAATGCTGCCGGATCTGCTGTCGCGCTGGATTGAACGCGCATGAGTAGCGTCAGTCCGCTGCTGCCAGCCGTGGATGACTTTCTGCGTTATCTGAAAGTTGAACGCCAGCTCAGTCCGCTGACGCAAAAGAATTACCAACGGCAGTTGCAGGCCATTATCGACATGGCCGATGACATGAAGTTGACCAGTTGGGCGCAGCTCGAACCCGCGCAGGTGCGCACCCTGGCGGCACGCAGCCGTCGCGGCGGTTTGGGGCCTAGCAGTCTGGCATTGCGCATGTCGGCGCTGCGCAGCTTTCTCGACTGGCAAGTTCATCAGGGCATGTTGACCGCCAATCCCGCCAAAGGGATTTCCACGCCGCGTAACGCACGCCATCTTCCGAAGAACATGGACGTTGATGAAGTAAACCAGCTGCTGGAGATCGACCTTAACGATCCGCTGGCGGTGCGCGACCGCGCGATGCTGGAAACCATGTACGGCGGCGGGTTGCGTTTGTCAGAGCTGGTGAATATTGACTGTCGCCATATGGATTTGGAAGCCGGCGAAGTGCGGGTGCTGGGTAAAGGCAGCAAAGAGCGCCGGGTGCCGATTGGTGGCACGGCGGTGACGTGGATTCAGCACTGGCTGCCGCTGCGCGCGAGTTTTGCGCCGCAGGATGATGCGCTGTTTGTCTCCAGTCGCGGCAGCCGGATCTCGACGCGCAACGTGCAGAAGCGCTTTGCCGAATGGGGCATTAAGCAGGGCGTTGCCAGCCATATTCATCCGCATAAACTGCGCCACTCTTTTGCCACGCACCTGCTGGAATCGAGCGGCGATTTGCGCGCGGTGCAGGAGCTGCTTGGCCACGCCAATCTGGCGACCACGCAAATCTATACCCATCTGGATTTCCAGCATCTGGCGACGGTTTACGATGCGGCCCATCCGCGTGCCAAACGAGGAAAGTCTTAATGAAGTTTTATCGTCCGCTCGGCCCGATCAAAGCGATCACCTTTGATCTCGACGACACGCTGTACGACAACCATCCAGTGATCCGCAAAACCACGGCCGAATCGCACGCCGCCTTGCAGGCCTACCATCCGGCGCTGCGCGAGTTTACCCAGGCGGATTATCAGGCGCTGCGTAATGAGTTGCTGGCGCGCGAGCCGGAGATTTATCACGACGTGTCTGAATGGCGTCGCCGCTCGGTGGAGCTGGCGCTGCTCAATGTGGGTTTATCTGCAACGGAAGCAACCACCGGTGCCAGCGAAGTGATGAGCGTATTCCATCACTGGCGCAGCGAAGTCGCTATGCCTGACGAGACGCATCAAACGTTGACGTGGCTGGGCGAGCGCGTACCGCTGGTGGCGATCACTAACGGCAATGCCTGTCCGGAAAAGCTCGGCATCGATCACTACTTCCAGTTCGCGCTGCGAGCCGGTCCGCACGGCCGCGCTAAGCCGTGGCAGGACATGTATCACCTCGCGGCGCAGCGTTTGAACATCGCGCCTGAGCACATTCTGCATGTGGGAGACGATCTCACCACCGATGTCGCCGGTTCGCTGCGTGCCGGCATGCAAGCCTGCTGGATTAACCTGCGCGCAGGCAATCTGATGAAAATTGATGATGCGCGTTTGCTGCCGCACGTTGAAATTGATCGGTTGGCATCTCTGACCTCGCTGCTATAATAGCTGTAAATTTATCCAGTCGTATCCATCATCATTCGACTTGACGCTGCGTTGGCTGCGCGTGCTCACCCCGGTCATTTACTTATGTAAACTCCCGGGGATTCACACACTTGCCGCCTTGCGGCAAGCCGAATGATTTTGGATATGTATCTCAATTCTTAAAACGGTGCTTATGGACGTTTCTGAACTGCTTGACGGCTTGAATGACAAACAGCGCGAGGCGGTCGCCGCACCGCGTAGCAACCTGCTGGTGCTGGCCGGAGCAGGCAGTGGCAAAACCCGTGTGCTGGTACATCGCATCGCCTGGCTGCTGTCGGTAGAGAATTGTTCACCCTATTCGATTATGGCGGTGACCTTTACCAACAAAGCGGCAGCGGAGATGCGCCACCGTATCGATCAGCTGATCGGCACCAGCCAGGGCGGCATGTGGATTGGTACCTTCCACGGCCTGGCGCACCGTTTACTGCGCGCGCATCATCTTGATGCCGGTCTGCCGCAGGATTTCCAGATTCTCGACAGCGACGATCAGCTGCGCCTGCTCAAACGCTTGATCAAAGCCATGAACCTTGATGAGAAACAGTGGCCTGCGCGTCAGGGCATGTGGTACATCAACGGCAAAAAAGATGAAGGTCTGCGGCCAAAACATATCGAAAGCTACGGCAATCCGGTGGAGCAAACCTGGCTGCGTATCTATCAGGCGTATCAGGAAGCCTGCGATCGCGCCGGGTTAGTGGATTTCGCCGAGCTGCTGCTGCGCGCCCACGAATTGTGGCTTAACAAGCCGCATATCCTGAACCATTACCGCGAGCGTTTCAGTAACGTGCTGGTGGATGAATTCCAGGATACCAACAACATTCAGTACGCGTGGATTCGCATGCTGGCGGGCGACACTGGCCGCGTGATCATCGTCGGCGATGACGATCAGTCGATTTACGGCTGGCGCGGTGCGCAGGTAGAGAACATCCAGCGCTTCCTGCAGGACTTCCCTGGCGCAGAAACCATCCGTCTGGAGCAGAACTATCGCTCGACCAACAACATTCTGAAAGCCGCGAACACGCTGATTGCCAATAACAATGGCCGCCTCGGCAAAGAGCTGTGGACTGACGGCAGCGACGGCGAAAAGATCTCACTCTACTGCGCATTCAACGAGTTAGACGAAGCGCGCTTCGTGGTGAATCGCATCAAGAGCTGGCATGAGAACGGCAACGCGCTGCAGGATTGCGCCATTCTCTACCGCAGCAACGCCCAATCACGCGTGCTGGAAGAGGCGCTGCTGCAAGGCAGCATGCCGTACCGTATTTATGGCGGCATGCGCTTCTTCGAACGTCAGGAGATCAAAGACGCGCTGGCCTATCTGCGTTTGATGGCCAATCGCAATGACGATGCGGCGTTTGAACGTGTGGTGAATACGCCGGTGCGCGGCGTGGGCGATCGCACGCTGGACGTGGTACGCCAGACCGCGCGCGAACAACAACTGACAATGTGGCAGGCAACGCGCGAGCTGTTACAGAACAAAGCGTTAGCCGGCCGCGCCGCATCGGCGCTGCAACGCTTCTGCGAACTGGTGGATTCACTGGCCACCGAAACCGCCGAAATGCCGCTGCATGTGCAAACCGATCGGGTGATCAAAGACTCCGGTTTGTGGGTAATGTACGAGCAGGAGAAGGGCGAGAAAGGCCAGGCGCGTATCGAAAACCTTGAGGAACTGGTAACGGCCACGCGCCAGTTCAGCTATCAGGATGAAGACGAAGATTTGATGCCGCTGCAGGCGTTCTTGTCACATGCGGCGCTGGAAGCGGGCGAAGGTCAGGCCGACAAGTGGCAGGACGCGGTGCAGCTGATGACCATGCACTCGGCGAAAGGACTGGAGTTCAGCCAGGTGTTTATCGTCGGCATGGAAGAGGGCATGTTCCCGAGCCAGATGTCGCTGGATGAAGGCGGGCGTTTGGAAGAGGAGCGTCGTCTGGCTTACGTTGGCGTGACGCGCGCGATGGTGAAGCTCACGCTAACCTACGCGGAAAGCCGTCGCCTTTATGGTAAGGAAGTGTATCACCGCCCCTCACGTTTTATCGGCGAGCTGCCGGAGGAGTGCGTGGAAGAGGTACGCTTGCGCGCCAGCGTCAGTCGTCCAGTTAGCCATCAGCGCATGGGCACGCCGATTGCGCAAAACGATAGCGGCTTCACGCTCGGCCAGCGCGTGCGTCACGCCAAGTTTGGCGAAGGCACCATTATCAACCTCGAAGGCAGCGGTGAACACAGCCGCCTGCAGGTGGCGTTTCAGGGCCAGGGCATTAAGTGGCTGGTGGCGGCTTACGCCCGTCTGGAAACGGTGTAGCGCGGTTGCGCTACCTTGACGACTTTTTCGTCTCAGCGTAACATGCGCGCACTATTATCATGAGAGGACAATGCCTTGGACGCGCCCAGTCGATGCTGGCTCAATCACCTGTTTAACAGGAACTCCTAAGGTTACCTCTTTTAGCTGGTAGCCTTAGCGGTTATCAGCGACCTCCCTTTTTTACTCTCGTCGCATGAGTTAGCACTGATTTACCCTTGAAGCGAAAGTTTCCGTGTTCAGGCTTCGCCGTGCCCGCTATAAACAGTGGTTCACCGCCTTGTCCCATTCCAAAAAAATGGGGAGTTATTGCTATGCTGAGCGCATTTAAACTCGATCGTAATCGCCTGACGCGCATCGAGCTGGAAGAAGATAACGACAAACTCAACACGTCGGTGTGGGTCGATTTGATCGAGCCCGACGACAGCGAACGCGATCGCGTGCAGTGTGAACTCGGCCAGAGCCTGGCGACGCGTCCGGAGCTGGAAGACATCGAAGCCTCGGCGCGTTTCTTCGAAGATGAAGACGGCCTGCACATTCACTCCTTCTTCTTCTTTGAAGATGCGGAAGACCACGCGGGCAACTCCACTGTGGCATTTACCATCCGTGAAGATCGCCTCTACACGCTGCGCGAGCGCGAATTGCCAGCCTTCCGCCTCTATCGCATGCGTGCGCGCAACCAGACGCTGACCGATGGCAATGCCTATGAACTGCTGCTGGATCTGTTCGAAACCAAAATCGAGCAGCTGGCGGATGAGATCGAGAACATTTATAGCGCGCTGGAGAAACTCAGCCGCGTGATCATGGAAGGCCAGCAGGGCGAAGAGTACGATCAGGCGCTGTCACGTTTGGCAGAGCTGGAAGATATCGGCTGGAAAGTGCGTTTGTGCCTGATGGATACCCAGCGCGCGCTCAACTTCCTGGTGCGCAAGGCGCGCCTGCCGAGCAACCAGCTGGAGCAGGCGCGTGAAATCCTGCGCGATATCGAATCACTGCTGCCGCATAACGAATCGCTGTTCCAGAAGGTGAACTTCCTGATGCAGGCGGCGATGGGCTTCATCAACATCGAGCAGAACCGTATCATCAAGATCTTCTCGGTGGTTTCGGTGGTGTTCTTGCCGCCAACGCTGGTGGCATCAAGCTACGGTATGAACTTTGAGTTTATGCCAGAACTGAAATGGAGCTTTGGTTATCCGGGGGCGATTACTTTAATGATCCTCGCCGGGCTGGCGCCTTATCTCTATTTCAAGCGTAAGAACTGGTTGTAACCTGCCGAATATCTCGGTCGTCATGAATGACGACCCTACAAAATCGCTCCTGAAAACGTAGGGTCGCCATTTATGGCGACCGGAAAGCGCTTAAGCGATTAACATTAGCCCATAAACTAGCGCTGTTCCCCATTTCTGCGTAACCTGTTGGTTCTGTTTTCTTTCTGATTCCACCTTATGGCGCGCTTCTCCCTGCGACTTCAGTGGACCCTTCTGCTGATTGCATCGTTAGTACTGGGGATTATTCTCCAGTTGTTCCACCTTCCTGCGGCCTTGCTGCTTGGTCCGATGATCGTCGGCACCATCATGGGATTATCCGGCGCAACGGTGCGCATCGATAAACGTTTCTTCGTGCTGGCACAGGCGGTGCTGGGCTGCATGATCGGCCAAAGCTTATCGCCGGGAATTCTCACTCCGCTCATTCAGGATTGGCCGGTGGTACTGGCGGTGCTGGTATTGACCCTGGCAGCTAGCGGGCTATCGGGTTTTCTGCTGGTGCGCTTCAGTCATTTGCCCGGACCCACCGGCGCATGGGGATCGTCGCCCGGCGGCGCCTCGGCGATGGTGGCGATGGCCGGTGATTTCGGTGCTGATGTGCGGTTAGTCGCCTTTATGCAGTATTTGCGCGTGCTGTTTGTCGCCACGGCAGCCGCGGTGGTGGCGCGTATTGGATTAGGTTCCAGTGGCGGCACCGTGGATCTGGTGTGGTTTCCCGCGCTGCAGAGCAGTTTCCTGCTAACGCTGGTGGTCATGGTGGCCGGTGCATGGCTCGGTCAGAAGCTGCGTATTCCTTCTGGGGCATTGCTGCTGCCGGCGCTGATTGGCGCGATACTGCACGGCACCGATGTGGCCACCTTGCAGGTGCCGGAGTGGTTGCTGGCGCTGGCCTATTCGCTAATTGGCTGGAGCGTGGGATTACGCTTTACTCGCCCCATCTTCCTATTGGCGCTGCGCACGCTGCCGCAAATGCTGGTGTCGATTTTTGGTTTGATGCTGTTGTGTGGCGGATTAGCCTGGATGTTGACGCGCGTGCTGCACGTCGATCTGATGACCGCATACCTGGCAACCAGCCCTGGCGGGCTGGATACCGTGGCGATTATTGCGGCGGGCACGCGGGTCGATATCGCTTTTGTGATGGCACTACAGACACTTCGTCTGTTCACCATCCTGCTTACCGGTCCGGCGCTGGCGCGTTTTATTTCACGCTACGCGCACGCGCGTACGCGCTGAAAATACCACCGCATCAACAATGAAAACGGCAAGAGCCAGCCAGATAAAGCCGAAGGTCACCATTTTGTCCGGCGTCAGGCTCTCACCGTAGAAGATGACCGCCAGCAGGAACATCAGCGTCGGGCCAAGATACTGGAAGAACCCCACGGTGGATAAACGCAGACGCGCGCAGGCTGCGGCAAACAGCATCAGCGGAATAGTGGTGATAATGCCTGCCGCGACAAGCTTGAGATTCAGGCTCATGGCGTTCGCACTGAGATGGCTGGTGGCGCTGTCAGCGAAGCCAAACAGATAAATTGCCGCGAGTGGAAACAGCCACAGCGTCTCGATCAGCATGCCGCTTTGCGCATCAACCTGAATCTTTTTGCGCACTAAACCATATAAGGCAAAACTGAACGCCAGTCCCAGACCGATAATCGGCAGCGAACCGAATTGCCACAGCTGCACCAGCACGCCGGTTGTCGCCAGCAACACCGCCAGCCACTGCAAGCGACGGAAGCGCTCACGCAGGAATAGCATGCCAAACACCACATTAATCAGCGGGTTGATAAAGTAACCAAGGCTGGCTTCCAGCATATGCTGATTGTTTACCGCCCAGATAAACAGCAGCCAGTTGCCGCCAATGGTCACGGCGGTGAGAGCGAGCAGCAGCACTTTTTTCGGTTGCGCAAGCACGCTGCGCACCTGGGGCCAATTGCGGGTTAAAGTGATCAGTACCAGCATAAACAGCGCGGACCAAATCACGCGATGCGTCATAATTTCGGTGGCGGGGACCTCTTTTACCAGCTTGAAATAGGCCGGCGCGATGCCCCAAATAAAGTAAGCGCCAAGCGCGTAGCCAATACCCTGGCGAGTTTGTTGCGTATCCATCATCACATCCAAAAAGTGGCGATCAGCCAATCATATATGTTGCGGTAGCGGTAGCGATGTAATCGCCCTGCTGATTGTGTAATTCGACGCGCGCCACAGCGACTTTATTACCGCCGCGCAGCAGGCTGCTGGTGGCGATAAAGCGTTCGCCGCGGCCGGGACGCAGATAATCGACACGCATATCAATGGTGCCCATGCGTGACAAGCGCTGGCGCAGTTCGTCCTCGGTAATGCTGTCCTGACGCGTAAGCGCATAGCTGACACACACCAGTCCGGCGGCAACATCCAGCACTGAGGCAATGACGCCACCGTGCAGAATCTGCTGCGCCGCATTGCCCACCAGCATGGTTTTATTGGCAAAACCGAGCTCAGCGTAATCCGCTTCCAGCCGATCCAGCTCTAATCCCAGCGCCTGATTGAAAGGCATGTGATAAACAAATATTTCGCCAATCAGACGGCGCGCTTCCTGTTGTGTTAGCAACGGGGATGACATAGTTCCTGCCTTAAAATGTTAAAGAGTTGTGTATATTATGCCGCGTTCGCGCTGCTTTCCAGTTTCGGAAATCGGCACTGATCATCCGCTGGATTTGCGTGTAGAATGGCCTGCTTTTTGAACCGTCCATTGACGATCACGACACGCAGTTCCCTGGAGAATTCTATGCGTAAGCATTACGCCTTGCTGGCAGCGGCATTGATCCTTCCTGCCCTGGCGCAGGCTGAAGAAGCCACGATAAAAGAGGTTCATGATGCACCGGCAGTGAAGGGCAGCATTATCGCTAACCTGCTGGAAAAACACGATAACCCGTTCGTGCTTTATCCTTACGAAAACAATTACCTGCTTTACACCTACACCAGCGATATGAATAAAGAGGCCATCTCTTCCTATAACTGGGCCAATAAAGCGAAAAATGATGAAGTAAAATTCCAGCTCAGTCTGGCGTTTCCGCTGTGGCGCGGCATTTTAGGCGATAATTCGGTACTCGCCGCGTCCTATACTCAGCGTTCGTGGTGGCAGCTCTCTAACCGTGGCGCCTCATCACCGTTCCGTGAAACCAACTATGAGCCGCAAATTTTCCTCGGCTGGGCGACAGATTACACCTTCGCGGGCTGGACGCTGCGCGATGTGGAAACGGGCCTGAACCATGAGTCGAATGGCCGCAGCGATCCGACGTCACGCAGCTGGAACCGCGTTTACGCCCGCTTAATGGCAGAGAACGGCAACTTACTTGCTGAGATCAAACCCTGGTATCGTCTGCCAGAAAGTGAAAGCAATGACGATAATCCGGATATCACTAAATACATGGGTTACTACCGCGCCAAGCTCGGTTACATGATGGGCGACAGCATCTTCAGCGTGGAAGGCAACTACAACTGGAACAGCGGCTTCGGTGGCGCAACCTTCGCCTGGAGCTACCCAATCTCTGAACACGTGCGCTTTTACACGCAGGTCTTCAGCGGTTATGGTGAATCTTTGATCGACTATAACCATCGCCAGACCCGTCTTGGCGTGGGCGTGACGCTCAACGATTTGTTCTAACCAGCAAAAATACAGGATTACCGTGGCAACATCGGCAGTGCTTAATCAGGAAATGCTGGCGCAGCAGGTATTACAAGATACCTTCGGCTACCAGCAGTTCCGTCCCGGTCAGCAAAACATCATCGAAACCGCGCTTGCAGGGCGTGATTGTCTGGTGGTGATGCCAACCGGCGGCGGCAAATCGCTGTGCTATCAGATCCCGGCGCTGGTGCGTGAAGGATTGACGCTGGTGGTTTCACCGCTGATTTCACTGATGAAAGATCAGGTTGATCAGCTGCTGGCTAACGGTGTCGCGGCGGCGTGCCTCAACTCAACGCAAACGCGTGAACAGCAGCAGCAGGTTTTTGCGGATTGCCGTACCGGCAAGCTCAAGCTGCTGTACATTGCGCCTGAGCGACTGATGATGGATAACTTCCTCGACAGCCTGCATCAGTGGAATCCGGTGATGCTGGCTGTGGATGAGGCGCACTGTATTTCACAGTGGGGCCACGATTTCCGTCCGGAATATGGTTCGATTGGCCAGCTGCGTCAGCATTTCCCAGCGTTGCCGGTGATGGCATTAACCGCCACCGCTGATGAAACCACGCGTAACGACATCGTTCATCTGCTGCAGATGGACGATCCGCTGATTCAAATCAGCAGTTTTGACCGGCCAAATATTCGCTACACGCTGGTGGAGAAATTCAAACCCACCGAGCAGCTTCTGCGTTATGTGCAGGATCAGCGCGGCAAAAGCGGCATTATTTACTGTAACAGCCGCGCCAAAGTGGAAGACACCGCCGCGCGTCTGCAAAGCCGCGGCCTGAGCGTTGGCGCGTATCACGCCGGTATCGATAGTGCGCAGCGTGCCAGCGTGCAGGAAGCGTTTCAGCGTGACGATCTGCAAATTGTGGTCGCCACCGTGGCGTTTGGTATGGGCATCAACAAACCTAACGTGCGGTTTGTAGTGCACTTCGATATCCCGCGCAATATCGAATCCTATTATCAGGAAACCGGCCGCGCCGGACGTGATGGCCTGCCTGCCGAAGCGATGATGTTGTACGATCCAGCCGATATGGCGTGGCTGCGTAAATGTCTGGAAGAGAAAGTGCCCGGGCCGTTGCAGGATATTGAACGCCACAAGCTTAATGCGATGGGCGCGTTTGCGGAAGCACAAACCTGCCGTCGTTTGGTGCTGCTGAACTATTTTGGTGAAGGTCGCCAGCAGCAGTGCGATAACTGCGATATCTGCCTCGATCCGCCACGTCGCTACGACGGCCTGCTGGAAGCGCAAAAAGCGCTGTCGAGCATCTATCGTACCGGTCAGCGCTTTGGTATGGGCTATATTGTTGAGGTTTTGCGTGGGGCCAGCAATCAGCGTATCCGTGATAACGGCCACGATAAATTGCCGGTGTACGGTTTAGGCCGCGAGCACAGCCATGAACACTGGATTAGCGTGCTGCGTCAGTTGATCCACCTGGGCATGGTGACGCAAAACATCGCTATGCATTCGGCATTGCAACTTACGGAAGCCGCCCGCCCGGTACTGCGTGCCGAAGTGCCGCTGATGCTGGCGGTGCCGCGCATCGTAACGGTAAAAACGCGCAGCAGCAGTTCGCCAAAAGTGTATGGCGGTAATTACGATCGTAAGCTGTTCGCCAAGCTGCGTAAGCTGCGTAAGGCGATCGCCGATGAAGAGAACATTCCGCCTTACGTGGTGTTTAACGATGCCACGTTGATTGAAATGGCAGAACAAATGCCGATTAGCGCGTCAGAAATGCTCAGCGTGAATGGCGTCGGTCATCGCAAACTGGAGCGTTTTGGTAAGCCGTTCCTGGTGATGATTAAAGAACATGTTGATGAAGAATAAAGGAAATAAATCATGCTGATGTTATTCGCCACCGTCGCGCTGGTACATCTGGTTGCGCTGATGAGTCCTGGCCCGGACTTCTTCTTTGTGTCGCAAACGGCGGCGAGCCGATCGCGCAAAGAAGCGATGATGGGCGTATTGGGCATCACGCTGGGGATTGTCGTGTGGGCTGGCGTGGCGCTGATGGGCCTGCATTTGATCCTGGAAAAAATGGCCTGGCTGCATGAAATCATCATGGTCGGCGGCGGGTTGTATCTGCTGTGGATGGGCTGGCAGCTGATGCGTTCAGCGCGTCAACGTCACAAGCAGCCGCAGACGGAAGCACCGGTGGTCGAATTGCCGAAAAGAGGCATGAGTTTCCTGAAAGGTTTCCTCACCAATTTGTCGAACCCGAAAGCGATTATCTACTTCGGTAGCGTGTTCTCACTGTTTGTCGGCAACGATGTGGGTGCTATGGAGCGTTGGGGCTTGTTCCTGCTGATTATCGGTGAGACGTTCGCGTGGTTTACGCTGGTGGCGGCGATTTTCGCTATGCCGTGGATGCGTGATAAGTATCAGCGGATGGCGAAGTGGGTGGATGGCATGGCGGGTGTGTTGTTTGCCGGGTTTGGTATTCATTTAATCATTTCGCGATAACCCAGGTCGCCATAAATGGCGACCCTACGTAGGGTGGGCATTTATGCCCACCTGGTTGACTATCACGCCATTTTACGTGCGCTGGCTAACAGCGCGCCTACCGCCATAAATAAGCCACCAAAGGTGCGGTTCAGTAGCTTCATCTGCTGCGGTCCTTTAATCCAGCCTGCAATGCGCGTTGCCAGCGTGGCATAACCAATCATCACGATGATATCGACCACGATGGTGGTGACGCCGAGCACCAGATATTGCATCAACTGCGGCTGGTGCGGCTGAATAAACTGCGGGAACAGTGCGGCAAGAAACACGATGCTCTTCGGGTTGGTGAGATTCACCAGCACCGCACGTTTAAACAGGCGACGCCGCGGCATCGCTTTGGCTACGGCATCAAGATCGATACCGCCAGCGGAACGCCACTGCTGAATGCCCAACCACACCAGATAGGCTGCACCGGCCCACTTCAGCACTTCAAAGGCCAGCAGTGATTGCGAGAACAGCGCCCCTAATCCGGCACCGACCAGCACGATATGAATGGCCAGGCCAAGCTGCAAGCCGGTAATCGATGCCACCGCGCCGCGATAGCCATGGCTGATGCCGGTGCTCATGGTGTTAATCGCGCCGGAACCGGGTGAAAGGCTAAGGATGGTTGTGGTCAGCAGGTAGGTTAACCACCATTCAATGGTCATGTGCGACATTCCCTGAAGTTAGCGAAGTGTGACACAATACGACAGAAAATCGCGGCACGCTATGCAGCTCAGGTGCGCCATTCACGTTTTTTTCAGGGGGGACGGATGCAGCATCATAAACAGAGTTGGCTCGGGCGTGAGCGAGGCTTTGCAGCCTTTGCCACCGGTCCGCTGCTCGACTTCTGGCGTCGCCGTGAGGAGTGTGAGTTTACCGGCGTGGGTAACCTGAAAATCCGCTATGTTCGTTTCACCTCACCGCAACATCGTCGTGTCATTCTGGTCGTGCCTGGCCGCATTGAAAGCTATATCAAATACCCTGAACTGGCCTATGACCTGTTCCACTGCGGCTACGATGTGGTGATTCTCGACCATCGCGGTCAGGGACGTTCCGAACGTCTGCTGGAAGATTCACATCGTGGACATGTGGTGGAATTTAGCCACTACGTTGACGATTTGGAAACGCTCTATCTGAAAGAAATTGTCAGCAACCACTATCAACAGCGCTATGTGCTGGCGCACTCCATGGGCGGTGCGATTTTAGCGCTGTTTCTGGCGCGCCAGCCGCAGGCGTTCCATGCTGCCGTATTTTCCGCGCCGATGTTTGGCATTGTGCTGCCGCTGCCTGACTGGATGGCGCACCGTATTCTCGACTGGACGGAAAAACTCCCCGCGCTGCGCGAAGGTTATGCGCTGGGAACCGGACGCTGGCGCGCCAGTCCGTTTGGCATCAACCGCCTGACGCACAGCCGTGAGCGCTACCGGCGCAACCTGCGATTTTACGCCGACGATCCGGCGATTCGCGTCGGCGGCCCCACCTATCATTGGGTGCGTGAAGGCGTACAGGCTGGACGTAACATTTTTAGTCAGATCGAGAAAATCACCACGCCAACCCTGCTGCTGCAGGCCAGCGAAGATGATGTGGTGGATAACCGCTCACAGGATCTCTTTTGTGCGGAGATGGCCAAAGCAGGGCATCCCTGTGCCGGCAACGCGCCCTATGTCATCAAAGGCGCACGCCATGAGATCTTGTTCGAAAAAGATGCGATGCGTGCTGAAGCGCTAAATGCGGTGGTGGATTTCTTCGAACATCACGCTTAACAAATATTAATTACCGATATCAATACCCGAGGTTTACATGTATCACATCGTCGCATCCGACCTGGATGGCACGCTGCTCTCTCCGGAACACCGTTTAACTCCGTTCGCGCGCACCACGCTGCAGGAACTGGTGGCGCGTGACATCCACTTTGTTTTTGCTACCGGCCGTCACTATATCGATGTGGGACAAATGCGCGATAAGCTCGGCATTCCGGCTTACATGATCACCTCTAACGGCGCGCGCGTGCACAACGCTGATGGCGAACTGGTGTTTAGCCACAATCTCGACGCCGATATTGCCAGCGATTTGTACGGCCTGCAGTATCACGATGAGCATATTCTGACGCACGTCTATCGTGACGACGAATGGTTCATGAGTCGCCATCGTCCGGACGAACAGGACTATTTCCGCGAATCGGTATTCAACTATCAGGTTTATCAGCCGGGTATGCTGCCAACCGACGGGATCAGCAAAGTATTCTTTACCTGCGATGATCCTGAGCGTTTGGTTCCGATGGAACAGGCGATAGAAGCACGCTGGGGCGATCGCGTGAACGTCAGCTTCTCGCTGCCGACCTGTCTGGAAGTGATGGCGGGTGGCGTTTCCAAAGGTCACGCGCTGGAAGCCGTCTCCAAACAGTTGGGTTACTCGCTGAAAGAGTGCATCGCCTTTGGCGACGGCATGAATGATGTGGAGATGCTCAGCATGTCAGGTAAAGGCTGCATCATGCGTAATGCGCAGCAGCGCCTGAAAGACACCTTGCCAACGCTGGAAGTGATTGGCAGCAACGCGGACGATGCGGTGCCGCACACCTTGCGTAAGCTGTTCCTCGCCTAAAAAAACGGGCCGGTGATTGCCGGCCCGCTCTGGTTATACCAACTGTTTCTTGTGCTTATGTTCGCTCATCATGGTGAGCAGCAGCAGAATCACCGCCAGCACCGATCCGCCAATCATCACGATGAAGCCGCCATCCCAGCCGAAGTAATCTACGGTGTAGCCGACAATGGCACTCGCCGCGACCGATCCGCCAAGATAGCCAAACAGCCCGGTAAAGCCCGCCGCGGTTCCCGCCGCTTTTTTCGGAGCCAGCTCCAGCGCGTGCAAACCAATCAACATCACCGGACCGTAAATCAGGAAGCCGATCACAATCATGCACAGCATATCGATGCCTGGATTGCCGGGCGGGTTCAGCCAGTACACCACGGTGGCAATGGTCACCAGCGTCATAAAGAACACGCCGGTGGCGCCTCGGTTGCCTTTAAAGACTTTATCTGACATCCAGCCGCACAATAGCGTGCCAGGAATACCAGCATATTCATAGAAGAAGTAAGCCCACGAGGACTTATCCAGTGTGAAGTGTTTTACTTCTTTCAGGTAGGTTGGCGACCAGTCGAGAATGCCGTAGCGCAGCAGGTAAACAAACACGTTTGCCAGCGCGATATACCACAGCAGCTTATTGGGCAAAACGTACTGCATAAAAATCTGCTTTGCCGTCAGCTCCTGCTCGTGGTTCTCGTTGTAATCAGGCGGGTAATCGTTCTTCCAGGCTTCAATCGGCGGTAGACCGCAGGACTGCGGCGTGTCGCGCATGAGCGCAAAGGCGATGAAAGCGATGATAATCGCGCAAAACGCGGGCATATACAGCGCCGCTTTCCAGTCGTTGAACCACGCCATACCCAAAAGGAACAGCAGCGGTGGAATGCCGCCGCCAACGTTATGCGCACAGTTCCATATCGACACAATGCCGCCGCGCTCCTTCTGCGACCACCAGTGCACCATGGTGCGTCCACACGGTGGCCAGCCCATGCCCTGGAACCAGCCGCACAGGAATAGCAGCACAAACATCACCATGATGCTTGATGTCGCCCACGGTACGAAGCCCATAAACAGCATTACCGCTGCAGCGAGGATCAATCCAGCGGGTAAAAACACGCGCGGGTTCGAGCGGTCCGACACTGATCCCATAATGAATTTCGAGAAGCCGTAAGCGATAGAAATTCCCGACAGCGCAAACCCGAGATCGCCACGCGAGAAACCTTGTTCAACCAGATAAGGTATCGCCAGCGCAAAGTTCTTACGCACGAGATAGTAGGCGGCATAGCCAAAAAATATTCCCAGGAAAATTTGCCAGCGCAGACGACGATAGAGCGGATCGACACGATCATCCGCCACCTGGGGCCGATGCGATGCAGGTTTGAAGATACTCAACATGAGTGTGGCCCTCTAGGGCGCGATATCGTTATGAATTCCCAGCAGGTTGGGGCAAATGCAGCAAAGGTTATAAACGGAAAGGTGATGTTTCCATTTCGCGCAAAGGATAGTGATGGTCACGTACGGTTACTGTGATATGTGACACATTTGTTACAGTTTGATGACGATGAAGAGCGATAAAAACCAGGAAATGTTGTATTTCGCGCATTTTACTGGGGTTATAAAGCGAAGCGATAACGATTAATTGCCGATATTTTGCGCTATTGTAAACCAGATAATTCAGCCCGATCGCGACAGTTTGTTTACACTAGCGCTACTGTTTATTTTGGGATCGTTACCGTGCTGTTACTGATCGTTACCACCATTCTGTGGGCTTTTTCCTTCAGTTTAATCGGGGAATATCTGGCGGGTCAGGTGGATTCCTGGTTCTCTGTGCTGATACGTTTAGCGCTTGCCGCTATCGTCTTTTTGCCTTTCCTGCGCTGGCGCGGCTATCGTGCTTCTACCATCCTGCTGTATATGCTGGTGGGCATGCTGCAGCTCGGCATCATGTACTTGCTGAGCTTTGAAGCTTACTTGTATCTGAGCGTGACCGAGTTCCTGCTGTTTACCGTAATGACGCCGCTGTATGTCACGCTGATCTACGATTTACTCCGTCGGCGTCCGCTGCGTATCGGCTACGCCTTCAGCGCTATGCTGGCTGTGATTGGGGCGGCGATTATTCGTTATGACAAAGTGAGCGACCATTTCTGGTTTGGCTTGCTGCTGGTGCAGGCGGCGAATATCTGCTTCGCCATTGGCATGGTCGGCTACAAGCGCCTGCAGGAAACCCGCCCAATGCCGCAGCACACCGCGTTTTCATGGTTCTATCTCGGTGCGGTGATCATCGCCGTCATTGCCTGGAGCCTGTGGGGCAATCCCAACAAACTGCCTACTACGTCGCTGCAGTGGGGCATTCTGGTATGGTTGGGCGTTGTGGCTTCAGGTTTGGGCTACTTCATGTGGAACTACGGCGCCACGCAGGTGGATGCGGGCACCTTGGGCATTATGAACAATATGCATGTGCCAGCGGGCTTACTGGTGAATCTGGCGATCTGGCAGGAAAAACCGCACTGGCCGAGCTTTCTCGCCGGTGCCGCTGTGATCTTCGCTTCGCTTTATGTGCATAAACGCTGGGTGTTGGGCAGTAGTTCCAAAAGCAGCGCATAGAGTCAAAATCTCAGCGCTGTGTCGTAGGGTCGCCATTTTTTGGCGACCCATTTACGCCTTCTTAACTGGCCCCGGCCGATGAATCATCGTCAAACCCTTTAGGAAATTACGCAGAATCTGGTCGCCGCACTCGCGGAAATTCTTATGATCCGGGTTACGGAAAATGGCGCCCACCTCAGCCTGCGAAATCTTGAAGTTCGCTTTCAGCAGCACATCGGGAATATCGGTGGTTTTCAGCGCAAAGGCGATACGCAGCTTCTTCATGAAAATATTATTGTTCATGCGGCGCTCAATCGACGGTGCGGGCGCATCTTCACTCTTACCGCGACGATAAAAAATCAGACCGTTGAGGAAGTAACCCATCAACACATCGGGCAGCTTGCGAAACGCAGCATCGTCATCCTTCTTCATCCACGCCTGCACATCTTCCAGCGGCACTTCACTTCCCGCTAAGGCAAAAATCTCCACCACTTTGCTATCGCTCAAATCCAGCATATAGCGCACGCTGCGCAGAACATCGTTACTCATCATGGTGAAACTCTCTTGGTCGCGGGTTGAGGCGGCGCATTATAGAGCAGGCGGGGCAGGGATAACAGCACAGGCGACATTCGCCGCCCCGCGTCATCAGGATGAGGTGGTTTGTAATGCGCCAGGACGCGCAGCATCGCGCACGAAAGGTAAGTGTTCACAGGCGTGCTGACGGGCAAAACGTACAAAGGCTTCCAGCACCGGCTGACGCTGCTCGCCTTCACGTACCGCAGCATACAGGCGACTCCACAGGCCCTCGCCCAGCGTTCTGGTCACCACCAATCCCTGATGCTCGAAATTCTCCACCACCCAATGTGGCAGCGCGGCAATGCCCATGCGCGCTGACACCATCTGAATCAGCAGCAATGTATTATCCACGCTCTTCAGCGCAGGACTCACGCCCGCCGGCTGCAGGAAGTGCCGCCAGACATCCAAACGTTGACGCTGCACCGGATAAATCATCAGCACCTCTTCGGCCATATCTTCCGGAGAGATGTGATCAAGCTGCGCCAAAGGATGATCCGGCGCCATTACCAAACGCACTTCAAAATCAAACATCGGCGTGTAGAACAATCCGCTGCGCGGCAGAATATCTGAGGTTAATACCACATCCAGCTCACCCTGCTGCAGTGCGGGTTGCGGATCAAAGGTCACGCCGGATTTGAAATCCATCACCACCTGCGGCCAGCTTTGGCGGAAATTATTTAACGCGGGCGTCAGCCACTGAATACAGCTGTGGCACTCAATGGCGATACGCAACGTGGCCTGATGCGGCTCATGACATGCCTGCAAGGCCTGCTGAATCTGCGGCAAAACCTGCTCGGCCAGCTGCAACAATATCTCTCCCTGCGGCGTAAAGCGTAGCGGCTGGCTTTTACGTACAAACAGACGAAAGCCCAGGCGCTGTTCCAGATCGCTGAACTGGTGAGATAACGCTGATTGCGTTTGATGAAGCTGGGAGGCGGCGGCGGCTAAAGAGCCGGTATTCCGTAACGCCTGCAGCGTCCGCAGGTGTTTGAGTTCGATCATGAGATTCCTTCACATCGAGATTGAACAAATTGCGCTTGAGGAACATACAGTACCCGCAGATTATAGCGGTGTAAACATCTGGACGGCTAAACATCTCAAGTAAGCGCTGCGGCCACTTTACGTTTGTCCAGCCACACCGCTCGGCGAAGGGAATTTGCCTTCGCTGGATGAACGTAAATCGGTTGTACCTAAAGAATATCTGGAGAACATCAAATGACCATTCTGAACCATACCCTCGGTTTTCCTCGCGTCGGTCTGCGTCGTGAACTGAAAAAAGCACAAGAGAGCTATTGGGCAGGAAAAAGCTCACAGGAAGAGCTGCTGGCGGTAGGTCGTGAACTGCGTGCCCGTCATTGGCAACAGCAGAAAGACGCGGGCGTGAATCTGCTGCCGGTCGGTGATTTTGCCTGGTACGATCACGTACTGACCACCAGCCTGCTGCTGGGTAACGTGCCAGCGCGCCACCAGAACAAAGATGGTTCTGTTGATTTGGATACATTGTTCCGCCTGGGGCGTGGCCGCGCACCTAGCGGCGAACCGGCGGCGGCGGCCGAAATGACCAAATGGTTCAACACCAATTATCACTACATGGTGCCAGAATTCAGCCAGGGCCAGCAGTTCAAACTGACCTGGACACAGCTGCTCGATGAAGTTGATGAAGCGCTAGCGTTAGGCCACAACGTTAAACCGGTGGTGCTCGGCCCGGTTACCTATCTGTGGCTGGGTAAAGTGAAAGGCGAGCCGTTCGATCGTTTGTCACTGCTCAAAGAGATCCTGCCCGTCTACAAACAGGTACTGGCTGAACTGAAAAAACGCGGTATCGAATGGGTGCAGATCGATGAGCCTGCGCTGGCGCTGGAGCTGCCGCAAGCATGGCGCGATGCGTTCAAAGCGGCTTACGACGTGCTGCAGGGCGAATGCAAACTGCTGCTAACCACTTACTTCGACAGCATCGGTCAGAACCTCGACGTAATTAAAGCGCTGCCGGTGCAAGGTCTGCACGTTGATCTGGTACACGGTAAAGATGACATCCAGCAGTTGAACCAGCAGATCCCCGCAACTTGGCTGCTGTCCGTCGGCGTGATCAACGGCCGTAACGTTTGGCGTGCGGATCTCAGCAGCTGGTTTGAACGCCTGCAGCCGCTGGTTGGCCAGCGTAAACAGCTGTGGATCGGTTCATCTTGCTCGCTGCTGCACAGCCCCATCGATTTGAGTGTGGAAACGCGTCTCGACGACGAGGTGAAAAGCTGGTTCGCCTTTGCATTGCAGAAGTGTACGGAGCTGGCGTTGCTGAGTAAGGCGCTAAATAACAACGATGCCGCCTCTCTGGTGGCGTGGAGTGCGCCGATTCGTGCTCGAGCCAACTCAACGCGCGTGCACAATGCCGCGGTTGGTGAGCGTCTGGCAAAAATTCAGGCGAAAGATGTAGAACGCACCAGCAGCTATACCGAGCGTGCCAAAGCACAGCGCAAGCGCTTCAACTTGCCTGCATGGCCGACCACCACCATCGGTTCATTCCCACAAACCACTGAAATCCGCGGTCTGCGCCTCGATTTTAAGAAAGGTAACATTGACGGCGCTAACTATCGCACCGGTATCGCCGAACACATTAAACAGGCGATTGTTGAGCAGGAACGTTTGGGCCTTGACGTGCTGGTACACGGTGAAGCAGAACGTAACGACATGGTCGAGTACTTCGGCGAAAACCTCGACGGCTTCGTATTTACACAAAATGGTTGGGTACAGAGCTATGGTTCACGCTGCGTTAAGCCGCCGATCATCATTGGCGACGTCAGCCGCCCTAAAGCGATTACCGTCGAGTGGGCAAAATACGCGCAGTCGCTGACCGACAAACCGGTTAAAGGCATGCTGACCGGCCCGGTGACCATTCTCTGCTGGTCTTTCCCGCGTGAAGATGTGACCCGTGAAACCATCGCCAAACAGATTGCACTGGCGCTGCGTGACGAAGTGGAAGATTTGGAAAAAGCCGGTATCGGTATTATTCAGATTGATGAACCCGCGCTGCGTGAAGGCCTGCCGCTGCATCAATCCGATTGGGCAGCGTACCTGGCCTGGGCGGTCGACGCCTTCCGCCTGAATGCCGCAGTAGCGCAAGACAACACGCAGATTCACACCCACATGTGTTACTGCGAGTTCAACGACATCATGGATTCAATCGCAGCGTTGGACGCGGATGTCATCACTATCGAAACGTCACGTTCAGATATGGATCTGCTGGATACCTTTAAAGAGTTCGCCTATCCCAACGAAATCGGTCCCGGCGTCTACGACATTCACTCGCCTAACGTACCGAGCGTGGAGTGGATGGAAGAGCTGCTGCGTAAAGCGGCGCAGAGTATTCCGCAAGCGCGTCTGTGGGTGAACCCAGATTGTGGTTTGAAAACCCGAGGCTGGACGGAAACGCGTCAGGCTCTGGCTAACATGGTGAAAGCGGCGCAAAACCTGCGCGGTGAAAAAGCGTAATTGCGGTAAAAGTGGTTGTGTTAATACGTTGGGGCGCATGAGCGCCCCTTTTTTATTACGCGTTCGGCGCCACGCCATGCTGCGTGAACCACGCCAGCATGCGTTGCCAGCCATCTTTAGCAGAATCCGCGTGATAGCTCGCACGGTAATCGGCGTTGAAGGCGTGACCGGCATCCGGATACACCACGATCTCCGCTTTGGCATTGGCAGCATGCAGCGCCTGACGCATCTTATCAATGCTCTCCAGCGGAATGCTCTCGTCCTGACCACCGTACAATCCTAATACCGGCGCATTCAAATCCACCGCGATATCAATAGGATGCTTTTGCTGCTTCAGCGTTTTTTCACCGTCTAAGCGGCCGTACCACGCCACTGCGGCACGCACCTGCGGATTGTGTGCAGCAAATAGCCAGCTAATGCGTCCGCCCCAGCAGAAACCGGTAATGGCCAGGCGACGGATATCGCCATCATGGCGTGCCGCCCAGTTGGCCACATGATCGAGATCGGACAGTACCTGCGTATCCGGCACCTTGCTCACCAACTCTTTGAACAAGGTGGGAATGTCGTTGTAATCGTTAGGATCGCCTTCGCGGAAATAGAGCTCAGGGGCAATCGCCAGATAGCCTTCCAGCGCCAAACGGCGGCAGATATCGCGGATATGCTCATGCACCCCGAAAATCTCCTGCACCACTAAAACGACCGGCAGCGTGCCCTGATACGCTTTTGGCCGTGCATAATAGGCGGGCAGATTTTCGCCCTGGCTTGGGACTGAGGTTTCACCCGCATGAATCGCGTCGCTGGCGGTAATAATGGTGCTGCTTGCGGTGGGCTGAACTGCCGGCGCAAAGCCGCCGGGCGCCGTTTTTTGTGTCATATTGTCTTCGGTTTTCATTATTCTCTCCGTGCTAGCCATTGCGCAATCACGTAACTATAGCCTGGCTGAGGTAAGCCAGACTGACGTAGGGTGCCGAGGAATTTTTCATGCATACTTCTTCTCTATTAACATTGCGCTAAGAACTTACACAGCACCGCTTGTAGCAATTCAGAATTGCACAGCGTTAATGTGTGATGATAATCACATAATATTTTTCTGATAATGTAAGTTTCATTGTTGATGGTGAAATGAATCACATAATTATGTTGCCTGCTCACGTAGAGTGGCGCGCACATCCCCCCTATTTAGCAGGAGTCTGTTATGGCCGAGTCTGACGTTTTCCACCTTGGTATTACCAAAGCTTCCCTCAAAGGCGCCACCCTTGCCATCGTTCCCGGCGATCCAGAGCGCGTGAAGAAAATTGCCGCGCTGATGGACAATCCGCAGCATCTGGCTTCACACCGGGAGTTCACCACCTATCTGGCGGAAGTGGATGGAAAACCTGTGGTGGTGTGTTCAACCGGTATCGGCGGGCCATCCACGTCGATTGCGGTAGAAGAGCTGGCGCAGCTTGGCGTGCGTACTTTCCTGCGCGTTGGCACCACCGGCGCGATTCAGCCGCATATTAATGTTGGCGATGTATTGGTCACCACCGCCTCTGTTCGCCTTGATGGTGCCAGCCTGCACTTTGCGCCGATGGAGTTCCCGGCCGTGGCCGATTTTGCCTGCACCACCGCGCTGGTCGCTGCGGCGGAAGAGTGTGGCGCGAAAACACACATTGGCATCACCGCCTCTTCAGACACCTTCTACCCTGGCCAGGAACGCTACGACACCTTCTCGGGCCGCGTCGTGAATCGCTTCCAGGGCTCGATGAATGAGTGGCAGCAAATGGGCGTTCTTAACTATGAGATGGAATCCGCTACACTGTTAACCATGTGCGCCAGTCAGGGGCTGCGTGCCGGCATGGTGGCTGGCGTCATCGTGAACCGTACGCAGAAAGAGATTCCGGATGCGGCGACCATGAAGCAGACCGAAAGTGATGCGGTGAAAATTGTTGTTGAAGCCGCGCGTCGTTTAATTTAGTGCGCCATTCAAGGGATGAATTCGAGACCAGGACCATAGGGAGCTCAATAATTGCCTGATTAGAATGCGCGCTATTTCAGTCTTACTGAGAAATTACTTATGCGCAAAATGGTTTCTGTCTCACGCCCTCATTCCCTTAATAATCCCGCTGCTGCGCAATCACGCGTTGAAGGTGCAGCAGCACGATTTCGCGCCGCCATGACGGCTGCGAACTATCCCCTTGCGCGTCAGTGTTGTGAAGAAGTGCTGCGCGTTTTGCCTCAGCATATGCAGGTGCTTAGCGACTACGCGCTAACACTGATGCGTGTGGGCGAATATAAAAAAGCGTATAAGATTTACCAGAAGGTCTATCAGGCCCCGCCGGCGCAGCGTGCACAAGCCTCGGAAACCTGGCTGGATGGCTTGACGGAAGTTTGCGGCTGGCTGGAAAAGCACGATGAAGTGGCGCGTTACGGCCTGGAGTCGCTGGAGAAATCCGATGCGACCTTCAGCAAGGGCCAGAAAGTCGTGTTACCTTCCGCTGCGCCGCCGCCGTTTCATCGCAGTAACCCCGCGGAGAATATCATCGCCTTCAGCCTGTTCGGCGATCAGCCACGCTACTGTGAAACGCTGATTAAAAACATCGAAGTGGCGCGCGAGCTTTATCCTGACTGGATCTGCCGCATTTATCTCGACGACAGCGTACCGCAGCATGTCTGGCAACGTCTGCAGCAGCCGAATAGCCAGCTGGTGGATATGTCGCAGGAAAAAACGCTCTTCCCTACGCTGTGGCGTTTTCTGGTGATGGACGATCCCAGCGTTAAACGCTTTATCGTGCGTGATGCCGATTCGCTGCTGTCAGAGCGCGAAGTCGCGGCGGTGGAAGCCTGGCTGAATTCACCGTACTGGTTCCACCACATGCGTGACTACTTTACTCACACCGAACTGCTGCTCGCGGGCATGTGGGGCGGCTGTCACGGCGTGTTCCACAATGTTGAACAGCAGATGCGCGATTTTATCGCCCAGTATCAAGGCAGCGAACGCTTTACCGATCAGTACTTCCTTAAAGTGGCGCTGTGGCCAACGGTGCGCGACAGTTTGCTCAGTCACGATGATATTTTTCATTTTCATCAGGCACAGCCTTGGCCGACGCATCAACCGATTCGCTGGCAAACCAACAGTTTCCATGTCGGCAGTAACGCGGGCTTCTCCAGCATGGCGGGTGTCGTGGATAATGCGGAAAACGGTTGGCAGCGGGTTGAGATCACTTATGACGGAGAAAGCTGGACCTATCCGGCTAAAATACAGAACGAAACCGAATGGGTGCTGCCCATGCCGTTCTTCCTGATTGATGCGTGGAAAGCGGGCAAGCTGACCGTCAAAACGCGGTAAATATTGTCTGGACATTCATACAGTACACCTCTACCTTTTCCCTCAGCGAGACGATCCGCGGGGGAATTATGGATCAACAACTTATCATTAGCGGCGCGCTGGCACTGGCCGGCCTGGGCATTGGCTGGATCATTGCCCAGCTGCGCGCCGGTCATCAACACGCCAGCTTCACCACCGAGCGCCGTCTGTTGGAAGAGGCGCAGCAGCGTCAACAGCAGCAGCTCGAACACCTTCAGCAGCAGCTCCAGCAGCGCGAACAAGAGCTGCGTCAACTGCATGGCGCGCTTAGCGGTGCGCAAGAGCGCTTACAGCAGCTTGATTACTGGCGCGGCGAAAGTGAGCAGCTCAGTCGTGAATTGCGTAATCAGCTTGAAGTGAATAGCGCCCAGGAAGCTGAACTGCGCGAAGTCACCATTCGGCTTGAAGAGACGCGTTACGGCGCCGAGGAGAAACAGCGGCTGCTGACCAATAGCGAGCAGCGCCTTAGCGCGCAGTTTGAAAATCTGGCGAATCGCATTTTCGAAAACAGTGGACGACGTGTCGATGAACAAAACCGTCAGAGTCTGAATAGCCTGATTGCTCCGCTGCGTGAACAGCTGGACGGTTTCCGCCGCCAGGTGAATGACAGCTTTGGCCTGGAAGCGCGCGAACGTCATACGCTGACGCACGAAATCCGTCAGTTGCAGCAACTGAACGCACAGATGGCACAGGAAGCGGTCAACCTCACCAAAGCGCTGAAAGGCGATAATAAAATCCAGGGCAACTGGGGCGAAGTGGTGCTCAGCCGCGTACTCGAAGCCTCAGGTCTGCGTGAAGGCCATGAATACCAAACGCAGGTGAGCGTGCAGCTGGAACAGCAGGGCAGGATGCAGCCGGATGTTATCGTCCGACTGCCGCAGGGCAAAGATGTGGTGATTGATGCCAAAATGACATTGGTGGCCTACGAGCGCTATTTCAATGCTGACGATGAAGCCACGCGTGAGCAGGCGATTCAGGAGCACGTCAATGCCATGCGCGGCCATATTCGGCTGCTCGGCCGAAAAGATTACCAACAATTGCCCGGTTTACGCTCTCTGGATTATGTGTTGATGTTTATCCCGGTGGAGCCCGCGTTTCTGCTGGCCATCGATCGCCAGCCAGAGCTGATCAGCGAAGCGTTACAGCAGAATATTATGCTGGTGAGTCCAACGACGCTGCTGGTGGCGCTGCGTACCATTAACAATCTCTGGCGTTACGAGCATCAAAGCCGCAACGCGCAGCGTATCGCCGATCGGGCAACGCGGCTGTATGACAAGATGCGGCTGTTCGTCGATGACATGAGCGGCATTGGGCATAATCTGGATAAAGCGCAGCAAAGTTATCATCAGGCGATGAAAAAGCTGTCAGAAGGGCGCGGCAACCTGATTGCGCAAAGTGAAGCCTTCCGCTCGCTGGGTGTCGAGATCAAGCGGCCCATCAATCCACAGCTGGTGGAACAGGCGCAGCCGGAAGAGGCGGATGAAGATTGGGCTGACGATCCCGCGGTTGATGAAAACGCCACGGATCCAACAACGGATTCGCTGCGCCGCATCAACGAATAGCACGGTGGTCGCGTGCTCGTGTAGCGCGACTCTGATACACTTCGGCAAGAATTGTTTGTGGAACAGGTAAAACCGATGGCAGATGAATCACAGCAGGAAACTACCCATTTTGGCTTCCAGACCGTCGCTAAAAGCGAAAAGGCCGATAAAGTCGCGGACGTGTTTCACTCCGTCGCGGCAAAATATGACCTGATGAACGATTTGATGTCGTTTGGCATCCATCGTGTCTGGAAGCGTTTTACCATTGATAGCAGCGGCGTGCGCCGCGGTCAGCGTGTGTTAGACCTGGCGGGTGGTACCGGCGATCTGACGGCAAAATTCTCGCGTCTGGTCGGCGAAACGGGCCAGGTTGTCCTGGCTGACATCAACAGCTCCATGCTGAAGATGGGGCGCGAAAAGCTGCGTAATCTCGGCGTCTCGGGCAACGTCAGCTATGTGCAGGCTAACGCCGAAGCGCTGCCTTTCCCGGATAACTATTTCGATTGCATTACCATCTCGTTCGGTTTGCGTAACGTCACCGAAAAAGAGAAAGCGCTGGCGTCGATGTTCCGCGTGCTGAAGCCGGGCGGACGCCTGCTGGTGCTGGAATTCTCCAAGCCGCTACTGGAGCCGCTGAGCAAAGCTTACGACACCTATTCATTCCATATTCTGCCGCGTATTGGTCAGCTGGTGGCGCAAGATGCCGAGAGCTATCGTTATCTGGCGGAGTCAATACGTATGCATCCCGATCAGGAAACCCTGAAAGCGATGATGAACGATGCGGGTTTTGAAAATACCACCTACTTCAATATGACTGGCGGTATTGTCGCGCTGCATCGCGGATTTAAATTCTAATCCATCATGACTTTAACTCCTCTTATTACCGGCGGTCTTGAGACCGCCCTGAACCGTGTTCTGTACCGCGATCGCAGCCTTAAAGCCGCGCGTCAGCGTCTGGCAGGTAAAGTGTTGCTGCTGCGCCTGCAAGAGCTCGATTTTCCCTTAGTGCTGGTGTTTAGCGAATCACAGCTTGATGTGTTGAGTGATTGGCAGGACAGCGGCGACTGCGCGGTGAGCCTGCGTCTCAGCACCTTGCCGAAACTGCGCGACCGTCAGCAACTCACCGGTTTAATCCGTAGCGGTGAATTGGACGTGGAAGGTGATTTGCAGGTGGTGCAGCAGTTCTCTGCGCTGATGGATCTCGCCGAGCTTGACCCGGCAGAATATCTTGCGCCGTGGATGGGTGATATTGCCGCGCAGGGCATTAGCCAGGCCGCACGCCAGGCGTTGAAATTTGTGCAGCAGCAGGTGACCCGCCGTCAGGATTATCTTGGCCAGGCGCTAACCGAAGAGTGGCGCGTCGCGCCGGGTGCACTGGAGTTGGCATGGTTCTGCGAGGAAGTGGAAGCGATGGAACGTTCGCTCAATGCGTTTGAAACGCGTTTGGCACAGCTGGAGGCGAAATGACGCTGGGAGAAATTCGGCGCTTATACTTCATCATCAAGATCTTTCTTACTTACGGCCTTGATGAACTGATTCCCCGCATGCGCTTCACGCTGCTTTTACGCTTGTGGCGGCGCTGCATTTTCTGGATCCCTAATCAACACAAAGACGCTTCCGCTGGCGTGCGTATCCGTTTAGCGATGGAGCAGCTTGGTCCGGTGTGGATCAAATTTGGTCAGATGCTTTCCACGCGGCGCGATCTGTTCCCACCGGCGATTGCCGATGAGCTGGCAGTGTTGCAAGACCGTGTGGCACCTTTTGATGGTTTTAAAGCGAAGCAGCAGATTGAAAAGTCGATTGGCGGGCCGGTAGAAACCTGGTTTGACGATTTCGACATCAAACCGCTGGCGTCCGCCTCCATCGCGCAGGTACATACGGCAACGTTGAAATCCAATGGTCGTGACGTGGTGATCAAAGTGATTCGTCCCGATATCCTGCCGGTGATCCGAGCGGATATGCGCTTGATTTATCGTCTGGCGCGATGGGTGCCGCGTTTACTGCCAGATGGGCGTCGTTTACGCCCGGTAGAAGTGGTGCGCGACTATGAAAAAACCTTGATTGATGAGCTGAATTTACTACGTGAGGCGGCGAACGCCATCCAACTGCGGCGTAACTTCGATCAAAGCCGCATGCTGTATGTACCGGAAGTGTTTTCCGATTACTGCAGCGAATCGATGATGGTGATGGAGCGCATTTACGGTATTCCCATCTCAGATATCGCTACGCTGGAGCAGCACGGCGTCAATATGAAGCTGCTGGCGGAGCGCGGCGTGCAGGTGTTCTTCACCCAGGTATTCCGCGACAGTTTCTTCCATGCCGACATGCATCCTGGCAATATTTTCGTCAGCTATGACCACCCGGAAGATCCGCAGTACATCGGCATTGACTGTGGCATCGTTGGCTCGCTAAACAAGGAAGATAAGCGCTATCTGGCAGAGAATTTCATTGCCTTCTTTAATCGCGATTATCGCAAAGTGGCTGAGCTGCACGTTGATTCCGGCTGGGTGCCGCCCGATACCAATGTGGAAGACTTCGAATTCGCCATTCGTACCGTATGTGAACCGATTTTCGAAAAGCCGCTGGCCGAGATCTCCTTCGGGCATGTGCTGCTAAACCTGTTTAATACGGCGCGTCGCTTTAATATGGAAGTGCAGCCGCAGCTGGTGCTACTGCAGAAAACGCTGCTTTATGTCGAAGGGATTGGCCGCCAGCTCTATCCTCAGCTCGATCTGTGGAAAACGGCCAAGCCGTTCCTCGAGGATTGGATCAAAGACCAGATTGGGATTCCGGCGATCCTGCGGGCGGTGAAAGAGAAGGCGCCGTACTGGGCGGAAAAATTGCCAGAACTGCCGGAACTTTTTTACGACAGCATGCGCCAGCACAAATTATTGAAGCACAGTGTCGATAAACTCGTCACCGATTTAAATGCACAGCGAACGCGCAATCATCAGGCGCGCTACCTCTTCGGTGTAGGCGCTACACTGTTATTAAGTGGCACCGCCGTGCTGTTAAGTCGACCGGACTGGGATTTCTTTCCCGCGCTATTAATGGCCGCAGGCATCGTCACCTGGCTTATCGGCTGGCGCAAGACAAACTGATTGTCTGCCTGGTGCAAATCGCGTAATGTCGCAAGCTTAAGCCCGAAATCATACGGGCTTTCTGTGCGTTACAATCAACAGTTTTTCACAGAATATTAGAGGCATATCTCATGGGCGGTATCAGTATTTGGCAATTGTTAATCATTGCCGTCATTGTTGTACTTCTGTTCGGTACCAATAAACTTCGCAACCTGGGTTCGGATTTGGGATCTTCCATTCGCGGCTTCAAAAAAGCCATGGGTGACGAAGACGATAAAAAGGATCAACCGAAAGAGCAGGACGCTGACTTCAACGCCAAAACTCTGGCAGACAAACAGCAAACCTCGGCGACTAAAGACGACGCCCGGAACGACAAGCAGGTATAACTGTGTTCGACATTGGTTTTAGTGAACTGGTATTGGTGTTCGTTATCGGGCTAATTGTGCTTGGCCCGCAGCGCTTACCGGTTGCGGTGAAAACTGTCGTTGGCTGGATCAGAGCCATTCGCTCGCTGGCGGCGAATGTACAAAATGAACTGGCGCAGGAGCTGAAACTGCAGGAGCTGCAGGACAGCCTGAAAAAGGTAGAAGAGGCGGGCCGCGGCACGCTGTCGCCGGAGCTGAAAGAGTCGATGGAAGAACTGCGGAAAACCGCTGACTCCATGAAGCGCTCCGTGCAGCAGAGCATCGATCTCGAAAAAGAGGAAGATGAAGCGAACACCATTCATCAGACCCGGCCAGCAGCAGAGGCTGCCCAGCCAGTGACTTCACCGCCTGTCACGCCCGCTGCAGCGGAGCATCAAACCAGTGCACCTGCGCAGGCTCCGCAGCAGCCACATGACGTATCCCCTGTAGCGGAAACTCACTCCGTCGCCAGTGCCCCACAAAGCACCGCGAAGACTTCTCTCGTAAAAGATGAACCATAAACATGGCCGTTGAAGATACCCAACCGCTCATTAGCCATCTGATTGAGCTACGCAAGCGTTTGTTGAACTGCATCATCGCTGTTTTAGTCATCTTTCTGTGTCTGGTCTACTTTGCGAATGATATTTACCATCTGGTAGCGTCACCGCTGATTAGCCAGATGCCTGCCGGGGCGAGCATGATCGCCACCGATGTTGCATCGCCGTTCTTTACCCCTATCAAGCTCACGATCATTGTCTCGGTATTTTTGGCCGTGCCGGTGATTCTGTATCAGGTATGGGCGTTTGTGGCGCCAGCGCTGTATCGTCACGAGCGTAAACTGGTGATGCCGCTGCTATTCTCCAGTACGCTGCTGTTCTATGTCGGCGTGGCGTTCGCTTACTTCATCGTGTTCCCGCTGGCGTTTGGCTTCTTTGCCAAAACCGCGCCGCAGGGCGTGACTATCGCGACGGATATTACTAACTACCTCGACTTCGTTATGACGATCTTCATGGCGTTTGGCGTGGCGTTTGAGGTGCCGATTGCGATTGTGCTGCTATGCTGGACGGGCATCACCTCGCCGGAAGATCTGAAAAAGAAACGTCCTTACATTTTGGTTGGCGCGTTCGTTGTTGGGATGTTGCTCACACCGCCAGACGTTTTCTCCCAAACTTTGCTCGCTATTCCGATGTACTGCCTGTTTGAAGTCGGCGTATTCTTCTCCCGTTACTATGTGGGTAAAGGGCGTCACGCTTCGGATGAGGAACACAATACCGAATCCTGATGTCCTTAATGCAGGGCACCCGCTAGCGAGCGGGAAGAGAAAGCATCTAAACCGCCCATTGGGCGGTTTTTTTATTGGGGAGAAAACATGTTTGATATCGGTGTAAACCTGACCAGCACGCAATTCGCAAAAGATCGCGAGCAGGTTGTGAAACGTGCGCGCGAAGCAGGCGTCACCGGCCTGTTAATTACCGGCACCAATGCGCTTGAGAGTCAGCAGGCACGCCAGCTAGCAGCATTACATGCTGGTTATTGCTGGTCGACAGCGGGCGTCCATCCGCATCACGCCAGCGAATGGTCGGCGGAGACGGCGAATACCTTGCGCCGTCTCGCGGAGAGCGAACAAGTCGTCGCCATCGGCGAATGTGGACTGGATTTCAATCGCAATCTCTCGGCACACGATCAGCAAGAGTATGCTTTTGATGCGCAGCTGGCGTTGGCCGCTGAGCTGCAGCTGCCCGTTTTTTTGCATTGCCGCGAAGCACACGAGCGTTTTGTTGCCGTGCTTGAGCCGTGGTTGCCAAAACTGGCGGGTGCGGTGGTGCACTGTTTTACCGGCACGCGCGATGAGCTGCAGTCTTGTCTGGCGCTGGGACTTTCTGTAGGCATTACCGGCTGGGTGTGCGACGAACGTCGCGGTATGGAACTGCGTGAACTGCTGCCGTTGATTCCGGCCGAGCGACTGTTGCTGGAAACGGATGCGCCCTATTTACTGCCGCGCGATATGCATCCAAGGCCGACTTCGCGTCGCAACGAGCCGTGTTTCCTGCCGCACATTGTGCAGCAAGTAGCAAACTGGCGCGGTGAAGAGGCAGAAGCGCTGGGCGCGCAGGTCAATCTCAACGCGCGCCAGCTGTTTAAATTGGCTTAAAGTTTACGGAACTGCTTGTTATCCACGCTGCGCATCACCTGTTTATTCAGCATGTTTAGCAGCAGCACCGAACGCGTTTCACCATCCGGCTCGGCAAAAATGGCGCGCAGCCCTTCGAAAGTGCCATCGGTGATGATCACTTCATCACCGCTCTGCGGCGTTTCCGGATCGAGTACGATCTGCGGTGTATCGGTTTGCAGCGCTTCGATCACATTATGCGATACGGTCGCCGGCATGGTGCCGAAGCGTACGAAATGGCTGACACCGCGCGTGCTGCTGATGGTGGTGGTGTGAATCTCTTCGGGATCAAACTCGATAAACAAATAGTTGGGGAACAGCGGTTCACTCACGGTAGTGCGTTTACCGCGCACAATCTTCTCCAGAGCGATCATCGGGCTAAGGCAATTCACCGCTTGCCGCTCAAGATGTTCTTTCGCGCGCAACAGTTGTCCACGTTTACAATAGAGTAAGTACCAGGATTCCATAACTGCTCCCAAATAATGGACGCTAAGAATATCAAACCTGCTGTCAGAGTTATAGCGCATCGGCCGAGGGAAACGGTATGCTGAAAAAAATTTCACTGCGAATCTTCTGATTGATACGTCTTTGTCACCGTTTCTTGCAAGAAAATTGACGGCCGACAACCATCTGTATCAGACTCCTTCTCCATCTTACGATTGAAATGGAGTGGCTGATGGAACTGTTCCTGTTAAGTAATGGCAAAGTGGCTGACGATGCGCCGCTGTTGAGTTACGCCCACCCGCAACTGCACGCGATGATCGCCCAGCGTGGAATCACATCCGCGGTATTGGTGCCCTACGCGATTATTCGTGGCGATCATGCGCAGCGAGCCCAGGATTTATCAGATTCATTAGGTATTGAAGTGCGTACCGTGCATGAGTTTACCTCGCCCGTTGCGGCGATTGAGCAAGCTGAGCTGATTTTGGTGAGCGGTGGAAATACCTGGTTCCTCAATCAAATGCTGCATGAGCACGGCCTGATCGTCGCGATTCAACGCGCGGTGCGTGAGCGTGATGTGCCGTACATCGGCTGGAGCGCCGGATGCAACGTAGCAACGCCTTCAATCAGAACCACCAATGATATGCCAGTGCGCAGCAGTGTGGTGCTTCCGGCACTTGGTCTGTTCCCGGTGCAGATCAATCCGCATTATCTGGATGCGCACGTCAGCGGTCATATGGGCGAAACGCGCGATGAACGTCTGGCTGAATTCTGCGCCGTTAACCCGCATGAATCGGTGATTGCGCTGCGCGAAGCCAGCTTCCTGCACGTGAGTGAAAATCGTCTGCGTTACTACAGCGCACGCGGTGAAGACTTCAAAGTGTTCCGCCACGGCGAACCGACTGCGGCATATCATGATGTGCTGGCGATACAGTCGCTGGTGCCGTTTTCCTGTCAGCCAGCCTGACGCACTTCTGACTCAGAAACCTCAACATGCTAGCGTGAAACACACCTATAATGGCGCTTCACTCTGGCCGGAAAGCTAAAGCCGCATGAAATATCAGGATTTACGAGACTTCCTCTCGCTGCTGGAACAGCGTGGCGAGTTAAAGCGCATCACTCAGGAGATCGATCCTGAACTGGAGATGACGGAAATTGCCGATCGCACCCTGCGTGCCGGCGGCCCGGCGTTACTGTTCGAGAACCCAAAAGGGTACGACATGCCAGTGCTGTGCAATCTGTTTGGTACCCCGAAGCGCGTGGCGATGGGCATGGGCCAGGAAGAGGTCAGTGCGCTGCGTGAGGTGGGTAAACTGCTGGCGTTCCTGAAAGAGCCGGAGCCGCCAAAAGGCTTCCGCGATCTCTTCGATAAAATGCCGCAGTTCAAGCAAGTATTGAATATGCCCACCAAGCGCCTGCGCAACGCGCCGTGTCAGGAAGAGATTTTTAGCGGTGATGAAGTCGATCTATCGCGTATTCCTGTGATGAAATGCTGGCCGGGCGATGCCGCGCCGCTGATCACCTGGGGATTGACCGTCACGCGCGGCCCGCACAAAGAGCGGCAAAACCTCGGTATCTATCGCCAGCAGGTGATCGGTAAGAATCGCGTGATTATGCGCTGGCTGTCGCATCGCGGCGGCGCGCTGGATTTCCAGGAGTGGTGCAAAGCGCATCCGGGTGAGCGTTTTCCGGTATCGGTAGCGCTTGGCGCCGATCCTGCCACCATTCTCGGCGCGGTCACGCCGGTGCCTGATACGCTCTCTGAATATGCCTTTGCCGGTTTGCTGCGTGGCAACAAAACCGAAGTGGTAAAGTGCATCTCGAACGAACTTGAAGTGCCTGCGAGCGCGGAAATCGTGCTGGAAGGCTATATCGAGCCAGGAGACATGGCGCCGGAAGGGCCGTACGGCGATCACACGGGATACTACAATGAAGTAGATAGTTTCCCGGTGTTTACCGTGACGCACGTAACGCAACGTCGCAACCCGATTTATCATTCAACCTACACCGGGCGTCCACCGGATGAACCGGCGGTGCTGGGCGTCGCGCTGAATGAAGTGCTGGTGCCGATTTTGATCAAGCAGTTCCCGGAGATTGTGGATTTCTATCTCCCGCCAGAAGGGTGTTCTTATCGCCTTGCCGTGGTGACGATTAAAAAACAGTATGCCGGTCACGCCAAACGCGTGATGTTCGGCGTGTGGTCTTTCCTGCGCCAGTTCATGTACACCAAGTTTGTGATTGTATGTGATGACGACGTTAACGCACGTGACTGGAACGATGTGATTTGGGCGATTACCACGCGCATGGATCCGGCACGTGATACGGTGCTGGTTGAGAATACGCCGATCGACTATCTCGACTTTGCCTCACCGGTTTCCGGTTTGGGCTCGAAGATGGGACTCGATGCCACTAATAAGTGGCCGGGCGAAACCACACGCGAATGGGGCACGCCGATTGTCAAAGATCCGGCCGTTACGGCGCGTATTGACGCCATTTGGGATGAATTAGCAATCTTTGCCGAGCCGCCGCAGCGCTAAAAGCGGCAGACCAACCAGACCCGAAGAAAAAGGGAACGCATGACAACGTTAAGCTGCAAAGTAACTTCGGTTGAAGCGATTACGGATACGGTTTTCCGCGTCCGTTTGATTCCGGCCGCGGATTTTAGTTTCCGCGCCGGACAATATCTGATGGTAGTGATGGATGAGCGCGATAAGCGCCCGTTTTCTCTGGCGTCCACGCCGATGGAAAAAGACATCATTGAACTGCACATCGGCGCATCCGATCTCAATCTCTACGCGATGGCGGTGATGGATCGCATTAAAAACGATCGTCAGATTACGGTAGATATGCCGCATGGCGATGCCTGGCTGCGTGAAGAGAGCGATCGTCCAATCATTCTGATCGCCGGTGGCACTGGCTTCTCCTACGCGCGTTCTATTCTGCTGACCGCGCTGGCACAAAAGCCCGATCGTGAGATTGCGATTTACTGGGGCGGTCGTGAGCTGATGCACCTGTACGATTTGGATGAGTTGAATGCGCTAGCGGTGAAGCATCCGAACCTGAAAGTGATTCCGGTGGTTGAGCAACCGGCGGACGATTGGGTAGGGCGCAGTGGTACGGTGCTGACGGCGGTGATGCAGGATTACGCTTCACTCAGCGAACACGACATTTACATTGCCGGTCGTTTTGAGATGGCGAAGATTGCGCGGGAGCGTTTCTGCGCTGAGCGCGGCGCGCTGGAAGCACAGATGTTCGGCGATGCGTTTGCGTTTATCTGACAGACAAAAAAGCCCGCCCGAGAGGGCGGGAACACGTGCAATGGTTAACGTATTAAACCCGTTCGAATACCGTTGCGATGCCCTGGCCTAAGCCAATGCACATGGTCGCCAGACCAAATTGTGCATCGCGACGTTCCATCAGATTCAGCAGCGTGGTACTGATACGCGCACCGGAGCATCCCAGTGGATGACCGAGCGCAATCGCGCCGCCATTTAAATTCACCTTCTCATCCAACTGTTCCAGCAAGCCCATGTCCTTGATGCACGGCAGCGCCTGGGCGGCAAAGGCCTCGTTGAACTCGAACAAGTCGATATCCTGCACGCTTAAACCCGCACGCTTCAGCGCCAGCTTACTGGCGGGAACCGGTCCGTAGCCCATAATCGACGGATCGCAGCCGACGACCGCCATGCTGCGAATACGTGCGCGCGGCGTTAAGCCGAGTTCGCGCGCGCGGCTTTCGCTCATCATCAACATGGCGGCGGCGCCATCGGAGAGCGCCGATGAGCTACCCGCGGTGACGGTGCCATTCACCGGATCGAATGCCGGACGCAACGAGGCTAATCCCTCCAGGCTGGTCTCTTCGCGAATCACTTCATCGGTTTCATAACGCTTCAACACGCCATCGGCATCGTGGCCGTAGGTTGGCACGATTTCGCGCTTAAAGTCACCGCGCTGAGTGGCTGCCCATGCGCGCTGGTGTGAACGCAGGGCAAATGCGTCTTGCTGTTCGCGCGTGATGTGATGCATGCGCGCCAGCATTTCAGCAGTTAAACCCATCATGCCTGCCGCTTTTGCCACCGTGCGACCAAGGCCTGGATGGAAATCCACGCCGTGGCTCATTGGCACGTGGCCCATATGTTCTACACCACCAATCAAGCAAGCGTGCGCATCGCCCACCATGATCGCTCGGGCCGCATCGTGCAGCGCCTGCATCGACGAACCACACAGGCGGTTGACGGTGCTGGCAGGTACACGATGGGGGATCTCCGCCAGCAGCGCAGCGTTACGTGCAATGTTGAAACCTTGTTCCAGCGTCTGCTGTACGCAGCCCCAGATAATATCGTCCAGCGCGGCGGGATCGACCGACGGATTACGGCTCAGCAGCTCGCGCATTAAATGCGCCGAAAGATCTTCCGCGCGAACCTGGCGAAATGCACCGCCTTTGGAGCGGCCCATCGGCGTGCGTACCGCATCAACAATCACCACTTTTTCCATTTTTATTACCTCAGGCACTTTGCAGCGCCGCTTCGTCAATTGGTTGCACCGCGGGATACCAGCTCTGATGCTGATGGGCTTTTTGCAACAGCAGCTCCGGCAGCGCATACAGCGGGCCTAGAGCGGCATAACGCTTAGCCTGATCGACGACGTTGCTGTTGCCGAGCGTATCCATGTAGCGGAATGCGCCGCCGCGGAAAGGTGGGAAGCCGAGGCCATAAACCAGCGCCATGTCGGCTTCCGCCGGCGAGGCGATGATCTTCTCTTCAAGGCAGCGCACGACTTCATTGAGCATCGGCAGCATCATGCGGTTAGCAATCTCTTCATCGCTAAACACGCGGGTTGGCTGGCTGATGGGTGCCAACAGCGCATCCACTGCCGCATCGGCTTTCTTCTGTGCTTTGCCTTTTTTGTCCTGCTCCCAGCGGTAAAAACCCTGGCCGTTTTTCTGACCATAGCGTTTGGCTTCGAACAGCACATCAATGGCGTCGCGATAATCTTTCTGCATACGTGACGGGAAACCTTGCGCCATCACTTGCTGGGCATGGTGCGCGGTATCAATACCGACCACATCCAATAACCAGGCCGGGCCCATCGGCCAGCCGAACTGTTTTTCCATCACTTTGTCGATCTGGCGGAAATCCGCTCCGTCGCGCAGTAGCAGACTGAAAGCCGCGAAGTAGGGGAACAGCACACGGTTCACAAAGAAACCCGGGCAGTCGTTGACCACAATCGGCGTTTTGCCCATCTTGCTGGCCCAGGCCACCACTTTGCTGATGGTCGCTTCCGAGGTTTGCTCGCCGCGAATCACTTCTACCAGCGGCATCCGTGGTACCGGATTGAAGAAGTGCATGCCGCAGAAGTTTTCCGGGCGTTGCAGAGCTTTTGCCAGCTGGCTAATTGGAATGGTGGAAGTGTTAGAGGCCAGAATGGCATCTCCGCGCAGGTGCTGCTCAGTTTCCGCCAGCACTTTGGCTTTGATCTGCGGATTCTCAACAACGGCTTCCACTACCACATCGGTGCGTTCAAAACCGGCGTAATCCAGCGTCGGCTGAATGGTGGTGAGCACGCTGGCCAGTTTGGCCCCGTCAATTTTGCCGCGTTCCAACTGTTTGTTAAGCAGCTTGCTGGCTTCTGTCATGCCCAGCGTCAACGCCTGTGGATTGATATCTTTCATCATCACCGGCACGCCTTTCCATGCCGATTGATAGGCGATGCCGCCGCCCATGATGCCTGCGCCTAATACTGCTGCTTGCTGAGGAGCTCCTGCCGCGCTGCTGTGTTTCTTCGCCAAACCTTTGACGTACTGATCGTTAAGGAAAATACCAACCAGTGCGCGGGCGACATCGCTTTGCGCCAGCGGCACAAAAGCAGCGGTTTCCAGTTTCAGAGCATCGTCACGACCAAGACTGGCGGCGGCTTCAATGGTTTTCACGGCGGTAACCGGCGCCGGATAGTGTTTGCCAGCCGTTTGCATCACCATACTTTTGGCGATCGTGAAGCTCATTGCGGCTTCAATCGGACTGAGTTTCAGCGGCGCTAGCTTGGGTGCGCGACGCGCCTGCCAGTTGCCCTGCGTGATAGCGTCTTGCAACACGGTTAGCGCAGCCGCACGTAATTTGTCGCTACTGACGACTGCATCAACCAGGCCGAGCTTCAGGGCGCTGTTGCCATCCACATCTTTGCCCGCGGCGATGATTTCCATCGCGCTGTCAGCACCCAGCAGGCGCGGTAAGCGCACGCTGCCGCCAAAACCCGGCATAATGCCCAGTTTGGTTTCTGGCAGGCCGATGCGCGCAGTTGGCGTGGCAACACGGAAGTCCACCGCCAGCACGCATTCGCAGCCGCCGCCTAACGCATAGCCGTCGATAGCCGCCACGGTGGGTACGGGTAAATCTTCCAGCCGATTGAAGATGCTGTTGGCGAAAGCCAGCCACTGGCTCAGGCTCTCTTCCGGCGCATCAAACAACGACAGGAACTCTGTGATGTCGGCTCCGACGATAAACGCCGGTTTGGCTGATGACAGCAGCAGGCCGCGCAGCGCGGGTTGTTGTTCCAATACGCTCAGCGCCTCGCCTAATGAGGCGACAGTTTTGGTATCGAGTTTGTTCACCGAACCGGGCGCATCGAATACCAGCTCGGCGATGCCGTCGTCAAGCCAGTGCACTGAAAGGGTATCGCCTTGGTAGAGCATGTTCGTCTCCTGAAACCGCGAATGATGATCTGGTCATACCAGATGGATCGGAGTGTGAGTGTGATGTTAATTATTTGCAAACGAGAGTTTGATTATTTGGTACGGCGATCACAGCGCGTGCAAGACGGCATCCGCAACACGCCTGTGCTACACTGCGGCCACTTTCGCGACATCGGAGACAAGTCCATGGATTCACTGAAAACCCTGTATCACGCGCACATCGATACGCTGCAGAAGCGGGCGCAACAGGTGCTGGCTCGCTTTAAGCTTGATGCCATGCTGATTCATTCCGGCGAGCTGCTGACCGTTTTTCTCGACGATCATGACTATCCGTTTAAGGTGAATCCCCAGTTTAAAGCATGGGTGCCGGTGACGCAGGTGCCAAACTGCTGGTTATGGATTGATGGCGTGAATAAACCGAAACTGTGGTTTTATTCACCGGTGGATTACTGGCACAACGTTGAGCCGCTGCCGAATAGCTTTTGGACCAACGATGTTGACGTAATCGGCTTGAAGAACGCTGATGACATTGCGCAGCTGTTGCCTGCTCAGCGCGATAACGTGGCGTATATCGGTCCGGTACCGTCTCGCGCTGCGCAGCTCGGCATTCATAGCGAGCAGGTGAATCCTAAAGGTGTGATCGACTTCCTGCATTACCATCGCAGCATCAAAACAGATTACGAACTGGCGTGTATGCGAGAAGCGCAGAAGCTGGCGGTGGCGGGCCATCGCGCAGCCAAAGAGGCATTCGAATCGGGTATGAGCGAGTTCGATATCAACATCGCCTATCTGACGGCTACCGGTCATCGCGATACCGATGTGCCTTACGGCAATATCGTCGCGCTCAATGAACATGCTGCTGTGCTGCATTACACCAAACTGGATCACCAGCCGCCCGCGAAACGCCATAGCTTTCTGATTGACGCCGGTGCGGAATATCTCGGTTATGCCGCCGATCTGACGCGCAGCTATGCGGCGCAGAGTAAATCGCGTTATGCCGATATGATCGCCGCGATGAACAAGGAAGAGCTGGCGCTGATCGCCACGTTGAAAGCAGGTGTGCGCTATACCGATTATCATCTACAAATGCATCAGCGCATTGCGCGTCTGCTGCTGAAGTTTGAGCTGGTGAAAGGCCTGACCGAAGAGACGCTGGTGGCAGAAGATTTAACCGGTCCGTTTATGCCGCACGGTCTGGGACATCCGCTGGGCCTGCAGGTGCATGACGTGGCGGGCTTTATGCAGGACGACAGCGGCACGCATCTCGCTGCACCCTCACACTATCCTTACCTGCGCTGCACGCGCGTGCTGGAACCTGGCATGGTGCTGACTATTGAACCCGGCTTCTATATTATCGATTCGCTGCTGGCGAAGCTGCGCGGCGGCAAGTTCAGCCAGTACTTTGACTGGGCAGCAATCGATGCATTGAAACCGTATGGCGGTATTCGTATCGAGGATAACGTGGTGGTTCACGCCAATCGTATTGAAAATATGACGCGCGATCTGCACCTTGCCTGATGGATGCTTATGACATTCCCGCTGAGGCCGTGAGTCTCAGCGAGGAAACCATTAAGAAAAGTCGCTTCATCACTTTGCTGGCGCATACTGCGGGCGTGGAAGCGGCGCGCGCGTTTGTGCAGCAGGTGAAGCAGGAACATCCCACCGCGCGGCATCACTGCTGGGCGTGGGTGGCCGGTGCGCCAGATGATTCGCAACAGTTGGGGTTCTCCGATGATGGTGAGCCGTCTGGCACCGCGGGGAAACCGATGCTGGCACAGCTGATGGGCAGCGGTATGGGCGAGATTACTGCGGTGGTGGTGCGCTACTACGGCGGCATTATGCTTGGTACCGGTGGCCTGGTAAAAGCCTATGGCGGCGGGGTGCAGCAAGGGCTGAAGCAGCTAGTACGCCAGCGTAAAGTGCCGATGGAGTCCTTTACCCTGCACTGTGATTATGCCCAACTCAGCGACATTGAGCGCTTGCTGCAGCGTTTTGACGGCATCATTGAAGAGAGCCATTATCAGGATCGTATTGCGCTACGTTTGGCACTGCCGCATGGGCAGATTGATGGCTTTCGCCAAAACCTCTCTGATTACAGCCGGGGCGCGCTGACGCTCATCCCGCTGACAAACTAAAAGCATCTGTTTAAAGGAAACGGCTGAATGCATTTTCGTGCCATTACCCGCATTGTGGGCCTGCTGGTGATTCTGTTCTCGGTGACCATGATCTTACCGGGCCTCGTTGCTTTAATTTATCGTGACGGTGCAGGGCGCGCGTTCAGCCAAACCTTTATGATGGCGATTGTGATTGGTTCGCTGCTGTGGTGGCCGAATCGCAAACAAAAAACTGAACTCAAGCCGCGTGAAGGCTTCCTCATCGTGGTGCTGTTCTGGACCGTGCTGGGTAGCGTGGGTGCCATGCCCTTTATCTTCGCCGAACAACCGCATCTTTCGATTACCGATGCATTCTTTGAATCCTTCTCTGGACTCACGACCACCGGTGCCACCACGCTGGTGGGCCTCGATACGCTGCCAAAAGCAATTCTGTTTTATCGTCAGATGCTGCAGTGGCTCGGCGGGATGGGAATCATCGTGCTGGCGGTGGCGATTTTGCCGATTCTGGGCGTGGGGGGCATGCAGCTTTACCGGGCCGAGATGCCGGGTCCACTAAAAGATAACAAGATGCGCCCGCGTATTGCGGAAACGGCCAAAACCCTTTGGTTAATCTATGTGTTGCTCACCGTGGCGTGCGCGGTGGCGCTGTGGCTGGCAGGCATGCCGCTGTTTGATGCCATCGGCCATAGTTTCTCAACTATCGCCATTGGTGGTTTCTCCACGCATGATGCCAGCATCGGCTACTTTAATAGCCCAACCATTAACACTATTGTCGCGGTGTTTTTGCTGATCTCGGGCTGTAATTACGGCCTGCATTTCTCGCTATTAAGTGGCCGTAATCTCAAAGTTTACTGGCGCGATCCCGAATTCCGTATGTTTATTGGCGTTCAGCTGACGTTGGTGCTGATCTGTACGGTGGTGCTGTGGTTCCACAATGTCTATTCCAGCGGTTGGCAAACGCTTAATCAGGCGTTTTTCCAGGTGGTATCAATGGCGACGACCGCTGGCTTTACAACTGACAGCATCGCACGCTGGCCGCTGTTCCTGCCTGTGCTGCTACTGTGCTCGGCGTTTATCGGCGGCATGGCGGGGTCTACCGGCGGTGGTTTGAAGGTGATTCGTATACTGTTGCTGTTTAAGCAGGGGTCGCGTGAGCTGAAACGGCTGGTGCACCCGAATGCGGTTTACACCATTAAGCTGGGTAATCGTGCGCTGCCAGAACGTATCCTCGAAGCCGTTTGGGGATTCTTCTCGGCATATGCTCTGGTGTTCCTGGTGAGCATGCTGGCTATTATCGCGACTGGCGTGGATGATTTCTCTGCGTTTGCTGCGGTGGCTGCAACCTTGAATAATCTTGGGCCGGGGTTGGGTGTTGTGGCTGATAACTTCACTTCGATGAATGATGTTGCGAAGTGGATTTTGATTTTGACCATGCTGTTTGGACGCCTCGAAGTGTTCACGTTGCTGGTGCTGTTTACGCCGACTTTCTGGCGTGAATGAAAAAATAGGATTGAGTAATGAAAGCGTTGATTCTTTATTCCAGCCGAGATGGGCAAACCCGTGAGATTGCCGCGCGTATTGCACAGACGTTAGCGCCGCAGCAGCTGTGCGACGTCATCGATTTGCTGCAGGCGCAGAGGGTTGATTGGACGCAGTACGATCGCGTGCTGATTGGTGCATCGATTCGCTATGGCCATTTTAATCCTGCACTGATGAAATTTGTCACACAACATCAGTTGCAGTTGCAGCAGCGCGTGAATGGTTTCTTTAGCGTCAACCTGACAGCGCGAAAAGCAGATAAGTGCACGCCAGAAACCAATGCCTATACGCGCAAGTTCCTGGAAAAGTCGCCGTGGCAACCAGAATGCTGTGCGGTATTTGCTGGCGCGCTACGTTATCCGCGTTACCGCTGGTTTGATCGTATTATGATCCAATTGATTATGCGCATGACCGGCGGCGAAACTGATACGTCAAAAGAAGTGGACTATACCGATTGGAACAAAGTGACGCTTTTTGCCCAGGATTTTGCGCACTTACCAGGCAAATCGTTGTGAAATAGCGCGTTGTGGCGAAATTTAGGCCGGAAGATCATTTTTTTGCAATAAACCCTTGTCAGCTCCGAATAACTCCCTATAATGCGCCACCACTGAGACGGCAAAGCGGCAACGCAGGCGGCTCAGCAGGGAGTGAAGAAATTCATCCCGCCGGATGAAAGCGCTGAAAAAAGTGTTTGACTCTGAAGAGGGAAAGCGTAATATACGCCACCTCGCGACAGGCGGTTAACCCGCTGTTCGCAACGCTCTTTAACAATTTATCAGACAATCTGTGTGGGCACTCGCAGGATTGATATCAGCGTCTTTGGACGCAAAAAAATATCAAAGCCTCACGAGTGAACACATAATGAAATTCATTATGACGTTTTACAGATGAGCATCGCTGCACTTGTTGCAGCAAATCAAACTTAAATTGAAGAGTTTGATCATGGCTCAGATTGAACGCTGGCGGCAGGCCTAACACATGCAAGTCGAACGGTAGCACAGAGAGCTTGCTCTCGGGTGACGAGTGGCGGACGGGTGAGTAATGTCTGGGAAACTGCCCGATGGAGGGGGATAACTACTGGAAACGGTAGCTAATACCGCATAACGTCGCAAGACCAAAGTGGGGGACCTTCGGGCCTCACACCATCGGATGTGCCCAGATGGGATTAGCTAGTAGGTGGGGTAATGGCTCACCTAGGCGACGATCCCTAGCTGGTCTGAGAGGATGACCAGCCACACTGGAACTGAGACACGGTCCAGACTCCTACGGGAGGCAGCAGTGGGGAATATTGCACAATGGGCGCAAGCCTGATGCAGCCATGCCGCGTGTATGAAGAAGGCCTTCGGGTTGTAAAGTACTTTCAGCGGGGAGGAAGGCGGTGAGGTTAATAACCTTACCGATTGACGTTACCCGCAGAAGAAGCACCGGCTAACTCCGTGCCAGCAGCCGCGGTAATACGGAGGGTGCAAGCGTTAATCGGAATTACTGGGCGTAAAGCGCACGCAGGCGGTCTGTCAAGTCGGATGTGAAATCCCCGGGCTTAACCTGGGAACTGCATTCGAAACTGGCAGGCTAGAGTCTTGTAGAGGGGGGTAGAATTCCAGGTGTAGCGGTGAAATGCGTAGAGATCTGGAGGAATACCGGTGGCGAAGGCGGCCCCCTGGACAAAGACTGACGCTCAGGTGCGAAAGCGTGGGGAGCAAACAGGATTAGATACCCTGGTAGTCCACGCCGTAAACGATGTCGACTTGGAGGTTGTTCCCTTGAGGAGTGGCTTCCGGAGCTAACGCGTTAAGTCGACCGCCTGGGGAGTACGGCCGCAAGGTTAAAACTCAAATGAATTGACGGGGGCCCGCACAAGCGGTGGAGCATGTGGTTTAATTCGATGCAACGCGAAGAACCTTACCTACTCTTGACATCCACGGAACTTGGCAGAGATGCTTTGGTGCCTTCGGGAACCGTGAGACAGGTGCTGCATGGCTGTCGTCAGCTCGTGTTGTGAAATGTTGGGTTAAGTCCCGCAACGAGCGCAACCCTTATCCTTTGTTGCCAGCGGGTAATGCCGGGAACTCAAAGGAGACTGCCAGTGATAAACTGGAGGAAGGTGGGGATGACGTCAAGTCATCATGGCCCTTACGAGTAGGGCTACACACGTGCTACAATGGCGCATACAAAGAGAAGCGACCTCGCGAGAGCAAGCGGACCTCATAAAGTGCGTCGTAGTCCGGATCGGAGTCTGCAACTCGACTCCGTGAAGTCGGAATCGCTAGTAATCGTAGATCAGAATGCTACGGTGAATACGTTCCCGGGCCTTGTACACACCGCCCGTCACACCATGGGAGTGGGTTGCAAAAGAAGTAGGTAGCTTAACCTTCGGGAGGGCGCTTACCACTTTGTGATTCATGACTGGGGTGAAGTCGTAACAAGGTAACCGTAGGGGAACCTGCGGTTGGATCACCTCCTTACCTGAAGATACCTTCCCGCGAAGTGCTCACACAGATTGTCTGATAGAAAAGTAATGAGCAAGACGGCTGCGAAGTCGTGACACTACCGTGTCCCCTTCGTCTAGCGGTTAGGACTCCGCCCTTTCACGGCGGCAACAGGGGTTCGAATCCCCTAGGGGACGCCACTTGCTTGGTGACAGGTGAAAGGTGTCTCCACGACGTATCTCAAAACTGACGTAACCGTCATGTTTGAGATACTGCTCTTTAACAATCCGGAACAAGCTGAAAATTGAAACGACGTGTTGGTTCATTTCTCCGTAATAAGAAATGAATAACAACATGTTCGAGTCTCTCAATGCCTGCAGTCCCAAGCGTTGCAAAACGCCTGTGGGTTGTGAGGTTAAGCGACTAAGCGTACACGGTGGATGCCCTGGCAGTCAGAGGCGATGAAGGACGTGCTAATCTGCGTAAAGCGTCGGTAAGGTGATATGAACCGCTACAGCCGACGATGTCCGAATGGGGAAACCCGGTGCACCCAGTGCATCATCGCAACATGAATACATAGTGTTGCGAGGCGAACCCGGGGAACTGAAACATCTAAGTACCCGGAGGAAAAGAAATCAACCGAGATTCCCCCAGTAGCGGCGAGCGAACGGGGAGCAGCCCAGAACCTGAATCAGTTTGTGCATTAGTGGAAGCGTCTGGAAAGTCGCACGACACCGGGTGATAGTCCCGTACACGAAAGTGCACATTCTGTGAGTTCGAAGAGTAGGGCGGGACACGTGGTATCCTGTCTGAATATGGGGGGACCATCCTCCAAGGCTAAATACTCCTGACTGACCGATAGTGAACCAGTACCGTGAGGGAAAGGCGAAAAGAACCCCGGCGAGGGGAGTGAAACAGAACCTGAAACCGTGTACGTACAAGCAGTGGGAGCCTCTTTATGGGGTGACTGCGTACCTTTTGTATAATGGGTCAGCGACTTATATTCTGTAGCAAGGTTAACCGTATAGGGGAGCCGCAGGGAAACCGAGTCTTAACTGGGCGTTAAGTTGCAGGGTATAGACCCGAAACCCGGTGATCTAGCCATGGGCAGGTTGAAGGTTGGGTAACACTAACTGGAGGACCGAACCGACTAATGTTGAAAAATTAGCGGATGACTTGTGGCTGGGGGTGAAAGGCCAATCAAACCGGGAGATAGCTGGTTCTCCCCGAAAGCTATTTAGGTAGCGCCTCGTGAACTCATCCTCGGGGGTAGAGCACTGTTTCGGCTAGGGGGCCATCCCGGCTTACCAACCCGATGCAAACTGCGAATACCGAGGAATGTTATCACGGGAGACACACGGCGGGTGCTAACGTCCGTCGTGAAGAGGGAAACAACCCAGACCGCCAGCTAAGGTCCCAAAGTCATGGTTAAGTGGGAAACGATGTGGGAAGGCACAGACAGCCAGGATGTTGGCTTAGAAGCAGCCATCATTTAAAGAAAGCGTAATAGCTCACTGGTCGAGTCGGCCTGCGCGGAAGATGTAACGGGGCTAAACCATGCACCGAAGCTGCGGCAGCGACGCGTATGCGTTGTTGGGTAGGGGAGCGTTCTGTAAGCCGTTGAAGGTGGCCTGTGAGGGTTGCTGGAGGTATCAGAAGTGCGAATGCTGACATAAGTAACGATAAAGCGGGTGAAAAGCCCGCTCGCCGGAAGACCAAGGGTTCCTGTTCAACGTTAATCGGAGCAGGGTGAGTCGACCCCTAAGGCGAGGCTGAAAAGCGTAGTCGATGGGAAGCAGGTTAATATTCCTGCACTTGGTGTTACTGCGAAGGGGGGACGGAGAAGGCTAGGTTATCCGGGCGACGGTTGTCCCGGTTTAAGCGTGTAGGCTGACACCTTTGGTAAATCCGGGGTGTCTTAAGGCTGAGGCGTGACGACGAGCCACCACGGTGGTGAAGTAACTGATGCCCTGCTTCCAGGAAAAGCCTCTAAGCTCCAGGTAACACGAAATCGTACCCCAAACCGACACAGGTGGTCAGGTAGAGAATACCAAGGCGCTTGAGAGAACTCGGGTGAAGGAACTAGGCAAAATGGTGCCGTAACTTCGGGAGAAGGCACGCTGGCGCGTAGGTGAAGGGACTTGCTCCCGGAGCTGAAGCCAGTCGAAGATACCAGCTGGCTGCAACTGTTTATTAAAAACACAGCACTGTGCAAACACGAAAGTGGACGTATACGGTGTGACGCCTGCCCGGTGCCGGAAGGTTAATTGATGGGGTTATCCGCAAGGAGAAGCTCTTGATCGAAGCCCCGGTAAACGGCGGCCGTAACTATAACGGTCCTAAGGTAGCGAAATTCCTTGTCGGGTAAGTTCCGACCTGCACGAATGGCGTAATGATGGCCAGGCTGTCTCCACCCGAGACTCAGTGAAATTGAAATCGCTGTGAAGATGCAGTGTACCCGCGGCAAGACGGAAAGACCCCGTGAACCTTTACTATAGCTTGACACTGAACATTGAGCCTTGATGTGTAGGATAGGTGGGAGGCTTTGAAGCGTGGACGCCAGTCTGCGTGGAGCCAACCTTGAAATACCACCCTTTAATGTTTGATGTTCTAACGTAGGCCCGTAATCCGGGCTGCGGACAGTGTCTGGTGGGTAGTTTGACTGGGGCGGTCTCCTCCCAAAGAGTAACGGAGGAGCACGAAGGTTGGCTAATCCTGGTCGGACATCAGGAGGTTAGTGCAATGGCATAAGCCAGCTTGACTGCGAGAGTGACGGCTCGAGCAGGTGCGAAAGCAGGTCATAGTGATCCGGTGGTTCTGAATGGAAGGGCCATCGCTCAACGGATAAAAGGTACTCCGGGGATAACAGGCTGATACCGCCCAAGAGTTCATATCGACGGCGGTGTTTGGCACCTCGATGTCGGCTCATCACATCCTGGGGCTGAAGTAGGTCCCAAGGGTACGGCTGTTCGCCGTTTAAAGTGGTACGCGAGCTGGGTTTAGAACGTCGTGAGACAGTTCGGTCCCTATCTGCCGTGGGCGCTGGAGAATTGAGGGGGGTTGCTCCTAGTACGAGAGGACCGGAGTGAACGCACCACTGGTGTTCGGGTTGTCATGCCAATGGCACTGCCCGGTAGCTAAGTGCGGAAAAGATAAGTGCTGAAAGCATCTAAGCACGAAACTTGCCCCGAGATGAGTTCTCCCTGACTCCTTGAGAGTCCTGAAGGGACGTTGAAGACTACGACGTTGATAGGCCGGGTGTGTAAGCGCAGCGATGCGTTGAGCTAACCGGTACTAATGACCCGTGAGGCTTAACCTTACAACGCCAGAGGCGTTTTGGTGAGAGAGACCAGAGATTTTCAGCTTGTTTATGGATTGGTTTGCGGTGCCTGACAGGGCTTCGTGAACGAAACAGAATTTGCCTGGCGGCTTTAGCGCGGTGGTCCCACCTGACCCCATGCCGAACTCAGAAGTGAAACGCCGTAGCGCCGATGGTAGTGTGGGGCCTCCCCATGCGAGAGTAGGGAACTGCCAGGCATCAATTAGGTGAAGAAGCCCCGAACGGAAGTTCGGGGCTTTTTTACGTCTGTAGATGTTACTTTCCCAACGGAAACTAAGAAAACATCAACCTCGGAACATATCGATCAGGTAAACTACGGCCAGATAAACCAGTTAAGGCCGTGAAATGTCCAGCCCCTATACATCCCTACAAGCTTTCAACACCCTAGATCTTGCAATCAGCGCACAAACGCTGATCGTCGCCGATAATTCTGATGCCATAAGCTTAGCCTGGAAAAATAGCCAGCATTCCAACTTGCCCTTTATTGTATTGGGTGAAGGAAGCAACGTACTCTTTCTAGAGGATTTTAGCGGTACTGTTGTGATTAACGCTATCAAAGGTATTGCTATTGAAGAGCAGGATGAAGCATGGCATTTGCATGTCGGCGCCGGTGAAAACTGGCATAGTTTAGTTGAGCAGACGTTAAAGAAAGGGATTACCGGTTTAGAAAACCTGGCGCTGATCCCTGGTATGGCGGGGTCAGCACCCATTCAAAATATTGGCGCTTATGGCGTCGAATTTAAGGATATCTGCCACTATGTAGAAGCCTTGCATTTACCGACGCAGAAAATTATCCGTTTGTACCGTGAGGAGTGCCAGTTTGGTTACCGTGACAGCATTTTCAAGCATGAGATGAAGAGTGACTATGTCATTGTTGCAGTTGGATTACGACTGCTAAAACAGTGGCAGCCAGTTCTGAGCTATGGCGATCTGGTAAAGCTGAATCCAGCAACCGCCTGTGCCTGGGATGTATTTAATGCTGTTTGCCATATGCGACAAAGCAAACTGCCTGACCCACATATCACAGGCAATGTCGGTAGTTTCTTCAAGAACCCCCTCATTTCGGACGAGCAGGCGGCGGCATTAATTAAAGAGTGGCCAACTATCCCATATTATCCACAAGCCAGTGGTGACGTAAAATTAGCCGCTGGCTGGCTAATCGATCAATGTGGCCTTAAAGGGTATCGGGTCGGCGGTGCGGCAGTTCATCGTCAGCAGGCATTAGTGCTGATTAATGAAAATCACGCCACGCCGCAAGATATTGTAAGCTTGGCGCATCAGGTCCGAAATAGAGTCGGTGAAAAATTCGATGTTTGGCTGGAGCCAGAGGTGCGCTTTATCGGTGCTCGAGGCGAACGTAACGCCGTTGAGGTAATCTCATGAAAGATAATAGCGTGCCGTTAAAGTTAGTGGCACTTTTGGCTGATGGTGAATTTCACTCTGGTGAACAACTCGGTGAAGCGCTTGGGATGAGCCGGGCTGCTATTAATAAGCATATTCAAACCCTGAAAAGCTGGGGTTTAGATGTGTATACGGTGACGGGAAAAGGTTATAGCCTGCCAGCAGCTATGCAGTTATTAGATGAAGAAGTCATTTTGTCACATTTGCATCAACCCGATCTGGCAGTTATTCCTGTTATTGATTCTACCAACCAATATTTGCTGGAACGCATGAACCAGCTCCCTTCAGGCTATGCATGCATTGCCGAATATCAACAAGCAGGACGAGGACGCCGCGGCCGGAAATGGTTCTCTCCATTTGGTACCAACCTCTATATGTCAATGTATTGGCGCCTTGAGCAGGGGCCAGCAGCGGCAATGGGGTTGAGTTTAGTTATTGGTATTGTCATGGCTGAAGTCATTCAGTCGTTAGGTGCGCCTGATATACGCGTTAAATGGCCAAATGATCTTTATCTTAATGATCGTAAACTCGCGGGTATTTTGGTTGAGTTAACGGGTAAAACCGGTGATGCTGCGCAGATCGTTATAGGTGCCGGTATTAATTTGCTAATGCGCTCAGAAGGGGCAGCGGAAATTAATCAGGGCTGGATCAATTTGCAGGAAGCGGGAATCGAGATTGATCGCAATGAACTGGCCGCGAAATTACTCAACAGCCTGCGCGAAGCGCTACCAATTTTTGAGCGTGATGGTTTAGCACCTTTTGTTACGCGCTGGGAAGCCCTTGATAACTTTATTAATCGTTCTGTGAAGCTACTGATTGGCGAGCGTGAGGTACATGGTATTGCACGTGGAATCGATAACCAGGGGGGCTTATTACTAGAGCAGGGTGGTGAAATTAAATCGTGGGTGGGAGGAGAGATTTCTCTTAGGCCTGGTAATTAATTTCACCAGTTAAGGCTAAAACGCCCATTACTTTTTGGGCGTTTTAGCAAAAATCTCTATTTTCTTAACCGAAGACTTTGTACTGCGTGATCTGCTGATTTAGTCATAATAAGACTAGCGCGTTCACGAGTCGGGAGGATATTTTCCTTAAGATTAAGCCAGTTAATCTCTTTCCAGAGCCCGCGTGCGATATTGAGCGCATCCTCTTCTGGCAATTGAGAATAGTGATGGAAATAAGAGTCAGGATCGCTAAACGCTCCCTCACGGAATTTCAAAAATCGGTTTACATACCAACTTTCGAGTAACGACTCAGGTGCGTCAACATAAATAGAAAAATCCACGAAATCTGAGACAAATACATGGTGAGGATCGTGAGGATAATCCATGCCGCTTTGTAAAACATTCAATCCTTCAAGAATAAGGATATCGGGCTGTTGTACGACTTTGTCTCCGTCCGGGATAACATCATAAATAAGATGTGAATAAACCGGTGCTGTCACCTGGCTTGCGCCGGATTTTAAGTCGGAAACGAAATTTACCAGACGATGCATATCATAGGATTGCGGGAATCCTTTTTTCTTCATCAAACCGCGCTCTTTAAGCACGGCATTAGGATGCAAGAAACCATCGGTAGTGATCAGCTCAACCTTGCGGTGTTCTGGCCAGCGGCTAAGTAATGCTTGTAGCACACGAGCCGTGGTGCTTTTACCAACGGCAACACTGCCAGCAATACTGATGATATAGGGAATTTTTTGACCATTGGTACCAAGAAACTGCTCAAGCACCGCCTGGCGTCTCAAATTTGAGCTGATATAGAAATTAAGCAGGCGTGAGAGTGGAAGATAGATCTCGGCTACTTCTTCTAATGAAAGATCTTCGTTTATGCCACGTAAACGTTCAATTTCACCTTCGGCCAGCGTCATTGGCACCGAGTCGCGTAGCGCTGCCCATTGCTGACGATTGAACTGTAAATAGGGCGTAGTTAGAGGTGTCGTTTTTTTACTCATAAGCATGCGTTTGAGTGCAAATTTTGATGTATCAACATCTTGTAGCATCGAGCATACAACGATGTATCAAACTCAATTGCACGTCACAGGGGTAATTAACGAGAACAATGGGCAGGAGGGTAACACCAGTGTGAGTTTAAAAAGAAGTAAAATGACAAACATAAGCACGCTTTCGCAACCGTGTCCGCATTTTTCTTGTCGCTCAGTAGCTTGCCACTACATTTTCTGCTGAGGTGTTGTGCAAACGCTATGAGTAACTTACAGGGACATTGTAAATCATTAGCGCAAAACGAATGGGTTGCTCTCTTTCGCATAATAGAGCCGTACAACCACAGCGATAACCTCAACATATAGCAAGCGGGATGGACAGCTCTACGCCTCACGCTCCAGCCTTTGCATTAATCCTGGCCCTATACGATATGCCTGGCAGTGAAATCCCTCAGCTCCTCTTCCTCTCATTTTACTGGTTAATGTAGATAAATAAAAAAATGGTCCACTGACAAAAGATTTTTTGCGGCTTTTTTATAAAAAAAATCACCATTTGTACGATATCGGGCAGGGAGGAACCCAGAAGTCTGCATAAGAAAAGAAGAGGCTAAGCAAAAAGCGATTCATTAATGCGATGCAAAAATGCACGCACATTGAATGTTTTTTCTGCATATGATGACTGAATTGAGATGATTTGCACAAATAGTAAGCGATAGAACGAATTTGGCAATTTTTTTGTTGCATCCTTCTTCGGGTCTTCCTAGAATGCGCTCCACTTGATGCCGGCTTAGCTCAGTTGGTAGAGCAACTGACTTGTAATCAGTAGGTCACCAGTTCGATTCCGGTAGCCGGCACCATCAAGTAGGTGGGATTCCCGAGCGGCCAAAGGGAGCAGACTGTAAATCTGCCGTCACAGACTTCGAAGGTTCGAATCCTTCTCCCACCACCATCTCAACCTCTTGGTTGGGCATCAGATAAGGCCCTTATCTGATGGGTGAGTTTTTCATCTCTCACCTTCGAATTTCAGATTGTGCATTAGCGCAATCAAAGTCGGTCAGAAATGCTGACTGGCCGAATAATAGAAGGTCTTCTTTTATTATTCATAAGCTACAGAAAGAACAGGTAGCCGAGTTCCAGGATGCGGGCATCGTATAATGGCTATTACCTCAGCCTTCCAAGCTGATGATGCGGGTTCGATTCCCGCTGCCCGCTCCAGATGTGCTGATATGGCTCAGTTGGTAGAGCGCACCCTTGGTAAGGGTGAGGTCCCCAGTTCGACTCTGGGTATCAGCACCACTTCCTTTATCTCTCTCCTGATTCTCTCTCTGTAAACCAAACAGTCAGGCATTGCCTGGTTGATATGACGATATCTTCGATATATCCGTGTCTTAGAGGGACTAGCGATGGCTAAAGAGCAATTTCAACGCAACAAACTGCACGTAAACGTGGGCACCATCGGTCACGTCGACCACGGTAAAACCACCCTGACTGCTGCAATCACTACCGTTCTGGCTAAAACCAACGGCGGCCAGGCGCGTGCGTTCGACCAGATCGACAGCACTCCTGAAGAAAAAGCACGTGGTATCACCATCAACACGGCACACGTTGAGTATGAAACCCCGTCTCGCCACTATGCACACGTTGACTGCCCAGGCCACGCCGACTATGTGAAAAACATGATCACCGGCGCTGCGCAGATGGACGGCGCAATCCTGGTTGTTGCTGCGACTGACGGCCCAATGCCGCAGACTCGTGAGCACATCCTGCTGGGTCGTCAGGTTGGCGTTCCTTACATCATCGTGTTCCTGAACAAGTGCGACATGGTTGATGACGAAGAGCTGCTGGAACTGGTTGAAATGGAAGTCCGTGACCTGCTGTCACAGTACGATTTCCCAGGCGACGACACTCCAATCGTTCGCGGTTCAGCACTGAAAGCGCTGGAAGGCAACGCTGAGTGGGAAGCTAAGATCACTGAGCTGGCTGGTCACCTGGATACTTACATCCCGGATCCAGTTCGTGCTATCGACATGCCATTCCTGCTGCCAATCGAAGACGTATTCTCAATCTCTGGCCGTGGTACCGTTGTTACCGGTCGTGTAGAGCGCGGTATCGTTAAAGTGGGCGATGAAGTTGAAATCGTTGGTATCAAGCCGACTGTTAAGTCGACCTGTACCGGCGTTGAAATGTTCCGCAAACTGCTGGACCAGGGCCAGGCAGGCGAGAACTGTGGTGTTCTGCTGCGCGGTATCAAGCGTGAAGACATCCAGCGTGGCCAGGTTCTGGCTAAGCCGGGTTCAATCAAGCCACATACCAAGTTCGTATCAGAAGTATACGTACTGTCTAAAGACGAAGGCGGCCGTCATACTCCGTTCTTCAAAGGCTACCGTCCACAGTTCTACTTCCGTACTACTGACGTGACCGGTAACGTTGAGCTGCCAGAAGGCGTTGAGATGGTAATGCCTGGCGACAACGTGAAAATGACCGTTGAGCTGATCCACCCAATCGCGATGGACCAGGGTCTGCGTTTCGCAATCCGCGAAGGCGGCCGTACCGTAGGCGCGGGCGTTGTTGCTGAAGTTATCGCTTAATTACGATAACATTTGACGCAATGCACAAGGAAAGGGCATCATTTGATGCCCTTTTTGCACGCTGTAATATAGAACCTGGCTCATCAGTGATTTTCAATCATAATCATTGCTGAGACAGGCTCTGTTTCACGGCGTTGGATACCGAGTAACGCTCAAAAGCTCATTCGGTTTGGATGCCTCGCTCTGCGGGGCAGAATAGTTTCTGAATTATTGTGGCAGGTTGGTTTATGAGTGCGAATACCGAAGCTCAAGGAAGCGGGCGCGGCCTTGAAGCGATAAAATGGGTAGTTGTGATCGCATTGCTCCTGGTAGCAATCGTCGGCAACTATATTTATCGCGATGTAACACTGCCGCTGCGCGCGCTGGCTGTGGTTGTGCTGATCGCTGCCGCTGGCGGCATTGCATTGTTGACAATCAAAGGCAAGGCGACAGTGGCATTTGCTCGTGAAGCAAAAACCGAAATGCGTAAGGTCATTTGGCCGACTCGCCAGGAAACATTGCACACCACGTTAATCGTTGCCGCGGTAACTGCCGTGATGTCACTGATTTTGTGGGGGCTGGATGGTATTCTGGTCCGTCTGGTATCGTTTATCACTGGCCTGAGGTTCTGAGATGTCTGAAGCTCCAAAAAAACGCTGGTACGTCGTTCAGGCGTTCTCCGGTTTTGAAGCTCGCGTAGCGAAGTCGCTGCACGAGCATATCAAACTGCACAACATGGAAGAGCTTTTTGGCGAAGTCATGGTGCCGACTGAAGAAGTCGTTGAAATCCGTGGTGGCCAGCGTCGTAAAAGCGAACGCAAATTCTTCCCTGGCTATGTACTGGTTCAGATGGTGATGAATGATGCCAGCTGGCACTTAGTACGCAGTGTGCCGCGTGTAATGGGCTTTATTGGTGGTACTTCTGACCGTCCAGCGCCAATCAGTGATAAAGAAGTAGATGCGATCATGAACCGCCTGCAGCAGGTTGGTGATAAGCCGCGTCCAAAAACACTGTTCGAGCCAGGCGAAATGGTACGTGTCAGCGATGGTCCATTTGCCGACTTCAACGGTGTGGTCGAAGAAGTGGACTACGAGAAGAGTCGCTTGAAAGTGTCTGTTTCCATCTTTGGCCGTGCAACGCCAGTAGAACTCGATTTTGCTCAGGTGGAGAAAGGTTAACCCTTTTGTTCACTTTTTAGCTCTTGCGGAAGGCGCGAAATTTACCTATAATTTCGCGCCTTTTGTTTTTATGTGCCAGCAATGGCGTATAAATCGTTATCACGGGGAGCCTGTTTTCCAGGCGCTATAACCCAATTGAGGAAATATCATGGCCAAGAAAGTACAAGCCTACGTAAAGCTGCAAGTTGCAGCTGGTATGGCTAACCCAAGTCCACCTGTTGGTCCAGCTCTGGGTCAGCAGGGTGTTAACATTATGGAATTCTGCAAAGCGTTCAACGCGAAAACTGAATCCCTGGAGAAAGGTCTGCCTACTCCAGTTGTTATCACCGTATACAGTGACCGTTCTTTCACCTTCGTTACCAAAACGCCTCCGGCTGCCGTACTGCTGAAAAAAGCAGCGGGCATCAAGTCTGGTTCTGGTAAGCCGAACAAAGACAAAGTCGGTAAAGTTTCTCGTGCTCAGGTACGTGAAATCGCAGAAACTAAAGCTGCGGACATGACTGGTTCTGACGTAGAAGCGATGACTCGCTCTATCGAAGGTACTGCTCGTTCCATGGGCCTGGTAGTAGAGGATTAAGAAATGGCTAAGCTGACCAAGCGCATGAGCGTAATCCGTGACAAAGTTGATGCTACTAAGCAGTACGACATCAACGAAGCTGTTGCTCTGCTGAAAGAACTGGCTACCGCTAAGTTCGTAGAAAGCGTTGACGTTGCTGTCAACCTCGGCATCGATGCACGTAAATCTGATCAGAACGTACGCGGTGCGACCGTTCTGCCACACGGTACTGGTCGTTCAGTACGTGTTGCTGTCTTCACCCAAGGTGCAAACGCTGAAGCTGCTAAAGCAGCCGGCGCAGAACTGGTAGGTATGGAAGACCTGGCTGAGCAGATCAAAAAAGGCGAAATGAACTTTGACGTTGTTATCGCATCTCCAGATGCAATGCGCGTTGTTGGCCAGTTGGGCCAGGTTCTGGGTCCACGCGGCCTGATGCCAAACCCGAAAGTGGGTACTGTAACCCCTAACGTTGCTGAAGCAGTGAAAAACGCTAAAGCAGGTCAGGTTCGTTATCGTAACGACAAAAACGGCATCATCCACACTACCATTGGTAAAGTGGATTTTGACGCTGACAAACTGAAAGAAAACCTGGAATCTCTGCTGGTCGCGCTGAAAAAAGCAAAACCATCACAGGCGAAAGGCGTGTACATCAAGAAAGTCAGCATCTCTACCACCATGGGCGCCGGCGTTGCCGTTGACCAGGCTGGTCTGAGCGCATCAGCAAACTAATTGCTGCTTGTAACGGGCGAAAAATTCATCTAGAATCTTACGCCCGTTGTTCTGGTTGTTCGCGCAACTCAGAACCCAGATTCAAAGCGACTGAATAGCTATGCCTTAAAACTTAGTCATTCAGCTGCTTAGGTTGGAGCCAGGCCTTATCCTGGCCTCCGTCCAAGACCGCAGGAGCGAAATATTCTCGAATATTTTGCTTAATACCCTGCGTAGACGGTGACAGAACCAAAAAGAATTTTTTCTTCACTGGATTCTGCTCACCGTGTAATAGCGCTTATTGCCTTCGGGTAATTAAGTGAAGTGAGTTCCGGGAAATCTTTCCCGGTCAATCCAGGAGCAAAGCTAATGGCATTAAATCTTCAAGGCAAACAAGCGATTGTTGCTGAAGTTAGCGAAGTAGCCAAAGGTGCGCTTTCAGCGGTGGTTGCGGATTCCCGCGGTGTAACCGTTGATAAAATGACCGAACTGCGTAAAGCAGGTCGTGAAGCTGGCGTTTACATGCGTGTTGTTCGTAACACCCTGCTGCGCCGCGTCGTTGAAGGTACTCCTTTTGAGTGCCTGAAAGACACGTTTGTTGGTCCGACCCTGATTGCATATTCTATGGAACACCCGGGCGCTGCTGCTCGTCTGTTCAAAGATTTCGCTAAAGCGAATGCAAAATTCGAGGTCAAAGCTGCAGCCTTTGAAGGTGAGCTGATCACGGCGGCCAATATTGACCGTCTGGCAACTCTGCCGACTTACGAAGAAGCACTGGCACGTCTGATGTCGACCATGAAAGAAGCCGCTGCTGGCAAACTGGTCCGTACTCTGGCTGCTGTGCGCGATGCAAAAGAAGCGGCTTAAGGCTAATTTCTTTTCCTTCGTGCTTGCTAACGTATAAACTTTTTCTGATTTTTAGGAACAATCGATATGTCTATCACTAAAGACCAAATTCTGGAAGCGGTTGCCGCTATGTCCGTAATGGAAGTAGTTGAGCTGGTTTCTGCTATGGAAGAAAAATTCGGCGTTTCTGCTGCTGCCGCTGTAGCTGTTGCTGCTGGCCCAGCTGAAGCTGTTGAAGAAAAAACTGAGTTCGACGTAGTTCTGAAGTCTGTTGGCGCTAACAAAGTCGCAGTAATCAAAGCAGTACGTACTGCAACTGGCCTGGGCTTGAAAGAAGCTAAAGACCTGGTTGAAGCTACTGGTACTATCAAAGAAGGCATCAGCAAAGATGACGCAGCCGCTCTTGAAGCTGCTCTGAAAGAAGCTGGCGCTGAAGTTGAAGTTAAGTAAGACAACCCTTGGGTTGCAGCCTGAGTAACATTAGGCTGATGGCTGGTGACTTTTCAGGTCACCAGCCTTTTTGCGCTACAGGGGAATGATGGCGTTTCGCACTGTTTGTCCGTCATTCCTCTTCAATATCTTTTTCTATCGACGCCTTAATATATCGCTTTCCTGCAAAGGTTCCCTGCCTGAACAACGGCGATGAAATGATTTAAGAGTGATAGAAAGATGTATTGCATGGGGTGCTACGCATCGCATGAAAAACAAAAAATAGTGTTGCATGAACTGTCCTTTTCAGGACGGACAGCGTGGTTCGACATGTCAGCTAGCTGAGGAACCCCATGGTTTACTCCTATACCGAGAAAAAACGTATTCGTAAGGATTTTGGTAAACGTCCACAAGTTTTGGACATACCTTATCTCCTTTCTATCCAGCTTGACTCGTTCCAGAAGTTTATCGAGCAAGATCCAGAAGGCCAGTACGGTCTGGAAGCAGCCTTCCGCTCCGTATTCCCGATCTCTAGCTACAGCGGCAACTCTGAGTTGCAGTATGTCAGCTACCGTTTGGGTGAGCCGGTCTTTGACGTAACTGAATGTCAGATCCGTGGCGTGACCTATTCGGCACCGCTGCGCGTGAAACTGCGTCTGGTGATCTACGAGCGCGAAGCGCCGGAAGGCACCGTAAAAGACATCAAAGAACAAGAAGTCTACATGGGTGAAATTCCACTCATGACCGACAACGGTACCTTTGTAATCAATGGTACTGAGCGTGTTATCGTTTCTCAGCTGCATCGTAGTCCTGGCGTGTTCTTTGACAGCGATAAGGGTAAAACGCACTCTTCCGGTAAAGTGCTGTATAACGCACGTATCATCCCTTACCGCGGTTCATGGCTCGACTTCGAGTTTGACCCGAAAGATAACCTCTTTGTCCGTATTGACCGTCGTCGTAAGCTGCCGGCCAGTATCATTCTGCGCGCGTTAAACTTCACCTCAGAACAAATCCTCGATCTGTTCTTTGATAAAGTCGTTTATGAAATCCGCGATAACAAACTGCAGATGGAACTGGTGCCTGAGCGCCTGCGTGGTGAAACCGCCTCCTTCGATATCGAAGCCAACGGCACGGTCTACGTTGAGAAAGGTCGTCGCATTACTGCGCGCCACATCCGTCAGCTGGAAAAAGACAGCATTCAGCATATCGAAGTGCCGGTTGAATACATTGCTGGCAAAGTAGTCGCTAAAGACTACGTCGACCTGAACACCGGCGAGCTGATTGTTCCTGCGAACATGGAATTATCACTGGATCTGCTGGCGAAGCTGAGCCAATCAGGCCACAAGCGCATCGAAACGCTGTTTACCAACGACCTGGATCACGGTGCATATATCTCCGAGACCCTGCGTGTTGACCCAACCAGCGATCGCTTAAGCGCACTGGTTGAGATCTACCGCATGATGCGTCCTGGTGAGCCACCAACGCGTGAAGCCGCTGAAAACCTGTTTGAGAACCTGTTCTTCTCTGAAGATCGTTACGATCTTTCTGCGGTTGGCCGCATGAAGTTCAACCGTTCTCTGCTGCGTGATGAGATCGAAGGTTCAGGTATCCTGAGCAAAGACGACATCATCGAAGTGATGAAGAAACTTATCGGTATCCGTAACGGTATCGGTGAAGTGGATGATATCGATCACCTCGGTAACCGTCGTATTCGTTCTGTTGGCGAGATGGCAGAAAACCAGTTCCGCGTAGGTCTGGTTCGTGTTGAGCGTGCAGTTAAAGAGCGTCTGTCTCTTGGCGACCTCGATACGCTGATGCCACAGGACATGATCAACGCTAAGCCGATTTCGGCAGCGGTGAAAGAGTTCTTCGGTTCAAGCCAGCTTTCCCAGTTTATGGATCAGAACAACCCGTTGTCTGAGATTACGCACAAACGTCGTATCTCTGCTCTGGGCCCAGGTGGTCTGACTCGTGAACGTGCCGGCTTCGAAGTACGTGACGTACACCCAACCCACTACGGTCGTGTATGTCCTATCGAAACCCCGGAAGGCCCGAACATCGGTCTGATCAACTCACTCTCTGTTTATGCGCAGACTAACGAATATGGTTTCCTTGAAACCCCATATCGTCGCGTTGTAGATGGCAAAGTGAGTGACGAAATTCATTACCTCTCTGCAATTGAAGAGGGTAACTACGTTATCGCTCAGGCGAACACCAACCTTGCAGACGATGGCAGCTTTGTTGACGATCTCGTCACCTGCCGTAGTAAGGGTGAATCAAGCCTGTTCAGCCGCGATCAGGTTGACTACATGGACGTTTCCACCCAGCAGGTGGTTTCTGTCGGTGCGTCACTGATCCCGTTCCTGGAGCACGATGATGCTAACCGCGCCTTGATGGGTGCGAACATGCAACGTCAGGCGGTTCCAACTCTGCGTGCTGATAAGCCGCTGGTTGGTACCGGTATGGAACGTGCAGTAGCGGTTGATTCCGGTGTAACTGCCGTAGCGAAACGTGGCGGTACCGTTCAGTATGTTGATGCTTCTCGTATCGTTATCAAAGTTAACGAAGAAGAGATGTATCCGGGCGAAGCGGGTATCGACATCTACAACCTGACCAAGTACACCCGTTCTAACCAGAACACCTGCATCAACCAGATGCCATGTGTGAATCTGGGTGAGCCGATTGAGCGTGGCGATGTACTTGCTGATGGCCCGTCTACCGATCTCGGTGAGCTGGCGTTGGGTCAGAACATGCGCGTGGCGTTCATGCCATGGAACGGTTACAACTTCGAAGACTCCATCCTCGTATCCGAGCGTGTGGTTCAGGAAGATCGTTTCACCACTATTCACATCCAGGAACTGGCATGTGTGTCTCGTGACACCAAGCTGGGGCCAGAAGAGATCACCGCTGATATCCCGAACGTGGGTGAGGCTGCGCTTTCTAAACTGGATGAATCCGGCATCGTGTATATCGGTGCGGAAGTGACCGGTGGCGACATTCTGGTTGGTAAGGTTACCCCGAAAGGTGAAACCCAGCTGACGCCAGAAGAAAAACTGCTGCGTGCGATCTTCGGTGAAAAAGCCTCTGACGTGAAAGATTCGTCACTGCGCGTGCCGAACGGCGTATCCGGTACGGTTATCGATGTGCAGGTCTTCACCCGTGATGGCGTGGAAAAAGACAAGCGCGCGCTGGAAATCGAAGAGATGCAGCTGAAGCAGGCGAAGAAAGACCTGTCTGAAGAATTGCAGATTCTTGAAGCGGGCCTGTTCGGTCGTATCCAGGCGGTACTGATTTCGGGTGGTGTTGAAGCTGATAAGCTGGACAAACTGCCACGTGAGCGCTGGTTGGAGCTGGGCCTGACTGATGAAGAGAAGCAGAATTCTCTGGAGCAGTTGGCTGAGCAGTACGACGAGCTGAAGCACGAGTTTGAGAAGAAACTTGAAGCTAAGCGTCGCAAGATCACTCAAGGCGATGATTTGGCACCAGGCGTGCTGAAAATCGTTAAGGTGTATCTGGCTGTTAAGCGTCAGATCCAGCCTGGTGACAAGATGGCAGGTCGTCACGGTAACAAGGGTGTTATCTCGAAGATCAACCCTATCGAAGACATGCCTTACGATGAGAACGGTACGCCGGTCGACATCGTACTGAACCCGCTGGGCGTACCATCGCGTATGAACATCGGTCAGATTCTGGAAACTCACCTTGGTATGGCGGCGAAAGGCATTGGTGAAAAGATCAATGCGATGCTGAAGAAGCAGGAAGAAGTCTCCAAACTGCGTGAGTTCATCCAGCGTGCTTACGATCTGGGCACCGATGTGCGTCAGAAAGTTGACCTGAACACCTTCACCGACGACGAAGTGCTGCGTTTGGCAGAAAACCTGAAGAAGGGTATGCCAATCGCGACTCCGGTGTTTGATGGTGCGAAAGAGAGCGAAATCAAAGAGCTGCTGCAGCTCGGCGGTTTGCCTTCTTCCGGTCAGATCACCCTGTTCGACGGCCGTACCGGTGAGCAGTTTGAGCGTCAGGTAACCGTAGGTTACATGTACATGCTGAAACTGAACCACCTGGTCGACGATAAGATGCACGCACGTTCTACCGGTTCTTACAGCTTGGTTACTCAGCAGCCGCTGGGTGGTAAAGCGCAGTTCGGTGGACAGCGCTTCGGTGAGATGGAAGTGTGGGCACTGGAAGCATATGGTGCCGCGTATACCCTGCAGGAAATGCTTACCGTTAAATCTGATGACGTTAACGGCCGTACGAAGATGTATAAAAACATCGTCGACGGTAACCATCAGATGGAACCGGGCATGCCGGAATCCTTCAACGTACTGTTGAAAGAGATTCGCTCGCTGGGTATCAACATCGAGCTGGAAGACGAGTAAGTACTCGCAAGTACTGGTTACGGGACGTGCACTTCGGGTGCGCGTCCCTGAGAGTTCCACTCCGACGGGAGCTAATCCGTGAAAGACTTACTTAAGTTTCTGAAAGCGCAAACTAAGACCGAAGAGTTTGATGCGATCAAAATTGCTCTGGCCTCGCCAGACATGATCCGTTCATGGTCTTTTGGTGAAGTTAAAAAGCCGGAAACCATTAACTACCGTACCTTCAAGCCAGAGCGTGACGGTCTTTTCTGTGCCCGTATTTTCGGACCGGTAAAAGATTACGAATGCCTGTGCGGTAAGTACAAGCGTTTAAAACATCGCGGCGTGATCTGTGAGAAGTGTGGCGTTGAAGTTACACAGACCAAAGTACGTCGTGAGCGCATGGGCCACATTGAGCTGGCTTCACCTACTGCGCACATTTGGTTCCTGAAATCACTGCCTTCGCGTATCGGCTTGCTGCTGGATATGCCACTGCGTGATATCGAGCGCGTGCTGTACTTCGAATCTTATGTGGTGATCGAAGGCGGCATGACCAACCTGGAAAAACGTCAGATTCTGACGGAAGAGCAGTATCTTGACGCGCTGGAAGAGTTCGGTGACGAATTCGACGCGAAGATGGGTGCGGAAGCTATCCAGGCGCTGCTGAAAAATATGGATCTGGAGCAAGAGTGCGAGCAGCTGCGTGAAGAGCTGAACGAAACCAACTCCGAAACCAAACGTAAAAAGCTGACCAAGCGTATCAAACTGCTGGAAGCGTTCGTTCAATCTGGCAACAAGCCAGAGTGGATGATCCTGACCGTTCTGCCGGTACTGCCGCCAGATCTGCGTCCGCTGGTACCGCTGGATGGTGGTCGTTTCGCTACCTCAGATCTGAACGATCTGTATCGTCGCGTGATCAACCGTAACAACCGTCTGAAACGCCTGCTGGATCTGGCTGCGCCAGACATCATCGTACGTAACGAAAAACGTATGCTGCAGGAAGCGGTTGATGCACTGCTGGATAACGGCCGTCGCGGTCGCGCCATCACTGGCTCGAACAAGCGTCCGTTGAAATCTCTGGCAGACATGATCAAAGGTAAGCAGGGTCGTTTCCGTCAGAACCTGTTGGGTAAACGTGTTGACTACTCTGGCCGTTCAGTTATCACCGTTGGTCCATACCTGCGTCTGCATCAGTGCGGTCTGCCGAAGAAAATGGCTCTTGAGCTGTTCAAACCGTTCATTTACGGCAAGCTGGAACTGCGTGGCCTCGCCACCACCATCAAAGCCGCGAAGAAAATGGTTGAGCGCGAAGAAGCTGTCGTTTGGGATATCCTGGACGAAGTGATCCGCGAACACCCGGTACTGCTGAACCGTGCACCAACGCTGCACCGTTTGGGTATCCAGGCGTTTGAACCGGTTCTGATCGAAGGTAAAGCAATTCAGCTGCACCCGCTGGTTTGTGCGGCTTATAACGCCGACTTCGATGGTGACCAGATGGCTGTTCACGTACCGCTGACGCTGGAAGCCCAGCTGGAAGCACGTGCGCTGATGATGTCGACCAACAACATTCTGTCACCAGCGAACGGCGAGCCAATCATCGTTCCTTCACAGGACGTTGTTCTGGGTCTGTACTACATGACCCGCGACAAAGTGAACGCCAAAGGCGAAGGCATGGTGCTGACTGGCCCGAAAGAAGCTGAGCGTGTTTATCGCGCTGGTCTGGCCGAGCTGCATGCACGCGTTAAAGTGCGTATTACTGAATACACCAAGAACGAGCAGGAAGAGTTCGTTGCGAAAACCAGCATTATCGACACCACCATTGGTCGCGCGATTCTGTGGATGATCGTACCGAAAGGCCTGCCTTACTCCATCGTCAACCAGGCGTTGGGTAAGAAAGCGATTTCCAAGATGCTGAACACCTGTTACCGCATCCTGGGCCTGAAGCCGACCGTAATCTTTGCTGACCAAACCATGTACACCGGTTTTGCTTACGCAGCCCGTTCAGGTGCCTCTGTCGGTATCGACGACATGGTGATCCCAGCGAAGAAAGCGGAAATCGTAGCGGAAGCGGAAGCGGAAGTTGCTGAGATTCAGGAACAGTTCCAGTCTGGTCTGGTCACTGCTGGCGAACGTTACAACAAAGTTATCGATATTTGGGCCGCCGCTAACGAACGCGTTTCCAAAGCGATGATGGATAACCTGCAAACTGAAACTGTGATCAACCGTCACGGCGAAGAAGAGCAGCAGGTATCGTTCAACAGTATCTACATGATGGCCGACTCCGGTGCGCGTGGTTCTGCTGCACAGATTCGTCAGCTGGCCGGTATGCGTGGTCTGATGGCTAAACCAGATGGCTCAATCATCGAAACGCCGATCACCGCGAACTTCCGTGAAGGTCTGAACGTACTCCAGTACTTCATCTCCACGCACGGTGCGCGTAAAGGTCTGGCGGATACCGCACTGAAAACCGCTAACTCCGGTTATCTGACGCGTCGTCTGGTAGACGTAGCGCAGGATCTGGTGGTTACCGAAGATGACTGCGGCACGTTCGAAGGCATCATGATGACTCCGGTCATCGAAGGTGGCGACGTTAAAGAGCCACTGCGTGAGCGTGTACTGGGTCGTGTAACGGCTGAAGACGTTCTGAAGCCGGGCACTGCAGATATCCTGATTCCGCGTAACACCCTGATCGATGAGCACTGGTGTGATGTGATCGAACTGAATTCAGTTGATGCGATCAAAGTGCGTTCGGTTGTTGGCTGTGAAACCGACTTCGGTGTGTGCGCACACTGCTACGGTCGCGATCTGGCACGTGGTCACATCATCAACAAAGGTGAGGCCATCGGCGTTATCGCAGCACAGTCCATCGGTGAGCCGGGTACTCAGCTGACGATGCGTACGTTCCACATCGGTGGTGCGGCATCTCGTGCGGCTGCTGAATCCAGCATCCAGGTGAAGAACAAAGGTACTATCAAGCTGACCAACGCGAAGTCTGTAACCAACTCCTCAGGGAAACTGGTTATTGTTTCACGTAACGTTGAGCTGAAAATGATCGACGAGTTCGGTCGTACCAAAGAGAGCTATAAAGTGCCTTACGGTGCGGTCATGGCGAAAGGTGACGGTGAGCAGGTTGCCGCGGGCGAGACCGTAGCAAACTGGGATCCACATACCATGCCGGTCATCACCGAAGTGGGCGGTTTCATTCGCTTCACTGATATGATCGACGGTCAGACCATTACCCGTCAGACTGACGACTTAACCGGTCTATCATCGCTGGTGGTTCTGGACTCTGCAGAACGTACTGCGGGTGGTAAAGATCTGCGTCCTGCGCTGAAAATTATCGATGCCAACGGAAATGATGTGCTGATTCCAGGTACCGATATGCCAGCTCAGTACTTCCTGCCGGGCAAAGCAATTGTTCAGCTGGAAGATGGCGTTAAGATCAGTGCCGGTGACACGCTGTCGCGTGTTCCGCAGGAATCTGGCGGTACCAAGGATATTACCGGTGGTCTGCCGCGCGTTGCAGACTTGTTCGAAGCGCGTCGTCCGAAAGAGCCAGCCATCCTGGCGGAGATCAGCGGTATCATCTCCTTCGGTAAAGAGACCAAAGGTAAGCGTCGTCTGGTAATTACGCCGGTTGATGGTAGCGATCCGTACGAAGAGATGATTCCAAAATGGCGTCAGCTTAACGTATTCGAAGGTGAGCGCGTAGAACGTGGTGACGTCGTATCTGACGGCCCAGAGTCTCCGCACGACATCCTGCGTCTGCGTGGCGTCCATGCTGTGACCCGTTACATCACGAACGAAGTGCAGGAAGTTTACCGTCTGCAAGGCGTTAAGATTAACGATAAGCACATTGAAGTCATCGTTCGTCAGATGCTGCGTAAAGCAACCATCTCGAGCGTGGGAAGCACCGACTTCCTGGAAGGTGAGCAGGCTGAATACTCTCGCATCAAGATCTCTAACCGTGAACTTGAAGCGAATGGCAAAATCGGCGCGACGTTCATGCGCGATCTGCTGGGTATCACCAAAGCGTCACTGGCAACTGAATCGTTCATCTCTGCAGCATCGTTCCAGGAGACCACACGTGTCCTGACCGAAGCCGCAGTAGCAGGCAAGCGCGACGAACTGCGCGGCCTGAAAGAGAACGTGATCGTGGGTCGTCTGATTCCAGCCGGTACCGGTTATGCTTATCATCAGGATCGTATGCGTCGCCGCTCTGCGGGTGAAGCTCCGGTTGCACCGCAGGTTACTGCGGATGAAGCCTCTGCTAGCCTGGCGGAATTGCTGAACGCCGGTCTGGGCGGAAGCGACGACGAGTAAGTCGTCTGCTTAAGCTGACCAATAAAAAACCCTGCCTCGGCAGGGTTTTTTTTCGTCTCAATGCAGTTAAAACTTGCGGCAGACTTCGTCGCGTGTCAGCCCGATGTCGCGAAGCTGGTTGTCACTCAGCTGTGAAAGGATGCGATGCGTTTCACGCCGAGCTTTCCAGTTTTTCACCATGCGCACGGCACCGCGAAAGATATCCAATAACGTCACATTAAAAGGTTTAGCTGCGCGATTTTGGTCGAATTCCATAGTCATTGCCCTCAGTAGGTTGCCTGAGATGCATTGTCCAATTCCTGCACAAAATGATACAGATGCAAAAATCACTTATCTTTAACATACAGATTGCAATTGTGACGATCTGAATGGTAATAATACAGGGTATCTGTACCGGTTTGCTGTAATTAACGGCGGGATGAGGCATACGATGACGCGCTACCAACATTTAGCATGTTTGCTGTCGGATAGGATTGAACAAGGGCTGTTCCGCAGCGGCGAGAGATTACCATCGGTACGCACGCTTAGTCTGGAGCACGGCGTAAGTATCAGTACCGTGCAGCAGGCTTATCATTTGCTTGAAGAGAAGCAGCTGATTGTGCCGCAGCCACGTTCCGGATATTTCGTCGCAACGCGCAAAGCCACGCCGCCCGTACCTGCACTCACCCGACCAGCACAGCGACCGGTTGAAATCACTCAGTGGGAATCGGTGCTGGAGTTGCTAAGTAGCCGCACTAACAGCGATGTGTTGCAGCTCGGCAGCGGCATGCCCGATTTGACCCAGCCAACGTTGAAACCGCTGTGGAAAATACAGAGCCGCATGGCGCAAAAGCAGGATGTTGATCAACTCAACTACGACAGCTTGCTGGGCGTGGCGGCATTGCGCGAACAGGTCGCACGGCTGACGATCGACAGTGGTTGTCAGCTCACGGCGGACGATATTGTTATCACCACTGGCTGCCACGAAGCACTGTCGATTTCCATTCGCGCGATATGTCAGCCGGGCGACATCATTGCCGTCGAATCGCCCACTTTTCACGGCACCATGCAGACGCTGCGCGGCTTTGGCATTCGCGCCATTGAGATCCCCACGGATTCGGTGACGGGCATTAGCCTGGAAGCACTGGAACTCGCCTTTGAGCAGTGGCCGATTAAAGCGGTGGTTGTCGTGCCGAACTGCAATAATCCACTGGGATTTATTATGCCTGAGCCCCGCAAGCGCGCGCTGCTGACGCTGGCGCAGCGTTTCGATGCGGCGATTATTGAAGACGATGTCTATGGTGAGCTGGCATGGGAATATCCGCGCCCGGTTACGATTAAATCGCTGGATAGTGATGGGCGGGTGTTGCTGTGCAGTTCTTTCTCTAAAACACTGGCTCCGGGACTGCGCGTCGGCTGGGTCGCTCCGGGACGCTATCGCGATCGCGTACTGCATATGAAATACATCAGTACTGGTTCCACGGCGACGCAGCCGCAGCATGCGGTGGCAGAGTTTATTCGCCTTGGCCATTATCTGCCGCATCTGCGTCGTATGCGCCAGGTTTATCAGCGCAACTACGAAACCTTTAACTGCTGGGTACGCCACTATTTCCCGTGCGGTATTTGTGTGTCGCGGCCACAGGGCAGTTTCCTGATGTGGATCGAGCTGCCAGAAGCGTTTGACGCGGTCAGGTTGAATACCGAATTGCGGGAGCTGAATATCCAGGTTGCGGTAGGATCGCTGTTTTCGGCCTCGGGAAAATATCGCAATTGCCTGCGCCTGAATTACGGATTGCCAATGAATGAGCATACAGAGCAGGCGATAGCCCAGCTCGGTGCAGCAGTGGAGCGTGCCATGTTGGCCTGTAATATAGAAACTGTGCATACCTCCTCCCTGACTGTTTAAAAGAAAGGCAGGGCTGGGAGAGGTTAGGACCAGCCCTGGCCCGCTGCAAGCGACAGCGGGCAGGCACACTTTAACGTGGTTGCGAAATGGCACCAGATGCGACATCCAGCGAATGCATAATGCATTCCAGCTTATTACTCTTACTCACAACACCTTACATCTCTTCTGCGGGCTGGATTCCAGATTCCACCAATGCCAGCAGTTCCTGCGTTGCCGCACGCCAGTCTGGCGCTTGGGTAATTGCGCTCACTACGGCAATACTTCCGACGCCCGTTGCCAGCACTTCAGGTACGCGCGCCAGTGAAATACCGCCGATTGCCACGGTTGGCATGTCCTGCAAACGTGCCAGATGGCGTTTCAATTCCACCACGCCCTGCGGGGCTGATGGCATGTCTTTGGTTTGCGTGGGATAGATATGTCCGAGCGCAATGTAAGAAGGGCGCAGCGCGAGTGCGCGATCCAGCTCGTTATCATCATGCGTCGATAAACCTAAGCGCAATCCAGCCTGACGAATGGCCGCCAGATCGGCAACATCGAGGTCTTCCTGACCAAGATGTACGCCATAAGCATGATATTTGATCGCTAAGCGCCAGTAATCATTGATGAACAGGCGTGCGCGATACTGCTTGCCAAGTGCAATCGCCTCGCGCACTGCATCTTCAACTTCATGATCCTCGCAATCTTTAATGCGTAGCTGGATAGTGCGCACACCGGCTTCCAGCAGGCGCGCGATCCACTCCACGCTATCAACTACTGGATACAGCCCCAGTTTTGGGGCGGTGGCAGGAAAGGCGTCAGTCATACTTTTTCCTCTTTTAGGGTATCGGCAGCGTGATACAACTCGCCGCCACGATTGCGGAAGGCATCCGACATTTGCGCCATGCCCACCTCGATGGTCTGAGCTTCAACCTGTTGACGGGCGGCAAATTCGCGGACTTCCTGGGTAATTTTCATCGAGCAGAATTTGGGGCCGCACATCGAGCAGAAGTGCGCCACTTTTCCCGATTCTTGCGGCAAGGTTTCGTCGTGGTAGGCGCGAGCGGTATGCGGATCAAGTGCCAGGTTGAACTGATCTTCCCAGCGGAATTCAAAACGTGCTTTGGACATCGCATTATCGCGAATCTGCGCGCCCGGATGGCCTTTCGCCAGATCCGCAGCGTGTGCGGCGATCTTGTAGGTGATCAGCCCCTGCTTCACATCCTCTTTATGCGGTAAACCGAGGTGCTCTTTGGGCGTCACGTAACACAGCATGGCGCAGCCAAACCAGCCAATCATTGCCGCGCCGATGCCGGAAGTGAAGTGGTCGTAGCCGGGTGCGATATCGGTAGTGAGTGGACCGAGCGTATAAAAAGGGGCTTCGTGGCAGTGCTCCAGCTGCTCGGTCATATTGCGGCGAATCATCTGCATCGGCACATGGCCCGGACCTTCAATCATCACCTGCACATCATATTCCCAGGCAATTTTCGTCAGTTCGCCTAGCGTATGCAGCTCGGCAAATTGCGCCTCGTCGTTGGCATCCTGAATTGAGCCCGGACGCAGGCCGTCGCCCAAAGACAATGCCACATCGTAGGCAGCACAGATCTCACAAATCTCGCGGAAGTGGAGATACAGGAAGCTTTCGGTATGGTGCGACAGGCACCATTTCGCCATGATTGATCCGCCGCGTGACACAATGCCGGTGAGTCGTTTAGCCGTCATGGGTACATAGCGCAACAGCACGCCAGCGTGGATAGTGAAGTAATCGACGCCTTGCTCCGCCTGTTCCAGTAGCGTGTCGCGGAATATTTCCCAGTTGAGGTCTTCGGCAATACCGTTCACCTTTTCCAGCGCCTGATAAATCGGCACCGTACCAATCGGCACGGGGCTGTTACGCAGAATCCATTCGCGCGTTTCATGGATATAACGTCCGGTAGAGAGATCCATCACGGTATCTGCCCCCCAGCGCGTTGACCACACCAGTTTCTCCACTTCTTCTTCAATCGAAGAACTGACCGCCGAGTTGCCGATATTGGCATTCACCTTCACCAGAAAGTTGCGACCAATGATCATCGGTTCGGATTCGGGATGGTTGATGTTAGCAGGGATGATGGCGCGGCCGCTGGCCACTTCCTGACGGACAAACTCCGCGGTGATATTTTCCGGCTGGTTGGCGCCAAAGCTGTGACCGGGATGCTGCTGAAGCAGCACTTCACCACGAATACGCTCGCGGCCCATGTTTTCACGCAGCGCAATAAACTCCATCTCCGGCGTGATGATGCCCTGACGTGCATAGTGCAGTTGGGTAACGCAGCGACCCACTTTGGCGCGGCGCGGCTGTGGCAGATGCTCAAAACGCAAATGATCCAGGCCTTCATCTGCCAGACGCTGTTGGGTGTAACGGGAACTCAGCTGGTGAATGGTTTCGCTGTCGCCGCGCGCTTCGATCCAGTTGGTGCGCAGCCTGGTGAGCCCCTGATGCACATTGATCGTGGCTTCAGGATCGCCATAAGCACCGGCCGTGTCGTATACCGGCACCGGTTCATTCGGCTCATACTGTGGATCGTCTTTACTGCCGCCGGTGTGCGTTGGGCTCAGTTGAATCTCACGCATGGGCACGCGAATATCCGCGCGGCTGCCGGTGATCCAGATGCGTTTTGAGTTCGGAAAAGCGGTTCCCTGGAGGGAATCGATAAATTCCTGCGCCTGAGCACGTTGTTCACGACGAGAGGTTTTAGCAGACATAGCAAATTTCCTATAAAAGTTGGAAGTTGCTTGCCCAGAGTTCGGAAGGAGTAACAGATACGATAACGGCATAAGCCGACATCGTGCTGATGATATCTACTCTTGTTCCCTTCGCAGGTACTAACCTGATCAGGTTCCGCGGATCCCGAATTAACGGTCTCAGCCCCTAAGGGCACTCCGACAAGGTGTTGGGTTTTACGATATAAGCTACTTTGCTTGCCATTTTGCACCTGGGCAGTGCTCGTGGCCGTCACGTACTTCGTGTACGCTCCGGTCCCTGCGCGCTGTCCGAGTGCAAACTGGCTGCGCACGCTACGCTTATATCGCAAAACCTGACTCTTCATTTTTCTGGAAGAGGCTCATAAAAAAAGCCCATTTAGCATAAGAGGGCTTTTCTCGAATAACAAGTTTTTTACAACTGCGGGCATTCAGGCCGGGCGGGCGATGACGCTGTCATTGGCAACCGGTAGATGCGCCAGCTGGTTATCCCAGGCGAGTTGTACCAGCTTATCTTCCAGCGTGAAGCGCGATTCCAGCACTTCGCCGACTTCGGACAGCGCCTGCTGAAAATCGACACAGTTATCGTCGTTAATCGCTTGCTGCAAATGACTGTCGTAGAGCTGCATGATGCGGTCAGTGTTCGCCTCAAGTGCCGGATAAATTTGCGCGGCAGCCATTAAGGGGTTATCACCCTGCATCTCACTAATAATGTGTTCATACACGCTAAAATGACCGGTAGAAAGGTAATCCACCAGATTGTGGCAAAATGCATCCAGCGCTTGTTCATCCAGCGCGGTTAACGCATCTTTTTGTGGCTTCAGGCCAATAAGCTCGTAGTACGTGACAAGCAGCTGTCGACGGGCGCGCAACCATGAATCAACCAATTCATTTCCGCCGCCGACACGCTTTGTCAGGTCATCTAACTGGTTAAGCATATGGGGCTCCAGGTAGGTTATAGTTGTTTATTACACACTTAATATTAGAGTTTCAGCGTGCGGTTTAACGCTAAGGACAACGATTAAGATGCAACGTGAGATCTCAAGCTTAGACGCTGGATGGTGGATTGTCAGCCATGAGCAAAAACTTTGGTTACCGCAGGGCGAACTGCCGCATGGCTTATCCACCGATTTTGGACTCAGTGGCAGCCACGGCATTTTGATTGGCGAATGGCAGGGCGAAAACGTCTGGCTCGTGCGGGAAGCGCGTCCAGACAGCATGGGCTCGGTCCGCCAACTGATTGATCAAGATGTCGGTCTGTTCCAGATCGCCGGGCGCGGCGTGCAGCTGGCGGAGTTCTATCGATCGCATCGCTGGTGCGGCTATTGCGGCCATGAAATGCATATCAGCAAGCGCGAGTTCGCTTGTCTGTGTCATCACTGCCGCGAGCGCTATTACCCGCAAATTGCGCCGTGCATTATTGTGGCCATTCGCCGTGGCGATGAGATTCTGCTTGCCAATCATGCCCGTCATCGCAACAACATTTACACCGTGCTGGCGGGCTTCGTCGAAGTGGGCGAAACCTTAGAACAAGCGGTGGCGCGTGAAGTGATGGAAGAGAGCAACGTGCGGGTGAAAAACGTGCGCTACGTTACTTCGCAGCCGTGGCCGTTCCCGCATTCACTGATGATGGCGTATATGGCCGAATACGCTGGCGGTGACTTGCAGCACGACGGCAAAGAGTTGCTCGATGCCGGTTGGTATCGCTATGACGATTTGCCACTGTTGCCGCCGCCAGGCACGGTTGCGCGTCGCCTGATCGAAGATACCGTTGCCCTGTGTCGCGCCAGCGCGGCGTGAAAATGCTACACTGCCGGCCTTAGCATGAGAGAGCCTATTATGAGTGAACTGAAGAACGATCGTTATCTGCGCGCCCTGTTACGTCAACCGGTAGATGTCACGCCGGTATGGATGATGCGACAAGCCGGGCGTTATTTACCGGAGTACAAAGCCACGCGCGCTGAAGCCGGTGATTTTATGTCACTGTGTAAGAACGCTGAGCTGGCATGTGAAGTTACGCTGCAGCCGCTGCGTCGCTATGCGCTGGACGCGGCGATCCTCTTCAGCGATATCCTCACCATTCCCGATGCGATGGGACTTGGGCTTTACTTTGAAACTGGCGAAGGCCCCCGTTTCTCCCATCCGATCACCTGTCGCGCCGATGTCGACAAGCTGCCGGTACCGGATCCTGAGCAAGAGCTCGGCTATGTGATGAACGCGGTGCGTACGATTCGTCACAATCTGAAAGGCGAAGTGCCGCTGATTGGCTTCTCAGGTAGCCCATGGACGCTGGCAACCTATATGGTGGAAGGCGGCAGCAGCAAAGCCTTCACGAAAATCAAAAAGATGATGTACGCCGATCCACAAACGCTGCACAAGTTGCTGGATAAGCTGGCGGACAGCGTCATTCTTTATCTGAATGCGCAGATCAAAGCCGGCGCGCAGTCAATCATGGTGTTCGATACCTGGGGCGGCGTACTGACTGGTCGCGACTATCGCGAATTCTCGCTGTACTACATGCACAAAATCGTCGATAGCGTGCTGCACGAGAACGAAGGTCGTCGCGTACCGATTACGCTATTCACCAAAGGTGGCGGCCAGTGGCTGGAGGCGATTGCCGCGACCGGTTGTGATGCGCTGGGACTCGACTGGACTACCGATATCGCTGATGCGCGTCGTCGTGTTGGTGACAAAGTGGCGCTGCAGGGCAACATGGATCCTTCCATGCTGTATGCACCGCCAGCGCGTATCGAGCAGGAAGTGGCAGGGATCCTTGAAGGATTTGGCACGGGTGAAGGCCATGTGTTTAACCTGGGGCACGGCATCCATCCCGACGTGCCGCCAGAGCATGCCGGTGCATTTGTGGAAGCAGTGCATCGCTTGTCTCGTCCGTACCATCAAGGTTAATCATGGATTTAGCCGCATTACGCCAGGAACAGTTACAACGCGCTGCTGATGTGGTGCGGCAGGATGATTTCGACGTGCTGCCGCCGCGCTTCATTGGTGGCGCCGACGTCGGTTTTGAGCAGGGCGGCGAGGTCACGCGCGCTGCCCTGGTTATTCTCGAGTATCCTTCTTTAACGCTGGTGGAACATCGCATTGCGCGCGTGGCGACCACCATGCCCTACATCCCGGGTTTCTTATCTTTCCGCGAAATGCCCGCGCTGCTGGAAGCCTGGCAGCAGCTTTCCCAGCAGCCCGATCTGCTGTTTGTGGATGGCCATGGTATTTCTCATCCACGTCGGCTTGGCGTGGCGGCGCATTTCGGTTCGCTGGTGGATGTACCGACCATTGGTGTGGCGAAGAAGCGTCTGTGCGGACGTTTTGCTGATCTGGCTGCCGAGCCGGGCAGTCGCCAGCCGTTGATCGATAAGGGTGAACAAATTGGCTGGGTATGGCGCAGTAAAGCGCGCTGTAATCCGCTATTTATCTCCACGGGTCATCGCGTCAGCCTCGATAGCGCATTGCATTGGGTAGAAGCCTGTACGGCGGGTTACCGCCTGCCTGAACCCACGCGCTGGGCTGATGCTGTCGCTTCAGGCCGCCCGGCTTTTCTGCGCTGGCAAAATTCGCGTTAACGCTGTTTGCGCCCGGCTTTTGCGGTACACTGCCGCCAGCTAACCTATTGAGAGTAAGTTTGATGTTACAAAACCCCGTCCATTTGCGTCTGGCGAAGCTGGAAAGCTGGCAGCATATGACCTTCATGGCCTGCCTCTGCGAGCGTATGTTCCCCAACTATTGGGCTTTCTGTCAGCAGACTGAATTCGCCGATCCGCAACTCTATCGCCGTATCCTCGATCTGATCTGGGAAAGCCTGACGGTGAAAGATGCCAAAATCAATTTCGATGGTCAGCTGGAGAAATTTGAGGCTGCCATCCCTGACGGTGACGATTTCGAGGTTTACGGCGTGCACCCGGCGATCGATGCCTGTGTGGCATTAAGTGAACTGCTGCATGCCCAGCTCAGCGGTGAAACGCTGGAGCACGCGGTGGAAGTGAGCCGCACCTCGATTACCACCGTAGCGATTCTGGAAATGACCCAGGCCGGTCGTGAAATGACCGACGAAGAGCTGCGTGAAAATCAGGCGGTCATTGATGAATGGGACCTGCAGTGGGAGATTTTCCGCCTGCTGTCAGAGTGCGAGGAGCGCGACCTGGAATTGATTAAAGGACTGCGTGCAGACCTGCGTGAAGCGGGAATCAGTAACATCGGTATACTTTTTCAGCAATAAGGCAAGAAAACGTGACTTCAGGCCCGAATTACCGCGCCTGGAGGCTTCACATGGGCCCCCTGTCTGGTCTACATTTGGGGGGCTGAAAATTGTGGCTATCGGTGCGTGCTGGCTGAACAAGGCCTGAGAATGGCTTTTCCCTCGCACTCGTTGCTTAGCAAGCGATAAATACACTTTAAGGATAACTTATGAACAAGACTCAACTGATTGATGTGATCGCAGAGAAAGCTGACCTGTCTAAAACCCAGGCTAAAACTGCGCTGGAATCTACCCTGGCTGCGATCACTGAGTCTCTGAAAGAAGGTGATGCTGTACAACTGGTTGGTTTTGGTACTTTTAAAGTGAACCACCGCAATGAGCGTACTGGTCGCAACCCGCAGACTGGCAAAGAGATCAAAATCGCTGCAGCTAACGTGCCAGCATTCGTTTCAGGCAAAGCTCTGAAAGACGCTGTTAAGTAAGTTTCCGCATTGCGGTTTAGCTTTAAAAGAGGGGGCGTTATCGCCCCTTTTTGTTGCCGGGAGCGGCCATGCTGAATCAGATTAGTCAGCGCGTTTGCGCCCTGTTATGGGGTGCGCTTCTTACGGGTTGTAGCTCCACCCCCGATCTTCCTGCCTTTACGGCGAGCGGCTATCTGGCCGACCGCGGCACCGTACGCATCTGGCGCAAGAATAGCGACCATCAAGCCGTTCATCTTCGCACCGTCTTCACGCCATTTAATGGCGACGCGATGGAGACAACCGATTACAGCTGGCAACAGCAACAGCTGGTTAGCGTGGAAAGGCATCTTGCTGGCGCGCAGCCGGATGATGTCACTTTACGCTTCGATCATCAGGGTAACCTCAATTTTATGCAGCGCCAGCTGGCGGGACGACGTGAAGCGGTCAGCGCCGATAGCGTAGAGTTGTATCGCTTTGATGCGCAGCGCATGTTGGATCAGAGCAATGCGTTACTTGAAGGCCGCGTATTGCTGCGTCAGGGCCATTGGCTGGGTGGCAATCAGGTGCGTGAGTGCGATGACAAGCTGGTGAATGCGCCCTTTGATCGCGACACGCTGTATACGCTAGGTCGCCAGCAGCAGAGCCAGGCTGCGCCATTGATGGTGTCATGGCTGGAAGCGCCGGAAGGCGTGCAGCTGCTGCGCGTAACGTCGGACGACGAATGCAGCTGGCAGCCGAAAGAGAGTGACTTCTGACGAGTCGAACAGAGAAGGGGCACAAGCAGCGCCCCCTATGAATGCTTACTTACGGTTAATCGCGCGGTAGCCGATATCGCGGCGGCAGAAGCTGCCATCCCATGAGATGTGCTGCGCTAGCGCATAAGCGTTCTTCTGTGCGGCAGCAACATCGTCACCCAGCGCGGTGACGCATAAGACGCGACCGCCGTTGGTGACTACCAGATCGTCTTTCATCGTGGTTCCTGCATGGAAGACTTTGCCATCCGGAACTTCTTCCAGCGGCAAACCGTGAATCTGATCGCCAGTCGTATAATCTCCCGGATAACCGCCTGCCGCTAATACCACGCCCAGCGCAGGACGCGGATCCCACTTCGAGGTTTGCTGATCCAGTTTGCCGTCGGTAGCCGCCAGGCATAGCGCAACCAGATCCGACTGCAGGCGCAGCATGATCGGTTGGGTTTCTGGATCGCCGAAGCGGCAGTTGAACTCGATCACTTTGGGCTGACCGGCTTTATCGATCATCAAACCGGCATACAGAAAGCCGGTATAGATGTTACCTTCGGCTTTCATGCCGTTAACGGTTGGCCAGATGATCTGATCCATCACGCGCTGGTGGATCTCATCGGTCACCACAGGTGCCGGGGAATAAGCTCCCATGCCACCGGTGTTAGGGCCGGTATCACCATCGCCGACGCGCTTGTGATCCTGACTGGTAGCCATCGGCAGCACATTGTTGCCGTCAACCATCACGATAAAGCTGGCTTCTTCGCCATCCAGGAACTCTTCAATTACGATGCGGTGACCGGCATCGCCGAACGCATTGCCGGCCAGCATATCTTGCACAGCCGCTTCTGCTTCAGCCAACTCCATCGCGACGATAACGCCTTTACCGGCGGCCAATCCGTCAGCTTTGATCACGATCGGTGCGCCTTTCTCACGCAGATAGGCCAGCGCAGGTTCCACGTCGGTGAAGTTCTGGTATTCGGCGGTTGGAATCTGCTGACGTGCCAGGAAATCTTTAGTGAAGGCTTTCGAGCCTTCCAGCTGCGCAGCGGCCTGCGTTGGGCCAAAGATCTTCAGGCCTGCAGCACGGAACGCATCTACCACGCCAATCACCAGCGGCGCTTCTGGGCCAACGATAGTGAGGTCGATCTTTTCCTGCTGTGCAAAGGCCAGCAGTGCGGGAACATCGGTGGCGCTGATGGCCACGTTTTGCAGAGCGGGTTCAAGTGCGGTGCCAGCATTGCCTGGTGCGACAAACACGGTTTCCGCCAGCGGCGACTGCGCTGCTTTCCACGCCAATGCGTGTTCACGTCCGCCATTACCAATCACTAAAATTTTCATCTGTACTGCTCCCAACAATTAATGGCGGAAATGACGCATATCGGTGAAGATCATCGCGATGCCGTGCTCATCAGCGGCGGCAATCACTTCATCATCACGGATTGAACCACCCGGCTGAATCACGCAGCTAATGCCGACAGCCGCTGCGGCGTCGATACCGTCGCGGAACGGGAAGAAAGCGTCAGACGCCATCGCCGAACCTTTCACTTCCAGGCCTTCGTCACCCGCTTTAATACCGGCGATTTTAGCGGAGTAAACACGGCTCATCTGACCGGCGCCAATGCCGATAGTCATATTGTCGCGCGCATAGACGATGGCGTTGGATTTTACGAACTTCGCCACTTTCCAGCAGAACAGCGCATCACGCAGTTCCTGCTCAGTTGGCTGGCGCTTGCTGACCACGCGCAGCTGGCTGGCATCAACCATGCCCAGATCGCGATCCTGCACCAGCACGCCGCCATTAACGCGTTTGAAATCCAGCGCCGCAACGCGGCCTTGCCACTGACCACATACCAGAACGCGCACGTTCTGTTTGACGGCGGTGACTTTCAATGCGGCCTCGCTGGCGGAGGGGGCGATGATCACTTCCACAAACTGACGGCTGATGATGGCCTGCGCGGTGGCTTCGTCCAGCTCGCGGTTAAAGGCGATGATGCCGCCGAAAGCGGAAGTCGGGTCAGTTTTGTAGGCACGCTCGTAAGCTTCAAGAATCGACCCGCCCACCGCGACACCGCATGGGTTAGCGTGCTTGACGATGACACAAGCGGCTTCCTCGAACTCTTTCACGCATTCAAGTGCGGCATCGGTATCGGCGATATTGTTGTAAGAGAGCGCTTTGCCCTGAACCTGTTGCGCGGTGGCAACAGATGCTTCAGCCACATTCTCTTCTATATAGAAGGCAGCATCCTGATGGCTGTTCTCGCCGTAACGCATATCCTGTTTCTTAATGAAGTTGAGGTTCAGCGTGCGCGGGAAACGGCCGGCCGGTTCTTTGCTGTTGCTGTGATAAGCCGGCACCAGGCTGCCGAAGTAGTTGGCAATCATGCTGTCGTAGGCGGCAGTGTGTTCGAAGGCTTTAATGGCCAGATCGAAGCGCGTTTCCAGCGTGAGTGAGTTTTCGTTGGCATCCAGCTCGGCAATAATCGCCTCGTAATCGCCGCTCTTCACTACAATCGCCACGTCTTTGTGGTTCTTGGCTGCGGATCGAACCATGGTTGGGCCACCGATATCGATGTTCTCAACCGCCTCAGCCAGCGAGCAATCAGGTTTGGCAACGGTTTGTGCGAAGGGATAAAGGTTCACCACCACCATGTCGATCGGGTTAATGGCGTGCTCGGCCATGATCGCATCATCCTGACCGCGACGACCCAAAATGCCGCCGTGCACTTTTGGGTGCAGCGTTTTGACGCGTCCATCCATCATTTCCGGAAAACCGGTGTAGTCAGAAACTTCGGTGACGGGCAGGCCCGCATCTGCCAGCAGACGTGCAGTGCCGCCTGTGGAGAGCAGCTCAACACCACGACTGGAGAGTGCCTGAGCAAATTCGAGGATACCGGCTTTATCAGAGACACTGAGCAGAGCGCGGCGTACAGGACGACGTTGTTGCATGGTGGTTTTATCCCTTGGCTTTGTTTCGCGTAAAAAAGAGCGTTACATCAAGCTTAGTGTCTCTCTTCTATATAGAAGGCAACACTTGCCTCATGTAACGCCCCAAAAGGGGCATCCTTGACGTCGCCCGGCATTGTAGCGAAAACGTTTGCGTGATGCTCGCTTAAATTCATTTGTACGACGGAGTGTGGATAACTGTGTGTGTAACTGCGTATAAGGCGGGGTTTTGCTGTGGAATGCAGCGAACGGTTGTTTTTGTTGAATTTAGCGGTTGCGCACTGAGAACAACTCCCTATAATGCGCATCCATCAACACGGCACAACGGTTTACGAAATGTGGTGTTGGTGAGGAAGATTCGATAAGAACTTCCGCCGGATGAAAACGCTGAAAAAAGTGTTTGACTCTGAAGAGGGAAAGCGTAATATACGCCACCTCGCGACAGGCGGTTAACCCGCTGCTCGCAACGCTCTTTAACAATTTATCAGACAATCTGTGTGGGCACTCGCAGGATTGATATCAGCGTCTTTGGACGCAAAAAAATATCAAAGCCTCACGAGTGAACACATAATGAAATTCATTATGACGTTTTACAGATGAGCATCGCTGCACTTGTTGCAGCAAATCAAACTTAAATTGAAGAGTTTGATCATGGCTCAGATTGAACGCTGGCGGCAGGCCTAACACATGCAAGTCGGACGGTAGCACAGAGAGCTTGCTCTCGGGTGACGAGTGGCGGACGGGTGAGTAATGTCTGGGAAACTGCCCGATGGAGGGGGATAACTACTGGAAACGGTAGCTAATACCGCATAACGTCGCAAGACCAAAGTGGGGGACCTTCGGGCCTCACACCATCGGATGTGCCCAGATGGGATTAGCTAGTAGGTGGGGTAATGGCTCACCTAGGCGACGATCCCTAGCTGGTCTGAGAGGATGACCAGCCACACTGGAACTGAGACACGGTCCAGACTCCTACGGGAGGCAGCAGTGGGGAATATTGCACAATGGGCGCAAGCCTGATGCAGCCATGCCGCGTGTATGAAGAAGGCCTTCGGGTTGTAAAGTACTTTCAGCGGGGAGGAAGGCGGTGAGGTTAATAACCTCACCGATTGACGTTACCCGCAGAAGAAGCACCGGCTAACTCCGTGCCAGCAGCCGCGGTAATACGGAGGGTGCAAGCGTTAATCGGAATTACTGGGCGTAAAGCGCACGCAGGCGGTCTGTCAAGTCGGATGTGAAATCCCCGGGCTTAACCTGGGAACTGCATTCGAAACTGGCAGGCTAGAGTCTTGTAGAGGGGGGTAGAATTCCAGGTGTAGCGGTGAAATGCGTAGAGATCTGGAGGAATACCGGTGGCGAAGGCGGCCCCCTGGACAAAGACTGACGCTCAGGTGCGAAAGCGTGGGGAGCAAACAGGATTAGATACCCTGGTAGTCCACGCCGTAAACGATGTCGACTTGGAGGTTGTTCCCTTGAGGAGTGGCTTCCGGAGCTAACGCGTTAAGTCGACCGCCTGGGGAGTACGGCCGCAAGGTTAAAACTCAAATGAATTGACGGGGGCCCGCACAAGCGGTGGAGCATGTGGTTTAATTCGATGCAACGCGAAGAACCTTACCTACTCTTGACATCCACGGAACTTGGCAGAGATGCCCTGGTGCCTTCGGGAACCGTGAGACAGGTGCTGCATGGCTGTCGTCAGCTCGTGTTGTGAAATGTTGGGTTAAGTCCCGCAACGAGCGCAACCCTTATCCTTTGTTGCCAGCGGGTAATGCCGGGAACTCAAAGGAGACTGCCAGTGATAAACTGGAGGAAGGTGGGGATGACGTCAAGTCATCATGGCCCTTACGAGTAGGGCTACACACGTGCTACAATGGCGCATACAAAGAGAAGCGACCTCGCGAGAGCAAGCGGACCTCATAAAGTGCGTCGTAGTCCGGATCGGAGTCTGCAACTCGACTCCGTGAAGTCGGAATCGCTAGTAATCGTAGATCAGAATGCTACGGTGAATACGTTCCCGGGCCTTGTACACACCGCCCGTCACACCATGGGAGTGGGTTGCAAAAGAAGTAGGTAGCTTAACCTTCGGGAGGGCGCTTACCACTTTGTGATTCATGACTGGGGTGAAGTCGTAACAAGGTAACCGTAGGGGAACCTGCGGTTGGATCACCTCCTTACCTGAAGATACCTTCCCGCGCAGTGCTCACACAGATTGTCTGATAGAAAAGTAATGAGCAAGACGGCTGCGAAGTCGTGACACTATCGTGTCCCCTTCGTCTAGAGGCCTAGGACACCGCCCTTTCACGGCGGTAACAGGGGTTCGAATCCCCTAGGGGACGCCACTTGCTTGGTGACAGGTGAAAGGTGTCTCCACGACGTATCTCAAAACTGACGTAACCGTCATGTTTGAGATACTGCTCTTTAACAATCCGGAACAAGCTGAAAATTGAAACGACGTGTTGGTTCATTTCTCCGTAATAAGGAATGAATAACAACATGTTCGAGTCTCTCAATGCTTACAGTCTGCAGCGTTGCAAAACGCCTGTGGGTTGTGAGGTTAAGCGACTAAGCGTACACGGTGGATGCCCTGGCAGTCAGAGGCGATGAAGGACGTGCTAATCTGCGTAAAGCGTCGGTAAGGTGATATGAACCGCTACAGCCGACGATGTCCGAATGGGGAAACCCGGTGCACCCAGTGCATCATCGCAACATGAATACATAGTGTTGCGAGGCGAACCCGGGGAACTGAAACATCTAAGTACCCGGAGGAAAAGAAATCAACCGAGATTCCCCCAGTAGCGGCGAGCGAACGGGGAGCAGCCCAGAACCTGAATCAGTTTGTGCATTAGTGGAAGCGTCTGGAAAGTCGCACGACACCGGGTGATAGTCCCGTACACGAAAGTGCACATTCTGTGAGTTCGAAGAGTAGGGCGGGACACGTGGTATCCTGTCTGAATATGGGGGGACCATCCTCCAAGGCTAAATACTCCTGACTGACCGATAGTGAACCAGTACCGTGAGGGAAAGGCGAAAAGAACCCCGGCGAGGGGAGTGAAACAGAACCTGAAACCGTGTACGTACAAGCAGTGGGAGCCTCTTTATGGGGTGACTGCGTACCTTTTGTATAATGGGTCAGCGACTTATATTCTGTAGCAAGGTTAACCGTATAGGGGAGCCGCAGGGAAACCGAGTCTTAACTGGGCGTTAAGTTGCAGGGTATAGACCCGAAACCCGGTGATCTAGCCATGGGCAGGTTGAAGGTTGGGTAACACTAACTGGAGGACCGAACCGACTAATGTTGAAAAATTAGCGGATGACTTGTGGCTGGGGGTGAAAGGCCAATCAAACCGGGAGATAGCTGGTTCTCCCCGAAAGCTATTTAGGTAGCGCCTCGTGAACTCATCCTCGGGGGTAGAGCACTGTTTCGGCTAGGGGGCCATCCCGGCTTACCAACCCGATGCAAACTGCGAATACCGAGGAATGTTATCACGGGAGACACACGGCGGGTGCTAACGTCCGTCGTGAAGAGGGAAACAACCCAGACCGCCAGCTAAGGTCCCAAAGTCATGGTTAAGTGGGAAACGATGTGGGAAGGCACAGACAGCCAGGATGTTGGCTTAGAAGCAGCCATCATTTAAAGAAAGCGTAATAGCTCACTGGTCGAGTCGGCCTGCGCGGAAGATGTAACGGGGCTAAACCATGCACCGAAGCTGCGGCAGCGACGCGTATGTGTTGTTGGGTAGGGGAGCGTTCTGTAAGCCGTTGAAGGTGGCCTGTGAGGGTTGCTGGAGGTATCAGAAGTGCGAATGCTGACATAAGTAACGATAAAGCGGGTGAAAAGCCCGCTCGCCGGAAGACCAAGGGTTCCTGTTCAACGTTAATCGGAGCAGGGTGAGTCGACCCCTAAGGCGAGGCTGAAAAGCGTAGTCGATGGGAAGCAGGTTAATATTCCTGCACTTGGTGTTACTGCGAAGGGGGGACGGAGAAGGCTAGGTTATCCGGGCGACGGTTGTCCCGGTTTAAGCGTGTAGGCTGACACCTTTGGTAAATCCGGGGTGTCTTAAGGCTGAGGCGTGACGACGAGCCACCACGGTGGTGAAGTAACTGATGCCCTGCTTCCAGGAAAAGCCTCTAAGCTCCAGGTAACACGAAATCGTACCCCAAACCGACACAGGTGGTCAGGTAGAGAATACCAAGGCGCTTGAGAGAACTCGGGTGAAGGAACTAGGCAAAATGGTGCCGTAACTTCGGGAGAAGGCACGCTGGCGCGTAGGTGAAGGGACTTGCTCCCGGAGCTGAAGCCAGTCGAAGATACCAGCTGGCTGCAACTGTTTATTAAAAACACAGCACTGTGCAAACACGAAAGTGGACGTATACGGTGTGACGCCTGCCCGGTGCCGGAAGGTTAATTGATGGGGTTATCCGTAAGGAGAAGCTCTTGATCGAAGCCCCGGTAAACGGCGGCCGTAACTATAACGGTCCTAAGGTAGCGAAATTCCTTGTCGGGTAAGTTCCGACCTGCACGAATGGCGTAATGATGGCCAGGCTGTCTCCACCCGAGACTCAGTGAAATTGAAATCGCTGTGAAGATGCAGTGTACCCGCGGCAAGACGGAAAGACCCCGTGAACCTTTACTATAGCTTGACACTGAACATTGAGCCTTGATGTGTAGGATAGGTGGGAGGCTTTGAAGCGTGGACGCCAGTCTGCGTGGAGCCAACCTTGAAATACCACCCTTTAATGTTTGATGTTCTAACGTAGGCCCGTAATCCGGGCTGCGGACAGTGTCTGGTGGGTAGTTTGACTGGGGCGGTCTCCTCCCAAAGAGTAACGGAGGAGCACGAAGGTTGGCTAATCCTGGTCGGACATCAGGAGGTTAGTGCAATGGCATAAGCCAGCTTGACTGCGAGAGTGACGGCTCGAGCAGGTGCGAAAGCAGGTCATAGTGATCCGGTGGTTCTGAATGGAAGGGCCATCGCTCAACGGATAAAAGGTACTCCGGGGATAACAGGCTGATACCGCCCAAGAGTTCATATCGACGGCGGTGTTTGGCACCTCGATGTCGGCTCATCACATCCTGGGGCTGAAGTAGGTCCCAAGGGTACGGCTGTTCGCCGTTTAAAGTGGTACGCGAGCTGGGTTTAGAACGTCGTGAGACAGTTCGGTCCCTATCTGCCGTGGGCGCTGGAGAATTGAGGGGGGTTGCTCCTAGTACGAGAGGACCGGAGTGAACGCACCACTGGTGTTCGGGTTGTCATGCCAATGGCACTGCCCGGTAGCTAAGTGCGGAAAAGATAAGTGCTGAAAGCATCTAAGCACGAAACTTGCCCCGAGATGAGTTCTCCCTGACTCCTTGAGAGTCCTGAAGGGACGTTGAAGACTACGACGTTGATAGGCCGGGTGTGTAAGCGCAGCGATGCGTTGAGCTAACCGGTACTAATGACCCGTGAGGCTTAACCTTACAACGCCAGAGGCGTTTTGGTGAGAGAGACCAGAGATTTTCAGCTTGTTTATGGATTGGTTTGCGGTGCCTGACAGGGCTTCGTGAACGAAACAGAATTTGCCTGGCGGCTTTAGCGCGGTGGTCCCACCTGACCCCATGCCGAACTCAGAAGTGAAACGCCGTAGCGCCGATGGTAGTGTGGGGTCTCCCCATGCGAGAGTAGGGAACTGCCAGGCATCAAATAAGTGAAGAAGCCCTGAACTGACGTTCAGGGCTTTTTTACGTCTTAAGAAATGTAGCGCTGTGCTTTTATTTTATGCAATAAAGTGCCTATATCAGTTATCAACCGCTTCAACATCATCAATAACCTCTGAAAAATTCGTCGATCTCCCACGCCTGATTTCAAATTCCACCTAAAGCTGAAACATTTTCATAAACCGCATGAAGACTCGACATTTACGACATATCAGGCTAATGTCGGGCATCTGGATGTCTAAACGTTTATACGGTTGTAAGTAAGAGGTGAGCAGGCTATGCCAATCAGGATTCCCGACGAATTACCGGCAGTGAACTTTTTGCGTGATGAAAACGTCTTTGTCATGACGTCGTCGCGCGCCAGTGTTCAGGAGATCCGTCCGCTAAAAGTGCTGATCCTCAACCTAATGCCTAAGAAGATCGAAACGGAAAATCAGTTCCTGCGCCTGCTCTCAAACTCGCCGCTGCAGATTGACGTACAGCTGCTGCGCATTGATAGCCGTGAGTCGCGCAACACGCCAACCGAGCATCTGAACAACTTTTACTGCAACTTTGAAGATATTCAAAACGATAACTTTGATGGACTGATTGTCACCGGTGCGCCGCTGGGATTGGTTGATTTTAATGATGTGGCCTACTGGCCGCAGATTCAGCGCGTGCTGCACTGGGCCAACGAGCACGTCACATCCACACTGTTTGTCTGTTGGGCGGTACAGGCGGCGCTGAACATTTTGTATGGCATTCCTAAGCAGACGCGGCAAAACAAATTGTCAGGCGTCTACGAGCACCAAATCCTGCATCCACACGCGCTGCTAACCCGTGGCTTTGACGATAACTTCCTCGCGCCACATTCACGCTATGCCGATTTCCCTAGCCAGCTAATTCGTGATTACACCGATCTCGAACTGTTTGCCGAGTCGGAGGCAACGGGCGCGTATTTGATGGCGAGTAAAGATAAGCGTTTAGCCTTTGTCACCGGCCATCCTGAGTACGACGCTTTGACGCTATCAGGCGAATATCATCGCGATTACGATGCGGGTCTGCAGCCGGAGGTGCCGTTTAACTACTTCCCACAAAACAATCCAGAATTGCCGCCGCGAGCGACCTGGCGTAGCCATGGCAATCTGCTGTTCTCGAATTGGCTCAACTACTACGTTTATCAGATTACACCGTTCGATCTGCGACATATGAATCCAACACTCGAATAAGTCTCTCCCTCGTTTGATCCTGCCGTGACAGCCGCAAACTGTTGCGGCTTTTTTTTGCTTTCATTCTTTAGTGGAAATCATTGCCTTTAATTCGAGAGATTAAATTACATAAATATCATATTGATGTATGTAATTTGTAATAATAATGGAAATAGTTTTTGAAAATAAAATTAAAACCATTATGCTCTGATCTTGCAGGTTAAAAAACACCCTACATCCGGATCCGATCGCCAGACGATGGATCAACTCAGGAGGCAGCCCGCATGACAGACTCGGTTATCAGCAATACGCTAACCTTTAGCCAGCCCTTTACCCACGCGGAAAAGCAGCTGCTTACCCCGGAAGCGATCGACTTCATTCATTCACTGGTGGTGCGTTTTGCACCGGAACGCGAACGACTGCTGAAAGCACGCCGGCAACGTCAGCAGCGCTATGATCAAGGTGAGTTACCTGGATTCGATGCGGAAACCGCTTCCATTCGTGAAAATGAGTGGCAAGTTCGTCCCATTCCCCAGCTGCTGCAGGATCGCCGCGTAGAGATCACCGGTCCGCCGGATCGCAAAATGGTGATCAACGCGCTCAATGCGAACGTCAAAGTCTTCATGGCTGACTTTGAAGATTCACTGGCACCGACGTGGCAAAAGTTAGTGGAAGGACAGCTCACGCTGCGCGATGCGGTTAATGGCTCGCTGAGTTTCACCAGCGAGGCCGGTAAGATCTATCAACTGCGTGCCAACCCGGCACTGCTGATGTGCCGCGTGCGTGGCCTGCATCTGGATGAAAAGCATGTAGAGTGGCGCGATCGGGCCATTCCGGGTGGATTGTTCGACTTTGCGCTCTACTTTTTCCACAACGTTGAAGCGTTGCTGGAGAAGGGCCACGCACCGTGGTTTTATTTGCCGAAAACCGAGCATGCGGCTGAAGTAGCCTGGTGGCGTGAGATCTTCCGCTTTAGTGAAGATCGCTTTGATCTACCGCGCGGAACGATCAAAGCCACGGTGTTGATCGAAACGTTGCCTGCGGTATTCCAGATGGATGAGATCCTATGGGAACTGCGCGATCACGCGGTCGGCCTGAACTGCGGTCGCTGGGATTATATCTTCAGCTACATCAAAACATTGGGCCAACATCCCGATCGTATCCTGCCGGATCGTCAGCAAATCAGCATGGACCAGCCGTTCCTTGATGCCTATTCCCGCCTGCTGATCAAAACCTGCCATCGCCGCGGCGCGCTGGCAATGGGCGGCATGTCGGCGCTGATTCCGAGCAAAGATGCAGAGCGCAATTTATGGGTGACGCAAAAAGTACAGGAGGATAAAACGCGCGAAGCGGGCAACGGCCACGATGGTACATGGGTCGCCCATCCCGGCCTGGCTGATATCGCGATGGAGGCGTTTGATCGACGGTTGGGTCACCAACCTAATCAACTGCATATCACGCGTGCACAAGATGCGCCGATCACCGCCGAACGTCTGCTGGCACCGTGTCGCGGTAAACGTACGGAAGCGGGCATGCGCGCTAACATCCGCGTGGCGCTGCAATATCTTGAAGCCTGGATCAGCGGCAACGGCTGCGTACCGATTGATGGCTTGATGGAAGATGCCGCCACTGCAGAAATTGCGCGCACCTCTATCTGGCAATGGATTCATCACAAACAAATTCTCAGCGATGGCCAGCCGGTAACAGTCGCGCTGTTCGAACGGCTGCTGGATGAAGAGTTAGCCGCGCTGCAGCACACCCTTGGTACCGAACGTTTTAGCAACGGACGTTTCGAGGATGCTGCTGCGTTGATGGCAAACATCACTACCGATGATGAACTGATTTCTTTCCTCACTCTGCCGGGCTATCGCCTGCTGCCCTGAACCTGGAGATATGGCTATGAATCGTACGCAACAGATCAAACAACTGGAATCGAGCTGGAACGAGACGCGCTGGGAAGGGATCACACGACCATACAGTGCGGAAGATGTCATCAACCTGCGCGGTTCGGTCAATCCGGCCTGCACGCTGGCAGAGCGCGGCGCGACCAAACTGTGGTCGCTGCTCAACGGCGAATCCAGCAAAGGTTATATCAACAGCCTCGGCGCGTTGACCGGTGGTCAGGCGGTGCAGCAGGCGAAAGCCGGTATTGAAGCGATTTACCTCTCCGGCTGGCAGGTGGCAGCCGATGCCAACCTTGCTGGACAGATGTATCCCGATCAGTCGCTGTATCCGGTGAATTCGGTGCCCAATGTGGTGGAGCGCATCAATCAAAGTTTCCAGCGTGCCGATCAGATTCAATGGGCCAGCGGCGTGTCGCCAGAAGATAGCGATTTTATTGATTACTTCCTGCCGATTGTGGCCGATGCAGAAGCGGGATTTGGCGGCGTACTCAACGCGTTCGAGCTGATGAAATCGATGATTCAGGCCGGTGCCGGTGCGGTACATTTTGAAGATCAGCTGGCGGCGGTGAAGAAGTGCGGGCACATGGGCGGTAAAGTGTTAGTGCCGACGCAGGAAGCCATCCAAAAGCTGGTGGCGGCGCGTCTGGCGGCGGATGTAATGAACGTGCCGACAGTATTGATCGCGCGCACCGATGCCGATGCGGCCGATCTGATTACCTCCGACTGCGACCCGCGCGATGCGGCGTTCATCACCGGCGAGCGTACCGCCGAAGGCTTTTTCCGCACGCACGCCGGCATTGAACAGGCGATCAGTCGCGGGCTCTCCTATGCGCCGTATGCCGATGTGCTGTGGTGCGAAACCTCAACGCCCGATCTTGAACTGGCACAGCGCTTTGCCGATGCGATTCACGCGCAGTATCCCGGCAAGCTGCTGGCCTATAACTGCTCGCCGTCGTTTAACTGGAAGAAAAATCTCGACGATCGCACCATCGCGCGTTTCCAGCAGGCGTTGAGCGACATGGGCTATCGCTTCCAGTTCATCACGCTGGCTGGCATTCACAGCATGTGGTTCAACATGTTCGACCTCGCCCACGCCTATGCGCAGGGCGAAGGTATGCGGCATTACGTGGAAAAAGTGCAGCAGCCGGAGTTTGCGGCACGCGATAAAGGCTATACCTTCTCGTCACATCAGCAGGAAGTCGGCACCGGCTATTTCGATCGCATCACCAATGTGATTCAGGGCGGGCAATCCTCGGTAACCGCACTAACCGGTTCCACTGAAGCCTCGCAGTTCTAAACCCACACCGATACTGCCATTGTAGGGTCGCCATTAATGGCGACCGTTTTCCTGGAGCGTTGCCGATGACACCGAGAGAATCGCTGATCGCCCACACCATCCTGCAAGGTTTTGATGCGCAGTATGGTCGCTTTCTGGATATCACAGCCGGCGCACAGCAGCGCTTCGAGCAGGCCGACTGGCTCGCGGTGCAGCAGGCAATGAAAGCGCGTATCCATCTCTACGATCACCACGTTGGCCTGGTTACCCATCAGCTGCGCATTCTCAATGACACCTCGGAATGGGATGAAGCCTTTTGGCTGCGCGTTAAAAGCCATTACGAAACCCTGTTGCCTGGCTATCCGCGCCATGAAATTGCCGAAAGCTTTTTTAACTCGGTCTATTGTCGATTGCAGGGACACAGACACCTCTCGCCCGAGCGGCTATTTATCTTCCCGTCGCAGCCTTACGCGCCGGCTCCGGTTGCGCAGCGCCCGCTGTCGCGCCTCTATCGCCCGCAGCAAAATTGGCAGGAGACGCTGCGTCAGGTGTTAAATGACATGCCGCTGCGCCTGACGTGGCAGGATCAGACGCGTGATATCGGCTGGATTGTCCGTCATCTGCATGAACAGTTTGGCGCCGCGCAGTTGGCAACGGCAACGCTGGATGTTGCCTGCGAGCTGTTTTACCGCAACAAAACCGCGTGGATTGTGGCGCGGCTGCAGCTGAGTGATGGCATGGTGCCCTGCTTGCTGCCGATCCAGCGTGATGATGCTGGACGCTTGTGGATCGATACCTGTCTCACGGATAGTGATGATGCCAGCATCGTGTTTGGCTTCGCGCGCGCTTACTTCATGGTGTACGCGCCGGTGCCAGCAGCGCTGGTGGCGTGGCTACAGCCGATTCTGCCAGGCAAAACCGTCGCTGAGCGCTACATGGCGATTGGCTGTCAGAAGCACGGGAAAACCGAATGTTATCGTGAATATCTGCACTATCTGGCACACAGCCAGGAGGATTTCACCATCGCGCCCGGCATTCGCGGCATGGTGATGATGGTGTTCACGCTTCCCGGTTTTGATCGGGTGTTCAAAGTGATCAAAGACCGCTTCGCGCCACAAAAAGAGGTTACCGATGCGCAGGTGCGCGACTGCTACCGCATGGTTAAAGAGCACGATCGCGTCGGACGCATGGCGGATACGCAGGAGTTCGAACACTTTGCGTTACCGCGCGCGCGTATTCCCGCCGAGCTGATGGCGGAGTTTGAACGCGATATTCCTGAAAAGCTGGAAGTGCGCGACGACGTGGTAATCATCCGCCATTTATGGCTGGAACGGCGCATGGAGCCGCTCAATTTGTGGCTGGCGCAGGCCACGCCGGAGCAGCGGCAGCACGCGATTGGCGAGTACGGCGATGCGATTCGCCAGCTGGCGGCGGCGAATATTTTCCCCGGCGACATGCTGTTCAAAAACTTTGGTATGACGCGCCATGGTCGCGTGGTGTTTTACGACTACGACGAAATCCGTCCGATGAGCGAACTGGTATTCCGCGATGTGCCGCAGGCACGTTATGAAGAGGATGAGCTACAGGCCGAGCCCTGGTATAGCGTTGGGCCGGATGATGTGTTCCCGGAAACCTTCCGCTATGCGCTGTGCAGCGAACCGGCGACCGGTAAATTGCTGCTGGCGCTGCATCCCCAGCTGTTTGATCCCAACTGGTGGCGTGCGCTGCAAGTGCGCATCCGCGCAGGGCATATTGAAGAGGTGATTGCCTGGCGCGCCAGCCAGCGTTTCAGCGCGCGCTATGCTTCGGTGGCCGCTTAGCGGCCAGAATAGGTTTGCGTCACCTGTTTGGCGGCGCGAATCACCAGCGCACCCAGTTCGGTAATGCGGTCGTCGGTCATACGCGCAATCGGGCCGGAAATGGAAATCGCGGCGAACGGTTCGCCGTGCTCGTCATAAATCGGCGCGGCGACACAGCGCAGACCCAGCGCGTGCTCCTCATCATCATGCGAAAAGCCCATTTTGCGAATCAGCGCCAGATTTTCTTTCAGGCTGTGCGGCGACATCAGCGTCTTCGGCGTGTAGTGATGCAATCCTTTTTGGTGCAGCAGCGACGTGACTTGCTCATCACTCAGATGCGCCAAAAAGGCTTTACCGGCACCGGATGCATGCATCGGCAGCTTGCCGCCGATCGGCGCCGACATACGCATTAGCTGCGTGCACTGCACCTGATCGATAATCACCGCCTGATAATCACTAAGATCCAGCACCGCCAGATTCACCGTCTCGCCGGCATCTTCCATCAGCTTGCGTAATACTGGATGCACAATCGCCAGCAGATTGCGGCTCTGCAGAAAGCTGCTGCCGACCACAAAGGCATGTGAAGCGATGGTCCATAACCCTAAGTCGCCTACCTGATGGACAAAACCCTGTTGCTGCATGGTGGTGAGCAGGCGATGCGTGGTCGAATTCGGTAAGCCAGCCTGCTGGGCCAGCTCCGTGAGCGCTACGCTGCCGTGGGATTCGGCAATCAGCTCCAGCAGGCGCAGGCCGCGCGTCAGTGACTGAACCTGCCCGCCTACAGGCGCGCTGGTGGTGGTGGTTGTAGCACGAGGTTTCTTGCCGCGTTTCACGGGCGCAGGGGTTGCCATGACTTCTCCACAATCGCATCAATTATGGAAACCATTTTCGTTTTTAATGGTACGAATGCAAACGTTCGCTTTCTGGTCGGATCTGTTAGGCATCCTGGCTGAAAATGTCTCATCTGACCTGACTTTTGCTCACCTTAAAGATATGCCAGTATGTCTGGCTGGCATTGTTGCCAACGCAATGACGTGGACGGGGCAAGAGTGAGCAATAAAACAGACATGCTGCAGCAGCAGCTGGCGCAACGCATCATGATTCTGGACGGTGGCATGGGCACCATGATCCAGAGTTATAAACTGAGCGAGCAGGATTTTCGTGGCAGCCGCTTTGCCGACTGGCCATCCGATTTGAAGGGCAACAACGATCTGTTGGTGCTCACCAAACCGCAGGTGATCCGCGAAATTCATGATGCGTACCTCGCTGCGGGCGCGGATATTCTGGAAACCAACACCTTTAACTCCACCACCATTGCGATGGCGGACTATGCGATGGAAGCGCTGTCGGCGGAGATCAACTTCGAAGCCGCTAAACTGGCGCGAGCCTGCGCGGATGCATGGACGGCGAAAACGCCGCATCGCCCGCGCTACGTGGCGGGCGTATTGGGCCCGACCAACCGCACCTGTTCTATCTCGCCGGATGTTAACGATCCCGCCTATCGTAACGTCACCTTTAATCAGCTGGTGGATGCCTATCGTGAATCGACTCATGCGCTGATTGCCGGCGGTTCCGATCTCATCATGATCGAAACGGTGTTCGATACGCTGAATGCCAAAGCGGCCATCTATGCGGTGCAGGCCGAAATGGAAGCGATGGGCGTGACGCTGCCGCTGATGATCTCCGGCACAATCACCGATGCCTCCGGTCGTACGCTCTCCGGCCAAACTACCGAAGGTTTCTATAACTCGCTGCGCCACGCCGAGCCGCTGTCATTTGGCCTTAACTGTGCACTCGGCCCGGACGAACTGCGTCAATATGTCGCAGAGTTGTCGCGCATAGCCGAAGGTTACGTCACCGCGCACCCGAATGCCGGTTTGCCCAATGCCTTTGGTGAATACGATCTTGATGCCGCCATCATGGCTGAGCAGATTGGTGAGTGGGCACGCGCCGGATTCCTCAACATTATCGGCGGCTGCTGTGGCACCACGCCGGAGCATATCGCGGCGATGGCGGCAGCAGTAGAAGGCGTTGCGCCGCGCCGGCTGCCGGAGATTCCGGTGGCTTGCCGCTTAGCCGGGCTGGAACCGCTCAACATTCACGCCGATTCACTGTTCGTCAACGTTGGCGAACGCACCAACGTCACCGGCTCGGCTAAGTTCAAGCGGCTGATCAAAGAAGAGAAATATAACGAAGCACTGGATGTGGCGCGCCAGCAGGTGGAGAACGGTGCGCAAATCATTGATATCAACATGGATGAAGGCATGCTGGATGCGGAAGCGGCCATGGTGCGCTTCCTCAACCTGATCGCCGGTGAGCCGGATATCGCGCGCGTGCCGATCATGATCGACTCCTCAAAATGGGAGGTGATCGAGAAAGGCCTGCAGTGCATTCAGGGCAAAGGCATCGTTAACTCCATCTCGATGAAAGAGGGCGTTGAACCTTTCATTGAGCACGCACGCAAAGTGCGTCGCTACGGCGCGGCGATGGTGGTGATGGCGTTTGATGAAATCGGCCAGGCGGATACGCGCGCGCGCAAAATCGAAATCTGTCGACGTGCCTACAAGATCCTCACCGAAGAGGTCGGTTTCCCGCCAGAAGACATCATTTTCGATCCGAATATTTTTGCCGTTGCCACCGGTATTGAAGAGCACAACAACTACGCGATGGACTTTATTGGCGCCTGTGAAGATATTAAGCGCGAGCTGCCACACGCGATGATCTCCGGCGGCGTATCCAACGTATCGTTCTCGTTCCGCGGTAACGAACCGGTGCGTGAAGCGATCCACGCGGTGTTCCTCTATTACGCCATCCGCAACGGCATGGACATGGGCATCGTCAACGCCGGGCAGCTGGCGATTTATGACGATCTGCCAGCCGAACTACGCGATGCGGTGGAAGACGTGATCCTCAACCGCCGAGATGAGGGTACCGAGCGCCTGCTGGAGCTGGCGGAGAAGTATCGCGGCAATAAAGGCGACGGTGAGCAGGAGAAACAGCAGGCCGAATGGCGCAGCTGGGACGTGGTAAAACGTCTGGAATACTCGCTGGTGAAAGGCATCACCGAGTTTATCGAGCTGGATACCGAGGAGGCGCGTCAGGCATCCGAACGCCCGATTCAGGTGATTGAAGGACCGCTGATGTCCGGCATGAACGTGGTCGGCGACCTATTCGGCGAGGGCAAAATGTTTCTGCCGCAGGTGGTGAAATCGGCGCGCGTAATGAAGCAAGCAGTGGCCTATCTCGAACCCTATATTCAGGCCAGCAAAGAGGCCGGACGCAGCAACGGCAAGATCGTACTGGCGACGGTGAAGGGCGACGTGCACGACATCGGCAAAAACATCGTCGGCGTCGTACTGCAGTGTAATAACTACGAAATTATCGACCTTGGCGTAATGGTGCCGAGTGACAAAATCCTCAAAACCGCGCTTGCTGAGAACGCCGATATTATCGGGCTTTCCGGCCTGATTACGCCGTCGCTGGATGAAATGGTCAACGTGGCGAAAGAGATGGAGCGCCAGGGATTCACCATCCCGCTACTGATTGGCGGCGCAACCACCTCGAAAGCGCATACCGCGGTGAAGATTGAGCAGAACTACAGCGGCCCGACGGTGTATGTGCAAAACGCCTCGCGCACCGTGGGCGTGGTGTCATCGCTGCTCTCCGACACGCTGAAAGAGGATTTCGTGGCGCGCACGCGCAAAGAGTACGACACGGTGCGCATTCAGCACGGACGTAAAAAGCCGCGCACGCCGCCGGTGAGTCTGCAAACCGCGCGCGATAATGATTATTCCATCGATTGGGAAAGCTACACGCCGCCGGTGCCGCATCGCCTCGGTGTGAGCACGGTGCAAGCCAGCATCGAAACGCTGCGTAATTACATCGACTGGACGCCGTTCTTTATGACCTGGTCGCTGGCAGGGAAATATCCGCGCATTCTGGAAGATGAGGTGGTGGGTGAAGAGGCCAAACGGCTGTTTGCCGATGCGAATGCCATGCTCGATATGCTGAGCGCCAGCGGCACGCTCAATCCACGCGGCGTGGTCGGCATCTTCCCGGCTAACCGCGTCGGCGATGATATTGAGATCTATCGCAATGAGAACCGTGATGAGGTGCTGTGCGTGAGCCACCATCTGCGTCAGCAGACGGAGAAAACCGACTTTGCTAACTATTGTCTGGCCGACTTCGTGGCGCCGAAATCCAGCGGTAAAGCCGATTATCTCGGCGCGTTTGCCGTTACCGCAGGCATAGAAGAGGATGCGCTGGCCGAGGCGTATGACAAGCAGCACGATGATTACAACAAAATCATGGTGAAAGCGGTGTCGGATCGTCTGGCAGAAGCCTTTGCCGAGTATCTGCACGAGCGGGTGCGTAAGGTGATTTGGGGCTTTGCCGCCCATGAGAATCTCAGCAACGAAGAGCTGATTCGCGAGAATTATCAGGGCATTCGTCCCGCGCCGGGTTATCCCGCTTGTCCGGAACATACCGAAAAAGCGCCCATTTGGCAGCTGCTGGAGGTGGAAGCCAATACCGGCATGAAACTCACCGAATCCTTCGCCATGTGGCCCGGTGCGGCGGTTTCCGGCTGGTACTTCAGCCATCCTGACAGTAAATATTTCGCCGTGGCGCAGATTCAACGCGACCAGGTGGAAGATTACGCGGCGCGTAAAGGGATGAGCGTGAGCGAGGTTGAGCGCTGGCTGGCGCCGAATCTGGGTTATGACGCGGATTAATTCATTTAGGAGATCGCCATCAATGGCGGCCCTTCGTAGGGTCGCCATTGATGGCGACCGTGAACGGGGCGCATAATAAAAAAAGGTCGGCATAAATGCCGACCCTACAATTAATGAAAATAATCAATCAGTTAAACCGCGCATCGCGATCTGACGTCAGATCGTACAGCTGGTACTTACGGCCCAGCATCTGGCCGCCATCGCGCGTCAGCGGCACCCAATTCACCTGTGCACGGCCACGGGTTGGCGTCACGGTAAACAGATCCATCGGCACCGAAATGTAGAAGCCTTTGGTAAAGTCGCCTTCACCATACGCTTCTGCCGACACGTTGGTTTTGGTGGCGTAGAAGCCAACCATCACGCCGCTGTCGAAGCGCTTCGACACATCCAGCGTCACACCTTTATCTTTTGCCAGATATTGCCCGACGCTGGCTTTCACCAAGACATCCTGCATAAACCACGGACGCCAGTAGGTGGTGAAGTGTCCGGTTGGCGCTTTGTAATCGGTGAACTGCATCATGTTGTCCCAATCACGCTGCTTCACGTAGTTGGCATCAACCCCGAATGCCCAGTTGCTATCAATCGGACGATACAACACTTCGCCACCGACGCCGCCGTACATGGTTTCCAGATAACCGCCGTAAACCTGACCATAGAAACCATTGCCGAGCGAATGCATGTAGTTGGCTTGCAGATCGTTGACGTAAACGTTGTTTTCAACATAATCGCGAATGTGGGTGCGCACGCGCGGCAGCGTGGAATCCGCAGGTGCGCCGTTGTAGTTAAATTTGTTGTAGTTATTCGCGACGTTGCCGAACAGGCTGCCGCCCACCAGCAGGTGATCGGTGAGCCAGTAATCGGCGTTGGCCATCACGCCAACCTGATACATATAGAAGCTTTCCGGTCCGCCCACCGACTGATTCAGCACCGGCGACAAACTGTAGTTCAGGCGCTCTTTGCGGATAAAGAAGCCTTGCTCAGTGGTGCCGGGATCGACCGGATTATCACGCGTCTGCTGCAGCGGCTGCTCGTGTCCCAGCGGATAACCGGCCAGCTCGTTGTGCAGGCTGGCGACGTTGGTGCGCGTGCTGACCTGCGGCATATTGAAGCGCGACTCGGTGACATCGATGGTATCGATACCGGCTGGCAGGTTATTCATGATGATGCGATTGGCGCGATCGACGCCTTCGCGCGTGTCGCGATATTTGGTTTGTTCGCCGGAAACGTACAGCGTGCTGCCTTTGGTCTGAATATGCGGGCCGTTCAGCCCAGCGTTGTACTTCAGATCCGTCAGCTGATTCGCCACCACCGTTGGTTGCAGCAGGTCGCCCTGCGGCTGCGGGTTGTAGGCCGGTTTCTCGCTATCAATGTGCGACTGATGCAGATCGTTGAAGTTGGTGCGCAGGGTAAAGCCGAACATAAAGGTGTTGCCGCGCTCGTAGCTGGCGTTGATGTCGGCCCAATCGGTGATGCGATAAATCGCGCCGACGTTAACCTTGCTGCGCTGATCCAGACGGCCAGCAAAATCATCCTGATAGTTGTTGCCTTCGTATTCCACTTTGAGGCGCAGCGGCTGCCACGGCGTCTGATACTCCACGCCGCCGAACAGCGCCGACGGGCCATGGAACATCTGCGAACCGTTAATCGAACCCGCTTCACCACCGCCGGTGCGGCTACAGAAACTGTCGCTGTAGGAACAGAACGGATTTTTGATGGTGCCGCTATTGCCGAGATAGCCCCAGCCCAGGCCTAAGGTGAAATCAAACGGGCCCCACGCTTTGCTGGCGACCAGATATTCGCTGTCGAACAGGCCGGTGCCGCCTAAATCGCGCGAGCCAACCGCCACTTCGGGCAGCCAGTAGCTCTCCTGCCACAGCCGGAGCTTCACATCGAAGGCTTTGTCTTTATAGCTTTGGTTACCGCTGAAACCCTCTACCGCACTGTAGCGGCGCGTCCGCACGTCGGTATAACGCACGGTGGTTTCCAGCCACGGGAACAGCTGCAGTGAGGCCGAATAGTAACGATATTGATCGTTATCGCGGAAGTTAACGCTAAATTCACCCTCTTTCGCCATACGCGCCGTTGGCGTTTGCATCAGGCCCACGCCGCCGAAATCCGATTGCGAAGGACCGACCGGTTCAGGCCAGGTTTCCGCATGCACCTGGCAGGCAGCGGCAACGGAAGCAGCCAACAGGCTGAGAAGTAATTGTTTTTTCATCAGTCTGGTATCCGGTGAGTCAGAACGGAAAGCATGCGCGTATTCAAATCGCTTTGGCCCCAGGGCAGGCTCCATGAGGTGAAACCGAGCCAGATAATAGTGCCGGGCTCCACTTCAACGTGGCGATGATTCCAGTAAGCGATGGGCACTTGCTGCGTGCTGCCGGACGGCGCAATCACCGTGGCAAAACTGCGCTCCGCGCCGGACAGGCGTTCGTGACCGTCGAGATAATCACGCACCTCACGGCCGGGCTGCCAGCTCTCTTTACCGGGATTGCTCAGCGCACCGAGCACCAGCACCTGCGTGGGCTGCGCCAGCGTGTAAAGGTCATAGCTGCCCTGCAGCGTGCGGTTAGCCTGCGGACGCAGGCGCACTTCATCGGGATCGAGCGAAGTGAACTGGCGGCCAGTGACTTTTACGTCATTGAGCTGGCGGATGACTGCGCCAATAGTGGCGGCCAGCGACTCACCGCTGTCGGCTTGCCAGGCGCGCAGATCGACCAGCAGCTGTTGCTGCTGTTGTTGAGCCACGGCGGTTGCGCCGCGTTCGGCAATCACCGTACCCGGCCACCAACTGCGCAGTGCAGGATTTGTCAGTAATTGAGAGAGGTCTTGCGCATCATCGATTTGCAGTGCGTTTTTACCCTGCACATCGTGCACGGTGACGTGAGCCGCGGCCAGCGCATGGCCAGCCGTTAGCAGCATCAACGCTGCCAGCATTGGAGTTATTTTTTTCATGATTTCGCCGGCTTCAGAATAGTGGTTTCAACAGGGAAGGCGTCGGCGGCCAGCATCTGATTGGCCTGCAGCACCGTGCCATCGCGGTTATCGATCCAGAAGGTGTTCTGCCACTCCGCGCCCAGGCTTTCCATGCGCACGGTTTCATGCCAGACGCGGCAGGGCACGCGCTCACCGGCTATGTCCAGAACGGTATCGTCACCGCGCTGGAAGGTGGAGGTGGCCGTTGCGGCACGGACTTTTTCCTGTTCGCGCCACTGCACCACGCGCGTCCAGTCAGCACCGTTTTGCAGGTGCAGCGCATCGGCAAGCGGATCCTGCGCCAGATTACTGACATCCGTAAGGTTGCTCGGTAATCCCAGGGTTTTCACCAAACGACCATGCTGCATCACCAGCATGGCTTTATCCTGAGTCACCCATTTCTGCTGACCGTTTTCGTTGTAACCCAGCACCACGAAGATACGTGGGCCATCATTAATGCGGGCATAAAGGCTGGCGTAGGGCAGGTTATTGACCTGTTCGTCAGTGACCGTGACATCATCCGGCCCCTTTACGGCCAGCATTACGGTTTGTTCGAGGCCTTTTTGCGTTTGCGTGCAGGCCTGCAATAACAGGCAAAGTAGTAGCAAAGAGAGTCGGCGCACTGTGTATCCCTGTCTAAATAAGCCAAACAAAAAATAACCACACGACTGTGTGGTTATGTTTAAAGGTGCTACATCAACGAGTGGTGCTCGTTGTGGTGGTTGTTGTTGTACCGGTATTTGCGCCGTCACCGCCGCCAGAAGCAGCAATGCCGAGGCCCACTAACGCACCGAGCGCGCCGATACCCACAGCGGTAGACGCACCGGCAGAGATTGCTCCCGCCTGCGCGCCCGCTGCAGCACCAGCTTCTTCCGGTGCGGCAATCGCAGAGGAAGAGACGGCAACGTAAAGTAAGGCTGCACCGGCAACCATCAGTTTTTTCATAACAACGTTTCCTGCATTTATATAAATGAATGAATGTAGGATGTACCCAGATTTCGGGCGCGTTCAGTATAGGGCAACAAATTACCAGAGTTCAGTCTGAGTAAAAGAGGGTAACAAACAGTGATGTTTCTGGTGATAAATACGGCGAATTGGCGTTAGATGCTTTTTTTAAATGCACTTTTTTGCAGGTGTGGAATAATTAATGGGTTGTGCGAAGTGAGGCAGGATTTTTCACTTTTGCATTAACTATTGGTACGGAATAGGAATAATCAGATTTTCCTGAAGCAGGATAAATAAAAATCATAAATCAATCATATGGATAGATTTAAATTCTCGATAAATAGATCCATTTTTTAGTGAGCGCTATTCGGAATTATCTTGAAAAGATCCGATTATCCTTAGGTCACTTTAAGAATAATCTAACTGTGACGTGATGGGTAAATAACGGCGTTGTCAGGGGTATTAGGGAGTTAAACGTCATAGTGAAGGGAATATTGCCGGGGTCATGGCTTTGCTGCGGTAAAATTCATCCCAACAAGCAGGGATGAATTAATCTATCTGTGGATCTGATGTGGCAGGAAATATCAAGGCGTCGCCGTTAGCCAAAATAACCCGGAATAAGGCATTTTAAGGAAGTCGCGATGAACCGTCTCCAGATCTGCCTGAGGGTTGAGGTCGGTGAATAGCTGCGGATGCAGGAATTTCGCCATGGCTTCTACTGCCAGGATATTGAGCGGACTGTCATAGAACTGATGATAAATTACCATCACATCGCGCTGTTTCACCGCCTTCAGCACGTTGAGACCGTTGCGATTCAGCAAATGATCAAGGCGTTGCTGAGCGAGCTTAAGGTCAGCGGTATAACCGAGCGGCACGCCGATACTCTGTTTATAGTTATCGCTCCAGTCTGCGCCGGTCATCAGGTATTTGCCCGGTTGGCTGGTAATCAGCTGCTCAAGGCCGATGGTGCCATTTTTGCCCGAGAACAGATCGCTGCCCACATTCTTCCCGCCCGCCGTTTCAATAAATTCGCCAAAGCTGCCTTTGCCATAGGTGAAACAACACTCGTCGCCGGTCATGCCCGCATGACGCTCAATAAACACCAGCGGACGCTGTTGGGCGGTGAGGGATGCTGTGCGATCGCGGATCAGGCTCAGACGCTGTTGGTAAAACTGACTCCAGGCTTCCGCATGCTGTTCATCGCCCAGCACTTTGCCCAGCAGGCGAATGCTCGGCACGCTGTTGCTTAATGGGCGCAGGCGAAAATCGATGAACACCACCGGAACGCCAATCTTCTCCAGCTGATCCAATACACGACTCTGCTTCAGCTTCTCCAGCACCCCGAAATCAAAAATGATCAGATCAGGACGCATCTGCACCGTGCGTTCAACGCTGAAATCACTCAGGTAAGCATTCTCCAGCATCGGCAGCTTGCTCAGCTGCGGAAAGCGTTGCAGGTAGAGCGCATAGAGATCCGGCGCTTTGGTTTTAAGCGTGTTATCCCAGGCAATCAAATTTTTGAAGGGATCGTCAGGATGCACGATTTGCAGCGCCTGTAGCGCCCGGGCATCAGCCAATATCACGCGCTGCGCCGGATGCGCTAGCGTCACCTGGCGGCCGGCAATGTCTGTGACAGTAATGGGATCGGCCGCGACGCATGCTGCAGCAGTAAGCAGCAGGCTCGCCAGCAGCGCGCGAATGAGGGGGAATCGCATGGTCAATCAACCTGTAAAAAGTGGAACGGAAACTGGGCTGTTAACCCTTTCATATCAAGGTTACAGCCATAAAAAGCGTGGCGCATAAACAAAAGAGCGTTTACGCATCAACTTGCCTTACTTTATAATTGATAATGGTTATTATTCATATTCTTGTTTCTTTTTTAAAACAAAAACAGTTGTCTTATTGGGGATTGATTTAATAAATGTTAAAGGGTTATCACTATTCGCTGCTTGCGAGCGCTATCGCCTTCGCATTACCCACCCATGCTGCAGAAACATCAACTTCTACAACCGCCGATCGTACCGACAACTTAACCGTGGTGGGCAACTGGCTCGACAATGCTGATCCAGACAGCGTGGTGCTTGACCATCCCGGCGCGCGAACCATTGTTTCCAGTCAGCAGGTGAAAGAGAAAGGGGCTGAAACAGTTTCCGAAGCTTTGCGCGGCATTCCCGGCGTGCAGGTACAGGAAAACAACGGTACGGGCGGCAGTGACGTGTCGCTGAACGTCGGCGTACGTGGTTTGACCTCACGCCTCTCTCCGCGCTCCACCATTATGATGGATGGCGTGCCTCTGGCCGCTGCACCGTACGGCCAACCGCAGCTGTCGATGGCGCCTCTGTCGATGGGCAATATTCAGTCGATTGACGTGATTCGCGGTGGCACCGCGGTACGCTACGGGCCGCAAAACGTGGGCGGGGTGATTAACTTCGTCTCCAAAGAGATCCCGAAAACCTTCGGCGGTGGCGTCAGCACGCAGACCGAAGGCGCAGAACATGGCGGATTGAAAACGCTTACCAGTGCTTCCATCGGCGGTACCGCCGATAACGGTTTCGGCGCGGAGTTGCTCTACTCCGGACTGCACGGCCAGGGCTATCGCGCCAACAATGACAATACCGATATCGATGATTTCATGCTGAAGACTCGCTATGACTTCACGGATAAAGATCAGCTAACTGCCAACTTCCACTACTACAACGCGTCAGCGGGGATGCCGGGTGGTTTAACGGCAGCGCAGTACAAGGCCAATCCGTTCCAGTCGGTGCGTCGCTACGATCAATTTGAAGGCCGCCGTCAGGATATGTCATTCAAATATCGCCATCAGGAAGAGGATAGCCAGCTTGAAGTGCTGACTTACTTCACCAAAAGTTTCCGTACCAGTGATATTCAAAGCGGCATTGGCACCGGTGTGAATCTGGGTAAAAGTCGTCTGGCTGCCGCACCGCGCCATTATACGACCTGGGCGGTAGAGCCGAGTTATTCCCGGATGTTCCGCATCTGGGATATGGCGCATGAAGTCACGGTAGGTTACCGCTATCTAAATGAAACCTCTGATGAAAAGGGCTATCGCTCAGGGTGGTACGATCCTGACACCACCTTTTCTGCGCCGGATGCTAAAGAAAATTATTACCAGCATTCGTCAGGCGGTTCTGAAGCTCATGCGGTGTATATCGATGACGCGGTAAACGTCGGCAACTGGACAATCACGCCGGGTGTGCGTTACGAAAATATCAAAACTCACGTCTCAGATGGTTTTGCCAATATTGACCGCAACAAGTCATACAGCGAACCTCTGCCGTCGCTGAATGTGATGTATCACCTGAGTGATTCATGGAAACTGTTCGCCAACGCCAATACCTCCTTTGGTAGCCTGCAATACTTCCAGCTGACGCGCGGTGGCAGTGGCGGCCAGCCTGCACCCGGTCTTGAGCCGGAAAAAGCCTATACCTATGAAGTGGGAACGCGTTACGACGATACCGTGGTGAAAGCTGAGCTGACGGCGTTCTACATCGATTTCAACAACCAGCTGCAGTACATCAACAATACCATTGGCTGGACCACGCTGGGTGCCACGCGGCATGAAGGGATTGAGCTGGCGCTGAACTACGATTTGAGCGAGTGGGCACCCGCGCTGGAAGGGATGAGCCTCTACACCACCTACACGTACACCAAAGCCACGGCGCAGAAAGGGGAGTTTGCCGGTAAAGATCTGCCGTTTTACTCGCGCCAGGTATTTACCGTGGGTTCCCGTTATCAGACCGGAAATTGGGTATGGAACTTAGACGGTTTCGCCCAGTCTGGCCAGCGTTCGCCGGGTTCTGCAGACGCCGGCAATGGATACATTACCGAAGAGACGCCTGATGGTCAGTATGGTGATATTCCGGGCTGGATGGTGTGGAACGCGCGCGGCGAGTATGACTTCGGCCCAGCGTGGTCAAATCTGACGCTGGGGGCCGGGGTGAAAAACCTGTTTGACCAGCGCTACTTCACCCGATCCACCGATAACAACTACGGCAAGTATGTGGGTGAACCGCGTACATACTTCGTGCAGGCGTCGGTAAAGTTCTAATTCAGCACATAAAAAAGCCGTCATCCTGCGATGACGGCTTGTTACTGGCGATGGGATTGCCCCGATGAACTTAACGCCAGGATTTGTAACGGTTGATCAGGCCATTGGTCGAGCTGTCGTGGCTACTGATTTTCGCGTCATTCTCCAGCTCTGGCAGAATGCGGTTTGCCAGCTGTTTACCCAACTCAACGCCCCATTGGTCAAAGGTGAAGATGTTGAGAATCGCGCCCTGGGTGAAGATCTTGTGCTCGTACAGCGCGATCAGCGCTCCGAGGCTAAACGGCGTAATTTCACGCAGCAGGATGGAGTTGGTTGGACGGTTGCCCTGGAACACCTTGAATGGCACGATGTGCGCCACGGATTCGGCCGATTTACCGGCATCGGTGTACTCTTTCTCTACCACATCACGCGACTTACCAAACGCCAGCGCTTCGGTCTGCGCGAAGAAGTTCGATAGCAGTTTTGGATGATGATCGGCCAACACGTTGTGGCTCAGCGCCGGGGCAATGAAGTCGCACGGAATCAGTTTGGTGCCCTGATGAATCAGCTGGTAAAACGCATGCTGACCGTTGGTGCCCGGCTCGCCCCAGATGATTGGACCCGTCTGGTAATCCACTGGATTGCCTTCACGATCGACGTATTTACCGTTGGACTCCATGTTGCCCTGCTGGAAGTAGGCAGCAAAGCGGTGCATATATTGGTCGTACGGCAGAATGGCTTCGGTTTCTGCACCGAAGAAGTTGTTGTACCAGATACCAATCAGCGCCAGCAGCACCGGCAGATTCTGCTCGGCAGGCGTGTTGGCGAAGTGTTTGTCCATAGCATGCGCGCCGCTCAGCAGCTGCTCGAAGTTCTCGAAGCCAATAGACAGAATGATCGACAGACCGATGGCTGACCACAGTGAATAGCGGCCACCTACCCAATCCCAGAACTCGAACATGTTGTCGGTATCAATACCGAACTCACCGACCGCTTTGCCATTGGTCGACAGCGCGGCAAAGTGCTTCGCCACGTGCTGTTGGTCGCCTGCGGTTTTCAGGAACCAGTCACGCGCGCTGTGGGCGTTGGTCATGGTTTCCTGGGTGGTGAAGGTTTTGGAGGCGACGAGGAACAGCGTGGTTTCCGGGCTGAGATCTTTCAACGTTTCGGCGATGTGTGTGCCATCGACGTTGGAAACAAAGTGCATGTTGAGGTGATTTTTGTACGGACGCAGCGCTTCGGTCACCATGAAGGGGCCGAGGTCGGAACCACCGATACCAATGTTAACCACGTCGGTGATCGCTTTACCGGTATAGCCTTTCCATTCGCCGCTGATGATGCGCTCCGAGAAGCCTTTCATCTTCGCCAGCACCGCGTTGACTTCCGGCATCACGTCTTTGCCATCGACCACAATCGGCGTGTTGCTGCGGTTACGCAGCGCTATGTGCAGTACCGCGCGCTCTTCGGTGCGGTTGATCTTCTCGCCAGAGAACATCGATTTAATGGCGCCTGCCAGATCGGTCTCTTTAGCCAGCGCCTGTAATTTTTCGAGGGTTTCCTCGGTGATGCGGTTTTTTGAGAAATCCACCAGCATCTGGTCATCGAAAGTGGCAGAGAATTTCGCAAAACGATCGGCATCTTGCGCAAACAGGTCGGCAATTTGCACCGATTTCATCTGTTCAAAATGCTGCTGCAGCGCTTTCCAGGCTGCGGTTTGTGTCGGATTGATATTTTTCATGGCAACACTCTAGTTGAAATAAGAACCGTCATTCCATCCGGGGCATCCTGCTGGCCCGGCATCCTTAGCATTCTTGCACGGGGTTGAGTATGACCACAGTTACCACCGAAGGGAAAAAATTTGTGACCGTGGCCGCAGTGTTTCAGGTAAATCCGGCGGCGATTGTCAGCGGAACGCCAGGAAATTTCCCTGTGCCGCGTCAGCAAAAAGCCGCATTTGTCTGATTCGGACTCTACTTTAGGTCGGTGTCGGTCATCACGTTTGTTCAACGATGCGTTTACCGAAGTGTAAAGGTGAGCAAATCTTCAACCTGAAATAACTTAGCCAAAATAATTCGAGTTTCAGGAAGGCGGCAAGTGTATTCATCTCAAGAGCTTACTGAAGTAAGTGACTGAGATGAAGAGACGCAGCCAACGCACCTGAAACTTGACGTATGAAGGGTATGGACAGCAGAACAATTAATCAGTACTTTATGCGCGCTACTTACACCTCCGGGTGTAAGCCAGAAGAGGCGCGTCGCCCAGGCAGTGTGTTTGAGGATCCGTATCCGCAGATAACACATCAGGGGGTGTGACGCCGAGGTGGGGCAACACGCGGGGTGTTGCACTGTCGGCTGCAGGGGCTGAATCCTCTGGGTTGTCACCAGAATCGTCCACAGTCGGACGCTTCGCAAGGTGAAGCGCTTCTGGGTGACTTGTCTTCTGATCTTGTCTGCCCAATTCTGCTCTTCTCTTGTGCCTAGGCTGCTACTATGTCTTCCGCCCCAAAAACGGAAGAAAGATAACCTGACACGGGGTTCGTTACATGTCTCAACATCTGATCGTGGCTAAATTTGGCGGCACCAGCGTTGCCGATTTTGATGCTATGAACCGCAGCGCGGATGTCGTGCTGTCAAATGCCAATACTCGCTTAGTGGTGCTCTCTGCTTCCGCTGGCGTCACCAACCTGCTGGTTTCTCTTGCTGAAGGCCAGGAACAAGCGCAGCGCGCGTACCTGCTGGATGAAATCCGCCGTATTCAGTACGCCATCATCGATCGCCTGCAGTCACCGGATGTGATTCGCGACGAAATCGATCGCATGCTGGAAAATATCACCATGCTATCTGAGGCCACGTCGCTGGCGACTTCGCACGCGCTGACCGATGAGCTGGTCAGCCACGGTGAGCTGATGTCGACGCTGCTGTTCGTGGAGATCCTGCGCGAGCGTCAGGTAAACAGCGAATGGTTCGACGTGCGTAAAGTGATGCGCACCAGCGACCGTTTTGGCCGCGCGGAACCGGAAGTGGCTACGGTGAAAGAGCTGGCGGCGGCGCAGCTGCAGCCACGTATTGCTGAAGCGCTGGTGGTGACACAAGGCTTTATCGGCAGCGAAATTAAAGGCCGTACCACCACGCTGGGCCGTGGCGGTAGCGACTACACCGCCGCGCTGTTAGGCGAAGCGCTGCAGGCGGCGCGTATCGATATCTGGACTGACGTTGCGGGCATCTACACCACCGATCCTCGCGTGGTGCCAACGGCAAAACGTATCGAAGAAATTACCTTCGAAGAAGCCGCTGAAATGGCGATTTTTGGCGCCAAAGTGCTGCATCCTGCCACGCTGCTGCCAGCCGTGCGCAGCGATATCCCGGTGTTTGTCGGTTCGAGCAAAGATCCGGCCGCCGGCGGTACGCGCGTGTGCAACGAAACCAAAAATCCACCGCTGTTCCGGGCACTGGCGCTGCGTCGTAAGCAAACGCTGGTGACGCTGCATAGCCTGAATATGCTGCATGCCCACGGCTTCCTCGCCGAAGTGTTCAACATCCTGGCGCGCCACAGCATCTCTGTCGATCTGGTTACTACCTCCGAAGTGAGCGTGGCGCTAACGCTGGATAGCACCGGCTCCACCACCACCGGTGACAGCTTGCTGACGCAGGCGCTGCTGACTGAACTCTCTTCGCTGTGTCGTGTGGAAGTGGAAGAGAATCTGGCGCTGGTGGCGATCATCGGCAATAACCTGTCGAAAGCCTGTGGCGTGGGCAAAGAGGTCTTCGGCGCTCTGGAGCCGTTTAATTTACGCATGATTTGCTACGGTGCCAGCAGCTACAACCTGTGCTTCCTGGTGCCAACGCCAGATGCAGAAGAGGTGGTACGCGCACTGCATAAGAATCTTTTTGGTTCCTAAGGCAAATTTTTAGCAGTAAAAATCAAGCCGGACATGGTCCGGCTTTTTTATTGGTAAATTTTTTTAAACAATAATTTAAGCCTAGCGGTAGCGTCGCTTTCGAGCCAGACATTTCTGAAAAATCCCGGCTAAGCGCCTGAGACCCTTCTTGTTTTCACTGGAATTGCCTAAAAATCACACTAATCTCTCATTCAGCGGTTGTGCTTTAATCGCCTGAAACGATAATCCCGCCGCGAAAACATTAAATTATTTGAGGGAATAGATATGAAAAGGCTCGTGGCAGAAAGTCTCGGCACATTTGTGTTGGTTTTGGGTGGTTGTGGTAGCGCGGTGTTGGCTGCAGCGTTTCCAGAATTGGGCATTGGTTTTGCGGGTGTCGCGCTGGCGTTTGGTTTAACGGTTTTAGTGATGGCGTTTGCCGTTGGCCATATCTCAGGTGGCCATTTTAACCCGGCGGTGACGATTGGTTTAACCGCTGGCGGACGTTTCCCGGCGGCTCAGGTTGTGCCTTATATTATTGCACAATTGGTCGGCGCGATTGCGGCGGCAGGCGTGTTGTATCTGATCGCCAGTGGTAAAGCGGGTTTCGATGCGGCTGCTAGCGGCTTCGCATCCAACGGTTACGGTGAACACTCACCGGGTGGCTTTAGCCTGCAGGCGGGCATGATCAGCGAGTTGGTTCTGACGGCAGTGTTCCTGGTTGTGATCATGGGGGCGACCGATAAATATGCTCCGGCAGGTTTTGCGCCAATTGCTATCGGTCTGGCGTTAACGCTGATCCATCTGGTGAGCATCCCCGTCACCAACACCTCCGTCAATCCGGCGCGCAGTACCGGTGTTGCCATCTTCCAGGGGGGTTGGGCATTGGAGCAGCTGTGGATGTTCTGGGTGTTACCGATTATTGGTGCCGCGATTGGTGGTGTGATCTACCGCTTTTTGCTGGAAAAAGCAGAGTAATTTCGCCGTATTCCACGGATCGGCAGCAGCCGATCCGCATTTGTCCCCACAGGCGTCTTCCCGCCTTACGTCATGATAATGAAATGTTATGATCCTGCCTCCGTCGCTGTGGTCGTTCCCTGCGCGACATTTCATCTGTGGCAATAATAAAATAATTCCTAAGGAAGTCTGGTTATGCTCGGCAAACTTACTCGCCTGTTCCCGCTCTGGGCCGTGCTGCTCTCGGTTGCGGCTTATTATTCACCATCCACCTTTCTTGGCATTGGTCCGTGGGTCACCTATCTACTGATGCTGATTATGTTCGGCATGGGCGTAACGCTCAATATTGATGATTTCAAACGCGTGCTGGTACGCCCGGCGCCGGTGATTGCCGGGACTTTCCTGCACTACCTGGTGATGCCGCTGGCCGCGTGGGGACTGGCGAAACTGTTCCAGATGCCACCCGATCTGGCGGCAGGCATGATTCTGGTCGGTAGCGTGGCGAGCGGCACCGCATCTAACGTGATGATCTATCTGGCCAAGGGGGATGTGGCACTGTCGGTGACCATCTCGTCGGTGTCGGCGCTGGTTGGCGTATTCGCTACGCCGCTGCTGACGCGCCTCTATGTCGATACGCACATTCAGGTGGATGTCGTCGGCATGCTGCTTAGTATTGTGAAAATCGTGGTGATCCCTATCAGCCTTGGCTTGATTATCCACCACTCGATGAATAGCGTGGTGCGCCGCGTAGAGCCTTATCTGCCGGCATTCTCCATGGTGTGTATTCTGCTTATTATCAGTGCGGTAGTGGCAGGCAGCCAAAGCTTTATCGGTTCGGTCGGCTTAATGGTGATTGCGGCGGTGATTCTGCACAACGCGATTGGTCTGCTAGGCGGTTACTGGGGCGGCAAACTGTTCGGCTTCGATGAATCGACCTGCCGCACGCTGGCGCTGGAAGTGGGTATGCAAAACTCCGGTCTGGCGGCGACGCTGGGCAAACTCTACTTCTCACCGCTGGCAGCACTGCCGGGCGCGCTGTTCTCGGTGTGGCACAACCTCTCCGGTTCGCTGCTGGCCGGTTACTGGTCAGGTAAGCCGGTAGATAAGAAAAAGCCGTGATTAAATTTTATGGGGTGCCATAGCCGCACCCCTGTGCTTTACCATTTAATCAGCCATTCTTTTTCGGATTCTGATAAATAAAGCAAAAGATAAGGCGCTGGATATGATGTAAATTAACATGATATCCATGCTTTCAATGCTTACTAATTTAGATTGGGTGACTAGCTCAGCAGATTTTTTCCATGCAATCAGCCATCCTGTAATTAATAAAGTGAATGTGTTTGTTATCTGAAACGCAATCTGAAATATACATTCTTTATAAGTGCTGAATTTAACTACTCTATTGAATAATCGATATGCTGCGCTTTGATAAAACAAACAGAATAATGCAGCATAGAGTGGTGCAGTGAAGATAACGCTAATGTCAGATGTTATGCCATCGAATCCGATAAGGTAAAAATCCAGAATTTGATGACAAGAATAGAAACCATAAAGCAAAGCAAGTGCAGCAAATACTAATGGTAAGCAGAAAGCTCTCATAACCCATCTTTTGGCGTTGACATAGGATGAGCGCTAGCGGGAAGTGTCGAGAAAGATATTGGCACGTCAAGATTATAAAGCCTTTCAATGATGATAAATATTCCTGTCGCTTTGTAAGAATCGATATTATTTAACATGGCGTCCTCCTGGTGTTCAGAAAATATACCCATTTTTTTGAAAGAAGTGTGATGCCTTAATGAGAGAGTACAACTTTAAGTAACTGCTTATAGTTACATCCTACAATTCTTAAGCCAATATTCGAAGTTAAACGCTGATATTCATATCGTGATGCTTGTCAGTTAAGAACCCCCCCAATAACCGAGCGCACATATTGTAGCGGCGCAATTCATTGCGCGATAAATCGCGCCGCTACAGAATGTGCAGTGATTCAATGCGGCGCCTAACTGAGCGGCATGATGATATTCATATCGTGCTTCTCCTGAAGATAATTACAACTTCAGGTAAGTACGAATCCCATCAAGAAACATCTGCGTTGCCAGCATAATCAATATTAATCCCATCAGACGTTCCAGCGCGTTAACGCCTTTATCGCCCAGCAGACGTAAAAACAGGCCAGACATCAGCAAAATCACCACCGTCACGCCCCATGCAATCAGCAGCGCGCCCACCAGATGTGTCATCTGATGGGGATACTGATGCGATAACAACATCAGTGTTGCCAGCAGCGACGGGCCGGCCACCAGCGGGATCGCCAACGGCACCAGGAACGGCTCTTCACCGGCCGGTAATCCGCTGGTGCTGCTTTCGCCAGAAGGGAAAATCATGCGGATGGCGATCAGGAACAGAATGATGCCGCCGGAAATCGACACGGTTTCGGTGCGCAGATTCAGAAACGCCAGGATGCGTTCACCCGCGAATAAAAACAGCAGCATCAGGATGAGCGCGATCAGCATTTCGCGCATCAGCACCACCCGGCGGCGCTTGGGTTCGAGGTGCTTTAATACCGACATAAAGATCGGCAGGTTGCCCAGCGGGTCCATAATCAACAGCAGCAATATGGTCGCGGATATCATTTCAGTCATGTCAGGTAAACCATCCTATCGATTTGGCCGGGGGCCATTATTAGTTGTACTGCTGAAAAAGTTAGCGCAATCGAATTAATTCACTTGCCAGAAGTGCTGCATTTTGTAGAGTTGACGGTCATAGGTAAACCTGATTATTACGCAGACGGGCGCGATCGTTCGGCCGGTCTTTTCCTCGCACCACATAGGGCCTCTCCAGAAGCGCCCGAGACGGACAGAAAATGAAGAATGTAGGTTTTATTGGTTGGCGTGGCATGGTCGGCTCAGTGCTGATGTCACGCATGAGCGAAGAACGCGATTTTGACGTCATCAATCCGGTCTTCTTCTCCACGTCACAGCTTGGTCAGGCGGCACCGGCGTTCGGCACTAAGTCGACCGGTGCGCTGCAGGATGCTTTCGATATCGAGGCGCTGAAGGCGCTGGATATCATTATCACCTGCCAGGGCGGCGATTACACCAGTGAAGTCTACCCGAAGCTGCGTGAAAGCGGCTGGCAGGGCTACTGGATTGATGCGGCTTCCACGCTGCGCATGAAGGATGACGCCATCATCATTCTCGATCCGGTGAACCACAATGTGATTCGTCAAGGCCTTGATAACGGCATTAAAACCTTCGTCGGCGGCAACTGCACCGTGAGTCTGATGCTGATGTCACTCGGCGGACTGTTTGCCAACGATCTGGTGGAGTGGGCATCGGTTGCGACTTATCAGGCGGCGTCCGGTGGCGGTGCGCGTCATATGCGTGAACTGCTGACCCAAATGGGCATGCTGCATGATCACGTAGCGAAATCACTGCAGGATCCGGCTTCCGCGATTCTGGATATCGAGCGTAGCGTTACTGATTTCACGCGCTCTGGTACCTTGCCAACCGACAACTTTGGCGTACCGCTGGCGGGCAGCCTGATTCCATGGATCGACAAACAGCTGGACAACGGCCAGAGCCGCGAAGAGTGGAAAGGCCAGGCGGAAACCAACAAAATCCTGCGCACCAGCAGTGTGATTCCGGTTGATGGCCTGTGCGTGCGCGTTGGTGCGCTGCGCTGCCACAGCCAGGCATTTACCCTGAAGCTGAAAAAAGACCTGCCGCTGAGTGAAATAGAACAGCTGCTGGCTTCGCATAACGAGTGGGTCAAAGTGGTGCCAAACGATCGCGAAATCACCATGCGCGAACTGACGCCTGCCGCCGTTACCGGCACGTTGACCACGCCGGTTGGCCGCCTGCGTAAACTGAATATGGGGCCTGAATACCTTTCTGCCTTCACCGTGGGCGATCAGTTACTGTGGGGCGCGGCTGAACCGCTGCGTCGCATGCTGCGTCTGCTGATTGACTAAGCGCAGCGGCAAACCAGACAGGCCGGGGTTTCCCGGCTTTTTTTTGACCTTCAGGCTGCAAAAATTCATGCAAATTGCGCCAGACAAGTGATCCGCTTCCCCTTTTTGCTCGCCCGACAACAATTTTTCGCATTCCTCCCTGGCTTCTGCCAGCCCCAAGCTATGATTTAACAGAGATGTGCCGGTTGTTAACTGTTTTCGTTTTTTGAACTGAATGGTTTGTTGTACACGGTGATGATCTTTCCCACGGACGGTTGTGTCCTCGCAGTGTACCTATGGCTCAATGAAAAGCAGCGCACCCTAGTCGATAATTCTGCCGACTCGGGTCGCCTGCGCAAAATCATAGGAAGAAAGTCATGTCAGAGCTTCCCGATCGCCAGGCGATCAATGCCCTTTTTGCCGGGAATTACGCCGATCCCTTCTCGTTACTGGGGATGCACCAAACTACCGAAGGCCTAGAAGTGCGTGCGCTGCTGCCTGATGCCTCCGATGTGTGGGTGATTGAAACCAACACCGGACGTAAGTGCGCCCAACTTAAATGTCTCGACTCACGTGGCTTCTTCTGTGGCGTGATCCCGCGCCGTAAAAATCTGTTTGGCTACCAGCTGGCGGTGAATTGGCACGGTCAGCAAAACCTGATTGATGATGCTTATCGCTTTGGTCCGCTGCTGCAGGAGATGGATGCGTGGCTGCTGGGCGAAGGTACGCACCTGCGCCCTTACGAAACCCTGGGCGCGCACGGCACCACTATCGATGGCGTGCACGGTACGCGCTTCGCCGTCTGGGCACCTAACGCACGTCGGGTATCAGTCGTGGGTGAGTTCAACTTCTGGGACGGCCGTCGTCACCCGATGCGCTTCCGCCGGGAACTGGGCGTGTGGGAGCTGTTCGTCCCGGGCGCGGTAAACGGCCAGCTGTATAAGTTTGAGATTATTGATAATTCAGGCCAGCTGCGTATCAAAGCCGACCCTTTTGCCTTCGAAGCACAGATGCGCCCACAAACGGCTTCGATGATCTGTGGCCTGCCGCCGAAAACCGAGATGCAACCGCAGCGCAAAGCGGCGAATGCCTTTGATCAGCCGATTTCGATTTATGAAGTCCATCTGGGCTCGTGGCGGCGTCATACCGACGATAACTTCTGGTTAAGTTACAAAGAGCTGGCTGAACAGCTGATTCCCTACGTCAAAGAGATGGGTTTCACTCACATTGAACTGATGCCGATTAACGAACATCCGTTCGACGGCAGCTGGGGCTATCAGCCGTTGGGAATGTACGCGCCAACGCGCCGCTTCGGTACGCGTGATGAGTTCCGCCACTTCATTGCCGCTGCACACGATGCAGGGATTAACGTCCTGCTCGATTGGGTGCCGGGCCACTTCCCGAGTGATGATTTTGGTTTAGCAAAATTCGATGGCACTGAACTCTACGAGCACAGCGATCCGCGCGAAGGCTTTCATCAGGACTGGAATACGCTGATCTACAACTTTGGGCGACGCGAAGTCAGCAACTATTTATCTGGCAACGCCTTGTACTGGATGGAACGCTTCGGCATTGACGGACTGCGCGTGGATGCGGTGGCCTCGATGATTTACCGCGACTACAGCCGCGCCGAAGGTGAGTGGGTACCGAACCAGTTTGGTGGACGGGAAAACCTCGAAGCGATCTCTTTCCTGCGCCACACCAATCGCACGCTAGGCCGCGCCGCACCAGGCAGCGTGACGGTAGCGGAAGAGTCCACCGATTATCCCGGCGTCACGCGTCCCTCGGAAGACGGCGGGCTTGGCTTCTGGTTCAAATGGAACCTTGGCTGGATGCATGACACCCTGGACTACATGAAGCTCGATCCGGTGCATCGCCGCTACCATCACCACCTGATGACCTTCGGCATGCTTTACAACTACACCGAAAACTTTGTGCTGCCGCTATCGCATGACGAAGTGGTGCACGGTAAACGCTCTATCCTCGATCGCATGCCGGGCGACGCCTGGCAAAAGTTCGCTAATCTGCGCGCTTATTACGGTTGGATGTGGGGTTTCCCCGGCAAGAAGCTGCAATTTATGGGCAACGAGTTTGCGCAAGGCCGTGAATGGAACCACGACACCAGCCTTGACTGGCATCTGCTGGAGGGGGAAGACAACTGGCACAACGGCGTACAGCGGCTGGTGCGCGACCTCAACCATACCTATCGTCACTATGCGCCGCTGCATCAGCTTGATTTTGATGGACAAGGGTTTGAGTGGCTGGTGGTAGACGATCACGAGAATTCGGTCTTTGCCTTTGCGCGTCGCGATCGCGACGGCAATGAGATCATCGTCATCAGTAACTTCACCCCCGTGGTGCGTCATCACTACCGTTTTGGCGTCAATCAGCGTGGCGGCTGGCGTGAAGTGATGAATACCGACCAGCACGATTATCACGGCAGCGACACGCGTAACCACGGCGTGGTGCATACCGATGAGATTGACAGCCACGGTCGACCGCAGTCGTTGAGCCTGACCGTGCCGCCGCTGGCAACCCTCTGGCTGGTGCGGGAGAGCGACTGATGCTGGAGCAGGGGCAGCCGAAACCGTTAGGTGCACATTACGATGGGCACGGCGTCAATTTCACGCTGTTTTCCCAGCACGCTGAGCGCGTCGAGCTGTGCCTGTTTGACGCACACGGCGCTGAGCGACGTTTTCCGCTGCCCGCGCGCAGCGGTGATATCTGGCACGGCTATTTTCCCGCGCTCAAGCCCGGCCAGCGTTATGGTTATCGGGTTCACGGTCCGTGGGCACCGCAGCAGGGACATCGCTTCAATCCTGCCAAGCTGCTGGTTGATCCCTGCGCCAAAGCGGTAGTAGGAGATGTGGCGGACGAGGCTTGTGTTTATGGCGGTGAACGTGAGCCGGATCCGCTGGATAACGCCGCCGTTGCCCCTAAATCATTAGTGATTGCCGAGGATTTTAATTGGGAGAGTGACCAGCCACCGCGCACGCCGTGGGGTAATACGGTGATTTATGAAGCGCACGTGCGTGGCTTGACGCAGCAGCATCCGGAAATTCCGGAAAGGCTGCGTGGGACTTATGCGGCGCTAGGTCATCCTGCTATGGTGAACTACCTGCGCCATCTTGGCGTTACCGCGCTGGAACTGTTGCCGATTGCCCAGTTCACCAGCGAGCCGCGCCTGCGCCGTTTGGGTTTGAGCAACTATTGGGGCTACAACCCCTTCGCTTTATGGGCGGTAGATGCGCGCTATGCGTCGGGTGAAAACGGCTTATCACCGCTGCAGGAGTTTCAGCAGGCGGTAAAAGCGCTGCATGCCGCGGGCATCGAAGTGATTCTGGATGTGGTGTTCAACCACACCGCCGAACTGGAAGAGATCGGACCGACGATTTCCCAGCGCGGCGTGGATAACGCCAGCTATTACTGGCTTGATGGCAACGGTGAGTATCAAAACTGGACCGGCTGCGGCAACACGCTGAATCTCAGCCATCCGCAGGTAATGGCATGGGTGCTTGAAGCGCTACGCTATTGGGTGCGCAACTGCCATATCGATGGTTTCCGTTTTGATCTCGCCAGCGTATTAGGCCGTACGCCGGAATTTAGTCAGGATGCACCGCTGTTCGCCGCCATCAAAGCGTGTCCGCTGCTCTCGCAGGTGAAGCTAATTGCCGAGCCGTGGGATATTGGCCCTGGCGGTTACCAGGTGGGTAATTTCCCACCAGACTTTGCCGAATGGAATGATCATTTTCGCGACGCGGCGCGCCGTTACTGGCTGCAAGGTGAGCTGAATAACGGAGATTTTGCCCGCCGTTTTGCCGCATCCAGCGACGTTTTCCAGCGTGAGGCGCGTCTGCCGCACGCCAGCATCAATCTTATTACCGCCCACGACGGCTTCACGCTGCGCGACGTGGTGAGCTTCAACAACAAACACAATCAGGCCAACGGCGAAGATAATCGCGACGGCAGCAGTAATAACTTCAGCCATAACCACGGCAAAGAGGGGCTGCAGGTCAGTTTCGATATTGTCGAGCGGCGGCGGCGCAGCGTGCATGGCTTGCTGACGACGCTGCTGCTGGCACAGGGCACGCCGATGCTGCTGGCGGGCGATGAACGCGGTCACAGCCAGCATGGCAACAACAATGCCTATTGTCAGGACAATCCGCTGACCTGGCTCAACTGGCAACAGGATGATTTTGGACTGGTCGACTTCACTGCTGCATTAATCCATCTGCGCCAGCGCATTCCTGCGCTGACCGAGGATGGCTGGTGGCAGGAGGGCGATGGCAACGTGCAGTGGTTCAACGCCAGCGGCAAACCACTGGAAACAGAGCAGTGGGAACAGGGGACGCACAGAATGCAGATCCTGCTCTCCGGCCGCTGGTTAATAACAATAAACGCCACGGAATCGGTGAATGATATCGCCTTACCAGACGGAGAGTGGCGTGCCATTCCTCCTTTCGCCGGGGAAGATAACCCCATCCTGACAACTGTCTGGCACGGTCCCGCACACGGTGTGTGCGTGTTCCAAAAGCAATCATAAGGAGTCAGACATGGTGAAATTAGATAGAACAGATCATCTGATGCTGGCGCGCCAGCTCCCTACACAAACGGTTGCCTTGATCCTTGCTGGCGGGCGCGGTACGCGCCTGAAAGATCTCACCGCGAAACGCGCCAAACCTGCCGTGCACTTCGGTGGCAAGTTCCGCATCATCGACTTTGCGCTGTCCAACTGCATCAACTCGGGCATTCGGCGCATCGGCGTGATCACCCAATATCAGTCACATACTTTGGTGCAGCATATCCAACGTGGCTGGTCCCTGTTCAACGAAGAGATGAACGAATTTGTCGATCTGCTGCCCGCCCAGCAGCGTGCCGCTACCGAACACTGGTACCGCGGTACCGCCGATGCGGTGACGCAAAATCTCGACATCATTCGTCGCTATAACGCGCAATACATCGTGATTCTCGCCGGGGATCACATCTACAAGATGGACTACTCGCGCATGCTGCTCGACCACGTCGATCGCGGTGCCAAATGCACTATCGCGTGCTTACCGGTGCCGTTGGCCGAAGCCACGGCGTTTGGTGTGATGGCGGTTGATGCCGAAAACAACGTGATCGATTTTGTTGAAAAGCCGCCAAAACCGCCGTCAATGCCGGGGGATGACACCCGAGCGCTGGCGAGCATGGGCATTTACGTATTCAACGCCGATTACCTTTATCAGCTGCTGGAAGAAGACCTGCAGGTAGCCGATTCCAGTCACGACTTTGGTAAAGATCTGCTGCCAAAAATTGTCGCCAGCGGCGAAGCTTACGCGCACTCCTTTACGCTTTCTTGCGTGCAGATTGACGAAAAGGCCGAGCCGTACTGGCGCGACGTCGGCACGCTGGAAGCCTACTGGCGCGCCAACCTCGATCTAGCCTCGGTGACGCCTGAGCTGGATATGTACGACCATAGTTGGCCGATTCGCACCCATATGGAGCCGCTACCACCGGCGAAATTTGTGCAGGATCGTTCCGGCAGCCACGGCATGACGATGAACTCGCTGGTTTCGGGCGGCTGCATCATTTCTGGCTCGGTGGTGGTGAATTCCGTGCTGTTCCCACGCATTCGCGTGAACTCGTTTTGCAATATTGATTCCGCAGTGCTGCTGCCCGATGTGGTGGTTGGCCGATCGTGTCGTCTGCGCCGCTGCGTGATTGATCGCGCCTGCGAGCTGCCAGAAGGCATGGTCATTGGCGAAAACCCCGATGAAGACAGCCGTCGTTTTTACCGTTCAGAAGAGGGCATCGTACTGGTGACGCGCGCCATGCTGGCCAAATTAGCCAGAGCGGGTCAGTAGATGACGAAAGATTATAGAGAAAATTGCCGCGTGGAACGCGTGCGATAACAATAGGGGTTCAGGATGCAGGTTTTACATGTCTGTTCAGAGCTTTTCCCGCTGTTGAAAACCGGCGGACTGGCTGATGTCGTCGGTGCATTACCACAGGCGCAAATAGCCGATGGTACGGATGCGCGGGTGTTGATTCCCGCCTATCCGGATCTGCGTAAAGGGATTCCTGATACTGAAATCCTGGCGGAGCTGCAAACTTTTGCTGGACCGGTGCGCTTACTTTTTGGACAATTTAACGGCGTTGGCATTTATTTAATTGATGCGCCGGGACTGTATGAACGTCCCGGCAGCCCGTATCACGATACGTCGCAGTTTGCCTATGTGGATAACTACCTGCGCTTTGCCCTGCTGGGCTGGATGGGCGCAGAGATTGCCAGCGGATTAGATATGTACTGGCAGCCCGATATCGTGCACGCACATGACTGGCATGCCGGCTTAACCTGCGCCTACATTGCTGCGCGCGGTCACCCGGCGAAAACGGTGTTCACCGTGCACAATCTGGCGTATCAGGGGCTGTTTTCCGCGCGTCATTTGGATGAAATTCAGATACCGCGCGCCTTCTTCGATATGCATGGCCTGGAGTTCTTTGGACAGATCTCCTACCTCAAGGCGGGACTGTTCTATGCCGATCATATTACGGCGGTCAGCCCGACTTATGCGCTGGAGATTACCCGACCCGAATTTGGTTACGGTATGGAAGCGTTACTCGAGCAGCGCCTGCGCGAGGGAAGACTGAGCGGGATTCTCAACGGTGTTGATCCTGGCATTTGGGATCCGGCGCATGATTTGCTGCTCACCGCGCGCTACGACAGCGAAACGCTGGAGAGCAAAGCCGAGAACAAACGCCAGCTGCAGATTGCCATGGGCCTGAAGGTGGATGACAAAGCGCCGGTGTTCTGCGTGATTAGCCGCCTGACGAAACAGAAAGGGCTGGATTTGGTGCTGGAAGCGCTGCCGGGCCTACTGGCGCAGGGCGGCCAGCTGGTGCTGCTCGGTCAGGGAGATGCCGAGTTACAGCAAGGTTTCCTCGCGGCGGCTGCGGAGCATCCGGGTCGCGTTGGCGTGCAGATTGGTTATCACGAAGCCTTCTCGCACCGCATTGTTGGCGGCGCGGATGTGATTATGGTGCCGAGCCGCTTTGAGCCGTGCGGCTTAACCCAGCTGTATGGATTGAAATACGGCACGCTGCCGCTGGTGCGTCGCACCGGTGGTCTGGCGGATACGGTGCAAGACAGCTCACTGGAGAATCTGGCGGACGGTGTCGCCAGCGGATTCACCTTTGAAGACAGTAATGCCTGGTCGCTGCTGCGGGCGATTCGGCGCGCATTTGTTCTGTGGTCTCGACCTGCACTCTGGCGTTACGTTCAGCGGCAGGCGATGGGGATGGATTTTAGTTGGCAGGTGGCAGCACAAGCCTACCGCGATCTTTATCAACGTTTGCTGTAATGAGAGATTGGGATACTTGATATGAATGCACCTTTCACCTATGCCTCACCCACGCTGACGGTTGACGCGCTGAAGCACTCAATCGCCTATAAGCTGATGTTTACTATTGGTAAAGATCCCTCGATCGCGAATAAGCATGAGTGGCTCAACGCCGCGCTGCTGGCGGTGCGTGATCGCATGGTGGAACGCTGGCTGCGCTCCAGTCGCGCGCAGCTCTCACAGGATGTGCGGCAGGTATATTATCTGTCGATGGAGTTCCTGATGGGACGCACGCTCGGTAACGCGCTGCTGGCGATGGGCATCTACGACGATCTCAATCAGGCGCTGGACGAGATGGGGTTGGATCTCAGCGAACTGATGGAAGAGGAGAACGATCCCGGTCTCGGCAACGGCGGCCTTGGGCGTTTGGCCGCCTGCTTCCTTGATTCGCTCGCCACGCTGGGTTTGCCGGGACGTGGCTACGGTATTCGTTACGATTACGGCATGTTCAAGCAGAATATCGTTGACGGGCAGCAGCGCGAATCACCGGATTACTGGCTGGAATATGGTAATCCGTGGGAATTCCAGCGCTTTAATACGCGCTACAAGGTGCGTTTCGGCGGCCGTTTACAGCACGAAGGGGCGCGGGTGCGCTGGATCGAAACCGAAGAGATCGTCGCGATGGCTTACGATCAGATCATCCCCGGTTTTGACACCGATGCCACCAACACGCTGCGTTTGTGGGGCGCGCAGGCCAGCAACGAGATCAATCTCGGTAAGTTTAACCAGGGTGATTACTTTGCTGCGGTGGAAGATAAAAACCATTCGGAAAACGTCTCGCGCGTGCTCTATCCCGATGATTCAACCTATTCCGGCCGCGAGCTGCGTCTGCGCCAGGAGTATTTCCTCGTCTCTTCAACGGTGCAGGATATTCTCAATCGTCACTGGCAGATGCATGAAACCTGGGACAATCTGCCGGATAAAATTGCCATTCACCTGAATGATACTCATCCGGTGTTGGCGATCCCTGAATTGATGCGACTGCTGATCGACGAGCAAAAATTCAGTTGGGACGATGCGTTTGAAGTGACCTGTCAGGTGTTCTCCTACACCAACCACACCTTGATGACGGAAGCGCTGGAAACCTGGCCGGTGGATATGATCGGCAAAATTCTGCCGCGTCATCTCAGCATCATTTTTGAAATTAATGACTATTTCCTGAAAACCATCCAGGAATACTATCCGGATGATTGGGAGCTGATGGCGCGCATCTCGATCATTGACGAAAACGACGGTCGGCGCATTCGCATGGCGTGGCTGGCGGTGGTGGTAAGCCACAAGGTCAACGGCGTGTCGGAACTGCACTCCAATTTGATGGTGCAATCGCTGTTCGCTGATTTCGCGCGTTTATTCCCTGGCCGTTTCTGCAATAAAACCAATGGGGTGACGCCGCGTCGCTGGCTGGCGCTGGCCAACCCGCCGCTGTCCGATGTATTAGATGAAGCGATTGGTCGCAACTGGCGCACCGATCTCGGCCAGCTCAACGAGCTAACGGCACAAATCGATTACCCGGCGTTTATCGAGCAGATCGCCGACGCCAAATTCGCCAACAAAAAGCGCTTGGCGGATTGGGTGGCGAAAAATATGGATATTGTGCTGGACCCGCATGCGCTCTTCGATGTGCAGATTAAACGCATCCATGAATACAAACGTCAGCTACTGAACGTGCTGCACGTTATTACGCGCTATAACCGCATCAAGGCCGATCCCAACGCTGAATGGGTGCCGCGCGTGAATATCTTCGCCGGTAAAGCGGCGTCGGCGTATTACGTAGCGAAGCACATCATCCACTTGATCAACGATGTCGCCAACGTGATCAACAACGATCCGCAGGTGAAGAACAAGTTGAAGGTGGTGTTCATCCCGAACTATGGCGTGAGTCTGGCGCAGATCATTATCCCTGCGGCGGATCTCTCCGAGCAGATCTCCACTGCTGGCACCGAAGCATCGGGCACCAGTAACATGAAATTTGCGCTGAATGGCGCGTTAACCATCGGTACGCTGGATGGCGCTAATGTGGAGATGCTGGAGCATGTCGGCAAGGAGAATATCTTTATCTTCGGCAACACCACGCCGCAGGTCGAGAAACTGCGCACCGACGGCTACAACCCGCGTAAGTATTACGAGGAAGATCCTGAGCTGCATCAGGCGCTGACGCAAATCGCCAGCGGCGTGTTCAGTCCGCAGGAACCGGGTCGCTATCGCAATCTGTTTGATGCGCTGGTGAACTTCGGCGACCACTATCAGCTGCTAGCGGATTATCGTAGCTATGTGGATACGCAGGACAAAGTAGACAAGCTCTATCGTCAGCCGGATAAGTGGCAACGCAGCGCGGCGCTGAATATCGCCAATATGGGCTACTTCTCGTCAGATCGAACCATTCAGGAGTATGCGGATGAGATCTGGCACATCTCGCCAGTGAGGTTGTAAGGCGGGAATTTCAAAATCCAGGTCGCCATAAATGGCGACCCTACCAAACCGCACTGAACAAATGTAGGGTCGCCATTCATGGCGACCGATAAACGTTCAGATTTTAAGGATTATTTTAAAGTGATGCTTTTGACAATCCCGTCAGCATCACTTTGTGCCTGCTGCTGGTTATCCGCTGGCAAGGTAATTTGCAGCGTCAGCAGTTTGCCGTCCACTTTTGCCAGAATCACCGAAGACCATGACGTCTGGTTATTGGCAGAAATCACCGTATCCAGCTGCTGAGCCGGCTGATCCTTCAGCGTCACCGCTTTATTCGATACCACTTGCAGCTGTGGATCGCGGCTGCGCTGCTGCTGTTCCAGGCGCTGCGCCAACGCATCTAGCGCTTCGTTAGTGGGATCGCCCGCAATCACGATAATCGCGCGCTGGCCAGTTTCGTCGGCATAGACGTGCATGTTGGTGGATTCAGAACCGAGTTTGCCGCTCTTATCAGACATGCCCGCTGGCAGTGAGAAGCTCAGCTTGCCGTCCATCAGATTGACCGTCTGAGCAGACTGGCTGGCGCTGGCACCGTTGCTGTTTGCTGCTGCATCATCTTTCTTCTGGTCACATGCCGCCAAGCCTATCACCAGCAGGCCAATACCCACATATTTCACTACGTTACGCATTCTTTTCCCTTTTACATGATTCCAGTCAGGCGTTATCAAAACGGAATCGGCGGGCAAAAGCAACCACCGGAGTGTCAGGAAATTTTAGCGTGCCATGGCGTTACGTCTATGTGGAATCAGCCGAAATTCACCTGTCGCTGTGCGGAACGCTCGGCTAATCGCTTCAGCATGGCATTCAGCAGCACGCCGTAAGCCGGCAGGAAGAAGATCATGCAGATCAGCACTTTGAAGCTGTAATCCACCAGGGCGATCTCGACCCAATGCGTAGCCATAAACGGGTCTGGACTCTTGTAAAAGGCGATGAAAAAGAAGGCCAGCGTATCGCTGATATTGCCAAGGAACATCGCGGCCGCAGGGGCAATCCACCACTGGGGTAATTGGCGCAAACGGTTAAAAACGTGAACGTCGAGGATCTGGCCCAGCGCATAAGCCATAAAGCTGGCGCAGGCGATACGCGCGACAAACAGATTAACTTCTTCCAGCGATGCCCAACCCTGCCATTCGCCTTGATAAAAGACGCACGAGACGATGTAGGAGATCACCAGCGCTGGAATCATCACCGCCAGAATGATGCGACGAGCCAGCGGCGCGCCAAAGATGCGCACGGTGAGATCGGTTGCGAGGAAAATAAACGGAAAGCTAAACGCGCCCCAGGTGGTGTGGAAGCCGAAGATGGAAACCGGCAGCTGCACCAGGTAGTTACTGGAGGTGATTACCAGCAGATGGAAAAGCGATAGCCAAAACAGCGCATGCATGCGCTGACGTGCAGAAAAAGCAATCATGTAGGACCTTTTTAATAGTGGGGTGAGGGAACCCATTGCCCGTCATACTTCAAGCCGTAGCTGCGTTGGCTGCGTGCGTCCACCCCAGTCACTTACTTCAGTAAGCTCCTGGGGCTGCTCGCACTTGCCGCCTTGCTACAGCTCGAATTATTTAGGGCAAAATATGGTAGCAATTTAAAAATCGGCGGCATCTTAACGCGTTGCGTAATTTATGCAATGGTTAATTTTAACGCAATCGTTATCGCCTTGCGTTGGCTAATTCACACGCTAAAATGTGCGCCCATCATCCACCATAGACAGAGAATCATGAGCGATCCCTTTTCTGCGCCTGATCATCAGCTTGATGCCCTTGGCCTGCGCTGTCCAGAGCCGGTAATGATGGTGCGTAAAACCGTGCGCAGCATGCAGGCCGGTGAAACCTTGCTGATCATCGCCGATGATCCCGCCACCACGCGCGATATTCCCGGTTTCTGCCGTTTTATGGAACATCAGCTGCTGGCACAGCAGACCGAAAGCCTGCCGTACCAGTTTCTCATCAAAAAAGGGACTTAACGCTGACGCAGCAAGCGCAGCGCATTCGCGGTAACCAGCGCGGTGGCACCGGAATCTGCCAGCACCGCCAGCCACAAACCGGTAAAGCCGAGCAACGTGGTGACGAGGAAAATCGCCTTCAGGCCCAGCGCCAGCGCCACGTTTTGCCGAATGATGGCGCGCGTGCGCCGTGCCAGCACGATCGTGCGCGGCAGAATCGCCAGCTGATTTTGCGTTAATGCTACATCGGCGGCTTCCAGCGCGACGTCGGTGCCGCTGCCCATCGCGATACCGATCGTCGCTGCTTTCATCGCAGGCGCATCGTTGATGCCGTCGCCCACCATCGCCAGCGATTGTTGTGCGCCTAATTGCCGCACGGCTTCCACTTTATCGGCGGGTAAGAGACCGGCGCGATAATCAATCTGCAATTCGGCGGCAATGGCAGCGGCTGCTCGCGGGTTATCACCGGTCAACATCACGCTATTTACACCCAGTTTTTGCAGTTGAGAGAGTGCGCTTATCGCCTCTTCACGCAACTGATCCCGCAACGCCAATGCGCCGAGTACCTGCTGATCCTGCAACAGCAGCACCACGGTTTGACCCTGGGCTTCCAGCTCGGCAATCAGCTGCTGCTGAGTTGCGTTAAGCTGTCTGGCTTCACGTGGCGTGAGTAACTGATAGGTCACGCCATCAATGTCGGCACGAATACCGCTGCCCGCCAGGGTTTGCTGCTGAGAAGCGGAAGGGATCGCAAGCTGACGTCGCTCGGCTGCAGTGACAATGGCTCGCGCCAGTGGATGCGTGGAGCCCTGTTCAACGGCAGCGGCAATGCTGAGCAGGCTGTTTTCCGCTGTTCCACCGAACGACTGAATATGGGTGATCTGTGGCTTGCCCGCGGTCAGCGTGCCGGTTTTGTCGAACGCCATCATGCTAACGCGACTGAGCCGCTCCAGTGCCGCGCCGCCTTTTATCAGCGCGCCCTGACGGGCGGCAGCGGCCAATCCAGAGGTAATGGCCGCGGGTGTGGAGATCACCAGCGCACACGGGCAACCAATCAGCAGCAGCGTTAGCCCTTTATAAATCCACGGCAGCCATGCTCCAACGCCGAGCAGCGGTGGCAGCACCATCACCAGCAGCGCCAACAGCATAATCGCCGGCGTATAAATGCGGCTGAAGCGATCGATAAAGCGTTCAACCGGCGCACGATGGCTTTCGGCTTCTTCAATCAGCTGCAGGATGCGGTCGATAGCACTTTGCCCCGGCTGGGAAACCACTTTCAAGGTAACCAGACGATCGAGGCTGGTGGCACCGGCCATGATCTGTTCACCCGGCTCACGCGCCACCGGCAGCGATTCGCCGGTCAGCGCGCTTTCATCAAAACTGGCACTGGCATGCAATAACTCGCCGTCCGCCGGTAAACGGCCACCGGCCGCGACTTCAATCACATCACCAGGCTGCAGCACGTCTAAGCGGACATTTTCCCGTTGTGTGCCGACAATGCGCGTGGCGGTGTCAGGACGTAATGCCATCAGCGCGGTCACGCCGCGACGCGCGCGCGCGGCGGCGTAGGCTTCCAGGCGTTCGCCCAGCTGGAACAGCAGCAGCACCATGGCGGCTTCAGCGTGGGCACCAATCACCAACGCACCGGCGGCAGCGATGGTCATCAGCATCTCAATACTAAATGGCGATCCGCTGCGCAGCAGTTGCCAGGCGTTGCGCGCGATGGGGGCCAAACCAATCAGCGTGGTAGCAATAAACAGGCGATCGCCCCAAAGCGGTGAAACCTGGCTCAGCAGCCAGCTGGCGAGCATCAGTACGCCAAGCAGCAGTAAACCGGCATTTTCCTGCCAGCGGCTTTCCGGTGGTGGGGGCGATTGAGGATCGCTGGAGGTCAGCGTGAAGCCAGCATGTTTTACGGCTTGTTCGATAGCGCTGCGGATATCGTTTTCGGCATCCACCACCAGTTTTTCGCTGGCGAAAATCACTCGTGCTTGCTGCACCTGCGGCACGCGTTGCACGGCAGATTCGATTTTTCGTGCGCAGCTGGGACAATCCATGCCGGCAATCTGCCAGCGAAATTGGTGTGAAGTGAGTGCGGGCCTGTCACTTTCGGCGTCGCTTTCGCCGCCGGGCGAGCCGCTATCGCTGTCGCAGCAGCCACAATCACCTTCTGGCGTAACTGGCTGCGCGGCTGAGATTTTCAGGGCTGAGGGCTTTACGCTGCGAATCGAGCACAGCGGCTGCGGTTGGCGATGAGACTTTCCACAGCGGCAAGGATGGGCATGTTGATGCATATAACCTCCGGAATTAGGGGGCGGGATAGCACCCGCGCCCTAATGCTACACTCTGGAGTCAACTCCAGAGTCAAGCTGAAGGTGAGATTTTCTTCAATAAAGCCACAGGGAGCGCACAATCATAAAATGACCGGCGAAGTAACAGGCGGCGACGATGGCGCTATCGGCGCTGAAGCGGCGGCGATAGTGCGAGAAAAACCAGACAATGTTGGCTAACAGCAATAACGCGGCGCCGACAAGCAGCGAGAAACTGTAATCGGTTGGGCGGAAGAAGTAGTTCTCCGCTGCCATCCAGTTCATCACCAATGTCATGCCGATCAAGGTGCAGATTGGCCAGCGTAGATCTTCCAGCCTGGTCCAGAGAACGCCGATAACAATTACGCCAATCACCAGGAAGGTGAGGGGAATCGGCCAGAAGAAACTCATGGTCATGTGCGCGGCAAAGCTGATGGTGTACAGCAGATGCGACAGGAAAAATGCGCCCAATGCATAGAGCATCTGCTGACGCGGCAGCAGCATCAGCGCATCACCCACCAGCGTGGCAATAAGACCGGCCAGGATCAGATAATCGGTGGTGTTAAGCGTTGGCGCTTGCCACGCCCAGGCAACGAGCAACAGCAAGGTGACAGGTTTAAATAGCCAGCGCTGCCATTGCGGGCCGCGGTATGAAGCATCAACGTAGAGCCAGCCGGAAAAAAGTACGGCAAGGAAAGACCAAAGCATGTTTTCTCCCTTTTCTGAACGAAATGTCCGCCAGTTTGATGAATTTTCCCAAAATCACTTACTCAGTGTAAGTTACCGCCGCCAAATGTGACAATCAGCCGACTCTGGTTGTATGCTTTGACGTCTTTACCCGTTCCGACTCAACGCAAAGCACGAGATAAATCATGAGCAAACCACCGCTAATCTTTTTCATCGTACTGGCCATTATTGCCGTTCTGGCGACGCGTCAGTTTATCAAGCAGCGCCGCGAAACCGCGGTGAACGATGCCTCTCCAGTGCGCTCTTTGAGCGTAGAAGTGAAAACTAAGCGCGAATTTCCCTCCCCTAATCGCCGTTCACGCCAGCGCGAAGTCATTGCCGGAGAAGAGATGAAGTATGAAGCCTGGTTTCATCCACTGAATGGCGCGAGCGATATCAAAGTCTCGGTCAACGCCAGTGATTATCATCAGATGGATAAGGGCGTGAAAGGGGAGCTGAAAATGCAAGGGACACGCTTTGTCAGTTTTACGCCAGCGCCGTAAGGCCGCCATTCACGGCGACCTGGTCACTAAACGCACTCATTACATCTTCGGATAATGCTTTTTCTGCCACGCCAGCAGCTCAAACACGCCAAAGAAGAAGATCTTCGCCTGGGTTACGCCGCTCAGTTTGGGTGCGTCTTTTGCCTGAGTGGCGCGCAGCAGCACCAATTGCAGGCCGTGCATAATCACCATAAAGAACAGCGCCACATGCACAAAATAGCGCAGCGGCGTGGGGAAGGGCTGCACCAGATTGAGCAGCAAAAATGCCCATACGCAAATCATCAGCAAGCGACCCAAATTAAGCCACATTCTGCTTCTCCTGTTGGCGTTGATATAAGCGATAAGCCACCTGGCCGGCGATTTTCTCGCGGTATAAATCCCAATTGGCCGGTGCCACGGGCGTGCCGTTTTCCACTTCGCTTTCCACATAGATCAGCGCTTCATCGGCCAGCCAGCCATTTTGCTCCAGTAAGGTCAACGTTTCCTGTAACAGGCCTTTACGGAACGGCGGATCGACAAACACCACGTCAAACGGTTCGCCCGGCTGGCTCAGCCACTGCAACGTGTTGGTTTGCACCACTTTCGCCTGCGTGGCGCGCAGCGTTTGCAGGTTCTGCGAAAGCTGCTGCGCGACAGTACGTTCCAGCTCCAGCAGCGTGGCTGATGCGGCATAACGAGAGAGTGCTTCAAGGCCGAGTGCGCCGCTGCCGGCAAAGCAGTCGAGGCAACGCGCGTCCTGAATGTCTGGCGCTAGCCAGTTGAACAGGGTTTCACGCACGCGATCGGTGGTCGGACGCAGGCCAGCGCTATCCGGTACCGGTAATTTACGGCCGCGCCACTGGCCGCCAATGATGCGGATCTGGCCAGCGCCGTTGCTGCGGGGGGATTTGCTCATTTTGCTCACAACTCGTCATAATTTGTTGCGTAGTTTAACGGGCGTAGCGGGCAGAAGAAACGTTAAAAAAGGGTGCTGTGGTGCGCTGGCTGGAAAGTGTTAGACTACTGAGTTGGTAGAGCGCGCGTAATTACCTGATTTTTACGCGGCTCCCCGCAAAAAAATGCATATTTTATCCCCTGGGAACAGCGTGCTACCGGGAATAAGCCATCGAGGAGTAGGGTCACACAATGGCAAAAGAGAAAAAACGCGGCTTTTTTTCCTGGCTAGGCTTTGGCAAAGAAGAAGAGACGCAACAGCCTGTTGAAGAGCAGCAGCAAACTGCCGAGGTGGCACCTGAGCCCGCCGTTGAAGAGAGTGCGTTAGATCGCGCCGAAGCGCAGGCTGAAGAAACCGTCGCGGTTACCGAGCAGGTCGCGGAACATCAGCAGGTTGAACCAGAGGTTATTGCCGAGCCGATTAGCGCACCGCAACAAGCCGAGCCGGTTACCGCCATCGAAGAAGAAGTGCTGCCGGAAGAGATCGTCCAGCCGGTTGTCGCACCTATCGAAGAAGAGCCTCAGCTGGAAGAGCTGGCGCTTGATGCGCCAGACGTTGATGAAGAAGCCCCCGTAAGCGACGAAGAGCTAGAAGCGCTGGCGCTGGCAGAAACCTATGCAGAAGATGCTGAGCTGGCTGAGGAACCTCAGGATACCGTTAGCGATCTGCCACTGGCTGCTGCGCCCATTATCACCCAGGAGCAGGAGCGTCCTACCAAAGAGGGCTTTTTCGCCCGTCTGAAGCGCAGCCTGGTTAAAACGCGTGAAAACCTCGGTTCCGGTTTTATCAGCCTGTTCCGCGGCAAAAAGATTGATGACGACCTGTTTGAGGAGCTGGAAGAGCAGCTGCTGATTGCGGACGTTGGCGTTGAAACGACGCGCCGCATCATCACCAATCTGACCCAGCAGGCCAACCGCAAGCAGCTGCGTGATGCTGAAGCGCTGTATGGGCTGCTGAAAGCCGAAATGGCCGGCATTCTGGAAAAAGTGGACCAGCCGCTGGAAGTGGGCGGCAAAACGCCATTCGTCATCCTGATGGTTGGCGTCAACGGCGTGGGTAAAACCACCACCATCGGTAAGCTGGCGCGCCAGTATCAGGCGCAGGGCAAATCCGTCATGCTGGCGGCAGGCGATACCTTCCGTGCTGCGGCCGTTGAACAGCTGCAGGTGTGGGGCCAGCGCAACAATATTCCGGTCGTCGCGCAGCATACCGGCGCGGATTCCGCCTCCGTGATTTTTGATGCCATTCAGGCCGCTAAGTCGCGCAATGTCGATGTCCTGATTGCCGATACCGCCGGTCGCTTGCAAAACAAATCGCACCTGATGGAAGAGCTGAAAAAAATTACCCGTGTGATGAAGAAGCTGGATGAAGAGGCGCCGCATGAGGTGATGTTGACGCTTGACGCCAGTACCGGGCAAAACGCTATCAGCCAGGCCAAACTGTTCCATGAAGCGGTGGGCCTGACCGGCATCGCCCTGACCAAACTGGACGGCACCGCCAAAGGCGGCGTGATCTTCTCGGTTGCCGATCAGTTCGGCATTCCGATTCGTTATATCGGTGTTGGGGAAGGCATCGAGGATTTACGGCCGTTTAAGGCCGCAGACTTTATTGAGGCACTGTTTGCCCGAGAGGAATGATTGGGATGATTCGCTTTGAAGAGGTCAGTAAAGCTTACCTGGGTGGACGTCAGGCGCTGCAGGGGGTGGATTTTCATCTGCGTCCTGGTGAAATGTCGTTCCTGACCGGCCACTCTGGCGCGGGGAAGAGTACCTTACTGAAGCTGATTTGTGGCATTGAGCGCCCGAGTGCGGGGCAGATCTGGTTTAGCGGCCATGATATTTCGCGTTTGCGTCACAGTGAAGTCCCTTTCCTGCGACGTCAGATTGGCATGATTTTCCAGGATCACCACTTACTGATGGATCGTTCGGTCTATGACAACGTGGCGATTCCGCTGATTATCTCCGGTGCCAGCGGCGAAGACATTCGTCGCCGCGTATCGGCCGCGCTGGATAAAGTGGGCCTGCTCGACAAAGCGAAAAGCTATCCGATTCAGCTCTCAGGCGGTGAACAACAGCGTGTGGGCATTGCCCGCGCGGTGGTGAACAAACCGGCGGTGCTGCTGGCGGACGAACCGACCGGTAACCTCGATAATGCGCTGTCGGAAGACATTCTGCGCCTGTTTGAAGAGTTCAACCGCGTTGGCGTCACGGTGCTGATGGCAACGCACGATGTCGGGTTGATTGCGCGCCGGAATTATCGCGTGATGACGCTCAATCAGGGACGTCTGCACGGAGGCCACGATGGTCAATAAACGCAACAAGCGCGCACCTGCGCCGAAAGCGAAGCAGCCTTCTAAAAGTAAAGCGCTGAAGGGTGGCTGGCAGGAGCAATGGCGCTACGCGCTGCGCGGCACGCTGTCCGATATGTGGCGTCAGCCGCTGGCGACGCTGCTAACGGTGATGGTGATTGCTATCTCACTGACGCTGCCGAGCGTGTGCTACATGGTGTGGAAAAACGTAAGCCAGGCCGCGACCCAGTGGTATCCCGCCCCGCAGCTGACGGTGTATCTGGATAAAGCGCTGGATGACACCGCAGCAGAGAATGTCACCGCGCAGCTTAAGCAGCTGGATGGCGTGGATAATGTGAATTACCTGACGCGTGAAGAAGCGCTAAATGAGTTCCGCAACTGGTCGGGCTTTGGCGGCTCCATGGACATGCTGGAGCAGAATCCGCTGCCGGCGGTGGCCATCATCACGCCAAAACTCAACTTCCAGAATTCGGATACCATGGCGAATCTGCGCGATCGCGTAGCGAAAGTGCAGGGCGTTGATGAAGTGCGCATGGATGACAGCTGGTTCTCACGTCTGGCAGCGCTCACGGGGCTGGTTGGCCAGATCGCCTCAATGATAGGTCTGCTGATGGTGGTGGCGGTGTTCCTGGTGATCGGCAACAGCGTTCGTCTGAGCATCTTTGCGCGTCGCGATACGATCAACGTACAGAAGCTGATTGGCGCGACCGATGGGTTTATTCTGCGTCCGTTCCTGTATGGCGGTGCGCTATTAGGTTTCGGCGGTGCGGTGCTATCGCTGATTCTTTCGGAAGTGCTGGTGCTGCGCCTGCAATCGGTAGTGGCGCAAGTGGCAACGGTATTTGGTACTACCTTTGTGCTGGAAGGTTTTTCCTGGGATGAAGGACTGCTGTTACTGCTGATTGCCGGCATCATTGGCTGGATTGCGGCATGGCTGGCGACGGTACAACATTTACGCCGATTTACGCCACAGTAACCAAAAGCAACGTTTTTTGGTATACTCTTCCTCTGCTGCCGACGACCTGGGAGCAGAGGAATTCTCCTGTTTCCCCCGCCGTCATCTGTGTGTAAAATATTCACTGCTATAATTGAACTTGTGGATAACTTTGTCGTCCAAGTAGCACAGATTGCTTCTGGTTTTCTCGCGACGTTGACATAATGTAGCGTCTGCGCAAGGAAACGTGCAGCAAGTCCATTGAATTTGTGAGGGTTTGAATGACCAAAGAAATGCAAACTTTAGCGATTGCTCCTCTGGGTAACCTGGAATCTTACGTCCGGGCTGCCAACAACTGGCCGGTGCTGACGGCAGAAGAGGAAAAAGCATTGGCTGAGCGGCTGCATTACCAGGGCGATCTGGATGCGGCTAAAACGCTGATCCTGTCTCACCTGCGCTTTGTTGTTCATATTGCTCGTAACTACTCCGGTTACGGCTTGCCACAGGCGGACTTGATTCAGGAAGGTAACATCGGCCTGATGAAGGCGGTGCGTCGCTTCAATCCTGAAGTCGGTGTACGTCTGGTGTCGTTTGCCGTGCACTGGATTAAAGCAGAGATTCACGAATACGTGCTGCGTAACTGGCGTATCGTGAAAGTCGCGACCACCAAAGCTCAGCGTAAGCTGTTCTTTAACCTGCGTAAAAGCAAACAGCGTCTCGGTTGGTTCAACCAGGACGAAGTGGAAATGGTTGCGCGCGAGCTGGGCGTGAGCAGCAAAGATGTGCTGGAAATGGAATCGCGCATGGCCGCTCAGGATATGACCTTCGACATGTCGTCTGATGACGAAGCGGGCGAAGGCAAAGCGATGGCGCCAGTGCTGTATCTGCAGGATAAAACCTCTGACTTTGCCGATGGCATTGAAGAGGATAACTGGGATGCACACGCTGCGGACAAGCTGAGCGATGCAATGCTGAGCCTCGACGAACGCAGCCAGGATATCATCCGCGCCCGTTGGCTGGATGATGATAACAAGACCACGCTGCAGGAGCTGGCCGATAAATACGGTGTTTCTGCGGAACGCGTGCGTCAGCTGGAAAAGAACGCCATGAAGAAACTGCGTGTGGCGATTGAAGCCTGATAACTTTCAGGCGGAAAAACGGGGCGACTTTTTAAGTCGCCCTTTTTATTGCGCGCGAATCGGTCGCCATGAATGACGACCCTACAAATGGCGCGGTTTCGTAGGGTGCGCATTTATGCGCACCCTGTTATCAACCGCACGAAATCCTTTTAACGCACCCAACCATCAGCCTGCGCGCGAAAACCACATGCCTGCATAAAGGCTGCCCGCACGCCCCGATCGGCGTCGCCATCATCGGCAATCCACCAATCCGTCAGCGCACCATTCTGCGCAATTGTCTCTACCAGCAAATATTGACCTACGCCACGGCGGCGTGTCACTTCGCGTACGTTGAGATTAAAAATTTTTCCCTGCGTGCCGCTAATACTGAGTTGTAATGCGGCCAGCAGCCGATCGTTGAAACGCGCGGCATACAGCCGCTGTGTTTCGCTGAGTTGTGCTTCCAGTTGCACAATATCCATTTCTGGCCAGACTTTAGCTAAATCGATGCGATCCTGTGCGGTTAACGATGCTAAGCGCTGGATTGTCAGCTTCATACCTAATACCTGTACTAGTGCAAAGGCGATAGTGTAGCGAATTTAGACAGTCAGAGCGCTGTCACTTTTTTGCAATGAAAATAGGTCGAATGCCAGCCACTTTGCCAGGATTGTGGAGTAAGCCATCAATGATCGTTGAAAAAGCCAGCATAATGCGCTGGTATCCTGCTGAAAAATCGGCCATAACGACCAGACGATTCTGCTGCTCCACTCAGTCAATTCTGAATATGTCAGTTGATTTACAGAATAAAGTTCCTGTTTAATAACCTGAAAAATAAAGCCTTATTACCAATAAATGCCAGAAAAGCGCGCTAACCCATTATTGCAGAATGAGTTTTCCCCTTTGACTGGCAGAAAATAAACCAATCACAACACACACGACACAACTGATGGGGAAGTTCGCATGAAAATGAGTAAAGGACGCGCATTATTGGCGGGCTGCGTCGCCCTGGCGATGAGCCACGCGGCACTGGCGAAAGACATCAAAATTGCTATCGTCGGCGCATCAACCGGTCCGGTCGCGCAGTACGGTGACATGCAGTTTACCGGTGCAGCGCAAGCCATTAAGGACATCAACGCCAAAGGCGGCGTAAACGGTGACAAACTGGTTGGCGTGGAATATGACGACGCCTGTGACCCAAAACAAGCGGTTGCGGTTGCCAACAAAGTGGTTAACGACGGCATTAAATACGTTATCGGCCATCTGTGCTCTTCTTCTACTCAGCCTGCTTCAGACATCTATAACGACGAAGGCGTGCTGATGATTACCCCAGCCGCTACCGCACCCGAGCTGACTGCGCGTGGCTATGCTGACGTGCTGCGCACCACCGGCCTGGATTCCGATCAGGGCCCAACGGCGGCAACCTACATTCTCGATCACATCAAACCAAAGCGTATCGCTGTGGTGCATGACAAGCAGCAGTATGGTCAGGGCCTGGCGGAATCCGTACAGAAAACCCTGAAAGCCAAAGGCGGCAACGTGGTGCTGTTCGAAGGTATCACCGCCGGGGATAAAGACTTCTCCACGCTGATTGCGCGCCTGAAGAAAGAGAACGTGGATTTCGTTTACTACGGCGGCTACTACCCAGAGCTGGGCCAGATTCTGCGTCAGGCAAAATCGGCTGGCCTGAATGCCGGCTTCATGGGCCCAGAAGGCGTGGGCAACGCTTCATTGTCAAACATCGCGGGTGATGCATCGGAAGGCCTGTTTGTTACCCTGCCGAAGCGCTATGACCAGCTGCCAGAGAACAAGGCAATTGTGGATGCGATTAAAGCCAACACCGCGTCTAACCGCAAAGATCCCACCGGTCCGTTTGTCTGGACCACCTACGCTGCAATTCAGTCGCTGGTGGCCGGTATCGAACGCAGCAAGAGCGATGAGCCTGATGCGATCGCCAAGAACCTGAAAGAGGGCGCCGCCGTTCCAACCGTGATGGGCAACCTGAACTGGGATGAGAAAGGCGATCTGAAGGGCTTCGAATTTGGTGTCTTCAAATGGCACAAAGACGGCTCTTCTACTGCAGTTAAGTAATCCCCCAAAATTCCCTCTCCCGCACGCGGGGGAGGGAATTATTCAGCTCCAGAGCAGGTCTTCACTATGTCCGAGCAGTTTCTCTATTTCATTCAGCAGATGTTCAACGGGGTTACCCTCGGGAGCACCTACGCGCTGATCGCCATTGGTTACACCATGGTTTACGGCATTATCGGCATGATCAACTTCGCCCATGGCGAGGTGTACATGATCGGTAGCTATGTCTCCTTTATCGTGATTGCCGCCCTGATGATGATGGGCATTGATACTTCGTGGCTGATGATTGCCGCCGGTTTCGTGATGGCGGTGATCATCTCCAGCGCCTACGGCTGGAGCATCGAGCGCGTGGCGTATAAGCCGGTGCGATCGTCGAAGCGCCTGATCGCGCTAATCTCCGCCATCGGTATGTCGATCTTCCTGCAGAACTACGTCAGCCTGACGCAGGGTTCGCGCGATCTCGCGCTGCCAAGCCTGATCACCGGCCAATGGACGCTGGGTGAGAGCAACGGCTTTGCCGCCACGCTCTCCACCATGCAGCTGGTGATTTGGATTGTCACCTTCCTGTCGATGCTGGCGCTGACGCTGTTCATCCGCTATTCGCGCATGGGACGCGCCTGTCGCGCCTGCGCAGAAGACCTGAAAATGGCCAGCCTGCTGGGTATCAACACCGACCGAGTTATTTCACTCACCTTTGTGATTGGTGCGGCGATGGCGGCGGTGGCGGGCGTGTTGCTCGGTCAATTCTACGGCTCCATCAACCCGTTCATTGGCTTTATGGCTGGGATGAAAGCCTTCACTGCCGCGGTATTAGGCGGCATCGGCAGCATTCCTGGCGCGATGATTGGTGGCCTGGTGCTGGGCATTGCCGAAGCGCTGACCTCGGCCTATCTGTCGACCGAATATAAAGACGTGGTCTCCTTCGCGCTGCTGATTGTGGTGCTGCTGGTGATGCCAACCGGGATTCTTGGCCGTCCGGAGGTAGAGAAGGTATGAAACGCCTCGGTTTGGTCAACGCCGTGATCTCCACGGTGATGTTGTTGGTGCTCGCCACATTTTTCATGGGCGTACGCCTCGATTTGGATGGCACCAAACTGGTGGTCGCCAATGCGGGCGCGGTACGCTGGAACTGGATCTTCATTGGCTGTGCGGTAGTGTTTGTCTTCCAGCTGCTGCGTCCGCTGGCGCAGGGCAAATTCAAACGCAGCGGCAAAGGATTTGTCCTGCCAGGTTTTGATGGCTCAACGCCGAAGCAAAAATTGCTGATGGCGCTGGTGATCGCGGCGGCGGTGATCTGGCCGTTTCTGGTGTCGCGCGGCAGTGTGGATATCGCCACGCTGACGCTGATCTACGTGATGCTCGGCCTCGGTCTGAACGTGGTCGTGGGATTATCAGGATTGCTGGTGCTGGGCTACGGCGGTTTCTACGCCATCGGCGCTTACACCTTTGCCTTGCTCAACCACTATTACGGCTTTGGTTTCTGGGAAAGCCTGCCGCTGGCCGGTTTGGTGGCGGGCGTCTTTGGTTTGCTGCTCGGCTTCCCGGTGCTGCGCCTGCGCGGGGACTATCTGGCGATTGTGACGCTCGGCTTCGGCGAAATCGTACGCATTCTGCTGCTGAATAACACGGCGATCACCGGCGGCCCGAACGGTATCGCGCAGATTCCCAAGCCCAGCCTGTTTGGTCTGGAGTTTGGCCGCCGGGTCAGCGAAGGCGGCTGGAGCACCTTCCATGAGTTCTTTGGCCTGAAATACGATCCCAGCGACCGTGTAATTTTCCTCTATCTGGTGGCGCTGCTGCTGGTGGTGCTGACGCTGTTCGTTATCAACCGCTTACTGCGTATGCCGCTGGGCCGCGCGTGGGAAGCGCTGCGTGAAGATGAGATCGCCTGCCGTTCGCTTGGTCTGAGCCCAACGCGCATCAAACTGACCGCCTTCACCATCAGCGCCGTGTTTGCGGGCTTTGCGGGTACGCTGTTCGCCGCACGTCAGGGTTTCGTCAGCCCGGAATCCTTCACCTTCGTCGAATCGGCTTTTGTGCTGGCGATTGTGGTGCTGGGCGGCATGGGCTCGCAGCTGGCGGTGATCCTCGCAGCCATTCTGCTGGTGGTTTCGCGCGAGCTGATGCGTGATTTGAATGAGTACAGCATGCTGGTGCTCGGTGGTTTGATGGTGCTGATGATGATCTGGCGTCCACAAGGGCTGCTGCCAATGAAGCGTCCGCATCTGAAGATGAAAAGCAGTAAACAAGGAGAGCAGGCATGAGTCAGCCTTTATTAGCCGTTGAAGGCCTGATGATGCGCTTCGGCGGCCTGTTAGCCGTCAACAATGTGGCGCTTGAGCTGCATCCACAGGAAATCGTTTCGTTGATTGGCCCGAACGGCGCCGGTAAAACCACGGTGTTCAACTGCCTGACCGGTTTCTATAAACCAACCGGCGGCACCATCAAACTGCGCGATCAGCAGCTGCAGGGTTTGCCGGGCCAGAAGATTGCGCGTATGGGCATTGTGCGTACCTTCCAGCACGTGCGCCTGTTCCGCGAAATGACGGTGATTGAAAACCTGCTGGTGGCACAGCATCAGCACCTCAAAAGCGGCGTGTTCTCCGGTTTATTCAAAACCCCGGCTTTCCGTCGCGGTGAGAGCGACGCGCTGGATCGCGCGGCCACCTGGCTGGATCGCATCGGCTTGCTGGATCTCGCCAACCGCCAGGCGGGCAACCTCGCTTATGGCCAGCAGCGTCGTCTGGAAATTGCGCGCTGCATGGTAACGCGTCCGGAAATTCTGATGCTGGATGAACCGGCTGCCGGGCTTAACCCGCGTGAAACCCACGAGTTGGATGAGCTGATCGCCGAGCTGCGCGGTGAGCACAAGGTTTCCGTACTGCTAATTGAACACGATATGAAGCTGGTGATGGGCATTTCTGACCGCATTTACGTAGTGAATCAGGGAACGCCGCTGGCCAACGGTACGCCGGAAGAAGTGCGTAACAATCCGGATGTGATCCGTGCTTATTTAGGTGAGGCGTAACATGGCAAACCCGATTTTAACCTTGCAGAATGTCAGCGCCCATTACGGCCCGATCCAGGCGCTGCACAACATTAATCTGCACATCAATCAGGGCGAGATCGTTACCCTGATCGGTGCCAACGGCGCGGGTAAAACCACGCTGCTCGGCACCTTGTGCGGTGAACCGCGCGCCACCAGCGGCAACATTACCTTTGATGGCAAAGAGATCACCGACTGGCAAACGGCGAAAATCATGCGTGAAGCGATCGCCATCGTGCCGGAAGGGCGTCGGGTGTTTTCGCGTATGACGGTAGAAGAGAACCTGGCGATGGGCGGCTTCTTCGCTACGCGGCAGCAGTATCAGGAACGTATCGATCGCGTCTATCAGCTGTTTTCACGCCTGGCAGAACGTAAAGCACAGCGCGCGGGCACCATGTCCGGCGGTGAGCAGCAGATGCTGGCCATTGGCCGTGCGCTGATGAGCCAGCCGCGTTTGCTGCTGCTGGATGAACCGTCGCTGGGACTCGCCCCGATTATCATTCAGCAGATCTTTGACACCATTGAGCAACTGCGCAAAGAGGGCATGACCATCTTCCTCGTCGAGCAGAACGCCAATCAGGCGCTGAAGCTGGCGGATCGCGGTTATGTGCTGGAGAATGGCCACGTGGTGCTTGAAGACAGCGGCGAAGCGCTGCTATCCAATGAAGCCGTGCGGAGTGCTTATTTAGGCGCATAACCCCCGGTCGGCATGAATGCCGACCCTACACGATTTTGTAGGGTCGCCATTTATGGCGACTTAAACTCCAATCAAACCAAATTCCGCTGTCACATCCCCGTCATAAACCTGTTATTAATCCGTCATTTCCCCGTGTCATGTTACGTCGCGAACAAAAAAATGCGCGAATTCGCGCGTAGCTAACAGCACAGGAAAAACCTTATGTCCGCTTTTACGCTTCGTCCCCGCCTGATGAGTGTCGTGCTCGGTCTGGCGCTCAGCGGTAATGCGCTGGCTGCAACTGAGATCCCTTTCTGGCACTCAATGGAAGGCGAGTTAGGCAAAGAAGTTGATTCTCTGGCACAACGTTTTAACCAGGCTCATCCAGAATATAAAATCGTCCCGACTTACAAAGGTAACTACGAGCAAAGCTTGGCAGCGGGCATCGCCGCGGTGCGCTCGGGTAAAGCGCCCGCACTGCTGCAGGTGTATGAAGTCGGTACCGCGACCATGATGGCATCGAAAGCGATTGTGCCGGTCAATGAAGTGTTTAAAAACGCTGGCGTGCAGATGGATCCGCAGCAGTTTGTACCAGCCGTTGCGGGTTACTACAGCGACAGCAAAGGCCAGCTGATTTCTCAGCCGTTCAACAGCTCCACGCCGGTGCTCTATTACAACAAAGACGCGTTCAAAAAAGCTGGCCTGAATCCGGATCAGCCACCGAAAACCTGGCAGGAGCTGGCAAAAGATGCCGAAGCGCTGCGTAAAGCGGGCCTGACCTGTGGTTACGCCAGCGGCTGGCAGGGTTGGATTCAGATTGAAAACTTCAGCGCCTGGCATGCGCTGCCGGTGGCCAGTAAAAATAACGGCTTTGACGGCACCGATGCGGTACTGGAATTCAATAAGCCCGTGCAGGTGCGCCACATCGAAATGCTGGAAGCGATGAACAAGAAGGGCGATTTCACCTACTTCGGTCGTAAGGATGAATCCACCGCCAAGTTTTACAACGGCGATTGCGGCATCACCACCGCCTCTTCCGGTTCGCTGGCCGACATCAAACACTACGCCAAATTTAACTTCGGCGTGGGCATGATGCCGTACGATGAAACCGTACCGAACGCCCCGCAGAACGCCATCATTGGTGGCGCGAGCCTGTGGGTGATGAAAGGCAAAGATGCCAACACCTACAAAGGCGCGGCGGAGTTTATGAAGTTCCTCGCACAGCCGGAAATCGCCGCTGAATGGCACCAGAAAACCGGTTATCTGCCGATCACCACCGCCGCCTATGAGCTGACTAAACAGCAGGGCTTCTACGACAAGAACCCAGGCGCAGACATCGCCACGCGTCAAATGCTGAACAAAGATCCGCTGCCGTTCACCAAAGGCATGCGTCTGGGCAATATGCCACAGATTCGTACCATCGTGGATGAAGAGCTGGAAGGCGTGTGGACCGGCAAACAGACACCACAAGCCGCGCTAGATAACGCGGTGAAACGCGGTAACGAACTGCTGCGCCGTTTTGAGCAGCAAGTGAAGTAAACGCTGTCATCTCGGGGCCGACGTTTGGCGTTCGCCCCGATTTCTCTCTTTGATTGAGCCTGCTATGTCCTCATCGCGCCCCGTATTTCGCTCCCGTTTTCTGCCCTATTTGCTGGTGCTACCGCAGCTGGTGATTACGGCCATTTTCTTCCTGTGGCCCGCCGGTGAAGCTCTGTGGTATTCGCTGCAAAGCATTGATCCTTTTGGCATCTCCAGCACCTTCGTGGGGTTGGCGAACTTTAAGCGTCTGTTCAATGACGAATACTATCTGGCATCGTTCTGGACCACCATTGAGTTCAGTGCGCTGGTGACGATTTGCGGCATGACTTTTTCCCTGCTGCTGGCGGCGCTGGTGGATTACGTCATTCGCCTGCGTAAGCTGTATCAAACGTTGCTGCTGCTGCCGTACGCGGTCGCGCCGGTGGTGGCGGCAGTGCTGTGGATGTTCCTGTTCAATCCAGGGCTAGGGTTATTCAGCCACCTGCTGAACCAAATGGGCTACAACTGGAACTATGCGCAAAACAGCGGCCAGGCGATGTTCCTGATTGTACTGGCGTCGATCTGGCAGCAAATGAGCTACAACTTCCTGTTTTTCTTCGCGGCGTTACAGTCAATTCCCAAATCGCTGGTGGAAGCCGCCGCCATCGACGGTGCCGGTCCGGTGCGCCGTTTCTTTAATTTGTCGCTGCCGCTGATTACGCCGGTAAGTTTTTTCCTGCTGGTAGTGAATTTGGTTTACGCCTTCTTCGATACCTTCCCGGTGATCGATGCCGCAACCGGCGGCGGCCCGGTACAGGCGACCACTACGCTTATCTACAAAATCTATCGCGAAGGCTTCACCGGGCTGGATCTCTCCTCCTCTGCGGCGCAGTCGGTGGTGCTGATGCTGCTGGTGATTGGCCTGACTATCCTGCAATTCCGCTTTGTCGAGCGTAAGGTGCAATACCAATGATTGAGAATCGACGCGGGCTGGATATCTTCAGCCATACCTTGCTGGTGCTGGGCGTGCTGACCATTCTGTTCCCGCTTTATATCGCCTTTGTGGCGGCGACGCTGGATAACGAGGCGGTGTATCAGGTGCCAATGACGCTGGTACCGGGATCGCATCTGTGGGAGAACATCTCGCGCATCTGGACGCACGGCGTCAACGGCAATGGTCCGGCATTTGGCATGATGATGCTTAACAGCCTGCTGATGGCGCTCGGCATTACCGTCGGCAAAATCACCGTCTCAATGCTCTCCGCCTTCGCGCTGGTGTGGTTCCGTTTCCCGCTGCGCTCGCTGTTTTTCTGGCTGATTTTCATCACGCTGATGCTGCCGGTTGAAGTGCGTATTTTCCCGACGGTGGAAGTGATTTCGACGCTGAATATGCTCGACAGCTACAGCGGTTTGACGCTGCCGCTGATGGCGTCCGCTACCGCCACCTTCCTGTTCCGCCAGTTCTTTATGTCGCTGCCGGACGAGCTGATAGAGGCGGCGCGTATCGACGGCGCCAGCCCGATGCGCTTCTTCTGGGACATTGTGTTGCCGCTATCCAAAACCAATCTCGCCGCGCTGTTTGTGATCACCTTTATTTATGGTTGGAACCAATATCTTTGGCCGCTGCTGATCATCAACGACGCCAGCCTCAGCACTGCGGTAGCGGGAGTGAAAAGCATGATCAACACCAGCGGTGGCCCAACGCAATGGAATGAAGTGATGGCGGCAATGTTATTAACCCTGATTCCACCGGTGGTGGTGGTACTTGTGATGCAACGTGCCTTTGTGCATGGCCTGGTGGAGAGTGATAAATAAATGGCAGGCGTAACCCTTCAGACCGTTACCAAATCGTATGACGGCAAAAATCAGATCATTCAGCCACTGAATATCACCATCAACGATGGCGAATTTATGGTGATGGTGGGGCCTTCCGGCTGCGGCAAATCGACGCTGCTACGCATGGTGGCGGGGCTTGAACGCGTATCGTCTGGCGATATCTATATCGACGACAAACGCGTCACCAACATGGAGCCGAAAGATCGCGGCATCGCCATGGTGTTCCAGAACTACGCGCTCTATCCGCATATGACGGTGGGCGAAAACATGGCCTATGGCCTGAAAATTCGTGGCATGGGCAAAGTGCAGATCGCGCAGCGGGTGATGGACGCGGCGCGCAGCCTGGAGTTGGATCATCTGCTGCATCGCCGTCCGCGCGAGCTGTCGGGCGGACAACGTCAACGCGTGGCGATGGGCCGCGCCATCGTACGTGAACCGGCGGTGTTCCTGTTTGATGAGCCTTTATCGAATCTGGATGCGCGCCTGCGCGTGCAGATGCGTCTGGAGCTGCAACAGCTGCATCGCCGCTTGAAAACCACCAGCATCTACGTGACGCACGATCAGGTTGAGGCGATGACGCTGGCGCAGCGCGTGATGGTGATGAACAAAGGGGTGGTGGAGCAGGTGGGTACGCCGGTGGAAGTTTACGAACGTCCGGCCAGCCAGTTTGTTGCCTCCTTTATCGGCGCGCCGGCCATGAACCTGCTGCCGGGTCAAATTAACAGCGATGGCACGCGCTTTACGCTGGATGCACTTAACAGTTTGTTGCTGGGTGAGAGTAAAGCCAAATGGGCCAACCGCCCGCTAACGCTCGGCATTCGTCCGGAACATATTCAGCTCAGCAGTCGCGATGCCGGCGGTATTCCGCTGGTGGTCGAGACGCTGGAGATGCTCGGTGCCGATAATCTGGCGCATGGCCGCATTGGCAACGCGCGCATGGTGGTGCGTTTGCCACACAGCGAACGTCCGCAGGCGGGCAGCACCTTATGGCTGCATCTGCCGTCAGATGCGTTACACTTCTTCGATTCAACCTATGGAAAGCGTCTGGAATGAGTCAACACAACTGGCCTTACCCGCACATTGTTGCGCATCGCGGGGGCGGAAAACTGGCCCCGGAAAATACCCTCGCGGCGATTGATGTCGGCGCGCAGCATGGTCATACCATGATCGAGTTTGATGCCAAACTATCGGAAGATAAGCAAATTTTCCTGCTGCATGATGACACGCTCGATCGCACCAGCAATGGCTGGGGCGTGGCCGGCGATCTGTCGTGGCACAAGTTGTCACAGCTGGATGCCGGCGCTTGGTTTAGCCGTGATTATGAAGGCGAGCCGCTGGCGCTGCTGAGCGAAGTGGCAGAACGTTGCCGCCAGCATCAGATGATGGCGAACATTGAGATCAAACCGACCACCGGTAAAGACGTTGAAACCGGCCGCAACGTGGCGCTGGCCGCGCGTGAACTGTGGCAAGGACAAACGGCGCCGTTGCTATCCTCGTTCTCTTACGCCGCGCTGGAAGCGGCAATGCAGGCGGCACCAGAGCTGCCGCGTGGTTTGCTGCTGGATACGTGGCCTGACAACTGGCAGGCGCTGACTGCGGCACTGGATTGCGTGTCGATCCACCTGAATCACAAATTACTCGATGCCGAACGCACCGCGCAGCTGAAAGCAGCCGGTTTGCATATTCTGGTGTATACCGTGAATCAGCCCGCACGGGCGCGCGAGCTGCTGAGCTGGGGCGTCGACGCCATCTGCACCGATAGCATCGACATTATTGGTCCTGATTTCCGCTAGTTTTGCTGCTGTTTTTGGCCCGGCTGCGATTGAATCACCTGCTGCTGGGCACTGTTCCGCTGTTCCTGCACTTTGCGCTGCACGTCCTGGCTCTGCTGCTGTTGATCCTGCTGCAGCTTGCGCTTCTGCTGTTGCTGCTGATTCTGCATTTGCGACTGCATACGCTGCTGGCTCGGGTTGTAGCCGGGCTGATTCGGGTCGTTAGTGCTGTTCAAGGTATTCGCCATGCTGCTTAACGGCAGTAATGCTGCGATCATAATTAGCCATTTGTTTTTGTTCATGGTCTTCCTCCATCAATGCAGCCTGCTGCTGTGTGGTGTTATTGCCTGACTGGCAACAACGGCTACTTGTATAAGTTTATGCTATATCTCAAACACCTCTTCCAGGAGTGCGCCTAATTTAACTTTACTGCTACTCTTTTTACTGTGTTTGCAAACACTTGCATCAATTGATAACAAATGTAAATAACTTAAAAAGGGTGGTAGCAGGATGAGAATTAAGAGCAACCTACGTCAGCTCAGTTGGGCGTTGCTGATGAGTTTTACCGTCGTGCAGGGGGGACAAGCCGCGCCAGCCAATGCGCCGCCGGTCTCTTACGGCGTTGATAGCGATACCTTTCATCCGGTGAAAGCCAAACATGGCATGGTCGCATCGGTTGATGCGATGGCGACCGAAGTGGGTGTTGATATTCTCAGGCAGGGCGGTAACGCGGTAGATGCGGCAGTCGCGGTAGGCTTTGCGCTGGCGGTGACGCATCCGCAGGCCGGTAACCTTGGCGGTGGCGGCTTTATGCTGCTGCGTACCGCGTCCGGCCGCACCACCGCAATCGATTTCCGCGAAATGGCTCCGGCGCGAGCTTCGCGCGATATGTTCCTTGATAAGCAGGGCAATGCGGATAGTAAGTTATCACTCACTTCTCATTTAGCTTCTGGCACGCCAGGCACCGTTGCCGGGTTTGCGCTGGCCGCGCAGAAATATGGCACGTTGCCGCTGAGCACTTTGCTGGCCCCGGCGATCAAACTGGCACGTGACGGCATCGTGGTTAATGATGCGCTGGCTGACGATCTCGCCACCTACGGCAAAGAGACGCTGATTAACCACGACAACAGCCGGGCGATTTTCTACAAAGCGGACGGCCAGCCGTATCAGAAAGGCGAACGGCTGGTGCAGAAGAACCTCGCGCGTAGCCTGCAGCTGATTGCCCAGCAAGGGCCGGATGCGTTCTATAAAGGTAAAATTGCCGATGAAATTGCCGGTGAAATGGCGCAGCACGGCGGATTGATTGGCAAGCCGGATCTGGCGGCCTACCGTGCCGTGGAGCGCAAGCCGGTCAGCGGCACCTATCGCGGCTATGAAGTCTTCTCCATGCCGCCGCCGTCGTCCGGCGGGATTCATATCGTACAAATCCTTAATATCCTGGAAAACTTCGATCTGGCGAAATGGGGCTTTGGTAGCGCCGATGCGATGCAGGTGATGGCGGAAGCGGAAAAATATGCCTATGCCGACCGTTCAGAATATCTTGGCGATCCTGATTTCGTTAACGTGCCGCAGCAGGCGCTAACCAGCAAAGCCTATGCCAAAACGCTGGCGCAGCAAATTGACGTGAATAAAGCGCGCCCCTCCAGCGAGATCAAACCGGGCAAGCTGGCACCCTATGAAAGCAATCAAACCACGCACTTCTCCGTGGTGGATAAAGACGGCAACGCGGTAGCGGTTACCTATACGCTGAATACCTATTTCGGCAGCGGCATCGTGGCCGGAGAGAGCGGCATCCTAATGAACAATGAAATGGATGACTTCTCGGCGAAACCGGGCACGCCAAACGTGTATGGTTTAGTCGGTGGCGAGGCGAATGCGGTACAACCGGCCAAACGTCCGCTGTCATCAATGTCGCCCACCATCGTGGCGAAAGACGGCAAAACCTGGTTAGTTACCGGTAGCCCGGGCGGTAGCCGTATTATCACCACCGTGCTGCAAATGGTGGTGAACAGCATTGATTTTGGTATGAACGTGGCAGAAGCCACCAATGCACCGCGTTTCCATCATCAGTGGTTGCCGGATCAGCTGCGCGTAGAAAAAGGTTTTAGTCCCGATACGCTGCGCCTGCTGGAAAGCAAAGGTCAGCATGTGAAGGTGATGCCAGCCATGGGCAGCACGCAGAGCATTATGATTGGGCCGGATGGCACGCGCTATGGCGCCTCGGATCCGCGTTCAGTGGATGATTTGAGCGCGGGTTATTAATCCCTAATGCGCAATAAATTGCGCCGCTACGGTATGTGCACGCAGTTGTAGCGGCGCGATTTTAAGCGTTATTTCAAACGCGCCATGTAGTGCGTATCCACCATTTCACCGTTGCGCATCGCGTGCCGGCGCGCGGTGCCTTCAACCTCAAAGCCAAACTGCTGATACAAGCCAATAGCTTTATGGTTATCGGCAAATACCGTCAGCTCAATGCGCGTCACCTGCAGCCAGTTATCGCACAAGTCCACCATCGCGGACATTAAGGCCTTGCCCACGCCCCGGCGATGAAATCCAGCATCAACGCCCATGCCAAAGGTGGCAGCATGGCGACGACGCGCAACGGATTGCACCTCGAGCGTTAGTTGGCCGGCAATCTGATCGTCAATACAAGCCACCAGCATATGCAAGCCAGGGCGCAAATTACTCAGTCGCTCCTGCCAAAGCGCGGGTGATTGAAATGGCAACTGCAGCGTGCTGGCTTGCGGTTCTGGTTGGCTGTACATGCGCGATAATGCGGCGGCATCTTCGGGAATAGCATGGCGAATGACGATCTGACTCATCGAGCGGCTCCTTGTGCAAAATGGTTAAAATCCCCTTTAACATCAAGGAATTCTCAATTAACGTCAATGCAAAATAATTCGCGAAAGGGGTTTACAGACGCGAATGATAATGATTATTATTGCCATGCGAGCTCGGAAACGTCTCCTGACATCTGGGTAAGCACGACATTGCTCACATTGCTTCCAAGTATTATTTAGCCAGCTCGGGTGCTGGCTTTTTTTTTGCCTGCAATTTCCCTTCTTCATCTACCCAGTCCATCTCGCCAGATGTTATTCATGATTTTTGAACAGAGGCGTGAAGTTTTTCAGCTATCAATCAACTCATCTCAAGTCCAGACTGTAAAAAACATTGAGGAGAATTGAACATGATTTACGTACGTAAAGCTGAAGAACGCGGTCATGCTAACCACGGTTGGCTCGATAGCTGGCACACTTTTTCCTTTGCCGATTACTATGATGCCAACTTTATGGGCTTCTCCGCCCTGCGTGTGATTAACGAGGACGTGATCGATGGCGGTCAGGGTTTCGGTACGCATCCGCACAAAGATATGGAGATTCTGACGTATGTGCTTTCTGGCACCGTCGAGCATCAGGACAGCATGGGCAACAAAGAGCAGATCCCGGCGGGTGAGTTCCAGATCATGAGTGCTGGCACGGGCGTGCGTCACTCGGAATACAACGCCAGCGCCACCGATCCGCTGCATCTGTATCAGATCTGGATTATTCCAGAGCGTAAAGGCATTGAACCGCGCTATGCGCAGCGCCGTTTCGCTGATGTGAAAGGCCGCCAGTTTGTGCTGACGCCGGACGAGCGTGATGGATCGCTCAAGGTGTTTCAGGACATGACGCTGTCGCGCTGGGTATTTTCCACAGGCGAAAGCGATGACGTGGCGATTGAAGCGGGCCGCCGCGTGTGGATTCAGGTGGTGAAAGGGAAAATCAGCGTGAATGGCGAGCAGGTAGGCACCAGCGATGCGCTCGCGATCTGGGATGAACATGCGCTGAGCATCAAAGCCGACAGCGATGCTGAAATTCTGCTGTTCGATTTGCCGCCGGTATAAAACCGCGTAATAAATGTATTGGTCGCCATTCTTGGCGATCGATACATTTGATGGGGTGCGGATTCGTACGCGCCTGATCGGCGCGGTACGAGGCGTGGAAAATGAAAAATTAATGATAAACTTCATCTATCTCTGATTTCAGGCGCATAAGATGAAGAAGAAAAGACCGGTATTACAGGACGTAGCCGATCGCGTCGGCATCACAAAAATGACCGTCAGCCGCTACCTGCGCAATCCCAATCAGGTCTCTGCGGCGCTACGTGACAAAATCGCCGTGGCGCTGGACGAGCTCGGCTATATCCCCAATCGCGCCCCCGATATGCTCTCTAACGCCACCAGCCGCGCTATTGGCGTGCTGCTGCCTTCCCTGACCAACCAGGTTTTTGCCGATGTGCTGCGCGGTATTGAAGCCGTCACCGACGAAGCGGGTTACCAAACGCTGGTGGCGCACTTTGGTTACAACGCGCAGAAAGAGGAGTTACAGCTGCGTTCGCTGCTCGGCTGGAACATCGACGGCGTGATCCTTACCGAACGCACTCACACGGCAGGCACGCTGCGCATGCTAGAAGTGGCTGGCATTCCGGTGATTGAGATGATGGACTCGGTGACGCCATGCCTCGATATGGCGGTGGGCTTCGATAATGTCGAGGCGGCGCGTCAGATGACGCATGCTATTCTGAAAAAAGGCCATCGTCACACCGTGTATCTCGGTGCGCGCCTTGATGAACGTACTTTGCAGAAGCAGCAGGGCTACGAAAAAGCGATGCGTGAAGCGGGACTCACGCCGCATAGCGTGATGATGGAAGATGCCTCGTCATTCAGCGCCGGTGCGCAACTGCTGTGTGAAGCACAAAAGCGTTATCCCGAAACCGATAGCCTGTTCTGTACCAACGATGACCTCGCGGTTGGCGCAATGTTTGAGTGCCAGCGGCAGGGTTTGCACGTGCCGCAACAGATGGCGATTGCCGGGTTCCACGGCCACGATATTACGCAAGTGGTAAATCCACGGCTCGCCACGGTGCTGACGCCACGTGAGCGTATGGGGCGAGAATCGGCGGCGATGCTGCTGGCGCGGATTGGCGGCGATCGGACGGTCATGCAACCGCTGGATGTGGGGTTTGAAATTGCCGAAGGTGACAGCATCTGATTTTGGCGATTTTTTGAGTCAGTTCACACTTTCGTGCTTTTCCGCCTGACAAGGGTTGCCAGTCTTTCAGCGGCCTCCGACAATGATGACTGAAATTGTTATCGGTAACATTAGGCGGGTTTCCTGCCGGAGCGCAAAAAAAATGACAACGCCATCTCCATCGCACCACGTCTTTATCCTGATGGGCGTTTCCGGCAGCGGAAAATCTGCCGTCGCCAATCAGGTTTCTCACCAATTAAACACTGCGTTTCTTGATGGAGATTTCCTCCATCCGCGCAGCAACATCATGAAAATGGCCGAAGGCCATCCGCTGGACGATAACGATCGCCAGCCGTGGCTGCAGGCACTGAATGATGCGGCGTTCGCCATGCAGCGCACGCAGGAAATCTCCATTATTGTCTGCTCGGCGCTGAAAAAGTCCTATCGCGACATCCTGCGTCAGGGCAACGAGAACCTGAAGTTTATCTACCTGCAGGGCGACTTCGAAACCATCGAATCACGTTTGAAGGCGCGTAAAGGCCACTTCTTCAAACCGCAGATGCTGGTGACGCAGTTCGCCACGCTGCAGGAACCCGGCGCTGATGAGCCCGATGTACTGGTGGTTGATATCAATCATTCACTGGATGAGGTAGTTGCGGCCACGGTTGCGACCATTGAGGGTGCAATCAACAAGGGTTAGTCATGAGTACCGCAACGCTAGTGTTAACCGCAGCAGGCTCTGTCCTGCTGCTGCTGTTTTTGGTAATGAAAGCGCGTATGCACGCCTTTGTTGCCCTGATGTTAGTCTCTATTGGTGCTGGTCTGTTTTCCGGCATGCCGCTCGATAAAATCGCCGAAACCATGGAAAAAGGCATGGGCGGAACGCTCGGCTTTCTCGCCATTGTGGTGGCGTTGGGTGCGATGTTCGGCAAAATCCTGCATGAAACCGGCGCGGTCGATCAAATTGCTATCCGTATGCTGAAAACCTTTGGTGAAAGCCGCGCGCACTATGCGATGGGCGTTGCCGGGTTAATCTGCGCGCTGCCGCTGTTCTTTGAAGTGGCGGTAGTGTTGCTGATCAGCATTGCATTCGCGGTGGCGCGGCGCACCAAAGGCAATCTGGTGAAACTGGTGATTCCGCTGTTTGCCGGTGTAGCGGCCGCGGCGGCGTTCCTGCTGCCGGGACCGGCGCCAATGCTGCTGGCTTCGCAGATGCACGCCGATTTTGGCTGGATGATTCTGCTCGGCCTGTGCGCGGCGATTCCCGGCATGCTGATTGCTGGTCCGCTGTTTGGTAATTTCATCGCGCGTCACGTCAGCTTTAGCGCACCGCCGGAAGACCATCAGCCGGAAGTGGAAGAGGGCAAGCTGCCGTCGTTTGGCTTTAGCCTGTCGTTAATCCTCTTCCCGCTACTGCTGGTGGGGCTGAAAACCATCGGCGCGCGTTTCACCACGCCGGGCACCCATCTGTATGAGTGGCTGGAGTTTATCGGCCATCCGTTCACGGCGATTCTGCTGGCCTGTCTGGTGGCGATTTATGGTCTGGCGTACCGTCAGGGCATGGATAAAGAGAAGGTGATGCAGGTATGCGGCAGCGCGCTGCAACCGGCGGGGATTATTCTGCTGGTGATCGGTGCGGGCGGCGTGTTTAAGCAGGTGCTGGTGGATTCGGGTGTGGGCCCGGTGCTGGGACACGCGTTGACCGGCGCAGGTATGCCGATTGCGCTGGCGTGCTTCATTCTTTCTGGCGCGATCCGCGTGATTCAGGGATCGGCGACTGTGGCCTGTTTAACCACGGTAGGGTTGGTGATGCCGGTGATTGAGCCGCTGCATTACAGCGGCGCGCAGCTGGCGGCGCTATCGATTTGCATCGGTGGTGGTTCGATCATCATCAGCCACGTTAACGATGCTGGTTTCTGGCTGTTTGGCCGCTTTACCGGTGCGACCGAAGCCGAAACGCTGAAGACCTGGACGCTGATGGAAACCATTCTCGGTACCACCGGCGCGATTGTCGGCATGATTGCCTTTAGTTTGCTGTCGTGATGTAAACCCGCGCAATAAATTGCGTAATGCTCGTCAGTTAAGCGTGAATCGGTCACCATGAATGGTGACCATACGTGGATATCGCCGGGTTTTCGTAGGGTGCGCATTCATGCGCACCTGCATAAACAGGCATTTTTTTGCTTAAGTGAGCGGCATTACGCAATAAATTGCGCCGCTACAGAACAATGCAGATATTTGTAGCGGCGCGATTCATCGCGCGTCTTTGAACGTATCAATCCTCATCCCGCTCGTCATCCGGCTGATCTAACACCGTGTACGCCACGGCGCAGAACAGCGAATTCAACCGTTTCATATCGCCTAGCAGCCCAAGATGCAGCGAGCTGGTCTCGATACTTTGCACGTTCTGCATATGCAAACGCTCAACGTGCGCGTGGGAGAAGCGGCGGATCAGAATCCGGAAGCGATGCTTAGAGCGGCGCAGGCGTTTGGCGCTGGTGACGTCGTGTGAAAGGAACACCGACAAACTCAGGCGCAAATTGTAGAGTATCTGCTCCTGCAAGGTTTGCAGCTCCTCCAATCCTTCCGCTGAAAATGCCCGGCGCGCGGTCAATGATTTGTCCGCTACGTCGGCGCACATACGCTCAATAATATCGCCCGCTTGTTCAAGGTTGAGCGCCATCTCAATAATCTCCGCCCAGCGGCGTGAATCATCCTCAGGCAAATCCTCTTTCGGCATGCGCGCCAGATAAAGTTTGATGGCGGTGTACAGCACATCCACATCATCATCCAGCCGCCGCACCGCGCGTTCTTCGCGCAGGTCGCCGTGTACCACTTTATTAAACGACTCAATCATTTGCTCAACCACATCGCCGATGCGCAGCGTTTCGCGCGAGGCGTTAGCGAGCGCTAACGCAGGCGTATCCAGCGCGCTGCTATCAAGGTGTTTGGGCTTAAGGTGAAGCTCATTTTCCGCATCATCGTCAATCATACGGCGGCAGAGGCGCGCCATCGGTTCGGCGAACGGCACCATGACTAAGCAGCGAATCAGGTTGTAGAACACGTGGAAGAAGATCACCAGCTCTTCATCATTGACCGGCAATTTATCCAGCACGTCTGCGACAAAATTGACGAACGGCAAAATGGCGATGCTGCCAATCAGCTTAAACAGCAGGCTGCCGAGCGCAACACGCTTGCCTGCCGCATTGGAGCCGCTGGCATTAATCATGGCCAGTAAGCCGCTACCGAGATTGGCGCCAATCACCAGACACAGCGCAACTTTAAACGAGATGACGCCGGTGGCCGTCAGCGTAGCGGTAATCAGTACCGCCGCCAGGCTGGAGTAACTGATAATGGCAAACACCGCGCCAATCAGCGCATCGAGCATCACGTCGCCGGTCAGCGTGGAGAACAGCACCTGCACGCCTGCCGCCTGCGTAATGGGTTTGGCGGCGGCGACAATCAGCTGTAGCGCCAGCAAAATCAGGCCCAGGCCAATACTGGCGCGGCCGAGTTGGCCTCCGCGCGTTTGCTTACGACTGAGGAAAAACACCACGCCAAAGAAGATAAACAGCGGCGAAAGCCACGTCAGATCGAAGGTCAGGATGCGCGCCATGATGGCGGTACCGACATCCGCGCCCAGTACCACCACCAGCGCCGGCGTCAGGCCCACCAGATTCTGTGCAACAAACGATGTGACGAGTAGTGTCGTGGCGTTGCTGCTTTGAACTAATGCGGTGACGCCAATCCCGGCAAGAAACGCCATCGGTTTTTTTTCGACGCTGCGGCTGAGCACGCGGCGCAGATCGGCACCGTACACGCGCATGATGCCGGTGCGCACAATGTGCGTACCCCATACCAGCAGCGCAACGGCAGAGAGAAGATTAAGCAGAGTTAACACGTATAGAGGCTCCTCATCCGTCAGGCTTAAACAGTACCGATTGCCAGCCTGACGGTGAGCACAACCGGTAAATCCTTCGCCGCGTTGCGTTGCCCATTTTTTCGTTTAAATTAAGCGACCTGGCGCAACGTCGACATCTCTAACTGTAGCCCAATCTGCATGCCAGCGGGATGCAAATCTGCCACGCTGCGGTTCAGCACATCAATGGAAAGCTCAATATTTTGCGCTCGCACGCGATAGCGAATCACATTGCCGAGCAGGCTATGGCTGAGGATAGTGGCGGGAATACCTGCCTGCGGTGCGCACAGTTGGATCGACTCGGGACGAATTGCCACCTGGCCGCTAAAAGCCTGGCCCGTCAGCTGCGTCGCCTCTTCAGCGCTTAACAAATTGAAGTTGCCCATAAACCCTGCGGCGAATAGATCGGCCGGTTGGGTATACAGCATTTCAGCGTTGCCGTTCTGCACGATTTTTCCGCGGTTCATTAATACGATGCGGTCCGAAAGCGTCAGCGCTTCTTCCTGATCGTGGGTTACAAAAATGGTGGTGAGTTTCAGCTCGCGCTGAATATTGCGGATCTGCTCGCGCAGATGGCGACGGATGCGCGCATCCAGCGCCGATAGCGGCTCATCCAGCAGCAGTAAGCGCGGACGCGTCACCAGTGAACGCGCCAGCGCCACGCGCTGACACTGCCCACCTGAGAGCTGATGCGGATAGCGGCGGGCGAAGTCGGTGAGCTCAACCAGCGCCAGCACCTCCATCACACGTTTTTGAATATCGCTGCTGGGAAGCTTCTGCATCTTCAGGCCAAACGCCACGTTCTTCTCCACCGTCATATTCGGAAATAGCGCGTAGCTCTGAAAGACCATGCCGATGGTGCGCTTCTGCGGCGGCAGTGGCACCAGATCCTGACCCTGCAGCAGCACCTTGCCGCTATCAACGTCGGTTAATCCCGCGATGCAGCGCAGCAGGGTGGATTTGCCGCAGCCGCTGGGGCCGAGCAGGGTGACAAACTCGCCCTCTTCGGCGCTGAAATCGATATTTTCAAAAATAGAGGTTGGGCCGTAGCTTTTGTTCAACTGGGTGACGTTCAGGTAACTCATGGTTAGCCTCGTTCAGGATTGAGGGCATTCGCCAGCCAGGTGACCAGCAGGACGACGGCAAAATAGGAAATCACCAGCGCGCTGGTGAAGTGGCCGCTGCCGTTGCGCATATTGAAAAGATAAACCTGCAGGGTTTCATAGCGGGTACCGACCAGCATGTTAGCGAAGACAAATTCACCGATCAGGAAAGAGAAGGAGAGCAGCACCGCAATAAACACCCCTTTGCGCAGGTTTGGCAGCACCACAAATAGCGCGGCTTGCCAGGTGCTGGCGCCGAGTAGTTGCGCGGCATCAATCAGCTCTTTCAGGTTGATCGCCTGCATATTGTTAGAGATGGCGCGATAGATAAACGGCAGCGCGATGGTGAAGTAGCAGCCAATCAGAATCCACGGCGTGCCGGTGAGCATCAATGGCGACGAGGAATAGAGCTGCAGCAGACCAACGGATGAAACCACCGGCGGCACGGCGAACGGCATCAGAATCAGCACGTTCATTAGCGCATCCAGCTTTGGATAATAGTAAGCAATTACAAACATGGCAGGCAGCACCAGCACCAGCGAGAACAGCAGTGCGCCGAAGCAAACCAGCAGCGAATGACCCAGCGCCGTTAGAAAACGCGGATCGCTCCATAACGCAGTCAGCCATTTAAGCGTGAAGCCCTGCGGCAGAATGGTGTCGCTCCAGCTAGTTGAAATGCCATACAGCAGCGTCGCCAGCAGCGGCGCGGCTAAGATGCACAGCAGCAGCCAGACAATCAGGCGATGGTAAAATTTTTCTGCGCGAGACACGTATGGCTCCTTAAGACGCTTTGGCGTTGAGATAGCTGCGGCGCACCAGATACTGCTGCACCACGGTGATCAGCGCCATGATCAGCACCAGCAGCATTGCCAGCGCGCCACCGGTATTGGGATCAAGCGAGATATCACCGGATACCAGCGCGGCAATGCGCACCGGCACCACGTTAAAGTTACCGGTGGTCAGCGCGTAAATGGTGGCGTAAGCGCCGAGTGCGTTAGCCAGCAAAATCACGAAGGTGCCGAGCAGCGCCGGGAACAGAATGGGTAAACCAATGTGCCACCAATAGCGCCAACGGCCCGCTCCCAACAGCGCGGCGGACTCTTGCCAGTCACGGCGCAGGCCATCAAAAGCCGGATAGAGCAGCAGAATGCCGAGCGGGATCTGGAACCAGGTGTAAACCAGCACCATGCCGTCACGCGAGAACAGCTTAAAGCCTTCCAGCACGCCGTAATGGCGCAGCAGCAGCGTCAGGCAACCGTTCAGCCCCAGCAGAATGACAAAGGCAAATGCCAGCGGAACCCCGGCGAAGTTGCTGGTCATGTTGGTAAATGACATTAAAAAGCGCTGAAATCGCCCACTGCCGAGTTGATGCAGCGAATATCCAGCAATCAGCGAGATCAGCAGACCATAAATGCTTGACCAGATGGAGATATCCAGCGAGAGACGAAACGCCTGTAAATAGAATGGCGAGGTGAGAATGTCGCTGTAATTATCGATGCCCCAACGCTCGTTGATGTCGCTCCAGAAGCTATTAATGGCAATCCATAGCAACGGGGCGAGCTGAAACGCCACCCAAAACAGTGCAAAGGGCAACAGCAGCAGAGACGCGAGCGTTTTTCCTTTCATTACTGCGGCTCCGCCAGTAAACCATGGCAGATCGGCTTGTCGTGTTCGACGTTAAGTAAGCTGCAGACGATGCCGCACAGCTCGGTTTGCTGAGGCTGCAGATCGGGTTTTAATGAAAAACCGGTCCCAAACACAAACAGCGGTACCTGCGTCTCTTCCGGTAAAATACCACCGTGCGAGCGGTCATCGTTCATGCCGTGATCGGCGGTGACAATCACCTGATAACCTGCCGCCAGCCAGCCGGGCATCCACTGCGAAAGATAACCATCAGCCATGCGCGCGCGGTTGCGGTACTGCGGTGATGACAGGCTGTGCTTGTGCCCGGCATCGTCAATGTTCATGGGGTGGATGAGCAGGAAGTCTGGATCGTGGCGCAGGCGCAGACTTTCTGCATCTTCAAACAGGTGAGAATCCGGGTAACCGTCGTCCCAGTAAAAGTGCCCATACTGAATCGGCAGATCGGGCGCAACCGTGTGTCGGTCGCGCGCTGCGTTGAATGGAGATTGATTATAGAGCTCACTCACCCAGTGATACGCCGCCGCTGCGGTAGTAAGGCCAGCAGCTCGTGCGTAATGGAAGATGCTGCGTTGATTACTCAGACGGCTGACGCCGTTATGAATAATGCCGCTGCGCACTGGCGGAATGCCGGTAAGAATGCATTCGTACAGCGGGCGTGACAGCGAAGGCAGTTCGCAGGTCAGCGTATAATACTGGCCGTTGCCCTGCGCGCATTCCGCGAACAGATAGCCCATCGCGTGCTGCGCCACCTGATTACTCAGGCCATCCAACACCACCAGGATTGTTTTCATCCTTTCTCCTTTATGACAATCGTTAATCCAGGTGCGCATAAATGCGCACCCTACAAAACGCGTAGGGTCGCCATTTATGGCGACTTCTCCCCAGGAGCGCATAAATGCGCACCCTACAAAACCCGTAGGGTCGCGATTTATGGCGACCACACCTGAGAACGTTACTGCTTCATATTAATGATGACGTTCTCTTGCCACAGGCGCGGCAGCATTTTCGACGTCTTATCCCATGCGGCCTGATCTTTGATCGGACGGGCATTTTTATATTCAGACTGCGGCAGCAGTTTGGCCTGCACGTCAGCTGGCAGGGTTAAATGCTCGGCACGAATCGGACGCGCATAGCCTTTCGCCAGGTTGATCTGACCTTCATCAGACAAGATATATTCGCGCGCCAGCTTGGCGGCGTTTGGATGCTTAGCGTATTTGTTGATGATGGTGGTGTAGCCAGAGGTGACGGAACCATCGGATGGAATCACCACTTCGTAGCGATTTTTATCGATCTGATCGCGGTAGTTCAGGCCGTTAAAGTCCCACACTACAGCCACCTGGATTTCACCTTTCTCGATGTTGGCAATCACCGGATCGGTCACGCCAAGGCGACCCTCTTTCGCCAGGTCGCCGAAGAAGCTCAGCGCCGGTTTCACGTTCTTCTCGTCACCGCCCAGGGCATAGCTGGCGGCCAGTACGCCGTTAGCTGCCTGAGCCGCAGTGCCGACATCGCCGATAGTGACCACATACTTACCTTTCTTCAGATCGGCCCAGCTGTGCGGCACGTCCTTCACCTGCTGCTTATCCACCAGGAACGCGATGGTGCCGGTATACGCCAGCATCCAGTTGCCATCCTGATCTTTTGCCCAGCTCGGGATTTGATCCCAATGTGTTGGCTTGTATGGCTGTGCTACGCCTTTCGTCACGGCAATTGGACCGAATGCGGCACCCACATCACCGATATCGGCGCTGGCGTTCTCTTTCTCTGCAGCAAATTTTGCCAGCTCCTGTGCAGAGGACATGTCCGTGTCACTGTGCTTCAGGCCGTATTTGCTGTTGAGATCACTCCAGGTATCTTTCCAGTTTGCCCAGCTGTCTGGCATGCCGACGCTGTTGACCTGGCCTTCCGCGCGCGCCGCTTTTTCCAGCGCGGCGAGGTCATTATCTGCGGCGTGCGCGGCAGGCAGCGCAAGCAGTACGGCACTGGCTACTACAGAGGCGATTAACGCTTTCATCTCGATTGCTCCCGGTATATGTTGTGGGACTTCTTGGTCTAGTCCAGCAAGAACCGAGCCAATGTAGCCCGAGTAGATGAAGGTTTTATGACCATGGTGGTGAAATGTGGTGTGGCGCGACGATCCACATGCGGTTACAGCGCGCTAAAGCGTGGGTTGTTCCTTGTCACATTGTAGTCATCGAACTGTCATAGTGCAGATTTGCCCCAAAATGAGGCTAAAAAATGTTGTCTAAAACGGCAGATGTGATTGCGGCAGGGCTGCGGGAACGTATTGAAAACGGTGAATTTGCCAGCGGTCGTTTGCCTGCGGAACGCGCCCTAAGTGAACACTATTCCACCACCCGCATCACGCTGCGTGAGGCGCTCGGTTTGCTGGAAGCGCAGGGTATTATCTTTCGTGAACTGCGTCGCGGCTGGTTCATCGCACCACCGCGTCTGGTTTACAATCCATCGCATCACAGCCACTTTCATGCCATGGCTGCTGAGCAAGGGCGCGTGGCCAGTACCGAAGTGCTTGAAGCCAGTGAAGTGCCCGCACAGCTAGCGATTGCGCGTCATCTACAGTTGCTGGAAGGCGATAAGGTATATCGCGTTCGGCGCTTACGGCGTATCGACGGACGCGCAGTATTGTATGTTGAGCATTACCTCAACCCAGCCTATTTTCCGGGGTTAATGGCAGAGGACCTCACGCGATCGCTTACCGATCTCTACGATCAGCGTTACGGCATTCGCTATGGCGGCGCGCGTTTTACCATTTTGCCTGGGCCGCTTCCGGCACGTGCCGCTCCTGCCCTGAATGTGGCCAGCGGCACGCCGGGCTTGCTGATCACTCGCATCAACCGCGATCAATACAAGCGCGTCATTGATTGTGACTGCGAGTTCTGGCGCTACGACGCGCTCTGCGTGGATGTCGAAGTATAAATATTGTGATTTTGATCACACTACAGCATGATAGCGCCAACCAGTTCAGCGGAGACTAAGGCGCAAAAATGACAACAAAATCAGGCGTAGGGCAATATATTTCATTGCTGCTGCAGTGGGTGCTCAATATTGGACTGATCATCCTTGCCATAATCCTTGTGGTGTTTCTCGGCAAAGAAACCATTCATCTGGCCAATGTGCTCTTTAGCACCGGTGAGCAGACGTCTTCCTATCTGCTGATTGAAGGCATCGTCATCTATTTCCTCTATTTTGAATTTATCGCGTTGATTGTGAAATACTTTCAGTCGGGATATCACTTCCCGCTGCGCTATTTCATCTACATTGGTATCACGGCGATTATTCGCCTGATCATCGTCGACCATAAAAACCCCTTCGATACGCTGTATTACTCAGCTGCGATCCTGATCCTGGTGGTAACGCTGTGGCTGGCGAACAGTAACCGGCTGAAGCGTGAGTAATTAATATTCTTTCAATGACGTGGCACAACGAGCCGTGCCACGCATTCTCCTCTGCGTTAAACTAGGGCAACTTTTTTTCTGGAGATGCCCTGATGTCGCATGAAGCGCTGCGCCAGTTACGCGCACTGCACTGGCTACCAGCCTCTTCCCCGCTGCTTTCTGCCCCGCTAATTGACTGGTTGATGGAAGAGGATTCCATGACGCGTCGCTTCGAACAGCATTGCCGCCAGGTGACCGTTGAACTCATCCGCGAAGACTTTATTGGCATAGATGAAGTGACGGATGAAGCCGCGTTTTTGCCGGCAGACCAACGGTTCTGGCTACGCGAAATCGTGCTGTGCGGCGATGGCGAACCCTGGTTGATAGGCCGAACCGTGGTACCGGAAAGCACCCTGAACGGTCCGGAGCTGATGCTGCAACAGCTGGGTACGCGTCCTCTTGGCCGCTACCTGTTTTCTTCTTCTACCTTGAGCCGCGATTTTATCGATGCAGGCCAGGTGGGCGATCTGTGGGGACGGCGTTCCCGCCTGCGTTTATCAGGCAAACCGCTGCTGCTTACTGAACTGTTTTTACCTGCGTCGCCGCTGTATCGCACGCTGGACCAAGGATAAATGACCGTGCAAAACACTCTTCCCATGACCAAATGGCAGGCTTACCGCCGACTGATGCGTATCGATAAACCGATCGGCACCGTTTTACTGCTGTGGCCGACGATGTGGGCGCTGTGGCTTTCCGGCATGGCGATTCCGCCGCTGCCGGTGCTGCTGGTATTTGTCCTCGGCGTTATTGTGATGCGTGCAGCGGGCTGCGTGATCAACGATTACGCTGACCGCAAAATCGATGGTCATGTTAAGCGTACCGCTTCACGTCCACTGGCCAGCGGTGCGGTGACGGAGAAGGAGGCCAAACTGCTGTTTGCCGGCCTGGGAATTCTGGCATTTATGCTGGTGTTGACCATGAACACCATGACCATTTTGCTCTCCTTTGGCGGCCTGGCGCTGGCATGGGTGTATCCGTTTATGAAGCGCTACACGCATCTGCCGCAGGTGGTGCTGGGCGCGGCGTTTGGCTGGGCGATTCCGATGGGATGGGCCGCAGTTAGTGAGTCCTTACCTTTGGTTTGCTGGTTAGTATTCCTGGCGAATATCTGCTGGACGGTGGCCTATGACACGCAATATGCGATGGTTGACCGCGATGACGATGTGAAGATTGGCGTGAAGTCGACGGCCATTTTGTTTGGTCGTTACGACAAGCTGATTATCGGTCTGCTGCAGCTGGCGACGCTCGCCCTGATGGCGTTGGTCGGAATGATGCTCCATTTGAACGGCGCGTTTTACTGGTCGCTGTTACTCGCCGCGGGACTGTTTGTGCATCAGCAGAAGCTGATTGCTCAGCGCGAGCGCGATGCCTGCTTCCAGGCGTTTCTGAATAACAACTATGTGGGCATGGTGTTATTTATCGGCATCTTGCTCAGCACCGTACCGTTCGCCGATTTGCTGTAAACAAAAAAGGCGCACCGAAGTGCGCCTTTTTATCGCGGGTCGCCAGGTTAATCGTGCGCGACCGCGCTCTCAATCGTCAGACGCACATCGCTTGTCACTAACTCCGCCAGCATCTGCCACATCATATGACTACGTTCTGCATCTGCATCACCTTTATCACTGATGTAGCCTTCATCGCGCAGCGTCAGTACCAATGCGGTAAACACTGCTTTATCGAAGAACTCCGGCGCGTTGATACCGTGCAGCACTGAGAGACGTTGAGCCAGCGTGCGGCTCTCTTTCTCCAGCGTGCCACGGTTGATCGCCGGTTTCGCGCTGAGAATGGCGAAGGTAATCGCAAAGCGCTGCAACGTTTCACGAATACCCGCTGCCAGCAGCTGCAATGAACGATGACGTGCCGGGCTCATTTTGAGCTGGCCATCCTGCAGTGTAATCAGCCCCTGACGCGCCATTTCTACGCACAGTGCATTCAGCAGGGCGGGCAGCTCAGCATTATCCCAACGCAGGAACAACTCGCTCTTCAGCATTGGATACACCAGGCTAACCTGGCGCAGCAACTCTGCTTCGCTGATTTCACGATGCTGCTGCACGATGGCGGCGATCAACGATGGCATCACCAGCATATGATGGATATTGTTGCGGTAATAAGTCATCAGCACCGCCTGCTCGCGCGGCAGAATGATGATGTCGCCAATGTTGTCTTGCTCAGTCTCGAACTTGTTCATGCCCATGGCGTGATCAAGCAGTGCTTCGGCGCTCATATCCGGCACGGTTGCTTCCGGCGAATAGGGCACGTTACGCAGCAGTTGGGTGTAGCACTCCAGCTGCTCAATCAACTGTTCGCGAGTGAGTGAACGCTGACGTGAGGCCAGTAGCGCGGTGACGCACAGGTTCATGGCATTCGCGGCACCGGCTTCGTTGATGCGCACCATCAGCTTCGCCGCAATGTCATTTACGGCTGGCGTCATCCAGGCTGGACGTTGGGGTTCGATAGGATCGATCGCATCACGCCATTCCGGCACGTTTTTGTTCAGATAGTTCATCAAGGGCAGCGGTTCGCCAAAGTTGACGTAGCCCTGACCAAGATTGCGCAGCTTACGTAAGCCGCGCACCATCTGCAGGAAACTCTCTTTCTCTTTGGCCGCGCCGCGCAGTTCTTTCGCGTAAGTGCCCACTTCCATCACGTGCTCATAACCAATATAAATTGGCACGAAAGTGATGGGACGGCTGCCGCCGCGCAGCATGGCTTGCAGCGTCATTGATAGCGTGCCGGTTTTCGGATCCAACAATCTACCGGTACGCGAGCGGCCGCCTTCCACAAAATATTCCACCGAGTAACCACGGCTAAACAGTTCGCCGAGATATTCACGGAACACGGTGGAATAAAGTTTATTGCCCTTGAAGGTACGACGAATAAAGAACGCGCCAAGACGACGGAAAATCGGGCCCGCAGGCCAAAAGTTCAGGTTGATACCTGCAGCAATGTGCGGCGGCACCAGGCCTTGATGATATAGCACGTAGGAAAGCAACAAATAGTCCATATGGCTGCGGTGGCAGGGCACATAAACAATCTCATGTCCATCCTGTGCCAGCTGACGTACGCGCTCGCCACCGTGAACGTTGATGCCTTGATACAGCCGGCTCCACAGCCAGCCCATCACGCGGTCAGTCACTTTAATCGCTTCGTAGGAGAAGTTTGCCGCCACTTCTTCCATCATTTCGATGGCGTTCTGCTGGGCTTTCTCATGTGAGATCTTTTTGCTGCGCGCCTCATCTTCCACCGCTTTTTCAATCGCCTTGGATTGCAATAGCTTGTTGAAGAGATCCTGGCGTGCAGGCAGACGTGGACCCACAGCGGCCAGACGCTGGCGAGCAAAATGAATGCGCGCGACACGCGCCAGCTTCTGTGCAATCGACTTATCAGTGCCGTGTTCGGTCGCCATCTGACGTAACGAAACGGTTTGCGAGAAGCGGACAAAGCTATCGCGACCGTGCCACAAAATGGCGAAGAATTTCTGTACGCCATTCAGAACGCGCAGATGCGGTGTGGATTCACCTGATGTTTCACGTCCCGGCGCGCGGCCAAACATCACCGCGACCGGCAACATTTGTACATCGAGCTGCGGGTTGCTGCGGTGTAAATCCAGATAATCGTGGAACAGCTTTACCGATTCGGGATTGGCCACGAAATAGGGAATAACGCGTGGGCCATCGTGAATAAACACGTGGCGCGGCAGCAAGGTGCCATCGATCTCTAGCGGAGCCAGCGGATCGGGCAAATCGTGTTTCAGACATTGTGCACGAAGTGTGAGCAAGTCAGCCTTTGAATCATAAGGCAAAACATACATCACTGGACGTGTCGGATCGATTCCGTGTTCAGAGATAGGATCGGTCGGAATGACCTTACTTTTTACCAAAATAGAGAGTGGTAAATTCAATAATTTGTAATAGAGTTTACGCCAACCTGACATAGACAACTTAAAGCCTCTTGTTAGCAAAGCGCGGCAAGCATACCAGAAAGTGCAGCGAAGATCTGTGGCTCTGCCACCTCATACTGCCCACACATTGACGTCAAAATAGATCAAGGGTTCCATAAACATGGCAAATAACGTCACCGGTATTGTAAGAATAGTGAAAGCAGCCGGTTATTCCTGGCAGGGGCTGCGTGCCGCATGGCAGCACGAGGCGGCATTCCGCCAGGAAGCGATAGCCGCGCTGGTGGCGATTATCGTGGCATGTTGGCTGGATGTAGACGCCATTTCCCGCGTGCTGATGATTGGCTCCGTGGTACTGATTGTCATTGTCGAAATCCTTAATAGTGCCATTGAATCCGTCGTTGACCGCATTGGCCAGGAGCAACATCCCTTATCAGGGCGCGCCAAAGATATGGGCTCGGCTGCGGTATTGCTGACTATCTTACTGGCTCTTTTTGTTTGGATCGTGCTGCTCTGGACGCATTTGAGATAGCCATTCCAGATTCATCAAACCGCTGATTTTTCCCTCTGTTACGGTTTTCATTTCGCCAATACCTGTATATACTCACAGCGACTGTATAAACAACCAGGGGGCGGGATGAAAGCGTTAACTGCACGGCAGCAACAGGTCTATGACCTGATTCGCGACCATATTAACCAGACGGGCATGCCGCCAACGCGTGCGGAAATTGCTGCGCAACTGGGATTTCGCTCGCCCAATGCTGCTGAAGAGCATCTGAAAGCGCTGGCGCGTAAAGGCGTAATTGAAATTGTTTCCGGCGCATCGCGCGGGATTCGCTTATTAATGGAAGAAGAGCCGAGCGAAGGCTTGCCATTAATTGGTCGTGTCGCTGCGGGCGAGCCGCTGCTGGCACAGGAGCATATTGAAGCGCACTATCAGGTGGATGCAAACCTGTTCAAACCCAGCGCGGATTTCCTGCTGCGTGTGAGCGGTATGTCGATGAAAGACATCGGTATTATGGATGGTGACTTGCTGGCGGTGCATAAAACGCAGGAAGTGCGTAACGGACAGGTTGTCGTAGCGCGCATTGATGACGAAGTCACGGTCAAACGCTGGAAAAAGCAGGGCGCGATTGTCCATCTTCTGCCGGAAAATAACGATTTCCAACCGATTGTGGTAGATACCCGCGAGCAATCATTGACCGTTGAAGGTCTGGCCGTTGGGATCGTGCGTAACGGCGAATGGCTCTGATTCGTTCCTGATTCCCTCCTACTGCGGCGGCGTATGCTGCGCTGGCCGCAGTCTGCTAGTTTCTTCTTTTTGACATTTTCTGCGGCACTGTCGGGCGCAATCACGCTGGTTACCGCAAATAACGGAATGGGCTGATGCAGCTGTTTTCCCCTTCAGATAAAGCACTTTGGCGGCTGGCGCTGCCGATGATCCTCTCTAACATCACCGTTCCATTGTTGGGCGTGGTGGATACTGCCGTTATTGGTCATCTCGATAGCCCGATTTATCTTGGGGGCGTCGCCGTGGGTACCACGGCAACCAGTTTTATCTTTATGCTCCTGCTGTTTCTGCGCATGAGTACCACTGGCCTTACCGCGCAGGCGTTTGGTGCCAATGACAAAACGGCGCTGGCACGCGCCCTGACCCAACCGCTGTTGATTGCTTTGGTTTTTGGTTTGCTATTTATGGTGCTGCGAACGCCGGTAAGCAGTTTGGCAGCCGCATTAATGGGCGGCAGCCCAGAAGTGCAGCAGCAGGCCAAAATTTTCATTGAGATTCGCTGGCTTAGCGCGCCCGCCACCTTGGCTAATCTGGTTATTCTTGGTTGGCTGTTAGGCGTGCAATATGCGCGTGCGCCGATGGTATTGCTTATCGTCGGGAATCTGGTGAATATCCTGCTCGACCTTTTATTTGTCCTTCAGCTGCATTGGGGAGTGGCCGGTGCAGCGGCGGCAACGGCGCTGGCTGAATATGTCACGCTGGGAGTAGGTTTGTGGATGGTGGCGCGCGTACTCAAACTGCGCGGTATTTATTTCGCTCTACTAAAAAGCAGCTGGCGTGGCGATGCCGCGCGGCTGTTCCGTCTTAATCGCGACATCATGCTGCGCTCCTTAATGCTTCAAATCTGCTTTGCATCCCTGACCATTCTGGGGGCGCGCATTGGTCCTGATGTGGTGGCGGTTAATGCCGTATTGCTGATGTTCCTCACTTTTACCGCCTACGCGCTAGATGGCTTTGCTTATGCGGTTGAAGCCTGCTCGGGTGAAGCGGTAGGCGCGAAAGATCGCAGTCGATTAATACTTATCTGGCACGCGGCCTGCCGTCAGGCCTGTTTTGTCGCCGCAATATTTGCCCTGATTTATGCGTTCACGGGGCCGCAGATTGTGGCCATGCTGACATCACTGGAAGCGTTGCGTGAAATGGCCGACAGATATCTCATCTGGCAGGTGATATTGCCGTTGATAGGCGTCTGGTGTTATCTGCTGGATGGCATGTTTATTGGTGCGACGCGTGGTCGTGAGATGCGTAACAGCATGATGATAGCCGCCATGGGTTATGGCCTGACGCTGCTAACATTGCCCTGGCTTGGTAACCACGGTTTATGGCTGGCGATAACGGTATTCCTGGCGCTACGAGGTGTGACGCTGTGGCTGATGTGGCGCGGTCATTGGCAGCGCGACAGCTGGTTTAATGCCTGAATAAGCGAAGCGTAACCTACAGATTAATCTGTAATTTCCTGCAAACTTCGAAGCGGCAACTATAATTAACTCATACGGCGCAGATGAATAGCGCATCGTGTGGGTATGTTCTTTGATATACAGAGAATGTATCCGTCTCACTCAGGATGAAGTGGAGGATTATTATGAATAAAGACGAAGCTGGTGGAAACTGGAAGCAGTTCAAAGGGAAAGTGAAGGAGAAGTGGGGCAAGCTTACGGATGATGATATGACCGTGATCGAAGGTAAACGCGATCAGCTTGTCGGTAAAATCCAGGAACGCTACGGTTATGCGAAAGATCAGGCAGAGACCGAAGTGAAAGACTGGGAAAGCCACAACAAAGATTACCGCTGGTAATCGACGTCTTATTAAGGACGATGCTCCTACCCACCGATCATTATGATCGGGTCGGCACAAGGAAGTGCCAATTAAGCCTTTCTCACCCGTTTTTTACTCTCACTCTGATGGTCGTGTTCGCAACTATCATGCCGCGTACAAGCCGCAACTTCCGTGCAATTCTCGCATAAGCCATGTGCTTCAATCACCGTATGACGCAGTGAAAACCCTGCCTGATCTGCCAGTGTCGCAATGGTTTTTTCCACTCCATGTGCATGCTTTTCACTTACCGCCGCGCAGCCATCACACACCAGCATCACAGAAGTGTGCGCTGGTTCGTCGAAATGGTGGCAAACCACATAGCTATTATTCGATTCCACGCGGTGAATGAATCCCTGCTCCAGCAGAAAATCCAGTGCACGATAAATCGTGGGCGGTTTGGCTTGAGGTTCACTGACGCGCAGCTGATCCAGCAGGTCGTAAGCGCTAATTGATCCATTTTGCTCAGCCATCAGACGCAATACTTCAGCGCGCTGAGTAGTAAGGCGCACGCCGCGGTCAAGGCAGAGTGATTCAGCCTGGGTAAGCAGCTGTTCGGGCGTGAGGTTAGACATGAGCATTCTCCGGGTTGCAGGTTATGTTATTTTATCACACAATTTTTTCTACTGCTGTTATTGCTTTTTTAGGCGTGTTTTCTGCTAAAAAAACCGGTTAATCAATTTGTTACCGTTCCACTTTGTATTGACCTTCAGTTTTTGCCCATTTTCCCGATGTAAACCTCTATGTAGCCAAGGCAACGGCCGCTGGGATTTTGCTTTGCAACTCACCAGGTTAGCGTCTATGGTTCAAAAGGTCTTAAGTAATTTCTGGTATCAATTTAAACACTGTTAATCTTTCCGCATAAAAACACAGCGGAATGGTGTGAAAGCATCCAATTCTGCGAATAGCAGTGCTATTTCCTTTCAATTCACAGCAATGAAGCGTTAGCCATGGTTCAGAATAGCGGCTAACTAAACTGTTCCGTCGGTGAGTGGCTCAGCGACATTTCAAAGGTGATGGCAGGCTCATGGTGAAGACACTATTCAGGCACAAAAAAGTTGCTTATCTTGTTGGTTTGAATGCGGTATTTATTTCTTCTTCAGCTTTAGCAGCAGGCACATGGTATGACGCGCGCAATGATGCCATGGGAGGAACGGGCGTAGCTTCTTCCACCTGGAGTTCTGCGGTGCTGGCTAACCCAGCATTGATGACGAAAGCTCAGCCGGAAGATAACGTCAGCATCATTTTCCCTTCAGCTGGCGCACAGGTTACTGACAAAGACAAATTGATCGACCGCGTTGATGACATCACGGATAGTGTTGATCGTTATCAGGACGTGATTGATAACCTCACCTTTGCGGATTACCTCAATGGTTATCCGCAGCTGAAAGCGGCTGCAGGTGATGTGGCTAACCAGCTTAGCGATCTTCGCGGCAATAAAGCCAATGGAACTGCGGGTGTGGCGCTGGCCGTCACCGTTCCCAATGAAACCTTGCCTTTTGCGTTTATCACTAAGGCCTATGGAACTGCGCACGTACGTGCCAACATCGCGGATAGCGACATCGCCTATCTGCGTGGTGTTGCTAACGGTACCGTTATTCCTGTGCCGGGCGATGAGGACAAATTGCGTTCCAGCGCTAACGGCCTGGCGGCGTTAATCACCGATTATGGTGTATCAGTGGCGCATGAGTTCTCTATTGCCGGCCATCCGGTTTCTGTTGGTATCACGCCAAAACTGCAGAAAACCTGGCTGTATAACTACACCGCCAGTATCTATAACTACGACAAGAGCGACATCAACAGCAGCCGTTATCGCAGCAGCGATACCGGGTTTAACGTGGATGCCGGTGTTGCCACTGATTTTGCTGATAACTGGACTTTCGGTGTGACGGGGCAGAACTTAATCTCGCGTGATATCGATACTAAAGAAGTAAACGGTTATCGCGATACCTATCAAATTCGTCCGCTGGTCACGACTGGCCTCGCGTGGAATAACGGGCCGTTTACCCTGGCGGGTGATGTTGACCTGACAGAAACCAAGCGCTTCAAATCAGAAGAGTCCAGCCAGTATGCGGGCGTAGGTGCAGAGTATCGCGTGCTGGATTGGCTGGCGCTGCGCGCCGGTTATCGTGCCGATCTGAAATCGAATGATACCGACGTAGTTACCGCAGGTTTGGGCATATCGCCGTTCAACAATACGGTTCATCTGGATCTGGCCGGTTCAGTGGGCAAAGACAATACCGTGGGTGCAATGTTGCAGCTTGGGTTTAACTTCTAATCCTCACTCAACGGTTACTCCTGATAACGGGCGGCTGTGCCGCCCGTTCTGCTGTGATATGATTGCGCAGTTTCTCATCACTTAACTACTGCGGATTTACTGCGTTTCATGACCGATACTTTCTCCTCGCAACGTTTTTCAATTGCCCCGATGCTTGACTGGACCGATCGCCACTGTCGGTATTTTCATCGCAAGCTGAGCGGCGATACCCTGCTGTATACCGAAATGGTGACCACGGGCGCCATCATTCACGGTAAAGGCGACTATTTGGCCTACAGCGAGGATGAACATCCTCTGGCGCTGCAACTTGGGGGCAGCGATCCCGCCGCACTGGCACAGTGCGCCAGACTAGCAGAAGCGCGTGGCTACGATGAGATCAACCTGAACGTCGGTTGTCCCTCGGACCGCGTTCAGAACGGGCGTTTTGGTGCCTGCCTGATGGCGGATGCTGCGTTGGTCGCCGATTGTATTAAAGCGATGCGTGATGTCGTGAGCATTCCGGTAACGGTAAAAACCCGAATCGGCATTGACGAGCAGGATAGTTATGAATTCCTGTGTGATTTTATTGGCACCGTGGCGCAGCAGGGCGGCTGCGATACCTTTATTATCCACGCCCGCAAAGCCTGGCTGTCGGGTTTGAGCCCAAAAGAGAATCGCGAAATTCCGCCGCTGGATTATCCACGCGTTTATCAGCTGAAACGTGATTTTCCAACGCTAACCATGGCGATCAACGGCGGCATAAAAACGCTGGAAGAAGCCAAACTTCATCTGCAGCACATGGATGGCGTGATGATGGGCCGCGAAGCCTATCAGAATCCGGGCATTCTGGCGCAGGTCGACCGCGAGCTGTTTGGTCGTGATGTACCGCAGGTCGATCCGGTAGCGGTGGTGCGTTCGATGTACCCCTATATTGAAGCGGAATTGTCGAAAGGTACGTACTTGGGACACGTCACGCGCCATATGCTCGGCCTGTTCCAGGGCATCCCAGGCGCTCGCCAGTGGCGTCGCTATCTGAGTGAAAACGCCCACAAAACCGGTGCCGACGTGCGGGTGCTGGAAGCGGCGCTAGCCTTAGTTGCGGATAAAATCCCGCAGGAAGCGCTTTAACCCTTGTTGGGTAAGGTCACCATGAAGGGTGTAATGATTGTCAGTTAAGACATGAAAAAACCTAATCACCGAAAGCACACCTTGTAGCGGCGCAATTCATTGCGCGATAAATCGCGCCGCTACGGAAGGTGCGGTGATTTGGTACGGGATCGGGATTACACCATGAAGGGTACCCCTGCGTGGATATAGCTGGGTTTTCGTAGGGTGCGCATTAATGCGCACCAGACAAATAGCACGACAATTCTTCAGATATGGTTTTTTCCACACCACAAGTTGGCTATTTTCAGCACGTGCTCATCTGCCCATGGATCTTCACTTCAATACTTTCAAATAGTTAGCGCATTTACGAGTTGGCACGCATCTTGTAATACTCATGAAGTTACTCACACAGGAGCACCTTCGTGGAAATTCTCTTTGTTCTCGGCTTTTTTCTAATGCTGTTACTCACCGGCGTTTCATTGCTTGGTGTTATCGCCGCATTGATTGTTGCCACCGTCTTTATGTTCCTCGGCGGCCTGCTGGCAGTTGTTATTAAATTGTTACCATGGCTGGTGCTGGCGGTTATCACCGTATGGCTCTATCGCGCATTTAACACGCCCTCGGGTGAGGCGAAATTAAACAGGCTGAAAAGAAAAATCAGTAAGTTAGAGAGAAATGGTTGGCGGTAATTGCGGGAAAGATCACAGACTCAGACATTGCTTAGACCAATTTCGCAATTAAACATATTTTTTACTTATGTTTTCTGCCAGGATGATTGGCGTTGTTTCAACACGAATTCATCGCCGCTGTCCCTACACCAGCGCGAACTATAAAAAAGAAAGAAAAAGGGGCTTCCTACGGGAAGCCCCGTTTGCTTTTAGCGATCAGGGAATTAGCAGACTTGAACCCTGTGTTGCACGGCTTTCCAGCACCTGATGCGCACGTACCGCATCGCTTAAGGCAAATTTCTGCTGCTCAGGTACGTTAAGCTGAATTGCCCGGCTGGCGATCAGTGAGAACAACTCATTACTGGCGGCGTCGAGCTCTTCCCGGTTGGTGATATAGCCAAACAGGGAAGGTCGGGTAACGAATAGCGAGCCTTTCTTATTCAGTATGCCGAGATCGATACCGGTCACCGGACCCGAGGCATTACCAAAGCTCACCATCAATCCGTGGCGGCGCAGACTATCCAGCGAAGGTTCCCAGGTATCTTTCCCTACTGAGTCATACACCACCGCGACCTTCTCGCCCTTGGTTAATTCGCTTACGCGTTTCGCAATATCCTCTTCACGATAGTTAATGGTGGCCCAAGCACCCGCATCTTTTGCAATCTGCGCTTTCTCGGCCGAACCCACGGTACCTATCAGGTGTGCGCCCAGCGCTTTCGCCCACTGGCAGGCAATCAAACCGACGCCACCGGCCGCGGCGTGGAACAGGAAGATTTCGTCGGCTTTCACTTTGTAGGTTTGGCGCAGCAGATACTGCACGGTTAAACCTTTGAGGAAAGAGGCCGCGCCTTGTTCAAAGCTGATGCTGTCTGGCAGGATCACCAGGCGGTCTTCTGCCACATTGTGCGCTTCACTGTAGGCACCCAACGTCGCCTGGCAATACACCACGCGGTCGCCTGCTTTGAATCGCGTCACTTTTGATCCCACTCGCTTCACCACACCCGCGGCCTCGGTGCCCAGGCCCGATGGCAACTCCGCTACCGGATACAGGCCGCTACGTACGTAGGTATCAATGTAGTTAATGCCAATCGCCTTATTTTCCACCTGCACTTCATGCTCGGCGGGATCGGCTAACTCGAAATCGGCCCATTGCAGCACTTCTGGGCCGCCGTGTTGGTTGAACTGAATACGCTTTGCCATTCTGACTCCTGTGATTGTTCATCCTGGGACGGTATACTTGCGCGTCCCTTTCACGATCGGTAATGCATTCACTATGGCAGGAAATAAACCCACCAACAAATCGAACGAACCCCGCGATCGGCAGCTGGAAGGCGTGAAAATGCCACCGCATTCCATAGAAGCGGAGCAGTCGGTGCTCGGTGGGTTGATGCTGGATAACCAGCGCTGGGATAACGTCTCAGAACGTGTCGTCGCCAGCGACTTCTTTAACCGCTCGCACCGTTTAATCTTTACGGAAATGCAGCGTTTACTCGAAGCGGGCCAGCCGATTGACCTGATTACGCTCTCAGAATCACTGGAAACACTCGGTGAGCTTGAGATGGCGGGCGGCTTCGCCTATCTGGCCGAGCTGGCAAAAAATACACCAAGTGCTGCCAACATCGGTGCTTATGCCGATATCGTGCGTGAACGAGCGGTAGTACGAGAAATGATCGCGGTGGCGAACCAGATCGCTGATGCCGGTTACGATCCGCAGGGTCGCAGCAGCGAAGATCTGCTCGATTTCGCTGAATCTAACGTCTTCAAAATTGCCGAGCAGCGCGCCAATAAAGATCAGGGCCCGCAGAACATTGAGCAGATTCTGGAAGCGACGGTATCGCGTATTGAATCACTGGTCTCAACGCCGCATGACGGCGTGACCGGTGTTGATACCGGTTATCAGGATTTGAACAAAAAAACCGCCGGATTGCAGGGCTCAGACCTGATTATCGTGGCGGCGCGCCCTTCGATGGGCAAAACCACCTTCGCCATGAACCTGTGCGAAAACGCCGCGATGTTGCAAGACAAGCCGGTGCTGATTTTCAGTCTGGAAATGCCCAGCGAGCAGTTGATGATGCGTATGCTGGCGTCGCTCTCGCGTGTGGATCAGACGCGCATTCGTACCGGTCAGCTGGAAGATGAAGATTGGGCGCGCATCTCCGCGACGATGGGGATTTTGCTCGAGAAGAAGAACATGTTTATTGATGATTCTTCTGGCCTGACGCCCACCGAAGTGCGTTCGCGCGCGCGTCGTATCTTCCGTGAAAACGGCGGGTTGAGCCTGATCATGATCGACTACCTGCAGCTGATGCGTGTGCCGTCGCTGTCGGATAACCGTACGCTGGAGATCGCCGAGATCTCGCGCTCGTTAAAAGCGCTGGCGAAAGAGCTAAATGTGCCGGTCGTTGCCCTTTCACAGCTTAACCGCTCGCTGGAGCAGCGCGCCGATAAACGCCCGGTGAACTCGGATCTGCGCGAATCGGGCTCGATCGAGCAGGACGCCGACTTGATCATGTTTATCTATCGCGATGAGGTCTATCACGAAAATAGCGATCTGAAAGGCATCGCTGAGATCATCCTTGGTAAGCAGCGTAACGGCCCGATCGGTACGGTACGCCTGACCTTTAACGGCCAGTGGTCACGCTTTGATAACTACGCTGGCCCGCAATACGACGACGAATAATCCTTTCTCTGCGCCTGCATGCACGATTTGTGCATGCATTTCACGTCATCAGAAAATAGTGTTGGACAACCCCGCCTTCAATCGGGTTATCTGTAGCAAAGCGCACCCTATAACGCTGTGGAAACAGAATGACTCAGGTAGACGATCACGACCTTAAGATACTGACATTACTACAATCTAATGGCCGCCTTACCAACCAGGAACTCAGTGATTTAGTCGGGCTTTCGGCGTCGCAATGTTCACGCCGCCGCATCAATCTTGAACAGGCGAATCTCATTCTCGGCTATCACGCCCGCCTTTCGCCCGATGCAGTTGGCCTTGGTATGGTGGGATTAATTGAAGTTCGTCTGAAAAATCATACGCCGGATTATGAAGAGAGTTTCCATCGCATGGTGGAAGAAGAAGCCGCTATTGTTGATGCTTTCAAAACCACCGGCGATGCAGATTATTTACTGAAAGTGGCGGTGGCCGATTTAGCGTCGTTAAGCGCGCTGATTAGCCAGCTAGTGGCGGGGCATCAAAGCGTCGCGCACGTTAAAACATCCGTGGTTTTAAGCCGCTTAAAAGAGAACGGTTTAATGATCATCCCCCAGCACAAAACGCGCCAAAAAAGTGCATGATGTGCTAATCTGGTGCAATAATTGCCGAGTTAATGCAAAAAACGCGCATCAGAAAATAGATTTGTGCATAAGTTGATGGTTTATCCTTAATTGATGCACAAAAACCTGCAATAAAGCGCCTTAGTTATCAATTGGATAATCACTGGCACCCATCGGTGGTGACAAAACGTCGCCGATGTGGTGCGTTTTTTGCATTTGACGGGCATCATTTGCAATGAGATTAACCCATGGATAACGTTGTACAATCGACCAAAGTTCCCCATTCGCTGATTGAAGATGCGCTGGCAATTGTCCTTGGCACGCTGATGGTGTCGTTTGGCGTGATTATGCTGAAACAGGCGGGCGCGCTGACCGGTAGCTCGGCAGGTATTGCCTTCTTGATTAGCTACCTGACGCCGCTCTCCTTCGGCAGCGCGTTCTTCCTCATCAATCTGCCTTTTTACTGGCTGGCCGTGCGCCGCATGGGCTGGGAATTCACGCTAAAAACTTTCTGTGCTGTGGGCCTTGTGTCGCTGTTTACGCATCTGCATCCTCTCTTTGTGCATTTTTCTGCGCTAAATCCGTTTTATGCGACACTGTTCGGTAACGTGGTGATGGGCATTGGGTTTATAGTGTTGTTCCGTCACAAAGCCAGCCTTGGCGGCATCAATATTTTGGCGCTCTGGTTGCAGGACCGTATCGGGCTGCGAGCCGGGAAATTGCAAATGGCGGTGGATACCTGCGTGGTGCTGGCCTCGCTGTTTGTGGTATCAATGCCGATGCTGTTGGCCTCAATTGCGGGCGCGGTGATCCTTAATCTCATCATCGCAATGAATCATCGTCCCGGCCGTTACATGGTTTGATGACGCATCATTACCTCATACTCAAGAACAATCATGGAGATCTGCACCGTGTTTCAAAACGTTGATGCCTATGCCGGCGATCCGATTCTGTCGCTGATGGAAACCTTCAAACAAGATCCGCGCGATAACAAAGTCAATCTGAGCATTGGTCTTTATTACAACGAAGCGGGCATCATTCCTCAGCTGCAGGCGGTTGCCGCAGCGGAAGAGCGCTTGCAGGCACAGCCACATCAGGCATCGCTGTATCTGCCGATGGAAGGTTTGAACGCGTACCGTAATGCCATTGCGCCGCTGCTGTTTGGCAAAGAACATCCAGTGCTGAAAGCGGGGCGGATTGCCTCAATCCAGACGCTGGGTGGTTCAGGCGCGCTGAAAGTCGGTGCCGATTTCCTGAAACGTTACTTCCCCCATTCAAACGTGTGGGTGAGCGATCCAACGTGGGAAAACCACATCGCGATCTTTAACGGTGCCGGTTTCGAGGTGAATACTTACCCGTGGTATGACGCGGAAACCAACGGCGTACAGTTTGAGGCGTTCATTGCCAAACTGAAAACGTTGCCGAAGCAATCCATCGTGCTGCTGCATCCATGCTGCCACAATCCAACCGGCGCCGATCTGACTAACGCGCAGTGGGATGAAACCACCGACGTACTTAAAGCGCAGGAGTTGATTCCGTTCCTCGATATCGCGTACCAGGGTTTTGGTGCGGGAATGGAAGCGGATGCCTATGCGATTCGCGCGATTGCTGCAGCCGGTCTGCCTGCGCTGGTCAGCAACTCGTTCTCTAAAATCTTCTCACTTTACGGCGAGCGCGTTGGTGGACTTTCTATCGTCTGCGACAGCGCCGAAGAGTCTGTGCGCGTACTCGGCCAGCTGAAAGCCACCGTACGCCGTAACTACTCCAGCCCACCCAACTTTGGCGCGCAGGTGGTTTCATGCGTACTGAACGACGAAGCGCTGTTGACCAACTGGCTGGCTGAAGTGGAAGCGATGCGTCTGCGCATTATCGAAATGCGTCAGGCGCTGGTGGAAGTATTACGCGCTAAGCTGCCGGGGCAAAACTTTGACTACCTGCTGAAGCAGCGCGGTATGTTCAGCTATACCGGCTTGAGCGCCCAGCAGGTTGATCGCCTGCGCGATGAGTTTGGTGTGTATCTGATTGCCAGCGGCCGCATGTGCGTTGCGGGTCTTAACAGCCGTAACGTCAATCAGGTGGCCGAAGCCTTTGCTGCGGTGATGTAACGCCTTTTCTGCTGTTGAAAAACCGCCAGCCTGAGGTTGGCGGTTTTTTTATAACTTTTTTGTTATGTACAAACGGGACCGGTCTCGTTAGATCTTAATTTCTTGAATGTAAAGATGCTCGCGCCGACAGCGGCCGTACGCGACAACCTGTTGCGAACGCATACATACAAGGAAGCATGCTTATGACCCGGACAGCCCGTTCTTATTTACTCAATCCATTGGCTTGTGCTCTTGCCTTAGCCTTCTCACTTCCAGCTTTCAGTACCGAATTAACGCGCGACAATGGCGCTCCAGTAGGTGATAACCAGAACTCACAAACCGCAGGCGATCAAGGCCCTGTGCTGCTTCAGGATGGGCAGTTGATCCAGAAGCTGCAGCGCTTTGACCGTGAACGTATTCCCGAGCGTGTCGTCCACGCACGCGGCACGGGTGCTCATGGTGAGTTCCGTGCCAGCAAAGACATCAGCGATTTGACGATGGCTGAAGTGTTCAAGCCAGGCAGCGTGACGCCAGTCTTTGTGCGCTTCTCATCCGTGGTTCACAGCAAACATTCGCCGGAAACACTGCGCGATCCGCGTGGTTTCGCCACGAAGTTTTATACCAGCCAGGGCAACTGGGACTTGGTTGGCAATAACCTGCCGGTGTTCTTCATCCGCGATGCGATTAAATTCCCGGATATGGTCCATGCTTTCAAGCCCGATCCGCGTAGCAACCTTGATAACGATGCGCGCACCTTTGATTTCTTTTCCCACATCCCGGAAGCCACGCACGCCTTAACCATGCTGTTCTCCAACATGGGCACGCCGGCTAACTATCGTCAAATGGACGGCAACAGCGTCCATGCCTATAAGTTCGTCAACGCGAAAGGCGAAGTGCACTATGTGAAGTTCCACTGGAAGACGCTGCAGGGCGAGAAAAACCTCGATCCAGGTGAAGTTGCCGCCATTCAGAGTACCTCTTACAGCCATATGACTGAAGATCTGGTCACGGCGATTAACAACAAAGCCTTCCCGAAGTGGGATCTCTACATTCAAACCATCAAAGCCAGCGATCTCGATAAATACGATTTCAACCCGCTGGACGCGACTAAAATCTGGCCGGGCATTGCCGAAGTGAAGATCGGTCAGATGGAGTTGAATCGCAACGTTGATAACTTCTTCCAGGAGACCGAGCAGGTGGCGATGGCGCCGTCAAACCTGGTTCCGGGCATTGAAGCGTCTGAAGACCGCTTGCTGCAGGGACGTCTGTTCTCCTACGCTGATACGCAGATGTATCGCGTGGGTGCTAATGGCCTGAGCCTGCCGGTTAACGCGCCGCGCGTGCCGGTCAGCAACGGCAATCAGGATGGCGCGATGAACAGCGTTCAAGCCGATGATCATGGTGTTAACTATCAGCCAAGCCGCATTTATCCTCGCGAGGAGCTGCAAAGCGCACGTTACAGCCACACTCCACTGAGCGGAAGCACGCAGCAGGCGATCATCGCGAAAACCCAGAACTTCAAGCAGGCTGGCGAGCTATATCGTTCGTTTAGCGATAAAGAGAAAACCGATCTGGTTAACTCGCTTGGCGGCGCGCTGAAAGGTGTTGATGTGCAAAGCCGCGCCATTATGCTGTCGTTTTTCTATAAAGCCGATAAAGAGTACGGCACGCGCCTGGCGGCGATCACCAAAGATGACGTTGGCAGCATCAAAGCGCTGGCAGACAAGCTGAACGACTAATCTTCAGGCGGCAGACATCACGCTCTGCCGCTTTTTCCTTCCTGCAGGGTTTACCTTTCGCTGACATGCTGCACACTTAAACGGTGTATTTCATTTAGGGATTCTGGCATGTGGTATCAACAAACGCTTACGCTTGACGCCAAAACGCGTGGTTTTCATCTGGTCACTGATGAGATTATCGACCAGCTTAATGTCTTATCCGATGTGCGCGTCGGCCAATTGCATCTCTTGCTGCAACACACATCGGCCTCTTTGACGCTGAATGAGAATTGCGATCCCACGGTGCGCAGCGATATGGAGCAGCATTTCTTACGCCAGGTTCCAGAAAACGCGCCTTATCAGCACGACTACGAAGGGGCTGACGACATGCCCGCGCATATCAAATCTTCGCTGTTGGGTGTTTCACTGCTGATCCCGATTAATCGTGGTCGCCTGCTGCTGGGAACGTGGCAGGGGATTTGGCTCGGCGAACATCGCGTACACGGCGGTGCGCGGCGCATCGTGGCGACCTTACAAGGGGAATAAAACATGAATACTTCGGATCTACTGACTTACTGCATGGCCAAGCCGGGCGCAGAGCAGAGCTACAAAGAGCAGTGGCAGGCGACGCAAATCAAAAGCGAGGGCGTGCTTTTCGCCATGCTGTACGAGGTGAAGGGGCGCCCAGCGTTATCGCTGAAGGCTTCTCCGGCGCTGGCGGAGTTATTACGCGAGGAACATAGCGATGTGTTTCCTAGCGAGCATTTGAACAAGTCGCACTGGAGCACGTTGTGGCTAGATGGTTCGCTGAAAGATTCGCAAATTTACTATCTGGTGGATGCGTCCTGGCAACAGGCTGACGCCACGCGCGAAGCGGGCGTCAACCATGACGAAAACTGAGGCGAATTACGCCGCAGATTCCTCACGCAGGGTGTTGATATCAATCACGAAGCGATATTTCACGTCGCTTTTCAGCATACGTTCGTAGGCTTCGTTGATTTGGTTCATCGCAATCAATTCGATATCGGAAGTGATACCGTGCTTGCCGCAGAAATCCAGCATCTCCTGGGTTTCAGCGATGCCACCAATCAGTGAGCCGGCGACGCTGCGACGTTTGAAGATCAGGTTAAATACCTGCGGTGCCGGGTGATCGTGCTCCGGCGCGCCGACCAGCGTCATGTTGCCATCACGCTTCAGCAGGGTGATGAACGGATTAAGGTCGTGCTGTGCCGCCACGGTATTCAGAATGAAGTCAAAGCTATTGGTGTGCTGTGCCATCTGATCGGCATCTTTCGAAATCACCACTTCGTCAGCGCCCAGGCGCTTACCATCTTCAATTTTTGATGGTGAGGTAGTGAACAGCACCACGTGTGCGCCCATCGCGTGCGCCAGTTTCACGCCCATGTGACCAAGACCGCCCAGGCCGACGATGCCCACTTTTTTACCCGGGCCGACGTTCCAGTGACGCAGCGGCGAGTAAGTGGTGATGCCAGCACACAGCAGCGGCGCAACGCCCGCCAGGTCGAGATTTTCAGGTACGCGCAGCACGAAGCTTTCATCTACCACCATGTTGGTGGAGTAACCGCCGTAGGTAATCGCACCGGTTTGGCGATCTTCACCGTTATAGGTGCCGACGAAGCCGTTTTCGCAATACTGCTCCAGCCCTTCCTGGCAGCTTGGACAGCTGCGGCAGGAATCGACCATACAGCCAACGCCGACCAAATCACCCACTTTGTAGTTGTGCGTGTGCGCACCAACGGCCGTTACGCGACCCACGATTTCATGGCCTGGCACTACCGGGAAAACGGTGTTGCGCCATTCGTTGCGGGCGGTATGTAGATCAGAGTGGCAGACGCCACAGTACAACACTTCAATCTGCACATCATGATCGCGCAGTTCGCGTGGCTTAAAGTCGAACGGAGCGAGTTTTGCTTTCGCGTCCTGTGCGGCATAGGCATGCGTAATATTCATGGTGTCTCCAGTAGGATGTGTCGTGAGATTTTTGCGGGATCCCGTTCAGTACATGGAAGGGATAAAAGGGCGTAAGGACGCCAAAAGGAACGTTGTAAGGATAGTCAGCAGGATGAAAAGCGTATATGCCTGAAGTTGTCTGATTCTTGCCTGTTCCTGCATTTCGCGGCGGAAATCGACACTAAAAATAAGGCCCGCGCTGGCGGGCCTGAGAGAAATTTACTTCTTCAACATAGGTTTAAGGAAGCGGGCGGTATGCGAGCGTTCACACTCCGCTACCGTTTCTGGCGTGCCCGCAATCAGGATTTCACCGCCGCCGCTGCCGCCTTCCGGGCCGAGATCGACAATCCAGTCCGCGGTTTTGACCACGTCGAGATTGTGTTCAATCACCACGATGGTGTTGCCCTGATCGCGCAGCTGATGCAGCACTTCCAGCAGCTGCTGGATATCGGCAAAGTGCAGACCGGTGGTTGGCTCATCAAGGATGTACAACGTCTGGCCAGTACCGCGTTTTGACAGCTCACGCGCCAGCTTAACGCGCTGGGCTTCACCGCCAGAGAGCGTGGTCGCTGACTGACCGAGACGGATATACGACAGGCCAACATCAATCAGCGTTTGCAGCTTACGCGCCAGCGCCGGCACCGCATCGAAGAACTCACGTGCTTCTTCGATGGTCATGTCCAGCACTTCGTGGATGCTCTTGCCTTTGTATTTAATCTCCAGCGTTTCGCGGTTATAGCGTTTGCCTTTGCACTGGTCGCACGGTACGTAGATATCGGGCAGGAAGTGCATTTCTACCTTGATCACGCCGTCGCCCTGGCAGGCTTCACAGCGTCCGCCGCGCACGTTGAAGCTGAAGCGGCCCGGATTATAACCGCGTGAACGCGCTTCCGGTACACCAGCGAACAGCTCGCGCACTGGCGTAAAAATGCCGGTATAGGTCGCGGGATTCGAACGCGGCGTACGGCCAATCGGGCTCTGATCGATATCGATCACTTTATCGAAATGTTCCAGACCGGCGATCTCACGATAAGGCGCCGCTTCGATGGTGGTTGCACCGTTAAGCTGGCGCTGTGCAATCGGGAACAAAGTATCGTTAATCAGCGTTGATTTGCCGGAGCCGGATACGCCAGTGATGCAGGTGAATAATCCTACCGGGATCGTCAGCGTGACATCTTTAAGGTTATTGCCGCGCGCACCGGTGAGTTTCAGCACTTTAGTGGGATCGCCTTTTACGCGCTCTTTAGGAATGGCGATTTCGCGTTTGCCGCTCAAGAACTGACCGGTAAGCGATTGTTCATTGGCCATAATCGCATGGACATCGCCTTCCGCCACCACCTGACCACCATGCACGCCTGCGCCTGGTCCAATATCAATAACATGGTCAGCCGCGCGAATCGCATCTTCATCGTGCTCAACCACAATCACCGTATTGCCCAGATCGCGCAGGTGAATCAGCGTGCCGAGCAGCCGCTCGTTGTCGCGCTGATGCAAACCGATAGAGGGTTCATCAAGCACATACATCACGCCCACCAATCCCGCACCAATCTGGCTCGCCAGACGAATACGCTGCGCTTCACCGCCGGACAGCGTTTCCGCTGAGCGCGACATCGACAGGTAATTCAACCCGACGTTTACCAGGAAGCTCAGGCGATCGCCAATCTCCTTAAGGATTTTTTCCGCGATCTGCGCGCGCTGGCCGCTCAGCTTCATATTCGCGAAGAAATCCATCGCATGACCAATGCTCATCTCAGATATGGTCGGCAGGTTGGTGTCTTCGACAAATACATGGCGCGCTTCACGACGCAGACGCGTGCCTTCACAGCTGGCACAGGCGCGGTTGCTGATAAATTTCGCCAGTTCTTCACGCACCGCATTGGATTCCGTCTCTTTATAACGGCGCTCCATGTTGTGCAGCACACCTTCAAACGGATGGCGACGTACCGAGGTATCGCCCCGATCGTTAATGTATTTAAATTCGATATTTTCTTTGCCTGACCCGTAAAGGATCACCTTGCGCGCGTTGTCGCTCAGGCTGTTGAACGGGGCTTCGACATCGAACTGCAGATGCTCTGCCAGCGAGCGCAGCATCTGGAAGTAATAGAAGTTACGGCGATCCCAGCCGCGGATAGCGCCACCGGCCAACGACAGCTCCGGATTTTGCACCACGCGATCGGGATCGAAATATTGCTGTACGCCCAAACCATCACAGGTTGGACAGGCACCGGCTGGGTTGTTGAACGAGAACAGACGCGGTTCAAGCTCGCGCATGCTGTAGCCACAGATTGGGCAGGCAAAGTTAGCTGAGAACAACATCTCTTCAGCATCGGTATCGTCCATATCCGCAACGATCGCCGTACCACCGCTCAATTCCAGCGTGGTTTCAAACGATTCAGCCAGACGCGTTGCCAGATCGTCGCGCACGCGGAAGCGGTCAATCACCACTTCAATGGTGTGTTTCTTTTGCAGCTCAAGCTTGGGTGGATCGGAGAGATCGCACACTTCACCATCAATACGTGCGCGGATATAACCCTGTGCAGCAAGGTTTTCCAGCGTTTTGGTGTGCTCGCCTTTGCGATCTTTCACCACTGGCGCCAGCAGCATCAGGCGGCGACCTTCTTCCTGCGACAACACCTGATCGACCATCTGACTGACGGTTTGTGCCGCCAGGGGAACGTCATGATCGGGGCAGCGCGGCTCACCGACACGCGCAAACAGCAGACGCAAATAGTCGTGGATTTCCGTAATCGTGCCGACGGTAGAACGCGGGTTGTGTGACGTTGATTTTTGCTCAATGGAAATGGCGGGCGAAAGACCTTCAATATGGTCAACGTCCGGTTTCTCCATTAATGAAAGAAACTGGCGCGCATAGGCCGACAGCGATTCGACATAGCGACGCTGGCCTTCGGCATACAGCGTATCAAACGCCAGCGAAGACTTACCGGAACCCGATAGACCGGTGACCACAATAAGCTTATCGCGAGGAATGATCAGGTTGATGTTCTTCAAATTATGGGTGCGAGCACCGCGGACTTCGATCTTATCCATTCACCTTTCCCGGATTGAACAACACTCGCCATGCCTTGCCAGCATGACCAGCAGAAACGCATCATTATGGCACAAAAAATAAACTGAATAAATATCCAGTGTTTTTGCTAATCTTGGGGATAGGGAAAATTTGGAATCCCGCTCTAAAGTGGGCACACAGCAATGTGACGTGATACAATTTTTCGCTTAGACTTTTAGCATCAACTCATCGGGAGACAGCAACATGGCCAGTCGTGGCGTAAACAAAGTGATTCTAGTCGGGAATCTGGGTCAGGATCCGGAAGTGCGCTACATGCCAAATGGTGGCGCGGTAGCCAACATTACGCTGGCCACGTCAGAAAGCTGGCGCGATAAGACCACCGGTGAAAACAAAGAGATCACTGAATGGCACCGCGTGGTGCTGTTTGGCAAGCTGGCGGAAGTAGCCGGAGAATACCTGCGTAAAGGTTCTCAGGTTTACATCGAAGGGCAGCTGCGTACCCGTAAATGGACTGACCAGAGCGGCCAGGAAAAATACACCACTGAAGTGGTGGTAAATGTTGGCGGCACCATGCAGATGCTCGGTGGACGTCAGCAGGGCGCGAACGCCGGTGGCGCACCCGCGGGCGGCCAGGGCGGCAATAACAACGGTTGGGGCCAGCCACAGCAGCCACAACAGCAGCCGCAAGGCGGCAACCAGTTCAGCGGCGGTGCTCAGCAGCGTCCACAGCAGCAGAGCGCACCGGCGAACAATGAACCGCCGATGGATTTTGACGACGACATTCCGTTCTAAACGCTCTGCTGAGCGTTATCGGTTTGGTTGCTTTGAAAGCCCCGTCATACGGGGCTTTTTGTTGTCTGGAGAGTCAGCTTTTGATTTACTTGATCAGTCGATGATCGAATGCAAAGGGGAGCTTTTGTACACTCGGTAGAAAGCCCTTAAATGCCGGATGCTGAGGATTCAACACCGCATTGTTTTCCATCGGAATAATGCTTGAGGGAATAATCAGCGCTGCACCTTCCCCCGATTGAAGCCAACCTGTACCTAAATCCATGGTCGAAACCGGAGCCGGATCCTGGCGCCAACCGGCAGGCAAAAAATCTTCAGTAATGTAGGAGACTTCGTCGTCAGGGATCTCAATGCTGAATAAGGTGTACTCATCCAAAATCGACTCATTCGAGACATGCACCAGCACTTCAAGCGCGGCAAGTGAAACCGAGGTCGCGACATAAAGGGTTGGGTGGCCTTTATGATTCCAGCGGCCACCATACTGTTTCGCACCATTGCCGGTCCAGGCTTCAGAAGCATATTGCGTTTTGATTAGCCGGAAGAAAATCATGAGAAGACGCCATGCTCCAGTCGTCCAATCAAATCAAGCACATCTAATGCGCCGCTTTCCGTTGCCAGCAAGGTAATCGGTGCAACGTTACCTAATCCTTTCACCGGCCGGCTTAACCATTGGGTAGCGTCTTCTTTATTGCCACCAAACAATTGAACGGCAGCATCTATGACACGGACAAAGCGGGCGATACGTTCGCTCTCATCGGGTGACAAGCTTTTACCTGCGCTTTTACGGCGGGCAATATTACGCTCATTGATGCCAGTGACCTTCATGATCTCGGCTCTGCTCATCGCTGACCAATGACGAATGTCGTCGATCACCGCAACCGGTAAGCCTGCCTCGAGCATGCGAGTTAGCTCCAGTCCCCGTGGGGGTAAGCCAGCAAAGCGCCAAAGCGCGTTGTCATGTGATTTGCCATCAGGAATGTAGGCTCGCATAAATTTCTCCAAATCTGACAAATGTCATACTCTATTATTGACACTTGTCAGAAGTTTTCAATAGCAGAACCATTAATGCGGTCGCCATTCCCGTAATAACGCTTCCGTCTCACGCACCCGCACCGGATTACCCGGCATAATCAAATCGGCCCACACTTCATTGTGCTGATTGATCTGCTGTTGCGCGGAAACATAAGTGCGGTCGGCGGTGGTGTGCGCATCGGCGGCGACAGTGATGTGATAGCCGAGGCTGGCGCCGACTTTGATGGTGGTATCGACACAGTAATCGGTCGCGCAGCCGCAAATGACGAAGTTGTTAATACCAAATTGGTCGAGCTGAGCGGCGAGGTCGGTTTGCCAAAAGCTGTCGCACGCCGTTTTGTTGACGAAGAGGGCGTTAGCCGGCTGCTGCAGTTCGGGGACAATCGCCCAGCCCTCTGAATCTACCTCTAAGCCTGGCCCCACGTGCTGGATGAAAATAACCCGATCGGCGGCGGCAGTTAACTGATTAATGCGTTCGCACCGTCCAGAACGATCAAAGCGCGGCGTTGCCAGCACGCCATTTTGCATGTCCACGACCACAACTACTCGATTAGCCATCGTTATCTCCTTTTCAGTCCTTTGAGTGTCCGGTGAATACGTGAAGAGGTAAAGCAAATCCGTTTTGCATTTATCGGCATCCCCGCGCATGCTTATAATCGCTTTTAATCTGGAGGTGGGTTGTGAAGGTGGTTCCTGACGTTTTTCCTTGTGAGCAAGATCGGGCGCAGTTTCAGCATTTCGCTGAGCTGCCAGGCATTGAGCTTTATCAGGCGCACATCTCCCGCTACGCTTTTGAGCCGCATACCCATGAAGCCTTTGGCATCGGCACCATAGAGTCTGGAGCCCAGCGTTTCCGCTATCGTGGTGCCAACTACACCGCGCCCCAGCATTCGCTGGTAATGATGAATCCCGATGAGCTGCACACCGGTGAATCAGCCTGCGATGACGGTTGGCGTTATCGTATGATCTACATCGATCCGCAGGAAATGGATCGATTAACCGGCGATCGTCATTGGTGGTTCAGCGAGGCGCTACGTACTGATGTGCGTCTGGCACAGCCGTTTTCTCAACTGCTGGCACAGATGTGGCAGGCAGAAACCGCGCTGGAGCGTGAAAGCACGCTGCTCGAACTGCTGGAACTGATGCGTCCACTGGCACGCCAGGGCGAACCGCGCCCCGCAGAAGCGACGCATCGCTTTGATGCCGTTCGCGACTATTTGCGCGAAAATCTCGCCGAGCCGGTGCGGCTTGAAGAGCTCGCAGCGCTGGCGTCACTGTCGCCGTGGCATTTTCTGCGCAGTTTCAAACAACACTTTCACGTCACCCCGCATCAAATGCTGATGGCATTTCGCTTGTTCGCGGCCAAACAGCAGCTGGCACGCGGTGAAAGTGCCGCGACGGTTGCGGCATCTGTCGGCCTAACCGATCAGGCCCATCTCACGCGTGCATTCGCCCATCGCTACGGCATCACACCTGGACGCTACCAAAAACAAGTCTTCCACTCGCGCTAACCGCAATCTGCTACAAGCCTTTAACTATCTGCTCCATCACACTGCAGCAAATTACCTGTAAAGGAAGAGATGTATGTTTGCTGGAGTACTGTTTGCGCTGGCCGCGGGGCTAATGTGGGGGCTGATCTTCGTCGGCCCGCTACTGATTCCGGATTATCCCGGCACCTTACAATCGGCCGGGCGCTATGTGGCATTTGGTTTATTGGTGTTGCCGCTGGCCTGGTTCGATCGCCGTCGCTTGCGTCAGCTAACGCGCAAAGATTGGGTTGAAGCGCTGAAGCTATCACTGATTGGTAACCTGCTGTATTACACGTTTCTTTCCAGCGCGATTCAACGAACCGGTGCACCGATCTCCACCATGATTATCGGCACGCTACCGGTGGTGATGACCGTGACGGCTAATCTTTGCTATGGCCACGTGGAGGGACGCCTGCCGTGGCGTAAGCTGATGCCGGCTTTACTCATTATTGCTGTTGGGCTGATCTGCGTGAATATGGCCGAGATGCAGACGCAGGGGCCCGATTTTGATTGGTCGCGTTATCTGCTGGGTTTGCTGTTTGCGATACTGGCTTTAGCGTGCTGGACCTGGTATCCCCTGCGCAATGGTTTATGGTTGCGTGCTCATCCGCAGCATAAAGCAGGCTGCTGGGCGACGGCACAAGGTTTAGTGACGCTGCCGCTGGCGCTGGTGTTCTTTCTCTTAGTTTGCGGACAACTTCACTGGCAGCAACCTGAGTTTGCTCTGCCGTTTGGGCCACAGCCGCAGCGCTATCTGCTGTTAATGTTGGGACTGGGACTGTTTTGCTCATGGCTGGGCACATTGTGCTGGAATGCTGCCAGCCAGCGCGTGCCAACGGTGATCATGGGGCCGTTGATTGTCTTTGAAACCTTAGCCGGTTTGCTGTGGGCATTTCTGTGGCGACAAAGCTGGCCGCCGCTATTAACCCTAATGGGTATCGGCTGTCTGCTGGTGGGTGTGATCTATGCGATGCGTATTAAACCGCAGAAGGCTTAAGATCGCAGATAGCGCGACTGGATAAACGATTCAGGAGCGCTTTTCCCTGTATTTTTAAGAATTTCCCCCACGCTTTCCCCCCTTCGTATTGCCCTTTTTACCGCACGCTTTGCCCGCGATATAACAATACGGCTCATTTCATCCCCTTTAATCGCCCCTTTTTGTCATAAAAGAAGCGATCCGGATAAGCAGCAAGGGGGAATTCAATGATGTTAAGGCCACCTAAACGCGCCCCGAAGTCACATCACCGTGGCTAAAGTGCGTTCCGGCGAGGTAAAAACAGGCGCGAAGAGGCGCAAAAAGGTGCATTTTACCTGCCTTTTATTGCCCCCTGGCACTGAAGTCGGCTCTTGAAAAGCCACTTTTTGCTTAAGGGAATACGCCGTTGTTAAGAAACATTCGATTAGGCGTGAACAAAAAACCATTAAGCGCGGCGATGATTATGGTGAAAGAATTTACCTTATCCGCCACTTTTTAGCCGTTATTGTTTAGGAGCAATAACGTATCTAATCAGGATAATTCCTGGCAGCAAGTTGGCGGATTTAGACTAGTTCCGTTGAAACAGGTAATCGTAAAGTCAGGCAATAGATCCAATTGAAAACAGAGGCAATGTGTTAGCGGTTACACGGCGTTGTTCATTAATGCTTAACAGAATTGTCTGCATTCAGGGCTGATGATTAATGTTGGTAAAGTAATAGCCGAAGCGCCAATCTCACGTTAATGAGATTGGACTTCGTCTAAATGGCTTGAATAGAGAGACTTTTGCTGATGTGAATCTATTTTACCGCAAAAAAGGAAGCAATTCCGCGATGGTATTCATCAGGAAAAATTGGTTCGAATTGTTATGTTGTGAACACCGAATTAAATGATCTTCATATCTTCTGGTAAGAACAAATCTCAGCATTAAGTCAAATAACATCGGCCTTAATAATGCTAGCGATTATCTGTTCCTGATGGATAGTGATAAACGCTACGGCTAATATCCAGCAAGCGGCAGCTACGACGTGTACCTATGTCGAACGTGGTTTGCAGGAAGTTAACGGCCTGGCGCTTTTCATTTGTGGTGAAGAAGTTTTTTAGCACGCTTTGCAGCATCTCTTTGTCCGAACTCAGTGATTGCAGCTCGCGCGTAAGGTTAAGTAGCTGATCTTCCAGCTCCTTGATTTTACGACCTTCTTCGGAGGATAACCCTGAGAATTTCTTCTTCCAGCTATAGAAAGTGGCCTCGGAAATGCCTAGCTCCTCACAAATCTCCCTGACTTTCACTCCCGTTTCAGAAGCTTTAATGGCATTTGTGATTTGCTCTTCGCTATATCGTGACTTTCTCATAAATGCTATTACCTTTCTTATCAATTAGTGGATGAGAATTACTGTATTAATATCTGGCACTGCAAAAACACTATTAATGCAGTATTAAAGTGCGCGATTTGAATTGCGAGGGTTAAATTAAGATATTTAGAAGAAATATCATCATGGGATAAATCTTATTTTATTCTGAATGGCATTGAACGCCTTCCGGGCGTTAGGTTTTTGATATAAATTCACTCCATCCCAAATGCAGAAAAAATACTACATTCATTGGAAAAACGGCATAACCCAGACGCTGAAATGCTCGGGTGTGCCAGTAAACGTTTGTGCGGAATTTAAGCTGAAATCGTTTACATCCACGGAGTTTCGCACCGGATATAATCGGAATTTTCCTGAATATAGTTCTTAATTCCTGACGCGAGTCTCATTTTTCGGACCAGTTTGGTTTGAAGTTCATTAATTAAGTCAGGCCCACTGAGCGCTTGTTAATTCATTTCAAGGATGTTGTACCGAAAGTTGTTGTAGTTCGTAATACTAAGGATCAGTCAATGAAATTGAGCGTAATGTCGAATGCCGCCTGGATGATGTCTGAAAAGATTGTCTCCGTGTTCGGCGTCATATTTGTGACCTCCTACGTGGCAAAATCCTTTGGCCCAACCATCTTTGGCCAAATGGCGTTTTCGACCTCACTGTTTTCCATGGTGCAAACCGTGGCGATTTTCGGTACGGAAACCATTCTGTTTAAGCGGATTAGCAAAAGCGCACCGAAAGGGCTGCGCCTGATGACCGTAGCGCGCAATATGCGCCTGGTTTTGCTTTTGCTCACATCGCTGCCGGTGTTGATTTGGGTCTGGTACAACATGCAGGAAAATTTCCTCGCCTTTGCGCTGGCCTCGTTTATTTCCTCGGTGTTTGTGACGCAGGACACTTTTAGCGTCTATAACAATGCGCGCTTAGCGTCACGGCTGAACACCATCGCTAACTCGGTGGGATTGCTGCTGGGATTCACGCTGAGTTTCCTCATTGCCTGGCTACACCTCAATCCGCTGTGGCTCACCGTCTCCATTGTGGCGGTGACGCTGGTGCCGTATGCCATTAAGCGCATTAATTTTTACCGCGAAAATGAGGATGTGGCACCGCCACAGGAGAAGCGCAACGCCTATTTGCGCTACCTGCTCTATGCCGGATTGCCGCTGGCCATTTCCAGTATTTTCATCTCAGTGCAGGTGAAAGCGGCCCAGATGTTCCTGGCGGGCATCGCCTCAGCGCGCGACCTCGGCCTGTTTGCCGCGGCGAATACTATTTCGGCTTCATGGATTTTTATTCCGGTTGCCATCATCACTTCCTGCTTCTCGGAAATATTCCGTGAGCGTGGAGAAGCCGCCATGAAGCTGACAGCACGGCTCAATGGTTATGTCATGGGTGTTTCATTGTTGTTGTTAGCGGTGATCGCGATGTACGGCGAAAAAATCATCATCGCTTTGTATGGTCACGAATACACACAGTCAGGAAGTCTCATTACGTTGTTGTCGTTAGCAACCTGCTTTTCGGCGATGGGGACCGTAGCGTATCGCTACATGGTCAAAGAAGGCGGGTTTAATTATCTGTTGAAGAAAATTGTTTGCCTGATGGTTATCAGCTTGCCGCTGTCGTGGTGGCTGATACAGGGCTACGGCATCATGGGTGCCGCCTGGAGCGTTTTCATCTCAGAATTGCTGTCTCTTACCGTAATGAATTACTTCTTCAAAAATGGCGTCATCCAAAAAATCCAGGTTTCCTCACTCAACTACAAAACCTACAAATGAGGTCAGATATGCTCAAGTTGAAAGAAGAACTCAGAAGAAGCGTGCAGTACTTCATTAAGAAGATGCCCTGGGCAACCCAGGATCGTATCTACTACTTTCATAAGTTTCGTAGATTACCCAACCTGCGTGAGCCGAAGGTCTTCAATGAGAAGGTGCTGTACCGCAAATTCGTCCACGGCGACTATCAGATCTACGGACGCCTGTCGGACAAATATTCCGTGCGTGAATATATCGCCGAGAAAGTGGGTAGCGAATACCTGATCCCGCTGGTGTATGAAACCAGCGATCCCAGCTCGCTGCACACCTTGCCGAGCTGGAAAAATACGGTGATCAAACCGAATCATGCCTCCAACATGGTGGAAATCCTGCTGGAAGAGCCGGACGCGCTGAAGAAGCAGCAGATTATTAACGACTGTCATCGCTGGTTGAAAACCGACTTCGCCAATGAGGCGCGTGAGATTCACTATCGCTACATCAAGCCGCGTATTCTGGTGGAGCAGTACATCGGTGATGGTAAAACGGCACCGATCGATTACAAATTCCACATGTTCAATAAGCGCGATGGCAATTTTGAATATGTGCTGCAGGTGATATACAACCGCTGTAATCCGCTGTTGTCGATGAACTTTTATGTTAACAATCTGAAAGAGGCCTATCACAAGATTCGTGATACCGGCCTGGACGTGACACCGCAGATGGCGTCGTTACAGCACGCCCTGGCGTTGAGCAAAACGCTGGCCAGTGATTTCGATTACGTGCGCGTGGATTGGTACATCGATAACGACCAGATCTACTTTGGCGAATTGACCTTTACGCCGGGAGCTGGCTTAGTGACCGGTCTGGATCGCGGGCTTAATCAAATGATGGGTGATATGTGGATTCAGGATCGTCGCGGTACGAAGATACCGGGCGTCACGGTTGCGGATGTCGCCATCCCGGCCGTATTGAAGAAAATTTAAGAATCACACAGCAAAATAAAAAACCCCGCCTTGGCGGGGTTTTTTATTGGCGGCGATTAAGGCATCGGCCAGTCTGCTGGCGCCTGGCTCATCACCTGGATAAAGGCGTTCTTAGAGATTTCCATAAAGTTATGCAGATTCTCCATGCTTAACGTAATGCCAAGCAGGCCGGTAACGAACCAGCAGGACATGCCCACACCAATACCTCCACACAGCAGCGCCATCACGTGATGACTGTTTTGACGCAGTCGAATTTTCATGGTGCTGGCGAAGAACATCATTACTGCGCTCAGGAGTTCCCAGCGCATAACAATCAAACTGGTGGTTAACGTGGCCATCTGCAAAAAACCTCTTAGAATCAGTGATATCCCCGACATTCAATGGACATCACTGGCGGCAAAGAAGGAAGGTCAGGGAAGCCCTTCTGGCCGTCTTACTGCAAACAAGAAAGTGTGACTTGGCTCACATTATATCACTCGATTTTAAATTTTGAACAAAATTTATACCTTGTATGGTAGAAATTTTTTCATCGAAGAGGGAGGAATTGGTGGGCAAAAAGAGAGGTGCGCCCGCTTGGGGCGCGCAGAAAAGGTTAGCTAACCGGGCAGCACTCGCCGGTTGTACGTTGGGCAAAGCTGTTCATGCTGCTCTCGACGCAGTCAAAACTGAGCAAACGTGGACGCTGCATCATCGCCTGACGACGCATGGTATGACGATAAGCGGTCGGCGTTTGCGAGAACTGACGGCGGAACACGCGTGAGAACGTCTGCTGCGAATCGTAGCCGTACTGCATGGCGATATCGAATACCGGGCGCTGGGTTTGACGCAGCGCTTCTGCGGCCAGCGTCAGACGACGTTCGCGAATATAGCCACCCAGCGTCTGTTTCGTGACGGCACGGAACATACGCTGCAGATGCCATTTTGAGTAACCTGATTTTGCTGCGACTTCATCAATTGACAGCGCTTTATCCAGATTCTGATCGATCCAGTGGGTCAGCGAATGAATGATTTCCTGTTGCATCATAGCCTCATCCTTCTGATGGTTAATACCTGGTTAGAAATTCGTAGTTTTGCTGGGGTGCGAGTATAATTCCTCAAGTTAACTTGAGGTAAAGGCCCTAAATGAAAAAAGAACGCAATTACCCGAAGCCGGTGCTGACGCCGGGTGAAGTGGCGAAACGCAGCGGTGTGGCGGTCTCGGCGCTGCACTTCTATGAAACCAAGGGATTGATTTTTAGCTCACGCAACGGCGGTAATCAGCGCCGCTACAGCCGAGATGTGTTGCGCCGCGTGGCGATCATTAAAATTGCGCAGCGCATTGGCATTCCGCTGGCAACGGTGAGCGATAGCCTGACGCAGGTGCCGGCCAATAAGCGTATGTCGACGCAGGAGTGGGATGCGCTAACGCAGCATTGGCGTGAAGAACTGGATAAGCGCATCGAAACCCTTACGCGTTTACGTAACGATCTTGATGGCTGCATCGGCTGCGGCTGTTTATCGATGCGTGACTGCCCGCTACGCAATCCCGGTGACCGCCTGGGCGAACAAGGTTCGGGTGCGGTACTGCTCGATCCTGAACAAGACGAGCAGAAACGGTAATCGACTATACTTGCCGGGACACTTTTACCGGCAAGGAAAACCGTATGATCACCGTTCACCATCTGGAAAATTCCCGCTCGCACCGCGTGTTATGGCTGCTGGAAGAGCTCTCGGTGCCTTACCAAATTAAACGTTATCAGCGTGAAAACAGCCTGCTGGCGCCTGATTCCTTAAAGAAAGTCCATCCGCTGGGTAAATCCCCGGTGATCACCGATGGCAATCGGGTTATTGCCGAATCGGGCGCTATTCTCGAATATCTGCAAATGCGCTATGACAGTGAACATCAGCTGGCCTTGAGTGATGAGGATGAACAGATTCAGTCGCGTTATTGGCTGCATTACGCCGAAGGATCGCTCATGCCGCTGTTAGTGATGAAACTGGTGTTTGCTCAGCTGGGTAAGAAGCCGGTGCCGTGGCTGCTGCGTCCAGCGGGCATCGCGCTGAGTAAGGGCATTCAAAAGGCCTGGCTGAACAAACAGCTGGCGTTGCACGGCAGCGTCATCGAACAGCATCTCAGCCAGCACGCTTATTTTGCCGGTTCACGTTTTAGTATCGCCGATGTGCAGATGAGCTTCCCGCTGCTGGCGCTGCAGATGCGCGGTTCACTGCGTGAGATGCCCGCCACCTCACGCTGGCTGGAAACCATGCAGCAGCGCGCCGCCTGGCAACGCGCCATTGAGCAGGGCGGCCCGATTCAACTGCAGAGTTGATTGCGGCCAGGTCGTCATGAATGACGCCCCTACAAAGTCCATGATCGTAAGGTCGTCATTCATGGCGACCTGGGAACCCCATCGGCTGGATTTATCCTGCAATCCCCGCGATTAGTAGTTGAAAACACCATGCCAAACGCCAGATAATCGTTTGCCTTTTTTCCCTGTCTCTTTTTACCAACAGGAATACGCGGCGACGTAAACGTTTGCCTGGATTTTCACCATGAAAATCTCGCATCAGGGAGCAGCAAACGCGCGCCGTGCGGCAACTCACATCACAAAAAATATTGAGGAATGATTATGTCTGGTGAATCGCGCCCGGCCAGTGGAAAACTGGACGCCTGGTTCAACATCTCTGCACGCGGCAGCAGCGTGCGTCAGGAAATATTAGCGGGTCTGACGACGTTTCTGGCGATGGTCTACTCGGTTATCGTGGTCCCCAGCATGTTGGGCAAAGCGGGCTTCTCGCCGACGGCGGTGTTCGTTGCTACCTGTCTGGTCGCAAGCTTTGGCTCAATCATCATGGGCTTGTGGGCAAATCTGCCCATGGCGATTGGCTGTGCTATCTCACTGACCGCTTTCACCGCCTTTAGCCTGGTGCTGGGCCAGCACATTAGCGTACCGGTGGCGCTCGGCGCGGTGTTCCTGATGGGCTTATTGTTCACGCTGATTTCAGTGACCGGTATTCGCACGTGGATTCTGCGTAACTTACCGATGGGGGTGGCGCACGGCACCGGCGTGGGTATCGGCCTGTTCCTGATGCTGATTGCCGCAGACGGCATTGGTTTGGTGGTGAAGAACCCGGCGGCGGGCTTGCCGGTGGCGCTCGGCCATTTTGCTTCGTTTCCGGTGATCATGGCGCTGGTGGGACTGGCGGCTATTTTCGGTCTGGAGAAACGTCGCGTACCGGGCGGCATCCTGCTGACCATTATTGCGATCTCCATTATCGGTTTGATTTTCGATCCGGCGGTGACCTACCAAGGTCTGTTCGCCATGCCGAGCCTGGAGGATGCCAACGGTCAATCGGCGATGTTTAGCCTGGATATCATGGGTGCGCTGCAACCGGTCGTGCTGCCAAGCGTGCTGGCGCTGGTAATGACGGCGGTGTTCGATGCCACCGGCACCATTCGTGCGGTAGCGGGGCAGGCGAATCTACTGGATAAAGAGGGCCAGATCATGAACGGTGGCCGCGCGCTGACCACGGATTCTGTCAGCAGCCTGTTCGCCGGTCTGGTGGGCGCATCACCCGCTGCGGTTTATATTGAATCGGCCGCAGGTACGGCGGCAGGGGGCAAAACCGGTCTGACGGCGATCGTGGTCGGCTTGTTGTTCCTGGTGATTCTATTTATGTCGCCGCTGGCGTATCTGGTTCCCGCTTACGCCACCGCCCCCGCGCTGATGTATGTTGGCCTGCTGATGCTCAGCAACGTGGCAAAAATCGACTTCAATGATTTCGTGGATGCGATGTCTGGGTTGCTGACCGCAGTCTTCATCGTGCTGACGTGCAACATCGTAACCGGCATCATGCTCGGCTTCGCTTCGCTGGTGATTGGTCGCCTGTTCGCGGGTGAATGGCGCAAGCTGAACGTTGGCACGGTGGTGATTGCTGTCGCGCTGGTGGTGTTCTACGCCGGTGGTTGGGCTATCTAAAAAACCAAGATTTTTCTCTTTCTGCTCCTCGCCGCACATCGGGTTGCCCGCTGTGCGGCGTTTTGTTTTACACTTTCCCACGCAACAACATCGCTTTAATGAAATTGATTCGCCTAAGGAAAGCATGGAAATCTTCTTTACTATTCTCATCATGACGCTGGTGGTTTCACTCTCCAGCGTGGCGGCACGTATTCTGCCGTTTCAAATTCCTCTACCGCTGGTGCAGATTGCCGCCGGTGCGCTACTCGCTTTTCCCGTCTTCGGCCTGCATGTCGATTTTGACCCGGAACTGTTCCTCGTGCTGTTCATTCCGCCGCTGCTGTTCGCAGATGGCTGGAAAACGCCGATTAACGAATTTCTCCATCACGGTCGTGAAATCATGGGGCTGGCGCTGGTTCTGGTGCTGATCACCGTGGTCGGGATTGGTTACCTGATTTACTGGCTGGTGCCGGGCATTCCGCTGATTCCCGCCTTTGCGCTGGCGGCGGTGCTGTCGCCCACCGATGCCGTGGCGCTGTCCGGCATTGTCGGTGAAGGGCGTATCCCGAAAAAGATCATGTCGATTGTGCAGGGCGAGGCCCTGATGAACGACGCATCGGGCCTGGTATCACTCAAGTTTGCGGTGGCGGTCGCCATGGGCACCATGGTGTTTACGTGGGGCGGTGCCAGCGTTGAGTTTCTTAAAGTGGCCGTGGGCGGTTTGGTTGCCGGCGTCGCAATATGCTGGCTGTATGGTCGCTCGCTGCGCCTGCTGAGCCGCTGGAGCGGCGATGACCCGGCCACCCAAACCGTGCTGCTGCTGCTGTTACCGTTCGCCTCTTATCTGATTGCCGAACACCTTGGCGTGTCCGGCATCCTGGCCGCCGTGGCCGCAGGGATGACCATCACGCGTTCCGGCATTATCCGTCAGGCACCGCTCGCCATGCGTCTGCGTGCGAACAGCGTGTGGCAGATGCTGGAGTTTGTCTTTAACGGCATGGTGTTCCTGATGCTCGGCCTGCAGTTGCCAGACATCCTTTCCACGTCGATTGCCCAGGCACAAGCCGATCCCAATGTGGAACTGTGGATGTTGCTCACTGACGTCTTGTTGGTGTACGCCGCCCTGATGGTGGTGCGATTCGGCTGGCTGTGGATCATGAAGCGCACCAGTCAGCGCCTGCTGAAGAAAAAGCCGCTGGAGTTTACCAACTATTCGCTGCGCGAATTGCTGATTGCCTCTTTTGCCGGGGTGCGCGGTGCCATCACGCTGGCTGGTGTGCTGTCGATTCCGCTGTTCCTCAGCAATGGCGATCCCTTCCCGGCGCGCTATGAATTGGTGTTTATCGCCACCGGTGTGATTCTGGTTTCGCTGCTGGTCGGCGTGGTACTGCTGCCGATTCTGCTGCGCGATGTGGAAAGCATCGATAAGGTCGGTCATCGTCGTGAGATTCAGTTCGCGCGTGCCGCCATGGCGGGTGTGGCGATAGAGAGCCTGCACAAAATGGAGCAACGCCTCGAGAGTGACGCGGAAGAGAACATCGATCCCGAACTGCTGAAAGAAGTCAGTTTGCGGGTAATTGGCAATCTACGTCGCCGGGCGGAAGGCAAAAACGATATTGAGCAGGCGCAGTTTGCCGAAAACCTTGAGCGTCGTTTCCGCCTCAATGCGCTGCGAGCCGAACGTGCAGAGGTGTATCACCTGCGCGCGACGCAGGAAATCTCTAACGAGACGATGCAGAAACTGCTGCACGATCTCGATCTGCTCGAAGCGCTGCTGATAGAGAAAGAGGAATAGCGGCAAGCCTATTTTTCATCTGTAGCGGTGCAATCCCGGTGCGCATGAATGCGCACCCTACGTAAACCCAGTCAGATAAACGTAGGGTCGCCATTCATGGCGACCGGTTCAGAACGTTACTGTGCTGCTGTTGTTTTCACACCGAAAGCCGCGGTGCCTTATCCGGCCAGTGTTCACGGCAGCACTCAATCCATGCCTGCGCACTGCGTGATAAGTAACTGCCTTCTCGCCAAATCAAGCCCAGGCTCCACTGCAGCTCCGAATCCAGCGGCAGCCACAGCAGCGACTGCTTATCCAGCCGCTGACAGATCGGTTCCGGCAAAATCGCCAATCCCATCCCCGCTTGCACCATTGATGCCAGAAAATCCCACTGCGCGCTGCGTAGCGCAATGTTCGGTGTTACGCCCAGACGTTGAAACGCTTTCATGATTTGGCGATTAAGTGCGAACTCTTCATTGAGGATCAGCAGCGGATGCCGGGCTAATTCAGCCAAACCTACTTTGCGATGCTGTAGCCAGCTTTCACTGCGCGGCAGCAATACGCACATCGGATGGTGCATCAGCGCCAGCGTATTGAGCGGCAGCGCTGCATCAAGCGGCAGCGCGGTGAGGGCGATATCCAGCGCGCCGCTCAGCACCGCTTGTTGCGCGGTCAGCCCGCCAAACTCAGAAATTTTTAGCTGCACGCCAGGATAACGGCGACGAAAGGCGGAGATAGAACCCGCAATCTGCATGCCGACCATTGGCGGAATGCCCAGCCGCAGCTCACCGGTTTTTAGCTGGTTGATATCGCCTAACTCCGCCTCCAGCTGATGAAACTCCTGCAAAATCGCCAGCCCGCGCTGATAAACCGCCTGGCCACTGTCGGTCAGATGCAGCTTGCGCCCTTCGCGCAGCAGCAAGGTGCAGCCCAGCTCCTCTTCCAGCTGTCGCAGCATTTTGCTGATGGTGGGTTGCGTCACGTACAGCTTCTCAGCGGCGCGGGTGAAGCTCTGCTGACGGACCACTTCAGTGAAGTAGCGCAAGGCACGCACGTCCATAAACATTCCTTTTTGGCATAGTTTGAATGATTTTAATTCATTTCTTTCACAGTTTGCGGCGGATTTATACTAGAGCCCTGAATTATTCATCGGGGTGAAAGGAAATGATGGCATTAAGTCCGCGCAGAACGGATCTCCTGCAACGCGCTTTCGTACCGCTGCAGCTGGTGCTGTATGTCGGATTGTTTATGTTCAGCGGCGAGCTGGTGAGCTGGCTGCATCTACCGCTGCCTGCCAATGTGGTTGGTATGGTGTTGCTGCTGGGACTTATCATGACGCACATTGTGCCGCTGCGCTGGGTGAAAGCCGGCGCCAACTGGCTGCTGGCCGAAATGCTGTTGTTCTTTATCCCGGCGGTGGTGGCGGTGGTGAATTACAGCGATTTATTGCGCAGTGAAGGCTGGCGTATCTGCGTGGTGATTGGCGTGAGCACCTTGCTGGTGCTGGCGTCGACTTCACTGGTGGTCGACCATTTATACCGTTTTGAACTGGCACGCGCTGCACGCAAGCAGGACCATCATGAATGATCTACTGATTAGCCTGCTGTGTCTGGGATTCACGCTGCTGGTCTATTACATCAACAAAGTCCTGTATCGTCGCTGGCGTACGCTGCTGCTCATGCCGCTGGTACTCACGCCGCTGGTGCTGGTCGCGCTGCTGCTGCTTACCCACGTGAGCTGGAAAAATTATATCGCCGAAAGTCACTGGCTGATTTGGCTGCTCGGCCCGGCAACGCTGGCATTTGCCGTACCGGTGTATGAGAACCTCGAGATCATCAAGCGCCACTGGCTATCGCTGAGCGTGGGTGTCGTCACCGCTACGCTGGTGGCGGTGTGCAGCTCGGTATGGCTGGCGCGTTTACTGGCGCTGCCGGAATCCATCCAGCGCAGCCTGGCAGTACGTTCGATTACCACACCGTTTGCGCTGGCGGCAGCACAGCCGATTGGCGGTCAGCCGGATCTGGTGGCGCTGTTTGTGGTGATCACCGGCGTGTTCGGTATGGCGGTGGGCGATGTTCTGTTCCTGCGTATTGCCATTAAGCAGGGCGTGGCGAAAGGCGCGGGCTTCGGTGCGGCATCGCACGGTGCAGGGACCGCGCGCGCTTATCAACTGGGTCAGCAAGAAGGGGTGGTCTCGAGCCTGGTAATGATGCTCTCCGGCGTGGTGACGGTCATTCTCGCGCCCCTGCTCAGTCATCTGCTTTGGGCCGCTTAAGAAGCGGCTCTTTTGCCCGTCGTAACCCATTTTTACGTAAAGCTTTCCAAATAATGTTGTCTCCCGCTGCCAGGCTGGTACCCTTGCCGCCGAATTATTGGTCCTTCATGGAGTGGAATCACATGTTAAAGCAACTTGTTACTGGAAGCGTATTGGGTCTGGCACTGCTGAGCAGCGGCGCGCAGGCGATTGAGGGCAGTGTTGACGTGGGTGAGCACAGCACCAACCTGAACCTTGGTCTCGGTACTACCTCGCCAGGCCTGTTCCTGAAAGGCAACTGGCTGCGCAGCGATCACGATGGCAGCACCTATGGTGCCGGCCTGGGCTATAACATCGACGTGGGCGATTTCCGCATTGCGCCAACGGCGAAAGCGCTATTCACCCATCCGGAAGATGGTCGTGATGGCTTTACCGTAGCAGTGGGCGGCGGCGCGCAGTACAGCTTCAACAGCATGTGGGGACTGTATGGCGAATATTACTATGCACCGGAAGCGTTCTCCGATCGTCTGGATAGCTATCAGGAAGCGTCTGGTGGCCTGAGCTTCACGCCAATTTCGCTGCTGAACCTGCGTGTGGGTTATCAGTATATTGAGCTGAACAATAAGGGCAGCCGTAAAGATAACGTGCTGGTTGATGGGCCGTACGTTGGCGCGTCACTGCGTTTCTAATAATGATATAACCAGGTGCGCATTAATGCGCACCCTACATGTAGGGTCGCCATTTATGGCGACCTGGTCAATCAGCGCACCATATTTATGGCGACCTGGTCAATCACCGCACCGTATTTATGGCGACCTGGTCAATCACCGCTCCTAGTGCGATTTACCCTGCGAAATTCCTATTCCCGTCTGCGAACGAATAAACTGTCCGCGGAAGCGAGCACGTTCCTCGGCACCGCGCGCCGAGTGGTCGGTGATCGAGAACAGCCAAATGCCGATAAACGCCGCCAGCATCGAGAACAGCGCCGGATACTCATACGGATAAATCGGCTTCTCATGCCCCAGCACCTGCACCCAAATGGTTGGGCCAAGGATCATCAATAGCACTGCCGTAATCAATCCCAGCCAGCCGCCAATCATCGCGCCGCGCGTGGTCAGTTTTGACCAGTACATCGAAAGCAAAATAATGGGGAAGTTACAGCTGGCAGCAATCGAGAACGCCAGACCGACCATAAAGGCAATGTTCTGTTTTTCAAACAGAATCCCCAGCGCAATCGCCACCACGCCTAATACCAACACGGTGATCTTCGAGATGCGCAACTCATCGCGTTCTGTCGCTTTACCTTCGCGGATTACGCTGGCATAGAGATCGTGTGACACCGCAGAAGCGCCCGCCAATGTCAGACCCGCAACGACCGCCAGAATGGTGGCGAAAGCCACGGCCGAGATAAAGCCGAGGAACAAGCTGCCGCCAACCGCATTCGCCAGATGGACCGCCGCCATGTTGGTGCCGCCGAGCAGGGCGCCGCTGGCATCTTTGAAGGCCGGATTCGATCCCACCAGTAATATCGCGCCGAAGCCGATAATAAAGGTCAGGAAGTAGAAGTAGCCCATAAAGCCGGTGGCCCAGAACACACTTTTACGCGCTTCACGCGCATCGGCCACGGTAAAGAAGCGCATCAGAATATGCGGCAAACCGGCGGTACCGAACATCAAGCCCAGCCCGAGTGACAGCGCCGATATCGGATCTTTCACCAGCCCGCCTGGCTGCATAATCGCCGCACCTTTCGGATGCACCGCCATGGCTTCGGTGAACAGCGTATTGAAGCTGAAGCCGGTGGCTTTCATCACCATAATCGCCATAAAGCTGGCGCCAAACAGCAGCAGCACCGCTTTGATGATCTGCACCCAGGTGGTGGCCAGCATGCCGCCGAACAGCACGTACAGCACCATCAAAATACCCACCATCACCACCGCGATGTGGTAATCCAAACCAAACAGCAGCTGGATAAGCTTACCGGCACCGACCATCTGCGCAATCAGATACAGCGCCACCACGACCAGCGAGCCGCAGGCCGACAATGTACGGATGGGTTTCTGTGCGAGGCGATAGGAGGCAACATCAGCAAAGGTGTAACGACCGAGATTGCGCAGGCGTTCGGCAATCAAAAACAGGATCATCGGCCAGCCGACAAGGAAGCCGAGCGAGTAGATCAGCCCATCGTAACCCGAGGTATAAACCAGGGCGGAAATACCGAGGAACGAGGCGGCGGACATAAAGTCACCGGCAATGGCCAGCCCGTTCTGGAAACCGGTGATATTACCGCCGGCGGTGTAGTAATCGCTGCGCGAACGGGTGCGCTTGGATGCCCAATAAGTAATGCCGAGCGTCGCTGCCACAAACACCACGAACATAATAATGGCTTCATAGTTGGTGGCCTGACGCTGTACCGCGCCGGTTATCGCATCGGCGGCAAACACGCTGGCGGGCACAATAGCCAAAAACATCGAGAGCAAGCGCTTCATGATTTCACCTCGCTCAGGATCTGTTTGGTCAGACGGTCAAACTCGCCGTTGGCACGCCATACGTAGACGCCGGTCAGCACGAAAGACATCACGATGAGGCCGACGCCAATGGGAATACCCCGCGTCACGTTGGTACCTGCATGCAATGGCGTGCCCAGCCAGCCGGGCGCAAAGGCAATGAGCAGAATAAAGCCGACGTACAGCACCAGCATGATAATGCTAAGTAGCAGCGCGAAGGCCTGACGTTTGTGCACCAGTTCGTGATAGCGCGGGTTATTTTCGATTTGTAGCCAGATTGCTTCCTGTTGTTCCAGGGTTTCGTTCATCACATTTTCTCCAGAGGAAAGGCAGACAGCAATCTCACGGTAAAGTGATTTAACTGACTGAATATTCTAGTTATATATACCCTTCTTATTTCAAGCTACAGGTGCGTTGGCTGCGTATGCTCATCCCAGTCACGTACTTCAGTAAGCTCCTGGAATTCTCATCCTTGCCGCCTTCCTGCAGCTCGAATTATTTTGGGTATGGGTTGTGCGATGTTGAAAGGCATACGGCGTAAGGTAAAGGTGACGGAGAGTAACCTGCCGTGGACAGGCTGACACTCTCCGTCGGGACGATGCCGATTACGGCATAGTGATGGACTGTTTCTCCTCCAGCAATTTCTCTACCACGCCCGGATCGGCCAGCGTAGAGGTATCGCCGAGATTGCTGGTATCACCGGCAGCGATTTTGCGCAGAATGCGACGCATAATCTTGCCGGAGCGGGTTTTTGGCAGCGAGTCGGTCCAGTGCAGCACATCCGGCGTGGCAATCGGGCCAATCTCTTTTCGTACCCAGTTACGCACTTCGGTATACAGCTCTGGCGAAGGCTCTTCACCGTGGTTTAGCGTGATGTAAGCGTAGATCGCCTGGCCCTTAATGCTGTGCGGAATACCCACCACCGCGGCTTCGGCAATTTTTGGATGCGACACCAGCGCTGATTCGATCTCGGCGGTACCTAAGCGGTGACCGGAGACGTTGAGCACATCATCCACGCGGCCGGTGATCCAGTAATAGCCATCTTCATCACGGCGCGCGCCGTCACCGCTGAAGTAGCGATTTTTGAAGGTGGAGAAGTAGGTCTGCTCGAAACGATCGTGATCGCCATACAGCGTACGCGCCTGGCCTGGCCAGGAGTCGACGATCACCAGGTTACCTTCGGTGGCGCCATCCAGCTGATTGCCATCGTTATCGACCAGCGCCGGCTGCACGCCAAAGAAAGGTTTGGTGGCGGAACCGGCTTTCAATTCGGTGGCGCCCGGCAGCGGCGTGATCATAAAACCGCCGGTTTCGGTCTGCCACCAGGTATCGACGATCGGGCAACGGCTGTCGCCAATCTTCTTGTAATACCACTCCCAGGCTTCTGGATTGATCGGTTCACCCACCGAACCCATAATGCGCAAGCTGCTACGATCGGTGCCTTCAATCGCCTTATCGCCTTCGGCCATCAGGGCGCGGATCGCGGTCGGCGCGGTATACAGCAAGGTAACCTTATGTTTATCCACCACTTCGGCCATGCGGCTCGGCTTTGGCCAGTTCGGCACGCCTTCAAACATCAGCGTGGTCGCCCCGCACGCCAGCGGGCCGTAAATCAGGTAGCTGTGACCGGTGATCCAGCCGACATCAGCGGTACACCAGTAGACATCATCAGGATGATAATCAAACACATACTTGAACGTGCTGGCGGCATACACCAGATAACCGCCGGTGGTATGCAGCACGCCTTTCGGCTTGCCGGTGGAGCCGGAGGTATAGAGGATAAACAGCGGATGTTCGGCATCCACGGCAACCGGTTCATGCCGATCGCTGGCCTTTGCCACTAAATCGTGCCACCACAGATCGCGGCCTTCGCGCCAGCCGGTCTCTTTACCGGTGCGCTTGAACACCACCACATTTTTCACCGTGGTGACATTTGGATTGTTCAGCGCGTCATCAACGTTTCGCTTCAGTGGAATGCTGCGGCCGGCGCGAACGCCTTCGTCGGCGGTAATAATCAGTTTGGCATTGGAATCAACCACGCGTCCGGCAACCGCTTCCGGTGAGAAGCCGCCAAAAATTACCGAGTGCACCGCGCCAATGCGGGCGCAAGCCAGCATCGCGACGGCGGCTTCTGGCACCATCGGCATGTAAATCGCCACCACGTCGCCTTTTTTCACACCAAGGCTCACGAGCACATTGGCAAAGCGGCAGACGTCGCCATGCAGTTCGCGGAAGGTCAGGGTTTTGCTTTCGCTGGCGTCATCGCCTTCCCAGATAATCGCGGGATGATCGCCACGCGTTTGCAGATGGCGATCGAGGCAGTTGGCGGCGAGGTTCAGCGCGCCGTCTTCATACCAGCGAATCGAAATATTGCCGGGGGCAAAGGAGGTGTTTTTCACTTTGCTGTAGGGCTTAATCCAGTCGAGGATTTTACCTTGTTCGCCCCAAAAAGCGTCGGGATCGTCAACCGATTGTTGGTACAGCGCCGCATACTGATCGGCATTTATCAGGGCATTCGCTGCAATGGCAGCGGGTACGGGATGCTTGTGTATTTGGCTCATGGCTGACCTCCTTGAAGATGTTAATCATATGTCAATCAAAGGTTAAGGGAAGAGCGCAATAGGGCTTTGTTTCTGTTTTGTAGTCTGGATCACGACCTTTCCACCCGGCAAAATGCCCTTGAATCACTTGTTTAAAACGCTGCGTAAATTGCAGCTTGTGCTGCTCTAAGCCTACGAGATCTCTGCCACTGTTGTGCAAATAATCAGCAAACGCACCGGCGTGCTTTTTGCCCAGTTATGCATAGCTATGCGGAAACTTATCGAATTAACACTTTTCATAACAGCGAGTTATGGTCATTAACAAGCCTCAGCATTTTATGCTACTAACCTGAGTAAGATTTGCGCTATCGCGCCGGGGGTTGCATTTACCGTAGTGAAAATGGTACTTATCTCGGCCCTGTTCAGCAGGTATCTACTCAGGCTGCATCATTTCGCAGGCGCAAAATGCCTGCCAAGCGGTAAACGGCGCAGTCCACAATAACCTTCTATTTTTATCGGGCTTTTGCTCACTTCCCTGTGTGACATTTCTCCTGCACCTTCGCAGCAGAGCAAAGGGGTTTTTGACTTGAGGAAATAAAGCGTTATGAAAGGTTTTAAATTCACCCTTGCATGGCAGATTTTAGTTGCGCTGATTTTGGGCGTGATTGTAGGAACCGTGCTGCATAATCAGCCCGGCGAACGTGAATGGTTAATCACCAACATTCTGACGCCAGCCGGTGATATCTTTATCCATCTGATCAAAATGATCGTGGTGCCGATTGTTATTTCCTCGCTGATTGTCGGCATTGCCGGCGTTGGAGATGCGAAAAAGCTCGGACGTATTGGTGTCAAAACCATCATCTATTTTGAAGTGATTACCACCATTGCCATTGTGGTCGGCATTACGCTGGCCAACGTATTCCAACCCGGTAGCGGCATTGATATGTCAACGCTGGTAACGGTGGACATCTCTAAATACGAAGCGACAACGGCCGCCGTGCAGGACGCACCGCACGGCCTGGTGACCACCATCCTGTCGCTGATCCCGCAGAACATCTTCGCCTCGCTGGTGAAGGGTGACATGCTGCCGATTATCTTCTTCTCGGTACTGTTTGGTATGGGCCTGTCGGCGCTGCCATCGGAGCATCGCGATCCGCTGGTTACGGTATTCCGTTCTATTTCCGAAACCATGTTTAAAGTGACGCACATGATCATGCGTTATGCGCCGGTGGGTGTATTTGCGCTGATTGCGGTCACTATCGCCAACTTTGGATTTGCTTCGCTTTATCCACTCGCCAAGCTGGTGCTGCTGGTGTACGTGGCAATTCTGTTCTTTGCTTTCGTGGTGCTCGGCACCGTGGCACGCTTGTGTAAGCTGCGCATTACTACGCTGATGCGCATTCTGAAAGACGAGCTGATTCTTGCCTATTCCACCTCAAGTTCCGAAACCGTTCTGCCGCGCATTATGCAGAAGATGGAAGCCTATGGTGCGCCGAAAGCCATCACCAGCTTCGTGGTGCCAACCGGTTACTCGTTTAATCTCGATGGTTCAACACTGTACCAAAGCATTGCGGCGATCTTTATCGCCCAGCTGTATGGCATTGATCTGTCGCTCACCGACGAGATCATTCTGGTGCTGACGCTGATGGTGACCTCAAAAGGGATTGCTGGTGTGCCGGGTGTCTCCTTTGTGGTGCTGCTGGCGACGCTGGGCAGCGTGGGTATTCCGCTGGAAGGATTGGCGTTTATCGCCGGTGTTGATCGCATCATGGATATGGCACGAACTGCGCTGAACGTCATCGGTAACGCGTTGGCGGTACTGGTAATTGCACGCTGGGAAGACCAGTTCGACGCCAAACAGGCCGCTGCCTACGAGCAGCAGCTGCGTACGCAAAGCGCCAGTTAATTTGCCGGTGCGCATGAATGCGCACCCTACGTCATAGGGTCGCCATTCATGACGATCGGTATCCACAGAAACCCGCTTCGGCGGGTTTTTTTATGCCCGCTGCAGACAAGTCTTATAACCCTTTGTCTCAAACCTTGCTTAAATCCATACCCACTATAACCACAAGTGCTGCATAGCGTAGTTATAGTGGGTATAATGACTGTGTGCCAGGGACTCAAGGAGGCTGGATTGACCAGTGGCGAACTCATAAAGCTTTTAGAGCAAAATGGCTGGGTACAGAAAAGGGTGAAAGGAAGTCACCACATCTTCAAAAAGGATGGCGTGAGTTATGCCATTGCCGTCCCTCATCCCACAAAAGATATTTCAACGGGGACGCTAAACAAAATACTTAAACAGATATGAAAACAGGCGCACACAGCGCGCCCAAATTTCGGTAATAATTTTAAGTGCCTTGTACGTAATAGAAATCCAGCTTGAGCGGGTAGGGGGTTGCAAATGAGATATCCAATTTACATCCATAAGACAGAAACTGGCACTTACTCAGGGTTTGTACCAGATGTAACCGGATGCTATTTCGCAGGCGATACCTTCGAGAACACAATCAAAGATGCAGCGGAAGCGATAGACGCGCACGTAGAGTTTACGGTTGATGAAGGCGGTGCAATTCCAGAAGCTAAAACTTTTGATGCGCATCTTGATAATGAAGACTGCCAGGGCGGCACCTGGGCTTATGTCGATGTCGATGTAAGCAAGTATGATGGAAAGGCAATCAAGTTAAACATCACGATTGCACAAAACTTGTTAGCGCGCATTGATCGTTACGTCGAGGAACATCGTGAATATGGGTCAAGAAGTGGATTCTTAGCGGAGTTAGCCCGCAGAGAGTTGGCTAAAACATAAGAAATTCCCGTAAGACGTTTAATCATGGGTAATAGCCTGCTTATGCAGGCTTTTTTGTGGACGTCTGCCATCCCCAGTAGCGAGCAAAAATGACATATACCTGACGAATTAACAATTCTTTGTGATATATAGTTTGTTGAATAAATTATTCTCTCACAGGAGCCTGTCATGCAGATCGATCTCAGCCAGATGATTACCGAAGGCCGTAATCCCGCCAGCCAAAACATTGATGAGCTGGAGACTGAAGCCATGCTGCGCGTGATTAATGATGAAGACAAAAAAGTGGCGCTGGCGGTAGAAGCCATCGTGCCGCAGATTGCGCAGGTGGTGGATGCTATTACTGCGGCTTTCAGTAAAGGCGGCCGTCTCATCTACTGTGGCGCGGGCACGTCGGGGCGTTTGGGCATCCTTGATGCCAGTGAATGTCCGCCTACTTTTGGCACGCCGCGCAGCCAGGTGGTGGGATTGATTGCGGGTGGCCACGCTGCAATTCTGCAGGCGGTAGAAAACGCCGAAGACAACGTTGAGCAGGGTGCACAGGATCTGCGTGATATTGCTTTTAGCGCCAACGATGTGCTGGTGGGCATTGCTGCCAGCGGCCGGACACCTTATGTGCTTGGCGCTCTGGCGTATGCCCGCCAGCAAGGGGCTTTTACCGCCGCGTTGACCTGTAACCCTAACAGCCCGATGTCACAGGTCGCTGATGTGGCGCTGACGCCGGTGGTTGGCCCCGAAGTGGTGACCGGTTCTTCGCGCATGAAAGCCGGCACCGCGCAGAAGCTGGTGCTGAATATGCTCACTACCGGGGCGATGATTCGCAGCGGCAAGGTGTATGGCAATCTTATGGTCGATGTTGAAGCCACCAATCAGAAGCTGGTACAGCGCCAGGTGAATATTGTTAAGCAAGCCACCGAGTGTGACGATGCCACCGCGCAGCAGGCGCTGGCAGCCTGTCACGGACACTGTAAAACCGCGATTGTGATGGTGCTGGCCGAACTCAATGCTGAAGAGGCGCAAGCCCTGCTGAGCCAGAATCAGGGCTTTATCCGTAACGCTTTGCGTGGCGCAGGAGCTAATTAATGGCCGCTATCGAAGGTGTAGTGCGCGACATTTTGCAGGCGGTGGGTGGCGCAACCAATGTGGTGCAGTGCGGCAACTGTATGACACGCCTGCGCCTGACGCTGGCAGATGCTGCAGGTGTTGATAGCGCAAAGCTTAAAACGCTCCCGGGCGTATTGGGTGTCATTGAGAGCGATGCGCAGTTACAAATCGTGCTTGGCCCCGGTAAGGCGCAAACCGCGGCAGAGAAGATGCAGGCGTTACTCAATGATGGCAGTGAAGCCGCTGCATCACAGGAGCTGCAAGGTATTGCCTCCGCGCAAAAGCAGCAGATGAAGGCGAAGCAAACCAGCGCATTGCACCGTTTCCTCTCCCGCTTTGCCACCATTTTTACGCCGCTGATCCCTGGTTTCATCGGTGCCGGTTTGCTCCTGGGCTTTGCCACGCTGATTGAGCAGGTATTCCACCTTAATCAGCCCGGCGAACACGCGCGCTGGCTGCTTGCGACCGTGGCGTACATGAAGGTGTTCGGCAAAGGGTTGTTCACGTTCCTGAGTATTTTGATTGGTTATAACGCGCAGAAAGCCTTTGGTGGCACCGGCGTGAACGGCGCGATCGTCGCTTCGCTGTTTATCCTCGGCTATGTGCCCAAAGCCACGGTCGGCTATTACAGCGGCATGGAAGATTTCTTTGGTATGGCGATCGATCCGCGCGGCAACATTATTGGCGTGCTGCTGGCGGCTATATTTGGTGCCTGGGTTGAGAAACAGCTGCGAAAAGTGGTTCCCGATAATCTCGATATGATTTTGACGTCACTGCTGACATTACTTATTACTGGCGCCGTCACCTTCATGGTCATTATGCCGATTGGCGGTGAATTATTTAAAGGGATGTCATGGCTTTTCATCAATTTAAACAGTAATCCGTTTGGCTGTGCTCTCCTCGCCGGGCTGTTTTTAATTGCGGTGATGTTCGGTATCCATCAAGGCTTTATTCCGGTCTATTTTGCTCTAATGGAAACCCAGGGGTTTAATTCACTTTTTCCGATACTGGCGATGGCCGGAGCCGGGCAGGTGGGTGCTTCGCTAGCGCTGTGGTGCAAAGCCGATAAGCATTCGCTGCTGCGTAAGCAAATTAAGGGCGCGATTGTGCCGGGCTTATTGGGTGTGGGCGAGCCGCTGATTTATGGCGTGACGCTGCCGCGCCTCAAACCCTTTATTACTGCCTGTCTGGGCGGTGCGCTGGGCGGCTTCTTTATTGGACTGGTGGCGTGGCTGGGCCTGCCCGTCGGGATGAACACGGTGTTTGGTCCATCGGGGCTGGTGACGCTACCGTTAATGACCTCATCCCAGGGAATTTTTGCCGGTATGGCGGTGTATTTAGCCGGGCTAATAGTGGCGTGGATTGGAGGCTTCGCATTTACGTGGTGGGGCGGAACGCGAAATGTGGATTTGAGCTAAATGCAGTGCGGATGTTGGTTCGGTGCGCATTAATGTGCACCCTACAGCGTAGGGGCGCCATTTATGGCGACCGAAAAAATAGTGATTTGAGTCACATTTTTGCATTTTCTCGTATCGCTTACTCGTTTAGGTTATTTTTGCCGTTATCGGACCGAGTGTAAGTAAAGTGTTATGAAAAAATAAAAGAATTATTAATGAGTTGGAAAGCTAGTCTCTCAATTAATATTGGTCTTAAATTATTTGCAATTTATAACCCTGCTCGCAATTATTTCTCCCATATGACAATAAGTTAGTCAAAATTCCCTTTTGCATCAGTTAATAAAAAAGTCTATACCTACAGCCAATAAATCTATAACAACCGATCCATCCCTTTAACGCTACGCCTTACTTTCTTCACACAGTTGTTCTCGAATTAAATGACGACACGGGATTGGTATTAACCTGCCGTTTTATCCCCATCAAGATGAATTTAACGCTGTTGCAATAACAGCGTGGACGCTGCACGCCCACTGGAGGAAGTATGAGGTTTAAATTAAATCCGATCGCGATAGGGATGATGGCGGCGCAGCTGCTGTTCTATCCAGCGATTCAGAGTCAGGCTGTTACATTAGGCGCGTATACGCCGCAAGCTAATGATAACCAGGTGGGTAAAGTTGTCGTCGATGGTAATAGCGAAACCCTGACGGGTAACCAGGCGTTTACTCCAGGCACGGACGGGGCGGTAACCACCACCCTCGGGCAAGTGGCGATCACCTCCGGTTCGCAATATCTTAATCAGGATCGCCTCGATCCTGGCCCGCAAAACTTTGCTATCACCACGCCCGATCCGACTACCGGTACTAACACCACCTTCCAGGTGTATAACCCTGCCAGCCTGGTGGCACTGGCGCCCGTCACCAGCGCCACCAGCGTGCCTGATATCCAAAACGTAAATGATGGGCAATACATTAATGCGCGGATTGCGGATGTCACGGGCGGCGGCACGCTGGATGTCAATATCGGCCAGGCCAATGCGGCCAGCAGCGCAGCCACCAATAGCTGGACAATGGCGGCAAAGCAGACGCAATTGTTTAACGTCGATGCGGGCAGTACCGTCAACTGGAACAGCAATAACCGCATTAATTTTTTCGGTTCGACCGCGACACCGGATGGATCGGGATCGGCCACCAGTAGCTATCAGGTACAAAATCTTGCCACCTATGGCGGGGCATTCAGCGTACAGACGCTGGATGGCAAGAGCACCAATTTCACCGTCACCAATGCTGGGCAGCTGCAGAGCTATAACAACTGGTTAATCAGCCAGCTTCAGGCCGGCAATCTCGATAAAACCCGCTACCTGACTGAATTCAATAAAGCCGTTACCTTCACCAATGCCAATATCGTGTATGACGTCAGCGCTACGCCGCCGGACGAAGTCACGCAACCGATCGGCGATCGCATTGTGATTAATGCCGAGGGTGCCGGAACGAAAGTGAATCTGGCGGCGGGCAAAACGCTTGAAGTTATTGGCGCTTCTGCGGGCGGAGCGATAAAAGTCTCGAACGGCGCTGAAGCCGTGATTAATGGCAAGCTGGCGAGTCGTGGAAGCAATACCAATAACGGCACCGCGCTGGTATTAACCGATAACGGTAAGGGCACCAATAACGGCGTCATTAACGGCGGTTTTCTTAATCGTCAGGATGGCACCGGTATAGGATCGACCGGTTACGGTGCCAACGGTGTGAATGTACAAAACGGCAGTACTTTCGATAATAACGGTATTCTCAACCTCGCCACTACCGGCAGTAACTCCACGTATGGCGTGGCCGGTATCAACCTGGGGGCCACCTCCACCGCCACAAACAGCGGTAACATTAACGTTGGTGTCAATGGCTCCAGCGCACGTGGCATCACCTCGGGCGTATTGCTCACCGATGCCACCTCCACGTTTACCAATACCAGCAGCGGCACTATTTATATTGGTCGTGGACCACAAAATAGCCCGGGCGATGCGGCTGCCGATACGGCGATGAACCAGAGCGGATTGACCAGCGGTATTGCGCTGGTGGCTAACGGTAGCGCCACCAATGACGGCACCATCACCATTGGTAGCAAAACGCAAAATGCGGCGGGGATGTCGGCAACCGGTGCCAATAATGTCACGATGGTCAACAACGGCATCATCAACGTAAACGGTGCCGCAGCGGCCATACCGCGTGAAAATGTCGGTATGTTGGTGACTAACAGTTCAGGCACGATCACTAACAGTAACACCGGCGTGATTAATCTCAACGGCGTGAATGGCACCGGGCTGAAGGTGCTGGCAACCAATGGTAATACGGCTAGCGCCACCTCAACCGGCGTCATCAACGTCGCGGGCGGTGCCGATCCCGCCAGCGGTACGCGCAACTACGGTGTGTGGGTTGAGGGCCAGGGAGCGACCGGTAGCGCGCAGGCGACGATAGGCGGTCCCATCAACCTTAGCGGGAACGGGGCGATTGGCGTACACGCGCGCGGTGATGCAACGGTTACCGTCGATCCTGCCGCTGTGCCAACCTTCTCCAGCGGTACTAATCAGATTGCCTTCTTCGCATACGGCCCGAAAGCGCTGATTAACGTGCTGGGCAGTAATCCTTTTGACGTAACGACACAGAACTCAACGCTGTTCCGGGTCGAACAGGGGGCACTTTTCGAAGGTAATAATTTGCTGCTGACGGCTTCAGGCGCGGGTTCCACCGCCGTTGTTGGCAGCGGCCCCGGCACCAATGTGAACACGGATGCGGCGCAAATTAACGTCAGTGGCACCGGTGCAAATGGCATCACCGTTGAAGGAGGAGCAACCGGCGTCATTGCTAACACCACCACCATGAACCTCACCGGAAGCAATGCCATTGGGGCAATTGTCGACGGCCAGAAGCACGATATTTTTGGTAAAAACAGCGGTTCTCCGGTTGCCAGCACCAGTCTTAATTCTGCTGCGACACTCAATTCTAATGCGAGTGGATTAACCGGCTACCTGGCGCGTAATCGTGCGCAGTTAACCAACACCGGGGATATTAACTTTACGGGCGCCAACGCGACCGGCATTCGGGTGGAAAGCGGTGCCACCGGCACCAACAGTGGCAATATCAACATTAACGATGGCGGCACCGGTATTTCTGTTAACAGCAGCGGTACCACCACCACGGCGAATAACAGCGGCATCATCAACGTTAACGGCGGCAGCACGGGGGCGCGGACGCGTGGCGTCAGTGCCAGCGGCAGTGGCGCGGTGGCCAATCTTAACAGCGGCGCACTGAATCTTAACGGCGTGGGTGCCATTGGCGCTGAAGCCTTGAGCGGTGCTCGGGTTAACGTCTCTGCGGCGTCCACGCCAGTGTTCAATAATAGTGACCAGATTGCCTATCACGCGGCGGGGGCAGGATCGCTCATTAACAGCGCGGCGAATGCACTCAATGCCAACACAACCGGTTCAACCGGTTACCGCATTGATGACGGCGCCACGCTGGCACTGAGCAACGGCAGCGCTATTACCAGCAGCGCGGCAAACAGCACCGGTGTGATTGTCTCAGGAAGCGGCAGTACGCTAAACAGCGGTAACGGCCAATTTATTGCCAGCGGCGATGGCAGTACGGGCGTACGTGCCGAGGGTGGCGCGCAGGCAACGCTGGCAGCCGGTAGCACGATAAATGCCAGCGGCACCAATAGCGTTGGCGTGCTGGTCAATAACCTGCGTACCGATCTCAGCAACGCATTAAACGGCAGCGCAGCGCCCACGTTAGTCACCAATAACGGTGCCGTGAGCGGCGCTGGCACTAATGCGGTGGGCATTGATGTGACGAACGGCGCTGAATTGCTCAACAACGGCAACGTGAATTTCACCGGCAGCAACAACATCGGCATCCGCTCTCGTGCGGGCAGCACGATCACCAACAATGGCGTGGTTAACGTGGCAAATGGCACCGGGTTGGATGTCTCCGGTAACGGCACCACGCTGGCGAAGGGCGGCACCATCAACGTCGATAATGGCACCGCAGGTGTGCGCATCAGCGACGGCGCCCAGCTGGCGTTAACCGGCAGCGATACGGTGATCACCACGCGCGGTAATGCACACGGTATTTTACTGGATAGCGGCGCAACAGCGCTTAGCGCCAGCGACGCCACGGTGAATGTGTTAGGGAGCGGCAACGGTATTGAGAACCGTGCTGAACTGAGCAGTGTCGGCCTGAGCAATCTCACCATCAACGTTGGCAACGGTAACGGTATTCGTACCGCCGTAGGGTTTGATCCCGCCTCCACGGTGACCACCAATGTGTCCGGCAGCGGCAACGGCCTGAAAATCTCTAATGCCGATGGCTCAACCAGCAGCGGTGATTTAATCCTCGGTTCCGGCTATCAGTTCAATGTTACCGGTGCTGGCGGCACGGGCATCCAGGCCAATACCACCGGCAATATCACTACTGCGGCAAACGTCAATATCGATAATGCCGCAGGTGGCTCGGCGCTGGTTTCCAGTACCGCAGGCACCATCGTTAATACCGGTAATCTCAGTTCGAATAGCCTGACGGCACCGGTGGTGGATCTGCGTGGGGGGAAAACGGTGTTTGAGAACCTCGGCAACATCATCACCGCTAATCCACAAACCGTGGCGGTGGCGGGCAGTAACGCCGATGACGTCATTCTGCTCACGGAAGGGGATGTCCGCGGTGATATCAACCCTGGCGGAGGCTCAGACGTGTTCCGCTGGACGGGCGGCACGCTTAACGGCAGCCTGACGATGGGCAATGACAATAACAACAGTGCTGAGGTGAGCAATGTCGATCTCGGCACGACCTACCATCTCACCAGCGGCACTGGCACCGGCAATACGTTAACTTTCAGCCAGATCGACGCGCGCGGCGGCAGCTTCAGCGCCGACGATCTCAGCAAAGGGGTTAACCTCGGCAGCGGCTGGAGCACCATCAACTTTGCCAACACCCGCTGGACGTTAACCGACAACCTCAAGTTAGCGCACAGCATCATCAATGTGGATGCGGATTCAACCCTGTACGCGGGCGATAACGTGCATCCTACGCTGGCTGGCGGCACTGCCGATTCGCTGGTGGTGAATAACGCCGGTACGTTGGATCTCACTAACGGTGCAGGTTCGCCGGGCAACACGCTCGATATCGCCGGTTCGCTGGCCTCGAGTGGCGGGCAGCTTAATCTCATCACCACTCTCAATGAGGGCGGGGCGTTAAGCAACCAGTACACCGACCATCTGAACGTGACCGGCAATGCCACGGGCACCACGCTTATCAATGTGAAACTGACGGATGCCAGTACCGGTGCGTTGACCGATCTCAATCATAATGGCGGTGTGGAAGGCAACGAAGGTATTTCGCTGGCGCAGGTGGGCGGTAATGCCAGTCCTGACAGCTTTGCGTTGAAAGGGGGCTATCTGGCCGCGGGGCCGTGGCAATATCGGCTCTACACCTTCGCGCCGGGCAGCAGCGATGCTAACCAACGGCTGGTTAGCGGCAGTGGTAACAATTACTGGGATTATCGTCTGGCCAATTACTACGTCTGTGAGGACAGCGCGAGCTGCCAGCCTACCTTTGTCACCGATGGGTTTGGTACCCCACACAGCTACGATTCTCGTCCGGCGGTGGTACCGCAGGTTCCATCCTATGTTTCTGCGCCGGTGGGCCTGGCCTATTACACGGCGGCGATTATTGACGACCTGCATAAGCGTCTGGGCGAACTGCGCCACGAGCAGACGCGACCAGAAGGCGATGGCGGCGAGATGTTCCTGCGCTATATCGGCTCGAACATGAAGTACAAAAGCGATCAAAGCTTCCGTGACTACGGCTATGACTTCGACCTGGATTACAGCGCGGTGCAGGTCGGCGGTAACCTGCTGCGCCTCGACGGCGACAAAGATAGTCTGCACGGCGGTATCGCCTATACGCGTGGCAACACACGGATCCGTCCTGATGCGGCAGATGGCTACAGCAGCACCACCTTCGACAGCGACAGCCTGGCGTTTTATGGTACCTGGCAGCGCCAGAGCGGCTTCTATCTGGATGGCGTATTGTCCTTCGACTGGCATCGTGGTGAAACCGATATTGCCCGTACCCAGGAAGTGGCAAAGCTGAAAGGCCACGGTTGGACAGCGTCGCTGGAGAGCGGATATCCGTTTGAGTTAGGCGAGGGTTACAAGCTGGAGCCGCAGGCGCAGCTAATGTACATGCAGCTGAACATGAATGACTTCACCGATGAAGACGGCAATAAAGTGCGTTACGGTGACTACAACCAAACCATTGGCCGCCTCGGCGCGCGCCTTGATCGCACCTGGACTGATGACAGTAACCGCCAGTACACGCCTTATCTGCGCGCCAACTACTACAAAGGCTGGGGCGGCACGGCGGATACATCGGTTTCATCAGTGGATAATCCAGCATTGGGCGCCACCTTCAGCAGCGGTCACTTCGGCCAGATGTGGGAAGTGGGTGCCGGTGGTACCGCAACCGTGCAGAAAGACGTTTCACTTTACGCCGAGGCGGATTATCGCAAAGAGATTGATGGCAATGGCGCCAAAGGGTGGCGATATAACGTTGGCGTGAGGTGGCAGTTCTGATCTGGGTGCTAAAAGCAAAACATTGATCTGGTTTACTGTAAAACCCGGTTAATCGATGAGGTCAGTGACAAAACTGTGAAAGCCGCTGCAAAGCGGCTTTTTTGTTGCCGCTAATTTTGAACTGATGCTAAAGCCAGACCGTTCTTGTGCCGAAAAGGTAAAAAAGAGTAATAGATTTTTTTCTTTTAGCCTGCGTTTTGCAAGGACACACACATGCGCAACAATCAGCCCGTCACTCAGCGCGAATTTGCGTTTGACGATGACGCGACTTTGATGTCGACCACCGATCTTAATAGCCACATCACCTACGCCAACGATGCGTTCATCAACGTCAGCGGATTCTCCCCTGAAGAGGTGAATGGACAGCCGCATAATCTGGTGCGCCATCCCGATATGCCACCAGAAGCGTTTGCAGATATGTGGTCAACCCTGAAAAAGGGAGAGCCGTGGACCGCGCTGGTGAAAAACCGTCGTAAGAACGGCGATCACTATTGGGTACGCGCCAACGCGGTGCCGGTAGTACGCGCAGGCAAAGTGCAGGGCTTTATGTCGGTGCGGACCAAGCCATCGAAAGAGGAGGTTCGTCAAGCCGAAACGCTGTATCGCGCATTCCGTGAAGGTCGGGCTGGCGGGCGCCGCTTCTATAAAGGATTGATCGTAGGTACCGGCTGGCGCCGCCTCGGCTCGCTGCTGAAAACGCTGCCGCTGCGCTGGCGTATTCGCTCGACCTTACTCACGCTGCTGCCACTTTCAGTGCTGGGCGTTTGGTTGCTGGGCGTGGCTCCTGTGGCAATTGGCGGCTTCGCTGGCGGCATGGCGGCGATGTTGCTGCTGGCGAGCCTGTGGCTGGAGCAGCAAATTTCGCGTCCGATGGAGCGTATGTGTCGGCAGGCGTTAAGTGTGGCGACCGGTGCCAGCCACAAAGTTGAACAGATTGATCGCGTTGACGAGATTGGGGTAACGCTGCGCGCCATCGGTCAGCTTGGCCTGATGTTTCGCTGGTTGGTGGATGATGTCAGCGGCCAGGCGATCAATGTGTTGAGCGCCAGCGATGCCATTGCGCGGAGCAACGACGAACTGAGCCGTCGCACGGAACAGGCGGCCGCCAACGTCCAACAAACAGCGGCAACCATGAATGAAATGACGGCGACGGTGAAGAGCAACACCGAAACCGCCAGTGAAGTGAATGGCCTGTCAGAATCCACCAGTTCTGCGGCGATCAAGGGCGGCGAAGTCATGCAGGAGATGGTTGGCATGATGGCGGAGATCGCCGACAGCTCGCAGCGTATTGCCAGTATCACCAGCGTGATTGACGGCATCGCCTTCCAGACCAACATTCTGGCATTGAACGCGGCGGTTGAGGCGGCACGCGCCGGTGAGCAGGGCAAAGGATTTGCGGTGGTGGCCGGTGAGGTCCGAAACCTCGCACAGCGTAGCGCCAAGGCGGCCAGCGAAATTAAACATCTGGTGGAAACCAGCGCCAGCCGGGTGCAGTCGGGTAGCGATCACGCTGATGCGGCAGGACAGACCATGCAGGATATTGTCGGCCAGGTGCAGAATGTCACCGCGCTGATTGCACAAATCAGCGGTGCCACCGCCGAGCAGGCCGCTGCCTTAACGCAGGTCAGCACGGCGGTGGAAGATCTCGACGATATCACCCACCAAAACGCCGCGCGGGTAGCCGAAAGCGCAGAGGCGTCGGGCCGCATGAAGCATCAGGCCAACCGTCTGGTGGAAGCGATCAGCGTGTTCCGTTGATCTTCAGATGAGCTCACGTCCGGCACGCAGCGCACCGGGTGGGGTGCCGACAATGCGTTTAAACGCGCGGCTAAACGCCGCCAGCGAACCATATCCGAGGTGGAAGGCGACGCTTTCCACCGCTTCCCCCTCATTCACAATGCGTTCTACCGCCAGCCGCATGCGCAGCTCGGTGAGATAACGCAGCGGCGTCATGCCGGTTGCCGTCTGGAAGCGCGCGGCAAACACCGAACGTGAACTGCCGGATTCACGCGCCAGTCGTTCCACCGTCCAGTTCTCTCCGGGCGCGCGGTGCATCGCCGCCATTGCCTGGCTGAGACGCGGATCGCGCAGCGCCTGCACCAGTCCGCTGCCTTTGCCACAGCCGTTTTCCACCCAACCGCGCACAATCTGCGCCGCCACAACGTCCGCCAGCCGCGACAAAATCCCGGCAAAACCGGCTTTGCGCTGGCGCGTTTCACGCTCCATTGCATCGAGAATCGGCTGGATCTCGGGATATTGCGCCAGCAGCGTACTCACCAGCATCACATCCGGCATGGTGTGCACCAGCGGCTGCATGCCGCCGAGTTCGAACGCCATGCAGGCACTGAACAGAATCACATCGCTGTTATCCGGGCATAGCTCGCTGCTGTCGTCGATGGCGCAAACGCTGGCGCAAATCGGTCGGCTGTTAAACGTGGAGATGGGTTCGCAGATTGCGTCTTCAGACGAGATTAACGCGTGCGGTTTGCCGTGCGGAATCAGCAGCGCATCGCCGGCTTGCAGCGGATAGATCACGCCCGACGCGGAGCGGATCAGCAAGGATCCGCGCCCAACAAAATGCAGCTGCGCGCGGCCTGGCGCGTCGTCATATTGCAAACCGAACGGCGTATGCAGCGCGATACGCTGATATTTGACGCCGTACAGGCGCATGCCCATCAACAGTTCACTGGTCAGATCTTCATAGCGGCTCATACGAATCCAGACGAATAATCAAAAAACAAAGTTTCTGCATCATAGATCGTCTTGATGGGAGTCTCTATGCTTAAAGCCTAATATTTTGTGATGGGGATCACAGATGAGCCTGGAAACTGAAATAGTCGAATCACCTTTAGAGGTGACGAAACCGGAGTGGGGTGCGGTGTTTGCCATGGCGTTTGGCGTGTTCGGCCTGATTACCGCGGAATTTTTACCGGTGAGCTTGCTAACGCCGATCGCCGACACGCTGCATATCAGCGAAGGACAGGCGGGACAAACGGTGACCGTCACCGCGCTGGTGGCACTGCTCACCAGTTTGGTGATCGGTAACGTAACGCGTCAGATCGATCGCCGTCTGGTGATGCTGGGCTTTACGCTACTGCTGATCGCCTCCGCGCTGCTGGTGGCCTTCGCTGAGAATCTGCCGATGATTCTGCTGGCCCGCGTGCTGCTGGGCGTGGCGATTGGCGGTTTCTGGACGCTGTCTACCGCCATTACCATGCGACTGGTGCCGAGCGATCAGGTGCCGCGTGCGCTCTCAATCGTGTTCAGCGGTATTTCACTGGCAACCATCATTGCCGCGCCGCTCGGCAGTTATCTGGGGGCGATTATCGGCTGGCGTAATATCTTCATGCTGACCGCGGCGCTGGGCGTGCTGGCGTTGTTATGGCAGTTTTTCACCTTGCCTGCGATGCCGCCCGTGAACAAAGCGCGCAGCGGTGGCGTACTGGATCTGCTGCGTAACAGTGTGATGCGCTGGGGCATGCTGGCAGTAATCATGATGTTCACCGGCCACTTTGCCTTCTTTACCTACCTGCGTCCGTTCCTGGAAGGTAGCGCGCAGCTTAATGTGAATCAGCTGTCGCTGGTGCTGCTGGCGTTTGGCGTGGCCAACTTCTTTGGTACCTCGCTGGCCGGTTATCTGGTGACGCGCAGCGTTTCGCTGACGCTGACGGGAATGGCGCTGGTCATGAGCGTGACGGCGCTGGTGTTGGTGAGTTTTGGCAACGTGTCGTGGCTGGTGGGCGCGGGCGTGGCGCTGTGGGGGTTGGCGTTTGGTTCAATGCCAACCGGCTGGTCAACGTGGCTTTCACGTGCGGTGCCGGATGATGCCGAATCGGGCGGTGGTTTGCTGGTGGCAACCATTCAACTGGCGATCACCGCCGGTGCCGCAGCGGGTGGCTGGATGTTTGATCTGCAGGGCGCAGGCGGCGTGTTCCTCGCCAGCGGCGTGCTCATGCTGTTAGCCGCTATCACCATTTTCACCCGCGTTAGGCATCACGGTTAATCACTACCCGGTCGCCATAAATGGCGACCCTACAACAGCGTAGGGGCGCCATTTATGGCGACCGGGTTGATAACCGCATGGATTCTTACAAATACCTATCACAGCCATTTATCCTGCCTTTTAACTAAATGTCAGATTTTTAACCGTTTGCAGCAAGGTTAATCTAAACGTGCTTTATATGTTCAAAATAATCGAACAACTACGGCAAATCTCTCCGCTTTTTACTGATCAATTCTGCGCCTATTATGTCTCTCAACAAGGCGATAACGCCTTACTCAATTAAACGTACATTAAGGAATTGACCATGAAATCTATCAAAACTTTTGCTGCTGTTGTTGCTCTTACCGTTCTGCCATTCGCAAGCTTTGCACAAAGCATCACTGCAACCGCTTCAACGCTGGATGGCGCAGAAGCGCAAATCGCTGCTCAGGCGCATGAAGCTGGTGCTTCCTATAAAGTGACCGAAGCCAACTTCAACAACGGCGTGCACATGACTGCTGAACTGACCAAGTAAGTCGCATAAACGTTCTGTGCTGACAGGGTGCCTTCGGGCGCCCTGGCGGCGTTGCTAACCTGATAAAATCCTGTCACTTTCCCTCCGAAATGATTACTATTCTCAAATAATAACCTCTTTTGTCGGCTCGCCTCGGGCTGTCTTTTTTACATTGGTTGTAATGTCGAGCTTTCACTTCACTGCCATCAGGCGGTGTTTTTGCTATGGAGAAGTTATGAAGGCGAATAAAAAATCGTGGGCGCTGCGTCCTCTGTTGCTGGCAACGGCGCTGTTCTCTACCTCTGCGGCGATTGCGGCGGAAACTCAGCCGTTGAATCAGGTGATTGCAAAAGGCGCTTATGAGCTGGCGTTTAGCAATAGCGATAACGCGCTGTTCCTTGCGACCGCGCAAAGCACAACCGACAAAAAAGGCGGCACCGTTTATCGTCTCGATCCGCAGGATCTGGCGGTGAAGCAAACCATCAGCACCGATCTGCCGACCTTTGGCGCAGCCATCAACCAGAAAACCAACACGCTCTATTTCGGTAACACGCGCGACGGTTCACTGACGGCGGTGGATGCGACCAGCGGCAAAGTGATCAACACGCTGGTGCTGGATGGTCGCAAGCGCAGTGAAACCGTGCGTCCGCTGCAGCCGCGCCAGCTGGCCGTCGATCCGGCTACCGATCGCGTGTATATCACGGGTCTTGGTGAGCAGAGCGTGGTGTGGGTAGTGGATGGCAAAACCCTGAAACTGATTAGCACCGTGCCGAACACCGGCAAAATGGGCACCGGTTTGGCGATCGATTCTGCGGCGCAGAAGCTGTATGTGACCAATGCGGATAACGAGCTGGTCACCATCAATACGCGTCTGAACGCGATTGAAAAACGTCAGAAAATTGAGGGCGACAAAGATCACTTCTTCCTTAACATCTCGCTGGACACTCAAGGCCATCGCGCCTTCCTCAGCGATTCAAAGCAGCCGCAGGTGCTGGTGCTGGACACGCGTACGCAGGAAGTGATTCACAAGATCGCTGTGCCGGAATCGCTGGCGGTGTTGTTCAATGCCGATCGTGATGAGCTGTACGTCACCCACCGTAAAGCCGGTGAAATCAGCATCATCGACGCCAGCAGCTATAAGGTGAAACGCACGGTGAAAGCGCCGGGCCTGCCAAACAGCCTGGCGCTCTCAGCCGATGGCAAAACGCTGTTCGTCAGTATCAAGCAGCCGGGTTCACGCAAAGAGCCACCTAAGAATCCGGACAGCGTTCTTCGTATCGCCTTATAAGCGGTAATAGTCTGAATTAGAGGGCGGCTTGTGCCGCCCTTTGCATTTCTGCGATGCGTTATACGCTACCCTGTAGGACGACAACACCATAAGAGAGGACGCTATGAGCCAGTTTTTTATGCATGAGAAAAACGATCTGGTAAACGAAGCCATCGAAGGGGTTTTACTCAGTACGCCGTGGCATAACCTCAGTCGCCTCGATCTTGGCGATGAGATCCGTGTGGTGGTGCGTTCGGACTGGGATAAGAGCAAAGTGGCGCTGATTTCGGGTGGCGGTTCCGGTCATGAACCGGCGCATGCCGGATTCGTCGGTAAAGGCATGCTGACGGCGGCGGTGTGTGGCGACATTTTTGCCTCGCCGAGCGTCGATGCGGTGCTAAACGCCATCGTGAACGTGACGGGCGACGCCGGTTGCCTGCTGATTGTGAAGAACTATACCGGCGACCGTCTCAACTTTGGTCTGGCGGCCGAGAAAGCGAAAAACCTCGGCTACAAGGTTGAGCTGGTGATGGTGCAGGATGATATCGCGCTACCGGAAAACCCGCAGCCGCGCGGCATTGCCGGCACGGTGCTGGTGCACAAAATCGCCGGTTTTGCCGCAGAGCAGGGGCAATCGCTGGATGAGGTCAAAGCGCTGGCGCAGCGCGCGATTGATGCCACCTCGTCGATTGGTCTGGCCTTTGCCACCTGTCATGTGCCAGGCGAAAAGCGCGATGAACGCGTTGAGCCAGGCCACAGCGAGCTCGGCATGGGCATTCACGGCGAGCCGGGCGTGGTGACGCTCGATACGCAAAACAGCCGTAAAATCAGCAGCATCATGTCAGATAAACTGGCGCAGGCGTTGCCGGACGGCAAGCAGGCGCTGCTGCTGATTAACAACCTCGGCGGCTTTTCACAGCTGGAGCTGGCGTTGCTGACGCGTGAAGTGCTGCAGTCGCCGCTGGCGGCGCGCATCACCCATCTGATTGGCCCGGCGACGCTGGTGAGTGCGCTGGATATGAAAGGCTTCTCACTGTCGCTGCTGGCGCTGGAAGAGGCGTTTCTGGAAGCATTAAGCGCGCCGGTTCAGGTGCTGGGCTGGGTGCCAATGTATGACTTTGCACCGATCAGCCTGCAACGTGCAGAGAAAATCGGCAGCGTGCTGGATTTTGATGCATCTGAGAATGCCGAAGTAGCGAAGATTGTTGCAGGCGTCACGCAGACGTTGATCGATTTGGAAAGTGAACTGAACGCGCTGGATGCCAAAGTTGGCGACGGTGATACCGGTTCGACCTTTGCCGCCGGAGCGAAGAAGATTCAGCGCGGCCTCAATGATAAGCAGCTGCCGCTGGATGAGCTGCCAACGTTGCTGGCGCTGATTGGTGAGCAGCTGGCAACGGTGATGGGCGGATCGAGCGGCGTATTGATGTCGATTCTGTTCACCAGTGCCGGCCAGCAGCTGGAAGAGGGCAGCGCGCTGCCGCAGGCGTTGATGCACGGCCTGGAACGCATGAAGCATTACGGTGGTGCGCAGCCGGGGCATCGTACGCTGGTGGATGCGCTGCAACCGGCGCTGGAAGCGTTAGTCGCAGGCGAGTCGCTGGCGGCGGCCGCTAAGGCCGCACAGCAAGGCGCAGATGCGACCGCGCAGATGCAGAGCGCCAAAGCCGGACGCTCCGCTTATCTGAATCAACAAAGTCTGGATGGGGTGAAAGACCCGGGCGCGTATGCGATTGAGAAGGTGTTTGCGGTGTTAGCGCGCTAGCGTAGCCAGGTCGCCATTAATGGCGACCCTACATCGTAGGGTGCGCATTCATGCGCACCGTTTCAATGATCGCAGAATGGGTTAGCGCATTCATGCGCACCGTTTCACAGTCTGCACCTTACTCCGCCGCTTCGCGCATCATCTCATCGTGCGGAATATCATCCAGAATCTGCTCGAAACTGCGCAGACGTTTGTAGATCGACATCAGCGTAATCAGCGTTGACCACGAGGTGATCAAATACTGGAACGACGATCGCACCTGATCAAACACGTTGGTGATCTGGTTCAGCAGACCCAAGGTGATGGTGCCCGCCACAATCGACGGGAACAGCACAAACAGCCCGAACACGTTATCCACCTGCAAATACATAATGCGCGTGATGTTGAAGTACAAATAGTGGAAATAGAGGCGGAAGTAGTTCTGACGCACGCGAGTAAATAACTCATGCACCGTTGGCGGGGCGGCGCGCTCCGGATCGTCTTCGCCGTACACCAGCTCTTTACGATAGGCCGCTTCCACACGCTGATTGCGGAACTCCAGCCCCGGCAGTTTTATCCCCACCATCGCCAGCAGCGCAGTACCAAACAGCGACCACAGCAGCGCGGCAATCACCAATGCATACGGAATGCTGCCGAGAATCGGCACCTCTTTCACATGGTGCGACAGCGTCACCAGCACCGGCAAAAACGCCACCAGCGTCATAATCGCCTGAATAAAGTTAATGCCCCAGTCCTGCAGCGTACCGGCGAAACGCATGGTGTCTTCCTGCACACGCTGCGCTGCACCCTCAACCAGACGCAGACGCTGCCAGTTGTGCATGTAGTAATTGTTCATCGCGGTACGCCAGCGGAACACCCAGTGACTGACGAAGAACGAGTTCATCACGCCAATCACCACCGCAATCAGCGCGATGCCGAGAAACGCCAATACTTGCACATAGAATTGATGGATAGCGACGGAACCGGCTTTGGTTAACGCCTGCTGGATCATGTCATAGAACGGGCCGTACCAGGCATTCACGCCCACGCCAACCTGCACGCCAAACCAGGTGACGAAGATGATCAGCATTGACCCCCACACCGACCAGCGCTGCCACGGATGGTTATCAATCACGCGCCATGCAAGGCCAAAGATCCCAGCCACAATCCAGTAATAAGCATAAAACCAGAGCTGGCTGACGTGAATAAATCGGCTGGCATTGGTGGGTAATGGCTGTTGCATCGCCGCCTGTAATGCCGGCCAGCGCGCGGGAAAGTCATTGAAAAAGCCAAACCAGGCAAAAATTGCTATCAAACTCCAAATCGCAGCTGAGCTGAAAAACAGCGATGGCCGCGGAAAAAAGGACTTAAACATAGGCACTCCGCTGTTGTGTGTACGCTTTTATACCGCTTTATAGGGTTATCTGTCTGTTGTGGGTTGTATCTGACGATGACAGCTTCGCCGCTGCGATGTAAAGCGACAGCGGCAAATGTTAAGTAATTTGTGCGGATTTGTTTCTACGAACTAAATTATTAACAGCAATGGTGTTACACTTTGTGCGCTGTTACCGGTAACAGTGACGCTGTATCCCTTAAGCTATCAATAAAAAAACAATACTACGCAACTACTTAACTTTCGTATCGCATTATATGTGGTACTGAGGCAATGTCATGTCAGAACAAAAAAATGGTCACAGTCGCAGGGATTTTCTGCTGAGAACCATCACCCTGGCGCCGGCAATGGCGGTGGGCAGTACGGCGATGGGCGCGCTGGTGGCGCCGATGGCCGCCGGGGCAGCAGAGCAACAATCGTCATCACAACAGGCGCGGAGCTACCAGCCAACCTGGTTCACCGCCGAAGAGTTTGCCTTCATTACCGCGGCCGTGGCGCGCCTGATCCCCAGCGATGAACGCGGTCCTGGCGCACTCGAAGCCGGCGTACCGGAGTTTATCGATCGTCAAATGAACACGCCGTACGCCATCGGTAACAACTGGTACATGCAAGGCCCGTTCAATCCGGACCTGCCTAAAGAGTTGGGCTATCAGCTGCCGCTGGTGCCGCAACAAATCTATCGTCTCGGTCTCGCCGATGCCGATGGCTGGAGCAAAAAGCAGCACGGCAAAGTGTTCGCTGAGTTAACTGCTGAACAGCAAGATGCACTGCTGACCGCGTTTGAAAGCGGCAACGCGGCGTTTCCGCAGCTTCCGGCCAAAATCTTCTTCTCCTTCCTGCTGCAAAACACCCGCGAGGGGTACTTCAGCGATCCGATCCACGGCGGCAATCAAGGCATGGTGGGCTGGAAGCTGATTGGCTTCCCAGGCGCACGCGCTGACTTTATGGATTGGGTGGAACGCGGCGAACGGTATCCGTTCCCGTCGGTGGATATTCGCGGGGAGAGGACGTAAGCGTGGCAAATGAATTGAAAAAAGTGGATGCGGTGGTGGTCGGTTTCGGCTGGGCGGGCGCGATTATGGCGAAAGAGCTGACCGAAGCGGGCCTGAATGTGGTGGCGCTGGAGCGCGGTCCGCATCGCGATACCTACCCGGATGGCTCCTATCCACAGTCGATCGATGAACTGACCTATAACATCCGTAAAAAACTGTTCCAGGATCTGTCGAAAAGTACCGTGACCATCCGTCACGATGCGTCACAAACGGCGGTGCCGTATCGCCAGCTGGCGGCGTTTTTGCCGGGCACCGGCACCGGCGGTGCCGGTCTGCACTGGTCGGGCGTCCATTTCCGCGTCGATCCGGTCGAGCTCAATCTGCGCAGCCACTACGAGCAGCGCTACGGTAAAAATTTCATCCCGGAAGGCATGACGATTCAGGATTTCGGCGTAAATTACGACGAGCTGGAACCGTTCTTCGATCAGGCTGAAAAAGTGTTCGGCACCTCGGGCAGCGCCTGGTCGATCAAAGGCAAGCTGCTGGGCAAAGAGAAAGGCGGCAACCCGTATGCGCCCGATCGTTCCAGCGACTTCCCGCTGCCGGCGCAGAAGCGCACCTACTCGGCACAGCTGTTCGCGCAGGCGGCAGAATCCGTCGGTTATCATCCGTATGATATGCCGTCGGCCAACACCTCTGGCCCGTACACCAACACCTACGGCGCACAGATGGGCCCGTGCAACTTCTGCGGTTTCTGCAGCGGTTACGCCTGCTACATGTATTCTAAAGCGTCGCCAAATGTGAACATCCTGCCGGCACTGCGCCAGGAGCCGAAGTTTGAGCTGCGCAATAACGCCTACGTGCTGCGCGTGAATCTGACTGACGATAAAAAGCGCGCCACCGGCGTGACCTATCTCGATGGCCAGGGCCGCGAAGTGGTGCAGCCGGCGGATCTGGTGATCCTGTCAGCGTTCCAGTTCCACAACGTGCATTTGATGCTGCTTTCCGGCATCGGCAAACCCTATAACCCGATCTCCAACGAAGGGGTGGTGGGCCGTAACTTTGCCTATCAGAACATCTCGACGCTGAAAGCGCTGTTCGACAAAAACACCACCACCAACCCGTTTATCGGTGCCGGTGGCGCGGGTGTGGCGGTGGATGATTTCAACGCCGACAACTTCGATCACGGGCCGCACGGCTTCGTCGGCGGTTCGCCGTTCTGGGTCAACCAGGCCGGTACCAAGCCGATCTCCGGTTTGCCGACGCCAAAAGGCACGCCGAACTGGGGCAGCCAGTGGAAAGCGGCGGTAGCGGATACTTACAACCATCACATCTCGATGGATGCGCACGGCGCGCACCAGTCGTATCGCGCCAACTATCTCGATCTCGATCCCAACTACAAAGATGCCTACGGCCAGCCGCTGCTGCGTATGACCTTTGACTGGCAGGACAACGACATCAAGATGGCGCAGTTCATGATTGAGAAGATGCGCAAAATCACCGAAGCGATGAACCCGAAAATGATCATCGGCGGCGCGAAAGGGCCGGGCAGCCACTTCGATACCACCGTATATCAAACCACGCACATGAGCGGTGGGGCGATTATGGGTGAAGATCCGAAAACCAGCGCGGTTAACCGTTATCTGCAGAGCTGGGATGTGCCAAACGTGTTTGTGCCAGGCGCCTCAGCGTTCCCGCAAGGACTCGGCTACAACCCAACCGGCATGGTGGCGGCGTTGACCTACTGGTCAGCCAAAGCCATTCGTGAACAATATCTGAAAAACCCCGGCCCGCTGGTACAGGCATAAGGAACACGGCGATGATCAAAAGCATTTTAGCCCTGTTTCTGGGCACGATGACGTTCGCCGCAGTGGCGGATGATAGCGCTGCGGACGCGTTGGTGAAACGCGGCGAGTATCTGGCGCGCGCGGGTGACTGCGTGGCGTGTCACAGCGCGCAGGGCGGTCAGCCGTTTGCCGGTGGACTGCCCATGGCGACGCCAATCGGCACCATTTATTCCACCAACATCACGCCGGATAAAGCCACCGGCATTGGTGACTATAGCTACGATGATTTCCAGAAAGCGGTGCGTCACGGCGTAGCGAAAAACGGCGATACGCTCTATCCGGCGATGCCGTATCCGTCGTACGCGGTAGTCAGCGATGACGACATGAAGGCGCTGTATGCCTACTTCATGCACGGCGTGCAGCCGGTGGCGCAGGCCAATAAAGAGAGCGATATTCCGTGGCCGCTGTCGATGCGCTGGCCGCTCTCGATCTGGCGCGGCATCTTTGCGCCGGACGTGAAGGCGTTCCAGCCGGCGGCGCAGGAAGATCCTGTGCTTGCTCGCGGTCGCTATCTGGTGGAAGGTCTCGGTCACTGTGGCGCCTGCCACACGCCGCGCAGCATCACCATGCAGGAAAAAGCGCTTAATAACGACGAAGGCAACAACTATCTCGCCGGCAGCAGCGCGCCGATTGACGGCTGGACCGCCAGCAACCTGCGTGGCGACAACCGCGATGGTTTAGGCCGCTGGAGCGAAGAGGATCTCAAGCAGTTCCTGCGCTTTGGCCGCAACGATCACACCGCGGTGTTTGGTGGTATGACCGACGTGGTGCAGCACAGCCTGCAATATCTGAGCGATGACGATATCAGCGCGATTGCAAAATATCTGAAATCACTCGGCGCAAAAGATCCGAATCAGGCGGTGTTTAAGCAGGATGACGCCGTCGCCAAAGCGTTGTGGAAAGGTGACGACAGCCAGCCAGGCGCAGCAACCTACGTCGATAGCTGTGCGGCGTGCCACAAAACCGACGGCAGCGGCTATCAGCGCTTCTATCCGGCGCTGCGCGGTAATCCGGTGGTGATGGCTGACGATCCGACCTCGCTGATTCACATTGTGCTGGTGGGCGGTACTTTGCCTGGCGTGCAGGGTGCACCAACGGCGATCACCATGCCGGCGTTCGGCTGGCGCATGAACGACCAGCAGGTGGCGGATGTGGTGAACTTTATCCGTGGCAGCTGGGGCAATGGCGTGAAGTCGAGCGTAGCGGCGAAGGATGTGGCGGCGCTACGTAAAGACGAAACCGTGCAGCCGAAGCAGGGCAGCGCGGATATTAAGGTGCTGGAAGGGCAGTAGCTTTCCCTCACCCTAACCCTCTCCCGCAGGCGGGAGAGGGAACCGATCGAGCATATTTCTCCCCTAATTATTCCCTCTCCCACTTGTGGGAGAGGGCTAGGGTGAGGGCATCAACTCAAATATTCTCCAAATCCATGCCACGGGTTTTCGGCCCGTAAATTCCTACCGATAGCATCACCATCAACATGCTCAGCACGATAAAGGCGATCACGCCCTGGCTGCCGGCATACTGCAAAATAATGCCAATCAAAATGCTGCTGAACACCGTCGACAATCGGCTAAACGAATAGCAGAAACCCACCGCGCGGGCGCGAATGTGCGTCGGGAAAATCTCGGTTTGATAAGCGTGATAGCTGAAGGTCAGCCAGGCGTTGCTGTAGGTGATCAGGAAACCGCAGATGATCATCAGCACCGGATTCGTCATAAAGGCGAATAGCGTGCCGAACACCACCGTCATCAGCGATGACAGAACGATCTGCCATTTGTTCTCAATCTTATCGGCGTAGCGGCTGCAAATCAGCGAACCGAGCGGGTAGGCCAGCGTAATGAAAAAGGCATACAGCAGGCTGTGCGTGACGGTGGCGCCTTTGCCCGACAGCAGCGCGGGCAACCAGTTACCGAAGCCAAAGAAACCAATCGCCTGAAAGAAGTTCATCACCACCAGCATCAGCGTACGCTTGCGATAGGCCGGTGCCCAAATCTCACTGAAGCGACCTTTTTTCGGCAGCTGTGCCGCGGCATCGCTGTGGGAAAAGTCTTCGCCTGGCGAGATGCCACAGCGTTTTTCCATCGCGCTCAGCACCTGATGCGCTTCCTGATGGCGCCCTTGTTGCGCCAGCCAGCGCGCGGATTCGGGCAGGTTTTTACGGATCAGCCAGATCACCAGCGAACACACTGCGCCAGCAATCACCACCCAGCGCCAGCCCTCCAGGCTAAGGATGGTTTGCGGCACCAGCCACCACGACATCAGCGCCACCGCCGGTACCGACAGAAACTGGATAAAGAACGAGAAGGCGAACGCGCGGCTGCGCAGATGCGCCGGCACCCATTCGGAGAGATAAGTATCGATGGTCACCAGCTCCACGCCGAGACCAATGCCGACCAGGAAGCGGAACAGGATAATCATCTCCGCGCTCTGCTGGAACGCCATCAGCAGAGAAAACGCGCCGTACCACGCCAGCGCGCACATAAAGGTGAGGCGGCGGCCGAAGCGATCGGCATAGGGCGCGAGCAGGCTGGCACCGACAAACAGGCCAAGGAAGGTGGCGGAGGCAAACGCCGCCTGATCGGCGATGCCGAACACGCCCGCAGAGCCGGTATGAAACACGCCGGCGGCAATCAGGCCAGAGCTGATATAGCCGGTTTCAAACAGATCGTAGAGTTCAAAAAAGCCGCCGAGCGCCAGTAGCGTGATAAAGCGCCACAAACCCGCGGAAGAGGGCAGCGCATCAATGCGCCCGGCTAAGGTGCGGCGATCCGCGCTCATGCGATCGTTCGCCATCCCTGTCGATGTGATGGTTGTCATTGTTCTATAGACCTCGGTGTTTGCAGAACCCGCTGACGGCTGAGAGAGGTTTTAAAATAATTAACCGTTAGCAAGCGAAGGAATAGCAGAATAATAAATTCGTGACAGGTTGCCGAGAGGCGCTACGGTGACATTTTGGCAACATGCGTTGCAGTTCACAGAAGTGTGATCGCCATCCATGGCGCAGGCTTAGTGCAGGCTGGGATAAACGCCTGGTCCAATCGGTAAACCTAACGCGTACCACGCCAGCAGCAGCACGATCCAGGTGGTAAAGAACACCAGCGGATAAGGGAAGATCAGCACGTAATAGGTGCCTAGCTGTGCATCTTTTTGATAGCGCTGCAGAAAGCCGAGGAACAGCGGCAGGAACGGTGACATCGGCGCCAGCGGCAGCACGGCAGAATCGGCGATGCGGAAAATCATCTGGGCAAATGCCGGATGGAAGCCCAGCAGCATAAACATCGGTACAAATACCGGCGCGAGGATTGACCAGATCGCCGATCCGCTGGCGATAAACATGCACAGGAACGCCGACAGGAACATCAATCCCATAAACGCCGGTGCACCGCTGATGCCGGCGCTCTCCAGCACATCGGTCAGGCCTATCGCCATAAACTTGCCCATGTTGCTCCAGTTAAAGAAGGCAACAAACTGCGACAGCGGAAACACCATCACAATAAAGCCCGCCATGCTCTTCATCGGATCGACCAGCAGCTGCGGAATATCATCCGGACGGCGGATCTGCTTCGTCACCGCACCGTAGGCAATGGCCACCACGAAGAAGAACAGGATGATGATCGGTACAATGCCCTGAATAAACGGCGAGGGGATGATACCGCCGGTTTTCGGGTTGCGCAGCGGCGCGTGTTCCGGCACCACCAGCAGCGCCATTAGGGCAATAAATACCAGCGCGGCGATACCAGCGGCTTTCAGGCCGCGATTCTCCAGCGCGGTAAGCGGTGGCAGGCGATGATTATTGCCGCCGTTCCACGCTGGCAGACGCGGTTCGACGAATTTATCCGTCAACAGCGCGCCGGCGATGGTCAGCACAATCACCGAACTGGCCATAAAGAACCAGTTGTCGATAACGCTGACGTGCACGGTATCGCTCACCGCTTTGGCGGCTTCGGTGCTGATGCCGGAGAGCAGGACATCGGTGGTCACAATCAACAAGTTGGCGGTAAAGCCGGACGCTACCCCGGCAATCGCCGCCAGCAGGCCCGCCACCGGATGGCGTCCCACCGCGAGGAAAATCAGCGCGCCGAGCGGCGGCATCACTACCAGCGCCGCATCGGATGAGATGTGGCTGAAGAAGGCGATAAACAGCACCATGTAGCTGGCGTAGCGGCGGCTGACGCGTGAGGCCATTTTCACCATCAGCGACTGCAGCAGGCCGACTTTTTCCGCTAATCCAGCGCCAATCACCAGCGCCAGAATCGATCCCAACGGCGTAAAGCCGCTGAAGTTTTTGATGATGTTGGGCAGGATCCACTGAATTCCGGCGACGCTCAGCAGGTTGTTGACCCGCACCAGCTCGCCGTTAGTGGGATTCTTCACCGCCACATCAAGGCTGCCGAGAATGGCGGTGGCAACCATCAGCACCACAATCAAATAGACAAAAAGTAAGAACGGGTTCGGCACTTTATTACCAACGCGTTCAATCCAGCTAAACAGTTTTCCGGGGCTGCGGTTCTCCGTGGTGGCTTCCATAGATCAATCCTCGTCAGTCGTCTTGTTATGTTTGCATGCCCGCTTGGGGGCTATATTTTTTTGTATTTTTTGGGTAGTGCTCAGGTCGCCATTAATGGCGATATACATTGTGCGCCCATCATGACGGTCGCCATTAATGGCGACCCTACGAACCCCGTAGGGTGCGCATTTATGCGCACCGTGTTACGAATCGCACGAACCTTGATGACGCATTTATGCGCACCGGGATATCGCACCGCTATTTCAACTTCGACGGTGTGACATCTGCTGGAATCGGGCAGATGTAAGGTTGCTCGCGGCGCACGCGTTGGAACTCTTCGCGGCAGCGCGCCAGCGCCTCGTCATCCTGCAATAAGGTTAACGCGGTGGCGGCCATCACTTTGGCCGCCAGGCACATGCCTTTGTGCGCAATAGACGTACGGCCCTGCGCGACCAGCTGCCAGGTGTGCAGCGGCGTGCCGAAAGCAAAGCAGGGCGCAAAGCACTGCGCGGTGGGCGTCACCCAACTCACATCGCCAACGTCGGTTGAGCCGTAAAGCAGCTCACGCGTGACCGCATAAGGCGCCACCTCATCCATCAGAATCTTATCGCCCAGCGCGTCGGTCCAGGCGACGCCCGCTTCACCGCCGGTGCGTGCCGCATTGAGGCGCGCGTTGCGCAGATCGTCTTTGCTCAGCGTGGCACGAATCTCAGCGGCGAACGCCTGCTCCGCTTCGCTGTAGTCAGGCAAACCAAACTGATGCAAATAGCGCTCCATCACGCTTTCCAGCGCGCGATTCGGCACGTAATTGGAACAGGCTTTATCGAAGCGTACCGTCATCTGCGTGTCGGTCATCAGCGCCGCGCCTTTAGCGATGTTAATCACGCGCTGATAGATATCCTGCGCCTGATCGAGCTGCGGCGCGCGAATCAGGTACAGCACTTCGGCATCGGCTTGCACCACATTGGGGGAGACACCGCCGGTGTTGGTCACCGCATAGTGCAGCCGCGCTTCTTGTACAATGTGCTCGCGCAGGAAGTTAGCGCCGGTGTTCATCAGCGTCACCGCATCCAGCGCGCTGCGCCCCAGATGCGGCGAGTTAGCCGCGTGCGCCGCCACGCCTTTAAAGCGGAAAGCCGCCTGAATATTGGCCAGCGTGCTGAGGTTAAACATGCCGCTGAAGCCTTCGGGATGCCAGGTGACTGCCGCGTCCACATCGTCAAACAAGCCTTCACGCACCATAAAGGTTTTGCCGGAACCGCCTTCTTCGCCCGGACAGCCGTAAAAGCGCAGCGTGCCGCGCTGGCCGTGCTCTGCCCACCAGGCTTTGATGGCGAAGGCGGCGGCTAAACCGGCGGTGCCGAGCAGATTGTGGCCGCAGCCGTGGCCGTTACCGTTCTCCACCAGCGGCTGCGGCGTGGCGCAGCCTGATTGCTGGCTCAAACCGGCTAGCGCATCAAACTCGCCGAGAATGGCGATCACCGGTTTACCGCTGCCGATGCTGGCAACAAACGCGGTGTCGATGTTGCCGACGCCACGCTCCACGGCAAAGCCCTCCTGTTCCAGCGCATCGGCCAGCAGCGCGGCGGATTGCGTCTCTTCAAAGCGGGTTTCCGGCACGTCCCAGATGGCGTCGCTAAGAGCGCTAAAGCGCGGCTGGTTTTTGTTGATGTAGTGATTAATAAATTCGCTGTGGCTCATCGTTGGCCTCCAAACTGGGCTTGATTAAGTGCCAGTGTTGCTAGCGTCTGTACTGCGGTAGCCATGATTGCTTCGTCGAAATCGAATCTGGCGTTGTGATGGCCCGCCGCCAGTGCGCAGCCGAAAATCACATAGGAGGATTGGCCGCCGCGCTGCTGCACGCGCTCCAGCATGTAGGTGGCATCTTCGGATCCGGCCGCCTGCTGTTTGGTATCAACCACCGAAGTGAAAATGCCCAACGCCTCGGCCTGCTGGTGGATGAATGCCACCCACGGCTGACTTGGCGTGCAGCTACGTGCGCCGCCCATCAGCTTGACGTCATACTCCACGCCGTACATCGCCGCCGCACCGGCGATCACGCGCAGCGCCTGCTGATAGATATCGTCGTTGACGTGGTTGCTCGCGCCGCGCGTCTCCACCTTCATGAGCGCGTAGTCGGGCACCACGTTGCGACCGGAGCCAGCCTGTAATACGCCGACGTTAACACGCGCCACGCCGCCGCTGTGCTGCGGCAAATTGTGCAGCGCCAGTGTGGCCTGCGCCGCCGCCAGCAAGGCGTTGCGGCCTTCTTCCGGTTTGCCGCCGGCATGCGCGCCCACGCCGGTGAACGTGACGTCGAGTTTGGTGGTAGCGAGGAAGCTGTCGCTGCCACACACGATTTCACCGGCAGGCACGCCGGTGCCGAGGTGAATGGCGGTAAACAAATCGACATCATCCACCACGCCCGCGGCGACCATCGCTTTGGCGCCGCGCACGCCTTCTTCAGCTGGCTGGAAGATGATTTTAAGCGTGCCGCTCAGCTGATCTTTCATCTCCATTAATACGCCCGCCAGCGCCAGGCCGATGGTGGTGTGGCCATCGTGACCGCACGCGTGCATCATGCCGGGATTGCACGAGGCAAAGCCTTCCCGCGTCGGCAGATGATCGCTTGCGCGGCTTTCGTTTTGATCGAGTGCATCCATATCAACGCGAAAACCCATTACCGGGCCTGGACGACCGGTTTCCAGCGTCGCCACCACGCCACAAAATCCGCCGGAGAAGTGTGTGATCCACTGCGGCAGCGCACCTTGCTCCAGCGCGCGCGCTTCCTGTTGCGCCAGCACTTCATCGGAGGGCAATCCCATGCGCGCGTCGGCATCGATCACCTCGCGGCCGAGCTTGAGTTGATAACCAAGACGATGCAGCTCCTCCGCCACTAAGGTGGCGGTGCGAAACTCCAGCCAGCCTGATTCGGCAAAATGGTGCAGATCGCGCCGCCAGGCCTGCATCTGCGGCACGCGGGCGTTGACACGTTCGGACAGGGTTTTCATCGGCATTTCCTTTGTGTTGATTTTTTATGCATTCACTCGAATCTACACAATGGTTTTGGAGCGCATAAGATGCGAATATCTTGCTACTGATAAACAACGGTTATCACTTCAAACATGTCTGCGAACCTCAAACTTCATCAGCTGCGCGCCTTTGTTGACGTGGCGCGGCAGGGCAGTATTCGCGCCGCCAGCCGTTTATCCGGGCTCTCGCAGCCCGCGCTCACCAAAGCGATTCAGGAACTGGAGCTCACGCTGGGTGCACGGCTGTTTGAACGGCGCCAGCAGGGCGTCACGCTGACCGACATCGGTGATAACTTTTTCCAGCATGCCAGCCTAGTGCTGGAAGAGTTGCGGGTAGCGCAGGAGGATATTCAGCAGCGGCTGGGATTGGCAGGCGGGCGCGTGAATATTGGTGTGGGCGGCAGTATTGCGCGCACCATCATGCCGCATGTCATCACGCAGTTTCATCGCGAGTATCCGCTGGTAAAGGTACGCATTGTTGAAGGCCAACTGGTATCGATGGTGCAGGAACTGCGCCAGGGCGAGCTGGATTTCACCATCAATACCTACGAAAAAAATCATCTCGATCAGGAATTAATTTTTGAACGCTTGATGGAGCGCGACTATCAGGTAGTTATGCGTAAAGGCCATCCGATGGCGCACGCGCGCTCGCTGGCCGAGTTACAACACTGCGACTGGACCATGCCAACGCCGCAGGGCAGCTACTATCGGCTGCTGCACGATCTGTTTGGCGAGCGCGGCATGGCACCGCAAATTGTAGTGACCTGCGAAACCTTTATGGCTTGCACCAGTCTGGTGGCGCAGAGCGACTTCGTCAGTATTATCTCGCGCGATGTGATTGAAGATCCGACGCACGGCGGTCAGCTGATTTCGCTGGAGCTCGACGATCCCTTGCCGAAAGCCACGTTCTATCTGATCCAGCGCAAAGATGCTGCTCTGACGCCGATGAGTGCCTATATGGCGCAGCTGTTCCGCCGCCATTGTCAGCAAAGGTAAGAGTGCGTCCTGGCTCGCAACGGTATAAATAATGCGCACTACACTTGCATCTGGCGTTCCCTTAATGGAGTACAGACCATGCAAGTTACCCCGTATGTGTTCTACAACGGCCGCTGCGAAGAGGCGATTGCCTTCTACCTTGCGGCTACCGACGGCGAGCTGCTGTTTAAGATGACCTATGGCGATATGCCAGATGAAACGCCGGTGGAGGATGAAGGTTGCACTTCAGGCGTGAGCTTTTCACCCGAGCAGATTATGCATGCGCATGTGCGTATCGGGCAGGGCGAAATAATGATGAGTGATGGCGCACCGCAGGCGGAATATGCCGGTTTCTCGGTGAGTTTATCCACGCCGGATGAAGCGCAAGGGAAGCGTTGGTTTGATGCGCTGTCGGCGGGCGGTAACGTCACCAAAAGCTGGGCTCCAACGTTCTGGGCCAACGGTTTTGGGATGTTTACCGATAAATTCGGCGTGCCGTGGATGGTGAATGCGTATAAGCCGCAGATTTAAGGTGGATGCGATTTTCGACAAGGTGCGCATAAATGCGCACCCTACAATGTAGGGTCGCCATTAATGGCGACCGTTCAACCAAGCGCACAATTAATGGCGGCCGTTCAATCAAGCGCACCATTTAATAGCGGCCGCTTTACTCGATTAGAAGTTGTAACCCACCACCAGGTAGTAACCCCAGCCGGTTGATTTCACTTCAAATGGACCGTTGCCGAAGTTCAGCTCCTGGCCGTCAGCCCACTGGCCGCCGTTGTGGAAGTAACGCGCCACGGTTGAAACGTGCCAGTGATCGTAGTTCAGCGACAGAATGTGGCTGGAAGCGATGGAGTTGCTGGTGCGTGAACGATCGGACTCATCACGCAGATCGGAACCCCAGTCAAAGTTGGTAAAGCCGATGTAGCTCAGCTTGCCGCCCCACAGATCGGTAATCGGCACAAAGTATTTCACCTTGAAGCGATAACCATCCCAGCTGTTCTCGTTTGCCGCACCGTAGTTTTCCCACTGGTATTTGGCGTACACGTTGAGCGACAGGCCGATATCGCTGTGCGTATCGATGTCGGTGCCAAGACCCATGTACCAGGTGTTCTGACGGTTATCGCTATTGCGACCCATGTCATAAATATAGTTGTTGGCGAAATACCACTCTTTGAACGGACCAAATGAGAGATCGGTGCCGGTCAGTTTATCAATCGAGAAACGGGGCTCAATTTCCATGAACATCGGCGAACCGTGGTCAAATACGCCATTGGCGTTGCTATTGCCCACGCCAAAGAAGTTGGTCAGATCGAGGTAACCGTAGAAATCGAACCAATCCTTTTTGGTGAAGGCTTCGTATTCGAGGTACACGTCATTATTAAACTGGGGTCCAAAACGGGTATGCGTGCTGCCCACCACGTTAACGCTTTGATGCCACCAATCGGAAAGATACTGCGGATCGCTTTCTGCCGCTTGTGCTGCGCCAGTCAAGCTAGTGGCCAATAAGGCGCCTGCTATCAACGAGTTATATTTCATTATTTTAACCACATGCTTGTGATCGCCGGTCTTGTGCCGCGATCGGGTGAAGTCGATCCCAGGGATGGGCAGTGTGTTGTTGCATCCGGTCTCAAGCGCCAGATTTTCAAGCCCGCGTAATGTGCCTGTAACAGAGGCATAGAAAATAGATTTTGATCACGTTTGTCAAAAAGTGTTGCATTTCGATTCACTGAAAATGTGATCATTATCACAAATAAGCCGTGCGGCGAACGGAACCCCGCAACCGTTTACGTTGTCGCGTACGGCAGGAAATGTGTTTGATGTAGGGAAAGGATGTAGCGGCGCGATTTATCGCGCGTTTTTTGAAGGGGCACCGTGCTCGCTATGAAAATGCGCAATAAATTGCGCCGCTACGGCACGGTGCGAGTTATGGCAAGGTAACGCGCACCTGCAGCCCGGCAATCTGGCCCAGCGCATCATGGCGATTCGACAGCGCAACCTGCATCTGATGTTTCTGCGCCACGCTGCGCACGATCGACAGGCCCAGCCCGCTGCCTTGCGCCTGCACATCAGGCGAACGGGTAAAGCGGTCAAAAGCGCGTTCGATAAAGGATTCCGCCATACCTGGCCCGTTGTCCACAATATCCACCACGGTATGATTCCCCACCCGATGCAGCAGCACATCCACCAAACTGCCTTCCGGCGTATGCAGCATCGCGTTACCGATCAGGTTATCGAACAGGCTACGTAAATCAGAGCGACTGGCGTGCAGGCGATAGTGCGCTGTGCCGTTGAAGCCGATATCAATACCGCGTTTGTCGGCCACCACCATCAGCTGCTCAATGCTCTCTTTCAGCAGACTGTCCAACTCGATGGCTTCCACCGTGGCAACCACCGATTGATCTTCCTGGCGCGAAATGTTCAGCAGCTGCGTGACCAAATGACGCGTCCGGGTGACGCCCGCTTCCAGCTGATCGAACTGGCGACTGGCTTCTCCCGGCTGAATGTGTTGTCGCAGATTTTCCAGCTGCAAGGTCACGGCGGTCACCGGCGTGCGCAGCTCGTGGGCGGCATCCTCAAGGAACTGGCGCTGAGACGACCATGCCGTGCGCAGCTTATCCAGCAACGAGTTGTAAGCCGCCACCAGCGGCAGCACTTCATCCGGCAAGCCATCAGGAGATAGCGTATGCGGATGCAGCGTTTCCTGGGCGGCGATTTGACGCGATGCAACGCGTAAATCACGCGTGATGGCGCGTACCACCAGCCAGATGACGAGCAGCGAAAGCGGCATCATTAATACCAACGGAATGATGGCGGAGAGCGCCCGCTTCAGCATGATGCTTTTCATGTAGCCGATGTTGTGCAGCACCTGGATATTGCCAATTTCGCTGCCCAATTCGCCGGGACGCGTATAGACGCGCCATTCGCAGTCATCGCCACAATCACCCACTTTCAGGTCGTGCCAGCCATTTTTGCTTTGCAAGGGGGCATGCAGATCGGGCCACGAGCTGGCACGCAGCCGGTTATTGGTGTCCCACAGCTGGACAATGTAGGTGCTTTTCAGCTTTTCGGTATTCATCACCATCGGCATCAAGGCGGGCATACGCTGGCTGCTGGACCAGGCATCGGCGATCTTAGCAAGCTGATCGTCCTTCATGGTGCCCATCATGTCGCCGTAGCAGTGATAGAAATACCAGGTGACGCCGCCGATCATCGCCAGGTGCAGAATCACCAGCGTGGCGAGCAGTTTGTTACGCAGTGAGCGCATAAAGGTGAAAGGTTTCATATTGCCGGTACTCGCCAGCCGAGTCCGCGCACGTTGCGGATCACTTCGTTATCCAGCTTACGGCGCATGCCGTGAATTAATACATCAACGGCGTTGCTGCTCACTTCTTCGCCCCAGCCATAAATACGGTTCTCTAACTGCTCGCGCGACAGGATGGCGCCCGGGCGCTCCAGAAGCGCGTAGAGCAGGGCATATTCGCGCGCGGTAAGCTGCTCGCGCTGGCCTTTGTAGAGGACTTCACGCGTCATGATATCAATCTGCACGTCGCCGCTGCCCAGCAGGGAATCCGCCGCACCGTGGCGACGTCGGGTAATGGCGCGCATGCGCGCCAGCACTTCTTGCAGATCAAAGGGTTTCAGCAAATAGTCATCCGCACCGCTATCCAGCCCCTGAATACGTTGCTGCACGGTATCGCGTGCGGTAAGCACCAGCACGGGCGTCATGTCACCGCGCGTGCGCGCACGGCGCAGCACCTGCAGGCCATCTTCACGCGGCAAGCCCAAATCCAATAACACGCAGGTATAGCCGCCTTCGGTCCAGGCATTGCTGGCAAACACGCCATCACGCACCCAATCCACCGACCAACCTGCCGCTTCCAGCGCTTGCTGCAGGTTGGCGCCAATCATTTCGTCATCTTCTACCAGCAGCACACGCATGATGTTCTCCAACTTAACTGAGCGCAGTTTACCGTTGTTTTCTTAGCGCAGAATTACCCTGTTTTCTGCCTTGCTAATTCTGCGCTAATTTTCCGCTAATTAAGGGATAAATTTAACGCGCTACAGTAGCTGCACTGGACATATCGTCAAAGCAGGAGAATCCCATGAATCAGCGCGAATTTATCCGTAGTTTGCTGGACTGGATAGAAAATAATTTAGGACACGATTTGCATCTGGATGAAGTAGCACGCCGCTCGGGATACTCCCGCTGGCATCTGCAACGTCTGTTTCGTCAGCACACCGGGTTTTCTCTGGCAGAGTACATTCGCCAGCGCCGGCTGACTGAGTCAGCACTCACGCTTATCAACAGTGACGAAGCAATTTTGCAGGTGGCGATGAGCTACGGTTTTGATACGCAGCAGGCTTATACCCGCACATTTAAAAATTATTTCCTTGTGACGCCAGGCCAGCTGCGCCGCCAGCGCCGCGTTGAGCCGGATCGGCTGCTGTTCCCACTGGCGATGGCGAGTTGAAATACTTATTCCGATATTTCTCAGAGCACGCTTCGTAGCGGCGCAATTCATTGCGCAAGATCTGGATGGGCAATCAGGCGCCATTGATACGCGCGATAAATCGCGCCGCTACGAAATGTGCGGCGATGGACTTATTACTGGTTTAGCTTTTAATCTACGGTTCTCACTTATCTAGCCCACCAGAGAACATGGATAACAGCGACAATCTCACCGCCATGATGCTGTTTGCACGCGTAGTGGAACGGCAAAGCTTTAGTGAAGCCGCTCGTACTTTAGGCGTCTCCAAATCTCACGTCAGCCGTGAAGTGGCCCGGCTGGAAGTGCGGCTCGGTATCAAGCTGCTGCAGCGCACCACGCGTAAAGTGGTGCTGACGGAGCTCGGCCAGGCTTACTATCCGTTTTGTACGCGTATGCTGGCAGAAATGCATCGCGCCGATGCGTTTGTGCAGCAGGTGCATCAATTACCGGCGGGCAACGTGCGCTTGCAAGCACCGATCACCTATGGCTGCCAATGCGTGGTGCCGACGCTCAATGACTTTATTCGTCGTCATATTCATATCAATGTCGATCTTGACCTCACCACCCTTGATGATCCGCAACCCAGTGCCGATGTGGCGATCGTGATTCGCGCGCGTGCGCCTGATGCGGCCAATTTTCGAGAACTCAGCAGCATCGATTGGGGCTTGTACGCCACGCCGGATTATCTGGCGGCGCACGCAGCTATCGACCATCCCGAACGTCTGATGCGCCACGATCTGCTGCTGTTTCACGGACCGGCGCATACCGCAGCGCTGCCGTTTCGGCGCGATAAGCAGCGGTTAGCGCTGGATGTGCGCAGTCGCTTCCGCGCCAATAACAGCATGGCGCTGCTGAATGCCGCGCTGGCGGGCACGGGCATCGCTTATCTACCGGCCTATATGACGCAGGAAGCGTTGGCGCGCGGTGAAATTCAGCAGGTGCTGCCGGAGTGGCAGATGGATCGCCTGCACAGTTATCTGCTGCTGAAAGAGCAGCCGCAGCCCTCCTCGCCGGTAACCTTATTATGCGAGGCGCTAATTAATGCCCTCGGCAGTCGCTGATTGTTGTTTGCTGGCAACAATATTGCGCTGCCTGGCAATTATCACTGCAACGCTGTTCTCTGCCAGAAGTCACTGTTAGCCTGCTAAAAAAGCAAAAAACAGGGATATCACCATGCAACAACCTCCAATCGCGTTAGCGCCCGAACAGCAACACTGGAAGCGAAATTTAGTGGTCTGCGTGCTGGGTTCATTCAGCACCATCGTGGCGATGACGCTGCTGTTGCCGTTTCTGCCGCTCTACGTGCAACAGCTCGGCGTGCAGGAGCCGGCGGCGATTGCGCGCTGGTCAGGTGCGGCCTATGGCGCCACCTTCCTCAGCGCCGCGTTGACCGCGCCGCTGTGGGGCAAGCTGGCCGATCGCTATGGTCGCAAACTGATGTTAATCCGCGCCAGCCTTGGCATGGCGATTGCCATGTCGCTGATTGGCATGGCCACCGCGCCGTGGCAGCTGGTGGCGCTGCGTTTGCTGGCGGGATTACTTGGCGGCTACGCCTCAGGATCGACCATTCTGGTGGCGGCGCAAACGCCGAAAGAGCAAACCGGCTGGGCGCTCGGTATTTTATCGTCCGGCATTATGGCCGGTAACGTGGTGGGACCGCTGCTGGGCGGGGTATTGCCGCCGCTGATTGGCATTCGCCATACTTTCTGGTTGACGGGCGCGGTGATTTTCCTCGCCTTCCTGGCGACCACCTTTTTGCTGAAAGAGGTGCCACGTGCTGCTGGCAAAAAAACACAGCAGAGCGCAGCCGACGATGAAAAGTCGCTGAATCTGCCCGTAGTGCGCTTGATGTGGCTGTCGGGTATGTTGCTGATTTTCGCCAATATGTCGATTGAACCGATTATCACGCTGTACATCGGCCAGTTTGTCAGCGGCGATCACGCGGTAACGGTCACTGCCGGATTGGTGATGGCGGCAGCAGCGCTCGGCAGCATTCTTTCCGCGCCACGTTTAGGAAAGCTGGCCGACCGCGTTGGACATGGTCGCGTGCTGGTGTATGGATTAATAGCGTGCGCGCTGTTGCTGATCCCGCAGGCATTTATCAGTGAAGCCTGGCAACTGGTGGTGCTGCGTTTTCTGATGGGCATGGCGCTGGGTGGCTTGATGCCGTGCGTCACGGCGCTGATTCGCCACAGCGTACCGCAGTCGCAGGTGGGGAAGATGCTGGGCTATGCCACCTCGGCGCAGTATGTCGGCCAGGTTTCAGGTCCGCTGTTCGGCGGTTTTATCGGTGGTGCATTTGGCATGCGCCCGGTGTTCCTGGCGACCTGCGTAATCATGGCGCTGTGTGCGCTGTTAAACGCACGGGTGCTGCGTAAACGTTAACCGTAGGGTCGCCATTCATGGCGACCCTACAAAAAAGGCGGACTTCACAGTCCGCCTTTCTCATTACTTCAATGCGAAAACTTACTTCGCATCTGGCAGTGCATAGGCAATCACATAATCACCCAGCTTGGTGCCAAACGAACCGTGACCGCCGGCAGCGATAACAACGTACTGCTTGCCATCTACTTCATAGGTCATCGGCGTTGCCTGGCCGCCCGCTGGCAGACGCGCCTGCCACAACATTTCACCGGTGTTGGTATCGAACGCACGCAGGTAGTTATCTGCGGTAGCACCGATGAAGAACACGTTACCGGCGGTGGTGATTGGGCCGCCCAGCATTGGCATACCCATTTTGAACGGTACTGGCACTGGCGCGCTATCGCGTACCGTACCAATGCGTTTTTTCCACACGGTTTCGTTAGTTTTCAGGTCAACCGCTGAGACATAGCCCCACGCCGGTTGCTTACACGGCAGGCCAAACGGTGACAGGAACGGATTCAGCTCCACGCCGTACGGAACGCCGTACTGGGGCTGGATACCGGTTTCAGTACCTGAACCGCCTTTGTCGTCAGCCGGCGGCTCGATCGGGTTGCCCGGACCGCGCGGAACCAGCTTAGAGACAAACGGCAGCGCCATTGGGTTAGCAATCGCAATCTGACGATGTGGATCAACCGCGATACCGCCCCATTCGAACATGCCCAGGTTACCCGGGAACACCAGCGTACCCTGCTCAGACGGCGGAGTGAACGGACCTTCATAGCGCAGACGCTTGAAGATCACGCGGCACACCAGCTGGTCATACATCGTCGCGCCCCACATGTCCTTGTCCGTCAGATTATTTTTCGGACGGAAGGTCAGTTCGGAGTACGGCTGCGTAGGCGCTACGTGGTCGCCTTTAGCGGCGCCCTGTGGAACCGGGGTTTCCGGTGCAGGGACAACCGGCTCACCGGTACGGCGATCCAGCACAAAGATGTTACCGGTTTTCGCCGGCGCATAAATGACCGGGACGGTTTTGCCATCTTTATCGGTGATATCGGCCAGCGTCGGTTGAGACGGTAGGTCCATATCCCACAGATCGTGATGCACGGTCTGGTACGACCACACCAGCTTACCGGTAGTAGCATTCAGTGCCAGCACGCTGCTCGCATAACGCTCCTGCTCTGGAGTACGGTTGCCGCCCCAGATATCTGGCGTTGACACACCCATTGGCAGGTAAACGATATCCAGTTTCGGATCGTATACCGCCGGCGCCCACGAGTTCGGTGAGTTCATGGTGAAGGTGTGTTCATCACCTGGAATCGCGTTAGGATCTTTCGCGCCTGGATCGAATACCCACAGCAGTTTACCGGTGTTAACGTCAAAACCACGAATGGCGCCAGACGGCTCACGGGTTGAGTAGTTATCGGTCACCGCACCGGCCACGACGATGGTGGTATCGGTAATCACTGGCGGAGAGGTCGGCTCATATTGACCTGGGGTCAATACCGGCTGCTTGTGCTGCAGATCCAGTTCACCGTTGTTGCCAAAGGCGGCACAACGTTCACCGGTTTCCGCATCCAGCGCAAACATACGACCGTCGTTTACCGGCAGGTAAATGCGGCGTGAGCACAGCGCAGGTTGGGTGCTAGACGCATCGGCCGCAGCAGGGACTTCGTGGTAAGAAACGCCACGGCAGGTAACGTGCTGGAAGGTTGGGTTTGGCTTCAGGCCCGGATCAAATTTCCACTTCTGCTTACCGCTTTTCGCATCCAGCGCAAACAGAATCTGGTGTGGCGAGCACAGGTAAAGCGTGTCGCGGATTTTAATTGGCGTGACTTCGTCGGTAATCTCACCCGGATCGTTCGGGGTTTTCATATCGCCGGTCTGGAACTGCCAGGCAACCTGCAGTTCTTTCACGTTGCCGCTATTAATCTGCTTCAGCGGTGAGAAACGCGTGCCTTGCTGATCGCGTGCATAAGCAGGCCAGTCAGCATCATCGATTTTGCTTAACGGCTGCGCCTGCGGGGCATTGGCTGCCGCTGCTGGGATTTCACCGTTCAACTCTTGCGGATCGTGGAACACCGCCCACGCCAGCACCAGTGCGCTGGCAATCAGTGCGACGGCCATCAGACCCAATGCACCTTTGCTCGGCTGGTTCAAACCGCGATAAACAAACGGCAGAATCAGCCAGATGCCGAAGATCACCAGCACATCGGTACGCGGTGCCAGCGCCCAGAAGTCGAAGCCGACTTCCCATACGCCCCACACCAGCGTTGCCAACAGCAGCAATGCGTACAGCAGAAGTGCTGAGCCGCTACGGCGCCACAGCAGAACAGCGGTGATCAACATGATCACACCGCCAATAACGTAGTACCAGGAACCTCCAATGGCGGCTAACCAAACGCCACCAACCAGCATAAACGCGCCTGTCAGCAGTGCAAAAAGCACTGTGAGAAAACGGATTACGCCAAAAGATGAGGAAGCTTTCCCCATAATAATGACCTCTTTCTTTGCCATAAAAAACCAAAAAGGAAACAACGCGTTGGGCTGCTTCCCGACATAGAGTACGAAATAACGAAACCTGTTCGATCGGCGCTTTCCGTGCGGCGATATGATCCCTTTGCGTTAAATTTTATCTTAAAAACGTTAATGGGTTTGATATTTTTAGTGCTTTGCACTCGTAGAGGGCAAGTAGTGCGACATTTTATGAGGGAATTGAGACGCTATGTCCGGGGAAGTAGGGCCATAACGCCTCAGGGCAAAATTTTGTGTAAACGTTTACCCTTCAAACACTGTGCTGCTGGTACGTTGTTCCTGCCAGCCGCTCACATTCAGCTCTCTATAGCGCACCGCAGGCAGCATGAGTTGCGGCGCGCGTAATATCACTTCTGCTTCTCTTTCACGAAACGATTCCAGCAGGAATGGGAAGCTGAACTTGAGATAATTATCGTTAAAAAATTCCTCAGTGAGTACAACGCCGCTAAAAGGAAAGGCGGCGATATTCTTCCAGCAGGTGCCGGGTGGCGCCAAATCATAAAGCCAGAATGAGAAACGTTCACTTACTTGCCGCAGTTCACTATCTCTTTGAACTAAATCAGCGTAATTGATTGCTAGTCGTACATTTTTAGCGTGCAGGCTGGAATCAATTTGTGGCGATTGTAAAAAACTCTGCAGGTTATTTCCGGTTAACGGGATAATTATTAATTCGGGCGTATCCGGCAACTGATTATGCAGCGAAATTATGTTGTGTCCGTTAAGTGATGCTGTGCTTTCCTGTTCGCAATGCATAAAGGGTGCTGAATAACACACGCCAGTCAGCGCGCCGTCAAAACGACGGATACGCTCAGTAACATAAGGATTATAAGAACTGTTTTCCATTTATCTCTGTGAATAAATTAATTAGCTGGAACGTCTTATCTATTATAAGGACGGGAGTCGGTAGAAATCTTAGCGCTGTCAATATAAACCGTTTAGTTTATAAAGTTCAGCTTTTTTAACTGTCACTGATAGAGAGATATACAGGTCGTGATAGCGCTAATAATAGCGTTATTGGAATATCTGGAATTTTTTGGATATTTTCAGGTGAAAACCATCAGTGTGCTAATATTGTGGCCTCTATGCTTAGTTAATTTAGCGGTAACCTTCTGTTTTTAAACAGCACGGCTAGCCATTGCCTGGCTGAGGAAGATGCCGCACTCTGTGCTCTGAAAATAAAGCGGAAGCCATTCTGTGGCTTCTCACCAGGTTGGTGCAACGACGCTAACCGACGTCATTATTTAGGATGGGATAATATCTATGAGTTCAGCAGAGGATTCGTTGCTGCGGCACAGGTCTTTTGTCGCCTTTTGGCTGGCACGCACCTGTTCATCTTTCGGTTTTCAAATGTTCTCGGTGGCGGTCAGCTGGCAAATCTATGCCTTAACCCACAGTGCAATGGCGCTGGGGATGATCGGCCTGATGCAGTTTCTTCCCTCTGTGCTACTGGCGTTGCCCGCGGGTCATCTGGCCGATCAGCACGATCGCCGCCGAATTGTGTTGCTCGGACAATTCATTGAGTGGCTGGCCCTGCTTGGGCTTGTTGCGTTAACCCTCATTAACTGGGCAGGGAAGTTTGAGATTTGGGGATTGGTGTTCCTGATCTCAGTGGCGAAGGCACTGGAGTGGCCGGCCATCACCTCAATGCTGCCCGCGCTGGTGCCGCCGCCGATCCTGGCGCGCGCAATGGCCGCCAGTTCGGTGGGTGGCCAGGCCGCGGTGATTATCGGCCCAACGCTCGGAGGCTTCCTTTATGTAGCTGGACCGGAAGTGGTCTATGGCGTCTCGGCGCTGTTCTATCTCTTCTCGATTGTGCTGGTGAGCCGACTGCGCTATGAACGTCCACCGCAGGCGCGTTTACCGATGAACCTGCCAAATCTGTTTGCCGGCGTGCGCTTTATCCGCGATCGCAAAGATGTGCTCGGCGTGATTTCACTCGATCTGTTTGCTGTGTTGCTGGGCGGTGCCACCGCGCTGTTGCCGATTTTCGCGCAGGACATTCTGCACACCGGGCCGTGGGGATTGGGCATCCTGCGCGGTGCGCCATCAGTCGGCGCGCTGCTGGTGGGCATATGGCTCAGCCGCCACAAGCTGGAAAAGCATGTCGGCATGATTATGTTCGGCTCAGTGGCCGGTTTTGGCGTAGCCACGCTGGTGTTTGCGCTCTCGACGCAGCTGTGGCTATCAGTGATCGCACTGGCGGCGCTGGGCGGCTTCGATATGGTGAGCATGGTGATTCGCGGTGCGCTGGTGCAGCTGGATACGCCAGATGAGATGCGCGGTCGCGTTAACGCGGTCAATGCCATTTTCATTAATACCTCGAACCAACTCGGCGAGTTTGAATCGGGTTTGCTGGCGGCCTTTTTTGGCGCGGTGCCTGCGGCCGCGATTGGCGGCATCGGCACGCTGGTGGTGGTGGGCGTATGGATGACGATTTTCCCGCACCTGCGCAAACGGCAGAAACTGGAAAACGAAACTGCGATTTAATGGGATGTGTGCGGCCTGTCAAAGGGTGCGCAGTAATGTGCACCCTACGCAAAACGGATCGGTTTTTGTCAGGGGCGCATTGATGCGCCCCGGAAAAACGTTGGTCGCCGCTGTAACAGTTATTGCTTTTCCCTCACCTCAGCGCCTTACCCGCGCCGCAACCCAGCGACATCTACCTGCCAGTGATGCAGTTTGTTATACAGCGCGGTACGCGAAATCCCCAGCAGCTGGGCCGACTGGCGCAGGTTGCCCTTCTGCTCACGCACCACCTGCAGCACATGCTGGCGCTCATTCTCCTGTAGCGAGCTCAATTCACTTATCGGAGGCACGCCGTGCTGCATCATCTCTTCCGGCAGATCGCGGCGATCAATCTCCAGGCCCTCGCACAAGTTCACCATGCGTTCCACCAGATTCTCCAGCTCGCGCACGTTGCCGGGCCAATGCCATGCCTGTAAGCAGGCCATGGCTTCCGTAGAAAGCTGCGGCGCAATACGTTTCATGCGGGTACAAAGCGCCTGAATAAAGGTATTCACCAGCCCCGGAATGTCCTCCTGACGCTCACGCAGCGGCGGGATCTCCAGAGAGATCACGTTCAGGCGATAGTAGAGATCGCGGCGAAAGGCGCCTTTCTCCACCGCATCCAGCAGATTACAGTGGGTGGCGGCGATTATGCGCACGTTGACTTTGAGCGGGTGCGCCGCACCGATGCGCACCACTTCACCCTCCTGCAATACGCGCAGCAGGCTGGTTTGCGCCTCCAGCGGCATCTCGCCAATCTCATCGAGAAACAAGGTGCCGCCATCCGCCAGCTCAAACTTGCCTGCGGATCCCCCGCGTCGCGAGCCGGTAAACGCCCCATCGACATAGCCAAACAGTTCACTCTGCACCAAATCTCGCGGCAGTGCGCCGCAGTTCAGCGCGATGAACGGTTCCTGCTGGCGCGGGCTGGCGTTATGGATCGCCTGGGCAAACAGCTCTTTGCCGGTGCCGCTTTCGCCGGTTAGCAGCACGGTGCTGTCGGTGCGGCTGCTGGCGCGTGCTTTGTGAATCGCTTGCTGCACGCGCGGCGCATGGCCGCGAATCATTTCAAATGTGTAGCTGGCGCTCACACCCATCACGCGGCGCGTAATGGCGCGAATACGTTGATTTTCGCGCAGCGACAGCACGCGGCCGCCATCGGGGGCCGGCATCAGCGAAATCAGGCAGGAAATCGGGTTTGCGCCGTCCGGGATAAATTGTAGCTCGCGGTCATTGCAGAAGGGCATGGTAAGCAGCGATCCCCCCTGCGGCTGTAAAAGCGCATCGATGGTGCCCGCTTGCGGATCGAGGCCGCTGAAGATCTGCCGCGCATAGCGATTGAGGGTTTTAATGCGGCCATGACGATCGCAGACGATCACGCCTTCATTCAGCGTTTCGAGGATCGACTGCTGTTCAGCCAGCAAGCGCCGCAGTATCAATTGCTGACCTACCGCCTCCGCTGCGGCCTGCACGGTACCCAGCGTGTGCGCGTTGAAATTATCGGGCGTGGCGGTGAGCGTTAATACGCCCAGCAGCTGGCCGCTGGCATCACGCACCGGTGCGGCAGCACATTGGCGATGACGTTTGCGCAGGTCGAGCTTCCAGTTTTCACCGCCCAGTACATACACCAGACGCTGTTCGATCAGGCAGCGCGCGGTGCAGTTGGTGCCGAGCACCTCTTCGCGCAGGATGCTGCCGACCGGCGTAAGATCTGCGCCGCAAAAATGCAGCGTCACGCCCTGCGCATCGGTTAGGTTAATGTGCCCGTCTGGGTTATATGCCAGCAGGTTCTCCATAATGCTGCGTGCTGCGAGGATCAACTCGGCGTTGTGCTCAAGGATTGCCGCCAGCTCGTCAGCAGGCGGAGAGGTGTAGCTAAACGTGGCAGGATCGATGGCGCGCTGACGCGATCGTTGCCACGACTGCAAAATACTATGCCGCATCCAACCCGGCTGTTCACCGCGCTCAAAGCTATGCCAGCCTTGCCATAGCAAGGTATCCCACTCCCCAACCTCCGCGCTGTCCGGCAAGCTGAAGATCGGGTCGCTTTCATCTTTGAAAGGTAAACGCTCACTAGCACGCATGCGGCATCCTCCTATATTTCGGAATGTCCATTTTATTGACATGTGAAGTTGACATGTAAATTTTGTTGCCAGTTTGTGAGCTCTATCTGTGTTACGTCTCACATAATCAGCCCTGTTCCAGTTGGCATTGCCTTTGCAGTACATAACGCACATCCCTGCGCTCGAATGAGCTCCTCCAAAATAAAAAGGAATAGGTTATGACATTTCATCTTAAACCCGTGCGCGTAGGCCTGATTGGCGCCGGACGCATGGGCAGCTTCCACGCAGAAAACCTTGCCTGGCGCGTGCCGGGGGCGATTCTGGCAGCCGTAGGCGATCCGCAACCTGGCGCGGCTGAAGCCCTGACTCACAAACTCGGCGTAGCGAAAGCGTATAGCGATCTCCATGCGCTATTACAGGACCCGGAGATTGATGCGGTCGCTATTGCCGCCCCGGCGCGCACCCACGCTGAATGGGTGATCGCGGCAGCTGAAGCGGGCAAGCATGTCTTTTGTGAGAAGCCGATGGCGGTAACGCTGGATGAGGCCGACCGCGCCATTGCTGCCGCGAAAAGTGCTGGCGTGGTGCTGCAAGTCGGTTTCAACCGTCGCTTTGATTCGGGCTTTGCCGCAGCGATCGCGGCCGTGAAAGCGGGTGAGAATGGCACCACGCAGCTGAGCCGATCGCTAACGCGCGATCCGGGTCTGCACGATCCTTCTCGCATCCCGCAGTGGACGATCTTCCTCGAAACGTTGATCCATGATTTTGACACGCTGCTGCACTTTAATCCGGGGGCGAAACCGGTGGAAGTGTATGCGCTGGCCGATGCGCTGGTGCGTCCGGATTTTAAAGAGAAAGGCTTGCTAGATACTTCGGTGGTCACCATCCGCTTCGATAACGGCGCAATTGCCACCGCCGAAGCCAACTTCCAGGCGGTGTACGGCTACGACGTGCGCGGCGAAGTGTTTGGCAGCAAAGGCATGTTGCAGGCTGGGCATATCAACGCCAATCACTGTGTACGTTATCACCAGGATGGCATCGCCATCGAAACGTCTCGCATGGATTCAGATCTGTTGCGCGAGGCCTATGTTGCAGAGATGACGGAGTTTGCCCGCTGCATTCGCCATGGTGAAACACCCCGCGCCACCGGTGAAGATGCGCGTAACGCGCTGATTATTGCGCTGGCCTGTATCGAGTCAGTGCAACAGCAGCAGCCGATCATGTTGGGAGGTCGCTAATGGCAGGTTATCAATTGTCGGTGTGTGCCGAAATGGTGTTTCTCGATCTGCCGTTCATTGCGCGCGTGCAGCGTATTCATGAACTGGGCTTTGGCGTTGAAATCTGGGGCTGGGCCAATAAAGACATTGATGCGCTGGCGGCGACTGGCGCACGTTTCACCTCAATGACCGGCTATCTCAGCGGCAACCTAACCGATGACGATGAAATCCAGCAGCTGCTGCAAAGCGCTGAAGCATCGCTGGCGGTGGCCGAGCGTCTGAATTGTCCGGTGCTGAACCTGCACGGTACCGGGCTGGATGATAAAGGATTGCCGGTTAAACCGGTCGACGTGGTCACCGGCGCCATGTGGCTGAAAGCGGCGGATACGCTGCGCCAGGTGGCGCAATTGGGCGAACGTGCCGGACGCGTTTTCACGCTGGAAAACCTCAATTTACCGCTTGATCATCCCGGCACGCCGTTCGCGCTGGCAGCCGATACGCTGGCGCTGGTGGAGGCCGTTAACAGTCCGGCGCTGAAGATGAATCTTGACCTGTATCACGCGCAGATTGGCGAGGGGAATTTGATTGCTTTAATACGCCGTTGTGGCGCGGCGATTGGCGAGATTCAGGTGGCGGATGTGCCAGGACGCCAGCAGCCGGGCACCGGTGAGATTAACTACCGCGCCATCGCCCAAGCGCTGCGCGCTGAAGGCTATGAAGGCACCGTGGCGCTGGAAGGGTGGGCGAGCGGCGACAGCACCGCAGCGCTACAGCAGTTCCGCGATCATTTTTCCCTTTAAGTGTTCCAGCGCCGGGTATTTGCCTGTTACCCGGCGTGAAGCAACCCGTTGAAAGCAAAAATAATATCTCAACCCTACAGGACTATCCCATGAACATCAGAAATGTGATTCTTTGTGTGTGCTCGCTGTTGCTCAGTATGAGCGTTAGCGCCAAAACCTTTACCGTTGGCGTGGCGCTGGCCAACTTCGATCTCAACTTTGTCTCGATTCTGCGTACCCAGATGGAGGCGGAACTGAAAGCTAATCAGCTTAATAGCCAATTTGTGGATGCCAAAGGCGATGTGGCGCTACAAGTGCAGCAAGTGGATGATTTTATTAACCAGGGCGTCGACGCCATTATTCTCAATCCGGTGGATACGCAGGGCGTGCTGCCGATGATCACCGCCGCGAAAAATGCCGGTATCCCGCTGATATTTGTCAACCGTAAGCCGGAAGTGAAGCTGCCGGCTGATATGGCGTATGTGGGTTCTGACTCGGCGCTGGGCGGTGAAATGCAGATGGAAGCGCTGGCGAAGAAGATGAATTACAAAGGCAACGTGGCGATTCTAATGGGCGCGCTGTCAAATGAAGAAGCGCGTGAGCGTACCCGCGCGGTGGAAGCGGTGATCGCCAAATACAAAGATATGAAGGTGATTGAGAAGCAGAGCGCCAAATGGCAGCGCAACGAAGCGGTGGATGTGGTGTCGAGTTGGCTACTGAACCAGCGGCCGATTGACGCCATCGCGGCGAATAATGATGAGATGGCGATTGGCGCGATCATGGCTCTCAATCAGGCGAAGAATGAGAAGATATTGGTCGCCGGCATCGACGGCACGCCAGATGGACAGCAGTTTGTGAAGAGCGGCAAAATGGCGCTGACCATTTTCCAGGATGCCAAAGGACAGGCAACGGGCGCGGTGCAGGTGACCAAGGCGCTGCTGGAGAAGCAAAAGGTGCAGACGTTTAATTGGGTGCCCTATCAAACCATTACGCCTGATAACTACGCGCAGTTCGCGACGAAATAATTTGTCTGTGTACGAAGAATCTCTCCTGCTCATGGGAGAGGTTCTCCCTGTTGCTCCACACGCTAAGGGCTAATCTTCCTTTTCCGCTGCGCTTTATTTGCTTAATCCTGACTGATAAACTCCGGCTGCAACCAGAACTGCCTTTGGTTGGTAATTGATCAGGCATGATGCATTTACAGAACGATGTCGTTCTATTGGAGAAAAGCGCAGAATGGATAAAGACATTCTCAATACCATTGATTCCCAGCTTCTTTTCCCTGTTCAAAGCGATCGGCATATTATTTTTGGCGTGGACGGAAAATTCATTGCGCATTCACTGATTACCATCATGTCGATAATGAAACATGCGGGTAGCAGTCTTTATCATTTCCATCTTATCTCCTCAGAAATATCACCCATTGATGTCGTGCGACTTGAGAACATCTTTGCGGGTTCATTACATGGCTTAACGTTGCATCATATTCATGATGAACTCCTCAGCGCATTTCCAACCACCGAATTGTTTACCCGCGCTACTTATTATCGTTTTCTGGTGCCAATTATATTACATCACGCTGAAAAACTGCTTTATCTTGATGCGGATATCGTATGTTTGAATCCTATTGATGAGTTATGGCGAATGAATATGGAGCCGGAAGTCATTGCCTTAGTCGTGGGTGAAATCGCATCGTTACAACATCAGTTAGCAGAAAATGTCGGGCTCCATGACCGTCGCTATTTTAATGCCGGTGTAATGCTGATTGATATTAAAAAGTGGAATCATGAACAGGTCAGTCAGCACGCTTTTACTTTACTTAGCGAAAAAGGGAAATATTTTCAGTATCTTGATCAGGACGCATTAAATATCTTACTTGAGGGCCGTGTGGAATTTATTGATACGCGTTTCAATACTATCAACATGCTTTCGCATGATGATAAAGGCTATACTCAAGATGTGGCAAAAAATACCTGTTTCTTACATTACGCCGGCGCAGATAAGCCTTGGCAGGAATGGAATCAACAGCAAGTTTGCCATTATTACCGTGACATTTATCGAATTTCGCCATTAGCGGATTTACCTTATGAACGGCCTGGGAAGGTACAACATGCGAAAAGAATGTACAAATTACTTTTCCGTAATCATCAGTTCGCTCAAGGGATTTACTGGCGCTTGAAGTATTTTAAAATGAGGTATTTTTAAGTGCAGAATTTATATTTCAGGCGAAGGTTGACGAGCAAAAACATCTATCAACTCTGCTTTGTTATACTCAGCGTAGCTTTAGCCAGTTCGCTGGTAGTTCCCGCTTATCCTAAAAAAGCATTCTATCTCGTTGGCTATTTAACAGTATTATTTCTCCTTGTTCAGGGCGTTAAGCGGAAACTTGTCCTGGATAAGAGCGCTCTTATCCTGGTTTTACCTATATTATTATTAGGGTTAGTCAGGGTTATTTGGTCAAGAGTTTATGCTGATGCCACCTTTACTGATGTAGTGGATAATTATTTTCAGGGTGGGAAAATAATTATCATCTCTGCCTTTGTGAGCTACTTTTTTATTGCATGGCGTCACTATCTTTCACCTATGGTACTGCGTATCAGTGTTACTCTGCTATTTATCGGGCTATTGGCAACGCTTGGTACGGGCATCTACGAATATACACATACGCATCAGCGCATTAAGCTGTTAACAGATTCTGCGGGGACCGTTTCTTACCTTATAACGGCATTGGCCCTTAGCGCATTATTTATTGTCAATAAAGTGATCGTCCAGCGAGCCACTCAGATAGCGATGTTTGCTGCTATCTTCATAGTAAATATGCTGTTAATGTTCCTCACCGAATCTCGGGCTGCCGTGTTAGCGCTACCGGGTCTATATTTGTTGTGTTTTTATCTTACTCATCGCTGGGCTGGAAAATACGCCCTAACCATTTTTGCGGTGCTAATTTTGGGCGGAGTATTTTTGATGCCCAGTTCGATTATGCACCGTCTGGACAATATCCAGAGCGAGATCGACAGCTATCAAAACAATAATGATACCTCCATTGGTGCGCGTTTCTCGATATGGAAGGGGGGATATCACAGCATTTCCTGGACTCTACTGGGACAAAGTCCTGATGACAGGACCGGCAAGGCACGTCTCTATATCAATGAGAAGGAGCGTGCTAATCCTGAAGCCTATAAAAATGTGATGTATCATTTACATGATGACCTTCTGGAAACTCTGTCGTTGCAGGGTATTGCAGGTGCGCTCTCATTAATTCTCTTTTATTTTGGAATGATTGTTACTGCATTACGCTTCCGGGCGTTGGATATTACACTGTTACCACTTTCAATTATTATATTTGGTCTGACGGATACCGTCTGGATTCAAAGTGGTTCAGTGTTTATTCTAATGGCGGCGATTATTATTAGCTATTCGCTGATGAAGTCGACACCTAAAGAGTGATGTTTTTTTGTTGGGTGCGCATAAAGGCGCACTTTGCAAAATCGATGATTACGTTCTGATTATTATCAGTAATTTCAGGAAATTCCACGTAACTTCATTTTAAGAAACTTTTTCTTGAGGCTAAATCTCACTTTTACATCAGCCATAAATGAAACGACAGGTATTTGGTCTATTGCCTTTTTCACCACGCCTTGCTCATGTTCATCGCTAATCAATGGATAAAACTTATGTGCCAGATTAATCCAGTGGCATGAGAGCAGATTGCGATAGCGCTCTCCCAGTACAGCATCCATTTGCTGTGTCGCTTTAATGAGCATGGATATTTTATGCGCATCAAGCGCGCTGGATAGGCTCTGTCCTCTTTTAAAGTAAAGGTAGGGGCCTTGTGCAGCAAAAAATATTTTATGGCTGGCTTTGAGGATGGATGGGAATAAATACGCATCCTCATAGCAGGTGAAATCGGGGAAATGATGGTCCGCAAACAGCGATTTTTTTATGTATTGCCCAATAAAGTGGGCTTGAATTTCTCGGTGGATGAGGAATTTTTCAATCACCTGATGTTGCGTCAGCGCGGTTGTTTTCAAACCCTGCCACTGTTGAGGTGTTGATTTACCCGCATACACCTCATTAAGGGAAGTGAGAAGAATATCCGGTTGCTCTACCTGCAAAAAATGCACAATATCAGAAAACGAATTTTGCAATAGCTGGTCGTCACCATCGAGCATGGTGATATATTGACCGCTGGCTTGGCTGACAGCGAAATTCCTGACTTTGCCAATATTACGGAACATCACGTCAACGATTTTTACATGGCTACATGAAGCGGCAAATGCATGCAGCATCTCGCTGGTATTATCCGAAGAAGAGTCATTCACCAAAACAATTTCAATCTGCTCTTCAACGCCAGTACAGGCATTTTTTAAACTGTTTAACGTCTCGGTAATAAATTTTTCGCAGTTATGCGCCGTAACCAGAACGCTAAGCGTGTAAGGTGAATCCATAATAAATCTCTTTCCGTTACCGTATCGAGGTGCATCCATTACAAATAGTACACTAGCTTTCTTCCACGCTGTGAATGAATTCGTTTCCCTCGGCCAGTGTGACAATCATCACATCGCCACATATAAGCTATTACAAAAGCTAAACTTTCATTTTCCCACGCCGATAATTTTTCACTGAATCCGTGCGCTTTGCCCCGTGCGTTTGGGGCTCTTTGATCAACTTCTGGTGTGGAAAATTGCCATGATCGCAACGCCCTTGTCAGGCCCGGACGCCGTGCCGGTAGAAATGGTTTCGCTCAAGCGTATCGCACAGCGGGCTGACAGTCTGGCGGTAATCCTCAGCTGGGCACTGTGGCCAATGGCGATCGGCGTTGGCTGGCTCAATGACAACCTTCTGGTGGCGCTGATTGGCGGTGTGGTGCTGGCGCTGTTGGCAACCTTTATTGGTACCGCACTGCGCGGCACGCTGTTTTCGCGTTTGGTTTTGTCCACGCTGTTAATTGGCTGGGCGGGTTTGCTGATTCAACTCGGCGCTGGCGAGACTGAATACCATTTTTCGGTGTTTGTGCTGATGTCGGCGCTGTTAGCATGGCGCGATATTCGTCCGATACTGATGGGCGCGGCCGCGGCGGCGACGCATCACATCTTGTTCAATTATCTGCAAGAAAATGACCTGTTTGGCGTGGTGGTGTTCCATCATCCTGGCTGGGATATGGTGCTATTCCACGCGCTGTTTGTGGTGGCGCAAACGGCCATGCTGCTGGTGATTGCGCGCCAGATGGCGGCCGATGCGCGCTCTGCCAGCGAAGTGGCTGAGCTGGCGGCACAGATCAATCAGCAAGCCGGTTATCTTACATTGCGCGCCGATACTCAGCAGAGCGCGACGCCCTTTGCCCGCACCTTTAGCACCACGCTCGGCACCATGCACGGCACGTTACATCAGGTTAGCGATGGCGTTGCTCTGCTACTGACCGAGTCCGATAGCATTCTTGCGCGTAACGCCGCGCTCTCTACGCGTACGGATGAGCAGGCGCAGGCGCTGGAGGTGGCAGCCAGTGCGATGACCGAAATCAGCATCGCCGCCAGCTTAACCCGTGACAAAGCGCAGAGCGCACGCCAACTGGCGAGTGAGACCCGCGCCGTTGCCACGCGTGGCGAGGAGAATATTCAGTCGGCAATGCGCTCGATGGAAAAAATTAGCGAAGAGTCGAGGCGAGTGAAAATCATTCTGGAGCTGATCGACGGTATCGCATTTCAAACCAATATCCTGTCGCTAAATGCCTCGGTGGAAGCGGCGCGTGCCGGTAATCAGGGGCGCGGTTTTGCCGTGGTCGCCAGTGAAGTGCGCACTCTGGCGATGCGCAGCGAGAGTGCGGCGCGGGAAATTCGTCAGCTGATGGATGCCAGTGCTATCAGCACCGAGCATGGCAGCGTGCAGGTGGAACACGCGGCGCAAACCATGCGCGAGATTCATAGCAGTATTAGCGGATTATCTCAGCTGGTGACGGAGCTGTCGGAGATGAGTGAGCAGCAGAATCTGAGTATTGAGCAGATTCAGCAGAGCATTAATAGTATCGATCACAGTGTGCATCATAACGTACAGCACGTGGCTGAAACACTGCAGGTGGCGCAGCAGCAACAGCATCAGGCGAATGCGCTTAAGCAGGCGATTGCGTTATTCAGGTTGGGATAAGTTGGCAGCGAGGTCGCCATGAATGGCGACCTTACGGGCTTGTAGGGTCGGCATTCATGCCGACCTGGCCAATTACCGCACCATTGCGCGTTATTCCACGCCGTTAACCAGCAATACGCGGTACTTCGCGCCTTTGAGACGATGCGCTTTGGCTTCCTGATACGCCGGGCTGTAATACCAGCCTTTCGCCGCCTCAGCGTCCGGGAACTGCAGCACGACCACGCCTTCGGCTTGTGGGCCTTCCAGCGTTTCCAGCGCACCGTAAAAAGCCAGTGGGGTAATGGGGTGGTCGCCACGCGCCTGGCCTGCTTTTTCTGCGTAAGTTGCCAGCTCGTCTTTGTCTAAGGTTTCATCCTTAATAAACACCACATAAGCCGCCATTATTTCTCACCTCGCGCCTGACGTTTGTCTTCCGTGTTGTTATCAAAATCAGCGGCATCGTGACGTTCCAGCAGCTGATCCTGCGGCTCGGCGCCAAACGCACGATTGACTTTACGACCCCGAATCACCGCCGGACGCTCGGCAATCTCTTTCGCCCAACGCACCACGTTTTTATACGACTGCGCATCCAGGAATTCGCTGCCGCCATACTGATTATTCAGTACCAGATTGCCGTACCACGGCCAGGTGGCGATGTCAGCGATGGTGTATTCGTCACCGGCGAGGAAGCGATTATCCGCCAGCTGGCGATCCAGTACGTCAAGCTGACGCTTGGCTTCCAGCGTGAAGCGGTTAATGGCGTATTCGATTTTTTCCGGCGCGTAGTGATAGAAGTGACCGAAGCCGCCGCCAAGGTAAGGGGCAGAACCTTGCAGCCAGAACAGCCAGTTGAGCGTTTCCGTGCGTCCTGCCAGCGAGGTCGGCAGGAAGTGGCCAAATTTCTCTGCCAGATAGAGCAGAATGTTGCCCGATTCAAACACGCGCTGCGGTGGGCTAACCGAGTGATCGCTGAGCGCCGGAATTTTTGAGTTCGGGTTCACATCAACAAAACCGCTGGAGAACTGATCGCCATCGCCGATACGAATCAGCCAGGCATCGTACTCGGCGTCTTTCGCCCCAACTGCCAGCAGCTCTTCCAGCAGGATGGTAATCTTCTGGCCGTTTGGCGTGCCGAGCGAGTAAAGCTGCAGCGGATGTTTGCCAACCGGCAGGGTTTTCTCATGCGTCGGCCCGGCGGTTGGACGGTTGGTTTTCGCGCCGTTACCTTTGGCTTCCGGGTCCCAGGTCCAGACTTTCGCGGGCTGATACTGATGTTCCGACATAATGGTTTCGCCTTGTTGTGTTTGTATTTTTGCTGCTACTGAGTGTAGCAGCCAGTAATACAGGCGATTTAACCGCGCTGGCGGTAAGACGCAAAGTCGGATTATGTAAAGTTCTCTTGCATAAACAGCATAAGCTCGACATTGCCGACCTTAAGCTCCTTCATTTCCCAGCAGCTCACGCTCGATTAGCTCGCGCGTTTCAACTGCCTGATACTTCATCTTTTCCGGATAACCGAACAGCGCCGCAGAGATAATCGACTCGCCGCCAACCTTGAACGTGCGATGGGCAAAATTCATCTCGCGCAGTGCTTCAAACAGCGCATCGAAATTCACTTCACCTTCCCCAACTGCCACGTGCTGGTGGATAGTGGCATCTACGCCCGGCGGGTTAACAATGTAGCGGCAGTGTTTGGTGTGGTTCATGGTATCGGCAATCAGCATATGCGACAGATCGTCTCCGGCGTAATGCAGCATATTTTTCACATCGCCGACGCCTTTGTCGTAATAGAAGGTGTGCGGTGCGCTGTAGATATACTTCACGTTCTCGCTGCGGAACGACTTCACGATGTCGGCGGTTTCGTTACTTTGCTCGCAGAAATCCCATGGATGTGCCTGAATTTCGACGCGGATACCCTCACGTTCGAAGATCGGTAACAGTTCTTCCATCGAGCGATAAAACATCTCTTCACATATTTCGGGCTCGTTCGGATTACCGGAAAGCTCGGTGTTGATGACCTGCACGTTCATTTCCACGGCAATCTCGATCATGCGTTTCCAGTTCTTCACCGCAGCCTGACGCCGCAGTTCATCCGGACCAGACCAGCGATAAACGGTAATGAACGAGGAGATTTCCAGCCCGGTGGCGTTTAGCGCATTTTTGTATTCGCGCATGATTTCACGGCTGGCTTTCGGATGTTTATAGAACGGATTGATCTGTGGATGCGGCGACTGCTCGATGTACTTGTAGCCCCATTCAGCCACCTGATGCACCATGCGCGTGATGCCAAGATCTCGGATTACATCCACATCAAAAGCGATTTTCATTCTCTTCTCCTGAGCGTTAAAAGCGCACCGCATACGTTGAGTGGTGGTTCTTAAGAAAACTGATACCAAAAATTCATTATTAATTATATTGAAATGAAATTATCAGTTTTATATTTGCGAGAACGATCAAAATAATGAGAGAGAAAGTATCAAGTAATGAAATTTTTCACTGATGAGATGAGCAAGGTATTGGTGATTTTCGAGAAATAAGGGCATTATTTTTGATAGTTTATTATCATTTTTCTATGGGAATCGCTGAATGAGTAAAATCACTCTGAACGTCATCGCCGCCGCCGCAGGCGTGGGGGTGGCAACGGTTGATCGCGTATTAAACCGGCGCGCGCCGGTGCGTCCTGCCACCGAGCAGAAAGTACTGGAAGCGGCCAGTCGCCTTGGTTACCGCATCGGCCACGCGCCGCTGCGGCAGGAGGCACTGCCTGCATCCAGCGTGACGCTGCGCATGGGGTTCATCCTGCTAGCAAAATCCTACTCGTTCTATCATTCGCTCACCGATGCGCTGCGGCAGCAGACACAACTCTTCCATCCAGCCGGCAGCGAACCGCTGTTTGCCTGGCATGATATTCATGATGTTGAGGCTGTCGTGGCGTCGCTGTACGCGCTGGCTGAGCAGGTGGATGCCATTGGTGTCGTGGCGCTGGACCACCCGCTGATTCGCCACGCGATTGAAACCGTGTCGCGCCAGGGAGTGCGCGTTTATGCGCTGTTTTCCAACTTCTCGCCGTGCGGCCACGCCGGTTATATCGGTTTGGATAATCAGAAAGCTGGCCGCACTGCCGGCTGGGTGGCATCGCATCTGTTGCACCAGCCTGGCTCGGTGGGCGTGCTGGTGGGCGATCATCGCTTTATCTGCCAGGAAACCAATGAAATCGGCTTCCGATCCTATCTGCGTGAGCAGGACAGCACCCGACGCGTGCTGGAGCCGCTGAAAACCAATGAAACCATTGATGGTGGCTACCAGGCAACGCGTCAGTTACTCGATGACAACCCTGATTTAGCGCTGATTTTTGCGCCCTGTGGTGGCATTGAAGGCGTCATTCACGCGCTGCGTCAGCAGCCACAGCGCAAGGTGGCGTTGATCTGCCATGGTCCGGTGCAGGAGGGCGAGCTGGCGCTGATTGACGGGACCATCACGGTAATGATCCGCAATCGTATCGATGAGATGGTGGCGCGCCTGACGCAAATGGTGCAGCAGCATCATGCTGCACCTGGCGAGCATTTCACACAAATCACCCTGCCGTTCGATATTATCACGCGTGAAAACCTGTAAACCGCGCCATTGCTGACTTTGATATTTTTTATATCATTTTAATGATGCGAAATAGTATGATCGCTATCAAAAAATGAATGTTTCACGGTTGTTAGTGATGAAATATTTATTTGATACTTGCGCCATCCACTACCGCAAGGAACGATCATGTCTATTCATATTGCTAACGCGCCCTGTAGCTGGGGCGTTGATGATCCGAACAACCCTTTTCTGCCGCCGTGGCAGAAAGTGCTGAGTGAAGCGTCGCAGGCCGGTTATAAAAGCATTGAGCTGGGACCGTGGAGCTATCTGCCGGTGGATCCTGCCGAGCTGCGCCAGCAGCTGGAAGCGCACGATCTGTCGCTGGTGGCGGGCACCCTTTTTGATGATTTGGTGAGTGAAGCCAATTTCCCGGCGATGGTTGAACTGACGCACAACATTTGCCGTAACCTGTCGCTGGTGCCCACCGCCAGCAAAATTCACGCCGACAACATACCTGCGCCTTATCTGGTGATTATCGACTTCGGCAATCCAGAACGCGCTAAATACGCCGGTCAGTCTGATAAAGCGCCGCGCCTGTCAAAGGCTGACTGGCAGCGCATGATGCAGCACATCACCTCGCTGAGCCAGATCGCCTGGAACGAATATGGTGTGCGCGCGGTCATCCACCCGCATGCCGGTGGTTGCATTGAGTTTGCCGACGAGCTGCAGCAGCTGGTGGAGGACATCCCGCACGACGTGGCGGGCCTGTGCCTCGACACCGGTCATTTGTACTACTCCGGCATGGATCCCATTCCCTACCTCAGCCGCTACTGGCATCGCGTTGATTACCTGCATTTTAAAGACGTCAACGACGCGGTATGGCGCGACGTGATTGCGCGCGGCGTGGATTTCTTTGCCGCCTGCGCGGAAGGCGTCATGTGCCCGATCGGCAAAGGGGCAATTGATTATCCAGCGGTGCGCGCTTTCCTCGCAGCGCGCCATTATCAGGGCTGGATCACCATCGAACAGGAGCGCGATCCGCGAGATGCCGAGACCAGCCTGCGCGACGTCACCGCCAGCCTGCACTATTTGCAATCGATTGGATTCTGAGGAGATCAGCATGATCAACGGTATTAACGTTCTGAATCGCTCGCTACGCTGGGGCATGGTGGGCGGCGGCGGTACCAGCCAGATTGGTTACATCCACCGTTCGGCGGCGACGCGCGACAACAACTTTACGCTGCTGGCGGGGGCCTTCGATATCAACGCCGAACGCGGCCGCGCCTTTGGCACCTCGCTGGGCATCGACGCCATGCGCTGCTACGCGGATTATGAAACGATGTTTGTGGCTGAGGCGGCGCGCGCGGACGGCATCGAAGCGGTATCGATCGCCACGCCGAACAACACGCATTTCAGCATCTGCCGTGCGGCGCTAAATGCGGGTTTGCATGTGGTGTGTGAGAAGCCGTTGTGTTTTACCGCCGCCGAAGCCGATGAACTGGAAAAGGTGTGCATCGAGAAGAAGAAAATTATCGGTGTGACTTACGGTTACGCCGGGCATCAGCTAATTCATCAGGCGCGCGAGATGATCGCCGCAGGTTTGCTCGGTGAGATTCGCATCATCAATATGCAGTTCGCGCACGGTTTCCATAACGAAGCGGTGGAGCTGCAGAATGAAAGCACCAAATGGCGCGTCGATCCGCGCTTCGTCGGGCCAAGCTACGTGCTGGGCGATTTGGCAACGCATCCGCTATTTATTGCTGAAACGATGGTGCCGCATTTGCAGGTGAAGCGCCTGCTGTGCAGTCGCCAGAGCTTTGTCAAAACCCGTGCGCCGCTGGAAGATAATGCCTTCGTGATGATGGAGTATGATAACGGCGCGGTCGGCACCATGTGGGCGTCGGCGGTGAATAGCGGTTCGATGCACGGCCAGAAAGTCCGCGTGATTGGTGAGAAAGCCAGTATCGAATGGTGGGACGAACAGCCGAATCAGCTGCGTTATGAAGTGCAGGGCGAGCCGGTGCAGATTCTGGAGCGCGGCATGGGTTATCTGCATCAAAGCGCGCTGGCTGACGACCGTATCGGTGCGGGACATCCGGAAGGCTTGTTTGAGGCCTGGTCAAATCTCTATCGCCGCTTCGCGCTGGCGATGGATGCCAGCGATCGCGGCGATGCGGCTTTCCTGCGAGATTTCTGGTATCCCGGCGCGCATGCTGGCTTGATGGGCGTGCGCTGGGTGGAGCAGTGCGTGAAATCCGCCGATGCGGGCGCGGTGTGGGTGGATTGTTGAATCCAGTGCGGTGATGGACCAGGTCGGCATGAATGCCGACCCTACAAGGATGCCGACCAGCAACTCAATGCGATCGCAAATCACTTAAGAACCGCTGCGCGCGCGGATGCTGCGGCTGGGTGAAAAACTGCTCCGGTTGCGATTTCTCCAGAATCTGCCCCTGATCCATAAACCAGATGGTGTCTGCCACGTCACGTGCAAAATTCATCTCGTGGGTGACGCACATCATCGTCATCCCTTCCTGCGCCAGACCGCGCATCACCGACAACACTTCGCCGACCATTTCCGGATCGAGCGCTGAGGTGGGTTCATCAAACAGCATCACCGGTGGTTTCATCGCCAGCGCCCGCGCAATGGCTACGCGCTGCTGCTGACCGCCGGAAAGCTGCGCCGGATAGGCATCGGCTTTATGCGATAATCCTACGCGCTCCAGCAATTCGCCCGCCTGGCGCCGCGCCTCCGTGCGCTTCACGCCGAGTACTTTCATCGGCGACATCATGATGTTCTCGGCCACGGAAACATGCGGGAACAGGTTGAAGCTCTGAAACACAAAGCCGATGCGCGTGCGCAGTTGATTGAGGCGCGTGCTGCTGCCGTGAATATCGATGCCGTCAAACACGATCTGGCCGTCATCGATTGGCTCAAGGCGATTAACGGTACGAATCAGCGTGGATTTGCCGGAGCCAGAAGGGCCGCACACTACCACGACTTCGCCGGTATTGATCTCGGCGCTCAGGTTGGTGAGCGCCTGATAGGCGCCGTACCATTTGTTGACCTGATTAAACATGATCATCGGTCCCATGGTGTTTCCTTATTGCGAAGAGGGTTTAGTCAGCATCACCGCCGGCGCTACGCTGGCGGGCTGCGGTGGAGCCTGACGGCGTTTCTGCGCAATGTGCGCTTCAAGTTTATTGGCGAGCCAGGTGAGGCTGAAGCAGATGAGGTAGTAGCTCAGCGCCACAATCGCGAACACCTGAAACGGTTTGGTCAGCAGCTGATTGCTCACCTGATTGGCGGCAAACGTCAGTTCCGGTACGTTAATCACGTAGCCCAGCGTGCTGTCCTTGATGATCGACACCAGCTGGCTCACCAGGCTGGGCAGCGTGTTGAACAGCGCCTGCGGCAGAATCACCAGGCGCAGGGTTTTAAGATGGCTCATGCCCAGCGCGCGTGACGCTTCATACTGTCCATGCGGCAGCGCCTGAATGCCGCCGCGTACGATCTCGGCGATATAGGCGCTCTCATAAATCACCAGCGTACACAGCATGGTGGCGAATCCGCTGATGTTGTGGCCAATCAGCAATGGCACACAGAAGTAAGTCCAGAACACCACCATCATCAGCGGAATGCCGCGCAGCAGGTAAACCCAGCCGGTAGCGGGCCAGCTCAGCCAGCGCCACGGCGACAGACGCGCCAGGCCCAGCAGCACACCAATCGGAAACGCCAGCAGCACGGCCAGCACCGAGATCAGCAGCGTACAGAGCACGCCGCCAATCGGCCCGTTGGGATATTGCCCCATTAACAGCAGCATGCCGTTGTCATGCAAAATGGTGAAAATCTCAAACATCGCCATTACCTCGCATAGACGCGGTGGAAGCGGCGGGCCAGCAGCGCGCCAAGACCCATCAGCAGCAGGGAGAAGAACAGATAGCCCACGGTCGCCACGATGTAGGATTCGAAGGTGCGGAATGTCTGGTTCTCAATATCACGCGTGACATAGGTGAGATCCGCCACGCCGATCACCATCGCCAGACTGGTATTTTTAAACAGCAGCACCGTGTGGTTGATCATCGCCGGCAGCGCATTGCGAACGCCCTGCGGCAGAATCACCGCCTGCATGGCGCGCACATAACTCATCCCCAGCGCGCGCGCCGCTTCATTTTGCCCATCGGGAATGGCGCGCAGGCCGCTGCGGATATCTTCAGAGAAGTAGGCGGCCTGGCACAGGCCAAGCGCAGTGAGGGAAAACAGAAACTCGGCGTTGAAGTTATTGATCCACATCTGCAACGCCTCTGGCAGCAAGGTGGGGATCGCGAAGTACCACATCATCAGTTGAATCAGCGTCGGTACGTTTCGGTGGTAAGAGACGTAAGCTTTTACCAGGCCGACGGCGATACGGTTTTCAGTCAGGCGGATCACCACCAGCAGCAGCGCCAGTACCATTGCCAGTAGCCAGGCACCCAACGCCAGTTCAAGGGTGATCACCGTTCCGTCAACGATCATCTGGCCGTATTGGCCGGTTATCACACTGCTGAAATCGAGAGCCATACTGTTACCTCATCATCGCAGGCTAGGCGCTGTGGTCGCCCGGTCGCATAGTGGAAAGGCCGCCCGGCACCTGCAGCGTGGGGGTGATTTCGATATTGCCGATATTCACCGCCAGTGGTGCGGCGAGCGCGAAAGCGACGCAATCGGCGATATCTTTCGCCTGCGGCAGCTCAAAGCCATCAATAAAGCGGCGACGCGCCTCTTCATGATCGCCGGATACATTGCCGAAAATATCAGTGGCGACGCGGCCCGGACAGATTTCGGTGATGCGCACGCGTTTGCCGTAGCAATCCACGCGCAGCTGGCGCGAAAGGGCGTGCACACCGGCTTTGGTGGCGTGATAGACCGAGTTGCCGTTGAAGTTGTAGATGGCGGCAATCGAGGTGATGTTGAAGACGTGGCCACGATCGCGCGCTACCATGCCCGGCACCAGCAGACGGCACAGATGCAGTACCGCGCGCAAATTGACGTCGACCTGGGTTTCAATCACGTTCTCGTCCGCCTCGAGGATGGAACCCGGGTGCGATAAGCCTGCGTTGTTGACCAAAATGTCGATTTCGAGATCGTTGCAGAGTGCGGTGAGCGCGCTGACGTCGCTGACGTCGATGGCGTGTGGGATGCAACCGGTACGATCGGCCAGGGCCGCCAGCTGCTCTTTACGGCGCGCCACCGCGTGCACGGTAATACCCTCCTGGCACAAACGCTCAACAATCGCTTCGCCCATTCCGGCAGATGCACCGGTCACCAGTGCGGTTTTGTAATCTGAAAATGGCATCAGCTTCTCCTCGTATTGTCGTCTTTTGACTGTATGCAGTTATGCCGCAAGGGCATAAGACATAAAAATTTTGAGGCGATAAGCGCCCCTTATAACGCTGTGCTGCTGGCCCAGGTGCGCATGAATGCGCACCCTACGAACGCCATTACACCTACATGCGCACCCTACGTCGTAGGGTTGCCATTCATGGCGACCGATGCGGCTCAAGCGTCAGAATTCCCTCGTCATATTCCACCGCAGAAAGATGTTCAGCCGTGAGCGACCGGATCGTGCCGTTGGTGGGGCTGCGTACCGGCACATACAGCGGCCCAACCTGTACCAGCGCCACGATGTCACCGGCCTGCACCCATTGGTCGACCGCCACAAAATCCTGCTGGCTCTGCGGATGACGGCGCAGCAGCGTGCCGGGCATCGGTGCACCGATACGTTGTGTTATGAGGGAAGTTTCCGGGGAGGGAACCATCGCGGATACGGGCGACGGCGCGGACGGCGTGGCGGCAAAGGTTAACCGCACCGACCAGTGCTTACCATCGAGCGCCAGGCTGTTCAACCCGGCGGTTTGCATCTTGCGCGCCAGGGCGCGCAGCGTTGGCAGCGGTATTGCGGTTTTATCCATAAACGTCCCGTCAAAGCGAACATGCCCGCCGCTGCGGGCAAAATCGTAATCTAGCGCGTTCGTTCAACGGGCAGTAAGAGGGTTTCGCTTTACGGCAATAAGCGGGTCTTATCCCACCAGCGTCAGCGGATAATTCTCGACGTTGCGGCGTGACATCAGCGACAGCAGGATTGATTTCACCGCTTCAGCCGGCTGCGACAGCGGCAGGTGATCCGACATGCAGAACGACAGCGAAACCTGCACATCCGGATCGACGATCTTCGCCATCCACGCATCGCCGCTTTTCAGCATCGCCCGGGCGGCGGATTCCGGCATGATGGTGGTGCCGAGACCGGCGCTGAGCGCGGCATTCAGCGTCGTTTGTGATTCGATCTCGCATTTCACGCGATACTGCAGATTGTTATGCACAAAGGCATCGTCGAGCACTTTGCGCATGATGTTGTAGACGCGCGGCAGGAACAGATCGTACTGCGCTACCTGCGCCAGCGGGATCTCTTTTACCGGCTGCGCGAGGCTGAACGGACAGACGAAGTAGAGATCCTCTTTCATCAGCGGCATAAAGCGCAGCCCGTGGATGGTGCGATGATCGTAAATCACCGCCATGTCCATGCGGCCGTTCATGATCAGCTCGCTCAGCGTGGTGCCGAAGTTCTCATTGAAATAGAGCACAATGCCGGGATGCTGCTGCTGCACTTCCATCATCAGCGGCAGGGCAAGATTTTGCGCAGCGGTGCCCGGCGCTAAGCCGACCGAAACGCTGCCGCTCAGCGACGCGCCCACCAGCTCAATGGCGCTTTGTGCCTGCTCGCACTGGCGCAAAATGGCCTGCGCGTGGGAATAGAGCGTTTTACCCGCTTCGGTCGGCGTCACGCCGCGCTTGGTACGAATGAGCAGTTGCTGATTCACTTCCCCTTCCAGCGTAGCCAGCTGCTGGCTGAGCGCAGGTTGGGCAATATGCAAAATATCGGCGGCCTGAGTCAGGCTGCCTACATCAACAATTTTAACAAAGTACTTGAGGCGACGAAGATTCATGGACACTTCCTCCAACAGAACGCATATCGGTTATTAAGCAAAGTTGATGCCAAAATAAGCTTTCGCGATAGAACTCAGACAGGAGGGTAGAGCCACAGTGCCTCCTAAGGCTGGTGCTGAGTTGACGAGTCGCCGTGACGGCGCGTGCTGAACAGCCACTTGTGCACTGGTATGGTGCGAGTTACCCATTAGATTTGTCGATGATGGGCGGTATCAACATGCCGGTGCGCACGGTAATCAGCCCCTAAAAGTAACACTCTATTAACATTGCGTCAGGCGCTGGCGCGTGACCTGCCGCCCATTTTCCTATCAGGCGCGCGACCTTTATGGCAAAAGTGTGCGGTCGGTTCAGTCATCGCTTTGTGTTATATCACCACAACAAAGCACTATTAACCGCCGCTTCGGGCAAAAACCTATTCTCTGTTAAACGTCGTGTCTGCGGCTTGCTGCGGACCGTTCATGCTGACACTGAGCCAGGATTAACTCATGCCCGAGATAGCCGATAGATTAAAGAATGTCACCGTTTCTGCCTCCGTTGCCATGACCCAAAAAGCGCGCGATCTCGCCGCGCAGGGGATTGATGTGGTGGCGCTTTCCACTGGCGAACCCGATTTCCCCACGCCGCCGCATGCGATTGAAGCGGCTTACGCCGCTGCGCGCGGCGGCGATACGCGCTATCCGCCCACGGATGGCACTCCTGCGCTGCGCAAGGCGATCCAGCTGAAATTCAAACGTGATAATCAGCTGGATTATGACGTCAGCCAGATCCTCACCGCCGGTGGCGCCAAGCAGATCATCTTTAACGCCATCATGGCGACCATCAATCCGGGCGACGAAGTGGTGATCCCCACGCCGTCATGGATCAGCTATGCCGATATCGTCAAATTCGCTGGTGGCATTCCGGTGGCGCTGCCGTGTGCGCAGGAGAACGGCTTTAAACCGCTGCCTGCCGATCTCGATGCCGCCATCACCGACAAGACCAAATGGCTGCTGCTCAACTATCCGAGTAACCCAACCGGTTCGGTGGCGACCAAAGCGGAGCTGCAAGCGCTGGGCGAGGTGCTGCTGCGCCATCCGCAGGTGTTGATCATGACCGACGATATCTATGAGCACCTGATTTATGACGAGGTGCGCTTCTACACGCTGGCGCAGGTTGAGCCGCGCCTGTTTGACCGCGTGCTGACGGTGAATGGCGTGTCGAAAGCCTATTCGATGACCGGCTGGCGCCTGGGCTTCTGTGGCGGTCCGGCGCCGTTGATTAACGCGATGAGCAACGTTAATACGCAGAACAGCGGCGGCGTCTGTACCTTAACGCAGGCGGCAGCGGTGGCGGTGCTGGCAGGTCCACAGGATCTGTTGCAGGAGCGTGCACATATCTATCGTGAGCGCCGTGACTACGTGCTGGAGCGTCTGACCTCAATTGATGGTCTGCGCTGCCACAAGCCGCAGGGGGCGTTTTATCTGTTCGTCAATATCGCCGGATACCTTGGCAAAACCAGCGCCGGTGGTCGGCTGATCGCGAATGACGCGGATTTTGTGCTGGCGTTAATTGAGGAGCAGCACGTGGTGACAGTGCAGGGCGCGGCGTACGGTATGAGTCCGTTTATTCGGTTGTCGTATGCAACGAGCATGGAACGATTAGAGACGGGATGCGATCGCATAGCGGCGTTTTGCGAAGGTTGCGTTTAATGTCCTGGTCGTCATGTATGACGACACTACCTATCACCTCGTAGGGTCGCCATTCATGGCGACCAGGTGCGCATAAATGCGCACCCTACGAAATACCATGTACAAATTTCGGGTTATTGCGCTAACACTTGCGCGGCCGGGGCGACCTGATGGCCGCTGGCTTCAATTTCGCTGCGCACAATGGTGGCGAGCGTCAGTGAACCGGGCGTGTCGCTGTGAACCAGAATCGAACGCGCGCGTATGGCAATCTCCTCGTTTTCTATCGTCGTGACCGTGCCGTGCTGCAAAAACTGACGCACGCGGGCGCGCAGCGCGGCTTCCTCTTTGATCACCGCACCGGCAATGCCGCGTGGCACCAGAAGACCTTGCGCGTCATAAGCGCGGTCCGCCAGAAATAGTGTGAGCGTTTTCAGGCCTGCGGCCTGCGCGGCGGCTTCGATGAGCGTATCAGGTTGAGCAAAGACGATCAGATCGCTATTGATGCGCGCCACTAATTCCATCACCTGTTGCGCCAGCGCGGCGTCGCGGTTGACGAGGTTGCCCATCGCGGCGTGGAAGCTTAGGTGCGACACGTGCGTGCCTTCCGCGCGGGCAATCGCCGTAAGTGCACCGAGCTGATACGCCACCTGCTGGCAAATCTCTTCGCTGCTAAATGGCAGCTCGCGGCGGCCAAAACCCTGACGATCGGGCAGCCCTGGATGTGCGCCAATGCCGACGCCATGCTGTTTCGCCAGCCGCACCATGTTGGTCATGATCGCCGGATCGCCTGCGTGGAAGCCGCAGGCAATATTGGCCGATGACACCACTTGCATCAGCGCGGCGTCATCGCACAGCTGATAAACGCCGAAGCCTTCACCCATATCGGAATTGACATCAATCTTCATGCTTAGGGTTCCTTGTGCGGATTAAACGGTTAGCGCTCTACGCAGTGGCTGGCAGCTGAGGCGCAGCCGATTCAGCCAGCGTGCCACTTCCTGTTCGATGGCGATCGCTTCGCGCGCATCGCTCTGGATCAGCTGGATCGATTGACCCGGCAGCACCTGGCCCAGTCGCCACAGATCCTGCTCGATCACTCCGGCGATCTTCGGATAACCGCCAGCGGTGTTGGCATCGCTCAGCTGGATAATCGGTTCTCCCCCCGGCGGCACCTGCACAATGCCGGGGATCAGCCCATAGGATCGCATCTCAATGGTTTCAGAGGGGAAAATGGGCGCGCCCGCCAGCCGATAGCCGGTGCGATTGCTTTGATTGGAGACTTGCCACGACTGTTGCCAGAAACGTGCGGCGTCGGCGGCAAACAGCGCATATTCGCCGGACGGAATGGCGCGCAGCTGAATGTCACCGGCGCTGTTACGCGGAAAATGCGCATGCAGCGCGCTGTCCGGCGGCTCAATACCGATGCCGCTTACCGGCAGCGGCGGGACGCGGCTTTCGCCCAGCGCCAGCCGATCGCCACGCTGCAGCGGGCGTCCATCAACACCCCCGAAACCGCCGCGCAGCGCGGTACTGCGCGAGCCGAGCACCAGCGGCACATCAATCCCGCCGGCGACGCACACATAGCCACGCGCGCCGCTGCGTGGATAGCGCAGCTCCAGTATCTGTCCGGCGCGCACGCCACAGCCCCACCATGGCGGTAGCGGCGTACCATCCAGCGTGGCGCGGCAATCGGCACCGGTCACCGCGATGCTGCTGTCCTGCAGAAAACGCATGCGAAAAGGGAACAGCTGCACCTCAAGCGCCGCTGCGTTCTCATCGTTGCCCAGTAACAGATTGCCAGCGCGCAGCGCCAGCGCATCCATGGCGCCGCTCACCGATACGCCCATGTGGCGGAAGTTGAAACGTCCAAGATCCTGGACTGTATTGAGCGCACCGCTCTGTTCGATCTCAATCACAGCTCAATCCTCTGCGGCAGAAAACGGATACGATCGCCCGGCGCCATCAGCGCAGGGGAATCCGCCAGCGGATCAAATACCGTTAACTCGGCAAACCCAATGGCGTTCCAGCCGTTGGGGCCGGTCAACGCCGAGACGCCCGCCTGCGCGCCGCCGATGGTGACGGTGCCTTTTAACATGCTCAGCGACGGTACTTTCTTGCGCGGCGTCGCCAGCTGCGGATCTAAGCCATGCAGATAGCCAAAGCCCGGTGCGCTGCCCAGTGCAAACACCGTATATTCGCTCTGGTGATGCAGGCGCACCACCTCACGGGGGGATAATCCGGTGTGATGACACACGGCTTCGAGATCGGTGGCGTGTTCGCCGCCGTAATGCACGGGAATTTCAATCAGTTTGCCCTGCGGGCTGATCGCCTGCGCCTGATCCCAGGCGGCGTGCAACTGCATGCGCACGGCGGTTTCATCAAGGGGAATATGGCGGAACAGCACCAGCAGATTGGTGACGCCGGGAATCAGCGCTTCAATCGCTTCATCGGCGTGCAGCAGACGCGCCAGTGACCAGATGCGGCGCTGTGCCGGAAGATCGAATCCACCCGGCGCTTCCACCAGCCAGGCGCGTGCGCCAATGGTCGAGAGCTTAATGTCAGAGGAGCAAGCCAACGCAGGGGCGCTGGCGGACGGGACCGCAGAGTGCGACATCACGGGCATGGTTATTCCAGCGGTTCAAATTTCAGACTGGCGAGCGGCTGCACGCGCTCTTCGCGCACCATTTTGTACTCCGTATTCGGACCGATCCAGGTGTCCCAAATCTTGTCGATGGTGCCATCATCGTCCATCGCCTTCAGGCTGCTGTTGACGCTGGCCAGCAACGCCGGTTCGTCACGCTTCATGCCGATACCAATCGGCTCCAGCGCCATCGGTTCCTTGATCATCGCCAGATTGATACCGTCCTTTTTCGCCTGCGCAATGGTTTTGATACCGGTCATGGTGTTGGTGACGAAGCCCACTGATTTATTCTGCTCGAGCGCGAGGAAGGCAGACGCCGAATCCTGGAAGGTGACGGCTTTGCCGCCTTTGATATGGATCGACTGCTCAGAGGTGGTGCCTTTGGTGGCGCTGATACGTTTGCCCTGGAAGTAGCTCAGCGGCTTATCGGCCAAAGGCGCTTTGACCAGCAGCATCTCTTTGGCGACGTAATAGGGATCGCTGAACTGAATCTGGTTGCCGCGCGTTTTGGTGTAGGCAAGGTTGGCGATCAGCACATCGGCGCGGCCAGTGGCGATTACCGCAATGCGCGCTTCAACTGAGGTGGGCACCAGCGTCAGCTTGACGTTCATCTGCTTCGCCAGCGCGTTACACAGATCGATATCCATCCCCGCCAGCTGACGCGTTTTCGGATCCGGAGAAGAGAAGGGCGGGACGTCTGAATAGACGGCGCACTTCAGCTCGCCGCTGGATTTGATGTTCGCCATCATGTCTGCATGCGCAGCCGAAATAGCCAGTAGCGGCAGCAGTGCCAGCCCGATGGTGGTAGGTCTTTTCATGGTCATGTGAACTTCCTCAATGATGAATACCACGGCGTCACCGGGACGGAGCGCCTGCGTTCTCGCTGTTCTGGACTATATCGGCTTTGTTTTCAGACGAAAAAGAGGGAAACCCTGTTATGCGATAGCGAAAAAATATGACCACGGGGACATAAGTTCTTTCTATTCAGGCAGAGCGAAAAAGTGTTATCCAGCGCACACTTTTCTCGCCACGCTGCACACATGTCCTCTCGGCAGTCCCGCCGATTGCACGTGGTAGAGAGAATAGAGAAGCATGAATGCCCGATTAGGCGTGTTACTGAAGATTTTGGCCGCGCTGTGCGCCACATTGATGCTGGCGTGTGTAAAAGGATTGAACGGCGCGATCCCTACCGGTGAAGTAATTTTTTTCCGCAGTTTTATCGCCCTGTTTCCGCTGTTGATATGGCTAAAAGCGCAGGGTAAGGTGCTGGAAAATCTCAAAACGCGTAACCTGTTTGGCCACTTTATTCGCGGTTTCTCCGGCACCGGCGGCATGTATTTTAACTATCTGGCACTGGTGTATATCTCGCTGGCCGATGCGACGGCGCTGAGCTACGCAGCACCGCTGTTTACGGTCATTTTGGCGGCGATGCTGCTTAAAGAGCGGGTGCGGCTTTCACGCTGGGTAGCGGTGGTGGTGGGATTATCAGGCATTGTGATCATGCTCTCATCAAGTTTGAGTGCCAGCGGGGCACTCTTCTCTGGCGGCACCCGCGACGCAACAGCCAGCCTCGGCGTGGCGTTTGCATTGCTTGCGGCCCTCTGTTCGGCCACCTCTAACGTGCAGATCCGTTTTCTCAACGGCATTGAGAAGCCCGGTGCGATTGTGTTCTATTTCTCGCTGATGACCACCCTTATCGGCCTGGCAACGGCGCTGTTCGGCTGGACCACACCCAATGCGTTGCAGCTGTTATTGCTGGTGGGCTGCGGCTTGTTTGGTGGCCTGGCGCAGATCCTGGTCACGCTGAGCCTGCGCTACGCTGATGCCTCGCTGCTGGCGCCGTTCGATTACACCACGCTGGTGTGGTCGATGCTGATTGGCTATCTTTTTCTGCATAGTTTACCGGGCAGCACGACCTTGTTGGGGGCGTCAGTGGTGGCGCTGGCCGGCATTTTCGCGGTGTGGCGTGAGAATCGCCAGCGTAAATTGGCGATGGTGAGCAGTACGCCTTAGCAAGGTGCGTATTGCGGCAGGGTGCGCAGGAATGCGCACCCTACAAGGGGGAAACATTGGCATTGCGTTAACGAAATACATCATCAATGATTTCAACCTGCTTGCTGCGCAGCGTTTCCGCCAGCCAGCTGCGCTCCAGCGCGCCGGTTTTCGCCAGTTCAAAGTTCTGTTCATCAACAATGAGATAAGCCTGCGCGGCTTCGAGAATGCGCGCCGCATCCTGGCGTGGAATGACAATCACGCCGTCTGCGTCGCCCAGCACAATATCGCCTGGGGAGACGTGGATTTTGCCGCAGGCAATTGGCACGTTGATTTCCCCCGGGCCATCCTTGAACGGACCGCCCGGCGTGTGGCCTGCGGCGTAGATCGGGAAATCCATGCGGGATAACCCTTCGATATCGCGTACCGGACCATCCAAGACAATGCCTTCCATGCCGCGCTGTTTGGCGTAGGTCGCCATTACTTCACCCATCAATGACTGGCTGCGATCGCCTTCATTCGACAGGATGATCACATCGTTACGGCCCGCCATGTCTAACGCTTTGTGCAGCATCAGGTTGTCGCCAGAGCGGGCTTTGACCGTAACGGCCAGGCCGCACATCACTGGCTGGCGCGGCGCGGTTTTCAGACTGATCTCGGCCGAGAGTGCGGGTAAGCGGCTCATGCAATCGGCTACCACCGCAGCCGGTAAACAACGGAATGCTTCCAGCAGCGGTTCGGCATCAGCGGGACGACGTAAATAGATTCGGTTTCCTGCGCTCATATTTATTCTCCTGTAGGGGCTAATTTAATTAATAGAATTTTTTAACGGGTAAATAATTAAATGGAAATGTAAGATGCTTAATTATTTAGGCATGGCTTTTCGGCACTTCAATAATGATGAGTGTCGTATAAGGATCTGAATCAACAGGTACTTGCTAGCATGGGATAAGCTTACGGGATGGCGCGGATGTTACCTATGGGATGTTACGGCTAACGGAAACAGGATCACGAATTAATATTTAGAGGGTTTTTAACTCTCTGATAATTAATTTTATTGGATTTTATTATGGAGGGATAAATTAAAAGTATTATCTGCATATTTAATTCTTTTCAGAGGCAGCTCTCAAATCTAAAACGTTCACTGCAACATCAGACAGAAATCTTGATGCAAATCATCTCTTAAAATATAACTTCCAGTTTATATGGCATGAATATAAACTACAGTTTATGAGAGTGCATTTTGAACAGTTGGGAAGTTGAAACGACTTTGCTCTTCGCAGCATGGCTGCAAGAACAAGATGATGAAATGATTGAGGATGTGTTATCGAGCCTTGAAGTGCTGAAGGTGTTCGGCCCAATGTTGGGGAGACCGGATGTCGATACTGTTACCGGCTCTCGTTTTGCCAACATGAAGGAGCTTCGTATTCAAAGCAATGGTAGGCCGATACGCGCATTTTTCGCGTTCGATCCAGTGAGGAAGGCTATCGTGCTTTGTGCGGGTGATAAAACCGGTGTGAATCAGAAGCGCTTCTACCAATCGATGATCAAACTGGCCGATAAAGAGTATCAGCAGCATCTGGAGGAATTAACCCATGCCAAAACTTGAAGAATTGATTGTCCAGCGCTCCCCAGAGTCTCAGGAGCGTATTAAGAATAAGACCGACCAAAAAATCATTGAGATTCGCCTGCGCCAATTGCGTGAGGAACTGGAACTTTCCCAGTTTCAGTTGGCTGAAAAAATGGGTATATCGCAACCTGCTATTGCCGCAATTGAGGCTCGAGGTGATGAGATAAAACTTTCAAGTCTGAAAAAATATGTCGAGGCTTTGGGCGGTAAACTGAGCTTGAACGTAGAACTTCCTACCGGGGATGGCCGGGTATTTCAGATCTGATGTGGATGAAGATGTCAGTGTAAAATCGGCATCATTTTTAGTTCGCAGAAAAGCAAAAACCCAGCCATAAGCTGGGTTTTCTAAATGTTGGTGCCCGGACGCGGAATCGAACCACGGACACGGGGATTTTCAATCCCCTGCTCTACCGACTGAGCTATCCGGGCAACGGGGCGCATTAAACCCTAATGGCTCACAGCCGTCAACGGCTTTCGTCAAAAAAACGTAGCAATCGTGATTGATTGCTGGCTTTTCAGACAAGATGGATAAAAAGGCTACGCCAGTGCGCCATTCTGACGACACAGCGCAATGCCGAGCACATCTTCCGCTAAGCGGCGCGCCGTTTCCACATCCTGTACGTTGCGTTTCACCAGCAGTTTGCTCAGGCAACCTTCCAGAATCAACTCCATCTGATCGGCCACCATGGTGGGATTATCCAGCGCTAAATCGACGAGAATTTCATGGGTAAACTGCCAGGAGCTGCGTTTTTGCTGTTCGGCTAACTGATGGACGGGCTGATCGGGCTGCGGGTAGAAACTACAGGCGGCGATAAACAAACAGCCCGGAAAGCGGCCTTTGCTAACGTATTCGCTTAGCACTTCGTAGCGCGCCAGCAGCTTTTGTTCGGCGCTGAGATGGTCATTGAGTTGAACCTGGCGGCGCCAGCTATCAATTTGCTGGCCGTGATAGCGCAATGCGTCGTAGAGCAGGGCGTCACGATCGGGCCAGAAGCGCGTGAGCTGCTCCGCTTCAAGGCCGCTTTCGCCCGCCAGCTGCGCTAAAGACGTGGTGGCGGCCAGGCCGCTCTGTTCGAGCACATTCAGCGCATGCTCGAGTATTTGTTCACGTTGCAAGTGACTCTCCTCTGGAATGCGGGCCCGCTCGCGGACGAACGGGCAGTGTCCTGCAGACAGTGTCGTTTAACGCGACACATTGTGCAAATGCGCACGGAAATCGGCGGCGTTAAGGAAGCCGGTAACACGCGAATCGGGAATCTCGTTGCCTTGCGCATCGAAGAACAGAATGGTCGGCAAGCCTAACACCTGCAGATGCTGCAGCAGCGCATTATCCTGCGCGTTGTTGGCGGTGACGTTGGCCTGCAGCAGCTGCACCTGGCTCAGCGCGCTGCGCACGCCATCGTCGCTAAAGGTGTATTTCTCGAACTCCTTGCAGGCGACGCACCAGTCGGCATAAAAATCGACCATGGTGATGCGGCCCTGCGCCTGCTGCAGCGCGCTCTCGAGCTGATCGCTGCTGCTGATGGTGTGGAACGGCAGATGCGCCACGGCTTGCGCGCTACTGCTGCTGCCAAATGCCCAATCCTGTAAGGGGCGAGCGCTGACGAGCGCAGCGGCCAGCATGAGGATCTGCAGCACCCGCCATTTGCCGGTCGCCCGCAGGCTGAGGCTGAATGCCCAGGCGAAAAACGCCACGCCGAGCAGGCTCCACAGACGTAAGCCCCACATATCGCCAATGACTCGTTCCAGCAGAAAAACCGGCAGCGCCAGAATCACAAAGCCAAAGCCCTCTTTAACCGTTTGCATCCACGGCCCGCTTTTCGGCAGCAGCTTGTTGCCAAACATCGTCACGGCAATCAGCGGCAGGCCCATGCCGAAGGCGTACAGCCACAGCGTGCCGGCACCGGCCCACAGATTTCCGCTCTGTGCGATATACAGCAGAATGGCGCTAAGCGGCGCGGTGGTGCAGGGCGAACAGATCAAACCTGCCAAAGCACCCATCATAAACACGCCCGGCAGCGACCCGCCTTGCTGACGATTGCTCCACAGGGTGAGGCGGGTTTGCAGGCTGGAAGGCAACTGCAGCGAGAACAAGCCAAACATCGACAGCGCCAGCACGATGAACAGCGCCGATAAGCCAATCAAGACGTAAGGATGCTGTAGCGCCGCCTGGAAGCGTAATCCCGCTGCCGCGACCACCATGCCGAGCACGGTGTACGTCAGCGCCATGCCCTGCACGTAGACCATCGCCAGCGCAAACAGACGTCCCATGGAATAACGGCCCGGGCCACCCAAAATGATGCTGGAGATCAATGGGTACATCGGCAGCACGCACGGCGTGAAGGCCACGCCAATACCAATCAACAGCGCCCACAGCGGGGAGAACGGCAGCGGCGTGCTGTGATTCGTTGGCTGCGCGCGGGCAGCGGGCGCATCCTGATTGGCGGCCACTGCACTGAGCGGCACACTGCGGGTTTCGGGGGGATAACAAAATCCAGCGGCAGCGCAGCCTTGATACGTCACGGTGACGGTCGCACCTGCATCGGCCTGGCGCAGGGTGATCGGCAGCTGCAGATCCTGCGGATAGATTTCACTTTTGCCGTAGAACTCATCTTCGTGCGGCTGGCCCGGCGGCAAGCTAAGGGGAGAAATCTGCGCCTTGTGCGGCGTGACGTGGATTTGCTGGCGATAAAGATAGTAGCCATCCTTCACCTTCCAGCTTAGCGTCAGCTGATTTCCCTGCTGGCTGAAATCAAAGGCAAAGGCCTGATCGACCGGTACAAAGCGGCTGTTGTTGTTGGATGAGAAGAGTGAGGCTTGTGCCGGAAGGCAGAAGACCAGCGCCAGGCAAAAGCCGGCAAGGCGAAAGAGTCGTGCAGCCATAACGAATGAATCAGCTCCGGTGGCGAATAAGCCGCGATGATAGCACGGCCGCCTCGCCACGAGGTTTTCAGGATGTAACGGCGCTACAGGATCAGGCTGCCGAACAGGAAGCCAAACGCCACCGAGAAGGCAATCGCCAACACGCCGGGGATAATAAAGGAGTGATTGAACACAAACTTGCCGATACGGGTTGAGCCGGTGTCATCCATTTCCACCGCCGCCAGCAGCGTCGGGTAGGTTGGCAGCACGAACAGCGCGGATACCGCAGCAAACGAAGCCACCGCCGCCAGCGGCGACACCCCAAGCATCAGCGCGGCGGGCATTAAGGCTTTGGTGGTCGCGGCCTGCGAATAGAGCAGCGTGGCGGCAAAGAACAGCACCAGCGCCAGCATCCACGGATAACTTTGCAACATATCGCCGGCCAGGGTTTGGATATCGGCCAAATGCGCTTTAACAAAGGTATCGCCCAGCCAGGCCACACCCATTACGCAGATACAGGCGCTCATGCCGGATTTAAAGGTGCTGGCGCTGAGAATTTCACCGGTATCGACTTTGCAGGTCAGGCAAATCAGCGTGGCTACGGTGAGCATAAATACCACGATAGCTTCGTTGCGCGGCAGCACGGGATTGCTGATCAGCCCAACGCTGTCGCTGATCGCCGTGGCATACAGTACCACCGCGGCGATACCGATCAGGAACAATAGCACCGCGCGTTTCGCCCCGGGTTTGAGGTGGTAAACCTGCTCACCGCGTAGCTTTACCTCGCCTTTTGCTAAACGCGCCTGATACACCTCATCCTCTTTGAGCTCTTTGCCAAGGAAGCTGGTGATGACGGCAGCACAGAAGATTGCCGCCATGGTTGACGGCAGCGCTACGCCGAGCAGCGCCAGATAACTCACGCCGTGTGGCTCGAGGACGGAAGCGAAAAACACCACCGCAGCCGAAAGCGGCGAGGCGGTGATGGCGATTTGCGAAGCAACGACGGCAATCGATAACGGACGAGAAGGGCGCACGCCTTGCTCTTTTGCTACTTCGGCAATCACCGGCAAGGTGGAGAAAGCGGTGTGGCCGGTGCCAGCCAGCAGCGTCATGACATAGGTCACCAGCGGCGCAAGGAAGGTAACGTAGCGGGGATGGCGACGCAGCAGGCGTTCTGCTAATCCCACCAAATAATCCAGGCCGCCGGCGATCTGCATCGCCGCGATCGCCGCAATGACTGCCATGATTATTTCGATCACATCAAATGGGATGGCACCGGGTTTAAGGCCGCAAAACAGCGTCAGCGCCAGCACACCCAAGCCGCCCGCGAAACCAATGCCGATGCCGCCCAGTCGCGCACCGAGCCAGATCGCCAGCAGCACAATCATCAACTCTACTATTACCATTCGTTCCACTCCCTGAGCCGCGGACACACCGAAGCTCTTAATATTGTTGCCGCCAAAATGAAAAAAGCACGCCGCATTGTATACGGGCGTGCTTTTGGCAACGTGATCTGGAGCGGATTACTGTTCGTTTTCGTCGGTGTAACGTTTCGCTTTATAAACCGGATACATCAGGTTCTGGATAGAGAAAATATCGTCCAGCTCCGCTTCGGTCAGCAGGCCGCGCTCCAGCACCACTTCCCGCACGCTTTTACCGGTTTCGGCACAAATCTTACCCACGATATCGCCGTTATGGTGGCCAATATACGGGTTGAGGTAAGTAACAATACCGATTGAGTTAAACACGTAGGCTTCACATACCGCTTTGTTCGCGGTGATGCCGTTAACGCATTTTTCCAGCAGGTTGAAGCAGGCGTTGGTCAGAATGCTGATCGATTCGAACAAGGCCTGGCCAATGACCGGCTCCATCACGTTCAGCTGCAGCTGACCGGCTTCAGATGCCATGGTGACGGTGATGTCGTTACCAATCACTTTAAAGCACACCTGATTCACTACTTCTGGTACGACCGGGTTCACTTTGGCGGGCATGATGGAAGAACCGGCCTGCAATTCTGGCAGGTTGATTTCATTCAGGCCAGCGCGTGGACCGGAGGAGAGCAGGCGCAGGTCGTTACAGATTTTCGACAGTTTCACCGCCAGACGTTTCAGCGCAGAGTGGACCATCACATAGGCACCGCAGTCGGAGGTGGCTTCAATCAGATCTTCTGCCGGCACCACCGGCAGATTGCTCACTTCCGCCAGACGCTGTACCGCCAGCTGCTGATAGCCATCCGGTGTGTTCAGGCGAGTACCGATTGCCGTTGCGCCAAGGTTCACTTCCAGCAACAGTTCGGCGGTACGCAGAATACTGCGCGTCTCTTCATTCAGCAGCACGTTAAACGCGTGGAACTCCTGGCCCAGCGTCATCGGCACCGCATCCTGCAACTGGGTGCGGCCCATTTTCAGGATATTTTCGAATTCGACGGCCTTCCGCTGGAAGCCTTCGCTCAGCTGGTTGATGCCATCGAGCAGTTTCAGGATCGAAGCATAAACCGCGATGCGGAAACCGGTTGGATAAGCATCATTGGTCGATTGACACTTATTCACGTGATCGTTGGGATTAAGATACTGATATTCGCCCTTCTGGTGGCCCATCAGCTCCAGACCGATGTTGGCCAGCACTTCATTGGTGTTCATGTTAACCGAGGTGCCCGCGCCGCCCTGATAGACGTCAACCGGGAACTGATCCATGCATTTGCCGTTATTCAGCACCTCATCACACGCCTGGATAATGGTGTTTGCGATGTTGCGGGGAATGGTTTGCAGCTCTTTGTTGGCGAGCGCGGCTGCTTTCTTCACCATGACCATACCGCGAACAAATTCCGGTATGTCACTGATTTTATTATTACTAATATAGAAGTTTTCAATCGCACGCAGAGTATGAACACCGTAGTAAGCATCTGCTGGAACTTCGCGCATGCCTAACAGGTCTTCTTCGATACGAATGTTGTTCGCCATGATTACCTTCTTATTATTGCTGCCTTGTTACTACCGGGCGTCCGGTTGGACGGGCGGCAAATAACGTGCAGGTGAAGCGATTATATTGTCGTGGAATGTCAGCGCCGACATATTATCCATCTTCGCGCTGACGGGCACGATCATATTCTGATGTTACAGAATTGTTTGTGCACAGATCACTTTACGGGCATTTGCAGGCCCAGCGGTAATAACGATATGTGATGTACTTCGCAATTTTAAGTCAGTGGGAAAAAAATGGCAGGTTCGGTTGAAATTGCCCGTTCAGATGCCCATCTCTATCCATACGGTCTTGCAGACCAACCCTTTCTGCTGCCTGGCGATTTGCGGGGCAGCTCCAACTCACAGGAGAATTCGGTGCGCTGGTTACCGTTACTAATTTTTTTCGTATTAGCCTGGATTGAAATCTCAATCTTCATTCAGGTCGCGCATGCGCTGGGCGTGCTGCTCACCATGCTGCTGGTGATTTTTACCTCGGCGATTGGCGTTTCGCTGGTGAAGAATCAGGGCATGAAGAACTTCCGGCTGATGCAGGAGAAGCTGGCGCGCAATGAAAGCCCGGCGGCAGAGATGACGAAAAGCGTTTCGTTAATCATCTCCGGCTTCCTGCTGCTGTTGCCTGGTTTCTTCACCGACTTCCTCGGATTATTGCTGCTGCTACCACCGGTGCAGAAGCATCTGACGCTGAAGCTGATGCCGCATCTGCGCGTATGGCGCGGCCCGGGCGCCGGTCCCGATGCGGGATTCACTGTGGACGGTGAATACGAGCGTAAGGATCAAGATCGGATTGGTCACGATAAAGACCAATAAGCAAAAGAAGGCGGCGCAAGCCGCCTTTTTGCTGCATTTTTCGCCATCTGTTGCAGAAACGAAAATATTTATATTTTTTGCCCTTGAAAGCCCACTTATTGCCCCTATCTCTTCCAGCACGAGGCCGGAAGCCAAGCAGTCCGGTTCTAACCCAAAAAATGAATGATTGGACTTCTCAAAGGAGAGCTATCAAATGAAAATTCGTCCATTGCACGATCGCGTCATCGTCAAGCGTAAAGAAGTTGAAGCTAAATCAGCGGGCGGCATCGTGCTGACCGGTTCAGCTGCCGGTAAATCTACCCGCGGTGAAGTCCTGGCTGTTGGCAAAGGCCGCATCCTGGAAAACGGTGAAGTTAAGCCTTTGGACGTGAAAGTGGGTGATCTGGTGATTTTCAGCGAAGGCTACGGTGCTAAGACCGAGAAAATCGACAACGAAGAAGTTCTGATCATCTCCGAAAGCGACATCCTTGCGGTTGTTGAAGCGTAATTTACGCGTAATTCACTGAACGAAACGAATTTAAGGGATATTTGAAATGGCAGCTAAAGACGTAAAATTCGGTAATGACGCACGCGTAAAAATGCTGCGTGGCGTAAACGTACTGGCAGATGCAGTAAAAGTTACCCTGGGCCCGAAAGGCCGTAACGTGGTTCTGGATAAATCTTTTGGTGCACCGACCATCACTAAAGATGGTGTTTCTGTGGCGCGTGAAATCGAGCTGGAAGACAAGTTCGAGAACATGGGCGCGCAGATGGTGAAAGAAGTGGCCTCTAAAGCGAACGACGCAGCAGGCGACGGCACCACCACCGCAACCGTACTGGCTCAGGCGATCATCACTGAAGGCCTGAAAGCCGTGGCTGCGGGCATGAACCCGATGGATCTGAAGCGCGGTATCGATAAAGCGGTTATCGCTGCGGTTGAAGAACTGAAAACCCTGTCTGTGCCTTGCCAGGATTCACGCGCCATTGCTCAGGTAGGTACCATCTCTGCTAACTCCGATGAAACCGTGGGCACGCTGATTGCTGACGCAATGGATAAAGTGGGCAAAGAAGGCGTTATCACCGTTGAAGAAGGTACCGGCCTGCAAGACGAGCTGGACGTGGTTGAAGGTATGCAGTTTGACCGTGGCTACCTGTCGCCGTACTTCATCAACAAGCCAGAAACGGGTGCCGTTGAGCTGGAAAGCCCGTTCATCCTGCTGGCTGATAAGAAAATTTCTAACATCCGCGAAATGCTGCCAGTGCTGGAAGCCGTTGCGAAAGCCGGTAAGCCACTGCTGATCATTGCAGAAGACGTGGAAGGTGAAGCACTGGCAACGCTGGTGGTTAACACCATGCGCGGTATCGTTAAAGTGGCTGCGGTTAAAGCACCTGGCTTCGGCGACCGTCGTAAAGCGATGCTGCAGGATATCGCTATCCTGACCGGCGGTACTGTTATCTCTGAAGAGATCGGTATGGAGCTGGAGAAAGCGACCCTGGAAGATCTGGGTCAGGCAAAACGTGTTGTTATCAACAAAGACACCACCACCATCATCGATGGCGTGGGCGATCAAGGCGCGATCTCTGGCCGCGTAACGCAGATTCGTCAGCAGATCGAAGAAGCGACTTCTGATTACGACAAAGAAAAACTGCAGGAGCGCGTAGCGAAACTGGCAGGCGGCGTTGCCGTGCTGAAAGTGGGCGCAGCGACTGAAGTTGAAATGAAAGAGAAGAAAGCGCGCGTTGAAGATGCCCTGCACGCGACCCGTGCTGCGGTTGAAGAAGGTGTGGTTGCGGGTGGTGGTGTGGCGCTGGTTCGCGTTGCTGCGAAAATCGCCGCATCTGGCCTGAAAGGTGATAACGAAGATCAGAACGTAGGTATTAAAGTTGCGCTGCGCGCAATGGAAGCACCTCTGCGTCAGATCGTCTCTAACGCCGGTGAAGAGCCTTCAGTTGTGGCTAACAACGTGAAAGCAGGCGACGGTAACTACGGTTACAACGCGCAGACTGAAGAGTACGGCAACATGATCGACTTCGGTATCCTGGACCCAACTAAAGTGACCCGTTCTGCGCTGCAGTACGCTTCATCGGTTGCGGGCCTGATGATCACCACCGAAGCGATGGTGACTGACCTGCCGAAAAGCGACGCACCTGATTTAGGTGGCGCTGGCGGTATGGGTGGCATGGGCGGAATGGGCGGCATGATGTAATTGCCCCTGACGGCTTAAGCCATCTGAAAAACCCTCGATCGGAAACGGTCGGGGGTTTTTCTTTTGCGGGCGAACAAGGTATAAGTAAGGGCGCAATACTTCGGCTTTACGGGTTTAGGGCAATGAATGTTCAGAAAAAAAGTGCGCTTTTCTGCTACGCTGCCGCCCGACACTGATGATAATAAATGGGGATTACAATGCGGATTAACCTCTTGCTCGGACTGGCAGTGGGAACTTTACTGCTGGCGGGTTGCAGCAGCTCCAATCAACTGAGTGCCGGCGGCGAACGCGTGACCTTCGTCGACCAACAGCCAGCCAGCCAATGTCAGCTGCTGGGAACGCTCACTGGCTCACAGAGCAACTGGCTGAGCGGTTCTGGCGGGGAAGGCAGTTCACTGCGCGGCGCGGCAAACGACCTGCGCAATCGCGCGGCGGAAATGGGCGGCAACGTGATTTATGGCGCCACCAGCCCGACGCAAAATCTGCTGTCAGCTTTCGCTCCCCTCGACAGCAAAATGACCGGCCAGGTGTATAAGTGTCCGTAATGTGCCGTCGTAAAAAAAGCCGCGAATGCGGCTTTTTTTATTCCTGACGCAGCTGTAAATCCAGCGGCGTTTTGCTTGGCTCGCCACCAATTTCTCGTGCCAGTTTCGGCACCATATAGCCAGAGACTTTCGCCAGCAGCTGGCGTACCAGGATGCGTGCTTCCTCATCAGAAACAAAGAAATGTGCCGCGCCCTGTACCTTATCCAGCACGTGCAGGTAGTAGGGCAGAATGCCGGCGTCAAACAGTGCGTTGCTGAGATTTGCCAGAATCTGGGCGTTGTCATTCACTCCGCGCAGTAGCACGCTCTGATTGAGCAACATAACGCCCGCCCGCTTCAGCATCTGCATGCCGTGACGTAGCTCATCGTCAATCTCCTGCGCATGATTGATATGGCTTACCATCAATACTTGCAGACGCGTTTCCGCCAGAATCTGACACAAACCTTCGGTAATACGTGCGGGGATCACCACCGGCAGGCGGCTGTGAATGCGCAGGCGCTTCAGGTGGGGAATTTTTTCCAGCGCCGTAACCAGCCATGCCAGCTCGTGATCTTTGGCCATCAGCGGATCGCCGCCCGAAAAAATGATCTCGTCCAGCTCGGGATGCGCGGCGATGTAATCAATGGCCGCTTGCCAGTTGCGCTTGTTGCCCTGGTTATCCTGATAGGGGAAATGACGGCGGAAACAGTAGCGACAATTGACCGCACAACCGCCTTTTACCAGCAGTAGCGCACGATTTCGGTATTTATGCAGCAAACCGGGCACAACACTGCTTTGTTCGTCCAGTGGATCGGTGCTATAACCCGGCGCATCAATAAATTCCTGACGGCTGGTCAATACTTGCAGCAGCAGCGGGTCGGTGGCATCGCCTGGTTTCATGCGTGCGATGAAGGCCCGAGGTACGCGTAAGGCGAAAAGCTTGCGCGCATCAGCGCCTGCGGCCAGATTTGCATGCTGATCCAGAGATAAAAGTTGCAGTAATTCAGCAGGTTCGGTGACAACATCAGCGAGTTGCTGTAACCAATCTTCTCTGACAGGGGGATTTAGGGTTACAATGTGTGCCATTTTTTTGGCTATTTACCAGTTCAATATTTACAGAGGGCCTTTATGGCGACTTATCTTAGCAACGATTTCCGTCCCGGTCTTAAAATCATGTTCGAAGGCGAGCCATATGCCATCGAAGCCAGTGAGTTTGTTAAGCCGGGTAAAGGCCAGGCATTCGCACGCGTTAAAATGCGTCGTCTGCTGACCGGTTCTCGCGTTGAGAAGACCTTCAAATCCACTGACTCTGCCGAAGGCGCAGATGTTCGTGATATGACGCTGCAATATTCTTACAACGACGGCGACTTCTACTACTTCATGCACCCGGAATCTTTCGAGCAGTATCAGATCGAATCTAAAGTGCTGGATGACGTGACCAAGTGGTTGCAGGACAATGCGGATTGTATCGTTACCCTGTGGAACGATAAAGCGATCGCTGTTCAGCCACCGAACTTCATCGAAGCGGAAGTGATCGAAACCGATCCAGGCTTGAAAGGTGATACCGCAGGTACCGGCGGCAAGCCAGCAACCCTTTCAACGGGCGCAGTGATCAAAGTGCCACTGTTCGTGCAGATTGGCGAAGTGGTAAAAGTTGATACCCGCTCTGGCGAATACGTTTCTCGCGTAAAATAATCGTCAAATCAGGCGCATCGGTGATGCGCCTTTTTTCTTCGCTGTGCCTCTGCTTCACTCTTTTCCTGCCGTTGAATCCGCATTTTTCCAAATCAAGACTATGCTTTAAGAGCTGTACTTTTACTGCAACCAAAAAGGATATGGCTATGTTAAAGAAAAGTATTGTCGCGATTTTTTCCGTGCTGGTGCTCTCTTCCGTTCTGACCGCCTGTAACACCACGCGTGGTGTCGGCGAAGATGTTTCGGCGGGCGGTAAGGCAATTCAGCGCAGCGCACAGTAAGATACCCCGGTGTGAAAGCTGCTTTCACACCGGATCTCTATTTCTGTTCAACCCAAATCAGCTCATCTACCGGGAATCCGGCACTTCTGGCCTGTTCGACCAGGCGCTTTTTAACACCTTCATCTAATTGTGGCGTGCGTGAGAGAATCCATAAGTAGCTACGATTCGGGCCGCATACCAGCGCATAGCGATAGTCCGGATCCAGCGCTATCACGTTGTAGCCACCATAGAACGGACCAAAGAACGAGACTTTCAGCGCAGCGCGCTGTTTATCGCCGGTGAAATAGGCTTTGCCAACGCTCTCTTGCCAGCGTTGCTTCTGCTGGTTGAAACCACGATTAACCACTTTCAGGCCACCATCATCGCGCGGGCTATAATTGGCCGTGACCTGCTGTAAACCACGTTCAAAGCGGTGATTAAGACGAGCGATTTCATACCATTGGCCGAGATAGCGCTGGCTGTCGAATCCCTCGACCACCGTAACGCCTTTTGGCGGCGTGGTTGAGCATGCAACTGAGAGGAACGCGCTGAGGCTGGCGACGAGAGTTTTCCATGGAGACATTAGGGGATTCCTTCACAATTTTAATGAGTTAAGTATAGCTGCCCGTTACTAAATTGCTGCTGGCATCCGCTGGCGCTGCGGCGTCGTTGTTTGCCATCGCCAATGCGGGTAGACTTCCACCCCATATTTGTATGAGGAGTCATCAACATGAGCGAAACGGCAAGCTGGCAGCCAAGCGCACCCATTGCCAATTTGTTGAAACGCGCCGCCATTATGGCGGAAATTCGTCGTTTCTTTGCCGATCGCGGCGTGCTGGAGGTGGATACTCCGGCGATGAGCCAGGCGACTATCACGGACATTCATTTGGTCCCGTTCCAGACGCGTTTTGTTGGGCCGGGCGCCGCTGAAGGACGCGATCTGTGGCTGATGACCAGTCCGGAATATCATATGAAGCGCCTGCTGGCAGCGGGTAGCGGACCGATTTATCAAATGGGCCGCAGCTTCCGTAACGAGGAAGCGGGACGTCACCATAATCCTGAATTTACCATGCTGGAGTGGTATCGCCCGCACTACGATATGTACCGCCTGATGAATGAGGTGGACGATCTGATGCAGCAGGTGCTGGAGTGCGATAGCGCCGAGTCATTGTCATATCAGCAGGCGTTTATTCGTCATCTGGAGATCGACCCGCTGTCAGCCGATAAAGCGCAGCTGCGCGAAGTGGCGCAGAAGCTGGGCGAGGGCGAACTGGCTAATCGCGAGGAAGACCGCGATACGCTGCTGCAGCTGCTGTTTATGCTGGGCGTTGAGCCGAAGATTGGTAATGATAAGCCCTGCTTTGTTTATCACTTTCCGGCAACGCAGGCGGCATTAGCGGAAATCAGCACCGAAGATCATCGCGTCGCCGAACGCTTTGAGGTCTATTACAAAGGTATTGAGCTGGCGAATGGTTTCCGTGAGCTGACCGATAGCCGTGAACAGCGTCAACGCTTTGAGCAGGACAATCGTCGCCGTGCCGCGCGTGGCCTGCCGCAGCATCCTATCGATACCAACCTGCTGGACGCGTTGGCACACGGCATGCCTGCCTGCTCTGGCGTGGCGCTAGGTGTTGATCGTTTGATTATGCTGGCGCTGAAAGCCAGCGCGTTGAGCGAAGTGATCGCCTTCCCGGTTGACCGCAGCTAATCCATGGGGGCGCGAAAGCGCCCTTATTGGGTGGTGACTGGGGCGGTGACTTCCGGGAATTCCTGAATGGTAACCGGCAGCGTCATCTTCTTTTCATTGCGTAAGATCTGCACGTCAATGACTGAACCCGGGCGAATTTCAGCCACCTGATCCATCGTTTCCTGCGCTGAAATCGCGGTTCTGCCATTCACCTGCAGCAATACATCATTAGCCTGAATACCGGCGCTATCGGCCGGCCCGCCAGGCGTGACGTTACTGACAATAATGCCTTGTACGCGGTCAAGGTTACTGCCCTGACCGTGCAGCGGCGGCAATTCACGCCCGGTAATGCCGATATACCCGCGAATCACCCGGCCATCACGAATCAGCTTATCCATGATTTTGCTCGCCAGCGCAGTTGGAATGGCGAAACCAATCCCTTCCGGCGTTTCGCCATCGCTGCTTTTATCAAAGGTTAGGGTGTTGATGCCCATCAACTCGCCGAGGGAGTTAATCAGCGCGCCGCCTGAATTGCCCTGATTGATCGAAGCATCGGTTTGCAGGAAGTTTTGCCGTCCGGAAGAGCTCAGGCCAACGCGCCCGGTGGCGCTTATAATGCCCTGCGTAACGGTTTGGCCCAGGTTGTAGGGATTACCGATGGCCATCACTACGTCGCCAATGTGCGCTATGCGTCTGGCATTGATGGGAATGACGGGCAGGTTCGCGGCGCTGATTTTCAGTACCGCCAAATCGGTCATCGCATCGGAACCCACCAGGTTAGCTTCGAAGAAGCGTCCATCCTGCAGCGCCACGATGATTTGGTCGGCATTATTGATAACGTGTTTGTTAGTAAGAATGTAACCTTTGCCGTTCATGATGACGCCGGAACCGAGCGTGGTGATGCCGCGATTGTTGTTGCCGTGAGCACTGCGGTTATAGACATTCACGACCGCGGGCACAGCACGGCGCACACCCTGATTGAAACTGACGGGTGCTTCATCATTGCTATTGTCATGATCAAAGGTGATATCGCTGCCGATACGTAGCGCAGGGATCGCGACAAGCAGTAAGCCAGCCACGATCAGGCCCATCACCACAGAACGCAAAAGTTTAAGAAACATGGTGTTATTTCAGGCAAGGGTTAATCGCAGGGCAGAATAGCATGAGAAAGGCGGACAAACACCTGCTTGTCCGCCTGATGCGAGGATTATCGCAGAAGCAGGTAAATACTCTCGTCGCCGCGCACTATGTTCAGTGCCAGCACCGGCGGTTTCCCTTCCAGCACTTTGCGCATTTCGGCCAGCGAGGTGACGTGATTGCGGTTTACGCCGACAATCACATCGTCCTTCTGCAAACCAACCTGCTCGGCCGGCGTTCCTTTTTCAATCGCATCGACTTTCACGCCCTTATCACCGGCTTTGGTCGCACCGTCGCTCAGTGTGGCGCCCTGCAGCGCAGGCGACATGAGCTGTGCGCTGGCGGTGGTTTGCGCGCTCTGCTCCAGCGTGACGTTAACGGTAATCGGTTTGCCTTCACGTAACAGGCCGATTTTCACACTCTGTCCCGGCGGTGTGGTACCCACTTTCACGCGCAGTTCGGCAAAGCTGGTAATGGCTTTGTCATTGATGGAGGTGATGATATCGCCGGCTTTGATGCCCGCTTTCTCGGCGGCCGATTTCGGCAGCACTTCAGAGACAAAGGCTCCACGCTGCGCGTCGACATTAAAAGCTTTAGCAATATCGGCGGTCATCTCAGTGCCTTTAATGCCCAACTGACCGCGCTTCACTTCACCAAACTGAATCAACTGCTGCGCGAGATTCATTGCCATATTGGCGGGGATCGCGAAGCCAATACCGATATTGCCGCCGCTGGATGCCAGAATCGCCGTGTTGATACCGATCAGCTCACCATTCAGATTGACCAGCGCACCGCCGGAGTTGCCGCGGTTAATCGCCGCATCGGTCTGAATAAAGTTTTCCAACCCTTCCAGGTTCAGGCCGCTACGTCCCAGCGCAGAGATGATGCCGGAAGTGGCCGTTTGGCCGAGGCCGAAGGGATTACCGATAGCAACCGCGAAATCACCCACTTTTAGCGAATCGGAATCGGCAATTTTTACCTGGGTGAGGTTTTTCGCGCCCTCAATTTGAATCAACGCGATGTCGGTTTGCTCATCGTGACCAATAAGCTTAGCGTCGTATTCGTTGCCATCACTCAACTGCACGCTGATTTTATCTGCACCGTTCACCACGTGATTGTTGGTCAGGACGTAGCCTTTCGCGGCATCGATGATCACGCCAGAACCCAACCCTTCAAAAGGCTGAGGCTGAGATTGTCCGGGTGCCTGGCCGAAGAAGCGTTTCAGCGGCTCCGGAATATCCTGCGCCTGCTGGCCGGAATCTGTGCCTTCTACATGCACGCTGACTACCGCAGGCAGAACTTTCTCCAGCATCGGTGCCAGGCTTGGCAATGCTTGTCCTTGAATCTGGGCCGGCAGGGTTGCCAACGCGCCAGGGGCGGCGGCCAGACCCATTCCAATGCTCAAGGCTAATGCGCTCAACAGTCGTGCTTGTTTTTTCATTGCTACAACGCTCTCGCTGCGAAAAGAAAAGGGGATGAAAAAGTGTGACAGTTGTTTGGGGCAAGGGTTCGACAAACAAAAAGGGCACAGCCAAGCTGTGCCCCAAAAGGATTATTTACGCGGTGTGCGATCGCTACCCCGTAACAGGCCGGAAGCACCTTCAGAGTAATCGCGCGGCATTTGTACCGGCGCCTGATCGTTATCCGCTTCGGCTTCCGTTAGCTGGTAGGCAAACGGGTTTTTCTCGCCCGGCAGATTTGGCAGCAGATCGTTAGATCCCTTCGCCATGTGCTGATACAGCTGGCGGTAATCATGCGCCATGTTGTCCAGCAGCTCGGCGCTGCGTGCAAAGTGGTTGGTGAGCTCCTCGCGGTAATCCGCCAGCTCAGCCTTCGATTTTTCCAGCTCATACTGCATGCTACGCTGCTCACGCAGCTTCTTGTTGCCAAAACGCATCACTACCGCGCCGACAATAATGCCAATCACTAAACCAATCAGCCCGTATTCCCAGGTCATAATGACTCCCGTGTAATTTCCGTTGTTTCGTAGGGCATTGCTTCTGTTTCAACATCAACTTCAATAGCAGTCACTATACCCAATAATCTCATGGAAGTGGAACTATCGGGCTGCATCGCTTAGTGTAGAGCGGCCTATTTTTCGTCAACCGACCCGTGAATCGGACTTTTTCAGGGATTCTGAGAGAACCATGCAAACCTCATCTCCGCTTGCACGCTATGAGCAAGCGCTGTCGCAGGGCGAGTTTCGCCCGGATGACGTACAACGAGAAGCGATTACCCGCTTAGATGCCATCCAGCAAGGATTGATTGCTCGCCAGCAACATGTTGAACCGGCAGCAAAAGGCCTGTTTGGACGTCTGTCTAAGATGATGAATAAAGAGAAAAGTGCGAGCGATGCTCCGGTGCGCGGCCTCTATATGTGGGGTGGTGTAGGACGCGGTAAAACCTGGGTGATGGATCTGTTTTTTCAGTCAATTCCTGGCGACCGCAAACTGCGTCTGCATTTTCACCGCTTTATGCTGCGCGTCCATCAGGAACTGACGCAGCTGCAGGGCCACAGCGATCCGCTGCTGATTGTCGCTGACCGCTTTAAAGCTGAAACCGACATTCTCTGTTTTGATGAGTTTTTTGTTTCTGATATCACCGATGCCATGCTGCTCGGCACGCTGATGGAGGCACTGTTTGCCCGCGGCATCTCGCTGGTGGCAACCTCAAATATTCCGCCGGATGAACTCTATCGCAATGGCTTGCAGCGGGCGCGCTTCCTGCCCGCCATTGAACAAATCAAGCGTCATTGCGAAGTGATGAACGTTGATGCCGGTATCGATTACCGTTTGCGTACTCTGACTTCAGCGCACTTGTGGAATTTCCCGCTGAGCGATGCCACCCATGCTGAAATGGAGCGCATGTTCCGTGCGCTGTCCGGTAAAACGCGTGAGGATGCGCCGGTGCTGGAGATTAATCATCGTCAGATGCCAACGCTCGGCGTGCATGACGGCGTGCTGGCGATTAATTTCCTGACTCTCTGCGGCGAAGGGCGCAGCCAGCACGACTATATTGAGCTCTCGCGCCGATTTCACAGCGTCTTGCTGTATGATGTGCCGGTGATGATTTATAAGACCGAAGATCAGGCGCGTCGCTTCCTCGCGCTGGTTGATGAATTCTATGAACGCCACGTGAAACTGGTCGTGGCGGCGGAAACGTCACTGTTTGAAATTTATCAGGGCACACGCTTGAAGTTCGAGTATCAACGCTGCTTGTCGCGTTTGCAGGAGATGCAGAGCGAAGAGTATTTGCGTCTGCCGCATCTGCCCTGATGACGTGGCAGAAATCGCAGGATTTAGATGCAAAAAGGTTCGATCTTTGAGTTCGACTTCTCTATAATCTTGCGACCCCACGTTACAGCATCGGTTTTCTTTCCCAAGAACTCGATGTGATCCGGTAACTCACTTGAAGGGGTGGCTTGCTGGGCAAAATGGTCGTGTGAGCCTCAATCGTTTACTTAGCGTTTGGGATTTCACCAACGTGTAACTTTTTATTTGGGTAAGCTTTTCAATGAAAACTTTTACAGCTAAACCAGAAACCGTACAGCGTGACTGGTATGTTGTTGACGCAACGGGCAAAACCTTGGGTCGCCTGGCGACTGAACTGGCGCGCCGTCTGCGTGGTAAGCACAAAGCGGAATACACTCCGCACGTTGATACCGGTGATTACATCATCGTTCTGAACGCAGAAAAAGTTGCTGTAACCGGCAACAAGCGTACTGACAAGATTTACTATCACCACACTGGCCACATCGGTGGTATCAAGCAAGCGACCTTTGCAGAGATGATCGAGCGCCGTCCTGAGCGTGTGATTGAAATCGCGGTTAAAGGCATGCTGCCGAAAGGCCCACTGGGTCGTGCTATGTACCGTAAACTGAAAGTTTACGCAGGCAACGAGCACAACCACGCGGCGCAGCAACCGCAAGTTCTTGACATTTAATCGGGATTATAGGCAATGGCTGAAACTCAAAACTACGGCACTGGTCGCCGCAAAAGCTCTGCCGCTCGCGTCTTCATCAAGCCGGGTAGCGGTAACATCGTAATTAACCAGCGCTCTTTGGAGCAGTATTTCGGTCGCGAGACTGCACGCATGGTCGTGCGTCAGCCGCTGGAACTGGTTGATATGGTTGGTAAATTTGACCTGTACATCACCGTTAAAGGTGGTGGTATTTCTGGTCAGGCTGGTGCGATCCGTCACGGTATCACACGCGCTCTGATGGAGTACGACGAGTCTCTGCGTTCTGAACTGCGTAAAGCGGGCTTCGTTACCCGTGATGCACGTGAAGTTGAACGTAAGAAAGTCGGCCTGCGTAAAGCACGTCGTCGTCCACAGTTCTCCAAGCGTTAATTGTTTGCTGCTTTGGCAGCGACAATTGGCTCAAAAAACCCGCTTCGGCGGGTTTTTTATTGCCCTTTTTACCAATTATTACCACCAAAAACGCGAGCTTTACCCGCATTTTGCCCGCAAATCATTACGCCTGCCCCACAAGCTGCTTAAAATCTGGTAAACTCACTGTCACTTTGCGCCTGCGAGAAGCAGCGTTGTGCTTGTCGTTCCTGTCGGGAAGGCTGGGCGATGCTTCTAACGCTGACGGTAGGCGAATCTGATGAGCCGGTGAGTCGCCGTGTGGTTGGCTATTCGCAGTATCTTTTTGTGAACAAACTTGGAGGTTTTCATGGCTGTCGCTGCCAACAAACGTTCGGTAATGACGCTGTTTTCTGGTCCGACTGACATTTTCAGCCATCAAGTACGCATTGTACTGGCTGAGAAGGGCGTCAGCGTGGAGATCGAGCAGGTTGAAACGGATAACCTGCCGCAGGATCTGATTGACCTCAACCCGTATCGCACAGTACCTACGCTGGTCGACCGTGAACTAACGCTGTACGAATCACGCATCATCATGGAATACCTCGATGAGCGTTTCCCGCATCCACCGCTGATGCCGGTTTATCCGGTTGCGCGTGGTGAAAGTCGTCTGATGATGCACCGCATTGAGCAGGATTGGTATAGCCTGATGCGCACCATCGAAACTGCCAATGGTGCAGAAGCCGATGCAGCGCGTAAGCAACTGCGTGAAGAGCTGCTGGCAATTGCGCCACTGTTTGCACGTACGCCTTTCTTCATGAGTGAAGAGTTCAGCCTGGTGGATTGCTATCTGGCGCCGCTGCTGTGGCGTCTGCCGCAAATGGGTGTGGATCTGTCTGGCGCAGGTTCTAAAGAGCTGAAAGGCTACATGACGCGCGTATTTGAACGTGACTCTTTCCTTGCGTCACTGACAGAAGCAGAACGTGAAATGCGCCTGCAAGCTCGGGGCTAATAGTATGGAAATGTCGCAACTAACGGCGCGTCGTCCCTATCTGCTGCGTGCATTCTATGACTGGTTGCTGGATAACCAGCTGACGCCGCATTTGGTGGTCGACATTAATCTGCCTGGTGTGCAGGTGCCGCTGGAATATGCGCGCGATGGGCAGATTGTTCTGAACATCGCGCCACGTGCGGTAGGCAATCTTGACCTCGCCAATGATGAAGTGCGTTTCAATGCGCGCTTTGGTGGCGTACCGCGTCAGGTCTCTGTGCCGATGGCTGCGGTTCTGGCAATTTACGCCCGTGAAAACGGTGCTGGCACCATGTTCGAACCGGAACCGGCTTATGAGCTGGCGACGGAAGATCAGGATGGTAGTGGTCAGGAAGAGACGATGATGTCTGTGATTGATGGCGATCGTCCCGATGATGCGACTGACGACGATCACTCGCCAGATGATGAGCCGCCGCCGCCGCGTGGCGGACGACCTTCACTCCGCGTAGTGAAATAAAGCGTCTGAGAGTGTGAAATAAAAACGGGCCGATGATTGGCCCGTTTTTTTATGTCTGCGCGTCTTAGTAGACGTCACGCAGGTAGCGTTTATCTTTCTTCAGCTGATCAATGTAGGCTGCCGCACGCTCGCTGGACAAGCCGCCGAACTGACGAACCACTTCATACAGCGCGGCATCCACATCTTTCGCCATACGTGAGGCATCGCCACACACGTAGAAGTAGGCGCCATCCTGCAGCCAGGCGTATAGCTCCGCGCCTTTCTCCAGCATGCGATTCTGCACGTAAATCTTCTCTTCCTGATCGCGTGAGAAGGCGAGATCGAGGTTTGTTAGCAGGCCATTCTCCTGCCACGCACTCAGCTCTTCTTCATAGATGTAATCATGTGCCTGATGCTGGTCGCCGAAGAACAACCAGTTTTTACCTTGCGCGCCGGTTGCCTGACGTTCCTGCAGGAACGCGCGGAACGGGGCGATGCCGGTGCCTGGACCCACCATGATCAGCGGAGCATTGCCATTTGCCGGCACGCGGAACGCTTTGTTGGGCGAAATGAAGATCGCCGGCTTTTCGCCACGACGAACACGTTCAGCCAGGTAGGTTGAGCACACGCCTTTACGCTCACGGCCGCCGCTGTGATAGCGCACGGAAGCGATGGTCAGATGCACCTGATTTGGATGCGCTTTCGAGCTCGACGAGATGGAGTACGCACGGTGCTGCAGTGGGCGCAGCATGGCAACGAATTCCGGCACTGAGAGGCTGCGCGTCAGCTCAAGCTGCAGCAGATCCAGCGTATCTTTGCCCCACAGCCAAACGGCGAGAGTATCTTTGTCGTCGTGCTGCAAAACGTGACGCAATTCCTGGTTGGTGGTGTGCTGTCCAACCCACTCAATCAGTTTGCGTGATGGCTCAGAGATTTCGAACTGGTGCGTCAGCAGATCGCCAAGGTTGCGATCAAAGCCTGGCACCGGCGTTTCGTAATCCGCTTTCAGTTCGGCCAGCAGCAGTGAAACCAACGCCGCGTCGTTCACCGGGATCACGCCCAGCGCATCGCCGGCTTCATATTTCAAACCACTGTCGGTGAGATCGAATTCAAAGTGACGAATATCTTTAGCCGACTCCTCAGCCGACAGGCGCTTATTGGTCGCCAATGCGGCAGCATAAGGGTTCTGCTTATTGCTGCCCGGAATGACCGGTGCTTCAGGTGCGCTCTCAAGTGCAGTTCCGCTGCTGCCTGCGCTGGCGGCAAACTGCGGCATTGCCGTGCCAATCCACTCGCTGGACGGCTCTTCGAAATCAATATCGCAGTCGATACGATCGGCCACGCGTTTCGCACCGAGCTGTTCCAGACGCATATCGATGAATTTACCCGCCTGGCAGAAACCGTCGTAGCCGGTGTCCCCAATCGCCAGTACTGCAAAGTGCATCTGCTCCAGACGCGGTGCGGTGCTGGCTGAAATCGCCTGCCAAAACAGCTGGGCGTTGTCCGGCATTTCGCCTTCGCCATAAGTCGAGGTGACGATCAGCACGTGACGCATAGTGGCGAACACATCCAGATCCACTTCGCCCAGAGCCTGAACCACCGGCACCAAACCTTTGGCACGCGCGGCTTTAGCGGCAGTTTGCGACAGCGCTTCGGCATTACCGGTTTGTGAACCGAACAGGATATGCAGCTGCGTGTTGGCACCGGCAGCCGGTGCGCTCTGCTTGTCTTCTAATACCAGCAGGCGCGAGTGGAGACCGGCGAGAAAACCCGCCAGCCAATATTTCTGCTCACCGTTAAACGGTGCATCTTCAGGAATGTAAGGAATTTTCATCGGTAAGGCGCTCAATCCTGTTCAATCAAAATATAAAGTCTAAATTACACATGTTCCGTAAAGCTATAATCAGGAAAGTTTCCCGACCGCAGCAGCGATTTCTGGCAGTGCAGCACGTGCAAACAGCTCTTCGAAATCAGGCAGATGGCCAAGAACCTCACGGTTGCAGGCATCCTGATAAATGATCCAGCCATACGTCGCCAGGCTGTCCATGGAGCGAATGTTACGTTGCGTCAATGCCGCTTTATAATCCGCCATACGTTTAGCGGCGATCAGGCTTGCCAGCTCGTCATCGCTATAGCTTTCAATCGCAGAGCGCGCATGACGTTGTAGCTTGCTTATCAGCGCGAAATCTTCGGTCATCAGCAGATTACGCACGGCTTTCTCAACGGCCGGATCTTCCACCGCCGTACCTTTTGGCAGTTTGCCCAACGCCAGCTGCTGCGCGAGGCTCAGCACGGTGTAGTTATTCAGCAGCACAAACATCTCAAGCGTATCGGTCGCGCCGTAGGCCGGTACGGCACCGTTGGCGATGGTTTTACCGTCACGCCACGCCGATTTGAATTTAGCGACCTGATGCGCAGCCAGCGACGTCGACAGCTCTTCGAGCAGATCTTTACGCGATTTTGCTTTCAGGATTTCGGTGCCATCCTGATACAGCAGCAGCGAACGTGGCATCACGTAAACAAAGTGGTGGCACTCGGTTTCCCAGTTCTCCAGCAGCCAGGCAGCGCGCGGTGACTGGGTCGCTTCCAGATGCCAGTTCAGCATGGTTAGCACCGCTTGCTTATGCACCTGCGCCATTTCATCTTCATCGGCGATGGAGCCAAACAGGACTGAATCACCGGCTGCATGTGCCGCCAGCGATCCATAAGGATCGTACTGGTAGGCGAAACCGCCGCTCATGCCGTTGCCAAAGCCTTTACCGAAGGTGCCAAGGTTAAGGATGGCGCCGTTGGTCATGTATTCACAGCAGAAGTCGCCGACGCCTTCAACCACGGCGGTGGCACCAGAGTTACGCACCGCGAAGCGGTCACCCGCCTGGCCCTGTACGAACAGACGACCACCGGTGGCACCAAACAGGGCGAAGTTACCGATCAAGACGTTGCCATCGCTATCCTGTGCGCCGCCGCCCGGTGACATCACCACCAGCTCGCCGCCACACTGACCTTTGCCCACGCCATCGTTACAGGTGCCGTAATGTTTCAGCTGCATGCCGTCGTTGCAGAATGCGCCGAACGACTGGCCGGCAGAACCACTGGTGTTAATCAGCACGGTGGCTGGCGCCAGATAGTGACGACCGCGGTCATCTTTCAGCACCGCAGGCAGCGCTGCCAGCTGCTCTTTAGTGAGCTCGTGGTTCAGCATGCGCTCGATATCAATTGCCAGCTGTCCACCCACGCTCTTGTTACGGTTGTTCAGCGTGATGCCCGCGCCCAGCGCGATTTCACGGCTTGCCTCGCCAACCAGCTGGGTTTTCAGCTCATTGACCCAGCCATCATCCAGCTCAAAATCTTTTTCCAGATAGACCGGCTTAGCAATTTTTTGCTCTGGCACCACGGTTAACATGGCGCGCAGATCCAGTTTGCCGACTTCAAGCGGGTGATCCATCAAATGCAGCAGATCAGAACGGCCACGTGCTTCGCGCAGTGAACGCAGACCGAGGCGAGCAAGGAACTCACGCACTTCCTGCGCCACGTTGATGAAGTACTGCGCCAGCTGACGCGGATCGCCATCAAAAGCTTCGGCGTTGGTGGTTAAACCGGCCGGGCATTTAACGTTACAGTTTTTCGCCATCACGCATTTCAGCATCATCAGCGCGGTGGTACCGAACTCGAAGCTGTCGCCGCCGAGCAGGGCAGATTTGATCACATCACTGCCGGTCTGCTGTGCGCCGGAGCAGCGCAGCTGCACTTTGTCGCGCAGGCCATTGGCGCACAGCGCCTGGTGTACTTCAGCGATGCCGATTTCCGCTACGCGACCGGTATATTTCAGGCTGGTGACCGATGCTGCACCGGTACCGCCGGTGTTACCCGCCACGTTAATCACGTCCGCGCCGGCTTTCGCCACGCCCACGGCGATGGTGCCGATGCCTTCGGATGACACCAGTTTCACAATGACGCGCACGCGTGCGGCTTTGCAGTCGTGGATCAGCTGAGCCAAATCCTCGATCGAGTAAGTATCATGGTGCGGCGGTGGTGAAACCAGCTCAACGCCTGGTGTACCGCCACGTGCTGCCGCGATCTCAACGGTCACTTTCGGTGCCGGCAGCTGGCCGCCTTCACCTGGCTTCGCGCCCTGACCGATTTTGATCTCCAGCTCTTCCAGCATTGGGTCGGCCAGATAAGCTGCCCACACGCCGAAACGTCCAGACGCCAGCTGTTTAATGCGTGAGGCGCGGATGGTACCGTGGCGTGAATAGTGTTCGCCACCTTCGCCGCAGTTGCTCATGCCGCCCACCATGTTGGTACCGTGCGCCACCGCTTCGTGCGCAGGCGCTACCAACGCACCGTGGCTCATGGCACCGGAAGCAAAGGTACGGGTAATTTCGTGTGCCGGTTGAATCTCTTCCAGCGGCAGCGAGGGCAGCGCAGTGAAGATCAGCGACAGATAATCCGCTGCTTTGCCGTAAGCGGTGATGTGCAGAACGCCATCCGCCACATTGCTGCTTTCGATATCGTCGCTGAAGCGCGTTTTCAACGCACGCGACAGTGCTTCGAGGCGCTCATTCTCTGGCTTCAGGCCAGCAATCGCATCGATCAGGCGCAGCTCGAACTGATTCAGGCTGCCATTTACCGCTTCACACTTCAGGCCGCGCGTCGCGAAGCCGTTGTTAACCAGCGAGTAGCGGCCCAGCTTGCGGCCGAATTCCGCTTCGCTATCCACGTGCGTCAAATCGCAAGGCAGCGCGAGGATGTCCCGCAGCGCCGCAGGACGACGTTTACGCTCGGCATGCATCAGGCTGGAGAACTGACGGTAATCGGGCGTGATGGCAAAGCTATCGATAACATCATTCGGGATGCGCTCGAAGCTGCTGTCTTTAAAGGCTTCCGCTTTGATATTGAAAGCATTATCCAGTTTAGCCAGCGTCATCAGGCGAATAAAGTTGTCCTCTTCGCGCTCTTTGTTAGCAAAGCGAATCGGCTGCTCCGTCATATCAATGAAGGTACGTACCGCAATGGTGCCGTACGAATGGCCAGCACCTTCAGCACGCTCTTTGAACAGGCCGAGCAAGGGGACTTCCGCTTCGCCCTGAATTTTCAGCGCACTTTGATGCCAGTCGACCGCCATTTGGGCGATAGCCGGGAAGCCGGCGCCGCCAACTGGGGTTTTGATATTCGGGAAATACTTTTTCAATACCGGATCGTCGGTATTCAGGAAGTTAGGCTCGAAGAACTCGCCGCAGCTGTAGCTCTCAACGGTACACAGGCCCACTTTGCCCATGGTTTTCATTAACGCTTTTTCTGCTGCTTTGGCATAGCGTTTAAAGGCTTTGTTACCTTCTTCGCCTTCACCGAATTTCTCTTCCGCACGCATCTGCACGCCGAGTGGGTAAACGGCAGAAGCGCCGAAGCCCAGCGTTGCCGCGATATGGTGCGAAGAGATGCTCTGGCCGCTTTCTACTACCAGCGATACATCCAGACGCAGACCTTCCTGCACCAAACGTTGGTTAATCGCCGATACCATCAGCAGCATCGGGATCGCCGCGTGGGTTGAGGAGATGTGGCGGTCGGTAATTACCGCGATGCCACCTTGCTGGCGTGCGAAATCAACAACCTGCTGCGCTAAGTCATCAATGGCTTTTTCCAACGCGTTGGCATTAGCTGCGCGGCTGACGATATCTTTGCCGACGACTGGCTCGTACAGCATCTCGAAGCGCGCATAAGGCGCGACGGTTTGTTCGCGCAGGCGCAGCATGTCGAGGTGCGTCAAAATTGGTGTTGGTACGATGATTTGCTGGCCCTTGCTGCGACCCAGGTGCGGTTTCGCACCCAGCGCAACGCGCAGCGTCATGCCGTCCGCTTCACGGATGGAGTCAAGCGGCGGGTTAGTGACCTGGGCAAAGCGTTGCGAGAAGTAGTGCGCCATGCCGCCTTCGTGGTCGGACAGGCCGTTGATGGCGTTGCCGTAACCCATCGCTGAGATCTTCTCAGCGCCGGTTTGCAGCATCGGGTCCATCATGAATTTGAAGCTTTCCTGGTTGTAGTAGTAGGCCACAAAACGCTGATAGGTTTGCAGGTCACCACGATAACGCAGCGGAGAGCCGAGCTGCTCAGCCTGAATTTCTGGCAGATCGGCGAGGTCGACACGCGCTTTACTCAGCAGCGACAGGTAATCCTTCTCCGCCGCCAGTTTTTCCAGCGCTTCCACGGTGGTGTAAGAGCGTTTCTCTTTGTGATCGTAATAGAGCATACCGCCCGCTTCGATACGGCCGCGACGCAGCACGCTTTCCGGAGGGAAGGCGATCTGGCCCGCTTCCGACATGGCTCCGATATATTCCGCCGTTTCAACAGAACGCAGCGGACGTAGACCGAGACGGTCAAGACGGGCACCAATCACTTCGCCATTACCAAAGATCAGCGCGGCCGGGCCATCGTTTTTCTCTTCATATAATGAGAAGTACTCAAGCATGGCGCGCACTTCATTTGAGAGCGACGTATCGTTCTCCCAGGCCGGTGGCATCATGGAAACAACAGCGTTGATCAGGTCGAGATTATCTTCCATCAAACGGCTGTGAATGCTCTGGTCCAGACGTGAGCTGTCGGACTGACCTTTAGGGCGCACAATTTTCTTTCCACGCGCCAACATCAGTGCCGCTTCGGCAATACGGTTTTTGCGATCGGTATTCAGTTCGCCGTTGTGCGCCATCAAGCGGAACGGTTGCGCCATGGTGGTATGCGGATCGGTGTTGGTGGAGAAGCGGGTATGGAAGAACAGCCCGCGCACCTGGTGGTCGGCATCGGTTAAATCTTTGAAGTAAGGAATTACTTCGTTGGAGTTCAGGCGGGCTTTAAATACCTGAGTGCGCGAGGAGAGCGACAGCGGATAAAGGCCGCCGAATTCGCTTTCGGTAAAGGCGCGCGCTTCGATATCCAGCAGCGCGCGATAAATCTGGCGCTCGAATTCCAGTTGGTCAGCCACTTCCTGCGGCGCAGCAAAAACCCATTGTACAATCGGCAGCTGGAATTGCAGGGCAGCCGGGCGCGTCACACTGCCGTCCAGCGGCATATCGCGTTTCACTAATACCGGGAAGTTGTGTGCCGCCAGCGTTTCTTCTACCAGACGTTCAGCGTTAGCGCGCAGTTCCGCGTCTTTGGGCACAAAGAAGTTACCCACGCCAAAACGGCCAGCTTCCAGCGCCAGACCTGTGACCTTGCGGAAGAAGTTCAGGGAGAGATCGACGTTAACGCCAGCGCCATCGCCCACGCCTTCGGCGGACATGCCGCCACGGTGCGGTACCGTGCACAGCGCGCTATGGGCCATCTGCAGGATCTCATGGGTCTGCTCGCCGTCCTTACGGGTAATGAAACCTACACCACAGCTATCACTTCCGGCTGATGGATCATACAAACCATAGGGATTCGGTTTTTGCGTGGACATTGAGAGTCTCCTTAAACTTCTTTTGACATTACCTGCATTTTTTCGCGTACCGCAGCGTGACTGAAGCTGCAAAGGCTGCGGTATCAATTCTTGTGCCGCTCCGTAAAGAGCGGGCGTCGCAACACCGAGCAAAGGCTCTTAAGACACTGTTGTCACGTCCTTAATGAGCTGCTCTTTAATCCGGTCTCTTTCGGGAGATAGCTTGCATCTAGAGGGAGTCTTCTTGCTGCATAGATATGCCGAGACACAGCCCCACCAGGAAAGCTCCCAGTGGAATTCCAACTTATCGGGAAAGCGAACTCAGGTCAAATAGCCAGCTTTGTTGAGGGTAATCTGCTTTTTTAACGATTAACGTGATGATTTATAAGTTTTTTACTCGTAAATTTATGTCAATCTTCCCCTTCCCATTCCCCCAGTAACTTTGAGCCGTCTCACTGTGACCTGTGCCTCTAATATCTAAACAATGCTGGCATCGATGCTTATGGCAGCATTAAATTCTGTTGGGTGCGGCTGATGCACAGCATGTATCTGTTTTTCTTATGGCGTCATATTTGAATCAAAATCACGCTGGCATTAGTAAAATTAATCACGCTACACGTGATTAAAAAATCGTTTAAGTTGAATGGGTATGCAATAAAGGCATGCAGCCATGAGACGACATGACTGCCAGGGTGCTGATTAGCACAGGATGTAGAGAAAAGCGCGACAAAAGTGCGGCCTTTCAGATTATTCAGTTGGCAGAATTAGTCAAGCGCTTTACGCATATAGACGGGAACGTCGGCGAAATCCTGCGGTGGTGCACCATTACAGAGCAAAACTCCTGCGGTGAAGCGGCGCGACGTAGCGATATTTACGCTATCATGGGCCAGATTTCGTTCAGGGAGCTTGTAATGAAACAGATTCGCCTTTTAGCGCAGTACTACGTTGATTTGATGGTCAAACTGGGGCTGGTTCGCTTTTCACTGCTATTAGCGTCGGCGCTGGTGGTGCTGGCGATGGTGGTGCAGATGGCGGTCACTATGGTGCTGCGTGGCCACGTTGAGAGCATTGACGTAGTGCGATCGATATTCTTCGGCCTGTTAATTACGCCCTGGGCGGTTTATTTCCTCTCGGTGGTGGTCGATCAACTGGAAGAGTCGCGCCAGCGCCTGACGAAACTAGTGGATAAGCTGGAAGAGATGCGCACACGCGACCTTGAGCTTAACCAGCAGATGAAAGAAACCATCACGCAGCTGAATCAGGAAATTAACGACCGCATCAAAGCCGAACAGGCGCGTGAGCAGGTGATGGACAAGCTGCGCGAAGAGATGGCGCGGCGCGAGCAGGCGCAAATTGAGCTGGAACAGCAATCCTCCTTCCTGCGCTCTTTCCTTGATGCGTCGCCCGATCTGGTGTTCTACCGCAACATTGATAAGCAGTTCTCCGGCTGCAATCGCGCCATGGAACTGTTGACCGGCATGAGCGAAAAACAGCTGATTGGTATGACGCCACGCGATATTTATGATGATGAAGCGGCAACTAAAGTGCTTGAAACCGATGAGAAGGTGTTCCGTCATAATGTATCGCTGACTTACGAGCAGTGGCTGCAATATCCCGATGGCCGCAAAGCCTGCTTTGAGATCCGCAAAGTGCCATATTACGACCGCGTGGGGAAACGCAGTGGTTTGATGGGCTTTGGCCGCGATATTACCGAACGTAAGCGCTACCAGGACGCGTTGGAGAACGCCAGCCGTGAGAAGACGACCTTTATCTCAACTATCAGCCACGAGCTGCGTACGCCGCTTAACGGCATAGTCGGGCTGAGTCGCATTCTGCTTGATACCGATCTGAATCAGGAACAGCTGAAGTACCTTAAAACTATCCACGTTTCCGCCATCACGCTCGGCAACATCTTTAACGATGTTATTGAAGTGGACAAAATCGAACGCCGAAAAGTGCAGCTGGATAATCAGCCGCTGGATTTCACCGGCTTCCTCGCCGATCTGGAAAACCTCTCTGGACTGTTGGCGCAGCCGAAAGGGCTGAAGTTTGTTATGGCGCCAGAGCTGCCGCTGCCGCATAAAATCTCAGCAGATGGTACACGTCTACGTCAGATTCTGTGGAACCTGATTGGTAACGCGGTGAAATTTACTCAGCAGGGCGAAATCGTGGTGCGCGTTGCCTATCTTCAGGATGAAACACTGCGCTTTGAAGTGCAGGATTCAGGTATGGGCATTCCCCAGGAGGAGCAGGACAAGATTTTCGCTATGTATTATCAGGTGAAAGATCAGCATGGCGGAAAGCCAGCAACGGGCACCGGTATTGGCCTGGCAGTATCACGGCGTCTGGCACAAGCGATGGGTGGCGATATCCGCGTCAGCAGCGTCGCGGGGCAGGGTTCTTGCTTTACCGTTGAGATCAACGCGCCACGTGTTGCTGAAGAGGTTGAGGACGACAATCTGGATGACAGCATGCCGTTACCGGCGCTGCACGTCCTGCTGGTGGAAGATATCGAGCTAAACGTGATTGTCGCGCGTTCAGTGCTGGAGAAATTGGGCTGCAGCGTGGAAGTTGCCATGACTGGCACGGACGCGCTGGCGATGTTCGATCCGCAGGAGTTCGATCTGGTGCTGCTTGATATTCAGCTGCCCGATATGACGGGCCTTGATGTATCGCGCGCCATCCATCAGCGCCATGCTGGCACAACGTTGCCGCCGCTGGTGGCCCTGACAGCAAACGTGTTGAAGGACAAAAAAGAGTATCTCGATGCGGGCATGGATGATGTGCTGAGCAAACCGCTGGCCGTACCGGCGCTGACCGCCATGATCAAAAAGTTTTGGGATTACCAGCCGGAGCAGGAAGAGATCGTCAGCGAGTCGTCGGCCGAGCAATCACGCATGTTGTTGGATGTCCCAATGCTGGAACAATACATTGAATTGGTGGGGCCAGGATTGATTACGCAGAGCTTAACGATGTTTGAGCAGATGATGCCCGGATACCTTGATGTGCTGGATTCGAACATGATGGCGCGCGATCAGAAGGGCATCGCCGAAGAAGGCCACAAGATTAAAGGCGCGGCGGGTTCGGTTGGCTTACTGCACTTGCAACAGCTGGCGAAGCAGATTCAATCGCCGGAATTGCCAGCGTGGTGGGACAATGTCCAGGAGTGGATCGACGAATTAAAACAGGAATGGTTGCAGGACGTGAACGTGTTACGTGAATGGGTTGCTGAGCGAGAGAAATTACAGGAAGTCAGAAAAAAATGACCCCAGTCGAAACTGGGGTGCGCGAATACTGCGCCAACACCAGGGAAATGGGTACTGCTGCTATTATGAGAGATCGAATAAAAAAGCAACAGTTTGGTATTGGTTAACGCTTCCAAATCACCTTAACAAATTCGCTAACGCTTGCGATAAGATTCATTAAATTGTGTGATGTTGAGCAGCGATTAAATACAGAAAACATTAATTTGCTGACACAGTCAAGCAAGGAATTAATTTCTTTGCCAAATTGCACTCTTTTTGACCAATTGTTCTGCTTTTTGCCTGGTTTTGCTTCAGCGTTTCGTTAGAAAGCCCTGTAAGGAGCATGGAAAAACTCAAACTGACGATAAATTGCAGTTGAGTAAGGTTAACGCTCTGAAAATTATCAAAAAAAGCTTTTTTTCGGTCAGGTTATCCAAAACGTTTTGGAAACCCTCTGTTGAAAGTTCCAGTTTAAGGTTTAGCGTGCAATGTAAACCATTTGTGCGGTAAATCGCTTTACCTCTTCCACGTGCTAATCGATGGATGACAGGGCGAATTCCGCCATGATTTTAAGAATGGTCTTGGATATCAATGAGCATCTTCGAAGACTACTAAAAGTTATAGTTAAGCATTACGAAAGGTTTTGCGTGATCGACATCACATTCAGTTAAGTATCCAGTGAGACTGCATTGGATCGATTTCTGTTTATGGAACCGATTCCTTTTTTACTGGAAGTGCTTGATGTATTTGGCTCTAATACAGAAGCATTGTGCATGCTGAACGTTAATTAACCTCGTTACTCAACGGGTATAGGGTTAAAATTTAGCGTTGAGACATTGCTGTTTGATATCGTGACTTGAGTGATTAATTAATACAGGGAACAGGTAAGAGAAAATTGCATGAGCAAGAGTAAAGGGAAGCTGGGAAAACGTATTAAGGTACTGATTGCTAAAGTTCTGCTGGCCTGGTTGGGTATGTGGTTAGCGGGCATTCTGCTGTTTGCGTTCTTACCTGTGCCGTTTTCTGCAGTGATGGTAGAGCGACAAATCGGCGCCTGGTTTACCGGGCATTTTGATTATGTGGCGCACTCAGACTGGGTCAGCATGGACGAGATTTCTCCCTGGATGGCCCTGGCGGTGATCGCATCAGAAGATCAAAAATTTCCTGAGCATTGGGGTTTTGATGTGGATGCCATTCAATCAGTACTGGATAACGAGGGTAATGAGCGCATGCGCGGTGCCTCAACCTTATCCCAGCAAACGGCAAAAAATCTCTTCTTATGGGATGGGCGGAGTTGGATGCGCAAAGGGCTGGAAGCAGGGTTGACGGTGGGAATTGAAACCGTGTGGACGAAGCGCCGCATCCTGACGGTATATCTGAATATTGCAGAATTTGGTAACGGGGTATTCGGGGTGGAGGAAGCGTCGCAGCGCTACTTTAATAAGCCCGCTAGTCGCCTCACAATGTCAGAGGCGGCGCTGCTGGCGGCAGTGCTACCTAATCCGATTCGCTTCCGTGCCGATGCGCCTTCTGGCTACACGCGTCAGCGTCAGCAGTGGATTATGCGCCAGATGCGGCAGCTGGGCGGCGAGGGTTTTCTCAATCGCTACAAACTGCACTAAAAGCTTAGTCTTCGTCAAAGCCCGCTTCAAACAGTTCGATAACCGCCGCCAGCGCCTGTTCTTCCTGCGGGCCGCTGGCTTCAATTTCGATATGACCGCCTTTCGCCGAGTCGAGCATGAGCAGCGCAATGACGCTGCTAGCTTCGGCTTCGGTACCTGATTCATTGCGCAACAGCACTTCAGCATCAAAGCTTTGTACCAGCTCAAACAGCTTCATCGCTGGACGCGCATGCATGCCCAGCTTATTTCGAATCTCAACGGTTTGTTTCACGGTCATGATTTGCGTTTTTCCAAAGTGCGATGGCGAGACTGCACATTTTTACCGCGCGATCGGAAATAATCCGCCAGTTGTTCAGCAATATACACTGAACGGTGCTTGCCGCCGGTGCAGCCGATGGCAACAGTAAGATAGCTGCGGTTATTGGTTTCCAGCATCGGCAGCCACAATTCCAGATAGCTACGCGTTTGATAGATAAAGTTATGCACTTCAGTATGACGATCGAGGAATGCCGCTACTGGCCGATCGAGGCCCGTCATCGGACGCAACTTAGGATCCCAATGCGGGTTCGGCAGAAAACGCACATCGAACACATAATCTGCATCGATCGGAATACCGTGTTTGAAGCCAAATGACTCAAACACCATGGTTAATTCACGCTCGCGTTTACCCAGCAGACGGGTACGCAGCATCTCCGCCAGCTCATGAACCGACATCTCAGACGTATCGATAATCAGATCGGCACGTGAACGCAAGGGTTCCAGCAGATCGTTCTCTTCATCGATGGCGCTCTCCAGCGACAAATTTTTGCTGGAAAGCGGATGCAGGCGACGCGTATCGCTATAACGACGGATCAATGTGTTGCGATCGGCATCGAGAAACAGCAACTGCGGCGAGAAAGAGTCGGGCAGATTGTTGAGCGCGGCTTCAAACACTTCCGGCGATTCAGGCATATTACGCACGTCAATGCTGACCGCAGCAGAGATGTTGCGTTCGGTTAAGGTATTCGCCAGCTCCGGCAATAGCACAACCGGAAGGTTATCGACACAGTAAAAGCCCATGTCTTCAAGAGCACGGAGCGCAACCGATTTTCCTGAGCCTGACCGACCGCTAACGATCATCAGCACCATCACATTTCTCCCGTTTTAAACCGGCGAACTGGCCGGTAAAAGTGTTTTACGCTTAAGAGTGTGCTTCCTGAGCTTCTGTGATAATGGCGTAGAGCTCTTCATCGCTCTGTGCTGCACGTAAACGGCGGCAGACCGTTTTGTCCGCCAGGCGTTTAGCAACAAGCGAAAGCGTGTGCAAGTGGGTTTTACACTGGTCCGCGGGTACCAGAAGGGCAAACAGCAGGTCAACCGGCTGGTTATCAACCGCATCGAAAGCGATGGGCTGATCAAGGCTGATAAACACCCCTACGGCGCGCAATGTATCTTCTTCCAACTTGCCGTGTGGGATAGCAATGCCGTTGCCAATGCCGGTACTGCCCATGCGTTCGCGGGTCAGGATTGCTTCGAAAAGCGTCTGGTGCGGCAGATTGAGCTGCTTCGCTGCTAGCTCGCTGATAATTTCCAGCGCGCGTTTTTTACTCTGGCAGTGTACGCCGCTACGGGTACAGTCCAGTGAAAGGACCGAGCTCAATTCCAGTGTCAGATCGTTGTTCATCATCGTTTCACTTGCGAGTTCACATAGCCGCGGGGATCAGGCAATTAACTGCATTGCGGTTCGCCCGTTGGCGCTTGCGCAGATGACAAAACGGGGCGGTTAAACCCGCCCCATTTTGCTCTAAGTGCCGAATCAGTCAGCACTCTGCAAGCGTGAAGGTTAGTGTTTTTTCAGTTTGTCTTTATGTTTGGTCAGCTGACGGGAAAGCTTATCGATTAACCCGTCGATGGCCGCGTACATGTCTTCCGCTTCCGATGTGGCGTGCAGCTCTCCGCCGTTGACGTGCAGTGTTGCGTCCGCAACCTGCGTCACCTTCTCTACTTTTAGAACAATATAAACCTGATTGATATGATCAAAATAGTGTTCCAGTTTGGCAAATTTGGTATTTACAAATTCACGCAGAGGTTCGGTAATCTCAACGTTAAGTCCGGTCAGGTTTAGCTGCATAGGTCTTCCTTCTTCGTTCGGTCAAACCAATTGTTTGCGCTGGTTTGATGGCGGTATAGATAAAGACTCGCGATATTTAGCAACCGTACGTCGCGCTACCATGATGCCCTGTTCAGATAACATGGAGGTCAGTTTGCTGTCGCTCAAGGGTTTTGCGGGATTTTCCGCGGAGATCAATTTTTTCACCAGTGCGCGAATCGCCGTGGAGGAGGCTTCGCCGCCGCCCTCGGTGTTGACGTGGCTGGAGAAAAAATATTTCAACTCAAAGATGCCGCGCGGACTGTGCAAGTATTTCTGCGTGGTCACGCGTGAAATGGTGGACTCGTGCATATCAACGGCCTGGGCGATATCTGCCAGCACCATCGGGCGCATATACTCCTCGCCCTGCTCAAAAAATGCCTGCTGTTGCTCAACGATACAGCGTGTCACTTTGAGCAGCGTATCGTTACGGCTCTCGAGGCTCTTAATCAGCCATTTGGCTTCCTGCAAATTACTGCGGATAAACTGATTATCGCTTTCGTTACGTCCGGCACCGCCCATCGCAGCATACTGCTGGTTGATTTTCAGGCGCGGCATGCTGTCTGAGTTGAGTTCAACTGTCCAGCGCTTGCTGATTTTGCGCACCAGAACATCAGGAATAACATATTCTGGTTCGCTGGTGTTGATCGATTGACCCGGACGCGGATCGAGCGACTGAATCAGCAGCATCGCGTCTTTCAGTATCTCTTCTTTGAGACGCGTCACGCGCATCAGACTGCGGAAATCATGGTTAGCCAACAGATCGAGATGCTCGCTGACAATCAAACGGGCTTCCGCCAGCATAGGTGTTGCGGACGAATATTGAGAGAGCTGTACTAACAGACAATCACGTAAGTCGCGCGCACCTACGCCAACGGGATCGAAACGTTGCACGCGCTTAAGCACGGCTTCGACTTCTTCCAGCGTCAACTCTTCATCACCAATACTGTCATAAATGTCTTGTATAGTGACGGTGAGATAACCGGTATCGTCAATGGCATCGACAATCGAGGTGGCAATCGCGCGGTCCGTATCGCTAAAAGGCGTTAACTCAACCTGCCACATCAGATAATCCTGCAGCGATTGGGTGGTTTCGCCCTGATAGATCGGCAGCTCATCGTCCTGGTAGTCGGTACCTGTGCCTGAAGGGGTTCCCGCGGTGTAGATTTCGTCCCAGGTGGCATCGAGCGGCAACTCTTCGGGCATATCTTTCTGTTCAAGTGCTTCACGCGTATCTAGTGAATCACTTTCCTGATCCTGAAATTCGCGCGCATCGACTTCTTCATGCAGATCGGTTTGTTCAAGCAGCGGATTGCTTTCCAGCGCCAGTTGGAGTTCTTGCTGGAGTTCAAGCGTAGAGAGTTGCAGCAAGCGGATAGCTTGCTGCAACTGTGGTGTCATCGCCAGCTGTTGGCTGAGCCTGAGTTGCAAACCTTGCTTCATAATTCGGTTAGAATTTCCTAAGCAAACGTAGGGTGTTACGACACCTTATCAGAGTCTGAACTCTTCGCCCAAATAAACACGCTTAACCTGCTCATCTACAAGAATTTCATCAGGTGTGCCATGGGCAATCAAATGCCCCTGGCTAACAATATAAGCGCGTTCACACACCGCGAGGGTTTCACGCACGTTGTGGTCGGTAATCAGCACGCCAAGGCCGCTGTCACGCAAATGCTCAATGATTTTCTTGATATCGATAACGGAGATGGGGTCAACGCCGGCAAAAGGCTCATCCAGCAGGATAAACTTCGGATTAGCCGCCAGCGCGCGCGCAATCTCCACACGACGGCGCTCACCGCCCGATAACGCCTGGCCCATGCTGTCACGCAGATGCGCGATGTGGAACTCTTCCATCAGTTCGTTAGCACGATCCTGGCGCTGCTCTTCGGTCAGATCATCGCGAATCTGCAGCACCGCCATCAGATTGTCGTACACGCTCAAGCGGCGGAAAATCGAGGCTTCCTGAGGTAAATAGCCGATGCCGCGGCGTGCGCGTGCATGCAGCGGCAAAATGCTGATGTCTTCATCATCAATCACGATGCGGCCGGCATCGCGCGGCACAATGCCAACCACCATGTAAAACGTGGTGGTTTTACCGGCACCATTTGGGCCCAGCAGGCCGACAATCTCGCCGGATTTTACCTGCAGACTAACATCTTCCACCACGCGGCGGCCTTTGTAGGCTTTCGCCAGGTTTTCAGCGATCAGTGTGGCCATAGCAATCAGTTACTCTTTTTAGGGCTCGCGGACGAGCCGTTTTTATCCTGCAGCTGCGACGGTACCAGAACGGTGGTCACACGCTTACTTTCACCCTGGCTAAATGCCTGCATTTTCTGCTCTTTCACCAGGTAAGTGATACGATCGCCTTTAATATTGCTGTCCTGCTGCTGAATAAAGGCATTGCCCGTCAGCTCAACAAAGTCGTTCGCCAATTCGTAGTGCAGTTTACTGGCATGGCCCTGAACCGGCTTGCCGCTGTCCTGCATTTGGTAAAAGGTGGCAGGATTACCATAGGCATCAACGATGGTTTTCTTGCTGTCGCCGCCAGGACGTGTGACCACGACTTTATCGGCGGTAATCTTGATCGAACCCTGGGTAACAATCACGTTGCCGGTAAAGGTCGCGACGTTGCCTTGCAGGTCCAGCGCCTGATTAACGGAGTCAATATTAACGGGCTTGTCTGAGTCGCCGGTCAGCGCCAGGGCGGGCAAACTCGTTGCCAGCAGGGCACTCACCAGCAATAACTTAAGGCTGTTTTGGTTCATTTTGGATTTCATAGGAAGTTTTGACCTTTTCAAGCAGCTCAGCATTTTTCGTCCGTAAATTGCCGCGCATTTTCATGCCAGTGGAATTAAAACTGCGGCCAAAAAGGGTGACTTTATCGTCAGACGTCACGTCCTGGGTGACCAAATTTACCTGAGCGTTATCGGTAAGAATGCGCTCAAGCTGTGAATCCTGGGTCAACGTATTGACGACGACATTGCCGTAAAGGTAAAGCATACGATCTTTAGTCAGCTTTGCCTTGTCAGCACGCGCTGACCACGTCGGCACTTTGTTTTCGTCATAGGTGGTCATCACCGGATTATCGAACCAACTTACCTCATCGGCTGAAAAGTAGGTCACTTTATCTGACACCAGCTTATAACCCAGTGCGCCTGTGGGGTTATACACCACAGTATTGGATTTTTCGCTGGTATACGTTGGCTCTTGATTGTTCGTCGCCACCGGCGTTTTGTTGTCATCCTGGTTGGTGAGATTCCAGCCGATCAGCACCAACGCGATCAGGGCCAGAATCAGCGTCATCCAACGCCTGCTCTTACTCATATTGATTGCCCTATGGCATCCTCAAATTTGTTCTGCGCAATCAAAATCAGATCGCACAACTCACGTACTGCGCCGCGGCCACCGGCAATGCGGGTAACATAATGCGCGCGCGGCAGCAAAATCGGGTGGGCATCCGCCACGGCAACGCTCAAACCCGCCTGCGCCATTACCGGCCAGTCGATCAGATCGTCACCGATGTACGCCACCTGTTCGGCAGATAACGACAGTTTATCCAGGAGTTCACGCCAGGCCAAAAGCTTATCCGATTGTCCCTGGTAAAGATGCGTAATGCCGAGCGTTTTACAGCGATCTTCCAGCAGTTTTGCTTTGCGGCCGGTAATAATAGCCACTTCGACGCCGGAGGTCAGCAGGCAACGCACGCCATAGCCATCGCGTACGTTAAAAGCTTTTAGCTCTTCACCGCTGTTCCCCATATAAATCACGCCATCGGACATCACGCCGTCGACATCACAAATTAGCAGGCGAATCTGCGCGGCACGTGCCATCACCGCTGCGCTCACTGGACCGTAGCAAGTCTCGACCATCGCCGTTTCAGTACTCATGAGTATTTCCTGTTCAGACTACGCCAGCGCGCAGCATGTCATGCATATGTACCACACCGAGCAGGCGATCGTCATCGGCGACCAGCAGGGCGGTAATGTTTTTGTTTTGCATCAGATTAAGTGCGTCAACCGCCAGCATATTTGGACGCACGCGAATGCCGCCGCTGGTCATCACATCCTGGATGCGGGCCGTCTGGAAATTGATGCCCATATCAAACACGCGACGTAAGTCCCCATCGGTGAAGATGCCTTCAATTTTCATCAGATCATCGACGATGACCGTCAAGCCGAGATTTTTACGCGTAATTTCCAGTAATGCATCACGCATTGACGCGTCACGACTGACGTGCGGGATTTCATCGCCGCTGTGCATGATATCGCTGACGTGCAACAGCAGTTTACGCCCCAACGCGCCGCCGGGATGCGACAGCGCAAAATCTTCCTGCGTAAATCCACGCGCTTCCAGCAGAGCGACGGCAAGCGCATCGCCCATGACTAAGGTGGCGGTGGTGCTGGTGGTCGGTGCTAAGCCCAGCGGACAGGCTTCCTGCGGCACGTTCACACACAGGTGCACATCAGCTGCGCGGCTCATTGCGCTTTCCGGGCGGCCCGTGATACAAATCAGCTGGACTTTTTGGCGCTTTAGCACCGGAATCAGCGCAAGGATTTCACCTGACTCGCCGCTATTGGAAATGGCGATGACCACGTCATTGGTGCTTACCATACCGAGATCACCGTGGCTGGCTTCTCCGGGGTGCACAAAGAATGATGGCGTACCGGTACTGGCAAAGGTCGCGGCCATTTTTTTACCAATGTGTCCCGATTTGCCCATGCCCATCACGACCACTTTGCCGCGACAGGCAAATATCATTGCGCAGGCGCGACTGAAATCGTCATTGATGTATTGATCAAGCTGCTCCAGCCCTTCACGTTCGATGCGCAGCACCGCTTTACCTGCCTGCTGAAAATCGAAATCCGGTTGCTGTTTTGACATGGTCAGTCCGTCCTTAATAGCTTGTGATAACCATGGGGCTGAGCCATAGCCACAGAACCCACGCGATAAATCCACCTAATAATAGAGTGCCTGCAATACGGCCAATCCGCCGCTTACGCAGCAGACAGAGCAGGGCGAACAGCACGCTAACGGCCAGCATTACCCAATAATCACGCGCAAAGGCGTGTGTATCTATACTTCCGGGATGAATCAGTGCGGGCAGGCCGAGCACAATCGCCAGGTTAAAAATATTGGCTCCGATAAGATTGCCAATGGCAATATCATCTTCACCTTTTAGTGCGCCTGCTACCACCGTTGCCAGTTCAGGTAAGCTGGTGCCGACGGCAATCAGCGTCAAACCCATCACCAGTTCGCTCACACCGAAGTAGTCGGCAAAAACCGTCGCGTTGTCGATCACCATACGCGTCGACATCGGTAAAATAATCAGCGCGACGGCCAGCCACAGAAAAGCCACGGTATTACCCGCTTCATCGCGCGGCAGCTCGGCCAGCTGTTCGCGGGTTAGGGTGTCATTATTGTCACGTTCGGCACGGCGGGCAATGCGGATCACCACCAGCAGATAACCCAGCGCGATGAGCAGCAACGCCACACCATCAAGCCTGCTCAAGTAATTATCAAACAGCATGATGCCGCTGAGCAGTGAGACAAGCAGCAGTAATGGCAGTTCGCGCCGAATGAGATTGGAGTGTACTGTCAGGGGGTGGAGTAGCGCTGCGCCGCCAAGAATTAATAGAATATTAGTAATGTTAGAACCGAGAGCGGTTCCCACGGCTAAATCCATCTGTCCATGCTGTGCTGCTGAGAACGAGACAATTAATTCCGGTAAGGATGTACCAATGCTCACCACCGTCATGCCAATGATTAGCGGTGGGATGCCAAAGGATCGACACAGGATCGCGGCGCTAAACACCAGACGGTCGGCACCGTAAACCAGTAAAATCAATCCGATAAACAGCAAGGCAGAGGCTACGAACATTAAAAATCCTTGATGGATGGGGGGCCGGCAAACCTTGTCCGACAGGTAAAAGCATGCTGCACGCGTAAGCAGGCGCTGATTTTGACTGTCTGAGAGGCAAAAGTAAATTTTAAGGCCGTTTTCGCCACACCAAGTGGGTAAGTTTCTGTAAAACTATCGTGCATTAGAGGCTACCAGGCTACCATCGACAGCTTTGATAACGCCCGATCCGCATAAAGAGGTAAAGATGATCCAGCAGCAAACGAATCTGGTTGAGGTTCGTGGCGTCAGTTTCACGCGCGGAGATCGTACGATCTTCGACGATATCTCGTTAACGGTGCCCGCCGGAAAAGTTACCGCAATCATGGGGCCGTCCGGTATTGGTAAAACCACGCTGTTGCGTCTGATTGGCGGGCAGTTACAGCCTGATAAAGGGGAGATTTGGTTCCGCGATCAGAACATCCCGACGCTCTCGCGCACGAAATTATACGAAGCGCGTAAAAAAATGAGCATGCTGTTTCAATCGGGGGCGCTTTTTACCGATCTTAACGTTTATGAAAACGTCGCATGGCCCCTGCGTGAACATACGCGATTACCTCCTGAATTACTGCACAGTACGGTTTTAATGAAGCTGGAAGCCGTTGGCTTACGTGGGGCAGCTAAACTGATGCCAGCCGAGTTGTCTGGTGGCATGGCGCGCCGCGCCGCCCTGGCTCGCGCCATCGCGCTGGAGCCGGAGCTAATCATGTTTGATGAGCCCTTCGTCGGGCAGGACCCCATTACCATGGGTGTGTTAGTGAAATTGATTGATGAGCTTAATCATGCGTTGGGTCTGACCTGCATTGTGGTTTCACACGACGTGCCAGAGGTCTTGAGCATTGCCGATCATGCCTATATTGTTGCCGGACAAAAAATTATTGCTCAGGGTAGTGCGCCGGAGCTGCGGGAAAATCCCGATCCGCGTGTGCGCCAGTTTATTGAGGGTCATGCGGATGGCCCAGTGCCTTTCCGCTTTGCCGCTGGAGATTACCTCAGCGACTTGACTCGCTCAGGGAGAACATAAACTGATGTTGTTACAGGCGCTGGCGTCATTTGGACGTCAGGGAATTAATACCTGTGCCGCTTTTGGCCGTGCAGGCTTAATGTTATTTCATGCGCTGGTGGGTAAACCCGCGTTTCGTCGACACGCGCCGCTGCTGGTTAAGCAGCTGTACAGCGTGGGCGTGTTATCTTTGCTGATCATCGTCGTATCAGGCCTGTTTATTGGCATGGTGTTGGGCCTGCAGGGTTATCTGGTGCTCACCACGTACAATGCAGAAACCAGCCTCGGTATGCTGGTGGCGCTTTCGTTACTGCGCGAGCTGGGGCCGGTGGTGACGGCGTTGCTGTTTGCCGGACGTGCCGGCTCGGCATTGACAGCAGAAATCGGATTGATGAAAGCGACGGAACAGCTCTCCAGTATGGAGATGATGGCCGTCGATCCGCTGCGTCGCGTGGTTTCCCCGCGTTTCTGGGCCGGTTTTATCAGTATGCCGCTGCTGGCGCTGATCTTCACTGCGGTGGGGATTGCTGGTGGTGCGTTGGTTGGCGTGAGCTGGAAAGGTATCGACCCTGGTTTCTTCTGGTCAGCGATGCAAAATGCGGTTGATTTTCGTACGGATGTCGTCAACTGCATGATTAAAAGCGCGGTCTTTGCCGTTACGGTAACCTGGATTGCGTTATTTAATGGCTATGATGCCATTCCGACTTCGGAAGGGATTAGTCGGGCGACGACGCGTACCGTGGTGCATGCTTCACTGGCGGTACTCGGTTTGGATTTTGTGCTGACAGCACTGATGTTTGGGAATTGATGCAATGCAAAGCAAGAAAAACGAAATCTGGGTAGGCGTCTTCATGCTGGCTGCGCTGCTAGCGCTATTATTTCTTGGCCTGCGCGTTGCCGATCTCAAAACAATCGGCTCGGAGCCCACGTGGAAGATGTACGCCACCTTCGATAATATCGGCGGACTAAAAGTCAGTTCACCGGTGAAAATTGGCGGCGTGCTAATAGGCCGCGTGGCCGACATCTCGCTGGATGAGAAAACGCTTTCGCCGCGCATCACCATGGATATCAGCGACAAATATGCGAATAAAATTCCGGATACCAGCTCATTAGCGATTCGCACCCAAGGCCTGCTCGGCGAGCAGTTCCTGGCACTCAATTTAGGCTTTGACGATCCTGAACTGGGCTCGTCAATGCTGAAAGATGGCGGCACCATCCGCGATACCAAGTCGGCACTGGTACTGGAAGATCTTATCGGGCAATTCCTCTATAAGAGTGGCGATAACAAACCTGACGATAAATCCCAGGGTGCCGAGAGCGCACCGGCAGCGCCGGCAACAACGGAATAACCAAGAGGTAAAACATGATGTTTAAACGTTTACTGATGATTGCCATGTTGGCAATCGTACCGCTGGCTGCTACTGCAGCGGACCAAAGCAATCCCTATAAGTTGATGAACGAAGCGGCAGCTAAGACCTTTACGCGCCTGAAGAACGAGCAGCCAAAGATTAAGCAAGATCCGAATTATCTGCGTGAAGTGGTTCGCCAGGAACTGATGCCATACGTTCAGGTGAAATATGCCGGTGCGTTAGTACTGGGACGCTACTACCGCGACGCGACACCTGCACAGCGCGAAGCTTACTTCGCTGCTTTTAGTGATTATCTGGCGCAGGCTTATGGCCAGGCGCTGGCGCTGTATAACGGTCAAACTTACCAAATCCAACCAGAGCAGCCGATTGGCGATGCGAATATCGTCGCGATACGCGTCACGATTATCGATCCGAACGGCCGTCCGCCGGTACGCCTTGATTTCCAATGGCGCAAGAATAGCCAAACCGGTAACTGGCAGGCTTACGACATGATCGCTGAAGGTATCAGCATGATTACCACTAAACAGAATGAGTGGGGCGATCTGCTGCGTACCAAAGGTATTGATGGCCTGACTGCTCAGCTGAAAACCTATGCAGCACAGCCTATCACCCTGGATAAAAAGCAATAATGAGTGAACCGTTACGCTGGCAGCGCACTGCCAGCACCTTGGCCTTAAGCGGCAAATTAGATCGTGATACGTTGCTGACGTTGTGGCAGGAACGTGACACTGCGGTCGCGGATATCACCACCATTGATGTCGCTGGGCTGGAAAGGGTTGACTCAGCTGGCTTGGCGCTGCTGGTGCATCTGCGTGAAATTGTGCGGGCACAGGGCAACGTACCGCTTTTTACCGGGATCTCCGATAAACTCCATTCATTAATTACGCTGTATAACCTGCAGCAGATTATTGTTTCTGCGGAAAAAATCGCCTGATTGCCGGATGTCGATGCTAAGCCCCTGATTTTTTCAGGGGCTTTTGCGTATTTAAGAGTCAGGCGCTTTCCTCTAAGATGTCTGCCTTATTATTATTAAGTGAAGTAACGAGCGATGGAAAATAGTGAAGTTCAGGCCGTGCTGATGCAGGCGCTGGCATTAGAAGAAGTACACGTACTTAGCAACGATGGCAGTCACTTTCAGGTCATCGCGGTGGGCGAAATGTTCGGCGAACTGAGTCGCGTGAAGAAGCAGCAGGCTGTGTACGCGCCGCTGATGGAATATATTGCGGATAACCGCATTCATGCGGTTTCCATCAAAACTTATACCCCCGCCGAGTGGGCTCGCGACCGTAAACTCAACGGTTTTTAAGCATCCCGCCGGTTGTTTTATTGATAGATAATTGAGAGCCGTGTTAATGGACAAATTTCGTGTGCAAGGCCCCACCCGTTTAAGTGGTGAAGTGACCATTTCCGGGGCGAAGAATGCTGCGTTGCCAATTCTGTTTGCTGCTCTGCTGGCGGAAGAGCCGGTAGAGATTCAGAACGTGCCGAAGCTGCGTGATATCGATACCACCATGAAGCTGCTGAATCTGCTGGGAGCGCGCGTTGAGCGTAATGGTTCGGTCCACGTTGATGCTCGCGAAGTTAATGTTTTCAGTGCGCCATACGATTTGGTGAAAACCATGCGTGCCTCTATCTGGGCGCTCGGTCCGCTGGTAGCGCGCTTTGGTCAGGGCCAGGTGTCCCTGCCAGGCGGTTGCGCTATCGGTGCGCGCCCAGTTGATTTGCACATTACTGGTCTTGAACAGCTGGGTGCGGAGATTAAGCTGGAAGAGGGCTACGTTAAAGCTTCTGTTAACGGTCGTCTGAAAGGCGCACACATCGTGATGGATAAAGTGAGCGTAGGCGCAACCGTCACCATTATGAGCGCTGCGACGCTGGCGACCGGCACCACCATCATTGAAAACGCAGCCCGTGAGCCGGAGATTGTCGATACGGCAAACTTCCTCAACACCTTGGGCGCGAAAATTAGCGGTGCGGGCTCCGATAAAATCACCATTGAAGGCGTTGAACGCCTGGGTGGCGGCGTTTATCGTGTGCTTCCCGACCGCATCGAAACCGGCACCTTCCTGGTGGCGGCTGCGATTTCACGCGGTAAGGTGATGTGCCACAATACCAAACCGGACACGCTGGATGCCGTCCTGGCCAAGCTGCGTGATGCCGGTGCCGATATTGAAGTGGGCGAAGATTGGATTAGCCTTGATATGCATGGCAAGCGCCCTAAAGCGGTTAACATCCGCACGGCGCCGCACCCAGGTTTCCCAACCGATATGCAGGCGCAGTTCACGCTGCTCAACCTGGTGGCGGAAGGAACCGGTGTGATTACCGAAACGATCTTCGAAAATCGCTTTATGCATATCCCTGAGCTGATTCGTATGGGTGCGCACGCGGAAATCGAGAGCAATACGGCGATTTGTCACGGTGTTGAAACGCTGTCGGGTGCACAGGTAATGGCCACCGATTTACGAGCCTCGGCCAGTTTAGTGCTGGCGGGTTGTATTGCTGAAGGCACCACTTTCGTTGATCGCATTTATCACATCGATCGTGGTTATGAGCATATCGAAGATAAACTGAAAGCAATGGGTGCCAATATCGAGCGCGTAAGCGGCGAATAATTTTTGCTCATGGCGTTTAAAAAACCAGTCACGATCGCGCGACTGGTTTTTTTTCATCTGCGCCACGGTCAGATCTTTTTACGATCCTTTGGCGATCGGATGCGTTTCTTGCGATCAAGCAGCCGGCAGGTGACAGGATCAAAATAGCGGCTCGGCCAGATCTCTGAGGGATGAACTTTGATCGCGTTGGCAATTAGCCACTCTCCTTTGGGCCAGGGACGCGACAGTGCATTAGCCAGGGTTGATGAGCTTAAACCTGATTCACGTGATAATGCCGCCAGTGAAGTGCCTTTCTTACGCAGTGCAGCGATGATGTCTGCCGGATGCCAATCCTCTTTCCTTGCATACATAACTTTTCTCTCCTTGTCCGTGTTGTGACTTCATCTCTCTGCTGTCCAATGATTCCCCTCATCGCAGAGTTATCTGGAAAAACCAGCGTTTTATAGCAAATGTTTCCTATAAATTTCCAGTAATTGTTTGTCCGACGCGCAGAAACTGCGTTGCTTTACGCAAAAGCAATGCAAAGGATGTAAAAGAGGGGGAAGAAAAGAAGCAGGGCCAGAGCTGGCCCTGTTGAAAATCAGAAGTCGCGCTGCACTGACATGTGCGCCAACGCTTCAAGCGCACTGCGCCACGGGCTTTCTGGTAACACCTGTAGCGCGGCGATAGCTTTATCCGCCTCGTCCTCGGCACGTTTACGCGTCCATTCCAGCGAACCGGTTTGTTGCATTGCCGCCAGTACAGGCTCCAGCAGGTGACGACCGTTGCCCTCTTCAATGGCTTTACGAATCATCTGAGCCTGCTCAGGCGTGCCGTTGTGCATCGCGTGCAGCAGTGGCAGCGTTGGCTTACCTTCGCTGAGATCGTCACCGGTATTTTTACCTAGCGTTTCGCCATCTGCGCTGTAATCCAGCAAATCATCAATTAACTGGAAAGCGGTTCCCAGATAGCGGCCATAATCCTGCAACGCTTTTTCCTGCGCCGGCATGGCGTCGGCCAAAATGGCAGAGGCCTGCGAAGCCGCTTCAAACAGACGTGCGGTTTTACTGTAAATCACCCGCATGTAGCTCTCTTCTGTGATATCCGGGTCGTTGCAGTTCATGAGCTGCAGCACTTCACCTTCGGCGATCACATTCACCGCTTCTGACATCAGCGCGAGGATCTTTAACGATCCCATGCTGGTCATCATCTGGAATGAGCGCGTATAGATAAAATCACCCACTAACACGCTGGCCGCATTACCAAACGCAGCGTTGGCGGTGGCTTTGCCACGGCGCATATCGGATTCATCCACCACATCATCGTGCAGCAGCGTCGCCGTATGGATAAATTCGATCAGCGCCGCATTGGTGATGTGCAACGATCCTTGATAATTCAGCGCGCGTGCTGAAAGCACGGCGATCATCGGACGGATGCGTTTTCCCCCGCCGCTGATGATGTAATAGCCTAACTGGTTAATCAGTGAGACTTCTGAATTCAGCTGCTCGAGGATGGTCTGGTTGACGGCCGCCATGTCCTGCGCGGTTAATTCATTAATCTGTTCTAAGTTCATTCGTCTTTTCAGCTTTACTCGTTTTTTGCATGGTAAGCGCTTTACACAGCGTGAGTTCAGGTAATCTGTTACTGATTGTACTTGAAAAATCGGGTTGCGAAACGTTTGCATTCGCCTTGCGCTTTTTTTCTGCAAGAGAGTGCAAAGTGCTCTTGTCTTCTGCTGGAGTATTGCGTAGAATTCGCGCCCTATTGTGAATATTTATCGCGCCGCCTGATGAATAGAAAGGCACGCGCAGAAGCGGAGTTTTATATGTACGCGGTTTTCCAAAGTGGTGGTAAACAACACCGAGTAAGCGAAGGTCAGACCGTTCGCCTGGAAAAGCTGGACATCGCAACCGGTGAAACCATTGAGTTTGACCAGGTTCTGATGATCGCAAATGGCGAAGACGTGAAAATCGGCGCGCCACTGGTTTCAGGCGGTGTGATCAAGGCAGAAGTTGTTGCTCACGGTCGTGGCGAGAAAATTAAAATCGTTAAGTTTCGTCGTCGTAAACACTACCGTAAGCAGGCTGGTCACCGTCAGTGGTTCACAGATGTGAAAATCACTGTGATCGGCGCGTAAGAGGAGATCTGACAAATGGCACATAAGAAGGCTGGTGGCTCGACCCGTAACGGTCGCGACTCCAACGCAAAACGTCTGGGTGTTAAGCGTTTCGGTGGTGAATCTGTTCTGGCAGGTAGCATCATCGTTCGTCAGCGTGGCACCAAATTCCACGCAGGTAGCAACGTAGGTTGTGGTCGTGACCACACCCTGTTTGCCACCGCAGACGGCAAAGTTAAATTCGAGATTAAAGGCCCGAACAACCGTAAATATATCAGCATCGTTGCTGAGTAAGGTTGTCGTGCTGCAGACGTCTACCGTCTGAATACACGAATGAAAGGCCCCGCAGCTTTGCGGGGCTTTTTACATTCTGCTGAAGCTTGCTGGATAACAGTTACGCTTTAGCACAGTTGTTGTACAATTTATGTACTCTTGGCTTTGCCAATCTTGTATTATCCGCCGTCGGTCAGCGCAGAAGACCCTGGCGGACCCGTTTGCGGCCTGCAAGCTGCCGTAAACGACAGCGTGACGGAGAAATAAAATGAAGTTTGTAGATGAAGCGACGATCCTTGCGGTCGCGGGTGATGGCGGCAACGGTTGCGTAAGCTTCCGCCGTGAAAAATATATTCCAAGAGGCGGCCCGGATGGCGGCGACGGCGGCGACGGCGGCGACGTGTATCTGTTGGCGGATGAAAACCTCAACACCCTGATTGATTATCGCTTTGAAAAGTCTTTCCGTGCCGAACGTGGCCAGAATGGCCAGAGCCGTGATTGCACCGGTAAGCGTGGTAAAGACATCATCGTCAAAGTGCCCGTTGGGACTCGCGTGATTGACCAGGGTACGGGCGAAACGCTGGGCGACATGACGCGCCATGAGCAGAAGCTGATGGTCGCGAAGGGCGGCTGGCATGGTTTGGGCAATACCCGCTTTAAATCATCGGTTAACCGTTCTCCACGTCAGAAAACGATGGGTACGCCGGGCGAGAAGCGTGACCTGCAGCTGGAGCTGATGCTGCTGGCTGATGTCGGTATGCTGGGTCTGCCAAATGCCGGTAAATCGACCTTTATTCGCTCTGTCTCCGCAGCAAAACCCAAAGTGGCGGATTATCCGTTTACCACTCTGGTACCAAGCCTTGGCGTGGTCCGTATGGACAGCGAAAAGAGCTTTGTCGTGGCAGATATTCCTGGCCTGATTGAAGGGGCAGCGGATGGCGCGGGTCTGGGTATTCGCTTCCTGAAACACCTTGAGCGCTGTCGCGTTCTGTTACACCTCATCGACATTGCACCAATCGACGAATCTGATCCGGTCGAAAACGCCCGTATCATTCTTGGCGAACTGGAAAAATACAGCGATAAGCTGTTCCAGAAGCCGCGTTGGTTAGTGTTCAACAAAACTGACCTGCTGAGCCGCGAAGAAGCGGAAAGCCGTGCTAAGGCGATTGCAGAAGCGTTAGGCTGGGAAGATAAGTATTACCTGATCTCTGCCGCAAGCCGCGATGGCGTAACTGATCTGTGCTGGGATGTGATGAGCTTTATCATCGACAATCCTAAAGAAGCCGAGCTGGAAGAGAAGCAGCCGGAGAAAGTGGCCTTCATGTGGGATGATTATCACCGCGAAGCCATGGAGACCGCGCAGGAAGTTGAAGAAGATGATGATTGGGATGACGACTGGGACGAAGAGGACGACGAAGGCGTCGAAATCATTTACCAGCGTTAATCGCACAAGAGAAAGCGGCCAGATGGCCGCTTTTTTTTTGCCCTCACCCTAACCCTCTCCCGCAAGCGGGCGAGGGAATCGATAGAGCAAACTTTGAATCATTACTTACATGACGCAGCGTCTCCCTCTCCCAGTGGGAGAGGGCCGGGGTGAGGGCATCGGGCCGCAGAGGACCTAACCCAGCACCGCTACCGTTAAACGCGACGTGCAGCACAGCTGATCGCGAGCATTGCGGATCTCAATCTGCCAGCTCTGATTGCGCGCACCAAGGTGCAGCGGGCGGCAGATCCCGCGCACTTCACCGCTGCTCACCGCGCGATGGTGGCTGGCACTCACCTCAATCCCCACCACGCTTTTACCTTCTTCGATGCTGAGATAACCGGCGATCGATCCCATCGACTCCGCCAGCACCACCGAGGCGCCGCCGTGCAGCAGGCCAAATGGCTGCTGCGTGCGGACATCCACCGGCATGATGGCTTCCAGATAATCTTCACCAATGACGGTAAACACAATACCGACATGTGCCACCAGCGAGTTTTCACCCAGCTTATTCAGCGTCTCAAGATCAATCGATCGTTTCCACATTGCCATCTGTTAGGATCCCAGCGTTGCGCCACCGTCGACCACAATATCCTGCAGTACCACGTGGCTGGCAAGATCCGAAGCGAGGAACATCACGTTTGCCACGATCTCCTGCGGCTTGGCGATCTTACGCAGCGGGATCCCCAGCTTATACTGATCCGGGAAACCATTGATCATCTCCTGTTCTGCTTCAGGCGTATGCCACAGGCTGCGTTGCATATCGGTATCGGTCGATCCCGGCGAGACGATATTACAGCGCACGCCGAACGGCGCCATCTCTAAACCAACGGTCAGGCACAGGCTGCGTAGCGCCGCCTTGGATGCACCATAAGCGGACATGCCGAGGCGCGGGGCATGTGCGGCATTGGACGCGATGGTGACAATCGCGCCCGTGCGCTGCTGGCGAAACACCGGCAGGGTTTGCTGGAACATATTGAAAGCGCCACCGGCGTTAACCGCCAAACAAGCCTGCCAGTCCTCGAACGACAGTTCATCGGTTGCGCCAATGCGCAAAATTCCGGCACCGTTAACCAACACATCTAAGCGCGGCTGATCCGCCAGTAAACGCTGACAAACCGTTTTCACCTCGGCGGCGCTGGCCACGTCCAATACTTGGGTTGCAAACGGATAGTCGGCCTGATCGAAACGCAGATCGAAGCCGATCACCTGCGCGCCTGCCTGATGGAAGCTGAGCGCCGTGTGATAACCAATCCCTTTTCCCGCGCCGGTGACCCAGACGATTTTTCCACTGAAATCAAAAGCATTCATTTGGCTGGCACCCGTGATAACAGTGCCCACCAGCCATCAATGGTCGGATTTTTTGCCAGGCTGACAAAATCAATATCGCTATGCACCTGACGCCAGCGCGCCGCCAGCGCCATCACGCGCACCGAATCCAGACCGTAATCGATCAGGCTCTCGTCATCTGCTGGCACATCGTCATCTTCCAGCAGCGGCAAAATCAGCGCCCGCAGATCGTCTTTACTCAGCGGTAGCGGCATCAGATCGGCGGTCATCACCACTTTCCCGCTGCGACCAGCGGTGTAAGTCAGCGCCATCATGTGCTCTTCACGTGTGAAGTCAGCCAGCGCATCGGCCACCATAAACGGCTGGATGTTGCGCATAAAGGCGTCTGTCGCGGTTGTCAGGCAGCCAATATGTGCGTAAACGCCGGTGATGATCAGCTGATCGCGGCCCATTTCCTGCAAGGTTGATTCGAGCGGTGAGCGCACAAACGCGCTATAGCGCCATTTGGTCAAAACCTGATCGTCCTGATCCGGCGCCAGTGCAGCAACGATCTTCTGCTGATCCGGATGCTTGTTCAGGCCCGGTCCCCACATGTCGTTAAGCAGCGCGCGATCGGCGTCGCTCTGCGCATTCGGCTGCGCGGTATAGAACACCGGAATGCCCTGCGCCTTGCAGTAGGCGCGCAGGCGCGCGATGTTTTCCACCACCTGATTCACCAGCGGGCTGTCTTCACCCCAGAAATTGAGGAAATACGCCTGCATATCATGAATCAGCAGCGCGGCACGCTGCGGTTCCACGGCCCATTTCACCTTGTTAGTTGGCAGCTCAGTTGCCGCTGGTAATGCGTAAGAATTCAGTTTTGGAATAGCCATTACAATCTCCGGAACAGGTCAGGCTTGCGCTTGTTGATCGGCAAGCTGTTGGCGTAAACGTTTTTTATCTACCTTGCCAACAGGCGTTAGCGGCAGGGCATCTACGCAGGTAATACGGTCAGGTAATTTGAACTCGGCCACGCCCAGCTCACGCAGATGACGGCGCAGCGCCACCGCTTTAATCGGCTGGCTGGCGACGATAAAGGCGCAACTCTTTTCACCCATCAATTCATCGTTCATCGACACCAGCGCGGCGTGGATCACGTCTGGATGGCGCTGCAGCAGATTTTCGATCTCCTCCGCTGCGATCTTCTCGCCACCGCGGTTAATCTGATCTTTTTCACGTCCTTGTACAGTGATGTAACCCTGCGCGTTAATCTCAATCAGATCGCCAGAGCAGTAAAACCCATGGGCGTCGAAGCTGGCGGCGTTATGCTCTGGGCTCTTGTAGTAGCCGCGAAAGGTGTAAGGACCGCGCGTCATCAGGCGACCAATGGTGCCAGTTGGCAGCGCATTGCCGTGCTCATCTGCAACCCACACTTCGTCGTCCTCAGAGATTGGGCGGCCTTGCGTGGTGAGAATGGTGTTCTCATCGTCGCCAAAGCGGGTGTAGTTCACCAAACCTTCGGCCATACCGAACACCTGCTGCAGCTGACAGCCCATTTCGTTCTGAATGCGTGCGGCCAGGGTTTCACCCAATTTGGCGCCGCCCACCTGAATGCGCTTCAGCGAGGCCAGCTGCTTGTTGCTGCCCCATTCCTGAATCGCCTGTAGCCACAAACTCACCGCCGGTGGCACCAAACCAGTATCCGTAACCTGATGCTTTTCAATCAGCGGGAAACACAGCGTCGCGCTGGGATCGGCGGCCAATATCACCTGTCCACCCGCGTAAAATACGCCGAGTGAACCGGGTGAACTCATGGCGAAGTTATGCGGGGCGGGCAGGGCGATGAGATAGCGCGTATCGGCGGTTACCTCACAGATCTCATCACTGGCGCGAATGCTGTAGTAGTAATCGTTGTGGGTGCGCGGAATCAGCTTTGGCGTGCCGGTGCTGCCGCCTGAGAGTTGGAAAAATGCCACTTCATCGGCGGCAGTTGGCGTGGCGACGAAATTACCCGCCGCTTCCGCCATCAGCGCTTCCAGCGTGTTTTCCGGCTGATTGTCATTGCGTAAAATCACCTGCTGCAGCGAAGGCTGCGCGTCGCACAGTGCGCTGATAAAGGTGTCGTCAGCAAACAGCGCATGGGTGCGATCGGCAATCAGCAGCTTGGGCTCAATCTGCGCCGCATAGGCGCTGAGTTCGGTACGCTGATGGCTGAATAGGGCGAAAACTGACGCCACGCCGAGCTTAAACAGTGCGAATACCGTGACATAAAAATCAGCCACGTTGCCGAGCTGCACCAGCGCGGTATCGCCACTCTGCAGGCCGCGACGCTGCAGCGCAGCGGCCAGATTGCTGCTTAGCACATCCATTTCGCGATAGCTGATGTGACGATCGCCATCAATCACCGCAATGGCATCGTTGTGCTGATGACGCGCCAAAATATCGGTCATCGGTACATCCAGCCAGTAGCCTTTTTCGCGGTAGCGCGCGGCCAGATCGTCCGGCCAGCGAGTATAGGGAATGCTCATGCTCTTTCCTTTATTGCAGTCCAAAGGCGCGCAACATGGTATCCAGCTTCACGCCGGTTTCGCGCCATTCTGATTCAGGTTGGGAGTCGGCGACGATGCCCGCGCCGGCAAACAGCCGCACACGCGTGCCGTGCACGGTGCCGCAGCGGATAGTCACTACCCATTCGCCATTGCCTTCGCTATCGCACCAGCCGACGATGCCGCCAAACAGCTGGCGATCAAAGGGTTCCAGCTGCTGGATGAGCTTCTGCGCGCGCTGATGCGGGAAGCCGCTCAGCGCCGGCGTTGGATGCAGCAGGCAGGCCAGCGACAGGGCATTTTCCTGCTCATTCTGGACTTCGCCGTCAATTTGCGTCGCCAGATGCCACAGCGTAGCGGTGGTGATCAGCGAAGGCGTGCTCGGTACTGACAGCAAACGGCTGCGCGGCTGCAGCGTATCGCGCATCGCGTCGGTCACCAGTTTGTGTTCATGGCGATCTTTGCTGGAATTCATCAGCGTGTTACCTGCCGCGCGATCCTGCTGCGCATCGCCATGATTGCGCCGTGCAGATCCGGCGAGCGGACAAGAACTGAAATCGCGACCTTGTTTACGCAGCATCAGTTCCGGGCTGGCACCGATCAGCGCACCGCCTTGCGGCAGCGGCAGATGGAAATGGTAGCTATTCGGATTCTGCGCAATCACGCGCTGCATCAACGTTGCCGTATCCACCGGCTGCTCCGTGACGATATCCATCAGGCGCGACAGCACCACTTTATCCAGCTCGCCGCGCTGCGTGGCTGCTACCGCATCTGCCACCATATTGAGGAAGACATCGTGGTCTGGTACCGGCGTGCGACGGCGCACCTCTGGCAGATCGCTGATGCCTTGCGGCAGTGCGTTTTGCAGGTCGTCTCGATTGAAGGTCTGATGGGCTTCGGGAATAAACAACGCCGCAGGCTGGCTGACATCGAATGGGATCGCCCCGACCAGAATCGGATTGGCGATGCCCTGTTTTTTCGCGGCAGCAAAGTGCTGACGCAGCTGTTGTTGGAAATCACCCTGCAGCGACGCGGCATCATGTACCGGCGCGCTAATGGTGGTATAGCATCCTTGCGTTGCCAAACTGCGCCACGGCGAGGTAAAGAGAAAACCACGGCAAAGCGCGGAATAATCCTTCAGCCAGGCATTTTCAAACGTGGTCGTTTCCACCATAATTTTCACCTATAAATGATAAGATTATTAAGAATGATTATCATTTTTATTATGGGCCTGTAACCTACGTCGATTGGGCAAAAGTGTCAATCCATTCGCGGGATTTCAGCGACCTTTTGACGTAATCAGGCGCTGACGCTGAACAGGGCAATATGCTAAAAAGTGGGCTAAAACTTATGAATAAATGCGGTTTTTGGGCTATTGCAGCCCTATTGAGTGTTTTCCAGATTTTCACCAGCGTCGCGCATGCCGAACAAGGTTGGCCGCGCACCCTTCAAGGGGCTAACGGATCGCTCACCTTAAACAAAGCGCCACAGCGTATTGTTTCCACCAGCGTCACGCTGACCGGTTCGCTGCTGGCGATTGATGCGCCGGTCATCGCCTCGGGTGCGACTGCACCCAATAGCCGTCTGGCCGACGAGCAGGGTTTCTTCCGCCAATGGAGCGAGGTCGCCAAACAGCACCAACTCAAACGTCTGTACATTGGTGAACCGAGTGCCGAAGCGGTAGCAGCCGAAGCGCCGGACCTGATCATCGTCAGCGCCACCGGCAATGACTCCGCCATCAAACTCGTCGATCAGTTCTCTGCCATCGCACCGACGTTAGTGGTCAACTACGACGACAAAAGCTGGCAGGATGTGGTCACACTATTAGGCCAGGCCACCGGCCAGGAGGCTCAGGCGGCACAGCGTGTTAACGCCTTCAACGATCGCGAAGCCGCGCTGAAGAAAGCCATCACGCTGCCGCCGCAGCCGGTTTCCGCCATGGTGTGGAACGGCGGTGGGCGCGCGGTCAACCTGTGGACCGCCGCCTCGGCGCAGGGCAAGCTGCTGGAACAACTCGGTTTCACCCTGGCGGTGCCGTCGGCCAGCGTGGAGCAGAGCCACAGCATGGGACAGCGTAAAGACATCATTCAGCTGTCAGGCGAAAATCTCGCCAGCGGCCTGACGGGTAAAACCTTCCTGCTGTTTGCCGCCGACGATAAAACCACGCAGTCGGTGCTGAGCAATCCGTTCCTGGCGCAGAATGCTGCGGTGCAAAACAAGCAGGTGTACGAATTGGGTGTCGATTCGTTCCGTCTCGATTACTACAGCGCCAGCAATCTGCTCGCGCGTCTGGAAAAACTGTTCGTTAAATCATGATGCCTGTTCCGCCAGCTCTGGCGCTGGCGGGTGGTAACGACGTAAACGCCCCATCACTAACCACATCACCATGCCCAGCAGCGCCGCGGCGAAGCCAAACACCGCAGCGGCCTGCGGTGGCAGCAGCCAGGAACCCATCGCGCCAATCACTGCCGCACCTATCGCGTCGCCGGTGACGTTCTGTGCCGTCCACAACCCATTGATGCGACCAAGCAAATGATCGGGCGTGAGCGCTTGAATCATCGCGTATTGCACCAAGCTATTGATGGCGCTGAAGTAACCGAAGGCGATCAGGCAAGCTAACGCCAGCGGCAGGTTCGGCATCAGGCTAAACAAACCAAGGGCGATAAACGCCGCAATCGCGCTGCCGAGTATTAACTGCCCTGGACGCGCGGCGTGTTTCAGTTTGCCGCTGGTCAACGCGCCCACCGCGGCACCGAGCGGCACCGCGGCGTAAAGCAAACCCAGCTGGTCAGCACTCACTGACCAATGAGGCGCGAGTGCGGGATAGAGCACGCGTACCGCGCTGGCTAAGGTTACCAGCGCACCAATCAACGCCACCATGCCGACAATCGGGCTGGCAAAAAGAAACTGCACGCCAGCGGCCAGGGATTTCAGCGGATGTTCACGCGGCTGCGGCGGAGGCGGCAAGTGCGGTAATTTTAACAGCGTCAACACCGTGAGCAGCGTGCCGAACGCGGCGAGGCCATAGTTCCAGGTTACGCCGCCGTGGGCAATCACCAGACCGGCAATCGCAGGTGACAAAATCGAGCCGAAGCGCACCGTTAACATGGTGATGGCTCCGGCCTGCATAATATTTTCACGCCCCACCAGCGCGGGCGTGGCGGCCAACAGCGCGGTGACGCCAATCGCCCCGAAGAAGCCATCCCAGAAGCCCAGCAGATAAACGGCGATTAACGAGGGTTCCGGCAGCGCGGCGTTGATCGCCAACGCGATAAAGCCTAAGCCGCAGGTGGATCGGGCCAGCAGAATCAGCTTTTTGCGCTCATGGCGATCTGCCAATACGCCGCCGGTCAGCAGACCAATAAACATGCCCGCAGCGGCCAGTGTCACCGCCAATCCCACCAGCAGCGGTGAATTTGTCATGTGCTGGATCTGCACCGGCACCGCGACGGCAAGCATGCCGAGCGCGACAATCGAGATAAAGCGCGCAATAAATACCGCGCGAAAAGCCGGATGGGTTTTCAGCAGTGAAAGATCGATAAAGTGGGAAGATTTGTTCATAGGTTCGCCTTTTTGCACCAATTTTCCTCATCGTCCGCGAGGCGAGTCATGGTAACATAGCTAAACGCGAGTAATAACGATAACCATTATCAAGTTGCATCGCGCATGCGACGACGTTGAACAGTGAAGGTTTAGAACGCTATGCGCCAGATCCGTGCATTGGCAGGCTCAGGGATTCTGCTCTTGCTCCTCATCGCTCTTAGCTTGATGCTAGGGGCCAAATCGATACCGCTTCCCGATGTTTATCATTCGCTTACCTCCAGCTGTAACAGCGCGGAGTGTGTGATTGTGCGTGACGCGCGCCTGCCGCGCACCCTGGCCGGTCTGCTGGCGGGCGTGGCGCTCGGCCTTGCTGGTGCCTTAATGCAGAGCCTGACGCGCAACCCGCTGGCCGATCCCGGTATTCTCGGCGTCAATGCTGGAGCCGGTTTCGCGGTGGTGATTGGCATAGCGCTGTTCGGCGCAGATTCGCCGGTGGATTGGCTTGGCTTCGCTTTTGCCGGTGCACTGCTCTCTTCGTTGCTGGTGGCATTGACCGGTGCGATTGGCGGCGGGCGCGTTAATCCGGTGCGTCTTACGCTGGCGGGCGTCGCGCTTGGCGCGGTGCTGGATGGGCTGACATCCGGCCTGTCGCTGCTCAATCCTGACATCTACGATCACCTGCGCTTCTGGCACAGCGGCTCGCTGGATATCCGCAATTTTACCGTGCTGCGCACGCTGTTTCCGGCGGTGCTGGTGGGCGGCGTGGTAGCGATTCTTCTGTCGCAGGCGCTTAACAGCCTGAGCATGGGTGGCGATATGGCCACCGCGCTCGGTACGCGCGTGGCGCGCACGCAGTTGCTTGGCCTGCTGGCGATTGCGCTGCTGTGCGGTGCAGCGACGGCGGCGGTGGGGCCAATTGCGTTTGTGGGCCTGATGACGCCGCACTTTGCCCGCTGGCTGGTAGGCAACGATCACCGCTGGATGCTGCCCGCAACCGCGCTGATTACACCGATTTTATTACTCGCCGCCGATATTCTTGGCCGCCTGCTGGTTGCGGGCGAGCTGCGGGTTTCCATCGTCACGGCAATGCTTGGTGCACCGATGCTGATTGTGCTGGTACGCCGCAAACTGGGCCGGGGTGGGCTATGACGCATCGTGCCTGGTTACACGCGCTTTGGCTGCTGCTTTGCTGCGGGCTGCTGGCGTATCTGGCGATGACGCGCGGCGCGTTACAGATTAGCGGCGAACAAATCGGGCAGCTGCTGCTCGGGCAGGGGGCCGGCAACGTCAAGCTGATCGTGCTGGAGTGGCGTTTGCCGCGCGTGCTGATGGCGTTGCTGATTGGTGCTGCGTTAGGGATTAGCGGGGCGATTTTCCAGTCGCTGCTGCGCAATCCACTCGGCAGTCCGGACATTCTCGGCTTTAACACCGGCGCTTACAGCGGCGTACTGGTGGCGTTAGTGCTGTTCAATCAAAGCGTCACGGCGATGACCGGCGCGGCGCTGATTGGCGGCATCGCCACGGCGGCGTTGGTGTATCTGTTCGCCTGGCGCAACGGCGTGGAAACCTTCCGCCTGATCATTGTTGGCATCAGCGTGCGCGCGCTGCTGATGGCGCTGAACTCGTGGCTGATTATCAGCGCGTCGCTGGAGTCGGCGCTGAGTGCCGGCTTATGGAGCGCCGGATCGCTCAACGGAATTACCTGGGCGAAAACGCCGCCGGTGATTGTGGTGCTGCTGCTGGCGTTACTGCTGATGGCGTTATTGGCGCGGCGCATGCGCCTGCTGGAGATGGGCGACGATACCGCCTGTGCGCTCGGCGTGCCGGTGGAGCGCAGCCGTATGTGGCTGATGCTGATTGGCGTGGTGTTAACGGCAGCATCAACGGCGCTGGTGGGACCGATTTCGTTTGTCGCGCTGCTGGCACCGCAAATTGCGCGTCGTCTTGGCGGCGGCATGAAAGGTGCATTGCTGCTCTCGGCGCTGTGTGGCGCACTGTTGCTACTTGCCGCTGACTATGCCGCACAGCATCTGTTTCTGCCTTATCAATTACCGGTTGGCGTGATTACCGTCATCCTCGGTGGACTTTATCTGATTGCTTTACTGGTGCGGGAGGCGCGACGCCAATGATCGATATCCCTTCACGTCTGCGCGGCGAAGGTTTGACGCTGGGCTACGATAAAAAAGTGGTGGCAGAGAATTTGTCGGTGGCGATTCCCGAGGGTGAACTGACGGTGATTATCGGCCCCAACGCCTGTGGAAAATCGACGTTACTGCGCACGCTCAGCCGCCTGCATACGCCGCTGAAAGGGGAAGTGCTGCTGGATGGCGAAGCGATTGCGCGCTATCCCACGAAAGAAGTGGCGCGCCGTCTTGGCCTGCTGCCGCAAAGTTCGAACGCACCTGCGGGCATCAGCGTAACAGAGCTGGTGGCGCGCGGACGTTATCCGCATCAGGCGCTGTTTGGTCGCTGGCGTGCGGAAGATGAAGCGGCGGTGCAGCAGGCGATGCAGGCCACCGGCGTGGCCGACCTAGCGCAGCAATCGGTGGATACGCTATCGGGCGGTCAGCGCCAGCGCGTGTGGATTGCGATGGTGCTGGCGCAGGAAACGCCGCTGCTGCTGCTGGATGAACCGACCACCTGGCTGGATATCACGCATCAAATTGAGTTGCTGGAGCTGATGCAGGAGTTGAATCAGCAGCATGGCCGCACGCTGGTGGTGGTGCTGCACGATCTCAACCACGCGTGTCGTTACGCCACGCACTTGATTGCCATGCGTTATGGCAAGATTGTCGCCGAGGGCAAACCGGCGGAGATCGTGACGCCAGCGTTGATCGAGCAGGTGTATGGTCTGCGCTGCGTGATTGTGGAAGATCCGGTGGCGCATACGCCGATGATTGTGCCGCTGGGGTGCGGAAGATAATTGAGGTGGTCGCCATGAATGGCGACCCTACAAAATCACACCGGCACATCGTAGGGTCGCCATTCATGGCGACCTGGTTTGCATCTAACCCAGCAACCGATGCAACAGTGGCCCAATCTGCTCAAACATCTGCGGTGAAATGATCTCGACATGGGCACAATCCATGGGCCATACGTCCAGCTCACTCACATACGGTGCCCAGGCGCGGCGCGCATCCTGCCCTGGCTGCTGGGTTTGTTCGGCGAGGAACAGCGTGGCGCGGCCGTTAAACCGTGCACTGCGCGCGGTGGCCAGCAGGCGCACTGAACTGGCGTAATTGGCTTCGATGGTATCGAACATCGCGCGCATCTCTTCACCGGCCTGATGGCGCTGCGCAGCGATAAACTGCTCGCGCTCGCGATTCACCTCTTCCAATACCGCCGGATCCAGCACGTTCTCGCCGCGCCTCTCATCCCAGTTCTGGGTTTCCGGCGGCCAGGTATCCAGCAAGCCGAGGAAGGCCACTTCTTCGCCCGCCGCTTCCAGCCGTGCGGCAATGCCTTGCGCCAGCGTACCGCCGAGCGAATAGCCGAGGAAATAGTAAGGCCCGTGCGGCTGTACTTCGCGCAGGGTTTGCAGATGTGCGTCGCACACGTCGTCCAGATGTGCGCTTTGGTTCAGCGGGCTATCGATATCCGGCGACTGGATGCCGATCAGCGACCAGCGCGGGTCGAGATAGCGTTGCAGGATGCTGAACTGCCAGGCAAAACCGGAGGCAGGATGGAAACACAACAGCGTAGGTCCGTGACTCTTACGCAGCGGCAGCACCGCTTCGAAACCGGCCTGCTGATGGGATTGCGCATCGCTAAGCAGCGTAGCCAGCTTCTCCACCGTCGAGGCCACCATAATTTGCCCCACCGAGATCGGCAGTTGCAGCTCGCGGCGCAGTCTGGCGGCTAAGCGCATCGCCAACAGCGAATGACCGCCAAGGGCGAAGAAATCATCCTGCGCGCTGATGGCATCGCGTGCCAGCAGCTGGCAGAAGGCATCTGCCAGAGTAGTTTCCAGACCCGCGTGTGGGGCTCGTCCCACGCGGGTCGTGGCGGATTCAGGCAGCGGCAGCGCTTTGCGATCCAGTTTACCGTTGCTGCTGAGCGGGAAGGCATCAAGCTGCACAATGGCTACGGGCACCATATGCGCCGGCAAGCGCTGCGCCAGCGCCTGACGCAGTGCTTCGCCATCCACCGGCTGCGCGGCAATCACGTAACCGACCAGCTGACGTGCATCACCCTGCGCCGCCGCATCGCCCAGCACCACGGCATGCGTTACCGCTTGCTCAATGCCTGGCTGCGCGCTCATCACATGATCAATTTCGTTCAGTTCGATACGTTGACCGCGAATCTTCAGCTGATCGTCGCTGCGGCCAAGATATTCCACCGCGCCGTTATCCAGCCAGCGCGCCACGTCACCGGTGAGGTACATGCGCTCACCGGGGCTGAAGGGATCGGCAATAAAACGGCTGGCGGTGAGATCGGGACGGCCCAAATAGCCGTGCGCCAGCTGCACGCCGGTTAAATAGAGATCGCCTGCCACGCCCGGCGGCACCGGTTGCATGCGGGCATCAAGAATGCGCAGGCCGGTATTCCACACCGGGAAACCAATCGGCACGCTGGCCCCTTCGACGGCGGCCAATGCATCACCAAACGCCGGATACCAGCTGACATCCACCGCAGCTTCGGTTGGACCATACAGATTGTGCAGCGGCACCCGCGTCAGCTTTTCCCATTCGCGTGATAAATCAGTCGGCAGCGCCTCACCGCTGCAGAACACGTTGCGCAGGCTGGCGCAGCAGGTAATTGCCTGTTGATCATCAAGGGCCGCGACAAAGGCCGCCAGCATCGAGGGTACGAAATGCGTAGTGGTGACTTTGTAGCGGGCAAACAGTTGCTGCAGCGCTTCAGGATCGCGATGCGCCTCGGGCGGCGCCATCACTAGCTGCGCGCCGACCAGCAGCGGCCAGAAGAATTCCCACACGGAAACGTCAAAGCTGCTCGGGGTTTTTTGTAAAACTACATCATCTGCTTGCAGCGGATAGCGATCCTGCATCCACAGCAGGCGATTGACGATGGCTTCATGGCCCACCAGCACGCCTTTAGGACGGCCGGTAGAACCCGAGGTGTAAATGATGTAGGCGCCATCCTGCGGCGTCGGTGCGCTGGCCGGTTGCGGCGCAGTTGGCGTGCTATACAGCGCATCAAAATGCAGCTGGTTTACCTGGGCGATAGTGCTAAAGCGCGCACTGAGCGCCGCGCAGGTGATCAGGGTTTTCGGCGCGGCGTCTTCCAGCATCAGCTGCAGGCGCTCGTCCGGATAGCCGGTATCGAGCGGTAAATACGCGGCGCCAAGCGCAACAATCGCCTGCAACGCCAGCGACAGCTGCACCGAGCGCGGCAGCGCTACCGCGACAATATCGCCACGCTGTACGCCTGCGGCGGTCAAATCCGCGGCCAGCGCAAACACCTGCTGCTGCATTTGGCGATAGCTCAGCTGATGCTGCGCATCGGCGAGCGCCGGGGCATCCGGCGTGCGTGCTGCCTGCTGCGCCAACAGCGAGGCCAGCGTTTCTGCCGGCAGCGGATGGGCGGTTTGGTTAATCGCGGCAATCTGCGCGTGCTCTTCGGCGGTGAGCAGATCGAGTTCACCACACGGTCGCTGCGGCTGCTTAGCCAGCTGATCCAGCAGCAGGGCGAAGCGGCTGGCATGGCGCTGCAAGGTCTGCTCGCTGTAGCGCTCGGCGTTAGCCAGCAGTTCAAGGGTTAATTCACCCTGCTCGCTGATATAGATGGCGATCTCCAGATCGCGTACCGGCCCGGATGCCAGCTGATGGGTGATGCCTTCTACGCCAGCGAAATCGAGCTGGTAATCAAACATCTTCAGGTTGATCACCGGACCGTACAGTGGATCGCCATCGCCGAGACGACCCAGATCGCGCTGCACCTGTTCGGCGTCATAGCGCTGATGACGACGCATCTTTTTCACTTCGCCCGCCAGCTGCGCGGCGAGGGTGCTCAGTGGCTGGGTGGGATCGTAATGTACCGCCATCGGCAACACGTTGATCACCGGCCCGGTGGCACACAAGGCGGCAGAACCAATACGACGCATAAAGATGAAGCCGGCGGCAAAGTCGTTTTGGCCGCTGAGACGTGCCAGCCACAGCGCAACGAGGGCAAAAGCCAGATCGGCGGCGCTGGAGTGCGGGTGCTGCTGCACCAGCGTTTGAAAGGTGCTGCGCTCCAGCGTCACGCTGTGGCGCAGTAGATCGGTGCTGGCGGTTTGTCCGGCGAGCGGCAGCGGTGAGAGTGAAGCCGGTGACGGCAGCGCCGCGCCTTTTTCGCGCCAGAACTGGCCGTCACGCGCAAAGGAGGAGGATTCGCGGTAACGCTGATACTCGTCGACCACTTCACTAAACGGGATAAACGGCGTGGGCTCAGCAGGCTGCTGACGCACTGCTGCGCTGTAAAGATTGGCGATGCGGCGGGTCAGCGCGGTGAAGCTGAAGCCATCCACCACCAAATGGTGATAGCGCTGATACCAGAACCAGTGGCGATCGCCAAGTTGGAAAAGAGTGTGATGCCACAGTTTTGCGCCGCTTAACACGCGCAGATCGCCATTCATATCGTCGCGCATCAGCCTGCGTGCTGTGGCGACGGCATCGGCCTCGCCGCGCAGATCGATAATCTGCGGCGGACTAAATTCTTGTGGCTGCAGCCACTGCAACGCTTCGCCTTCCACTTCGCCAAATGCCATGTTTAGCGTATCGGCTTCCTGCATGCCCACGACAATTGACTGGGCCAGTAAGGCGCTATCAATGTCACCGCGCAGCTCAACAAAGTGCGCTACTGCATAAGCGTTGTGGTGTGGTGACAGCTGATCGGCAATCCAGATACCGGGCTGTGCCGCGACTAACGGCAAGGTTTGGTGGTCAATCATAGATTTATTCATCAGAGATTCGGACATGGATGCTCCGGTTGGTTCAACAGGGCTTGTAAGCCACTTAGCAGGCCACCGCGCCAGCAGAGCGCATCGTGGCCGCCTTCCACCGGCTGGTAATGCACCTGATAACCGGCGGCGTGAAGTTGCTGTTGTAGCTGTTGATTAGCTTGCAGAATTAAGCCTTCGCGCTTGCCTGCTTCCAGCCAGAAGCGCAGCGGTTGGCGCGGTGCAAGGCCGCGATCGAGTTCTTGCAGCAACCAGCCGTGGGGGTTGCCGCGCTCTGGCCACCAGAAGGAGCCGGAAAGGCTGAGCGCATTGCCAAAGGTTTCCGGCCAGTGCAGCGCGGCGAATACCGACGCGAGGCCGCCAAAACTTTGTCCGGCCACAATGGTGCTTGCCGCCTGTTGGCGATAAGGCACTGAGTGTGCCACCTGCGGCAACAGTTCTTGCTGGATGGCTTGCCAGAATTGCGGGTTGCACGGCAACTCCCGGCTGCGGTGATCGCGATCGATGATGTCGATAAACAGATACACCGCGGGCGGCAACGCGCCGTTATCGGTGAGCTGCTGTAGCGGCCCGGCAATCGGCATGCTGTGCGCCCAGAACTGGCCATCAAGCAAGATCGCCAGTGGACGCTGCTCAGGAGTCGCATCGCCGGTGGTGTAAATCCACACGGGGCGGCTGTTGCCTAATAGCGCGCTATCCCATTGCAGCTGCTGCAGTTTTAGGGTGGGCGCCGTGCCGTTATCCAGCGCCTGCCACACCTGTTGATCCGGTGCCTGCGGGAGATGCAGCGGTGATACGCCCATGCCGCGTCCGCCCGACCAGCCACGCAAGTTGTTCAGCGGATCGGCCTGCGCCGTGGGAAATTTATCGCGCCACCAGCTGCGCAACGCATGCATGTCGGCCACGCCCGTGAAGTCGGTGGCCTGCTCATCGGGCATCAAACAATAACTACCGCGCCAGTTGGCGGGAAGCTCGGTTTGCCAGTACCACACGTTGGTTCCTGCCACACGCATCAACGATTGCGGTGGGCGACGCTGGTGGTGATCGGTGACACCCGTGATGTTGATCCACACGCGCTGGATGGAGGATTGAGTCTCGTCACCTTGCGGGTCGCGCCAGAAGAAAGTGACCCGACAGTGGCCATCATCGGCTAACTCAATACGGGGAATGCCTTGGGATTGTTGCGCCTGCCACCAGGCTGCGCTGCCGGTTACATCATTTCGCCAGGTCATAGGGCTGCCAGTCGGTGTTTACGCGGAGAGGGAGATAAGTTTGATGAATAATACTATTGATAATAATTTGCATTTGCAATAGGGTGGCTGCGCTCAAAAAAGAGCACGCTCGTTCCGCCTGACTCTTTCCATTTGGCAAGGTGATGCAAAGGAAGGGTTGGAGGGGCTGGATCCGGGCGCGTTAGGAACAGGGATCTTCTCACCGGCTCGCCACGCAAGCCTCAGGGTTTTTGCTGGCAATCCAGGAACGCATAAAATGAAAAATTACTCACGGTTATCATTAGCCATTCTGATTGAACTGGGGCTCAGCGCCTCACTGCTCTCCAGCGGTGCCTGGGCAGCGGACACTTCTTCCAGCAATACCTCTGTAAGCAGTACCGACGCCCAATCCATGGACGGCGGTACCTTAATGGTTACCGCGCAGCAGCAAAACCTGCAGGCGCCGGGGGTTTCAACTATCACCGCCGACGAAATTAAAAAACACCCGCCTGCGCGCGATGTCTCCGAGATCATCCGTACCATGCCGGGCGTGAATCTCACCGGTAACTCCACCAGCGGCCAGCGCGGTAACAATCGCCAGATCGATATTCGCGGCATGGGTCCGGAAAACACCCTGATCATGGTGGATGGCATGCCGATTACCAGCCGTAACTCGGTGCGCCTTGGCTGGCGTGGCGAGCGTGATACGCGCGGTGATACCAATTGGGTGCCACCGGAGATGATCGATCATATCGATGTGATTCGCGGACCGGCAGCAGTGCGTTACGGCAACGGCGCGGCGGGCGGTGTGGTGAATATCATCACCAAAAAACAGACCGATCAGCAGTGGCACGGTTCCTGGAACACCTATTACAACGTGCCAGAACACAAAGCGGAAGGCGCCACCAAACGCACTAACTTCAGTCTGGAAGGGCCGCTGGGTGATGATTTCAACTTCCGCTTGTACGGCGGTTTAGCCAAAACTCAGGCCGATGCCTATGACATCAACGAGGGGCATGCGGCGGCGCGCACCGGTTCATACGCGGGCAGTTATCCGGCCGGGCGTGAAGGCTCGGTGAATAAAGATATTAATGCCTTACTGAGCTGGGCATTTGCGCCAATGCAAACGCTGGAGTGGCAGGCTGGCTACAGCCGCCAGGGCAACCTGTATGCTGGCGACACGCAGAACACCAACACCAGTGCGCTGGTGAAAAGCCTGTACGGTGATGAAACTAACCGCCTGTATCGGCAAAATGTCTCGCTGAAGTGGACGGGCGCATGGGATAACGGCGTCAGCACCAATACCTATGCGCGTTACGAGAAGACCCGCAACTCGCGCATCAATGAAGGTTTAGCGGGCGGCACTGAGGGCATCTTCTCGAATAGCGGTTTTAACACTATTCAGCTGGACGATGTGCTGCTGCATAGCGAAGTGAGTATTCCGTTTGAACTGCTGTTCAATCAAACCGCGACGCTGGGTACTGAATGGAACCAGCAGCGCATGAAAGATGGCTCCTCTAACACCCAGGCAGCGAGCTACGGCGCGGTGCCTGGCATCGATAACACTGGCCGCAGCCCGTATTCACAGGCAGAGATTTTTTCACTGTTTGCTGAAGACAACATGGAGTTGACCGACAGCACCATGCTGACGCCAAGTCTGCGTTTCGACCATCACTCGATAGTTGGCAACAACTGGAGCCCGTCGCTTAACCTGTCGCAAGGTTTAGGGGATGACTTCACCCTGAAGATGGGGATAGGGCGTGCGTATAAAGCGCCGAGCCTGTATCAGACCAACCCTAACTATCTGCTGTACAGCAATGGCCAAGGTTGCGCGGCCAGCACCGGCGCTTGTTATCTGCAGGGGAATAACGACCTGAAAGCGGAAAACAGCATCAACAAAGAGATTGGTCTTGAGTGGAAACATGAAGGATATCAGGCCGGTTTAACCTGGTTCCGCAACGATTACCGCAACAAGATCGAAGCCGGTTACTCGCCAGTGGGCAAAGCCTCTAATGGCACCACCGATATCTATAAGTGGGAAAATGTACCGAAAGCGGTGGTGGAAGGGCTGGAAGGTACTGTCAACGTGCCGTTTTCGGACAGCGTAACGTGGAACAACAACTTCACTTATATGCTGCAAAGTAAGAACAAAGAGACCGGCGATCGCTTATCGGTGATTCCGGAGTACACGCTAAACTCGACGCTGAGCTGGCAGGCAATGCAGGATCTGTCGCTGCAGACCACGCTGACCTGGTACGGTACCCAGACGCCGAAGAAATATGACTACAAAGGCAATACCTCAACCGGTAGCGCCACTGATACGGTGAGCCCTTATTCGATTATCGGCATGAGCGGCACCTACGATATCAATAAGTACGCCAGCGTCACGCTGGGTATCGATAACCTGTTCGATAAGCGTCACTACCGTGAAGGGAATGCGCAAACCACCGGCAATGCCACGACGAACTCGTATCTGTATGGCGCGGGGGCGAATACCTACAATGAATCAGGTCGTACTTATTATGTGAGTCTGAATACTCACTTCTGATGGCGTTCAGCCAATCAGTTGCAATGGCAAATAGCAGCGGGCAATCAGTCCGCTGCTATCCTCACGATTAATCAGTTCCAATCTGCCGCGGTGCATCTGCACGATACGCAGCACAATATTAAGACCAAGCCCGCTACCGCCGTAACGCTGATCGCGACGACGAAACGCCTGCGTCAGCTCTTCTGCGGCCGTCGCATCAATACCCGGCCCCTGATCCCACACTTCGATAATCACCTGCTGCCTGTCCTGCCGCATTTTTACCGTCACTTCGCTACCTTCCGGGCTGTAACGTGAGGCGTTTTCCAGCAAATTACGTAGCATCAGGCGCAGCAGCATCGGTTCCCCTTGCTGCTGTAGATCATCGCTCTGTGGCCAATGCAGGATTTGCTGCCGCTGGTGGTAAAGTTCGGCCATTTCCGGCCGCAGCGGGTGCATGATCTCTTTTTGCCACAGTACCTGCTGATAGTGACCCCCTGCCAATGCCTGTCCGGCGCGTGACAGCATGAGCAGCTGTTCTACGGTGTGCATCAGCTGATCGATACGTTCAATCAGCATCTCGCTTTGCGGCACGTTCTGCTGATGCAGGAGCTCAAGGTGCAGCCGCAATCCTGCCAGCGGCGTACGCAGCTCGTGCGCCGCATCGGCGGTGAATAATCGTTCCTGCTGCAGCGTGTGATCCAGACGCGAAAAGAGTTGGTTAATCGACGACGTTACCGCCACAATCTCATCCATTTCTGAATAGATCGGTAAAGGAGAGAGATTATCCGCCGAGCGATGCGCGAGACTATCTTGTAGCGACTTGAGCGGGCGAATGATCCAGTTAATCGCCCAAAATGACAGCAGCAGAGTAAGGCCTACCATCACTAAAGAGGGCAGTAGCAGCGACGCAATGGCTTCGCGAATCTCATTTTCCACGCGATCGTTACGCGCTTGTGCGGAAAGGGTTTCGTTAACTAAAAAGCTGATTTGTTCGCGGCTTTCATGCCACAGCCAGATGGCGCTCATCACCTGACAGGTGAGGAGGATCAGCGCCAGCATGATTAATAACCGCTGACGCATGCTGTTCATTCGCGGATTTCCAGGCGGTAACCTACGCCGCGCACGGTTTTGATGCGATCTTTCCCGAGCTTGCGACGCAGATTGTGAATGTGAACTTCGAGGGTGTTGGAGCCGGGATCGTCATTCCAGCTGTAGAGATCTTGCTGCAGCGTTTCGCGGTGGACGTTTTGTCCCACTCGCATCAGTAAGCGCGTCAGCAGTGCGAACTCTTTGGGCGTGATCTCCAGCGGAAGATTTTCCAGCAGAACCTGCTGCGAACTGAGATTCAGCGTCAGATCGCCCTGTTGCAGCAGGTTATCGCTGTGGCCCTGATAGCGGCGAATTAATGCCCTTACGCGGGCTTGTAACTCAACCAGCGCAAACGGCTTCACCAGATAATCATCGGCGCCGGCATCCAGGCCATCCACGCGATCCTCCAGCGCATCGCGCGCCGTGAGGATCAGCACGGGTACCGCGATGCCGTCGCGGCGCCACTGGCGTAGCAAGGAAGCGCCATCGCGATCCGGTAAGCCAAGATCGAGCACGATCAGGCTGTACTGACCGCTGCGCAGCAGTGCATTACTTTCGGCAGCTGTACTGGCGCAGTCGATGGCGTAACCTTGCGCGCTGAGCGCTTGCGCCAGGCCCGACTGCAGCAGCGTATCATCTTCGACAATGAGCAGTTTCATCAGTTATTTTTGTTGATATCCGAGTAGAGGCGACTCTCAAAACGTACCAATGGAATACGGCGCGTTTTCTGATCTTCCGGCGGAACCGCATAGCCGGAGAGATACTGGACAAACGCCACGCGCGCACCGCTTGAGGTGGTAATGAATCCAGCCAGATTATAGACGCCCTGCAGTGAACCGGTTTTTGCCGACACTTTACCATCCAGTCCTGCTTCATGCAGACCGCCGCGATATTGCAGGGTGCCGTCATAACCCGCCAGCGGCAGCATCGAAATATAATTCAGCGTCGAATCGTTTTTCGCAATGTATTGCAGCACTTGCATCATGGTATCTGGCGCGATCAGGTCATGACGCGACAGTCCGGAACCATCAACCTGAATGCTGTTGCCGAGATCAACGCCGGCTTTTTCCCGCAGGATTCGGCGTACGGCATCCGAGCCCGCGCGGAATGTACCCGGCACGTTGAAATAGTGATGGCCGATGGTGCGGAATACGGTATCGGCAATCATGTTGTCCGACTTTTTCAGCATGGTGTGCAGCAGTGTATGCAGCGGCGCCGATTGCGTTGACGCCAGCACGCTGCCCGGTGAGGTCACTTGTGATTGACGCACTAAATGGCCGCTGTAATCGATATCGGCAGCGCGCAGCTCAGCTTTGAGGATCTCACCGGCCCACGCGGCGCCATCCTGCACGGCAAACGCCAGCGGCAGCGGTTCAGCACGTTGACGCATGCAGCCGGTTAGGGTGTAGCGATTAAGTTCGCCGGGCACCACATCCAGCTCGCAATATTGTCCGTCACCGCTGTTACGGCCGATGGTGCGCACCTGACTGAACATGTGCGCTGGGTAATACGAAGCGATGCGCACAAAGGCATTCTCGCCCGGCGTAGTGGCGCTATAGAGCGAAACTGAGAAACAGTTTTTATCGACAATGGCAGCACCCGGCGGTGCACTAAAGCACTGCGTCAGATCGTTCCACGGCCAGCCTGGGGCCATATCGTGGCTGGCGAACACCGAGGTGTCGATCACCAGATTGCCCTTGATATGGGTGATGCCCTGCTTTTTTAGCGCAGCAACCATATTGCGCAGATCCTGGCGACTTAACGTCGGATCGCCGCCAAAACGTGCGACTAAATCGCCATTGAGCGTGCCATCGTTAACCGCGCCTTTGGTTTCCATGGTGGTCTGGAAACGGAAGTCAGGACCGAGTTCCAGCAGGGCCGCCAGCGCCGTCACCACCTTCATGGTGCTGGCCGGTAATGCCATCTGTTTGCCGTGATAATCGATTATCGGGGTTGATGCGCCCACTTTTTGTACCATCAGCGCCAGGTTTGCGCCGTCTGGCAAATACTGCATGTATTCTTCAACGGGGGCTGCTTGTGCCTGCAGCATAAACGCACAGGTTAATCCGGTAACAAGTCGTGAAAATCGCATAATCTCGCGGTAACTGACGGGTGAAGGCGTCAATACTACGTCCCCAGACGGTGCAAAGTAAACGATGACCCACAGGGAACTCTGGGGTAAAATACGTATCAAAATGCAAAACCGAACCTGACCCGGAAAGCTTTCCGGGTCAGGCTTCTTTTGCTTGTGAAAAGAGGTAACGCGCCGCAGAAGCTGTTTTCTGCTGTCACCGGTCAGGATGACGCCGTTAACCAGGATAGATGACGAGGAGCCAAAATGAATCAGATTCCGATGACGTTGAAAGGCGCTGAGAAGCTGCGCGAAGAGCTGAACGAACTGAAATCCGTGAAGCGTCCGCGCATTATCGCCTCCATCGCCACAGCCCGTGAGCACGGCGATTTGAAAGAGAATGCCGAATACCATGCGGCTCGCGAAGAACAGGGTTTCTGCGAGGGGCGTATTCAAGAGATTGAAGCCAAACTCTCTAATGCGCAGGTCATTGATGTGACCGCCATGCCAAAAACCGGTCGCGTGATTTTTGGCGCTACCGTAACCATCCTGAATGTGGATACGGATGAAGAGTTCACCTACCGCATTGTGGGTGACGATGAAGCTGATTTTAAACAGAACCTGATCTCAGTGAATTCACCGATGGCGCGTGGGTTGGTGGGTAAATCAGCGGACGACGTAGCGATTGTGAAAACCCCCGGCGGAGATGTGGAATATGAAGTGCTAAAGGTGGAATACCTTTAAGCTATTGCTACGCTTTGCAATATGTCGCTGCATTTTGTAAAGAAAGGAAAAAGGCCGCATTGCGGCCTTTTATCACATGCAGGAGCGTGGCACTTTCTTTGCCCGTCGCCGCCTTTAAGGGCATGATTAACGCGGAAGAGTAATTTTGCGCTCTTTTGCAGGGCGATACAGCACCAGCGTGTTGCCGATGACCTGTACGTTGCCTGCTTTTGTTTCACGCACGATAGCGTCAACGATCAGCTGCTTGGTTTCACGATCTTCCGAGGCAATTTTTACCTTGATCAATTCGTGATGCTCGAGCGCCAGTTCGATTTCGGCGAGCACGCCTTCAGTAAGGCCGTTACCGCCCAGCATGACAACCGGCTTAAGCGGATGGGCAAGGCCTTTCAGGTGCTGTTTTTGTTTGGTACTCAGATTCATCGTATTTTTTGCTTACTCAGGGATTGAAAACGGTTCATTCTACCGCCATCTCGAGTATATCGCCAAATCAACGCGACCATTGCGTGCTGATTTATCGCTACGATGACGATTTAATTGGAAAAATTATGACGGGTAAAAAGCGTTCGGCCAGCTCCAGTCGCTGGCTTCAGGAACACTTTAGCGATAAATATGTGCTGCAGGCACAGAAAAAAGGGTTACGTTCGCGTGCCTGGTTTAAACTTGAGGAAATACAGCAGGGTGACAAGATTTTCAAACCCGGCATGACGGTGGTTGATCTGGGTGCAGCACCCGGCGGTTGGTCGCAATATGTGGTTCAGCTTATCGGATCAAGTGGTCGTATCATCGCCTGCGATCTGTTACCAATGGACCCGATAGTTGGCGTTGATTTTTTGCAGGGCGATTTTCGCGATGAAGCGGTGCTTAACGCTTTGCTGGAGCGCGTAGGCGACCAAAAGGTGCAAGTGGTCATGTCAGACATGGCACCCAATATGAGCGGTACACCTGCGGTTGATATTCCACGTTCGATGTATTTGGTAGAATTGGCGCTGGAAATGTGTCGGGATATTCTGGCGCCGGGCGGCAGTTTTGTAGTGAAAGTGTTTCAGGGAGATGGCTTCGATGAATACCTGCGGGAAATTCGCTCCCTGTTTACGAAAGTGAAAATTCGTAAGCCGGACGCTTCGCGACTTCGTTCGCGCGAAGTGTACATTGTGGCGACGGGGCGCAAACTTTAGCCTGAATTGCCGGAATCAAAGTAAGACGACCAATGCGTTTATTCTGATGTCTAATTCTGAGTTTCAGGGTAAACAAGTAAAATCATCCGCACTGCGATTCCAGGTATGAAGGATCTATAGTACCCTACGCTGTCTGTTAACATCGTTGTAATATGAGGTTAATCCCTTGAGTGACATGGCGAAAAACCTGATTCTCTGGTTAGTCATCGCGGTTGTGCTGATGTCTGTATTCCAGAGCTTTGGGCCCAGCGAGTCGAATGGCCGTAGGGTTGATTATTCAACTTTCCTATCGGAAGTGAACCAAGATCAGGTCCGCGAGGCACGAATTAACGGGCGTGAGATTAACGTTGTCAAAAAAGACAGCAATAAATACACCACCTATATCCCCGTCAACGATCCTAAGTTACTCGATAATCTGTTGACCAAAAACGTCAAAGTGGTTGGCGAGCCGCCAGAAGAACCAAGCCTGCTGGCTTCAATCTTCATTTCCTGGTTCCCAATGCTGCTGTTGATTGGCGTGTGGATCTTCTTTATGCGGCAGATGCAGGGCGGCGGCGGCAAGGGCGCGATGTCCTTCGGCAAGAGCAAAGCCCGCATGTTGACCGAAGATCAGATCAAAACCACGTTCGCTGACGTGGCCGGTTGTGATGAGGCCAAAGAAGAAGTTGGTGAGCTGGTTGAGTATTTGCGTGAGCCGAGCCGTTTCCAGAAACTGGGCGGTAAAATCCCGAAAGGCGTTTTGATGGTCGGTCCTCCGGGTACCGGTAAAACGCTGCTGGCGAAAGCGATTGCTGGCGAAGCGAAAGTCCCATTCTTCACTATCTCCGGTTCTGACTTCGTTGAAATGTTTGTCGGTGTTGGTGCATCTCGTGTGCGTGACATGTTCGAGCAAGCGAAGAAAGCGGCACCGTGCATCATCTTTATCGATGAAATCGATGCGGTTGGCCGTCAACGTGGCGCCGGTTTAGGCGGTGGTCACGATGAACGTGAGCAAACGCTGAACCAGATGCTGGTTGAGATGGATGGCTTTGAAGGTAATGAAGGCATCATTGTGATCGCGGCAACTAACCGTCCAGACGTTCTTGACCCAGCGCTGCTGCGTCCAGGTCGCTTTGACCGTCAGGTTGTGGTTGGCCTGCCAGATGTTCGGGGTCGTGAGCAGATTCTGAAAGTGCATATGCGTCGTGTGCCACTGGCTACCGATATGGATGCATCCGTTATTGCACGTGGTACGCCGGGCTTCTCCGGTGCGGATTTGGCTAACCTGGTCAACGAAGCGGCGCTGTTTGCTGCTCGCGGTAATAAGCGTGTTGTTTCGATGGTTGAGTTTGAAAAAGCCAAAGACAAAATCATGATGGGTGCGGAACGTCGTTCCATGGTGATGACCGAAGAGCAGAAAGAATCGACGGCTTACCATGAAGCGGGTCACGCGATTGTGGGTACTCTGGTTCCGGGTTACGATCCGGTGCACAAAGTGACAATTATTCCGCGTGGTCGTGCGCTCGGCGTTGCCTTCTTCTTACCTGTGGGTGATGAGATCAGCGCTAACCGTCAGAAGCTGGAAAGCCGTATTTCTGTGGCTTACGGTGGACGTCTGGCGGAAGAGATCATTTATGGCCCGGACTATGTTTCGACGGGTGCTTCCTCTGACATTAAAATGGCGACCAGCGTAGCACGCAACATGGTTACGCAGTGGGGCTTCTCCGAGAAGCTGGGTCCGTTGCTCTACGCTGAAGAAGAGGGCGAAGTGTTCCTCGGCCGTTCAGTGGCGAAAGCAAAACACATGTCAGATGAAACGGCGCGTATTATCGATCAGGAAGTTAAACACCTTATCGATACGAACTATCAGCGTGCTCGCCGCATCCTGAACGAAAACATGGACATCCTTCACGCGATGAAAGACGCGCTGATGAAGTATGAGACCATTGATGCACCACAAATCAGCGATCTGATGGCACGCCGTGAAGTGCGTCCACCTGCAGGTTGGGAAGAGGCTAAAGTCGCCGTTGGTAACGGCGACTCAACCCAGGCTCCTCGCCCTGTAGATGACCCGAAAACGCCGGGTTCAGACAAGATTATGTGATAGCAATCTGGCGGGATGTTAACTCTACCGCTGGATTTGCAGCCCGCACTGCTTGTTATAATGCAAACCCCGGCATGTCCGGGGTTTTTTCATTGTGGGATTCAGTGATTTCCCAAAGGAGATTTTCACCATGAAGTTGTTCGCTCGTGATTCCCATCTCGATCTCTCTTTTCCCCATGTGATGGGTATTTTAAATGTCACGCCGGACTCTTTCTCAGATGGTGGCACTCACAACACTTTGGTGGATGCGTTAACGCATACCAATGAGATGGTGAATGCCGGTGCCACCATTATTGACGTTGGTGGTGAATCGACGCGTCCCGGGGCTGATGAAGTTAGCGTGGAAGAAGAGCTGGAACGTGTGATTCCCGTAGTGGAAGCCATCGCTCAGCGCTTTGAGGTGTGGATCTCCGTGGATACTTCAAAGGCTGAAGTCATCCGTGAGGCAGAGCGAGTAGGTGCTCACATCATCAATGATATTCGTTCCTTATCTGAACCGGGCGCATTGGCTGCGGCTGCCGAATCGGCGTTGCCGGTATGTCTGATGCACATGCAAGGTGAGCCACGCACCATGCAGCAAGCACCGGAGTATCAAGATATTGTCAGCGAAGTGGACGCTTACTTCGCTGCGCAGATTGCGCGCTGTGAAGCGGCCGGAATAAAAAAAGAGAATCTGCTGCTCGATCCAGGCTTCGGATTCGGTAAGAATCTCAGCCACAACTATGAACTGCTGGCGCATCTGAGCCATTTCCACCATTACGGTTTACCGCTGTTGGTAGGAATGTCGCGTAAATCGATGGTTGGACAGCTATTAAATGTTGGCCCGGCGCAACGCCTGACCGGCAGCCTAAGCTGTGCGGTGATCGCCGCTATGCAAGGGGCACAAATTATTCGCGTACATGATGTGAAAGAGACGGTCGAAGCGATGCGCGTCGTCGAAGCGACACGAAGAGCAAAAGGATAAAGGCATGAGTAATCGTAAATATTTCGGTACAGATGGTATTCGCGGCAAAGTCGGTGAAGCGCCGATTACCCCTGATTTTGTCCTCAAGCTGGGCTGGGCGGCGGGCAAAGTGCTGGCGCGCCAGGGATCTCGCAAAGTATTGATTGGTAAAGATACGCGTATTTCAGGCTATATGCTGGAATCGGCGCTGGAAGCGGGTCTAGCCGCCGCCGGATTATCTGCGGCCTTTACCGGGCCAATGCCAACGCCGGCCATCGCTTACCTGACGCGTACTTTCCGTGCCGAAGCGGGCATTGTGATTTCAGCGTCGCATAATCCGTTTGATGATAACGGCATTAAATTCTTCTCGGCTGAAGGCACCAAGCTGCCGGATGAAGTTGAAGAAGCCATTGAGCTGGAGATGGAAAAACCCATCACCTGCGTTGAGTCTGCGGAGCTGGGCCGCGCTAGCCGCATTGTGGATGCTGCAGGCCGTTACATCGAGTTCTGTAAAGGTACCTTCCCGAGCGAATTGAGCCTCAACGGACTCAAGATTGTGGTTGATTGCGCGAATGGCGCGACATACCACATCGCTCCAAACGTGCTGCGCGAACTCGGCGCTACCGTGATTGCTATCGGTACGCAGCCGGATGGTATGAACATCAATAAAGATTGCGGCGCCACCGATTTGCGTCTGCTGCAGCATCGCGTATTGGAAGAAAAAGCCGACCTCGGGCTGGCCTACGATGGCGACGGCGATCGCATCATGATGGTTGACCATTTGGGCCATAAGGTCGACGGTGACCAAATTCTTTACATCATCGCGCGTGAAGGATTGCGCCAGGGCCAGCTGCGTGGCGGTGTGGTCGGAACGTTGATGAGTAATATGGGACTGGAACTGGCGCTGAAACAGCTGGGCATTCCTTTCACCCGTGCGAAAGTCGGTGACCGCTATGTGCTGGAAAAAATGCAGGAGAAAGGCTGGCGTTTAGGCGCTGAAAATTCAGGTCACGTTATTCTGCTGGATAAAACCACCACCGGTGACGGCATTGTAGCAAGTTTGCAAGTACTTACTGCTGTTGTGCGCAACCATATGACTCTGCACGATCTATGCAGCGGCATGAAAATGTTACCGCAGATCCTCGTCAACGTGCGTTTTGCAGGTGAAAACGATCCGTTGGAAAGCGACAGTGTGAAAGCCGTAACCGCTGAAGTTGAAAAAACGCTGGCGGGACGTGGTCGGGTGTTGCTGCGTAAGTCCGGCACTGAACCGTTGATTCGCGTGATGGTGGAGGGCGAAGACGAGGCGCAGGTTAGTGCGCTGGCACACAAAATTGCGGATGCAGTAAAAGCCGTATAAGGCTATTCAGGCGGAAAGATTTTACCTTTTCCGCCTGTAAAATCACCGGGATGGTGCTTTTTTCCGCAATCGAGAGCATTGGTGAAAATTGCACTTGCAGAGGTATGTCCCTTTGGTTAGTATTCACACCCGCTTCTGATGGGTGATGACGAGACGCCCCATCAATATTGGTTGAAGCTTTAACTGTGCAGAAAATGCGCAAGGAAACAGGTTGATTATGTACGAAGCTCTGTTAGTTGTTTTCCTTATTGTAGCGATTGGCCTCGTAGGTTTGATCATGCTGCAGCAAGGCAAAGGCGCTGATATGGGAGCATCATTCGGTGCAGGCGCTTCTGGTACGCTGTTCGGTTCAAACGGGTCTGGCAACTTTATGACTCGCATGACTGCGGTACTGGCTACGCTGTTCTTCATTATCAGTCTGGTTCTTGGCAATCTGAACACGAATAAAACAGCCAAAGGAAGTGAGTGGGATAACCTCACTGCGCCAGCTCAGTCTGAACAGCAGACTCAGCCAGCTAAACCGGCTACGCCGGGCAATGATATCCCGCAGTAAGATCGTCAACGCTGTAGTGCAACAATGTAACGTTGCAGTCTAGTGATGTACCGAGGTGGTGAAATTGGTAGACACGCTACCTTGAGGTGGTAGTGCTCGAAAGGGCTTACGGGTTCAAGTCCCGTCCTCGGTACCAAATCTCAGTATAACTTGCGTTTTTTGCAAGGTCGGCGTATTATTCGCCACGTTTTCGGACGCGGGGTGGAGCAGCCTGGTAGCTCGTCGGGCTCATAACCCGAAGGTCGTCGGTTCAAATCCGGCCCCCGCAACCACTTTCCCTTAGAGTTCTTTTTCAAATATACTGTATGCATCGACGGACGCACTCATCAGTGATTTTGAAAAAAATTCTTTTGGATTGTGCTCCGAAGCCGCTATGCGGCGTACAGGGTCCAGTCACAAAAAGCCCCGAATATTCGGGGTTTTTTGTTATCAGGAAATCGACACACTGGGCTATAGGCCCTTTTTTTATGTCTTGGGGGTGGGCTTGTCCACATTAGAGCAAAAATTGACAGAGTTGATCTCTGCTCCAGTAGAAGCGCTTGGCTACGAATTAGTCGGTATCGAGTTTATTCGTGGTCGCACATCAACCTTGCGCATCTATATTGATAGTGAAGAGGGTATCAATGTTGATGATTGCGCCGATGTTAGCCACCAGGTCAGCGCAGTAATGGATGTGGAAGATCCTATTACCGTGGCTTACAACCTTGAAGTTTCCTCGCCGGGTCTCGAACGTCCTCTTTTCACTGCTGAACACTATGCACGTTTTGCCGGTGACGAGGTGAGCCTGGTACTACGCATGGCCGTACAAAACCGCCGTAAATGGCAGGGAATCATCAAGTCTGTTGAAGGCGAGATGATTACGGTAACCGTTGAGGGTAACGATGAAGTGTTCGCGCTGAGCAACATTCAGAAAGCGAACCTGGTCCCCCACTTTTAAAAGTCCGGATTGAGGCTAACCAGGATGAACAAAGAGATCTTAGCTGTAGTAGAAGCCGTTTCTAACGAAAAAGCCCTGCCGCGTGAGAAAATCTTCGAAGCGCTGGAGAGCGCTTTGGCCACTGCGACCAAAAAGAAGTATGAGCAAGAGATCGAAGTGCGTGTCAGCATTGACCGTCGTAGCGGCGATTTCGACACCTTCCGTCGCTGGCAGATTGTTGAAGAAGTTACGCAGCCGACTCGCGAGATCACGCTGGATGCAGCCCGCTATGAAGACGAAGCGTTCAATCTGGGCGAATATGTTGAAGATCAGATTGAGTCTGTCACCTTCGACCGTATCACTACCCAAACCGCTAAGCAGGTTATCGTACAAAAAGTACGTGAAGCTGAGCGCGCGATGGTGGTTGATCAGTTCCGTCAACACGAAGGCGAAATCATCACTGGCGTGGTGAAGAAGGTGAACCGCGACAATATTTCACTGGATCTTGGCAGCAATGCTGAAGCGGTGATTGTGCGCGAAGACATGCTGCCACGTGAGAACTTCCGTCCAGGCGACCGCATCCGCGGTGTGCTGTACGCCGTTCGCCCTGAAGCGCGTGGTGCTCAGCTGTTCGTGACCCGTTCTAAACCCGAAATGTTGATTGAGTTGTTCCGCATTGAGGTGCCAGAAATTGGCGAAGAAGTTATCGAGATCAAAGCGGCAGCGCGCGATCCGGGTTCACGCGCCAAAATCGCAGTGAAAACCAACGATAAACGTATTGATCCAGTGGGCGCTTGCGTCGGTATGCGCGGTGCGCGCGTGCAGGCGGTTTCGAGCGAGCTGGGTGGCGAGCGTATCGATATTGTACTGTGGGACGACAACCCAGCGCAGTTCGTTATCAACGCTATGGCGCCTGCAGATGTGGCGTCAATTGTGGTGGATGAAGATAATCACACCATGGATATCGCTGTTGAAGCTGGCAATCTGGCTCAGGCGATCGGCCGTAACGGCCAAAACGTGCGTCTGGCTTCCCAGCTGAGCGGTTGGGAACTGAACGTGATGACCGTCGATGATCTGCAGGCGAAGCACCAAGCTGAAGCCCATGCAGCGATCGATATGTTCACCAAACATCTCGACATCGACGAAGAGTTCGCCACCATTCTGGTGGAAGAGGGCTTCTCTTCGCTGGAAGAATTGGCTTATGTGCCAATCAACGAGCTGCTGGAAATCGACGGCCTCGATGAAGAGACCATTGAAGCCCTGCGTGAACGAGCAAAAAATGCGTTAACTACCCTGGCATTAGCGAAAGAAGAGAGCCTTGGTAATCAGGAGCCCGCTGAGGACCTTCTGAATCTTGAGGGCTTGGATCGTGCGCTGGCGTATCGCCTGGCGTCGAAAGGCGTTTGCACGCTGGAAGATCTCGCTGAGCAAGGTGTTGACGATCTGACAGATATTGAAGGGCTGGATGACGAGAAAGCCGGTGCGCTGATTATGGCTGCACGTAATATCTGCTGGTTCGGCGATGACGCGTAATAACAGGAAGGAACAGCATGACAGATGTAACCGTAAAATCGCTGGCCGCCGAAATTCAGACCCCGGTCGATCGCCTGGTACAGCAATTTGCTGATGCAGGGATCCGTAAGTCTGAGAACGATGCGGTGTCACAGCAAGAGAAAGAAACCTTACTGTCTCACCTGAATCGTGAGCACGGTCAGACCGGTTCAAGTAAGCTGACTTTGCAGCGCAAGACGCGCAGCACCTTGAATATTCCCGTCACCGGGGGTAAAAGTAAGTCGGTACAAATCGAAGTCCGCAAAAAACGCACATACGTGAAAGGCGACGCAGAGTCTGAGCAAGCTCAGGCAGAAGCGGAAGCCGAGGCGCAGCGTGAAGCGGAAGAGCAGGCGCGTCGCGAGGCGGAAGAACAAGCTCGTCGCGAAGCTGAACAGAAAGCGCAACGTGAAGCCGAAGATAAAGCCAAGCGCGAAGCCGCTGACAAGGCCAAACGTGAAGCAGCGGAAAAAGAGAAAGTGACTAATCAACCTACCGACGTAGCAGCTAAGGCTGCGCAGTCTGATAAAGCCCGTCGTGAAGCTGAAGCTGCCGAACTGAAACGTAAAGCGGAAGAAGAAGCGCGTCGTAAGCTGGAAGAAGACGCCCGCCGCGTGGCAGAAGAAGCCCGCCGCCTGGCAGAAGAAAAATCAGCCGAATGGGAAAAACCTGAGGAAGAGGACAAAGGCGACTATCACGTCACGACCTCAACTCACGCCCGTCAGGCAGAAGATGAGAACGATCGCCAGGTTGAAGCAGGCCGCGCACGTGCTCGCACCACTAAAGCTGCACGTCCGGTGAAGAAAGGCAACAAGCATTCTGAAGCTAAAACCGATCGTGAAGAAGCGCGCGCTCAGGTTCGTGGCGGCAAAGGTGGTAAACACCGCAAGCCAAGCACCCTGCAGCAAGGCTTCAACAAACCCGCTCAGGCTGTTAACCGCGATGTTGTCATCGGTGAAACCATCACCGTTGCTGAACTGGCCAATAAAATGGCGATCAAAGGTTCACTGGTCATCAAAGCTATGATGAAAATGGGCGCAATGGCGACCATTAACCAGGTTATCGATCAGGAAACGGCTCAGTTAGTCGCGGAAGAAATGGGTCACAAAGTGATCCTGCGCCGTGAGAACGAGCTGGAAGAAGCGGTAATGGACGATCGTGATACCGATGCTGCGCAGGAAAGTCGTGCGCCGGTTGTGACCATCATGGGTCACGTTGACCACGGTAAAACCTCGCTGCTTGACTACATTCGTTCTACGAAAGTCGCGTCAGGCGAAGCGGGTGGTATTACCCAGCATATCGGTGCATATCACGTTGAAACCGATAACGGCATGATCACCTTCCTCGACACCCCTGGTCACGCCGCGTTTACCGCAATGCGTGCACGTGGTGCGCAGGCAACGGATATCGTAATCCTCGTGGTTGCGGCTGATGACGGCGTGATGCCACAGACCATCGAAGCGATCCAGCATGCGAAAGCAGCCGGTGTGCCAGTGGTTGTTGCAGTCAACAAAGTTGATAAGCCTGATTCTGATCCAGACCGCGTTAAGAACGAACTGACCCAATACGGTATTATTCCGGAAGAGTGGGGCGGCGAGAACATGTTCGTTAACGTATCAGCGAAAGCCGGTACCGGTATTGACGATCTGTTGAACGCGATTCTACTGCAGGCCGAAGTGCTGGAACTGTCCGCTATCCGTGAAGGTATGGCGAGCGGCGTGGTGATTGAATCGTTCCTCGATAAAGGTCGTGGTCCGGTTGCAACCGTGCTGGTACGTGAAGGTACGCTGAACAAAGGCGATATCGTGCTGTGTGGCTTTGAATACGGCCGTGTACGTGCGATGCGTGATGAACTGGGTCGTGAAGTCCTGGAAGCGGGTCCATCCATTCCAGTTGAAATCCTCGGTCTGTCCGGTGTGCCGGCAGCGGGTGATGAAGCGACCGTAGTTCGTGATGAGAAGAAAGCGCGTGAAGTTGCACTGTATCGTCAGGGCAAATTCCGTGAAGTTAAGCTGGCGCGTCAGCAGAAGTCTAAGTTGGAGAACATGTTCGCCAACATGACCGAAGGCGAAGTGTCCGAGCTGAACATCGTGCTGAAATCTGACGTACAAGGTTCTGTGGAAGCGATCTCCGATTCCCTGCTGAAACTCTCTACCGACGAAGTGAAGGTGCGGATTATCGGTTCGGGTGTAGGTGGTATCACCGAAACCGACGCGACGCTGGCTGCAGCATCCAACGCGATAATCCTTGGCTTCAACGTACGTGCTGATGCTTCTGCTCGCCGCGTAATTGAAGCTGAGAGCGTCGATCTGCGTTACTACTCCGTGATCTATAATCTGATCGACGAAGTGAAAGCAGCGATGAGCGGTATGTTGGCACCAGAGTACAAACAGCAGATTATCGGTCTGGCTGCTGTACGTGACGTGTTCAAATCACCGAAATTTGGCGCTATCGCGGGCTGTATGGTCACCGAAGGCAACATCAAGCGTCACAACCCAATCCGTGTACTGCGTGACAACGTGGTTATCTATGAAGGCGAACTGGAATCACTGCGTCGCTTCAAAGATGACGTCAACGAAGTTCGTAACGGCATGGAATGTGGTATCGGTGTGAAGAACTACAACGACGTTCGCGTTGGCGATATGATCGAAGTCTTCGAAGTGATTGAAATTAAACGCACCATCGATTGATCATCATTTGATGTGTTGCAATTTGGGAGGCCTCTGGCCTCCCGAATTATTTGGGAGAAAGAATAATGGCAAAAGAATTTGGCCGCCCACAGCGCGTTTCTCAGGAGTTGCAGAAAGAGATTGCAATCATCCTGCAGCGCGAAATTAAAGATCCGCGTCTTGGAATGATGGTGACAGTTTCGGGTGTTGAAGTCTCCCGCGATCTGGCTTATGCCAAGGTGTTTGTGACCTTTTTAAATGACAAAGACGAAGAAGCGGTGCAAAACGGGCTGAAGGCGCTGAAAGAAGCCTCTGGTTATATTCGCACGCTGGTAGGCAAAGCGATGCGTTTACGTATCGTGCCGGAACTGACCTTCTTCTACGACAATTCGCTGATTGAAGGTATGCGCATGTCGAACCTGGTCAGCAATGTTATCAAGAGTGATGTTGAGCGTCGTGGCGATAGCCCGGCGGAAGATGACAAGGAGGACTAATGAGTCGTCCTCGTCGTCGCGGTCGCGACGTCCACGGTGTGTTTCTGCTGGATAAGCATCAAGGCGCATCCTCCAATGATGTACTGCAGAAAGTAAAACGCCTGTTTAATGCGAATAAAGCGGGCCACACCGGCGCGCTTGATCCGCTGGCAACCGGCATGTTGCCGGTATGCCTCGGTGAAGCCACCAAGTTTTCGCAGTATCTGCTCGATTCTGACAAGCGCTATCGTGTCATCGCTCGTCTTGGTGAACGTACCGATACGTCAGATGCCGACGGTAATATTGTTGAAACGCGTGCAATTACGTTCAATCAGACTGAGCTAGATGCTGCGCTGGAGTATTTTCGCGGCGACACCCTGCAGGTGCCGACCATGTTTTCCGCGCTGAAGTATCAGGGACGTAAGTTGTATGAGTACGCGCGCGAAGGCATTACCGTGCCGCGTGAAGCACGTCCGATCAAAGTGTTCGAACTGCAGTTTATTCGCTGGGAAGGGGATGAGCTGGAGCTAGAGATTCATGTCTCTAAAGGCACTTACATCCGTACCATCATTGACGATCTCGGTGAGAAGCTTGGTTGTGGTGCGCATGTGATCATGCTGCGTCGTTTGCAGGTGGCACGTTATCCCATTGAAAGAATGGTGACGCTGGAGCAGCTGCAGGAAGTGGCCGCCACCGTCAACATGGCGGTACCGCCGGATTACAGCGCGCTTGACGCGTTATTGCTACCAATGGATAGCCCGGCTGAAGAGTTCCCAATTGTGAATCTCTTGCCTGCTGTGGCGGCCTATTTCAAGCAAGGAATGCCGGTTCAGGTGGCAGATGCGCCGGAACAAGGCTTGGTGCGCGTGACCGAAGGTGATGAGCACAAATTCATTGGTATGGCCGAAATTGCTGATGACGGGCGCGTGGCGCCGCGTCGTCTGGTGGTAGAATTTCCTGCATAATCAAGCGACTCAAATCTGACGTAACGGCGCATTTGCGTTGCTATCAGGCGAAGAGTAGAATGGCGCGGCTTTAAAAGCGGGCTGCTGAATTAGAGATCGGCACCCATACATTCATTTATTACTGGAGTTTATTATGTCTCTAAGCGTAGAAGCTAAAGCAGAGATCGTTGCTAAATACGGTCGTGGTACCAACGACAGCGGTTCAACTGAAGTTCAGGTTGCTCTGCTGACTGCTCAGATCAATCACCTGCAGGGTCACTTCTCTGAGCACAAGAAAGATCACCACAGCCGTCGCGGTCTGCTGCGCATGGTATCTCAGCGTCGTAAGCTGCTGGACTACCTGAAGCGTAAAGACGTTGCACGTTACACCGGTCTGATCGAAAGCCTGGGTCTGCGTCGCTAAGTCTGAAGAATCTGATCAAGGGTGTAGCGCATCCAGTATGCAAAAAAACGCATCTGACGATCAGATTTGTGCGAGTTTCGCGAAAAGGGGGCCTTGATGGCCCCTTTTTTCGAGCAATCCGCAGCAATCCGGACCAAACTCATGTATTGTTGCAGAGAGCGATCTTTGCTTGCAGAGGTTCGCGCGGCTAATGAGAGGCTTTACCGCAAGGGCGGTTAAGGTTGTCATTAGTCGCGAGGATGCAACTAAAGATCGGTAATCCCCGGCGCGCCATAATAGGCTGCGCCCCCCGAATTTAAGGACTTAAATTTTGCTGAACCCGATCGTACGCAAATTCCAATATGGTCAGCATACCGTCACGCTGGAAACCGGCATGATGGCGCGCCAGGCTACCGCAGCAGTAATGGTGAGCATGGATGACACGGCTGTATTTGTTACCGTTGTTGGCCAGAAAAAAACGAAACCAGGTCAGGATTTCTTCCCGCTGACGGTTAACTATCAGGAGCGTACTTACGCTGCTGGTCGTATCCCGGGTAGTTTCTTCCGTCGTGAAGGCCGTCCAAGCGAAGGCGAAACCCTGATCTCACGTCTGATTGACCGCCCAGTTCGTCCGCTCTTCCCGGAAGGCTTCATCAACGAAGTGCAGGTCATTGCGACCGTTGTTTCTGTAAATCCACAAGTTAACCCGGACATCGTGGCGATGATCGGTGCTTCTGCAGCGTTAGCGCTGTCTGGGCTGCCGTTCAATGGTCCAATCGGTGCTGCTCGCGTGGGTTATATCAACGATCAGTACGTTCTGAACCCAACTGCCGATGAGATCAACGAATCTCGTTTGAACCTGGTGGTTGCCGGTACGCAGAATGCGGTGCTGATGGTTGAATCTGAAGCAGACATCCTGACTGAAGAGCAGATGCTGGGTGCCGTGGTCTATGGCCACGATCAGCAGCAGATCGTAATCGAAAACATCAATGCGCTGGTTGCTGAAGCCGGTAAGCCACGTTGGGATTGGCAGCCATTGCCAACTAACGATGCGTTGATCGCACGCGTTACTGCATTGGCAGAAGCAGGCATCAGCGATGCTTACCGCATCACCGACAAGCAAGAGCGTTACACGCAGGTTGGCGCAGTTAAAGACGCGACCATCGCCGCTCTGCAGGCTGAAGACGAAACCCTGGATGCAGGCGACATCGCTGACATCGTGCATGACCTCGAGAAAAGCGTTGTGCGTAGCCGTATTATCCGTGGCGAACCGCGCATCGATGGTCGTGAAAAAGATATGATTCGCGGCCTCGACGTGCGTACTGGCGTACTGCCGCGCACGCACGGTTCTTCACTGTTCACCCGTGGTGAAACGCAGGCGCTGGTTACCGCAACGCTGGGTACCGCGCGTGACGCGCAGAATCTGGATGAGTTGATGGGCGAGCGTACTGATAGCTTCCTGTTCCACTACAACTTCCCTCCGTACTGCGTGGGTGAAACCGGTATGGTTGGCTCACCGAAGCGTCGTGAGATTGGTCACGGCCGTCTGGCGAAGCGTGGCGTGCTGGCAGTGATGCCTAAGCAAGCTGATTTCCCATACACCGTACGTGTTGTGTCTGAAATCACCGAATCAAACGGTTCCTCTTCAATGGCTTCTGTGTGTGGTGCTTCTTTGGCACTGATGGACGCAGGTGTACCGATCAAAGCAGCCGTAGCCGGTATTGCTATGGGTCTGGTTAAAGAAGCTGACAACTTTGTGGTTCTGTCTGACATCCTGGGTGACGAAGATCACCTCGGCGACATGGACTTCAAAGTTGCGGGTAGCCGCGAGGGTATCACCGCGCTGCAGATGGATATCAAAATCGAAGGTATCACCCGCGAAATCATGCAGGTTGCTCTGAACCAGGCGAAGGGTGCACGTCTGCATATCCTGAGCGTGATGGAACAGGCAATCAGCACGCCGCGTCAGGAAATCTCTGAGTTCGCGCCGCGCATTTACACCATCAAAATCAGTTCAGACAAGATCAAAGATGTTATCGGTAAAGGCGGCTCGGTTATCCGTGCGCTGACCGAAGAAACCGGTACTACCATCGAAATCGAAGATGATGGCACCGTGAAGATCGCTGCAACTGATAGCCTGAAAGCCAAAGAAGCCATTCGTCGCATCGAAGAGATCACTGCTGAGATCGAAGTTGGCCGCGTTTACTCTGGCAAAGTGACACGTATCGTTGATTTCGGTGCCTTCGTGGCCATTGGCGGCGGTAAAGAAGGTTTGGTTCATATTTCTCAGATCGCCGATAAGCGCGTTGAAAAAGTGACCGACTACCTGCAGATGGGCCAGGAAGTTCCAGTGAAAGTCATGGAAGTGGACCGTCAGGGCCGTGTACGCCTGAGCATCAAAGAAGCGACAGAGCAGAAACCAGCGGAAGAAGTTGCTACCGCTGCCACTGATGCATCTGACGCCGAGTAAGCGTTTACCGATTGGCCTCTCCCTGCTCTGCGGGGAGAGGTATTTAGATCATCGCGAGGGCGGGAATCCTTGTGCACAGCAGGAGGATGACAGGATGGTTGTCCCAATGTTTGTATTCGGGAGTGGGAAATGAAGCCTTTTTTGCGCTGGTGTTTTGTTGCGACAGCTATCACGCTGGCAGGATGCAGCAACTCCAATTGGCGTAAGAACGAAGTTCTGGCAGTACCTTTGCAGCCCACACTGCAGCAAGAAGTCATTCTTGCGCGCATGGAACAAATTCTTGCCAGTCGTGCCCTTACCGATGATGAACGCGCACAGCTGTTATATGAGCGCGGAGTGTTGTATGATAGTTTGGGTCTGAGGGCATTAGCGCGGAACGATTTTTCGCAAGCGCTGTCTATAAGACCAGATATGCCTGAGGTATTTAACTATCTCGGTATATACTTAACGCAGGCAGGCAATTTTGATGCTGCCTATGAAGCGTTTGATTCTGTACTTGAGCTTGATCCAACTTACAACTATGCGCATTTAAACCGTGGTATCGCCCTCTATTACGGCGGTCGATACAAGTTAGCGCAAGATGATCTGCTGGCGTTTTATCAAGACGATCCTAACGATCCTTTCCGCAGCCTTTGGCTCTATCTCGTTGAAAGCGATATGGATGCCGACAAGGCGAAAGTTACGCTGAGACAGCGTCATGACAAAGCGGTCCGGGACCAATGGGGATGGAATATTGTCGAGTTCTACCTTGGCGACATCAGTGAAAAAACATTGATGGAACGTCTCAAGGCGGACGCAACGGATAACACCTCGCTCGCTGAACATCTCAGTGAAACCAACTTCTATTTAGGTAAGTACTACCTAAGTCTGGGGGAGAAGGACGACGCGAAAGCGTTGTTCAAACTGGCGGTGGCCAACAACGTAAACAACTTTGTTGAACACCGATACGCATTGTTGGAACTGGCGCAACTCGGCCAGACACAAGACGATTTATCAGAATCTGACCAGCAATAGCTGACGAACTTTTATTGCCTGAATACCTGTAAAGTCATCATCTTCAGAGATGAGGGCTTTTCTGTTCGTCAAAACTTCTAATTTGAGCCGGTTCACACTTTTTGATGAAAATGACTGAAAGTTTTCACGACGAGTTATGTAGACTGGCCGCCGCAATCTAAGAGGCACGTGTACTACATGACTGATATTCAAACCACTTTTGCTGACCTTGGCCTGAACGCCGACATCCTCGAATCACTGAACGGTATGGGCTACGTTAAGCCTTCTCCAATCCAGGCTGAGTGTATTCCTCACCTGCTGGCTGGCCGTGATGTGTTGGGTATGGCGCAGACCGGTAGTGGTAAAACCGCGGCATTCTCATTGCCGCTGCTAAACAACATTGATCCTACTGTTAAAGCACCGCAAATTTTGGTGCTGGCACCGACCCGCGAATTAGCGGTACAGGTTGCTGAAGCCGTCACAGAATTCTCTAAACACATGCGTGGCATTAACGTTGTAGCCCTGTACGGCGGCCAACGTTATGACGTGCAGCTGCGCGCCCTGCGTCAGGGACCACAAGTGGTAGTGGGTACCCCTGGTCGTTTGCTGGATCACCTGAAACGTGGCACGTTAGATCTGTCTAACCTGCGCGGTCTGGTACTGGACGAAGCTGATGAAATGCTGCGTATGGGCTTCATCGAAGACGTTGAAACTATCATGGCGCAGATTCCAGACGGTCATCAGACCGCGCTGTTCTCAGCAACCATGCCAGAAGCGATTCGTCGTATCACCAAACGCTTCATGAAAGATCCGCAGGAAGTGCGTATCCAGTCAAGCCTGACAACGCGCCCAGACATTTCTCAGTCTTACTGGACCGCATATGGCCGTAAAACCGACGCGCTGGTTCGCTTCCTGGAAGCTGAAGATTTCGATGCAGCCATCATCTTCGTACGTACTAAAAATGCCACGCTGGAAGTGGCCGAAGCGCTTGAGCGCAGCGGTTATAACAGCGCAGCACTGAACGGTGACATGAACCAGGCACTGCGTGAGCAGACGCTGGAGCGTCTGAAAGATGGTCGTCTCGACATTCTGATCGCGACCGACGTAGCCGCACGTGGTCTGGACGTGGAACGCATCAGCCTGGTGGTAAACTTTGACATCCCAATGGATGCTGAATCTTACGTTCACCGTATTGGTCGTACTGGCCGTGCTGGTCGTGCTGGTCGCGCACTGCTGTTCGTTGAGAACCGCGAGCGTCGTCTGCTGCGCAACATTGAACGCACCATGAAGCTGACCATTCCAGAAGTTGAGCTGCCTAACGCAGAGCTGCTGGGTGAGCGTCGTCTGGCTAAGTTCGCGGCTAAAGTACAGCAGCAGCTGGAAAGCAGCGATCTGGACATGTATCGCGCACTGCTGAGCAAAATGCAGCCGGGTGAAGATCTGGATATCGAAACACTGGCCGCAGCACTGCTGAAAATGGCTCAGGGCGAACGTCCACTGATTCTGCCACCAGAAGCACCGCGTCCAGCACGTCGTGAATTTAGCGATCGTCCTGACCGTGGTGATCGCCGTGATTCACGTGATTCTCGTGGTCCACGCGAAAGCCGTGACAGCCGCGATGGTGACCGTCCTCGTCGTGAACGTCGTGACGTTGGCGAAATGCAGCTGTACCGCATTGAAGTGGGCCGTGATGATGGTGTTGAAGTGCGTCACATTGTTGGCGCGATCGCTAACGAAGGCGACATTAGCAGCCGTTACATCGGCAACATCAAGTTGTTCGGTACCCATTCAACCATCGAGCTGCCGAAAGGTATGCCGGGCGAAGTGCTGCAGCACTTCACTCGTACGCGTATTCTGAATAAACCGATGAATATGCAGTTGATGGGTGATGCACCGGTGCATGAGCGTAGCGAACGTCGTCCTGCCGGCGGCGAACGTCGCGGTAACGGTGCTCCGCGTGATGGCGCACCACGTGGCGAAGGCGCTCCACGTCGCTTCTCCGATCGTCGTGAAGGCGGCCGCGAAGGCGGACGCTTCAGCCGTGAAGGTGGTCGTGGCCCACGTCGTGAAGAGGGTGCAGCCGCTGCACCACGTCGTCGTGACGCATAAGCGATAAACGCTTAAAGTAAAAAGGGACGCGAATGCGTCCCTTTTTTTATGCATGTGGAAAGTAAGTTTTACACGCCGCCAGCAATCAGCACGCGTTCACCACTCACGTAAGCTGACTCTTCTGAAGCCAGAAATAGCGCCACCTGTGCCACATCTTCTGGTAAACCAAAGCGCCCAAGCGGTGTGGCGGCAATTAACTGCGCCTTCAACTCCGGGTGCATCTTTTTAGCGGCCAGCAAACCTTCGGTCAAAATGATGCCGGGCGCTAACGCATTGACGCGGATATTGCGCGGCCCCAGTTCTCGAGCCAGGCCTTGTGTCAGCGTGTCAATCGCACCTTTCGTTGCCGCCCACAGCACCGAGCCGGGCGTGCTGCGCTGGCTGTTGAGCGCGCTAAGGTTGATGATGGATCCGCCGCGCGCCGGAAAGTGATGTGCCGCCTGTTGGCATACCAGCAGAGTGCCAAGCAAATTCACATTGAGCTGCTGCTGCATCTCTCCAACGCTGAGATCGGCAAAATCACCATGGTGGAAAATACCGGCATTGTTCACCACAATATCTGGCGCGCCAAACTGCTCAATGCTGCTAGCGAACAAGCGCTGCACATCGGCCTGGCGTGAGATATCAGCCTGAACGGCGATGGCATCGCTTCCCAGCGCCTGGATGTCTGTCACCACATCCGCCGCGCCAACTTCGTCCTGAAGATAATTCACTACTACCCGAGCACCGGCCGCCGCGAAAGTCATGGCGATGGCGGCACCAATGCCTTTCGAAGCGCCCGTCACCAGCGCAATTTTGCCTTCAAGTGTTTTCATCGTGTCTCTCCACCTGAGATTTCGGGGAAGATAAAGCATGCGCTTTCCTTACAATCTGGCGGTAGCGCAATCCTGCAAGCTTTTTGCACGATCCTGCAAATCTACTGCTCAAGGACTAGGCGAAGCTGATGCAAAAAGCGAGAATACTCGCTCAGTGAATTCTCATGGTGGAGCGCGCATCGCATGATTCATCAGGAACAGTGGCAGCAGCTGGTAGCGAAAATTGCTCACCACGCGCCGGAAGATGGTCGACATAATAGCCCGATCGATTTTCTCTCGTTTGGCCGCAGTTCAAAACCCACCAGTTTGGCGCACATCGCCACCTGGGCAAGTTTTGCGCTGGTAGCGCAAGGGCAAAAAGCGCTGCGCATGGGCGACGATGTCATGCATTACGGACCGGGCGATTTATTACTGGTGACGCTCGATATGCCGGTGCAATCCTGCGTGGTGATGGCAACGCCAGAAAAACCCAATCTGGGCGTTGGCATTACCATCAACGAAGCGCGTCTGATGCGTTATCTGGAGCACTTTCCACACCATCATGTTGGCACCAATTCAATAAGCGAGCGCGGTATTACCGTGCATAAAGTCGCGCCGCCGTTGGTGGATGCGGTAATGCGTTTGATTGAGTTATTGGATCAGCCGCAGGACATCACCGCGCTGGCGCCATTAATTGAGCAGGAGATTTTTTATCGTCTGCTTACCGGGCCAGAAGGCCCGCGCATTCTCAATATGGCGTTGACGGAGCGACCCGGCAACAAAGTGGCCCGCGCCGCGCGCTGGCTGCGCGAGAACTTTCATCAGCCGCTGAAAATGGACCAGCTGGCAAGCAGCGTAGGGATGAGTATCTCTTCGCTGCATCATCACTTTAAGGCGGTGACGGCGATGACGCCGATGCAGTATCAAAAGCAGCTGCGTCTGAACGAGGCACGTCGCTTGATGCTGATTGAGAAGCTGGATGCCGGAACGGCGGGCTATCGGGTAGGTTATCAGAGCGCATCGCAGTTCAGTCGCGAGTACAGCCGCTTTCACGGCCAGTCGCCAGCGCGAGATGTGCGCATGATTGCGGTGGGGCCAGAAGGTTTTTACCCACCGCAATAACAGTTACAGCGTGCGTGCAGCTTCCATCGCCAGTGCGAATGAACGCAGACGCGCCTGCGTATCGAAAATCTGGCCATTGACCATGATCTCATCCGCCTGAGTTTCGCGCATCAGCGCCGCGAGGCCATTTCGTACTTTATCGCTGTCACCGACAATCGACATACTCAACGCTTGCTGCACGCCATATTGTTCAGAGGGCGACCACAGATTATCCATGTTCTCCACGGGAGCCGGTAGCGGACCCGGTTTTCCACGGCGTAAATTAATAAACTGCTGCTGCATTGACGTGAAGAGGAAGCGCGCATCACGCTCGCTATCGGCGGCGACCACGTTGACGCACACCATGGCATACGGCTTAGCTAAACGCGCGGAAGGTTTAAATTTCTCGCGATAAAGATGCAATGCCTGGAACAACAGGTCCGGCGCAAAGTGTGAAGCAAAGGCGAAAGGCAGGCCGAGCTGTGCGGCTAACTGTGCGCTGTACAAGCTAGAACCGAGCAGCCATACGGGAATTTTTAGCCCTAATCCTGGCACCGGTTGTACCGGCGGATGTTCGCCTTCTTCGGCGTCAAACCAGCGAATCAGCTCTGATACATCTTCCGGGAAACTATCGGCTTGTGCGCTGGAGAGATGGCGACGCAATGCCAACATGGTGCGCTGGTCCGATCCGGGGGCGCGGCCCAATCCGAGATCGATACGGCCAGGATAGAGAGATTCAAGGGTACCAAACTGTTCGGCAATCACCAGCGGCGCATGGTTTGGCAGCATAATACCGCCTGAGCCAAGACGAAGCGTGTTGGTATTTGCGGCTAAATAACCAATTAATACGGAGGTTGCAGCGCTGGCAATCCCGGTCATGTTGTGATGTTCAGCCAGCCAGTAGCGGTGAAAACCAAGGGCTTCAGATTGGCGAGCCAGCGCCAGTGAATTGTGGAACGCGTCGCGCGCTGCGGAACCTTGCGGAATCGGAGCCAAATCCAATACGGACAGGCGAACAGTTTTTTTCTCAGACATGGGTACTCCAGATAAGGATGGCGCAGGTGTTTAATCTTACCTGCACCAGTGAGTATTACTCATCGATACCCATATTAAAACTGCTAATAACAGCACGAATATAGCCGGAATGTGCCTTTACCTGCCGCCTTCCAGTTCCATACCGGCCAGACGACGCCAATAACCGTTACTGTCACTGCCTCGCGCCATCATCAGCGGTGCCTGTCCGGCTTCATTCGCACGGAAGCGATCCACTTCACCTAGCGTACTTTCGCCCTGTGGCGACAGACGTACGATATCGACCCAGTTATGCATGCCCGTTAAATCATTGCCGAGGTTGTAGCAGTAACCGCTCATCGTCTGAATGCCGTTCAGCACAAACACCTGCTGGCCTTCCTGCGACAGTACGCGGCGGCCGGTGGGATGGTTAATACAGCAGGTTTGGCAATCATCTTTAGCGCGATTCTCGGCGCGCGCGGTGAAGCAGCGTGCCGACAGCGCCAGCGGCAAATGGCCGTAGCCGAGGACTTCCACCTCAAACTTATCGCGTACGCCAGCAGCGTCGCACTGTTGCAGCAGCTGAATTAGCCAGTCGCGTGACATTTCCACAGGAATACACCAGCGCGTCATCCCTTCTTTCAGTAACAGCTGCAGCGTTTGCGCGTTGTACACATTGAGCGTGGGACCGGCGACAAACGGTAATTGGCGTTCCGCCGCCATGTTCACGGTTCCCATGTCATTGGCTTCAAGCAGGAACTCACCGTTTTCGACATAGCGCCGCAGCTCTTTCACCTCTGAAGGCGACTGCAGCAGGGCCAGCGTGCTCAACACCACCTGCTTGCCGTGCTGCGCCAGCATGCGCGCCATCTCCATCCATTGGTTGAATGAGGTAGCGCGCCGCTTGCTGCAAACGGCTTCACCGAGATAAACGATTTCGGCGCTGCTTGCGGCGGCACGTTGATAAAAGGTATCCAGGGTTGCGGTTGGCCAGTACCACAGCACCGGCCCGATAGCGTATTTCATGCGATCTCCTTATTGCCAGTCGCGGTGATAAGCACCCAGCGTGGTTTGGCTACCTTCGGACAATTCGCCGAGTGCCTGCATCCACGGCTCCTGCACCACATAGTGCTCCGGCGATGCCATACAGCGATCGATGGCCTGGCGCCACACTTTAGCCACCTGCGCCACATACGCCGGGCTGCGCTGACGGCCTTCAATTTTCACCGAGGCAATGTTGGCGCGCAGCAGTTCAGGCAGCAGCGATAGCGTGTTCAGGCTGGTAGGCTCTTCCAGCACGTGATAGCGCTGGTTATCCACTTCGTAACGGCCTTTACACAGCGTGGGATATCCCGCGCTTTCGTTGGGCGCGTAACGATCAATCAACACTTCATTAAGGCGTGATTCCATCCCCTTCGGCGTTTGCTGCCAGCGTACAAATTTCGCCGGAGAGCAGGCTCCAGCGCTATTCGGCGACTCACCGGTCAGCCAGGATGAGAGGTAGCAGCGGCCTTCAGCCATGATGCACAGGCTGCCAAAGGCGAACACTTCGAGCGGTACCGGCGTCTCGCGCGCCAGCTGTTTCACCTGATGCATCGACAGCACGCGCGGCAGCACCACGCGGCTAAGCTGAAAATGGCGATGATAAAAATGAATGGCTTGCAGATTGGTGGCGGAGGCCTGCACGGAAAGATGGCGTTCGACCTGCGGATAATGTTTTGCTGCATATTCAAGCGTAGCGATATCGGCCAAAATCAGCGCGTCTGCTCCGTTCTGGGCGGCAACGTCAATCGCCGTCTGCCAGCGATTCATGCCATCGGGATGCGCAAACGTGTTGATCGCCACGTGCAGTTTTCGGCGATGCTGGTGCAGATAGCGTGCAGCCTCGGCCAGTTTCTTATCGGTAAAATTGAGGCCAGCAAAGTGGCGGGCATTGGTATCGTCTTTCAGGCCGACATACACCGCGTCAGCACCATGCTCCACCGCCGATTTCAGCGCAGGCAAATTCCCCGCTGGACACAGCAGTTCCATACATTTTCCTCCCCGGATTCTTAAGCCGAAGAGTGTAGATAACTGCCTTCACGATAATGTTGATTTAAGGCAGTGAAAGCGCCATTGATGATCGGGAGTGAAGCATTTTCGACCAGTTGTGAAACGATTTACTTGATCTCAGTGGAGGCGAAGCCTGGCGATTGTGGCAAAATAGATGAAATTTTCTGAAGGGAATGTCGATGATGTTTGCGCGCTTACGTGGTTTGATTGTTGAAAAAGGACCAGAATTCCTAGCCTTACCGGTTTCTATCACTCCGTTCCCGTTGAAAAAAGCCATTCTGCAACAACTCTTAAACTGGCAATTTCGTCATGCTTTGTCCGAAGGTGAGTTAGACTTTCTGGAAGGGCGCTTTCTGGGAATCGAGATTGCCGATGTCAATCTACGCTGGATCACCACCCTGCAAGCAGGGCGCCTGACCGTTTCGCGCGACACCGAAGCTGATGTCTGGTTTCGCGGCGAAGCCAACGATCTGTTGCTGGTAGCAGCACGCAAAGCGGATCCCGATATGTTGTTCTTTCAACGCCGGTTGGTGATTGAAGGTGACACGGAGCTGGGTCTGGAGGTGAAGAACCTAATGGATGCCATTGAACTGGATGCCATGCCCACGCCTTTACGCACGGGGTTGCAGCAGCTGGCTGCTTTTATTGAAGCAGGAATGAAACAGGACGCGAAGGCCGCTGAGGCGCGCGCGGGGATCTCATGTTAATTCGTACTGAAATTGGCGTTGATGCCGCAGGCATCGATAGCCTGTTAAGGCGCAGTTTTGCTACCGCGGCCGAAGCGGAATTAATTCAACAACTGCGCGAAGATGGCTTGCTTACTCTCGGCGTTGTCGCCACGGATGATGAAGGTCAGGTGCTGGGTTATGCCGCTTTTAGCCCGGTGACCTTGCAAGGTGAAGACCGTAACTGGGTCGCTTTGGCCCCGCTCGCCGTGGATGAATCGGTGCGTGGGCAAGGGCTGGCTAAAAAACTGGTGTACGAAGGATTGGATTCACTCAACGAGTTCAGCTATAGCGCTGTGGTGGTGCTGGGCGATCCTGAGTTCTACAATCCGCTCGGTTTTGAGCCCGCTGCGCGTCATGGTTTGCACTGTCGTTGGTTAGGCAGCGAAGCCGCCTTTCAGGTGTACAAACTGGCAGATGACGCGTTTGTCGGCGTGGAAGGGTTGATCGAATTCGCGCTGCCGTTTAATCGTCTCGACTAAACCAGGTCATCAGGCAGGGCGGCTGCTGCGCAACCAGCTGCAGTTTCTGTGCGCGGCTTAGCTGCTTAACCTGATATTCCAGGCGCGAAGCCGCAGCCCTGTCACCCGCATCACAGTGAAAAACCAGCGTCAGCGGACCTTTGCCACGCAGCGAGCGTGCTCCGCGCCCCTGCTGATGTTGCTGCAAACGGCGATTAACGTCAGTGGTAATGCCGGTATAAAGCATGCCAGCGGCAGTTTGTAGCAGATAAAGCTGCCAGCGCTGTTCCATAATACTCATCTCAAAAAATAGCTGGCAGGCAGTGTAGCGCGCTTCAGTCCTCACTGCTATTTGCCATACGGAGTCGCACTTTGTCTGACCTTTCCCATCTGATTCGCTATCTGAAGAAGCAGCACGTGCTCTCGCTTTGTGCGACTTGCGGCGACGAGAGTTGGTGTGCTAACTGTTTTTACGTGTTTGATGAAACGAGCATGGCATTCTGGCTGATGACTGAGCTGGAAACCCGTCATGGCCAGTTAATGCAGATGAATCCACGTATTGCGGGCACCATTAATGGCCAGCCGAAAAGTGTGCTGTTGATTAAAGGCGTGCAGTATCGTGGTCAGATTACGCAGCTGAGTGGAGAACGGGAGGCGATAGGGCGCCGTGCCTATCAAAAGCGTTTTCCGGTGGCGAAAAAAGTCACTGCACCGCTGTGGGAGATCACGCTCGACGAAGTGAAGATGACCGACAATGCGCTGGGATTCGGTAAGAAGATAATATGGACAAGGTCATAGGGGCGCCATTTATGGCGACCCCAATGCGAAAGAAGAGTTTAAGCAGCGTTCAAAATGCGCAGCGATTCGCGATTAAACGCGGGCAGATCCTCTGGCGTGCGGCTGGTCACGAGCTTGTCGTCATCCACCACCACTTCTTTATCATAAAAATCCGCACCGGCATTGCGCAGATCAATGGCGATAGCTTTTACACAGGTCATTTTGCGGCCACGTACGCCGTTGGCACTGATCAGCAGCTGCGGGCCATGACAAATGGCAAAGATCGGTTTGCCGCTGGCCACAAACTCTTTGGTGAAGTTGACAAAACGATCGTCGCCGCGCAGGGCGTCGGGCGAGTGTCCACCTGGCAGCAGCAGTGCATCGAATTCTGCCGCGCTGACATCATCGATGTCTTTATCGATTTTGACCTCGGCTTTGCCCTGTTTACCTTTGACGATTTTACCGGCTTGCATCTCAATGGTGACCACTTCGTGGCCGGCCTTGGTGTAAGCCTCCGCCGGTGAGGTAAACTCTGAGTCTTCAAATTCATCGGTAATCAGTACCGCTATTTTCTTGCTCATCTTTTTCCTCCTTGCTGATTCCGAACGGGTGTTCGTTACATAACTCACCCACAAGCCTGGTCGCCATGGCGAAAAATGCAAGCCAGCCGGCTGAACGCAACCGAGGTAAATTTCCGAGATGGATCAAGTTTGCACCGTTTGAATATGGCAGATTCGAAAGACCTGCATAACAATGCGGTCTCTTCAGCGCGTCTCCCGGCGCGGTAATCGTTATTCAGTTGAATACGGAATCTGTTATGACTCAATGTATCCCCTCAGCATCGGCAGCACGCTTTGCCTGGTGGAAACCGCTGCTGTTTCTGGCCGTGGTGGTCATCGGCCTATGGTATGTCAAATGGCAGCCCTATTACGGTAAAGCTTTTACTGCCGCTGAAACCCACTCGATCGGTAAATCGATCCTGGCCAATGCGGCTGACTCGCCGTGGCGCGCGGCGCTCGATTACGCCATGGTCTATTTTCTTGCGGTATGGAAAGCGGCAGTGCTGGGTGTGATTCTGGGTTCGCTGGTGCAGGTGCTGGTTCCGCGCAGCTGGCTGATGCGTTTGATGGGCGACTCGCGCTTCGGCTCTACGCTGGTCGGCACCGGTCTGGGCTTGCCGGGGATGATGTGCAGCTGCTGTGCGGCACCGGTGACCGCTGGCTTGCGTCAGTCGCAGGTTTCGAGCGGCGCGGCGATGGCGTTTTGGCTGGCGAATCCGTTACTCAACCCGGCAACGCTGATTTTTATGGGCTTTGTGCTCGGCTGGAACGTTGCGGCCATTCGGCTGGTGGCTGGTCTGATCATGGTGTTGGGTATCGCCTGGCTGGTGCAACGCAGCGTGCCCGATCACGCCGTTGCTGCGCCCGTCACGGTTACTCACGATGAACAACCGTTTCTGACACGCTGGCTGCGGGTGATGTGGCGATTGTTCTGCAACACCATTCCGCTGTATATCGTCGCGGTATTGTTGCTTGGAGCTGCACGAGTTTGGCTGTTTCCGCATGCTAATGGTGCGGTGGGCAATACGCTGATCTGGGTGATGTTAATGGCGATTGCGGGCTGCCTGTTTGTGATTCCCACCGCCGCAGAAATCCCGATTGTGCAGACTATGATGTTGGCGGGCATGGGAATTGCGCCTGCGCTGGCGTTGCTAGTGACGCTGCCCGCCGTCAGTGTGCCGTCTTTATTGATGTTGCATCGGGCATTTCCCGCCCGTGCGTTGTGGATCGCGCTAATCGGCGTGGCCTGCAGCGGGATGCTGCTCGGCGTGCTCGGCTTGTGGCTGGCGTAGCCACCACATTTTCTGATTGCGGCTGCCGCGCCACAGCAGCCGCGCATCTTTCTCTGCCTCAATAAAACGTCCGTCGATCAGCACGTCAATCTCATCCAGCACTTCGCGCTGCGCATCGCTAAGCTCTGCCATTTCGTAACCGGTCCACAGCCAGATATCCTTATCCGGACATTCACGCCGCACGCGCTTCACCAGGCGGCGAATATGCGGCACGTTATGCGGATGCAGCGGATCGCCACCGCTCAGTGACAATCCCTGGCGTGGAATCCGCCGATCGTTAAGATCGGCAATCAGCTGCTCTTCCATCTCCAGCGTAAAGGGCACGCCAGAATCCACTCGCCACGTGCTCTGGTTATAGCAGCCGCGACACTGATGCTCGCAGCCCGCTACAAACAGCGTGCAGCGGGTGCCGGGTCCATTAACAATATCGACGGGATAGTAGCGGTGGATATGCATCATCCTAGTTGTCCTGTCTCCAGATGTTTGACGCGGCGCTGTACCTCTTCCTGCTTACCGGCATTAAACGGACGCGCGTCCGGACTGCCGAGATAGCCGCACACGCGACGCGTCACCGAAACGCGCGCCGGGTCGTGATTACCGCAGCACGGACAAGTAAAACCTTTACTGGTACAGCTGAACTCGCCGCTAAAGCCACATTCGTAGCACTCATCAATCGGCGTGTTGGTGCCGTAATAGGGCACGCGGTGATAGCTGTAATCCCACACGTCTTCCAGCGCTTTGAGATTGTGCTGGATGTTGGGATATTCGCCGTAACAGATGAAACCGCCGTTGGCGATGGCCGGATAGGGTGCTTCAAAGTCGATCTTGTCGTAAGGATTGACCTTTTTCTCGACGTCGAGATGGAAGCTATTGGTGTAATACCCTTTATCGGTCACGCCGGCGACTACGCCAAACTCAGCGGCATCGAGACGGCAGAAGCGATCGCACAAATTCTCGCTCGGCGTGCTGTACAAACTGAAGCCGTAACCAGTTTCGGCTTTCCATGCATCCACCGCGTTGCGCAGATGCGTCACAATCGCCACGCCTTTTTCACGCAGATAATCCGCATCATAAGGATGGACTTCGTTGCCGCTCAGCGCGTTCAGCGTTTCGTGCAGGCCAATATAGCCAAGGGAAATGGATGCGCGACCGTTGCGGAAAATGGCGCCGACTTCGTCATCGGCTTTCAGTCGCACGCCGCAGGCACCTTCCATATAGAGAATGGGCGCTACGCGCGCTTTGGTTTTTTCCAGCCGGGCAATGCGCGTCATTAATGCACGTTTCGCTAGCGCCAAGCGTTCATCCAGCAGTAGCCAGAACTGCGCATCATTACCTTTCGCTTCCAGCGCGATACGTGGCAGGTTCAGGCTGATCACCCCAATATTGTTGCGGCCTTCATGAATTTGTTCGCCGTTCTCCTCGTAAACGCCCAGGAAGCTACGGCAGCCCATCGGCGTTTTAAATGAGCCGGTGACCTCCACCACTTTCTCGTAGTTAAGGATGTCGGGGTACATGCGCTTGCTGGCGCACTCCAGCGCCAGTTGCTTGATATCATAATTAAAATCCCCCTTGCTGCGATTAACGCCTTCGCGAATAGCAAACACCAGTTTCGGGAAGACGGCGGTTTTGTGATTTTTGCCCAGCCCGGCGATGCGGTTACGCAGGATCGACTGTTGAATCAGGCGTGCTGCCCAATCTGTGCCGAGACCGAAGCCGAAGGTGACAAAGGGCGTCTGGCCGTTGGCGGTGTGCAGCGTATTCACTTCGTATTCCAGCGACTGAAACGCGTCATAGCACTCTTTCTCGGTACGAGCCCGAGCGTAGGCTTCGGCATCAGCAATTTGCCACTCCTGCGCGACCGCGCGGTGTTTTTCCAGACTGAGAGTGACGAACGGTGCCAGCACTTCATCAATGCGGTTGATGGTGGTACCGCCATAAATATGGCTGGCAACCTGGGCAATAATCTGCGCGGTGACCGCCGTGGCGGTAGCGATCGATTTGGGCGGCTCGATTTCGGCATTACCCATTTTGAAACCGTTGGTCAGCATGCCGTGCAGATCGATCAGCATGCAGTTAAACATCGGGAAGAAGGGGGAGTAGTCGAGATCGTGATAGTGAATTTCCCCGCGCTCGTGCGCCAATACCACATCGCGCGGCAGTAGTTGCTGCTGCGCATAGTGTTTAGCAACGATCCCTGCCAGCAGATCGCGCTGCGTTGGGATCACTTTGCTGTCTTTGTTAGCATTTTCATTGAGCAAAGCGGCGTTAGTTTGTTCAACCAGCCCACGGATAGCGTGATGCAGTTTGCCACGCTGCTCGCGTGCCAGGTCACGATCGTGACGGTATTCGATATAAGCGCGCGCCAATTGCGGCCAGCGGCCACTCATCAACGTCTCTTCTACTGCGCACTGAATATCGCGTATATCCACTTCCGCGTGCGCAGCAAGCTGCTGGCTCACCTGTTTAGCAACCTGTTCGCACCATGCCGTATCGTCGATCTGTGCTGCACGCGCGGCAGCCTGCACTGCCGCTTCAATTCGCTGCGCATCAAACGGCACTCTGCAACCGTCACGCTTAATCACCACCGTCGCCATCTTCTCTCCGTAGAACTACATATTGATGTTTTAAGGAGTTTAACCGCTATATGTGGTGCTTAAGGGAGAATTAATCACCTACTGTTTGACCTACAGCAAAGAAGCCACAACGAAGATTGAAAGCCGCGCAATCGTTAACCCCGCTAAAATGAAAAAGTTTTAACCCGTCCAGATTTCAGCCTGCTATCACTTGCTTTGCAACGCGAAACAGGTTTAATGAGCCTTTTGCCCAATTTGGTCCGTCGTTTCATTTACAAGGATGCCTACATGCTGTTGCAAAGAACGTTGCTTGCCTGTTGTTTATCCATGACTTTTTCAACTTTCGCCGCACCCGCAGGCGATCTCCCCTTAATGCCATGGCCGCAGAGCGTTGAGCAGCCCAGCACTGGCGGCGCCTATGCGTTGACACCGCAATTTACGCTACATATTACGGGCGATCATCTGGAGGGAACCGAAGCGCGCTGGCGCGCGCGCATTGCACGGCAAACTGGCTGGCCGCTGTTGCCAGACAGCGCCTCCAGCGATCACCCCAGCATCCAGGTGCAAATTGCCCAGGCGGTTGATCCCCTTCCGCAGCCGGACAGCGACGAAAGCTATCATCTCGTGGTCAACAGCGCAGGCGTATTATTAAAAGCCAATACGCGGTTTGGTGCGATGCGCGGCATGGAAACGGTGCTGCAGCTGATCGAAAACACCGAAAGCGGGACGCAAATTCCTTACGTTACCATTGACGACAAACCGCGTTTTCCATGGCGCGGTGTACTGATTGATTCGGCGCGTCACTTCCTGCCGATTGAAACCGTGAAGCGGCAAATCGATGGCATCGCGGCCGCGCGCATGAATGTGTTTCACTGGCACTTAACCGACGATCAAGGTTGGCGCTTTGCCTCCAGCCACTATCCACAGCTGCAGGAGAAAGCCAGCGACGGCTTGTACTATACGCAGCAGCAGATGCGCGATGTGGTGCGCTATGCCACGCAGCGCGGCGTGCGCGTGGTGCCGGAAATCGATCTGCCCGGCCATGCGTCGGCGATTGCCGTTGCGATGCCTGAACTGATGAGCGCGCCGGGGCCGTATCAAATGGAGCGTGGTTGGGGCGTGTTTAAGCCGCTGCTCGATCCCAGCAACGAAGCGGTGTTCCGCTTTATCGACACCTTGATGGGCGAAGTGACGGCGATCTTCCCGGATCCCTATGTGCACATTGGCGGCGATGAGGTTGATCCCACGCAGTGGAATGATTCGACGCGCATTCAGCAATTTATGCGCGATCGCGGCCTGAAGGATACGCATGCGCTGCAGGCCTGGTTTAACCAGCGCGTCGAGAAAATCCTCGAAGCGCACCAGCGCCGCATGATTGGGTGGGATGAGGTTTACCATCCGGATCTGCCGAAAAGCATTCTGATTCAATCGTGGCAAGGCCAGGACGCACTTGGCACCGTGGCGCAAAATGATTTCCGCGGCATTCTTTCCACCGGGTTTTATCTCGATCAGCCGCAGACCGCCGCTTATCACTACCGTAATGAACCCTGGCCGCAGGGCCTTAACGGTGCGGATCAGCTGCGATCCGGCGAGCAGGCTCAGAGCTGGCAGTTCACCATGCCACGCCTGAAAGGCAGTGTGCTAAAAGGCAGTTTTACCCTGATTGAAAGTAAAAACGGCTGGCGCGGCTTTATTGATTTCAGCGGCAAAGCGCGTCGTATGGTCAGCGATATCCGCTGGCTCTCACCAACGCAGCTGACGTTCAGTGTTGATACGTGGATGGGACCTTTCCAGCCGATGGTGACGCTGACGCAAGACAAGCTGACCGGCTATATGCTGGTGGGCAACGTACGTTACCCAGCAGAAGGCAGCAAGTTGACGCAGCTACCAAAAGGTATTGCGCCATCGCTGCCTACGCCTGAACAGATGCAAAATAATCTGATTGGCGGTGAAGCGGCGCTGTGGGCGGAGAACGTCAATAGCCGGGTGATCGATACGCGCCTGTGGCCGCGCGCCTTTGTGGTGGCCGAGCGATTGTGGTCTGCAAAAGATGTCACCGACAGCGATAACATGTATCGGCGTTTGAGCGCCGTGGATCGCTGGGGCACGATTTCGGTGGGCTTGCAGCAGCATCAGCAAGCGGAAGTGCAGATGATGCGGCTGGCAAACAGCAGCGACATCACGCCGCTGCGCGTGCTGGCCGAAGTGCTTGAACCGGCGCAATACTACACGCGGCAACATCTGAAATTCCAGGCGGGGCATTACGACTACTTTGAACCCTTGAACCGGTTGGCAGATGTGCTGCCCGCCGAGAGCAACGCGGTGCGCTTGCTGGATAAACAGGTCGACCGCCTGATTGCTAACCGCACGGATCACGCGGCGGCACATGCGATCCGCCAGCAACTGCAGCGCTGGCAGAACAACAGTGATGCGGTGATGCCGTTGGTTTTGGGCAATTATCAACTCAAGCCGCTACAGCAGCAGGTGCAGCAGGTTGCTCAGCTGAGCCGAATGGGGCTGGATTTGGTGAACGCGCTGGAGCGTAATCAGGCGTACGGTGCGGGTGAGGTCGCGCAGATGCATGCGCAGCTGGACGCCGCAGCGCAGGTGCAGGATGAAACTGTGCTGGCGTTAGTCAGGCCGCTGGAGAAGCTGCTGCGATCGTTTAAATAGCGGAGGTCGCCATGAATGGCGACCCTATGAAAGGCACGAAGAGTTGTAGGGGGCGCATTGATGCGCACCCTTAACAATCAACGGCGTACCGCGATTGCCTCAATCTCAATCTTCACATCTTTCGGCAGACGCGCCACTTCCACGCAGGAACGCGCTGGGAAGCTGGCGTTGTGCTCGGTGAAGAACGCTTCATACGTCGCGTTCACCGTGGCGAAGTCATTCAGGTCTTTCACAAACACGGTGGTTTTCACAATGTCGCCCACTTTCAGGCCGGCGGCTTCAACAATCGCCTTCACATTTTCCAGCGACTGACGCGCCTGTGCAGACACGTCATCTGCCACGGCGCCGGTGGCCGGATCAACCGGAATCTGGCCAGAAGTGATGATCATACTGCCGAGATCCACGCCCTGCACGTAAGGGCCAATCGCTGCCGGTGCGTTTGAGGTACTGATTTCGCGAGACATTGTTTCTCCTTAATAAGTGCGCGGCCGACCGATGTCCGCCGCGAAATTGCTCGCCCCATTATAGGGACGACGTGGGCGATTACCAGTGACCGAGCACCACGTGGCGCGCAAACTCTTTCTCACAATATTTGCACTTCAGGTGCACATCATCCGCACGCTTTTTCACCGCAAAGCTGGTGAACACCGGCTCGTTACGGCTGATACAGTTGCTGTTTGGGCAAGTCAGCACGCGATCGATACGATCCGGCAAGGTTGGGGCGATCTTCGCCACCACTTCGTATTCATCAATGCGGTTAACCGTAGCGAGCGGAGCATATACCGCTAGCTGGTTGATCTGATCGTCCGTCAGGAAAGTATTCTCAATTTTGATCAGATCCTTGCGCCCCATTTCGCCCGACGGCAAATTGAGGCCGATGGTGATGCGCTGATCGGTTTCAGTCAGGCGGAACAGCGAGAGTAACTTAAAGCCAACCTGCGCGGGAATATGGTCAATCACCGTGCCGCGCTTGATGGCTTCAACCTGCAGTTTATTATCGTGAGTCATCGGTTTACTCCTTACAGTGCCAGTTCGCTATTGAGTACCAACGCCAGCAGTGCCTGGCGGGCGAAGATGCCGTTACCGGCCTGCTGAAAATACCAGGCATGCGGCGTGCTATCGACATCGGTGGTGATCTCATCGATACGTGGCAGCGGATGCAGCACTTTCATGTTATCGCGCGCACCGACCAAATCGGCGGCGCGCAGGATGAACTGCGCTTTGACGTTGGCATATTCCGACGGATCGAGGCGCTCTTTCTGCACGCGCGTCATGTAGAGAATATCGAGTTGTGGCATCACTTCTTCGATGGTGTCGTGGCGCGACCAGGCAATGTTCTGCTCATCCAGCATATCGGTGATGTACGACGGCATCGCCAGCGCATCGGGGGCGATAAAGAAGAAGCGGTTGCCGTCAAACTTCGCCAGCGCCTGCGTCAGTGAATGCACGGTGCGGCCATATTTGAGATCGCCAACCATCGCCACATTCAGGTTATCCAGGCGGCTTTGCGTTTCGCGGATGGTGAAGAGATCGAGCAGCGTTTGCGTCGGATGCTGGTTGGCACCGTCACCGGCATTAAGTATCGGAATGCCGCCGGAAAATTCGGTCGCCAGACGCGCCGCGCCTTCCTGCGGATGTCGCATCACAATGGCATCGACGTAAGTACCAATCACCGAAATGGTATCGGCGAGGGTTTCGCCTTTCTTACCGAGCGAGGTGTTGCTGCCATCCGCAAAGCCGACCACCGACGCACCGAGGCGATGCATCGCAGTTTCAAACGACAGGCGCGTACGCGTTGAAGCCTCAAAGAAGCAGCTGGCGATAACGTTGTGTTTCAGCAGCTCCGGCTGAGGATGCGCTTTGAGCTGGGCGGCAGTATGCAGCACCAGCTCCAGCTCGTCGCGGTTGAGATCGTTAATGGAAATGATGTGCTTGCGATATAGCGGGTTGGCCATAGCGTTCTCCTCTGCGTTGCCGGATTGCGGACAAAAAAAAGCCCCTGCTTAAGGGGCTTTTTTGACGATCGATTGATGACGGAAAGAAACAGCTGCGCCGCCCGCTGTCAGGCGTCGTGGAGCGTCAAGTTGTGCGCTGCGCTGTTGCATGTTTCCTCCGGCAAATTGGGCCGCATTATACGCATTCACTGATTTGCAGCAAGCAAATATCGCGCGCGAGGTAAACGTTTGCTTCGGTGTATTTATCGCTTACCCAACGTTGCAACCATCACCGCTTTGATGGTGTGCATGCGGTTTTCTGCCTGATCGAACACGATGCTGTGCGCCGATTCAAACACCGCATTACTCACTTCCATGCCATCCTGCAAACCGTACTGTTCCGCCATCTGGCGGCCCAAGGTGGTTTTGTCATCATGGAAAGCCGGTAAGCAGTGCAGGAACTTCACCTGCGGATTACCGGTCAGTGCCAGCATGGCGCTGTTCACCTGATACGGACGCAGCAGGGCGATGCGATCTTCCCACACCGATTTGGCTTCGCCCATCGACACCCATACATCCGTATAGATGAAGTCGGCACCTTGCACGCCTTCGGCGATATCTTCGGTCAGCGTGATTTTCCCGCCGGTTTGCTGGGCGGCCACGCGGCATTGTTCTACTAATTCCGCTTCAGGCCAGCAACCTTTTGGCGCCACCAGACGCAGATCAAGACCCACCAGCGCCGCGGCTTCCAGCATGCTGTTGCCCATGTTGTTGCGCGCATCGCCAACGTAAACCAGCGTCATTTCATTCAGCGATTTGCCGGGCAGATGTTCCTGCATGGTTAGCAGATCGGCCAGCAGCTGCGTCGGGTGAAACTCGGTGGTGAGGCCGTTCCACACCGGCACGCCAGCGAACTCCGCTAAGGTTTCTACCAGTTCCTGGCCGTAGCCGCGATACTGGATGCCGTCATACATACGGCCCAGCACGCGCGCGGTGTCTTTCATCGACTCTTTGTGGCCGATTTGGCTACCGCTCGGACCAAGATAGGTGACGTTAGCGCCCTGATCGTAAGCGGCAACTTCGAAAGAGCATCGGGTACGAGTCGAGTCTTTTTCGAAGATGAGCGCGATGTTTTTGCCTTTCAGGTACTGCGTTTCGCTGGCATTTTTCTTGGCGTGTTTTAATTCACCTGCCAGACTCAGCAGAGAATCGATTTCGACTGGGGTAAAATCCAGCAATCTCAGGAAATGTCTTTGATGTAGCTGACTCATACAGCGCTCCGGATACTCGCATTAAAATGAATTAAAATTCAATCTAACCGTATGAATATGCATTTTCAACCCCGCCGTTAAGAAACTTGTTGTTTTGTGTAGTGGCGCGCGAGGCAGTGTGGGAAAATAATTGTATTCAGCCGAATATTTTGAGGACACATCCATGGCATATGAAGCATTGCTGGAAGAACAGCGCGAAGAGACGCGACTGATCATCGAAGAGTTGCTGGAAGACGGCAGCGATCCCGATGCGCTTTACACTATCGAGCATCATCTCTCCTGCAACAATTTCGACTCGCTGGAAAAAGTCGCCGTTGATGCCTTCAAACTGGGCTATGAAGTCAGCGAGCCAGAAGAGCTGGAGCTGGAAGATGGCACTACCGTAATGTGCGTGGATATCCTGAGCGAAGGCGCTCTGAAGCCTGAGTTGATTGATGCGCAGGTTGAGCAACTGGTCAATCTGGCGGGCAGCTACAACGTCGATTACGACGGCTGGGGCACCTACTTTGAAGATCCGGATGCCGAAGATGAAGACGACGATGGCGAGTTCATCGACGACGAAGAAGACAACGGTGTCCGTCACTAAGCCTTCATGGGCGGCGCTCGCCGCCCTGATACTTTCTCCTCGCCAGATAAAGATTGCCGATGAATTACGCTCCACTGTTAGAACCAATCTATCAATTCCTGCATTGCCGCACGCCACAAGCGTGGATTGATGAGGCTCGCAAGCCGGAAAATCTGACGCTGCTGCTTACCGATCACATGGTATGCGAGTTGAAGGCCGCGCAAACCGCGGTGTTTATCATCCGTAAATACGTGGCGGATAAGCCGAGTGGTGATGCCATTCTGGCGTGGCTTAAGCCTTATGAAGATTTTATTTACCGCGATGAGCCGGACAACAACTTCATCAATGCGCACAAGAATTTGACCAAAAGCATCATTGTACGCAACGAGCTACCGTGGGCGGATGATTTGGTGGAGATGATGGTGTTGCTGATTAAAGAGGAACTGCATCACTTCTATCAGGTGTGGGAAATCATGCAGTCGCGCGGTTTGCCCTATCGCAAAATCACCGCCAGCCGTTATGCCAAAGGGTTGATCCGTGAAATCGCCACGTATGAGCCAGATGCGCTGGTGGATAAGTTGATTTGCGGAGCGTACATCGAAGCGCGATCCTGTGAGCGTTTTGCCAGCCTGGCGCCGTATCTGGATGAGCAGCTGGAGAAGTTCTACATTTCGCTGTTGCGATCGGAAGCGCGTCACTATCAGGATTACCTGAAGCTGGCGCAGCAGATTTCGCCGAAGGATATTGCGCCACGGGTGCAGGCGTTTGGTGCCGCAGAAGCGCGCTTAATCAGCGAGCCGGATAGCGAACTGCGGTTTCATAGCGGTGTGCCGGCGGTTTAAGACATTGATTTCTTAGCGGTTACGCGGTGCGCATGAATGCGCACCCTATGTTACACCGTAGGGTCGCCATTTATGGCGACCCCATTCATTACAACACCTTCAACATCCGCACTTCGCAATCCACATGCCCGGTGCAGCCCATCGCGCTATCAATCAGCTCAAACCCCAACGACTCATACAGCTTAATCGCACGCGTCAGGCTACCGGTGGTTTCCAGGTAGCAGCGCTGAAAACCTTGCTGACGTGCATACTCCATGGCGCGCAGCGCCAGATCGCGCGCCAACCCCAAGCCGCGTACCTGCGGCAGGAAATACATCTTCTGCAGCTCGCAAATATCTGGTGCGCTACAGGCCAGCGGTGCAACGCCGCCACCGCCCACCACCACGCCGTCATGCTCGACAATCCAATAAGCGCTGTTGGCTTCGCTATACAACTCGAACAGGCGATCCAGATTGGGATCGGACACGGTGTAGCCTTTGTCCGCCGTTAGACCAAATTCGGCTGATACGTCGCGGATCACCTGCGCGATCAGCGGATTATCGGCGGCTGTAATCGGGCGCACCTTTAAATTGATGGGGGCGTCGGTGGTCATCATTATCTTCCGGTATAAAAAAGCCGGGCAGTGCCCGGCTTCGATTAAGCAATTGGACTGAAGCGCTTACAATGCCGCAATCACGCCCTGCTGTTCAAACAGTTTTGCTTTAGATTGTTCAAGCTCAGCCACGCGCTCACGCTCTTTGGCGACGACCGCTTCCGGCGCACGTGACACAAAGCCTTCATTCGCCAGCTTGGTCTGGATCTTCTCGATTTCGACATCAAGTTTCACCAGCTCTTTCGCCAGGCGCTCCAGCTCGGCTTCTTTGTTCACCAGATCCGCCATTGGGATCAGCAACTCAGCGCCTTCAACAATCTTGGTCACCGCAACCGGGCCTTTCTCGCCGGCAGGCAGAATGGTCAGGCTCTCCAGACGCGCCAGGCGTGACAGGAAGGTGCGGTTCTCATCCACGCGACGCTGCGCCGCAGCGGAGCAATCACGCAGCAGCACATCAAGCGGCTTGCTTGGTGCAATATTCATCTCGGCACGAATATTACGCACCGCGACGATCGCCTGCTTCATCCACTCGATATCGGCTTGCGCCTCGGCATCTTCTTTTGCCGCCTCATACTGCGGGAACGGCTGCAGCATGATGGTATCGTGATCGATGTTTTTCAGGCCTTTCACACGCTGCCAGATGGTTTCGGTGATGTAAGGAATGATCGGATGTGCCAAACGCAGCAGCGCTTCCAGCACGGTAACCAGCGTATTACGCGTGCCGCGCAGTTCCGCTTCGCTACCGCTGGTCATCACCGGCTTCGTCAGCTCCAGATACCAGTCACAGAATTGGTTCCAGGTGAAGTCGTAGAGAATATTGGCGGCGATATCAAAGCGATAGCTATCCAGCGCTTCACGATATGCCTTCACGCTGCGGTTGAATTCGCTCAAAATCCAGCGATCCGCCAGTGACAGCTTCATTTCGCCGCCGTTTTGTCCGCAATCCTGCTCTTCGGTGTTCATCAGCACGAAGCGGCTGGCGTTCCACAGCTTGTTACAGAAGTTGCGATAACCTTCCAGGCGTTTCATGTCCCAGTTGATGTCACGGCCGGTAGAAGCCAGCGCGGCGAGGGTAAAGCGCAGCGCATCGGTACCTGAAGGCACGATGCCGTCCGGGAACTGCTTCTCGGTACGTTTGCGGATCTTCTCAGCCAGCTGCGGCTGCATCATGTTGCCGGTACGCTTCTCCAGCAGATCTTCCAGCGAAATACCGTCAATCATATCCAGCGGATCGATGACGTTGCCTTTCGACTTGGACATCTTCTGGCCTTCTTCATCGCGGATCAAACCGGTCATATAGACGGTTTTAAACGGTACCTGCGGCTTGCCGTTTTCATCTTTGATGAAGTGCATGGTCAGCATGATCATGCGCGCAATCCAGAAGAAGATAATGTCGAAGCCGCTCACCAGTACGCTGGTTGGGTGGAAGGTACGCAGCGCTTCAGTGTTCTCTGGCCAGCCGAGAGTAGAGAATGTCCACAGGCCGGATGAGAACCAGGTATCCAGCACGTCGTCATCCTGGCGCAGCGCGACGTCGGCGGCCAGATGGTTTTCCTGACGCACTTCATCTTCGGTGCGGCCAACGTAGACGTTGCCGTCGTTGTCGTACCACGCCGGAATGCGGTGTCCCCACCACAGCTGACGCGAAATACACCAATCCTGAATGTCACGCATCCACGAGAAGTACATGTTTTCGTACTGTTTTGGCACGAACTGGATGTCGCCATTCTCAACCGCTTCCACCGCAACTTTCGCCAGCGGCGCGGTGCGCACATACCATTGGTCGGTGAGCATCGGTTCAATCACCACACCGCCGCGATCGCCGTAAGGAACGGTCAGGTCGTGCGGTTTGATCTCTTCCAGCAGGCCGATTTCGTCAACGGCAGCGACAATCGCTTTACGCGCAGCAAAACGCTCCATTTTCTGGAACGGTGCTGGGATATCGTCGGCACACTCGTCGCTCACTTCACCATTGGTGTCGAACACTTCCGCGCGCTCGCGGATATCGCCATCAAAGGTCAGAATGTTGATCATTGGCAGCTTGTGACGACGACCGACTTCGTAGTCGTTGAAGTCATGCGCTGGCGTGATCTTCACGCAGCCGGTGCCTTTTTCCATGTCGGCATGTTCATCGCCAACGATCGGAATGCGGCGGTTCACCAGCGGCAGGATCACTTCTTTGCCGATCAGATCTTTGTAGCGCGGATCTTCCGGGTTAACCGCGACGCCGGTATCGCCCAACAGGGTTTCCGGACGGGTGGTGGCCACCACCAGATAATCTTTGCCTTCCGCGGTTTTCACACCGTCAGCCAGCGGATAGCGGATATGCCACATCGAGCCTTTGCTCTCGCGGTTTTCCACTTCCAGATCGGAGATGGCGGTACGCAGTTTTGGATCCCAGTTTACCAGGCGCTTGCCGCGGTAAATCAGGTTCTCTTTATACAGGCGGACAAACACTTCACGCACCGCGTTGGACAAACCGTCGTCCATGGTGAAGCGCTCGCGCTCCCAATCAACCGAGTTGCCAAGACGACGCATCTGACGGGTGATGGTGCCGCCGGATTCCGCTTTCCACTGCCAGATTTTGTCGATGAACGCATCGCGACCGTAATCCTGGCGCGTTTTGCCCTCTTCAGCGGCGATCTTACGCTCAACCACCATCTGCGTCGCGATACCGGCGTGATCGGTACCGGCCTGCCACAGGGTATTTTTGCCCTGCATGCGCTGGTAACGCACCATGGTATCCATGATGGTTTGCTGGAAAGCGTGACCCATATGCAAGCTGCCGGTGACGTTCGGCGGCGGGATCATGATGCAAAAGCTTTCCTGGCTGGTGTCGCCATTCGGTTTAAAGTAGCCCTGCTGTTCCCAGTGCTCGTAGAGCGGCTGCTCGATATCTTGCGGGTTATATGTCTTTTCCATTTCTACACTGTCGTTTGCGGCGAGGGTGGCGTCGCCGTATTCAATTGGAAACCAACGCTGCGATAGGCTTTATAGCGATCGCGCGCCAGTTGTTTTAGGGATTCTTCATAAGGTACGAAGTCTATCACTTCATGGAAAGCAGTAGCAAAATCTGCGAACTGCGGCAAAAGGCTGATCAACAGATCGCGCGGCGAACTGCCGCGGCGCTGCGGCCAGGCCAGTTCAACTGGTGCGCCATAGCGCGGGCCTTCGCCAGCCAGATTGTGTGGCACAAAGGCGTTGGCCGGCAGCTGCCAGAGTGCTTCATCCAGCCGATTGGCCTGTTCTTCATTTTCGCAGGCGATCAGGATGCGTTTGCCGTCACGCCAGCGTGTTTCGGCAAGAGAGCACACCAGGGCTTCAATGGCGGTTAAGCCGTCGCCTGCGCTCTCAGACTCCATCACATAGAAAGTGGCGTTTTTCATGGCGGACTCATTTCCATAAATGACAGTGGGGCGCATTGTGCGCCCCGCGGGTTCGTGCGTCTATCTTTTCGGTCGCCATTAATGGCAACCCAACTTCGTAGGGTGCGCATTGATGCGCACCGTTTCAATGACCGCACAGCGACAACTTAATCGTCGCCGTTCAATCCCGCACGATTCAGCAGGAACTGCGACAGCAGCGGCACCGGACGGCCGGTGGCGCCTTTAGCTTTACCAGAACGCCATGCTGTGCCGGCGATATCCAGGTGCGCCCAGTTAAACTTACGCGCAAAGCGCGCAAGGAAGCAGGCTGCGGTGATCGCGCCGCCAGGACGGCCGCCAATGTTCGCCATATCGGCAAAATTGGATTCCAGCTGCTCCTGATACTCATCGGCCATCGGCAAGCGCCAGGCGCGATCGCCAGACTGCTCAGACGCGCTGATCAGCTCGTGTGCCAGCGGGTTGTGGTTCGACATCAATCCGCTAACGTGATGGCCTAATGCAATGACGCAGGCACCGGTCAGCGTTGCCACGTCAATCACCACTTCTGGCTCGAAGCGTTCAACGTAGGTCAGCGCATCACACAGCACCAGACGCCCTTCGGCATCGGTATTGAGCACTTCAACGGTTTGGCCAGACATGGTGGTTAACACGTCGCCCGGTCGCATCGCTTTGCCATCGGCCATGTTTTCACAGCCTACCAGCACGCCCACCACATTCAGCGGCAGATTCAGTTCTGCCACCATGCGCATCACGCCATACACCGAGGCCGCGCCGCACATGTCGTACTTCATCTCATCCATCGCTTCGGCCGGTTTGATGGAGATACCGCCGGAATCGAAGGTTAAGCCTTTACCCACCAGCACAATCGGCCGAGCTTCAGGATCGTTGCTGCCTTTGTACTCAATGACCGACATCAGCGATTCGTTATGGGAACCCGCGCCGACCGCCAGATAAGCGTTCATCCCCAGCTCTTTCATCTGCTGCTCGCCAATGACGCGCGTGGTGACATTTTTGCTATACGCATCCGCCAGCTGTCGCGCCTGTGAAGCCAGATACGCGGCGTTACAAATATTTGGCGGCATATTGCTGAGATCTTTGGCTGCTTTCACACCGGCAGCCACGGCTAACCCGTGCTGAATGGCACGTTCGCCGCTGGTCAGTTCACGGCGGGTTGGCACGTTGAACACCAGTTTGCGCAGCGGGCGACGCGGCTCCACTTTATTGCTTTTCAGCTGATCGAAGTTGTAGAGTGCCTCTTTCGAGGTTTCGACCGCCTGACGCACTTTCCAGTAAGTATTGCGGCCTTTTACGTGCAGCTCGGTCAGGAAGCACACCGCTTCCATCGAACCGGTGTCATTCAGCGTATTAATTGTTTTCTGAATCACCTGCTTGTACTGGCGCTCATCCAGCTCGCGCTCTTTACCGCAGCCAATCAGCAGGATGCGTTCGGAGAGGATATTCGGCACATGGTGCAGCAGCAGCGTTTGGCCCACTTTCCCTTCCAGTTCACCGCGGCGCAGCAGGGCGCTGATATAGCCATCGCTAATCTTATCCAATTGCTCAGCAATGGGCGACAAACGGCGCGGTTCGAAAACGCCAACGACAATGCAGGCGCTACGCTGTTTTTCCGGGCTACCGCTTTTTACACTGAACTCCATGCACTCTCCTGAATCTTAAAGACAACGGCCTTAGCTGTCGTTAGAATGTAGCGCGCTCGTAACTCATTACTTCGTTGCGACGCCATGACAATTCAACGCCGGTAGTCATAATGAGTTGTGGTGACAATACGTTGTTTTTTCACCACGCTAACGCGTTCGTCATACTATTTTAGCTACGATGACGGCCATTGATGAAGAAAAATGGCTGATAAGCGTTGAAACTAGCGATTTTCCTGCAAAAAGACAAGTTATCACAGGCGTACTAAGCGTGATCATCATTAGATATCTGGTTCGGGAAACGCTCAAAAGCCAGCTGGCTATCCTCTTCATCCTGCTACTGATCTTCTTTTGTCAGAAGTTAGTGCGGATTTTGGGTGCTGCGGTGGATGGCGAGATCCCAACAAACTTAGTTCTGACATTGTTAGGACTTGGCGTGCCTGAAATGGCACAACTTATCCTGCCCCTAAGCCTGTTTCTGGCGATTTTAATGACCCTGGGACGGCTGTACACCGAAAGTGAAATCACGGTGATGCATGCCTGCGGCCTCGGCAAAAGCGTGCTCATCAAAGCGGCGATGATTTTGATGTTGCTGACTTCAGCGGTCGCAGCCGTTAACGTCATCTGGTTAGGTCCCTGGTCGTCGCGTTATCAGGAAGAGGTGACACAAAATGCTAAAGCTAACCCAGGCGCGGCAGCGCTAGCGGCTGGGCAGTTCCAAACCTCCAGCGACGGGAATGCGGTGCTGTTTGTTGAGAATGTGAAAGGTAATACCTTTGGCAACGTGTTCCTGGCGCAACTGCGTCCGAAAGGGAATGCGCGTCCTTCGGTAGTGCTGGCCGACAGCGGGCACATGGAGCAGCGTAAAGATGGCTCACAGGTGGTCACGCTGGATAAAGGCACGCGCTTTGAAGGCACGGCGATGCTCCGCGACTTCCGTATCACCGACTTCGTGAATTATCAGGCGCTGGTAGGCTACAAAGAGGCCACGCTCGATCCGAACGATGCCGATCAAGCCGATATCAGCACTCTGGTGAAAACCAAGACGCCTCAGTTCCAGGCGGAGCTACACTGGCGTTTAACGCTGATTTTTGCGGTGCTGGTGATGGCATTAATGGTGGTGCCGCTTAGCGTGGTGAACCCGCGTCAGGGCCGCGTGCTCTCAATGCTGCCCGCCATGCTGCTGTATCTGATCTTCTTCCTGCTGCAGAGCTCGCTGCGCTCCAATGCGGCAAAAGGCAAATTCGATCCTGCCATCTGGATGTGGGTGGTGAACTTATCCTATCTGGCGTTGGCGGTGTTGCTAAACATGTGGGATACCGTGCCGATGCGTCGCATCCGTGCCCGTTTTAGCCGTGGAGGATCGGTCTGATGTTTAAGGTTCTTGACCGCTATATCGGCAAAACTATCTTCAACACCATCATGCTGACGCTGTTCATGCTGGTATCGCTGTCGGGCATTATTAAGTTCGTCGATCAGCTGCGTAAAACCGGGCAGGGCGCCTACACCGCGCTGGATGCGGGTTATTACACGCTGCTCAGCGTACCGAAAGATATCGAAATCTTCTTCCCGATGGCGGCGCTGTTGGGCGCGTTACTCGGTTTGGGCACGCTGGCGCAGCGTAGTGAGCTGGTGGTGATGCAGGCATCGGGCTTTACCCGCATGCAGGTGGCGCTGGCGGTGATGAAAACGGCGATTCCGTTGGTGTTACTGACCATGGCAGTCGGCGAATTTGTGGCGCCGCAGGGCGAGCAGATGGCGCGTAACTACCGGGCGCAGCAGCTGTACGGCGGCTCGCTGGTTTCGACGCAAAACGGCTTGTGGGCGAAGGATGGCAATGATTTCATCTACATCGAGCGCATTAAAGGCGATAACGAGATTGATGGCGTCAGCATCTATAAATTCACCGACCAGCGTCGCTTACTGAGCGTGCGCTACGCGGCGAGCGCGACCTGGAATGCGGAGAGAAAGCTGTGGGTGCTGTCGCAGGTGGATGAATCCGATCTGCAAGATGCCAAGCAAATTACCGGTTCGCAGAGCCTGAGCGGCGAGTGGAAAACCAACCTCACGCCCGATAAGCTCGGCGTGGTGGCGCTGGACCCAGACGCGCTGTCGATCAGCGGCTTGTATAACTACAGTAAATACCTCAAGCAGAGTGGCCAGGTTTCAGGACGCTACCAGCTGAATATGTGGAGCAAAATCTTCCAGCCGCTGTCGGTGGCGGTGATGATGCTGATGGCGCTGTCATTTATCTTTGGACCGCTGCGTAGCGTCTCCATGGGCGTGCGCGTGGTGACGGGGATTAGCTTTGGCTTCTTATTCTACGTGCTGGACCAGATCTTTGGCCCGTTAAGTCTCGTGTACGGTTTACCGCCGATATTGGGCGCGATTCTGCCGAGCGGCGCCTTCTTCGCGATCAGTTTGTTCCTGCTGATGAAGCGCCGGTAACGGGTTGCGGTCAGCATTAATGCTGACCCTACGCGGATATAGCCGGGTTTTCGTAGGGTGCGCATTCATGCGCACCTGCATAAAAAGGCATTTTTTGCTTAAGTGAGCGGCATCACGCCATTTATGGCGGCCTTTTTCATAAAACGGTTAAAACTTTTAGCTTTCCAGCGTCACCAATGCAATTCCCGCCTGCTGCCAGGCATCGGCATCTTCTGGCAAATTATCCATCACCAACATATCAACCTGATCGCTGCGCGCGAACTGTGCCAGTGAGGTGTTTCCCAGCTTGCTGCTGTCACACACAACAATCACCTGGCTGGCATGTTCGATGATGGTGCGCTTACTCTCTGCCAGCATAATGTCGGCAACGCACGCGCCTTGTTTGAGTGAAATACCGTTCACCGCCATAAAGGCTTTATCGACGTTAAGATGATCCATCATCTGCCCACCTGCGGCAGGAATCACGCAGTGATAGCCTTTCTTCACGATGCCGCCCAGCAAGACCACCTGCACGCCGCTGGCTTCTTCCAGCACGCGAGCAATGGCGAAATCGTTGGTAATTACGGTGAGATTTTTACGTTCGCGCAGGTGGTGCGCAATATGCAGCGTCGTGGTACCGGTATCGAGCACGATAATATCGCCGTCTTCGATGAGCTGTGCCGCACGCTCACCAACGCGGGCTTTCGCATCAATATTCAGGCTCTCGCGCAGGTCTGAGCCCATCTCAAAACTGGCGCGGGTGCGCAGAATGGCGCCGCCGTGGGTGCGCGTCAGCTGGCCAGATTCTTCCATCAAACGCAGATCGGTGCGAATGGTGGCACCGGAAACGTTGAAACGTTCACTCATTTCGCCTACGGAGATTTTGCGTTTCTCTTTCAGGATGGCGAGGATTTTTTCTTGTCTTTCCTCTAAATACATATCGGCCTCAAACGGGGGGGAAACCGCAACACTCTATCTCAGGTTCCGGGCGGCGTGAACTCCGCCCGGACAATTCACTTAGCGATTGAGCGGTTGCAGAAACTCCACGCGCTCACCATCTGGGCCGGCAATCATAAAGTAGCGGCAGCCCGCCGGATGATCGCAAGGTCCTTCTACCAAAGGATAGCCAAGCGAGATAATCCAGCGCTCGGCAGCAGACAAATCTGCTACCTGCCAGGCCAGATGATCGATACCGCTATCCTGCGGCGCACGGGCATCGGTTTGCCAGGGCAGCTGATAGAGCTCCAACACCGTGCCCTGTATCTGCATAAACTGAACGACGATGGTACCGCGAGCTTCTTCGATCTCGATCTGGCGCTGAGGCTCAAACCCCAGTGAACGATAGAATTCACGCGCCGCGGCGATGTTTTGTGTGCGTAATCCAATGTGCGCTAACGATGTAATCATTACTACACTCCTTTGCGCTGGCACCAGAAGCCGAAAAAGGCAACATAGACAAAGCATGCTAGCGGGATGATAAAGGCGAACTGCATGTCGCCGCCGTTAAGGTCAGACATAATCCCCATCACCAGCGGGATTACCGCGCCACCAATAATCGACATCACGACAATGGAGCCTGCCAGCTGAGTTTCCGCACCCATACCTTTGATAGTTAAGCCAAAATTGGTCGGCCAGCATAGCGCCATACAGAAGTTCACCCCCATGATTGCCACCACTGCCGCCATGCTTTTCTGACTCACCGCAAACAGCAATAGCACTACACATATCGAGCAGAACACGCCTAGCAGCAGCGCCGGGCTATAGCGTTTCATCAGCGCGGTCGTCACAACTTTACCGGCGGAATAGCACAGCAGCGTGGCAATCAGCCACCAGGTGGCGGAATGCTCGCTGGTGCCATGTTCAATTAATTGAACAAAGCGGATGGTAAAGCTCCACAGGCCCACCTGCGCGCCGACGTAGAGGAATTGCGACAGTACGCCCATACGAAAACGCGGTACTGACCACAGTTTTTTCAGCGATTGGGCAAGGGGTTCCGCAGCGGTATTGGCTTTCGTCGCCGGTTTACAGGCGGGAAATTTTACCGCCACAAACACCAGCGCCAGCACCACCAAAATCGAACCGATGATCAGGTAAGGCGTGACGACCTGCGACACCATTTGCTGGCGAATGCCGTCCGCTACTTCGACGGGAAGGGCAGCAAGCTGCTCATGCGTAAGATCGTCTTTGTTGAACACCAGCTGTTGCCCAATGACCACACCCATGATTACGCCGACGGAATTGAAGATTTGTGAAAAGTTGATGCGTTGGGTAGAGGTTTCGGCGGTGCCAAGCAGGCTCGAATAGGTGTTGGCCGAGGTTTCGAGGAATGATAAACCGCTGGCAATCACCCCAAGGCAGCCAAGGAACGCCGCGTAGGTCATAGCATGTGCGGCTGGGATAAACAGGAAACAGCCGGCAGCATAGAGACACAGCCCAATGATGATCGCCACTTTGTACGAGTAGCGCTTAATCACCGCGGCGGCGGGTAAGGCCACCAGAAAATAGCCGAGGAAGAAGATCGACTGCACCAGCGCCGTTTGTGTATCGCTAAGGTTAAACCCCTTTTTGAACTGGGCGATCAGGATATCGTTGAGGTTGCCCGCCATGCCCCACAGGGCAAACAGGCAGCATACCATCAGCAATTGCAGCCACGGCGTAGCGGGCAAATAGGCGCTGCGGTCCAGCGTTTCCCCATGTGCACCGGCGACCTCATCTTGTTTTTTAATCACTATTTCGCTCATGATCCCTGCTCCTCAAAACAGGCGGAGGCAGCATCGAGACGATCCCAAAGCGGCTGTGCCTGCAAATAAAGTTGGTCGAAGATGTCGAACTGACGTTGATAAGCATCGTGCAGGCGCGCATCGGGCTGAATCTCACCGGCAATGTGCACCATACGCTGCACGCCTTGTGCGAGGTCACTGAAGTAACCGATGCCGGTGGCGGCGAGAATAGCGCAGCCCAGCGTGCCGTTTTCCTGATTAACGGTGTGCTGAATTGGCCGGTTGTACACTGAGGCTTTAATACTGAGCCACAGTTCGCTGCGTGAGCCGCCGCCGGAGGCAATGATGCTGTCGGGCATGGTGCAACAGGCGCTTAACTGGCGCAGATTGCGCCACGAGGCAAATGCCACGCCTTCCAGCACCGCGCGGTAAAGATGTCCTGCCGCATGCCGCCGCTGTAATCCAAATAGCTGGCCACGCGAGTTGCATTTATCCGCCAGGCGTTCGCCGGTGAGATAGGGCAGAAACAGCAGACCTTCTGCACCGGCTCTCGTCTCTGCGGCAAGGCGCAGCATTTCAGGGTGCGAATGCTGCCCGCCCCCAAAGGCTTCCCGCGCCCAGCGCATCGCATCACCGCCAGCATCCAGCAGCGTAAAACCGCCCCAGGCAGCATTGCTGAGATGCAGATTATTAACCTGCGGATGCAGCAGCGGCGCGTCGCTGACGACGGTGATTAACGTTGATGTGCCGGTGCTATCCGAGGCCTGTCCGGGCTGATACACACCCGAACCCAGCAGGCTGGCGGCCATATCGGCGGTACCTGCCACCACCGGAATACCGGGCCTTAAGCCGGTTTCTCGCGCCGCCTCGGGCGTGATGCTGCCGATCACATCGCTGGCTGCATGAATGTCAGGCAGCAGATCGGCGGATAGCTGGAAGCGATCGAGCGCAGCGTGCGACCATTGGCGCGTGGCGCTGTCCATCAGGTAATAACAGGAGGCTTCGCTATAGTCGGTCGCACGCGCGCCGGTAAGACGAAAATTAATAAAGTCTTTCGGCATCAATACGCTGGCGACACGTGCCCAAACGTTGGGGTGATATTCGCGTATCCACTGCAGCTTAAAAGCGGGCCAGGCCGGCGTTGGTGGGTTATTAAGATGTGTGAGCCAGAAAGGCATCTCCTCGCGTTCCCGGAAAGCAGCCACCTGCGGCCAGGCGCGTTTGTCATTCCAAAGTAAAGCGCGGTCTTCAACCAGATGACCTGCGCTATCGAGTAGGACCGTGCCGTGCATCTGGCCACATACCGCAATCGCAGCGATGTGCGCCATTTCCTGGGCAAAGCGTGAGTTGAGTTCCCGGATGCCGTCGCAAGCAGAGTGCCACCACAGCGACGGGGATTGTTCCACCCAGCCAGGTTGCGGAGACGTCTGCGAATATTCACGTTGGGCAAAGCCGACGATGGTGCCGTCGGGCGTGACAAGAGCAGCGCGCGTGCTGCCCGTGCCGATGTCGAGGGTCAGAAGGTTTTTTTTCATTATTCACTCCATATCACGCCGGAGAGTTGCAGCGTTTACACCGTATGATTCAGTTCCGGGAACAGCGACGGATCCTGTTCTAATTGGCTCAGGACTTTCTCGGTAGCGCTGGCGCTCATGCCAAAGCGGCGGACGCCCAAACGATATAGCGTGCGGATGGTGTCGAGATCGCGAATGCCGCCCGATCCTTTGATGCGTAAACGCCCTTGCAGCTGATCGGCGATGATCGCCACTTTCTCTTCGGTCGCCCCGCTGGCTGCCCAGCCGGTTGAGGTTTTGATCCATTTCATGCCAGCTTCTACGGCGATGTCACACACGCGACGGATCTGCTGTTCGTCGAGATAATGGGTTTCGAGGATCACTTTGGCTTCAACCGGCGCTGCGGCCTCAACCACGCGCTGAAGGTCCTGCTTCACTTCATCAAAGCGACCCGACAGCACGTTGCCGATATTCACCACCATGTCGACTTCACGCGCGCCGTCGCAGATCAGCTGACGCACTTCCTGCACTTTGGTATCGGTGGCGTGCCCGCCGCTTGGGAAACCGACCGGACCGCCGATCATGATGTCACCGCGACCTTGATCTGGCAGCAGCGTGCTGAGAAAGCGCGTCCAGCAGGGTAAAACGTGAATAGCGATGATGTTGTAGCGGATGGCCAACTCCGCGCATTGGCGAATATCAGCTTCGGTATTGGTTGCCTGAACGGCGCTCAAATCAATCATGCGCGCCATCTGCTGGGTAATGCGGTTCATTTTCTCTTCCTTTCATTTTTAATGACAAAATGACAATAAATGAAAGTTTAAGTGAAAGTGATCGCGAATTGCAGATTTTGTGATCTGCAAAGTGAAAATAGATGAAAGAAAATGGAAGGGAGGGTTTTGGGATCGCCATTCATGGCGTAATGCCGCTTAGTTAAGCAATAAATCGCTGATCTGTGCAGGTGCGCATGAATGCGCACCCTACAAAAACGTAGGGTCGCCATTCATGGCGATCTGCTTATGGCAACTGCTGGATGAAGCCCGGCAGCTGCGATAGCAAATACAAAATCAGGCCAATCGTGCCGCCCACCAGGGTGCCGTTAATGCGGATAAACTGTAAATCACGGCCAATATTTAGCTCAATTTGCTGTGACATGTCGCGCGCGTCCCAGCTTTTTACGGTATCGCTAATATGGCGTGTCAGGAACGCCGCAAACTCCGGTGCGACACTGCGTGCGGCATCTTCCAGATGTTGATTCATTGAGGCGCGCAGCGCTTCATCGGCGGCAAGCGTCTCGCCCAACCACAGCGCCGCCAGCCGCACGCGCTCCTGCACCTGCGAATCCTCGCTGTTCAAATCATCTTTCAGCCAGCCACGTAAATCCTGCCACAGCTCGCCGATATAACGATTGAACGACTCATCTTCCTTCAGCCAGTTCTTAATGCCTTCGGCGCGTTCGGCCATTTCAGGATCGGTTTTCAGCCGTTCAATCAAACGCTGTACGGCGCGATCAAATCCCAGACGTAGCTCATGGCCCTGATCAAGCGCCACCTGATCGAGAATGGAATCCACGGCATTTGCCACTAAATCAGCGCTGTGCTCGCCAAGCCATTCGGTCGGCAACATTTTGGCTTTAATCGGGTGTTCGCGTTTCAGCCAACGCACAATTTGCGCGGCGATAAACTCGCGCGTGCCGGGCTTATGCAGCAAGCGCAGCAGCTGTTGCACCGCCGCATCCAGCAACTCCTGATGGCGATTGTTTTTGGTCAGGCTATCCAGCAGCAGCGCGCTGGATTGGGTGAGATCGACTTTATCCAGCGCACGATGCACCGCGCGACGCAAAAAGCGCTGAATGCGTTGATCGTCGGTAAGATCGAGAAAGCCGCGCATCACCTGTAGCAGATGGCGACCAATACGATCGGCATTGCCTGGCGTGTTAAGCCACGTTGCCAACATTTGCGACGGATCGTGGCGGCGGATCAGCGCCAGTAGCGAATCAGTATCGAGGAATTTCTCCTGCACGAAACGGCCAAGATTCTCCCCAATCCGATCTTTATTACGTGGAATAATCGCCGTATGGCGCGAGATAAACGGTACCGGGACACGCCGGAATAACGCCACCACTGCGAACCAGTCGGCTAACGCGCCGACCATGGCTGCCTCGGCAATGGCCTTCACGCCAAGCACCCAAAAGTTGGGCGGCAGAAACAGCGTCACGACGAAAATCGTGGCGGCAATCAGCAGCAGCGACAGCGCCAGACGTTTGCTGCGTTTGAGTTGTTGATATTTATCCATAATCCCTTTTAACGACGACGGCCGCCCAATAAACTTCCGAGTACGCCGCGAATGATTTGATTGGTTACCTGACGCGCGGCGCTCTTGGCCACGCTCTGCACGACGCCATCGCGCTTGCCGCCACGTGGTCCGGTAGTGCCAAAGAGAATATCTTTCAGGCCGCCAAGAACACCGTTATCGACATCGACGCTGTTCCCTTTGGCTTCCGGGGCATTGGCTTGCTGCGTCGCCGTCTGCACGCCTTTTTGCAGCATTTCGAATGCCGATTCACGATCCACTTCGGTGTCGTATTTACCGTACAGCGGCGAGTTGTTGATCAGGCCATTACGCTCATCCTGGTTTACCGGCCCCATGCGTGAGCCGGGCGCAATCACCATGGCGCGTTGCACCATGGCGGGGCTGCCTTTTTCATCGAGGAAGGAGATCAGCGCTTCGCCGGTGCCGAGCGCCTGAATCGCCTCCGCGGTATCAAAGTCTGGATTAGCGCGCATGGTTTCGGCGGCGCTTTTCACCGCTTTCTGATCCTTCGGCGTAAAGGCGCGCAGCGCATGCTGCACGCGGTTGCCGAGTTGCCCCAGCACGTTGTCGGGAATATCGCCAGGATTCTGCGTGACGAAATAGACGCCAACCCCTTTGGAGCGAATCAGGCGAATAACCTGTTCAACCTTCTCCAGCAGCACCGGCGGCGCATCGCTAAACAGCAGATGCGCTTCGTCGAAGAAGAACACCATTTTGGGCTTATCGAGGTCGCCCGCTTCTGGCAGCTGCTCATACAGTTCGGCCAGCAGCCACAACAGGTTGGTAGCGTAAAGCTTCGGCATCTGATACAACTTTTCCGCCGAGAGGATGTTGATGAAGCCTTTGCCGTTGCTGTCGCAGCGCATCCAGTCGCGGATATCCAGCATCGGTTCGCCAAAGAAGTGCTCGGCGCCTTGCTGCTCCAGCGCCAGCAAACCGCGCTGAATCGCCCCCACCGACGCGCCGTTGATATTGCCGTATTGCGTCTGAAACGCTTTGGCGTTGTCGCCGATGTACTGCGTCATGGCGCGCAGATCTTTGAAATCCAGCAGTAATAAACCCTGATCGTCGGCGATGCGAAAGATGATCTGCAGCACGCCGGATTGCACATCGTTGAGGTTAAGCAGGCGCGCCAGTAGCAGCGGACCGAGATCGGACACCGTTGCGCGCACCGGATGGCCCTGCTGGCCGAAGATATCCCACACCATCACCGGATTTTTCTGTGCCTGCCAGTCGCTGACGCCAATTTTTGCCAGGCGCGCCAGCAGCTTCTCTGAACCTTCGCCCGCCGCAGAGATGCCGGTGAGATCGCCTTTCACATCCGCCATAAATACCGGCACGCCGATGTCAGAGAAAGATTCCGCCAGCTTTTGCAGCGTCACGGTTTTGCCGGTGCCGGTGGCGCCAGTGATCAAACCGTGGCGGTTTGCCATGTTGGAGAGAAGATGCAATTGGACGTCAGGCGTTTGGGCAATCAGCAACGGAGTGGTCATGATTATTTCGCTCTCAGGCAATAGGTTATGCCAGAAAGGATAGCAAGCGACGCGCAAGGAGGGAGGAGGATTGTGCCGAAAAAGTCGGGTGGGTGCGCGCTGTCCCTCATCCCAACCTTCTCCCGCCAGCGGGAAAAGGAGCCGATCCAGCGGATTTATGGCTTAGCTATAAACTGCAGCGGACTGTCCCCTCTCCCGCGTGCGGGAGAGGGCTAGGGTGAGGGTAATTACTTCTGCACCGTATCAAAAAACAGCAAACTCACGCCGATTCCCTGCTGCACATGACTCACGTTATTGCGCACCGCGACCTGCTGCGCACCCTGCAGCGTCACCACAAAGGGTGAGTTCTGCTGCACGGTTTTTTGCAAATCGGTGTACAACGCGCGTCGCTTGGCGGCATCGCTTTCTCCGGCAGCGGCGCGGGTTTTGGCGCTTAAATCCGGGATATCCCAACCGACGCGCCATGCCAGGGTTTTAGATCCGCCCGGTACGTTGTAGGCAAAGGCGCTGGCGTTGGTGTTCGGATCGACATAGTCCGCACCCCAATAGATGAAGATCGATTGGAAATCACGGCCGCGCATCTTGCTCCACAGTTCTGATTCCGCCACTGGCTGCAGCTCGATCTGCACATCCGCCTTGGCGAAGCTGGCCTGCAGCGCCTGCGCCACATCAATATAAGGCGGCTGATTGATCACCGTCAGCGCAAATTTAGTCCCTGGCTTGATGCCGCCTTTGGCTAAAATCTCTTTGGCTTTCGCGACATCGTAATGGAACGGTTGATCTTCCAGCGCGCCGTCAAAACCCTGCGGCAGAAAGCTCTGATGAATGCGGTACTGGCCTTTCAGCAGGTCCTGCGATAGAGATTGATAATCCACCAGCCAACGTGCGGCTTGCCACAGCGCCGGATTGCCCAGCGCCGGTTGCGCTTTATCCTTGGTGTTAAACCCGAGGTAATACACCAGGCTGGAGGGGAAGGCTTCAATACGCAGATTTTTGTCACGCTTCAGCGCATCAATTTGATCCGGGCCGAGTTGATAAGCGACATCGACATCGCCTTGCTGAATCAACAGGCGACGCGCACCGGCATCTGCTACGCCTTTGAGCAGAATACGTTTCAGCTTCGGCTGCGGATTGGCCTGTTGATTCGCGCTTAGCACCAGCGCCTGCTGCGGCACATATTGTTGAATGGTGAAGGCGCCGCTGCCGGCAGAATGCGTATGTAGCCAGCCGTTACCGGAATCGTTATTCACTGCATTCTGCTGCACGGTTTTACTATCGACCACCGAAGCAACCGGCGCCGTGAGCAGACGCAGTGCCAGGTTCTGACCAATCTGCGCTGGCCACTGCATCTCCAGCTGATGGTCATTCAGCACTTTAAATTGGCTGGCGATATTTTCATTGGTCCAGCCAAATTCAGCGAGGATAAAAGAGGGCGCTTTGTTCAGCTGCACCGCGCGCGTCAGCGAGAAGATCACATCCTGCGCCGTGACCGGATTGCCGCTGGAGAAGCGGGCGTCGGGCTTGAGGGTAAATATCAGGCTATGCGGCGTGCTGCCTTGCTGCCAGCGAGTCGCCAGCAGCGGCGACAATTTTTGCGGCGAGTGACGATCGGCTTCCACCAGCGTTTGATAGATATTGCGCTGCACGCTATTACTGACGGTTTCAAAGCTTTCAGCCGGGTCAAAGCTAATGATGCCGTCGAGCGGGACGGCAACTACAAGGGTATCTTTCGGTGTGGCAGCATGCAGGGCAAAGCTGCTGCCCCATAAAGCGACGAGCAAAATCAATGAGCGCATTATTGTTTTCCTGGAGAGAAGATGAAGAGACTTTATCTCTGCCATCGTCCAGGCAAAATGCCGGTTTGTTCTGAGCTGTGCCGGAAAATAACAATTGATTACATTGAGGTATTATTGCGTTTATTTTGTGCGCTGCCTTTCATATTCGGAAAATAAAGCGCTTACCCCTTCACCAATTAAGTAAATAAGATGTTATAAATGAGAATAATTCTCTGGTATGGAAGTATGATTTATTTTCATTGATTCATTTTAGCGATTATTTCCCTGCGCGATAATCCCTGGTCAATTGCCCACTAAATTTTGCCAATATCACCGCATTTGTACGGTTAAACCCGCCATTTTCACCTCGAAAGCCTTTTACCAAGCCTTAACCTAAATTCAACATGATGATTGAATTTCATCAAAACACATTTTTAATTTAATTTTTACATTCAGAAATACCTATATCCCTAAGATTGCCAGGTTATTTACCGATTTATAAAGCTATTAACAAAAATAATTATCTTTCTTAGCAAGTGAGAGTCGTCACGCCATGCTTCTAAATAAACCGACCACCAGACGTAAGTTTTTACTTGGGTCGCTGTTGGCTTTGCCATTAAGTGACCTGGTATTTAAGGGATTAACTGCCGCGCAAGCTGCGGAAATGGCCGCACCTGAGCTCGCCGACTATAAACCGATCTTTTTCACTAGCGATGAGTGGCAATTTATTCTTGCCGCAGCCGATCGTCTTATTCCTGCTGGCGGTAATGGTAAAGCGCCAGGCGCGCTGGAAACCAACGTGCCGATCTTTATCGATCAGCAGCTGCACAGCCCGGAGTTCGGCGCAGAGATCTACATGCAGGGCCCATTCGACGTGCATGCACCTGCCACCATGGGATATCAAATTCCGTTCACGCCACAGCAGATTTACCAGGCCGGCATCAAACTGGTGAATCAGTGGACGCAAAGCAACTTCCAGAAGCCATTCCATGCGCTATCACTGGAAGAGAAAGATGCGGTCCTCACCAAAGTGAACAAAAACGACGGCATCGATTTCGCCGCGTTAGGCGAACCGAACCTGAAGGCTTCACAGTTCTTCAGCCAGCTGCTTTCAGATACCAAACACGGCTACCTCGCTGACCCGATGTACGGCGGCAACAAAGGCATGAAAGCCTGGATTGCCATCGGCTTCCCGGGCGCACGCGCCAGCTTTACCGAATGGGTGAAGCAGCACAATGTGCCGTACCCGCTAGGGCCGGTCAGCCTCCTGGGTGAAAGCGCGTAAGCACACCCCCGTTTTTGGTATGTGAGACAGGATTAACATGGCACAGATTACAAAGAAAGAAGTCGACGTTGTCGTATGCGGCCTCGGCTGGGCCGGCTCGCTAATGAGTATCGAACTGGCAATGGCCGGACTGGAAGTGCGCGCGTTAGAGCGCGGCGGCGAGCGCGATTACCCGGATTTCGCCTATCCGAAACCGGCTGATGAATACGCTTACAACGTGCGTAACAAAGTGTTCGCGACGCCCAAAGAAGTGGCGGTCACCGTGCGTTACAACAGCAGCCAGACGGCGTTACCGACCCGCAAGTGGGGCGCGTTTGCGCCAGGCACCGGTGTGGGCGGCGCGGGCATGCACTGGACGGCGGTGCTGATTCGTCCAACGCCAACCGATCTGAAGCTGAAAACCTACGTGGATGAGGCCTACAAGCCGGGCATCCTGCAGGAAGATATGCGTGTGATGGACTTCCCGTTCACCTGGGAGGAGATTGAGCCGTATTACTACAAGTTTGAGCTGATCTGCGGACAATCCGGTAATACCGGCAACCTGCGCGGTCAGATTCTGGAAGGTGGCGATCCGTTTGAAGGCCCGCGTTCAGAACCTTATCCGCTGCCCGCGCTGGAAGACACGCTGAACAACGTGATGTTCAAAGAAGCGGCGACCAAGCTTGGTTATCACCCGTTCCCGAACCCTTCTGCGTGCGTATCGCGCGCGTGGAAAAACCCGTACGGCAACCAGATCGCCCCGTGCAACTACTGCGGTTACTGCTCGAAATATCCGTGCCTGAACTACTCCAAAGCCTCACCGCAAACGGCAGTGATGGATGCGCTGAAACGCATGCCGAACTTCTCTTACGAAGTGCACGCGGAAGTGGTGAAAGTGGTGCTGCATGACGATCAGAAAACCGCGAAGGGCGTAATTTACTACGATGTGGATGGCAACGAAGTGTTCCAGCCGGCCAAAATCGTGGTGCTCTCCAGCTTCCAGCTCTACAACGTGCGTCTGATGCTGCTGTCCGGTATCGGCAAGCCGTATAACCCGATTACCGAAGAGGGTGTAGTGGGGCGTAACTACGCGTTCCTGTCGAACGGCGGCGCAACCCTGTTCTTCAAAGACAAAAACTTCAACTCTTACGCCACCGCTGGCGCAACCGGGCAGATGTTCAACGACATCTCACCAGGCAACTTCGACGGTCCGGGTCTGGGTTTCCTCGGCGGCGCGAAGATCCACAGTTCGCAGGCCACCGGTACGCCAATCGCCACCTCACTGCCGAAAGGTACGCCGAGCTGGGGCATGGGCTACAAGGAAGGTCTCGAGCAGTGGTACAACCATTCCATGAAGATCAGCATTACCACCACCTGTCAGTCGTATCGCGATATCTATCTGGATCTCGATCCGCACTACACCGATCATCGCGGTCAGCCGCTGCTGCGTATGACCTTTAACTGGAAAGAGAACGAACTTAAGCTGCAACAGCACTTGAAAGGTATCGTCGGCAACATCGCCAAAGAGCTGAATCCGGACAGCATGAGCATGAGCTTCCTGCCGATGGGCGCTGACTTTGACCTCACCAAATATGTCTCGACCCACAACGTGGGCGGCGCGGTGATGGGCGATAACCCGAAAACCTCTGCACTGAACAAATACCTGCAGAGCTGGGATGTTCATAACGTGTTTGTGCCGGGCGGCAACGCCTTCCCGCAAAACTTCCAGGCGAACCCGACCGATACCATCGGCGCGATCACCCTGATGGCGGCACAAGCCATCAAAGAACATTATCTGAAAAATCCCGGCCCACTGGTACAGGCATAAGCGCATGAAATTAAAATCATTGTTAATCGCCAACGTCGTGCTGCTGGGCAGCTTTGTCCTGCAGGCTCACGCGGAAGATGACGCTCAATTGATCAAGCAGGGTGAATACCTGTCGCGCCTCGGCGACTGTATGGCGTGCCATACCGTGGCGGGCAAAGCGGATTACGCCGGCGGTTTGGCGATTGAGTCGAATCTTGGCACCATTTACTCCACCAACATCACGCCTGACAAAGCGCACGGTATTGGCAACTATAGCGAGCAGCAGTTCTCGGACGCGGTGCGCAAAGGCGTGCTGCCGAACGGTTCACGCCTTTATCCCGCAATGCCGTATCCGGATTACGCCAAAATCTCAGATGCCGATATGCACGCGCTTTACGTCTACTTTATGAAGGGCGTGAAGCCGAGCAGCGAGCAGCCGCCGGAAACCGATCTCAGCTTCCCGTTCAGCCAGCGCTGGGGTATGCGCTTCTGGAATTGGGCGTTCACCTCTGATAAACCATTCCAGCCGATTGGCGGCGCTTCGGAAGAGGTGAATCGCGGGGCTTATATCGTCGAAAGCCTTGGCCACTGCGGCAGTTGCCACACGCCGCGCGGTCTCGGCATGAACGAGAAAGCGCTGGATAGCGGCGACGATCGGTTCCTTGCCGGTGGCAGCCTGAACAACTGGGATGTGCCGTCGCTGCGCGGTGTGCCGCGCTGGAGTGAACAGGAGATCGTCGATTACCTGCAAACCGGACGTAACGACAAGGCCGCGGTAGGCGGTGAGATGAAGTCGGTGATTGAGCACTCCAGCTCGCACATGACGGATGCGGATCTGAAAGCGATTGCCGCCTATCTCAAGTTCCTCGGCGGTAATCCGCCGCTGCAGGCGTACAACGTGCAGCAGCAGCAGGCGACGGAAGCGAAACTAACGGCGGCGAAAGGCTTGTCGGAAGGGGAGCGTTTGTACATCGACAACTGCGGTGCGTGTCACTTTGTCACCGGTAAAGGCGCGCCGGGGATCTTCCCGGAGCTGGATCAGGCGACGATCGTTAATGCTAAAGATCCCAGTGGTTTGATCCACACCATTTTGGCCGGTGCGCAGCAGCCATCGACCGCGAAGGCGCCATCAACCCTGGCGATGCCGGATTTTGCTAAGCGTCTGGATGATGACCAAGTGGCGAAACTGGCGACCTTCATTCGTCAGGGCTGGAGCAACCATGCGCCGGCAGTGACCAAAGATCAGGTAGCGGAAGTACGTAAGACGTTGAAGTAATATCGTAATTCCAGGTGCGCATGAATGCGCACCCTACGCGGTTGTAGGGTCGCCATTCATGGCGACCTGGTTTTATAAGACGGTTTAATGGAAAGTGTGAATCACTTCTAACACGCCGTTAATGATGAACTGCACGCCCATACACACCAGCAAAAAGCCCATCAAACGTGAAATCGCCTCGATCCCACCTTTACCAACCAGCTTCATAATGGCGCCAGAACTGCGCAGTGAAATCCATAGAATTACAGACACAGCCAGAAACGTCAGCACCGGCGCGACCGCCACCACCCACGCAGGAAAATCGACGCCGGCTTTTACCGTGGAAGCCGAGCTGATGATCATCGCAATGGTGCCTGGCCCCGCAGTGCTCGGCATCGCCAGCGGCACAAAGGCGATATTCACGGTTTCGCGTGTGTTATCGGTGGCGTCCAGCTCATCCTGCTTGTGTTTGGCCTCAACCGAATGCCCAACAGGTTTCGCCGGAAACAGCATGCGAAAACCGATAAATGCCACAATGAGCCCGCCTGCCATACGCAAGCCGGGAATCGAGATACCAAACGTGTGCAACACTGCGCTGCCGGCGTACCACGCCACCATCATGATCAGGAATACGTAGATCGAGGCCTGCATCGCCTGGCGATTACGCTCCTGAAAATTCATATCGCCTGCAAGGCCAAGAAACAGCGCAACGGTGGTGAGCGGATTGGCCAGCGGCAAAATCACCACCAATCCCAGCCCGATGGCTTTAAAAAGCTCCAGCATGAAAATTCCTTAAATTTCCAGGTCGCCATAAATGGCGACCCTACAATAACGGCGATCCAATTATGCACGGCCGCTCTAAACGGCAATCCAACAACGTAGGGTCGCCATTTATGGCGACCAGGGAGGGATCTGCACAGAAATATCTGCGTACCGAAATACCGAATATTAGTGCTTCGGCGTATCCAGCGCTTCGATCAGCTCGGGGAAGAAATCCTCCAGCAGTTCGGGCGTCATCAGTTCGGGATAGTTGATTAAGTGCTCGCGAATACGCTCATTCACATCCGGCAGCAATCGCTGCGCCGCGTCTTGCGCAGTGATCTTCTTCTGCTTCATCAGGCGCAGTACATCATCCGGCAGATTGTCTTCATCTTCGACTTCATCGACACCTTCAAGATCGTCCAACTCATCCAGCAAATCCATCAGCGCCTCAATCTGCGGCGTGCGGGACTGATATTCAGACGGCTGCTCGTTTTGCAGATAGCGCAGCAGCGCGCGTACCGGGGATCCGTCGGGCTCGGCGGGCGGCTCGTTGGCGAACCAGGTGAGGAGATCGTGTTGCGTCACCTGATGGACGTGATAACCGTTATCCACCAGTTCATCGGCGAGGACATCAGCGGTATCGTGCTCAATCAGGCAAATGTGGGTGCGATTCGGTGTGAACTGCTCCAGCCATTGATAAATCTCTTCAATTACGCTGTCGTCGTAAATGAAAGTTTGGCTGAGATAGCTGTCATCCTGCTGGTGAACGCAGATGTGAATCTGGTCGGGATCGAAGTAAATCGCAATGTTGATGCCTTTCATGTGCGCTGTCCTATGTGGTGCAAAAACCCACTATAGCCTCCGACAGCGCAGATGAACATGGTGCCACCCGCAGCTTGCACTGCGGGTGGTAAAAATTAACGCAAATCAGCGCGATCCAGGCCATACGCGCTATCAAATGCGCCGGGCGTCATGCGTGATAGCACCATCAGGCGATTCCAGGTATTGATGGTGGCGATGCAGAATGTCAGTTCACTGGTTTCGACTTCGGAGAAGTGCTCGCGCACTTCGCTATACAACGCATCCTCAATGCCGTGGTCGCCCGGACGCGTAAGCGCTTCGGTCAGCGCCAGCGCCGCTTTCTCTTTGGCGGTAAACAGCGGAGATTCGCGCCAGATAGCCACATGATGCAAACGCAGTTCGCGCTCGCCGTGCAGTTTGGCCTCTTTTACATGCATATCCACACAAAAGGCGCACTGGTTGAGCTGTGAAGCGCGCAGATCGACCAGATGTTTCAGTGAGGCTTCCAGCGATGTGTTGCCGACAGCCGTTGAGAGTTCGGACATGGCTTTAACTAAAGCAGGTACGGTTTTGAAGTGATTAACGCGCGATGTCATGTTGCTTTCCTCTTGCAGAATAAACGTTTAATGGCTCGCCACGCATTGCGTGGTTGATAGGGGACATCATAAACTTCTATGTCTGAGCTAAAAGGGCCAAAAACCGTTAAAATAGGTAGGACATGGCGTGGGCTACAAAGAAATTTATACGCGGTATCGTCAGCACATTCTTGAAGGGCGGTTAAAGCCAGGAGATCGTGTGCCAGCCATTCGTACGCTGGCGAGTGAATTGCAGGTAGCGCGCAAAACGGTAGAAGCCGCCTATGAAATCCTCATCGGCGAAGGATATTTCGTCAGCCAGGGCGCGAAGGGCACATGCGTCAATCCACAGCTGCTTCTGGCTACAGCGTCGGAAAAAGCAGCCGTTTCCGCGCCACCGGCCAGCGAAAATTCTCCGCGTGAGAGCAAAGGTGAACTGCGACTTGGCATTCCTGCTCTGGATGAATTTCCGCACAAGAAGTGGCTGCTTATTTCCGGCAAGGCTGCACGTACGCTGCGGCCAGAGGAGATGATCTTGCCACCGGTCATGGGTTATCAGCCGCTGCGCGAGGCGATCGCCAGCTATCTGAGTATTTCTCGCGGGCTCAACTGCCAGCCGGAACAGCTCTTTATCACCAGCGGCTATCGCGCCAACCTGCGGCTGATTCTGGCTGTGCTGGCGCAGCCGAGCGATAAAGTGCTGTTTGAAGATCCTGGCTATTTCTTTGGCCAAAAATTACTGAAGCGCATCGCCCCAAATCTGCATTATGTGCCAGTCGATCGCCAGGGGATGGATGTTGATTATCTGCTGCGCTATCACCCGGATGCACGTTTCTCCATCGTGACGCCTACGCATCACAGTCCGCTGGCGGTCACTTTATCGCTGCCCCGCAAACATCAGCTGCTGGAGTGGGCACACCAGAACGACAGCTGGATTATTGAAGATGATTACGATGGCGAGTTTCATTACACGCGCAAAGTGATTCCGGCGATGAAAAGCCTGGATGTACACGATCGCGTGATTTACACCGGCACCTTCAGCAAAACCATGATGCCAGCGATGCGCGTTGGCTATCTGGTGATGCCGAAAGAGACCATTGCGCGTTTCAACGAGTTAGGTGAAATCCTTGAAACCGGCATGTCGCTGCTGCCGCAAAAGATTCTGGCGCAGTTCCTCAGCGAAGGTCACTTTTATCGTCATATTAAGAAGATGCGCATTCTGTATCAGCAGCGACGCCGCATGATGCTGGATGCACTACAGCAATGCTTTCCGGAAATGTTTGATTTCGAACTCACGGATGGCGGCATGCACATTGTCGCCTTTTTGCGTCGCGGTACGCAGGACAAAGCGTTGGCAGAAATCTGGCAGCGGCATCAACTCCGCGTACTGCCGCTTTCCGGCTGGTATATGCAGACGCAGAAGCGCTATGGATTAGTGATTGGTTACACCAATATTCGCTCGCCAGAGCAGGCATTCGCGCTGTTGCAAAGAACGGCGCGCGAAACGTGAGAAGCGTTTAAATAAAGAAAAGGCGCGAGGGACAGCTCGCGCCTTGATACCGGCGCGTCCTTACATGCCGATATATTTTTTACCCTGCTTCAGCACCACATCGCAGGCTTTGGTTTTCAGCTTCTCGCCCATCGGTGAGCTGCTCAGACTTTGCAGATTCAGCTGCTGGCCGTTGCCGGTATTCAGCAAACCTTGTACACCCTGCTGATAATCGGTTTTCTGCGCTTGCGCGGCAGGGCTGCTTAAGCCGAGCTTGCTCAGCACCTGATCCTTCACCGACGTCACGTTGTTATCCACCACGTTATGCTGCACGCAATAGGACATCACGCCCGCAGCGTTGGTCATGCTATTGGCGCTCACTGCTTTATCGCCGCCGTTCAGCAGGCCCGTAACAGAAGAGAGCGACAGTCCACCGTTCTGCGCGTTAGCGCTACCCGCGGTGCTGCTATTCTGCTGCGAAAGCTGTGATGCCGCGCTGCTTAGCTGATCCTGCCAACTCGCCGCCGATGCGCTCCCCGCAACCAGTGCTACCGCGATGCCACATCCCCAAATCATGCGTTGTAATTTCATCTCAACCTCGTTGTCTTTTATGTTCTGACTGCGTCAGTTTTGGTTAAGAGAGGTTTGCTTTAAGAAAGTTCCTGAGAGCACGACGGATAACAGGAGAATGAGACAGTTCTTGGTTTTATCGGGCATTGAAACGGGTAGGAGTGGAAGAGCGAGGTAAAACTCATGCTCGATTGATGATTTTACAGGCAGTTGAGCGCAGAATGCTGATTTTTTCAACGCTTAGCGCACATCCGCAACGATTCCAGTTGCGCACTTTGCGCGTAACGGTATAATCCCCAACGTTTTCCGCATCCCTTCAGTGCCGAAGTGGCGAAATCGGTAGACGCAGTTGATTCAAAATCAACCGTAGAGATACATGTCGGTTCGAGTCCGACCTTCGGCACCATCGATTGATGCAAAATTAAGTCGCTTACGAGCGGCTTTTTTTGTGCCTGAAATCCAGTATTTACCTATCTTTCCCACTATATTAACTCTCTTAAGGTCAACCGACATCAACGTACATCTACCAACAGGTTTTGGTACAGATGATGGTATTTTTGGTTCGATAATGCTTGTACCAACAGCTACCGTGTTAAGTTCAGTGACTGTCGCTGAAAGTTATGATTAACACCCCCCTAAGCGTCTGCAGCAAGCTGCCGCCGCCAAGGCCCCGGAAATCACGCCCTTCACGTCGCAAGCGCCGTAAAGCCCGCTCACCGGGGTAAAAGGGGTTACATAAACTTCTTCATCGTTGGTAGCTGGGTTAGGTTAATCAGGGCGAGGGATGGGATTGCAGAATATACAGGTCCGAAACCGGCTACGCCGGGCGTACGGCGCCGTTTACCATCCGAGTCATATATGACGTCATCAGGCACCTCTGCGTTTAACCTACCATCTTCTTTTTGCTGCGTCCTCACAGCATACCCGATAATAAAATAGGGGATCATATGAATACAAAGTTCAACCATCTGGGCGTTTTGGTGCGGGTCTTTTTTGGTCAGGATTATGATTTATTTGGTGAAGATTTTTATGAAATATTAGCCGCCTACAAAAACGCAGAAAATACCAAAGCTATTCAGGAAACCATTCGCGAAGCACATCAATTGTTAGAATCCTATCCGGATGAAAACGAACTCAATCTGGTTTTTTCTAACCTTGCTGAGGGGGAGTTGTCACCCACAGCATGGGGATTTACTGCACGACTTTTTCTCGAGAACGTCATTATTGCGTTGAGTGATTAGATGAAGTGCCAGCGATTGCACATTCTTCAGACGATCTCTGCCAGGGATTGAATCAACGATAAAAATTCGTGGCGCAGCAGGTTATAAATCGCTATCAACTCCACTAAACACTGCATTTTAGATATAAGCGTAGGTCGCTGGCGATACGCGTTGAGCCTATCCAGATGCCTGTTATGGATGTTGTAAAAACCCCGCTTCGCTCCGATATTTCTCCCTTTGTCTCAAAATTCTCTGTTTGAACTTTTTTTTCATCCTGCTGACAAGTTTGCATGGCAGAATGGCGCTCCGGTGAATCAGTGGAGGTGCAGAGGCTATGACAGATGAAATCGAGCAGCGTATCTACGAGCTGGTGCGACGTTACGACGGCGTCTACCTGTTTAAGCAAAAGACGCTGACACCGCAGATTGATATTGATAGCGATCTCAACTTTGAGCGCGAGGAAGCCGCTGCTCTGATGGACGAATTCTTCAACGAATTCAGCGTAGAGCGCGGAGAGTTTGTCATCGAAACTTACTATCCCGCTGAGCCTTCGCTGGTGCAAATTCTCAACCCGTTCACTAAGCGCGACGTGCCGGTGGTGCCTGATTTTACGCTGGGAATGTTAATTGAATCGGCAAAAGTGGGGCGCTGGTTGTACGAATAAAGACAGGCTCCCCGCAGAGCCTGCCGCAGTTCACTTCTTCACATGCACATCAAAACCGCGCTCTTCCGGCGCAAATTCATCCTTTAACGTCAGCGCAGGTATCGCATAATCGCCGCCGTTCTGCTGACGATAGGCAATCGGTGCCGTTTCGGCCAACGTATCTAAACGCGTTGCTAGCGCATCACACCAGCCGGCAAAACGCTCCTGCGCTGATTTCTGCACCCGATAGAAAACCAGCGGTGGCAGCACGCTAAAGCCAGGATAAAACAGCATGCCATGATGGATGGGGAACAATAACGCGTCTATCGGGCCATTAATGCCGCGCGGGCTGTAGTGCGATTCCCAGCCGCCGGTCGTCACCACGAGCATGGCGCGTTTGCCGCTGAGATTGCCTTCACCGTAACGATCGCCCCAATGCTGATCGTTGTGCTCGCCCACGCCGTAGGCAAAGCCGTTAGCGTAAACACGATCAAACCAACCTTTCATGATGGCCGGCATGGAAAACCACCACAGCGGAAACTGGAAGATCACCGTGTCGGCCCAGCGCAGTTTTTCCTGCTCGGCGGCGATATCCGCAGCTTGCAATTGATGATCGTAGGCGAAGCGTGAATCCACAGTGGCATCATAATGACTGCCGACCAGCGGGGCGTGCGTATCACTGGCGTCGAGCTGCGCTTTCCACTGCATGGCATAGAGATCGGAAACCTGCACCTGATGTCCAGCGTGCTGCAGATGTTGTACCGCAAAATCTTTAAGTGAACCGCTAAGTGAGTGCGGTTCCGGATGGGCATACACAATCAGTACATTCATGGCTTAATCCTGTGAGATGAAAACAGCTGCAGATTACGGCCGTGCTGACTATAGTGGAAATCAATTGCTGATATCTCAGGTATAGAAAGGGTGAATATCAACTCACTGGATTTGAATCTGTTGCAGACACTCAATGTACTGTTAAGCGAGCACAACGTTACGCGTGCGGCGCAGCGTCTGCATCTCTCACAACCTTCAGTCAGCGCACAGCTGGCGCGGCTGCGGCTACTGTTTGACGATCCGCTGCTGTTGCCCGGTCCGCGCGGCATGCTGCCAACCGCACGCGCTGAGGCGTTACGCGAGCCGTTGCGTCTGGCGCTGGAGGCGGTGGAGCGCGCGGTCGCGCCGCCGGATGCTTTCAACCCAGCCATTGCGGATGTGACCTGGCGCCTCGCCGCCACCGATTACATGTCTTCAGCGCTGATTTTGCCCGCATTGAATTTGGTCCGTGCTGCGGCACCGCTCAGTCGTATGGCGATATTTGCCCTCAATCCACCGCAGGTCGCGCAGCAGCTGGAAAAGGGCGAACTGGATTTGGTGTTTCATACCGGTGATAACGCGCCGCCAACGCTGCATCAGCGTAAATTGTTTAGCGAGCGTTATGTGCTGGCAGGACGGCGCGATCACCCACAGCTGCAACGGCCTCCAACGCTCGATGAGTTTTGCGAGCTGGAGTTTGTCATGGTGTCGCCGGATGGTGGTGGGTTCACTGCGGCGACAGATCGCGCGCTGGCAAAGCGGGGGCGCAGTCGCCGCGTGGCGCTCTCGGTGCCACATTTTCTGTTTATGCTGGATGTCTTAGCAAATAGCGATCTCGTTGCGGTGCTGCCTGAGCGTCTGGTACGTCATGCTCAACAGCTCACGGTTATAGCGCCGCCGCTCGACATTGAAGGCTTTGATATTTTGCTGCTGTGGCACGAGCGTTTGCATCGCGATCCGGCACAGCAATGGCTGCGACAACAAATTGTGGCAGCGCTATAAACCTGAACCTTAACGCGAGTTAAGCGGGTGTTATTGAGCGTAACCTACTTTTCCATAAGGCTTTTTTTCACGCTTTTATCTGAAATCCAATGCGATTAGCGCCGCGGTTTTTCTCCCTGCATCATATGAAAACGACGAAACACTCGCATTTATCATTTTCAGGAGAACAGACCATGCATGTATTCGTAACCGGTGCCACCGGCTGGGTGGGCTCAGCGGTGGTGGAAGATCTGATCGCAGCAGGCCATGAAGTTTCTGGTCTGGCACGTTCCACAGATAAAGCCCGGGCGCTGGCGGCAGCCGGTGCTCACGTGATTCACGGCTCGCTGGAGGATAGCGATATTCTGCGCCACGCTGCGCAAAACGCCGATGCAGTGATTCATACCGCTTTCAACCACGATTTCTCCCGTTTCGTGGAGAATTGCGAGCAGGATCGACGCGTGATTGAGCAGCTGGGCGCGGCAATTGAAGGCTCCGATCGCATGCTGCTGGTGACGTCCGGTTTATCAGGCATGGCGAGCGGCGCAACGGAGCTGGATCAGCCCAAACCGGTCTCACCACGCCAGTCGGAAGCCGCAGCCAATGTGCTTTCTCAGCGAGGTGTGCACGTGGCGGCGGTGCGTTTGGCACCTTCCGTACATGGCCTCGGCGATCACGGTTTTATCCCGATCCTGGTGCGGCTGGCCCGTGAAACCGGCGTTTCGGCATGGTATGGCGATGGGCAAAACGTTTGGTCGGGTGTGCATCGCCGTGATGCCGCGCGCGTTTATCGCCTGGCACTGGAGCAAGGGGTAACCGAGCGTGTTTACCATGCCGTTGCAGATCAGGCCGTGCCGTTCCAGGCTATTGCGCAGGCGCTGGCCCACCAACTTGGCCTGCCTGCCGAGGCGCGCGAACGTGAGCATTTTGGTTGGTTCGCGAACATGGCGGCCGGCAACATGGCGGTATCGAGCGTACGAACGCGCGCACTGCTTGACTGGATGCCAACCGGCCCCGATCTGCTGACGGAACTCAACAACCCCGCTTATTACACCCATATTTAATCGTTGGCTGTCGCGGCTTAAGCGACAGCTTTCCGGAATACCATCATGAAATCCACTGTATTTATGACGTTGCTGCCACTCTCGCTGGCGGTATTTATTTCGTTTCTCACCATGGGGATGCAGCTGCCGGTACTGCCGCTGCATCTGCAACAAAACCTCGGCATGGATACGCTCATGATTGGCGCCGTGATCGGTGCGCAATTTATTGCCGCGCTGCTGACGCGTGCCTGGGCGGGAAATTTTGCCGATATGCGCGGACCGAAACGTGCTGTGATTGCCGGGCTGATGGTCATTGCCAGCTCGGGTTGCATCTACCTGCTGTCGCTGCTGTTCATTCATCAAACCCACACGTCGGTAGCTATTTTGCTGCTGGGCCGCGTGGTGCTGGCGCTGGGAGAGAGCCTGATCGCCACAGGTGCACTCGGCTGGGGATTAGGTTTGGTAGGGCCGGGCAATGCGGGCAAAGTGATGGCGTGGATTGGCATTGCGATTTATGGCGCGTGGGCGCTGGGCGCACCGCTTGGCGTTGCCGTTTATCACGCCTGGCACTTTAGCGGTATTGCTGTAGCCATCATCCTCATCCCTCTGTTACCGCTGCTGTTTATCAGCCGTCAGCGCGGCGTCCAGCCGACGGCAACAACGCGTACGCCATTTTATAAAGTCATGGGGGCGGTTTGGCGGCCGGGCCTGGGTTTGGCGCTGGCCAGCGTGGGATTTGGCATGATCACCGCTTTTATCGCGCTGCTGTTTGCGGCTAAATCCTGGGGCAACGCGTCGCTGGCTTTCACCGCCTTTGGCGTTACGTTTATCGTGGCGCGTCTGTTCTTTGCCCATCTCCCCGACAAGTTGGGCGGAGCACGCGTGGCGTTGGTGTGTGTGATTATTGAAGCTCTGGGGCAGCTGCTGATTTGGGGAGCTGAGAGTGCCAATGTGGCGTATCTCGGCGCAGCGCTAACCGGCTTTGGATATTCGCTGGCGTTTCCGGGCTTTGGCGTGGAAGCGGTACGTCGCGCGCCGCCGCAAACGCGCAGCTTGGCGATGGGCGCTTATGTGGCATTTCTTGATATCGCGCTGGCGATCACCAGTCCGGTTGCTGGCGCGCTGGCGGGCCATTTTGGCATTGCATCGGTGTATCTGGCGGGTGCTATAGCGGTGGGATGCGCGGTGCTGGTGGCAGCAGGTTTACTGGCGCGTGCGCCGGAGACGCAACGCGTAACGGAATAGTCACCGCCGCAAAAAATTCACTTCTCCCGCGTCACAAAAGTCATCACACTAGCCCTCTTTACCATTATGGAGAGATGGCATGTTTACCCGATTGCTGCTGGCGATGTCGTTGCTTGCCGGCTTGAGTGCGCCGTTGTTGGCAGATCAAGATGGTGTCTCCTTTAGCCATAAAGACTGGGAGCTGGCTTGCGATAACACGCTGACCTGTCGCGCGGCGGGTTACAGCGCCGAAGAGGGCGCAGGTGGCTCGGTGCTGCTGGTGCGTGCGGGCGGGCCAAACGCGACGACGCATGGCCGCGTAGTGCTGGCCGATACCGGCGACGATGATTCGAAGCAGGTTGATACTCTAACGTTGTGGATTGACGATCGGGCGTTGGGAGCGGTAGCGAAAGCAGAAAATGACGAATGGACGCTGACCGATGAGCAAACTCAGGCGCTGATTAACGCCATTAAAAACAGCGGCAAGGTGGAATTTCGCGGTGGCGAAGAGCCGTTCGATCTCTCCAGCAATGGCGCGTTCGCGACGCTACTGAAAATGGATGACGCGCAGGGACGTCTCAGCACGCCGGGCGCCCTGGTGCGCAAGGGAAATAAGCCGGAAAGCAGCGTTCCGGCGGCGCAGGCCATGCCGGTGATTCAGCAGGTAAAGGTAGCGAAAGCCGATGCGCGCCCGTTAACTGCCGATGAGCTGGCGCTATTGAAACCGAAGCTGATTGCGTCTCTCACCGATGATGACAGCTGCGACAATCTCGCGCCTTCCGACGATCAGCCGGAAGAGGGCGCAGAGCCACTGACGTTAACGCCGGTGGACAGTGCGCACGTGCTGATTGCCGCGCTGTGCTGGCGCGGTGCTTATAACGAAGGCTACGGTTTTTGGTTGATCGACACCAGGTTACAGGGCAAACCGCAGCTGGTAACGGATTCAGGTACTGATTACAGCGAAGGCGTCATCGCGGAAGCACAGAAAGGACGCGGCATCGGCGACTGCTGGAGCACGGCGGCGTGGGTGTGGGATGGCAAAGATTTTGTACAAAGTAGTGATGCAACCACCGGCATGTGTCGCGCAATTCGCGCCGGCGGCGCGTGGCAGCTGCCAACGTGGGTCACCGAAGTGAAACCGGCTGTGATTCCGTAAGGTGCGCATTTATGCGCACCAGGTCGCCATGAATGGCGACCCTACGACGGGATTATGTAGGGTACCCATTCATGTGTGTCGGGGATTATTTACCGCAGCACTGCTTGTACTTTTTGCCGCTGCCGCACGGGCAAGGATCGTTGCGTCCGGTTTTTTCCCCGGCAAAGTGCGGTAACTGTGGCTCGGGATCCGGCTGCGCCATACGCTGTTCCTGCCAGTATTCATGCAGCTCTAACGCGGCAGGGCGAATCGCATCGATGCTGGCTTCAAACTCTTCTGGCGTGAAAGCTTCACGCTTCGCCAGCTGCTCTTCGCTGCCGTGCAGAGTAATCGCCTCCATCATCGGCTGCAGGGATGCCGGCAGCAGCGACCAATCCGCATCCAGCGCCACGCCGCGCAAATAACCGTAGCACCAGTCTTCCACCACGGTAAATTCCTGGCCTTCCATCTCTTGCGTACCGAACAGCGGATCAAACTGCTCCGGGAATTCGGCCAGGCGCTCAGCAATGTCGTTGAGATGCTGGAAAGTCAGCGTCATAAAGCGATCCATTTCACGCTCGTTGGACCACTTAGGAATGTGCTTTTTGCCGCCCCACATTGCCACCAGCCACTCGCTCGGTTCGATATCGTTTGGGCCGGAAAGCAGTGCCGTCAGCATGCCATCCAGCTCGGCGGTATCTACCACCGAGTGTTCATTGCCGTATTTCTCCAGCATATCTTCAAGCCAGTTCAGCTCTTTTTCCGTTAATGGGCCCTGGTTCATACGGCGTCTCCTGCTTTGTCAATAAGGGCAATGCCCAAGTTAATGGCGGCGATTATAACGGGAAGCGGGCGTGATTTACCGCTTTTTGCATATCGATTGCTGAACCTATCCTAAAAATCATTCGCCATAACATAGTGCACAACAGTATTGGCTGCTATTGCCGACAGATGGCAGCGTAAACACCGAACGTTTCCCGATAAAGGATGAAAAAGTATGGCAACCACTTTGCCGGTACTGGATTTAGCGCTGCTGGAATTGCCGGATGCTGAACAGGCGCACTATCTTGCCGAGCTGCGGGAAACCGCACGTGACGTTGGTTTTTTTTATCTGGTTAATCATGGCATCAATCCGCAGCTGCTGCAGAACGTGCAAAGTATCACGCGGGCTTTCTTTGCATTGCCGGATGACGAGAAACAGCGCGTCTCGATGATTCACTCGCCGCACTTTCGCGGCTACAACCGCGCGGGCGTGGAATATACCCGCGAGCAGCGCGATCAGCGCGAGCAATTTGATATTGGTGCCGAGCGCGAGGCGCTGGCGTTGCAGCCGGGCGATCCGGCGTGGAAGCAATTGCAAGGGCCTAATCTCTGGCCGGAATCGCTGCCGCAGCTGCGTCCGGTGATCCACGCCTGGCAGCAGGCGATGACGCAGGTTTCGCTGCGCTTACTGCGCGCCTTTGCCCGGTCTCTTTCGCTGCCGCCGGATGCATTCGATGCGCTGTACGGTACGCATCCCAACGAACATGTGAAGCTTATTCGCTATCCCGGTCAGGCGGCAGATGCCAGCCAGCAAGGCGTTGGCGCCCATAAAGACTCTGGGTTTCTTACCTTTTTGTTGCAGGACGATCAGCCGGGTTTACAGGTGGAAGTGACGCCTGACCATTGGGTGGATGCGCTGCCAAAACCGGGCGCGTTCGTGGTGAACATTGGCGAACTGTTGGAAATTGCCACCAACGGTTATCTGCGCGCTACCGTGCACCGCGTGATATCACCACCCGCCAGTCAGGAGCGGCTATCAATCGCCTTCTTTCTTGGTGCGCAACTGGATGCCGAAGTCCCGCTCTACTCGTTGCCACCAGAGCTGGCGGCGGAGGCGCGCGGCCCCACCAGCGATCCCAGCAATCCGCTGCTGCGCGAAGTGGGCTGGAACTACCTCAAAGGGCGTTTGCGATCGCATCGCGACGTGGCGCAGCGTTATTACGCTGACACTCTCCATAGCGTTAAATCATAAGAAACTAAGGGAAGCTCATGAATAAAAAGGTGATAGCAGCGTTAGCGATGATGTCGGTATTCAGCACTTATGCTTCGGCGGCGGCATTGCGCGTGGCGGCGGATGCGGTACCGCACAGTGAAATCCTCAACCACATCAAGCAAACCGACAAGAAGCTCGATCTTAACGTGATTGAGCTTAACGGCAACCTCAACGCTAACGAACTGCTGGCGCGGGGGGATGTGGATGCCAACTACTTCCAGCACGTTCCCTATTTGCGCGATCAGGAAAAAGCACTAGGCGAGACGTTTTCGGTGGTTGCCACCGTGCATATTGAGCCGCTGGGCATCTATTCGCACAAAGTGAAATCATTGAAAGATCTGCCTGATGGTGCACAGGTGGCGGTGCCGAACAACGTGACCAACCTGAGCCGCGCCCTTTATCTGCTGCAGGCCAATGGTTTGCTTAAACTGAACAGCACCCGCGCCAACACCCTGGTGACCAGCGCAGACATTACCGACAATCCACACCATTTGAAGATTATTGAAGTTGAAGCGCCGCAGCTGCCGCGCGCGCTGGACGACGCGCAGCTGGCGATCATCAACGGCAACTACGCCTTGCAAGCGGGTTTAGTGCCTTCGAAGGATGCGCTGGCGCTGGAACAGGCGAAGGACAACCCCTACGCCAATGTGCTGGTAACGACACCTAAGCTGGCTAAAGATCCACGCATTCTCGAATTAGCGAAAGATCTTGAGTCAAAGCAAACCGCTGAATTTATTAACCAGCATTACCGGGGATCGGTTATTCCTGTTCATCAATAATGCTCGCCACCCCCTGTTTTTGGCAGGGGGCGGTGATTGCCATTAACATGGTTGCTTGCAATTTTACTGCGCCAAAATTCGCCTCAGCTGAGGTATGCTGAGCAGCGAAATTTGACGCGCCAGGCGCGCCGGGGGAACCTTCAGCGTGCTGCGCTTGTCAGTAAATTGGACAGTTAATAATTAACCAGAGTGGAAATCACCAATGCGCAGGACACACGTCACCCTTCTTTCTGCAGGAATTTTTCTGGGCGCTTTAAGCCTTACTCCGGCCGCGCTGGCGGAAGGCGAGCAAACGGATAACGTACCACCGCCGCCGCAGGTGCAGCAGCCCGCACCCGATGCACAAACACAGGCGCCAACTGCCGATGCACCTGCCAGCAATGAACCGGCCGAATCGAGTGGCGATGTAGCACCTATTCGTCCACCGCAAAGCGGCGATGCTTCTGCACCAAACAATTACGATCTGACGACCATTATCATCGACTACAAAGAGTACAAAGTGGGCGATGTGGTGCCAGACGAATACCGTAAAAAGCAGTACACCATTGTCGAATGGCAGCCGCGTCATCTGCCGGCACCGCAGCCAGGCACACATTGGGCCTATATCAACGCCAACTACATTTTGATTACCGATGACAGCGGCAAGATCGTAATGGGCAAATCGGGTGAAATCTTCTTCCGCGGTTAATCCCCGCGCAGCAGACGCGCTAGCTGCGCAACACCTGCCATAATCTGGCTGGTGCTGGTGTTACCGTAACCCAGCACCAGCCCTTGCTGCTTCTGCTCGCCAAGATAAAATCCTGATAGCGCACCTGGCGCAAAACCACTCTGGATCAATCGATCCACCATCGCCATATCGTTGTGTTCCTCCGTTAACGATAACACTAAATGCATTCCGCAATCCCCACCCAGCAACGGCACCTGCATGCCAAAGGTGTGCTGCAAGGCCTGGCGCAACGTTGCCTGGCGCTGACGATACAGCCGGCGCATTTTGCTCAGGTGACGGCTGAAGTCGCCGCTGCGTAAAAACAGTGCCAGAGCCTGCTGCTCGGGACGATTGCCACCGCGCAGCAGTTCATGCAGAGCAGGGCGTAGCGGCGCGATGAGCTGCGCGGGCATCACCATGAAGCCAAGGCGCAGCGCGGGGAACAGCGTTTTACTGAAGGAGCCAATATAGATCACTGGCGTGGGCTGCATCATGCCCTGCATGGCAGCGATCGGCTCACCGCTGTAGCGAAAATCACTGTCGTAATCATCTTCAATAATCCACGTTTGATGTTCACGTGCCGCCGCCAGCAGCGCCAGACGGCGCGGGGCACTCATGATCGCGCCGGTAGGATATTGGTGGGTTGGCGTGGTGTAAATCAGCCGCGGCGTCCGCTGCTGCCACTTTTCCGGCCCGGCGACCAACCCTTGTGCATCAACGGCTACCGGCTCAATACGCATATCGCCCAGGCGCATTGCGGCTTTTGCACCGCGATATCCGGGCTCCTCAACCCATCCGATGTCGCCTGGGTTGCTGAGTAGCGCGACGCACAGCGTGAGTGCCTGCTGCGCGCCTTCGGTGATCACGATTTGCTCGGGCGTACAGCGAACGCCACGCGCCAGAGCAAGATGTTGCGCCAGCGCTTCCCGCAGTGTGCGCTCACCGAGGGGATCGCCATAACCCAGCAGTTGCTGTGGCTGATGCAACATCACCCGGTTCAGCGCGCGTCGCCACTGCGCCAGCGGAAAATGGGCCAGCGAGGGAATGCCTGGCCGCAGCGCCATCTCCTGACTGAACGTTCGATGGCTGGATCGCAGCTGGGCAATGCGCGGCGACAACGCGATCTCACTGCTGACGTATTGCGCATGGTCATCAGGCAACTGCGCCATGTGGGTGATATGACTGCCCTGACGATCGCTCAGTAGAAAACCTTCAGCTTGCAACTGCGCGCAGACCGCAATCACCGTATTGCGCGAGACGCCCACTTCCAGTGCCAGCTGGCGCGTGGCGGGCAAGCGCGTGCCTGCGGTGAGTTTGCCCGCCAGGATGGCCTGTTTGATGCGCTGGAATAGCTGTTGTTGCAGCGTCTGCTCGCCCTTTCGCTCCAGCGGGGCCAGCAACAGTTGATGCAGTTCAACGTCACTCATTTATGCGTTTCCGTGGATCCATCAATTTGCGTCATTGTGGCGCTTTTTAACACGCCAGCAAAGTGGCACTCTGCTTCTCAGGCCCTTACACAGAAAGGAAATGAGGAATGTCGCACTACATCAATGCCTATGGACAACCTGTCGGCGCACCCTTGCCGGATTGGCAGCCCCGCGCCTGGCCGAGCTATGAAACTTTCGCCGGGGAGTATTGCCGCCTTGAGCCGCTGAATGCGCAACGCCATGGTGGTGAATTGTATGCCGCCTATGCGCAGGCGGGTGATGGTCGCGACTGGACCTATATGTTCGCCGAACCCTTTGCAGATGAAGCCGCTTATGTTGCCTATGTGCGCAAGCTGGAAAACGGTCGCGATCCGATGCATTTCGCGGTGATCGATTGCCACAGCAATCGTGCGGTGGGAACCCTGGCGTTGATGCGCATTGATGCTACCCACGGCTCGGTGGAAGTTGGGCACGTGGCTTTTTCTCCGTTACTCAAGCAAACCCGCATGGCAACAGAAGCGCATTATTTGCTGATGCGCTATGCCTTTGAGCAGTTGGGCTATCGCCGCTATGAGTGGAAATGCGATAGCTGCAATCAGCCCTCACGCAACGCGGCGCGGCGCCTGGGATTCCAGTTTGAAGGAACATTCCGACAGGCGATCGTCTATAAAGGCCGCAGCCGCGATACCTGCTGGTTCTCAATCATCGATAGCGAATGGCCGCAGGTGAAGCAGGGCTTCGAGCGCTGGCTAGCGGCGGAGAACTTTAATGCGGATGGCACGCAGCGCGAGAGGCTGGAAGCACTGCGCCCTTAATGGCACATTCATACGCACCGGGTCCCAGCTAAAGCGGTAGCTACCCGGAGTAGCTACCGCTTAGCTTTACGGCTGAGGGATGATTTTTATATCCACCATACCGATACCTAATCGGCGCGGATCCTGGCCAATGATATTGCCCACATTCGACTCCTGCGGTTCCGGCGGGACAATAACCAGATTGCGGCTGCCGGTTGGGTTGGTGAAATGCAGCGTGGTGGTGGTGAAGTCTTCACCCAAATTCAGCTGCTGTTCCTCATCGCCCACGCGCACTGGAATGGCGCGGTGTGCATTCGGGCCATAAGCGCGAGCGGTGATCACCAGATTAAAGCGTTCGGGCAGCGGATCGTTATATTCAATGTTCACTTCAGGCGCCAGATTGGCGTTTGACCAGCGTCCCCAGCTTTCAGGACGCGATATCCCCTTAAAGCTTTTAATGCTGTTAGGCGCGCCAGGCACCGTCAGCAGGAAGCTATCCGCATTGTAACGAATCGCATTGTCTTCAATGCGTATCTGCTGTTCATTAAGCTGGAACGTCTCTGCGCTGACCTCGGCTTTTGGGAACGTCGCCTTACCTTTCCAGAGGGGTTTATCAATGCGGGTAACACGAGGTTTGGCACCCATTTGCCCCATCGATAGGCATAAATCGTTTGAAAGCGCCAAATCTGGCTGCCACAGGCGAGCCATTTTAAAGCAGCGATCCACCCAAACGAACTTGTCAGCGGCAGCGAATTTGGCCAGCTGATAGCGCAGGGGTTCCGAATATTCGCCTTCCGGCAGCGGCTCGACATGCTTATCGGAAACGCGGAACAGAATTGGCAGCTTGAAGGTCGCGCCGGAGAAGCTGAAGGTGTTTTTTTGCTGATCGATGGTGATAGCGTCCATTTTGCTGGGGAAATTCCACAACTGAATAATATCCGCCTTCCAGCCAATAACGCGCTTTGCCATATCGTCGAACTGGGTCGACAGCGAGGTAGAAGAGAGACCGCTGCGGCCAAGGCCAATGGCATTATCGCCGCCAAGAATATCCAGCACGGTCGCACCGTTATCCAGCGTGCTGCGTTTGCTGTCGAGCACCTGCGCCTGTGGCTGATCCCCTCGAATTACCATAAACAGGTCATGGCGCGGTTGCTTAATCAAATACTGATGCGCGGTGTTATTCATTGCCAGATGATCGGAGGTCACGACAATGATGGTGTTCTTAAACCACGGTGAAGCCTTGATGCGCGCAATCAGGCGCGCCACATGCTCCTGCGAGCAGGCCACAGCGCTGAAAGACTGGTTGGGTTTGCCATCATAGCTGTAACTTTTTCGCTGGCAGCTACGCGAGATAAAGCCATCAGGATGATGTGTATCTACCGTTAGTGTGAACAATGCGAAGCGCTTTTGTGTACGTGACAGCTCCTCGTATTTCTCAAAAACCTCATCCATCACCGTATCGTCGTAGTAGCCCCAGTTATTGCGATAGTTAGGGTCTGCTACCCGGCTTTTCAGCTCCTGCGAGCCGTACATATTGGCCGCGTCAAAACCGTGTGAAAGCAGGAAGGTGTCTTTACCGGCAAAGCGTAAATCCGCACCCTGAATAAACCAGTTTTCATAGCCAGAATTTTTCAGTATGTCGCCAAGACAGATGTTCTGAGGATAGAAACTGGAGAGTGATGCCGAGGCATTGCCATCGAAAGGGGCAAACAGCGGAATGCCGCACTGAGAAGCGACCATACCTGCAATCGTGTAATCGGTGCCGGGCAGCTGCTCGGTTTGGCTGAAATCGATGCTGTTATCTTTTTCGCGGCTCAGTTCCGGCGCCAGGCCGGGAAAGGCGTGCTGATCAAAATAGGTCCGTTCGAGACTTTCGCCGTAGATGTAAACCAGATTGAGCTTCGGTTCGGCAATGACCTTATTTGGCGTTTTGTAATAGCTTTCGAAATCGGAGTCAGCGGCGCGCGTATGTGAGGAGATCAGCTCTTTCACCTGGCGAAACGCAGGCGTGGTTTGCACGGAACCGGCGGCACAGGCAATCGCCAGCAAACTCCACCCGAGGTGATGCTGTGTCTTACGTCGACGTAATAGCCACGAAAGCAGGCAAAACAGGGAAAACAGGCCAATGATTAAGCCAATGGCAGGCACCACATATTTGCTCACGCCTGCGCCAGTCAGGCTGTTGGTCAGGGTGTACAGGACGGCGTCATTAATGCCGTCACCGGTAAAATAGTTGCTGGCGATCAGCGTGACGTTCAGCACGATGAACAGGGTGAGCAACAGCAAAATCACACTAAACCAGAATTTATTTCGCCCAGCTTTATAGGAGTAGACTGCAATCGCAGCCAAAAAGAGTACAACCGAAAACAGTTCGGACAACGTCAGATCCTCATTTTGAATGAATACGCATTCCCTGCGCCAACGACCCTCTTTGGGGGTTTTTGCGTCAATCTATATTGGGTGTCATATTGCTGCAACACATCCAACCAGATTTGTGCGATGCATTCCGATTCGTTTAAGGCGAGTTTAAGCAGGCTGTGGTTTGGCCTGGCAGCAACGCAACGGCTGCTGCCAGCGAGGGCAGAGGCGAGGGATTAGAGTTTTCCGGTCAGATATTGCGCTTCACCGTCGGCAAAGCTCCAGTCACCTTTACTGTTGGTGATAAAACTAATCATCAAATCAGTGCCCCTGACGCCACAATTTTCCAGTAGCTCGCGCGCTAACTCTGCCATGAACAGACACTTTTGTTCTTCACTTCTCGGGCTGGTATAGACGCGCACCATGACCAGATTATCGCTGCGCTCAAACCCTAAGCCAGTGTCCTGAAAGACCATCTGGTAGCTTTTGTTTTCGTGAACAATCTGATACCGATCGCGTGTGGGCACTTTAAAAGCAGTTAACACCGCGCGATGTGCGGCATCCAGTAAGGTGCGTAACTCTGCTTCAGAACGGCCCTGAATCACATCAAATGTCAGTAATGGCATCAATAAACCCTCGTTTTTGCGTAGATGAAAAGAGTAGGATGTGGCGCTATGCTGCCGCTTGCTGCAGGAAAGAAAAAGCGCGCTGGTTAAAATGATTATTTATTATTTTGAACAATCTATATGAAAGAAATTAAAACCGATCACCTTTGGGTACATTTGCATTGGCTTACGGTGCTGGCCGAGCTGGGTAGTTTTACCCGCGCGGCTGAGCGATTAGACGTCAGCAAAGCGGCGATGAGCCAAAAGATTAAAGAGCTGGAAAAAATGGCGGGCGTGGCGCTGGTGCAACGCACCACGCGCAGCGTGCGGCTCACCTCTGCCGGGGAAAAGCTGGTGGACGAGCTGCGCGATCCGTTTGCGCGTATTGCGCAGAGTTTTTTCAGCGTGCGTGATGAGGCCGGTCCGGTGCGCGGCATGGTGCGCGTCACCGCGCCGGTGGCATTTGCGCGTCAGCAGCTGGTGCCGATTATTGGCGATTTCTTGCACGATTATCCGCAGGTACGTTTGCAGCTGGACGTTACCGATCGTTTGGTGTCGCTGGGCAGCGAAGGCTTTGATTTGGCTATCCGTCACAGCGATAACCTGCCGGAAACCCATGTCGCGCTACCGCTGTGTGAAACCCAAGCGCTGCTGGTCGCGTCGCCCACCTATCTGGCACAGCACGGCATGCCCGACTCGCCGCAGGCGTTACAGCAGCATAACTGCCTGTATTATCCGCGCGGGCTGGAGTCGCCGCAGTGGCGCTTCCGTCCCGCAGGCGGTGATAGCGAAACGGTGCAGGTAAAAATTCAGGGGAACTTTGCCACCAACAACAGCGAGTCAATCCGCGACGCGGCGTTGCAGGGATTGGGGATCGCGATGTTGCCCGATTTCAGCGCCAGTGCGGCGTTAGCCAGCGGCACGCTGCAGCAGGTTCTGCCGCAGTGGCAAACGATTGATGCCTTCGCCAATCGTTTGTGGGTGGTGCGCCCGTATGCTGCACAGGTGCCGCGGGCGGTCACCACCTTTATCCACTGGCTACGCGCGCGCTTTGTTGATGGGTGACGCCAGCGCAACAGGCGAGTGCGGCTGCATCATCTGACCCAATAAGCTGCTGCGATTGTAGTGACCCAGACGCAGATTAAAGTCGAGATGCAGCTGTTCATTACCGCTCAGTTTGATGATCGGCGGTGGCGTTTGTGGGCGTTGGTGGAACAGCACCGCGTGGGTAAACGCCTCGCTTTTCCAGCCGCTCAGGCGCTGATAGTAATAGGCATTGGCCTCGCATTTACGCAGATAGAGATTGACCCGGCGATATTCTCGCATCGCGACCTGCTGTGCTAACGACCCCAGTTGCTGCTGCGGCTCGGCTATTTTTTGCGTCAGCAATGCATAATCATCGCGCTTACTTAATTCACTGAAATAATTCTGCTCACCAAGATGTTTGACGGGCGCGTAGTGTTTCTGCCATTCGCGGATAAAGGGATTATTGGGCGCAGCGGCCAGGAACCAGCTCTCAATCACTGGCGCAAGAAAATTAACGGTAGAGATTTCGCGATAATAACCAATCACATCCATGCGACGTTCCTGATGCGCGCGATGCACCCAGGAAAGATCTTCAAATAATAACGTGCTGCAATCTATGGCTATGCCGCCATAACGCAACAGTAATTCCAGACGAATCACTTCACTCTTTTGCTGCGCCGTTAATTGAGAAGAGGTAAATATAAAGTCGGGCAATACTTCTTTTACCGTTAGACGGTTTAATAAATGGATCTCATGATCGGGATTATCCTGACGAATTTTTTTAATATTTAATGCCATGGATTTTGGTAAATATTCATTATCCCAATACAGCCAAACTTTTTTCGGAATTTCTGGCAAATCTTTGTCACCAGAAAGTAACACGATATTCTCCTCTTCGCTGGGATCGTATTCCGGCGCACAGAGCGCATTATGCTGTTTTTTCTGCAGGAAAGTCTGGCTGGTAAAGGCAAGCCTTTTCCAGTTGTGCCAGAGCGTTAACGCTGGCTGGAGGCGTTTTTTAGTCATGATGCACCTGATTATTGTGATTATGGCGGCAAGGCTTCCCTGTTACTGGCGCTGAGCGCTCTTCGTTATCCCTTTCTTTGTGCTGTGTAAGAACCTACTTTCCTATGCTTAATAAAACATTCTGTGCGATGAGGCTATCACTTTTTGCTTCTTTCAGATAAACCGGAAAATGAAGGATCCGTTAAGCTTTACATAAAGGGTAAATAAAAGGGGGGATGGCTGTTAATTATATTTTATCCACTTAAGATTATTCCTAATAAAATAATGATGCTGCCGCTAACGTTGCGACCCGCTTTAAAAAATGGGCGTCAGATCACTGGTTAATCCTGCTGCATTTTTCGCTGGCCCGCCGCGAACATCCCACCGCTATGGTGGGTTAGCTACGCTTAAAGAAGGTGATTAACAAAAGGAGACGCTATGCAGCAACATAACCGTGGATTACTGGCGGTCGATAAGCAGGGCAATCGCGTACTGTTTCTCAATCCAGACACCTTCGCTGTAGAGCAAGAGCTCAACGCATTTCCACCACGCCCGCATGAGCTGTTGCTGTTGCCACAGCTGGAGAAGGCTTACGTACCCATCTATGGCGATGGTATTCATGGCGACAATCCGCATCCGGGCCATAAAGTGGCGATTATCGATTTGCGTTTACGCCAGATCAGCGGCTTTATCGATTTATCACCGTTGAAAGGGCCGCATAGCGGCCAGCTAGCACGTGACGGCAAAGTCTATCTCTGTTGTGAAACCAGTGCGGTGGTCGCGGTGATTGATCCCGTTAGCGATCGGCTGGAAAAAACTATTCAGCTGCCGTCGCATAATGCGCATCGGCTCACGCTATCACCCAGCGGACGCAAGTTATTTACCGAGAACGAAGAGGATGCCAGCATTACCGTGGTCGATCTGTGTGAGGCGGAAGGACGCATTATCGATAATATCCTGATGCCCGGCCCCATTTCAGGCATCGCCGCCTCACCCAAACATCCCTACCTGGTCGCCAGTGCGGCCGATGCTCCGCTGCTGTATGTGGTGGATCGGCAAAGCCACCGCATCCGTCAGCGTCTGACGTTGCCAGGCCATCAGCAGCCTTGTCAGGTGGTGCGCTTTAGCGCCAACGGCGAGCGGCTGGTGGCGATAGGTGATCAGGAGCCGATGGTGACGTTGTTCGACGATCTGCTTAATCCACTTGGTGATATTCATGTAGGCAATAAGCCGATGGATGGTTGCTTCAGTGAAGATAACCACAGCCTGCTGATTGCCAACGAAGGTGATGGTTCACTCAGCCTGATTGATTTGCTGCAAATGAAGGTGATTGCCACGCCGCAGGCTGGCACCGGCTGTGAAGTGCTGAGCTATTTCAAGCTTAAATAAACGGGCGGTGATAAATCGCACTGCTCCAGTGACGGCTGCTGGCGTGTTTCTCTGCCTGCCAGCCGCGCTTACGCAACTCACGCGCGATGAGCTTATTCATGATGCCGTGTCCTACCAGCAGCACCGTGCCTTGCTGCGACAGTGCCACCAGTTTATCCGCCGCACGTCGCGCCCGATCGCGCGCATGCTGCACCGATTCGACATGCCCTGAATAGCCGCATAGCCAGAGAAGACGTAACAATGCCAGCCAGACGCTGAGCGGCAGGTGCGGGCGCGCAAACGGCAGGGTAGGCATCGCGACTTCGCTAAACACGGCGTCCACCGCCTGCGGCTGCAAGCCCAGACGCGCTAAAGAGGAACGTGCACGCGGCAGCGGGCTGGTGACGATCACGCTTGCCTGGCGCGCAATGGTCACGCTACGCAGCGGCGGAGAGTCGCAAATCGTAGCCTGATCGTAGCCTTCACTCCACGCGGCCAGCGCTTGTGCCGTGAAACGTCCGGTAACCGGATGATCGGGTTTTCCGTGGCGCATAAGGATGATGGTCATAAGGCTCCCGAATAATCTGGCTTCAGTGTAATGCAGTTGCAGGGTGCATCGCGCGTAAGCGAAGGGTTTTAAGAGTAATACGCCCTTGTCATTAAACCTTCATCGAACTGTGCGAAAAACAGCGCGATGGAAAATCATTTGCCTGCACTGAATGGTAAGCAATTATCGTCAATTACGCGTTTTTGGATGTTTTTTTGCTTACCGGCATTAGCTGTAATGTCATGAATTAACGCCTTTTTTATCTCGTGCCCCAGAGTTATAGTGAAGATTAATTAATAAATATCACGATTATCGCTTGATTTATCTACGCGCGTAGATAGACTGTATTCACAGTGATAACTCACGGTGCCAGAGACGAAGTTGGCCTTGAGATGACCCAGTTACATTTGCCTCACTAATGCGATCGATGAAAATTACATCGGCGGGTAAAGGCGAAGAAGCGAATTCCAACACCAGGGAATTCTTTACTGATTTTTCATCCAGGTTTGCCTACTGAACGTCGTCACCGGGGAGTTCCGCTTGTTGCAAGGGAACTGACCCACGGAAGGGCGTTTGCTATTTTTACCTCTATCAGGGAAATGGTTATGACGGTACATCACTCCGTTTCGCAACAAAGCTCACTCAACTCCTCCTCTTCAGCTGCCGACGCGCGGTTTGAAACAGATGCTGGCCGCAAAGATTTCTGGCGCGCCACGTTCTCCTGCTGGCTTGGCACCGCGATGGAATATGCGGATTTTGCCCTTTATGGCCTGGCCGCCGGAATTATTTTTGGCGATGTTTTCTTCCCCGAAGCCACTCCGGCCATTGCGTTACTCTCCAGTTTTGCTACCTGGTCGGTAGGCTTTATTGCCCGTCCGATTGGGGCGCTGCTGTTTGGCTGGATAGGCGATCGTAAAGGCCGTAAAACGGTGATGATCGCCACCATCATTTTGATGGGTGCCTCCACCACGCTAATTGGTTTGATTCCTTCCTATGCCAGCATTGGCGTCTGGGCACCGGCGTGTCTGGTGCTGCTGCGCTTTACCCAAGGATTAGGCGCTGGCGCGGAACTGTCGGGCGGCACGGTGATGCTCGGCGAATATGCGCCGGTTGAGCGTCGCGGCCTGGTCTCGTCAGTGATTGCCCTTGGATCGAACAGCGGTACGCTGATCGCCTCGCTGGTATGGCTGGCGGTCATTCAGATGGATAAAGAGAGTTTGCTGGCGTGGGGCTGGCGTATTCCTTTCCTCAGCAGCGTAGTGATTGCGGTGGTGGCACTGTGGATTCGCCGTCACCTGCGCGAAACGCCGGTATTTGAGCGTCAACAGGCTGAATTGCAGGCCGAGCGCAGCGCGACGCTGGCGCAGGCGGAAGAGGACGTCGATACCCGCAGCTTCTGGCAGCGCAGTCGTGCATTCTGGGTCATGGTTGGTTTACGCATCGGCGAAAATGGCCCGTCCTATCTGGCGCAGGGCTTTATCGTCGGTTACGTCGCGAAGGTGCTGATGCTCGACAAATCAGTTCCCACTACAGCGGTGTTTATCGCTTCGCTGCTGGGCTTCCTGATCATTCCTTTTGCCGGTTGGTTGTCGGATCGCTTTGGCCGCCGCATCACCTACCGCTGCTTCTGCCTGCTGCTGATGTTCTACGCCTGGCCTGCATTTAGCCTGATGGATAGCCACGATCCGGCAATTGTCATTGCGGTTATCGTCGTGGGCATGGCGCTGGCATCGCTGGGCATCTTCGGCGTGCAGGCGGCGTGGGGTGTAGAGATGTTCGGCGTGAAGCGTCGCTATACCAAGATGGCGGTGGCGAAAGAGCTGGGGTCTATCCTTTCAGGAGGCACCGCGCCATTAGTGGCGGCGGCGCTGCTATCGTTTACCGGACACTGGTGGCCGATTGCGGTTTATTTCTCCGCGATGGCCAGCATTGGTTTTCTCACCACCTTCGTGGCGCCGGAAACGCGCGGACGCGATCTCAATCTGCCGGAAGATGCAATCTGACCCGCAGAGTCGCGTAAATCATCACAGCCATTGGCCGGATATTCCGGCCAATGGCCTTTACGCAGAGGCAAAGGAATGGCGAAGTCTCCAACCGGAAATGTGACACGTACCGATGTTGCCAAAGTGGCGGGAACGTCGGTGGCAGTGGTCAGTTACGTGATCAACAACGGTCCGCGTCCGGTGGCGGAAGCCACGCGGCAACGCGTACTGGATGCCATCAAACAAACCGGCTATCGCCCCAATGCCGTGGCTCGCGCGCTGGCTTCCGGCAGCACCAAAACCTACGGTTTAGTGGTGCCGAATATTGGCAATCCCTTTGTTGCTTCAATGGCGCACATGCTGTTACAGGAATCGCTGAACCACGGCCACGTCATGCTGCTGGGCGACGCCGGTGACGACCGTAAGCGTGAGCTGGAGATCATTCAGGGGTTGCTCAATCGTCAGGTGGATGGCCTGTTCTACAACAGCGTTGATCGCCATCCCTATATTGATGTGATTCAGGCCAGCGGCACACCGCTGGTGATGCTGGATCGTATCGAGCCGCGCCCGGGCGTCAGCATGCTGCGCGTGAATGAGCGCGAGGCGGCACGTCAGGTCACCGCACATCTTCTCAGCCACGGTTATCAGCAGGTGGGCATGATCAGCGGTCCGCTAGACATGCTTAATGCGCAGGATCGTATTCAGGGCTGGCGTGATGCGCTGGCGGAGAAAGGAGTGCTGGCGGATGAGGCGATGATTTTCCCCGCCAACTATACGCGTCAGGGCGGCTATGACGCCGCGCAGCGCATGGTGGCGAGCAGTTGCCTTCCTCGCGCGCTGTTTACCAGTAATGAAGGCCAGGCGATTGGCTGCATTCGCGCGCTGTCGGAGCATGGACTGCGCGTGCCGCAGGATGTCGCGCTGGTGTGTTTTAACGGCACCGATCAATCGGCATTTCATGTGCCAACGCTTACTACCGTCCGTCAGCCGCTGCGCGATATGGCGCGCAGTGCGATAGCCATGCTCAAGAACTGGGATGGCGACGCACAGCTGGCGGAATTTCCTCACCATCTAGAAATTGGTGAATCCTGCGGCTGCCAGCTTACTCAACAACAATAAAACTATAACTCTATGAAAAGACTGATTATCGATTGTGATCCAGGAAACGGTATTGCGGGTGCTAACACCGATGATGGCCTGGCACTGGCGTTAGCGTTGGCGTCAAAGTCGCTATCGCTTGAGCTGATCACCACCGTAACCGGCAACACGCCGAGTGCGGTTGGCGCGCAGGTAGCGAAAGATTTGATGCAGCGGCTGGGGCTCAATATTCCTGTGGTGCAGGGTGCATTGCAGGCCTTGCGGGAAGATCCTGCGCCCTGGCGCGCACGGCTTGACCATGTTGCCGATGAAAAGCTGGGAGAACTTTGGCAGGGCGTGCGTCAACCGCAGCGTATTCCCGCCGATGGTTATGACGCCGCTGGCGTCATGGGGCAGCTGATTTGCGACAATCCTGGCGAATTTACCTTGGTGGCAATCGGCCCGTTAACCAACGTGGCGCTAGCGCTGCAGCGTTATCCGCAAATGGCAGAGTCGGTGGCGGAGATTGTTATCATGGGCGGCGTGTTTGCGCTGGATGATTACATCAAAGACACTAATTTTGGCCTCGATCCAGAAGCGGCACATCAGGTGCTGCACAGTGGCGCAACCATCACGCTGGTGCCAATGGATGCCACTACGCAAACCTTGCTGACCCATCAGGATCTGACGCGTCTTACCGCCAACGATCATCCGCTGCCGCAGTTTGTGCGTGAGACGCTGCGACCGTGGATCGACTATTCAATTCGCACCCGTCATCTGCCAGGCTGCTGGATTCATGATGCGCTGGTGGTGGCGTGGCTGCTTAACCAGCGTGTCGCTGACGGTGTTGATTACCACGTGGATATTGAGCTGCGCCCGGGGGCCACGCGCGGCAAGAGCTGGCGCTATCGCACCCCGTTGCGACTGGATGTAGGCGTGCCGGAACAGAGCGGCGCGCTGGTGCATGTGATTCAAACCGTTAATAACGCGCTGCTGCTCGAGATGATCGAAAAGGCGTTTAATCAGCTGAAACGCTGAACCGTTTTCCAGGTGCGCATACATGCGCACCCTACAATGCTGTAGGGGCGCCATTTATGGCGACCACCGTACTCAGCATGACACGCTTTCTTACACCTCGAATCACTCGCTGACAATTCCCGCCTCAAGTCACCTTTCTGACATGCTATATACAAATAGTTAACACATTAGTAACCGATGCAATTATTTGCGCGGTAACTTCTACAATAAAATCCGGCCAACGATCCGGAAGCTAATCAGACAGGATACCTACATGTTTAACTGGACTGCGACCCAGCGCAACGTGGCTTTTGCCAGTTTCGCGAGTTGGACGCTGGATGCGTTCGACTTCTTTATCTTAGTGTTTGTGCTTAGCGATCTTGCCCAATATTTCCACACCAGCGTCTCCGACGTTTCCATTGCCATCATGCTTACGCTGGCGGTTCGCCCGATTGGCGCACTGATCTTTGGACGTCTGGCGGAGAAATATGGTCGTCGGCCGATTCTGATGCTGAATATCGTTATGTTTTCGCTGTTTGAGCTGCTGTCGGCGTGGTCACCTAATTTCGCAGCATTCCTAGGTTTCCGGGTGATTTATGGCGTCGCAATGGGCGGGATTTGGGGCGTAGCGTCGTCGCTGGCGATGGAAACGATTCCGGATCGCTCACGCGGTTTAATGTCGGGTATTTTCCAGGCCGGTTATCCGTGCGGCTATCTGCTGGCTTCCGTGATTTTTGGTCTGTTTTTCGAAACGGTTGGCTGGCGCGGAATGTTCCTGATTGGCGCGTTGCCGATTCTGCTGCTGCCGTTCATCTACTTTAAAGTCCCGGAATCCCCGGTATGGCTGGCGGCGCGTGAACGCAAAGAGAGTACCGCCTTGCTGCCGATCATTCGTAAACATTGGAAAATCTGCATCTACATGGTGCTGCTGATGGCCTGCTTTAACTTCTTCAGCCACGGCACGCAGGATCTGTATCCCACTTTCCTGAAAGTGCAGCATCAGTTCGATCCGCACACCGTCAGTATTATCGCCATTAGCTACAACATCGCGGCAATGCTGGGCGGGATCACTTTTGGTGCGCTGTCGGAGCGTATTGGCCGCAAGAAAGCCATTATTCTGGCGTCGTTCCTTGCGCTGCCGGTGTTACCGCTGTGGGCATTTTCTAGCGGTTCCTGGATGATAGGCATCGGCGCATTTCTGATGCAGTTTATGGTGCAGGGCGCGTGGGGCGTGGTACCGACTTATCTCACCGAACTGGTGCCCGCTAATGCGCGCGCGGTGCTGCCGGGGTTTGTTTATCAGCTGGGTAACCTGATCGCCTCGGTTAATGCGACGGTGCAATCACGCATCGCCGAGGCGCACGGCGGCAATTATGGCCTGGGCATGGCGATTGTGGCCGGGACGGTGGCGGTGCTAATCTGCGTCTTAGTGGCGTTTGGTCGCGAGACGCGCGGCATCGAAATTTCCGGTGCTGCCGCGCGCGAGACGCGTTAAAGCGCCTCGCAGACGTCAATCCATTTTGCCGCGGTGAGATCTGCCATACGCTGCGGTGAAATGCGTACTGCACTATGAATCGATCCGGCTGCTGGCAACACTTCTTCGTAGCTGCGTAGCGTGACATCGCAATAGACGGTCAGCGGGTTTTCCAGCCCGAACGGGCACACGCCGCCCACCGGATGTCCGGTCCAGTTCACCACTTCATCCACGCTTAACATGCGCGCTTTGGCGCCGAGCGCCGCCTTGAGCTTGCGGTTGTCGAGGCGTGCATCGCCACGCGTCACAATCAGCACCACGTCATCTTTCACTTTTAGCGACAAGGTTTTGGCAATCTGCCCCGGCATAACGCCATGTACGCGTGCGGCCAGCTCAACGGTGGCGGTGCTTTCCGGCATCTCGATGATGTCGATATCCGGTGCATGTTCGGCAAAGAAGTGCCGTACCGACTCCAGGCTCATTTTTTTCTCCGGTAAAAACAGAGCCAAAAAAATGCCATAAGGCAGGAAAACTGTAAACGAGAGAAAAGGAGAATCTGTAACAGAATGCGCGGGCGTTACACCGCTTTTAACGTGCAGTTACCGCAGCGCTCAACGTCGGGGATACGATAGCGCTGACAGCAGCTGCGTCGCTCCATTTCGCCATTACGCGGGATCATGGTGCGGTACAACGGGTTATCACTGCCATCCCGCAGCGATTTGCTGAAAAACAGCGCCTGCTCGAGTTGTAACACCGTGTGTTGCGGCAGCTGGTTTTTCAGCTCGCCAAGAAACCAGTAAAACGAATAGCCCATGTTGTTCCAGATGAGTTTGGCGTTGATATCGCCGTGCTGGGCCATACCGTTGACCGCAGGAATCAGGCATTGCTGAATCAGGCGATCGATGCGCTGCTGCCCATTGAGATAGCGCGCGTCTTCATCTTCCTGCACATCGATCCAGAAAGCGCAGGGGTGTCCGTTTTCGTGGAATTCAACGTGAATCAGATGCGGCGAGCAGTTCAACGCACGCGGCTCCAGCAATAGCGCCATCATTAACGGCGGCAACAACAAGCCAAAATACCATTGCGCCCACAGCGACTGCAGCGGCTTGGCTTCCTGCTGAACATCGGGATGGTCGCGGTAGAGGTAATCGCTGTAGCGCTGCGTCAGGCGGCGAAAGTGAACGGGATTTGACCACTCGGCTAGCGTTAAGGTTCCGGCAGGTGCCGGTTGGCCCAGCTTGAGGTTGTCCAGCATATAGCTGCGTTGATCGCGCATCAGATCTTCCAGCGCGCTCGCTAAGCTGCGGTCGCTCTGCATGAAGATCAGGGGATGCTCGCTGTAGCGATGATCCTGACGCGTGATGATGGCCATGCTGGTCCTGAGTGATAACGGGAATCGAGAGACAAATGATAATCGTTCCCGGTTTATTGCACAACTTTTCTGCACGTGTGGACGTTTGGCCTGGTACGCATAAATGCGCACCCTACGGGTACATCGCAGGGACGCCATTCATGGCGACCAGGGTTCAATCCACGCGAAAGACAGGCCGTGCCGCCGTAGGGTCGCCATTCATGGCGACCAGGCATACCAAACCAAACCTTATGTCAGCTCGTTACTCATCTGCGCCACTTTCGGCAAATCTTCCCAGGCAAGAATGGTATTGCGCCCCTGATTTTTCGCCACATAGAGCGCGCGGTCCGCATTGGACACCGCTTGCTCAAAGTCCTCAGCATAAATCGGTGCGATGCCGGCACTCACGGTAACGTGCGTGGAAACCTTTTCATTAAAGCGGTGAGGGATTTCCAAATCGACGACGTACTGACGAATGCGTTCGGCCAGCTTCATCGCAATAGAGGCATTCACGTTGGTTAACAGCACCAGAAACTCTTCGCCACCGTAGCGCGTTACGACATCGCGTGAACGCACCGCATCACGAATCGCCACGGACACGCGCGCCAGTGCCTGATCGCCCATCGCATGGCCGTAATTGTCGTTGTAGGCTTTGAAATGGTCGATATCCAGCAGCAGCACAAAGTGGCTGCCTGCGTGGTTTTCCATGATGGTATCAAGACGATTCTTCAGTCCGCGACGGTTATATAAGCCGGTGAGGGGATCAAGCATACTCAAATCACTAAAGCTCTCTTTCTCCTCATACAGCTGGCTGACCAGGCGCAGCGTAAAGGTATCAAAGCGGCGTCGCATTAAATGGTGCAGTGAAAATCCGATTAACGGCAGCATAATCGTGAAGAGGATCATCATTAAATGCTGCCCATCGTCCAATAACAATACTGTTAATACGGGCGGTGTAATGTGTAAACAAAATGCGATCAAATAATCACTTAAGGCAATGGCACTGATAAAAAAGACGCTTAACAGGCTAATTATTAAAAAGCTGCCATCAAAATAGTAAACCAGATGATATCTGAGGTTAATATGCCATGCCCATAATGCGCCTAATAGAAATGCGACAGGATTTAATAGCGGCAATTTTTGTTTTGACACCATTAAGCAAATAAGCAGCAGTGTGGTGCTACAGCCCGCTACCAGCGCGACCGGCAGCGATCGTACGGGATTATCACTGCCTAAAAATGGCAGCAGACAAAAAAGCGAAACGGCGACATTAAGAAACAGAAAAAGCATCAGCGACAGCCGATATTTACTGTGTTTCAACTCTTCATAAGATTGTAATTTCATTATTATTCTCGTGACTGCCCTGATATATCAAAGCGCTACCCGGAATAAATAGCGTTCCTACCCGGATAGTGAGCACGTTATTGTTGTGTTGGCGATTATAGTTATCGGCGGCAATTTAGCATTTTCCAATAATTCTGTCATCCGACATGACGGAGGATAAAAATCCGCTGCAATATGAGAAATATTGTCATATGATAATACGAATACTTATCATTTGAGGGTTGTGCGATGATCGTGGCGATGATGGCCGCCTGCGGCTTATGGGGGGTGAGCTGGATAATGGGTAAGCGTCTGGACAGTGGCTGGGGTGTGTTATTGCCGTGTGCAGCGATGCCGGTTTTTGCCCTGTGGGAACCCAGCTTTAGCCAGTGGCGCGTGGTGATGATCGTGGCGCTGCTGCTGACCATCGTGATGCTGTTTCACCATCGTCTGCGCCACTATTTACTGCTGCCTTCTTGCCTGGCTTTAGCCGGCGGCTTAGCCGCAGTCTCGGTCAATTTCCACGTTATTTAACACAGTGGGCAAATCGCAGAAACGACAACATCACGCTATGAGCGTGAAGTTCGTTGGCAAAATCTTTTTGAGAATTTACTGCCGGGAAGGAGTGACAACTGTTGGTGCGAAGGGAGGGACTTGAACCCTCACGTCCGTAAGAACACTAACACCTGAAGCTAGCGCGTCTACCAATTCCGCCACCATCGCATCTTAGTTGTCTGTTTATATCATCGCATTGGTGCGAAGGGAGGGACTTGAACCCTCACGTCCGTAAGAACACTAACACCTGAAGCTAGCGCGTCTACCAATTCCGCCACCATCGCTCAGTGCGTACGATATAAACTGTGTGATTATGAGTTTGGTGCGAAGGGAGGGACTTGAACCCTCACGTCCGTAAGGACACTAACACCTGAAGCTAGCGCGTCTACCAATTCCGCCACCATCGCAAACTCACAACACTCTAAAGTATTGCTAACCACGGAGGCGCATTTTAGAGATTTTACTCATTGCGTCAACACATATTTCGCGACGGCAAAACGATCGCTGTAAAAAGCAACGTTTCTGCCGCCGCGCTGGTTGAATCGCGGATTAACGCGTTTTGGCGCCGCGACCATAGACGGCACGATACACCTTAAAGCGGCCGGTTTGCGCCAGCACTTCATGGTTGCCGAAAGTTTCATCCAGAATCTGTGGATACGGTAGGAAGGCGTTGGCCACAATGCGCAGTTCGCCGCCGCTGTTCAGATGCTTCAACGCGCCGCGAATCAGCGTGTTGGCGGCATCAAGACTGGTTTGCAGACCATCATGGAACGGCGGGTTGGAGATGATCATATCGAAACGGCCGGTTACGTCAGAGAACACGTTACTGGCGAACACTTCACCTTCCAATTCATTCGCCGCCAGCGTCGCTTTACTGGCTTCAATGGCGGCGGCATGCACATCACACAGCCATAAACGCACGCGCGGCGAGACTTTGGCCATCACGGTCGCCAGCACGCCGCTGCCGCAGCCGATATCCAGCACCTTACCACGGAAGTGCGGCGTCAGCGTGGAGAGCAGCAGATCGCTGCCGATATCCAGACCATCGCGGCTGAACACGCCCGGCAAAGTGTGAATAGTCAGATCGTCGAGCTGATAAGTATTGCCATAGCTGCTGGCATCAAAGGTTGGCTGCTTGTCGAGACGACCGTGGTACAGGCCGCAACGGCGCGCGCTGTCGACTTTCTCCAGCGTTGCCCACGCTTCCAGCATGCCTTCGGCGCTGCGCACGCCGCTGCGGTTTTCACCCACCACGAAGATATCGCAGCCAACCGGCAGCAGCGACAGCAGGTTTTGCAGCTGGAACTGCGCTTCGGGTTTGTTTTTCGACCAGTAATAGACCAGCGTATCGCAGCCTTCAACATCTGCCGCCGTGGCAACCATGCTGTAAACCGCACGTTCACCGAGGCGATGGCTAAGGTTCTGCCAGTGATGATATTGCTGGGTATGCACGCGGCTCGACGCGGTTTCTAGCTGGGCGGGCAGGTCATCCTGCAGGTCGCCAGCAAACAACACGTGGCGGGCGGTAAATTCATCACTGTGGCGCAGAATCACTTCGCTGGCCGGGGTAAAAGCAGACATGGAACGCTCCTGTTAAATCAGAGCGGCGATTATAGTGCTTTGTTGGCGCATGTTCGATGGGTTTGCTAGCATAGCGTCGCATTCTGGCAGCATAACGGGTAATAGCATGAGCACAAGGCGCGACTGGCTTCTACAGCAAATGGGGATCACGCAGTATCAGCTGCGGCGTCCGCGCGTGCTGCAAGGGGAAATTGCCGTCACGCTTTTGCCCGATACGCGTTTAGTGTTGGTAGCCGAACAGGCGCCGACGCTGCAAGAACCGCTGATTCGCGACGTGCTGCGTGCGCTGAATATCCAACCTGCGCAGGTGATGGCGCTAACGCCCGAACAGCTGCAAATGCTGCCGGAGCAGGTGGATTGCGCCGGCTGGTTGCTGGGCGTGGAGAGCGAGCATCCCTTTAACGGCATTACCTTCAATACCGCCGTTTTTAATGAACTGATCAGCAGCGGCGCGGCAAAACGCGCCCTGTGGCAACAGATGTGTAACTATGACAGCCATCTCTTTAGTCACCCCTGAAGACCAGCCGCAGCTGCTGGCAATTGAACGTCGCGCGCATGCTTTCCCGTGGAGCGAGCAGACGTTTGCCAGCAATCAAGGCGAACGTTTTGTTAATTTCCGCATTGCAGCAGATGGTCAGCTGGCTGGATTTGCCATCACCCAAGTGGTGCTGGATGAAGCGTCGCTATTCAACATCGCGATAGATCCCGATTTTCAGCGTCGTGGCCTCGCGCGCCAGCTGTTGCAGCATGTGATTGCCGAGCTGGAACAGCGCGACGTGATGACGCTGTGGCTGGAAGTGCGCGCCTCAAATACACCGGCGATTGCATTATATGAGCAGCTGGATTTCCACCAGGTGAGCGTACGCCCCAACTACTATCCCACCGCCAGCGGGCGAGAAGATGCCATTATTATGGCGCTAACCCTTTAAGCGATTTGAAAGGAGCACCATGCTAAACGACTGGGACTGCATCCTGTTTGATGCAGACGACACGCTTTTCCATTTCGATGCTTATGCCGGTTTGCAGCGTATGTTTGCCCGCTACGACGTGCAGTTTAGCGCGCAGGATTACAGCGACTATCAGGCGATCAACAAACCGTTATGGGTTGATTATCAGAATGGCACTATCTCCGCGCTGCAGCTGCAAACGCGACGTTTCACCTTGTGGGGTGAAAAGCTCAGCGTGGCGCCGGAAGTGCTTAATAGCGATTTTCTCAGCGCGATGGCCGATATCTGCCTGCCGCTTGAGGGCGCGGCGCATCTGCTGAATACGCTGAAAGGCAAAGTGAAGATCGCTATCATCACCAATGGTTTCACGGCGCTACAGCAGGCGCGTCTTGAACGCACCGGTTTCCGCGATATCTTTGATGCGCTCGTCATTTCCGAGCAGGTGGGCGTGCCGAAACCGGACGTGGCGATTTTTGATCACACGCTGGCGTTACTGGGTAACCCGGATCGCCGCCGCGTGCTAATGGTGGGCGATACGCCAGAATCGGACATTCTCGGCGGCATGAATGCTGGCCTGAAGACCTGCTGGATCGATCACGATACGCGTCCGTTGCCGGAACATATCACGCCAACCTGGCAGGTAAAAACGCTGGCCGAGCTGGAAGCGTTAATTATTGAAGCTTAAAGTATCTATTCATCGGTAACCTCATGATGATGCTAACAAGCCCGCTGTGCGGGCTTTTTTGTGCAAAAAATCTATTCAAGTATCTATTCACGAATCTATTCATGAAGCGTTCAGATGAGGTAAAACCGCCGATGTTGTTAACGCCCTTTTTCTGTCTCTGAGGCCGCCGCTTCTTCTTCCTCTTTCTCTTTATCCTCTTTCACCGTGCGGCTGGCCGTTAGCAGGAACGGTGATTGCTGCCAGCGGGTGCGGCGGTCACGCAGCAGGGTGCGCGTCAGGATAATGCCGATGGCCAGCGCCAGTAACATCATCAAACGCAGGATATTGGTGGTGTTATCCACCTGGCGGGATTCCGTCACCAACACATGGGTATCCAGCGTGACGCGCAGAAAACCTTGCGGGCCCTCTTTGCCTTCCAGTGGTTGCACGATTTGATGGTTGAAGTAGCTGCCCGCGCGTTTGCCATCCAGCGCCAGACGGTCGCGCACATTAATGCTCTCGCCGCTGTGTGCCACCAGGCTGCCGTCGTCAGCATAAACTGAGGCATCAAGAATGCGGCTGTTGTCGGTCATTTGATTGAGGATGGCAGCAATCTGCGCACGGTTATCATCACTGTTGTCCATCAGCGGTTTAAGGCTGAAGGCGACTTGTCGGGTCAGCGTGTGCGCCAGTTCTTCAACCTGTTCGGATCGCGCCATTTGGTGGCCGAGGCTAAACCAGGATGCGCCTTGCATCAGTACTACTAATAGAGCCAGCGAGATAAGAACAATCACCGTGCGATGCAGGCGAAATTTCAGTGCGGTTTTAACCATCAGAAACCCGTGTGATGTAACAGCAGAAAGGCTGGCAATTATGTTGCCAGAACCCGCGCAGACAAGGTAGCCTCTTGCGTGGTTTTGTTGTCCCTACAGGAGCTGTAATGCCAAATCGTCTTACCTGGTGCGATCTGCCCGCCGATGTTTCACTTTGGCCGGGTCTACCCCTTTCCCTCAGCGGTGATGAAGTGATGCCGCTGGATTACCGTGCCGGTCGGACTGGCTGGCTGCTGTATGGGCGCGGGCTCGATAAACAAACCCTGACCGATTACCAGCACAAGCTCGGTGCGGCGATGGTGATCGTCAGCGCCTGGAATGTCGATGAGTATCAGGTGGTACGGTTAGCCGGTTCACTGACGCCGCGCGCCAGCAAACTGGCACACGAAGCCGGTTTCGACGTGGCGCCACTCGGTAAGATCCCGCATTTGAAAACGCCAGGTTTACTGGTGATGGACATGGATTCCACCGCTATCCAGATTGAGTGCATCGATGAGATCGCTAAACTGGCGGGCTGCGGCGAGCAGGTGGCGGACGTCACCGAACGCGCGATGCGCGGCGAACTCGATTTCAAAGCCAGTCTGCGCGAGCGCGTGGGCACTCTAGCGGGCGCGGATGCCAATATCCTGATGCAGGTGCGTGATGCGCTGCCGCTGATGCCGGGTTTAACCACGCTGGTGCAGAAACTGCAGGCGTTGGGCTGGCAGGTGGCAATTGCCTCGGGCGGCTTCACGTTTTATGCCGACTACTTGCGTCAAACGCTGCATCTGGCTGCGGCAGTCGCTAACGAGCTGGAAATTCGCGACGGCAAGCTGACTGGCCAGGTGCTGGGACAGATTGTCGATGCTCAATTTAAAGCCGATACCCTGAACGATCTGGCACAACGCTTTGAGATTGCCCCGGAACAAACCGTGGCGATTGGCGATGGCGCTAACGATCTGCCGATGATTAAAACGGCGGCGCTGGGTATCGCGTATCATGCTAAACCTAAAGTGAATGAGCAGACGGAAATCATCATCCGCCATGCTGACCTGATGGGCGTATTCTGCATCCTGACCGGCAGCCTGATTCACGAAGAGCGTTAACTGAGGATTTGATTTGGCCAAAGCGGCAAAACGCGCCTTCGTTTGTAACGAATGTGGCGCTGATTATCCGCGCTGGCAGGGGCAATGCAGCGCCTGCCATGCGTGGAACACCATCACCGAGGTGCGCATTGCCGCCTCGCCTGCGGCGGCGCGTAACGAGCGTCTAAGCGGTTATGCCGGCGGCAACGCGGGCGTTAGCCGCGTGCAGAAGCTATCGGAAATCAGTCTCGAAGCCCTGCCGCGTTTCTCTACCAGTTTCAAAGAGTTCGATCGCGTGCTGGGCGGCGGCGTGGTGCCGGGCAGCGCCATTCTGATTGGCGGTAATCCGGGCGCCGGTAAATCGACGCTGCTGCTGCAGGTAATGTGTAAGCTGGCGGAAGGGATGAAAACCCTGTACGTCACCGGCGAAGAGTCGCTGCAACAGGTGGCGATGCGCGCCCATCGTCTGGGATTGCCGACCGAAAATCTGAATATGTTGTCGGAAACCAGCATTGAGCAGATCTGCCTGATCGCCGAGCAGGAACAGCCGAAACTGATGGTGATCGACTCGATCCAGGTGATGCACATGGCGGAGATCCAGTCGTCGCCGGGTAGCGTAGCGCAGGTGCGTGAAACCGCCGCGTACCTGACGCGTTTCGCTAAGACGCGCGGCGTGGCGATCATTATGGTCGGCCACGTCACCAAAGATGGTTCGCTAGCCGGCCCGAAAGTGCTGGAACACTGCATCGACTGTTCGGTGATGCTGGATGGTGATGCTGATTCACGTTTCCGTACCTTGCGCAGCCATAAAAACCGCTTTGGTGCGGTGAATGAGCTCGGCGTGTTCGCCATGACCGAGCAGGGTATGCGTGAAGTGAGCAATCCGTCGGCCATTTTCCTGTCACGCGGTGATGAAATCACCTCGGGCAGCTCAGTGATGGTGCTATGGGAAGGCACGCGCCCGCTGTTGGTGGAGATTCAGGCGCTGGTCGATCACTCAATGATGGGCAATCCGCGCCGCGTGGCGGTAGGCCTGGAGCAGAATCGTCTGGCTATTTTGCTCGCGGTGCTGCATCGCCACGGCGGGTTGCAGATGGCGGATCAGGATGTATTTGTCAACGTGGTCGGCGGGGTAAAAGTCACCGAAACCAGCGTCGATTTAGCACTTTTGATGGCGATGGTCTCCAGCTTCCGCGATCGTCCGCTGCCGCAAGACTTGGTGATCTTCGGCGAAGTCGGACTCGCGGGCGAAATTCGTCCGGTGCCGAGCGGCCAGGAGCGCATTGCTGAAGCGGCAAAGCACGGCTTTAAGCGCGCCATTGTCCCGGCCGGTAACGCACCGAAAAAGCCGGTAGAAGGGATGAAGGTGTACAGCGCGAAGAAGCTGGCGGATGCGCTGGCGATTCTGGATGAGCTGTAAGTTTTACCGGTCGGCATGAATGCCGACCCTACATTCGTAGGGTGCGCATTTATGCGCACCGTCTTAAAGGCCGCACCGCCCTTTATTCCACGCAGGAGGCACTAAATGTCATCGTTTGACTACCTGAAAACAGCCATTCGCCAGCAAGGCCACACGCTGCAGCAGGTTGCCGATGCCAGCGGAATGACCAAAGGCTACTTAAGCCAGCTGCTCAACGCCAAAATCAAAAGCCCGAGCGCGCAGAAGCTGGAAGCGTTACACCGTTTTCTGGGGCTGGAATTTCCCCGTCGCGACAAAACCGTTGGTGTGGTATTTGGTAAATTTTATCCGCTGCACACCGGCCATATCTATTTGATCCAGCGCGCCTGTAGCCAGGTGGATGAACTGCATATCATCATGGGCCACGACGATCCGCGCGATCGTGAACTGTTTGAAAACAGCGCCATGTCACAGCAGCCGACCATCAGCGATCGTTTGCGCTGGCTGCTGCAAACCTTCAAATACCAGAAAAATATCCGCATCCACTCGTTTAATGAGGAAGGCATTGAACCTTATCCGCACGGCTGGGACGTGTGGAGCGGCGGCGTTAAAACGTTTCTGGCTGAGCAGGGCATAGAGCCGAATTGTGTTTATACCAGCGAAGAACCTGATGCCGCGATGTATGAGCAGCACCTCGGTATTCCGGCGGTGGTGGTTGATCCTAATCGATCGTTTATGAACATCAGCGGCGGTCAGATTCGCCAGGATCCGTTCCGCTATTGGGAATACATTCCTACCGAAGTGAAGCCGTTCTTCGTGCGCACCGTGGCGGTGCTGGGCGGCGAGTCGAGCGGTAAATCGACGCTGGTGAACAAGCTGGCAAACATCTTCAATACCACCAGCGCGTGGGAATATGGCCGCGACTATGTCTTCTCGCACCTCGGCGGCGATGAGATGGCGTTACAGTATTCCGACTACGACAAAATCGCGCTGGGACAGGCGCAGTACATCGATTTCGCGGTGAAATACGCCAGCAAAGTCGCCTTTATTGATACTGACTTCATCACTACGCAGGCGTTTTGCCTCAAGTACGAAGGGCGTGAACATCCGTTTGTGCAGGCGCTGATTGATGAGTACCGTTTCGATCTGGTGATTCTGCTGGAGAACAATGTGCCGTGGGTGGCGGATGGTTTACGCAGCCTCGGCAGCTCAATGGATCGCCGTGAGTTCCAGACGATGCTCATCACCATGCTGCGCGAAAACAATATTGAGTTTGTCCACGTAAAAGAGGATGACTACGATGCGCGCTTCCTGCGCTGTGTGGAGTTGGTGAAGCAGATGCTGGGCAGTTAAAACACAATATCAGGCGGTGTCATAGCCGCCTAAATCACGGCTCAGGCAAGACAAATACATGCTGTAAGAAAAGCGTATTAAGCGCATCAGGACCTATCTCGTAAGCTGAAATATTCGCTTTTAGCCAATCCTCAACCTGCAAATTAGACCAATCGATACGATATCCTGCATTCAACGCAATGTGTTCAAACAGAATGCGTAGTGTTCGTCCATTGCCTTCGCGAAACGGATGCAAAATGTTGAGTTCACCGTAATACCATGCCAGTCTCTGACAAAACTCTGGATGGTTAAGATCGCTGAGCCAGTTTTCCTGTTCCATTTTACTAAACAGCAGTTCAGCTTCGCGTCGGATAAACATAGGTTGGCAAAAGCGTGTATTGCCTTTGCTAATGGCAATATCGCGAATATCGCCTGCCCATGAATAGAGTTCGGCAAATAATGTACGGTGAATGGTGCTCAATGTGTTTAATGAGAAAGGGGGATGAAGCAGGGTGATTTGATTAATAGTAAGGGCTGTCACGCTACGTTCGGCAGCTTCAAGTTGTTCACCATCACGAATGTTATAGCGATTAATCAGTATCGAAGAATCGGGATAGCAATAGTGATCGCGCCATGAAGAGTAGCGATCCATGATGGTTAACTCTGCTGAAAGTGTTTACGAACTTGCGCCAGCGAGGTAAATACAGGCTCTTTAGGGATCTCAATGCCTTCCAGCGAAGAGCTGGCAATAAAATTGGCATGTTTAGTTTGCTCGTAAATCATCTCTTCACGCTTCATTGAACGACTTTTTTGATCTTTTCTCATCGCACACCTCATATTAAGTAAAAGGTGCCATTGCTGGCACCTTTTATAAATTACTTCGCCATACGTTTGTACTTGATACGCTTTGGCTCGAGCGCGTCGGCGCCGAGGGTGCGTTTCTTGTACTCTTCGTATTCGGTAAAGTTACCTTCGAAGAACTCCACCTTGCCTTCATCCTGATAATCGATGATATGGGTGGCGATACGGTCGAGGAACCAACGGTCATGCGAGATCACCATGGCACAGCCAGGGAATTCCAGCAGGGCGTTTTCCAGCGCGCGCAGGGTTTCGATGTCGAGGTCGTTGGTCGGTTCATCGAGCAGCAGCAGGTTGCCGCCCACTTGCAGCAGTTTCGCGAGGTGCAGACGACCGCGCTCGCCACCTGACAGCTCACCGACGCGTTTGCCCTGATCGGTGCCTTTGAAGTTAAAGCGGCCAACGTAAGCACGGCTTGGCATCTCGGTATTGCCGACACGCATAATGTCCTGGCCACCAGAGACTTCTTCAAATACGGTTTTGGAATTATCCATCGCGTCACGGAACTGATCAACCGACGCCAGCTTGACGGTTTCGCCCAGCTCGATGGTGCCAGAATCTGGTTGCTCCTGGCCTGACATCATGCGGAACAGCGTGGATTTACCTGCGCCGTTCGGACCGATGATGCCGACAATCGCGCCTTTTGGTACGGAGAAGGTCAGATCGTCGATCAGCACGCGATCGCCATACGATTTCTTCAGATTGGTCACTTCCAGCACTTTGTCGCCGAGGCGCGCGCCAGGTGGAATGAAGAGTTCGTTGGTTTCATTACGCTTCTGGTAATCGGTGTTATTCAGCTCTTCAAAGCGTGCCAGACGGGCTTTGCCCTTCGACTGACGGCCTTTCGCGCCTTGACGCACCCACTCCAGCTCTTTCTCGATAGATTTGCGACGTGCCGCTTCAGAAGAGGCTTCCTGCGCCAGACGCTGATCTTTCTGCTCCAGCCAGGAAGAGTAGTTACCTTCCCACGGAATACCTTCGCCGCGGTCCAGTTCAAGAATCCAGCCGGCAACGTTATCAAGGAAGTAACGGTCGTGCGTGATCGCCACAACGGTACCTTCGAAGTCGTGCAGGAAGCGTTCCAGCCACGCCACGGATTCCGCATCCAGGTGGTTGGTCGGTTCGTCGAGCAGCAGCATGTCTGGCTTTTCCAGCAGCAGACGACACAGCGCGACGCGGCGACGTTCACCACCAGAAAGGGTGGCGATTTTGGCATCCCAGTCTGGCAGACGCATCGCATCGGCCGCACGGTTCAGCTGCGTATCAAGGTTGTGACCATCGTGCGCCTGGATCACTTCTTCTAGACGGCCCTGCTCGGCGGCTAGTTTGTCGAAATCGGCATCCGGATCGGCGTACAGCGCATAGACTTCATCAAGGCGCTTCAGCGCACCCACCACTTCGGAAACCGCTTCTTCCACGGATTCACGTACGGTGTGTTCCGGGTTCAGCTGCGGTTCCTGCGGCAGATAGCCAACATTAATGCCCGGCTGCGGGCGTGCTTCCCCTTCGATATCGGTATCAATACCGGCCATGATGCGCAACAGCGTCGATTTACCGGAACCGTTTAGGCCGAGGACGCCGATTTTTGCTCCAGGGAAGAAGCTAAGAGAAATATTCTTCAGGATGTGACGCTTCGGCGGAACGACTTTGCCGACGCGATGCATGCTATAGACGAATTGAGCCACGTTGTTATGAGCCTTTTGGTCTGTGAGTGGTGGACAACTGATGCAGAAGTTTAGCCGTTTTCCCCCTTTATTCATACCCGTCATACTTCGAGCTGCAGGTGCGCAAGAATGCGCACCCTACAAAAGGCTGGCGCATAATTCGTAGGGTCGCCATTCATGGCGACCAACATGTGATTAATTTAGAAATACTAAAACGTTATGGCAGGCGCAGTGGGATGTTATGTTGCGCCAGCCAGTTCTTCAGCGCCGGTTCCGGTGCGCTGTCGCTCACCAGCAAATCAAAACCGCGCAGGTCGCCAATCCGTGCCGGCAGCACTTTGCCAAACTTACTGCTGTCGGCCACCAGCACCCGCTGGCGCGCTCGCAGCATGGCATGGTGCTTCATCGCCAGTTCATTGATGTTGTAGCAGGTTGCGCCCTGTTCATGGTCGATCCCCGCCGCGGAGATAAAGGCCAGCGTGGGACAGAGATCGTCGAGGATCGAATGTGCGCCAATCGGCGTAAACAGCGCATTATCAGCATGAAACTCGCCGCCGCTAAGGATCACATTGCAGGCCGGTTTCTCTTTCAGCGTCAGGAAGGTGTTCATGGCGCAGCAAATCGCCGTGAAGGGCAGGCCATCTGGGATCGCATCGACGATGTAAGGCAGCGTGGTACCGCAATCAAAAAACACCGTGTCATTTTCACCGATTAGGTCCGCAGCGGCCTGCGCCAGGCGCTGCTTGCGTGCGGCATTTTGTCCATGTTGATCGGAAATGAAATAGTGGCCAGCGTGGTTTTTCGGATCGCTAACAATATAACCGCCTAGCAGCACCACGCTTGAGGCGGGTTCGGTAAGGTCACGGCGGATGGTCATTTCTGAAACGCCCAGTAGCTGCGCCGCGTCTTTCAGGTGCAGTTTATCAGTGCGTTTTAACGCCTGAGCCAACTTGTGAATACGTTCGTCGCGCCGGGTTTCCATGATCATCTCTGCGTTATGAATCCTGAAGTCGAAGTTGCCTGGTCAAAAATCACGATAAATCTCACAGTTTTTAATCAGTTGCGACCTATCTCGTAGGTCGGTTTTCAATCTTACCTGTAATGAGATCGCCCCGCAAACGCCACGCAAATCCGTAATCACCGCGCTTCGCTCACCGGTTGGCTTACTTCTTAATGATGTTGTTTTGTTAGAATAATAACATTCCATTCCATGAATGTTTGGCTGTTTTTCGGCTTTTGTTGGCAACTCTGAGGTGTGAAATTTATCACATAATTAACTTTATTAACCTGATATTGTTATTTTTATAACATTTAGGCGTTGAAAATTTACCGGGAGAAAAAAATGGATATCGCGGTCATTGGGTCAAACATGGTTGACCTCATTACCTATACCAATCAGTTACCTAAAGCAGGGGAAACGCTGGAAGCCCCCGATTTTGCCATTGGCTGTGGTGGTAAAGGTGCGAATCAGGCGATTGCGGCAGCGAAAATGGGGGCGAGCGTCATGATGGTCAGCAAAGTTGGCGACGATCTCTTCGCGCCGAACACCGTAGCCAATCTGCAACAGCAGGGTGTTGATACGCGTTTTGTAACGACCGCGCCCGGTACCTCGAGCGGTGTCGCACCGATTTTCGTCGACGATCAATCACAAAACCGCATTTTGATTATCAAAGGAGCCAACCAGCAGCTGAAACCAGCCGATATCGATGCCGCCGCCGACGCGTTGAAAGCCTGTAGGCTTATCATCCTCCAGCTGGAGATCCCGCTGGAAACCGTCTATTACGCCATTGATTTTGCCCGCCAGCACGATATCAACGTGATCCTCAATCCGGCACCCGCCGTGGCGGATCTCAATATTGACTACGCCTGTAAATGCGACTTTTTCATGCCGAACGAAACCGAGCTGGAGATCCTCACCGGTATGCCGGTTAACACCGATGAAGAAGTGCAACTGGCGGGGCAATCACTGCTCAAACGCGGGCTGAAAAACCTGATCATCACGCTCGGCGGCCGCGGTTCGCTGTGGATGTCTGGCGACCAGCTGCATCACGTGGCACCTACCGCTGTTAACGCGGTGGACACCAGCGGCGCGGGCGATGCCTTCATTGGCTGCTTTGCACAGGCGCTGGTGAAAACCGGCGATATTGCGGGCGCGATGGTACAAGCCTCCGCCTATGCCGCCTGCAGCGTGACCGGTCGCGGCACGCAGCGCTCCTATCCCGACGCGGAAACCTTCCAGCGTTTTCTCAACGTTCATTGAGGTCGAGTTATGCAAACGAACATTGTTCAGCAATCTGATGGCTATTTGAATAAAACGCCGCTGTTCCAGTTCATTTTGCTCTCGTGCCTGTTCCCGTTGTGGGGCTGTGCGGCGAGCCTGAATGATATCCTGATCACCCAGTTCAAAAGCGTATTCGCGTTGAGCGACTTCGCCAGCGCGCTGGTGCAGAGCGCGTTCTACGGCGGCTACTTCCTGATTGCCATTCCGGCCTCGCTGGTGATCCGCAAAGCGACATACAAACTGGCGATTTTGCTCGGTCTGGCGCTGTATATCGTCGGCTGCGTGATGTTCTATCCCGCTTCACACATGGCGACTTACACCATGTTCCTTGCGGCGATTTTTGCCATCGCCATTGGTTTGAGTTTTCTGGAAACGGCGGCCAATACCTATAGCTCGATGATTGGTCATCGCGATCACGCGACGCTGCGGCTCAACATCAGCCAGACGTTCTATCCCGTGGGTGCTTTAATGGGCATCGTGCTGGGCAAATATCTGGTGTTCCAGGATGGCGACAGTCTGGCAAGCCAGCTGGCGGGCATGAACGCTGAACAGGCGCACGCGTTCCGCCTTTCCATGCTGGAGCACACGCTGGAACCGTACAAATATCTGGTTATGGTGCTGGTGGTGGTGATGCTGCTGTTCCTGTTCACCCGCTATCCGCGCTGTAAACCAGAAAGCAGCGAAAAATCATTGCCGTCGCTCGGCGAAACCTTCCGCTATCTGGCCTCCAATCGTCACTTTAAACGCGGCATCCTGGCCCAGTTTCTGTATGTCGGCATGCAGGTGGCGGTGTGGTCGTTCACCATTCGTCTGGCGCTGACGCTCGGCGCAACTAACGAACGTCATGCTTCCAACTTCATGATTTATAGCTTTATCGGCTTCTTTATCGGCAAGTTTGTGGCCAACTTCCTGATGACGCGTTTCCGCGCGGAAAAAGTGCTGATTGCCTACTCGGTACTCGGCGTGATCACGCTGGCGTGGGTGATGTTTGTGCCGAACTTTACTGCCGTGTATGCCGCCATCTTTGTCAGCGCGCTGTTCGGCCCCTGCTGGGCGACCATTTATGCCGGTACGCTGGCGACTGTCGATAACAAATACACTGAAGTGGCAGGTGCGTTTATCGTGATGTCGATTGTCGGTGCCGCCTTTATTCCCGCGCTGCAGGGCTTTGTTTCCGACCATCTGGGATCGATGCAGCTGGCCTTTGGCGTATCACTGCTGTGCTTTGCCTGGGTTGGTTTCTTCTTCTGGGGCGAACTGCGCCATAAAAAGCAGGCTGAAGCGGCCGGTCGTTTAGTCGAGGAGATGCCATGAAAACCCGTTTGCCGTTACGTCGTGAACAGTTTCAGGAAACACCGAGCACGCTGCTGCGCAACGAGACTTTTCACGTTGAGCTGTTTCGCTACCCAGCGGGCGTGGAAGCGGTGCGCATCAGCAACCCTCGCGGCACGGTGATCGTGCTGCCGTTTTACGGCCAGATGGTGTGGGACGCCCATTTTGATGGGCATTCGCTCACGATGGGGCACAGCTTTAAACAGCCGCTGCTCGGCAGTTCGATAATTGATACCTACGGCTGCTTTGCTTTCCACTCCGGGCTGTTGGCCAACGGCTGCCCGGCGGCCGATGACGACCATCCGCTGCACGGCGAAATGGCCTGTGCGCGTATGGATAGCGCGTGGATGGTATTGGAAAACGATCGCCTGTCACTGGAAGGCGAAACCGAATATGTGAAGGGCTTCGGTCATCACTATCTCGCTGCGCCTGCAGTGCGGCTTGAGGCCAATGCGGCAAGGCTGCACATTGAGATGAACGTCACTAATCTGGCCGGTGCGCCGATGCCCTTGCAGTACATGTGCCATCTCAACAGCGCGTGGATTGAGCAGGGCCGTTTCCAGCAGTCAATCCCGACGGATGCGTTCCAGCTGCGCACCTCGATCCCGGCACACGTCAAGCCTACGCCGCAGTGGCGCGCTTATACCGAGCGGCTGGCGGCCGATCCACTGGCGTTTCAGCAGTTGGATCAGCCTGAGATGTGCGATCCGGAGATCGTGTTCTTCGCCGACGATCTGCAGCAGTATGGCGATGAGGTGCAGTTCGAGCTGCACTCGCCGCAGGGTTTTGCCCTGATGACGCGCTTCTCCAGCCAGCAGTTCCCACACGCTACGCGCTGGATGCTGCATAATCGCGATCAGCAGGTCGCTGCCTATGTGCTGCCGGCAACCTGCCGCCCGGAGGGGTTCAAGGCGGCGCAGCACGCGGGAACGTTGATCGAATTGGCGCCCGGCGAGCAGCGCCACTTCAGCGTCGAAACCGGGATTTTGTAATTAAACCGTAGGGTCGCCATTCATGGCGACCAGGTGCGCATCAATGCGCACCCTACGATTAAATGGCGCGACTAAATCGCCACCAACCCGCGCACGCCGTCGGCTTCCATGCTGGAGCCGGCGCCGCGCTGCACGATCTCACCGCGCGACATCACCAGATAGCTGTCGGCCAGCTCGGCGGCGAAATCGTAAAACTGCTCGACGAGCAGGATCGCCATATCACCGCGCTGCGCCAGCTGGCGGATCACCGCGCCGATCTCCTTGATCACCGACGGCTGGATCCCTTCGGTAGGCTCATCGAGGATCAACAGCGTTGGTGAACAGGCGAGGGCGCGGCCAATCGCCAGCTGCTGCTGCTGACCGCCCGACAAATCGCCGCCACGGCGCGCTTTCATCTCGCGCAGCACCGGGAACAGCTGGTAGATCTCCTCCGGCACCGCTTTGGCCTGCGCGCCAGAAAAGCGCGCCAGCCCCATCAGCAGATTCTCTTCCACCGTTAAACGCGGGAAGATTTCACGCCCCTGCGGCACATAAGCGATGCCAGCCTGCACGCGCTGGTGTGGCTTGCGGCCGTTAATCACTTTGTCCTGCCAGCGAATCTCGCCGGATTTGGCCGGAATCAGCCCCATCAAACACTTCAACAGCGTGGTTTTGCCCACGCCGTTGCGTCCCAGCAGGCAGGTGATTTCACCTGGTTTAGCCTCAAACGACAGGCCGCGCAGAATGTGGCTGCCGCCGTAAAATTGATTTAGATCCGCCACTTGCAGCATGTTAGCGCCCCAGATAAACGTCGATAACCCGATCGTCCGCCTGCACTTCGCGTAACGATCCCTCGGCCAACACCTGGCCCTGATGCAGCACGGTAACGTGATCGGCAATGGTTTCGACAAAGCCCATGTCGTGTTCAACCACCATCAGCGAATGCTTGCCGGCGAGGCTGCGAAACAGCTCGGCGGTGTACTCGGTTTCGGCATCGGTCATGCCTGCCGCCGGTTCATCCAGCAGCAGCAGATGTGGGTCCTGCACCAGCAGCATGCCAATTTCCAGAAACTGCTTCTGGCCGTGCGACAGCAAACCGGCCTGACGCTGACGCTCGCCGCCGAGTCGTAGCAGCTTTAACACCTCATCAATGCGATCCTGCTGCTCGCCGTTCAGCCGGGCGCGCAGGCTGGCCCACACCGATTTGTCATTTTTCAGCGCGATTTCCAGATTCTCGAACACCGAGAGCGCTTCAAACACCGTGGGTTTCTGGAACTTGCGTCCAATGCCGGCGCGCGCGATTTCCACCGGCGACATTTTGCTGAGATCGGTATCCTGGTCGTAGATCACCTGGCCATTGTCCGGCCGGGTTTTACCGGTGATCACATCCATCAGCGTGGTTTTACCCGCGCCGTTGGGGCCGATCACGCAGCGCAGTTCGCCGACGCCGATCTTCAGGGAAAGATCGGTCAGCGCGCGGAAACCGTCGAACGACACGTTGATCTTCTCCAGCTGCAATACCGGATCGGTCTGCGCACGATGACGATCCGCTGGATGAGGTTGGGTAAACAGGTGTTCAGTCATCACGCCTCCGGCGCAGCAGGCCAATCACGCCACGCGGCAGGAACAGCGTGACCAGGATAAACATCAGGCCGAGGAAGAACAGCCAATATTCCGGGAAGGCGACGGTAAACCAGCTCTTGGCACCGTTAACGATCGCCGCGCCAAGCAGCGGTCCAATCAGCGTGCCGCGTCCGCCTAATGCCACCCAGATTGCGGCTTCAATCGAGTTGGTCGGCGACATTTCACTCGGGTTGATAATGCCGACCTGCGGCACATAGAGCGCGCCCGCCAGCCCGCATAGCACCGCCGAGAGCGTCCAGACAAACAGCTTGAAGCCTTTGGGATCGTAACCGACGAACATCAGGCGGTTTTCCGCATCGCGCACTGCCGTCAGCACGCGGCCGAATTTGCTGCGTGCCAGCGCGAAGCCGATGCCGAGACTCACCAGCAACAGCAGCACCGTGGCAACGAACAGCCCGATGCGCGTGCCGGTCGCGGTGACGTTAAAGCCAAGCAGCGTGGTGAAGCCGGTAAACCCGTTGTTGCCGCCGAAGCCCGTTTCGTTACGGAAAAACAGCAGCATGCCGGCGTAGGTCAGCGCCTGCGTCATGATGGAGAAGTAGACGCCTTTGATTTTCGAGCGGAAGGCGAAGAAGCCGAACACCAACGCCAGCAGGCCCGGCGCCAGCACGATCAGGCACAGCGCCCAGGCGAAATGCTGCGTGCCCGCCCAGAACCATGGCAGCTCGTTCCACGAAAGAAACGACATAAACGCCGGCAAGCCGTCGCCGGAGGCCTGACGCATCAAATACATGCCCATCGCATAGCCGCCGAGCGCGAAAAACAGGCCGTGACCGAGTGACAGCAAACCGGCGTAACCCCACACCAGATCGAGCGCTACCGCGACGATGGCGTAACAGAGGATTTTGCCGACCAGCGTCAGCGTGTAGGTGGAGATCGCCAGCGGATGCGTGGCGGGCAGCAAGGCGCAAAACGGCAGCACCAGCAGCAGCGCCGTGATGGCTACACCCAGGCTGAGGGTCAGGCGCGGCGCTTTACGCGCGAGGGTTAACGTCATTGGTTGGCTCATCAGTCAATCACCCTCCCTTTGAAGGCAAACAGCCCCTGCGGACGTTTCTGGATAAACAGCACGATCAGCACGAGGATGAGGATTTTGCCCAGCACTGCGCCAATCTGCGGTTCCAGCACTTTGTTAAGAATGCCGAGGCCAAACGCCGCCACGACAGTGCCCGCCAGCTGGCCAACGCCGCCCAGCACCACCACAAGGAAAGAGTCGATGATGTAACCCTGGCCGAGCTCCGGGCCAACGTTGCCCAACTGCGACAGCGCCACGCCACCGAGCCCGGCGATGCCGGAACCGAGGCCAAACGCCAGCATATCGATGCGTCCGGTAGGCACGCCGCAGCAGTCGGCCATCGCCCGGTTCTGCGTCACGGCACGCACGCTGAGGCCAAGCCGGGTTTTGTTTAGCAGCAGCCAGGTGAGGCCCAGAACGGCAAATACGAACAGGATCACTGCGATGCGGTTGTACGGCAGAACCAGATTCGGCAACAGCTGCAGGCCGCCGGAGAGCCAACCTGGGTTAGCCACCTCGAGGTTTTGTGCACCAAACAGCATGCGCACCAGCTGAATCAGCATCAGGCTGATGCCCCAGGTGGCGAGCAGCGTTTCCAGCGGACGTCCGTACAGATGGCGGATGATGGTGCGCTCCAGCAGCATGCCCATGCAGGCGGTGACCAGAAATGCCACCGGCAGCGCCAGCAGCGGATACCAGGCGAGCCACTGCGGCGCGAACTGCTGGAACAGACTCTGCACAAACCAGGTGGCGTAGGCGCCGAGCATCAGCATTTCACCGTGCGCCATGTTGATCACCCCCAGCAGGCCGTAGGTGATCGCAAGGCCGAGCGCTGCCAGCAGCAGAATCGAGCCGAGCGACAGGCCGGTAAACGCCTGGCCGAGCAGATCGCCCCACATCAGGCGCTGTTTAATCTGCTTCAGGCTGGCGGCGGCGGCCTCGCGTACTTTGGCATCGGGTTCATTGCTGGCCTGGGTTAAGCGAGTAAGACTAGCCTGCATGTTGGGATCGCTGGATTCGCCGAGCAGCGTCACCGCGTTGAGGCGCAGCGCGGCATCCGGGCTGGCCAGTTGCAGGTTTGCCGCCGCCATCAGCAGCACCGCATGAACCTGCGTGTCTTTCTCACTGGCGAGGCGCTGTTCAAGCAGTGGCAGCATGTCGGCGACGCCATCGTTTTGCAGCTGCTGTGCGGCGCGCAAGCGGATCGCGGGGTCCTCGCTCACCAGCTGGTGGGCGGCGAGGGCGCTGGCGATTACTACGCGCAGCCGATTATTCATAAACAGCTTTTTCGTGTCGCCGCTGGGCTGTTGCGCGCTGTCGAGCGGCTGCAACGTATCGCCCTGTTTGCTGAACGGCTGCTGTTTTTGGTCGATGACCACGGTTTCATTGCGCAACGCCTCGAGTAGCGGCAAGCGGCTGGCCTGCGGCGCGGCGGCCCACTGTTGCAGCAGCGCAGCTTGTTGGGTGCGGCTGGCGGCCGCGAAGTCTGCGCCATCGCCCGCCTGGGCGAGCCAGGGCAGCAGTAACAGCAGACAGCAGAGATAACGGCGAATTGTCATGGTTCTGGCCCTGAAGGAGGTTGAGGTCGCCATCAATGGCGACCCTACGGCACGGTTAATGTAGGGTCGCCATTTATGGCGACCGCTATCGCTTACTGCGTTGATTTCACCGGATGATCGGGCTTCTTGTCGTTACCCGCGATGTACGGGCTCCACGGCTGGGCGCGCACCGGTTGCTCGGTCTGCCACACCACGTTGAACTGGCCGTTCTCTTCCACTTCGCCAATCATCACCGGCTTGTGCAGGTGGTGGTTGGTTTTATCCATGGTGAGAGTGAAACCGTCCGGCGCTTTGAAAGTCTGGCCCGCCATCGCCGCGCGTACTTTGTCCACATCCGTGGTGCCGGCCTTCTCCACCGCCTGTGCCCACATATGCAGCCCAACGTAGGTCGCTTCCATGGGATCGTTAGTGACGACGGTATTGGCGTTCGGCAGATTGTGTGCCTTGGCATAGGCGCGGTAATCGGCGACAAACTTAGCGTTGGTTGGGTTATCCACCGACTCAAAGTAGTTCCACGCCGCTAGCTGACCAACCAGCGGTTTGGTATCAATACCGCGCAGCTCCTCTTCACCCACTGAGAAGGCGATCACCGGAATATCGGTGGCTTTGATGCCCTGATTCGCCAGCTCTTTGTAGAACGGCACATTGGAGTCGCCGTTAATGGTGGAGATCACCGCGGTTTTGCCACCGGCAGAGAATTTTTTAATGTTGGAAACGATGGTCTGGTAATCGCTGTAACCAAACGGCGTGTAGACCTCTTCGATATCTTTATCCTGCACCCCTTTGCTGTGCAGGAAAGCGCGCAGAATCTTGTTGGTGGTGCGCGGATAGACGTAGTCGGTGCCCAGCAGGAAGAAGCGTTTAGCGCTGCCGCCATCTTCACTCATCAGGTACTCCACCGCCGGAATCGCCTGCTGGTTAGGCGCGGCACCGGTGTAGAACACGTTCGGCGACATCTCTTCGCCTTCGTACTGCACCGGATAGAACAGCAGGCCGTTCAGCTCTTCAAACACCGGCAGCACCGATTTGCGCGAGACCGAGGTCCAGCAGCCGAATACCGCCGCGACTTTATCCTGCGTCAGCAACTGGCGCGCTTTCTCGGCAAACAGCGGCCAGTTGGAGGCCGGATCCACCACCACTGGCTCCAGCTTTTTACCCAGCACGCCGCCTTTGGCGTTGATCTCATCGATGGTCATCAGCGCCACGTCTTTCAGCGGCGTCTCGGAGATCGCCATGGTGCCGGAGAGTGAGGACATAATGCCCACCTTGATGGTGTCAGCAGCCTGTGCGGCAAAGGCAAAGCCCATGCTGGCCACCGAGGCAGAGAGCGCAAAAGCCTTGAGCAACGAACGTCTTTTCATCAGTAAACCCCTAACTGTGTTTATGTTGTTATTCAATGGGTTGAAGTCGAGCCTGCTGTAACATATGCAATGTGATCTTTCTGACCTCAGCCTTACTGACGGCGATGTGGTCGGTTAAAATGCGCTGCGCCTCCTCGGTCTGTTGCTGGAAAATCGCCCGTAAAATCTGAGCGTGTTCGCGGTATGTCGCCTCGATTCGGTCGTCGCGGGTGAAATCGAGACGGCGAATGATGCGGATTTTTTCGGTCAGTTCGGCGTGGATGCGCGCCATCTCCTGATTGCCGGCGGCCGCCACCAGCGCCATATGAAAGGCTTCATCCTGCGCGGAGACCGCTTTGCCATCGGCCAGCGGTAGCGCATCAATCCAGAAGCTTTTCACCGCCGTTAAGGTTTGTGCGCACTGCGCAGCAGGCAGCGCGCACAGGCGGCGCACCGCTTCGCACTCCAGTACGGTACGCAGATCGTACAGCTCCTCGAAATAGGCGAAGTCGAACGGCTTCACCTGCCAGCCGCTGCGGAACCACACTTCGACGTAGCCCTCGCGCTCCAGCCAGAACAGCGCCTGACGCACCGGCGTGCGGCTGACTTCCAGCCGGTCGGCGATTTCGTTTTCGCTGAAACGGTCGCCAGGCATCAGACGGAACTCAAAAATGTCCTGTTTCAGCGCCTGGTAAACCTTCTCGGCCAATGCTTCAGGGCGACCTTTGCTGCGTGGGTTCGTGTTCATGCCGTCTCCTTATTCCAGCCACAGCAGGGCATCGCCCGGACTCACCGGACGTCCTGCCTGGCAGGCAATGCGTTTCACCTGGCCTGCCTGCGGCGCGACAATCGCCAGTTCCATTTTCATCGCTTCCACGATGATCAGCGTTTGACCGGCCTCCACCACGTCGCCCGGCTGAACCAGCACTTTCCAGATGTTGCCGTTCATATCGGCGCACACCGCCAGCGCATCGTCGTCGGCTTCGGCCACCACCAACGTCTCCTCGCTGGTGAGCGGCGCGTTCTGCTCTTCCTGCGCCCACAGCGTCACCTCCTGTTCGAAGGCGGCGGATTGGCGCTGACGAAAATCATGAATCGATGCGGCATGATCGGCCAGGAACTGCTGATGCGCGGCGAAGTCGAATACCGTTTCTTCGATGCGCACCGTGGCGCGGCCTTCGCGGAAGTCATCGCGCAGCTGCGTCAGTTCGTCTTCGGTGACCGGATAGAAGCGCACCTGATCGAAGAAGTGCAGCAGCCAGGGTTCGTCGGCGGCGAACTGCGGGTTTTTGAGGAACTTGTTCCAGATTGGCAGGGTGCGGCCCACCAGCTGATAGCCACCCGGTGAATCCATGCCGTAGATGCACATGTACATGCCGCCAATGCCAACGGTGCCTTCGGCGGTGAAGGTGCGCGCCGGGCTGTATTTGGAGCTCAGCAGGCGATGGCGTGGATCGATCGGCACCGCGCACGGTGCACCGAGATAGACATCGCCGAGGCCGAGAATCAGGTAGCTGGCGTCAAAAATCGTGTCGCGCACCGCTTCACGGCTGGCTAAACCATTAATGCGCTGGATAAAATCGACGTTGTTCGGTAGCCACGGTGCGCTGGCGCGCACGGTTTCTTTGTAGCGCTCCACCGCGCCGAGCGTGGCGCTGTCTTCGAACGCCATTGGTAGCCAGACAATGCGCGACGGCACTTTCAGCTGGCTGACATCGCCAAGTCCAGACTCCAATTCCAGCAGCAGCTGCATCAGCTGTTTCTGGCTGAGGATCAGGCTGTCGTAGCGCACCTGCAACGAGCGTACGCCAGGCGATAGCTCTTCCACGCCGGGCACCGCGCGCTCACGCAGCGCATTCATCAGCAGATGCACGCGCAGGCGCAGCGCCAGATCCAGCACGTTGTCGCCGTACTCAATCAGCACATATTTGTCGCCAGCCTGACGATAGACCGCCGCGGGCGTGGTTGCCGTGGCCGGTAACGCCGCCAGCAGGGTGGCGGAGCCGATGTCGCTAGCGGCCAGCGATGGCACGGTAAAGGTTGGTGCATGCGCGCTGCGCAGGGTGGCCACGCTGTGCGCCTGGGCTTTTTCCAGCGCCACCGCTTCGTCAGCGCTGATCGGGTGGAAGCGAATGCGGTCGCCCGGTTTCACCTGGCCCACTTTCCACAGCTCGGCTTTGGCAATGGTCACCGGGCAGACGAAGCCGCCGAGGCTTGGGCCGTCATGTGTCAGGATCACCGGGAAGTCGCCGGTGAAGTTCACCGCGCCAATGGCGTATTCGCAGTCGTGTACGTTGGACGGGTGCAGACCGGCTTCACCGCCGTTGGCGCGCGTCCATGTCGGTTTTGGGCCAACCAGGCGTACGCCGAGACGGTTGGAGTTGTAGTGCACCTGCCAGTCGCTGGCAAAGAACTCATCAATTGCCGCCTGAGTGAAGAAATCCGGTGCGCCGTGCGGTCCGTACAGCACGCCAATGCGCCACTCACTGCCGTAATGCGGCACCAGTGCATGATCGAGCGGCTGCGGTGCGCTAACCGGCGCGGGCGTGGTGCAGGCCGGCAGCTGCGGCTGGGAGATCGGCAGCATATCGGCGACGCGCAGGGTGCGTCCGGCGTGGCCGCCAAACTGGCCGAGCGAGAAGGTTGAGCGGCTGCCGAGATACTCCGGCACGTCGAAGCCGTTGCGCACCGCTAAATAGGTGCGGCAGCCGCTTTGGGCGCGGCCTAACGTCAGGGTTTGACCTGCTTTAACGCTGACGGGCTGCCAGTAGGCGATGCTGTCGCCATCAATATCGGCTGGGCAATCGGCGCCGGTTAAGGCGATCACCGCATCGCTATGGAAGCGCAGCGTGGGGCCTTGCAGGGTGAATTCGAGGCCCGCGGCGCTGTCGTGGTTGCCGACAATGCGGTTGGCGAGGCGGAAGGCGAAATCGTCCATCGGGCCGGACGGCGGCACGCCGATATCCCAATAGCCAAGGCGGCCAGGGAAATCCTGAATGCTGCTGAAGGTGCCGGGCTGCAGCACTTCAATCACGGTGGCGGATGGCGTGAAGCTGTCGAGGAAGCGCGTCCACACCTTGCCGCTGCGGAAGGCCTCGGTGGCGACGATCTGGCGCAGATAATCGAGGTTGCTGGCAATGCCGTGCAGCTGCGTGGCACCCAGCGCCTGCTGCATTTTTGCTAGCGCCGCGTCACGCGTCTCGGCATGCACGATCAGTTTGGCCACCATCGGATCGTAAAATGCCGAGACTTCGGTGCCGGTGTCGATCCAACCATCGACGCGCACATCATCCGGGAAGCTGACGTGGGTCAGCACGCCGGGGCTGGGCTGGAAGTTTTTCAGCGGATCTTCGGCGTAAATGCGCACTTCAATCGACGCACCTTGCGGTACCTGCTGCAGACGCGCCCAGTCGATGGCATCGCCCGCCGCCACTTGCAGCATGCACTCCACCAGATCGAGACCGGTGACGCATTCGGTGACCGGATGTTCCACCTGCAGGCGGGTGTTCACTTCGAGGAAGTAGAAAGCATCCTGCTCGGCGTCGTAGATGTACTCCACCGTACCGGCGCTGCGATAGTTGACCCGCTCGCCAAGGCGCACCGCCGAAGAGAGCAGCGCTTCACGCGTGGCCTGTGGCAGATTCGGCGCCGGGGTTTCTTCCACCACTTTCTGGTTGCGGCGCTGCAGCGAGCAGTCGCGTTCGCCGAGGGCAATCACTTTGCCGCGGCCGTCGCCAAAAATCTGCACTTCCACGTGGCGTGCGCGGTCGATGCAGCGTTCTAAAAACACCCCCGCATCGCTGAAGAACTGCTCGCCAAGACGGCGCACGCTCTCCCACGCGTTGCGCAGCGCGTCGGCGTCGGCGCAGCGCGTCAGACCAATGCCACCGCCGCCAGCGGTGCTTTTCAGCATCACCGGATAACCGATGCTGTCGGCGGCGCTTAAGGCTTCGTCCAGCGAACTCAGCAGCGGCGTGCCCGGCGTCATTGGCACGCCAGCGCTGGCGGCTAATTCACGCGCGCGGTGTTTCAGGCCAAACTCGCCAATCTGCTGTGCGGTGGGGCCGACAAAGGCGATACCGGCTTTTTCACAGGCATCGGCGAACGGCAGGCTTTCCGAGAGGAAACCGTAGCCGGGCCAGATGGCTTCGGCGCCGGTTTCCTGCGCGGCGGCGAGAATTTTATCGATGCGCAGATAGCTGTCGCTGGCTTTATCGCCGCCAAGCGCGATCGCCACATCGGCTTCTTTGACGTGGCGCGCGTTGCGATCGGCATCGGAATAGACGGCGACGCTTTTCACGCCGAGGCGTTTTAAGGTGCGGATGGCACGACAGGCGATTTCACCACGGTTAGCAATCAAAACGGTGCTGAACATGCTTATTTACTCCCCTGAGCAGCCAGCCAGTTGCGCCAGCCGCCAAATTCGGTAATTTCCAGCGCCTGCGACAGCACCGCCGGTTCACAGATAAAGCCTTTGACGCTGCGGCCGTCGGCCAGCGTTAACGAGCCAATGCCGAGCGGGGCGGGGATTTCTGCTACGAACTCGCCAAAGCGTGCCAGCGGGATATCCCACAGCTCGACGGTAATCGCCGCGCCGCTCTCGCCGCGCAGCAGGCCCGGCTTCTTAATCGGGCCATCGAGCAGGGCGAACAGGCGGTAGTTACTGGCGGTTTGCGTCTCTTCCACCAGCACCGCCTGACGCGTTGTCAGCTGGAAGTTGAGCGGCATACCGGTGAGATGCGCGCCAACCACCGCCACGCGTACGTGATCGGCAGAGAGCGGGAAGGTGGCAGATTCCGCAGGCTGCGCTTTGCCAGTGGCACCCAATGGCAGCGCCATCTGCTGCTGCCAGCGCACACCGAAAGCGGCCAGTGCGCGATCCTGCCAGGCGGGCGCAATCAGCGTGATGCCCGCCGGTAAACCATCGGCGCGGAAGGGCGCTGGCAGCGCCAGCGCGCTGAGGTCGGCAAGGTTGGTGAAGTTGGTGTAGGTGCCAAACTGCGAGTTGTAGTGCACCGGCTCCTGCTGCATTTCGGCCAGCGTGTGGATGGTGGGCGAGGTGGGCACCACCAGCGCATCAAACTGCGCCAGCGTTTGCTGGATCTGACGCGTCAGCTCGGCGCGCAGGTATTCCGCCTGATAGGCTTCCACCGCGCTGTATTTCAGGCCGCTGCTGACAATGCCGAATACCACCGGATCCATCTCTTCCGGACGATTGATCATCTCGCCCACCGCGACGGTGCGCTCGGCGACCCACGGGCCGTAATAGAGCTGTTCGGCCAGCTGGTGGAACACGGAGAAATCGATTGGGTGCAGCGTCGCGCCACCCGCCTGCAGTTGCTCCAGCGCCGCCAGCCATGCCGCTTCGGCCAGTTTGTCGCCGAAAAATTCGGGCGAGGCGGGAATGGCGAAATCGGGCTGCGCTTTGAAACTGGCTGGCGCGGTGTGCGGATTGCTGCGCGAGTAGGCGTCGCCCGCGTCATAGCCGCCCGCCGCTGTTGCCACCGCGAAGGCATCTTCCACCCGCAACGCGAATACCGAAATGGTGTCGTTCAGGCGGCAAGCCGGTACCACGCCGCTGGCCGAGAACCAGCCTTTGGTGGGCTTGAGGCCGACGATATTGTTGAAACCAGCGGGCACGCGGCCCGAACCGGCGGTATCGGTGCCGAGTGAGAAGCCCACCAGCCCGCGCGCCAGGACCGAAGCCGAACCGGAGCTGGAACCGCCGCTGACATAATCAGGATTGAAGGTGTTACTCACCGCACCAAACGGTGAACGCGTACCGACTAAGCCGGTGGCGTATTGGTCGAGGTTGGTTTTACCCATCACCACCGCGCCGGCGGCTTTTAGCTGTGCCACCACAAAAGCATCGGCCTGAGCGGTATAAGTGAAGGCAGGGCAGGCGGCGCTGGTCGGCCAACCGGCAACATCAATATTGTCTTTCACCGCAAAAGGTACGCCAAACAGCGGCAGCGCGGCCGGATTGCGCTGGTAGCTGGCCAGCAGCGGCTCGATTTGTGCCTGCAGCTGCGCGGGCGTGGCGAGATAGAGCCAGGCATTATCCTGCGGGTCGATGGCGTCAAGATGCGCCGCCAGCAGGGAGGTAATTTGCTGTGGATCCTGTTGGTAACTGTGCTGCCAATCCTGGAGCGTAAAGCCAAAGGTCGATGCCATGAGTGAATTCCAACTGGTATACAAGATGGAATTCAACAGAGCAAAGCGCGTGCCATTTTTGTAAGCCGATGAAAGAGCGTAGTTAATTGATGTGTAATACGTTTTTCTGATGATAAATTGCACAACGGCGGCGCAAACGCTGCGCAATGGCGGTGCGCGAGCGTAAATTTTGTGAAGAACATGGCAAGAGGCGGTTGGCCTGGTTAGCATGAAGGAAGTCTGGCATGAGCTGGATCGCAGCACTGAGAGGAGAGCGTAATGGAGAAGTGGCGTTACTGGATGCTAGGGATCTGTCTGGCCAGCACGGCCAGCAGCGTATGGGCCGATTCGCTGGATCAGCAGCGACAGCGCTATGCGCAAATCAAGCAAGCCTGGGATAATAAACAGATGGACCAGGTAACGCAGCTGATGCCAACGCTGCAGGATTATCCGCTCTACCCGTATCTGCAATATCGCCTGCTGGCGCAGGATCTCGATCAAGAGACGCCGCTGGCGGTGAAAAACTTTATTCAGCAGTATCCTACGCTGCCGCCGGCGCGCTCGCTCTCAACGCGCTTTGTGAATGTGCTGGCTAATCGTCAGGACTGGCAAGGCGTGCTGAGTTTCAGCCCGGATGAACCAAAACCGGTGCAGGCGCGCTGTAACTGGTATTACGCCAAATGGGCCACCGGACAGCAGCAGGCTGCGTTTGCCGGCGCGAAAGAGATTTGGCTGCGCGGCACCGCGTTGCCGAATGACTGCGACAAGCTGTTCTCGGTCTGGCAAGCCAGCGGGCAGCTCTCGCCGATCACCATTCTGGAGCGTATCCGTCTGGCGATGAAAGCCGGTAACGATAGCCTGGTGAATTATCTGGCGAAAATGCTGCCGGCGGATTATCAAACCACCGCCAGCGCGCTGATTGCGCTGCAGCAGAATCCGCAAACCGTCACTTCCTTTGCCAGCAGCATGGGCCCCACTGATTTCACTCGTATGGCAACCAGCTATGCCTTCGCCCGCGTAGCGCGTGAGGATATGGACAACGCGCGTATGATGATTCCGCAGCTGGTGCAGGCGCAGAAGATGAGCCAGGCCGATGAGCAGGATCTAAAAGAAACCGTGGTGTGGCGCATGATGGGCGCGGATCTCACCAGCGAGCAGGCGCGCTGGCGTGATGCGGTGGTGATGAACAGCGAATCCACCGCGCTGGTGGAGCGCCGCGTACGTTTGGCGCTGAGCCAGAACGATCGCCGCGGGTTGAATACCTGGATCGCGCGTTTGCCGGTGGAAGCCAAAGAGAAAGATGAGTGGCAATACTGGCAGGCGGATTTGCTGATATCGCAGGGCCGCAAGGAGGAAGCGGATGAGATTCTACGTAAGCTGATGCAGGCGCGCGGCTTCTATCCGATGGTGGCGGCACAGCGGCTTGGCGTGGAGTATCCATTGCAGGTCGATCAAGCGCCAGCAGCCGACAAGAGCGTGGTGCAGGGCGCCGAGATGGCGCGCGTGCGTGAGCTGATGTATTGGGGACTGGATAACCTGGCGCGCAGCGAATGGGCCAATCTCATCGCCAGCAAAACCCGTTCACAGCAGCAGATGCTGGCGCGTTATGCCAACGAGCAGGATTGGTGGGATCTTAGCGTGCAGGCCACCATCACCGCGAAGATGTGGGATAGCCTGAAAGAGCGCTTCCCGCTGGCGTGGCAGAATCTGTACCAGCAATACACCAGCGACAAAGGTATTCCGCCAAGTTATGCGATGGCAATTTCGCGTCAGGAGAGCGCGTGGAATCCGAAAGCACGTTCACCGGTGGGCGCCAGCGGCTTAATGCAGGTGATGCCCGGCACGGCGACGCATACCGTGAAGATGTATAACATTCCCGGCTATGTGAACAGCAGCCAGCTGCTGGATCCGCAGACCAATATCCAGATTGGCACGCAGTATCTGGAATATGTCTATCAGCAGTTTGGTCAGAACCGTATCTTTGCCTCGGCGGCTTACAACGCTGGCCCGGGACGCGTACGTACCTGGCAGAATAACAGCGGCGGCAAGCTGGATGCGGTGGCGTTTATCGAAACCATTCCGTTCTCAGAAACGCGTGGCTACGTGAAAAACGTGCTGGCCTACGATGCGTATTATCGTTATTTCATGGGTAAGCCGGACAAGATCCTCGCCGACAGTGAGTGGAATCGTCAGTATTGACTGTGCTATGCTTCCGTACTCGCTAATGAGTACGGAAGCCCGCCATGAGCCAACCCCTTTCTTCCCAGCCGGAATCGGCTCAGCCTGTTGAAGATAACTGGCTGCGTTTTATTGAATTAATGCAAAACGCCTTTGCCGATGGCGTCGCGCTACCATTGCTACAGCTGATGATGACGCCCGATGAGCGTGAATCTTACGGCACGCGTTTGCGCATTATCGAAGAGCTGATGAGCGGTGAGATGAGCCAGCGTGAACTGAAAAATGAGTTAGGCGTGGGTATCGCCACCATTACGCGCGGCTCAAATAGTCTGAAAGAAGCGCCGCCAGAGCTGAAACGCTGGCTAGAGGCGCATCTTGGTCGCGATTAATCTTGATCGTAGAGCGGATGGGTGAAGGGACACAGCGCCAGAATTAGCGCCTGATGATACACGCTCGAGCGGCTCAGCAGGCCATGCGTAAAGGCACCAATCGCGCCGCCTTTGTGTTTGATATTCTCTACGCCGGTCAGGCGTGCCATTTCGTCACCGAGTTCACGTCCGGCCGCTAAGCCAGCCACGACAATCGGTGGCAGGGTAAAGCTGGCGGAACGCGATTCACCGCGCTGCTGTGCATTCTCAATCACCATCCACGCAAAGGCACAATCTCCCTCAATTCCCGCTTCAATCGCCACCCAATAATCGGCCTGTGGACGTTCCTGACGCGCGTTGGCTACGCGTTGACGTGCGCCAGTTCGCGTTTCAACATCGCTAATTGGCTGGGCTGCGACGCCGCTCTCGACCTCGACCCCTTCAATGTGGCAGGATCCTTCGCCGAAAACGTCGTTGAACGCCTGCGCAATCGCGCGAATTTTTGCCGGGTTGATGGTGGCTGCGACAACATGGTACATAATTGATTGAACCCTCGAGGCAAATTTGTCGCAGTATAACGGAAATTAAGCATGCTACAGGTCTATCTTGTTCGTCACGGTGAAACGGTATGGAATGCGGCGCGACGCATTCAAGGGCAATCTGACAGCCCGCTAACGGAAAAAGGTGAGCTGCAGGCTCATCAGGTTGGCGAGCGCGTGAAATCGCTGGGCATTACCCACGTGATTGCCAGCGATTTAGGACGTACACGTCGCACGGCGGAGATCATCGCCGATGCGTGTGGCTGCACCGTTACGCTCGATGCGCGTCTGCGTGAGCTCAACATGGGCTGCCTGGAACAGCGTCCTCTCGATGGTTTGACGGAAGAAGAGGAAAACTGGCGTAAAACGCTGGTGGACGGGACTACGGCGGGTCGTATCCCGGGCGGTGAATCGATGGCAGAGATGGCGGCGCGTATGCACGAAGCGCTGAATGCACTGCTGGAATTGCCGGCCGGCAGTCGTCCGCTGATTGTTAGCCACGGCATGGCGCTTGGCGTGCTGGTCAGCACCATTCTTGGCCTGCCTGCGCATGCGGAACGTCGTTTGCGTTTGCGTAACTGCTCGATTTCCCGCGTGGACCATCAGCAGAGTGCGTGGCTGGCGGCGGGTTGGGTGGTGGAAACGGCGGGCGATGTTTCGCATCTGGATGCGCCGGCGTTGGATGAACTTCAGCGTTAAAAAAGGTCGCCAGCAATGGCGACCTTACGATGTTGTAGGGTGCGCATTAATGCGCACCTTGCTGATAGGATTAATGATTTTGCGGGCGAATCGGAATCAGGTATTCGCAGCGGATCTCTGCCGGTGGCTCGCTACGCTTCTTGCCGCCGTGCGTATAGAAGCGCTCAATGTCCTGCCCCTGGCGACGCACTAAACCGAGCGTAGGCATGCAGGTTCCATACAGCAGCAGGATGAATTCCCCCAACGCGCTACGCGCACCCTGATAGGTAAACTGTACGTAATCGCCCGCGTCCACTATCACGCTCTGGTTCGATTGCATGCTCAATGCCTGCTGATCGGTTGGCACCGCCGTGGTGTAGAGAATCTCCTGCTCATCATCCTTTTCATGGCTGGCGCGTACCTGATGCAGGCCATACAGCACCGGCGGCACCGTATCGGTTTCCAGCAGGAACTGCTTCCAGAAATGAATGCGCATCTCATCGCGGTAGCTGGATATCTGCTCCAGCGTGCAAGAGTAGCTCTGCGTCTGACCGACCAGAACAGTTTCTGGCAGGGTAACAAACTGCGCTTCTGGCAGGCTACTGTCATCCAGCCGAATCGGCGGACGGATACCAAAGGAGTTCCACTCCGATGAGCGACGATACCAGGCGGGCGTTTGGTTAAACTGCTTTTTAAACGCGCGCGTGAACGTCTGCTGTGAATCGAAGCGATATTGTAAGGCGATGTCGAGAATGGGGCGGCTGGTCAGGCGCAAGGCCACCGCGGCTTTCGACAGCCGACGCGCGCGAATGTACGCGCCAATCGCGTGGCTGGTTACTTCCTTGAACATACGCTGCAGATGCCACTTGGAGTAGCCCGCTTTCTGCGCAACGTTATCTAATGAAAGCGGTTGATCCAGATGGCTCTCCAGCCAGACAAGCAAATCGCGAATGATACCGGCTTGGTCCATAAAACATCCTCATAACTCTCTGGTGGCGCAACTATGAAGTCGTCGAATAATAGCACGAAATGCACAAAAGCGTGGGGGCGGTTTGCTAATCGAGTGTGCTAAGTCAATGCGGGTTAAAACCCGTTTAGGTTTGGTTCTGGGTTCGATTGACAGTACATTACATTCTCATCTATTCGATTGGCAATGGTAACTCAATGACAATAGCTCGTATTCTTATAATCACGCTGGCAACTTATGTGTTCAGCGCTGGCGTTCAGGCCGAGGAAATCGGCTCTGTAGACACGGTATTCAAGATGTTCGGGCCCGATCATAAGATCGTGGTGGAAGCCTTCGATGACCCCGATGTAAAAAATGTAACCTGTTATATCAGTCGGGCAAAAACCGGTGGCATTAAGGGCGGACTGGGTTTGGCGGAAGATACTTCTGACGCCGCCATCTCCTGCCAACAGGTTGGGCCGGTAGAGCTTAGCGATAAAATCGCACAAGGCAAGTCGCAAGGTGAAGTGGTGTTCAAGAAACGGACATCGCTGGTATTCAAGAAACTGCAGGTAGTGCGCTTCTTTGACCAGAAACGTCATGCTCTGGTGTACCTGAGCTACTCAGACAAAGTGGTGGATGGTTCGCCAAAAAATGCGCTTAGCGCCGTGCCGATTATGCCTTGGCATTAATGCAGGCATAAAAAAACGCCCTGATGGGCGTTTTTTTTCATTCATACTTAATCCTGCAGCTCACCGCAGAAGCGGTAGCCTTCGCCATGAATGGTGGCGATGATTTCTGGCGTATCTGGGGTAGATTCGAAATGCTTGCGAATACGGCGGATGGTGACATCCACGGTACGGTCATGCGGCTTCAGCTCGCGACCGGTCATTTTCTTCAGCAGGTCGCCACGCGTTTGGATTTTGCCTGGGTTCTCACAGAAGTGCAGCATGGCGCGGAATTCACTGCGCGGCAGTTTGTACTGTTCGCCATTCGGGCTGATCAGTGAGCGGCTGTTGATGTCAAGCTCCCAGCCATTAAAGCGATAGCTTTCAACCTGACGGCGCTCTTCACTCGGCATTGCCAGATTCATGGTGCGCGACAGTAAATTGCGGGCACGAATAGTCAATTCACGCGGGTTGAAAGGTTTGGTGATGTAATCATCGGCACCAATTTCCAGACCGAGGATTTTATCCACTTCATTATCACGACCTGTCAGGAACATCAGCGCCACGTTTGCTTGTTCGCGCAATTCGCGCGCCAGCAGCAAACCGTTTTTACCTGGCAGGTTAATATCCATAATCACCAGATTGACGTCGTTCTCCGTCAAAATCTGATGCATCTCGGCGCCGTCGGTGGCTTCATAGACCACGTAACCTTCTGCCTCAAAGATGCTTTTGAGGGTGTTACGCGTGACCAGTTCGTCTTCAACGATAAGAATGTGCGGGGTCTGCATGTTTCGCTACCTAAAATTTGCCAACAAATCGAAAACAGGGCGTACGGCGGTTGCTGAACCTTGTCGCAACCGGTATACGAAATAATCTTCGGAATACACCATCCATCTACGTCAACTTCAGTGTTAGCTCAGCCAGTCAGGATGGATATTTGCGCGCCCCGAGGGTATCGGACTGGCGCTCATCCTAACCGTATTAACAGCAACCTAACAGCACCAACAACAACCGATAAGCATAAAAACAACGCTTCGTTGACTTATATCAAATGCAAGTGTAGCACGTTAACACTTTTATGAAAAACTTCTCCAGGAATGCTAGTTTAGCTCACAAAATGCAGCATTTTCGCTACATTTATCCCTAGCTGAACGGAAAGGTAAATGCGCAGGAAATTATATTTCAATAAATTGAAATGAAAGGGGTTTGTGCCAGATAAGTGCTATAATTTTGCTTATGCCCACTAATTTTCCCTACACAGCGATTTTCTCCTCTTTTAACATCCTTAACATCTTATTTTCTCACACCGCGACGGTTGGTATTTTCTCTGCTGCATGCCAACATAATGCGAGTTGTTAATTGCTCGATGGAAAAATCATGCATTTCCCCTTAATCCTTGTCTCTCCCGCCCGTCCGGAAAATATCGGCGCGGCTGCTCGTGCCATGAAAACCATGGGATTCAGCGAGTTGCGCATTGTGGCCAGCGATGCCTGGCAAGATCCGGCAGCACGGCGTGTGGCGCACGGTGCCGGCGAGATCCTCGATAACGTAAAAACCTATGCCACGCTGAGCGAGGCGCTTAAGGATGTGGATTTCTCCGTGGCGACCACCGCACGCAGCCGCGCGAAGTTTCGCTATTACGCTACACCCGTTCAGGTTGAAAACATTCTGCAGGAAAAACGTCAGTGGCTAAGCCGTATCGCACTGGTGTTTGGCCGTGAAGACAGCGGCTTAACCAATGAAGAGCTGGAGCAGGTTGATCTGTTGACCGGCATTCCCATGGCGAATGACTATCCTTCGCTTAATCTTGGCCAGGCGGTGATGGTGTATTGTTATCAGCTGTCAGCGCTGAATCAGATTGCGGCCGAACCTGCCGAGGCGGCTAACGCCCATCAACTTCAGGCGCTGCGAGAGCGTTTCCACCAGCTGTTGGTGAAACTGGATGTTACCGATGACGTCAAAATGTCTGACTGGATCGACCAGCGCATTGGCCTGTTGGAACAGCGCGATAGCGCCATGCTGCATCGCTTACTCCACGATGTAGAAAAAAAACTTATAGATAATTGCTCGGATAAATCCTGAGTTGCTAGTGACAGATCGGGTTAATCCCCTCATCTCGTGAACGATCGCAATAGGATTTACCCCGACAAGCGCAGCAGTGCGCAGCAGTGAAGCGGGCGCGGCTAAGACAAATTCGTTGACTTAACGTGCGCTTTGCTTTACTTCTGGAAGGCAGACGGACAAGACAAAGACAGACAGAAAAAAATCTAAATGCGTAAACTCAGCCTGAACACCACAATTATTATTACCACCACCATTACCACAGGTAACGGTGCGGGCTGACGCATACAGGAAAAACAAAGAAAAAAGCCCGCACCTAAACAGTGCGGGCTTTTTTTTCGGCAAAAATTCAGGAGAGCTTCAACTATGCGAGTGCTGAAATTCGGCGGAACCTCAGTGGCCAATGCGGATCGTTTTCTCCGCGTGGCGGACATTCTGGAAAGCAATGCACAACAGGGACAGGTTGCGACCGTTCTCTCTGCGCCAGCGAAAATTACCAATCATCTGGTGGCGATGATTGAGAAAACCATCAGCGGCCAGGATACGTTACCGAATATCAGTGATGCCGAACGCATTTTTGCCGACCTGCTGCAAGGCTTGCATGATGCGCAGCCCGGTTTTGACTTCGACGGACTGAAAACCCGCGTACAGCTGGAATTTGCGCAATTAAAGCAAGTGCTGCACGGCATCAGCCTGCTGGGCCAATGTCCCGATGCCGTCAACGCAGCCATCATCTGCCGTGGCGAGAAGCTGTCGATTGCCATTATGGAAGCGCTGCTGCAGGCGCGCGGCCATAAAGTGACCGTTATCGATCCGGTTGAAAAGCTGCTGGCCGTCGGTCATTACCTTGAATCTACCGTTGATATTGCTGAATCCACCCGCCGCATCGCTGCCAGCCAGATCCCGGCGGATCATTTTATCCTGATGGCCGGTTTCACCGCGGGCAATGAGAAGGGCGAATTGGTGGTGCTGGGCCGCAACGGCTCTGACTATTCTGCTGCCGTGTTGGCCGCTTGCCTGCGCGCCGACTGTTGTGAAATCTGGACTGATGTCGACGGTGTCTACACCTGCGATCCACGTCAGGTGCCAGATGCGCGCTTGCTGAAATCCATGTCTTATCAGGAAGCGATGGAGCTCTCCTACTTCGGCGCTAAAGTACTTCACCCTCGCACTATCGCACCTATCGCCCAGTTTCAGATTCCTTGCCTGATCAAAAACACCGCCAATCCGCAAGCGCCTGGCACCTTAATTGGCGGCGAAGGCGAGCTGGATGAAAATCCGGTAAAAGGCATTACCAACCTGAACAACATGGCGATGTTTAACGTCTCCGGTCCGGGTATGAAAGGCATGGTGGGCATGGCGGCGCGCGTGTTCGCTGCCATGTCACGCACCGGCATTTCGGTGGTACTGATCACTCAGTCCTCTTCCGAATACAGCATCAGCTTCTGCGTACCGCAAAGCGACCAGGCGCGTGCGCGTCGCGTGCTGGAAGAGGAGTTTTACCTGGAGTTGAAAGATGGCCTGCTCGATCCGCTCGACGTGCTGGAACAGCTGGCGGTGATCTCGGTGGTGGGCGATGGCATGCGTACGCTGCGCGGCATCTCCGCTAAATTCTTCTCGGCATTGGCGCGCGCCAATATCAATATCGTGGCGATTGCGCAGGGCTCGTCTGAGCGTTCCATCTCGGTCGTCGTGAGCAATGATGAAGTCACCACTGGCGTCCGCGTGGTGCACCAAATGCTGTTCGCTACCGATCAGGTGATCGAAGTGTTCGTGGTCGGCGTTGGCGGCGTTGGCGCGGCGCTGCTCGATCAGCTGCACCGCCAGCAAGCGTGGCTGAAACAGAAGCATATCGATCTGCGCGTGTGCGGCATCGCTAACTCGCGTGCGCTGTTAACCAACGTGCACGGTATCGACCTCAGCAACTGGAAGGCGGAGTTGAGCGAAGCCAAAGAGCCGTTCAATCTCGGCCGCTTGATTCGTTTGGTGAAGGAGTATCACCTGCTGAATCCGGTGATCGTCGATTGTACCTCCAGCCAGGCGGTGGCCGATCAATATGCGGATTTCCTCGCCGAGGGCTTCCATGTGGTCACGCCGAACAAAAAGGCCAACACCTCGTCGTGGAATTATTACCAGCAGATGCGTGCCGCAGCAGCGAAGTCGCGCCGTAAGTTCCTGTACGACACCAACGTGGGCGCCGGTTTACCGGTGATCGAAAACCTGCAAAACCTGATGAACGCCGGTGATGAGCTGATCAAATTCTCCGGTATTCTTTCGGGTTCACTCTCCTTTATCTTCGGTAAACTCGATGAAGGCGTTTCGCTGTCAGAAGCCACCAAAATGGCGCGTGAGCTGGGCTTTACCGAGCCGGACCCGCGCGACGACCTTTCCGGCACCGACGTGGCGCGTAAACTGCTGATTCTGGCGCGCGAAGCCGGACATCAGCTGGAGCTAAGCGATATCGACATCGAACCGCTGCTGCCCGCCAGCCTGGCGGATATCGCCGACGTTGAGCAGTTTATGGAACGCCTGCCGGAGTTGGATAATGCTTTTGCGGCGCGCATTGCCAAAGCGCGTGACGAAGGGAAAGTGCTGCGCTTCGTCGGTGCGATTGAAGAGGGCGGCGTCTGCAAAGTGAAGATTGATGCGGTGGACGGCAACGATCCGCTGTACAAAGTGAAGAACGGTGAGAATGCGCTGGCATTTTACAGCCGCTATTATCAGCCCATCCCGCTGGTTCTGCGTGGATATGGTGCGGGGAATGATGTAACAGCTGCTGGCGTATTTGCTGACCTGTTGCGTACGCTGTCGTGGAAGTTGGGAGTTTGATGATGGTAAAAATTTATGCACCGGCCTCGATAGGCAACGTTAGCGTCGGCTTTGATGTGCTAGGCGCAGCGGTTTCGCCGGTGGATGGCACCCTGCTGGGTGACTGTGTTTCCGTGGAAGCGGCCGACAGCTTTAGCCTGGTGAATTCCGGGCGCTTTGTCAGCAAACTGCCGAGCAATCCGCAGGAGAACATCGTTTATCAGTGCTGGGAGCGTTTTTGCCAGGCGATTGGCAAACAGGTTCCGGTGGCGATGACGCTGGAAAAAAATATGCCGATCGGTTCCGGCCTCGGCTCCAGCGCCTGCTCGGTGGTGGCTGGGCTAATGGCGATGAACGAGTTCTGCGGCAAACCGCTGAATGATACTGAACTGCTGGCGCTGATGGGCGAGCTGGAAGGGCGGATTTCCGGCAGCGTGCACTACGATAACGTCGCGCCATGCTTCCTCGGTGGCGTACAGCTGATGATTGAAGAGAACGGCATTATCAGTCAGGAGGTGCCGTGCTTTGACGAATGGTTGTGGGTGATGGCCTATCCGGGCATCAAAGTCTCCACCGCCGAAGCGCGCGCCATTTTGCCGGCGCAATATCGCAAAGAAGATGCCATCAAGCATGGACGTCTGCTGGCGGGCTTTATTCACGCCTGTCATACGCGCCAGCCTGGGCTGGCGGCTAAACTTATGCAGGATGTTATCGCCGAGCCGTATCGTACCAAACTGCTGCCGGGCTTCGCCGATGCGCGTAAAGCCGCGCAGGATATTGGCGCGCTGGCGTGCGGCATTTCGGGTTCTGGCCCCACGCTTTTCGCCGTTTGCAACGAGATGGCAACGGCACAGCGGATGGCGGACTGGCTGAGCCAGCACTATCTGCAGAATGAAGAAGGTTTCGTCCACATCTGCCGTCTTGATACGGCTGGCGCACGTAAATTGGGATAATGCATGAAACTCTACAACCTTAAAGATCACAACGAGCAGGTTAGTTTTGCTCAGGCGGTTAAACAGGGCCTCGGCTCGCAGCAAGGGCTGTTTTTCCCGCTCGAACTGCCGGAATTTGAACTAACCGATATCGATGCCATGCTGGAGATGGATTTCGTCAGCCGCAGCAGCAAAATCCTGTCTGCTTACATTGGCGATGAAATTGCGGCGCATCAGCTGGCTGAGCGCGTGAAAAACGCCTTTGCTTTCCCGGCTCCCGTCGCGAAGGTGAGCGCTGATGTGGCTTGCCTTGAGCTGTTCCACGGCCCAACGCTGGCGTTTAAAGATTTCGGCGGCCGCTTTATGGCGCAGATGCTCTCGTACGTAAGCGGCGCGGATGAGCAGATCACTATTCTGACCGCGACTTCCGGCGATACCGGTGCCGCCGTGGCGCATGCGTTCTACGGCATGGAAAACGTGCGCGTGGTGATTCTCTATCCGCAGGGTAAAATCAGCCCGTTGCAGGAGAAACTGTTCTGTACGCTGGGCGGCAACATTGAAACCATCGCGGTTGAAGGCGATTTCGATGCGTGCCAGGCGCTGGTAAAACAGGCATTTGATGATGAAGAGCTGAAGAAGGCGATTGGTCTGAACTCGGCGAACTCTATTAACATCAGCCGCCTGCTGGCGCAGATTTGCTACTACTTCGAAGCGGTGGCGCAGCTGCCACAAGAGCAGCGCAATCAGCTGGTGGTTTCCGTACCAAGCGGTAACTTTGGTGACCTGACGGCGGGTCTATTGGCGAAATCGCTGGGTCTGCCGATCAAGCGTTTTATCGCCGCAACCAATGCCAACGACACCGTGCCGCGCTTCCTCGGCAACGGCGCATGGCAGCCAAATGCGACGGTGGCTACGCTGTCGAATGCGATGGATGTTAGCCAGCCTAACAACTGGCCGCGCGTGGAAGAGTTGTTCCGCCGCAAAACCTGGCGTTTGACCGATCTGGCTTATGGTGCGGTTTCTGATGAAACCACTAAATCCACTATGCGCGAGCTGGCGGAGATTGGCTATATCTCTGAACCGCATGCGGCAATCGCTTATCGTCTGCTGCGCGATAACCTGCAGGAGGGCGAATATGGTCTGTTCCTTGGGACTGCGCATCCGGCGAAGTTCAAAGAGAGCGTGGATGAGATTTTAGGTCAGGATCTGCCGCTGCCAAAAGAGCTGGCCGAGCGTGCCGATTTGCCACTGCTGTCACACAATCTGAAAGGCGATTTCGCTGAGCTGCGGGCGTTTTTGCTGAAGTAAATCCAGTAGGTGCGCATTAATGCGCACCCTACATAACCATGCTGAGATGGGGTCGCCATTCATGGCGACCTTGCTTATTTCTGCTCGCGGCGCTTAAACACCAGCTCGTTATCTTTGCTTTCTGCCGCATCAAAGAAGTAGCCATCCACATCGAATTTCTTCAACTGCGCTGGCTTGGTCAGGCGGTTCTGGATCACATAGCGGCTCATCAAACCACGCGCTTTCTTAGCGTAGAAGCTGATGACTTTAAACTTGCCGTTCTTCTCATCCAGGAAAACCGGTTTGATCAACTGCGCGTTGAGTTGTTTTGGCTTGATGGCTTTGAAATACTCATCGGATGCCAGATTAATCAGCACTTCATCGCCCTGTTCCGCAATTGCCTCGTTCAACTTCTCTGTTAGCAGATCGCCCCAGAAGCCGTAAAGATCCTTCCCGGCCGGATTCGCCAGCTTGATCCCCATCTCCAGACGATAGGGCTGCATCAGATCGAGCGGTCGCAGCAAGCCATATAAGCCGGAAAGCATGCGCAGGTGCTGCTGGGCAAACTCGAAATCGCCATCATTGAAGGTTTCAGCCTGCAAGCCGGTATAGACATCACCTTTAAACGCCAGAATCGCCTGACGCGCGTTGTCTGGTGTGAATGTGGGTTGCCAGCTGTGAAAACGATCGGCATTGAGATGCGCCAGCTTATCGCTAATGCCCATCAGCGAGCTGATTTGCGCCGGTGAAAGGCCGCGCGCCACCTGAATCAGCTGTTGTGACTTGTCTAACAACGCCGGCTGAGTAAAACGCTTGGTCGCCAGCGGGCTTTCGTAATCCAGCGTCTTCGCAGGAGAGATGACAATCAGCATGGTTTTGCTTTTCCATTGAGTTTTGAAATGACGTGATGAGTGTAACAAATTCATCTGCGTAATCGAACCGGCCAAAGTGCGTTGTTAATTATCAAAGCAACAGGTGGACTTTTAAGAAACGGTAAATAGAGGTATCGATGTTATTTGTGGTGCAGGTTAAGCCCAGTCTTAAATTTAACTTTTTTCCTTTATAAAATTCTGAAAGTTTAATGTTGAGAACGGTCTCAAAGGATGTCTTTTTGCATTTTGTGTTTATTTATCAATTATTTATTATTTTTGTTCAATCGTTTTCTTCTGATAAATTAAAGCGGCTGTTAATGGCTATTGGCGCATATCTCTATTAGCAATGGAGTGAAACTTTAACTATATGGATGAATGGTTATGAGCAATGAAGAAAATAAATTAATAAAAGAAAAAAGACGGTCGCAGCGAAATAGATCATCAGTTCAATTATCGGGTAAAAAATGGGTTGCCTGGACGACGTTATCCATACAGATCGCCACCCTATTAAGTTCAACATTGCTGCCGGTCGCGCAGGCCGCTTCAATAAGTCGCGACAATGAAAAAGCGCTCACGGCCAAACAGGCTGAAACCTTACAACAAACTGAACAAGAACGTTACGCCACTTACAGTGATAAAGCACAAACTTTGGCGACGGTACTCAGCCAGAAAGACAGCGCCAATGCCGCCAGTTCGCTGGTACGCGGTGCTGCCGTTAATGAAGTGAATCGTTCAGTTGAAAGCTGGCTAAATTTATATGGATCGGCGCGTGTTGCGCTGAACGTTGATGCAAAAGGTGGGCTGGACGGCAGTGCTGCCGATGTTCTCTTCCCGCTGTACGATCGTGAATCCTGGCTGTTATTTAATTCGCTGGGGCTGCGCCATATCGATCAACGTACCACCGGGAATATCGGTATTGGCGGTCGTTATTTCGCTGATAGCTGGATGATGGGTATTAATACCTTTCTGGATAATGACTTTACCGGTAAAAATCGTCGTTTTAGTGTGGGAGCAGAACTGGGGCGTGATTTTGCTAAAATCTCAGCCAACACTTACTGGCGCATCAGCGACTGGCATCAGTCGCGCGATTTTGTCGATTATGATGAGCGTCCAGCCAATGGTTACGATTTGCGCTTCGAAGGTTGGCTGCCGATCTACCCGCAATTAGGGGGGACGCTGGCGTATGAAAAATATCGCGGTAACGAAGTGGCTTTATTTGGCAAAGACCATCGTCAGAAAGATCCTTCCGCATTGACCATGGGCATTAATTACACCCCAATTCCACTGGTCACATTAGGCAGTAACTATCGAAGCGGAAGCGGCGGTAATAACGAAACGCAGTTCAATCTGCAGCTGAATTATCGCTTGGGTGATAAATGGAGCGATCACCTTGATAGCGATCGCGTAAAACAAACCCGAACATTAGCAGGCAGTCGCTACGATTTAGTCGATCGTAATAATACTATCGTTCTTGATTACCGCCGTAACGATACCGTCACGCTGGATATCGCGCCTAAACATAGCGGCAATGCCAGTGATACGTTATTAATCAAAGGTCATGTCAGGTCAAAATATCCGCTCAAGGCGATTGATTGGGATATAGGACCTATTTTGGCTGCCGGTGCGAAAATGGTTCAACAACAGTCTGATTCGATAGTGATTATGCTGCCCGCCTATCATTACGATCGTGACCTGAATGCGAACAAGTATGTTATTTCCGCCGTCGCTCGGGATGAAAAAGGCAACGCTTCCAAACGCGTACAGACCGTGGTTGAAGTTATGCCTGCAACCGGTTCATTTGGCGCCGTGAAGGTAGTTAAGAATTACGCGGTCGCCAACCAGATTGAACACAACCAAATCACGGCTGAAATTCTGGACAATCTCGGGCAGCCGCTGGAAAACGTCGAAGTTCGCTTCAGCACATCCTCCGCCGCTCTGCTTTCCAGCAATAAAGCCTTGAGTGATGCCCAGGGTAAAGTCAGCGTGGACATCCGACATAACAAGGCGATATCGGTTCCCGTGACATTTGAAGTCAGCGGGAAACAACAGACAACGGCAGTGGACTTTATTGCTGACAGCACAACGGCCACCTTTGAGCCGGGAACGCTGCTGGTTAAACAGGATAATGCCATTGCGGATGGCGGTTCATTTAACCAGGTAACCGGACGTATCCTGGATGCTTTTGGTAACCCGGTCGCGGGCATGAAGATGACCCTGACGATGACCAATGGCGCGACGATACAGGGCGATGTGATTACCGATGAAAATGGTGTCTTCGTCGCGGATGTCTTCAACAAAAAAGCCGGCGAAGCGCGGGTTACTGTACAGGTCAATGGTCAATCTCAGGAGTTGAGTACGACGTTTATTGCCGATAACGGATCTGCTTCGCCAACCTTGACGCTGGTGAAGGATAACAGTGCCGCCAATGGCACGGCGATGAACACCTTGCAGGTGAAAGTCGTTGATGCCAATAGCAACGACGTTCCCGCACAGAGCATCACTGTCTCAGCCAGCAATGGCGCTAAATTAAAGGCCGATACCGTGGTGACCAATGCAAGCGGCGTGGCGACTATTGAAGTCAGTAATACGCTGGCTGGCATCACGAATGTCGTTATCGAAACCAACGGTAAGCAGCGTAAGCTGGATACGCACTTTATTGCTGATGTTGCTACGGCAAAAGTCACCGACTTTGTGGTGCAGCAGAATGGTGTGGTTGCCAATGGCAGTGCGACAAACACGTTGAAAGCAGTGCTTAAGGATGCCTTGAATAATCCGATTGCAGGCGAGGTCATCAATTTTACGGCGACCAATGGTGCATCTATACAGGGCAGTGGCACGGCGAGTAATGCACAAGGGGAAGTGATCGTTGCCGCGACGAACCTGCGTGCAGGAACCAGCAAGGTCAGCGCGGCATTCAATGGCTCGCAAATGACGCAGAATATTCAGTTTATTGCTGATGCCAGCACCGCTAAAGTTGATGATGCTACTTTTATTATCACCCGCGATCGTGCCGAAGCAGGAAAAGAAGCCAACCGCGTATCGATGAAAGTTGTGGATGCTAATAGTAACCCGGTGGCAGGCGTGAAAGTGCGGTTCAGCGCCACGAACGGCGCTACACCAGCAAATCCCGAAGTATCTACCGACAAAGATGGCAATCTTTCCGTGGAGATTAACAGCACAAAGATTGGCACTGCTCGCTTAACCGCAACGTCAGGGAATGTGCTGACTCGCGATCTCACGTTCTCGGGAATAAGTAGCATTGAGGGATTGGATCTGGCCAATGGCGCCGTTCGTAGCCATCAGCCTGGTGCTGCATTCCCTCAAACCGGTTTTAAAAGTGCCAGCTTCAATGTGGTGGTGAATAATCTGACGGCAGCGGCAACCGACTTTATCTGGAGTAGTAGCGACCCTGCGGTAACCGTCAATGCGAGCGGTAAAGTCACAATTAACGACTTGCCTGCTAGCCGCACGGTTGAAATCAGTGCCAAAGATAAGACAACAGCAACATCATTGCGCTACAGCTTTACGATTAAACACTGGGCGTTTGTTCCTTCGCCTAATAGCGACATCACTTATTCAGTTGCAAAATCGTATTGCGCATCTGAAGGAGCCGTCCTTCCCAACTCCACCTTGCTGGGGGCTAAAGGCGTTCGGGGTGTAGGAACGGTGTTTGGTGAATGGGGCGATTTAACGCGTTTGATAGCAACCTTATTCTGGTCTGATAATTCTCTCTACCATTTCCATCAAGATAGTGCTGAATATCATGCTAATACCGGAACGCTGTACTATCAGACTCTATGTATAAAATGAGTTTAAAATAGTTTTATTTTCTTCCTAAGAGGCAGATTAGCTGCCTCTTTTCCCTTTTTTCAGTAGCACTCTGTGCACTGAACCTCTCCTTGCACCGCCGTTGCTGCATGATATTATCCCTTCAGCTTTTTTCACCCTGACAGTCAACTAAGAGAAAAGAACATGACGGACAAACTTACTTCCTTGCGTCAGCTGACCACCGTAGTCGCCGACACCGGTGATATCGCAGCGATGAAGCTGTACCAGCCGCAGGACGCTACTACCAACCCTTCTCTGATTCTGAACGCCGCGCAAATCCCTGAATACCGCAAACTGATTGACGAAGCCATTAGCTGGGCGCGTCAGCAGAGCAGCAACAAAGACGATCAGCTGGCGCTGGTTTCTGACAAGCTGGCCGTCAATATTGGTCTGGAAATTCTTAAACTGATCCCGGGTCGCATCTCGACGGAAGTCGATGCGCGCCTCTCTTACGACACTGAAGCGAGCATCGCGAAAGCGCGTAGCCTGATCAAACTGTACAACGATGCCGGCATCAGCAATGACCGCATTCTGATCAAACTGGCGTCAACCTGGCAGGGCATCCGTGCCGCCGAGCAGCTGGAAAAAGAAGGCATCAACTGTAACCTGACGCTGCTGTTCTCCTTCGCGCAGGCGCGTGCATGTGCCGAAGCGGGCGTGTTCCTGATTTCGCCATTCGTAGGCCGTATCCTCGACTGGTACAAGCAGAACACCGATAAGAAAGAGTACGCAGCACACGAAGATCCAGGTGTGGTCTCTGTGGCTGAAATCTACAACTATTACAAGCAGCACGGTTATGAAACCGTGGTCATGGGCGCCAGCTTCCGTAACGTTGGTGAAATCATTGAGCTGGCTGGCTGCGACCGTCTGACCATCTCTCCAGGCCTGCTGAAAGAGCTGGCGGAGAGCGAAGGTACCGTTGAGCGCAAACTGAGCTATACCGGCGAAGTGAAAGCGCGCCCGGCGAAAATGACCGAAGCTGAATTCTTCTGGCAGCACAACCAGGATCCAATGGCTGTGACCAAGCTGGCCGAAGGCATCCGCAACTTTGCCATCGATCAGGGCAAACTTGAGAAGATGATCGCCGAACTGCTGTAAGGTGATATGTCGTGGCGGCGTCGAGTCGCCACGGTTTTACCCGCTTCCCTCGCTACTGTATTATCCTTTTCATTTCCCCCATTTGCAGCCTACACAGCGATAACACTATGGATACTTTACGTATTGGCTTAATTTCCGTTTCCGATCGTGCGGCTAACGGCATCTATCAGGATCAGGGCATTCCAGCGTTGGAAAGCTGGCTCGCCGCCGCGCTTGCCACGCCGTTTGAAATCGAAACGCGGCTGGTGCCGGATGAGCAGCCGATGATTGAGCAGGCGATCTGCGAACTGGTCGACGAGCTGTTCTGCCATTTGGTGCTCACCACCGGCGGTACCGGACCGGCGCGGCGCGATGTAACGCCCGACGCCACGCTGGCGGTCGCCGATCGTGAAATGCCGGGTTTTGGCGAGCAGATGCGCCAGATCAGCCTGCAGTTCGTACCCACGGCGATACTTTCGCGTCAGGTTGGTGTGATTCGCAAGCAGTCATTGATCCTCAACTTGCCGGGCCAGCCGAAATCCATCAAAGAGACGCTGGAAGGGCTGAAAGCTGACGATGGAACGATCAAAGTGCCGGGGATTTTTGCCGCTGTACCTTATTGTTTACAGTTGCTTGAAGGGCCATATGTGGAAACGCATCGCGACGTCGTAGCAGCTTTTCGCCCTAAAAGCGCACGCCGTGAGACAAATAACTAAAGATCGGCATTTTCAGGTATAAAATCTAGCAGCGCTGGTGTGGCAAAATATTGACGGTATAGTAATTCAATCTTTACAAACGTCTGTTTAGCCTTTGGATACTGCTGGATTATGGATTCGCACACCTCGCGTCGACTCAATGGACAGGATTACAAAACGCTGTCGCTAGCCGCCCTTGGCGGGGCGCTGGAATTCTACGACTTCATTATATTTGTCTTCTTTGCCGCCGTCATTGGCGAGCTATTTTTCCCGCCAGACATCCCCGAATGGTTGCGCCAGGTGCAAACCTTCGCCATCTTTGCCGCTGGCTATCTGGCGCGTCCACTGGGCGGCATCATCATGGCGCACTTTGGTGACAAGGTCGGGCGCAAGAAGATGTTTAGCCTGAGTATTCTGCTGATGGCGTTGCCCACGTTGGCGATGGGTGCGCTGCCAACCTATGCCAGCATCGGCATCGCTGCGCCGTTGTTAATGCTGCTGATGCGCGTGCTGCAAGGCGCCGCGATTGGTGGTGAGGTGCCTGGCGCGTGGGTGTTTGTGGCCGAACATGTGCCTGAGAAACGCATCGGCTTTGCCTGCGGCACGCTAACAGCCGGATTAACCGCCGGCATTCTGTTGGGTTCGCTGGTGGCAACCGTGCTGAATACCGCTCTATCCCCGGCGGCAATTCGCGATCACGGCTGGCGCATTCCGTTCTTCCTCGGCGGTATATTTGGCCTGCTGGCAATGTATTTGCGCCGCTGGCTGCATGAAACGCCGGTGTTCCAGCAGCTGCAGCAGCGTAAAGCGCTGGCAGATAAATTGCCGCTGCAAACCATTCTCACCAGTCATAAGCGCGGCATCGTAATTTCGATGCTGCTCACCTGGCTGCTGTCAGCCTGCATTGTGGTGGTGATTTTGATGGCGCCCACGCTGATGCAGAAACAGCATGGCATTTCAGCGGCGCTCAGCCTGCAAGCCAACAGTGTCGCTACCATTATGCTGTTGCTGGGGTGCATTATCGCCGGATGGCTGGTGGATCGCTTTGGCGCGGCGCGTACGTTGGTGGTGGGTTCGATACTGTTGGCCATCGCGAGCTGGAACTTCTTCCATCAGCTGGGCAACACACCAGAAATGTTGTTTGTCTGGTATGGCTTAGCGGGTTTGAGCGTCGGCGTGGTGGGCGTGGTGCCTTTTGTTATGGTGCATGCGTTTCCGGCGGCGGTGCGCTTTACCGGCATCTCTTTCTCGTACAATGTCTCATACGCCATTTTTGGTGGACTGACGCCGATTAGCGTGACGCTAATGATGAGTCTGACGCCGATGGCACCCGCGTGGTATGTGCTGGCGTTAGCGGTGATGGGTTTTCTGGTGGGCGTTTGGCTGTGGCGAGATAGTCGCCAGCAGCATACACAGCTGGATGTGTCGCTGCACTCTTCTTAAAAAAACGCGGAGCCCAACAGGCTCCGCGTTTTTTTTAATCACCGATTGGCAGCACGCTGCGGCCAAACTTTTCGTTCAGGACTTCGCCCATCGCCAGATAGAACGCGCTCGATCCGCAAATGATGCCAATCCAGCCGGCAAAACGTATTAAGCCAGCGTTGTCAGCCAGATGTCCGATTGCCAGCAACGCAAACAGCAGCGTCAGGCTGGCAAACACAAACTGCAGCATTTTCGCTGACTTCAGCGTACCGACGAACAGGAATGCGGTAAAAATCCCCCACAGTGCCAGATATGCGCCGAGGAAGTGGCCATCCGCCGCGGCAGCCAGTCCCAGTTTCGGCAGCAGCAGGATGGCGACCAGCGTTAACCAGAAGCTGCCGTAAGAGGTGAAGGCGGTCAGCCCGAAGGTATTGCCTTTTTTGTACTCCAGCAGCCCGGCAAAAATTTGCGCGATGCCGCCATAAAAAATGCCCATTGCCAGGATGATCACATCCATCGCGAACAGACCGGTGTTGTGTAAATTGAGCAGGATGGTAGTCATACCGAATCCCATCAGGCCCAACGGGGCGGGATTCGCCAGCGTAGTGTTGCTCATAATTCCTCAGAAGCAGCGTTTAAGATATTTTTAATGTTTACCCACGCATACCGCTGGGGGCGCGAGGCGCTGCATAATAATCAACCTCATTTTGGCCAACTTTGATCTTAATCGCGCAGAGAATGAAATTTTTTTTAGTTTTAACCCTTGATGCGCATCGAACCGGCCCCATTTAGTTGTCATCGAGCGTTGTGAGGCAGCAAAAAAAAGCCTGCTCCAGCAGTTGAAAGTGGTCAGTTTGACCGCATCTCTGTTTCACAACCCAAATTGGCAAAGAATTTAAGTAGGAGACGTTTAGATGGGTAAGATTATTGGTATTGACTTGGGTACAACCAACTCATGTGTTGCGGTTATGGATGGTGGTAAAGCACGCGTGCTGGAAAACGCCGAGGGCGATCGCACCACGCCGTCGATCATTGCGTATGCACAAGATGGCGAAACTCTGGTAGGTCAACCGGCTAAACGTCAGTCTGTGACCAACCCGCAAAACACCCTGTTTGCGATCAAGCGCCTGATTGGCCGTCGCTTCCAGGACGAAGAAGTACAGCGTGATATCAAAATCATGCCTTACAAAATTATCGGCGCTGATAACGGCGACGCATGGCTGGATGTAAAAGGCCAGAAAATGGCACCGCCGCAGATCTCTGCTGAAGTGCTGAAAAAAATGAAGAAAACCGCGGAAGATTTCCTCGGTGAAGCAGTAACCGAAGCGGTTATTACCGTTCCAGCTTACTTCAACGATGCGCAGCGTCAGGCGACTAAAGACGCCGGCCGTATCGCAGGTCTGGAAGTAAAACGTATCATCAACGAACCAACCGCAGCCGCGCTGGCTTATGGTCTGGACAAAGGTCAAGGCAACCGTACTATCGCGGTTTATGACCTGGGTGGCGGTACCTTCGATATCTCAATCATCGAGATCGATGACGTTGATGGCGAGAAAACCTTTGAAGTGCTGGCAACCAACGGTGATACCCACCTTGGTGGTGAAGACTTCGATAGCCGTTTGATTAACTACCTGGTGGCTGAATTTAAGAAAGATCAGGGTATCGATCTGCACAACGATCCACTGGCAATGCAGCGTCTGAAAGAAGCCGCTGAGAAAGCGAAGATCGAGCTGTCTTCTGCGCAGCAGACCGACGTTAACCTGCCGTACATCACGGCTGATGCAACCGGTCCTAAGCACCTGAACATCAAAGTGACCCGTGCGAAACTGGAATCACTGGTTGAAGATCTGGTTGCGCGTTCTATCGAGCCGCTGAAAGTCGCTCTGCAGGATGCGGGTCTGTCGGTTTCAGACATCAACGACGTGATCCTGGTTGGCGGTCAAACGCGTATGCCAATGGTTCAGGCCAAAGTCACTGAGTTCTTTGGTAAAGAGCCACGTAAAGACGTGAACCCGGATGAAGCAGTTGCCGTTGGTGCTGCGGTTCAGGGTGGCGTGTTAGCGGGTGAAGTGAAAGACGTACTGCTGTTGGACGTTACTCCGCTGTCGCTGGGTATCGAAACCATGGGCGGCGTGATGACCTCGCTGATCAGCAAGAACACCACCATCCCAACGAAACACAGCCAGGTGTTCTCGACGGCTGAAGATAACCAGTCTGCCGTGACCATTCACGTGCTGCAGGGTGAGCGTAAACGTTCGGGTGATAACAAATCACTGGGCCAGTTCAACCTCGACGGTATTCAGGCTGCACCGCGCGGTATGCCGCAGATCGAAGTCACCTTCGATATCGATGCGGATGGTATCCTGCACGTGTCTGCGAAAGACAAAAACAGCGGTAAAGAGCAGAAGATCACCATTAAGGCGTCTTCTGGTCTGAACGAGGAAGAGATCGAAAAAATGGTGCGTGACGCGGAAGCGAACGCCGAGTCTGACCGTAAGTTCGAAGAGCTGGTGCAGACCCGTAACCAGGGCGATCAGATTTCGCACAGCACCCGTAAGCAGTTAGATGAAGCGGGCGACAAGCTGTCTGCTGACGATAAAGCGCCGATCGAAGCGGCACTGACCGAGCTTAACACCGCGCTGAAAGGCGAAGATAAAGCTGAAATCGAAGCCAAAATGCAGGCCTTGATGGAAGTGTCCAGCAAACTGATGGAGCTGGCACAGCAGCAGGGTCAGGCAGCTGACGCTGGCGATGCTTCTGCGAAGAAAGATGACGACGTAGTCGACGCTGAATTCGAAGAAGTAAAAGACAAAAAATAATTGCCCCTGACCGGGCGCGACGGCTGGCCTGACAGCCGTTGAAACCAGCACGGGCGTAGGAGATTTCTCCACGCCCGTGCGATCATGTTAAGGGCAGAACAAATATGGCTAAGAGTGATTTATACGAGATCTTAGGCGTCTCTAAATCCGCAGATGAGCGTGAAATCAAAAAGGCTTATAAGCGCCTGGCGATGAAATACCATCCGGACCGTAATCCGGACAATAAAGAAGCCGAAGCGAAGTTTAAAGAAATTAAGGAAGCCTACGAAATCCTGACCGATGCGCAGAAGCGTGCGGCCTACGACCAATACGGTCATGCAGCCTTTGAACAAGGTGGTATGGGTGGCGGCGGTGGCTTCGGCGGCGGCGGTGCTGATTTCAGCGATATCTTTGGCGACGTATTTGGCGATATTTTTGGTGGTGGCCGCCGTCAGCGTGCCTCTCGTGGCGCCGATTTACGCTACAACATGGAGCTAACGCTGGAAGAAGCGGTACGCGGCGTGACCAAAGAGATCCGCATTCCTACGCTGGAAGAGTGCGATGTCTGCCACGGCAGCGGCGCCAAAGCGGGCACCAAACCGCAGACCTGCTCAACCTGTCACGGAGCGGGCCAGGTGCAGATGCGCCAGGGTTTCTTCACCGTGCAGCAGGCGTGTCCAACCTGTCATGGTCGCGGTTCGGTGATCAAAGATCCGTGCAATGCTTGTCATGGTCACGGTCGTGTTGAGCGCAGTAAAACCCTATCGGTGAAAATCCCGGCGGGCGTCGACACCGGCGATCGCATTCGCTTGAGCGGTGAAGGTGAAGCGGGCGAGCACGGTGCACCGGCGGGCGATCTCTACGTTCAGGTTTCGGTGAAAAAACACCCGATCTTTGAGCGTGAAGATAACAACCTGTACTGCGAAGTTCCGATCAACTTTGCTATGGCAGCATTGGGCGGCGAGATTGAAGTGCCAACCCTTGATGGCCGCGTAAACCTGAAAGTGCCTTCTGAAACGCAAACCGGCAAACTGTTCCGGATGCGGGGTAAAGGGGTGAAATCGGTACGTGGCGGTGCGGTAGGCGATTTGCTGTGTCGTGTGGTGGTAGAAACGCCAGTGAGCCTTAATGACAAACAGAAAGCGCTGCTGCGCGAACTGGAAGAGAGCTTTGGTGGTGCAGGCGGCGAGAAAAACAGCCCGCGCTCCAAAAGCTTCTTCGATGGCGTGAAAAAGTTCTTTGACGATCTGACACGTTAATCTTGCCAGGCATGCTAACGAAGCGGAGAGGAAACTCTCCGCTTTTTTTATGTTTCGCTGTTAACCTGCCGCTCCTGATATATGCTCAATTTTGCCGGAATTGATGTAAGCCAAAAAAAACCTGCTAAAAATCGGTATTATCGAGCAATCACTGAGAAATAAGCTGCTTTTAACGAGGTGTTTGAATCGCTACACTTCTCAGCCAAATGTCTCTAATCAGGAGGAGTTGTGAACAAACCCCGCAGTATTCGAAGCTTGCTGAAAAGCTTCATCGCCAGTGATGCCAGTAATGGCCTGGTACTGATTCTGGCCGCCGTGGTGGCAATGATATTAGCGAACAGCGCGGAGACCGCTCAGGGCTATCAATCATTGCTTGCGCAACCGGTACAAATTCGCTTTGGCGCATTAGATATCAGCAAAAACCTGCTGCTCTGGATCAATGACGCTATGATGGCGCTGTTTTTCCTGGTGATCGGCTTAGAAGTGAAACGCGAACTGGTTACCGGCGAACTGGCCAGCCGCGATCGCGCCATATTTCCGGTTATTGCTGCGCTCGGCGGCATGGTTTTACCGGGACTGATATTTTTTGCGTTAAACCATGGCGATCCTATTGCACGCAATGGCTGGGCGATTCCCACTGCTACCGATATTGCCTTTGCTTTAGGCGTGCTGGCTCTATTGGGAAGCCGTGTTCCGACCGCGCTGAAAGTATTCCTGATGGCGCTGGCGATTATTGATGACCTCGGCGCCATCGTGATTATCGCGCTGTTCTATACCAGCGATCTTTCTGTACTGTCGCTGAGCGTGGCGGCGGGGGCAATTGTGCTGCTGGCGATTCTTAATCGCTGTGGTGTACGCAATATCGCGATCTATATGCTGGTCGGCATAGTGCTGTGGACTGCGGTGCTGAAATCTGGCGTGCACGCCACGCTGGCGGGCGTTGTTGTCGGCTTCTTTGTGCCGCTGGAAGAGAAGAACGGCCATTCACCGGCTGAGCATTTAGCGCATGGCTTGATGCCATGGGTAAACTGGCTGATTCTGCCGCTGTTTGCCTTTGCGAATGCCGGTATTTCACTGAGCGGCATTACCTTTATGGATACGCTGTCGCCAGAACCGCTCGGTATCATTCTGGGATTGCTGGTCGGTAAACCGTTGGGTATTACGCTGTTCTGCTGGCTGGCGGTGAAGTGGCGGCTGGCGGTGCTGCCTGCAGGCACTACGATACGCGATATCATGGCGATTGGCGTGCTGTGCGGTATTGGGTTCACCATGTCGATATTTATCAGCTCGCTGGCCTTTGATGCCGCACATGAGCAACTGGTGACCTTCTCCAAACTGGGGATTCTTAGCGGCTCAATGCTCTCAGCGGTGATCGGTTATACGCTGCTGCGCATCAAACTGCGTTAAAGAGAGGAAAGAGGGAGCAAGCCCTCTTTTTTTGCCGATGAATCAGCTTAACTTCAATCATCTCTACTATTTCTGGCAGGTGTGCAAAACCGGTTCGGTGGTGCGGGCGGCAGATGTGCTGTGCCTTGCGCCACAAACCGTTACCGGCCAGATTAAGTCACTGGAAGAGCAGTTAGGCGGCGTGCTGTTTCGCCGTCAGGGACGCGGCTTAGTGCCTTCAGAACTCGGACAATTGGTGTTCCGCTACGCCGACCGCATGTTCATGTTGAGCCAGGAGATGCTCGATATCGTTAACTACCGCAAAGAGTCGCATCTGCTGTTTGACGTGGGCGTCGCGGATGCGCTGTCTAAGCAGTTGGTGAGCAAGGTGCTGGAAGCTGCGGTGGTCGCTGATGAGAGAATCCATCTGCGCTGCTTTGAATCGACACACGAGATGCTGCTGGAGCAGCTCAGCCAGCATAAGCTGGATATGATCCTCTCCGATTGCCCGATTGATTCCACGCAGCAGGAAGGGCTGTTTTCGGTCAAACTTGGTGAGTGTCCAGTTAGCTTCTGGTGTCACACCCCGTTGCCAACCATGCCGTTTCCCGCTTGTCTGGAAGCGCGTCGCTTGTTGATTCCGGGACGGCGCTCCATGCTCGGACGCAAACTGCTGAACTGGATTCATAGCCAGGGTTTGCAGGTGGAGATTCTAGGGGAATTTGATGATGCGGCATTGATGAAGGCGTTTGGTGCGCTAAATAACGCGATTTTCGTCGCCCCCTCACTGTACGGCGCAGACATCTATCGTGATGATGCTATCCGGGAAATTGGGCGTTTAGATACGGTGCTGGAGGAGTATCACGTGATCTTTGCCGAACGTATGATCCAGCATCCGGCGGTACAGCGGATTTGCCATCGCGATTTCAGTACGCTGTTTACCACGGAATGACAGGCATAAAAAAACCGGCTAAGCGCCGGTTCTTTCTACAAAGCGATTAACAGACGGGCGATTAAGCCAGTTTGTTGATCTGTGCAGTCAGGTTTGCTTTATGACGTGCAGCTTTGTTTTTGTGGATCAGACCTTTAGCAGCCTGACGGTCCACGAGTGGTTGCATTTCGTTGAATGCGTTCTGCGCAGCAGCTTTGTCGCCTGTTGCGATAGCCGCGTATACTTTCTTGATGAAAGTACGCATCATTGAACGGTTGCTTGCGTTATGCTTGCGACGTTTCTCAGATGTTACGGCGCGTTTCTTAGCTGATTTGATATTAGCCAAGGTCCAACTCCCAAATGTGATCTATATGGACAAATCAAAGGCCGAGGACTATGCCTTTTGCGCCTTCTTATGTCAATGGATTTGTGCAAATAAGCGTCGTTTTAGTAACAACACTCGATTACGTAATTGATGGCGCAGGATTCTACCAGCAACGCGTCGTTGAATACAGTATTTCGCAGCAAAAATCTTCAGATCCTTGCTAAGCGACTGGCCACATACGGATTAACCCGCTTCAGAAGCAGGAAAGGCACGTATACGGGTTAACCTCAACGCCATTCAAGGGTATAATCCGCCGATTTCCACCGGTTTGAGTCAGCCATGAAGTTTATCCGCGGTATTTATAATCTGAAAGAGCAGCATCGCGGCTGCGTCCTGACCATTGGTAATTTCGACGGCGTACATCGCGGCCACCAGGCTTTGATGGCGCAACTGATTACCGAAGGACGACAACGCAATCTGCCGGTGGTGGTGATGCTGTTCGAGCCACAACCGCTTGAATTGTTCGCTGGCGATAAAGCCCCGGCGCGCCTCACGCGTTTACGTGAAAAACTGAAATACCTCGAACAAGCGGGCGTCGATGCGGTGCTCTGCGTGCGTTTCGATCGCCGCTTTGCTGCGCATTCAGCGCAGAGTTTTATCTCTGAGCTGTTGGTCGATAAGCTGAACGTTAAATTCCTCGCGGTCGGCGATGATTTCCGCTTTGGCGCTGGTCGCCAGGGGGATTTCCTGTTATTACAGAAAGCCGGTGCGGAGTATGGCTTTGAGGTCATCAGCACCCAGACTTTTTGTGATAGCGGCAAGCGTATCAGCAGCACAGGTGTTCGTCAGGCGCTAGCGCAGGATGATTTTGCGCAAGCTGAAGCGCTGCTGGGCCATCCATTCAGCATCTCAGGCCGCGTAGTGCACGGTGATGCACTTGGGCGCACCATCGGTTTTCCTACGGCTAACCTTCCTTTACGGCGTACCGTTACGCCGGTGAAAGGCGTGTTCGCGGTTGAAGTTTTAGGCCTCGGCGAACAGCCGCTGCCGGGCGTGGCAAATATTGGTACACGTCCAACGGTGAAAGGTTTACGTCAGCAGCTTGAAGTTCATCTGCTTGACACACATATGAATCTTTATGGGCGTCACATTGAAGTGGTGCTGAAACAGAAGATTCGCGATGAACAGCGTTTCGCTTCGCTGGACGCGTTGAAAGAACAAATTGCGAAAGATGTGGTGACGGCCCGCCAATTCTTTGGGCTAAAAACACCGGTTTAATGACCGAAATACGGAATCGAGAATCTGATGAGTGACTATAAATCTACCCTGAATTTGCCGGAAACGGGGTTCCCGATGCGTGGCGATCTGGCCAAGCGTGAACCGGGAATGCTGCAACGTTGGTATGATGACAACCTGTACGGCATCATCCGCGAAGCCAAAAAAGGGAAAAAAACCTTTATTTTGCATGATGGCCCTCCTTATGCGAACGGCAGCATTCATATTGGTCACTCAGTTAACAAGATTCTGAAAGACATTATCGTTAAGTCGAAAGGCATGGCGGGCTATGACTCGCCGTACGTTCCTGGTTGGGACTGCCATGGCTTGCCGATTGAACACAAAGTTGAGCAGATGATCGGTAAGCCGGGCGAGAAAGTGAGCGCGGCTGAATTCCGTGCAGCTTGCCGTCAATATGCGGCTGAGCAGGTAGAAGGTCAGAAAAATGACTTCATCCGTCTCGGCGTATTAGGCGACTGGGATCGTCCTTACCTGACGATGAATTTCCAGACTGAAGCCAACATCATCCGCGCGCTGGGTAAAATCATCGGCAACGGACATCTGCACAAAGGCGCCAAGCCGGTGCACTGGTGCATGGATTGCCGTTCTGCGTTGGCTGAAGCGGAAGTCGAGTACTACGACAAAACCTCGCCATCCATCGACGTGATGTTCAATGCCGTTGATGCTGACGCAGTGCGCGCGAAGTTTGGCGTGACGGCTTCAGAAGGCCCGGTTTCTCTGGTTATCTGGACCACCACGCCGTGGACTATGCCGGCCAACCGCGGTATCTCGCTGCATCCGGAATTTGAATACCAGCTGCTGCAGATTGAAGGCCGCAGTCTGATCCTCGCTAAAGAGATGGTCGAAAGCGTGATGAAGCGCGCCGGCATCAGCGACTGGACAGTGCTGGGCGAATGCAACGGCGCGGCACTTGAGCTGCAACTGTTCCAGCATCCGTTCCTTGAGCAGATCCAATCCAAAGTAGTTCTGGGTGAACACGTAACCCTGGAAGCCGGTACCGGTGCGGTACACACTGCACCTGGTCACGGCCCGGATGACTATGTGATCGGACAGAAATATGGCCTGGAAACCGCCAATCCGGTTGGTCCGGACGGCGCTTATCTGCCAGGCACGTATCCTACGCTGGATGGCGTGAACGTCTTTAAAGCCAACGACATGATCGTTGAGCTGCTGAAAGAGAAGGGCGCGCTGCTGCACGTTGAGAAACTGCTGCACAGCTATCCGCACTGCTGGCGTCACAAAACGCCGATCATCTTCCGCGCTACGCCGCAATGGTTCATCAGCATGGATCAGAAAGGCCTGCGTGCGCAGTCGCTGAAAGAGATTAAAGGCGTGCAGTGGATTCCGGATTGGGGCCAGGCGCGTATCGAAGCGATGGTGGCCAACCGTCCAGACTGGTGTATCTCACGTCAGCGTACGTGGGGCGTGCCGATGGCGCTGTTCGTGCATAAAAAGAGCGAGCAGCTGCACCCAGATACCCTGGAGCTGATGGAAAAAGTCGCCAAACGGGTTGAGCAGGACGGCATCCAGGCATGGTGGGATCTCGATCCACGCGATCTCATGGGCGACGACGCTGATCACTACATGAAAGTGCCAGATACCTTAGACGTCTGGTTTGACTCCGGATCGACCAGCTACTCGGTGGTGGATGCGCGTCCAGAGTTTGGTGGCCACACGCCAGATATGTATCTGGAAGGGTCGGATCAGCATCGCGGCTGGTTCATGTCTTCCCTGATGATTTCCACGGCAATGAAAGGCAAAGCGCCTTATCGTCAGGTACTAACGCACGGCTTTACCGTTGACGGTCAGGGCCGCAAGATGTCGAAATCCATCGGCAACACCGTGGCACCGCAGGACGTCATGGATAAGCTGGGGGCGGACATTCTGCGTCTGTGGGTTGCCTCAACCGATTACTCTGGTGAGATGGCGGTATCCGACGAAATCCTCAAGCGTGCCGCAGATAGCTATCGTCGTATCCGTAATACCGCGCGTTTCCTGCTGGCTAACCTCGCTGGCTTCAATCCGGCGACCGACTGCGTGAAGCCGGAAGAAATGGTCGTGGTAGATCGCTGGGCGGTCGGCCGTGCGCTGGCAGCGCAGCAGGATATCGTGCAGTCCTACGAGAACTATGATTTCCATGAAGTGGTGCAGCGCCTGATGCACTTCTGCTCCATCGAAATGGGCTCGTTCTATCTCGATGTGATCAAAGATCGTCAGTACACCGCGAAAGGCGATAGCCTGGCGCGTCGCAGCTGCCAAACCGCGCTGTGGCACATTGTGGAAGCGCTGGTGCGCTGGATGGCACCCATCATGTCCTTCACCGCCGATGAAATCTGGGGTTATCTGCCGGGCGATCGCGTGAAATACGTGTTCACCGAAGAGTGGTATCAAGGCCTGTTTGGTTTAGCGGATAACGAAGCGCTGAACGACGCCTACTGGGATGATCTGCTGAAAGTGCGTGGCGAAGTGAACAAGGTTATTGAACAGGCACGTAGCGATAAACGCATCGGTGGTGCGCTGGAAGCCACGGTCACGCTTTACGCGGATGCCGAGCTGGCAGCCAAGCTGCAGGCGCTGGGCGATGAGCTGCGCTTTGTGCTGCTAACCTCAGGCGCAACCGTAGCGGATTACGCCACAGCCAGCGATGAAGCGCAGCAGAGCGAGTTGTTAAAAGGTCTGAAAATCGCGCTGCACAAAGCTGAAGGCGAGAAATGTCCGCGCTGCTGGCATTACACTACCGATGTAGGCCAGAATCCCGAGCACGCTGCAGTATGCGGTCGTTGCTATACCAACGTTGCCGGTAATGGCGAACAGCGGAAATTTGCCTGATGAGTAAAGCGCTTTGTTCAACCGGTTTGCGCTGGCTGTGGCTGGTGCTGGTGGTGATTGCCATCGATTTTGGTAGCAAGATGTGGGTCATCAACAACATGATGCTGCATGAAACGCAGCCACTAATGCCGTTCCTGAATCTGTTCTACGCGCACAACTACGGCGCGGCGTTCAGCTTCCTGGCGGATAAAGGCGGCTGGCAGCGCTGGTTCTTTGCCGGTATCGCCATTGCTATCGTGGTGGCGCTGTTGGTGATGATGTATCGCAACCGCGCCGCTAACAAGTTAACCAATATCGCCTACGCGCTGATTATCGGCGGGGCGTTAGGCAACCTGTTTGACCGTTCATATCACGGCTTTGTGGTCGATTTTATCGACTTCTATGTCGGTGACTGGCACTTCGCAACCTTTAATATCGCCGATTGCGCCATCTGCATCGGGGCGGCGCTGGTGGTGATAGAAGGTTTTCTCAGCCCGAACGGCAAACCGGCTAAGGAATAAAAGATGACAGACTTAGTTCAGCGCGATAGCGCGTTGCTGGTGCATTTTACATTGAAGCTGGAAGATGGCTCGACAGCTGAATCCACGCGCGCCAACGGCAAACCTGCGCTGTTCCGTCTGGGTGATGGCAGCTTATCGGCCGCGCTGGAACAGCATCTCATCGGGCGTAAAGTGGGTGATAAGCACGCCTTTACACTGGAACCGGAAGATGCGTTTGGCGGCACCAGTCCTGACCTGGTTCAGTACTTCTCGCGTCGTGACTTCAACGATGCGGGCGAACCGGAAGTGGGCGCCATCATGCTGTTTAGCGGTCGAGGCGGCAGCGAAATGCCGGGTGTGATCCGTGAAGTTTCTGGCGACTCGATCACCGTGGATTTTAACCATCCGCTGGCGGGTCAACGCATTCAGTTCGACATTGAAGTGCTGGAGATTGATCCGGTGCTGGAGGCCAACGATGCAAATCCTGTTAGCTAACCCACGCGGTTTCTGCGCAGGCGTTGATCGCGCCATCAGCATCGTTGAGCGCGCGCTGGAGATGTACGGCGCGCCCATCTACGTGCGTCACGAAGTAGTACATAACCGCTACGTGGTGAGCAGCCTGCGCGAGCGCGGTGCAATCTTCATTGAAGAGATCGCTGAAGTGCCGGACAACGCGATTCTGATCTTCTCCGCGCACGGTGTATCACAAGCCGTTCGCGCTGAAGCCAAAGCACGTAACCTTACCATGCTGTTTGATGCCACCTGTCCGCTGGTGACTAAAGTGCATATGGAAGTGGCGCGCGCCAGCCGTAAAGGTGTTGAAGCCATTCTTATTGGTCATGCGGGTCATCCTGAAGTGGAAGGGACCATGGGCCAATACAGCAATCCGAACGGCGGCATGTATTTGGTGGAATCTCCGGAAGACGTCTTCAAGTTGAATGTGAAAGATGAGAGCAACCTGTGCTTTATGACGCAGACCACGCTTTCCGTTGATGATACCTCGGACGTGATTGATGCCTTGCGTCAGCGCTTCCCGGCGATTATCGGCCCACGTAAAGATGACATCTGCTACGCCACTACCAATCGTCAGGAAGCGGTGCGCGTGCTGGCGCGTGATGCCGAAGTGGTGTTGGTGGTGGGTTCGAAAAACTCCTCTAACTCCAACCGGCTGGCGGAACTGGCGCAGCGTGCCGGCAAGCTGGCGAAGTTGATCGACTCAGCGGATGACATCCAGGAAGAGTGGGTTAAAGATAAGCAGGTCATCGGCGTTACGGCGGGGGCATCAGCGCCGGACATTCTGGTGCAGCAGGTGATTCAACGTTTGCGCGAGCTTGGTGGTGAAGCCGCCATTGAGCTGATTGGTCGCGAAGAGAACATTGTGTTTGAAGTACCGAAAGAACTGCGCGTCGACGTGCGCAACGTGCAGTAAGCGGTTCACGCCGCAGTAGAAATCAGGCCGACATTGTTCGGCCTTTTCTTTGTCTGTCGCCACGGAAAATCCCACTTCCAACATGCGGGATTGCTTTTACTGATAATGTTCCGCGGCTGGCATAAAATTCTTATTATCCCTTTATTATTGTGGCGTGACGGTTATCGGACCGTTAACCTGTTTACGCTTTATATGCATAGATTTGTATCAGGAATGAATAATTATGAGTGAAATCCGCATTGCTATCGTTGGTGCGCCGGGTCGCATGGGACGCAATTTGATTCAGGCCGTTCAGCAGGCGGAAGGTGTCGCACTCGGTGCGGCATTGGCACGTAGCGGTTCATCGCTGCTGGGTGTAGATGCCGGTGAACTGGCGGGCATTGGTAAAACCGGCGTGATTGTCACCGACGATCTGCGACAAGTGGTCAACGACTTCGATGTGCTGATCGATTTCACCCGTCCGGAAGGCACGCTGGAGTATCTGACGTTTTGCCGCCAGCATAAAAAGGCGATGGTGATCGGTACCACCGGTTTTGATGAAGCCGGTAAAGCCGCGATTAGCGCGGCGGCAGAAGAGATTGGCATTGTGTTTGCCGCCAACTTCAGCGTCGGCGTTAACCTGGTGCTGAACCTGCTGCAGCAAGCGGCAAAAGTGATGGGCGACTATGCGGATATTGAAATCATCGAAGCGCACCATCGTCATAAAGTTGATGCACCCTCAGGAACCGCGCTGGCGATGGGCGAAGCGATTGCCGATGCTATGAACTGGAATCTGGATGAGCACGCGGTCTATGCCCGTGAAGGCCATACCGGCGAGCGTAAAGCGCAAACCATCGGTTTTGCTACGGTGCGCGCGGGCGATATCGTCGGTGAGCATACTGCGATGTTTGCAGATATTGGCGAGCGCGTAGAGATTACCCACAAGGCTTCCAGCCGTATGACCTTCGCAAATGGCGCAGTTAAGGCGGCAAGCTGGCTTAAGAGTAAGAAATCTGGCCTTTATGATATGCGTGATGTGCTGGATTTATCGATGTTGTGAGTGTTGTGAACCATCGTGATGTGGTTATTTCAATCGGTAAGACCTTGATTGACGAGGGCAATGTGATCATTGCCCTTTATTTTATGTGAAAAAGGACATCTTGAGTCATTATCTCTATGAGTTTGTTGTTTTGGATTGTTTTAGCATAATTATCAGGCTTAAAAAGGTCATTTTTGACCATTTGGTCAAAAATTTATGCGAGTTAGCACCGCTTTGTAATCATTGCCGTCAGGCAACCGATTATTTTTCCGAGTTATCTCACTCTTTTATCGTCTTTCGCCATTTTTAACATTCAGGTGCCCGAAATATACAAAAAAATAACCTCATGGTGTAGACAAGGCGCAGGCCGATCATTAGAATGCGCGCAATTTGCCAAAATTCGAGTACTCAGGCGGGTTTTGCATTGATTCTGGCACTGCTTTTGAATTAATATGCAAATATTGTGACTGTTTATTCCCTGGAGGATGTTTTGATTAAGTCAGCGCTCTTGGTTCTGGAAGACGGAACCCAATTCCACGGTCGGGCCATCGGGGCTACGGGGTCGGCAGTGGGAGAAGTTGTTTTCAACACTTCAATGACCGGTTATCAAGAAATCCTCACTGATCCTTCCTATTCCCGCCAAATCGTTACCCTCACTTATCCCCATATCGGCAATGTTGGCGTTAACGCCGCTGATGAAGAATCCAGCCAAATTCATGCACAAGGCCTCGTTATTCGCGATCTGCCGCTGATTACCAGCAACTTCCGCAGTGAAGAAAGCCTGTCAGCTTATCTGCAGCGCAATAACATCGTCGGCATCGCCGATATTGATACGCGCAAACTGACCCGTTTGCTGCGTGAGAAAGGTGCACAGAGCGGCTGCATTATTGCGGGCGATAATCCGGATGCCGCACTGGCGCTGCAGAAAGCGCAGGCGTTCCCGGGCCTGAAAGGGATGGATCTGGCGAAAGAAGTCACCACCGCAGAAACTTACGCGTGGCAGCAGGGCAGCTGGACGCTGGAAGGCGACCTGCCGGAGCAAAAAAGCGCTGAAGCGCTGCCGTTCCATGTGGTGGCGTACGATTACGGCGCTAAGCGCAACATCCTGCGCATGCTGGTGGATCGCGGCTGCCGCCTGACGGTGGTACCGGCACAAACTTCGGCGGAAGACGTGTTGGCACTTAATCCAGACGGTATTTTCCTGTCGAACGGTCCTGGCGATCCTGAGCCGTGCGACTACGCCATTAAGGCCATTCAGGCGTTCCTGAAAACGGACATTCCCGTATTTGGTATCTGCCTCGGCCACCAGCTGTTAGCGCTGGCGAGCGGTGCCAAAACCGTCAAGATGAAACTCGGCCACCACGGCGGGAACCATCCGGTGAAAGATCTCGATAACAATACCGTGATGATTACCGCGCAGAACCACGGTTTTGCGGTTGATGACAGCCAGTTGCCAGCGAATCTGCGCGTGACGCATGTGTCGCTGTTCGACCAAACCGTGCAGGGTATTCACCGCACCGACAAACCGGCCTTCAGCTTCCAGGGACACCCGGAAGCGAGCCCAGGCCCGCACGACGCGGCGCCGCTGTTCGATCACTTTATCGAACTGATCGAAGCTTTCCGTTCTAACGCGAAGTAATCAGGAGCCATTGATGCCAAAACGTACAGACATAAAATCCATCCTGATCCTTGGCGCTGGCCCGATCGTCATCGGCCAGGCATGCGAATTTGACTACTCCGGTGCGCAGGCGTGTAAAGCGCTGCGCGAAGAGGGTTACCGCGTCATTCTGGTGAACTCGAACCCGGCCACTATCATGACCGACCCGGAAATGGCCGATGCCACCTACATCGAGCCGATTCACTGGGAAGTGGTACGCAAAATTATCGAAAAAGAGCGCCCGGATGCAGTGTTGCCAACCATGGGCGGCCAGACAGCGCTGAACTGTGCGCTGGAGCTGGAGCGTCAGGGCGTGCTGGCGGAGTTCGGCGTGACCATGATTGGTGCCACCGCCGATGCGATTGACAAAGCCGAAGATCGCCGCCGTTTTGACGTGGCGATGAAAAGCATTGGTCTCGGCACGGCGCGTTCCGGTATTGCGCACAATATGGAAGAAGCGCTGGCGGTGGCCGAAGACGTTGGCTTCCCGTGTATCATCCGTCCTTCCTTTACCATGGGCGGCACCGGCGGCGGTATCGCCTATAACCGCGAAGAGTTCGAAGAGATTTGCGAACGCGGTCTGGATCTGTCGCCAACCAATGAGCTGCTGATTGATGAGTCGCTGATTGGCTGGAAAGAGTACGAGATGGAAGTAGTGCGTGATAAAAACGACAACTGCATCATCGTCTGCTCAATCGAAAACTTCGATGCGATGGGCATTCACACCGGCGACTCCATCACCGTGGCACCAGCGCAAACCCTGACCGACAAAGAGTATCAAATCATGCGTAACGCCTCGCTGGCGGTACTGCGTGAAATCGGTGTAGAAACCGGCGGTTCTAACGTGCAGTTCTCGGTGAACCCGAAAGATGGCCGTATGATCGTCATCGAAATGAACCCGCGCGTGTCGCGCTCTTCGGCGCTGGCCTCGAAAGCTACCGGCTTCCCGATTGCAAAAGTGGCCGCAAAGCTGGCGGTAGGCTTTACCCTCGATGAGCTGATGAACGACATCACCGGCGGCTTAACGCCGGCATCGTTCGAACCGTCAATCGACTACGTCGTGACCAAGATTCCTCGCTTCAACTTCGAGAAGTTTGCCGGTGCCAACGATCGTCTGACGACGCAGATGAAATCGGTGGGTGAAGTGATGGCGATTGGCCGTACTTTCCAGGAATCGATGCAGAAAGCGCTGCGTGGTCTCGAAGTCGGCGCCAACGGTTTTGACCCAAAAGTCAGCCTGGACGATCCCGAGGCCTTAACGCGCATCCGCCGTGAACTGAAAGACGCCGGTTCTGACCGTATCTGGTACATCGCCGATGCCTTCCGCGCCGGCATGTCAGTGGATGGCGTATTCAATCTCACCAACATCGACCGCTGGTTCCTGGTACAGATTGAAGAGCTGGTGCGTCTGGAAGAGCGAGTTGAGCGCGAAGGCGTGAACTCGCTGAATGCTGAGTTCCTGCGAGCTCTGAAGCGTAAAGGCTTTGCCGATGTGCGCCTGGCTGCGCTGGCGGGCGTTTCAGAAGGTGAAATCCGCAAGCTGCGTCAGCAATTTAACCTGCATCCGGTCTACAAGCGCGTTGATACCTGCGCCGCTGAATTCGCCACCGATACTGCGTATATGTACTCCACCTACGAGGAAGAGTGCGAAGCCAATCCAAACCAGGATCGTGAAAAAATCATGATTCTGGGCGGCGGTCCAAACCGTATCGGTCAGGGCATCGAGTTCGATTACTGCTGTGTGCATGCCGCGCTGGCACTGCGTGAAGACGGGTACGAAACCATCATGGTTAACTGTAACCCGGAAACCGTATCGACCGATTACGATACCTCAGACCGCCTGTACTTCGAACCCGTTACCCTCGAAGACGTGCTGGAAATCGTGCGCATTGAGCAGCCAAAAGGCGTGATCGTGCAGTACGGTGGCCAGACGCCGCTGAAACTGGCGCGCGCGCTCGAAGCGGCTGGCGTACCGGTGATTGGTACCAGCCCGGATGCGATTGACCGTGCAGAAGACCGTGAGCGTTTCCAGCAGGCGGTTGATCGCCTGAGCCTGAAGCAACCAGCGAACGCCACCGTGGCTACGCTGGAGCAGGCGGTAGAAAAAGCCGCCGGCATCGGCTATCCGCTGGTGGTGCGTCCTTCTTATGTGCTGGGCGGCCGCGCGATGGAAATCGTTTACGATGAAATCGACCTGAAGCGCTACTTCCAGACCGCGGTTTCCGTCTCTAATGATGCGCCAGTACTGCTGGATCGCTTCCTCGACGATGCGGTTGAAGTGGATGTCGATGCGATTTGCGACGGCGAGCGCGTGCTGATTGGCGGCATTATGGAGCACATCGAGCAGGCGGGCGTGCACTCTGGTGACTCTGCGTGTTCACTGCCGGCCTACACGCTGAGCACGGAAATCCAGAACGTCATGCGTCAGCAGGTCGAGAAACTGGCCTTTGAGCTGAATGTACGCGGCTTGATGAACGTGCAGTTTGCGGTGAAGGACAACGAGGTTTACCTGATTGAGGTTAACCCGCGTGCCGCACGTACCGTACCGTTCGTGTCGAAAGCCACCGGCGTGGCGCTAGCCAAAGTGGCGGCGCGCGTAATGGCAGGCAAAACGCTGGCGGAGCAGGGCGTCACCAAAGAAGTGATTCCACCGTATTACTCGGTGAAAGAAGTGGTGCTGCCGTTCAACAAGTTCCCAGGCGTTGACCCGATTCTTGGCCCGGAAATGCGCTCTACCGGTGAAGTGATGGGCGTGGGTCGTACCTTCGCGGAAGCCTTTGCGAAAGCGATGCTAGGCGCGCAGAGCAACATGAAGAAAACCGGTCGTGCACTGTTGTCGGTGCGTGAAGGCGATAAGAAACGGATCGTCGACCTGGCGGCGAAGCTGCAGAAGTTTGGTTTCGAGCTGGATGCGACACACGGTACCGCAGTGGTGCTGGGCGAAGCGGGTATTAATCCTCGTCTGGTGAACAAGGTGCACGAAGGTCGTCCACACATTCAGGATCGTCTGAAGAATGGCGAATATGCCTATATCGTGAACACCACGGCGGGACGTCAGGCAATTGAAGACTCCAAGCTGATTCGTCGCAGCGCGCTGCAATATAAAGTGCATTACGACACCACGCTGAACGGCGGTTTTGCGACGGCGATGGCGTTGAATGCCGATCCGACTGAGCAAGTTATCTCAGTGCAGGAAATGCACGCGCAAATTAAAGGCTAAGCAGACATTGCGGTATGAAAACGGCTCCTGTGGGGGCCGTTTTTTTTGCCTTTAGTGACCAGGCAAATATCGTTATCTGTAAAAATCATATTAATTTGACATAGTATTTATCAGTTGATGCGGAAAATGTTACATCCAGGAATATCCGCACAAAATTATAAATAACAACCTAGTAAGCGCACCGTACTATTTCGCTCGCTCATCAATAGAGCGCTCACCTTTACTGGGAATAAAAAATGAAAATGCGTGCTTTCACTCTCAGCGCTATTGCTGCATTACTCGCAGCGGCGCCACTTGCTAGCCAGGCGGAAATTACTCTGCTGAAGCAGGATCCACAGGCAGGCGATCCGCTTAGCCGTCTTGACTTCAAAGTGGGCGGCAGTATTCGTCCACAGTTCCAGCATCAGAACGGGGTTAACGACCAATCATACAAACGCAATGGTTATGATGGTGGTTCACGTTTCCGTTTTACCGCTAACTACTACCTGTTTGATGACGTGAGTTGGGTAGGTTATTACGAGCTGGGTGTTAACTTCCCTGCATGGTGGGGATGGGATAATCATCATGCTGATGGTGCTAACAATACCACGCGTCGCCAGCTCTATACCGGCTTCAAGAGCGCCTCTTTGGGTGAACTCTACTTTGGTCAGCAGAACAGCGTTTATTACGATGTAGTAGGCGCGAAAACCGATATCTGGGACTACGATATGCTGGCCCAGGCGCCGGGCAACGGCATCAATGGTGACTACGACGGTTCTTATCGTTCACGCAAAATGCTGAAGTACAAAAACACCTTCGGTGATGCGGATGTGTACGCGGCATATCTGTTTGAAGATGATGATTTCCTGCCGGGAAATGGCCTGCGCTACAAGCGTAAAGGCGGTGGCTCGTTGGGTGTTAACTACCACATCACTAAAGATCTGGCATGGGGCACCGCGTGGAACTACACCCGTGCTGATATCCATAATCCAGGCAACGGCGACAGCAAGCGCTACGACCAGAATATCTACGGTACCGCACTGAGCTGGACGCCGGATAACTGGACGCTGTCAGCCGGCGCCGGTTGGTATGAGAACTTCTCGCCTACCAAACGCAATACCGTCAACAACTACTTCGCCGATGACGCGTGGGGCGTTGAATACTTCGCGGGTTACAAATTCCCGATTGGTCAGTACGCGGTGAAATCCATCCAGCCTTACTTCATGGGTGACCGTCTGGAGTTCGTCAATGGACGTGATTACAAACGTATCGACAATGGGGTTGGCGTGAGCGCACAGCTCGACTATGGCTTCCGTGTTGATTACGAATATGTCATCACATCTAGCACCGACAAATCACTGGGTAACGTAAACCTCGTGCGTCTGCGCTACGATTTCTAATTTGTCTTAACGGCTCCCGCGGGAGCCGTTTTCTTTTATCGCACAGAGTGCGCTTTTCTTTACACTGCGCTACCCATGATCTGCCCTGATGTGCTGAGTTGTGCCGTCTCACCAGCAATTTCTGGCGCCTCTCCCCGCTATTGCTGGAAAAGTCGGTGCAAAACTCTGTCCAATAACAAAAGTGCGGTGGCATCGGAGCTTTACTCAAATAGCGGGGTCGGCCTATCGACGAAAGTTTCGCCTTTACGTATGATGGCGCCAATTTTTTCCTGTAGGTCTTTTAACATGATTAGTCTGATCGCGGCGCTGGCTGCGGATCGCATTATCGGTATGGAAAACGCCATGCCCTGGAACCTGCCTGCTGATTTGGCGTGGTTTAAGCGTAATACCTTGAATAAGCCGGTGATTATGGGCCGTCTGACCTTTGAATCTATCGGTCGTCCGCTGCCTGGGCGTCTGAACATTGTGGTCAGCAGCCAGCCAGGCAACCATGAAGGCGTTACCTGGGTAACGTCGCTGGAAGAAGCAGTGAAAGCCGCAGGTGATGTTGACGAGATGATGGTGATTGGCGGTGGACGCGTTTACGAGCAGATGCTGGCGCGCGCAGATCGTCTGTATCTGACGCATATCGACGCGGAAGTAGAAGGGGATACGCAGTTCCCGGATTACGAGCCGGATGAGTGGCAATCTACCTTCAGCGAATTCCACGATGCCGATGAGCAGAACTCACACAGCTACTGCTTCGAGATTCTGGATCGCCGTTGATTACATTTGTTATTCGTAGGGTCGCCATTCATGACGACCTTTTTATTTATGGCGTATCGCTTAACGGTGGGTGTGCGCTGACCGCACTTTCCGCCATCGCCTGCTCGCGATTGGAGGCTTGCACGTAATAGTGTTTGCTTTCCCAATGCAGCAGCGTCAGTGTTCCGCCCCAGCAGCAACCGGTATCCAGACCAATTACCTGCTCCGGCGTGCCTTTCCCCTCCAGTGACGCCCAATGACCAAATATCTGCGTGTAGTGACTGTCGATCTTGCTCGGCACCATAAACCACGGCTTCAGCGGCGGTGGTGCAGATTCCGGGGATTCCTTGCAAATCATGTCCAGCTGACCATTTGGGAAGCAGAAGCGCATGCGCGTCAGCGCATTGGTGCTAAACCGCAGGCGTGCCAGCCCGCTAAGCTCCGGCGTCCAGTTATTAGGCATGTCGCCGTACATGGCGTCGAGAAACAGCGGATAGCTGTCGCTGGAAAGCACCGCTTCTACTTCGCGCGCGCACATTTGCGCCGTGTCCAGATCCCACTGCGGCGTAATGCCGGCATGAGCCATCAACAGTTTCTTCTCTTCATCCACCTGCAACAGCGGCTGACGGCGTAACCAGTTGATCAGTTCATCGGCATCATCGGCTTCCAGCAGCGGCGTCAGGCGATCCTTCGGCTTATTACGGCTGATTCCCGCATACACAGCGAGCAGATGCAGATCGTGATTGCCCAGCACTAAGCGTACGCAATCTCCCAGCGATTTCACGTAGCGCAGCACCTCAAGCGAGCCGGGGCCGCGCGCCACCAGATCGCCGGTAAGCCATAGAGTGTCGTGCTGCGGATCAAAATCTACCTGCGCCAATAGCGCACGAAGCTCGTCATAACAGCCATGAATATCGCCAATCAGGTATGTACTCATTGTCAGTCCGATGAAAACGCGCCGCCCGGACTGGCCGGGCGGGGGAGGATTAATGAATGTGGGTTTGCACCGCAAGTCGGAACACCGGGATCTCGACGTGGAACTCTTCTCCCGCGTCATCGATCATCACATAGTGGCCCTGCATGGTGCCCATCGGCGTTTCCAGAACTGCGCCGCTGGTATACTGATATTCGCCGCCGGCAGCAATGTGCGGCTGTTCGCCGACCACGCCTTCACCTTGCACTTCAGTCTCGCGACCGTTGCCATTAGTGATGAGCCAATAGCGGCTGCGCAGCTGTACGCTGCTGCGCCCTAAATTGCGGATGGTGATGGTGTAGGCAAACACGTAGCGATCCTCGTCGGGCAAGGATTGCGACTCCACATACTGACTATGTACATGGACACAGACGCGGGCCAATTCACTCATGCACTCAATTCTCCGGAGTTTCTGCCTGATGATTGCTCAACCAGTTTGCCAGTTGGCAATATTGCGCCACAGAAACGTTTTCTGCTCGCAGCGAGGCATCGATGTCCAATTGATCCAGCGCACCAGCCGCAAACATATGAGCGAGGCTGTTGCGCAGCGTTTTACGGCGTTTACCAAAGGCTTCAGTGGTAATGCGGCTCAGCAGACGAATATCGCTGACCGGATACTGCGGCTGCATATAAGGCACTAAACGCACCACGGCCGAATCCACTTTCGGTGCCGGCGTGAATGACTCAGGCGGCACTTCAAGCACAGGAATGACCTGGCAGTAATACTGCGCCATCACACTTAAACGCCCATAAGCTTTGCTGCCCGGTCCGGCGACTAAGCGATTCACCACTTCTTTCTGCAACATAAAGTGCATGTCTTTAATCGAACCAGTATAGCTGAAAAGGTGGAACATCAGCGGCGTCGAGATGTTGTACGGCAGGTTGCCAAACACGCGTAGCGGCTGACCTTTCTCCTGCGCCAGCGCGGAGAAATCAAAGGTCATGGCATCCTGCTGGAAAATGGTCAGCTTTGGACCGAGGAACGGATGCGTTTGCAGACGCGCGGCAAGGTCGCGGTCCAGTTCGACAACGGTCAGCTCATCCAGACGCTCACCTACCGGCTCGGTTAACGCACCAAGGCCGGGGCCAATTTCCACCACCGCTTCACCTTTTTGTGGGTGAATGGCGGAGACAATGCTGTCGATAATGTACTGATCGTTCAGGAAGTTTTGCCCGAAACGTTTACGGGCATAATGCCCCTGATGGACGCGATTATTCATTACTGCTCTTGATCATAGTGATGGCGAGATTAAGCGCCGTGATAAAGCTGCCCGGATCTGCCTGGCCAAGGCCGGCTAATTCAAGCGCGGTGCCGTGATCGACAGAAGTCCGGATAAAGGGCAGGCCAAGGGTGATATTCACCGCACGACCAAACCCCTGAAATTTTAGCACCGGTAAGCCCTGGTCGTGATACATCGCCAGCACTGCGTCGGCATGTTGCAGATATTTCGGCTGGAACAACGTATCCGCGGGCAGTGGTCCGGTGAGTTGGATGCCTTGCTGACGCAGCTCGTTGAGTGCCGGAATAATAGTATCAATCTCTTCGCGGCCCATATGGCCGCTTTCGCCTGCATGCGGATTAAGGCCACAGACGAAGATATGGGGATTCGGCAAACCAAACTTTTGCTGCAGATCGCGATGCAAAATGGCGATCACTTCATGCAGGCTTTCGCGGGTAATCGCAGCGGAAACATCTTTCAGCGGCAGATGGGTGGTGGCCAGCGCAACGCGCAGCTCTTCCGTTGCCAGCATCATCACCACCAAATCGCCGCCAGCGCGATCGGCAAAGAACTCGGTATGGCCGGTAAACGGAATGCCGGCATCATTGATAACGCCTTTATGCACAGGGCCGGTAATCAACGCGGCGAACTCACCGTTGAGGCAGCCGTCACAGGCGCGTGCCAGCGTTGCCAGCACATAGTGACTGTTCGCGACACAGAGTTCGCCAGCCGTGACCGGCTGAGCAATATCCACTTGCAGCAGCGTTAGGGTGCCCGCCTGCTGCGGTTGTGCTGCGACGCCAGGCTGATAATCGCGTAGCGTCAGCGGTAAACCCAGTAAAGCAGCGCGACGGCGCAGAAGCTCGCCGTCGCCGCAGACTACCAACTCAACTGGCCAGTTTTGCTGCGCCAGTTGAACGGTGAGGTCGGGACCAATCCCGGCAGGTTCGCCGGGGGTGATCGCTACACGATAATTACTGACCATTGTTATCCAGGATCTTCACGTAAGCACCGGCGCGTTGTTCCTGCATCCAGGTTTGCGCTTCTTCCGCAAATTTACGGTTGAACAGCATGCGATACGCGCGCTCTTTTTGCGCTGCGTCGGTCTTATCAACCTGACGCGTATCCAGCAGCTGAATCAAGTGCCAGCCAAATGAGGAGTGAACCGGTTGGCTAACCTGGCCTTTCTGCAGTTTCAGCAATGCATCACGGAACGCTGGATCGTAAATTTCCGGGGATGCCCAGCCGAGATCGCCGCCCTGGTTTGCTGAGCCCGGATCGTCAGAGAACTGTTTAGCCGCAGCAGCGAAGGTGGTTTTGCCACTTTTAATATCGGCTGCAATCTGTTCGATCTTGGCTTGTGCCTGCGCATCAGTCAGGATCGGTGACGGCTTCAGCAGAATGTGGCGCGCGTGGACTTCGGTCACGGAGATGTTTTTGCTTTCGCCACGCAGATCGTTCACTTTCAGGATGTGGAAGCCCACGCCTGAACGAATTGGACCGACAATATCGCCTTTCTTCGCCGTGCTCAGCGCCTGCGAGAACAGCGTTGGCAGCTCTTCAATCTTGCCCCAACCCATGTTGCCGCCTTTCAGCGCCTGCGGATCGGCAGAGTAGGTCACTGCCAGTTTGCCAAAGTCGGCGCCGCCTTTCAGTTGACCGACCAGCTGGCGAGCCAGCGTTTCTTGATCGTCAACCTGCTGTTGCGTTGGATTTTCTGGCAGCGGCAACAGAATCTGGCTGATATTCAGTTCGGTACCCTGCGTGTTCTGTGCGCCAACCTGAGCGGCCAGCGTGTCGACTTCCTGCGGCAGGATAGTGACGCGGCGACGCACTTCGTTATTACGCACTTCAGCGATCGTCATCTCTTTGCGAATCTGCGCACGGTACACGTTATAGTCCATGCCATCGTACGCCAGACGGCTGCGCAGCTGATCGAGACTCATGCGGTTCTGCGCGGCGATGTTCTGAATAGCCTCATCCAGTTGCTGATCGGTAATCTGAACGCCCGCTCTTTCACCCATCTGCAGAATGATGGCATCCATGACCTGGCGTTCCAGGATTTGATGACGCAATGTTTTGTCATCAGGGAGCTGCTGTTTTGCCTGCTGCGCCTGTGATTTCACGGTGCGCATCATATCATCAACGTCACTTTCCAGTACCACGCCGTTATTCACGACAGCGGCAACTTTATCAACCACTTGTGGGGCTGCGAACGCAGTGTTGGCGGTAATCGCCACACCAAGAATCAGCATTCTCCAGTTCTTCATACTTTATCCATTGTTGTTTCCGCACTGCGGGATAGCCTGTCAAACATCACAACATCAGAAAGCGCGCTGGTAAGGGATGATGCCCTGACGCAGCATTTCATTGGTGCCTAAGCCATAGTTGGAACTCAGACCACGCAGCTCAATGTTGAATGAGATTTGGTTGTCATACTTACTGTCGTTGTTTTCCCAACCGTTGATCTTGCGTTCGTAACCCAGACGGATGGCGTAGCAGCACGAGCTGTACTGCAGGCCGACCAGCTGCTCAGCCGGACGACTGTTGCGGGTATCGTAGTAATAACCGCCAACCAGTGACCAGGCATCGGCAATGGGCCAGCTGGCGGTGGCACCCACCTGCGAAATCCCGTTTTTGTAAATCGGATCCGTCACCAGGTTTGAGTTATTCAGCGCCTGCGCTACGTATTCCGGGCTGCTGTAGCGGTAGCTCAGCTGTACCATGCGATCGGCATCCTGACGATACTCAACCACGGCGTTGCCCTGTGCCACGTTATCGAGGCGCGTGTCATATTGCAGTCCACCACGCGCGCCCCAGCGATCGCTGATTTTCCAGTAAGTGTCGCCGGCCCAGACCAGGCTGCCGGTGTCATCTTCTTTGTTCGTCTGGTTTACGCCGGTACGAGACGGGGTAAACGAGTAGATTTGACCCACAGAAACGTTAAAACGTTCAACCAGATCGTTATCATAAATACGCGTGGTAACACCAGAAGCCACTTCGTTAGCGGAAGCGATGCGATCCAGGCCGCTGTAGGTACGATCGCGGAACAAACCGGTGTAATCAGTTTGCAGTAGGGTTGAGTCGTAAGGGTAGATATTGCTCTGGTTACGATAAGGAACGTAAAGGTACTGCACACGCGGTTCCAGCGTCTGCGTATAGCCAGGTTCCCAATCCATATCGCGGTCAAACACTAAGCGACCATCGATTTTGAACTGCGGCAGAGTACGGTTAACCGAATCATCCAAACGACCGCTTGAACCGCCGACGTTCGCAATTTCACCGTTGTTATAGGCGTTGATATTTTCTTGTTGGTAATGGGTTGCCAGGAATTTCGCTTCGGTATCCAGGCTTGCCCAGCCGTTTGACAGTGGCAGATCCAGCGTTGGTTCGAGGTGCAAACGCGTCGCTTCCGGCATGCGGCTGTTTACGTTGGTAAATTTCACCGCTTGCGCATAGACGTGGCCATCAAACGGTCCTATATCGTTCTGATAGAAATTCAGATCGAGCTGAGGCTGAGCGCGATAGACATTGCTGTTGCTGGTGTTACCAAAGACCTGGAAGTCTTTACTCGATAGGGTGGCATCCCAGTTGGTGTCCGCATAGCCAAAACTGAACTTCTGCGTGGCGTAACCGTCGGTGGAGCTGTAGTACTTCGAGTCGAGATCGTTGAAGTAATACGGATCGCTCACTTTGGTGTAGTCAGCATTGAAACGCCAGTGCTGATCGTAAACGCCTGCATGACGCCAGAAGAATAACCAGCGATCGGAGCTGTCATTCTGTGCGATTCCGCGCACGGCTTTGTCGTTATCGTACTGCTTATCTGACTGGAGATAATCCAGCTCCATCAGACCCGCACCAAACACCGTCAGATAGCGGAATTCGTTCTGCAATTGCAGACCGCGTTTTTCCATATAATGCGGCGTAATGGTGGCATCGGCCTGTGGCGCGATATTCCAGTAATACGGCAGCATGAATTCGAAGCCGTTATTGCTACCGTACTTCGCATTCGGGATCAGGAAGCCAGAACGACGACGATCGCCAATCGGCAACTGCAAATAGGGGCTGTAAAACACCGGCACATTGCCGAGTTTAAAGCGGGCGTTCCAGATCTCCGCGACTTCTTCTTCGCGGTCCTGAATCACTTCGGAACCCACCACGCTCCAACTGTTGGAACCCGGCAAGCAGGAGGTAAAGCTGCCGTTTTCCAGAATGGTATAGCGATTATTACCGCGCAGTTTCATCTGATCGGCATCGCCGCGGCCCTGGCGGCCAACCATCTGATAATCACCGTTCCACACATTGGTGTCTTTGGTGTTCAGATTTGACCAGGCTTTCGGACCTTTGAGGATGACCTGATTGTCGTCATAGTGCACATTACCCAGCGCATCCACGGTGCGAACCGGCGTGGTTTGGCCATCCTGCGGACGTTGATGCAGCTGCACCTCGTCGGAACGCAGGCGGCTATTGCCCTGTTGCACATCGACGTTGCCAGTGAACACCGCGTCATTCGGATAATTGCCTTTGGCTGAATCAGAATTGATGGTGACCGGCAGCGAATTGGTATCGCCATTAACCAGCGGGCGGTTGTAGCTCGGCACGCCCAGCATGCACTGCGACATCAGATCGTCGGCAAGTGATGACTGGCTATAAAGCGCTGCACCAATCATGGTAGCCAGCAGGGTAGGTATACGTTTTTTCATACGCGGTTTCGATAATTCCATGAAAACTGGCATCATGCCGACAATCCGGTCAGAGACTAACTTACTGCCCGGCGTTGCGCCAGTGTTAATCCTTGTCTGTCCGCGTTGCCGTTAGGCGCTGAGATAAATGACAGGTATGATAATGCAATTTTCAGCCGCAAGCATGGCGAATTGAGGAGTTTATGCGCTACTGGGGAAAAGTAATCGGTCTGGCTATCGGGATATTTTCCGGTGCAGGCTTTTGGGGCATTGTACTGGGTCTGATCATTGGTCACATGTTTGACAAAGTACGCAGCGTGAAGGGACAGGGTTATTTTGCCAATAACCAGGCGCGTCAGACGCTGTTTTTCAGTACCACTTTCCAGGTGATGGGCCATTTGACCAAGTCAAAAGGGCGCGTGACCGAAGCAGATATCCAGATTGCTTCCTTATTTATGGATCGTATGCAGCTGCACGGTGATGCACGTACCGCCGCACAGCGGGCTTTTCGTGAAGGCAAACAGAGCGACTATCCATTGCGTAGTAAACTACGCGAGCTGCGCAGCGCCTGCTTTGGTCGTTTCGATCTGATTCGGATGTTTCTGGAAATCCAGATTCAGGCGGCGTTCGCCGATGGTTCACTGCATCCCAACGAGCGGCAGGTGCTGTATGTCATCGCCGAAGAGTTGGGCATTTCACGAGCACAGTTTGATCAGTTCCTGCGTATGATGGAAGGCGGCCAGCAGTTTGGTGGCGGCGGTTCTTACTCCGGCGGGGCCTATCAACAGTCGCAACGTGGGCCTACGTTAGAAGATGCCTGCAGCGTGCTGGGCGTGAAAAGCAGCGATGATGGCACCACCATCAAGCGCGCGTACCGCAAGCTGATGAGCGAGCATCATCCCGACAAGCTGGTGGCGAAAGGCTTGCCGCCGGAAATGATGGAGATGGCGAAACAGAAAGCGCAGGAAATTCAGGCGGCTTACGATTTGATTCGTAAGGAGAAGGGGTTTAAGTAAGGTTGTTTTTCCCTCACCCCGGCCCTCTCCCGCAAGCGGTAGAGGGGGCTGATCGAGCAAATTTTGAGGTTGAGTGACTCACTTTAACATCGCACAAAACGGTTCCCTCGCCCGCTTGCGGGAGAGGGCTAGGGTGAGGGACGAAACTAAAAATCTGCCGGCTGTCTAAACGTCATACTGTTACCAAACGCCGGATGGGTAATCGACAGCGACTCGGCATGCAGTTGCAAACGTGGTGCCATCGCCAACGCTTCCTCATGCGCATAAAAGCGGTCGCCAAGAATCGGATGCCCCAGCGCCAGCAAATGCACACGTAGCTGGTGGGAACGCCCGGTAATGGGCTTCAGCTGTACGCGCGCACTGTTGGTGGTTTCATACTCCAGCACCTGATATTCGGTCTGCGCTGCTTTGCCGTTCTCGAAACACACCATCTGCTTCGGTCGATTTGGCCAGTCGCAAATCAGCGGCAGATCGATTAAGCCTTTCTCGGCGGCCGGATGGCCCCAAACGCGCGCCACATAATACTTAGAGGGCTCACGCTCACGGAACTGGCGCTTGAGTTCACGCTCAGCGGCTTTATTCAGGGCCACGACAATCACGCCGCTGGTCGCCATATCAAGACGATGCACCGATTCCGCCTGCGGGAAATCACGCTGGATGCGCGTCATCACGCTATCCTTGTGCTCCTCCAGGCGGCCCGGCACCGACAGCAACCCGCTCGGTTTATTCACCACCATAATGTGCTCGTCCTGATACAGAATATGCAGCCAGGGTTCGAGCGGCGGGTTGTACGCTTCCATCAGCATGATGTCGTGGTCCTGAACATTATTGGTGCGTCACGACGATCAGGCGCAGCGCATCAAGACGCCAGCCGGCGTCGCCGAGGCTTTCCAATACCTGCTCGCGATTGCTTTCCAGCGCTTCAACCTCATCATCACGGATGTTGGGGTTAACGGCGCGCAGCGCTTCAAGGCGTGACAGTTCGGCTCCCAGCTTCTCTTCGGCTTCGACTTTCGCCGCAGCAATAATCGCCTGCGCTTCCGGCACGATCACTTTTTCCGCCTGGGTCAGAATCTCATGCACGTCTTGCTGCACCGCATTCACCAGCTTGCTGCCGGTATGACGATTCACCGCATTCAGCTGACGGTTGAAGCTTTCGAACTCGACCTTGCCAGCCAGGTTATTACCGGCACGGTCCATCAACAAACGCACTGGCGTTGGCGGCAGGAAGCGGGTGAGCTGCAGGTTTTTCGGTGCCTGCGCTTCCACCACATAGATCATCTCGACCAACAGCGTGCCTACCGGCAGCGCCTTGTTTTTCAGCAGCGATAGCGCGCAGCTGCCGGTATCGCCCGAAAGAATCAGGTCAAGACCATTGAGGATCAGCGGATGCTCCCAGGTGATGAACTGGGTATCTTCGCGCGACAGCGCCTGATTGCGGTTAAAGGTCACAGTGCAACCGTCTTCCGGCAAGCCTGGGAAATCGGGAACCAGCATATGATCGGAAGGCGTCAGCACGATCAGACTATCGCTGCGATCTTCCTGATTGATGCCGACGATATCGAACAGATTCAGCGCGAAACTGACCAGATCGGTATCGTTGTCCTGCTCGCCGATCGCGTTCGCCAGCGCTTGCGCCGCTTCACCGCCATTGGAGTTCAGTTCCAGCAAGCGATCGCGCCCCTGTTCCAGCTGAGATTTCAGCGCATCATGCTGCTTACGGCTTTCCGTGATGAACGCATCCAGCCCCTGCGGATTCTCCGGCGCGGCGAGGTATTCAATCAGCTGAGAGTACTCTTTATCGTAAATGGCGCGGCCGGTTGGGCAGGTATGCTCAAACGCGTCCAGACCTTCGTGATACCAGCGCAGCAGCACCGCCTGTGCGGTTTTTTCCAGCCACGGCACCAGAATCTGGATGTCATGCATTTGGCCGATACGATCGAGACGACCGATACGCTGCTCGAGCAGATCCGGGTTAAACGGCAGATCGAACATCACCAGGCGGCTAGCGAACTGGAAGTTACGGCCTTCAGAACCGATTTCTGAGCACAGCAGCACCTGCGCACCATCCTCTTCTGAGGCGAAGAAGGCTGCCGCGCGGTCACGCTCGATGATCGATAAACCTTCGTGGAAGACGGCGGCGCGGATGCCTTCGCGCTCACGCAGCACCTGCTCCAGCTGCAGCGCGGTGGCCGCTTTAGCGCAGATCACCAGCACTTTCTCTTTGCGGTTGCTGGTGAGATAGCCCATCAGCCACTCTACGCGCGGATCAAAGTTCCACCAGGTTCCGCTATCGCCTTCAAATTCCTGATAAATCTGCTCGGGATACAGCATGTCACGCGCGCGTTCTTCTGCGCTTTTACGCGTGCCCATAATGCCGGAGACTTTAATGGCGGTTTGATACTGCGCCGGCAGCGGCAGGCGAATCTGATGCAGCTCGCGTTTCGGGAAGCCTTTTACACCGTTACGCGTGTTGCGAAACAGCACGCGGCTGGTGCCGTGGCGATCCATCAGCATTGAAACCAGCTCTTTACGCGCATCTTCTTTGCCGTCGCGATCGCTATTAGCCACCTGCAGCAGCGGCTCGATATCCTGCTCACCGATCAAATCGTTGATCAGATTCATTTCATCTTTGCTGATGGCGTGATCGGCCAGCAGCGAGCTGACGGCATCCGCCACCGGGCGGTAATGCTGCTGTTCTTCAACGAACTGGCCAAAATCGTGGAAGCGATTCGGATCGAGCAGGCGCAGACGGGCAAAGTGGCTCTCTAAGCCCAGCTGTTCCGGCGTTGCGGTCAGCAGCAGCACGCCAGCCGTTTTCTCAGCCAGCTGCTCAATAACCTGATATTCACGGCTCGGTGCGTCTTCGCTCCACGCCAGGTGGTGCGCTTCATCGACCACCAGCAGATCCCAATCGGCATCCGCCAGCAGTTCAAGACGCTGCTTGTTACGGCGTACAAAATCGAGCGAACAGATAATCAGCTGCTCGGTTTCAAAGGCGTTATCGCTGTCGTGCTGCGCTTCGGTATAGCGATCATCATCAAACAGCGCAAAGCGCAGGTTGAAGCGACGCAGCATTTCGACCAGCCACTGATGTTGCAGCGTTTCTGGCACCACGATCAGCACGCGCTCGGCACGACCCGCCAGCAGCTGTTGCTGGATGATCATGCCGGCTTCGATGGTTTTACCCAAGCCGACTTCATCCGCCAGCAGCACGCGCGGTGCGTGACGACGGCCAACATCGTGCGCAATGTGCAGCTGATGCGGGATCAGGTTGGTGCGCATGCCGCGCAGGCCGCTGATCGGCAAGCGGTATTGCTCACTGTGATATTTGCGGGCGCGGAAACGCAGCGCAAAACGATCCATGCGGTCGAGCTGACCGGCGAACAGGCGATCCTGTGGCTTGCTGAACACCAGTTTGCTGTCCAGCATCACTTCGCGCATCACCACACCCGTTTCTTCGGTATCAAGACGCGTGCCGATGTAAGTCATTAATTCGTTTTCGTTGCGGACTTCATCGACGCACATCTGCCAGCCTTCATGGCTGGTGATGGTGTCACCCGGATTGAAAATTACGCGAGTTACCGGAGAATCATTTCGGGCATAGAGGCGATTTTCGCCGGTTGCCGGAAACAGCATGGTGATCATGCGCGTATCGATCGCAACAACCGTGCCCAGTCCCAGTTCACTTTCCGTATCACTAATCCAGCGCTGACCCAGTGTAAAAACCATATATTTTTTGCTCGACTCTCTTACATGCCATAAAGAAGTTCACCTGCACTCAGGCAATACGCAACCGCCAAACGGGTGTTTGGTCAGATTGTGTGTGCGGTGAGAATCAGGAAGGGCGCTATGGTACTGGATGGCAAGGCATTCGTCACCTGTCAAAAAAGCCCCAGCTGCCCAGTAATCAGTGTAGCAAAGTCATCACCCACGAACGGTAAAATGCCGTCAGCCACCGGTTGTAGCTGTTTGGTGACGTAATGATCGTAGTCGAGAGGCGTGTTACGCGCCTCAAGCGGTTCCGGTCCTGCCGTCGCCATCACATAGCGTATCGAGCCGCCGTTTTGGTACTGCAACGGCCGTTGCAGCTTACGATTTTGCTCATCGGCGAGGCGCGCGGCGCGCACGTGGGGTGGCACATTGCGCTCGTAATCTTTTAACGCACGACGCAGCCGCTTTTTGTAAATCAGCTGCTCATCGAGCTCCCCGGCCAGCAGTTGCGCTACGGTTTCGCGGATATAATCCTGCCACGGTTCGCCGCGGAAAATGCGGCCATAAAGATTTTGCTGGAACTGCTGCGCCAGCGGCGTCCAGTCGGTACGCACCGATTCAAGACCTTTAAACACCAGCCGTTCGCCGCCGTCGCTTCGCATCATGCCGGCGTAGCGCTTTTTGCTGCCTTGTTCAGCGCCGCGAATCGTTGGCATCAGGAAACGGCTGAAATGGGTTTCGTACTCAAGCTCCAGCGCGCTCGCCAGTCCATAAGTCGCGTGCAGATGCTGTTGCCACCAGCCGTTGACGTGTACAGCCAGACGGCGACCAATTGCCGCAGCATCCTCTTCGCTGTGCGCGCCTTTCAGCCAGACAAAGGTAGAATCGGTATCGCCATAAATCACATCAAAGCCTTCCGCTTCAATCAGCTCACGCGTTTGCTGCATGATGGCGTGGCCGCGCAGCGTAATGGATGACGCCAGGCGCGGATCGAAAAAGCGACAGGCGCTGGTACCGAGCACGCCATAAAAGGCGTTCATGATGATTTTCAGCGCCTGTGACAGCGGTTTATTGCCGTCGCGCTTGGCCGCTTCGCGCCCTTGCCAAATCTGCTCAACAATCGCCGGTAAGCAGTGGATTTCGCGGGAAAAGCGCGCGTTGCGAAAGCCGGGCACGGAATCGGCATCATCCGGGTGCGCCAGGCCCTCGACCAGCCCAACCGGATCGATCAGGAAGGTGCGAATAATCGAGGGATAAAGGCTTTTATAGTCCAGCACCAGCACCGAGTCGTACAAGCCGGGACGGGAATCCATGACGTAGCCGCCGGGGCTGGCTTCCGGTGCTACTTCACCAAGGTTAGGCGCGACGAAACCGGCGCGGTGCATGCGAGGAATATAGAGATGACCAAATGCCGCCACCGAACCGCCGTGGCGATCGACTGCCAGGCCGTTTACCGTGGCGCGTTCCAGCAGAAACGGCATGATGGCGGTGTGCTGAAATATGCGCGTTACCAGCTCGCAATCCTTAAGATTGTATTTCGCTAACGCCGGCTTGTCGTTAGCAAAGCGCCAGTTGATCTCTTCCATGCGCTGCCACGGATTGTCGATGGCTTTACCTTCGCTCAGCAGCTGGCGTGAGACCGCTTCAAGGCTGAAAGAGGGGAAATCCCAGAAGGCAGATTTAAGCGCGTCGATGCCGTCAATAATTAAGCGGCCGGTGGCCTGCGCGAAGAATACACCGGGTTTAAAACCGTGCTCACGCCACTCTAAAGCCTGTTTCTGACGACCTAAACGCAGCGGAATGCCGTAGCGATCGGCATGTTTTTGTAACACGCGCAGGTCAAACTGCACCACGTTCCAGCCGATAATCACGTCTGGTTCATGTTGCTCAAACCACGCGTTGAGCTGCTCCAGCAGCTGCGGGCGGCTTTCAACATAGATGAGTTCAAAATCGAGGGTGCTGGCGTCACCGTTAGCGGGGCCGAGCATGTAGACCTGACGCTGGCCACAGCCTTCCAGGCCAATACAGTAAAGCTCGCCGTGCTGGGTAGTTTCGATATCCAGCGACACCCATTTTAGCTGCGGACGGTAATCCGGGTGCGGCTTCAAGCGCGCGTTGACCACGCTGTCGCCGCGCGTTTCACCGCTAAACCATACCGGCGCGGTAATAAAGCGCTCCATCAAATAGCGTTCGGGCGGACGAATATCCGCTTCGTAAACGGGAATGCCGTTCTCGCGCAGGCGTTTTTCCAGATTCTGCAGTTGGCGGTTGCTGCGGCAATAGAGGCCAAACACCGGGCGGCGGCGAAAATCCTTCAGCTCCAATGTTTGCAGGCGCGTATGGCGCTCGTCGTGCAGTAGCGCCTCAGTTTGCGCGCGAAACTCCTCAGGAATAAACGCCACCGATTCCTGGGCAGGCAGTACCAGCCGCTGAGGGCCGCTGTCGGTTGCCAGCCATAGCACCACTTCGCTGCCGGTCGGCGTATCTCGCCAATGTCGGGTAAGCAGAAAACCTGCGCGCGGATCGGTCACGTTAACTCCTGAGAATGAATTAGGCTCAGTATAACATGGATGTTTATACAGTGTCTCGGCGGGTGAAATTGTCACCACTTTGTCAACATCGTTCTACAATTCTTGCCTTGACGCTGGCGCACGCGCTCTGGACAATCCAGCCTCTATATTCCGCAGAGGATATTTATGGAAGCCTGGATTCAACACCTGTTTTCGCAATCGCTGGAGTACGCGCTGATCGCCGTAGCGCTGGTGACCTTTCTTGAGTCGCTGGCCTTCGTGGGATTGCTGTTGCCGGGCACGGTATTAATGGCCAGCCTTGGGGCGCTGGTTGGCAGTGGACAAATTGGTCTTTACCCCGCGTGGGCGGCCGGATTCGTGGGTTGTTTAATCGGCGACTGGGTCTCTTACGGCATCGGCTGGAAGTTTCAGGGCCCGCTGCATCGCTGGAAATATCTGAAAAAGTACAAGGGATTGCTGGATAAAACTGAGCATGCGCTGCATGAACACAGCATGTTCACAATTTTGGTGGGGCGCTTTGTGGGTCCGACGCGCCCGCTGATTCCGCTGGCAGCTGGCATGCTGGAGTTGCCGGTGCGCAAGTTTCTGCCGCCTAATATCATCGGCTGCATTCTTTGGCCGCCCGCCTACTTGATGCCGGGCATTTTAGCGGGTGTGGCGATTGATGTACCGCAGGCCGCGCAGGGCGGCAGCTTTAAATGGCTGCTGTTGCTGGTGGCGCTGCTGGTATGGATCGGTGGCTGGCTACTGTGGCGCTGGTGGCGTAGCGGGAAAACCGTCGATTGGGCAACGAAGTATCTGCCGACTGCGCGTCTGCGCTGGCTGGCACCTTTAGCGGCGGCGATTGGAGTGGGCGCGTTTATCGCTATCCAGTTCCATCCGATGATGCCGATCTTCCGCCAGCTGCTGTGGAAAGTCTTCTTCGCTTAACGCGCTTGCACGCCAAGGATGGCGGCTGCCTCACTTTCGCCTCGCATCAAACTCTCCGTGCTGCCATCCCAGTAGATGCGCCCATCGACAATCACCAAACTGCGCGGCGCAATCTGCTGGGCATCTTCCAGGCTATGCGACACCATGAGCAGCGTGATATTGCGCGTTTCGCACACCGAACGCACCAGCTGTAACATTTCGCCGCGCAGCGCCGGATCGAGCGCCGAAAACGGCTCATCCAGTAGCAAAATAGGCTGATTACGTAGCAGGCAACGCGCCAGCGCCACGCGCTGGCGCTGGCCACCCGAAAGTTGGCCCGGCAAGCGCGTCAGCATCTCCTGCAAGCCGGTTTGTTCGGCAATGTCAGTGACTTGCTGCTGCTGCGCGCGCGTGAGTTTCAAGCCCGGATGTAAACCCAGCGCCATGTTTTGCTGCACCGTCAGGTGCGGAAAGAGGTTGTTCTCCTGGAATAGCATCGAAACAGGCCGCGCCGACGGCACGCTCTGAGTATGATCAACGCCGTTCATCACCAGCGAACCCTGGTTTACCGCTAAAAAGCCGCCAAGCAAACTCAGCAAGGTGCTTTTCCCTGCGCCGCTCGGGCCAAGGATCGCCAGGCGTTCACCGGCCTGTGCCGCGAAAGTGAAGCGCATCGGCAGATGCTGATAAAGGTAAGTGAGGTTATTCAGTGTCAGCATGGCGGCCCGGTAATTTTTCCATCAGCGTAAAGAGGAGCAAGCAGAGTAGTAGCAGCAGCAGTGCGGTGACGGCACCGTCCGCGCCACGATAGGCACCGATCTGCTGGAACAGGTAGAAGGGCAGCGTGCGGAAATCGGCGCTGCCAAACAGCGCGACCACGCCGAAATCGCCGATCGACAGCACGCAGGCAAATGCCAGCGCCTGTGCAATTGGACGTTTCAGCGCGCGCAGCTCAATCAGCCGCAGGCGGTTAAAACCTGAGATGCCAAGTGAAGCGCAGAGCTGGCCGTAACGGGCGCTGATGTCGCGCATCGGGTTCTCCAGCACTTTCATCGCGTAGGGAATGGCGATCAGCGCGTTAGTGAAAATCACCAAACCATCGGCGCGCTGCGGCAGGCCAACGGTGGCATTAAACAGCAGGAAAAAACCGCTCGCCAGCACAATGCCCGGCATCGCCAGAATTAGCATGCCGCTGAGTTCCATGGCCTGAGCGGAAAACATGCGCTGGCGCTGACGCAGTTCGCGGCTGCTCCACAGTAGCATCATGGTCAGCACCACACACAGCACGCCGGCACCGAGAGCGATGCGCAGTGAAGTCAATGTGGCTTGCCATAGCGCGGATTGTTGCAGCGCACCGGCCACGCCGCCGCGCAGGCCATCCACCACGACCGCAGCCAGTGGTGGTAGCAACAGGATTAATGCCGACATGATCAACAGCGTGTCGCCAACGCGCGCAGGCCATGAATCCTGCGGATCGCGCCAGCCGCGAATGTTCTGGCTGCCGGTAGGAATGGCTTTGCTAAAGCGCTGGCTAAGCAGTACCAGCAGTAAACAGCAGCCGAGCTGTAACAGCGCCAGCAGCGCCGCGCGCGCCGGATCGTAATCAAAATTCAGCGCCTGATAGATCGCCAGTTCCAGTGTGGTAGCCTGCGGCCCGCCGCCCAGCGCCAGCACGGTGGCAAAGCTGGCAAAGCACAGCATAAAGATTAGCGCCGCAGTCGGCAGAATCTGGCGGCGCAGCCACGGCCACTCCAGCAGACGAAACAGATTCCAGCCGCGCAGGCCGAGCTGCGCGGCCAATTGCCGCTGCTCGCCGGGAATGTTCTCCAGCGCCTGCAGCAGCAGACGCGTTGCCAGCGGCAAATTAAAGAAGACGTGCGCCAGCAAAATGCCCTGCAGGCCGTACGGCGAAAAGTGGTAGTCAAAGCCGATGGCCGCGCACCATTGCGCCAGCCAGCCGCTGCGGCCATACACGCTCAGCAGGCCGAATACCGCCACCAGCACCGGCAGCACCAGCGTCATGGCGCACAGGCGCAGCAGCAGAGTGCGGCCAGGAAAACGGCGGCGATAGAGCGCGCGTGCCAGCAGGATAGCAGGCAGCACCGACAGCAGCGCCGAAAGTAGCGCCTGTTCAAAGGAAAACGCCAGCACATGATGCAGATAGCTGTCATCAAGCAACGCGCGCCAGTCAGTAGCCGGTGCGACCATCACCAGCGCACCAAAGGCCAACAGCGCCACCGCGCACAGCAACAGCGCGGTGATGCTGCCTGGAATTAACCAACCGGGCATTAGCGGCTAACTGCGCGTTGCCAGGCGCTAATCCACGCGGCGCGATGATCGGCTACTTCCGCTGGCGTGAATTGCAGAGCTTTATTTGGCACCTGCAACGCGTGATAACCCGCTGGCAAATCGCTTTTGATCACCGGGTACATCCAGTTACCGCTGGGAATGGTCTGCTGGAAGGCTGGAGAAACCATAAACTGCATGAACTGCTGCGCCAGCTTTGGCTGCTTGCTGCTGGCGAGCTGCGCGGCAACCTCCACCTGCAAATAGTGGCCTTCGCTAAATTCTGCCGCGGCGTAGTTCTCTTTCTTCTCTTCGATGATGTGGTAGGCCGGAGAGGTGGTGTAGCTCAACACCAGATCGCCTTCGCCTTTCAGGAACAGACCGTAAGCTTCACTCCAGCCTTTGGTGACGGTGACGGTTTTTTGCGCCAGCTTCTGCCAGGCATCTGGCGCATTATCGCCATAGACCTTCTGCATCCACAGCAGCAGACCAAGGCCAGGCGTGCTGGTGCGCGGATCTTCATAAATCACGCGCCATTTCTCCGGGCTCTCGACCAGTTCTTTCAGGCTTTTGGGCGGGTTCTTCAGCTTGTTTTTATCGTAGACGAAGGCGAAGTAGCCATAATCGAATGGGATGAAAGTCTCGTTGTGCCAGCCATCCGGCAGCTGCAAAGCCTGGGTATCGACGCTGCTTTTGGCAAACAGGCCGGTTTTCTCTGCCGCCTGCACCAGATTGTTATCGAGGCCCAGCACCACATCGGCTTTGCTGTTTTTGCCTTCCATACGCACGCGATTAAGCAGCGATACGCCATCTTCCAGCGCCACGTAATTCAGCTCGCAACCACACTGCGCTTCAAAGGCTTTTTTTACCGCCGGACCGGGGCCCCAATCGGCAGAGAATGAATCGTAGGTGTAAACGGTCAGAACCGGTTTGGCAGCCAAAGCCGGTGCAGCAACCAACAGCATCACAGGCAGAACTTTGTTTAACACTTTGCGCTCCTTGAGGAGAAGATAAGGTTGAGTCGCAAAGGATCTGAGGAGTGAGGCATCTCAAATCCCTACGCCGGTATTAGCCGGATCAGGTTCGACGGGTCTATCTCAGCCAAATTAAGGCACCCCGTTGAGAACGGCACATTCTAGACATTTAAATGACAGCGCGAAAGGTTCACCGGTTGGAAGTTTGGTGCCACGCTTCCCGGTGCGCATGAATGCGCACCCTACCAAACCGCGCCGGCGCGGTGGTCACAGCTCCGGAGGCGCAAACCAGGCGGATTTGAAGTCAAACCAGCCGAGGGTATTCAGCCGTACGCCGCGCATGCTGCGTTGACCTTCCAGCAGCAGCCAGTGGTGGAACAGCGGATGCAAATAATCGCTATCAATTAACTGCTTGCTCCATTCTGCCAGCGCTAAATCTTTCTGACGCCAGCGCGCTGCGTCGGCTTGCCAGTCAATCGGAATGCAGTGATGCATCAGCGGCAGTTCATACAGCTGAGCGAACAGCGCATACTCGAGCGGCAGGGTAAAGTTGACGCTGCCGAGCCAGATATCACTCTCGCCCGCGCCCTCAAACCACGCTTCATAACTCACCTCACGCGTAATCAACTCGACGCCTTCCAGCGCCAGCAGCGGACGCAGCGCGTTAGCGATACCCTCATGCTCAACATGATGGCTGTACCAGCTGAGGGTTAATTGTGTGAGTCCTTCCGGCTTGTCGGCAGGCGTGAGGTCGCGGCGATGATGCCAGCGCGGCAACAGGCCATACGCCGGAAACCAGTAGCGCTGATAACCTACACCCGCATGGTTAAGCAGGGCGATAGGATTGAACAGATAGCTCACCCAGCGGCGAAAATGGGCATTTTGTCCGAGGGTGGAGCGCTGATCGAACAGCAGAAAATAGCAGCCTTCTTCTAAACGACTCTCTTCTGATTTCTCATCAGCGGTTTCGCCCTGCAGTTTTACCCCAGCGTACACTAGCTCATCGCTGATCTCGGGCAGTACCCAAATCGACACATCATCAATCAAGGCACGATAGCCAAAGTAATCATCGAAGGCGGCGATTTTTAGCTGCGTTTGCTGGTTACGCACCACGCTGTACGGACCGGTGCCAATCGGTTGGCGAGCAAAGTGGCGTAACGTCGGCCACTCGCGCGGCAGAATCATTGCGCTGACGCTCGCCAGCAGCCAGGGCAACCAGTCATCCGGCTGGCTCAAATAGATATCCAGCGTCCAGGGGGCGGGCGAATGCAGCTTTTCGATATGGGAAAACAGCGGCTGGCTGCGCACGCGTTCCAGCGAGGTAATGATATCCTCCATTTCCAGTTCGCGACCATGATGAAAGCGAATCGCCGGGCGCAGGAAAAAGCGCCAGTGCAGGGGGGAGGTTTGCTGCCAATGGTGCGCGATATCGGGTTCGATTTCCCCCTTTTCCTCATTTATGCGCATCAGGCCGTTGAAGATTTGCCGTGCCAGGTGAGTTTCTGAGCGGCGTAGCGGTGAACCGGGCAGCAGATTGGGCAACGGGCGATAATAGAGCACGCGCAGGATATGCTTGCCCTGGCGGAAGCTGCGGCCTAAATGTGCCGCGATCATCTGGCGCACCTGATTTTTGTCGCCGACCAACTGCACCAGCTGCTCAATGCGATCCTGATCCAGCAGATCTTCAGCACGCTGCTGCTGCAGCGCTAAACCGGTGTAACAGAAACTCAGCGTTGAACGCTTGCCACGCCCCGCTTCCGCCTGCCAAATCAGCCAGCCTTCATGCTGCATGGCGTTAAGCAGATTACGCATATGGCGGCGTGAGCAATGCAGCAGATCGGCCAGATCGCTTAACGTAGTTTCCTGATCCTGCCCCTGACAGCTTTGCCATAAGCGGATAAATTGCTGTTGCAGACGTGAAGAGGACATAAAAGGGGAACTCCTTCTCAGAATCGCTCATTTTTTCCTGCCTCATATTAGAGGCATACTGCCCGGCAATGGAAGAGCGGGAGGCATTCAGCAATGAATGGCGCTCTGCCAGCGGTTCCGCCGACGTGGAACCTCTTTCTGAGTAGGGTGCATTTTCACCGCCAGCAGCGCTTTATCTGCTGGCTTTTTTCGTTTTGCTGTAGGATCTTCTACCCTCATTTCTCTACCTGTTTTTTTCCGCAAAGGGATTTCGGCATGAAATCGCTGTTAACGCGTCAACGTCGCATCAATCCGGTCTATCTCTCGTTTATGGCGGTGTCATTTATGACCGGCGTCGCCGGTGCGCTGCAGGCACCGACGTTAAGTCTGTTTCTGACGCGTGAAGTGCAGGTGAGCCCGTTTTGGGTTGGCTTGTTCTTTACCATCAATGCGATAGCGGGGATTGCCATCAGCCTGCTCATGGCCAAGCGCTCTGATAATCGGGGCGATCGTCGCAACCTGATTCTATTCTGCTGTCTGATGGCGACGCTTAATGCGCTGCTATTTGCTTTCAATCGCCACTATTTAACCCTTGTCACGCTGGGCGTGTTCTTATCTGCACTTGCCAGCGTTTCCATTCCGCAGGTGTTTGCGCTCGCGCGTGAATATGCCGATCAGTCAGCGCGTGAAGTGGTGATGTTTAGCTCGGTGATGCGCGCGCAGCTATCGCTGGCGTGGGTGATCGGCCCGCCCTTATCGTTTGCACTGGCGCTTAATTACGGCTTTGTGACGCTGTTTTGCGTCGCGGCGGGGATTTTTCTGCTGAGCATGCTACTGATCTGGCGCACCTTGCCGTCGGTGCCACGCGTGGTGGCTTCACCCGAAGAAGTGTTAACGCAGCTGAGCCCGTGGAAAGAGAGTCAGGTGCGGCTGCTGTTTATCGCTTCGGTGACTATGTGGACATGCAACACCATGTATATCATTGATATGCCGCTGTATATCAGTACCACGCTTGGCCTGCCGGAGAAGCTAGCAGGGTTACTGATGGGCACCGCCGCCGGGCTGGAAATTCCGATCATGCTGGTGGCCGGGCATTACGCGCGTCGTATCGGCAAACGGATGCTGATGTTGTTGGCGCTGGTGGCAGCGATTGTATTTTATCTCGGTTTGGTGATGTTCCAGACGCGCACTGCGCTAATGGTGCTGCAGCTATTCAACGCGGCATTTATCGGCATCATCGCCGGGATTGGCATGCTGTGGTTCCAGGATTTAATGCCGGGGCGTGCGGGTGCGGCAACCACCTTGTTTACCACGTCGATTTCCACCGGCATGATTATCGCGGGCATCATCCAGGGCACCATGAGCGAGCGCTTTGGTCACGAGTCGGTTTACTGGCTGGCGTTGGGGTTAGCGGTGCTGGCGCTGGGATTAGCGTCGCGCGTGCGAGATGTGGTGGAGAGTTAGAAAAGAGAAGGGCGACATCAGTCGCCCTTATTGCCTTAGCGTAAGAACGCGGGCTGATTGGTTTCGTAGCTGGAGATCGACGCTTCGTGCTGCAGCGTCAGGCCAATGCTATCGAGACCGTTGATCATGCAGTGACGGCGGAAGCTGTCGATTTCGAAGCTGTAGGTTTTATCGCCTGCGGTTACCGTTTGCGCTTCCAGATCTACCGTAAAAGTGATGCCCGGCTGTGCGGCGACCAGTTTGAACATCTCATCCACTTCTTCATCGCTCAGCTTCACCGGCAGCAGCTGGTTGTTGAAACTGTTGCCATAGAAGATGTCGGCGAAACTTGGCGCAATCACCACATGGAAACCGAAGTCGGTCAGCGCCCAGGGCGCATGCTCACGCGACGATCCGCAACCGAAATTCTCACGCGCCAGCAAAATGCTGGTGCCTTTGAATTCTGGCTTGTTCAGCACGAAGCTGGCGGTGGGTTGGGTACCTGCATCGTCATCGAAACGCCAGTCGTGGAACAGGTGCGCGCCAAAACCGGTGCGCGTCACTTTCTGCAAGAACTGCTTCGGAATGATGGCATCAGTATCGACGTTGGCCGCATCCAATGGCGCCACAATCCCGGTGTGTTGAGTAAATTTGTTCGCCATGGTTTAAGCTCCCTGAGTCAATTCACGAATGTCGGCAAAGCGACCGGTTACGGCAGCCGCCGCAGCCATCGCCGGGCTTACCAGGTGAGTGCGTCCACCGCGGCCCTGACGACCTTCAAAGTTACGGTTGCTGGTTGATGCGCAGCGCTCACCCGGATTCAGGCGGTCGTTGTTCATTGCCAGACACATAGAGCATCCCGGCAAACGCCATTCAAAACCGGCTTCGAGGAAGATTTTATCCAGGCCTTCGGCTTCGGCTTGGGCCTTCACCGGACCTGAGCCCGGCACCACCATTGCCACAACGCCTGGTGCCACTTTGCGACCTTTAGCAATCGCGGCCGCCGCGCGCAGATCTTCAATACGTGAGTTGGTGCAGGAGCCGATAAACACTTTATCGATCGCTACGTCGGTCAGTTTGATACCAGGTTGCAGATCCATATAAGCCAGCGCTTTCTCTGCGGAGGCGCGCTCCACCGGATCGGCAAAGGATTGTGGATTCGGGATGGCTTGATCCACCGCCATCACCTGGCCTGGATTGGTGCCCCAGGTGACCTGCGGTGCGATATCTTCCGCATGCAGGGTAACGATAGTATCGAATGTGGCACCTTCATCGGATTTCAGCGTGCGCCAGTAAGCCACCGCTTGATCCCACTGTTCGCCTTTTGGTGCGAACTGCTTATCTTGCAGGTAATTGAACGTGGTGTCATCCGGCGCGACCAGACCCGCTTTGGCACCCATTTCAATCGCCATGTTACACAGCGTCATGCGGCCTTCCATGCTCAACGCTTCGATCGCGGGGCCGCAGAATTCAACGACGTGACCGGTACCACCGGCGCTGCCGGTTTTGCCAATGATCGCCAACACGATATCTTTGGCGGTAATGCCCGGTGCAGCCTTGCCCAGCACTTCAATTTTCATGGTTTTCGCGCGACCCTGTTTCAGGGTTTGCGTGGCGAAGACATGCTCAACTTCCGAGGTGCCGATCCCGAACGCCAGCGAACCGAACGCACCGTGGGTGGCGGTGTGAGAGTCGCCGCAGACGATGGTCATGCCCGGCAGCGTCATGCCTTGTTCTGGCCCAATGACGTGCACAATGCCCTGGAACGGGTGATTCAGGTCATACAGCTGAATGCCGAACTCAGCACAGTTCTTAATCAGCTCTTGCATCTGAATACGCGCCATTTCGCCAGACGCATTGATATCTTTGGTCTGAGTGGAAACGTTGTGATCCATGGTGGCGAAGGTTTTCGACGGCTGGCGCACTTTGCGGCCGTGCGCGCGCAGACCATCAAAGGCCTGCGGTGACGTTACTTCATGAATCAGATGACGATCAATATACAGTAACGGGGTTTCTTTAGGCGCTTCGTGGACGACATGTGCATCAAATAACTTCTGGTATAAGCTTTTCATTTTATTATTTTTCCTCGGCGATAAACCCGGCAATGATGCTGCCCATCTCATCGGTGCTCACGGCTTTGCCGTCACCGGCCAAATCACGGGTGCGATAACCCGCTTCCAACGCGCGGCTCACGGCGCGTTCAATGCTAGCAGCGGCGTCATCCGCATTCAGGCTATAACGCAGCAGCAGCGACAGCGACAGAATCTGCGCAATCGGGTTGGCAATGTTCTGACCGGCGATATCCGGTGCGGAGCCGCCTGCGGGTTCAAACAGGCCGAAACCCTCTTCATTCAGGCTGGCGGAAGGCAGCAAGCCCATGGAACCGGTGATCATCGCGCATTCGTCAGACAGGATGTCACCGAACAGGTTAGAGCAGAGCAGCACGTCAAACTGTGAGGGATCTTTAATCAGCTGCATGGTGGCGTTATCGATGTACATATGGCTCAACTGCACATCCGGGTAATCTTTTGCCACTTCGTTGACAATCTCGCGCCACATGACTGACGTCTGCAACACGTTGGCTTTATCGATAGAGGTGACGATGTTGCGACGTTTGCGGGCAGATTCAAAGGCGATGCGGGCAATGCGCTCAATTTCGAAACGGTGATACACCTCAGTATCGAAAGCGCGCTCGTGCGGACCGCTGCCTTCGCGGCCTTTCGGTTGGCCAAAATAGATGCCGCCGGTCAGTTCACGCACGCACAGGATATCGAAACCGCGCTCGGCGATATCGCTGCGCAGCGGACAGAAGGCTTCAAGACCTTTATACAGCCCAGCCGGACGCAGGTTGCTGAACAGCTTGAAGTGCTTCCGCAGCGGCAGCAACGCGCCGCGCTCTGGCTGCTGGGCAGGCGGCAGATGCTCCCATTTGGGCCCACCTACTGAGCCGAACAGAATCGCATCGGCTTGTTCTGCGCCAGCAACGGTAGCCGGTGGCAGCGGTTCGCCGTGACGATCGATGGCGATACCGCCAACATCATATTCGCTGGTGGTGATACGCATATCGAAACGCGTACGAATGGCATCGAGAACTTTCATGGCCTGCGCCATCACTTCCGGACCAATTCCGTCGCCTGGCAATACCGCGATATGAGAAGACTTAGACATAGTTACACCGTTTCCTTCTGATCTTTAAATTTACGCTGCAATTCTTTTTCCACCTGCTTAGCACGCCAAATGTTGTTCAACGCGTTCACCATCGCTTTAGCAGAGGATTCGACGATATCGGTCGCCAGACCCACGCCGTGGAATTTACGACCGTTGTAATTGACCACGATATCAACCTGACCCAGCGCGTTCTCGCCGTGGCCTTTCGCGGTCAACTTGTAATTCATCAGTTCGGCTTCAAAGCCGGTGATGCGGTTGATGGCTTGATAAACCGCATCCACTGGGCCATTACCGGTGGCGGCATCCGACTTCGTCTCTTCACCGCAGCCCAATTGCACAGATGCGGTAGCGGTAACGCTGGAGCCGGTCTGCACGTTGAATTCGTTCAGCTGGAAATACTCTGGCTCTTCGTTCTGTTTGTTAATGAAGGCTAAGGCTTCCAGATCGTAATCAAAGACCTGACCTTTCTTATCAGCCAGCTTCAGGAAGGCGTCATATAAGGTATCCAGATTGTAATCAGACTCTTTGTAGCCCATCTCTTCCATGCGGTGTTTTACCGCAGCACGACCCGATCGTGAGGTCAGATTCAGCTGGATTTTATGCAGGCCGATAGATTCTGGCGTCAGGATTTCATAGTTTTCACGATTCTTCAGCACGCCATCCTGATGAATGCCCGAGGAGTGGGCGAAGGCGTTGGAGCCAACCACCGCTTTGTTAGCGGGAATTGGCATGTTGCAGATTTGGCTAACGGTTTGGCTGGTGCGGTAGATTTCCTGATGATTGATGTTGGTGTGCACATTCATGATCTGCTGACGGGTTTTAATCGCCATAATCACTTCTTCCAGCGCACAGTTACCGGCGCGCTCACCCAGACCATTTAAGGTTCCTTCAACCTGACGTGCACCTGCTAACACTGCGGCGATAGCATTGCCGGTCGCCATACCCAAATCGTCATGGGTATGAACAGACAGGATGGCTTTATCGATGTTCGGCACGCGTGCTACCAATTGGCTGATGATGTTGGCGTATTCGCCAGGTAAGGTGTAGCCCACGGTATCCGGAATGTTGATAGTGGTTGCACCGGCATGAATTGCAGCTTCAACCATGCGGCACAGATCGTCGATTGGCGTACGGCCGCCATCTTCACACGAGAACTCAACGTCGTCGGTATAGTTGCGGGCGCGTTTAATCATGTGTACTGCGCGTTCAATCACTTCTGGCAATGTGCTGCGCAATTTGGTGGCGATGTGCATCGGCGAAGTGGCGATGAAGGTGTGAATACGGAACGCTTCAGCAACACGCAATGATTCATATGCGGCGTCAATGTCCTTCTCAACGCAGCGTGCCAGTCCGCAGACACGGCTGTTTTTAATGGTACGAGCGATGGTTTGTACGGATTCGAAATCACCTGGGGAGGAAACGGGGAAGCCCACTTCCATCACATCCACGCCCATACGTTCCAACGCCAGAGCGATCTGCAGTTTTTCTTTAACACTCAGGCTAGCCTGTAAAGCCTGTTCGCCGTCACGCAGAGTGGTATCGAAAATAATAACTTGCTGGCTCATCGTAATCTTCCTTTTGCATTAACTTTGCCGGTGCTACGAGCATAAAAAAACCCGCGCATTGGCGCGGGTTTCTTAAACTTCTGCAGGTTCGAATCAGTTATTGATTCCGCCCACGAGTCTACCGCGCAAACTGGATGCGTTTAGTAGTAGACCGAGTAGGCGGAAAGAATGAAACATGACTCAAACCTCGTAAATTGTGTGCTGCACATATTGGTACTGGAATTGACGAGTGAAGTCAACCTCAAGTGCAAGGGTATTTTAGCGCAGTCAAAAGGGTGATGTGCTGCGATTTTTCGGCTGAGCAGAGCAATGGCATTAATTAGCGGCTGGATAAGCAGAATCCGCAGCTTAAACAAACGTTTATAAAATAGAGTTTATTTTAAATTGTTGTTATTTAACGTTTTAAATGATTGAGGCAAGATGTGGTAAAAACAGGACAAAGCTTGTTGTTTAGAGGAATATGATGTGAGCGAAGCATTTTCCAGTTAATCACGCCAGAAAGTAATTATCCCAAAAGATTGTGGCCTGAGTGGCCAGGTAATATGAAAATCATATTTCTTATATCACGCTGCAAATAATCTCCAATCCAGCATTTTCCTCTGAGGTTATGACAAAGCATTAGTTTAATCCTCGCAGGCGATAATCACGCATCAGTGCCTTTATTGCCGGATCGAACGTGAGGTGGCGTGCTGGCGTTTGCAGGCCGGGTTGTCTGCGGTTATGGTAATCGACCTACTCTCAGAAGAATTAACTCAAGTAGATTCCCTGTACCTGGAAGGCGGAAATGAACGCCGTCTTCTGAGCATAAACATAAGGTTTTGATCTTAATTGGTATGCGGGGGCCGGATATCAGTGGCGTGCGGGAAACGCGAACGTCAGTGGATTCAGTCCCTCAAGCCTGGAGGCAGAAAATGGAGATGTTGTCAGGAGCCGAAATGGTCGTCCGTTCGTTAATCGATCAGGGCGTAAAGCAGGTATTCGGCTATCCGGGCGGAGCGGTGCTCGATATTTACGATGCACTGCAAACGGTCGGTGGAATTGACCACGTATTGGTCCGTCATGAACAAGGCGCGGTGCACATGGCCGATGGTCTGGCGCGCGCCACCGGCGAAGTGGGCGTAGTGCTGGTAACTTCGGGTCCTGGCGCCACCAATGCCATTACCGGCATTGCAACCGCCTATATGGATTCTATCCCGATGGTGATTCTGTCGGGTCAGGTGCCTTCTTCACTCATCGGCTACGATGCGTTCCAGGAGTGCGACATGGTCGGCATCTCCCGCCCGGTGGTGAAGCACAGCTTCCTGGTAAAAAGCACCGAAGAGATTCCAACCGTGCTGAAAAAGGCCTTCTGGCTGGCGGCGAGCGGTCGTCCGGGCCCGGTGGTTATCGATCTACCAAAAGATATCCTCAATCCGGCTAATAAATTGCCTTACGTCTGGCCGGAAACCGTGAGCATGCGCTCTTACAATCCAACGATTCAGGGCCATAAAGGCCAGATTAAGCGCGCATTGCAAACATTGCTGGCGGCACATAAGCCGGTGATTTACGCGGGCGGCGGTGCGATTATGTCCGGCTGTGAAGCTGAGCTGCTGCAGCTGGCTGAGCAACTCAATATACCGGTAACCATGTCGCTGATGGGCTTGGGTGTATTCCCCGGCACACATCGTCAGAGCGTTGGCATGCTTGGTATGCACGGCACCTACGAAGCTAACATGACCATGCATAACGCTGACCTGATTTTCGGGATTGGCGTGCGTTTCGACGATCGCACCACCAACAACCTGGCGAAGTACTGCCCGAATGCCACCATCATGCATATCGACGTTGATCCAACCTCGATTTCAAAAACCGTCAGCGCAGATATTCCAATTGTCGGTGATGCGAAACAGACGCTGGCGCAAATGCTTGAACTGTTGGCACAAAGCGATGCGAAGCAGGAGCTTGATAGCCTGCGCGATTGGTGGCAAACCATTGAAGGCTGGCGCAGTCGTAAATGCCTGGAATTTGATCGCAGCAGCGACAAAATTAAACCGCAGGCGGTCATCGAAACCATCTGTCGTCTGACGAAAGGCGAAGCTTACGTCACCTCTGACGTGGGCCAGCATCAGATGTTCGCTGCGCTTTATTACCAATTCGACAAACCACGTCGTTGGATTAACTCCGGCGGCCTGGGCACCATGGGCTTCGGCCTGCCTGCTGCGCTGGGCGTGAAGATGGCGCTGCCGGATGAAACGGTTATTTGCGTGACCGGCGATGGCAGTATCCAGATGAACATTCAGGAACTCTCTACTGCACTGCAGTACGATTTGCCGGTGCTGGTGTTGAACCTTAACAACGGCTTCCTCGGCATGGTTAAGCAGTGGCAGGACATGATTTACTCTGGTCGCCACTCTCAGTCTTACATGCAGTCGCTACCGGACTTCGTTCGTCTGGCGGAAGCGTACGGCCATGTGGGTATCGCGATTCATCATCCTGCTGAGCTGGAAGAGAAGCTGCAGCTGGCGCTGGATACATTGGCGAAAGGGCGTCTGGTGTTTGTTGATGTGAATATTGACGGCAGCGAGCACGTTTACCCGATGCAGATTCGCGGTGGTTCGATGGATGAGATGTGGTTGAGCAAAACGGAGAGGACTTAATTATGCGTCGTATTTTATCGGTTCTGCTGGAAAACGAATCCGGCGCATTGTCCCGCGTAGTGGGGCTTTTCTCGCAACGCGGCTATAACATCGAAAGTCTTACCGTGGCGCCCACCGATGATCCCACGCTATCGCGTATGACCATCCAAACGGTTGGCGATGCGAAAGTGCTGGAGCAAATCGAAAAGCAATTGCACAAGCTGGTTGACGTGTTACGTGTCAGCGAGCTGGGGCAGGGCGCCTATGTTGAACGCGAAATCATGCTGGTGAAAATTCAGGCTAGCGGCTACGGTCGTGAAGAGGTGAAACGCAGTGCGGAGATTTTCCGTGGGCAGATTATTGACGTCACACCAACGCTTTACACGGTTCAGCTAGCGGGAACGAGCGATAAACTCGACGCGTTTCTCAACACGGTTCGTGACGTGGCGGAAATTGTTGAAGTGGCACGTTCAGGAATCGTTGGCGTATCACGTGGCGATCGCGTTATGCGCTAATAACGCACCGTAACCATCATATTCTGTGCTAACCCGGCGAAATGCCGGGTTTTTTTATTTTATGCGCTTCGGCAAGATGCTGGAGAAAAGCGGTTGCTCAGCGTACTTTTCTGCGGTTAGATGTTACAAATGTTTTATCCTTAGCTACTCTGCGGATATTTTCGCCAGCGCTGGCTTATCAGAATTAAGGTGTCATCGTGAAACTGGATGAAATTGCGCGCCTGGCAGGCGTGTCGCGCACCACGGCCAGCTACGTAATCAATGGCAAAGCGCGGCAGTATCGTGTCAGCGAAAAAACCGTCGAGAAAGTCATGGCGGTGGTGCGTGAACACAATTATCACCCCAATGCCGTCGCGGCAGGCCTTCGCGCCGGACGCACGCGCTCAATTGGCCTGGTGATCCCTGATTTGGAAAATACCAGTTATACGCGTATCGCTAATTATCTTGAGCGTCAGGCGCGTCAACGTGGTTATCAACTGTTGATTGCCTGCTCGGAAGATCAGCCAGATAACGAAATGCGCTGTATTGAGCATCTGTTGCAACGCCAGGTGGACGCCATCATTGTTTCCACCTCGCTGCCGCCTGAGCATCCGTTCTATCAGCGCTGGATTAACGATCCTTTGCCAATTATCGCGCTGGACCGCGCGCTGGACCGTGAGCACTTCACCAGTGTTGTGGGGGCCGATCAGGATGATGCGCAGATGCTGGCCGCTGAATTGCGTCAGCTTCCAGTTAAAAATGTGCTGTTCCTTGGCGCGCTGCCGGAGCTGTCGGTCAGTTTTTTGCGTGAATTGGGCTTTCGCGATGCGTGGAAGGACGACGCGCGACCAATCGATTACATCTACTGCAATAGCTTCGATCGTGCTGCGGCGGCAACGCTGTTTGAAAAGTACCTCGAAGATCATCCGATGCCGGACGCACTATTCACAACCTCATTTGGCCTGTTACAAGGGGTGATGGATATCACGCTCAAGCGCGATGGTCGTTTACCCACCGATCTGGCGATTGCCACCTTTGGTGACCACGAACTGTTGGATTTCCTGGAATGCCCGGTCCTGGCAGTGGGGCAGCGTCACCGCGATGTTGCGGAAAGAGTTCTGGAGCTGGTATTAGCCTCATTAGATGAGCCGCGGAAACCGAAGCCGGGTTTAACGCGCATTCGCCGTAATTTATTCCGCCGCGGACAATTAAGTCGTCGCACTAAATGAAAGTGTGGGCAGTTCTCTGCCCGCGCTTTATTATCTTCACAACTATTTTGCTCAAATGCACCAGGCGTAAAAAAGCGTAAATTATCGCCACCCTATCTAACAATTTATCCCCACTGACTTTTCGTATTTGTTTACATATTCAGCAGTAGCTGCTAGCAGAGCTGTTGTGATGGTGCTGGGCTTCCTTTCAGAAATCCCCTAAAATGCAGCCGCTGTCGCATATTACGGGGCAAATATAATTTTGCCTAACAGCGTTTTATTTTTCGCCACTTTTCACATTGCGAAAAAATTTATTCAACTATTCATCAGGTTAATTTTTTATTTCTCTACTTATTACCCTTTTATTCCCTCCCGGATTAATTTCACGCGATGTAAATAGTGATATTCACTTGCCGTTGCGGCTTGACAAGGATTTCATCGGCTCCGTAAACTCGTTTCGTGGTAAAAAGTGGGATAAAGTGGTGAAAACGGGTGATTGAGGGGTAAGGCTGGCATGTTCCGTGGAGCAACGTTAGTCAATCTCGACAGCAAAGGACGATTAGCAGTACCAACACGCTATCGTGAATTGCTTGTCGCAGAGTCTCAGGGGCAAATGGTATGCACCATTGACCTCCACCAGCCATGCCTGCTGCTTTATACCCTGCCCGAATGGGAAATTATTGAGAAAAAGCTCTCTCGCTTATCCAGCATGAATCCCAGCGAGCGTCGCGTGCAGCGATTGCTGTTAGGACATGCTAGTGAGTGTCAGATGGATAATGCGGGCCGTTTGTTGTTGGCGAATACGCTGCGACAACATGCAGGCCTGAGCAAAGAAGTGATGCTGGTTGGACAGTTCAACAAGTTTGAGCTGTGGGATGAACAGACCTGGTATCAACAAGTTAAGGATGATATTGACACAGAACAGTCGGCTCAGGAGCCTTTATCTGAGCGGTTGCAGGACTTGTCGCTATAGCTATGCAGGAAAATTTTAAACACACCACAGTGCTGCTGGATGAGGCGGTTAACGGCCTCAATATCAGGGAAGACGGCATTTATATTGACGGCACTTTTGGTCGCGGCGGTCACTCGCGCTTAATCCTTTCGCAGCTTGGCGAGAAAGGGCAATTGATAGCGATTGATCGCGATCCGCAAGCGATAGCCGCAGCCGCTGAGATAAAAGATCCCCGTTTTTCGATCGTTCATGGGCCATTTTCGGCGCTGGCGGAGTATGTCGAAGCACGCGGGCTGACGGGCAAGATCGATGGCGTTTTGCTTGATCTTGGCGTCTCTTCACCGCAGCTGGATGATGCCGAACGTGGCTTCTCCTTCATGCGTGATGGACCACTGGATATGCGCATGGACCCCACGCGTGGGCAGTCGGCAGCAGAGTGGCTAATGAGCGCTGAAGAGGCCGATATCGCCTTCGTGATTAAAACCTACGGTGAAGAGCGTTTTGGTAAACGTATCGCGCGCGCCATCGTTGAGCGCAATCGTGAACAGCCAATGACGCGCACCAAAGAACTGGCCACGGTTATCGCTGCGGCAATGCCGGTGAAAGACAAGTTTAAGCATCCGGCGACGCGTACCTTCCAGGCGATTCGTATCTGGATCAACAGCGAGCTGGAAGAGATCGATATCGCGTTGAAGGGCGCGCTGTCAGTTCTTGCTCCCGGCGGCAGATTATCGATCATCAGCTTCCATTCGCTGGAAGATCGCTTAGTGAAGCGTTTTATGCGCGATCAGAGCCGTGGTCCGCAGGTGCCGGCCGGGATCCCAATGACTGAAGCGCAGCTTAAAGCCTTGGGCGGCCGTGAATTGAAAACGCTTGGCAAGCTGATCCCCGGCGAAGCCGAAGTGAACGAAAACCCACGAGCGCGCAGTTCGGTATTGCGTATCGCGGAGCGAACCGCGTCATGATTGGCAACGAGCGCCATAGCTTACCGGGCGTCATCGGGGGGGACCTGCTGCGATTTGGCAAGATACCGGTGCTGCTGTTGGTGGCCGTGCTGGTCTCCTCAGTCTTGGTTGTGACGACTACGCATAAAACGCGTCTGCTGACGGCGCAACGTGAACAGCTGGTGCTGGAGCGTGACGCGCTTGATATCGAATGGCGCAACCTGATTCTTGAAGAAAACGCGCTCGGCGATCATAGCCGGGTAGAGCGGATAGCAACCGATAAACTGCAAATGCAGCATGTTGATCCTTCACAGGAAAATATTGTGGTGCAGAAATAAGGAATCGCAGAACTCAATGAGTGGCGCAGGCAAAACGCTGAAGTTAAAAAAACAAGAAGATAAGGCCAGCTTTGTAAGCTGGCGTTTTGCGTTACTGTGCGGTTGCATTTTACTGGCGCTGGGCGGACTGCTGTCGCGCGTAGCGTGGCTGCAGGTGATCAACCCCGATAAACTGGTCAAAGAGGGCGATTTACGCTCGCTGCGCGTTCAGGCGGTGCCCACAGCACGCGGCATGATTAGCGATCGAGCGGGACGTCCGCTGGCGGTAAGCGTGCCGGTAAATGCGATCTGGGCCGATCCCAAAGAGCTTCATGAGCACGGCGGTGTATCGCTGGATGGTCGCTGGAAGGCCCTGTCTGATGCCTTATCGATTCCACTGGATCAGCTCGCATCCCGAGTTAACGCCAACCCAAAAGGACGCTTTGTATATCTGGCGCGTCAGGTAAATCCAGCGATTGGCGAGTACGTAAAAAAACTTAAACTGCCGGGCATTTATCTGCGTGAAGAGTCGCGTCGTTATTATCCCGCGGGCCAGGTTACCGCGCACCTGATTGGTTTCACCAACATCGATGGCCAGGGCATCGAAGGCATCGAAAAGAGCTTCGACAAATGGCTGACTGGCGCACCAGGCGAACGTACTGTGCGTAAAGACCGCAACGGCCGCGTAATCGAAGATATCTCCTCGGTTGATAGCCGTGCGGCACATAACCTGACGCTGAGCATTGATGAACGTCTACAAGCGCTGGTTTACCGCGAACTGAATAACGCCGTGGCCTTCAACAAAGCGGAATCGGGCACTGCGGTGCTGGTGGATGTGAACACCGGTGAAGTGCTGGCAATGGCAAATAGCCCCGCTTATAACCCGAATAATCTCAGCAACACGCCGAAAGATGTCATGCGTAACCGCGCCATCACCGATATTTTCGAACCGGGTTCCACCGTGAAACCGATGGTGGTGATGACGGCTTTACAGCGTGGCGTGGTGAAAGAAAATAGCGTCCTAAATACCGTGCCGTACCGCGTGAATGGTCATGAGATCAAAGACGTGGCGCGCTACAGCGAATTAACCCTTACCGGGGTTTTACAGAAGTCGAGTAACGTCGGGGTTTCACGTTTGGCGTTAGCGATGCCCTCCTCAGCGCTTGTAGATACTTATGCGCGCTTTGGCTTGGGTAAACCGACCAATTTGGGGCTGGTCGGGGAAAGCAGTGGCTTATACCCTCAAAAACAACGGTGGTCTGACATAGAGAGGGCCACCTTCTCTTTCGGCTACGGGCTAATGGTAACGCCGTTACAGTTAGCGCGAGTCTACGCAACCATTGGCAGCTATGGCATTAACCGCCCGCTGTCGATCACCAAAGTTGACCCGCCGGTAGCGGGTGAACGCGTTTTCCAGGAAGACCTGGTGAGAACGGTGATGCATATGATGGAAAGCGTGGCGTTGCCAGGCGGCGGCGGCGTCAAAGCCGCCATCAAAGGCTATCGCATTGCTATTAAAACCGGTACCGCCAAAAAGGTGGGACCGGATGGTCGTTACGTCAATAAATACATTGCTTATACCGCAGGCGTTGCGCCTGCCAGTCATCCTCGTTTTGCGCTGGTTGTGGTTATCAACGATCCACAGGCCGGTAAATATTATGGTGGTGCGGTTTCAGCACCGGTGTTTGGCGCCATCATGGGCGGCGTGTTACGTACCATGAACATTGAACCTGATGCGCTGCCAACGGTTGATAAGAACGAGTTGGTGAAGAATAGAAGTGAGGAATCAAGTGACAGATCGTAACCTGCGCGACTTACTGGCCCCGTGGGTGCCGGGTGCGCCGGCGCGTCCACTCCGTGACATGACACTAGACAGCCGCGCGGCGGCTTCTGGCGATCTGTTTATCGCCGTGGCGGGCCATCATGCTGATGGACGTCGTTTTATTCCGCAGGCTATCGCACAAGGCGTGGCGGCAGTCATTGCCGAGGCCGAAGGCGAAGCCAGCGATGGAGATATCCGCGAGATGCATGGCGTCCCGGTTATTTATCTGGCGCAGTTACAGCAGCGTCTCTCTGCACTGGCCGGACGCTTTTATCAGCAGCCTGCGAGCAAACTGAAATTAATTGGTGTGACCGGCACCAACGGTAAAACCACCACCACACAACTGATGGCGCAGTGGGCCAATCTGCTGGGTGAAACCGGCGCAGTGATGGGCACGGTGGGCAATGGTCTTTACGGTCAACTGGTGGCAACTGAAAACACCACCGGTTCCGCGGTAGATGTGCAACACGTTCTGAATGATTTGGTCGAGCAGGGCGCAACCCTGACAGCAATGGAAGTGTCTTCACACGGTTTGGTGCAGCACCGCGTCGCAGCGCTGCCGTTTGCCGCGGCGGTATTTACCAATCTAAGCCGCGATCACCTTGATTATCATGGTGATATGCAGGGCTACGAATCTGCCAAATGGCTACTGTTCTCTGAGCATCAGGTGGCCGAAGCCATTATCAATGCCGATGATGAAGTAGGACGTCGCTGGCTGGCAAAATTGCCGGATGCCGTAGCGGTGACTATGGAAAATAATCTGCAATCTGGCTGCCATGGCCGCTGGCTCAAAGCCACGGCGGTGAATTACCACGATGGTGGCGCACATATTCAATTCAGCTCCAGCTGGGGCGACGGCGAGTTTGATAGCCGCCTGATGGGCGCTTTCAACGTCAGCAATTTGCTGCTGGCGCTGGCGACATTGCTGACGCTGGATTATCCGCTCGATGCGTTGGTAGCGACTGCGCCACAGTTGTTACCGGTTTGTGGTCGCATGGAAGTCTTCACCGCACCAGAAAAACCTACGGTTGTTGTCGATTACGCTCACACGCCGGATGCGCTGGAGAAAGCGTTGGAAGCCGCGCGTCTGCACTGTAAAGGTCAGCTTTGGTGCGTGTTTGGCTGCGGTGGCGATCGTGATAAAGGCAAACGCCCATTGATGGGTGCAATTGCTGAGCAATTCTCCGACATCGTGGTGATCACCGACGATAATCCGCGCAGCGAAGAGCCGATGTCCATTGTGAATGACATTCTCACTGGGCTGCTCGATCCAGGCCGCGCACGCGTAGTCGCAGGGCGTGCGCAAGCGGTGACCAACGCCGTCATGCAAGCCCGCGCGGATGACATCGTGCTAGTGGCCGGAAAAGGCCACGAAGATTATCAAATCATTGGTAACCGCCGCTTAGATTATTCGGATCGTGACACCGTCGCCCGTTTGTTGGGGGTGATGGCATGATCCCCGTTTCTCTGCAAACCCTGGCCGATATCAGCGGCGGTAAACTGCACGGTGCGGATTTAACCGTCGCCGACGTCACCACTGATACGCGTAAAGTCACCGCCGGCAGCCTGTTTGTGGCGCTGGTCGGTGAACGTTTCGATGCCCATGATTTCGCCAATGATGCAATTACCAACGGTGCGCAGGCGCTGCTGGTCAGCAAACTGTTGCCGTCTACAGTGCCGCAGGTGGTCGTGGCTGATACGCGCATTGCCTTTGGACAGCTCGCTGCGTGGGTGCGTCAGCAGGCGAACGCACGTGTCGTAGCGCTGACAGGTTCATCCGGTAAAACCTCCGTTAAAGAGATGACCGCCGCGATTCTGCGCCAATGCGGTGAAACGCTCTACACCGCAGGCAATCTGAATAACGATTTTGGTGTGCCAATGACGCTGCTGCGTCTCACCAAAGAGCATGCTTACGCGGTAATTGAGCTGGGCGCCAACCACCAGGGCGAAATTGCCTACACCACTGATTTAGTGCGTCCGGAAACGGCGCTAGTGAATAATCTTGCGGCGGCGCATCTGGAAGGCTTCGGTTCGCTGGCGGGCGTCGCCAAAGCAAAAGGCGAAATTTTTGGTGGACTGCCGGTTCACGGCACCGCGATCGTCAACGCCGACAGCAACGACCTTGCCCACTGGCAATCTCAGTTCGTAGATAAAACTTTGTGGCGCTTCTCACCGCAGCCGATGGCTGATGCTGAGTTTCGTGCCAGCGAAATCATTCTGCGTGCGGATGCCACGCTGTTCACCATGCATACACCGCGCGGCGATATTGCGGTTGAGCTGCCGCTGCCTGGGCGTCATAACATCGCCAATGCGTTAGCCGCAGCAGCGCTGGCGCTGTCGGTAGATGCACCACTGACGGCAATTCAGAGCGGGCTAAAAACGTTGCAGCCGGTTCCCGGACGCCTGTACCCGATTCGTCTGGCGGCCAATCAATTACTGTTGGATGACAGCTATAACGCCAACGTCGGTTCGATGACGGCCGCGGCGCAGGTACTGGGTGATATGCCTGGATTCCGCGTGATGGTAGTGGGCGATATGGCAGAGCTGGGTGATGAAGCGGAGCTGTGTCACCGTCAGGTGGGCGACGCAGCGAGAACGGCAGGCATTGATTGCGTATTAAGCACCGGAACGCTCAGCCAGCTGATTGGCGAAAGTAGCGGTAAAGGCGAGCATTTCGCCACTAAAGCCGCGTTGACTGAACGTTTACGCACATTGCTGTCCGAACATCAGGACATCACTATTTTGGTTAAAGGTTCACGTAGTGCCGCCATGGAGCAGGTAGTACAGAGCTTACAGGAGAAAGGAACATGCTAGTCTGGCTGGCCGAACATCTGGTCGCATTTTATTCCGGCTTTAACGTCTTCTCGTATCTGACGTTTCGCGCCATTGTCAGCCTGCTGACCGCTCTGTTCATTTCTCTGTGGATGGGTCCACGCCTGATTGCCTGGCTGCAGAAACTGCAGATTGGCCAGGTGGTACGTAACGATGGCCCAGAATCGCACTTCAGCAAGCGCGGCACGCCCACCATGGGCGGCGTGATGATCCTCACCTCCATCACCATTTCGGTGCTGATGTGGGCGTACCCGTCCAATCCTTATGTCTGGTGCGTGCTAGTGGTGCTGGTTGGCTTTGGCATCATCGGCTTTGTGGATGACTACCGCAAAGTGGTGCGTAAAGATACCAAAGGCCTGATCGCGCGCTGGAAGTACTTCTGGATGTCAGTGATTTCTCTGGCCGTCGCGTTTGCGCTGTTTATCGCTGGCAAAGATACGCCAGCCACACAGCTGGTGGTGCCGTTCTTTAAAGATGTTATGCCGCAGCTGGGTTTGTTCTACGTAGTGCTGGCGTATTTCGTGATTGTCGGCACGGGTAACGCCGTTAACTTAACGGATGGCCTTGATGGCCTGGCGATAATGCCAACCGTATTTGTGGCAGCTGGCTTCGCGCTGGTGGCTTGGGCGACCGGCAACGTTAAATTTGCTGAGTATCTGCATATTCCGTATTTACGGCATGCCGGTGAATTGGTGATTGTCTGCACCGCGATTGTCGGGGCAGGCCTCGGATTTCTGTGGTTCAACACTTATCCAGCGCAGGTGTTTATGGGCGATGTCGGCTCATTAGCGCTGGGTGGCGCGCTTGGCACCATCGCGGTGCTGCTGCGTCAGGAATTCCTGCTGGTAATTATGGGCGGCGTGTTTGTCGTGGAAACGCTGTCGGTGATTCTGCAGGTGGGATCGTTCAAGCTGCGCGGCCAACGCATTTTCCGCATGGCGCCAATTCATCATCACTATGAATTGAAAGGCTGGCCGGAGCCGCGCGTCATCGTGCGCTTCTGGATTATTTCGCTGATGCTGGTGCTGATTGGCCTGGCAACGCTGAAGGTACGTTAATCATGGCTGACTATCGGGGCAGAAAAGTCGTCATCATTGGATTAGGCATCACTGGCCTCTCCTGTGTTGATTTCTTCCTCGCGCAAGGCGTAACGCCACGCGTGATGGATACCCGTGTCTCGCCGCCGGGACTGGAAAAACTGCCAGCCTCGGTGGAGCGCTATGTTGGCGGTATCAATAGCGATTGGCTGCTGGCGTCTGATTTGATTATCGCCAGCCCTGGCATCGCGCTGGCTCATCCTGCCTTAAGCGAAGCAGCGGATGCCGGGATTGAGGTCATCGGCGATATTGAGCTGTTCTGCCGTGAAGCCCAGGCACCGATTGTGGCGATTACCGGTTCCAACGGCAAAAGTACCGTAACTACCCTGGTGGGCGAGATGGCTCGCGCGGCAGGTTGGCAGGTGGGCGTGGGCGGCAATATCGGTTTACCCGCGCTGACACTACTGAAATCACCGGCTCAGCTATATGTATTAGAACTTTCCAGCTTCCAGCTGGAAACCACGCATAGCCTGAAAGCGGCGGCGGCAACGATCCTCAATCTTACTGAAGATCATATGGATCGCTATCCGCTGGGCATGCAGCAATATCGTGCAGCCAAGCTGCGCATTTACGAAAACGCCAGCGTCTGCGTGGTCAATGCCGACGATGGCATGACCATGCCGGTACGCGGCGTCGATCAGCGCTGCGTGAGCTTTGGTATCAACCTTGGCGATTATCATCTCAATCAGCAGCAGGGCAGTACCTGGCTGCGAGTGAAGGGTGAAAAGGTTCTGAATACCGATGAGATGACGCTGGTAGGTCAGCATAACTACACCAACGCGCTGGCTGCGTTAGCATTGGCCGATGCGGTAAATATTCCGCGTGCCTCCAGTTTAAAAGCGCTTACTACCTTCACTGGCCTGGCGCATCGCTTCCAGCTGGTACATGAAGCTAACGGTGTGCGCTGGATTAACGATTCCAAAGCCACCAACGTGGGTAGCACCGAAGCGGCACTGAATGGCCTGCAGGTGAAAGGTACGCTATGGCTGCTGCTGGGCGGTGACGGTAAGTCGGCTGATTTCAGCCCGCTGGCGCGTTATCTGCAAGGCGACAACGTAAAGCTGTTCTGCTTCGGCCGCGATGGCGACGCGTTAGCGGATCTCCGCCCGGAAATCGCAACGCGCACCGAGACTATGCAGCAGGCGATGGTTCAGATCGCCGCTCAGGTGAAGCCTGGCGACATGGTGCTGTTATCACCGGCTTGCGCCAGCCTCGATCAGTTTCGTAATTTTGAACAGCGTGGCGATCGGTTCGCGCAACTGGCGAAGGAGCTGAGCTGATGCGTATTCCTGGTTCCGGTATAGCCAGCTATCTGTCACTTCGCTTACGCGATTGGGTGATGGGCGCGCGTGATAACGATGATGCGCCGGTGGTGCTGTATGACCGAACGCTGCTGTGGCTGACCTTTGGTTTGGCGCTGATAGGTTTTGTTATGGTGACATCGGCGTCAATGCCAGTAGGCCAGCGTCTGAACGAAGATCCCTTCTATTTTGCCAAGCGTGATGCATTTTATATCGCCCTGGCATTCGGTATGGCGCTGGTGACATTACGTGTCCCAATGGATTTCTGGCAGCGCTATAGCAACGTGATGCTGATGGTTTCGGTCGTCATGCTGCTGATTGTATTAGTTGTCGGCAGCTCCGTTAACGGCGCATCTCGCTGGATTGCCCTTGGCCCGCTGCGTATTCAGCCAGCCGAGCTTTCGAAGTTAACGCTGTTCTGCTATCTCGCCAGCTATCTGGTGCGCAAAGTGGAAGAAGTGCGCAATAACTTCTGGGGTTTCTGTAAACCAATGGGCGTAATGGTGGTGCTGGCGGTACTTCTGCTGGCACAGCCGGACCTCGGTACCGTGGTGGTGCTGTTTGTTACCACGCTGGCGATGTTGTTTCTCGCCGGTGCGAAAATGTGGCAGTTCCTGGCGATTATCGGCTCCGGCATTTTTGCTGTGGTGCTGCTGATCATCGCTGAGCCTTACCGTATGCGCCGCGTCACTTCCTTCTGGAATCCATGGGAAGATCCCTTTGGTAGCGGCTATCAGCTGACGCAATCCTTAATGGCTTTTGGTCGCGGTGAGTTTTGGGGCCAGGGTTTAGGCAACTCGGTACAGAAACTGGAATATCTGCCAGAAGCCCATACCGACTTTATCTTCTCCATCATCGGTGAAGAGTTGGGTTATGTCGGTGTGGTTTTAGCGCTGTTGATGGTATTCTTCGTCGCTTTTCGCGCGATGTCGATTGGTCGCCGTGCTCTGGAGATCGATCAGCGCTTCTCAGGCTTCCTCGCTTGCTCAATTGGCGTGTGGTTCAGCTTCCAGGCGCTGGTTAATGTCGGTGCGGCAGCCGGTATGCTGCCCACCAAAGGTCTGACGCTGCCGCTGATCAGTTACGGTGGTTCGAGTCTGATCATCATGTCGACCGCCATCGTGTTTTTATTACGCATAGATTATGAAACGCGTCTGGCAAAAGCGCAGGCGTTTACCCGAGGTGCTCGATGAGTGGCAAACGGCTGATGGTCATGGCAGGCGGTACTGGCGGACACGTGTTCCCCGGTCTGGCCGTTGCCCATCACCTGATGGAACAGGGCTGGCAGGTGCGCTGGCTCGGAACCGCTGACCGTATGGAAGCGGATTTGGTGCCGAAAAACGGTATCGAAATTGATTTTATCCGCATCAGCGGTTTGCGCGGCAAAGGTGTGAAAGCGCAGCTTTTGGCACCGGTGCGCATCTTTAATGCGTGGCGCCAGGCGCGTCGCATTATGAAGAGCTGGCAACCGGATGTGGTGCTGGGCATGGGCGGTTACGTTTCGGGTCCCGGCGGATTGGCCGCGTGGAGCTGCGGCATTCCGGTGGTGCTGCATGAGCAGAACGGCATTGCCGGGCTGACCAATAAGTGGCTGGCGAAAATCGCTACCAAAGTGATGCAGGCATTTCCGGGCGCATTCCCAACGGCTGAAGTGGTGGGGAATCCGGTGCGTACCGATGTGCTAGCCCTGCCGTTACCGGCAGAGCGGCTGAGTGGACGTTTCGGCCCGATTCGCGTGCTGGTGGTCGGTGGCAGCCAGGGCGCACGCATCCTCAATCAGACCGTGCCACAGGTGGCTGCGGAATTGGGTGAAGCCATTACGGTTTGGCATCAAACCGGCAAAGGCGGGCTGGAAACCGTGCAGCAGGCTTATCGTGCAGCTGGCCAGCCGCAACATAAAGTCACCGAATTTATTGATGACATGGCAGAAGCCTACGCGTGGGCGGATGTGGTGGTGTGCCGTTCCGGGGCTTTGACGGTTAGCGAAGTGGCTGCCGCAGGTTTACCGGCGATCTTCGTGCCGTTTCAGCACAAAGATCGTCAGCAGTACTGGAATGCGCTGCCGTTGGAAAAGGCGGGCGCGGCCAAAATTTTCGAGCAGCCGCAGTTTACTGCGTCTGTTGTAGCGGACACGCTGCGTCACTGGGATCGCACCACATTACTGGCGATGGCAGAAAAAGCCCGTCAGGTGGCGATTCCGGATGCAACCGAGCGGGTTGCAAATGAAGTGGCGCGCGTCGCGAAGTAAATTAATCGGCCAGTTGATTTGGCCCGTACCTTAAGCGGGTACAAACGGGAAAAACAGGTAATTGAAACAGATGAATACACAACAATTGGCAAAACTGCGTTCTATTGTGCCCGAGATGCGTCGCGTCCGGCACATTCACTTTGTTGGCATCGGTGGTGCTGGCATGGGCGGTATTGCCGAGGTGTTGGCGAACGAAGGTTATCACATCAGCGGTTCTGATTTGGCGCCAAACCCCGTGACGCAGCATTTGGCCTCGCTGGGCGCAACGATTTACTTCAACCATCGTCCAGAAAACGTGACCGATGCGAGTGTTGTCGTGGTCTCAACGGCCGTAGCGCAAGATAACCCGGAATTAGTGGCCGCGCGTGAGCAGCGTATTCCTGTGATTCGCCGTGCGGAAATGTTGGCGGAACTTATGCGTTTCCGTCACGGCATTGCGGTTGCCGGAACGCACGGCAAAACCACCACTACCGCGATGGTGACCAGTATTTATGCCGAAGGCGGCTTGGATCCAACTTTCGTTAACGGTGGATTGGTTAAAGCTGCAGGTACACATGCGCGCCTTGGCAGCAGCCGTTATCTGATCGCCGAAGCGGACGAAAGCGATGCGTCCTTCCTGCATCTGCAGCCGATGGTGGCGATTGTGACCAACATCGAAGCGGATCACATGGACACTTATCAGGGCGATTTCGAGAATCTGAAACAGACGTTCATTAACTTCCTGCACAACCTGCCATTCTACGGACGCGCGGTGATGTGTGTGGATGACGCGGTGATTCGTGACCTGATTCCACGTGTAGGCCGTCAGGTCACAACTTACGGCTTCAGCGATGACGCTGACGTGCGTATTGAAAATTACGAGCAGCGTGGCGCGCAGGGGCACTTCACGCTGATCCGTCAGGACAAGCCAGTGCTGAACGTCACGCTGAATGCGCCTGGCCGTCATAACGCATTGAACGCGGCGGCGGCGGTGGCGGTGGCCAGCGAAGAAGGTATTGAAGATAACGCGATTCTGGCCGCGCTTGAGAGCTTCCAGGGCACCGGACGCCGCTTTGATGTCTTGGGCGAGTTTGATACCGCCGCAGTCAATGGCAACCCGGGCAGCGCGATGCTGGTCGATGATTACGGCCATCATCCAACCGAAGTGGATGTCACCATCAAAGCCGCACGTGCCGGCTGGCCTGAGAAGAAACTGGTGATGGTATTCCAGCCACATCGTTACACGCGTACGCGTGACCTGTTTGATGATTTCGCTAACGTGCTGTCGCAGGTGGATGTGCTGCTGATGCTGGATGTTTATCCGGCCGGTGAAGCCGCCATTCCGGGCGCCGATAGCCGCTCCTTGTGCCGCGCGATTCGTAACCGTGGCAAGGTGGACCCGATTCTGGTCTCTGAGCATGATGCCTTACCAGATGCATTGGCCCCGTTGCTGTCAGGTGATGACCTGGTGATCGTTCAGGGCGCAGGCAACATCGGTAAGATTGCACGTAAGCTGGCGGAAAACGCCCTGCAGCCTGCGGTAAAAATGGAGGCGCGTCATGACTGAGAAGGTCGCAGTATTGATGGGCGGCACCTCGGCCGAACGTGAAGTCTCGCTGATGTCAGGTGCGGCGGTGCTGGCCGGACTGCGTGAAATGGGTATTGATGCGCATGCTGTCGATACGCGTGATGTGTCGGTACTGAAGCTAAAACAGCAAGGCTTTGCGAAAGCGTTTATTGCGCTGCACGGTCGCGGTGGTGAAGACGGCACCTTGCAAGCGGTGCTGGAGTTCTTGCAGCTCCCTTATACCGGCAGTGGCGTAATGGCCTCGGCGATCACCATGGACAAACTGCGCAGCAAATTGTTGTGGCAGGGCAGGGGATTACCTTCAGGCAAATTTGTCTGGCTGACGCGTCAGCAATATCAGCAAGGTTTAGATGCAGATACCACCGCCGCCGTTCAGGCGCTGGGTTTACCGCTGTTTGTGAAGCCAAGCTGTGAAGGTTCCAGCGTTGGCATCAGCCGTGTGAATCATGCGGACGCCCTACCCGCCGCGCTGGAAGAGGCATTTCGTCACGATAACGACGTGCTGATTGAAGCGTTTCTCAGCGGCGCCGAGTACACCGTGGGCATCGTGGGTGAGCAAATTCTGCCTTCAATCAGAATTAAAACCGCCAGCGAGTTCTATGACTATGAAGCTAAATACATTTCTGACGATACTGAGTACTTCTGTCCGAGCGGTTTAAGCGCTGAGCAGGAAGCAGAGTTGCAGACGCTGGTGTGGGCAGCCTGGCGCGCGTTGGGTTGCAGCGGCTGGGGACGTGTGGACGTTATGGCTGACGGCGAGGGCAATTTCCAGCTGTTGGAAGTGAATACCTCACCAGGCATGACCAGCCACAGTCTGGTACCCATGGCGGCGAAGCAGGCGGGATACAGTTTCCCGCAGCTAGTGGCGCGTATTCTGGAGCTGGCTGACTGATATGTCTCAGGCGGCGATACGAGTACGCAATCGAGAACCTCAGGAGCGTGCGCGCTCCGGGCGTAGCAACGGTGCACGACTGTTTGGCATCGTGTTCCTGCTGATAGTGTTAGGCATTATGGTGGCGGGCGGCCTTGTGGTGCTGAAGTGGATGAATGACGCGTCGCGCTTGCCGTTATCCAGGCTGGTGGTGACGGGGCAAACCCACTACACCACGCATGATGATATTCGCCAGGCGATTTTATCGCTCGGCGCGCCTGGGACCTTCATGTCGCAGAACGTCGATATCATTCAACAGCAGATCGAGCGTTTGCCCTGGATAAAGCAGGTCAGTGTGCGGAAGCAGTGGCCTGATGAGCTGAAGATAAATTTGGTGGAGTATGTTCCGGTGGCACGTTGGAACGACTCACATATGGTTGACGCCGATGGCGTCTCCTTCAGCGTTCCGGCCAGTCACATTGGCAAAGAAACCTTGCCAATGCTTTATGGCCCGGAAGGCAGTGAAAATGAGGTGTTGGCCGGCTATCACACCATGAGTGATGTGTTAAAGGCTAACAAGTTTACCCTGAAGGTCGCGTCGATGACGGCGCGGCGCTCATGGCAATTAGTGACCAGTGACGATGTGCGCATTGAGCTGGGACGCAGCGATACCATGAAGCGTCTGAACCGTTTTATTGAGCTCTATCCGGAGCTGCAGCAGCAGGGCCAGAGTCATAATCAGCGCATTACCTACGTCGATTTGCGCTACGACTCGGGCGCCGCAGTGGGCTGGGCAGCGGCACCGATAGAGCCACAGGACAGTAATCAGCAACAGAACCAGGCACAGGCTAAACCACAATGATCAAGGCAACGGACAGAAAACTGGTAGTAGGACTCGAAATTGGCACCGCAAAGGTGTCCGCCCTGGTTGGGGAAATTCTGCCCGATGGTATGGTCAATATTATTGGGGTGGGCAGTTGCCCGTCTCGCGGTATGGATAAAGGCGGCGTAAACGACCTTGAGTCGGTGGTGAAATGCGTACAGCGCGCCATCGATCAGGCTGAACTGATGGCGGATTGCCAGATTTCTTCGGTCTACCTTGCATTATCGGGCAAACATATCAGTTGCCAGAACGAAATCGGGATGGTTCCGATTTCGGAAGAGGAAGTGACTCAGGATGATGTAGAGAACGTAGTGCATACGGCGAAATCCGTTCGCGTACGTGATGAACATCGTATCCTGCATGTGATACCGCAGGAATATGCCATCGATTATCAGGAAGGCATCAAAAATCCTGTAGGCCTTTCCGGCGTACGTATGCAGGCGAAGGTGCATCTGATCACCTGCCACAACGATATGGCAAAAAATATTGTTAAAGCCGTTGAACGTTGCGGCCTGAAAGTTGACCAACTGATTTTTGCCGGGCTGGCTTCCAGTTTTTCCGTCTTGACTGAAGATGAACGTGAGCTGGGAGTCTGTGTTGTTGACATCGGTGGCGGTACAATGGATATCGCTGTTTATACTGGCGGAGCGCTGCGTCATACCAAAGTGATCCCGTATGCCGGGAACGTGGTGACCAGCGATATTGCTTACGCCTTTGGTACACCGCCTACCGATGCGGAAGCGATTAAAGTGCGTCACGGTTGTGCATTAGGCTCGATTGTCGGCAAAGACGAAAACGTCGAAGTGCCGAGCGTCGGTGGACGTCCACCTCGCAGCCTGCAGCGCCAAACGCTGGCCGAAGTGATTGAGCCGCGTTACACCGAACTGTTGAATCTGGTTAACGACGAGATTCTGCAACTACAGGAGCAGCTGCGCCAGCAGGGCGTAAAACATCATCTGGCGGCCGGTATCGTGCTGACCGGTGGTGCGGCGCAGATTGAAGGTTTGGCAGCCTGTGCACAGCGTGTATTCCACACGCAGGTGCGCATTGGACAGCCGCTCAACATCACCGGCCTGACGGATTATGCGCAGGAGCCGTATTACTCTACGGCGGTTGGACTGCTGCATTATGGCAAAGAGTCACATATGAACGGTGATGCGGAAACGGAAAAACGTGCTTCGGTGGGCAATTGGTTTAAGCGAATCAATAGCTGGCTGAAGAAAGAGTTTTAATTTTTGAAAAAGGAGATCATGCTGGCAATGTTTATGATCTCCAGGCGACAGGCACATAACGGAGAGAAATCATGTTTGAACCTATGGAATTAACCAATGACGCGGTGATTAAAGTCATCGGCGTCGGCGGTGGCGGCGGTAACGCCGTAGAGCACATGGTACGCGAGCGTATCGAAGGTGTGGAATTCTTCGCTGTGAACACCGACGCGCAAGCGTTGCGTAAGACAGCGGTCGGCCAGACGATCCAGATCGGGACCAATATCACTAAAGGTCTCGGTGCAGGTGCGAACCCAGAAGTGGGTCGTAACTCTGCAGAAGAGGATCGCGAAGCACTGCGTGCTGCGCTGGATGGTGCAGACATGGTGTTTATCGCAGCAGGCATGGGCGGCGGTACCGGTACGGGTGCTGCGCCAGTGGTCGCTGAAGTAGCCAAAGATTTGGGTATCCTGACTGTTGCAGTGGTAACGAAGCCATTCAACTTTGAAGGCAAAAAGCGTATGGCTTTTGCTGAGCAGGGTATCGCTGAGCTTTCGAAGCACGTCGATTCATTGATCACTATTCCAAACGACAAGCTGTTGAAAGTATTAGGCCGTGGTATTTCGCTGTTGGATGCGTTCGGCGCAGCTAACGATGTACTGAAAGGCGCTGTACAGGGTATTGCTGAGTTGATCACGCGCCCTGGCTTGATGAACGTTGACTTCGCAGACGTGCGTACCGTGATGTCAGAAATGGGTTACGCCATGATGGGTTCAGGCGTGGCATGCGGTGAAGATCGTGCGGAAGAAGCCGCTGAAATGGCGATTTCAAGCCCGCTGCTGGAAGATATCGATCTTTCTGGCGCGCGCGGCGTGCTGGTCAACATCACCGCTGGCTTCGATCTGCGTCTGGATGAGTTTGAAACCGTGGGTAACACCATTCGCGCCTTCGCGTCTGACAACGCTACCGTAGTAATTGGTACTTCTCTGGATCCAGAGATGAACGACGAACTGCGTGTCACCGTGGTTGCGACCGGTATTGGCATGGATAAGCGTCCAGAAATCACCCTGGTAACGAATAAGCCAGCCACACAGCCAGTGATGGATCATCGCTACCAGCAGCACGGCATGGCGCCGCTGCCGCAGGAGCAGAAACCTGCTGCTAAAGTGGTTAATGACCAGCCAGCCGCATCAAGCAAAGAACCTGATTATCTGGATATTCCAGCCTTCCTGCGTAAACAGGCTGACTAAGAATATCCCGAGAATTGGGATTCTCCGCTCTTTGTGCTAAAGTATTCCCCCGCCGGTAATTTATACTGGCGGTCGGAAGGGTAATATTGCGAGATAATGCGATGATCAAACAAAGGACATTAAAACGTATTGTTCAGGCGACAGGTGTCGGTTTACATACCGGCAAGAAAGTCACGCTGACATTACGCCCTGCGTCGGCTAATACCGGGGTCATCTATCGTCGCACTGACTTGAATCCACCGGTTGATTTCCCGGCTGATGCAAAATATGTGCGCGACACCATGCTAAGTACGTGCCTGGTGAATGATGAAGGCGTGCGTATTTCAACAGTTGAACACCTGAACGCCGCACTGGCTGGTTTAGGCATCGACAACATTATTGTTGAAGTTGATGCACCGGAAATCCCGATTATGGATGGCAGTGCCGCACCTTTTGTCTATCTGCTGATGGATGCAGGCATTGAAGAGCTGAGCAGCGCGAAGAAATTTGTGCGTGTTAAGCAAACCGTGCGTGTGGAAGATGGCGATAAGTGGGCTGAGATCAAACCTTATAACGGGTTCTCACTCGACTTTACTATCGACTTTAAACATCCAGCGATTGACTCAAGTTCGCAGCGTTACCAGCTCAACTTTTCGGCTGAGAATTTCGTGCGTCAAATCAGCCGTGCGCGCACTTTTGGCTTTATGCGTGAAATCGAATATCTGCAGTCTAAAGGCCTGTGCCTGGGCGGTAGTTTAGATTGTGCGATTGGCCTTGATGATTTCCGCGTATTAAACGAAGACGGTTTGCGCTTTGAAGACGAGTTTGTTCGTCACAAGATGCTCGATGCGATCGGTGACCTGTTCATGTGCGGCCACAATGTTATTGGCGCATTTACCGCCTATAAATCGGGCCATGCATTGAATAACAAGTTACTGCAAGCGGTTCTGGCGAAGCAGGAAGCTTGGGAATGGGCTACCTTCGAAGACGAAGCTGAACTGCCACTGGCATTCAAAGCACCTAATTTAGTTCTGGCGTAAGTCAGACGTAATGCGGCAGGTTTCGCTGACACCCTCTCCGGTCAGTGGAATCTGCCGTTTTTTATTGCCTCGCTTTTAATCCTGCAAAACCGATCTCATTTCACTGTCGTGACTGGCGAAACCCTGTACAAAAAAACGTGAATTCCGCCGAAGCCCCTTTAATCACTGGTGTCGAAGCGCAACATAAGTGCTATCATCTGGCGCTCATATAAGCCGGGTAACGCAGACTCACGCGAAGGCTTTATCCTTTTATTCAATGCATTGTGGACGGGTTGTGATCGGGATTTTCTCACGCTGGCGACAATTAGGCAGACGCTACTTCTGGCCTCATCTCCTATTAGGGATGGTGGCGGCCAGTTTAGGTTTGCCTGCCTGTGCGCAAAGTTCTGAGCCCACGGCGAACGATTCGCCGATCAGCAGCCTGTTTGTTGGCAATGTTGTCCATTTCGATCATCTGATTCGTCTGCAGGAAAGTGCGCGTCGACCAAGTTTTAACGTCGATTACTGGCATCAACATGCCATCCGCACAGTTATCAGACATCTTTCTTTTAGCATGACGCCGCCTGCTCAGGCGGAGGCCAATCAAGCTGTACCATTAGCGGCACAAAAACTGGCGTTGATTGGTTCGCTTCAGGCGCTACTGACATCACCTACGCAACCGCTTAATGCCGTTGAGCCGCAGCTAGCACTGCGCCACCGGGAACCGCAAATCCACACTTCTGCTGACTGGCAGGCTGCTATCCATGGCATCCGCGCCGGACCTTTCATTGCCTAACTGCTAACGTTTTTTTCCACATCCTGTTTTAGATTTTGCAGTCCGTGAAGTCACGGCTGAAAAGAGAATAATTTATTATGTTAATCAAAATGTTAACTAAAGTATTTGGCAGCAGCAATGATCGTACTCTGCGTCGTATGCGCAAAGTGGTAGACATCATCAACAAGATGGAGCCGGATTTCGTTAAGCTCTCTGATGATGAACTGAAAGCAAAAACCGATCTGTTCCGTGAGCGCCTGAAAAAGGGCGAAAGCCTTGAAAGCCTGATTCCTGAGGCCTTCGCCACCGTGCGGGAAGCGAGTAAGCGTGTATTCGGCATGCGTCATTTTGACGTCCAGCTGATTGGCGGCATGGTGTTAAACGATCGCTGCATCGCTGAAATGCGCACCGGTGAAGGTAAAACCTTGACCGCGACCTTGCCTGCTTATCTGAACGCGCTAAGCGGTAAAGGTGTGCACGTGGTCACCGTCAACGACTATCTGGCGCAGCGCGACGCCGAAAATAACCGTGCACTGTTTGAGTTCCTTGGCCTGACCATCGGTATTAACCTGCCTAATATGCCAGCCGTAGCGAAGCGTGCAGCCTATGCGGCTGATATTACTTACGGTACGAACAATGAATACGGCTTCGACTATCTGCGCGATAACATGGCGTTCAGCCCTGAAGAGCGTGTTCAGCGCAAACTGCACTATGCGCTGGTGGATGAAGTTGACTCCATTCTGATCGATGAAGCGCGTACGCCGCTGATCATCTCTGGTCCAGCCGAAGACAGTTCTGAGCTGTATACCAAGGTAAACAAAATTATCCCGCACCTGATTCGTCAGGAAAAAGAAGATTCTGACACCTTCCAGGGTGAAGGCGATTTCTGGGTTGATGAGAAAGCGCGCCAGGCACACATGAGCGAGCGCGGCCTGGTTAAAGTTGAAGAGCTGCTGGTTAGCCAAAACATCATGGAAGAAGGTGAGTCTCTCTACTCTCCAACCAACATTATGTTAATGCACCACGTTACTGCGGCACTGCGTGCCCATGCGCTCTTTACCCGCGACGTGGATTACATCGTGAAAGATGGCGAAGTGGTCATCGTTGATGAACATACCGGTCGTACCATGCAAGGTCGTCGCTGGTCAGATGGTCTGCATCAGGCGGTTGAAGCGAAAGAAGGCGTGGAAATTCAAAATGAAAACCAGACGCTGGCCTCCATTACTTTCCAGAATTACTTCCGTATCTACGAGAAACTGGCCGGTATGACCGGTACCGCCGATACCGAAGCGTTTGAATTCAGCTCAATCTATAAGCTCGATACTATCGTGGTGCCAACTAACCGCCCGATGGTGCGTAAAGATATGGCCGACTTGGTTTATATGACCGAGAAAGAGAAGATCGACGCCATTATTGAAGACATTCGTAACTGCACGGCAAAAGGTCAGCCGGTATTGGTAGGTACAATTTCGATTGAAAAATCTGAAGTGGTTTCCAATGAGCTGACGCGCGCGGGCATCAAACACAGCGTACTGAACGCCAAGTTCCACGCCAGTGAAGCGGATATCGTGGCACAGGCAGGCCAGCCATCGGCAGTAACCATCGCCACCAACATGGCTGGTCGTGGTACCGATATCGTGCTGGGCGGTAGCTGGCAGGCTGAGCTTGCCGCCATGGACGAGCCGACTGAAGAGCAAATTGAGGCGATGAAAGCCGCCTGGAAACTGCGTCATGATGCAGTGCTGGCGGCGGGCGGCCTGCACATCATTGGTACTGAGCGTCACGAATCACGTCGTATCGATAATCAGCTGCGTGGTCGTGCTGGTCGTCAGGGTGATGCCGGTTCTTCACGCTTCTACCTGTCGATGGAAGATGCCTTGATGCGTATCTTCGCTTCGGACCGCGTATCAAACATGATGCGTAAACTGGGTATGAAGCCAGGTGAAGCGATTGAGCATCCATGGGTGACCAAAGCAATTGCCAACGCTCAACGCAAAGTGGAAAGTCGCAACTTCGATATTCGTAAACAGCTGCTGGAATACGATGACGTCGCTAACGATCAGCGTCGTGCTATCTATAGCCAGCGTAACGAACTGCTGGATGTTTCTGATGTGTCTGAAACCATCAACAGCATCCGTGAAGATGTCTACAAAACCACTATCGATACGTACATTCCACCGCAGTCGCTGGAAGAAATGTGGGATGTGGCGGGACTGGAAGAGCGTCTGCGTAATGACTTCGATCTGAATTTGCCGATTGCCGAATGGTTGGATAAAGAGCCAGACCTTCATGAAGAGACGCTGCGCGAACGTATTATGAGTAACGCTGCCGAAAACTATGCTGCTAAAGAAGAAGTGGTTGGCGCTGAGATGATGCGTAACTTCGAGAAAGGCGTGATGTTGCAAACGCTGGATTCACTTTGGAAAGAGCATCTGGCGGCAATGGATTATCTGCGCCAGGGGATCCACCTGCGTGGTTATGCGCAGAAAGATCCCAAGCAGGAGTACAAACGTGAATCCTTCGCAATGTTTGCCGCCATGCTGGAGTCGCTGAAGTATGAAGTGATTAGCACCTTAAGCAAGGTGCAGGTACGCATGCCAGAAGAAGTTGAAGCGATGGAGCAGCAGCGTCGTGAAGAAGCTGAGCGTTTAGCACAGCAGCAGCAGTTGAGCCATGTTGATGATGCAACTGCAGCAGCCGAAGCCTTAGCGGCACAAGGTGGCGAACGCAAAGTAGGGCGTAATGACCTTTGCCCATGCGGTTCCGGCAAAAAATACAAACAGTGCCACGGACGTTTGGCCTGATAGAAAAAGGAGCCTCAGGGCTCCTTTTTCTTTGCTATCGCGTTATGAGAATCTCTGCGTAAAAGCGATCAGTTCCTCTTCGTTTAATCGTACGCCGTGGTAAGGCAGAGTAATAAGCAGCCCATCCGGCAAGCCAAAGCGCTTAAACAATGCTCTGCTTTGAAAGAGCAGCTGATGGTAATTATTATCACTGATGCTCGGATAGCTTTCATTCCATACAGTGGCAATGATCTGATGTTTAGAGGTGATGCGCAGCAACAGGCAGGAGAGAAAACGCTTTTGCGCTTCATTTAGCGGGATGATTTTATGGTCAGGCCACCAGGTTAAGGTGTTTTGCGTACTGTCTAACGTCAACACATCGTGAAATGCCAAATGTCGAAGAGCGTGGGGATGTTCAGGTTTGTTTTGCTCCAGCAGCGTTGTATCTTCGAATTCCATAGGTAATCGGGTTTAGCAGAAGAGAGAAGCAGCGAGTATTCCCAACATTCCCGGTCGGGATCATTACGACCTGTCTCAATACGCGAGTTTTGTGCGACACCAGACGTCACTTCCCCTTCGCGGGTTAACATCGCTTAGCATCTGATTTACACTTTGCGCTCACTTATTAAAAGCGGAATCCAGCTTATGAAACACCTGCAGGTTGCGGTGGGCATCATTCGCAATACAGATGGTCAAATCTTTCTGGCTCAGCGCGCGGCAAGCTCCTACATGGCTAATAAATGGGAGTTTCCTGGTGGAAAAATCGAACAAGATGAAACTGCTGAGCAGGCGTTAAAACGTGAATTAATGGAAGAAACCGGCATTGAAGTCACTGCGGCTACTGCGATTGGCCAAGCCGATCACAGTTATGAAGACCTGCGCGTTACGCTGCATTTCTTCCTGGTGGAAGGCTGGAACGGTGCGCCTTATGGCCGTGAAGGACAGCCACAACGCTGGGTTGAACAGCAGGATTTGGTTGCGGATGAATTTCCTCCGGCAAACCATGAGCTGATAGGTCGTCTGGTAGCCGGCGAGATTTAAGTTAAGGGGCTGCTGGCCCCTTACTTTTTTGTTACTGCTGCTCTTCGCTCCAGTCATCGCTGTCCGTCAGGTCACCGCTGCTGGGAATGCGTTTTTCTTCCGCAGCCCACTCACCTAAATCAATCAACTGGCAACGTTTACTGCAAAATGGCCGCCACGGACTCAACTCATCCCAGATCACATCTCTGCGGCAATTAGGGCAAGGTACGGTAATAATCTCTTCCGGCATAACGTCCTCTAGCAACAAGCTAATTCAAAATTCAGTCGGGCTGGCACTTCTCCGCGTTCACTGTCTAACGGTAGAAAACGAATCGCATAGCGGCTTTTGTGGCCCGAGACTTGCGGGTACAACGCATCTTCCAGGGTTAACTGCAGACGCAATAGGTCAGAGCCTTCGGCGTTGTCTTGATAAAACCCATTGAGGCTGGTTTGATGACGGAAAACGCCGGACTGACGAACCAAATCGAGGATCATCGTCAAACTGTTACGCAACGGATTCAATGACTCAAGCCAGCCATTAACCTGCACATCACGTACGGATTGTTCCTGATGCAGCCAGATATGCAGGCTCGGCAGATCGAAACTACAGCAGCCGCCGGGAATGCTTAGACGCTGCCGTACCAGCGCAATCAGGCGATCTTCGCGTAACTGTTGGCCCATACGAGGTGCCGCCATTAACTCGCTCGAAAATTGCTTCAACTGCAGGCGTAAGTTATCGACGCGCAGCTCGTCAACGCCGGGCACATCCAGCCAGGCGCGTAATTTCTGCTGCTGACGCTCAAGCTCTTTCAGCAGTTCAGTGCGCATATCACCGCGTTCAAAAATATCCAGCAGGTCGCTAAGGGTACGAAAAACGCCAAGTGCCGAGACCGATCCATCTACGGGTACGGTTTCATGCAGCTGGTCGATCAGATATTCGACGCGTAACCAGGTACGCATCTTCTCGTTTAAGGGGTGTTCAAAGAGAACAACTGTACTCATGATGTTAATCCTTTCCGGTTGCTGCCAGGCGTAAATAGCACTGGTGGAGTTCAGCAACGCGCAGTAGAGCCTGTTCAGGCTTACCGCTGTTATCAATGATGTCATCCGCACAGGCGAGGCGCTGTTCACGGCTGGCCTGTGCGGCAAGAATATTCTTCGCCTGACTCAATGAAATGCCATCGCGCTGTTGTGTACGCTGCAACTGCGTCTCCGCATCCACATCAACAACTAATACCCGATCGGCCTGGTGCTGTAGGCCGTTTTCCACCAACAGCGGTACCACCCAAAGAACATAGGGTGAAGCGGCCAGTAACTTTAGCTGCTGCGTGCGGGCATTAATAAGCGGATGGAGCAAATGATTGAGCCAGTTTTTTTCTTGCGGCTGCTGGAAAATAATTTCGCGCAGGCGAGCACGATAGAGTGTGCCTTCAGCCGTCAGGATGGCATCTCCGTGGCGTTGAACAATCGCCTTTAGCGCCGGCGTTCCAGGTTCAACCACTTCTCTGGCAATGACGTCAGCGTCAATGATATCAACGCCTAGCGCGGCGAAAGCATTGGCGATCGTGGTTTTACCACTGCCGATGCCACCGGTGAGCGCAACGGTATAAGGCATAGCGTTCTCGCAAAAATTTAAATCGTGAGCAGCCATTGACCGCAGCAAGATGAGAGCAGGATCACAATCATTTTTCTCAGCTAAATTTAAGGGATTGTAGCCTAAATAAAGTGAAATTCGCAGTCTTGTCGCGGAACGAATGGCGCGTATGATAACGACACTGGAGCCGTGAGTGCTACCCGAACTGCGGTTCGTCGTCACCAACCAGGACAATCAGCTATGCGTATTGAAGAAGATTTAAAACTGGGTTTCAAGGATGTGTTGATCCGCCCAAAACGCTCCACCCTGAAAAGTCGTTCTGAGGTTGAACTGGAACGCACCTTCACCTTTAAACATTCTGGCTTAAGCTGGAGTGGCATACCGATTATTGCCGCCAATATGGATACCGTTGGCACATTCACCATGGCTGAAGCTCTCGCCAGTTTTAACCTCCTCACCGCGGTGCACAAGCATTATAGCGTCGAGGCCTGGCAAGCGTTTGTGCAGCGTGTCCCGTCAACGGTGCTGAACTATGTGATGGTTTCCTCCGGTACATCAGAATCAGATTTCACAAAGTTGTCTGCGATTCTGGCGTTATCGCCGCAGCTTAATTTTATCTGTATTGATGTGGCCAATGGCTATTCTGAGCACTTCGTGCAATTTCTGCTGCGGGTACGTGAAAGCTTCCCAGGCAAGACTATCTGCGCAGGAAACGTGGTAACCGGCGAGATGGTAGAAGAGCTTATTTTGTCTGGTGCAGATATCGTTAAAGTCGGGATTGGCCCCGGCTCGGTATGCACCACGCGAGTGAAAACCGGTGTTGGCTATCCTCAGCTTTCCGCTGTTATTGAGTGCGCCGATGCTGCGCACGGCTTGGGTGGACAAATTGTCAGCGATGGCGGATGTTCGGTTCCTGGCGATATTGCCAAAGCGTTCGGTGGCGGTGCAGATTTCACCATGCTCGGCGGAATGCTTGCGGCGCACGACGAGTGTGAAGGCACCATCGTTGAAGATCAGGGCGAGAAGTTTATGTTGTTCTACGGCATGAGCTCCGAATCTGCGATGAAGCGCCATGTCGGCGGCGTGGCGCAATACCGTGCAGCTGAAGGTAAAACTGTGCGCTTGCCGTTGCGTGGCCCGGTTGAAGATACCGTAAAGGATATCCTCGGTGGTTTGCGTTCAGCCTGTACCTATGTGGGCGCAGAGCGTTTGAAAGAGCTGACTAAGCGCACCACCTTTATCCGCGTAGCAGAACAGGAAAACCGCGTGTTTACGCGTTAAGCAGAGATAGCGGGCGCGCACTGCGCGTGCCCGTTAACGAATCGCATCCCCTAAGCCAAATACCGGCAGATACATCGCAATGACTAGTGTGCCGACAATCCCGCCAATCACCACCATCATCATCGGTTCCAGCGAGGCAGCCAAAGCGTCTGCACGCGCCAGCGTTTGTGCTTCATGCCATTCTGCTAAACGCGCAAGCATCACATCCAGCGCACCTGCCTCCTCACCCACTCTGATCAGCTGCGCGCAGAGTGGCGTAAAAAGCAGATGTTGCTGAAGAGCCTGATAGAGCGGAGCACCCGCAGCAATGTGCTGTTGCAACTGAACAATCGCATCACGCCATAGACGAGACACCAGCGTAACCTCAACCGCCTGCAGGCTTTGCAGCAAGGTTAAACCTGATTGCTGCGTGAGTTGCAGGATGGCGTAAATCTGGCTGAGTTGTCCGCCGCGCCACAGCGGAGAGAGTAGCGGCATACGTAGCAGCCATTGATGCGTGCGCTTTTGCCAGGGCACTGAACGCCGATATGTTTGCTGCGCAATCCCCAGCACAGTCGCACATATTAGCGACAGCGGAAGTGCGGCTTGCTGCAACAGCGCCGATAGCGACATCACGGCGACGGTAAATGCGGGCAACGGTGCATCAAAGCTGGCATACACCGAGACAAACTCCGGCAGGACGAACAGCAGCATGCCGGCACTGACCGCGAGCGCCACCAATAAGATAAATAAGGGATAGCGCAGCGCCTTCACTACTTTTTGCCTTAGGTATTGTTGCTTACTCTGCTGCTGAGCCAGCTGGCGACAGCATTCGTCGAGTTGTCCTGTTAACTCACCCACTTGCATCAGCGCGGGAAACAGCGGCGGAAAGATTTGCGGCCACTCCTGCAGGGCCTGCGAGAAGGGTTCTCCCGCGATGACCCGCCGCTGTAATCCTTTCAGTAGTACCCGCCAACCGCTATGTGGATGGCCTTCCGCCAGCAGTATCAGGCTCTCTGCCAACGGTAAACCGGCTTTAAGGAGAGTGGCCAGCTGTCGTACCAGATCGATCTTCTGCTGCCACTTCCAGTCACGCGTGCGCCAGCATTTACCACGCTGCCAGCTCACCGGCAGCATGCCGCGTTCGGAGAGTTGATTAAGCAGCGCATCCTGGCTGACGCTAAGCGATTCCCCCTCCTGCAGCACGCCCATCGTATCAAGTGCCTGCCAGCGGAAATGATAAAGATTAGCCATCGCCTAGCCCTACCACGCGCTGCATCTCTTCAAAGGAGGTTTCGCCTCGGCTCACCGCCTCCAGTCCTGCAGCCAGCAGCGTTTTCATTCCCTGCTCATTGGCTAGCGCCAGCAGATGCTCCAGCGGCATATCGGCCGAAATCGCATTTTGCAATTTGCTGGTAACGGGCAGTATTTCAAACAGCGCCAGCCGCCCGTAATAACCCGAAAAGCAGTGATCGCAACCGGGTGCTCGCCAGGTTTGCAGCGTGCCTGGCCAGAGTTCTGTGGGTAAATGAGCGATGGCTTGTCCTGGCTGACGACAATGCACGCACAGGCGTCTGACCAGCCGCTGCGCTACCACCAGTTGCAACGCGGGGCCCAGCAGATAACCGGGAATATCCATCTGCCGCAGGCGCGTGAGTGTTTCAGCGGTTGAGTTGGTATGCAGCGTGGAGAGCACCAGGTGGCCGGTTTGTGCTGCCTTGACGGCAATACTTGCGGTCTCGGCATCCCGGATTTCTCCTACCATAATCACATCAGGATCCTGGCGCAGCAGCGCGCGCAGCACACGATTAAAATCGAGTCCGCTACGCGGTTGTATCTGCGTTTGATTGATCCCCTCCAGCGGAATTTCGACTGGGTCTTCAACGCTGCATACATTTTTTTCGGGCACGTTAAGTGCGCTTAACCCGCTGTAGAGCGTGAAGGTTTTGCCGCTGCCGGTAGGGCCGGTAACCAATATCAACCCCTGAGGTTTTGCCAACGCGCTTTTCAGCAGCCGCAACTGTATGGCTGGCATGCCCAGTTTATCGAGCGTGATGGCGCTATTCTCACTTTGCAGTAGCCGCACCACGGCTTTTTCGCCGTGGCTAATCGGCAGCGTTGAGAGGCGGAAAGCCGCCAGTTTGCCATCCATCTCAAGGGTAAATTGCCCATCCTGCGGCAGACGTCTTTCGGCAATATCCAGTCCACCGAGGATTTTCAGGCGCGCCAGTATTGCAGCCGGCTGGGCTTCCGCAGGCTGCGGCAATTTGTGCAGCACACCATCAATGCGCAGGCGCACACGCAATCCATGCCGCTGCGGTTCGAAATGTACATCAGACGCACGGCGCTGAATGGCCTGGCGCAGTATTTGATCCACCGCGTTAATCGCCGATTCCGCATTGGCATGCTCGCGAGGGGCCGCGTCGGGCTCAGGTTCGTGCAGCAATTGCTCAATTCGCGCTGCAGGCCAGCACTCAATATCGACGTTGCATTGGCTAGCGAATCGCAGGGCCTCCAGCAGCAGCGGATCGGGTGTCTCAGCCACTGCCACGCGAAGTTGCGTGTCATCGTGATGCAAAATCACCGCCTGATAGCGTGCGCACAACGCTTGCAGTGCAGCATTAGCATTGTCCATCATTTGGCATCCTTATCAGCAAAGCGGAACTGTTCGAGACAGCTATCACGCAGGCTGCTGTTATCGCTGGTGCAGGTACGCTGCCAGCTTAAGGTGCCATCGGTGGCGTTCCAGTTTGGTGTCATTTCAACCGCCAGCCCGGTAAGGCTCTCCTGCCCAGTAAGGGTGATCGTGCCATTAACCACGCTAAGCGTTGCCACATAGCGCGAACCCTTAGCCGCAGGAATACCGCGTTGTCCTGCCTGGCATTGGGCGGGGCCGCCACGCTCAATGGCACAGAGTTCTACCGCGGTTTTGTAGGGCACCATGGTTTGCAGCATGTCGGTGAGCGCTGCGCGTTGCAGATAATTTTGGTAGGCCGGTAAACCGATGGCGCTAAGAATGGCGACGATGCCAATCACAATCATCAGTTCGATGAGGGTAAAACCGCGTTGTCTTTCCATGATAAGGCTCCTTGTTGTGGAGCCGCTACGGTAGAAAAGGGGGAGCCAAAGCGGAAGTCAGGTCTGCGCGAGGTTGGAAAGCGACGCGCAAAGAATCGTCAGAATTGCAGGTGAGAAAGCAGAAATGTGGAAGTCATCACGCAAATCCGCCGCACGACTAAGGCGGCGGAGAGAGGAAATCACAACTCGCGGAAGCGCATCGATAGATCCAGCGCGTGCACATGTTTGGTCAGTGCACCAACCGAAACATAGTCGACACCCGTCTGCGCAATGTCCGGCAGGGTGGTTTCCGTCACATTACCGGAGACTTCGAGCAACGCGCGCTTATTGGTTAGCACTACCGCTGCGTGCATCATTTCAAGGCTGAAGTTATCCAGCATGATGATATCTGCACCTGCATCAATGGCATCCTGTAGCTCGGCGATGGATTCAACCTCAACTTCTACCGGCACATCGGGTGAAAGCCACAGCGCTTTTTCTACTGCGTTGCGCACCGAACCGCTGGCAATAATGTGGTTCTCTTTGATCAAAAAAGCATCCGACAAACCTAAACGATGATTATTACCGCCACCGCACAGCACCGCATATTTCAATGCCGTGCGCAGGCCAGGCAATGTTTTGCGCGTATCAAGCAGTTGGGTTTCGCTGCCTTGCAGCAGGGCGACATAGCGACTGACTTCGGTGGCAACGCCTGACAGCGTTTGCACGAAATTAAGTGCGGTACGTTCAGCCGTTAGAAGCAGGCGCGCCGGGCCGGTAAGCTCAAACAACGGTTGATCGGCAACGAGGGCCTGGCCATCTTCAACTTGCCAATTTATCGTTACTTTGTTGCCCAGTTGAATAAACACTTCTTCCACCCAGCGTTTACCACAAAAAACACCGGGCTCACGTGTGATGACTTGTGCCACAGCCTGTTTCTCTGCGGGGAGCAGCAACGCGGTGATATCACGGTCGGCATCAATTTCACCCCCTAAATCCTCCTGAAGCGCGCGGGATACGGCTTCGGGGATGTCCTGTTCAATTCGTTTAATCAATGCCTGATGGCGTTGATCGGGATCGTAACGACGCGTTGCCATGGTTTTACCACTCTACAAGACGAAATTTCGTGCGCTCACCTTAGCGTGATTTATCATCTATTGCCAGTTATCACCAATGAAATGTTTAGTATCCTGAACTCACATGGGCGGGCGCATTAAGTCGCAAGCCCCAAGTCTGAAACATGTTATTCTCAGCCTGATTTTGCTTAGGATTTAACGGCATGAAACTGGAAGAGGGCTGGATTACCAGCGCACGCAAAGTACCTTCACCGCACTTTAATCAGCGTCCGAATGATGAAGTTCCCTCGCTGTTAGTGATTCACAACATCAGCTTGCCGCCGGGTGAATTTGGTGGGCCGTGGATCGATCGGCTGTTTACCGGCACGCTACCTGCCGATGCACATCCCTATTTTGCCGATATCGCCCATCTACGCGTGGCAGCGCACTGTTTGATTCGCCGCGATGGCGAGCTGGTGCAATATGTCTCTTTTGACCAGCGTGCGTGGCATGCTGGGGTGTCGCAGTTTGAAGGGCGCGAGAGCTGCAACGATTTTTCGATAGGCATCGAACTGGAGGGCACGGATACGTTGCCCTTTACCGACGCGCAATATGCCACCTTACAGCAGGTGACATCGTTGTTATTACAGCATTATCCGCTGACGCCCGCGCGCATCACCGGTCACAGCGATATAGCACCAGCGCGAAAAACGGATCCCGGTCCCGCTTTTGACTGGTTGCGCTATAGAGAGTCCATCAGGCAAAAGAATCCCTGAGACAGCAGGAGCAGGTATGACGTTGTTTAGCTTGTTATTAGTTTTAGGTTGGGAGCGCCTTTTTAAGTTAGGTGAACATTGGCAGCTGGATCATCGGCTTGAGGCTCTGTTCCGTGGACGCCAGCGCTTTTCGTTGTTGCGCACAGTCGTCATGACCGTCATCGCGATGCTGATTGTCTGGCTGGTGGTGTGGAGCCTAAAAGGTATTCTGTTTGGTGTGGCGCAATTGCTGTTCTGGATTGTCGTGGGGTTGCTGTGTATCGGTGCGGGCTCGGTACGCTTGCATTATCATAGCTATCTCAAGGCCGCGAGCCATGATGATGAAGCTGCGCACAAGGCGATGGCCGCTGAGCTGACGCTTATTCACGGCGTGCCGGTGGAGTGCAGTGAGCGTGAGTTCTTGCGTGAACTGCAGAATGCGCTGATTTGGATTAACTTCCGCTACTATCTTGCGCCGATGTTTTGGTTTGTGGTCGGTGGTCCTTATGGTCCGGTACTTCTGGTGGGTTATGCATTTCTGCGTGCCTGGCAGAGCTGGCTGGCAAGACATCATTCGCCGCTGGAACGCTCGCAGTCCGGGGTTGATCGCCTGCTGCACCTGCTTGACTGGGTTCCTGTGCGGCTGGCCGGCGTAGCTTACGCGCTCCTTGGACACGGCGAGCGCGCGCTGCCAGCCTGGTTTGCCGCCTTGGGCGATCTGCATCGCCCACAGTATCAGGTGCTGACCAGCCTGGCGCAGTTCTCACTGGCGCGCGATCCGCATATGGATAAGGTGGAAACGCCACGTATTGCGGTGGCGTTGGCAAAACGCATTTCCTTAGTGCTGGTGGTGGTGGTGGCGCTGTTGACCATTTACGGCACGCTGGTGTGATCGGCCGGCGGCACACCGAAATCGGGTGTGCCGTCTTCGCGCCAATGGAAGTATTTCAATCGCGTATGACGATTTGGATCCCACAGCGGATCGCCTTCAATTTCGGTGTAATTTCGTGCGTGATACACCAGCACATCTCTTCCTGCTTCATCCACCGTAAAGCTGTTATGCCCCGGCCCGTATTGTTGATTATCCCAACTGGTAGCAAAGACCGGCCGCGCCGATTTGCGCCAGGCGCTGAGGTTGAGCGGATCGGCCAATATATCGATGCTTAAAATGCCCAGGCAGTAATTTTCATCGGTCGCACTGGCGGAATAGGTGACAAACAGCTTATCGCCGTGCTGAATCACCGCCGGTCCTTCATTGACGCTAAATCCCGCGCACTCCCACTCATATTCAGGACGGCTCAGCATCACAGGCGCACTTTTCAACGTCCACGGATTGAGTAACTCGGCGAGATAGAGATTAGAGTTGCCGGGAATGGCCGGATCTTTCTGCGCCCAGAGATACCAGTGTTTACCCTGGTGTGCGAAGTAGGTGGCATCCAGAGCGAAGGAGTCAATGGGCGTATGTACGCGGCGGCAGGGCTGCCAGTTGCCACTGAGCGGATCGGCATCATTGCACACCAGCGCATACATGCGGTGCTGGAACAGACCGTCCTTGATCTCACGCGTGGGCGCCGCAGCAAAATAGATTACCCATTGCCCATTAATGTGATGCAGCTCCGGTGCCCAAATCAACGCGCTGAACGGACCGGTATCCGGTTTATGCCATACGGTAACGGCTTGCGCATCAATGAGGCCAGCCAGCGTGGGCGCAAAGCGAATCTCCAGCCGGTCATACTCTGGCACCGAGGCGATAAAATAGTAGCCATCCGCATGGCGCAGAATAAAGGGATCGGCGCGTTGGGTAATAAAAGGGTTGGGCCAGCTCATTTGATCTCTCCAGGTTGCGAAGTCGCTGAGGACACGACAGGGGATAGGTGAGGTGAATGGGCACGGCGTAGCGCCAGATCGGCCTGGATGGTACGCATCAGTTGGCGATCCACTTTCATCAGGCGCACCACGCCAGCGGTAATCAGATAACCCACGCCCGGAATCATGGTAAACAGCAGCATAATGCCGTTAATGGCGCTGGGCGCTTGCTGTTTGGCACCGGCATCGTAGCCATAAATCGACAGCAGGAAACCAACCATCGCACCCGCCACCGCCAGCCCGACTTTAAGGAAGAACAGATTGCCGGAGAAGCTCATCCCGGTGATGCGTTTGCCGGTTTTCCATTCACCGTAATCATCCACGTCGGCCATCAGCGACCAGTGCAGCGGTGATGGAATCTGATGCAGGATATTCAGCAGGAAATAGGCGATGACCACCGCCGCGGTGGCGTGCGGATCGATCCAGTAGAAACCGCAGGAGAACAGCGCCAGCGCAATATTGGTCCAGAAAAACACTTTCAGCTTGCACCAGCGATCGGTAAGGATTTTCGCCAACGTGCTGCCGAACATCATGCCAATAACACCAAGACTGATAAACAGCGTGGCGAAGTGCGTCGACTGCCCCATCACCCAGGTAACGTAATACATGGTGGCAGCCATGCGAATAAAGCCAGGGCAAACGTTGCAGAAGGTCAGCAGCAAAATACGCACCCACTGATCGTTTTTCCAGACATCGCGCAGGTCCTGTTTCAAATCATCGTTGCTTGGCGCCGCAGGCCGAATGCGTTCACGCACGGTAGCAAAGCAGAACAGGAACATCGCCAGGCCAATCAGCGCCAGCACGCTCATCGCCAACTGATAGCCACGCGCTTTGTTGTCGCCGCCAAACCATTCGGCCATCGGCAGCAGCGAAAGCGAAAGAATAAGCGTGGCGACGCCCACCATCACAAAGCGATACGACTGGCACGACACGCGTTCGCCGGGATCGTTGGTAATCACACCGCCCAGCGAGCAGTAAGGAATATTGATGGCGGTATAGGTCAGCGACATGAGGAAGTAGGTGACAAATGCCCAGATAACTTTGTTGTCATAGCTCCAGTCCGGCGTGGTAAACATCAAGACGCTGAACAGCACGTAAGGCACGGAAATCCACAGCAGCCACGGGCGGAAACGGCCCCAGCGGCTTTGCGTGCGGTCAGCAATCGCGCCCATGATCGGATCGGTGACGGCATCCAGTACGCGCACCGAAAGCAACAGCGTGCCGACCAGCGCCGGCGCTAATCCAAACACATCAGTGTAGAAATAGTTGAGGAATAACATGATAGCACCGCCAATCATGTTGCATCCGGCATCACCCATGCCATACCCCAGTTTCTCCCGGAACGAGAGGGCTGCTCCTTTCATTGATCGTCTCCAGCGACAAGATGAGCAGGAATTATCTGTGCTAAATCAGTAATCTGCTGGGGAGCAAATGGTTAGGTAGATGGACAAAACGCGCGGGCGGGGAAAAGTGTGAGCCAGATCGGTGGAACTGCCCGGCAGCGGCGTGCCGGGCAGAGAGAAACATTAAGCTTTTTGCAGTTTGTTTTTGATGGTGTAGCCGATACCCAGGATCACCAGCCAGACCGGAATCAGCCATACCGAAATCGCCATGCCAGGCGTCATTAGCATAATCACCAGAACGCCCGCGAGGAAGATCAGGCAAACCCAGTTACCCAGCGGATACAGCACCGCTTTAAAGCGCGTGGTGACACCCTGCTGATCTTTCTTCTTACGGAATTTCAGGTGCGCAAGGCTGATCATCGCCCAGTTGATTACCAGCGCAGATACCACCAGCGCCATCAGCAAGCCGAAGGCTTCGCCAGGCATCAGATAGTTAATCAGTACGCAGAGGGCCGTCGCGACGGCAGAGACCAGAATCGTTGCCACCGGCACGCCGCGACTATCGACTTTCAGCAATGCTTTAGGCGCGTTGCCCTGCTGTGCCAGACCGAACAGCATGCGGCTGTTGCAGTAAACACAGCTGTTATAGACCGACAGCGCCGCCGTCAGGATCACCACGTTTAGCGCATTCGCCACAAAGGCATCGCCCAGCTCATGGAAAATCAGTACGAACGGGCTGGTATCGGCGGTTACGCGCGTCCACGGCAGCAGTGACAGCAGCACGGCCAGTGAGCCGATATAGAAAATCAGGATACGCCACAGCACCTGGTTCGTGGCTTTGGGAATGCTCTCTTCTGGATTGTCGGCTTCGGCGGCGGTGATGCCCACCAGCTCAAGGCCGCCAAACGAAAACATAATGATCGCCATCATCATGACCAGTCCGGTCATGCCGTGCGGCAGGAAGCCACCCTGATTCCATAGGTTGCTTACGCTGGCCTGCGGGCCGCCGTTGCCGCTGAACAGCAGCCAACCGCCAAACAGAATCATGCCGATAACGGCGACGACTTTAATAATGGCGAACCAGAACTCCATCTCACCAAAGACTTTTACGTTAGTCAGGTTGATGGCGTTGATCAGCACAAAGAAGATGGCAGCCGTGGCCCAGGTGGGGAAGTCTGGCCACCAGAACTGCACATATTTGCCGACGGCGGTCAATTCAGCCATGGCAACCAGCACGTACAGCACCCAGTAGTTCCAGCCTGAAGCGAAACCGGCGAAGTTGCCCCAGTATTTGTAGGCGAAGTGACTGAAGCTACCGGCAACCGGCTCTTCAACGACCATCTCACCCAGTTGGCGCATAATCAGAAAGGCAATAAAACCGGCAATCGCGTAGCCGAGAATAACGGCAGGACCGGCCGATTTAATCACTGATGCGCTGCCCAGAAACAGGCCAGTACCTACGGCTCCGCCCAGCGCAATCAGCTGAATATGGCGATTCTTTAAGCCGCGATGCAGCGTGTCGCCATGCTGTTGTTCCATACAAACCTCGTGATGTTGTTATTGTGCACCTGCAGTGCGCGCACTGTAAGGCTGTTTATCCTAATGTACTCTTTTCTTTACGGTATCTGGCGTGCTGTGTGCATGCGTGAGCTACCAAGGCGTCCAGAATAGTGATAAGCGCGCCGCTTTGCACCTGCTTTTGCTTTTTGTGCTGAGAGATGACTGAAAAAGCAGCAGCATCCTCTGGGCACTGCGCAAATTATTTCTGCCACGAACCTGGCGAAAACACGAATAGCTTTCCCTTATATATCAGCCAGGATGAAGGTGCTAACTCAGTGTAAGGTTTGGTAAAAGTGCAATTTATTAACATTTACCTCACCCAGGAAATTTCTTGCTTTATGCCGGTAAGTTAGCGCATTCCAACAGCATTCTTCCCCTGAAGTGTGACCGCGACCATATAGACACAAGGTGAATACTTTGTTACTTTACGGGCACTATTTTTCAATTGGTATTACCAATTTACTCCGGACGTTTGGCTCATAAGAAGGGAAGATGGCTTACAGTAAAATTCGCCAACCCAAGCTCTCCGATGCGATTGAGCAGCAGCTGGAATCCCTGATTATGGAAGGGACGCTCCAGCCGGGTGAAAAACTGCTCCCCGAGCGCGAACTGGCGAAACAGTTTGATGTCTCACGTCCATCCTTGCGCGAAGCGATTCAGAGCCTGGAAGCCAAAGGCCTGCTGATGCGCCGTCAGGGCGGTGGCACCTTCGTCCAGAAAAATCTCTGGCAAAGCCTGAGCGACCCGCTGGTCGGTCTGCTTGCCGAACATCCAGAATCTCAGTTTGACCTGCTGGAAACCCGCCATGCGCTGGAAGGTGTTGCTGCCTACTACGCGGCGCTACGGGGTACCGATGAAGATCTGCAGCGCATCCGCGACTGCCATGTTCATATTCAGCAGGCACAGGACAGCGGCGATCTCGACGCCGAAGCTGATGCGGTGATGAAGTATCAGATCGCTGTCACAGAAGCAGCCCATAATGTGGTGCTTCTGCATTTGCTGCGTTCCATGGGCCCTATGCTGGAACAAAACGTCCGCCAGAATTTTGAATTGCTCTACGCTCGCCGGGAGATGCTGGCGAAAGTGAGCGGTCACCGCGCCAGTATTTATGAGGCGATTGTGGCTCGTGAGCCAGAACAAGCACGCGAGGCCTCTCATCGTCACCTGGCGTTCATTGAGGAAATCTTGCTGGATAGAAGTCGGGAGCAGAGTCGTCGTGAACGCTCCCTGCGTCGTTTACAGCAACGTAAGGAATAACGCACGGCAACGAACGTGCGGAAAACACGACGGGCCTGTCTTCTTGTGCTGTGAACCAGAAGCAAAGCACAAGCAGACAGGCTCCTGATAATTTCAACGTATTAGACACAGATAAGGAATACACCCCATGTCAGAACGTTTACAGAATGACGTGGATCCGATCGAAACTCGTGATTGGCTACAAGCGATCGAATCGGTCATCCGTGAAGAAGGTGTTGAGCGCGCGCAGTATCTGATTGATCAGGTAATGAGTGCAGCACGCAAAGGTGGCGTGAAAGTTGCCGCAGGTTCCTCTGCAATCAGCAACTACATTAACTCTATTGCTGTTGAAGATGAGCCGGAATACCCGGGCAACACCTCTCTTGAACGTCGTATCCGTTCCGCAATTCGTTGGAACGCCATCATGTCGGTGCTGCGTGCGTCGAAGAAAGATCTGGAGTTGGGTGGCCATATGTCCTCCTTCCAGTCTTCCGCGACCATTTATGAAGTGTGCTTCAACCACTTCTTCCGCGCGCGTAGCGACAAAGACGGTGGCGATCTGGTTTACTTCCAGGGTCATATCTCTCCAGGCATCTATGCACGTGCGTTCCTTGAAGGTCGTCTGACTGAAGAGCAGATGAACAACTTCCGTCAGGAAGTGCATGGCAACGGCCTGTCGTCTTATCCGCACCCGAAACTGATGCCAGACTTCTGGCAGTTCCCGACCGTTTCTATGGGCCTGGGCCCGCTGTCGGCGATCTATCAGGCGAAATTCCTGAAGTATCTGGAGCACCGCGGTCTGAAAGACACCTCAGCCCAAACCGTTTATGCCTTCCTTGGTGATGGCGAGATGGATGAGCCGGAATCCAAAGGTGCGATCACCATCGCTACCCGTGAGAAGCTGGACAACCTGGTGTTCATCATCAACTGTAACCTGCAGCGTCTGGATGGCCCGGTCACCGGTAACGGCAAGATCATCAACGAGCTGGAAGGCATCTTTGCCGGTGCTGGCTGGAACGTGATCAAAGTGATCTGGGGCGGTCGTTGGGATGAGCTGCTGCGTCAGGACACCAGCGGCAAGCTGATTCAGCTGATGAACGAAACCGTTGACGGCGATTACCAGACCTTCAAATCCCGTGACGGCGCCTACGTGCGTGAGCACTTCTTCGGTAAATATCCGGAAACCGCCGCGCTGGTGAAAGACTGGTCAGACGAAGAGATCTTCGCCCTGAACCGCGGCGGCCACGATCCGAAGAAAGTCTATGCAGCACTGAAAAAAGCGCAGGAAACCAAAGGTCAGCCAACGCTGATTCTGGCGCATACCATTAAAGGCTATGGTATGGGTGACACGGCCGAAGGTAAAAACATCGCGCACCAGGTTAAGAAGATGAACATGGATGGCGTTCGCTACATCCGCGATCGCTTCAACGTGCCGGTTGCTGACGAGAAAATCGAAGAGCTGCCGTACGTGACCTTCGAAAAAGGCTCTGAAGAGTACAACTATCTGCACGGTCAGCGTGAGAAGTTGGGCGGCTATCTGCCAACGCGTCAGGCGCAGTTCAGCGAGAAGCTGGAAATGCCAACGCTGGAAGAGTTCCGTCCGCTGCTGGAAGAGCAGAACAAAGAGATCTCTACCACCATCGCCTTTGTGCGTGCCCTGAACGTGATGCTGAAGAACAAGTCGATCAAAGATCGTCTGGTTCCGATCCTCGCGGACGAAGCCCGTACCTTCGGGATGGAAGGTCTGTTCCGTCAGATTGGTATCTACAGCCCGAACGGTCAGCAGTACACCCCGCAGGACCGCGAGCAGGTTGCTTACTATAAAGAAGACGAGAAAGGCCAGATTCTGCAGGAAGGGATCAACGAGCTGGGCGCAGGTTCATCCTGGCTGGCGGCGGCGACCTCTTACAGCACCAACAACCTGCCGATGATTCCGTTCTACATCTATTACTCGATGTTCGGCTTCCAGCGCATCGGCGATCTGATGTGGTTGGCGGGCGACCAGCAGGCGCGCGGCTTCCTCGTCGGCGGTACCTCCGGTCGTACCACGCTGAACGGCGAAGGTCTGCAGCACGAAGATGGTCACAGCCACATTCAGTCGCTGACTATTCCGAACTGTATCTCTTACGATCCGTCTTACGCGTACGAAGTGGCGGTCATCATGCAAGATGGCCTGGTGCGTATGTATGGCGAAGCGCAGGAAAACATCTACTACTACATCACCACGCTGAACGAAAACTACCACATGCCGGCGATGCCGCAGGGTGCGGAAGAGGGTATCCGTAAGGGTATCTACAAGCTGGAAACCGTAGACGGTAGCAAAGGCAAAGTACAGCTGCTGGGCTCAGGTTCCATCCTGCGTCACGTGCGTGAAGCCGCGCAGATTCTGGCGAAAGATTACGGCATCGGTTCTGACGTCTACAGCGTGACCTCGTTCACCGAGCTGGCGCGTGATGGCCAGGATTGCGAGCGCTGGAACATGCTGCACCCAACCGAAGAGCCACGTGTACCGTACATCGCGCAGGTGATGAACGAAGCGCCGGCCGTGGCATCAACCGACTACATGAAGCTGTTCGCAGAACAGGTTCGCAGCTACGTGCCTTCCAGCGATTATCGCGTGTTGGGAACTGACGGCTTCGGTCGTTCAGACAGCCGTGAAAACCTGCGTCACCACTTCGAAGTGGATGCATCGTATGTGGTTGTGGCTGCGCTGGGTGAGCTGGCTAAACGCGGCGAAATCGATAAGAAAGTGGTGGCAGAAGCAATCACCAAGTTCAACATCGACGCCGATAAAGTTAACCCGCGTCTGGCTTAAGAGGTAAGAGAGTAATGGCTATTGAAATTAACGTGCCGGACATCGGGGCAGACGAAGTTGAAGTCACCGAAATTCTGGTGAAGGTGGGCGACAAAGTTGAAGCTGAACAGTCGCTGATCACCGTAGAAGGCGATAAAGCCTCAATGGAAGTGCCTTCGCCGCAGGCCGGCGTGGTGAAAGAGATCAAAATCTCAACCGGTGACAAAGTGGAAACCGGCAAACTCATCATGATCTTTGACGCAGAAGGTGCCGCAGAAGCGGCGCCAGCGCCAGCAGAAGAGAAGAAAGCGGAAGCCGCTCCTGCTCCAGCTGCTGCCGCTGCTGCGGTCAGTAAAGAGGTCAACGTACCGGACATCGGCGGCGACGAAGTTGAAGTTACCGAGATCCTGGTGAAAGTGGGCGACAAAGTTGAAGCTGAACAGTCACTGATCACCGTTGAAGGCGACAAAGCCTCGATGGAAGTCCCTGCACCGTTCGCGGGTGTGGTGAAAGAGATCAAAATCGCCACCGGCGATAAAGTGAATACCGGTTCACTGATTATGGTGTTCGACGCAGAAGGCGCAGCGCCTGCTGCGGCTCCAGCCGCCAAACAGGAAGCGGCTCCAGCAGCAGCCCCTGCGGCCGCTGGCGCGAAAGACGTCAACGTGCCGGACATTGGTGGCGATGAAGTTGAAGTTACCGAGATCCTGGTGAAAGTGGGCGACAAAGTGGCGGCTGAGCAATCACTGATCGTGGTTGAAGGCGACAAAGCGTCAATGGAAGTGCCTGCACCGTTCGCCGGTACCGTGAAAGAGTTGAAAGTGGCAACGGGCGATAAAGTCAGCACCGGTAAACTCATCATGGTGTTCGAAGTGGAAGGCGCGGCACCGGCTGCGGCTCCAGCAGCGAAGCAGGAAGCCGCTCCGGCAGCCGAAGCGGCCAAACCTGCCGCTGCGCCAGCGCCTGCGAAAGCGGATGCTAAGGGTGAGTTTGCTGAGAACGATGCTTACGTGCACGCAACGCCGGTGATTCGTCGCCTGGCGCGCGAGTTCGGTGTTAACCTGGCGAAAGTCAAAGGCACCGGCCGTAAAGGTCGCATCCTGAAAGAAGACGTACAGTCTTACGTTAAAGACGCGGTGAAACGCGCTGAAGCGGCTCCGGCTGCTGCAGCCAGCGGCGGAAGCCTGCCTGGTCTGCTGCCTTGGCCGAAAGTGGACTTCAGTAAGTTCGGCGAAATCGAAGAAGTGGAACTGGGCCGTATCCAGAAAATCTCGGGTGCCAACCTGAGCCGTAACTGGGTGGTTATCCCACACGTTACGCACTTCGACAAAACCGACATCACCGATCTGGAAGCCTTCCGCAAACAGCAGAATGCTGAAGCGGAGAAACGTAAACTGGATGTGAAATTCACGCCAGTGGTGTTCATCATGAAAGCGGTTGCTGCGGCGCTTGAGCAGATGCCACGCTTCAACAGTTCACTGTCTGAAGATGCACAGAAACTGACGCTGAAGAAATACATCAACATCGGTGTGGCGGTGGATACGCCAAACGGTTTGGTGGTTCCGGTGTTCAAAGATGTGAACAAGAAAGGCATCACTGAACTGTCTCGCGAGCTGATGGCGATTTCGAAGAAAGCGCGTGATGGCAAGCTGACGGCAGGCGATATGCAAGGCGGTTGCTTCACCATCTCCAGCCTTGGTGGCCTGGGTACCACGCACTTCGCGCCGATCGTTAACGCGCCGGAAGTGGCTATCCTCGGTGTTTCCAAGTCAGCGATGGAGCCGGTGTGGAACGGAAAAGAGTTTGAGCCGCGTCTGATGATGCCAATCTCACTCTCCTTCGACCACCGCGTGATCGACGGTGCTGATGGTGCGCGCTTTATCACCATCATCAACAACACGCTGTCCGACATCCGCCGTCTGGTGATGTGAAGTTAATCAAGGCCGGCGAATGCCGGCCTTGTTGTAAGCATTCAATGTTGCCGCGGTTGGCAGTTTGTTAACAATTCTGTAAACTCTCGCGGTGAAATGTCCCGGCGGATATAGGGCATTAGAGCTTGGGAAAAGCTTTCTCCTGACTGCCGGTAATCAAACAAGAGGTCATGATGAGTACAGAGATTAAAACTCAAGTCGTGGTACTTGGGGCAGGTCCTGCAGGTTACTCTGCAGCCTTCCGTTGCGCTGATTTAGGTCTGGAAACCGTAATCGTTGAGCGTTACAGCACCCTTGGCGGTGTTTGTCTGAACGTAGGCTGTATCCCGTCAAAAGCGCTGCTGCACGTCGCCAAAGTGATTGACGAAGCAAAAGCCCTGGAAGAGCACGGTATCGTGTTTGGCCAGCCGCAAACTGACATCGACAAAATTCGTAGCTGGAAAGAGAAGGTAATTAACCAACTCACTGGCGGCCTCGCGGGTATGGCGAAAGGTCGTAAAGTGAAGGTGGTGACTGGCCTCGGCAAATTCACCGGTGCGAACACGCTGGTGGTAGAAGGTGAAGGTGGTGCCACCACCATCAACTTCGACAACGCGATTATCGCGGCCGGTTCTCGTCCAATCGAACTGCCATTTATTCCGCACAACGATCCGCGCGTGTGGGACTCTACCGATGCGCTGGAACTGAAAGAAGTGCCGAAGCGTCTGCTGGTTATGGGTGGCGGTATCATCGGCCTGGAAATGGCCACCGTTTATAAAGCGCTGGGTTCAGAGATCGACGTGGTTGAGATGTTCGACCAGGTGATCCCGGCTGCCGATAAAGACGTGGTGAAAGTGTTCACCAAACGCATCAGCAAGAAATTCAACCTGATGCTGGAAACCAAAGTCACCGCGGTTGAAGCGAAAGACGACGGTATCTACGTTTCAATGGAAGGCAAAAAAGCACCTGCCGATGCACAGCGCTACGACGCGGTGCTGGTGGCCATTGGTCGCGTACCGAACGGTAAAGGCCTGGATGCCGGTAAAGCGGGCGTGGAAGTGGACGATCGCGGCTTCATCCGCGTCGATAAGCAGATGCGCACTAACGTACCGCACATCTATGCTATCGGTGACATCGTAGGTCAGCCAATGCTGGCGCACAAAGGCGTGCACGAAGGCCACGTAGCGGCAGAAGTGATCTCCGGTCTCAAGCACTACTTCGACCCGAAAGTGATCCCATCTATTGCCTACACCGAGCCAGAAGTTGCCTGGGTTGGCCTGACCGAGAAAGAAGCGAAAGAGAAAGGCATTAGCTACGAAGTGTCCACCTTCCCGTGGGCAGCTTCAGGCCGTGCGATCGCTTCTGACTGTGCCGACGGTATGACCAAGCTGATCTTCGATAAAGAAACGCACCGTGTCATCGGTGGCGCAATTGTCGGTACCAACGGCGGCGAGCTGCTGGGTGAAATTGGTCTGGCGATTGAAATGGGCTGTGATGCCGAAGATATCGCACTGACCATTCACGCGCACCCAACGCTGCATGAGTCTGTCGGCCTGGCGGCTGAAGTGTTCGAAGGTAGCATCACTGACCTGCCGAATCCGAAAGCGAAAAAGAAATAAGCTTACCTAAGCGAGCTTATTGCTAAAAAACGGCCCAGAGCGGCCGTTTTTTTATGCATAAAATAGCGATAATAATATTTTCGGTGGATTACTTTTTTAATCGTTATGCATTGTCACGCATTGATTTAGAATTAACAGGTGTATGTAATAACTTCTTTCCGGATAATAAGAAATAACTGATAGCTTAATAAGTCATTACTGATGGCATATAATTATTCCTCTCCTTCCCCCCAAAATAATCTTGAATGCCTATTGCTAAATAACAATAATCAAATGATTCATGCAGTCATGTGTATTTTATTATCAACGCTTAAGATGCGTTGAATAAATCCATATGTGAAATGATGAGTTCAAATCTTGATTTACGCTGCTAACAAACCTCAGGATGAGGGTGGTGTTTCAGGTTTAGTCTTCAGCCTAATTATGAGTGATATATATAATGATTATTGCAATGGTTTTGCGCAGTGGTGGTGAATACAATGCTCGCCATGTGCATTGGCTTCATCGTCAGTTACCTAAAGGATATAGGATTGTATGTTTTTCTGATGTAAATATTGAAGGAATTGAAACTATTCCGCTTCAATATGATTGGCCGGGATGGTGGGCGAAAATGGAACTTTTCCGTCCAGATATTCCCGACGATATATTTTATCTTGATCTCGATACGGTCATTACCGGCGACATCACGGGAATGCTCAGCGTTCATCGCCCGATGATGTTGAAAGACTTTTATAATCCACAACAATTTGGCAGCGGGTTAATGTTTATCCCTCATGAGGCGAAAGCGCGCGTATGGTCTGCCTTCCTGAAAAATCCAGAAGAACATATGAATCACTGCAGCACGCCAGAATGCTGGGGCGATCAGGGTTTTATCTCGCGCGAAATGGAAGGGATTACGGCATGGCAGAGTGTCTTTTTTGATCAAGTCGTCAGCTTTAAAGCGCATGTCATGCATTCCGCAAATCCTAAACCTGGAGAGCTACCAATGAATACGCGTATTTGCTGTTTTCATGGCAAGCCGCGTCCATGGGATTTGAGAATACCCTATCACTGGCTACCAAAATTCAATTAACGCCTCATCAGCCCTGGGATCTTAACGCAGCCGGATAGATTAACGAGATTGTTAAATTCCCAGGCTTTTTCCATTAACCATAGCTATCCATTCTTAATGAGCAATAGCTTCAGGTAATGGATTTTCAGCCCTGACTTACTCCGTCAGGCCTTATAGTTGAGTGGTCGTAGGGAGGTTAGGCAGTGATATATCGGGTTTATGTTGCTTTTTTGTAAACAGATTAACAATCGTTCGAAATGCTGCTATGCTGCCCCTCGCGGAACCGGGCACCTCACCCTACTGTTTGACAGCATCCAGGGGTGCACCGGAAAGCTATACAATGAGAGCGAGGAGAACGTCGTGCTAGAAGAATACCGTAAGCACGTTGCCGAGCGTGCTGCCCAGGGAATCGTACCTAAGCCGTTAGATGCTTCCCAAATGGCCGCGCTGGTTGAACTGCTGAAAAACCCGCCAGCGGGTGAAGAAGAATTCCTTATCGACCTTTTGGTCAACCGTGTTCCACCAGGTGTTGATGAAGCGGCGTATGTTAAAGCCGGTTTCCTGGCAGCTGTCACTAAGGGCGAAGCCCACTCTCCTCTGGTTACTCGCGAAAAAGCCGTTGAGCTGCTGGGCACCATGCAGGGCGGTTATAACATCCACGCGCTGATTGAAGCGCTTGATGATGAAGCCTTAGCACCGATTGCTGCTGAAGCCCTGTCCCACACGCTGCTGATGTTCGATAACTTCTACGATGTCGAAGAGAAAGCCAAGGCGGGTAACCCACACGCGAAAAAAATTATCCAGTCCTGGGCCGATGCCGAATGGTTCCTGAAGCGTCCAAAACTGGCTGAAAAAATCACCACTACCGTGTTCAAAGTGACCGGCGAAACCAACACCGACGACCTCTCTCCGGCGCCGGATGCATGGTCACGTCCGGATATTCCACTGCACGCGCTGGCGATGTTGAAAAACGCCCGTGAAGGCATCGAACCCGATGATGCTGGCAACATTGGCCCGATCAAACAGATTGAAGCGCTGCAGACCAAAGGCTTCCCGCTGACCTATGTCGGCGACGTAGTGGGTACCGGTTCTTCACGTAAATCCGCCACCAACTCGGTGCTGTGGTTTATGGGTGACGATATCCCATACGTACCGAATAAAAAGGGCGGCGGTCTGTGCCTTGGCGGTAAAATCGCACCGATCTTCTTCAACACCATGGAAGATGCGGGCGCACTGCCGATTGAACTTGATGTTGATCGTCTGAACATGGGCGACGTTATTGACGTTTACCCGTACAAAGGCGAAGTACGTAATCATGAAACTGATGAAGTGCTGGCGACCTTCGAACTGAAGACCGACGTGCTGCTGGACGAAGTTCGTGCCGGCGGTCGTATTCCGCTGATCATCGGCCGTGGCTTGACCACCAAAGCGCGTGAATCACTGGGCCTGCCGCACAGCGATGTGTTTGTGCAAGCCAAAGATGTGGCTGCCAGCACCCGTGGTTACTCACTGGCGCAGAAAATGGTTGGTCGTGCGTGCGGCGTAGAAGGTGTCCGTCCAGGTGCTTACTGCGAACCGAAAATGACCTCAGTGGGTTCTCAGGACACCACCGGTCCAATGACGCGTGATGAACTGAAAGACCTGGCGTGCCTTGGCTTCTCCGCCGATTTGGTGATGCAGTCATTCTGTCACACCGCGGCCTATCCAAAGCCGGTTGACGTTACCACGCACCATACGCTGCCTGACTTCATCATGAACCGTGGCGGCGTATCGCTGCGTCCGGGCGATGGCGTTATCCACAGCTGGCTGAACCGCATGCTGCTGCCGGATACCGTCGGTACCGGCGGTGACTCGCATACCCGTTTCCCGATCGGCATTTCCTTCCCGGCAGGTTCGGGTCTGGTGGCGTTTGCTGCTGCCACCGGCGTGATGCCGCTCGACATGCCGGAATCGGTGCTGGTGCGCTTCAAAGGCGAAATGCAGCCGGGCATCACCCTGCGCGATCTGGTCCATGCCATTCCGCTGTACGCCATCAAAGCGGGTCTGCTGACCGTGGAGAAGAAAGGGAAGAAAAACATCTTCTCTGGCCGCGTGCTGGAAATCGAAGGCTTGCCGAAGCTGAAAGTTGAGCAGGCCTTTGAGCTGACGGATGCCTCTGCTGAGCGTTCTGCTGCCGGTTGTACCATCAAGCTGGATAAAGAGCCGATCATCGAGTACCTCAACTCGAACATTGTGCTGCTGAAGTGGATGATCTCTGAAGGTTACGGCGATCGCCGTACGCTGGAGCGCCGCGTTGAGGGCATGCAGAAATGGCTGGCCAATCCGCAACTGCTGGAAGGTGATGCCGATGCCGAATACGCTGCGGTGATCGATATCGATCTGGCGGAGATCAAAGAGCCAATTCTGTGTGCACCGAACGATCCAGACGATGCGCGTTGGTTGTCTGACGTGCAGGGCGAGAAGATCGACGAAGTGTTCATCGGTTCGTGCATGACCAACATTGGTCACTTCCGCGCAGCCGGTAAACTGCTGGATGCCCATAAAGGCCAGCTGCCAACCCGTCTGTGGGTTGCGCCGCCAACCAAGATGGATGCCGCTCAGCTGACCGAAGAGGGCTACTACAGCGTCTTTGGTAAGAGTGGTGCGCGTATTGAGATTCCAGGCTGTTCACTGTGCATGGGTAACCAGGCGCGTGTGGCGGACGGCGCGACGGTGGTTTCCACCTCAACCCGTAACTTCCCGAACCGTCTCGGTACCGGGGCTAACGTGTTCCTCGCATCGGCTGAGCTGGCAGCAGTCGCTTCACTGCTCGGTAAACTGCCAACGCCGGACGAGTACCAACAGTTTATGCTGCAGGTAGATAAGACCGCCGCTGACACCTACCGTTACCTCAACTTTGATCAGCTGGGACAATACACTGACAAAGCGGATAGCGTGATCTTCCAGACTGCCGTTTAAGCGGTTTTCAGGATGAACAAGGGGACGATGAAAATCGTCCCTTTTTTTATGCGCTTTTTTCCGCTGACATCTCCAGGCATAATGCGAGCGCGATCCCACTTTATTCAGCGTGCTGCGCACAAAATGCACTAAGACGGTGCCGCACGGCGCGTCATCAGTATGAGGCAAACCCATGGAGTATGAATTTCTGCGTGATTTGACCGGTCAGGTCAAAGTGCGTATGTCGATGGACCACGAAGCAGTGGGGCACTGGTTCAACGAAGAGGTCAAAGACAATCTGCCGTTGCTGGATGAAGTTGAGGCCGCTGCCCAGCAGGTAAAAGGCACCATTAATCAATGGCAGCGCGTGGGGCATGAATACACGCTGTGGCTGGATGAAGAAGAGGTGATGATTCGTGCCAACCAGCTGGCGCTGGAAGATGACGGCATGGAAGAGGGCATGACCTATTACGACGAAGAGAGCCTGTCGTTTTGCGGGGTGGAAGATTTCCTCGCAGTGATCGCTGCTTATCGGCGGTTTTTAGCCGGGAAGTGAAATCGGTGCGCATTCACGCGCACCTCACACCCTACTGTCACCATTCATGGCGACCACGCCGATATCTACACTGTCGCAATCGGCGTAGCGGGCGAGCCCACTGCGCCCGGCAAACGTAGCGGCGGCGCGGTAAGCAGAAACGCATGGCGCTGGTGCTGTGCCAGCCAGTCTGCCAGCGGACTCAGCAGCATCAACTCTCCGAGATAGACGCCCAGCCGGAACAAGCAGAGATCGTGCAGCGGATGCGACGGATAGAAATCATCATTCATTGGCCGCGCTGGGAGAATTTCCACCGCCGGGTTATCTGCGATTAATGCCACCACGCCGCTCTCGTCAATCCAGTTACGTAAGGCCCGATCGCTTCCGTCCAGTCCGGCAAAATGCGTATTGAGGAAGTCCATATTCGGCTCACCCTGCATGGCGAGAATGGCTTCGTCCATGCCGGTGCGGAAGCAGACGAAATCGCCCGCTCGCACCTCAATATTATCGGCCTGCAGAATCTGTTGCAGATGCGGATAACCAAAGGCAAACCGTCGGTTACCGAAATGGCGTTTGATATCAATCATCACCGCACGGCCTTGCATACCGTGCGCTGCCATGTTCTCAATGCCCAGCGCTTTGGCACCGAGATGGCTGCCGCGATCGCAGCCACAGCCAGCGCGGTAATCGGTCTCGCCGATAATATCCACATTGGCCTTGTACCCGTTGTAGAACACCATTTCCGGCTCGCCGTTATCGTTGACGTCAAACCATTGGCCCATGTGCGCCAGACTGTCCCATTGCGTTGAATATTGCAGCGCCAGCGTTACGCTATCGTCGCAGATCACATCGGTGAGCTGCGGATTGTCACGCGAAAGAGGATAGGTCATATTGGCGTGTTCACCGCGTCGCGTGGCATTAAGCTGAGGCGGTGGACGCCGTGGATTCATCGCCGTACCGCCGGGTAAATCGAGTGGCAAACTCAGGCAGAAGGTTTCCCCCGTCTTCACCTCTGCGACACCTTCTCGCACTTTGGCAGCAGTAAGCAGATTAAGCCGGCCGAGCTGATCGTCCGAACCGAAATCGCCCCATGTCGATTGGGCTGGGCGTTTTTTCCAACGTGCATTCATACTTCTCTCCTTAAGGTGCCATCCAGCGCGGCGTTGTGGTCTGCACCCATTGGCTGTACGCGCGGCAACCAGAACGCGTAAATCAGCGCGCCAACCACGCCGATGACACCGGCAATTTCCAGTGGAATCACGAACGAATGGGTGAATTGCATCAGCACGCCAATCAAAATCGGTGAGATGATCCCGGCAAGATTAGCCGCCATGTTTTGAATGCCGCCGATGGTGGCCACGTTGGCGCGGTTGGGCGCAACGTCCGAAGGTAGCGCCCATAAGGCTGCCGAAGCAAACGTGGCGGCGAAGTTAGCAAAGCACAGTGCCGTCAACGCCAGGCCTACGGTTGGCGAGAAGGCCGCCAGCCCAATGGTCGCGCTGCCGAGCATGCCGCCTACCAGCGGGATCTTGCGTGCCACGCTGAGTGAATAGCCGCGACGTACCAGCGCATCCGACAGCAATCCGCCACACCAGCCACCGACAATCGCGGCTACGCCCGGCAGCATGCCGAGCAAGCCGAACTTCATCAGCGACAGATGAAAGGTTTCCACCAGATAGGTGGGGAACCAGGTGAAGAAAAAGTACGAGACGAAGTTGATGCAGAAGAATCCGGCCATCATCGCCTGCACGGTACGTTGACTAAGTAGCTGACGTACACTCATCGGATCGCCGGTTTGCGGATCCTGGTTGGTTTCGATGAATTCCACTTCTTCGCGCGTTACGCTGGGGTGCTGGCGTGGATCGCGATACCACAGATACCACGCCAGCGCCCACACGACCGCCACCACGCCAGAAATAACGAAGGTCATACGCCAGCCAACCAGTGCAATCAGAAACGAGATGATCGGAATGGCCAGCGTGCCGCCAATTTTGCTGCCGTTGTTAAAGGTCGCTGCGGCGAAGCTGCGCTCCTGACGCGGGAACCAGCGTGTAACCGTAGAGGAGCTAGCGGGATAACTTGGCGCCTCCACGGCACCGAGCACAAAGCGAAAGCCAACCAGCGCCGCAATCGAACTGGCAAGTCCGCATGCGGCAGTGGCTAATCCCCAGCCGAGGCTGCTTAGCGCAAAGGTAATGCGCGGTCCGAGTTTATCCACCAGCCAGCCACCGGGCAGTTGAAACAGCACGTAGCTCCAAAAGAAGGCGGAGAGCAGCAAGCCGCTGTCGGTGGGCGAAAAGTTCAGCTCCTGGCTCATAAACGGCATCGCTACGCTCATTGCGGCGCGATCGATATAGTTGATGGCGATGCCGACGGACAGCACCGTAAGAATGACGAAACGAAATTTCCCTTTCGCTTTACTTGCCGAAATTGCAGCAGGTGATCCATTGGAATTTAGCGACATCATCGCCTCCAATTATTTTTTATTTTCAGTAGGGGAAAAGCCGCATCAGAACGATGCGGCGGGTTTGGCGCTTATGCGCCGCTTGCGACAGAGTGGGCATGCGTCACCTGTTCCTCATCCACGATAGGTTCAACTTTTCCCATCAGGAACAGATAGTTAAGAATACCAATCACCACCAGCACCGCCGAGAACACCAGCGCCCAGGTAAAGTGGCCGGTCGCACCGACGATGGCACCGGTAATAATCGGGCCAACGGCACCGCCCATATTGGAGACGGTGTTTTGCAGCCCGGCGACAATCGATACGCTATTTTGCGGCGCAACATCGCCCGGCAGCGCCCATACCTGTGAGGCCGCAACGGTGGTGCCTGATTTTGCGATACACAGCAGCAGCACGGTCATGAACACCGAGTCGGTGAACGGCGCAAAGCCGATGCACAGCGCCATCAACAGGCCAATGGTCAGGAACAGTTTGCGCGTGGCGGTCAGCGACAGCACTTTGTTATGCACCATACGATCCGATGCCCAACCGGCCAGCACTTCAATCACCATGCCGCAAATCAGCGGTAGCGCAGCCACCATTCCCATTTTGAGGAAATCCATACCTTTATCTTTCACCAGATAGGTCGGCAGCCAGGTGATAAAAAAGTAGGAGGTGTAGTTGATGGTAAAGAAACCAATGCACATCGCCCAGATATTGCGATAGCGCAGCAGCTTGTACCACTTCATCGGACGCACGCTTTTATCGCCATGCTTCTGCGTCTGACCGCCGCGGATAAAGCGTACTTCTTCTTTGCTGATCGACTGATGATCTTCCGGGTTTTCGGCGTAGATAAAGTACCAGGCGATAACCCAGAACAACCCTAGTGCACCAATGGCGAGGAAGGTCAGACGCCAGTCGAACATGGCAATCATAAACACAATCAGCGGCATCGCCACCGCACCACCAAACTTCGAGGCGCTGTCGAACAGGCCCGACACCGTGGCGCGTTCGCGGTCCGGGAACCAGCGCGCGGTGATGCCCGCGTTGCTCGGATAGGCTGCTGCTTCACCCACGCCCAACGCTAAACGCAGTGCCAGCAGCGATTTAAAGCCGGTCGCCAGACCCATCGCCATGGTGGCGATTGACCACCAGCCGACGGCAATCCCCAGGCCTTTTTTCTGACCGAAGCGATCGGCGAACCAGCCCGCAGGGATCTGCAGCAGCGCGTAAGACCAGAAGAATGCCGCCATGATAAAGCCCATCATTTCCGGATTGATATCGAGCTCTTTGATCAGATGCGGTGCCGCCGCTGAGAGAACGGTGCGGTCAATGTAGTTAATGGCGATGGCCAGCCACATCAGGCCAGCGATCCACCAACGGATACGACTCGAGCGCGCAGAGTTAGTCATAATAATTATCCACTCGAAAAAGGGTTACAGGGAGAGGCGGCGAATTATTACAGCCCGTTCATCACGTTAAGCGGGCGTTCGCCCTGACAAATGCACTGCACGATTTGCGTCACGCAACGTTCGCCTATCGCGCTGATGGCGCCGTCGGTGTAACCGGCGATGTGCGCAGTGGGAATGAAGTTGCTGAGCGTGAACAGCGGATGCTCCGTCAGCGGTTCTTGTACGAACACGTCAGCCGCAGCCCCGGCAATCACGTTATCCCGCAGCGCCTGATAGAGATCCTGCTCATTCACCACACCGCCGCGTGAGGCATTAATCAGGAAGGCGCTCTTCTTCATGCGTTTCAGCCGGGCGGCATCGAACAAGTGGTGGGTTTTGTCGGTCAGCGGCATATGCAGGGTGATGAAATCGCTGGTTTCCGTCAGCTGATCCAACGTGACGAATTCGATGCCGTGCTCGGCAGCAAATGTCTCGTCTGGATAAAAATCGAAGGCAATCACCCGCATGTTGAAGCCTTTAGCGCGCAGCGCGACCTGCTTGCCGATATTGCCCAGCCCAATAATGCCCAGCGTTTTGCCGTAAACATCGGTGGCAAAAATGCGCGGCCACGTGCCGGCGCGCGTTTCAATCGCCGCCTGCGTCACCTGGCGCGCGCAATTTAGCATTAGCGCGAAGGCGAAATCGGCTACCGCATGTTTGTTGGCGTCCGGCACGTTGGTGACGTAAATACCGCGCTTGCGTGTGGCATCCAGATTGATATTGTCGACGCCCACGCCGTGCTTACAGACGATTTTCAGCTGTGGCGCCAGCGCCAGTAACGCGTCGTTGACGTCGGTAAAAGCGACGATCAGCGCGACCGTATCAGCCAGATGCGGCTCAAGCGCGCTCAGCGGCGCATCGGCGGGCAGCGTGATCAGCTCAAAACCCTGTTGTTGCAGGATTTCAATGGGCGTCGCGTCATATTTCGCAAACGACGGTGAAGTACAGATGACTTTCATAAATCTTCCCGATGTTGAAAATACAGCTAAGAGCCGGTGCGGCGATTAACAGGGTGCGCATAAATGCGCACCCTACAAAACACCTGGGGGCGCCATTTATGGCGACCTGGCAGGCCGCTCATCCGCTAATTACTGCAAATACTGGTTCACAATCTGGCGAATTTTCTGCTCTTCCTCGGCAGAGAAACTCACCGCATAGCGGCTATCGCCCACGTCAAAGCCGAGCAGCGACACCGCTTTTTTTACTGCAGCCGGCGAGAAGCCGACGCTATACAGATCGGTGCGCAAGCCGGTGACATTTTCCTGCGCCAGACGTGAACCTTCGATGTCGCCAGCATGGAAGCGCGCCCAAATGGCGTTGATCTCGTTGGGGGCAACGTTGGCGAGCCCTGAAATACAAGCCGAGCAGCCGTCGACGAAGCCCTGATGAATCAGCGAATCCGGACCATTCAGCACATCGAAGCTATCGATGCCTGCTGCCGCCTGCAGAAAACCGCTCAGGCTTTCATAGCTGCCTGCGCTATCTTTGATGCCGATGATGTTCGGATGCGCAGCCAGCGTGCGCACGGTCTCTGGCTGCAGCGTGTTGCCAGTGCGCGCCGGGATGTTATAGAGGAACAGCGGCACATCAATGGCGTCGGCTACCGCGCGATAGTGGGCGATCAGCTCTTCCTGTTTCAGCGGCACGAAATAGGGCGTAATCACCGAAACCGCATCCACGCCCAGCTTCGCCACTTGCTTGCCGAGGCGAATGGTTTCACGCGTGGAGATTTCGCCAATGTGCGCCACTACCGGCGCCGTGCCATTAACTTCATCGACGCAGGTTTGCGTCACCGCCAGCTTCTCCTGCTCGTTCAGCACGAAGAATTCACCGTTGGTGCCGCCGCAGAAAATACCGTTGCCAGCCCTTAACTGGCGTTTGACCTGCTCACGCTGGGCAACGGGATTAAAGGCACCGTCGCGATCGAAGGTGGTAACGATGGCGGTTAATACGCCCTGAATTTTCTTACTCATGGTGTCCTCGATAATGCTTAGTGGCTCAAAGCGGGAAACAGCGTCAGGTAAACGTTGCGTACGTCATCGGCGCCCACTTTCATCGGTACATTCTTCATCAGGCGCTGCACGTCGAGTGCGGCTTCAACCAGATACGGCAGGTGATCCGGGCCGATACCCAGCTCTTCCAGACTGGCGGGCAGCTTCAGGCGTTTTACCAGCGCGGCAAAGTATTCAACCAGCGCATGAGATTTGGCTTCTTCATCCAGTGACGTATCGACATTGGGCAACAAATCGTAAGCCTGAGCGAATTTGCTCACCGCCGCTGGACGCACAAAGCGCATGCACGGCGCGAGCAGAATGGCGTTAGCCACGCCGTGCGGAAGGTGATATTTGCCACCTAGCGGATAAGACATCGCGTGCACCAGATGCGTACCGGCATGCGCAATCGATGCGCCGCCATAATAAGATGCCCACAGCATGTTCAGGCGCGCTTCAAGGTTATCTGGCTCTGCAATAGTGGTTTCGAGGCTGGTAAACAGCTTTTTCATGCCGATCAGCGCATAGTTATCGCTTACCGGATTTGACACGGTAGCGGTAAAGCATTCGATCAGGTGGCACAGCGCATCGATACCGGTAGAAGAGGCGATATGCGGCGGCATGCTGGTGGTGAGTTCCGGTATCAGCGCGACATAATCCGGCAGCATCACCGGCGTGATAATGCCGACTTTGGTCTCTTTCTCCGGGATAGCCAGAATGGCGTTCGGCGTGGCTTCCGAGCCGGTACCTGCCGTGGTGGGAATCAGCAGCGAAGGAGTGCGCGTCTGCGGTTTTTCACCGGCCAGTAACGCATCCAGCGTTGGCGCGCCCGCGACGCACAGAATAGAGAGCAGCTTCGCGACATCCAATACGCTGCCGCCGCCGACGCCAATCACCAGATCGATATCGCTGCCTGGTAGCGCAGCGACAATGGACGCCACATCATGCTGGCTTGGTTCTGGCGGCACCGTATTGATGATGCATAGGCTACCCATTTGCTGCTGCAGCTGGGCGATCAGCCTCTGAACCGCCGGAATGCCTTCGATATTCTTATCGGTCACCAGCAGGGTTTGCTTCTTACCTCGCAGCAGATAGCTGAGGTCATTAAGCGCCTGAAAGCCACTTATCACGGTGCTGTTGATATTCATTACATACCCTTATCGCGTTTTTCGTGCTGAATGATTAATTTTGCTCAAACGGCGCGAGGTCCATCACTACAGAGCCTAATTTTATAGGACAAATTGATTTCGATTAATTTGATCTTGCTCACATATAATCAATCATGATTGAATATAATCATTACCGCGCGGCGGTAGCCGATTAAGGAGAGAGAATGACTTCACAGCCATGGAAAACACCCGTCTTAGTGATTGCCGATGATTTTACCGGTGCTAATGATGCGGGGAGCGGGCTGGCACGCGTCGGAGCGCGCGTGCATGTGCTGTTTGACAGCAGCACGCCGCATCCAGCTGGCAGCGCCGATGTGCTGGTGATCAGCACCGATAGCCGCGCGGTGAGCGCGCAAGAAGCGGCGCGTCGCACCCGTACTGCGCTGGAGCAGCATCAGGCGATGGCCAACGATGGCTGGCTGTTTAAGAAAATCGATTCCACGCTGCGCGGCAATCCCGGTGCGGAAATCAGCGCGGCGCTGCAGGCCTGCGGCAAAAAATTAGCATTGGTCGTGCCGGCGGTGCCAAAACTGGGCCGTACTACACGCGACGGTGAAGTCTGGATCGATCGGCAGCGTTTGATCGATACCGAATTCGCCAGCGATCCCAAAACCCCGGTCACCAGCAGCCATGTGCTGACGCGTTTGCAAATGCAAAGCGCGCTGACCGGCGAAACTCTCGACCTCGCCACGGTACGCGGCGACCAACTCACGCAGGTACTGGCGAGCAAACAGGGCTTACTGGTGGTGGATATCGAGCAGGATGCCGATCTTGCCTTATTAATGGCGGCGGCGGCCGCGTTAGATGAGCGGCCGCTATTGGCCGGAGCCTCTGGCCTGAGCGATGCGCTGGGCGAACTGCTGGCTGCCCGTCAGCCGCGTCCGGTGCTGGCGGTGGTGGGGTCGATGAGCGCGATGGCGCAGCAGCAAATTGCGCGCCTCGCCAGTCAGCGCGACATCCGCATTATCGATATTGATATCCGCCAGCTGTTTGCCCAGCCGGCCTGGCCGCAAGCCGCCGATTGGCAACAGGCGATACTGCAGGCGCTGCACGATGGCGCACATTGCGTGGTGCGGACCACGCAGCATGCCGATCAGCGTCACGACATTGAGCAACTCTGTCTGCAGCATCAGGTTTCGCGCCAGGCATTAGGTGAACGCATTTGCCAGTTTCTCGCGCAGTTAACCAGCACCGTTTGTCGTCAGGTGCAGCCTGCGGGGCTTTATCTCTCTGGCGGAGATGTGGCGATTGCCGTGGCGCAGGCGTTAGGTGCCAGCGGTTTCCAGATTCAGGGCCTGGTGGCGGGCTGTGTGCCGCACGGGGTTCTGCTTGACAGTGAATTACACCTGCCGGTGATGACCAAAGCAGGTGGCTTTGGTGACGAAAATACCCTGGTAGAAGCCATTCGTTTTATTGAGGAGAAGTTGAGTGAATAAAATTATTGCGATTACCATGGGCGATCCGGCGGGCATTGGCCCGGAGATCATCATTAAAGCGTTGGCAGAAGGTGAGTTAGCGGGCGTGCCGGCCGTGGTGGTTGGCTGTGCAAATACGCTGCGCCGGGTGATGGGGCTAAATGTGACCCCGCAAGCTGAGCTACGGGTACTTGATCAGATTAAAGAGGCACATTTCGCGCCGGGCATTATCAACGTGATTGATGAACCGCTGGCGGATGCTGATGCGCTAAAACCGGGCGTGGTGCAGAAAGAGGCGGGCGATCTGGCCTGGCGCTGTGTTAAACGTGCTACCGAGTTAGCGCTGGCCGGGGAAGTACACGCTATTGCGACCGCCCCCCTGAATAAAGAAGCGCTGCACTCGGCAGGTCATCTTTATCCTGGTCACACCGAGCTGCTGGCCCAGCTAACCAATACGAAAAATTACGCCATGGTGCTTTACACCGATAAGCTGAAAGTGATTCACGTCACCACACATATCGCGCTGCGTAAGTTCCTCGATACCTTAAACGGTGAACGTATTCAGACGGTGATCGGCATGGCCGACAGCTTCCTGCGCCGCGTGGGATTTGATAAGCCGCGCATCGCGGTAGCGGGGGTTAATCCTCATGCCGGTGAAAACGGTCTGTTCGGCGATGAAGAGATCGCTATCGTCGCGCCAGCGATTAAAGAGATGAAACAACAAGGCATTGATGTACATGGCCCATGCCCGCCCGATACCGTGTTCCTGCAGTGTCAGGAAGGGCAATACGATATGGTGGTGGCGATGTACCACGACCAAGGGCATATTCCACTCAAATTATTGGGTTTCTATGATGGCGTAAATATTACTGCGGGCTTGCCCTTTATCCGCACCTCGGCGGACCACGGCACCGCATTTGATATCGCCTGGACAGGTAAAGCGAACTCTGCGAGCATGGCAATCTCCATTAAACTCGCGATGCAGCTTGCATAGGGAAATATGAAGGGACAAAGCCGTCTCGACCAGATTATGGACTATCTGAAGAGTCATAATCTGGTCACCGTTGAACAACTGGTGAGCGCTATTTCCGCCTCGCCAGCGACCATCCGCCGCGATCTGATTAAGCTGGACATGGAAGGCGTGATTAGCCGCAGCCACGGCGGCGTTACGCTGAATCGCTTTATTCCCAATCAGCCCACTACGCTGGAGAAGATGCAGCGTAATCTGGCGGAAAAACAGGCCATCGCTCAGTTTGCCGCCCGTTATGTGCAGTCGGGTGATGCGGTAGTATTGGATGCTGGCACCACCATGCTGGAGCTGGCGCGCCAGCTGACGCATCTCAAGCTGCGCGTCATCACCGCCGATCTGCATATCGCGCTGTTTTTATCCGAGTTTAAGCAAATCGAAACCACCATAATCGGCGGACGCATTGATGATTCCAGCCAGTCCTGTATTGGTGAGCACGGGCGTCGCCTGTTGCGCAGCATCAATCCGGATATCGCCTTTGTCAGCTGTAACTCGTGGAGTATCGAACGCGGTATTACCACGCCAACCGAAGATAAAGCCGGATTGAAGATGGACCTGCTGGCCAATGCGCGCCGCCGGGTACTATTGGCTGACAGCAGTAAATACGGGTCGTGGTCGCTGTACTGCGCGGCACCCATTGATAGCCTGACCGATGTGGTGACGGATGCGCGTCTGGATGAAGCGGTATGTCGCGACCTGCGCGAGCGTGGATTGGGTTTGCAGTTAACCTAACATGTTGCAGCGTCTCCCTCTCCCGTGGGAGAGGGCATCAGCCCGCATCCAATCTGATTATTTAACGTAAGCCAGCAAACTCAGCGAATCGCGCGCTAACGACTTACACTTCTGGTCGTTGGTAATGGCGATGCCGCTCAAATCCTTGTAGCTCTCTTCACCGAGCGACTTCATGTTGTAGTTGCTGTAGTTGCTCAAATCCCAACGGTTCTGTTGGGCAAAAAACACCAGCGCTTTACGAATCTGCGCGTCCGGCAAATCCTGATAGCCACAATCGTTCTTTAGATAAACGAACACCGCGGTGAGGTCGGCCAGATCTTCTGCTTCGGATTCACTCAGGGCAAAACTGGTGGAGGAGAAGCCAAGGAGTCCCGCCAGCAGCAGGATCTTGATGCTTTTCGTCATAATCATTCTCAACAAGGGACAATTTATTGACGTTAGCACAGTTATTGCCGCTATTCCGCTAAATTTGCCCTTTTGGGCCATCTGCGGCCTTTTTATCAGCCCATTCTGTTTCAGTGCTTGACCCTCCCGCAGGGTAAAGGTTTACGCTGTGCCCTTATTCACGACAAGGATAAGAATATGCAACGTCGTCATTTTCTAAAGTTGACTGCCGCACTCAGCGCCGCCGGCGCGCTGCCGTTGTGGAGCCGCTCGCTTATGGCCGCCACGCGCCCGTTATTGCCGATTCCTTCCATTTTGGAACCTGATGCGCGCGGGCAATATACCTTAACCGCCATGACCGGCAGCAGCCAATGGAATGGCAAAGCCGTGCCTACATGGGGCTACAACGGCAGCTTGCTGGGGCCAGCTCTGCGACTACAGCGCGAAAAAGCCGTTACGGTGAACATTCATAACCAACTGCCCGAAGCCACGACGTTGCATTGGCACGGCCTGGAAATACCCGGCGATGTCGATGGCGGACCGCAGGGCATTATCGCCCCAGGCGCCACGCGACAGGTGAGTTTCACCCCGGATCAACCGGCGGCGACCTGTTGGTTCCATCCGCATCAACATGGCAAAACCGGCTATCAGGTGGCGCAAGGCCTGGCGGGTTTGGTGCTGCTGGAAGATGAGGCCTCCGGCAAGCTGCGTCTGCCGATGCAGTGGGGTGAAGACGATGTCCCCTTGATCTTCCAGGATAAACAGCTGAACAAAGCGGGCACGAAAATCGATTATCAGCTCGATATCATGCAGGCCGCCGTCGGCTGGTTTGGCGATTTAATGCTGACCAACGGCGTGCCTTATCCACAGCATGCGGTACCGCGCGGCTGGCTGCGTCTGCGCTTATTGAACGGCTGTAACGCGCGTTCGCTAAACATCTCCACCAGCGATCGTCGCCCACTGTATGTGATTGGCAGCGACGGCGGTTTGCTCGCTGAGCCAATAAAAGTGCAGAACCTGCCACTGCTGCCGGGTGAACGTTTTGAAGTGATGGTGGATACCTCGGATGGCAAAACCTTCGACGTGGTAACGCTACCCGTGACGCAAATGGGCATGACGTTAGCGCCGTTTGATCAACCCCTTCCGCTGGTGCAGATCCTGCCGCTGCGTGTGATGGCGAGCGGCACGTTGCCGGATAAGCTGGTGGATCTGCCGCCGATCCCGTCGACCGATGGCCTGCAAAGCCGCTGGCTGCAGCTAATGATGGATCCGCAGCTTGATCAGCAAGGTATGCAGGCGCTTATGGATCGTTATGGCGATAAAGCCATGGGCGACATGAAAATGGACCACGGCAACATGGACATGAGCAGCGGCGACAAGCCGATGGACCATGGCAATATGGCGATGGATCACAGCAGCCACGGCAAAGCCGCCGCGTATGATTTCCACAACGGCAACAAGATCAACGGCCAGGCTTTCAACATGACCAAGCCGATGTTCCATGCTGAACTCGGCAAGCTGGAAAAGTGGACCATCTCCGGCGAAGGCGATGCGATGCTGCATCCGTTCCACATTCACGGCACTCAGTTCCGCATCCTGTCAGAAAATGGCAAGCCGCCGGAGCCGCACCGCGCCGGATGGAAGGACATTGTCAGCGTCAACGGCTGGCGCAGTGAAGTGCTGGTGCGCTTCAACTATGTTGCTAACGCTGAAAATGCCTATATGGCGCATTGTCATCTGCTGGAACATGAAGATACCGGCATGATGCTCGGTTTTAGCGTTAGTTAAGCGCTGCCTCGAGCGCCAGGCGCATATCTTCAATCAAATCATCGGCGTGTTCGATGCCAATTGATAAGCGAATGGTCGCGTCGGTGATACCGATACGCTGACGCACTTCCTGCGGCACGCCTGAATGGGTGGTGCTACCTGGATGGCTGGCGAGCGATTCCGTGCCGCCGAGGCTCACCGCCAGCTTGAACAGCGCCAGCGTATTGAGGAAGCGGAATGCGGCCGGTTGTCCGCCTCGAATATCAAACGAGAACGTCGATCCCGCGCCGCTGCACTGGCGCTGATAGGTCTGGCCCGCCGGGCTCTCTGCATCCAGATACGGCAGCCAATGCAGTTTTTCCACTTGCGGATGATCGCGTAAAAATGCCGCCACTTTCTCCGCATTACTCGCCGCTTTCTCCATCCGCAGCGACAGCGTTTCCAGCGATCGACCAATCATCCAGCTAGAGTGTGGATCGAGTTGCGTACCGATGGCGCTGCGCAGCGATCGCACTTTACCGATCAACGCTTTGCTGCCCAGCACCGCGCCGGCAATCAAATCCGAATGGCCGCCCACGTATTTGGTTAACGAATAGAGTGACAAATCCGCGCCATGCTGCAGCGGATGCTGAAACACCGGGCCCAGCAGCGTGTTATCGCAGGCGAGAATGGGGCGCGAGCCTTGCTGCTGAGCAATCACCTCCGCGACCTCCTGCATCAGTTTGATATCCACCAAACTGTTGGTGGGATTGGCTGGCGTTTCAATCAAAATTAGCGCCACGCGCCCGCGTTGCCATGCCATTTTCGCCGCTTCATGCACCTTGTTTTCACTGGTGCCATCGCTAAAACCGACCGCTTTGATTTCCAAATCGTGCAGCGTTTTACTTAACAGCGTTTCGGTGCCGCCGTACAGCGGCTGAGAATGCAGAATCACTTCGCCCGGGCGGGCAAACGTCAGCAGCGTGGTGGCAATTGCCGACATGCCAGAAGAAAACAGCGCAGCGCTCTCGGCACCTTCATAGATGGCCAGCCGATCCTCAACGATTTCGCTGTTGGGATGGTTAAAGCGCGAATAGACCAGGCCGCCACTTTTGCCTTCCGGCGGCTGCTTGCGTCCGGCGACAAAATCGAAAAAGTCCTGTCCCTCTTCGGCGCTGTTAAACACAAAGGTGGAGGTAAGAAACACCGGCGGTTTAACCGCGCCTTCTGACAACTGCGGATCGTAACCGTAATTCAGCATCTGCGTTTCCGGATGCAAATCGCGCGTACCCATCTGTGTTTTTTTACTGGATGAAGCGGTCATAGGAACTCCAGAACCAAGCGGTGAAGGGGCGAACTCATCCATACAGTTAACGTCAGCGCGATAAATTTCGCCACGAAATCGTTTGCGTTGTGTGCGCAGCGTTAGACGCCCGTTCGTCTATGATAGACTTCGTGGCTTTCCAAAAACCGTTATTGGACGCATGCAATGAAACATACCGTCGACGTGATGATCTCCGAGCAAGAGATTGCAACCCGCATTGCCGAACTGGGCACGCAGATTAACGAACATTACCGCGACAGCGGCAGCGAAATGGTGTTGGTGGGTCTGCTGCGCGGCTCCTTTATGTTTATGGCCGATCTGTGCCGCGCTATCGACGTGCCGCATGAAGTCGACTTTATGACGGCGTCAAGCTATGGCAGCGGAATGTCGAGCACCCGCGACGTGAAAATTCTCAAGGATCTTGATGAAGATATTCGCGGCAAAGATGTGTTGATCGTCGAAGACATCATCGATTCCGGCAACACCCTGAGCAAAGTACGCGAGATTCTGCGCCTGCGCGAGCCAAAGTCGCTGGCGATTTGTACGCTGCTGGATAAGCCAGAGCGCCGCGAAGTGGATGTGACCGTGGAATATGTCGGCTTCACCATTCCGGATGAATTCGTGGTGGGCTTCGGTATCGATTACGCCCAGCGCTATCGCCATTTGCCGTATATCGGCAAAGTTATCCCAACTGGCGAATAACCGCACAATCTTCCAAGGCTAATCTCTCCCGCCTGAGATAAACTGCGCAGCCCGTGAGCCAGCGGCTTATGGGCTGGCTCGACTCTCTGCTAAACTCCATTGATTTCTTAATCTTAATGACCTGCGACAGCGCATGCAGATTCGCGCGCATCGGCTTTTTTCATCTGGCTTTGATGTCACTACAACAAGGTATGGATTCGCAATGACATATGCACTGGAAATTTCCGGGCTAACCAAAACCTATCCCGGCGGCGTACAGGCGCTGAAAGGACTCGATCTCAACGTAGAAGCGGGGGATTTTTACGCCTTGCTGGGCCCCAACGGCGCCGGAAAATCGACCACCATCGGTATTATCAGCTCGCTGGTGAATAAATCCGGCGGCAGCGTGCGCGTATTTGGTTATGACCTGCAAAAAGATGTGGTCAATGCCAAGCGTCAGCTCGGGCTGGTGCCGCAGGAGTTCAACTTTAACCCGTTTGAAACTGTGATGCAGATTGTGGTCAATCAGGCCGGTTATTACGGTGTTGAACGCGCTGAAGCCAATAAACGCGCGGAAAAATACCTCAATCAGCTCGATCTATGGGGCAAACGCAACGAACGTGCACGCATGCTCTCGGGCGGCATGAAGCGTCGCCTGATGATTGCGCGTGCGCTGATGCATGAGCCGAAGCTGCTCATCCTCGATGAACCCACTGCCGGCGTTGATATCGAACTGCGCCGCTCTATGTGGAGCTTCCTGAAAGAGCTGAACATCAAAGGCACCACCATTATCCTCACCACGCACTACCTGGAAGAGGCGGAGATGCTGTGCCGCAATATCGGTATTATCCAGAGCGGCGAGCTGGTGGAAAACACCTCGATGAAAGGGTTGCTCTCCAAGCTGCAATCCGAAACCTTCATTCTGGATCTCGCTCCGCGCAGCCCGCTGCCGCAGCTGGAGGGCTTCCAGTATCGTTTGGTGGATACCTCCACGCTGGAAGTGGAAGTGATGCGCGAGCAGGGGCTGAACAGTGTGTTCAGCCAGCTGAGCGCGCAGGGCGTGCAGGTGCTGAGTATGCGTAACAAAGCTAACCGCCTTGAGGAGCTGTTCGTCAGCCTGACGCAGGGAAAAACAGGAGTGAAAGCATGACGCACTTGTATTGGGTGGCGCTCAAGAGTATCTGGAGCAAAGAGATTAACCGCTTCGCCCGCATCTGGATTCAGACGCTGGTACCGCCTGTCATCACCATGACGTTGTATTTCATCATCTTCGGCAACCTGATTGGTTCACGTATCGGTGATATGCACGGGTTCAGCTACATGCAGTTTATCGTGCCGGGCCTGATTATGATGGCGGTGATCACCAACGCTTATGCCAACGTGGCGTCGTCGTTTTTCAGCGCCAAGTTCCAGCGCAATATTGAAGAGCTGCTGGTGGCGCCGGTGCCGACGCACATTATCATTGCCGGTTATGTCGGCGGTGGCGTGGCGCGTGGCGTGTGCGTGGGCATTTTGGTTACTGCGATTTCCCTGTTCTTCGTGCCGTTCCACGTGCATTCGTGGTCGATGGTGGCGCTGACGCTGCTGCTCACTGCCATCCTGTTCTCGCTGGCGGGCCTGCTGAATGCGGTCTTCGCGCGCACTTTTGATGATATCAGCCTGATTCCTACCTTCGTGCTGACACCGTTAACCTATCTGGGCGGCGTGTTCTACTCGCTGACGCTGCTGCCGCCGTTCTGGCAAGCGGTGTCGAAGCTGAATCCGGTGGTGTATATGATCAGCGGCTTCCGTTACGGTTTCCTCGGCATCAACGATGTGCCGCTGGTGTTTACGCTCTCGGTGCTGATTGCCTTTATCGTGGTGTTTTACGTGCTGGTGTATACGCTGATTCAGCGTGGCAGGGGATTACGTACGTAATGACGGTCGCGGTCGCCAGCAGTGGCGACCCGCCGAGTAACAAGGGCGCGGTGTAAAAACCGCGCCCTTGTTGCATCAGGCGACCTGAACTGGCAACGCCTTGGCAAGGCGCTTCATCTCATTATCACCTTCGAAATAGGCGACTTTCGGCTGCCAGCTGCGGGCGACTTCATCTTCTACCTGCACATAAGAACAGATGATCATAATATCGCCAGCGCAGGCGCAGCGTGCGGCGGCACCGTTGACGGAGATGATCTTCGAGCCGCGTTCTGCGGCGATAGCGTAGGTGGAAAAACGCTGGCCGTTGGTGACGTTATAGATATCGATGGCTTCATATTGCAGAATGCCGGACGCGTCGAGGAAATCCTGGTCAATGGCGCAGGAACCTTCGTAATGCAAATCCGCCTGGGTCACTTTAACGCGATGCAGTTTGCCTTGAAGTACGGTACGTATCATAGCGGGATAACCTTTGTATGCTGCTAATAAACGACGGAACGTTACTCCGTCAGATCCACTTGCTGATTATCGATCAGACGCGCATTGCCCAGCCAGGCTGCCATCAGGATCACCGCGCGTTGGCTATCAACCGTCAACGCTTGCAGCGTGGCGGCATCGCAAATGGCCAGTCCGTCTGGACGGAACCCCTTTTCACGTAGCGCGGCTTCCGCTTGTTCAATAATCTCTTCCACACGACGTTCGCCCTTGCTCAGGCGTTCAGCCATGCTGTTCATCACCTGGCTTAAGCCCGCCGCGATTTTACGCTCGTCGGCGGTGAGATAGCCATTGCGCGAGCTTAGCGCCAGGCCATCTTTGGCCCGCACGGTAGGTACGCCAACAATTTCAATATCGAAGCCCATATCCGCCACCATCTTGCGGATAATCGCCAGCTGTTGAAAATCTTTCTCGCCGAAGCAGGCGATGTCGGGCTGCACCAGATTGAACAATTTGCTGACGACGGTGGAGACGCCGCGGAAATGGCCCGGACGGCTGGCGCCTTCCAGCAGCGATGAGAGTCCCGGTACTTCGACAAACGTCTGGCTATCGAGACCTTGCGGGTAAACCTCCGCTGGCGCCGGCGCAAATACCACATCGACGCTGTGACGATTGAGCTTCTCGCAATCGTCCTGCAACGTGCGGGGATAACGCGCCAAATCGTCGGGGCGATCAAACTGCATCGGGTTTACGAAAATCGACACCACCACAATATCGGCCCGTTCTCGCGCTTCATCGACTAACGTCAGATGACCGTCATGCAGGTTGCCCATGGTGGGCACCAGCGCGATACGTTTGCCTGCCTGACGCCAGCGACGAATTTCACGACGCAGCAACGGCAGTGTTTCAATGATCAGCACTGCAAATCTCCTGATTTACTGGAAACTGTGTTCAGCGGCTGGATAGGTGCCCGCCTCAACGTCGGCAATATATTGGCGAATCGCCGCACGAATGTCGCCGGTTTCGGCGAGGAAATTTTTGGCAAATTTGGGAATGTGGCCGCCGGTAATGCCAAAGGCATCATGCATCACCAGAATCTGACCGTCGGTGACATTACCGGCACCGATACCAATTACCGGCATCGACAGCGCTTTAGTGACGCGTTCGGCTAATGCCACCGGCACGCACTCCAGCACCAGCAGCTGCATGCCAGCGGCTTCCAGCGCCAGCGCATCGGCCAGCAGACGTTCGGCGGCGGCTTCATCGCGTCCCTGAACCTTGTAGCCACCGAATACATTCACCGACTGCGGCGTCAGGCCCAGATGACCACATACCGGCACGGCGCGCTCGGTCAGCATGCGCACGGTTTCTGCCAGCCACTCGCCGCCTTCCAGCTTCACCATGTTGGCGCCGGCACGCATTAGCTGCGCGGCGCTGGTGAAGGTCTGCTCCGGCGTGGCGTAACTCATAAACGGCAAATCGGCCATCACCAGCGCATGCGGTGCGCCGCGACGGACGGCGGCGGTGTGATAAGCGATATCCGCCACGGTGACGGGCAGGGTCGATTCATGGCCCTGCACGGTCATGCCCAGCGAATCACCAATCAGCATCACCTGAATGCCCTGGTCGGCAAACAGGCGGGCAAAACTGAAGTCATAAGCCGTTAGCGTGGCGAATTTGCGGCCGCTGGCTTTCAGTTGGCGTAAATGGGAGATAGTTGTCGGTTTCATCACACACTCCAGAGTTTTCTGATGCGCGCAGTGTACTACGGGTTACTCAGACCACAAACGGATAGCGCTGCGATCGAGCGTGGCAAGAATGGCGGACAATGCTTGTCCATTCGGCAGCGACAGCTGCGGGGCAATTTCCAGCAGCGGCACCAGCATAAAAGCGCGGTTGTGCATGTCGTAGTGCGGCACGGTAAGACGTGGCGTAGTTATCGTGGCGTCGCCAAACAGCATGATGTCGAGGTCCAGCGTGCGCGGTCCCCAGCGTTCGGCTTTGCGCACGCGCCCGTGTTTCAGCTCAATGCGTTGGGTGTGATCGAGCAGGGCTTCGGCGTCCAGCGCGGTTTCCAGTTCAACCACCGCATTAAGGTAATCGGGCTGATCCGGCGGGCCGTAGGGCGGTGTGCGATACAGCGAAGAGGTTTTGATGCGCGAGGTGTGTGGGATGGCATCGAGCGCGGCCAGCGCTGCATCAACCTGATGCAGCGGATCGGCCAGATTACTGCCTAAAGCGAGGTAAACGCGGGTCATTGCGCGCTATTGGTATCGCGACGTGGCCCGGTTGGACGGCGACGCGGACGACGCGGTTTACGGCGTGGTGCCGGATCGTCGCCCAGCGTGGTCATCATGGTTTTTTGCTGAACCGGCGCGGCCGCCTGGAACTCACCCCACCAATGCGTCAGCTTTTGCAGCTCTGGATTGTTTTCCACCTCGGCACGCAGCGCCAGCAAATCGTAGGCCGCGCGGAACTTAGGATGCTCCATCAGCTTCCACGCACGCTTGCCGTGACGGCGTGACATACGCAGTTGCAGCTGCCAGATATCGCGAATCAGCGTGGTAATACGCTTCGGAATCGCCAGAGCACGGCAGGCTTCATCCAGCGTTTCGTTCATCGACAGTGCGAAGGCATCGTAATAGGTCAGGCCGCTTTCCTGCGCTATACGCTCGGCGGATTCCAGCTGTGGATACCAGAACATTGCACCGAACAGGAACGCCGGATTCACGCGCATATCATTCTGAATACGGGTATCGGTGTTTTTCAGCACCTGCGCCAGCATGCGTTCCATCAGGCTATCGCTTTCAGCGGTGAAGCCGCGCGTTAGCGTTGGGAACAGCGGCTGGAAAAGCTGATATTCACGCATCATTTGATAGGTGCGGTAGCCGTAACCGGCCTGCAGCAGCTTCAGCGACTCTTCAAAAAGACGCGCCGGAGGAATATCGTTGAGCAGGGTAGCCAGACGTGGAATCGGCTCGGCGGTTTCTGCCGCGATGCGCATCTCGAGCTTGGCGGCGAAGCGCACCACGCGCAGCATGCGCACCGGATCTTCGCGGTAGCGGGTTTCCGGATCGCCAATCAGTCGAATGATGCCTTCCTGCAAATCGTGCAGGCCACCAACATAATCACGGACGGTGAAATCCGCCACGCTGTAATAGAGGCTGTTGATGGTGAGATCGCGGCGCTGAGCATCGTCTTCTATGCTGCCGAAAATGTTGTCGCGCAACAGCATGCCGTTCTGGCCGCGCTGCGAACTATTGCGATCTTCTTCACTCTCTTCCTGATGATGACCACGGAACGTCGCCACTTCGATCACTTCCGGACCGAACATCACGTGCGCCAGACGGAAACGACGTCCCACCAGGCGGCAGTTGCGGAACAGCTTACGCATCTGCTCAGGCGTGGCGTTGGTGGTGATATCAAAGTCTTTCGGCTTGGTGCCCAGCAGCAAATCGCGCACGCCGCCGCCAACCAGGTAGGCTTCGTATCCGGCTTTATTCAGACGATAGAGCACTTTGAGGGCGTTTTCGCTGATATCTTTGCGTGAGATGTTGTGGCTTTCTCGTGGAATGACGGTCATCAGACTCTCAGCTTCCACCTCTTCAGGCGCCTCCTCATCACGCTTGAGGACTCTCCGGCAAAAATTAGCGACTCGGGTAAAAATGGGACACCTCGACAGTGATAAAAGGGTGTTAATAAAATCAGCGGCTAATCATAGCCTGTTGAGAACCATTTAGGAATGGCGATGTCATTTCATCGGGCTTCATGGCGTTCTGCAACGGAATCAGGCGGATATTCCACTGTGCGACAGCCTGTTTCAGCAGGCTTTCCAGCGATTCATCCTGCCAACCTTCACCTACCGGCTGGCCCAGGAAGCGCAATGCCTGGACTAAAAGCGGTCGCGCATCACCAGTGGGCAGCGCGGGCGCATGATTCTGTTTGGAAAGCTTATTGCCATCCTGATTGATTGCCAGCGGCAAATGCAGGTACGCCGGCACCGGCCAGCCGAACTGCTGATAGAGCGCAATTTGCCGTACGGTGGGTTCAATTAAATCCGCGCCGCGTACAATCTCGTTCACGCCCTGAAAATGGTCGTCAACCACCACCGCCAGGTTATAAGCAAACAGCCCATCACGGCGATGAATAATAAAATCTTCCTCTGCTAACCGTTCTTCCGCCTGTAAATGCCCGCGCAGGCAATCGTCAAAGCCATACACCGGCGCATGCTGGCGCAGGCGCAGTGCGGCATTCTCCCGCGGCAGCTGCAAATCGCGGCAATGGCCGTCATAACTGCCGCCGAGCAGCTGAATACGGCTGCGCGGGCAGCTGCAAAAGTAACTTTGACGATGGGTTTGGAGCCAGCTGAGTGCGTCACGATAGGCTTCATGACGCTGTGACTGCCATAGAACGTCGCCATCCCAATGCAAACCATAATGTTCCAGCTGCTGCAAAATACGCGTTGCCGCACCGGGAACTTCACGGGGGGGATCAATATCTTCAATACGAACCAGCCAGCGTCCCTGTTGCGCGCGCGCGCTCAGGTAACTGCCTAATGCGGCGATGAGCGAACCAAAATGCAGGTCACCAGAAGGAGAGGGAGCGAAGCGCCCGATGCAGGGAGAGGTTGAAGTGTTCATAAAGAAGTGTACCGCACGGCGGGAAAACCAGCATTTTCCCGGCTGTGCGGTAACAGTCTGCTCACGGCCATTAGCCTGCCATCTGCTTCTCGCGGATTTCTGCCAGCGTTTTGCAGTCAATGCAGAGATCGGCAGTCGGACGCGCTTCAAGGCGGCGAATACCAATTTCTACACCGCAGGAATCACAGTAACCGAAATCGTCGTCATCCACTTTCTTGAGCGTTTTCTCAATCTTTTTAATGAGTTTGCGCTCACGATCGCGGTTACGCAATTCCAGGCTGAACTCTTCTTCCTGTGCGGCACGGTCGACCGGATCCGGGAAGTTGGCAGCTTCGTCCTGCATATGTGACACAGTGCGATCTACTTCATCCCGAAGTTGGTTGCGCCAGGCTTCCAGAATCTTACGGAAGTGACCTAGCTGGGCGTCGTTCATATACTCTTCGCCCGGTTTCACCTGATACGGCTCCACTCCAGCAATGGCGAGGATACTCAGGGACGATGTTTTACGGTTTTGCCCTTCTTGCATGTTGTTTCTCCTGGATAACACGCACTATCGATTCCCTTAAAGGGAAAAAAACAGGCCGCTATAAATAGCAGAAGCAATCAAGGTTGGCAATTAATCCTGACCACTACTTGACAAGCCTCTGAAGAATCGCGTATTCAGCGCCTCGCCCAGAACATTCCTATCACAGCAAATTGCTATAAATATTACAACGCTACGTTAATTGGATGCGTAAGTAATATCTGTAAAGGTGATATCTGAGCACGGTACGCTAACACTTCCACACCACAGCGTTGCGCCTGTTCCAGTAGTTCTGCGTATTGCACGTCGATATGGCGTGCCGGGGAAACGTCCTCAATCCCCGTATGCAAAACAGCGAACAACAAAACGGCCCGATGGCCTTCTGCCACGATAGTGCTAAGTTCGCGCAGATGTTTCTGGCCCCGAGTCGTCACAGCATCCGGAAAGTAGCCTTTACCTAGATGTAAAAGGGTGACGGACTTGACTTCAATATAGCAGTTCGATCGGCCCTCCGCTTGCAGCAGGAAGTCAATTCGGCTTTTTTCCGTGCCGTATTTCACTTCAGGCTGGCAATGGCTGTAAGCGGATAATTCCGGAATCGTATTGAGAGTCAGCGCCTCACGCACCAATTGGTTAGCGCGCAGGGTATTCACGCAGATCCAGTGGCCTTGTTGGGTCTCGGTGAGCTCCCAGCTGTGCGGATATTTGCGCGTGGCGCTGGTGGAGGTTGAGTACCACACGGTATCACCCGGCGTGGCGCAGCCGGTCATCGCGCCGGTGTTAGCGCAGTGAATGGTCAGCGTTTCGCCTTCTGGCGTTATCACATCGGCTAAAAAACGTTTGTAGCGGGCGATTAAGCGGGCGGGTCTGAGCGGCGGATCGAACTGCATTTATACTCCTGTCGATGAGGGCAGCGGCCAGCGGGCTAGCGCCTGATAGCGCGTGCGCCCGCCAGCAACGTTCGATGCAAACAAGGTGAAATGGCGGATATCAGCGCGCCAGTGAAAGCCGCGCGGCGGCAGCGTAACCTGATGCGCGGCGTGACGCAGCAGCGTGACGTGTGGATGAAAAGGCTGTGGACTCTGCGCACAACCATGACGTGCGGCCTGTGCGCGTAGCAGGCTGGCAAGTTGCAATAAACCGCGCGGCGCACGCTGGCAACCTAGCCACACCACGCCGGGACGCGGCCAGTGGCCGGCATCATCCAGATCCAGCGCAAAGCCCGGTTGCACGATGCGCGAGGCTAACCGCTGCAGCTTGCGCGATGTCTCATCGCTCACCTCGCCAAGAAACGCCAGCGTCAGATGCAAATTGGCCGCCGCCACCGGTTTACCCGCCTCCGCAGCAAAGTTATCTGCACGCCACTGCACCAGCTGTTGCTGAAGCGGAGCGGGCAGTTCAAGGGCAAAAAACAGACGTTGCGTTGCCAGGTTGGCCTCCGGTAATCCGCGTCGTAGAGTGCTACAATGCGCGCCATCTTAGCACAGGCATTTTGGGAGTTGAGTTTGAGTGAGTTACCGGTAAGCGAGGTGCTGCCCGAATTGCTGGCCGCGCTGGCGCAGTCGCCACAGGTGCTGCTGGCGGCGCCAACGGGCGCAGGTAAATCCACCTGGCTGCCGTTACAGCTGCTGCAACACGGTCAATTACCGGGCCGCATCATCATGCTGGAACCGCGTCGGTTAGCTGCACGCAACGTGGCACAGCGTCTGGCAGAGCTGCTCGACGAGCAGCCAGGCGGGACTGTCGGCTATCGCATGCGCGGCGAAAGCTGTTGCGGCGCCACTACCCGACTGGAAGTGGTAACGGAAGGCATTCTGACGCGCATGCTGCAGCACGATCCGATGCTGGAAGGCGTGTCGCTGGTGATCCTCGACGAATTCCACGAGCGCAGTTTGCAAGCGGATTTAGCGCTGGCGCTGCTGCTCGATGTGCAGCAGGGACTGCGCGACGATCTGAAGATCTTGCTAATGTCAGCGACGCTCGATAACCAGCGTTTGCGTCAGCTGCTGCCGGACGCGCCCTTTATTGTGTCGGAAGGCCGCAGCTTCCCGGTCACACGCCGTTATGCCTCGCTTAATAGCCAGCAACGTTTTGAAGAAGCGGTAGCGCGCGAAGTGGCGCAGCTACTGCGCGAAGAAGCCGGTTCGCTGCTGCTGTTCTTACCCGGCGTGGCAGAGATTGAGCGGGTGAAGCGCGAGCTGGAAGCGCGCGTCAGTGAAGAGGTGGATCTGGCACCTTTATATGGCGTGTTATCGCTGGATGCCCAGCGGCGGGCAATTTTACCGTCACCGGCGGGGCGTCGTAAAGTGGTGCTGGCGACCAACATCGCGGAAACCAGTTTGACCATCGAGGGCATTCGCCTGGTGGTCGACAGCGCGCTGGAACGCTCGGCGCAGTTTGATGCGCGCAGCGGCGTAACGCGGCTGCAAACGCAGCGCATTAGCCAGGCGTCGATGACGCAGCGCGCCGGTCGCGCCGGGCGTCTTGAACCCGGAATCTGCCTGCATTTACTGCCGCAGGAACAGGCACTGCGTGCCGCGGCGCAGAGCGAACCGGAGATCCTTAACAGCGATCTGACGTCGCTGCAGATCGACTTGCTGCAATGGGGCTGCCAGGAGGCGGCGCAGCTCAGCTGGCTCGACGCACCACCGCCGCGTAATTTGCGCGCAGCGTGCGAACAATTAACCCGCTTAGGCGCGCTGAAAAATCACCAGCTCAACGCGCGCGGTCGCAAAATGGCTGCGCTGGGTAGCGATCCGCGTCTGAGTGCCATTCTGGTTGCTGCCGGGCAAGACAACAACGCCATTGCCAGCGCCGCGCTGCTGGTGGCGATTCTGGAAGATCCCCCGCGCAGCGGCAGCGTCGATCTGCGCGATGCGCTCAACCATCCGCAATCGCATTGGCAACGCCGTGCGCGTCAGTGGCAAAAACGCCTTAACGCCAGCGGCGGCAACATCAATCCCGATCTGTTTCCGCAACTGCTGGCTGCTGGTTTTGCCGATCGTCTGGCGCAGCGCCGTGGCGACAGCGCGCGCTATCAGCTGGCGAACGGCATTGGCGCAATGCTCAACGAGCAGGATGGGTTGAGTCGCTATGAATGGCTGATCGCGCCGGTGCTGTTGCAGGGCGCGAGCGCGGCGGATGCGCGCATGCTGCTGGCGCTGCCGGTGAACATCGACGCGCTAAGCCGCGAGTGCCCAACGCTGATTGAGCAACGCACCGACGTGGAGTGGGATGAGGAGAAAGGCACGTTACGCGCCTGGAAACGCGAACTCATCGGTGCGCTGGTGCTAAAAGCGCAGCCGCAGGCGCGTCCGGAAGCCGAAATATTGCATCCGGCGATGCTGCGCTGGATCCGTGAAAAAGGCTTAGCGGTACTGGGCTGGCAACCGGAGTCCGAACAGCTACGCTTGCGGGTGCAGTGTGCAGCACAGTGGCTGCCGGAAGAGGCATGGCCGCAGCTGGACGATGACAGTTTGCTCGATACGCTGGAAAGCTGGTTATTACCAGAGATGAGCACGGTGCGCGATTTGAAGGGATTGCAGGGCATCAACCTTGTCAGCGCATTATTACATTTGCTGACATGGTCACAACGCCAGCGGCTGGATAGTGTGCTGCCAACTCATTACACTGTGCCGACCGGAAGCCGCCTGCCGATCCGCTACGATGCTGAGAAGCCACCTGCGCTGGCGGTGCGGATGCAGGAGATGTTTGGCGAAGCGCAGAATCCGGCGGTGGCGGATGGCCGCATACCGCTGGTGTTGGAGCTGCTCTCACCTGCACACCGTCCGCTACAGATCACCCGCGATCTGGCAGCCTTCTGGCGCGGTGCCTATCTGGACGTGCAGAAAGAGATGAAAGGGCGCTATCCGAAGCATCCGTGGCCGGACGATCCGGCCAACGCCTTACCCACAAGGCGGACCAAGAAATTTTCATCGTGAAGCGCTTTGGATCGAATTCAGAGGGTTCTGCCATGCGCAGCACGAGAAAGCAGTTAGAGTAACGGCCGCCGCCGTAGCAATGCCTGGAGAATAAAAGCATGTCTGGGAACGATCGCGAACCTATTGGGCGTAAAGGAAAAACGCCAAAGCCACCGCGCAGCACTGCGCGTCGGGGTCGCCGCAGGGAGCTGGATGATGATATCGATCAGGACGATTTTGACGAAGAAGATGAGGAGAGTGGACCAGTGCCACCAAAAGGTAAAGGTAAAGGAAAACGACCGCCACGCGGCAAACGTCGTTGGTTAGGCTGGTTGATTAAACTCTTCCTGGTGTTTGTTGTGGTGATGGCCGCCTGGGGCGTCTATCTCGACTCGGAAATTCGCAGTCGCATCGACGGCAAAGTGTGGCAACTGCCCGCGGCCGTTTATGGTCGCATGGTGAGCCTTGAACCGGGCATGTCCTACGACAAAAAAGAGATGATTGCGCTGCTGGAAGGCACGCAGTATCGCGAAGTGTCGCGCATCACGCGTCCGGGTGAGTTCAGCGTTAAGGGCAACACCATTGATCTGCTGCGTCGTCCGTTTGATTTCCCGGACAGCAAAGAAGGGCAGATTAACGCCCGTCTGACGTTTAGCAAAAATGAGCTGAGCGAGATTAAAAACCTCGACACCGGCCGCGATTTTGGCTTTTTCCGCCTCGATCCGCGTCTGATCACCATGCTGCAGTCGCCAAACGGTGAACAACGTCTCTTCGTGCCGCGCGCCGGTTTCCCGGACCTGTTGGTCAGCACGTTGATCGCCACCGAAGACCGCCACTTCTACGAGCACGATGGCATTAGCCCGTACTCGATTGGTCGCGCGTTCCTCGCCAACCTGACTGCCGGTAAAGCGGTGCAGGGCGGCAGTACGCTGACGCAGCAGCTGGTGAAAAACCTGTTCCTCACCAACGAGCGTTCGCTGTGGCGTAAAGCGCGTGAAGCCTACATGGCGGTGATCATGGATGCGCGCTACAGCAAAGATCGCATCCTCGAGCTCTACCTCAACGAGGTGTATCTCGGCCAGACCGGTAACGATCAGATCCGCGGCTTCCCGCTGGCGAGTTTGTACTACTTTGGTCGTCCGGTGGATGAGCTGAGCCTCGATCAGCAGGCGATGCTGGTCGGCATGGTGAAAGGCGCGTCGCTGTATAACCCGTGGCGTAATCCGAAACTGGCACTGGAGCGACGTAATCTGGTGTTGCGTCTGCTGCAGCAGCAGAACGTCATCGATCAGGAGCTTTACGACATGCTGTCGGCGCGTCCGCTTGGCGTGCAGCCGAAAGGCGGTGTCATCACGCCGCAGCCGGCATTTATGCAGATGGTGCGGAATGAGCTGCAGGCTAAGCTCGGCGACAAAATGAAAGATCTCTCTGGCGTGAAAATTTTCACCACGCTGGATGCGATTTCACAGGATGCCGCCGAGAAAGCGGTGGTGGAAGGGATTCCAACGCTGAAAAAACAGCGTGGCCTGAAGGATCTGGAAACCGCGATGGTGGTGGTTGACCGCTTTAGCGGTGAAGTGCGCGCCATGGTAGGCGGTGCCGATCCGCAGTTTGCCGGTTATAACCGTGCGCTGCAGGCGCGTCGTTCAATTGGTTCGCTGGCGAAACCGGCTACCTATTTAACCGCACTGAGCCAGCCGAACAGCTATCGCCTTAACAGTTGGATCGCTGATGAGCCGATTGCGCTGAAACAGCCGAACGGCACCATCTGGAAACCGATGAATGACGATCGTCGCTTCAGCGGCAAAGTGATGCTGGTGGATGCATTAACCAACTCGATGAACGTACCGACGGTTAACCTTGGTATGACGTTGGGTCTGGATGCGGTCGTGGATACCTGGACCAAGCTGGGCGTGCCGAAAGATCAGCTGCATCCGGTGCCGTCCATGCTGCTGGGGGCATTGAACCTGACGCCGATTGAAGTGGCGCAGGCGTTCCAGTCGATTGCCAGTGGAGGGAACCGCGCGGAGCTTTCGGCTGTGCGCTCGGTGATTGCTGAAGATGGTACCGTGCTGTATCAGAGCTACCCGCAGGCGCAGCGCGTGGAGCCGGCGCAGGCCGCTTATCTCACGCTCTACACCATGCAGCAGGTGGCAGATCATGGTACCGCGCGTGCGCTGGGTGCGCGTTACCCGAATGCCCATCTGGCCGGCAAAACCGGTACCACCAATGACCTGATCGACAGCTGGTTCGCCGGTGTTGATGGCAAAGAGGTGGCGATTACCTGGGTAGGCCGCGACAACAACCAGACATCGAAGCTGTACGGTGCGAGCGGGGCGATGCAACTCTATCGCCGCTATCTCGATAATCAGGCGCCGATGCCGCTGGTGCTGACGCCACCGGAAGATATCACGCAGATGAACGTCGATTCTGCCGGTAACTTTATCTGTGGTAGCGGCAGCAGCACATGGCGTTCTCTGCCGGTGTGGTCGCTGGATCCGAATGCGCTGTGTCAGCAGCAGCAAGAGCAGGTGCAGCAACAGCAGCAGCAGTTGCAGCAGCAAGAACAACAGCAGCAGCAACAGCAGCCGCAAAACGAGCAGAAAGATTCAGACGGCGTGGCTGGCTGGATTAAGGATATGTTCGGCAGCAAATAGCATGCTGAGAAAACAGAGGGCGCTACGGCGCCCTTTTTTCATGCCTGCAACTTTGTTAATCGCGATCATGGATATGCGCGATCTGGTCGCTAACCCCGCGCAATAAGCCATTACAAGTTGCGAATATTGGCGTATTTCGCCTATTATCCGTGCGTCATAATAATCATTCTCGTTTGTATTCGCCTGCATCGACTTTTTTCGAGAGATCTCACTTATGAATACGCGAAGCACTAATCCTTGTTTTTTACGCCCGAGTTCACCCCGTCGACCGCTGGCCTGGCTTATTTCATTGACTCTGGGCACGCTCAGCGCGCAGGCGCTGGCAGAAGATACTGTCGTTGTCAGCGCGGATGGCGGCAGTGCCGTTGCGCAGGAGAGCGCGTGGGGACCGTCACCTACCATCGCCGCCAAGCGTAGCGCTACCGGTACTAAAACCGATACTCCGATTGAGAAGACCCCGCAGTCGATCTCTGTGGTCACGCAGGAAGAGATGGCGATGAAAAACGTCACCAGCGTGAAAGGGGCTTTCAACTATACGCCTGGCGTGTTGACCGGCAACCGCGGCAGTTCCAATGTCATTGATGCCCTGTCGATTCGTGGTTTCAGCGAAACGAATACCAACCAATATCTTGATGGCCTGAAACTGCAGGGTGATAACTACTCAGAGTTTGCGATCGATCCCTATTTCCTGGAACGCGCCGAACTGCTGCGCGGTCCGGTTTCGGTGCTGTATGGCAAGAGCAATCCAGGCGGCGTTGTATCGCTGGTGAGCAAACGTCCAACGCAGGAGACGCTGCGTGAAGTGCAGTTCCAAATGGGCACTGACAACCTCTTCTCCACCGGTTTCGACTTCGGCGGCTCGATTGATGATGACGGCGTGTACAGTTATCGCCTCACCGGTCTGGCGCATAGCGCTGACGCCCAGCAAGATATGAACAAAGAGAAGCGCTATACCATTGCGCCATCATTCAGCTGGCGTCCAGATGAAAATACCCGTTTCGATCTGCTGACCTATTTCCAGAACGAACCGGAAACCGGCTATTACGGTTGGCTGCCGCGTCAGGGAACCGTTGTAGGCATTAAACGTCCTGATGGCAGCGAATACAAATTGCCGACCAACTTTGATGAAGGCGAAGACAGCAACAAGATCTCGCGTAACACCAAGATGGTGGGCTACAACTTTGAGCACAGCTTCAACGATACCTGGACGGTGCGGCAGAATCTGCGCTATGCCGATCTGCGTACCGATTATCGCAGTATTTATGGCAGCAACTTTAATCCGGCCACTTTAGAGATCATTCGCGGCTCTGCCGTTTCCAATGAAAAGCTGAATCAGTTTGCGGTGGATAACCAGGCGCAAGCCAAATTTGCGACGGGCCAGGTTGATCATACACTGCTGCTGGGTGTTGATTTCCAGCGAACCCGCAACGACATTGATGCGCAGTTTGGTACCGCATCACCGCTGAGTGCAGTCAATCCACAATATGGCGACGATAGCGTAACGCCGTTTGATGATCCGTATCAGCATCTTAACAAGCAGCGCCAAACCGGCTTGTACGCGCAGGATCAGATGGAATGGAACCGTTGGGTGTTAACCCTGGGCGGACGCTACGATTACGCCATGAACTCGGTTTACGATCGCGTGACGGATAAGGTTGATCGCCAGAACGATCAGGCCTTCACCTGGCGCGGTGGCCTGAACTACGTGTTCGATAATGGGATCGCGCCATACTTCAGCTATAGCGAAGCCTTCATTCCGAACTCGGGTTCAACCTGGGATGGCCAGGCATTTGATCCTTCCCGCGCTAAACAGTATGAAGCGGGCGTGAAATACGTACCAAAAGATCGTCCTGTTGTCCTCACGGCTGCGGTTTATCAACTGACGAAGACCAAGAATCTGACGGCCGATCCGGATACGGTTAACCACCCGTTTGCCAGTATTCAGAGTGGTGAAATTCGCTCACGCGGCGTTGAGCTGGAAGCTAAAGCGGCTCTGAATGCCAACATCAACATGACGGCGTCTTATACCTACACCGATGCGGAGTATACCGAAGACACCAACCTGAAGGGCAAAACGCCAAATCAGGTGCCGAAGCATATGGCATCGCTGTGGACCGATTACACCTTCCATGAAACGGCGCTTTCAGGCGTAACGGTGGGCGCAGGCGTGCGTTATGTCGGTGAAAGTAAAGGTATCTACAGCCCCAATGACGCGGCTAACGTTAACCAAAACTTTGACGTAGCCGGTTACACCACCGTTGATGCCGCGCTGAAATACGATCTTGCCCGTTTCGGCCTGCCGGGCTCTTCGATTGGCGTGAACGTGAATAACCTGTTCGATCGTGAATACGTTGCCAGTTGCTACCGCGAATACGCCTGCTATTGGGGCGCTGAGCGGCAGATTGTCGGAACCGCGACTTTCCGCTTCTAACGCGTTTGTAGGGTGCGCATTTATGCGCACCTGAGTTTCTGGTCGCCATTAATGGCGACCTTACAATGCCCATTAACCAGGGATTATCATGCAGCATCCGCATCACGCAGAAACCACTTTCAGGCTCGATAACGTTAGTTTTCGGGTGCCTGGCCGCACGCTCCTTCATCCGCTGTCTCTCACCTTTGCGCCCGGCAAAGTCACGGCGCTGATCGGTCACAACGGCTCCGGCAAATCTACGCTGCTGAAAATGCTCGGCCGTCACCATGCGGCGAGTGAAGGGCGTGTACTGCTGAATGAAGATGCGGTGGAAAACTGGGGCAGTAAAGATTTTGCGCGCCAGGTCGCGTATCTGCCGCAGCAGCTGCCAGCGGCAGAGGGGATGACGGTGCGTGAACTGGTGGCGATTGGTCGCTATCCGTGGCACGGCGCGCTGGGGCGTTATGGTCAGGAAGATCGCGATCGGGTGGACGAAGCGATTACGCTGGTGGGATTAAAACCCTTTGCCGGACGTCTGGTGGATAGCCTTTCCGGCGGTGAGCGGCAGCGCGCGTGGCTGGCGATGCTGGTGGCGCAAAACAGCCGCTGTCTGCTGCTGGATGAACCCACGTCAGCGCTGGATATCGCCCATCAGGTTGATGTGCTGGCGCTGATCCAACGACTCAGCCGCGAGCGCGGGCTAACGGTGATTGCGGTACTGCACGATCTCAACATGGCGGCACGCTATTGCGATCGTTTAGTGGCGCTGCGTGGCGGTGAAGTGATTGCCGCAGGCGGCCCCGAAGTGATCATGCAGGCTGATGTGCTGGGCAACATCTACGGTATTCCAATGGGGATTTTGCCTCATCCGCAGGGCGGCGCGCCCGTCAGTTTCGTGTACTGAGGCGCACTATGTTAGACATCTCTCGCCGCCGCCTACTGACGGCGCTGGCGCTCTCACCCTTCATGTCCGCGCTATCGCTGCGAGCGGCATTGCCGGATGCACAACGCATTCTGGCGCTGGAGTGGCTGCCGGTGGAGCTGCTGATGGCGCTCGGCGTGGTGCCACTCGGCGTGGCTGATATGCACAACTACAACGTGTGGGTGGGCGATCCACCACTGCCATCCCGCGTGATTGACTTGGGGTTACGCACCGAACCTAATCTTGAGCTAATGACCCAGCTCGAACCTTCACTGATTCTGCACTCCAATGGTTACGGCCCGGCGCTGGATAAGTTGCAGCGCATTGCGCCAACCATGGGTTTTGACCTCAATAGCGGCGATGGCAAACCGTTAACCACCGCGCGCCACTCGTTACATGCGCTGGGAGCAAGGATTGGGCGAGAAGCGCAGGCAGCTGCGCATCTACAGTATGTGGATGCGCAGCTGGCGGCAGCGCGTGATCGCCTTAAGCCGTGGGCCAATCGCCCGGTGCTCTTGATGTCGCTAATGGATAGTCGCCATGCCATCACCTTCGGTAAAAACAGCCTGTTTCTCGAAGTGATGGAGATCCTCGGGTTGCGGAATGCCTGGCAGGGCGAAACCAACTTTTGGGGCAGCGCGGTCGTCGGGCTGGAGCGGTTGGCGGAGGTCGGTGATGTACAGGTGATTTGCTTCGATCACGACAACGAGCGCGATATGCAGCAAGTCATGAAAACCGCGTTGTGGCAGGCGCTGCCGTTTGTGCGCGGCGGACGTTTCCAGCGCGTTCCGGCGGTGTGGTATTACGGTGCGACCTATTCGGCGCTGAAATTTGTTAGCGTGCTGGAACACGCGCTGGAGTCGCAATGATGCGCAATCGTCTTTTTCCCGTCGCGCTGCTGAGTACGCTATGTCTGCTGGCGCTGGCGCTAACGTTTATTAACTTACGTAACGCATTGCCGATCGAACAGTGGCCGCAGGGATTTTTTGCGCCCGATATTAACAACATCCAGCAAGTGGTCTTTCATCACAGCATGTTGTCGCGTTTGGCGCTGGCGCTGCTGGTCGGTGCGGGCTTGGGATTGGCCGGCTTGCTGTTCCAGCAGGTACTGCGCAATCCGTTGGCAGAACCCACTACGCTCGGCGTATCGTCCGGTGCGCAGCTTGGTATTACCGTGGCAACGCTGTGGCAGCTGCCGGGTGGCGAGCTGACACAGCAGTTTGCAGCGATGGGTGGCGCGGTGATGGTCGGGGTTTTGGTCTTTGGGGTTGCCTGGGGCAAACGTCTTTCGCCGGTGACGCTGATTCTTGCCGGTTTGGTGCTGAGTCTGTATGCCGGTTCGGTGAACCAGATCTTCGCTATCTTCAATCACGATCAGCTGCAGAACATGTTCCTGTGGAGTACCGGTGCGCTCAATCAGCTTGATGGGCACAACGTGGCGCAGCTATGGCCGCGTCTGCTGCTGGCGTTTGTGGTGGCGCTGGCGCTGCTGCGTCCGCTGACGCTAATGGGGCTGGACGATGGTGTAGCGAAAAACCTCGGTCTGGCGCTATCGGCGGCGCGAATTGCCGCATTAGCGCTGGCAATTTTGCTTAGCGCGCAGCTGGTCAATGTGGCGGGTATTATCGGCTTTATCGGCCTGTTTGCGCCGCTGCTGGCGAAGATGCTCGGCGGACGTCGCTTATTTAGCCGCATGCTGCTGGCCCCGCTGATTGGTGCGCTGCTACTGTGGCTGGCGGATCAAGCCGTGCTGTGGCTGACCGGCCACTGGCGTGAAGTCTCTACCGGCACGGCGACTGCGCTGATTGGCGTGCCAATTCTGCTGTGGCTGCTACCGCGACTGCGCACGGGCTCGGTGCCACCTGCGCTCAATCAGGGTGACAATGTGCCTGCCGAGCGGCAGAACGTGTTGCGCTGGTGCCTGACTGGCTTACTGATTCTGGCGCTGTTGAGCTGGATTGGCATCACTTTTGGGCGTGACGCGCAAGGCTTTAGCTGGGTGAGCGGCGATATGCTGCAACAGCTGCTGCCGTGGCGCGTTCCGCGCGTACTGGCCGCGCTGGTGGTCGGGATGATGCTTGGTGTAGCGGGAGCGCTGATTCAGCGGCTGACCGGTAACCCCATGGCAAGCCCGGAAGTGCTGGGCATCAGCTCGGGGGCCGCATGCGGCGTCGTGGTGATGATGTTCTTCGTTCCGGGCGATGCCGTGGCATGGCTGCTGCCCGCCGGCGCGCTCGGTGCGGCCCTGACGCTGCTGGTGATTATGCTGGTGGCGAGTCGCGGCGGGTTCTCGCCAGAACGCATGTTGCTGGCGGGTATGGCGCTCAACAGCGCCTTCGTGACGTTATTGATGGTGCTGTTGGCGAGTGGCGATCCGCGCATGGGCGGCTTACTGAGCTGGATTTCTGGCTCGACCTACAACATCAATATGCAGCAGGCCGTTCAAAGTGCAGTGGTTGGCATAGTGCTGATTGCCCTGGCGCCGCTGGCGAGCCGCTGGCTGACATTGCTACCACTTGGCAGCGCCACTGCGCGTTCGGCAGGCATGGCGCTGACCACATCACGGCTCTGTTTGCTGCTGCTGGCGGCAGCGCTAACCGCCACAGCAACCTTAACCATTGGGCCGCTGAGTTTTGTCGGCCTGATGGCACCTCACATTGTAAGAATGCTCGGCTTCCGCCGCGCGTTACCGCAGGTGCTGATGGCAGGTTTACTGGGCGGCGGATTGATGATCTTCGCCGACTGGTGCGGCAGGATGCTGGCGTTCCCGGATCAGATTCCAGCAGGGCTGATGGCCACCTTCTTCGGCGCGCCGTATTTTATCTGGCTGCTGAGAAGGGCATAGCAGAAGGGCGCCATGTGGCGCCCTTGTCATTTACAGCTGCGCGAAGCTGCGGCGCGCCGCATCGATGGTGCGCTGAATATCTTCCTTACTGTGCGCCAGCGACATAAAGCCCGCTTCGAACGCTGATGGTGCGAGGTAGACGCCTTCTTCCAGCATCAGGTGGAAGAAGCGCTTAAAGCGCTCAACGTCGCACTGCGTTACGTCTTGATAGCACGTCACTTCTTGCGCATCGGTGAAGAAAATACCAAACATGCCGCCAACGTGGTTGATCACCAGCGGGATGTTTTCGGCTTTCGCCGCTGCCAGCAGACCTTCTGCTAACTGCGTGGTCAGATCGGTCAGCGTGCTGTGCGTGCCCGGTTGTGCAATCTGCGTCAGGCAGGCAAAGCCCGCCGCCATCGCAATCGGGTTACCGGACAATGTACCGGCCTGATAAACCGGACCGGTGGGTGCCAGCGCATCCATGACATCACGACGACCGCCAAACGCGCCTACTGGCATACCGCCGCCGATGATTTTGCCCAGGCAGGTGAGATCGGGCGTGACGTCGTAATAAGCCTGAGCACCGCCCAATGCCACGCGGAAGCCGGTCATCACTTCGTCAATGATCAGCAGCGCACCAAATTCGTCGCATAACGCACGCAGGCCCGGCAGGAAGTCTGGCTGCGGTGGAATGCAGTTCATGTTGCCTGCCACCGGTTCCACGATGATACAGGCGATATCCTCAGGATATTGCTCGAACGCGACACGTACGGTGCTGAGATCGTTATAGGTGCAGGTCAGCGTGTGTTTGGCGAAATCGGCCGGTACACCCGGCGAGTTTGGCTGGCCAAGGGTCAGCGCGCCAGAACCGGCTTTCACCAGCAGGCAATCGGCGTGACCGTGGTAGCAGCCTTCGAATTTGATGATTTTGTCGCGATGGGTGAAGCCGCGCGCCAGGCGAATGGCGCTCATGGTGGCTTCGGTGCCGGAGTTCACCATACGTACCATGTCCATGCTTGGCACCAGTTCGCACACCAGCTCGGCCATTTTGACTTCAATCTCGGTCGGTGCGCCGAAGCTCAAACCGCGCGCGGCTGCTTCAATCACCGCATTGCGGATGTTGGCGTTGTTATGCCCCAGCACCATCGGGCCCCAGGAACCGACATAATCGATATAGCCTTTGCCGTCGGCATCATAAAGATAGGCACCGTCAGCGCGTTCGATGAACAGCGGCACACCGCCCACACCGGTAAAGGCACGTACCGGGGAGTTCACACCGCCGGGGATCAGGCGTTGCGCTGCGGCATACAGGTTTTCTGACTTACTCATGGTTCTGCTCCTGCTGTTCGGGAAAAAATCTGGCGCCATTCTACGGGAAGAACGGCTTGCGCTAAAGTTTAGGGTATATACTTTCATGCGCATGCTGCGGCACACAGTGCCAAGCTTGAGACTTGATTGCACTGGACGGCTGGCAGATAATAGCGAAATTAAGGTCGTTTTCTGACCTGGACGTTTACCCGGAGTAAAAGATGAGTGACGACGTAGCAGCGCTGCCTTTGCAATTCACTGATGCAGCAGCTAAAAAAGTAAAAAACCTGATTGCTGATGAAGAGAATCCTGAGCTGAAATTGCGCGTTTACATCACCGGCGGCGGTTGCAGCGGTTTCCAGTACGGCTTCACCTTTGACGATCAAATGAACGACGGCGACATGACCATCGAGAAACAAGGTGTGGCGCTGGTGGTTGACCCGATGAGCCTGCAATATCTGGTTGGCGGCTCGGTGGATTACACCGAAGGCCTGGAAGGTTCACGTTTTATCGTCACTAACCCTAACGCCAAAACCACCTGCGGCTGCGGTTCTTCCTTCAGCATCTAATGCTGCTTCTGGCTGCCGTCCCGGTAGCCAGATCTTTACCACTCAATAGTGACTAAGCGTGCCGATTCACGGCGCTTGGCGTCGCGTTTTAATACGCGTTCGGTGATACGCGGCTGCGCGCTAAAGTGACGACCACAATCAATAGTCGGCAGCGTGTGTTCATTCTGGCGCGAGATGTCGCAACGCGAGAATAGCGTCAACGCGACGGCAATAGAGCCGGTGGACGTTGCTGCACTCAGTGGCGCAGCAATCATAAGCCCTATGGCCAGCAGCAGAGCTCTGGTCATGGTTAGTTCCTGGTGAAGACAAAATTGCGCTACGCGCTAAAGGGGCACAGAGCATACGTGGCTGCAGTGCCTTGTATTCTGATTTTCGACAATTTTTGCCGAATCTTTACTCTTTTTCGGTATTTTTTTTCGTCGGATGTAAAGCTGTACACAGCTGTTTTGCTGCCAGCAGCATACGTGGACCGGGGCGACTTAACCAATCATCATTGATGGCGATCACCGGCACATTGAGCTGGGGCTGCCAGAATCTGGCAATGCTGACGGCGTGTGCAGCGTCTCCCCCCATCACAATCACCTGCGGATGGCGCATCAGCACCTGTTCACGGCTCACCTGCGGCCAGCTCACGCTGCTATCGGCAAAAATATTCTTCCCACCACACAGCTCAATGACCTGATTTTGCAGAGTATTACGTGAAGCCGTAAACAGCGGCTGCTGGCCAAACTGCAGAAACAGCGGAACTGGCGTGCTTTGCTGATACTGCTGTCGTAATTCCGCTTCCTGTTTCCGCAACGCTTGCGCCGCATCAATGGCCTGCTGCGGCCGCGGACTCCACTGCTGTAACGCCGCCAGCGCATCAATCATTTGATCGATGGTCTGCGGATCGATCCACTCAACTTTAATGCCGAAACGTTGCAGCTGTTCGATTTGCCGCTGTGGATTGCCACCGCGCCACGCCAGCACCACGTCCGGCTTGAGTTGCAGAATGCGCTCCACCTTGATGCCTTGCCAGTTCGCCACCTGCTCCAGCCCGTTGGCCTGGGCGGGATAATCAGAGTAGGCGCTGACCGCTACCGGCGTAATGCCAGCGGCGAAGGCCAACTCGGTAAGATGCGGTGAAAGGGTGACAACCCGCGGCGCAGCGGCAAGCAGGCTATTGCACAGCAGCAATAGCCCCAGCAGCACATATTTAGCCACGCGCCAGTTGAACCAGCAGGTTTTCTACCATCAGGGAGGATTGTTTCGCCGCAACGCTGAGAAACTCGTCGAAGCTCAGGTGTGACTCCTGATCGGCAACGTCAGAAATGGCTCGCACTACCACAAATGGTACCTTGAACTGATGGCAAACGTGGCCAATCGCAGTCGCTTCCATTTCCACGGCAATTGCCTGCGGGAAGGTAGTACGAATGCGCGCCAGTGGGTCAGCCCCGTTGATAAACGCATCACCACTCACCACTAAGCCACGCACCGCGTTGAGGTCGAGTTGCTTTATTACTTGCTCAGCGGCGGTAATCAGTTTGCTATCCGCGACGAACGCTGCCGGACAGCCGGCCATCTGGCCAGGCTCGTAACCGAAGGCGGTAACATCAGCATCGTGGTAGCGCACTTCATCTGAAACCACGATATCGCCTACTTTCAGCGTCGGCGCTAATCCGCCTGCGGAACCGGTATTGATCACGACATTCGGCTTGCACAGTTCAAGCAGCAGGGTGGTACCCAGCGCGGCAGCGACTTTACCAATGCCTGATTTCAGCAGTGCCACTTCAACACCGTTCAGCGTGCCGGTGTAAATTTCGCAGCCAGCCAGCGTCAGCGTCTGACGGTTTTCAATTTTGTCACGCAGCAGGGTAACTTCCTGCTCCATCGCTCCAATAATGCCTACTTTCATAACAATCTCGCTAATTTAATGGATGTAGCCCGCAAAAGTGAGGCATAGTCTAACATGGCTGATTGAGGAAGAATTCACGAAAAAATAAGGGGTAATTATGGCGACGATCAATTTCAGGAAGAAGATCAGTTTCACCCGCCCTTATACCAGCCGCAAAGATCCCGAAGGGGAATACTTTATTACGCGCCACTTTGAAAGCGATCGCGGGCGCATTATTAACTCCGCTGCGATTCGGCGTCTGCAACAGAAAACCCAGGTTTTCCCGCTTGAAAGGAATGCCGCGGTACGTTCGCGTCTGACACACTCGTTGGAAGTGCAGCAAACCGGACGCTATATCACCAAAGAGATTCTGCAAGCGCTGAAAACGCAGGGCGGCGGGCTGGCCAATTATGGGTTGGATGAGTTTGAAGGGGCATTTGAAAGCCTGATTGAGATGGCTTGTCTGCTGCACGATGTCGGCAATCCGCCATTTGGACATTTTGGTGAAGCAGCGATCAATGACTGGTTCGACGATAATTTGTCTGCCGAGCTCGTCGACCCGCTGGTGGCGGGCGTTGCCGATGAAGCCGAGCGCTCAGCGTTTGACCAATTAAATGCCATGATTCGTCAGGATTTGTGCCATTTTGAAGGCAATGCGCAAGCCATTCGTCTGGTGCATACGCTGCTGCAGCTTAATCTTAGCTATGCACAGGTCGCCTGTATTCTAAAATACACCGCGCCTGCCTGGTGGCAGGGAGATAAACCTGAGGCATTCAGCGTTCTAATGAAAAAGCCGGGTTTCTACTTATCAGAGCGGGAATATGTAGCTGAGCTGCGTGAGGCGACGAATATTAAAGAACATCACCGTTTTCCGCTGACCTGGATAATGGAAGCCGCTGATGACATCTCTTATTGTATTGCCGACCTGGATGACGCCGTAGAAAAAGATATTTTCCATGTTGAAACATTGTATAAGCATCTCATTGAGGCGTGGGGGCCGGTAAAAAATGGCGATGTATTCAGCCGCACCATTGGTGATGCCTGGAAAGAAGCTAATCAGAAAAAGCGTCGCAGCATTAGCGATCAATTCTTTATGTCGCTACGGGTTAATGTGCAAAACGTATTAGTGAGCCATGCGGTACGTCGTTTTATCGATAACCTTCCTGCGATTTATGAAGGGGATTTTAATCACGCATTGCTGGAAGATGATGGTGAAGAAGGGCGTTTGCTTAAATTATTTAAGACCGTCGCGCGCCAGCACGTATTTAATCATCCGGAAGTTGAGCAGTTAGAATTACAGGGTTATCGCGTAATTAAAGGATTGCTTGAGATATATCAATCTTTGCTGCTACTGGATTATGAACAATTCACCACCCTGATGAACGAGGATTTTCTGGCAAAGCATCCTATTGAAACGCGGTTGTTTCATAAGCTCTCTGGAAAACATCGCAAAGCGTATCAACAGCACATGCGTGCATTAATTGTTGAGCATAAATATGAGCGTTTGTTGTGGGAACGCTATTATCGTGCACGCCTGATTCAGGATTACATTAGTGGAATGACGGACAATTATGCATGGGATGAATATCGCCGTTTAATGGCGGTTGAATAAGCGGAGTTTTGTAAAGATGAAGAACAATTTTTTACCTTTCCCTAAAACTTTATTAGGAACTTCGCGCTACAAACTTAATCTCATCATCACGGCCACAGCAATGGTCTGCCCTAAATCTTAGAGAGACAGAGAAAAATGAAAAAAAGCACCTTAATGTTAAGTGCGCTGGCGCTGAGTCTTGGCATGGCATTGAGCCCTGTGAGTGCGTTCGCGGCGGAGACGGCGTCTTCCTCGAGCCAACAGTTGCCAAGCCTGGCACCGATGCTGGAAAAAGTCATGCCTTCCGTAGTGAGTATCAGCGTTGAAGGCAGCACCACGGTGAAAACGCCGCGCATGCCGCAGCAGTTCCAGCAATTCTTTGGTGATAATTCACCCTTCTGCCAGGACGGCTCACCTTTCCAGAGTTCGCCCATGTGCCAGAACGGCGGGGGTGACGGTGGCGCCGATGGCGGGGCTAACGCGCAGAAACAGCAATTCCGCGCGCTGGGTTCTGGCGTCGTGATCAACGCCGACAAAGGCTATGTGGTGACTAACAACCACGTTGTGGATAACGCCACCAAAATTCAGGTTCAGCTGAGCGATGGTCGTCGCTACGACGCCAAAGTGATCGGCAAAGATCCGCAGTCTGATATCGCACTGATTCAGCTGCAGGACGCCAAAAATCTTACGGCGATTAAGATTGCCAATTCTGACGATCTGCGTGTCGGAGATTACACCGTCGCGATTGGTAACCCTTACGGCCTCGGCGAAACCGTCACGTCGGGGATTGTTTCAGCGCTGGGCCGTAGCGGCCTGAACGTTGAGAATTATGAGAACTTTATCCAGACCGATGCGGCCATTAACCGCGGCAACTCCGGTGGCGCACTGGTTAACCTTAATGGTGAACTGATCGGTATTAATACCGCGATTCTGGCGCCGGACGGTGGCAACATCGGCATCGGCTTTGCTATCCCAAGCTCAATGGTGAAAAACCTGACGGCGCAGATGGTGGAATATGGCCAGGTGAAACGTGGCGAGCTGGGCATTATGGGTACCGAGCTGAATTCCGAACTGGCGAAAGCGATGAAAGTCGACGCACAGCGCGGTGCCTTCGTTAGTCAGGTGCTGCCAAACTCAGCCGCCGCTAAAGCGGGTGTGAAAGCCGGCGACGTCGTGGTGTCAATGAATGGCAAAGCATTGACCAGCTTCGCCGCGCTGCGTGCGGAAGTTGGTTCGCTGCCGGTAGGCACCAAGTTGCAATTGGGCCTGCTGCGTGAGGGGAAACCTGTGAGCGTTACGGTTGAACTGCAGCAGAGCTCGCAGGACAAAGTACAGTCCGCCACCATTTACACCGGCATTGAAGGTGCCGATCTCAGCAACATCGACAGCAACGGCCAGAAAGGCGTGCGCGTTGATAACGTGAAGGCGGGAAGTGCAGCGGCGCGTATTGGTCTGAAAAAAGGTGACGTGATTTTAGGCGTGAACCAGCAAGCGGTGGCCAATCTTGGCGAGCTGCGCAAAGTTCTCGACACTAAACCTTCCGTACTGGCACTGAATGTACAGCGTGGTGATAGTAGCCTGTATCTGCTGATGCAGTAAGTTTCAGGCAGTAAATGAGAGGCGAGCTTCGGCTCGCCTTTTTAATGCCTGTGCAAATGCCCGGTACTGAATGTGACGGCCGCCGCATATTCGGCATTCTCCCTTCGGCTATGGGCAGTTGCACAATGTCAGCGCGATTACGGATGCGTATTCTGTCCGTTCGTCCTTATCTTCGGAGTGATTGATGGCCACCTATCATCTCGATGCGCGACTGGCTCAGGATATTGTTGCGCGCACGATGCAAATTATTGATAGCAACGTCAACGTGATGGATGCGCGTGGTCGTATTATCGGCAGTGGCGATCGTGAGCGTATTGGCGAATTGCACGAAGGGGCACTGCTGGTGCTGTCACAAGGACGCGTGGTGGACATCGACGAAGCCGTAGCAAAACACCTGCACGGGGTACGTCCCGGTATTAATTTACCGCTGCGGATTGATGGCGAAATCGTTGGCGTTATCGGTTTAACCGGGCAGCCAGCAACGCTGCGTCACTACGGTGAATTGGTGTGCATGACCGCTGAAATGATGCTCGAGCAGGCTCGCTTACTGCATATGCTGGCGCAAGATAGTCGACTACGTGAAGAGCTGGTCCTGAATCTGGTGCGCAGTGAAACCCTTTCACCGGCACTGAGTGAATGGGCACAGCGGCTTGGCATCGATCTCAATCAGCCGCGTGTGGTGGCGGTGGTTGAGGTCGATAGCGGCCAGCTTGGCGTGGATAGCGCCATGTCAGAATTGCAGCAACTGCAAACCTTGCTGACGACGCCTGAGCGCGACAATCTGATTGCCATTGTCTCACTCACCGAAATGGTGGTGCTGAAACCGGCGCTCAATGCGCATGGTCGCTACGATCAGGACGACCATCGACGTCGCGTTGATCAACTGCTGCAACGTATGAAAGAGAGTGGCCAGGTGCGCATGCGTATTGCGCTCGGTAACTATTTCACCGGCCCTGGCAGTATTGCGCGTTCGTATCGCACGGCGCGTACCACCATGATGGTGGGGAAGCAGCGTATGCCGGAGCAGCGCAGTTATTTTTATCAGGATCTGGTGCTGCCGGTACTGCTCGACAGTTTGCGCGGCGGCTGGCAAGCCAACGAACTGGCACGCCCGCTGGCTAAACTAAAAAGCATGGATAACAATGGCTTGCTGCGACGTACGCTGGTGGCATGGTTCAGTCATAATGTACAGCCCAGCGCGACGGCGCGCGCGCTGTTTATTCACCGCAATACGCTGGAGTATCGTCTCAATCGTATCTCCGAACTGACCGGACTCGATCTGGGCAACTTTGACGATCGTTTGCTGCTGTACGTGGCGTTACAACTGGATGAGCAAAGTTGATGAAGAACGCCTGGGTTCTGCTGTTGTGGGTTTGTAGTGCACTAAGTTTTGCCAACGATCCGGCTTTCCTCTCCTTATCCGATCTTCAGCGGGTGAAGCAGCAGCTCGCACAACACCAGGCTGCGCCGCCCACGCTCGATAGCTGGCAGCAACTGCAACAGCAGGCGGATAAGGCGCTGAAGCACCCTAATCCCAGCGTTATCGATAAGGGTATGCTGCCACCCAGCGGTTCAAAGCAGGATTATTTAAGTTTAAGCGCCTACTGGTGGCCAGACGCCAGCAAGGCGGATGGCCTGCCTTGGCAGCGCCGCGATGGTGAAGTCAATCCCGCCAGTAAAAACGCGCAAAGCGATGGCGTGCGCCTGGCGCGTTTTACCGCTGACTTCCAGGCGTTGACGCTGGCCTGGTACTTCTCCGGCGAGCGACGCTATGCCGATAAAGCGCTGGCGATGATGCGCCGCTGGTTTATCGAGCCCGCTAGCCGGATGAATCCCAATCTTAATTTTGCGCAAGGCATACCAGGCCGGTCCGCTGGTCGTCATGATGGCGTACTGGATGGGCGCTATTTTGCCACGCGTGTGGTGGATGCATTGACGCTGTTGCGCGCCGCGCCGGGCTGGCAGCCAGCAGATGAAAAGGCGATGCGGCAGTGGTTTACTGATTATCTGCATTGGCTACAGCACAGCCCGCTGGCGCTTGAGGAAGCGGCGGCGGAAAATAACCATGGCAGCTGGTATAGCACGCAGGTGGCCGGGATCGCGTGGTATCTGGACGATCGTGCAACGGTAACCGCGATGGTGCGGCTGGCGCGCAGCAAAATGGCCACGCAAATTCGTGCTGATGGTAGCCAGCCAGCCGAGCTGGCACGTACGCGATCGTTCCATTACAGCTATTTTAATTTGCAGGCGCTGACCGCAATGGCGCAGTTGGCCAGCAAAGCGGGGCTGGGTGATTTATGGCATAGCCGCCAGCAAAGCGGATCGTTGCTGGATGCGCTGGATGCTATAGCGCCGTATAGCGATGAGCAAAAAGCCTGGCCGTGGAAAAACCGCGATCGGGTGAGCCAGCGGCTGATCCCATTACTGTCTATCGCCGACAACAGTTTGCAGCAGCCCCGTTATCAGCAGTGGATCGCGCAGGCGCACTGGTCGACAGATAAAAAGAGCAGGGGAGCGGTGATGCAGGCGCAGCGCGATACCTGGCTGCTTTCGCTGCCTTTTCAGCAGCCATAAAAAAGGCCAGCATCGGCTGGCCTCTTATCAAACACGCTAAAATCAACGACCGTTGCGAGTCAGCTGGTCGAGGTCAGATTCGATCTCCGCGATCTTATTTGACACGACGCTTTCCAGATGACGCAGATCCGCCAGAATTTTACGTTTCAGATCCACTTCAACCTGATCGCGCTGGCAAATCTGGTCCAGCTCATCAATCACATAACGCAGGTTCGGGCTGATTTCCTGCACTTCTTTGTAACCCTGGCTGGTGTGATCGGCGACGACGGTTTTGCGCTGACGCGGATATTTGAATTTCACGCTTTTCGCGAAGAATTCACCTTTGTCTTTGCGGAAGTAGATTTTAAGAATGTCGTTGTTAGCTTCCTGACGCAGGCTGTAACGGTCGATGTCGTCAGGGTTGCTGATACCTAAGCTTTTCAGGTTGTCGTACATAGCGTTTATATTCCATCTAAGAGTGGGTGAGCGCGCAGGACTATCATCATCATTCGGGATGCTGCAGAAACGCGGCAACCGGAACGCTTACGGCATACTTAATCAACTGTAGACACAAAAACCGGGATGAACAGTGCGCGACCGGAGTTAACTTGGCGCGGATTATGAACTGTTTGAAAAATAAACGCACGGGTTAATTCGCGGCGCGAAACAGGTAATTCAGGTGGGAGTGTAAACAAATAATTACGGGCCTGAATACAGGCCCGTTAGGAAGATTTTAAGGCAGGATAAACTTAATCGATGCTGCGCAGCAGTTCGTTAATGCCTGTTTTGCTGAGGGTTTTAGCATCCACTTTCTTCACAATGACTGCGCAGTACAGGCTATAGCTACCATCTTTCGATGGCAGATTGCCGGAAACCACCACCGAACCCGCCGGTACGCGGCCGTAATGCACTTCGCCGGTTTCGCGGTCAAAGATTTTAGTACTCTGGCCGATGTAAACACCCATTGAAATCACTGAACCTTCTTCAACGATCACGCCTTCAACGATTTCTGAGCGTGCGCCAATGAAGCAGTTATCTTCGATGATGGTTGGATTTGCCTGCAACGGCTCCAGTACGCCACCGATGCCTACGCCGCCAGACAGGTGAACATTTTTACCGATCTGCGCACATGAACCCACGGTTGCCCAGGTATCTACCATGGTGCCTTCATCGACGTACGCACCGATGTTGACGTAAGACGGCATCAGCACGGTGTTACGTGCGATGAATGCGCCCTGACGCACGGCAGCCGGTGGTACAACGCGGAAACCGGCGTTTTTGAAGCGCGCTTCGTCCCAGCCGGCAAATTTCATCGGCACTTTGTCGTAGAAACGGGTTTCAGAACCTTCCATCACCTGATTATCGTTAATGCGGAACGACAACAGCACTGCTTTCTTCAGCCACTGATGCGTTACCCACTCACCGTTGATCTTTTCAGACACGCGCAGTTCACCGCTATCCAGCAGGCCGATAACCTGGTTGATAGCATCACGGGTTGCACCGTCTACGCTAGATGGCGTGATGTCGGCGCGGCGCTCAAAGGCAGATTCGATAACGCTCTGTAACTGTTGCATATTTATTTCCTGATTCTGTCATAGCGGAATGCACGCCAGATCGCGTACATAGTAAAATTACCTGGCAAACATCATTCATGATGCAGGAAGGCGGCGACGCAGCGAATCCCCGGGAGCATACATCAGTATGTGACCGGGGTGAGCGAGGAAAGCCAACGCACCTGCAACGTGAATGATATTTGCCAGGTCAGAGTTTATCGTTTGGATTAAGGGCTTCTGTCAACCTCTGTTGCAACACATCGCGCATTTCGACCCCCAGCGCACGCCGCTCGCTATCGGCCAGGATGAAAAGATCCTCAACCCGCTCACCAATTGTACTGATGCGCGCACCGTGCAGCGATACACCCAAATCGGCGAACACTTCTCCCACGCGCGCCAGCAAGCCAGGCTGATCGAGTGCGACTAACTCCAGATAGCTGCGGCGATCGGTATGCGTCGGCAGGAAATTGACCTCGGTATCCACGCTGAAATGCTTGAGACGTGCTGACTGACGGCGCGTACGCGGCGGCACCCACTCAGTTTGCGTAATGGCCTGCTCCAGCGCGTGAATGATCATTGGATGACGGTCAGCGGCCAGTGGGCTGCCATCGGGCTCCAGCACGATAAAGGTATCCATCGCCATGCCGTCGCGGCTGGTAAAGATTTGCGCATCATGCACGCTGAGATTACGACGATCCAATTCGCCTGCCACCGCCGCAAACAGGTGCGGGCGATCCGGGCTCCAGATAAAGATTTCGGTGCCGCCGCGCGTGGCCTGCGGACTCACCAGCACCAGCGGCTTGTTGAGATCGTGATGAATTAAATGACGCGCGTGCCAGGCGAGCTGATTCGGCGTGTGGCGCAGGAAATAGTCGGCGCGGCAGCGGCTCCAGATATGGTGCAGGCGCTCTTCGTCGAGGTTCTCCATGCGCAGCAGCGCCAGCGCTTGCAGCCGATGGTGACGTACCCGCTCGCGCAGATCCGGGCTATTTTCCATACCGCGACGCAGCTGTTTTTCGGTGGCAAAGAACAGCTCGCGCAACAGGCTCTGTTTCCAGCTGTTCCACAAGCTTTCATTGGTGGCGCAGATATCAGACACCGTCAGGCATGCCAGATAACGCAGACGGTTTTCGTTTTGCATCACTTCGGCGAACTGCTGAATTACGGTTGGATCCTGAATGTCGCGACGCTGTGCGGTGACCGACATCAACAGATGATGGCGTACCAGCCAGGCAACCAGCTGCGTTTCACGGGAGTTCAGGCCATGTAATTCGGCGAAATCCAGCGCATCCTGCGCGCCGAGAATCGAGTGATCGCCATTGCGGCCTTTGGCAATATCATGCAGCAGCGCGGCCATCAGCAGCAGTTCCGGCTGTGGCAGACGCGGCCAGAGTTCTACGCACAGCGGATGCATCGGTCGCGTGGCTTCATCGGCAAAGCTCTCCAGCTTCTGCAGCACGCGAATGGTGTGTTCATCAACGGTGTAAGCGTGGAACAAATCGAACTGCATCTGGCCGACGATATTGCCCCACAGCGGCGTATAGGCCCACAGTACGCTATGACGATGCATCGGCACCAGTGCGCGCTTGACTGCGCCGGGATGACGCAATATCGCCATAAAGGTTTCACGCGCTTCAGGAATATGGCACAGCGGCTGTTTCAGATGGCGACGCGCATAGCGCAGCTGGCGCAGGGTGGTGGAGTAAATGCCTTTGATGTTTTCGTTACGCACCATCACGTAAAACATGCGCAGGATGGCTTGCGGTTCGCGCTCAAACAGCGAGGGATCGCGCAGATCGATTAAGTCACCGCGAATCTGGAAGTCATCATCAAGGTTGCGTGGTTTCTCGGTGGTCGATAGCGCCAAAATGGCCTCATCAAACAGCTGCAGCAGCATTTGATTGAGTTCGCCGATGCGGCGCGTAACGCGGTAAAAGTCCTTCATCATGCGCTCAACCGGCTCGTTGACTTCGCCCAGGTAGTTGAGACGTTGAGCTACGGTTAGCTGGCGATCGAACAGCAGGCGATTGTCATAGCGCGGCAGCGTTAAGTGCAGCGCAAAACGAATGCGCCACAGGAACTCCTGACACTCATTGATTTCATTGCGTTCCGCTTCGGTGATAAAGCCGAAACCAACCATCTCATCCATGGTGGTGGCACCAAAGTGACGACGCGCCACCCATTGCAGCGTGTGAATGTCGCGCAGGCCGCCCGGGCTGCTTTTGATGTCGGGTTCGAGGTTATAGCTGGTGCCGTGATAGCGCTGGTGGCGTTCCTGCTGCTCTTCAATTTTGGCAGCGAAAAAGCGCGACGATGGCCAGAAACCATCGCTAAAGATATTCTTTTGCAGCTCGAGAAACAGCGCCACGTCGCCCGTCAGCATGCGCGATTCGATCAGATTAGTGGCGACGGTGAGATCGGATAATCCTTCCAGCAAGCACTCTTCTAACGTGCGCACACTGTGGCCAACTTCCAGCTTCAAATCCCACATCAGCGTTAACAGTTCACTGGTGCGCTGTGCCGCAGCGTCGTCCAGCGGTTGACGACTGAGGATCAGCACATCAATGTCAGAGAGCGGATGCAATTCACCGCGGCCATAACCGCCTACGGCAACCAGCGCGATCTCTTTCAGCCGATCAAAACCAAAGAAGCGCCATAGGCGACGGAGTAAGCGGTCAATAAACAGGGTGCGCGCATCGATCAGGGATTCGATATCGGTGCCCGCATCAAACGCGCTACCGAGATGCTGGTGGAATTGCTCAAGATACTGTTTGAGCTTGTCGCGCGTCAGGGCTTCATCGGGCCAGCTGGCGGGGGAATCGGTCAGGCCTTTGTGTACTGCTTCGGTCACGCTACCACTCATCAACATGCCTCTTCATTACGCGTCAAACATAAAAAAGGCCGGCTATGAGCCGGCCTGGTACTGTCAGGGAGATGATTACGCGACGTTTTCGAGCACCGCTGGAATGGTGTCGTCTTCACGCAGCGTCAGAATCTCACAGCCGTTTTCTGTGACCACAATAGTATGCTCATACTGCGCGGACAAGCTGCGATCTTTGGTTTTCACGGTCCAGCCATCCTTCATGGTGCGGATGCGGTAATCACCGGCATTGACCATCGGTTCGATGGTGAAGGTCATACCTGCTTGCAGCACCACGCCGCTGTCGTCCGCATCGTAATGCAGCACCTGCGGCTCTTCATGGAAGCCTTTGCCGATACCGTGACCGCAATATTCGCGCACCACCGAGAAATCCTGTGCTTCCACATACTGCTGAATGGCACGACCGAGCTCGCGCAGGCGAATCCCCGGTTTTACCAAACGCAGCGCGATATACAGACTTTCCTGCGTGACGCGACACAGGCGCTCGCCCTGAATGGTCGGTTTACCGACGATAAACATCTTTGAGGTGTCGCCGTGATATTCATCTTTGATCACCGTGACATCGACGTTCACGACATCGCCATCTTTCAGCACGCGATCGTCACTCGGAATACCGTGACAGACCACTTCATTCACGGAGATACAGACTGATTTCGGGAAGCCGTGATAACCCAGGCAAGCGGAAATGGCCTGTTGCTTCTGCGTAATATGTTCGTGGCAGAGGCGGTCAAGTTCACCGGTGGTAACACCAGGCACCACGTGCGGCGCAATCATCTCAAGCACTTCAGCGGCAAGACGGCCCGCGACGCGCATTTTTTCGATTTCTTCAGGGGTTTTAATTGAAATAGCCATTAAATTAATCCGCAATCGTCGAAATTTTCGACAATAATGAGTTCTGTGGCAAACATGTTAGCAGCCAGCAAATGGGCTGCCAAATGGGGATTGTCTGCGCCTCTCGCCGCTAACTACTATTGGCGTATTACTGCGCATTGTGGTATAAAGCGCGCCGACGATTCTCTGTCGCCAGGTTATTGGCTGGCAGGAAACGCATAAAACTCATTATGTGTACTAAAACACACATGTATCGACACATACGCCGGGGTGCCTTGAAAGAGGTCGGTCGTATGGGATACATGGAGGCCCAACCCCAAATCAAACTTTAGAGGTAATCATGGCAACTGTTTCAATGCGCGACATGCTCAAGGCTGGTGTTCACTTTGGTCACCAGACCCGTTACTGGAACCCGAAAATGAAGCCATTCATCTTCGGCGCACGTAACAAGGTTCACATCATCAACCTCGAGCAGACTGTGCCAATGTTCAACGACGCGCTGGCTGAGTTGAAAAAGATCTCTTCCCGTAAAGGTAAGATCCTGATCGTTGGTACTAAGCGCGCTGCTGCCGAAGCGGTAAAAGAGTCAGCTCTGAGCTGCGACCAGTTCTTCGTAAACCATCGCTGGTTGGGTGGCATGCTGACTAACTGGAAAACCGTTCGTCAGTCAATCAAACGCCTGAAAGATCTTGAGTCTCAGTCTCAGGACGGTACTTTCGACAAACTGACCAAGAAAGAAGCGCTGATGCGCACTCGCGAACTGGCCAAGCTGGAAAACAGCCTGGGCGGTATCAAAGACATGGGCGGTCTGCCGGATGCACTGTTCGTTGTTGACGCTGATCACGAGCATATCGCTATCAAAGAAGCAAACAACCTGGGTATCCCAGTATTTGCTATCGTTGATACCAACTCTGATCCAGACGGCGTTGACTTCGTTATCCCAGGTAACGACGATGCGATCCGTGCTGTAAGCCTGTACCTGACTGCCGTTGCCACTACCGTGCGCGAAGGCCGTTCACAGGATCTGGCTGAGCAGGCTGAAGAAGCTGCTGAAGCTTAATAAGGTTCGCTCTTTCTAAGAGCCCTTAGACATCAGATGTTATCTGTTAAGGGGGCCGTTCAGGCCCCTTTATTTTATCTAAGTCTGTCACGCTCACATTTGAGAGCGGGGCAGAGTAAATTTCCGCAACAAGTTTCTGACAGTGTGTGAACACACAGAGACGAATCGAGGATTCTGGAATGGCTGATATTACCGCTGCATTGGTAAAAGAACTGCGTGAGCGTACTGGCGCAGGCATGATGGACTGCAAAAAAGCGCTGACTGAAGCGAACGGCGACATCGAGCTGGCAATTGAGAACATGCGCAAATCTGGCGCAATCAAAGCTGCTAAGAAAGCAGGCAACGTGGCTGCTGATGGCGTGATCAAAACTAAAATCGCTGACGGCTACGCGGTGATTCTGGAAGTAAACTGCCAGACTGACTTCGTTGCTAAAGATGGCGGTTTCCAGGCATTTGCTGACAAAGTTCTGGATGCAGCAACTGCTGGCAAAGTTACCGATGTGGAAGCTCTGAAAGCGCAGTTCGAAGAAGAACGCGTAGCGCTGGTTGCGAAAATCGGTGAGAACATCAACATCCGTCGTGTTGCTATCCTTGAAGGTGCTGAGCTGAACAGCTATCAGCACGGCGCACGCATCGGTGTCGTTGTTTCTACTACCGGCGCTAACGAAGAGTTGAGCAAGCAAGTCGCAATGCACATCGCTGCAAGCAAGCCAGAATTCGTTAAGCCAGAAGACGTGTCTGCTGATGTGGTTGAGAAAGAGTACCAGGTTCAGCTGGACATCGCCATGCAGTCTGGCAAGCCAAAAGAGATCGCAGAGAAAATGGTTGAAGGCCGCATGAAGAAATTCACCGGCGAAGTTTCTCTGACCGGTCAGGCTTTCGTTATCGACCCAAGCAAAACTGTTGGCCAGGCGTTGAAAGAGAAAAACGCTGACGTCATCAACTTCATCCGCTTCGAAGTGGGCGAAGGCATTGAGAAAGTTGAATCTGACTTCGCAGCAGAAGTTGCTGCAATGTCCAAACAGTCTTAATGGTCTGAAAGAACCGCCAAAAGGCGGTTCTTTTTTGCCTGCAATTTAGTACAGCACTTTCAGTCTCATCCCAATAGCTTTTCTCGCGTGCTTTACGGATGATCGACCAGATTTTATTTCTCCTTTTCATCATATCTTCCAGGAAGAATCGACCATGGCGACCAACGCAAAACCTGTATATCAACGTATCCTGCTAAAACTGAGTGGCGAAGCACTGCAAGGTGCCGAAGGTTTTGGTATCGACGCGAGCGTGCTTGACCGCATGGCGCAAGAGGTGAAAGAGCTGGTTGAACTGGGCATCCAGGTGGGTGTGGTTATTGGTGGCGGTAACCTGTTCCGTGGCGCAGGTCTGGCACAGGCCGGGATGAACCGTGTGGTCGGCGACCATATGGGCATGCTGGCAACGGTAATGAATGGCCTGGCAATGCGTGATGCGCTGCACCGTGCGTATGTCAATGCGCGTTTGATGTCGGCGATTCCACTGAATGGCGTGTGCGACAACTACAGCTGGGCAGAAGCGATCAGCCTGCTGCGTAATAACCGCGTCGTTATCTTTGCGGCCGGTACCGGTAACCCGTTCTTTACCACTGACTCTGCAGCCTGCCTGCGCGGTATCGAAATCGAAGCCGACGTGGTACTGAAAGCCACCAAAGTAGACGGCGTCTACTCTGAAGATCCGGTAAAAAATCCGGATGCAACGCTGTACGATCAGCTGAGCTATGCAGAAGTGTTGGATAAAGAGCTTAAAGTGATGGATCTCGCGGCGTTTACGCTGGCGCGTGACCATAAACTGCCTATCCGCGTCTTCAACATGAACAAGCCTGGTGCGCTGCGCCGCGTAGTGATGGGTGAAAAAGAAGGCACCCTGATTACGCATTAATACCCGACGCAGGTTAAAATAAGGTATATTCTTTTGCCGCGATGCTCTGTCATCGCGCAGCAATTAGGATGATCGATGTTTATCGATACCGCTTCCGGTTAGCCCGGAAATGGCCAGGTCAAACCGAATCCAAGGGTTTCAACGTGATTAACGACATTAAAAAAGATGCAGACACGCGCATGGAAAAGTGTGTGGATGCATTCAAAAACACCATCAGCAAAGTGCGCACCGGTCGTGCTTCGCCTTCACTGCTCGACGGCATTATGGTGCCTTACTACGGTACACCTACGCCGCTGCGTCAGGTGGCTAGCGTCACGGTAGAGGATTCACGTACGTTGAAAATCAACGTATTTGATCGCTCGCTGAGCGCCGCGGTAGAGAAAGCCATCATGTCTTCTGATCTGGGCCTGAATCCAAGCTCGGCCGGTAGCGACATTCGTGTGCCGCTGCCAGCGCTGACGGAAGAGCGTCGTAAAGATATGATCAAGATCGTCCGTGGCGAAGCTGAGCAGGGTCGTGTATCTGTCCGTAACGTCCGCCGCGACGCGAACGATAAGATCAAAGCGCTGCTGAAAGACAAAGAGATCAGCGAAGACGACGAACGTCGTTCGCAGGACGAGATCCAGAAAATGACCGATGCGCACATCAAAAGTGTGGATGCGGCATTGGCCGAAAAAGAAAAGGAACTGATGGATTTCTAACGCCATCATCTTCTTTTTAAAAACGCCGTTCAGAGACGAGATGTATTCGACTCTGGCGGCGTTTTACATTGTGTCCGGCGCTGTTGCGGTCACAGTCCACGACTTCACAGGGATAGCATGATGAAGCGATTAACTTTGCTGGGATCGACCGGCTCAATTGGCACCAGCACGCTGGCAGTGGTTGCCGCGAATCCTGAGCTGTATCAGGTGACTGCGCTGGTAGCTGGCCAAAATGTGGCGTTGATGGCTGAACAGTGCCAGCAATTCCAGCCACGCTATGCCGCGATGTCTGATGAGGCGTCCGCACAGGCGCTGCGTGAGCGACTGAAAGCACTCAACGTGAATACCGAAGTGCTCTCCGGCGTTCAGGCCGCGTGCGAACTGGCTGCGCTAGATGAGGTGGATCAGGTGATGGCGGCGATTGTTGGCGCCTCGGGTCTGCAACCTACCCTGGCGGCGATTCGCGCCGGTAAAACCGTGCTGCTCGCCAACAAAGAATCGCTTGTCACATGCGGCCGCCTGTTTATGGAGGCGGTGCGCCAACATCAGGCGCAGTTGCTGCCGGTGGATAGCGAGCACAATGCCATTTTTCAGAGTTTACCCGCTTCCATACAGCATCAGTTGGGGTACGCTGATCTGCGGGGGAATGGCATCGAGTCGATTCTCCTTACGGGATCGGGTGGTCCTTTTCGTGACACGCCATTAGCGGATTTAGCCGCGATGTCGCCAGATCAGGCATGTGCGCATCCGAACTGGTCAATGGGACGAAAAATCTCCGTTGATTCGGCCACCATGATGAATAAAGGTCTTGAATACATTGAAGCCCGCTGGCTATTTAATGCAACTGACGCGCAGATGGAGGTCATCCTGCATCCGCAGTCCGTTATCCATTCGATGGTGCGTTATTGCGACGGCAGTGTACTGGCGCAACTCGGTTCACCGGATATGCGAACGCCAATAGCGCACAGCATGGCTTGGCCAGCACGTATCTCTGCGGGTGTAACGCCGCTCGACTTCACTCGAATGAAGTCGCTGACGTTTGCCGAACCGGACTACGAGCGCTATCCCTGCCTGAAGCTCGCGATTGATGCCTGTGCCACAGGTCAGGCCGCTACGACGACGCTGAATGCAGCGAATGAAGTGGCGGTTGCGGCTTTTCTGCAGCACCAGATTCGCTTTACCGACATTGCCGCCATCAACAGCGAAGTGCTGGCATCCCTGACGTGTCAGGAGCCTGGCAGCATCGACGAGGTGATGGAGATTGATCGGTTAGCGCGCGCGCGTGCCAATGAATTGTTACCGCGCTTTCGTTTAGCAGGTTGATAGTTCCCGCTATTTGTTCGCTCTGGGTGAAAATGGTATAGTCGCTCGCTCGCGTTTCACAGCCCGACATTGTTTCGATGTCATCCGGTGTGTTTACCGGAGTTTGCTGCAGGCGCAATGTATTCAGAAACCACAGCATTTCTGATGAAAGGAATTATTACGCGTTATGTCGTCCAACAATCACAATACAATCGATGACGAGTCGTACTGCACGCCACGTCACGTGGCCATCATTATGGATGGTAATGGTCGCTGGGCAAAAAATCAGGGCAAACTGCGTATTTCAGGCCATAAAGCCGGGGTAAAATCAGTGCGTCGGGCTGTTAGCTTCGCGGTCAGTCATAAACTGGAAGCGCTTACGCTGTATGCGTTCAGCAGTGAAAACTGGAGCCGTCCGGTTCAGGAAGTGACAGCGTTAATGGAGCTGTTTGTTTGGGCGCTCGACAGCGAAGTCAAAAGCCTGCACAAACACAATGTGCGTCTACGCATTATTGGTGATATCAGCCGTTTCAATAACCGTATTCAGGAACGCATTCGCCGCGCCGAGGAACTGACTCAGCAAAATAATGGACTAACTCTTAACATTGCTGCCAATTATGGCGGCCGTTGGGATATTATCCAGGGTGCCAGAAAACTGGCTGAACAGGTGCAGGAAGGTTTGCTGCGGCCTGACCAGATTACCGAAGAAAGCCTGGCTCCGTATCTATGCATGCAGGAGCTGGCGCCAGTGGATTTAGTGATAAGGACCGGGGGAGAGCATCGGATTAGCAACTTCCTGCTGTGGCAAATCGCCTATGCTGAGTTTTGGTTTACCGATGTTCTTTGGCCTGATTTTGATGAACACGTTTTTGAAGGTGCACTGAATGCATTCTCTACGCGGGAGCGACGCTATGGCGGTACTGCACCAGGCGGCGCCTAAGCAATTTGGGGGTAACCTTTGCTGAAGTCTCGTCTGATCACCGCGTTAATTTTGATTCCGCTGGTGATCGCTGCACTGTTCTGGTTACCGCTGTACGGTTTTGCGATCACCACCATCATCATCTGTATGCTTGCTGCCTGGGAATGGGGGCAGCTGGCGGGTATGAAGACGCGCCAGCAGCGTATCTGGCTGGCCGTGCTATGCGGCCTGTTGTTGTCCGCAATGCTCTTTAGCCTGCAACCCTACCAACGCAATCTGCACCAATTCCAGATGGAAGGCTCGCTTTGGGCCGCGCTGGGATGGTGGATTGTCGCGCTATTTTTAGTGCTGTTCTATCCCTCCTCTGCGGCGCTGTGGCGCTCATCGCGTCCGCTGCGTCTGCTATTTGGTCTCCTCACCGTGATCCCCTTCTTCTGGGGAATGATGGCGCTGCGTCAGTATCATTACGATACCGATCACTTCGCCGGTGCATGGTGGCTGCTGTTCGTTATGTTCATTGTCTGGGGCGCCGACTCCGGTGCTTATATGTTCGGTCGTTTGTTTGGCAAACATAAACTGGCACCTAAAGTCTCACCGGGTAAAACCTGGGAAGGTTTCTTTGGTGGCCTCCTGTCGTCTGCTCTTATTGCCTGGCTGTTTGCGCTATTAGCGCCACTGTCGATCGCGCCAGGCACGCTGATTATCTGCGCCGTGATTGCCACGCTGGCTTCGGTACTGGGCGACCTTACGGAAAGCATGTTCAAACGTGAAGCGGGCATTAAAGACAGCGGTAACTTGATCCCGGGGCACGGTGGTATCCTCGATCGTATTGATAGCCTGACTGCTGCGGTGCCGGTATTTGCCTGCCTGCTGCTGTTGGTGTTTCGCACCCTCTGAGGATAACAGGCGATGTTGAGTATACTCTGGAGTTTTGCCGCCTTTATCGTGGCGCTGGGCGTGCTAATTACGGTGCACGAATTTGGCCATTTTTGGGTCGCGCGCCGTTGCGGCGTCAAGGTTGAACGTTTCTCGATTGGCTTTGGTAAGGCGCTGTGGCGTCGCACCGATCGTCAGGGCACTGAATATGTTATCGCGCTGATCCCCCTTGGCGGCTACGTCAAAATGCTGGATGAACGCGTTGAGAGCGTCCCCGCTGAACTTCGTCATCAAGCCTTCAACAACAAAACGGTGCTGCAGCGCGCTTCTATCATCGCAGCCGGTCCTATCGCTAACTTCATTTTTGCCATTTTCGCTTATTGGGTCGTTTTCATCCACGGCGTGCCGGGTGTACGCCCAGTGGTAGGTGAAATTCTGAACGGTTCCGTTGCCGCTGAAGCGCAAATTACCTCTGGCATGGAACTTAAAGCGGTAGATGGTATCGAAACGCCTGATTGGGATGCTGTGCGTATGGCGCTGATCGGCAAAATCGGTGACAGCGACGCCACGCTTACGGTCTCGCAATTTGGTGAAGAAGCTACGCAGCAAAAGCAATTAGATTTACGCGAATGGCAGTTTGAACCAGATAAACAGGATCCGGTGGTTGCTTTAGGTATTCGTCCACGTGGGCCGCAGATCGAAACGACCTTAGCTGAAGTTCAGGCAAACTCACCGGCAAGCAACGCTGGTTTGCAAGCGGGCGATAGGATCGTTAAAGTCGATGGTCAGCCATTGTCACAGTGGCAGGCTTTTGCGGCACAGGTGCGGGATAACCCGGGCAAAAACATGGCGCTAGATATTGAGCGCAACGGTGAACCTGTGGCGTTGACGCTGACGCCGGAAGCGAAACCGGGCAAAGAAGCGGAAGGATTTGCGGGAGTTATACCGCGCGTGATTCCGCTGCCCGATGAGTACAAAACGGTAAGGCAGTATGGACCTTTTGCGGCGATCGGCGAAGCCAGTGTAAAAACCTGGCAGCTGATGAAGCTGACAGTTTCCATGCTGGGCAAGTTGATAATCGGGGATGTGAAGCTGAATAATCTGAGCGGGCCAATTTCGATTGCGCAAGGTGCCGGGTTATCAGCAGAGTACGGGGTGATTTATTACCTGATGTTCCTGGCGCTCATCAGCGTCAATCTGGGCATCATTAACCTGTTCCCTCTGCCGGTTTTAGATGGTGGTCATCTGCTCTTTCTGGCGATCGAAAAGATCAAAGGTGGACCGGTGTCCGAGCGAGTTCAGGACTTTAGTTATCGCATTGGCTCAATTTTGCTGGTGCTGTTAATGGGGCTTGCACTTTTCAATGATTTCTCTCGTTTGTAATAGCTGGAACGCATACAGGCGCGGGATGTGTTAGGAAAACGCATAACAACGATGGCGATGAAAAAGTTGCTCATAGCGTCGCTGCTGTTTAGCAGCGCCACCGTTTACGGTGCAGACGATTTCGTAGTGAAGGACATTCATTTCGAAGGTCTACAACGAGTCGCCGTCGGCGCGGCTCTGCTCAGCATGCCGGTACGCGTCGGTGATACGGTGAATGACGATGATGTCAGAAATACCATTCGCTCACTGTTCGCCACCGGTAACTTTGAAGATGTGCAGGTTCTGCGTGATGGTACAACCCTGATTGTTCAGGTGAAAGAACGTCCAACCATTGCCAACATCACTTTCTCCGGCAACAAAGCGGTGAAAGAAGATCAGCTGAAACAGAATCTTGAGGCTTCTGGCGTTCGCGTCGGCGAAGCGCTGGACCGCACCACGCTCTCTTCTATCGAGAAGGGGCTGGAAGATTTCTATTACAGCGTCGGTAAATACACCGCCAGCGTCAAAGCGATTGCCACGCCGCTGCCGCGCAACCGCGTTGATCTGAAATTCGTCTTCCAGGAAGGCGTTTCAGCGCAGATCCAGCAGATCAACATCGTGGGTAATAAAGCGTTTAGCTCTGACGAACTGATCTCGCGCTTCTCACTGCGCGATGAAGTGCCGTGGTGGAACGTGGTGGGCGATCGTAAATATCAGAAGCAGAAGTTAGCAGGCGATCTCGAAACCCTGCGCAGCTTCTATCTGGATCGCGGTTATGCGCGTTTCAACATCGATTCTACCCAAGTGAGCCTGACGCCAGATAAAAAAGGCATCTACATCACCGTCAACATCAACGAAGGCGATCAGTACAAAATTGCCGGCGTGATCGTGAACGGCAGCATGGCAGGGCACTCGGCGGAAATCGAACAGATGACCAAAATTCCATCGGGCGAGCTGTATAACGGCACCAAAGTCACCCAGATGGAAGATGACATTAAGAAATTGCTGGGTCGCTACGGTTACGCCTATCCGCGTGTCGTGACGCAGCCAGAAATTAACGATGCTGATAAAACCGTCAAGCTGCATATTAACGTGGATGCGGGCAACCGTTACTACGTGCGTAAAGTGCGCTTCGAAGGTAACGACACCTCAAAAGATTCCGTACTGCGCCGTGAAATGCGTCAAATGGAAGGTGCCTGGTTGGGCAGCGACCTTGTTGATCAGGGTAAAGAGCGTCTGAACCGGACGGGTTACTTCGAAACCGTCGATGTGGATACGCAACGCGTGCCGGGTGCGCCCGATCAGGTTGACGTGGTCTACAAGGTGAAAGAGCGTAATACCGGTACCTTTAACTTTGGTGTCGGTTACGGTACTGAAAGCGGGGTGAGCTTCCAGGTGGGTGTGACCCAGGAAAACTGGCTCGGCACCGGTAACACCGTGGGCATCAGCGGTACTAAGAACGATTACCAGACCTATGCTGAATTCTCGCTGACCGATCCGTACTTTACGGTCGATGGCGTGAGTCTTGGCGGTCGCCTGTTCTATAACGACTTCAAAGCGGATGACGCCGATCTTTCTGACTATACCAATAAAAGTTATGGTCTTGACGGGACGCTGGGCTTCCCGGTCAACGAAAACAATACGCTGCGCGTTGGTTTAGGCTATGTACATAACGACCTGTCCAATATGCGTCCTCAGATCGCAATGTGGCGTTATCTTGATTCAGTAGGTCGTCATCAGGGCTTGAATGATGACGGTGATTTCTCTGCAGATGACTTCACCTTCAACTACGGTTGGACGTACAACACCTTAGACCGCGGCTTCTTCCCTACGCGCGGTAACCGTACCAACCTGAACGGTAAAGTGACCATTCCTGGCTCCGATAACGCGTTCTACAAAGCGACATTGGACAGCCAGCAATATGTGCCGCTTAACCGCGATGGCACATGGGTGGTGTTAGGCCGTGGTCGTGTTGGATATGGTGACGGACTCGGTGGAAAAGAGATGCCGTTCTATGAGAACTTCTACGGCGGTGGTTCGAGCACGGTTCGTGGCTTCCAGTCCAATACCATTGGTCCTAAAGCAGCGTACCTGAACGATCATTCTTCTACCTGTAATCTGACTGACCCGAACGGCGTTTGTAAGTCGGATGATGCGGTAGGGGGTAACGCGATGGCGATTGCCAGCCTTGAGCTGATTACGCCAACGCCGTTCCTGAGCGAGAAGTATGCGAACTCTGTGCGTACCTCGGTGTTTATGGATGCCGGTACCGTTTGGGATACCAAATGGCAGAACACCGCAGAAACACGTGCTGCGGGTGTGCCAGACTACAGCGATCCAAACAACATTCGTGTCTCTGCCGGTGTGGCACTGCAGTGGATGTCGCCGTTGGGACCGCTGGTCTTCTCGTACGCCCAGCCAATGAAGAAAGTCGAGGGAGACAAGTCAGAGCAGTTCCAGTTTAACATTGGTAAAACCTGGTAAAGCTCTGAGCAGGGAAGTGAAAATACCGTCTTGCAGGCGTGTCGCTTAATAAGATGACACGCTGCAAACACACACGTTGAGGTAAGGAGTTTATAGTGAAAAAGTTGTTCTGTGCCGCTGCTCTGGGTGTTGCATTAGCTGCTTCTGCGGGTGCCCAAGCGGCTGATAAAGTTGCTGTTGTTAACCTGAGCCAGGTCTTCCAGCAGTCTCCACAGCGTGCCGCTGTTGCTAAGCAACTTGAGGGTGAATTCCAGAGCCGCGCCTCTGACCTCCAGTCGCAGCAGCAAAAGATCCAGCAAGAGATTCAGGATCTGCAGCGTAACGCATCGACCATGAAAGCAAGCGATCGTACGAAGAAAGAGAAGCAAATTTCTTCTGAGCGTGCTGCCTTTGAACAAAAAGCGCAGGCTTTTGACAAAGACAACCAGACTCGTCAGATGCAAGAACGTAACAAGCTGCTGGCTAAAATCCAGACAGCCGTTCAGTCTGTAGCGAAAAGCGGAGGATACGATCTGGTGCTGGACTCTCAGGCCGTTCTGTACTCTTCATCTGATGCTAAAGACATCACTGCTGACGTTGTTAAACAGGTTAAATAATTGATGTCATCAATTCGACTGGCTGATTTAGCCCAGCAGTTGGATGCAGAATTGCACGGAGATGGCGATATCGTCATCTCCGGCATTGCTTCTATGCAATCCGCCACAACTGGCCAAATCACTTTTCTTGCAAACAGCCGCTACCGCGAGCAGCTCGCTACTATTCAGGCTTCAGCCGTGGTGCTGACGGAAGCGGATCTGGAGTGGTGTAAAACGGCCGCCCTGGTGGTAAAAAATCCTTACTTAACTTATGCCCGCATGGCACAACTGCTGGACACAACGCCGCAGCCCGCGCAGAATATCGCGCCCAGTGCGGTGATCGATGCAACTGCTAAGCTGGGTAGAAATGTTTCGGTGGGTGCGAATGCGGTGATCGAGTCCGGCGTTGAGCTGGGTGACGACGTCGTTATTGGCGCAGGATGTTTTGTGGGTAAGCAGACGCGTATCGGTCGTGGTTCACGCTTGTGGGCTAACGTCACCCTTTATCACGAAATCCAGATCGGTCAGGATTGTCTGATTCAGTCCGGCACGGTCATCGGTGCCGATGGTTTCGGGTATGCTAACGATCGCGGTAACTGGGTGAAAATTCCGCAGCTGGGTACCGTAGTGATTGGTGATCGGGTGGAAATTGGCGCCTGTACCACCATTGATCGCGGCGCACTGGATAACACTCTGATCGGCAATGGTGTTATCATAGACAACCAGTGTCAGATTGCGCACAACGTTGTGATTGGTGATAACACCGCGGTTGCTGGTGGTGTGATCATGGCGGGTAGTCTGAAGATTGGACGTTACTGTATGATTGGCGGCGCCAGCGTCATTAACGGCCATATGGAAATCTGTGACAAAGTGACCGTAACGGGCATGGGCATGGTAATGCGCCCCATCACAGAACCAGGGGTATACTCGTCGGGTATTCCACTGCAACCCAACAAAAGCTGGCGTAAAACAGCAGCGCTGGTGATGAATATCGATGACATAAGCAAACGCTTAAAAGCCATCGAACGTAAGGTCGGCAAAGACGACTAAACGCATCCCACGCTATTCGCTTTCATAATAAAAAGCGTACTTTCTTTCCGCTCAGGGCAACCCGAGCGCGGCAGCAGGTATCTTAGGTAAGCGAAACGCCCCCGAACTGATTTGCGGCCTGCGGAAGATCATTTTGATCGGTGCAGGCCGTGTTATTGTTGCCATCAGATTTTTTAGGACAGGAAGAGTATTTTGACTACTGAAACGCATACTCTGAAAATTGAAGAGATTTTAGAACTGCTGCCACACCGCTATCCTTTCTTGCTGGTTGATCGCGTGCTGGATTTTGAAGAGCATAAATATCTGCGCGCGGTGAAGAACGTTTCTGTTAACGAACCGTTTTTCCAGGGACATTTCCCTGGTAAGCCGATTTTCCCAGGCGTTCTGATCCTGGAAGCGATGGCGCAAGCGACCGGTATTCTGGCGTTCAAAAGCGTTGGCAAACTGGAACCCGGCGAACTCTATTACTTCGCCGGTATCGATGAAGCCCGTTTCAAACGTCCGGTTGTCCCGGGCGATCAGATGATCATGGAAGTGACATTCGAGAAAACCCGTCGTGGCCTGACGCGCTTTAAAGGCGTGGCAACCGTTGATGGCAAAATTGTCTGTGAAGCGACCATGATGTGTGCCCGTAGCCGGGAGGCATAATAAGTGATTGATTCAACCGCCAATATCCATCCCAGTTCTGTCATTGAAGAAGGTGCCGTCATCGGTGCCAATGTTCATATCGGCCCGTTTTGTTTTATCGGCGCTCATGTGGAAATTGGTGAAGGGACAGTACTTAAATCGCACGTAGTCGTAAACGGCCATACGCGAATCGGTAAAGACAATCAGATCTATCAGTTTGCTTCCATTGGTGAAGTGAATCAGGATCTGAAATATGCCGGTGAACCCACGCGCGTTGAAATTGGCGACCGCAACCGCATCCGCGAAAGCGTCACGGTTCATCGTGGCACGACTCAGGGCGGTAATGTGACGAAGATTGGCAGCGATAATCTGCTGATGGTGAATGCTCACATCGCGCATGATTGCGTGATTGGCAACCGCTGCATCTTTGCTAACAATGCTACGCTGGGTGGGCACGTTACCGTTGATGATTTCGCTATTATTGGCGGCATGACAGCGGTTCACCAGTGGTGCACCATTGGTGCTCACGTGATGGTTGGCGGTTGTTCAGGCGTCGCGCAGGATGTACCACCGTACGTCATTGCGCAGGGCAATCACGCAACGCCGTTTGGGATCAATATCGAAGGTCTGAAGCGTCGCGGCTTTAGCAAAGAAGCGCTGCATGCCATTCGCAATGCTTACAAGCTGCTGTACCGCAGCGGCAAAACGTTGGATGAAGTGAAGCCAGAGATTGAAGAGCTGGCGAAACAACACAGCGAAGTGCAACCTTTCTATGACTTCTTTGCTCGTTCAACGCGTGGATTGATTCGTTAATCCATGTCATCGCGTCCTCTAACGATTGCCCTGGTCGCCGGAGAAACCTCCGGCGATATTCTTGGTGCAGGCCTCATCCGTGCGTTAAAAGCACGCCATCCCGATGCTCGCTTTGTTGGCGTGGCCGGCCCGCTGATGCAAGCCGAAGGCTGCGAAGCCTGGTATGAGATGGAAGAGCTGGCGGTGATGGGCATTGTCGAAGTATTGGGGCGCCTGCGCCGCTTGCTAAAAATTCGCCGCGATCTAACGCAGCGCTTTAGTGAACTCAAGCCCGATGTTTTCGTCGGCATTGATGCGCCGGATTTCAATATTACGTTGGAAGGCAATCTCAAGCGCGCGGGCATTCGCACGATTCATTACGTCAGTCCTTCCGTATGGGCGTGGCGTCAAAAGCGCGTGTTTAAAATTGGCCGCAACACCAATCTGGTGCTGGCCTTTTTGCCGTTTGAAAAAGCTTTCTATGACCGCTTTAACGTACCGTGCCGCTTTATTGGCCACACCATGGCCGATGCGATGCCGTTGCAGCCTGATAAGCTGGCGGCACGCCGCGAATTAGGCATCGCGGATGACGCGATTTGCCTTGGTTTGCTGCCGGGCAGCCGCGGTGCTGAAGTTGAAATGCTCAGCGCCGATTTTCTGCGCGCCGCACAGCTGCTTCGCCAGCGTTATCCGACGCTGGAAATCGTCGTGCCGCTGGTGAACGTCAAGCGCCGCGAACAGTTCGAGCAGATTAAAGCGGAGGTTGCACCTGAACTGCCGATGCATCTGCTGGATGGTAAAGGTCGTCAGGCGATGCTGGCCAGTGATGCCGCTATTCTTGCCTCCGGGACTGCCGCGCTAGAGTGCATGCTGGCAAAATGCCCAATGGTGGTCGGCTATCGCATGAAACCGTTTACCTTTTGGCTGGCAAAACGCCTGGTGAAAACACCGTATGTTTCGCTGCCTAATTTGCTGGCGGGCCGCGAACTGGTGAAAGAGCTGCTGCAAGATGAATGCCAGCCTGAAGCCCTGGCTGCAGCGCTGGAGCCGTTGCTGCATGCCGGACCTGAACGCGAAGCGCTGCTGAACACGTTCACCGAACTGCATCAACAGATTCGCTGGAATGCCGACGAGCAGGCGGCGGATGCGGTGCTGGAGATCATCAATGGCTGAATTTATCTATCCCAACGCCCAGCTCATTGCAGGCGTTGATGAAGTCGGGCGCGGCCCACTGGTGGGTGCCGTCGTAACGGCTGCGGTGATTCTCGATCCCGCCAACCCAATTGTAGGGCTGGCGGACTCAAAAAAGCTCTCCGAGAAGCGCCGTTTAGCGCTGTATGACGAGATCAAAGAGAAGGCGCTGGCATGGAGTCTTGGCCGTGCTGAACCTGAAGAGATCGATCGGCTCAATATTTTGCACGCTACCATGTTAGCGATGCAGCGCGCGGTGGCGGGTTTACCCATCGTGCCGGATTTTGTGCTGATTGATGGCAACCGCTGTCCGGCATTATCCATGCCATCGCAGGCGGTGGTGAAGGGCGATAGTCTGGTGCAAGAGATTAGCGCGGCTTCGATTATCGCCAAAGTCACGCGCGATCGGGAAATGGCCGAGCTGGATCTGCTGTTCCCTCAATATGGTTTTGCGCAGCACAAAGGTTATCCTACTGCGCTGCACATGGAAAAGCTGACACAGCATGGCGCCACACCTCACCATCGTCGCAGCTTTGCGCCGGTGCGTAATGCCCTGATTGATGCCGACGTGCTGGCCGCGCGCCAGCCAACTACGCTTTAATAGCCTGACGCTGTTTTAACCGGAAACTGATATGGCTGAACCTCGTTTTATACATCTGCGCGTCCATAGCGATTACTCCATGGTTGATGGTCTGGCGAAAACCGGACCTTTGGTCAAGAAGGCGGCTGCGCTGGGTATGCCGGCAATCGCGATTACCGATTACATCAACCTCTGTGGGCTGGTGCGTTTTTACGGCAGCGCGCACGGCGCGGGGATCAAGCCGATTGTTGGTGCTGACTTCCACGTCGCCAGTGAATTAATGGGCGACGAGCTGACGCAGCTAACCGTGCTGGCAGCGAATAATACCGGTTATCAAAATCTCACCCTGCTGATTTCGCGCGCTTATCAGCGCGGTTATGGTATTGCAGGGCCGATTATCGATCGTGACTGGCTGATTGAGTTAGGCGAAGGTTTGATCCTCCTGTCCGGCGGACGCCGTGGTGATGTCGGTCGTAGCTTGCTGCGCGGCAACAGTGCCATGGTGGCGCAGTGCCTGAGCTTCTATCAGGAACACTTCCCCAATCGCTATTACCTTGAGCTGATACGCACCGGCCGCGCCGATGAAGAAGCCTATCTGCACGCTGCCGTGGAGCTGGCGATTGCCGAAGGCGTGCCGGTCGTTGCCACCAATGAAGTCTGTTTCCTGAATGAAGAAGATTTTGATGCGCATGAAATCCGCGTAGCGATTCATGACGGCTATACGTTGGACGATCCGAAACGTCCGCGTCATTACAGTCCTCAGCAATATATGCGCAGTGAAGAGGAGATGTGCGAGCTGTTTTCGGACATCCCGGAAGCGCTGGAAAATAGCGTAGAGATTGCTAAGCGCTGTAACGTGACGGTGCGCCTCGGTGAATATTTCCTGCCGCAGTTCCCCACCGGAGAGATGAGCACCGAAGATTTCCTGGTGGCGAAATCGCGTGAAGGGTTGGAAGAGCGACTGGAATTTCTCTTCCCCGATGCCGCAGTACGCGCCGAGAAACGCGTGGAATATGACGAACGTCTGGAAATTGAACTTACCGTTATCAACCAGATGGGGTTCCCCGGTTACTTCTTGATCGTGATGGAGTTTATCCAGTGGTCGAAGGACAACGGCATTCCCGTTGGCCCAGGCCGCGGCTCGGGTGCGGGTTCGTTAGTGGCGTATGCGCTGAAGATTACCGATATCGATCCGCTGGAGTTTGACCTGCTGTTCGAACGCTTCCTTAACCCGGAACGTGTGTCGATGCCCGACTTCGACGTCGACTTCTGCATGGAGAAGCGCGATCAGGTTATCGATCACGTTGCCGAGATGTACGGACGTGAAGCGGTATCGCAGATCATCACCTTTGGTACCATGGCGGCGAAAGCGGTAATCCGCGATGTTGGACGCGTGCTGGGTCATCCGTATGGTTTCGTCGATCGTATCTCCAAGTTGATCCCGCCGGATCCGGGCATGACGCTGGAAAAAGCCTTCCTGGCTGAACCGCAGCTGCCGGAGATTTACGAGGCAGACGAGGAGGTTAAAGCGCTGATTGACATGGCGCGCAAACTGGAAGGTGTCACGCGTAACGCCGGTAAACATGCCGGTGGTGTGGTGATTTCGCCGACTAAGATTACCGATTTTGCCCCGCTGTACTGCGATGAGAACGGACAGTTCCCGGTTACCCAGTTTGATAAGAATGACGTGGAGTACGCCGGGCTGGTGAAGTTTGACTTCCTCGGCCTGCGTACGCTCACCATCATCGACTGGGCGCTGAAGATGATTAACCCGCGCCGTGAAAAGCAGGGATTGCCGCCGATCGATATCGCCGCCATCCCGCTGGATGACAAGAAAAGCTTCGACATGCTGCAACGCTCGGAAACCACTGCGGTGTTCCAGCTTGAATCGCGCGGCATGAAAGATCTGATCAAACGTCTGAAGCCTGACTGCTTCGAAGACATGATCGCACTGGTGGCGCTGTTCCGTCCGGGTCCGCTGCAATCCGGCATGGTCGATAACTTCATCGACCGTAAGCACGGCCGCGAAGAGATCTCTTATCCGGATATTCAGTGGCAGCACGAAACCCTGAAGCCGGTGCTGGAGCCGACCTACGGCATCATTCTGTACCAGGAACAGGTGATGCAGATCGCACAGGTGTTGTCCGGCTATACGCTGGGTGGCGCAGATATGTTGCGTCGTGCGATGGGTAAAAAGAAACCGGAAGAGATGGCGAAGCAGCGTTCGGTGTTCCAGGACGGGGCGGAGAAGATGGGCGTCGACGGCGAACTGTCGATGAAAATCTTCGATCTGGTAGAGAAGTTTGCAGGTTATGGCTTCAACAAGTCACACTCCGCGGCTTACGCACTGGTTTCCTACCAAACGCTGTGGCTGAAAGCGCACTATCCGGCAGAGTTTATGGCAGCGGTAATGACCGCCGATATGGATAACACCGAGAAAGTGGTCGGTTTGGTGGATGAGTGCTGGCGCATGGGCCTTAAAGTGCTGCCACCTGACATCAACTCAGGCCTCTATCCGTTCCACGTTAATGATGAAGGTGAGATCGTTTACGGCATCGGCGCGATCAAAGGCGTGGGCGAAGGCCCGATTGAAGCGATCATTGATGCGCGTAACGAAGGCGGCTACTTCAAAGAGCTGTTCGATCTCTGTGCGCGCACTGACACCAAGAAGATCAACCGTCGCGTGATGGAAAAACTGATCATGTCGGGGGCGTTTGATCGTCTGGGGCCGCATCGTGCGGCGTTGATGAGTGCGCTTGGCGATGCGTTAAAAGCCGCCGATCAGCACGCCAAAGCCGAAGCCATCGGCCAGGCCGATATGTTTGGTGTGCTGGCAGAAGAGCCGGAGCAGGTGGAGAAATCCTACGCCAGCATCACGCCCTGGCCAGAGCAGGTTCAGTTGGATGGCGAACGTGAGACGCTCGGTTTGTATCTTACCGGCCATCCGATTAATCAGTATTTGAAAGAAATTGAGCGTTACGTCGGCGGCATGCGGCTGAAAGACATGCATCCGACAGATCGTGGTAAAGTAACCGTCGCAGCGGGGCTGGTGATTGCCGCCCGGGTGATGGTGACTAAGCGCGGCAACCGAATTGGTATTTGTACGATTGACGATCGTTCTGGTCGTCTTGAAGTGATGTTATTTACCGATGCGTTAGATAAATACCAGCAGTTGCTGGAGAAGGACCGTATCCTGATCGTCAGTGGACAGGTCAGCTTTGATGACTTTAGCGGTGGCCTTAAAATGACCGCCAGAGAAGTTATGGACATCGACGAAGCGCGGGAAAAATACGCGCGCGGACTTGCTATCTCGCTGACGGACAGGCAAATTGATGACCAGCTTTTAAACCGTCTCCGCCAGTCTCTGGAGCCTCATCGCTCCGGGACCATTCCGGTGCATCTCTACTATCAGAGAGCCGATGCGCGGGCGAAGCTGCGCTTTGGTGCAGCGTGGCGAATTTCGCCCAGCGATCGTTTACTCAACGATTTGCGGTCGTTAGTAGGATCGGAGCAGGTGGAACTGGAGTTTGACTAAAACAGGAACATTATGAGTCTTAATTACCTGGATTTTGAACAGCCAATCGCAGAGCTTGAAGCGAAAATCGACTCGTTAACATCGATTGGTCGTTCGGATGAAAAACACGATATTAATTTGGATGAAGAAGTGCAGCGTCTGCGCGAAAAAAGCGTCGAGCTGACCCGTAAAATCTTCTCTGATTTAGGCGCCTGGCAAGTGGCGCAGCTTGCGCGTCATCCGCTGCGTCCTTATACACTGGACTATATCCGCAACGCGTTTGATGATTTCGACGAACTGGCTGGCGATCGTGCTTACGCCGATGATAAAGCGATTGTCGGCGGTATTGCGCGCTTAGACGGTCGTCCAGTGATGGTCATTGGTCACCAGAAAGGTCGCGAAACTAAAGAGAAAATCCGCCGTAATTTCGGTATGCCAGCACCAGAAGGTTACCGTAAAGCGCTGCGTCTGATGGAAATGGCTGAACGCTTCAAGATGCCGCTGATCACCTTCATCGACACGCCGGGTGCGTATCCGGGCGTGGGCGCAGAAGAGCGCGGCCAGTCTGAAGCGATTGCCCGTAACCTGCGCGAAATGTCTGGCCTGAAAATTCCGGTGATTTGTACCGTCATCGGTGAAGGCGGTTCCGGTGGTGCGTTGGCCATCGGCGTGGGTGACAAGGTGAACATGCTGCAGTACAGCACTTATTCGGTGATTTCACCGGAAGGCTGTGCGTCAATTCTGTGGAAAAGCGCCGATAAAGCGCCGTTAGCTGCAGAAGCGATGGGCATCACCGCTGAGCGCTTAAAAGAGTTGAAACTGATCGATTCCATCATTCCAGAACCGCTGGGTGGTGCGCATCGTCATCCGCTGGACATCGCTGCCAGCCTCAAGCAGCAGCTGTTAGCGGATCTGGCCGATCTTGATGTGCTGAGCACCGAAGAGTTGCTCAACCGTCGTTATCAGCGCCTGATGAATTACGGCTACGCTTGATACATTAGGCTTAGCAAGAAGCGGACCTCGGTCCGCTTTTTTTATGCCTTCGATACGCCTGATTTTGAATCGGTCGTCATAAATGGCGCCCCCTGCAAAACCGCACCGCCTTCCGTAGGGGCGTCATTTATGACGACCTTTTATACGCCCACATCATTAACGTTAGGATAAAAGGATAACCGGGTAACAGCAGAGCATTCCAGGTCCATCCTTGTCCGCTTTTCGCTATCCTTATTCAGTGCCACAACACCACAGGAGGTGAGCAGTGAATATTATTGCGATCATGGGACCGCACGGCGCTTTCTACAAAGATGAGCCTATTCGCGAACTGGATGCCGCACTGAAACAGCAGGGCTTCCAAACCGTTTATCCCAATAATGCCAGCGACCTGGTGAAACTGATCGAACACAATCCGCGCATCTGCGGCGTGATTTTCGACTGGGACGAATACAGTCTGGCGCTATGTAGCGACATCAATCAGCTCAACGAATATCTGCCGCTGTACGCCTTCATCAACACCCATTCACAAATGGATGTCAGCATCAACGAGATGCGTATGGCGCTGCACTTCTTTGAGTACGCCTTAAGCGCAGCCGACGACATCGCATTGCATATCCGTCAGTACACCGATGAGTACATCGATAACATTACGCCGCCGCTGACGAAAGCCCTCTTCACCTACGTCAAAGAGGGCAAATACACTTTCTGCACGCCTGGTCATATGGGCGGTAGTGCCTTCCAGAAAAGTCCGGTCGGCAGCCTGTTCTATGATTTCTTTGGCTCGAACACCTTAAAAGCCGATGTTTCGATTTCGGTAACAGAATTAGGTTCGTTACTCGACCACACCGGTCCGCATCTGGAAGCGGAAGAGTATGTCGCGCGCACCTTTGGTGCTGAGCAAAGCTACATGGTGACCAACGGCACCTCGACCTCAAACAAAATCGTCGGCATGTACGCGGCTCCCGCCGGCAGCACGGTATTGATTGACCGTAACTGCCATAAATCGCTGACCCATTTACTGATGATGAGCGATATTATCCCGATCTGGCTCAAGCCGACGCGTAACGCGCTAGGCATTCTTGGTGGTATCCCGCAGCGTGAATTTACGCGCGACAGCATTCAGCAAAAGGTCAACGCCACGCCGCGCGCCAGTTGGCCTGTGCATGCGGTGATCACCAACTCAACTTACGATGGCCTGCTGTATAACACGCAGTTCATCAAGCAAACGTTGGATGTGCCGTCGATTCATTTCGATTCAGCATGGGTGCCGTACACCAATTTCCATCCGATCTATGCGGGAAAAAGCGGCATGAGCGGCGATCGTATTCCCGGCAAAGTGATCTATGAAACGCAATCGACGCACAAACTGTTGGCGGCGTTCTCGCAAGCTTCGCTGATTCACATCAAAGGCGATTACGACGAGCACACTTTCAACGAAGCCTACATGATGCACACCACCACATCGCCGAGCTACGCGATCGTGTCATCGATTGAAACGGCGGCCGCGATGCTGCGCGGCAATCCGGGCAAGCGGCTGATCAATCGGTCTGTTGAGCGCGCGCTGCATTTTCGCCGTGAGATTCAGCGCTTACGCGAAGAATCCGATGGCTGGTTCTTTGATATCTGGCAGCCCGAGCGGGTCGATCAAGCTGAATGCTGGCCGATCCAGCCGGGCGAAGAAGACTGGCACGGCTTCACCAACGCCGACCGCGATCACATGTATCTCGATCCGATCAAAGTCACCATCCTGACGCCGGGCATGAGTGAGCTCGGAAAGATGGCGGAAGAGGGCATTCCCGCCGCGCTGGTGGCGAAATTCCTCGACCAGCGCGGCATCGTGGTGGAGAAAACCGGACCCTACAATTTGCTGTTCCTGTTCAGCATCGGTATTGATAAAACCAAGGCGATGAGCGTGCTGCGTGGTCTTACCGAATTTAAGCGCGCCTACGATCTCAATCTGCGGGTAAAAAACATGCTGCCGGATCTCTACGCTGAAGATCCCGATTTCTATCGCAATATGCGTATTCAAACGCTGGCGCAGGGGATTCATCAGCTGATTCTGCAACACGATCTGCCGCGTCTGATGCTGAAGGCATTTGACGTGCTGCCTGAGATGAAAATGACACCGCATCAGGCCTTTCAGCGTCAGGTAAAAGGCCAGGTTGAAACCGTTGATATTGGCGAGCTGGTGGGACGTATCTCGGCCAACATGATTTTGCCATACCCACCAGGCGTGCCGGTCGTGATGCCGGGCGAGATGATCACCGAAGAGAGCCGTTCAGTGCTCGATTTTCTGCTGATGCTCTGTACCATCGGGCGCCATTATCCCGGCTTCGAAACCGATATCCACGGCGCAACGCTGACCGAAGATGGCCGCTATCTGGTGCGCGTATTGCGTGAAGAAGACGATCGCTAACTTAGGATAATCCCCTCTTTCCATTGCCGCTTTTGCCACGTAGGGTAAGCGGCTGATGTGACAACCGGAGCCGCTATGCTACAGATTAAACAGATCCACCACATTGCCATTATTGCCACCGATTACCAGCGCAGTAAGGCGTTTTACTGTGACGTGCTGGGCTTTGAACTTTTGGGTGAATATTATCGCGCCGAGCGCGACTCCTGGAAAGGCGACCTCGGCCTGAATGGGGTGTACACCATTGAGCTTTTCTCATTCCCATCACCACCTCCGCGCGTCAGCGGGCCGGAAGCCTGCGGCCTGCGCCATTTAGCATTCTGCGTGGATGATGTTGAGCAGTCGATTGCCGCGCTGGCGGAGAAAGGCGTGATGTGCGAACCGATTCGTATCGATGCGCTAACGGGCAAAGCCTGCACCTTTTTCCCCGATCCGGACGGTTTGCCGCTGGAGCTGTATCAGGCGTAAACTAGCGTCCGCCGCGAGCCGCAATTCGGTGGCTCGCCTGGACGGAACGCACTCATGTCTTTATCTCATCTTGCTTCGCTACTGACACCCGACGCCCGCTGTGTGCTGGCGTTCAGTGGCGGACTCGATTCAACCGTGCTGCTGCATCAGTTGGTCTGCTGGCAACGTCAGCAGCCGCAGCTGCGCGTGCGTGCGTTACATGTTCATCATGGCTTAAGCCCCAATGCTGATAGCTGGGCGCAACATTGCCAGCAGATTTGCCAGCAGTGGCAGATTCCTTGTGAGATTCTGCGTGTACAGGTTGATGGCCGCCACAATGGCATTGAAGCGGCAGCACGCGAGGCGCGCTACCAGGCGCTGTTTCAGCAGCTACAACCCGGTGAGCACTTACTTACTGCACAGCACCTCGACGATCAGGCTGAAACGCTGCTGCTGGCGTTAAAACGCGGCAGTGGACCGGCCGGTTTGGCGGCGATGCCGTCGCAGCGCAGCGTTGGCGATCGCGTGCACCTGCGCCCGTTGCTCGATATCCCTCGGCAGCAGCTGGAAGCCTACGCCGCGGAACATCATCTGCGCTGGATTGAAGATGAAAGTAACGCTGATAGCCGCTATGACCGCAACTTCCTGCGCCAGCAGATTTTGCCGCTGCTGCAGGCGCGCTGGCCACATTTCAGTGCCGCCAGCGCACGTAGTGCCGCACTCTGTGGCGAGCAGGAGCAGCTGTTGGATGAGCTACTGGCGGAACAGTTGGTGCAGCTTACCGATGGGCGCGGTGCCCTGCATTTCCCGCCGTTGGTTACCATGAGTGAAGCGCGGCGCCATGCGCTGTTACGCCGCTGGATTGCCCAGCAGGGCGGCGCAATGCCCTCGCGCGAAGCGCTCAAACGTATCACCGATGAAGTCATCAACAGCCGTGAAGATGCCAGACCCTGTCTGCGTTTTGGCGCTTTTGAACTGCGCCGCTATCGCCAGCAACTCTACTGGCTAAGGCCGCAGCCATCGCTGAGTCAGCACTCGCTAACCTGGCAAGACCGCACGCAGCCGCTGGTTTTACCGGCAGATTTAGGCGCGCTACAGGCGAACGGAGACGTTGCCGCGTTACGACAGCCTGATGCGGATGAAGAGATCACTATTCGCTTCAAGGCACAAGGCTATTATCACCTGCTGGGTCGCGCGGGTGGCCGCGAGATCAAAAAGCTGTGGCAAGAGTTGGGCGTTGCGCCCTGGCAACGCGAACGTATCCCCTTGATTTACTACAACCAGACGCTCATTTGCGCGCCGGGACTGTTTATTACGCGCGAAGGCGCAGCCAGTAATAAGCAAGGCTGGCAGGCGATCTGGTTACCACAACAATAAAATGGAGAGCAATGATGAAGTATTTGATTGCTGCGCTTTTATGCGCTGCGACGCTGCCGGCGTTTGCCGAGGGCGATGTCAATGCTGGTGCGCAAAAAGCGGCAAGCTGTATGGCATGTCACGGCGCGGAGGGCAATAGTGCAGTGCCGCTTTATCCGAACCTGGCGGGGCAACATGCGCCTTATCTGCTGCACTCGCTGCAGGCCTACAAAAAAGGCGAACGCAGCGGCGGCCAGGCGGAAGTAATGAAAGCCTTTGTAGCGGGATTGAGCGATCAGGATATGGAAGATTTGTCGGCGTATTACAGTTCGTTAAAGCCTTAAGCGAGGTGGGCGGGATAGGATTCCCGCCCTGAGAGAGGTTTACTCTTCGCTAACGACGACGGTGCCCAGCTCCGGATGGGTGAAGCTGGCGATGTGGTCGAGCCGCACTTCGCGGGTCTCGCCGGAGAGATCGACGGCAAGGTACTCGACGTTTTTACGTGAGACCATGTCCACGGCTTTCGCCTTGATCTGATCGCCGTTTTTTAACTCCAGCGACAGCGTCCAGTTTTTTTGGCAGGCGAGTTCGAGGTTGTCGTAGTCATCGCAGTTGATGGGTTTGTAGGCTTCATTCGTCAACATAGTCGCTCACCAATAAGTTTGCAGCGGCATACGCTGCTTGTTCCCTGAGAGAAGAGTTTAGCGCAGAATCAGCGGCAATATCATTGAGAGCCTTTAACGCACAACCTATCGCGTCTGGCACATACCCAAGGTCGCCGCTACCAATTTCGGCATACTTCTGGCGAACTAACTCACAATACTTTTGCACATACACCTCCTCAGCAGAGCTTGATACTCTGGATGATAGGCGACTATATCACAGGGAATTCATGGAAATCAGCCCGGTCGTCACGGGAATGATGCAAACAGCAGGACAAAAGTGACACATTGCGCTGGTCTTACACGCTCTGCATGCGCACAAAAGGTTAAGTTGATGAACAGGTTATTACGCGTCATAGCGTCGAAACAAACGGTAGGTGACAGATGATTGTGCTGTCTCGTTCGGTTTCACTGGCCGATAATGAAGTGGAACTCAGTGCCATCCGGGCACAAGGTGCCGGCGGGCAGCATGTGAATAAAACCTCAACGGCTATTCACCTGCGGTTTGATATTAATGCGTCGTCGCTGCCGCCATTTTACAAAGAGCGGCTGCTGGCGGCGAGCCACCATTTGATCACGGCGGAAGGTGTGGTGATCATCAAAGCGCAGGAGCACCGCAGTCAGGAAATGAATCGCGAAGCGGCTGTGCAGCGTCTGATCAACCTGATTCAGGAGTTAACCACGGTGGAAAAAGTCCGGCGCGCCACGAAACCGACGCACGGTTCTAAAGTGAGGCGACTGGAAGGCAAAACGCGGCGCAGTAACGTGAAGGCGATGCGCGGAAAAGTGCAATAAAAAACGCCTCCGTTTGGAGGCGTTTCAGTGTTACTTGTTGAGCGCTTGCACAAGGAAGTCGACGATGTCGTGCTGCTTAATCATCTGCTTCTCGCTGGCGGTACGCGCCTTGTACTCAATTTCCTGGTTATCGAGATTACGATCGCCAATCACGATAGTGTGCGGTACGCCGATCAGCTCCATATCCGCAAACATCACGCCTGGACGCTCTTTACGGTCATCCAGAATTACGTCGATGCCTTTTGCACGCAGCGTGTTGTACAGCTCTTCTGCCAGCTCTTGCACGCGGAAAGATTTGTGCATGTTCATCGGCAAAATGGCGACTTCGAACGGTGCCAGCGCTGCAGGCCAGATGATGCCGCGCTCATCGTTGTTCTGCTCAATTGCCGCTGCCACCACGCGCGTGATACCGATGCCGTAGCAACCCATGGTCATCACCTGGTTACGGCCATCTTCGCCCTGTACCGCCGCTTTCATCGCTTCCGAGTACTTGGTTCCCAGCTGGAAGATGTGACCGACTTCAATACCGCGTTTAATCTGCAGCGTGCCTTTACCGTCCGGGCTAGGGTCACCTTCAACCACGTTACGGATATCTTCCACGCGGGGTTCTGGCAGATCGCGACCCCAGTTGATGCCGCTCAAATGCTTGCCATCGATGTTCGCGCCGGCGCAGAAGTCGCTGGTTTTCGCCACGGTACGATCGGCAATCACGGGCATGGTCAAACCAACCGGACCGAGTGAGCCCGGGCCTGCGCCTAACAATGCGCGAATCTCTTCTTCGCTGGCCATTTCCAGCGGTGCTGCCACGATATCCAGCTTTTCAGCTTTGATTTCGTTTAGCTGATGATCGCCGCGCAGCAGCAGGGCAACCAGCGTGTGGCCGCTCTCTTCGGTCGCTTTTACGAACAGAGTTTTAACGGTTTTTTCAATCGGCAGCTGATGTTGCTCAACCAGCTCGGCGATAGTCTTGGCATTTGGCGTATCGAACTGCGTCATCGCCTGTGTTGCCTGCGGACGCTCGCCAGCCGGCGCTAAGGCTTCAGCCTTCTCAATGTTGGCCGCGTAATCAGACTCACTCGAGAAGATCACATCGTCTTCACCGCTCAACGCCAGGACCTGGAACTCGTGCGATGCGCTACCGCCGATCGAACCGGTATCCGCCTGTACCGCGCGGAAATCCAGACCCATACGGCTAAAGCTCTGGCTATAGGCGCGGTACATCGCGTCGTAGGTTTCCTGCAGCGATTCCTGCGTAGTGTGGAACGAGTAAGCATCTTTCATGATGAACTCACGTGAACGCATCACACCAAAACGCGGGCGCACTTCATCACGGAATTTGGTCTGGATCTGATACAGGTTAAGCGGTAACTGCTTATAAGAGCTCAGCTCGTTGCGGATCAGATCGGTTACGACTTCTTCATGGGTTGGACCCAATACGAAAGGACGCTCATGGCGATCTTTAACGCGCAGCAGCTCCGGGCCGTACTGCTCCCAGCGGCCACTCTCTTCCCACAAATCGGCAGGCTGAACCACCGGCATGGAGATCTCAATCGCACCGGCGTTATTCATCTCTTCACGCACGATATTTTCAACTTTTCGCAATACGCGAATACCGGTTGGCAGCCAGGTATAGAGACCGGAAGCCAGTTTGCGGATCATGCCGGCGCGCAGCATCAGCTGGTGGCTGATCACTTCTGCATCGGAAGGTGTCTCCTTCAGAGTGGAGAGCAGATATTGAGTAGTACGCATTGATTACGATTCCAGTTATACGGAAGGAAACTGACAAAATTTTTCTGGCGGCTAGTGTACCAGTGAGATCAATCACTCAAAAGCGCGTTTTAGCGTGGATCGAGGGCGATCACCTCGGTTCCTGCCTCATCAATGCGCCAGCGCACGTTAAAGTCGAGTAGCCATGCGGCATATTCACGATCCTGCGTTTCACCTTTACGGTAGGCGGGACGTGGATCCTGCGCCAGTACGTCGGTGATAAAACGTGCCAGCTGCGGGTATGTTTTCAGGTGCTGCTCAAGCTGGCTCTGCGCCAGCGGCGAAAAGCGTACCGGCATAGTGGCATCCGGAGCGGCCTGGGCAAAACCGGCGCGCGCATCAGGTAGCGCTTCGGCAAACGGCAGGTAGGGTTTGATGTCCACCACCGGCGTGCCATCGACTAAGTCGAGGCTGCCAAGCTGTAAAATGACCTGCTGCTTCTCACAGCGAATGCCTTTTAGCTCAACCAGCGACATGCCAATAGGATTGGGGCGGAAGGTCGAGCGGGTGGCGAACACGCCCATGCGCGCATTGCCGCCGAGACGCGGTGGGCGCACCGTCGGACGCCAGCCACCTTCCATGGTTTGATGAAAGATAAACAGAATCCACAGATGGCTGAAATCTTCCAGCCCGCGTACCGCTTCCGGCTGGTTGTAAGGCGGTAAGAGATGCAACTCGCCGCCGCCATCCTGCACCAGACCGGGCTGGCGCGGGACGGCAAACTTCTCTTTCCACGGTGAACGAATCACGCCGATTTGCGCGCAGGCAAACTCACTCATTGATTCGAAACTTTAAGTGCGGAACCCTGGCAAATGGCCTGGCGATAACAGCCGGGCGTACTCGAGACAATTTCACATTTATGCAGCAGCACGGCGTTAGCTTTCATGCCAGCCGCTTTGATCTGCAGACGCTTACGTGCGGTGTTAATGTTCGGGGGGGAATCCTGGTTGCTGCTTTGGCAATCTTCGCCAGAAACTTCACCTAAATCGCGAAACGGGTTGCTAACCAGGTCGGTCGCATCGGTGTAGATCTTTACCGGTGCGGGACGTGCCGCAGGCTTGCGTTCTGGTAGGTTGGATGCCTGTTGCGGTCGAGATGGAGCACTGCTTATCGGGTGATATTCACGCACACACCCAGTTAGCATCAATGCCAACAAGCAGAGCGGTAAAAAACGCATGGCAACATCCTCAAGTAATAAAAAGTGGCGTTATTGAAACAAGGACGACAATAAATAACAAGTCAGGTGCAATTTATGGCAAAAGAAAGGGCGGCCGAAGCCGCCCTGCAAGGCATGAAAGGTGAAAATTACCAGCCTTTCACGGCACCACCGTTGAAGATCTTGTTGGCCGCTTCAGACACTTCGTCTGACTGGTAGGCCTGAACAAACTTCTTCACGTTCTCAGCGTCTTTGTTGTCTTCACGGCTCACAATCAGATTCACATACGGTGAATCTTTGTCTTCCACGAAGATGCCATCTTTGGCTGGCGTCAAGCCAATCTGGCTGGCGTAAGTGGTGTTGATCACCGCCAGTGCAATCTGCTGATCGTCCAGTGAACGTGGCAACTGCGGCGCTTCCAGCTCAACAATCTTCAGGTTTTTCGGGTTTTCTGTGATATCCAGAGAGGTTGGCAGCAGACCAACGCCATCTTTCAATTTAATCAGGCCTACTTTTTGCAGCAGCAGCAGGGAGCGGCCAAGGTTAGTCGGATCGTTCGGGATAGCGACCTGAGAACCATTCTGCAACTCATCCAGCGATTTGATTTTCTTGGAATAACCTGCAATTGGGTAAACGAAGGTGTTGGCAACAACGGCCAGCTTGTAGCCACGGTCTTTGATCTGTTGATCCAGATACGGCTTATGCTGGAAGGCGTTCACGTCGATATCACCCTTGCTCAGCGCTTCATTCGGCAGCACGTAATCGTTAAAGGTCACCAGCTCAACATCGAGGCCATATTTCTCTTTAGCGACTTTCACTGCAGTTTCAGCAACCTGCTGCTCAGCACCGACGATTACACCCACTTTGATATGGTTTGGATCTTTTGCTTTCTGATCGCATCCTGCCAGCGCAATCACGCCAATCAGAGCACCCACAGCGGCAATCTTTTTAAATGTAAAAGACATATCCCTTCCTTAATAGAGGACTATTGATGTTGCTTGCTTACTTATGGGACACAGCACGCACGATGCGGTCGCCACAGAATTGGATTAAATACACCAGAACGACCAGTAGGATCAGTACGGTGTTCATGACGGTGGCGTTATAGCCGATGTAACCATATTGATAGCCAATCTGGCCCAGACCGCCAGCACCCACTGCGCCACCCATTGCAGAGTAGCCGACCAGCGTAATCAGCGTAATTGTAGCGGCATTCACCAGACCCGGCAGGGCTTCTGGCAGCAGGACTTTACGCACAATCTGCAGCGGCGTTGCGCCCATGGCGCGCGAGGCTTCAATCAAACCGGTTGGCAGCTCCAGCAGTGCGTTCTCGACCATACGTGCAATAAATGGCGCGGCCCCCACGGTCAGCGGCACGATGGCGGCTTGCAAACCAATGGACGTGCCGACGATGGCGCGCGTGAAGGGAATCATCCACACCAATAAGATAATGAATGGGATCGAACGGAAGATATTCACCAGCGCTGACAGCACGCGATAAAGCGCATTGTTGGCCAGAATCTGACCCGGACGCGTCACATACAGCAGCACGCCAACTGGAAGACCGAGGACAAAACCAAAGAAACCGGAGACAAAGGTCATCATCAGCGTTTCCCAGACGCCGCGCGTCAGTAACCACATCATCGCTTCAGACATAACCCAACACCTCTACTTTCACATGATTTTCTTTCAGCCAGGCAATTGCGGCTTGTGTATCTGTTTCACTGCCATCCATTTCGGCCAACATGATGCCGAACTTCACGCCACCGGCGTAATCCATCTGCGCACTGATAATGTTGTTGTTAACGTTAAAGCGGCGTGCCGCTTCGGAGAGCAGCGGGGCATCAACCGATTTACCGGTGAATTCCAGACGCAGCAACGGCACACTCTCGGCTGTTGCCTGTGGCACCATGCGTTGCTGGTAGTCGTCGGGAATATCAAGATGCAAAGTAGATTGAATAAATTGCTGCGCCAGCGGTGTTTTTGGATGTGAGAACACTTCGCTAACGCTGTCTTTCTCGATCAGCTCACCATTGCTGATTACCGCAACCTGATCGCAGATACGCTTCACCACATCCATTTCGTGAGTGATCAATAGAATGGTAATACCGAGACGGCGATTAATGTCTTTCAGCAGCTCCAGAATGGAACGTGTCGTAGCGGGATCCAATGCACTGGTGGCTTCATCGCACAGTAAAACCTTGGGATTACTTGCCAGCGCTCGGGCAATAGCCACACGCTGTTTTTGTCCGCCAGAGAGATTTGCCGGCCAGCTATCGTGCTTGTCGGATAAGCCCACCAGTTCGAGCAGCTCGGTGACGCGCTTTTTAATTTGCTCGCGCGAAAGATTACCTAGCTCCAGGGGCAGTGCCACATTGCCGGAAACGGTACGTGAGTTCATCAGATTAAAGTGCTGGAAGATCATGCCAATCTGACGGCGCGCCAGTGTCAACTGACCTGATGAAAGTGTGGTTAGCTCTTGATCATCAACCAGAACACGACCAGAGGTTGGACGCTCCAGCAAATTGACGCAGCGAATAAGGGTACTTTTACCGGCACCGGATGAACCGATGACGCCGTAAATCTGCCCAGCAGGCACGTGCAGGCTGACATTTGACAGCGCCTGAATAGTGCGTGAGCCCTGCTGGAACACTTTGGTTATATTCTCAAGTTTAATCATTAGGTTATTTATTATCGTGTTGCATGGTCCGTGGTGTGTCAGGATTCACTCAGCCGGGCTGAACGAAATTTGGATGGATGTTAAGGCATCCAGACGGCTAAATCAATCGTAGTCATTCAATCTGCCATTCTCTCGCTGCACGCAATCATGCGATACTTAGCAGCTCTATTTGCAGCAGGAGTTTCTACGTGGCGAACAAAGTCCCGGCTATTTTCCTTGATCGTGATGGCACCTTGAATGTCGATCACGGCTATGTCCATGAAATCGATAATTTTGAATTTATTGATGGCACCATCGAAGCGCTGCAGGCGCTGAAGAAGATGGGCTATGCGCTGGTGTTGGTGACGAATCAGTCGGGCATTGCGCGTGGCATGTTTACTGAAGATCAGTTTATGCAGCTTACCGAATGGATGGATTGGTCGCTGGCCGATCGTGATGTTGATTTGGATGGCATCTATTTCTGCCCGCATTTACCTGATGCTCCGGTAGAAGCCTATCGCCAAAACTGTGATTGCCGTAAACCGCAGCCGGGTATGTTGCTCTCCGCACAGCAGCATCTGGATATCGATATGGCTGCTTCTTATATGGTAGGCGACAAAATAGAAGATATGCAGGCGGCGCAAGCGGCAGGCGTGGGTACTAAAGTGCTGGTGCGTAGCGGTAAGCCGGTAACGGCAGAAGGCGAAGCTGCAGCAGATTGGGTTATTAATAGCCTGGCAGAGCTGCCTGCGCGCATCAAAAAGGCCTAAAAGCGGGCTCTTTGTGCAAATTTCAAGCGAACGGCAAAAAAGTTGAAATTTGCACTTGTCAGCTCCGAATAACTCCCTATAATGCGCCACCACTGAGACGGCAAAGCGGCAACGCAGGCGGCTCAGCAGGGAGTGAAGAAATTCATCCCGCCGGATGAAAACGCTGAAAAAAGTGTTTGACTCTGAAGAGGGAAAGCGTAATATACGCCACCTCGCGACAGGCGGTTAACCCGCTGCTCGCAACGCTCTTTAACAATTTATCAGACAATCTGTGTGGGCACTCGCAGGATTGATATCAGCGTCTTTGGACGCAACAAAATATCAAGTCTCACGAGTGAACACATAATGAAATTCATTATGACGTTTTACAGATGAGCATCGCTTAACTTGTTTAAGCAAATCAAACTTAAATTGAAGAGTTTGATCATGGCTCAGATTGAACGCTGGCGGCAGGCCTAACACATGCAAGTCGGACGGTAGCACAGAGAGCTTGCTCTCGGGTGACGAGTGGCGGACGGGTGAGTAATGTCTGGGAAACTGCCCGATGGAGGGGGATAACTACTGGAAACGGTAGCTAATACCGCATAACGTCGCAAGACCAAAGTGGGGGACCTTCGGGCCTCACACCATCGGATGTGCCCAGATGGGATTAGCTAGTAGGTGGGGTAATGGCTCACCTAGGCGACGATCCCTAGCTGGTCTGAGAGGATGACCAGCCACACTGGAACTGAGACACGGTCCAGACTCCTACGGGAGGCAGCAGTGGGGAATATTGCACAATGGGCGCAAGCCTGATGCAGCCATGCCGCGTGTATGAAGAAGGCCTTCGGGTTGTAAAGTACTTTCAGCGGGGAGGAAGGCGGTAAGGTTAATAACCTTACCGATTGACGTTACCCGCAGAAGAAGCACCGGCTAACTCCGTGCCAGCAGCCGCGGTAATACGGAGGGTGCAAGCGTTAATCGGAATTACTGGGCGTAAAGCGCACGCAGGCGGTCTGTCAAGTCGGATGTGAAATCCCCGGGCTTAACCTGGGAACTGCATTCGAAACTGGCAGGCTAGAGTCTTGTAGAGGGGGGTAGAATTCCAGGTGTAGCGGTGAAATGCGTAGAGATCTGGAGGAATACCGGTGGCGAAGGCGGCCCCCTGGACAAAGACTGACGCTCAGGTGCGAAAGCGTGGGGAGCAAACAGGATTAGATACCCTGGTAGTCCACGCCGTAAACGATGTCGACTTGGAGGTTGTTCCCTTGAGGAGTGGCTTCCGGAGCTAACGCGTTAAGTCGACCGCCTGGGGAGTACGGCCGCAAGGTTAAAACTCAAATGAATTGACGGGGGCCCGCACAAGCGGTGGAGCATGTGGTTTAATTCGATGCAACGCGAAGAACCTTACCTACTCTTGACATCCACGGAACTTGGCAGAGATGCTTTGGTGCCTTCGGGAACCGTGAGACAGGTGCTGCATGGCTGTCGTCAGCTCGTGTTGTGAAATGTTGGGTTAAGTCCCGCAACGAGCGCAACCCTTATCCTTTGTTGCCAGCGGGTAATGCCGGGAACTCAAAGGAGACTGCCAGTGATAAACTGGAGGAAGGTGGGGATGACGTCAAGTCATCATGGCCCTTACGAGTAGGGCTACACACGTGCTACAATGGCGCATACAAAGAGAAGCGACCTCGCGAGAGCAAGCGGACCTCATAAAGTGCGTCGTAGTCCGGATCGGAGTCTGCAACTCGACTCCGTGAAGTCGGAATCGCTAGTAATCGTAGATCAGAATGCTACGGTGAATACGTTCCCGGGCCTTGTACACACCGCCCGTCACACCATGGGAGTGGGTTGCAAAAGAAGTAGGTAGCTTAACCTTCGGGAGGGCGCTTACCACTTTGTGATTCATGACTGGGGTGAAGTCGTAACAAGGTAACCGTAGGGGAACCTGCGGTTGGATCACCTCCTTACCTGAAGATACCTTCCCGCGAAGTGCTCACACAGATTGTCTGATAGAAAAGTAATGAGCAAGACGGCTGCGAAGTCGTGACACTACCGTGTCCCCTTCGTCTAGCGGTTAGGACTCCGCCCTTTCACGGCGGCAACAGGGGTTCGAATCCCCTAGGGGACGCCACTTGCTTGGTGACAGGTGAAAGGTGTCTCCACGACGTATCTCAAAACTGACGTAACCGTCATGTTTGAGATACTGCTCTTTAACAATCCGGAACAAGCTGAAAATTGAAACGACGTGTTGGTTCATTTCTCCGTAATAAGAAATGAATAACAACATGTTCGAGTCTCTCAAATGCTTACAGTCTGCAGCGTTGCAAAACGCCTGTGGGTTGTGAGGTTAAGCGACTAAGCGTACACGGTGGATGCCCTGGCAGTCAGAGGCGATGAAGGACGTGCTAATCTGCGTAAAGCGTCGGTAAGGTGATATGAACCGCTACAGCCGACGATGTCCGAATGGGGAAACCCGGTGCACCCAGTGCATCATCGCAACATGAATACATAGTGTTGCGAGGCGAACCCGGGGAACTGAAACATCTAAGTACCCGGAGGAAAAGAAATCAACCGAGATTCCCCCAGTAGCGGCGAGCGAACGGGGAGCAGCCCAGAACCTGAATCAGTTTGTGCATTAGTGGAAGCGTCTGGAAAGTCGCACGACACCGGGTGATAGTCCCGTACACGAAAGTGCACATTCTGTGAGTTCGAAGAGTAGGGCGGGACACGTGGTATCCTGTCTGAATATGGGGGGACCATCCTCCAAGGCTAAATACTCCTGACTGACCGATAGTGAACCAGTACCGTGAGGGAAAGGCGAAAAGAACCCCGGCGAGGGGAGTGAAACAGAACCTGAAACCGTGTACGTACAAGCAGTGGGAGCCTCTTTATGGGGTGACTGCGTACCTTTTGTATAATGGGTCAGCGACTTATATTCTGTAGCAAGGTTAACCGTATAGGGGAGCCGCAGGGAAACCGAGTCTTAACTGGGCGTTAAGTTGCAGGGTATAGACCCGAAACCCGGTGATCTAGCCATGGGCAGGTTGAAGGTTGGGTAACACTAACTGGAGGACCGAACCGACTAATGTTGAAAAATTAGCGGATGACTTGTGGCTGGGGGTGAAAGGCCAATCAAACCGGGAGATAGCTGGTTCTCCCCGAAAGCTATTTAGGTAGCGCCTCGTGAACTCATCCTCGGGGGTAGAGCACTGTTTCGGCTAGGGGGCCATCCCGGCTTACCAACCCGATGCAAACTGCGAATACCGAGGAATGTTATCACGGGAGACACACGGCGGGTGCTAACGTCCGTCGTGAAGAGGGAAACAACCCAGACCGCCAGCTAAGGTCCCAAAGTCATGGTTAAGTGGGAAACGATGTGGGAAGGCACAGACAGCCAGGATGTTGGCTTAGAAGCAGCCATCATTTAAAGAAAGCGTAATAGCTCACTGGTCGAGTCGGCCTGCGCGGAAGATGTAACGGGGCTAAACCATGCACCGAAGCTGCGGCAGCGACGCGTATGCGTTGTTGGGTAGGGGAGCGTTCTGTAAGCCGTTGAAGGTGGCCTGTGAGGGTTGCTGGAGGTATCAGAAGTGCGAATGCTGACATAAGTAACGATAAAGCGGGTGAAAAGCCCGCTCGCCGGAAGACCAAGGGTTCCTGTTCAACGTTAATCGGAGCAGGGTGAGTCGACCCCTAAGGCGAGGCTGAAAAGCGTAGTCGATGGGAAGCAGGTTAATATTCCTGCACTTGGTGTTACTGCGAAGGGGGGACGGAGAAGGCTAGGTTATCCGGGCGACGGTTGTCCCGGTTTAAGCGTGTAGGCTGACACCTTTGGTAAATCCGGGGTGTCTTAAGGCTGAGGCGTGACGACGAGCCACCACGGTGGTGAAGTAACTGATGCCCTGCTTCCAGGAAAAGCCTCTAAGCTCCAGGTAACACGAAATCGTACCCCAAACCGACACAGGTGGTCAGGTAGAGAATACCAAGGCGCTTGAGAGAACTCGGGTGAAGGAACTAGGCAAAATGGTGCCGTAACTTCGGGAGAAGGCACGCTGGCGCGTAGGTGAAGGGACTTGCTCCCGGAGCTGAAGCCAGTCGAAGATACCAGCTGGCTGCAACTGTTTATTAAAAACACAGCACTGTGCAAACACGAAAGTGGACGTATACGGTGTGACGCCTGCCCGGTGCCGGAAGGTTAATTGATGGGGTTATCCGCAAGGAGAAGCTCTTGATCGAAGCCCCGGTAAACGGCGGCCGTAACTATAACGGTCCTAAGGTAGCGAAATTCCTTGTCGGGTAAGTTCCGACCTGCACGAATGGCGTAATGATGGCCAGGCTGTCTCCACCCGAGACTCAGTGAAATTGAAATCGCTGTGAAGATGCAGTGTACCCGCGGCAAGACGGAAAGACCCCGTGAACCTTTACTATAGCTTGACACTGAACATTGAGCCTTGATGTGTAGGATAGGTGGGAGGCTTTGAAGCGTGGACGCCAGTCTGCGTGGAGCCAACCTTGAAATACCACCCTTTAATGTTTGATGTTCTAACGTAGGCCCGTAATCCGGGCTGCGGACAGTGTCTGGTGGGTAGTTTGACTGGGGCGGTCTCCTCCCAAAGAGTAACGGAGGAGCACGAAGGTTGGCTAATCCTGGTCGGACATCAGGAGGTTAGTGCAATGGCATAAGCCAGCTTGACTGCGAGAGTGACGGCTCGAGCAGGTGCGAAAGCAGGTCATAGTGATCCGGTGGTTCTGAATGGAAGGGCCATCGCTCAACGGATAAAAGGTACTCCGGGGATAACAGGCTGATACCGCCCAAGAGTTCATATCGACGGCGGTGTTTGGCACCTCGATGTCGGCTCATCACATCCTGGGGCTGAAGTAGGTCCCAAGGGTACGGCTGTTCGCCGTTTAAAGTGGTACGCGAGCTGGGTTTAGAACGTCGTGAGACAGTTCGGTCCCTATCTGCCGTGGGCGCTGGAGAATTGAGGGGGGTTGCTCCTAGTACGAGAGGACCGGAGTGAACGCACCACTGGTGTTCGGGTTGTCATGCCAATGGCACTGCCCGGTAGCTAAGTGCGGAAAAGATAAGTGCTGAAAGCATCTAAGCACGAAACTTGCCCCGAGATGAGTTCTCCCTGACTCCTTGAGAGTCCTGAAGGGACGTTGAAGACTACGACGTTGATAGGCCGGGTGTGTAAGCGCAGCGATGCGTTGAGCTAACCGGTACTAATGACCCGTGAGGCTTAACCTTACAACGCCAGAGGCGTTTTGGTGAGAGAGACCAGAGATTTTCAGCTTGTTTATGGATTGGTTTGCGGTGCCTGACAGGGCTTCGTGAACGAAACAGAATTTGCCTGGCGGCTTTAGCGCGGTGGTCCCACCTGACCCCATGCCGAACTCAGAAGTGAAACGCCGTAGCGCCGATGGTAGTGTGGGGTCTCCCCATGCGAGAGTAGGGAACTGCCAGGCATCAATTTAAGACCCGTTATCGGGTCGTGACCTTCCCGGTGACGCGGAAAGGGTGAAACACCTGAAATCAGAACGATTTTCTGATATCAGTACAGAATCGGTGGAGCGGTAGTTCAGTTGGTTAGAATACCTGCCTGTCACGCAGGGGGTCGCGGGTTCGAGCCCCGTCCGTTCCGCCACTTAATTGATAAGCCCTGACTGCAAAGTCAGGGCTTTTTCATGTTTATAATTCAGCCGTTATTGTTGATTGTTAATCAATATTCTTCTGCTTATAAGCCGATTTTTCAGCAACAATAAACCTGCCAGAATGTTCTCATCGAAGCACAACACAATCCGATGAGGAAATCATGACAATCCCCGCTTTTGGTTTAGGTACTTTCCGTCTGCAAGACGATGTTGTAATCCATTCAGTTAAGACCGCGCTTGAGCTTGGTTACCGCACGGTTGATACCGCTCAAATCTATGAAAATGAAGCAGCTGTGGGTCAGGCGATCGAAGAAAGCCGCATAGATCGTAATGAACTGTTTATTACGACTAAGATTTGGATAGAAAATCTCTCTGCAGATAAGTTAATCCCGAGTTTAAAAGAGAGCCTAACAAAGCTGCGTACCGAATATGTCGATCTTACATTGATTCATTGGCCCTCGCCTGGCTCGGCAGTTTCGGTAAAAGAGAGCATGCTGGCATTGATGACCGCAAAAGAAGCGGGACTGACGCGTCAGATTGGTATTTCGAATTTCCCCATTGCCTTGATGAAAGAGGCTATTGAAGCCGTTGGTGTAGAAAACATTGCCACTAACCAAATTGAATTGCATCCCTTCCTGCAGAATCGTCAGGTGGTCGACTTTGCTAAACAGCAAGGTCTGCATATCACTTCCTATATGACGCTGGCTTATGGTGAGGCGCTGAAGGATGACGTGATTAATGCAATTGCAGAAAAGCATCAAGCCACTCCGGCTCAAGTTGTTTTGGCCTGGGCGATGAAGTTGGGTTATGCGGTGATCCCGTCATCCACTAAGCGTGAAAATCTGGCCAGCAATATGGCTGCGAGGGATCTAACGCTGGATCAAGAAGACATGGCAAGTATTGCAGCGCTGGATCGCCAGCAGCGATTAGTTAGCCCGGAAGGTCTGGCACCAGACTGGGATTAATCTCCTCGGTATTCAGCCCTGCACTCGCCAGGGCTGATCTTTTACCCATTCACTGAGAAAATCGATAAAAGCGCGCACGCGCTGGCTTACCCCTAAATCACTGTAATATACCGCATTAAAAGGCATCTCTACTGCCACTCGCTGCTCAACTAATAATTCGATAAAAGTGCCATCTGCTATTTCACTGTCCACCATAAAATCCGATAAACAGGCAATGCCTTGAGCGTCTAAACACAATTGCTTGAGCGTCTCACCACTGTTAGATGATATCCCAGCAACGATATCGTAAAGCACGCCGCTTTCGTCGGCCACGGGCCAGCGATTTAAGCGTGGTGTTTCAACGAAGCCAAGACATTCATGATGTGCCAAATCAGCAACGGATGTTGGAACGCCATACGTTGCCAGATAAGCCGGCGTAGCCACTAATTTACGATAGCTCGTAAAAAGCCAACGAGCACGTAGTGTGGAATCCACCAGGTTTCCTGCACGAATCGCAACGTCAACTTTGCGTTCAATAAGATTGATAAAACTCTCAGAGGAAATCAGCGAAAGCGTGACATCTGGATAACGTTCGCGAAAGGGCTTGATCATAGGCAGCAGAAGATGAAGAACCACAGGCGTTGCGGCATCAATGCGCAGTATGCCCCGCGGAGCCATCTGACGCTCTAACAATTCACTCTCGGCCGTAGACATCTCCTGCATTAACTTTTGCACGCGACGAAAGTAGTGCTCGCCTTCGTGGGTTAACGCTAGCTGACGAGTCGTACGAGTCAATAGGGCAACACCCAGTTTGTTTTCCAGCTTTTTTACAGTACGGCTCACAGCAGAGTTGGCCATGTGCAACTGTTCCGCAGCACGACTGAAACTACCGCTCTCAACCACGGCAATGAATACCTTCAGCTCTTCTGATGATGCTTTCATTATTCCCTCATGGGCAAAAGTCTATTCTCATTTTGCATCTTTTTGTCATTAAAGCATGAAGTGATACTAACGCCCATCAAAACCTCAATGGGAGTCAATCATGCCACTTGCACTTTGGGCGCTTACTATCAGTGCCTATGCGATCGGAACCACCGAGTTCGTTATTGTCGGACTCATTCCGACCATCGCTGAACAGCTCAGTATTACGCTACCTTCGGCGGGAATGCTGGTATCCATTTATGCATTGGGTGTGGCCGTTGGTGCCCCAGTGCTCACTGCTTTAACCGGTAAATTAGCGCGTAAGCAATTATTGATGGGGCTGATGGTGCTCTTCACCGTCGGTAATCTGGTTGCCTGGCTGGCACCCAATTATGAAACGCTGGTGATTGCGCGCTTGCTCACAGGACTTGCGCATGGCGTTTTCTTCTCAGTCGGTTCGACGATTGCAACGAGTCTGGTGAGTAAAGAGAAGGCTGCGAGCGCCATCGCGATTATGTTTGGTGGTTTAACGGTAGCGCTGGTGACCGGTGTTCCATTGGGAACATTGATTGGGCAACATTTCGGCTGGCGTGAAAGCTTCCTCGCCGTATCGTTACTGGGCGTTATTGCTCTGGTAGCAAGCCAGGTGCTCATTCCGCGCAATATTGCTCAACCACCTTCTACTACGCTAGCACAGCAGGCGAGGGTAATGGTTAATCCTCGTTTGTTGCTGATCTATGCAATTACAGCTCTCGGTTATGGTGGCGTATTCACCGCTTTTACTTTCCTTGCGCCAATGATGCAGTCGCTGGCAGGTTATTCACCTACTGCGGTGAGCATGATTCTGTTGGGATACGGCATTTCTGTTGCCATAGGCAATATATGGGGCGGTAAACTGGCCGATCGTCGCGGTGCAATTCCCGCACTGACACTGATCTTTATGGCACTGGCCATTTTACTGATGGTGTTCCAGTTCACCGCGAGTATGCACATCATGTCACTGGTAACCGTATTGCTCATGGGAATCTTTGCCTTTGCCAATGTGCCTGGTCTGCAGGTGTATGTGGTGCAGAAAGCAGAACACTATGCGCCAGGTGCGGTTGATGTCGCTTCAGGTTTAAATATCGCGGCCTTCAATATTGGTATTGCTCTGGGATCCACTGTAGGGGGCTATATCGTTGAGCACTATGGTCTGGCGCAAACACCATGGGTAGGCGCAGTGATTGTGCTGGGCGCATTGTTGCTGGTGCGACTGAGTGGCCAGCTCGATAAACCGAAGAGGGCGATAGCAATGGAATAATCTACACAATAGCCTGCCAACCGGCAGGCTATTGCATGGGTATGCTGTGAGGTGAATTCCGACAATTACCAACACCAATTGAAACCCCGCACTAAAATCCCTATAACAGTCAGGTGAAGTAGTAGTCGTAAATCAGCCAGGCGGGAAAGTGCGGAAAAAAACTTATTCAATGCGTTATGTAGCAGGTCAGCCAGCTGAGCGAATCTTTCCGCCAGGGGCAATGCTGCATCTTGGACAGGCACTGCCGCCTGGCGCGCCCCTGCCAGCGGATCCCACTTTGCGGGTTTTAGTCTGGAATATCTTTAAACAGCAGCGTGCCGATTGGATGTCAGTCCTGCAAGGCTTCGGCAAGCATGCCCATCTGGTATTGCTGCAGGAAGCACAGGCAACCCCTGAGCTGGTCAAATTCGCCACCAGCAACTATCTCGCGGCCGATCAGGTGCCTGCCTTTGTCTTACCGCAACATCCTTCTGGCGTCATGACGTTGGCTTCTGCGCATCCTGTGTATTGCTGTCCTCTACGTGAGCGCGAACCGCTGCTGCGCCTTGCCAAATCGGCGCTCGTTACGGCGTACCCATTACCCACCGGTGAAATGCTGATGGTAGTAAATATCCACGCGGTCAATTTTAGCCTGGGTGTCGATGTCTACAGCAAACAGCTGGGGCCGATTGGCGAACAGATTCAGCATCATCGCGGACCGGTGATTATGGCAGGCGATTTCAATGCCTGGAGCCGCCAGCGTATGAATGCGTTATATCGCTTTGCGCGGGAGATGTCGCTGCGTGAAGTTAATTTCACTGACGACCACCGCCGGAAAGCCTTTGGCCGACCGCTTGATTTCGTTTTCTATCGTGATATGAAGGTGAGTGACGCTTCTGTACTGGTAACACGAGCTTCCGATCACAACCCGTTGCTGGTTGAATTCAATTCTCTCTATGGCATTGAGCGTTAACTAAAGGCGCTCAGGCTCCCACTCTGCTACAGCCGAAAATGGTCAGAACCGAGTACAGCTGATGAGTTAGCTAAAGGCTGGAGAGTCGGGGAAGTACACAATTTGGCAAAAGCTGAAAATGAAAAAGGCTGACAAAAGTCAGCCTTTTCGACGCATTAGGTATCAGGTGTTGCGCTATTCTTCACAAACAGCGTGAGCTTATCGCCCGGCTGGATGTCTTTAGCGTCACTGTTCCAGCGCATCACATCTTTGGTATTCACACCATGACGTTTTGCAATACTGGCAAAAGAATCACCCTTACGTACACGATAGGTGATGCTGTTGCCGTTATCAGCCAATTGCGTGGACGCTTTGCCGCTTACGGTCAATGTTTGACCCGTGCGAACTGAAGCGCTGCGCAGATTGTTCTGCTGTTTCAGTGTGCTGACGCTTACGCCAAGCTTGCTGGCAATACCAGACAAGGTGTCGCCTTTGCGCACCGTGTAGCTATTTCCTGCCGCGCTGGCTTTCGCCATCTCGGTAGGCTGCACGGAAGCAATATCACCGGAAGCCAGTGAATCTCGCAGCTTAGCAACATTGGACTTTGGCACCATAATGTAGTGCGGTCCATTAGGCGCCGTCGCACCGTTTTTATAACCGGCATTGAATGTCTTCAGTTTACTGAGAGACATACCGGCCATATCTGCGGCTTGCGTCAGTTCCATTTGCTGTCCCACCTCTACGCGAGCTAACGCACGGCTCTCGTTCGGGGTCGGCAGTTTGATACCGTAACGCTTGTTGTTCTTGAGAATTTCACTCAAGGCCAACATTTTAGGTACATAGACCGTCGTTTCGCGTGGTAACGATAAATTCCAGAAGTCAGTCGGCTTGCCGCGCGCCTTATTCTGTTTCATCGCTTTCAGCACTCGTCCTTCACCGCTGTTGTAGGCGGCGATGGTCAGTAACCAGTCACCGTCAAACATACCGTTAAGACGCTGCATCATATCCAGCGCTACTTTGGTCGAGGCCACCACATCGCGGCGTCCGTCATACCATTGGTTCTGTTTCAAACCATAGTTTTTGCCCGTTTGTGCAACAATCTGCCAGATGCCGGCGGCATTGGAAGACGATGTTGCGTGTGGGTCAAAAGCGCTCTCCACTATGGGTAGCAGTACCAGTTCCATCGGCATTTTACGTTTCTGTATCTGCTCGACTATCCAGTACATGTACGGCTCTGCCCGTAATGTTACATCGTGGAGATAGCTCTTATTTTTTAAAAATTTTGTTTTTTGTTCGCGGATCCGGCTGTTTTCCGGAATCCCCATCTTCAACTCGTCACTAATGTGATTCCAGAGATCAGTATCTTCTGCGAGGCTTGTTCCATCATCCTGCCATCGCGGCGACAACAATCGATCTCCGTACTTTCCATTTTCACCTTGACCAGCTGAAGACAGACTCTGTGCATGCTGTACGGGGATATTGGCGTCATTCCTTGATGCCTGACATCCTACCAGCAAGACCGAGGCGAGTAATATCGCTTTAGCCTTCATGTGTGTGTCAATAGTTCGCTTAAAAGACGAGCAACTATACGTGACGGTCCGCCACAACACAACCTCAAAAATTAAAAGCGGTCTTTCTTCTCGCGTAGATCGGCGAAAGTTTGCCATAACGCCGACGATGAGACATTACCGCCTAAAGCCTGTTGTAAATCAGGATCTTGCGTGCGTAAAAATAAATTTATTTCTCGCTCAAGGGCCAGTTTTGTCGGTAAAGTAATGCGATTTTCTGCGCGTAAGTCCTTAATTTGCTGATACCTTGCCAAAATTTTCGGGTCATGAGGCAAAATTGCTGCCGCAAACTTCATATTGGATAAAGTGTATTCATGCGCACAGCAAATAAGAGTATCTTCAGGGAGCTGATTAAGCTTTTGAAATGAATCAAACATTTGTTCTGCAGTGCCTTCAAAAAGACGCCCGCAGCCACCAGAAAACATCGTGTCGCCACAGAAAAGATAAGGAGAACTGAAATATGAGATATGTCCTAAAGTGTGGCCGGGGGTGGCGATGACACAGAAGTTTAGTCCAAGCAGCGTAAATTCATCTCCTTCAGCCACAATACGTTTTGCACCTTTATCTGCCGTTTCCTGTGGGCCGAAAACCTCCAGATCGGGATAGTGCTGCAACAGCTCCTCCACGCCGCCAACATGATCGTGATGATGATGGGTCAATAAAATCGCGACCGGTTGCCACCGATTGGCCTTAATTTTATCCATTACCGGCTGTGCTTCGCCGGGATCGACAATCAGGCACTTGTTATCCTCGTCCGTCAGTGTCCAGATGTAGTTATCCTGCAATGCGGGAATGCTGGTAAGATTCATAAACACCTCTCAGGTCGTAGAAAAAGGAAAATGGTAGAGCATGAAGCCGGCTAAAACACGCCAAATCCTGACTGCACCGCGCTCCTGGCGCGATATGCCTATGGGAGATTATTTTCGCGATGCGCTCACGCAGCAACTGCAGCCCTACCTCGGAAAGCTGTATGGCTTTCATATGCTTAAAATTGGCAGTCTTAGCGCAGAAATCAATACGAGTCAGTGTGCCATATCGCACCAGGTGAATGTGGGCATTGAGGGCGATGAGTTGCAGGTTATCGCCAATAACACACAATTACCCTTTGAATCTAAATCGATTGATGCCTGCTTACTCGCGCACACGCTGGCCTGGAGTCAGGATCCACATCGTGTGTTGCGCGAGGTGGATCGGGTATTAATCGATGATGGCTGGATGATCATCAGCGGCTTCAATCCCTTCAGTTTACTCGGTATCAGTAAAGGCATTCCGGGCTTGCACTCGCGCGCGCCGTGGAGTGGACGCATGTTCAGTCAGGTTCGTCTGCTCGATTGGCTAAGCCTGCTCAATTATGAAGTAGTATATCGCACGCGTTTTCAGGTGGTGCCGTGGCATCGGCAAGGCGGCCGAGTGATTAGTGCGCATTTACCTGCGCTGGGCTGTCTGAATATTGTGGTGGCACGTAAGCGCACGTTCCCGCTAACGCCCACCAAAATGAAGAAGAGTCTGAGTCAAAGCCAACTGCGCCAAACCGTCAACGTGACGCGCCAGTTTCGTGAAGTGAAGGATCAGGACTCAACCTGATACCCAATATCATCCTGGGTTGGGTTGCCCGCCGCGCTGCGTGCTAATTCGTCGCAGCGTTCGTTTTCTGGATGACCGGCATGGCCTTTTACCCATTCCCACTTAATTTCATGATTGCTGAGCGCCAGATCGAGGCGTTTCCACAAATCGACATTCTTCACCGGCTTCTTATCGGCCGTTTTCCAGCCGCGCTTCTTCCAGTTATGGATCCAGCTGGTGATCCCCTGGCGTACATATTGGCTGTCGGTGCTGATTACCACGTCACACGGCTGCGTCAACGCTTCAAGCGCCACAATCGCCGCCATCAATTCCATGCGATTATTGGTCGTGAGACGATAGCCAGTGCTGAATAATTTTTCGTGTTCGCGATAGCGGAGAATGGCACCATAACCGCCGGGACCGGGATTGCCCAGGCAAGATCCATCGGTGAATATTTCTACCTGTTTGCGCATCTCTGGTAGACTTCCTTCTGACAAAACGCCAAGTCTGACATAAAACGAGTCCTATGAGCACTGCAAATAACCGCCAGATTGTCCTCGATACTGAAACCACCGGCATGAACATGATCGGTGTGCATTATGAAGGGCATCGCATCATTGAAATTGGTGCGGTTGAGGTGATCAACCGTCGCCTGACCGGCAACAACTTCCACATGTATCTGAAGCCCGATCGGCTGGTAGATCCCGAAGCTTTCGGCGTGCACGGCATCGCCGATGAGTTTCTCGCGGATAAGCCGCTGTTTGCAGATATTGCCGACGAATTCCTTGAGTACATTCGCGGCGCGGAGCTGGTGATCCATAACGCCTCGTTCGATATCGGTTTTATGGATTACGAATTCGGCATGCTGAAGCGGGATATCGGCAAAACCGAGACCTTCTGCCAGATCACCGATAGCCTGGCAATGGCGCGTAAGATGTATCCCGGCAAGCGCAACAGCCTTGATGCGTTGTGCAACCGTTATGAAATAGACAACAGTAAACGTACGCTGCACGGCGCACTGCTCGATGCCGAGATTTTGGCAGAAGTGTTCCTGATGATGACCGGTGGCCAAACCTCACTCTCGTTTTCACTGGACGGTGAGCAGAACAATCAGGGCTCCGGTGAAAGTATTCAGCGCATTGTGCGCCCGAGTTCGGGCTTGCGCGTGGTGAGCGCCAGTGATGAAGAGATCGTTGCGCATGAAGGTCGTCTGGATTTAGTGCAGAAGAAGGGCGGCAGCTGCCTGTGGCGCGCGTAAAACGGTTGGTTTTGCACGCATAATCGACGTTAAGCTGAAAAAAGCGGCAAACGAAACATTCCCACAGAAAAAGCGTTGACGGGTGTGGAAGCTGCTATTAATATGCGCCTCGTTCTCGACGGGGAACAAAGCGCGGAGCGGTAGTTCAGTTGGTTAGAATACCTGCCTGTCACGCAGGGGGTCGCGGGTTCGAGCCCCGTCCGTTCCGCCAATCTATTTAAAGAAGCCGATGCAGAAATGCATCGGCTTTTTGCTTTTTCTGGCTGACATAAATGCCAGCCCTACACATCCAGCGTAGGGTCGCCATTCATGGCGACCAGCACACAATTAATCTTTCTGCACCGCCACGTGATACGTCGCCACAGATTCTTCACGGTCGGCGCGCGCCAGCCAGCGGTAGCAGCCGGCGCCCAACGCCACGCCGATAAACCAGCTAAAGTTCGCCACTGCATGCAGTGAGGGAATAAAGCTAATCACTAAACCGATGCCCACCGACGGCAGCAGCGCAGCAATTGCTTTCGGGTTGAAGCCGCCGCGATACCAGTAACGCCCTTTCGGCGTGTCATCAAACAGATCGTCAACGTACACTTTGCTGCGTTTAATCAGGTAGAAATCAGCAATCAAAATTCCGAACAGCGGTCCAATGAACGCGCCCAGTACATCCAACGTATAGTGAATCAATTCCGGTGACTGAAACAGGTTCCACGGCGTCAGCAACACCGAGCCGACGGCGGCAATCATGCCACCGGTACGGAAGCTAATTTTCTGCGGCGAACAGTTAGAGAAATCGAACGCGGGCGAAACAAAGTTGGCCACGATATTAATGCCGATGGTGGCGATAATCATGGTCAGCAGACCAATCGCTACCGCCACGTCGTTACCTACCATGCTCACGGTCTCAATCGGATCGGTGATCATTCTGCCGAACAGCGATTGCGTGCCGGAGACAATGACCACGGTGACAATCGAGAACAGCAGGAAGTTGAACGGCAAGCCCCAGCGGTTACCGCGACGAATTTCACCCATACTTTTGCCGTAGCGCGAGAAGTCACCAAAGTTGAGCAGCGGACCGGAGAAGTAAGAGACCACCAGCGCGGTAGCGGTGATCATCTGCCAGGTTTGCTCGCCGGTGCTCAACTGTTTGCTGGCCAGCGTAAAGGAGATGCCGTCAAAACCGGTTTTGTATACAATCCAGCCGGCCAGTGCCACCATCACTACGTATACCGCTGGACCCGCGACATCGATAAAGCGTTTAATCGCGCTCATCCCATGCCAGAACACCATTGCCTGCAGTAACCACATCACGCCGAAACAGCACCAGCCAAGCTGCGATAAGCCGAGCCAGCTACTTTGCGTCATGCTGCTAAGCGTCGGGAAGAACTTCAGCAGCACCAGCATCAGGGCGTTGGCCGCCAGATAAGTCTGGATGCCATACCACGCGAAGGCGATCAGCCCGCGAATGATGGCCGGGATGTTGGCACCGAATACGCCAAACGCCTGACGCGAAATCACCGCGTACGGCACGCCCGCCATCTGGCTTGGTTTGGCCACCAGATTGGCACACAGCTGCACGATGCAGATGCCCACTAACAAACACAGCAGAACCTGCCAGCTCGCCAGGCCTAAGGTAAAGAAGCTGGCGGCAACGACATAGCCGCCCATGCTATGCACATCCGACATCCAGAAAGAAAAGATGTTGTACCACGACCAGTTCTGATCGCGCGTTGGCGCCAGATCGTCATTGCACAGGCGCGGACTGTATTGCGCGTTGGCTTCAGAGGCCACCCGCGAGGTCACTTCAGAATGTTTTGGCATGAAACCTGCTCCTCTCAACATCATGGAAAAATAATCACAGCGTGAAACGGTATTGCAGGATCCAGGCCAGAATTGATTTCTTGTATACAAAAAATTAATTTCACGTATACGATGTGCAGCACACAGGCACTTACCGGAGCAGGTAATGAAGAGTGAAACAGGCCAGAAAACGGCTGCCGATCTGACCGATCGCGATGAACCCATCTACCAGGCGCTTCTCACCGCCATCGTTGAACATCAACTGCCGCCGGGCAGTAAATTGCCGGAAGAAGCCTTATCCGAAGTATTTGGCGTCAGCCGCACCGGCATTCGTAAAGTGCTGCAACGCCTCGCCGCGGTGCAAATGATCACCTTGTCGCCCAGACGTGGTGCACAAGTGGCGACGCCGGGCGTGGATGAAGCACGCGATATCTTCACCACCCGCAGTTTATTGGAGTGTGCAAATCTGCCGGCGGTGCTGAGCCATGTGCAGCAACCGCATTTGGCTGCGCTGGCCGATCTGATTGAGTCCGAACAGCAGGCGCACCAGCAGCACGATGGTGCCGCCGCGATCCGCTTATCCGCCGCCTTCCATATTCAGCTGCAGGCGATTTCCGGTAATGCAGTGCTTACCGATATGGTGACGCGTTTAACGCAGCGCTCGTCGCTGGTGATCGCCGCTTACGGCGCGCCGTGGCAGCGCGGCTGCCGTTGCGATCATCACGATCGGCTCGTGGATCTGCTACGAAAAAAAGATCTGCCGGCGTTAACCGCCGCTCTGCAGCACCACTTTGAGCACATTGTTAGCAGTCTGCACTTTGAGCGCAGCGGCGAAACGTTACCCGATTTCTTCCGGTTATTTGCCGGTAACAAAGGAGCGGCATCATGAGCCTGATCCAGGTGATCAATCCCAATACCAGCCTGGCGATGACGGAAACCATTGGCGCCGCCGCCCGCGCGGTCGCGGCCCCGGGCACCGAGATTCTGGCGGTATGTCCAGACCACGGCGTGCCGTCGATTGAAGGGCATTTTGATGAAGCCATTGCGGCAATTGGCGTGCTGGAGCAGGTGAAGCGCGGTAAAGAGCAGGGGGTTAGCGGCCATATTATTGCCTGCTTTGGCGATCCGGGATTACTGGCGGCGCGCGAACTGGCGAGCGGACCGGTGATCGGCATCGCAGAAGCGGCGATGCACACTGCCACGCTGGTGGCAACGCGCTTCTCAATCGTCACCACCTTGCCGCGCACGCTGGTAATTGCCCGCCATTTGCTGCAGCAATACGGTTTTACCCACCATTGCGCTGCGCTGCACGCCATCGATCTGCCGGTGCTGGCGCTGGAGGACGGTAGCGGTGTGGCGCAGGAGAAGGTGCGTCAGCGCTGCATTCAGGCGAAACGTGAAGATGGCAGCGGTGCGATTGTCTTAGGTTGCGGCGGCATGGCATCGCTGGCGCAAGAGTTAACCAAAGAGCTTGGATTGCCGGTGATCGACGGCGTAAGCGCCGCGGTGAAAATGGTGGAGTCGCTGGTGGCGCTAGGCTTCGGCACCAGTAAGCATGGCGATCTCGATTATCCGCTCGAAAAACCGCTCAGCGGGGCATTTCAGCACCTAAACTAAGTGCTGGTTGAGGACTGACGACAGGAACTTGCAGAATGAATGATGTATCTGAAAAGAAAGAGTACAGCTTCAACAAGAACTATCCACGCGATCTGATCGGCTATGCCGGCAACCCACCGCATGCGCAGTGGCCAGGCAAGGCGCGGGTGGCGGTGCAGTTTGTCCTCAACTACGAAGAGGGTGCCGAGAATAACGTGCTGCACGGCGATGCCGGTTCCGAGCAGTTTCTTTCCGATATTATCGGTGCGGCCAGCTACGCCGATCGTCATATGTCGATGGATTCGCTGTATGAATATGGCTCACGCGCCGGTTTCTGGCGCATCCATAATGAATTTCAAAAGCGCGGTTTGCCATTAACGGTGTTTGGCGTGGCGATGGCGCTGGCGCGTCATCCGGAAATCGTCAACGCGATTAAAGCGGCAGATTACGATGTAGTCAGCCATGGCTGGCGCTGGATCCACTATCAGGCGATGGACGCGAAAACCGAGCGCCAGCATATGCAGCAGGCGGTTGATGTGTTAACCGATCTGTTTGGCAAAGCGCCGACCGGCTGGTACACCGGCCGCGACAGCCCCAACACGCGTCGCTTAGTGGTGGAGCAGGGCGGATTCAGCTACGACAGCGATTATTACGGCGACGACCTGCCATTCTGGACGCAGGTCACCTGTCAGGACGGCACGGTAAAACCGCATCTGATCATTCCCTACACGCTGGAGTGCAACGACATGCGCTTCGCCTCGCCGCAGGGCTTCAACACCGCAGAGCAGTTCTTCACCTACCTGCGTGACACCTTTGATGTGCTGTATGAAGAGGGCGAAACCGCGCCGAAGATGATGTCGATTGGCATGCACTGTCGCCTGCTGGGGCGTCCGGGGAAATTCCGCGGACTGCAGCGCTTCCTCGATCATATTCAGCAGCATGAGGATGTATGGGTGTGTACGAGGCAGCAAATTGCCGACCATTGGATTAAGACGCATCCCGCGCCGGATGCTTGATGGGCGCTGGCGGGCTGCCAGACCGCTTTTTAAAAGCCTTTAAGGGCTTTTCAAGGTCAAGGTCAACTTCAAGGTCAACTTCAAGGTCAACTTCAAGGTCAACGGCGGTTTCGATTGTCCTGCGGACAACCGACCCAGGGGAGGCAGTCGCCCCTCCCCTGGGGACCCGGTCTCTTTGTCGGCAGAATTGCCGCTGCGCGGTCCCCTCACTTCAGGTGAATTCCTGACGGACCGGCTGCGATTCGCTCCTGCTCAGCGCAGCCTCTCGCCGCCGTCCTGGCGGCTCATCCTGGAATCCCCCCTCCGTTCGGCAATTCTGACGACACTCTCCCGCTGCAAAACCTCTGCACCAAAAAAGAGATCGCATCGCGATAAGAATATTTGATTTTATTAAAAATCTTGCCGCGGGGGTGTTGAGTCGGCATCACTTTCGCCGAGGAGAAGCCTGCTTCCAGGATGAGCCGCCAGGACGGCGGCGAAAGGGCCTGCTGAGCCAGGATGGCGAATCAGGGCCGGTCCGTCAGGAAGTGGGATTTGACGAGGGAACCCGCGTAGCGGGCGATAGTGCTGCCGAAAAGCCCGGGTTCCCAGGGGAGGGGCGACTGCCTCCCCTGGGTCGGTCGGCTGAAAGCCGATCGAAACCGCCCTTGACCTGGCTCTTGAAGTGGAACTTGAAAAAAGCAGTCTGATTGCCAATCAGGGCGAAACGCTGCGCCCTCAGCTCATCAAGCTGACCTGTGCTGCAACAATCCGCCACCCTTCCGGCATCCGGACCCACGTCTGTTGTTGACGCCCAATCTTCTCCACGCCCGCGCGCGTAAACTCAGTACTGCACACCGCATAATCATCACCAAAGGTAGTGATCACCGTATTGCGCAGCGTACGATCCAGGCCTTTTGACGGGCGCGCGGCGCGAAACGCGCGGATCTCGTCAATGCCATATAAATTCTCACCCGCACCCAGGCGCACGGTGCGTGGGTCGTGCCAGAACAGCTCATCCAGCACCGCGATGTCATTGCTAATCAGCGCTTGCTCGTAGCGATAAAAGGCGGCGGTGACGTCGGCGAGTACCGCCGGGCGGTCGATATCTTCAGGTGTCATCTTCAGGCGTCCATTAAGGTGGTTTGTGGCAGCGTCAGCCCCTGCTGTTGCAGCGCCCAGGCGGCGCGCAGTGCCAGATGTTCTTTAAACGGTGCGGCGATCAATTGCAAACCAATTGGCAAGCCGCTGGCGGTGTGCAGCGGTACGGTGCACACCGGTAAGCCGAGGAAGGAGATCGGCTGGGTGAGCATGCCCATGCTGGCGCGCGTCGGCAAATCCTGGCCGTTGATGTGAATGGTTTCCTGGCCGATGGTAGTGGCGGTGCACGGCGTGGCAGGGGCGATCAGCACGTCGAACTGCTCAAACAGCGGCAGCACCTGCTGCTGGAAGTGACGGCGGAAACGCTGTGCCTGCACGTACCACGCCGAAGGCAGCATTGCGCCAGCCAGCAAGCGTTCACGCGAGTTCGGCTCGAACTGCTCCGGCTGGCTACGCAGCGCAGGTAAATAGTGATTGCCACCTTCGGCAGCGGTCATGATAAAGGCCGCCGAACGCGCGATTTCAGCATTGGGTAAGCTGACTTCCTCCACGGCATTTAACGCTTTGGCGACCACTGCCACAGCGGCGCGCGCTTCATCGCTGCACCAGGTTGAGAAGAAACCACCGAGCACTGCGCTGCGCACGCCTTCTGCGCCGTGGCGCAGTAAATCGCTGACCGGCGCAACCGGCTGTGCGGCCTGGAAGGCATCGCTGGCGTCGGCGCCTTGCAGAGTGTCATACACCAGGCTCAAATCTTCCACCGACCGGGCAAACGGGCCGATGTGATCGAGACTGGCGACAAACGGATGGCTGCCGCTGCGCGACAGGCGACCAAAAGTGGGTTTTAAACCGAAGATGCCGCACAGCGAAGCGGGTACGCGGATCGAACCGTTAGTGTCGGTGCCGAGTGAAAAGTGCACCAAACCCGCTGCAACCGCCGCCGCCGAACCGCCGGACGAGCCGCCCGCCACGCGGGTTAGATCTCGTGGGTTGTGCGTCGCGCCATAATGGGTGTTTTCGGTGGTAAAGCCGTAAGCGTAGGCATCCATATTCAACATACCGGAGAGCAGCGCGCCGGACTGACGCAGTTTGCTCACCGCCCAGGCATCTTCGCGTGCCGCGGCGCGATCGCTGAACAGGCTGGCACCGGCTAAAGTGCTGTGTCCAGCGACATCAAACAGATTCTTTACCGCATACGGAATGCCGGCCAACGGCGCTAATGTCTCGCCGCGCTGGCGTTGCCGATCGAGTTGCTCGGCTTCACGCAGCATGCGTTGGCCGGTCACTTCGGTCCAGGCGTTGAGCGCCGGGTTATGTTGCTCAATCGCTGCCAGCGTCGTTTGTGCGATCTCGCGGGCGCTAATTTCACCCAGGCTGAGCGCCTGATGCAGGGCGTTAATCGATAATGACGACAGTTTCATGGATGGAACACTCCCGCCACTTCCAGCCGATCGTCGAGCGGCAGCGCCATCAGCGGCTCGGCCATCGCGGCGATGCGATTAAATTGCGTCAGCAATTCGGCACGGCGCGCATCGTCCAGCTCCAGCGCCAGAATCTGCTCCATTTGGGCGATATAGGAGGCCCAGTCCGGTTGTGAACTCATCAATAATCTCCGTTAGAAACCGGCGGCGCTGCCGTTGCTGCGCGGATCGAACGCGCCTTCCAGCATGCCGTTGTTATGTCGAACGATGGCACCCGCATGGCCGACCACTTCACTGAAATCAGGCAGCAGTTCCACCTCATGGCCGAGCGCGCGCAGCTGCTGCACCGTTTCCGGTGCGATGCGGGCTTCAAGCTTGAGCGAGTCCGATGATTGTCCCCAGGTGCGGCCCAGCAGCCAGCGCGGCGCGCTCACTGCCTGTTGCAACGGCTGCCCCTGAATCACATGGCGCGTGAAAATCGCCGCCTGGGTTTGCGGCTGGCCGTCGCCGCCCATTGAGCCATACACCATGGTGCGGCCATCTTTAAGACGCGCGGCGGCGGGATTAAGCGTGTGGAAAGGCTGTTTGCCCGGCTGCAGCGCCAGTAGATGGTCGGGCTGCAGGCTGAACGCAGCGCCACGGTTTTGCCAGGTGATGCCGGTGCCGGGCAATACCACGCCGCTGCCGAATTCGTGGTAGATGCTCTGGATAAAGGAGACCGCCAGCCCGCTGCTGTCCATCACGCCCATCCACACCGTGTCGCCGGGTCCGCGCCCGGTGCCCCACGACGCGGCTTGCCTGTCGTCTACCTGTGCCGCCAGCGTGCTGAGATGTTCGGCGTCCAGCAGGCTCTGCACATTAATGTCGATGTGGCGCGGATCGGTGATGTGCTGGTCGCGCAGCGCGAAGGCTTTTTTGGTGGCTTCAACGATGCGGTGCACGGTTTGTGCCTCATCGGCGTCTGCCATAGCGAGCCGATCGGTAATGCCGAGGATCGCCAGCGACACCAAACCCTGCGTCGGCGGCGTCATGTTCCAGATATCGCCTTCGCTGTGTGCCAGATGCAGTGGCGTGCAGCGCCGCGCTTGGTGGGTTTGCAAATCTTCCAGGGTGATCGGCATCCCAAGTGCGGTCATTTCGCGCGCCAGATGGTGCGCCAGTTCGCCGCGATAAAAACTCTCCAGCCCGTGATCGCACAGCATGCTCAGCGTATTGGCCAGCGCCGGTTGGGTAAAGCGGCTGCCCGCAGTCGGTACGTTGCCATCTGGCAGGAACGTGGCGGCGAAACCGGGCTGATGCTGTAACTCCTGCTGCTTGGCAGCAGTAGCGGCGGCTTGCGAAGCGGTGACCGGAATGCCGTCGGCAGCGTAACGAATCGCATCGCGCAGCAGGCGCGTTAACGGCAGCGGCGCGGCACCGAGTTCCTGCGCCAGCGTTAAGGCTTCCTGCCAGCCGCTCACGGTGCCGGCAACGGTTAATGCCGCTTTCGGCCCGCGATGCGGAATATGGGTTTCGCCGTGATAGAAATCGACATGCGCCAGCGAACCGGCCGCGCCGCTGGCGTCAATGGCGATGGGATCGCCGTTAGGTGGCACCACCAGCCAGAAGCCGTCGCCGCCCAAACCGTTCATGTGCGGATAGACCACGGCGATGGTGGCGGCCGCAGCCACCATCGCTTCAATTGCGCTGCCGCCTTCACGCAGCACCGCTAACGCGCTTTCGCTGGCAAGATGATGCGGCGTAACGGCCATGCCTAACGGCGCCATATTGCTCTGTATCATAGTGAACTCTTTCTCTGTAATTACTTGTAGGGTGCATCTGACAGGGGTCGCCATAAATGGCGACCCTACAACAGCACGGTGCAGGTTTTGTAGGGTGCGCATTTATGCGCACCTGGCCGCTGTTCGCCACGAATGCGACCCTACAACAGCACGGTGCAGGTTTTGTAGGGTGCGCATTTATGCGCACCTGGCAGATCCTGCATAAACCTAAGCAAGAGCTGTTCCAGTTTTGCTCGGACATCAATCTGGATCGATTTATGCTAGCTTGTGATGAAACAAAAGTTACAGGACCGATGATGAAACAACTTGATGAACGACTTCGTAGTCACTATCCGCAACTGTCGCCGCAGGAGCAGCGCATTGCCGACTTCGTATTTGACCATTTTGATGACCTGATCAGCTACAACAGCGCCGAGCTGGCGCGATTGAGCGGTGTCTCAAAGGCCACGGTCAGTCGTTTATTCAAGCGTCTCGGTTACGAAAAATACAAGGACATGCGCGATGAACTGCGCATCCTGCGCCAGAGCGGCATGCCGCTCACCGACAATCGCGATGCGGTGCAGGGCAACACCTTGCTGTCGCGCCACTATAAGCAGGAAATGGCCAACCTCACGCAGTGGGTCAACAGCATCGATCCGCAGCAGTTCGGTGAGGTGATTGCGGCGCTGGGCGTGGCTAAACGGGTGTTTATCATCGGCATGCGCAACGCGTATCCGGTGGCGCTGCACCTGCGTCAGCAGCTGATGCAGGCGCGTCCACAGGTGCATGTCCTGCCGCAGCCGGGCCAGACGCTGGGCGAAGAGCTGGTGGACATCACGCCGGAGGACATTGTAGTGGTGATGGCGTTTCGCCGCCGCCCGCGCATCATTCGTCCGCTGATGCAGCAGCTGCAGCAGAGCAACATTCCGGTGCTGGCGCTGTGTGAGCCGCAGGCGCAGGGCATCATTACGCTGGCGCGCTGGCAGCTGTGTGCATCGCTCGATAGCGTTTCCGCCTTTGATAGCTACGCCTCCGCCATGAGCCTGATTAATCTGCTGGCCAACGCTTTGCTACATGAAATGTTGTCGCAGGGGCGTCAGCGCATCCATCAAATCGCCGATCTTTATCAGCATCTCGACGAGCTGGAACACCGTTAACGGGCGCCATTTTGGTGCGTTGCACTGTTTTAGATCGTTAACTTCCACGGGCGCTATGCCCGTTTTTTTCGCCTTGTATTCAGTAAAACCTCATTTTTTCCTCTTTCTTTCCCTGACGCTGCGGTTGGCACATTAGTTGCAGAATGATTCATCAAGAATCTTTTGTTTCACGTAAACTCACCGGGGTGCATAATGAAAAAAGTATTATTAGCGGTAGCGGGCGCGGCTTTGCTGATGGCGCAGGTCGGTAGCGCGATGGCCGATCAGTTGCAGGATATCCAGAAGCGTGGCGTGATTCGCGTGGCGGTACCGCAGGATTTCCCGCCGTTCGGCTCGGTGGGCACCGATTTGCAGCCGCAGGGCTACGATATTGATATGGCGAAGTACCTCGCCAAACAGATGAAACTGAAGTTGCAGCTGGTGCCGGTTTCCAGCGCCAACCGCGTGCCCTATCTGCAAACCGATAAAGTCGATCTGGTGATTTCCAGCATGGGCAAAAACGCCGAGCGCGAGAAAGTGATCGATTTCACCCGCGCCTACGCGCCGTTCTTCCTCGGCGTATTTGGTCCGAAAGGCGACACGCTGAAGGATGCGGCGGCACTCAGCGGTAAATCCATCGGTGTGACGCGCGGTGCGGTGGAAGACATGGTGTTAAGCGATATCGCGCCAAAAGACGCGCAGGTGAAGCGTTATGAAGATAACAACACCACGCTGTCAGCTTATCTCTCAGGTCAGGTGCAGTATGTGGCAACCGGCAACCTGGTTGTCGCCGCGATTGCGCGCCAAAATGCCGATAAAGCGCCGGTTGCCCAGTTCATGTTGAAAGATTCGCCGTGCTACATCGGCCTGAAAAAAGATGAGCCGGCGCTGAAAGAGAAAGTGAATGCGCTGATTGAGCAGGGCATCAAAGACGGCACGCTGAACACGCTGTCGGAAGAGTGGCTGAAAGCGCCGCTGCCCGCCAACCTCGGCGCATAAAACATGGGGCAACTTAACTTTGCCGATCTCTGGCCACATTGGCCAGAGCTACTGGCCGGGCTGTGGGTCACGATTCAGATCACCGTGCTCGCCACCGTGGGCGGCGTAAGCCTCGGCATTTTCGGCGCGGCGCTGCGTAGCGGCAAACCGAGCTGGGCGAGCCGCATCTGGGGCGTATACGTTGAACTGATTCGTAATACGCCGTTTGTGGTGCAGCTGTTTTTTATCGTCTTTGGTTTGCCCAATCTTGGTCTGAAACTGACGGCGGGCGAAGCCGCGCTGCTGGCGATGTTGATTAATCTGGGTGCCTACAGCACCGAAATTATTCGCGCCGGGATTCAGGTGACGCCGCGCGGCCAGTGGGAAGCGGGGCGTGTGCTGGGCTTAACCCGCACGCAAACCTTTATCCGCGTGGTATTGCCGCCGTCGCTGCAGCGCATTTATCCGGCGCTGGTGAGCCAGTGCATCATTGTGATGCTCGGCTCATCGGTGGTGTCGCAGGTGTCGTACGAAGAGTTGACCTTCGCCGCCAACCTGATTCAGTCGCGCACCTTTTTGAGTTTTGAAGTCTATTTCGTGACCACGCTGATCTATCTGGCGTTGTCGATTGCCATGCGCCAACTGCTGCTGGCGCTGGGACGTAAATGGTTAGGAGCGCAGCCGGCATGACGACGTTTACCGACTGGGACATCCTGCGCAACCTGCTGCTGGCGGCGCGCTGGACAATATTACTCTCGCTGGTGGCGTTTTTCGGCGGCACGCTGGTGACCTTGCCGCTGCTGTTTATGCGCTTGCTGAAACGCAAATGGCCAATGCGGCTGGTGCGCGCTTACACCGAACTGTTTCAGGGCACGCCGCTGCTGATGCAGCTGTTCCTCGCCTTCTTCGGCGTCGGTTTGTTCGGCATTGACGTAGCGCCCTGGACCGCCGCCTCGCTGGCATTAACGCTCTACACCAGCGCGTTTCTGGTGGATATCTGGTACGGCAGCATTCGCGCGCTGCCAAAAGGGCAGTGGGAAGCGTCGCGCTGTCTCGGCCTGACCTTTGGTCAAACGCTGTTTCGCGTGGTCGCGCCGCAGGCGATTCGTATCGCCATCGCGCCTACGGTTGGGTTTGCCGTGCAGGTGATTAAAGGCACCGCGCTGGCCTCGATTATCGGTTTCGTCGAGCTGACCAAAGCCGGCACCATTTTGAATAACGTGACGTATGAGCCGTTCAAGGTGTTTGGCCTGGTGGCGCTCGGTTACTTCCTGATGTGTTATCCGCTGTCGCGTTACAGCCAGTACCTGGAGAAAAAATTCAATGCCGCTCATCACCATTAATCAGGTACAGAAGTACTACGGCGATAATCACGTGCTGAAAGGGGTCGATCTCGATGTCGATCACGGCGAAGTGATCTCGATTATTGGCCGCAGCGGATCGGGCAAAAGTACCTTGCTGCGCTGCATGAATGGGCTGGAAGGCTATCAGGACGGCAGCATCAAACTGGGCGGCATGACCATTACCGATCGCGAATCGCAGGCGCGGGAAATCAGCCGTTCGGTCGGCATGGTATTCCAGAACTTCAATCTGTTCCCGCACATGACGGCGCTGGAAAACGTGATGCTGGCACCGCGCCGCGTGCTGAAGAAAAGTGAAGCCGAATGCCGCGCGCTGGCCACGCAGATGCTGGAAAAAGTCGGCCTTGGTGAGCGCATCAATTACTACCCGGCCAATCTGTCTGGCGGCCAGCAACAGCGCGTGGCGATCGCCCGTGCACTGGCGATGCAGCCGAAAGTTTTACTCTGTGATGAGATCACCTCAGCGCTCGATCCCGAGCTGGTGGGCGAAGTGCTGAAAGTGCTGGAGCAGCTGGCCGCCGAAGGCATGACGCTGATTCTCGTCACCCATGAAATGAACTTCGCCCGCGACGTGGGCGATCGCGTGGTCTTTATGCATCAGGGGCGCGTCTGGGAGCAGGGCGACAGCAAAACGCTGTTCGCCAATCCGCAAACCGCGGAGCTAAAGCAGTTTATTTCCACGGTCCGCCTCTAGGTTTTCATTAAGGAATACAACATGGATATCAGCCAATTTTCGCAAATCAATCCACCACAGCGTCTGCTGATGGGACCGGGCCCGATCAATGCCGATCCGCGCGTGCTGCGCGCCATGTCGAGCCAGCTGATTGGTCAGTACGATCCGGCGATGACGCACTACATGAACGAAGTGATGGCGCTGTACCGTGGCGTATTTCGCACTGAAAACCGCTGGACGATGCTGATCGACGGCACCTCGCGCGCCGGAATCGAAGCGATCCTGCTGTCGGCGATCCGTCCAGGCGACAAAGTGCTGGTGCCGGTATTTGGCCGTTTTGGTCACCTGCTGTGTGAAATTGCCCGTCGCTGCCGCGCGGAAGTACATACCATTGAAGTGCCGTGGGGCGAAGTGTTTACCCCGGATCAGATTGAAGATGCGATCAAAAAGGTGCAGCCGCGCCTGCTGCTGACGGTGCAGGGCGACACCTCCACCACCATGCTGCAGCCGCTGGAAGAACTGGGCGCGATTTGCCAGAAATATGGCGTGCTGTTTTATACTGATGCCACCGCCTCGCTCGGCGGTAACGCGCTGGAAACCGATGCGTGGGGCCTTGATGCGGTCTCCGCTGGCATGCAGAAATGCCTTGGCGGACCGTCCGGCACTTCGCCGATCACCCTCAGTCCGCAGATGGAAGCGGCGATCCGCAAGCGTAAGTGCGTGGAAGAGGGCATTCGCACTGCCGATCATCAGGATGGCGACGACGAGATGATCTACTCCAACTATTTCGATCTCGGCATGATCATGGATTACTGGGGACCGGAACGCCTCAATCACCACACCGAAGCCACCACCGCGCTGTTTGGCGCGCGTGAATGTGCGCGGCTGATGATGCAGGAAGGAGTAGATAACGGCATCGCGCGCCATAAGCTGCACGGCGATGCGCTGCTGAAAGGCATTCAGGGCATGGGCCTGGAAACCTTCGGCGATCTTAAACACAAAATGAATAACGTGCTCGGCGTGGTGATCCCGCAGGGCGTGAATGGCGATCGGGTACGTAAACTGGTGCTGGAAGATTTCGGCATCGAAATCGGCACTTCGTTTGGGCCGCTGCACGGCAAAGTGTGGCGCATCGGCACTATGGGTTACAACGCGCGCAAAGATTGCGTGATGCAAACCCTCAGCGCGCTGGAAGCGGTGCTGAATCACGTGGGTTTCCGCACCACGCAAGGCGCCGCGCTGCAGGCGGCGTGGGATCTCTACGGGAGCCGCGCATGACACAAAGCCTGATGAGCGCCAGCGAGGCACAATCTGCCGCCGCGCGCGTCATGGCGCGCTGTGACACGTTAGCGGCGATCAGTGAAAGCGAAGAGGGGCTGACGCGCGTTTATCTGTCGCCGGAACAGCTGCGCGCTAACGCACGCGTGGCTGAGTGGATGCAGGCTGCGGGCATGACGACGTGGCAGGATGCGGTGGGCAACATCTGTGGCCGCTATGAAGCGGCGCAGCCGGGCGCGCAGGCGCTGCTGCTCGGTTCGCATCTTGATACGGTGCGCAATGCCGGTCGCTATGACGGCATGCTCGGGGTATTAAGCGCCATCGAAACCGTGCAGTGGCTGCACGATCGTCAACAGCGTTTGCCGCTGGCGATTGAGATTGTCGGCTTTGGCGATGAAGAGGGCACGCGTTTCGGCATTACGCTGCTCGGCAGCCGTGGCATTACCGGCAGCTGGCCCGAAAGTTGGGTCACGCATCCGGATGGCAACGGCATCACCGTGGCGGAAGCGATGCAGGATGTCGGTTTCGATGCGGCAAAAATCCTCGACGCGGCGCGCGAGGTGAATGACATCGCGGCGTATCTGGAATTGCATATTGAACAAGGTCCGTGTCTCGAGCAGGAAGATTTGGCGCTCGGCGTAGTTACCGCGATTAACGGCGCGCGTCGTCTGAACTGCAGTTTTGTTGGCGAAGCGGGCCACGCCGGCACCGTGCCGATGACGCATCGCAAAGATGCGCTGGCCGCTGCTGCCGAATGGATGGTGTTTATTGAACACACCACGCAGCAGCAGGATCCGCAGCTGGTGGCGACGGTGGGCACGCTAAGCTGCTTGCCGGGTGCGGTTAACGTGATTCCCGGTGAAGTACAGCTTTCGCTCGATGTGCGCGGTCCGCAGGATGAGCCGCTGGAGCGCTTGCTCTCGACGCTGCTGACTCAGGCGCAGGCGATTGCGCTGCGTCGCGGCTTAACCTTCAGTGCCAACGAGTATTACCACATTGCCGCCACCGCCTGTGATGCGCGCTTGCAGCAGGCGCTGAGCCATGCGGTGGAAACCGTGCAGGGGCGCAGCCTGTCGCTGCCAAGCGGCGCGGGTCATGATGCGATTGCTATCGCCGAGCGCTGGCCGGTGGGGATGCTGTTTGTGCGCAATCATCGCGGTATTAGCCATCATCCGGCGGAATCGGTGCAGGCTGACGATGTGGCGCTCGGCGTACAGGCCTATCTGCAAGCAGTTTGCGATATCGCCCGCGTATAAAGGAACAAATATGGATTTGGTCAGCTTTAATCAGTTGCCACCCGAAGCTGCACAGGCGGCGATTGCACACTGCGTGGCGATTCCGGCCTGGCAACAGGCGCTGGTGGCAGCGCGACCTTTTGCCGACATGGCGGCGCTGCAGGCAACCGCCGATCGTCTGGCACAGCTGTGGCAGGCTGATGAGTTGAGTCAGGCGCTGAGCGCCCATCCGCGCATTGGTGATAAGGTGGCGGGGGCAGATAAAGATGCAGCGCTGTCGCGCAAGGAGCAGTCAGCGATGCAGCAGGCTAGCGGCGCACTGCAGCTGGCGATGCTGGCGGGCAATCAAACCTACGAGCAGCGTTTTGGTCGGGTATTCCTGATTCGCGCCACAGGGCGCAGCGGCGAGGAGATGCTGGCGGAATTACAGCGCCGGCTGAACAATGATGCGGAGAGTGAACAGCGTGAAGCGCTGGCGCAGCTGCGCGAAATCACCCTATTACGCCTGAAGGAGAGCATCAGATGAGCACCATTACTACCCACATTTTGGATACCGCGCTGGGAAAACCAGCGATTGGCGTGGCAGTTTCGCTCGAGCAAAACAGCCCGGAAGGCTGGCTGCCGCTGGTGGAAGGCGAAACCGACAGCGACGGGCGCATCAAAGATCTAACGCCCGAGCCGCTCGCGCCCGGTCATTATCGTTTGACGGCAGAGATCGGCGATTATTTTGCGGGTGCTGGACGTGATGCGTTGTATGTGAGTGCGCAGATCGATTTCGTGATTGGCGCAACGGGCAGCCACTATCATCTGCCGTTTCTGATTTCGCCGTGGTCGTGGTCGACGTACCGCGGTAGTTGATCCGCGCTGTAGTACGCCTGGTGCGCATCAATGCGCACCCTACAAAAACCGTCGGGTCGCCATTCATGGCGACCAATTGCACAAATGCGCACCTGACAAACGTGGCTGCGGCGGTCGTAGGGTCGCCATTCATGGCGACCAATTGCACAAATGCGCACCTGACAAACGTGGCTGCGGCGGTTGTAGAGGCGCCATTCATGGCGACCAATTGTATAAATGCGCACTGCATCACACGGCTGCGCTTGAAAGCCAGTAACTATCAAAACCTTCGGTTCATCCAAATATATTCTTGGCTCAAGTGCGGCTAATCTTAGTCGCATTAAAGAAAGCAATGTGAAGCCAATGGAGCCGAAAAATGAGCACGCACGACAATAACGATAATGCAGCAGCCTCAGGTAAATGCCCCTTTCATCACGGGGCTTCAGAAGAGAAGAGCGTATTAGCACGCGGCGCCGGTAGTGGGACATCTAACCGCGATTGGTGGCCCAATATGCTGCGTGTCGATCTGTTAAACCAGCACTCCAACCGTTCCAACCCACTCAGTGATACCTTCAACTACCGCGACGAATTCAGCAAACTTGATTACTCCGCATTAAAAGCCGACATCCGCGCCATTCTCACCGATTCGCAATCCTGGTGGCCAGCCGACTGGGGCAGCTATATCGGGCTGTTCATTCGCATGGCGTGGCACAGCGCGGGCACCTATCGCACCATCGATGGTCGCGGCGGTTCAGGGCGTGGGCAGCAGCGTTTTGCCCCGCTTAACTCGTGGCCGGATAACGTCAGCCTTGATAAAGCGCGTCGTCTGCTGTGGCCGGTGAAACAAAAATACGGTCAGAAAATTTCCTGGGCCGATCTCTACATTCTGGCGGGTAACGTCTCGCTGGAAAACGCCGGCTTCCGCACCTTCGGCTTTGGTGCCGGTCGTGAAGACGTGTGGGAACCGGATATGGATGTGGATTGGGGCCACGAAACCGAATGGTTGGCACATCGCCATCCCGAAGCGCTGGCTAACGCTCCGCTGGGCGCGACTGAAATGGGTCTGATCTACGTTAACCCGGAAGGTCCGGAAGCCAGCGGCGATCCGAAATCCGCCGCACCGGCCATTCGCGCCACCTTCGGCAACATGGGCATGAACGATGAAGAGATCGTCGCGCTGATCGCCGGTGGTCATACGTTGGGTAAAACCCACGGCGCGGCTGCGGCCAGCCATGTGGGTGTCGATCCGGAAGCCTCACCGATTGAAGCGCAGGGCCTTGGCTGGAGCAGCAGCTACGGCAGCGGCGTGGGTAAAGATGCCATTACTTCTGGCCTGGAAGTGGTGTGGACACAAACGCCAACGCAGTGGAGCAACTACTTCTTCGAAAACCTGTTCAAATACGAGTGGGTACAGACGCACAGCCCAGCAGGCGCGATTCAGTTCGAAGCGGTGGATGCCGAAGCGATTATCCCGGATCCGTTTGATCCCGAGAAAAAACGCAAACCGACTATGCTGGTTACCGATCTGACGCTGCGTTTTGATGAAGAGTTCGGCAAGATCTCGCGCCGCTTCCTCAACGATCCGCAGGCGTTTAACGAAGCCTTTGCTCGCGCCTGGTTCAAACTGACGCACCGTGATATGGGGCCGAAAGCGCGTTACATCGGTCCGGAAGTGCCGAAAGAAGATCTGATCTGGCAGGATCCGTTACCGCAGGCCATTCATCAGCCAACGCCGGCGGATATTAGCGATATCAAAGCGCGTATTGCGGCGTCAGGTTTGAGCGTAAGCCAGCTGGTTTCTGCCGCCTGGGCTTCGGCATCAACCTTCCGCGGTGGTGACAAACGCGGCGGTGCAAACGGTGCGCGTCTGGCACTGGCTCCGCAAAACGGTTGGGCGGTCAACGCCAGCGTTATTAGTGATGTACTGCCGATCCTGCAGAAGATTCAGCAGGAATCGGGCAAAGCTTCACTCGCTGACGTGATTGTGCTGGCGGGCAGCGTCGGTATCGAGCTGGCTGCAGCTGCGGCGGGTGTGGCGACACAAGTTCCGTTTACGCCAGGCCGCGTTGATGCGCGTCAGGATCAAACCGATATCGAGTCGTTCAACTTCCTGCAGCCGCTGGCGGATGGCTTCCGTAACTATCGCCGCATCGCCAAAGGTTCTTCGACGGAAACGTTGCTACTGGATAAAGCGCAGCAGCTGACGCTGAGTGCGCCAGAGCTGACGGCATTGATTGGCGGTTTGCGCGTGTTAGGGACTAACTTTGACGGCGGCCAGCATGGCGTATTCACCGATCGCGTTGGCGTGCTGAGCAACGACTTCTTCGTTAATCTGCTCGACATGCGTACCGCATGGAAAGCTACCGATGAGAGCGAGGAGCTATTTGAAGGTCGCGATCGTCTGACGGGAGAAGTGAAGTTCAGCGCCACACGTGCCGACTTGGTGTTTGGTTCGAACGCTATTTTGCGCGCCCTGGCAGAAGTTTACGCCAGCAGCGATGCGAAGCAGAAATTCGTGGCCGACTTCATCGCTGCCTGGACGAAAGTGATGAATCTGGATCGGTTCGAGCTGTAATTCAATAAACCAAAATAAACCCCCGGCTAGCCGGGGTTTTTTATTACTTCAACATATAAGCATCCGCATCGCGCCACGCCGGGAAGCGTTCGCGGTAGGCTTGTAGCTCTTCCAGTGACAGCTCAGCGTCGAGGCGTGCACGTGCAAAAGGCTCACCGCTCGCCAGAATCTCACCCTGTGGCGAAATAATCCGGCTATCGCCGCTGTATTGATGCTGATTGCCATCGCTGCCAACGCGGTTGCAGCCGGCGACGTAAGCCTGGTTCTCAATCGCACGCGCCAGCAGCAGTGATTGCCAATGCAGCGCACGCGGCGCTGGCCAGTTGGCGACATACAGTGCCAGATCGTAATCATTATGATTGCGCGAAAATACCGGAAAGCGCAGGTCGTAACATATTTGCGGCAGAATGCGCCAGCCGCGCCATTCAAACACTTCGCGCGTTTCACCCGCCACATAGTGCTGATGTTCATTGGCCATGCGGAACAGATGGCGTTTGTCATATTGATGCAGCGTGCCGTTGGGTTCCACCAGCAGGAAACGGTTAACCGCGCCTTTCGCCGTCTGAATTGCTGCGCTACCGCCGACTAAAGCATTGCTGGTTTGCGCGTGTGCGTGCAGCCACGCCACCACGTCATCCTGCGGCAGCGAGCCTTCGGCGGCTTCCATGGCAAAGCCGGTGGTAAACATCTCTGGCAGCAGAATGATGTCGCGGCCTTCAATACCTTTCAGTACGCCATCAAAATGGTGCAAATTAGCCGCGCCATCCATCCAGCTCAGCGTTTCCTGCAGAACGGTAATTTTTAAAGCTGACATAAGCGCTCCGCAGCGGCGTCGAGCGTCGCTTCCTGTTTGGCAAAGCACAGGCGAATCAGCTTGTGCGAGAAAGGATCGGCGCAGAACACCGAAAGGGGGATGGCCGCCACGCCGACCTCTTTGGTCAGCAGCTGGCAGAAACTCACGTCATCCAGATCGGAAATGGCGCTGTAATCCACCAGCAGGAAGTAGGTGCCTTCACACGGTAACACCTTAAACCGGCTGCCTGCGAGTGCCGCGATCAGCCGATCGCGGCGGCCTCGGTAGAACGCTGACAGCTCACGATAGTGTTCGGGTTCCTGGCGCAGCATATCGGCAATCGCCAACTGCGCTGGCGTGTTGACTGAAAACGTCAAATACTGATGCACCTTGCGGATTTCGGCGCTGATCGCGGCTGGTGCGATGCAATAACCCACTTTCCAGCCGGTCATATGGAAGGTTTTACCAAATGACGACACGGCAATCGCGCGCTGACGCAGGTCGGCATGCGCTAATACGCTGGCGTGACCTTCATCGGCAAAGCAGATGTGTTCATAGACTTCATCGCTCAGCACATAAATTTCCTGCTCTGCAATCGCCTGCCACAGTTCGGCATAATCGCTTTTATGCCATACGGTGGCGGAAGGGTTGTGCGGCGTATTCAGAATCACTAAGCGGGTTTTGGCGCTTAGCAGCGTGCGGAATTCAGACCAATCAACGCGAAATTCTGGCGGCTGCAGCGCGATGCGTTTTAACACGCCGCCGGCGAGCTGAACAGCAGGTGCATAGCTGTCATAGCTGGGATCGAAGCAGATCACTTCATCGCCCTGGCGTACCAGCGCGGTGATCGCGGCGTAGAGCGCTTCGGTAGCGCCGGCGGTCACGGTAATGTCGCTGTTAACGTCGGGCGTGTGGCCATAAAGTTCGGCGGTTTTCTCTACGATGGCTTGACGGAGTGGCAGCGCGCCGATCATCGGTGCATATTGGTTCGCGCCCTGGCTAACGTGATAAGCCAAACGTTCTTGCAGATAGCGTGGACCGTCGAAGTCGGGAAAGCCCTGCGAAAGATTGATAGCGTTGTGCTGCTGCGCTAACGCGCTCATTTGCGTAAAAATGGTGGTGCCGAGCGCCGGTAATTTGCTCTCGGGGATCAGGTTGGGCTGCGTCATTATTTGTGGCCTTAAGCGCGAATGTCGTTGCGGAGAAACCCTGTGTTGCTGCCACTATAAACAGGATGTTAATATTTGGCAATCGAGACGCTTAGACGTCTAAACTAACCTGCGGAGCCTGTATATCGCTATGACGGATTTTCTCCCACTGGAGCATTTAGTGGCCGCCTGCCACTGGATTGGTGGCAAAGGCTGGGCACCCGCCACCGGCGGTAATATGTCGGTGCGGCAGGACGCAGAATATTGTCTGCTGAGCGCGTCAGGGAAAGATAAAGGCAGCCTGACGCGTGATGATTTTATTCAGGTAGAGATTGCGAATAACGCCGTGCCATCCGGGCGCACGCCATCGGCGGAAACCGGTTTGCATACCTTGATTTATCGCCTTTTCCCCCAGGCTGGCGCGGTATTGCATACTCACACCGTCAACTCCACCGTGCTGTCGCGCGTTGAGCAGGGAGATGCGCTGCGGTTAAGTGGCTATGAAATGCAGAAAACGCTGGCCGGCCAGCAGACGCACCTTAATACCATTGCCATTCCTTTATTCGATAACGATCAGGATATTGACGCGCTGGCACAGCGTATTGCCGCCTTTGCAGCAAACACCCCGCTGCAATATGGCTTTTTGCTGCGCGGCCACGGCTTGACCTGCTGGGGCAAAGATGTGAATGAAGCGCGCTGCCACCTGGAAGGGCTGGAATTCCTGTTTGAATGTGAACTGCAACGTCGCCTGCTGGAGGCTAAATGATCCGCGCCATTGTTACCGATATTGAAGGCACCACCAGCGATATCCAGTTCGTGCACAGCGTTTTGTTCCCCTATGCCCGCCAGCATTTGGCCGCCTTTGTGCGCGAGAAGCATGCAGATGAAGACGTGGCTGCCGCACTAAACGCGGTGCGTGACGAAGCGGGCACACCGCAGGCCACGCTTGATCAGCTGATTACCACGCTGATGGGTTATATCGATGAAGATCGCAAGTCGCCGGGCCTCAAGGCATTGCAGGGGATGATCTGGCGCGCGGGTTATGTTGACGGCCAGTTTACCGGCCACCTTTATCCCGATGTGCTGCCGGCGTTTGAACGCTGGCAGCAGCAAGGTATTAGCCTGTATGTTTATTCCTCCGGATCGATCGCCGCGCAAAAACTGTTATTTGGCTACAGCGATGAAGGTGATTTAACCTCGCTGTTTAGCGGCTATTTTGATACCGGCGTTGGCGCGAAACGTGAAACGCAATCGTATCGCACTATCGCCGAAAAAATCGGCCACGCGCCGGGTTCGTTGTTGTTCCTGTCGGACATCCATCAGGAACTCGACGCGGCGGCGGAAGCGGGCTGGCACACGGTGCAGTTAATTCGTGGCGAGGCGGATAACGCCAGTCGTCATCACCAGGTAAATGATTTTTCCCAGATTAAACCGGAGTCGATTTAACATGAGCGCATTGACCATTTTTACCGATACCGAAGCCCATCAGCCGGTGTGGCACAGCACCGATGCCTCAGCGATTCGCGACCGCCTGAATGCTAAAAACGTGCGCTTTGAACGCTGGGAAGCCGATCGTGATTTGGGGGCGAATCCCGATGCAGAGACGGTGATTAACGCCTATCAACATGCGATAGATCGACTGGTCGCTGAGAAGGGTTATCAGAGCTGGGACGTGCTGAGCATGCGGGCGGATAATCCGCAGAAAGCGGTGTTGCGCGCTAAGTTTCTCAATGAACACACGCACAGCGAAGATGAGGTGCGTTTCTTCGTTGAGGGTTCAGGGCTGTTCTGCCTGCATTTGGATGGCGAGGTTTATCAGATTCTGTGTGAGAAGAACGATTTGATTTCCGTGCCAGCCGGTACCGCGCACTGGTTTGATATGGGATCTGAGCCGCACTTTACTGCGATTCGTATTTTCGATAACCAGGAAGGCTGGGTAGCGAACTTTACCGGCGACAAGATTGCCGATGCCTATCCGCGCCTGGCGTGATCATGGGGCGGCATGAATACCGCCCCTACAACCATGCGCCAACCGTAAGGTCGTCATTTATGACGACCCCTAATCAACAGCAATCAGCTTACGGCTGAAAAATCCCTTCCTGAACTTGCGCTGGCGTGACCACACCAGTATCCAGCACCCAACCGCTAATCAGCGCTGCAGGCGTGACGTCAAACGCCGGGTTATACACCGCTGCGTTGGCGGGTGCCCACTGCACGCTGCCAAAACTGCCCGCTACGCCCGTCACTTCGCTGGCGGCGCGCTGTTCAATCGGTATTGCGCCACCGTTCGGACATAAGCGATCCAGCGTGGTATGCGGTGCCGCCACATAGAAGGGAATGCCGTGATACTGCGCCAGCACGGCCAGGCTGTAAGTGCCAATCTTATTCGCCACATCGCCATTGGCAGCGATGCGATCCGCACCCACCCAAATCGCATCGACCACGCCGCGCGCCATCAAACTGGCGGCCATCGAATCGGTGATCAACTGATAGGGAATATTCAGCTCGCCAAGTTCCCACGCGGTTAAACGCCCACCTTGCAGCAGCGGTCGGGTTTCATCTACCCAGACATTTTTCACCAAGCCCTGCTGATGGGCATAGGCAATCACGCCGAGCGCCGTACCGACGCCCGCCGTCGCCAGCCCACCGGTATTACAGTGCGTCAGCAACTGGCTATCCGGTTTCACCAGTGTGCTCCCGGCGCAAGCGATGTTGTCGCATAGCTGTTTATCTTCCGCCACCAGCCGCAGTGCTTCGGCACTGAGCGCCGCGCCATAATCGTGCTCAGCGAGTGCCGTTTTCATGCGATCAAGATTGTTCATTAAGTTCACCGCCGTTGGACGAGCGGCGCGCAGCACGTTAAGCGCTTCAGCCAGTTCGGGGCGCGTTGCACCTTGCTCGGCGAGCAGCGCCAGCAGCAAACTGGCGGAGAGGCCAATCAATGGCGCTCCGCGCACGCGCAGGGCGTGAATATGATCAACCAGCTGAGCAACGCTATGCGCAGGCTGCCAGTTTTTCTGTTGCGGCAGCGCCTGCTGGTCAAGGATCCACAGTTGATTATTGCGGACCTCAAGGCTGGTGGTGCGAAGTGTTTGCATGATGTGAAATCCCTGTTGCGTTGATGCTGGCTATTGTGCCAACATGCTGAACGGATGTATAGACGTCTGAACGGCTTATTACTATCGAAACTCGAGGAACAGGCAATGTCGCAATACCGTACGTTCACCGCTGCCGATGCTGTGGAATATGCTAAAAAATTTGGCGGTGTTGACGACCCGTCCACGCTGGTGAGCGCTGAAGAGATCGGGGATGGCAATCTCAACCTGGTATTTAAGATTTTCGATAATCAAGGCCGTAGCCGTGTGGTCGTCAAGCAGGCGCTGCCGTATGTGCGCTGCGTGGGCGAGTCATGGCCGCTCACGCTGGATCGCGCGCGTCTGGAGGCGCAGACGCTGGTTGAACACTACAAATATTGTCCTCAGCACACCGTTAACATCACGCATTACGACGCAGACTTAGCGGTGATGGTGATGGAAGATCTCTCCAGCCATCGCATCTGGCGCGGCGAGCTGGTGAAAGGCGCCTACTACCCGCTGGCGGGCCGTCAGGTAGGGGAATATCTGGCACAGACGCTGTTCCATACTTCCGATTTCTTTCTGCATCCCCACAAGAAAAAAGCGGAAGTCGCGCGTTTTATTAATCCGGAAATGTGTGAAATTACAGAAGATCTGTTCTTCAACGATCCCTTTACCGATCACGAACGCAACAGCTATCCCACCGCGCTGGAATCGTTGGTGGTTAGCCTGCGCACCGACGACGCACTCAAAATCGCCGTCGCGGGACTGAAGCACCGCTTTTTCGCTGATGCGGAAGCGCTGCTGCACGGTGATGTTCATAGTGGCTCGATCTTCGTGGCAGATGGCAGCCTGAAAGTGATCGATGCCGAGTTTGGCTACTTTGGACCGATCGGCTTTGACGTCGGCAGCGCTATTGGCAACCTGCTGATTAATTACTGCTGCCTGCCGGGCCTGCTGGCCCCGCGTGAAGCGGCGGAAGGGCGTGAGCGTCGCTTGAGTGACGTACACGATATCTGGAGCCACTTTGCTAGCCGCTTCCTTGAGCTGGCACAGGAAAAAACCACCGACGTGGCGCTGGCTTATCCCGGCTATGCCGCATCGTTCCTGCAAAAAGTCTGGCGCGACACCATTGGCTACTGCGGCACTGAGTTGATTCGACGTACCGTAGGTATGTCACATGTTGCGGATTTCAAACAGATTGAAGATGTGACGATGCGCACTGAATGCATCCGCAGCTGCATAACGCTGGGACGCACGCTGATTTTAGCCGCCGATCATGTTGCGGATGTTGATGCGTTGATTGCACGGATTCGCCAGGCGGGCTGAATTTCTGATAAAAAAAAGCCTCCCGAAGGAGGCTTTTCGTTTTTATGCGGCTTCACTTGCTCGTGGGTTAGGCTTGCTTTGCGTCTTGGGGACCGCCAGCGCCTCGGGAGCAAAATCATCCACGTTAATCGCTTTCAGGCGGCTTGCTTCAGCGCGCACCAGTACCTGGGCTTCGCTCTCATCAATCCATCCCTCTTGCAGCGCACGCTGCGCCAGCGCATCCAGCCGGGTAAACGGCAGATGTTTTTTCTGCTGCTGGCACAGGCGATCGTGAATCACTTCTGCTGCCATGACATCCTGCAGCGCTTGCTCCAGCTGACCGGCCGGATTGTGCGCGCTGGGTGCCAGATACTGGCCGCGGCCTAAACGGGTGCGCGTGGCGGAGGGCAGTTGCAGCAGTTTCGCCAGTTTATGATCCAGCTTATCTGATGGTGCAGGGCAGTGATGACCGCCAGCGAAAATCACCAGACGCAGCGCACCGGCTACCATGCGATTTGGGAAGTTGCGCAGCAGATCATCCATCGCTACCTCGGCCTGATGCAACGCATCATGCACCCCCCAATGCACCAGCGGTAAATCAGCCTCGTTACGGCCTTCATCGTCATAGCGTTTCAGCGTGGCCGATGCCAGATACATTTGGCTGAGTACATCGCCGAGGCGCGCCGAGATGCGTTCGCGACGCTTCAGGCTGCCACCCAGTACCGCCATCGATACATCCGACAACAGCGCGAGGTTGGCACTTAAACGGTTGAGATGCTGATAATAGCGGCGCGTAACGTCGCGGGTTGGCGTGGCACTGGTACGGCCGCCGGTTAAACCCAGCCACAGGCTGCGTACTTTATTGCTGCCCACGTGGCCGATATGGCTGAACAGCGCACGGTCAAAGGTAATCAAATCGTTTTTCGCCGCGGCGTTCATCTCTTCCAGCACCCATGGATGGCAGCGAATGGCGCCCTGACCAAAGATAATCATGCTACGCGTCAAAATGTTGGCGCCTTCCACGGTGATGGCGATCGGCGCGCCCTGGTAAGCGCGGGCCAGGAAGTTGTTTTCGCCCAGCATGATGCCTTTACCACCGGCGATATCCATCGCATCGATGATGGCGCGCTGGCCGCGATGGGTGCAGTGATACTTCACAATCGCTGACAGCACCGCCGGTTTCTCACCGAGCATGATGCCGCTGGTGATAAGCGTCGCAGCGGCGTCCATCACGTAGGCGTTGCCGGCGATGCGTGCCAGCGGCTCTTCAATCCCTTCCATCTTACCGATGGAAAGTTTGAACTGGCGGCGAATGTGCGCATAGGCACCGGTTGCCAATGCCATACTCTTCACGCTGCCGGTAGAGTTGGATGGCAGCGTAATACCACGGCCTACAGACAAGCACTCCACCAGCATACGCCAGCCCTGGCCGGCCATCGACGGACCACCGATGATGAAATCGATGGGTACGAAGATATCTTTACCGCGAGTTGGGCCGTTCTGGAACGGCACATTAAGCGGGAAGTGACGCTGACCAATCTCCACACCAGGCGTGTGCGTAGGGATCAGTGCACAAGTAATCCCCAGCTGTTCCGTCTCGCCCAGCAGATGGTCCGGATCGGAAAGCTTAAACGCCAGGCCGAGTACGGTCGCGATCGGTGCCAGCGTAATATAACGTTTGTTCCAGGTAAGGCGCATGCCCAGCACCTGCTGACCTTGCCATTCACCCATGCACACGACGCCGGTATCAGGAATAGCGCCGGCATCAGATCCGGCTTCCGGGCTGGTCAACGCAAAGCAGGGAATTTCGTCACCGCGTGCCAGACGCGGCAGATAGTGATCCTTCTGCTCATCGGTACCGTAATGCTGCAGTAACTCGCCTGGGCCAAGTGAGTTTGGTACGCCGACGGTAATCGCCAGAATGCCGGAAACGCCGGCCAGTTTTTGCAGCACGCGCGCCTGCGCATAAGCTGAGAACTCCAGGCCGCCGTACTCTTTCTTAATGATCATGGCGAAGAAGCGATGCTGCTTCAGATACGCCCACAGCTCCGGCGGTAGATCGGCCATTTCATGGGTGATTTCGAAGTCGTTCGCCATGCGGCATGCTTCTTCCACCGGGCCATCAATAAAGGCCTGTTCCTCTTCGGTCAGTCGCGGTTGCGGATAGTTGTGCAGCTTCTGCCAATCCGGCTTTCCGCGGAACAGATCGCCTTCCCACCAGGTGGTGCCCGCGTCAATCGCCTCTTTTTCGGTACGTGACATCGGTGGCATCACTTTCTGGAAGCTGCGCAGCGCCGGTTTTGAAAACATGCTGCGGCGCAGTGCAGGCAGGTTAAACGGCAGCAGGATAATCGCCAGCGGCACCAGCAGCCACGGGGTCCAGAGGCCAGCGGCCGCGAGTGCGCCGGTCCATAGCAGCAATATGACGCTGCTCAGCTGCAGGGAGATTTGGTGGTAAAACAAGACGCTAAGTAAAATTAGCGTCGCAACAATTGAGGCAACCAACATAATGAACCACTCCATAAGTAGTAAGAGGTCTGACCTGTTATGGGTGTAGGTTTAGAATAGCGGGCAAAATTTATCAATCTGTTTACATCGCAATTACAACCTAACTCACAAATTCATTGCGTGTACGGCAACAACTGCCAAACTTCCTTCAGCCATCGCGCTTTTCCTCGGTGCTGGCGCTTTGCGGCTTAGCCCCATTCCGTTAAACTTGCTGGGTCAATCTTTCCTCTAAAGGACATCCCTATGTATCAGGACATTATTCGCTCAGAACTCAATGAAGCAGCCGATACGCTCACTACGTTCCTGAGTGACGAAGCCAATATTCATGCGATTCAGCGCGCTGCGGTTCTGCTTGCCGATAGCTTTAAAGCAGGTGGCAAAGTGCTCTCCTGCGGTAACGGCGGCTCACACTGCGATGCCATGCATTTTGCTGAAGAGTTGACTGGGCGCTATCGTGAAAATCGTCCTGGTTATCCAGCCATTGCCATTTCGGATGTCAGCCATCTCTCCTGCGTCAGCAACGATTTCGGCTATGACTATGTGTTCTCACGCTACATCGAAGCGGTGGGCCGTGAAGGGGATGTGGTGCTGGCGCTCTCTACCTCGGGTAACTCCGCCAACATTATTAAAGCAATTGAAGCTGCCCGCGCCAAAGGGATGAAAGTGATCACCCTGACCGGCAAAGATGGCGGCAAGATGGCGGGCTCGGCGGACATCGAAATTCGCGTGCCGCACTTTGGCTATGCCGACCGCATTCAGGAGATCCACATTAAAGTGATTCATATCCTGATGCTGTTAATCGAAAAAGAGATGGTTAAGTAATGACGTGTTCCTCTCGCCGCTTGCGAGAGGGACTCATTTAAGGCGGTTGCTATGTGCGAATTGCTCGGGATGAGCGCCAATGTCCCTACGGACATCTGTTTCAGTTTTACCGGTCTGGTGCAGCGTGGCGGTGGAACCGGGCCGCACAAAGATGGCTGGGGCATCACCTTTTACGAAGGCAAAGGTTGCCGCACGTTCAAAGATCCGCAGCCGAGCTTTAACTCGCCAATTGCCCGTTTGGTGCAGGAATATCCCATCAAATCGCATTCGGTGGTGGCGCATATCCGCCAGGCGAATCGCGGTGAAGTGTCGCTGGAAAATACCCATCCGTTTACGCGTGAGCTGTGGGGCCGTAACTGGACTTACGCCCATAATGGGCAGCTGAAAGGCTATCGCCAGCTGGATACCGGGCCCTTCCGTCCTATTGGCGAAACCGACAGTGAAAAGGCGTTTTGCTGGATTCTGCACAAACTTACCGAGCGCTATCCGCGCACGCCGGGTAACTGGCCTGCGGTGTTTCGCTATATTGCAGAGCTGGCTGCAGAAATGCGTGAGAAGGGCGTATTTAACATGCTGTTATCGGATGGGCGTTACCTAATGGCCTTCTGCTCAACCAATCTTTACTGGATCACGCGCCGCGCGCCGTTTGGCAAAGCGACGCTGCTCGATCAGGACGTAGAAATTGATTTTCAGCAGCAGACTACGCCGCAAGATGTGGTGACAGTGATTGCCACACAGCCATTAACGGGGAATGAAACCTGGCACCGGATAGTGCCAGGCGAGTGGGCGTTATTTTGCCTGGGTGAGCGCCAGGAATGATTTCGAGGCAGCATCCGGTGTCGATATCACCGGCGTGTTGTTCACCGCATATTGGCCGGTTGCCGTCACGTTCACCGTTGGCGGCACGCGGTACTTCACAAAGTAGGCATAGCCCGGCTGCAGTTCACGCCAGAAATTAATATCGCTTGAATAACGATGGCGCTGCATGTTGCTTTCCGTCATGCGGAATGGATAGATGTTGACCTGAATCTCCTGCTGACCATTACGCAGCGCGGCGTTGGTATAGTTGAAGATCTCATCCATTGACGCATTGGTCATCGCGTAGCAGCCAATCGATACGCAATCACCGTGAATCATCAGAAACTTACCGTCATAACCTTTAGCGCGATCGTACTGGTTAGGGAAACCGGTATTAATGGCGCGGTAAAAACGGCTATCGGGTTTTAACTGGTTAAGCTTAACGTTATAAAAGCCTTCCGGACTTTTAAAATCGCCCTGACGACGTTTAGGTCCTAAACCGCCAGAAAAATTACAGATGCGATAGCTGTCCAGCAGACGATATTCATTACCGATTTTGCCGTACAGTTCCAGCGTACGCTCTTCCTTGAAAATCTGAATAAAAACCGGGGTTCCAATCAGTTGTTTCTTTAACTCTTTGCTCACCGGAGCCAGCGGTTGCGTAGGCTCGGGGTTAATTGCCCAGCTAAGGAGCGGCATAAGAATCATCGCAAGCAATAATGCGATTCTGCCCATTCTGTAGATACCTTGATGTGAAGAGAGACGATGACGCTGCGCGTCTGGGTATTGCATTATCGGAAATATCCGCTATCGCTGCGCAACATTAACATTGTCTGGCTTTTAATCAAGCCAGTGTCCGAGAAAATGGCGCGTTCCTAAAGGGAATGCGGCCATAAATTTGTAAACTTTAATTAGTCCGACAAAAATTTCGCGCATTTTGTACGAAGGTTAAAATTTATAATCCGAGCAGCAAACAAGAACGGTCTTGTCGGAAGGGGTCAGCCACCTCCTTATACTGCGCCAAACCCTTTCAGCAGGAAAAAATCTATGAATCTCTCGGTGGCCCCTTCGGTTTATCAGGTTGAGGATCTTCATTATATGTTGTCGCCCGGTCCTGACCTGATTAATCGGCATCTCAGGAATGGCACCCCATGGGAACCGGCAATGGTCTCTCTCTCAAAATTACTCATCAAAGGGATAGATCGCCCGGTGTTGATCGATGTCGGGGCCAATTTGGGGGCCTGGTCGGTGCCGATGGGTGACCATATTCGTGAGCAGGGCGGCACGTTATATGCCTTCGAACCTCAGCGGCAGGTGTTTTATCAGCTGTGCGCCAATCTGTTTATCAATCAGCTGTTTCATTGTCATGCAAGGCAGATGGCAATAGGTGATACCAATGGTGAAATTGATGTTCCGGTGCTGGATATGCAAACCGAGATTAATGTTGGTGCGCTTTCTCTGGATGCTGAAATTCGTGCCCAAAGGCAGGTATTAAGTACCAAATTAACCGAGAGTGAATCTGTACGTATTGCAACGCTGGATAGTCTGGAATTGCCTGGCGCGCACCTCATTAAAGTGGATGTTGAAGGTTTGGAGCTTGAAGTACTCAGGGGCGCTCGGCACTGGCTTGAAACGTCTGCTTATCCGCCCATTTTATTCGAAGTCTGGCGAGAGCAGCTCAAAGCATTCGTTCCAAAACGTAACCGCTTGCTGGACTTTGTGCGCGGGGAATTGGGCTATGAAGTCGAGCTGTTTGGTGAGCTTGCTATCGCACAACATCCCTCTAACAAACGTTTAAATATCACCATCAGCGATAAAGGAATGGTGATTAATCCCTGAAATTAATCCCACATGCGCGCTCTGTGAACACTTTTGCATCTGTACAAATATCCAGTATTATAATGAGGTCTTATTTTTAATCTGGGTTAGTTACACACGTGAAAATCATTCATGTCGATATGGACTGCTTTTATGCGGCGGTGGAAATGCGCGATGATCCCTCATTGCGTGATATCCCCATTGCAATTGGTGGTAGCCGTGAGCGACGTGGCGTGATCAGTACCGCCAACTATCCCGCCCGTAAGTATGGCGTGCGCAGCGCGATGCCCACCGGCATGGCGCTAAAACTTTGCCCTCATCTGCGTTTATTGCCCGGTCGCTTTGATGCGTATAAAGAAGCTTCGCACCAGATTCGCGACATCTTCGCGCGCTATACCTCGCTGATTGAACCGCTCTCGCTGGATGAAGCCTACCTTGATGTTACCGACAGCCTGCATTGCCAGGGCTCGGCAACGCTGATGGCGCAGGCCATTCGTGCGGATATTCTGCGCGAAACCGGATTGACCGCTTCTGCCGGTATCGCGCCCATCAAGTTTCTTGCCAAAATCGCCTCCGATCTCAACAAGCCCAATGGGCAATATGTGATAACGCCTGACGCCATGTCTGATTTTTTACTGACGCTGCCGCTGAGTAAGATCCCCGGCGTTGGCAAAGTCGCCACCAAAAAGCTGGAAGAGATGGGCTTACGCACCTGCGCCGATGTGCAGCAGGCCGATCTTGCCCTGCTGCTCAAGCGCTTTGGCAAGTTTGGCCGCATATTGTGGGAACGCAGCAACGGCATTGACGAGCGAAATGTCGTGGTGGAGCGTGAGCGTAAATCCCTCGGCGTTGAGCGCACGTTAATGGAAGATATTCATCACTGGGAGCAGTGCCTGGAAATTATTGATTTTCTCTACGCTGAGCTGGAGCGTCGCTTAACCGCCATCAAGCCGGATAAGCAGATTGCCCGCCAGGGCGTTAAGCTAAAGTTTAACGATTTCCAGCAGACCACGCAGGAACATGTCTGGCCGGTGCTGAATAAAGAGGACATGATCGCCGTCGCGCGTCAGGCCTGGAATGATCGTCGGGCAGGGCGCGGTGTCAGGCTGGTGGGATTGCATGTCACCATGGTGGATCCGCAGCTGGAGCGGCAGCTGGTGCTGGGGTTATAACTGGGCGCGCTGGTGCACGCCCTGCCAAAGTATTACTTCTTAGCGTACTTCGCTTCCAGCGTGGCAAACCAGGGCGCGACGAAATCACTGTTCTCGCCCCAACCTGGGATGATGTTATTCAGTGAAGCCATGTTAACTGCACCCTGCTGGCTGTTCAGCTGCTGCTGCGAAATCGACGCCGCTTTGAACTCATAGGTTGCGGGCGTTGCTTCGCCGCCAATCTTATTCGCCACCAGGCGCATATTGACCGCGCCAATGGTTTTTGGATCCACCGCGACCGTTTGCACCCACGGGCTGTTCTTCTCATGCATCAGCTGCAGATCCTGATTGGATACGTCGATGCTATAGAGTTTGATCTCGGTACGGCCGTTCTCCTGCAACGCTTTGTAAGCGCCCTGGCTGAAGGCATCCCACGATCCCCAAATGGCATCAATCTTACCTTTCGGGTATTTGGCCAAAATGGCGCCAATCTTGTTGGCGGTATCGCCTTGCACATCAGAGGAAACCGCACCAATCGATTCCAGTTGATGAATGCCAGGATTCGCTTTTAACAGCTTCTCATACACCACCTGCCGGCGATCCATCGCTGGGAAACCCGCCACCCATAGCTTGACGATGTTCGCCTTGCCGTTGAAGTCTTTGATCAAGCTGCCGAGTGATTCTTGCGCTAGCGAGGCGTCGTTTTGTGCCGTTACGGTTACGCCCTCCACCGGGGTATTAACCGGCGTATCAAACACGGAAAGCTTAATGCCGGCCGCAGTGATACGTTGCACCAGCGCGGTAGAGTAAGGATCTTTACCGTGCGACAGAATAATGCCGTCATATTTCTGGCTAATCGCCTGATTAACGAAATCCTGGAAACGCGCATCGTCACCGTTGCTTAGGAAAGTACTGACTTTAAAGCCCAGCTTGCGTCCCTGCTGGATTGCCCCGGCAACAAACTGCGTGGTGTTATCGTCTGAACCGAGGTTACGGATAATCGCAATGCGCACCGGACCTTCGTGGTTGGCGATCGCCGCAGGCACGGGTGTGACGGTGTCGGCGAAGGCGATGCTGGTATTGAGCAGGCTAACGGCCAGCAGCGAAAGGGTGATTTTTTTCATTATGATCTCTTTCTGGTTTAACGCGCCTTAGCGGCGCTGGATGTAAGTGATGGCCAGCGCCAGCGCCAGCACCAGGCCTTTGATAATGTCCATGGCGTAATAGGGTACTGACAGCATCACCAGCCCGTTTTGCAACACTCCGAGGATCACGGCGCCCACTAAGGTCCCGAGCGCATTAGGTTTGCCGGAACCGGCCAGCGAGAAGCCAATCCACGCTGCGGCCACGGCATCCATTAAATAGCCACCGCCAGCATTCACCTGCGAGGAGCCAATACGCGAAGCCAGTAAAATGCCGCCCAATCCCGCCAGCAGCGATGCCAGCACATAGGCCAGCACGCGATAGCGTGTAGTGCGAATACCTGACAGGCGAGCCGCTTCCGGGTTGCCACCCAGCGCATACATGCGACGACCATGCTTCGTTAGCGACAGCGCCAGCTGCGCCACAATCGTTACCACCAGCATGATAATCACGATAGTTGGCACCTGGCCGAGCAGACCAAAGGCGGCAGGAATGGTGCCCTCGGCCATATCGCCGCTGGGCAGCACCATGTTTTCAGTGATCGAGCCGCCAAAGCTGTAGGTCATTGCGACGCCCTGAATCACAAACAGTGTGGCCAGGGTGGCGAGCATGTCGGGAATCCGCAGAATCACAATCAGGAAGCTGTTGAACAGCCCGACCAGCGTGCACAGCAGCAGCGTAATGATGATAGCTTCGGTAGTGCCAAAGCCGTGCCACACGAACAGCGATATCACCAGCGCATTGGCTAGTGATGCCGTAGAGCCCACCGACAGGTCAAAGCCGCCAACCGTCAGCGAAAGGGATACGCCAATCGCGATCACCGTAACGATGGCAATCGATCGCAGGATGTTGATGATGTTGGTCGGTTCCAGAAAGCTATCTGAGGCGAGTCCAAATGCCGCAATCAGGATGACAACCGTCAGCAACATGCCCCATTTATAAAGGAACTCGAAGAGTTGATGGCGCAGACAAGGCCGCGGGTTTAGGGATAATTCTTTGCTGCTCACGCAGGTGTTCCTCCGGTGGAATAAAGCAGAAGCGTCTCTTCTGTAGCTACATCGGCGTCCATTTCTGCCACGATGCGCCCATCCCAGAGCACACAAATGCGGTCGCATAGGCCGACCAGTTCAGCAAACTCACCCGAGGCATAAATGATGCCTTTACCTTCGCGCGCTAAGCCATCAATCAGGCTGAACAGTTCGGTTTTAGCTTTGATATCCACGCCTTTGGTGGGCTCGTCAAAAATCAGGACATCGGCGTTATTACGCAGCCATTTGCCAATCGCCACCTTTTGTTGATTGCCACCCGACAGACGTCGCAGGATCTGCGCCGGTCCGGTGGTGCGTACATTCAGGCGCTGAATCATCTCTTCAGCCCAGCGCCATGCCTGACGATGACCAAACAGGCTCCAGCGTGAAAAGCTGTTATCGGCGCTGATACTCAAATTCATGCTCACCGGCTCATCAATGAAAATACCCTCTTTACGACGCTCTTCCGGCACCAGCGCCATGCGGTTTTCCACCGAATCATGCGGCGAACGCGGTCGCCACGGCTTGCCATGTAACTCGCCTTTCTCAACCCGGCTTTTGCTGGCACCAAACAACGCTTTGCACAGTTCGGTCTTCCCGGCACCGGCTAAACCTGCAATGCCAAGGATTTCGCCTTTATGCAGGCGCAACGAAATATCTTGCAGCAGACGATCGTCATGTAAGCCTTCAACCGACAGGAGCAGCGGCTGCGCCTGATGTATGCGGCGCGGTGGAAAGACATCGTCGAGCTGATGTCCCAGCATCTTCTCAACGATTTGCTCGCCGCTTAGCGCCGCCATCGGACTACTTTCGATCAGGCGTCCATCGCGCAGCACCGTCAGCCGATCGCAAATCGCTTTAAGTTCATGAATGCGGTGCGAGATGAATACCACGCCAATGCCGCTCAACTGTAAGCGGCGCACGACGGCAAACAGGCGCTCGCTTTCATGCTGATCGAGCGGGGCGGTGGGTTCATCAAGAATCAGGAAGCGGCAGTGGTGAGATAGCGCACGCGCCAGCAAGATTTGCTGCTTCTCCGCCAGCGAACAGCGCTCAACCAAACGGTTCACATCCAGGTTGACTTCCAGCTGTGCCAGCAGCGCGCGCGCCTGATGGCGCGTTTCATGCCAGTTGTAGCCATGGCCCGGCTCCGCTAAGCGGTCGAGCAGAATGTTCTCCGCTACGCTGAGTTGCGGCACCAGCGCCACGTCGACTTCCTGCTGAACCAGATGAATGCCAAGCTTTTTGGCATCACGCGGCGAGCGCAGGGCGACGGGAACGCCATCCAGCAAAATTTCCCCGCTGTAATGGGTGTGCGCTCCAGCTAGCACCGCCATGAGCGTCGATTTCCCCGCGCCGTTGGCGCCCGTCAGGGCATGTACTGAACCGCCTTCAGTCAGAAAATCGACCTGCGATAGCGCGGCAAAACCGCCAAAAGCGATGGAGATATTACGCATCTCCAGGCGGTTGATCGCCGTCATGCAGCCGTGCCTTTAATTATTTGAGTTGGGGGCATTTTTTCCTGAACCCTCGCGCTGGGCAACAAACGAAAGGGCATAAGCTAGCACGAAATCTTATTAGCCATCCAGACATCTGGATGTAATGGTGGCTAACGCTGGCGCAAGGGAAAGCGGTGGTTTAACTACGAGGCGTTATGGATAATGGGTAGAGTATTGTGCTGCTGAAGGCGATAGGCGGAAACGAGTGGCTTAGGCATAAAAAAACCAGGCCGTAGCCTGGTTGATAGGTCAAACGTAAACTTACGCTTTTTCGGGTACCACGTTCAGCAGCGCTGTCAGCAGTTTCCAGTAAAGACCAACGCTCTCAATGTGTACCTGCTCATCCGGTGAATGCGGGCCGGTGATAGTGGGACCGATCGAAACCATATCCATGTTCGGATACGGTTTCTTGAACAGGCCACACTCCAAACCGGCGTGAATCACCTGGATGTTTGGCGTTTTGCCAAACAGCGCTTCATAGGTTTTACGCGTCAACGCCATAACCGGTGAATCGGCATCGGGCTGCCAGCCTGGGTAGCCGCCTTTGGGTGCCGTTTGCGCGCCAGCCAGTTCTCCCAGCGAAGTCAGCACTTCAACCACCCAATCTTTACCGGTATCGATCAGTGAACGAATCAGACAGATGATTTCGGCATTGTCCTGATCCATGCTTACCACGCCAACGTTCAGCGAGGTTTCTACCACGCCTTTGGCGACGTCGGAGTTACGAATCACACCGTTTGGCGTGGCGTTTAGCAGATTCAGGAAGCGATCGCGGCTATCGCTGCTCAGCGCCTGGCCCTGATGCGCCAGCGACTCGGTCACGACCGCGATATTCTTCTCTTTTGCTCCCAGCTCGTTCAGCAAGGTTGCCTGGAAATGGGCCGCAGCCGATTTCAGAGCATCCACTTTATGGCTGTCGATCGCCAGCGTCGCGAAGGCTTCACGCGGGATAGCGTTGCGCAGCGTACCGCCGGTGAATTCAATCAGGCGCACATCGAGATCGCGCGCGTGTAGCGCCAGAAAACGCGCCAGCAGTTTATTGGCGTTGCCCAGACCATGATGAATGTCGGCACCGGAGTGACCGCCTTTTAGGCCTTTCAGCGTCAGCTTCAGGGTTTCATAACCCGCTGGAATGGCTTCACGCGTCAGCGGCAGGGTGGTGATGAAGTCGATCCCCCCGGCGCAGCCCATGTAAATCTCACCTTCCTCTTCGGAATCGGTGTTGATCAGGATGTCGGCCTGCAGCCAGTTTGGCTGTAAACCAAATGCCCCGTCCATGCCGGATTCTTCGGTCATGGTCAGCAGCACTTCCAGCGGACCGTGCGTCAGGCTGCTGTCAGCCAATACGGCCAGCGCAGACGCCATACCAATGCCGTTATCGGCGCCGAGCGTGGTGCCGCGCGCTTTTACCCAGTCGCCATCAACGTACGGCTGAATCGGATCTTTGGTGAAGTCGTGCGCCGTGTCATTGTTCTTCTGCGGCACCATATCAAGGTGTGCCTGCAGCGCCACCGGCGTGCGTTTTTCCATGCCGGCGGTAGCGGGTTTACGAATCAGGATGTTGCCAACCTGATCGCGCTCAACCCAAAAACCTTGCTCTTTGGCCCAGCCAACAACGTATTCGGCCAGCGCTTCTTCGTGGTAAGAAGGGTGTGGAATGGAACAAATTTTGGCAAAAATATCCCACAGCGGTTGGGGTGAAAGTTGCGACAATTCAGACACCATGCGTCTCCTGTGTCAGCGTGGCGGACATACCGCACGCACGCGGGTTTCCAGTAAAAATCGTCGTCAGAACATCTGACGTGATGGGGCTGAGAATATCACTGTTTCTCACCGGGTGCGTAATCAGGCGCGCTAAAAACCTGCAACCAGTAAGACAGATGCTGGTTTTTAAGGCGTCAGATCCTTATAATCTCGCGCAACCTTTTCCCCCTTGCATATTTTTTAAGCCAAGTTTATTGGTTGGGATTCCTTCATATGAGCGAAAAATACGTCGTAACCTGGGACATGCTGCAGATTCATGCCCGTAAACTGGCCCAGCGCCTGCTTCCTGTGGAACAGTGGAAAGGTATTATCGCGGTGAGCCGCGGTGGTCTGGTTCCGGCATCGCTGCTGGCGCGCGAACTGGGTATTCGCTATGTCGATACCGTGTGCATCTCCAGCTACGATCACGATCATCAGCGTGAAATGAAAGTACTGAAGCGTGCCGAAGGCGACGGTGAAGGATTCATCGTAATTGACGATCTAGTGGATACCGGCGGCACCGCGCAGGCGATCCGCGATATGTATCCAAAAGCGCGTTTCTGCACCATCTTCGCTAAGCCAGCAGGCCGTGCGCTGGTGGACGACTATATTGTCGATATCCCGCAGAACACCTGGATCGAGCAGCCCTGGGATATGGGCGTGGTGTATATCCCGCCTATCGTTAAAAGCTGATTGATGCATCGCAAACAACGCCCGGTTATGCCGGGCGTTGTGCTTTCTGCGTCTCGCGCGCGTATGACGTGTGCAGTACACTCTTAGCCATCGCTGTAACGTTGGCAGGAGAATCACTAAAATGTCTGATAAAAACCTGAGCGAAGAACTCTTTAAACCCCGTTTTAAACACCCGGAAACCTCTTCACTGGTGCGGCGTCAGCATCACACGCCAGCGCAGGTGCATAACGCGTTGGAAGGGGATACCCAGCGCGGCTGGTATCGCATGCTGAATAAGCTGCTGTGGACGTGGCGTGGGTTATCGCCGCAGGAGATCAGCGAAGTGCTGGCGCGCATTGCGGTGAGCAACTTTGAGCGCACCACGGAATCTCTGCTGGATACCGTGATTGGCTATCGCGGCGGCAACTGGAATTATGAGTGGTCAAAACAGGCGGCAATCTGGCAGCAGCGCGCGATGCAATCTGAAAATCACGACGAAGCCGGACAACACTGGCTGCATGCCGCCAATTTATTCAGCCTCGCGGCCTATCCTTATATTAAAGGCGATGAGCTGGCCGATCAGGCGCAGGTGTTAGCCAATCGCGCCTATGAAGAGGCCACGCAGCGTTTGCCGGGTGAACTGAAATCACTGACGTTCCCGATAAACGGTGGCGCGCCGGTGACCGGCTTCCTGCACATGCCTGCGCAGGCTAAAGCGCCGTATCCCACCGTGTTACTGTGCGGCGGTCTCGATTCGCTACAAAGCGATCACTATCGCTTGTTCCACGATTACCTGGCACCACGTGGCATTGCTATGCTGACGCTGGATATGCCGTCGGTGGGTTTCAGCAGCAAATGGACGCTGAATCAGGACACCAGCCAGCTGCATCAGCAGGTGCTGCGCGAGCTGAGTAACGTGCCGTGGATTGATCATACCCGCGTTGCGCTGCTGGGCTACCGCTTCGGTGCCAATGTGGCAACACGGCTGGCGTATCTTGAAGTGCCGCGCGTGCGTGCCGTCGCCACGCTGGGGGCGATGGTGCACAATGTATTTGTTGATGCGCAGCAACAGCAGCAGTTACCGGATATGTATATGGATATGCTGGCGAGCCGTCTCGGCATGTCATCCACCTCCGACAGTAATCTGCGTATCGAGCTCAACCGCTATTCCCTGAAAGTGCAGGGCTTGCTTGGTCGCCGCACGCCAACGCCAATGCTGGCAGCGTACTGGCCGGATGATATTTTTGGTCCGGAAGAGGATGCGCAGTTGATCGCGAATTCCTCTGCGCAAGGTAAGACGCTGGCAATTGCAGGCAAGCCGGTTTTTGCCAGTTTCGACAAAGCCTTAAACCAAATTTGTGACTGGCTGGCAAAACAGTTGCAAAACTAACTGGCGAAACCTCAAACCTCTGCTACTACTTATATCCGGGATTTTCCATTTTTAGTTTCATGGGAAGCTAAAAATGCATTTGATGCGGTTTATTTGAGGGAGAGTTTGCATGACGTTACCGAGTGGTCACCCCCGTAGTCGCCTGCTTAAGCGCTTCACCGAATTGGGGCCGTACATCCGTGAAGGAAAATGCGAAGAGACGCGTTTCTTCTTTGATTGCCTGGCGGCCTGCGTCAACGTCAAGCCTGCGCCGGAGCTGCGTGAATTTTGGGGCTGGTGGATGACGCTGGAAGCGCACGAAGATCACTTCACCTATGAATATCACTTTGGTCTGTTTGATAAAGCCGGCGATTGGGGCACCGCAACCATTAAGGGCAAAGAGAACAATGCCAAAGTGGAGAGCACGCTGCGTAATTTCCACGAGCGTCTGAAAGCGATGCTGTTAGAGCAGAAGTTGGATCTGAAACCGGCGGAAGGGTTTAAAGACGAGCCGGTAAAATTGAGCGCCTGACACTCTCGCGCGTGAATAAATAAGAAAGAGCCGGTGATGAGCCGGCTCTTTTTTTATCGACACAGCAAGGGTAATACGCAATCAGAATTGGTAAGTCAGACCCACGGCTACGATGTCATCGTTGTTCAGGTTCAGCTTGTTGTTATCATCCAGCTGGTTGATTTTGTAATCAACAAAGGTCGACATGTTTTTGTTGAAGTAGTAAGTCATGCCCACGTCGATATATTTAACCAGATCTTCATCACCGATACCTTCGATGTCTTTACCTTTGGTCTGGATATAGCCAAGGGACGGACGCAGGCCGAAGTCAAACTGATACTGCGCCACCACTTCGAAGTTTTGCGCTTTGTTAGCAAAGCCACGTGTACCGATTGGCGTCATATTGCGGGTTTCGGTGTAGATAGAGGCCAGGTAGATGCTGTTGGCATCATACTTAATGCCCGCGCCCCAGGAATCTGCTTTATCGCCATGCCCCAGCGCCTGTTGCTGCTGCTGAATGGTGCGATCGGAAGAGGTGATAGCCGACATCAGGCTGACGCCGGTATCACCAATGGTGTAGCCCAGTGACGCACCGTAACCGTCACCGTTCTGGCGAGAGGTATCGGTGATGCTGCCACGGGCGTTGGCGCTGGTCGCATCGTTTTTGCCCTGATATTGCAGCGCGAAGCGCAGGCCATCAACCAGACCGAAGAAGTTGCTGTTGCGGTACGTGGCCACGCCGGTAGCACGCGCGGTCATGAAGTTATCGGTACGCGCTGTACCGTCACCCCCAAACTCTGGGAATACGTCCGTCCAAGCCTCTACGTCGTAGAGCACGCCGTAGTTACGACCGTAATCGAATGAACCGTATTGACCGAATTTCAGACCGGCAAAGCCCAGACGGGTTTTGTTGCCGGCGTTCGCGTCAGAACCTTCAGAGTTATTGACGTTGTACTGATATTCCCACTGGCCGTAACCGGTCATCAGGTCGTTGATCTGCGTCTGACCTTTGAAACCGATACGAACGTAAGATTTGTCGCCGTCCTGGCTCGCATTATCGCTGAAGTAATGTTCAGCTTTAACGCGGCCGTAGAAGTCGAGTTTATTACCATCTTTGTTATAAACTTCTGCGGCGTTTGCGGTGGAAGCCAGCGCCAGCGCTGAAACGACTAATGCCAGTGTGCTTTTCTTCATTTTGCTATCAATCCCAATGAGTAAAATTTGTTGTACCCGTGAAAGGTTTTGTAAAACACGGGACTTTTTACCGGGTGGCGATGAACTTTTTATGACAGTTTTTCGGATTTCTTGTTAATTGCGAACTTTTGGTCTAGCGCATTGTCAGCGGATTTTTGTGCTTTTCCCCTTGCTGCTGTTGGCTTCCTTGCTCACTCCTGATAAAACGTCCCTTCGCAGATTTTTTTCTTATATGGCAGGAAAAACATGAGTGGCAGTCAGACCCTTGTGGTCAAGTTGGGTACTAGCGTCCTCACCGGCGGTTCGCGTCGGCTGAATCGGGCGCACATGGTGGAGCTGGTTCGTCAGTGTGCACAACTGCACGCGGCGGGCCATCGCATTGTTATCGTTACCTCCGGCGCGATTGCCGCTGGGCGCGAACACCTTGGTTACCCCGAACTGCCGCCTACCATCGCCTCAAAGCAGCTGCTGGCTGCGGTGGGGCAGAGCCGTTTGATCCAGCTGTGGGAACAGCTGTTTTCGATTTACGGTATCCACATTGGGCAGATGCTGCTGACGCGCGCCGATATGGAAGATCGCGAACGCTTCCTCTACGCGCGCGATATGCTGCGTGCGCTGCTTGATAACCACATCGTGCCGGTAATCAACGAGAACGATGCGGTAGCCACCGCCGAGATTAAAGTCGGCGACAACGACAATCTGTCGGCGCTGGCGGCGATGCTGGGCGGCGCCGACAAACTGCTGCTGCTCACCGATCAGCAAGGGCTATTCACCGCCGATCCGCGTACTAATCCTGAAGCGTCGCTTATCAGCGACGTGCACCAGATCGACGACGCGCTACGCACGCTGGCGGGCGGCAGCGTTTCCGGCCTCGGTACCGGCGGCATGGCCACCAAGCTGCAGGCGGCGGACGTGGCTTGTCGCGCCGGCATTGATGTGATCATTGCCGCAGGCAGTCGTCCAGACGTGATCAGCGACGTGCTGTATGGCAAACCGGTGGGCACGCGCTTCCACGCGCAGCAATCGCCGCTGGAAAACCGCAAGCGCTGGATCTTTGGCGCACCGCCTGCCGGAGAAATCACCATTGATGATGGGGCACTGGCGGCGATGCTGGAGCGCGGCAGCTCGCTGCTGCCGAAAGGGATTCGTGAGGTGCAGGGCAACTTCTCACGTGGTGAAGTGATCCGCATTCGCAGCCTGCAAGGGCGGGATATCGCTCACGGCGTGACGCGCTACAACAGCGATGCCATGCGCATGATCGCCGGTCATCACAGCCAGGAAATTGGCGAGATTCTCGGTTACGAATATGGCCCGGTAGCGGTGCACCGCGACGACATGATCGTCAGTTAAGGAGTGGATGATGTTAGACGAAATGGGTAAAGCGGCGCGTGCAGCGTCGTACAAGCTGGCGGAACTCACCACCGAACAAAAAAATCAGGTGCTGCTCACTATCGCCGATCGCCTTGAAGCCGAAAGCGCCGAGATTCTGGCTGCGAACCAGCAGGATCTGGCCGATGCGCGGCAAAACGGCATGAGTGAAGCGCTGCTCGATCGTTTGACGCTTAATCCGCAGCGCCTGAAAGGGATCGCGGATGATGTCCGCCAGGTCTGCCGCCTGGCCGATCCGGTGGGGCAGCTGATGGATGGCGGCCAGCTGGATAGCGGTCTGCGCATTGAACGTCGTCGCGTACCGCTCGGCGTTATTGGCGTGATCTATGAAGCGCGTCCGAACGTCACCGTCGATGTCGCCTCCCTTTGCCTGAAAACCGGCAATGCCGCGATTCTGCGCGGCGGTAAAGAGACGTATCGCACCAATGCGGCCACGGTGCGGGTGATTCAAAATGCCCTGACGCAGCACGGTTTACCGGCGGGTGCGATCCAGGCGATTGAAAATCCCGATCGCGAGTTGGTTAATCAGCTGCTGAAGCTCGATCGCTACGTCGATATGCTGATCCCACGCGGCGGCGCAGGTTTACACAAGTTGTGTCGTGAAAATTCGACCATCCCGGTCATCACCGGCGGCATCGGCGTTTGCCATCTCTATCTGGATGAAACCATGGAGACCGAGGCGGCGCTGGAGGTGATCGTCAATGCGAAGAAACAGCGGCCAAGCGCCTGCAATTCGCTGGAAACGCTGCTGATTCATCGCGATCGGGCGGAGCGCTTTATCCCGGCATTCCTGCAGCGCATGGCGCAGGAGAAGATCGTGCTGCACGGCGATGAAAACGTGCTGGCGCTGCTGCAAAACGGCCCCGCTGACGTGGTGGCCGTGCAAGCGGAAAACTACGACGACGAATGGTTGTCGAACGATCTGAACGTCAAACTGGTGGCCGATATGGATGCCGCCATCGCGCATATTCGCGAGCACGGTACGCAGCACTCCGACGGCATCCTGACGCGCAGCCTTAGCAACGCCAATCGCTTCGTCAACCAGGTTGATTCCTCTGCGGTCTACGTTAATGCCAGCACCCGTTTCACCGACGGCGGCCAGTTTGGCCTGGGTGCCGAAGTGGCAGTCAGCACGCAGAAGCTGCACGCGCGCGGTCCTATGGGTCTGGAAGCGCTAACCACCTACAAATGGATTGGTTGGGGCGACAATACGCTACGTCGCTAATGTTCGCTCCTGCATGACAATGGGCACCGAAAACGGTGCCCATTTTTTTCGCTTTCGATCCAGTTATTTCCAGAGGTTTTTGATTTATTTCTGTCATCTATGGCGGGGTCACGGCTTTTCACCCATTTTTTCCTTTAGATACTGGTCTTACTGCTACAGAACAATCCTGAAAACCCCTGTCAGAACAAGCGATATGGCATTGTTCACTGGTTTCGGCATAACCGAAGGGGATAATGATCATGCAGCCTCATTGATAAAAGCGGTTGGGTAGTAAACTGACGGTAATATAAAATGAACTGGTAGCAAAAATGAAAATAACATTCAGTCTTTTACTGAAGGCAGATTATTAACTGATGGTTAAAAAAGAAAGTACCAGACAAGGGTTTACTGCCAGGCTGATTGCCGCGTGTGAAAGCGCGGGAATTGTCGGACATGGACGGAACAAACAGGTTGCGCTTGCTCTGCAGGAGAGGGGATGCAAGATCTCAACGCCGGGGGTTTGGAAATGGTTTAACGGACAATCGATTCCTGACGATAACAATCTACTGGCGCTCAGCCAGCTGTTAGACGTGCGCGTTGAGTGGCTGCAATTTGGTATGGAAAAACCAGCTGCCTTACTCACGCATCACAGTCTCACCCCTCCGCAGCATTTATTTCGCGTCGAGAGTCTGGATATTGGACAACATGGCGTCCGCAGCAGCAGCACGCGTGATGAACTGGTCGAAACCATTCAAGCCATTGAATACGGTCTGGAAGAAGCGCGCGTGCTGTTTAATGGCCGTCCGGCCGAAAACATTCGCCTGATTGCGCTCAACAGCGATTCGATGGCGGGCACTTTTGCGCCACGCGATCAGCTGTTTGTCGATATCAGCGTGCATCGCTTTGATGGCGATGGCATTTATTTATTCACGCTTGACGATCAACTCTATCTCAAACGCCTGCAGTTACAGCACAAAAAGGTGGCGGTGATCTCCGATAACAAGCGTTATGAAACCTGGTATTTAACCCTCGACGAAGCCAAAACATTGCAAGTGGTGGCGCGGGTCATCATGAGCCAGGCGCGCGATTACCAAATCCTGGGCTGATCGCATCACCTCAGCCACGGGCAAAAAAATATTGTGGCTGAAATCAAAAATTTAACTGATGGTAAATAAAAAATTAACCATTGGTGTTTGCCAATGTATTAGATCCTGTTAATAATTTGAGCATAGAAGGACGACACACCTGCTCCCGGATGAGCCCGCTCTTAAACAATTGAGGCGCTGCACAAGCGCGATGCATACCACCCAAAGTTAGTGAACTTTGGGATGGGGTGGATACGCACTTTGCAGCGTTGTCAGTTGCCCTCTGTTTTTCACTCTCCTCTACTTCACCCTGGCCGTTAATACTGCCGGGCGAGTTGACGTCGAGTATTTTTCAGAGGAACAGCGGACGCTTCGGTTTAAGCCGAGTTGCCGTGCCTGCCACCCCATCGCCAAAGACTCATTCACAGGAGGAGTTATGGCGATTATCCAGTACGGAAAATCAGTATTTTCAGGTAATACACGCACGCGCCGCCATCGGCGGCGTCAATCCATCAGCCGCCTTAAGCGCAGCATCGACAGCGCTCTCGGCATCGAACCCGATAACATCACCTTGCGTACCGCTGAACGCATCTGTCAGCGCCAGACGCACTCACGCGTAGATTGCGCCGTTCTGGCGCCGACGCGCGTTCAGCAGGAACAAGCCAGCTTTGATAACTGCTGTTTACCTCATGTGTATTTGTACGCCGTGCGCTAATCCTTTCATCTCTTTTCCCCAGTTTTAAACGGGACGTTTCTTTGTTGCTCACTGTTTAAGCATCCTTGAGCGTTTCGCTTATCAAATGACGCGCTCAAGCCGGTGAAGGATCAGCGTGATTTATGTTTGTTTGCCGTTTTGCGCAGCCCATTTCAGGCCGTTGCGCCCGTCAAAGAGGAACGACTATGAGCCAGATTATTGCCATCCTGAATTTTGAAGAGGGTTACCGCGAAGCGCCTTACCTTGACACCCTGGGGTTTCCCACCGTCGCGGGGGGAATTCGTATTGGCCCGAAAGGTGCCTCGCTCAGCAATTACATCTTTCAGGTGCCACGGCCCGTGGGCGACGTGTGGAAGCAGTGCATTGTCGAGGGCAAGGTGCAGCAGATGAATCAGCGTGCGCTGGTGCAACAGGCGCTCGCCAAATGCAACGAAGCGCGCTGCGATGTGTTGATCAGCATGGGCTATCAACTCGGTATTGATGGGCTGGCGATGTTTCGCGGCATGCTGACGTCCATCACCCAAGGTGACTTTGACGCTGCTGCCAACGCCATGCTCGATAGCCTGTGGGCGCGCCAGACCTCAGGACGCGCGCGGCGGCATGCGGAAGTGATGCGTAGCGGCACCTACGACATCTATCGGGGGTTGCTATGAACCTGAAACTACTGATTTTTATCATTGCTGTGCTGCTGGTGATCATTGTGGTGCTGATCATGCAGCGCTTCACCACGCTGGAGTTCGTGAAGCATGCGCGCCTGCTGTTTAAAACCTGGTCGGTGTGGCTGGCGTCGCTGGGTTCAATGCTGAGCGCATGGGTGCAATCTTTCCCCTCCGCGGCGCTTGATGCGTGGAACAACATGCCACCAGACGTGAAAGAGATTCTGCCGCATAACTACCTTGGGCTGATTGGCGCGTTCATGGTGGCGATGGGCGTGATTGCTCAGTTCATTCGTCAGAAGAGCCTTAACCAACAGAAAACGGCGCTGGAGGAAAAAGCATGACGTTTCTTATGACATTGCTCGGCGGCAGCTGGCACTGGCTGGCCGCGCTGGCGGGCGTGATTGCCGCGCTGGCCGCCAGCTACTTCGGCGGCAAGAAGATCGGCAAGATGCAGCAACAATCTCAATCCGCAGTGGAAAGCGCCGACAAAGCGGCGGCACAGGCGGTGGCAGTTAATCAGCAGCAGCAGCAGCTGCGCGAGGAGGCCAAACGTGTGGAAGCCAGCAATCTTAATCTTGATGACGCTGCTGCTCGCGACAAGCTGCAGCAATCGAAATACCACCAACCCTGAAGCCCCCGTCGTTATCGACTCTGCCTGTACGCTTTTTTCCCCGATTTATACCCACGGCAATGACGCCGAGCGCATGGACGTTCGCACCGTGCGCGCCATTAACAACCACAACGACCTTTGGGATCGGCACTGCGGCCAACCGGCCCCCTAACGCTGCTCTCACGCATTTGCATTACCTACCTGAAAAGCCGAGGAGGCTATGATGATCGAAGTTAACTCTTATGCAGAACTGCGCACCACTGTACCGACCAAAAACGGCGATCTGGCATTCTTACGTCGCTACAACGCCGACTCCACCTTCCACGGCGGCGGTGACTTTACCGGCTTTATCGGCAGCACCACGGCCGCCGATGATGGCGGTACGCTGGCGGTGGGGAACGGGTTTTACTGGAAACGTGTGATTAACGATCCTTCCGATATCAACGTGTATCACTTTGGTGCCAAAGGTGATGGTTACGCCAACGATACCGATGCGTTCAATCGGATGCTGGCGTGGACGCAAAATTATTCAGGAAATATTGCTGCCTTACCGGTGCGTTTCCCTGGCGGTCGGTTCTTGATTAACCCCATTGACATTAGCGGCACCGAGCGCGCCTATTTTGGTTTACAAGGCGATGACGTGGAGCTGGGCTCTTTACCGCGTACGACCATCATCTCTGACAAAAGCCCCAACACGGTATTTAAGGTGAAGGCGCGCCGCACGTCGATCCGAGGCATTGCGTGGAACGGTCAGGCTTCAGCGGACGTCACCACCAACAAAAGCACCATCACCGCCGATATGTGCAGCAACGTGCAGCCGTTCTTCGAGAATACCTGTATCGAAGGCACCACCGTCAATATCTACTGTTTCCGCGCGCAGAATAACGGCGGTACGGTGATCAAGCTGCTGGATACGCTGGACAGTAAATTTGACCAGATTTACACCCTGTATACCTACGGGCGCGTGTTTGATGTTGGCTGGTCGAACTCGCCAAAGGGCGCCTGGGATCACTCCACGGCAATTGAGATCTGTAACTGTAACTTCCAGACCGGTTATGCGGATGCCACGATCTACATGCCGCGCGTGACGCAGGGGATTTTGCGTAACGTGTGGATCGAGCATACGCGCAATCCGGGCGATCTCTCCGACGGCGGCTGGACCATTGATACGCTGAATATTGAGGACTGCGGTAATCCGTTTAACCTCAACAACGCGCGCGTCACTATCCGCCAGCTCAACCTGCAATCGGGCGCTAAAGTGAGTACCGATGCCGCCGCCGGACGCTGGTTATCCACCTTTGAATATGGCTACCGCCGTGATGAAAGCTACGGCAGCTTCCTCACCGGATCGCTGCGTGCCGGCTATTTCAGCGGCTACAAAATCACTAACAATACCGACACCGATAACTGGTATCGCCTGGGGCAGCTGTTCTTCCCCAACGCCAACCAGCAGTGGGTGATGGAGTTTATTGGTAAGGCGGATGCCACTCAGCCAACCGGTACCGCGGGGTCGCCGGTGAATGTGGCGGCGACCGGGAAAACCTGGATCAACCTGCAGCGACTGGAAACGGTCTGGGCCGATGTCTATCACATGGGACAGCCAGCGGTGCTGGATATCCGCTACAGCCGCGTGGGCACCACCTATGCGGCGGTGTGGGTAAAGCTGCGCGCCAACAGCGGCGACACCATGATGAACCTGAAATGCACCGGTCCAACGCGTTTCGATAGCGGTTCATGCTCGCTGTTCCAGCAGGACTTCTCGGTAGTGACCGATACCACCAAGCTGGGCGGCTTTAAACCGGCGGCGCGCTTCGGTCTGCATAACGGATTGGCGGGCATTGGCGCCAATGAGAAAGGGGTGCTGACAGTGGCGACGGCGGCCGGTACACCAACCAATGCCACCGCTCCGACGGGCTTTGTGCTGGTCAATATCAACGGTGTCGATCGTAAGCTTCCCTATTACGATTGAGGTCCAGCACCTGTTTGGCGAGGCCTTTGGCCTCGCCTTTTTTTGTTTGTGGGGGAAGAATCCAGGCCATAAAAAAAGCACCGCTGTTTCCAGCGATGCTCTGATTAAGACAGGCCGATTGCGCGATTAAAAACTGACGTTGACGCCCAGAGAGGCGCTAGATTCACTAAAGCCTTTACCGCCAACCTGTTGTGCCACGCCGCCCCAGACACCCACGCGATCGAGCACTTTAGCCTCCATGCCGAGCTTCACTTCACCGATATTGCGCGCGCCGGCCTGCTCGATCTTCACGCCGTCTAGCTGGCTACCGTAGCGCTGCGTGTTGTGCAGCCAGTTCACTTCTGCATAGGGCTCAACGATAGCGCTCTTCATCGCAGCACGCACGCCAGCGCGGGTTTGCACATTATTATTGCCGGTGGCGCTGACGTGCGTCCCGTTTTGTTCGGTGTAATCACCCGGTTTCACACCCATCCATACTGCCTGTGCTTTTGGCTGCAGGCGATATTGCTGCTGCTCACCGAACGCAAAGGTATAGCCACCTTCCAGTGATGCGCTGAGGCCGTGCGACTTATAGCTCTCCTGACCGATACCGTCACCTTTCACGCTGTTGTTGAATGTGCTGTAAGCCAGCCAGCTGTCGGCATAGGCACCGGTTTTTGACACGCTGTCCTGCTGCCAGTTTGCGTAAACACCACCGCTGTAACCATTAATCTGGCCCCTGGCGGTGTAGCCGGTGATGGTAGATTTGGTATGGCTTTTCGCATTACCGTAGCCGGCCATCACGCCAAGGCTGAAACGGTCACTGCCGTTTAGACTCCACTGCGCCACGTCACCGCCCAGCTGTGTCATAGCGATATTGGTGGTGCTCTTCAGCTGGCCGGTGCTGTCGTCAAAGCGATTGTGCGACGCTTTATTGCGCAGCCACAGCGTAGTTTTTTCCACTTTGCCGGTCATCGGGTCTCGATATTCGGTGATACCGGACCGATCTGCGGCACTCAGCGTAAACAGATTGTTTGCCGCTGCCAGATTGGCGATATAGCTGCCAACTTCAGGACGTGCGCGCGGTGCATGCTCAGGCGGTGTGATTCCTGGATCAACAGGTATTGTGGGATCAACCGGCGTGGTGGGATCAACCGGCGACCAGCTCGTCAGCTGCCATTTGCCGTTATCGCCTTGCACCAGATCGTAATCCCACGCGCCGCCAACAATGCGGCCATCCTGTTCAAATTTGCCCGCTGCGTTGCCGTCAACCTTGATAAGCTCAATGCCTTGCAGCGTGGCATCACCTTTGCCGCCAGCATTATGCACCTGAACTTTGGTGGTGCCGCTGCTGTCGCCAGTGATATGCAGGTGGTCCGTTGCGGAGTTGTCATCGCCCAGCGCCAGGTTCATTACCAGCTTAGCGTTGTCAGCGTGGTAATTGCCGTTAACGGTCAGGTTTTTAAAGCTTCCGTCGCTGTGATCAAAACTGATGATGCTGTCTTTTGCTGTCAGGTTGTCAACCGTGGAGTCGCCGGTAATATTCCAGCTACTGTTGTCGCCCAGCGTCAGGTTTTGCAGGTCATGAGCCGCGCCGCGCCAGATCGAACCGGCGTTCAAAGAGAGAGTGCTATTTAACGTTTTGCTGCGTTCAATATTGATATCGCCCTGCAGCAGAGAATGATTGCTGGCGTTCAGCGTGATGCCTCTGACATCGGCTCCCGCATCTTCGCCGGATGCCAGCTTACCCGCTTCCAGCAATGTACTGCCGGACAATACGCTATTATCCAGGTTGATAGTGGTTAACGCGGCATTGTAGGCAAGCACGGCGGGTCCATTTTCAACGGTCAGCGACGTGCTATTCAGATTAATATCGCTTTCAGTATAACGGGTTAGGATACCAATCCCATTATCACCTTTAACGTTTAAAGTGGAGTTATTAATGCTAGCTGTAGGATTGTTAGAGCTTAAATAAGCATTGCCGGTGTGAATTGCAATAGTCTCTATACCCGAATTATTGCTGTTATTCAGGTTCACCAGCATGTTGTCAGCGGTAAGAGATGAACCGCTTTGCACAGAAAATGCAGTTCCGCCACTTAAACTGGTTATTGTTGAATTTGAGACTTTTAATTTGCCATCATAGGTTGATTTGGTCCCGATGCCGCCATGGGTGATTTCAATATCAACATTATTAGCATCAATGGCACTTGAATACTGTGAAGTAAGCCCACTGTTATTTTCACCGGATGATATTAGCTTACTATTGCTAACCGTTGCGGAAGCACCCGCGCCTGAAATATAAACTGCACCTTCGCCATTTTTGCTACCAGAAATAGTGCTATTGTCAATTTTTATTGAGGTGCCATCTCCGGTTCCATAGATGCCAGATGACTGCGCATCGATATTCGCATTGCTGACGTCAAGCGTTGATTTGTTAGCGTAGAGCCCATAACCCGTTGAAGCAACCTGAATATCCTTAATAAGAATTTTTGCGTTATCGAGTGCAGCAATACCGTAACTTGCCGCACCATGGGTTGTTACGCGCGTATCGCTGATAGTCAGTGTGGAACCTTGGCCACTGGCATAAATGGCGTAGGCTTTATCACCGGTCGTTTCAACATTGACATGATTCAATATTCCGCTGGCACCTTTTTTAAAGGAAACGGCTTCTGCGCCATTGTTCATACTTAATATATCGGTATGTTCAATATTGAATATCGCGTTGCTTCCCGTGGCATAGATACCTGAAGAGCCTGAAGTAATATGCATATTCTTGAGCGTTACAGCCGAGTTTTCACTGTAAACCCCCCAGCGTGCGGAGTTTACCGTTACGCCATCGGCATGAAGAATACCGCTACCTTTAGTATAAATACCGTAGCTTCCCGCACCGGTGGCGGTAATCGAACCGCCAGTAATATCCAGCTGTGAACCACCGCCCACCCAGCCACCATATGATTTTTCACCGCTGGTGATGTAGTCAACGTTCGTGCTGGAGACTTTTCCGCTGGTCTCTGCTGCAACGGCATAGGCACCATTTCCCGCCACGTTAACCGTGCTGTCTGCGATGTCCACGAGTGCACCTTTACCTAAACCATGTACGCCAAATCCCGCGGCGTTCACATTCAGATTTTTAGCTTTAATCGTTGCTGCGTTCGCGTACACCCCTTTACCCGAACTATTGATAGTGATATCGCTGGCCGTCAGGTTACCGCTTTTACCCGCAACTAACCCATGTCCGGCTGCGCCTGTGGTGGTAACGCTTCCTCCGGATACATTAATATTTGAGCCTGCGCCAGTAACATAAACGGCGTAAGCACCACTACCGGAAGTGTTAAAATTCACATTGCTACTATAAGCAGTGGCATTTTTTTCAACGAATAAACCATGAGCATCAGCACCAGTGGTATTGACATCTTTATCTTTAATATCGAGGATGTTTCCCTGACCGGATGCGTATTCTCCGTAGGCGGGAGCGGCGAATGCGGGTTGAATAAAGAGCCCTACTGCTGCTGCCGTAATTAAGGCGCCCAGTGCTCCGCGGCGAATAACCTGAATGACAGATGCTGAGGAGGATGATTTAACTTTTCCGCGCGCAAGTTCTGAGGTTACCACATAATTACCCTGGCTATGATTCCAGATAACGCGATAATTTTTGTTCATTTTTTATTCCCGCAAGCAAATTACGCGCGAAAAATAATTTCGTGCGCTGAATGGGGTGGTTGGTGGTTGAGATTAATATGGGTAAGTCGATGCTTTGCGGGAGGGATGATATTTGAATTACACAGAAAATATAATTGAGACTGGTCTTGAATTATTCCATTAACGATAGTTATTACTTATGGGTGAAAAGGGCGCTTGATTTTATTGTTTTTGTTGCCGTGATGGCTTGGCTAATTTTTTATCGGGATGGAGAATCAGTAAGTATTGAGAGCCTACCCAGCAGGGAGCGGCAAAAACCGCTCCCAAACACCTCACCCTTTCGGGAAAATCCATACGTGGTTTTCCGGCAATGCCAGATGGCAGTGCTGCGGATCGCGCACCTCGGTGCCGTAGGCGCGAATCACAAAATCGTCGCCGACGGTGCGGAACAGATATTCCCAGCGGTCGCCGAGATACATGCTGGTGAGCAGCGGCAGTTCCAGCTGGTTTTCGCCAGGGCCATCAACCAACCTCACGCGCTCCACGCGAATCACCGCCGTGGCATCCTGCCCCTGTTGCACACCTTCACCCGCTAACCCCCATAACGCCCAGCCTTTACCTTCGATCCGCGCTTTGCCGTCGCGCAGCTCGGTGATTTTGCCGTGCAGCCGGTTATTGCTGCCCATAAACTCGGCGGTAAACAGGGTTTTCGGCGAGCCGTACATCTCCTGCGGCGTACCCTGTTGCTCGATCTTGCCGTTATTCAGCAACAAAATACGGTCGGAAATCGCCATCGCCTCATTTTGATCGTGCGTCACCATCAACGCCGACAAGCCCAGCTTGATGATCAGCTCGCGCAGGAACACGCGCGCCTCTTCACGCAATTTGGCATCCAGGTTTGAAAGTGGCTCATCCAGCAGGATCACCGGCGGGTTGTAAACCAGCGCGCGACCAATCGCCACGCGCTGCTGCTGCCCACCGGAAAGCTGATGCGGATGGCGTTTACCCAAATGGCCAAGGCCAAGCTGCGAGAGAACATCATTCACCCGCTGGGTGATTTCAGCGGAGGCCACTTTGCGCAGTTTCAAAGGGTAGGCGACGTTCTCAAACACCGTTTTGTGTGGCCACAGCGCGTAAGACTGGAACACTAATCCCAGATTACGTTCCTCTGCGGGGATCTCGCTGCGCGGCGTGCCGGCGTAAACCTGGTTTTTGCCGATGATAATCGTGCCCTGAGTCGGCTTCTCCAGCCCGGCGACCGCGCGCAGCAGCGTGGTTTTACCGCTGCCGGAGGGCCCCAGCAGGGACACCACTTCACCACGCTGCAGGTTCATTGAAACGCCTTTCAGCACCGGGTTGTCGCCGTAGGTTAAGTGCAGGTTCTCGACCGATAATTCAATCATGTAATTTCACTCCAAAGCGTAAAGCGATACCCAAGCCGACGACCACCAGCAGGATATTAATAAAGGAGAGTGCGGCGACGATATCAATCGCGCCTGCCGCCCACAGAGAAACCAGCATTGAGCCGATGGTTTCTGTACCCGGCGAAAGCAGATAAACGCCCGTTGAGTATTCGCGTTCGAATATCAGGAACATCAGCAGCCAGGAGCCAATCAGGCCGTAGCGGGATAATGGAATGGTCACGTGACGCGTAATCTGTCCGCGCGTGGCGCCGGTGCTGCGTGCCGCCTCTTCCAGTTCCGGACCCACCTGAAGCAGGGTGGAAGAGATCAAACGCAGGCCGTACGCCATCCACACCACGGTGTAGGCCAGCCAGACGCTGAAGATGGTGCTGCGCAGCGATCGCAGCCAGACCACCAGGTTATCGCGCAGCCACTGCGACCAGGCGAAATCGGAAAGCCAGCCTGATTTCAGTGCGTTGTCCAGCCACATTGGCAGGAACAGGAATACCCAGAGAAACGCCAGGCCCGCCAGCAATCCCGGCACCGCGCGCGGCACCAGCACGCTGTAGTCAAGGAAGCGCGTGGTGTTGTCCGGTTTGCGGTGCATAGCGATGCCGATAAACAGATAACAGCCTACCGCCACGGCACCGCCAATGACGCCGATCGCCATGGAGTTGACGATGGCGCGCAGCAGGTTGGGCTGCGCCCAGATGGTCTGGAACGTTTTGATCGACAGCTCATCCCACAGCGAGACGCCAACGCCCCAGTTGGAGATAAAGGCGCGCAGCACCACGCCGAGCAGCGGAACACCAATGGTTACGGTCAGCCAGAAGGCGACCACCGCACCGGCCACCCAGCGCCATTTGCCCAGCGGCAGGGCGCGCGCCTGCGACGCTTTCCCTTTGACGGTGACAAAGCGGTTGGCGGTGCGCATCAGGCGGCGTTGCAGCATCACCAGCGGCACCGTGATACAAATCAGCACCACGGCCACTGCGGCCATCAGGTGGTAGGACGGTGTGCCGAGTTTATTAGTGAGCTGGTAGAGATAGGTTGCCAGCACCATGTTGCCTTCAGGATCGCCTAGCACTAGCATCAGGCCGAACACTTCCAGCCCGAGGAAAAACAGCAGCACAATGGCATACAGGATTGACGGACGTACCATCGGCAGGCTCACGGCCGTCATCACCTGCAACGGCGAGGCACCGGCGATACGTGCGGCTTCTTCCACATCCGACCCCACGCTGCGCAGGGCTGATGAGATGTAAAGATAGGCGTGGGGCACGTGGGTTAACCCGGCAATCACCACGATGCTCGACATGTCGTAGATATTCCACGGCAAAAATCCCAGCAGCGACTGCGCCCACAGCGAGAAGAATCCCACCGGCCCGGCCGCCACCACATAACCAAAGCCCAGCACCATCGGCGAGACAAAAATCGGTACGAGGATCAGTGGCTCAATAATGCGTCTGCCGGGGAGATCGGTGCGCACCATTAAGAACGCCAAAATGCCGCCCAGCGGGATGGCGATGATCACCAGGCCGAAGGCCAGAATAAATCCGCTTCGCAATGCCTTGTAGAAATCGGGATCGGTAAAAATAAATTCGAATGCTTCCAGGCTCCACGCTTTCGACGGAGAGAAGAACGGGGCGGAGAGAAAACTTTGTATCACGATGAACGACAGCGGCACATAGATAACCAGCGCGGTTATCAGCACCACGACGCCGCGCGGCAAGCTTTGCCACTTTCTGCGCAATGTACTCATAATGAGACCCTGAATGGCGAAATCAGATAAGAGAAAGAGAAGCGCGACGCAGCCGCCGCGCTTGCTTACTGCCGTTATTTACCGGCGGCCGTGCGCCACTGTTTGATGTAATCGAGACGTTTTTTCGGCTGCAGATATTCCAGCAGGCTCTCGTCAACCGGGATCGGTTTCAGCGCTTTGCCTAACATTTTGGTCATGCCATCAATATCGTTTTTGCCTTCGATATCGTTACGCAGGGAAGGGATATCGGCCTGATTGGCCAGAATGCTTTGTCCTTTCTCCGACAACACGTAATCGAGCCAGAGTTTGGCCGCATTGCTGTTGTGCGCCTGCTGGCTGATAAAGGAGACGCGAGACAGGACCAGGGTGTAATCCTTCGGATAGGAAATACCCAGTGAAGGATCGGTTTTGGCGCGGGCTTCCGCGTAGGAACCGAGGATGTTGAAACCGATCAGGTTTTCGCCGGATGACACCCTTTCCATCATGGTGCCGGTAGAGGATTGTACAGCTAACCCACCTTTGGCGACGTCAGCCAGGGTGGTGAAATAGTGAGGATCGGCTTTGTCATCCTGCACCGAAAGCATGAAGCCAAGGCCCGATTTTTCAATATCGTAGGTGGTGACTTTACTCTTGAATTTGTCCGTCTGGCTGGCAATAAGCTTGGCCAGCGCGGTATGTGAATCAGGCACGTCAGCGGCGGGAATCAGGCGTTTGTTGTAAATGAAAACCACCGGTTCGTAGGTGGTGCCGTAGGCCTTATTATTCCACACCGCCCACTTAGGGATCTGGCTCAACTCTGGCGATTGATACTCCTGCGCATAGTCGGTCGCCAGCTTCAGGCCGGTGTCCATTGAGGAGCTCCACACCACATCGCCGCTGCTGCCGCCTGAAGCCTGCTCGCTGATAAAGCGGTTATACAGCTCGGTGCTATTCATATCGTTATATTCCACTTTGATACCCGGATAAGTGGATTCAAAGCCCTGAATAAGCGGACCGGCCGCTTTGGTGTCGGTGGTGGAGTAAACCACCACTTTGCCCTCTTTTGTCGCCGCATCTATCACGCTTTGATAGTTAGCCGGATAGCCCTGCGGCGGGGCGGCGAAGGCAGAAGCGGCGAGCAGGACAGTAGTAGCAACCAGAGAGAGATGGAAAGTGTTCGACATTATAATTAACCTTTTAGTTACATTTTAGGAACTAAAGGTCAACATAGCCGATCGGTTTTGTCAGACAAGAGGTGACAGATCGTTATCTTCACGAAGTGTGATTGTTGGCGCTGTTTAGCCAATTAACACCATTAAAACCACGCAGACGGCGGCCCGGCATTTGCGCTCGGTCACACTATTCCGCCTGCGTGATTTTACGGTAGAGCCGACGCGGATGGCCGATATTGCCATACTGCATCTCCACGCCAATAAAGCCGATTTCGACACAATATTCCAGGTAACGGCGTCCAGTGGTTTTGCTGATTCCCACGCTCTCCACCACTTGCTCCACCGACCAGCTGGCGGCGGGCGCAGCGCTAAAAAAGTGCTTAACCCGTTCCAGCGTGATGGTTTCTATCCCCTTCGTCGAGGGGGCAGCGGGCACATCGCTGGTGGGCAAATTGAACAGCTTATCCAGCGCGTGCTGATCAACATTCGTCATCTGGCGCATCGTCTGGACCAACAGCATAAAGCGTTCCAGCGAGGCGCGCAGGCGATGAAAAAACACCGGTTTTAGCAGGTAATCGAAAGCGCCGCTGCGCATCGCGTGGCTGCAGGTTTGCATATCGCTGGCGGCCGTGATGAAAATCACTGAGCACTCAAATCGCTTCAGGAGAGGATCGTCAATCAGCGTGACGCCCTGGCCATCCGGCAAGTAATTATCGAGTAGCACCAGGCGCGGCTGATGCACGCGAATAAGATCCCGCGCCTGCTGCAGCGTGGCGGCAATACCTACCACGCGCAGATGAAAATGTTGCTCGATAAATTCGCGATGCAAATCGGCCAGATGGGGTTCATCTTCCACAATGACGACATCAAGTGCTTTGGCGTTATTCATGGGATAGTCCTGTTGAAACCTCGGGCTGGAACGGAATGAAAATGGAGAAAATGGTGCCCTGTGGCGCGTTTTCGCTGATCTCAATGCTGCCGCCCGCCTGATGAACATAACCCGCCGCCAGGTAGAGGCCGATGCCGTGTTCGGAACCCAGCATATCGTCGCCGCTGGTGGGTTTGCTGGTCACGCCTTGCTCAAACAGATGCGGTTTTATCGCCTCATCGACGCCGCAGCCCTGGTCGGCGACTTCAATTAACAGCTCGTGATTTCTGTCTGAAATATAGAGCTCGATAGGGTTGGCCGGTGGCCTAACGTTCAGCGTGGCATCCACGGCGTTATCCAGCACATTTCCCACCACGGACATGAGCGCCGTTTCACTCAGCGCGGCGGGAAGACGCGTAAGCTGGCAGGCCGGATCGAATTTCAGCTCGACGCCTTTCTCTCTGGCACTAACATATTTCCCCAGCAGCAGTCCGCAGAGCGCGGGCGAAGTAAAGCGCGCCGAGACAAAATCCAGGACCTGCTGCGCGCCCGCAGATTGCGCATGGATATAGCGCATGGCATCGTCATAACGCTGCATTTGTAGCAGGCCGACCAGCGTCGCCGTCCAGTTCAGCTGTTCATGGCGCATGATGCGTAAATTATCCGCGTAGCGCTTCACCTGGCTTAGTTGGCTGCTCAGCGTATTGATGTCATTTTTATCGCGGAAGCTGCATACCCAGCCGCTGGGCTCGCCGGGCTCCAGCTCAATCGCGACCCGATTAACGATCACCTGGCGCTGATTCAGTACGGTAATCTGGTCATGATGACGACTTGGCTCATGTACGTCACGTTGGCTGAGAAACGCGGGGTGTATCTGCAACACCGCATCAAGCGGTTTCCCCAGCAGCTCTTTTTCACTCTGCTGCAAATCCAGTAATTCCCGGGCGGCACGATTGATCAAAATCAGCTGTTTTTCTGCATTCACGGCAAACACGCCTTCATACATCGCCTCCAGCAACGCTTTTTGCTGCAGCACCAGTAGCGCAATATCTTTTGGCTCAAGCCAGAACATCTGTTTTTTCAGGTTGCGACTAAACACCCATGAAAAAATAAACAGCAGCAGCAGCAGGGCCACACCGTAGAGGCTGGCTTGCCACAGCAGGCTGGCATTGATATTGGCAATATAGGACGTGAGATAACCCACCGAGACAATGCCAATCACCTGATGCTGCGCATCAAAAATGGGGGCTTTGCTGCGCAGGGAAACGCCGATGCCACCTTTGCGTACGGAAATGATGGTTTTGCCTTGCAGCACCTCGGCATTGTCGCCGCCAATCAAGGGCAGATTAAGGCGCTCGGGCGATTCCGAGTGGTAAAGATGTTGTTCACGCACGTCACCTATCACGATGTAACTGGCATCACTTTGGTCGCGCAGCGGCTGAATCAACGCGGCAATCCCCGCGATATCCCGACGCGCCACCTTATCCGCCAGGCCCGGCATCAGCGCAATTTCGCTGGCCTGCACGCGTGCGCGCTGCCCAAGATCGTGATGCAACTGCCTGTCGATAAAATGAAACAGAATTGTGCCCAGCAAAGCCAGCAGCAGGCAGGAAAAAAGCACCAGAGAGAGAAAGAGTTTTACCTGAAAAGGGAGTCTGCGTTTCATACGGCCTGCAGTAAGGAAAACTGGAGAGTGGCATCCAGGCAGACTAGCACGCGAAAATGCAGGCGGTGATCGACTAACGCCAGAGTTGTGAGCTGGCTACAATCTCCTCGCGACGTAAGGGGTGGTTTGTGCTGGTACATTGAGATCGGGCTTCCCCCTCTTATTCCTGGCCTATCGAGTTGCTGGCGCTAATCAATGGCGTAAATATTCATTCATCACGGCTAATCTATAGGCTTAAAATTTATCAATGCTGCCCCTGAGTAAATTCCGTTTTGGTCTGGAAGCCATTGACCTTATAACCACTACTGGTGAGAATGCCGCTATAAGTTTTGAACCAGATCGCAAATTTTGGGCCTTATGCCCGTTGCAGTGCGGCTGCGAGAGCCGCACTGGATTAACGCCACTTGCACTTATCGGCTAGCGAAAGACGCACCGAGGTAATAAAAGTGCAGGGCATACAGCAAATATCGTTAATGTCGTCACGTGGGTTGAAAAGGCCCGTTTTTTGATGCGTCTTTTCACCGCCGATCGACATGTCTTGCGTTACGTAATGGGTGCAATAAAGCGCCAGCGTTTTTTATTCTCATTACATAAAAGATAAAAATTTAATTTAAGTACACATTGATGAATGCGGTATCTGCGTAATGCAAAAATCGCCGCATGAAAGCGTAACTTGCTGAAAAACAACTGAACTCCTGTGAGTGCAGCGCAGCTTCTTTACGCCAAAAAAAAGAGTTAACTGTTTTCAGTACACGGGTAGCTGTAAGCCTGGGGCGGTAGCCTGCCTATTTTAGCAGCTGAAAACAGAATGAGATTGCTCAGTTTATATGGCGATTATCTTATTACGCTTTTTTTATAGCCAGCATTTCCCGGCTTTTTTAATTAGCCTGAGGAAACTCTGAAATACCTATCCCATAAATGTTAAGCAGGGCGAAAGCAACGTGTAGTGATAGTTATCGATTAATCACCATTGCGTTCACCGATGTTTTTATCCGCCCGCAATTTTAAAGTCGACAGAGTCCAGAGGTCATATGCAAAATCCCGTTAACGACGTTTTACTCAGCGTCATTGTGCCGGTGTATAACGCCGCAGCGTATCTGGAGCGATGCATTGATAGCCTGCTAAAGCAGGATGAAACCCGTTTTGAAGCCATCTTCATTAATGACGGTTCCAGCGATAACTCGCTCGCGATATTACAGCATTACGCCCATTACCCGCATTTTCACATTATCGATAAAGCCAACGGCGGCGTCTCTTCGGCACGCAATCAGGGTATTCGCGCCTCGCGCGGCAAACTGCTGTGCTTTTTAGATGCGGATGATTTTCTGCCGCCCAGCGCGTTTGCCACCTATGTGCACCTGATGCAAAACCCGGTCGCGCTGGTGGTGGGGGAGTCGCAGCACTTCACGCCGCAGGGGCAGCCTCTTGATTTCCCGGCCAACGCCACCGATACGCGCCAGCTGGCGGCATCTGCGGCTATCAACGATTTGCTCTATTTCAATCCCCGCCACGGCATCTGCGATAAGGTGTTTCGCGGCGATGTGATTCGTCAGCATCAGCTTAGCTTTAATGAAGAAATTTATAACTTTGAAGATCTGCTGTTTGTGATTAATTACCTGCATCTGCAACAGGATCGCCAGGTGATATTTACGCAACGGGTGGTTTATCACTATGTGGTATCGGATAACTCCGCGACGCGCTCGGCACTGCGGGAAAAGCACTTCTCCTTTGCGCGCTCCTTTAATGGTATGCAGGCGTTTTTATCTGCACAGCACAGCCGTTGTTATTACCATCTCTATTTAAAAGTCACTTCCTCTTATATCTATAAAGCGTTGTACAGCGACGGATTTAGTCGCGCCTTTGTTGATGAATATATCTCACTCTACCGCCGCAGCTTTAAGTCTTATTTCACATCAGGATTGATGCTCAATCCGTGGAGTCTGTACTTTGCGCTGTTTTTCGTCAGTCCACGACTGGTATCGCGTCTGCGCCGGCTGGCACAGAAATAAACGCTGAGGTTGAGTTGTGAAAGATAAATTAAAAAACTCCATGTGGATGATCGCTGAAAAGCTGATTGCGGTGTTCGGTCTGATATTTGTCACTTCCTATGTGGCGAAATATGTAGGTCCCACCACCTTCGGCATTATCTCGATCTCGATGCTGGTCTTTCAGTTCATTCAAAGCATCGCGCTGATGGGCAGCGATGTCATTCTGCTGAAACGTATATCGCAAAACCGGCACTCCGGTATGCGCTTAATGATGGCCACGTTCCTGCTGGTGTTGGTGATTTACTGCGTGCTGGCAGCAACGGGTATGCTGATTATGGGCGAGGAGTGGAGTACTGAGGCGCTGGTATTTATCTGTGCGGCGGCCATTGCCTGTCTCTTCTCGTCACTCGATTTGGTGAATATCTACAATGAGGCGATGCTTAATGCCCGCCTGAATGTCATCGCCAACCTGGCGGGGTTGGCAATCAGTTTAACCGTGCGCTTCTTTATTTCCTGGTTTGAACTGGACGCCAGGTTATTGGCTATTCCTATCGTGCTGGCCACCTTTATTCCGTTCGTCATTAAGCTCGCCATCTTTCTTAAATATCATCGTCAGGTGCCTATTCCGGCCATTCGTCAGATGAAAAAGTATTCACGCTATATGGTGGCCTCGGGTATTTCCCTGGTGTTTTCCGTGATTGCTGTCGCGATCTATACGCGTGTTAACCAAATCAGCGTCTCCTATTTCCTTGGTGTTAAAGAGGCGGGCATTTTCTCGGTGGCGCTGACGTTAGCCACCGCGTGGGTATTTTTACCCAATGCCTTGCTGGCTTCATTTTTCCCTGCGTTCTTTGCCGAACGTGATGATGAGCAGTCGATTATCAAGGCGCAGAAATTACATTTGCTGGTGATTGGCGTCTCATCAATGGTGATTCTGGCTATTTGGTTGCTGTCCGGATGGTTCATCCGCGACTTTTACGGTGCCGAGTATCTCGATGCGGTAGCGCCAACGTTATTACTCAGCGTGGGGGCGATGTGCGCGGTGCTTAGTAGCGTCATGGATCGCTTTATTATTAAGTACAACGGTTATCGTTATTTGGTGAAGAAAACCTTCGTCGTATTAGTTATCTGCGTGGCGTCATCACTGTTATTGGTACCGTATTTTGGTTTAAACGGCGCGGCAATGAGCGTGGTATTAACCGAGTTCCTCTCCTTCTCGCTACTTAATTACTTTTTCCCGGCTCAGCCAGTTATGCGTATTCATCAAGTGTTTATCAACCCCAGGAAACTATGGCTGTTATTTAGCAATATCAAAACCTCAGACAGTAAAGAGAGTTTATCATGAATGAAAAACCCCTATTTAGTCTTATCATTCCCGTCTATAACTCACAAAAAACCATTAAGCGTACTTTGCTGAGCGTACTTAAACAGACGTTCAGCAATTATGAGGTTATTGTCGTTAATGATGGCAGCAGCGATACAACCCCGAAAATACTGGAGGAGTTTAGCGCTTATTCGCAAGTCACCGTTATTCACCAGGTTAATGGCGGTGTTAGCGCGGCGCGCAATAGCGGAATGCAACAGGCGCGTGGTGAATATGTACTCTTTCTCGATGCGGATGATTGGGTGGATGATAACTTCCTAATGATCTTCAAACAGAATCTTGATGCCTGGCCAGCTGAAACTGTCGATTTGATGGTAGGAAACCTCAATGATAACCGCGTGGGGAAGGTATCGCAGGCGGGCTTCTTCAGTAATGAGGATATTCCCTACGTGCTCGGTGAACTGGAGATGAGTGATAACATCGGTTATCTGCATAACAAATGTTATCGCCGTCAGATCATCGAAGAACTGAATCTGCGCTTTTTAGAAGGCATCTCAATGAGCGAGGATTTATTGTTCAACCTGAAGTTCTTTAGCTGTATTAACAATTTCCTGGTGACACCGGGCGCGGCTTATCACTATGAAGATGTGGAGGCATCATTATCCAAGCGTAAGGTGCAATACAGTGAACTAAAAGTGAGAAAGCAGTTTCTGACGGCACTTTATGACGCTATTATCAGTAAATATCACTCCAGCGATCTCGATTATTTCCTGAAAGGCATTTCAAAACGCGTATTAGCGTTAGATATGCAAATCGTGACCGCAATGTATCACTCTTCGTTTTCACCTGCGGATATTGCCCAGGAAATTAATGAAATTAAGCGGGGGAAATACTCAAAAGGTATTTTCATACTGCTAAATAAAAATGAAAAACTGAAGTACATGATTATGAATTTGAATACTCTCACAGCGTACTATTTTCTTTATGCTCTCTACAGGATGCGCGCATTCTGATTCTCCCTTCATACTTCACGCTGCAGGTGCGTTGGCTGCGTGAATCATTTGGGAGAAAACCGCTATCAGTGGCAACAACTCACCGTTGCCACTTTCGCTTGTATCCAGGTGCGCATAAATGCGCACCCTACGAAAACCCCGCTCATCAAACGTAGGGTCGCCATTCATGGCGACCGATTAACGCAACTGACCTACCTTTCCCCACGCTTACCAGACCTTTCTGCTTCCTCTCCGTGACTCCTTCTTGCACTCATCCCGCGTCTCATGTCAAATAGCGCCCCATGCAATCGATTGCGCGCATGTTTCGTGCATTTACTGCGGCGCAAAACATCAGGACGCGTGAAATTGTGGTCTTTAAGCGTCATCCTTTGCGCAACGGCAGAGCTGCAAAGCCCGCGCCATAATTGGCAGCCACCGTTTGGCTGCGTTGATTAAGCTTTAACTTGTGGAGAGACAGATGGACAACTCACAAACCGGTACGCTTGGCACCGTTGAAACGGTAGCTAAGGGCTGGCGCAAGAGTGATACCGTGTGGATGCTGGGTCTGTACGGTACGGCGATTGGAGCGGGCGTGCTTTTTTTACCGATTAACGCCGGTGCAGGCGGGCTGATTCCGCTGATTATTATGGCGATTCTTGCCTTTCCAATGACCTATTATGCGCACCGCGCGCTGACGCGCTTTGTGCTTTCCGGTAAAAATCCCGGCGAAGACATCACCGAAGTGGTGGAAGAGCACTTTGGCGTCGGTGCCGGCAAGATCATCACCTTGCTCTACTTCTTTGCTATCTATCCGATCCTGCTGATGTACAGCGTGGCGATCACCAATACCGTCGATAGTTTTATCGTGCATCAGCTGGGCCTGGTTTCGCCGCCGCGTGTGCTTCTGTCGCTGATTTTGATCATCGGCATGATGACGGTGGTGCGCTTTGGCGAGCAGATGATTGTGAAAGCCATGAGCGTGCTGGTGTTTCCGTTTGTGGCCGTGCTAATGCTGCTGGCGGCTTATCTGGTACCGCACTGGCATGGCGCGGCGCTGGAAACGTTGTCCCTGAGCCAGAGCGGCAGTGGTATCTGGATGACGCTATGGCTGGCGATTCCGGTGATGGTGTTTTCCTTCAATCACTCGCCGATCATCTCCTCTTTTGCCGTCGCCAAGCGTAATGAGTACGGCGATGGCGCTGAGAAGAAATGTTCACGCATCCTGGCGAATGCCCATCTTTTGATGGTGTTTACGGTGATGTTCTTTGTGTTCAGCTGTGTGCTGAGCCTGTCACCTGCTGATTTAAAGGCGGCGAAAGATCAAAACATCACCATTCTCTCCTACCTGGCGAACCACTTTAATGTGCCGATGATTGCGTGGATGGGGCCGATCGTGGCGATGGTCGCCATTACCAAATCGTTCCTCGGCCACTACCTGGGCGCCCGTGAAGGTTTTAACGGCATGGTGGTGAAATCGCTGCGCAGCCGCGGTAAAAGTGTCACGCCGCAGCGCCTGAATCGTCTGACGACCGGCTTTATGCTGCTGACCACCTGGCTGGTGGCGACGTTGAATCCCAGCATCTTGGGGATGATTGAAACCCTGGGCGGGCCGATTATTGCGATGATTCTGTTCCTGATGCCGATGTACGCCATCCAGAAGGTGCCGGCAATGCGTCAGTACAGCGGTAAGATCAGTAACGTATTTGTGGTGATGATTGGCGTGCTGGCGATTTCTTCTATCGCGTATTCATTGGTGAATTAATCTTCGTCATCAACAAGGTGCGCATTAATGCGCACCTTACAATTTGGTAGGGTCGCCATTTATGGCGACCTGGCAAATCTTAAACCGCAGCCGTTTTAAACACGCTCATTGACTGCGCCAAACGATCCGCCTGCTCCTGCAACGCCTGTGATGCCGCTGAGGCTTCCTGCACCAATGCGGCGTTCTGCTGCGTTACCGCTTCCATCTGCGTAATCGCAGAGTTTATCTCGCTGATCCCGCTGCTCTGTTCGCTGCTGGCAATGGTGATTTCGCTCATAATATCCGCCACGCTCTTTACGCTGTTGACCACTTCACCAATGGTGGAACCCGCATGCGTCACCAGACGGCTGCCTTCATCCACTTTCGCGACAGAATCCTCAATCAACACCTTGATCTCTTTAGCCGCAGAAGCAGAACGTGCTGCCAGATTACGCACTTCGGTGGCGACCACGGCAAAACCGCGACCTTGTTCACCCGCGCGCGCCGCTTCGACGGCAGCATTGAGGGACAAGATGTTGGTCTGGAAGGCAATGGAGTCAATCACGCTGATAATATCGACGATCTTCTTCGATGACAGGGTAATGGCTTCCATTTTCTCAATCACCTGTCCCATCACCACGCCGCCTTCTTTGGCTACGCTCGAGGTATTGGCGACCAGTTGATTGGCTTCGCGCGCATTCTCGGCATTGTGTTTCACCGTGGCGGTCATCTGCTCCATGGCGGAAGCCGTCTCTTCCAGCGAGCTCGCCTGCTGCTCGGTACGTGAGGAGAGATCGATATTGCCGCTGGAGATCTGATTTGACGCCACCGCGATGGTATCGGAACCCGCGCGCACGTCCGAGACGATGGTCAAAAGATTGTCGTTCATCGCCTGCAGCGCCTGCATCAGCACGGCGGTTTCATCTTTGCCGGTGACTTCAATGTGTGAGCTCAGATCGCCCGCCGCCACTTTCCCGGCAACTTCTACCGCTTCGTTGAGCGGACGCACAATTGAACGCGTCAGCATAAAGCCCAGTACGATAGCGGCAGCAATGGCGATAGCGGAAAAGATCAGCGTCATTTCAATCGCCGATGAACCGTTATCAATAATTTTTGTGCCTTCCTGTTCCAGCTGTGCCGATTGAGAATTGGCAAAGGCTATCGCGCTATCCAGAAACGCGTTTTGCGTTTCGGTGATGGATTTCAGCACATAGGTGCTGGCCGCATCCGCATTGCCCGCGCGCACCAGCTCCAGCAACGCCTTTTTCTCTACTTCGAACTTGTCACTGGCGGCCAGCAACCCGGCAATTTTCTTTTTACCCACTTCAGTTACCTGAACCGCTTTGATTTTATTCATCGCGCTATTGGTATGTTCGGTGGCATCGGCGAGTTGCTGATAGCGTTTGACATTATTTTCGGGGCGCGTGGTATCAATCACGATGCCGCGCAGGTATTTAATCTGATCGTTGACGCCATCACGCACATCAAAACCGAGGCGCACTTTCACATAGCGATCTTCCACGATTGATGTGATGCCGGTTTTGATAGTGTTGATTTTGCTAATTGATGTCACACCGACGATGACGAGCAGTGCCACCACTAAACCAAAGGCGATGCCCAGACGGACGCCGACCTTCATATTCTTTAAGCTCAACATTGGATCTCCCCGTAATGCCAAAAATTGATGTTTCAAGATGGAAGCGCAGGCAAGGCGCCCACAGCAGGTTGATGTTTTTAAAGGTGAAAATAATTACGCAGCGTGACAAAACTGGTATGGCAGCACCGGCGCAAGCGCTTTCTGTTATCGGTTGTTAATGTTTTAACTTTAATTTTTTAGAGGTAGGTCACAGTTTGGTGAATGGTGTAAACGAGGATTTTTGGCTGGCATTAGATATGTGCGTATGAGGTTGCCATAAATGGCGGATGCGGATTTCGTAGGGTGCGCATTTACGCGCACCGGGAAAAGGGCGAAAGGATTTAACGCGGCGTTTTCAGCACGCTGTGGATCACACTGGAGAGCTCATTGATTTCGAATTTTGCTACGTATCCATCGGCGCCCACTTTGCGCACGTGATCTTCGTTGGCGCTGCCGGAGAGCGACGAATGGATCACCACCGGGATATGGCGCAACACGTTATCGCGCTTGATATTACGCGTTAAGGTAAAACCGTCCATCTCTGGCATTTCGAGATCGGTCAGTACTAACGCGATCTTATCGTGGATCGACTCCCCGTTAGCCGCGGCTTCTTTTTGCATCTCGGTAATTTTGATCCAGGCTTCAAGCCCGGTGTTATGCATGATGGCCGGTATGCCCATGCTTTTCAGACCCTGCTCCAGCAGCTGGCGCGCCACTTTGGAATCTTCCGCCACAATAGCAACCTGACCCGGCTTCAAATTGAAATCTTTGGCCGTCTCTGCGCTTGGCTCAACGCCACGCACGGAAGGGATCACGTCATAGAGAATCTGCTCAACGTCCAGTACCATCGCCAGATTATTGCTCTGACCATCGGTATCCAGGCAGGCGATACTGGTGATGTTACGGCTACCAATGCCCGCTTCCGCAGTATGCACCTGGCTCCAGTCGAGACGGACAATATTCTCCACGGATTCAACGGCAAACGCCTGGGTGCTACGGGCATATTCGGTCACCAGCAGCAGATTCAGTCCGGTCTCTGGTTTACAGCCGGTCACCGCAGGCAGATCGATTACCGGTATAAACTGACCACGAATGCTCGCCATGCCCAGCAGCGGTGATTGCATACCTGCCGCGCGCGTAATGGTTGGCATGGGCACAATTTCACGCAGCTTAAAGACGTTGATGCCATATAGCTCAGATTTGCCTTTCAGCTGATCGGAACCCAGGCGGAACAACAGCAGTTCGAATTTATTGGAAAGCGCAAGATTGGCGCGTTCATCGATCTCTTTCTGAAAATTATCCATCATGGCCTCGGGGCTGAATCTGGGCAGGGCAAAATCGCCATGATTAACTTATCGGCAGAAGGGCGAAAAAATGAAGGGAAAGGGGATGAAATTTTAGCGTGAGAGCGACGCCCTCACGCTTGAGGAGATTACTTCAGCAGGATGGCACGCACGCTTTTGCCTTTGATCTTGCCCTCTTTCAGCTTGATCAGCGCTTTTTTCGCCTGTGCGGCATCAATAGCAACATAGGCATGCGTTGCGGTCATGTCGATCTTGCCAATCTGATCGCCGCTGAATCCGGCTTCACCGGTCAACGCGCCGAGGATATCACCCGGACGGATTTTCGCTTTGCGGCCGCCATCAATGCACAGCGTCATTTTCGTGGCGGGCAACGGCGTCGCGCTGCTGCCTTTCAGCGTGCTGGAGGAAACCCAGTTGAGTTTCTGCTGCAGATACTCCTCCAGCGCATTCGCGCGCACCATTTCGTCGGGAGCCACAAAGCTCACCGCCAATCCCTTTTCACCCGCGCGCCCGGTACGACCGATACGGTGAATGTGTACCTCCGGATCCCACGCCAGCTGGAAGTTCACCACTAAGGCCAGCGATTTAATATCCAGACCGCGCGCGGCCACGTCGGTGGCGATCAACACCCGGATGCTGCCGTTAGCGAAGCGAATCAGCACGCGTTCACGATCGCGCTGCTCGAGATCGCCATGCAGCGCCAGAGCACTGATGTTGCGTTCATTTAGCGCAGCGGCGATGTCATCGCATTCACGTTTGGTATTACAGAACACCACGCACGATGCCGGCTGCTGCTGGCTGAGCAGGGCTCCGAGCAGGCTGTGACGCTCTTTGGCGCTGGCTTCAATAAACTGCTGCTCAATGGCCGGCAGTTCAGACTTATCTTCAGTGGCCACCGCCAGCGCATCGCGCTGGAAACGCTGGCTGAGGCTGGCAATGGTATCTGGCCAGGTTGCGGAGAACAGCAGCGTTTGCCGTGTTTCGGGGGTGAAACCAATAATCGCTTCCATATCGTCGCGGAAGCCCATCTCCAGCATGCGATCCGCTTCGTCCAGCACCAGCGTTTGCAGCTGGCTGAGATCGAGATTGTCGCGCTTGAGGTGATCGAGCAGACGGCCCGGCGTGCCCACCACGATATGCGGCGCATGGACCAGCGAGTCGCGCTGCGCGCTCATCGGCTGGCCGCCACACAGCGTCAGGATCTTAATATTGCGGGTAAAACGTGCCAACTGGCGCAGAACGTTACTCACCTGGTCGGCCAGTTCGCGCGTGGGGCAGAGGATCAGCGCCTGCGTATGAAACTGGCTGTTATCGATGCGGTTCAATAAGCCGACACCAAATGCGGCGGTTTTGCCGCTGCCGGTTTTCGCCTGCGCACGCACGTCGCGCCCTTCCAGAATGGCGGGCAGGGAAGCGGCCTGAATCGGCGTCATGGCGTCGAAACCCATCTCGCGCAGGTTATCGAGTTGGCTGGCAGGCAGTTGCGTCAGGGTAGAAAAAGCAGTCACGGAAATGTCTCTAATTGCGGGTAGGATTGCGGCGGTCAGTCTGGCAGAAAGGGCGGTGATCGGCAATGGCAAAAGCGCAGGTGGTTTACCCCGGAAACCAGTTAGCCTTGCCACCTCATTGTTTAGATTATGAGCGAAAACTATCGCATAGTTCTAATGTTTTTGCGGTTGATTTTGTTGCGCCATGAGGGGGGTAGCATCAGACATCTTTAGCCAGTTGGGGTGATTAGCAAGAATTTGCCGCTTATTCAGCGCTTATTCGCCACCCTTTTGCAGGCGTTATGCTTATGTGTGCCTAAGGGCTGGGAAAATTCTGATTAAAGATTATGGTCGATTTGCTTTATATTTAGCGCGCCATTTGGCGAACGATTAAAACCCAAGATACTTCAGAGGTCATTTCATTGAGTCATTATGTCCAGGGACAAAACGAAGACATTCTGAAAATCGTCGGCCGCGCCGTGTTAACGCTGCATCTGCATGGGGAAACGTTATCTTCGGATAAAGTGAGCTCTATGATTGCCTGTTACGCGGAAGAAGAGCCTGTCAGCGACGATGAAAACCAGCGATTGTATGCGCTGGCGATTCAGATGCTTTCGTAAATCCAGCACTCATCGGGTGCGCGCATGCCACCCTTTTTATGTCGTACGTAAAGCCTCCTTGCGGAGGCTTTTTTGTTGCTGGCAGGACTCGAATGCGGGACGGTCGCCATCAATGGCGTCAATCTGATTCGCGCAATGATTGGGAAGGTCGCCATTAATGGCGTCAATATGATTCGCGCATTGATTGGGACGGTCGCCATAAATGGCGTCAATCTGATTCGCGCATTAATTGGGACGGTCGCCATAAATGGCGACCCTACAACACTGTAGGGTGCGCATTTATGCGCACCTGGGAACATCAGGCGCTGAACACCGGCAATCCGCGCTGGAAGGTGGCGCGCACCGGGGAAATGCGTGCCACGGCTTCGGCGGAACAGCTGGCCTCGACCAACATCATGCTGGCTTCATCGTCCAGCTGGGGCCACTGCCGCTCGCCCTGATTCGACAACGGCAAAATTCCGCCGGTGGCTATGTGCAGCGCACGACTTAAGCCAAACTCATCAGAACCGCGATACAGCTGCGCATACACATTGGCTTTTTCCAGCATGCTGCCGCTACCAAACGGCGACCAGTGATCGATCACGCTATCGGTACCGGTCATCACCGTGATGCCCGCCGCCTGGAGCTGCGGCAGCGGCATGGTCAGCTTACCGATTGGGATGGTAGAAGCCACGCTCATCTGCTGCTCGGCCATGCCGGCAATCATCTGATCCAGCGCTTTGCCTTCAAGCGTTGCGAGCGCAAAGCCATGGCTCAGCGTGACTTTGCCTTTCAGCTGTGGATTTTTCGCGATGGTATCGATCATGTACTGAATGGCCGCCACGCCGGAGGGCGAGGTTTCGTGCAGGTGGATATCTACGCCGCGCTGGAAATCAAGCGCTATCTGGAACATCGCATCCAGCGACGCCTGCATCGCGCCATCCACGTTGGTTGGATCGAGTCCGCCGACGAACTCGACGCCCATCTGCATCGCTTCACGCATTAATCCATCAACCTTCGAGTGCAGCAAACCATGCTGCGGAAAAGCGACAATCTCACACGGGAATTGCGGATGGTTAGCCAATGCCAGCTTGAGATGCTCAAGACTTTTCAGGCCGCTAACCGGATCGATATTGCAGTGGCTGCGCGCTTCGGTGGTGCCTTTACTGTGCAACAAGCCAATGATCGCTTCGGCGCGTGCCTGTGAGGTGGGCAGCAGCTGCGGGATCAGCACCTGTTCCCGGGCAATCATATCCATGATGGTTTTGCCCTGACGCGGACGTGGTGCTTGCCACGGACCGCCGTAGAAGGTTTTGTCGAGATGGATATGCATATCGCGGGTGCGCGGCAGCAGCAGAGCGCCGTTGGCATCCCACTGGGGTAGCGCGGCATTACGGGCCTTGCCTGCCGGTTCAATCGCGGCGAATTTGCCCTCTTTGACGGTGATGTCATACAGCGCGGTGCGCGTGGCAATCACGTCGTTACCGTCGCGCTCAAAACCCTCTTCGAGGCGCACATTGAGCAGCTGGTAATGGGCGACGCGCGGGGGTGGAGTATGAGGCTGCGTTTTTTCAGGCAATAACGGTGAAGCTTGTCCGGCGTAGCTGATACCGGCTGCCAGCAGGCTACCGGCGGCGGTCAGACTAAGAAATTCGCGACGGCTGGGAGAGGTGAGTTGCATCAGAGGCTCCATCAAATGAAAACGCCTAATCTGGCAAAACCCGGCGCGGGGCGCTGCGATATTTTCCACTGACTGGCAGTGGGAAAATCACTGCCACTGCAAATGGCAAAACCTGACCAGCGCGGCGGACAGTGCCTGTTGCAAATCGTCCTGCGGCGAACGGCAAAACAGTGCCAGTTCAAAATGGCTGATGTCAGGTAAACCTTCAGCTTCGCCTAATACGCGATGTTCAGGCAGGCGACAGCTGGCGGGCAGCAGGGTGACACCCAATCCGGCGGCGCTGGCGCTGGCAAGCGCGACGAGGCTGGCGCTGCTGTAGCTGATGCGCCAGCCGCGGCCAAGGTGATCCAGCGTCTGCGCCATCTCTTCGCGATACAACCCGAGCTGCGGGAACACCACCAGCGGTACCGGCGTTTGCTCAAAGCAGGGATGCGCGGCGCTATCCAGCCACAGCAGCGGCTCCGGGCGCGAGGCCAGCGGCCGCTCGCCGCCCGGCTGCTTGATCAACATGATATCCAGCTCTTCGCGCTGCCACGCGCGGTGTAGATCGACATACATGCCGCTCATGACATCCAGCCGTAGCTGCGGATGCTCGCGGCTGAATTCCGCCAGCAAACTGGCCGTGGGCGCGGCGAAATCTTCCGGTACCCCCAGGCGCAAAATGCCATCGCGCCATTTGTCGCTCAACACATCGTGCGCTTCGCCGTTCAGGGCAATAATGCGCCGCGCATAACCGAGTAGTTTTTCCCCCTCTTCGGTTAACGCCACCTGATGCGACGTCCGCTCCAGCAGCGCTTTACCTATCATCTCTTCCAGACGGCGTACTTGCTGGCTGACGGTAGATTGCGAAAGATGCACGCGCTCTGCGGCGCGGGTAAAGCTGGTGGTTTCGCATACCGCCACAAAACTGAGCAGCTGCTGCGGAGTAAACATCGGTTGACGATTCATTTTTCCACTGGTCGCTATGGTGTTATTTCATTTCCAAATAGTACTGACTGCTGCGATGCTGGCAACCTTTTCACTATTGGATTGCGTATGAACCGACATTCCAACGGACTGACGCTCGCCGCTTTAGTGCTGGCTGGGCTGAATATGCGTCCGTTACTGACTTCAATTAGCCCGCTGCTCGGCCAGTTACGCCAGGCGATGGGGCTCTCTCCGCTGGCCGCCTCACTGCTGCCCGCCGTGCCGATGGTGATGATGGGGGCGGTTGCGCTGCTCAGCGCCTCGCTGATGCAGCGCGTGCCGCTGCAACGATTATTATTGGGCGGCTTAATCCTGTTATTGCTGGCGCTGCTGGCACGTGGCGTGATCCATGACGGCAGTTGGCTGGTGATCAGCGCCTTGTTCGGTGGACTTGGCGTGGGCGTGGTACAGATGGCGATGCCGGGATTGATCCGTCAACGCTTTGCCCAGCGTAGCGCACCGGTGACCGGCTTATGGGCCGGCGCGCTGATGGGCGGCGGCGGGCTGGGAGCGGCGCTGTCGCCATGGCTCAGCGCGCAGTTCGGCTGGTCGCTGGCGCTAACGGGCTGGGCGCTACCGGTGCTGCTGGCAATAGCATTGTGGCTGTGCGTGCGCGTGCCTGCCGCAGCCAGCAGGGAGAAGATTGTGCTGCCAGCGCTGTGGCGCAAGCCGCGCGCCTGGACGCTGGCGCTGAGCTTCGGGCTGGTGAACGGCGGTTATGCAACCTGTGTTGCCTGGTTGCCGGATGCCTACCATCATCTTGGCTGGTCGGCGCAGGCCGGTGGCTCGCTGCTGGGGGTGATGATTCTGTGTCAGGTGGCTGGAGCGTTATTGATGCCGCTGCTGGCGCGCAAGGCCGATCGCCGTCCACAGCTGATTATTAGCCTGATTTGTCAGTTGCTCGGCATGAGCGGCTTTCTGTTTGCACCGCTGCTGGCACCGTGGCTGTGGGCCGCAATTGCCGGTTTTGGCCTGGGCGCGGCGTTTCCGCTGGCGATGGTATTGGCACTCGATCACCTGCCGCATCCACAGGCTGGCGCACGGCTGGTGGCGTTTATGCAGGGGGCGGGTTTTATCATCGCCGGCTGCATGCCGTTTATCGCGGGCCAGCTTCAGGCATTCACCCACAGTTTCAGCAGCGTCTGGCTGATGCAAACCCTGGTGACAGTTGGGCTAATTGTGCTCAATCTGCGCTTCCATCCCCGCAGTTATGGTCGGGCCTTTGGTTGAATTAACGATAATTGGTCCTACCAAAATCGTTAAATGTTGCCATATCGTCACATAACACGAAAAATCACACCTGCTTCGTTGCTTTAGGTTAACAATGCATTAACTATCTGGAGCCAGAAAGCCCGGCGCCCTGAATGTGGTCCTACCAATTCAGGGCAGAACAGGGCAATAGCGGCGGCGCTCACCTGCATTAGCCGATGCGCCGCCCCCCTTCTGGTCACCTCTGGAGTAAACGGCATGCAGGTATGGCAACAAAACTACGATCCGCTCGATAATTTGTGGCTCTCCAGCCTTGTGGCGGTGATCCCGATTGTGTTTTTCTTCTTCGCGCTGATTAAGCTCAAGCTAAAAGGCTATCAGGCGGGTACCGCCACCGTGGTGATTGCGCTGCTGGTGGCGCTGTTCCTGTACGGTATGCCGTTAGGCCAGGCGCTGGCATCCGTGGTCTACGGATTTTTATACGGTTTGTGGCCCATCGCCTGGATTATCGTCGCGGCGGTGTTTGTCTACAAAATCTCGGTAAAAACCGGCCAGTTCGACATCATTCGCGCCTCGATCCTGACGATAACGCCCGATCAGCGTTTGCAGATGCTGATCGTCGGCTTCTGTTTCGGTGCCTTCCTCGAAGGTGCGGCGGGCTTTGGTGCGCCGGTGGCGATCACCGCCGCGCTGCTGGTGGGTTTGGGTTTCAATCCGCTGTATGCCGCAGGGCTTTGCCTGATTGTGAACACCGCACCGGTGGCGTTTGGCGCGATGGGCATTCCGATTATTGTTGCCGGGCAAGTGACCGGAATCGACAGCTTCCAGATTGGACAGATGGCGGGGCGTCAGCTGCCGTTCCTCACCATGATTGTGCTGTTCTGGATCATGGCGATCATGGATGGCTGGCGCGGCGTGAAAGAGACCTGGCCGGCGGTGATCGTCGCAGGCGGATCCTTTGCCATCGCCCAGTTCCTAAGCTCTAACTTTCTTGGCCCGGAACTGCCTGACATTATCTCCTCACTGGTATCGCTGGTCTGCCTGACGCTGTTTCTGCGCCGCTGGCAGCCGGTGCGCATTTTCCGCTTTGAGCAGGCCGCGGTCGATGCGAACAATACGCAGCAGCGCTACAGCCTGGGCCAGATTGTGCGTGCATGGATGCCATTCCTGTTTCTCACCGCCACCGTAACGCTGTGGAGTATTCCGCCGTTTAAAGCGCTGTTCGCCAAAGGCGGCGCGATGTATGACTGGGTGTTCACCGTGCCGGTGCCGCTGCTGAATGAACTGGTGGCGCGCATGCCGCCGGTGGTGAACGCGGCGACGCCATATCCGGCGCTGTTCAAGTTTGATGTGTTGTCGGCCACCGGGACGGCTATTTTGCTGGCGGCGGTATTGTCTGTCATCTGGCTGCGCATGAAGCCGAAGGCGGCAATCGAGACCTTTGGCGAAACGCTGAAGGAGCTGGCGCTGCCGATTTACTCCATCGGTATGGTGCTGGCATTTGCCTTTATCTCCAACTATTCCGGCCTGTCGGCGACCTTAGCGCTGGCGCTGGCGCATACCGGTAATGCCTTTACTTTCTTCTCGCCGTTCCTTGGCTGGCTCGGCGTGTTTCTTACCGGTTCAGATACCTCATCGAACGCGCTGTTTGCTGCGCTACAGGCAACAACGGCGCAGCAGATTGGCGTGTCGGATGTGTTGCTGGTGGCGGCGAATACCACCGGCGGGGTAACCGGCAAGATGATTTCACCGCAGTCGATTGCCATTGCCTGTGCCGCCGTTGGGCTGGTGGGCAAAGAGTCGGATCTGTTCCGTTTCACCGTCAAACATAGCCTGATCTTTACCTGCATGGTCGGCGTGATTACCACGCTTCAGGCTTATGTCCTCACCTGGATGATTCCATGACTGAAAACACGCCGCGCTCAGCGGATACGCTACGGGCGCGCCTTTGCGCCTGGATGAGTGAACGCCAGCTTGAGCCGGGGATGCGTTTACCCTCGGAACGTGCGCTGTCAGCCGAATTGGGTGTTTCGCGCTCGTCGCTGCGCGAGGCGATTCAGCAGCTGATCAGCAGCGGCGTGTTAATCAGTAAACGCGGCGGCGGCACCTGGCTGTGTCAACCGCAGGAGCCGTGGCCGGAGCAGCGTATCGTTGAGCCGATTCGTCAGCTGCTGGCCGCCGATCCCGATTATCGCTATGACATTCTGGAAGCACGCCACGCTATTGAAGCCAGTACTGCGTGGCATGCGGCGTTACGCGCCACGGAATCTGACAAAGAGAAGCTGCGTTACGCCTTTGACGCGCTGCTGAAGATGCATGAGAGCGACGATCCCGATCTCGCCGCGCAGGCCGATCTGCGCTTCCATCTCGCCATCGCCGAAGCCTCACATAACGTGGTGCTGCTGCAAACCATGCGCGGTTTTTTCGATCTGCTGCAATCTTCGGTGCTGCACAGCCGTCAACGCATGTATACCCATCCGGTGATTTTCAATCGCCTGCACGAACAGCATCAGGCGATGTTTGATGCGGTCATGGCCGGCGACGCTGAAGCCGCGCGCCAGGCGGCGATGGATCACCTCGGTTTTGTGCACACCACCATGAAAACTCTGCATGAAGATGAAGCGCGGCAGGCGCGGATTACGCGTCTGCCGGGCCATGATTTACCTCAGCATAAGGAAAAAAACGGATGATCATTTCAGCTGCCAGTGACTATCGCGCCGCGGCGCAACGCATCTTACCCCCGTTCCTGTTTCACTATCTGGACGGTGGCGCCTATGCCGAGCACACGCTGAAGCGCAACGTCGCCGATCTCTCCGATGTCGCGCTGCGCCAGCGCGTGCTGAAAAATATGTCGGAACTGAGCCTTGAGACCAAACTGTTCAATGAAACTTTATCGATGCCGGTGGCGCTGGCACCGGTGGGACTGTGCGGCATGTATGCGCGACGCGGCGAAGTGCAGGCGGCACGTGCCGCGGCGCTGAAAGGCATTCCCTTTACGCTCTCTACGGTCTCGGTTTGCCCAATCGAAGAGGTGGCACCGGCGATTAACCGTCCGATGTGGTTCCAGCTCTACGTGCTGCGCGATCGCGGCTTTATGCGCAATGCGCTGGAGCGTGCCAAAGCCGCCGGTTGTACCACGCTGGTATTCACCGTTGATATGCCGACACCGGGCGCGCGCTATCGTGATGCGCACTCGGGGATGAGCGGCCCGAATGCGGCCATGCGCCGTTACTGGCAGGCGGCAACGCATCCGCAATGGGCGTGGGATGTGGGGTTACATGGCCGTCCGCACGATCTTGGCAATATCTCTACCTATCTTGGCAAACCGACCGGGCTGGAAGATTACATTGGCTGGCTGGCGAACAACTTCGATCCGTCGATCTCCTGGAAAGATCTGGAGTGGATCCGCGAATTCTGGGATGGACCGATGGTGATCAAAGGCATTCTCGATGCCGACGATGCGCGCGATGCGGTGCGCTTTGGCGCCGACGGCATTGTGGTGTCAAATCATGGCGGGCGCCAGCTGGACGGCGTGCTCTCTTCAGCGCGCGCGTTACCGGCAATTGCCGATGCGGTAAAAGGTGACATTACCATTCTGGCCGACAGCGGTATTCGTAGCGGATTGGATGTGGTGCGCATGATCGCGCTTGGTGCCGATAGCGTGCTGTTGGGCCGCGCTTTTGTGTATGCATTGGCAACGCATGGTCAGCGCGGCGTGGAGAATTTGCTCAATTTGATTGAGAAAGAGATGAAAGTGGCGATGACGCTGACCGGTGCGAAATCCATTCACGAGATTACGCAGGCGTCGCTGGTGCAGGCCAATGCGCTGCTGAGCGAGGCAGGATTGAGCCCGGCACGGCCGCGCGCGGTGAGCTAAGCGCCAGCAAAATCAGGGAGGTTGTCTATACTCATTACCTGTCGAACTAAACAGGAGGAATGACATGACCATTCATAAGAAAGGATCGGCCCATTGGGAAGGCGACATCAAAGGCAAAGGAACGGTAAGTACTGAAAGCGGCGTGTTGAGCAATCAACCGTACGGTTTCAACACCCGTTTTGAAGGGCAGAAGGGTACCAACCCGGAAGAGCTGATTGGTGCAGCACATGCCGCTTGTTTCTCCATGGCATTGTCGCTGATGTTGGGCAATGAAGGACATAAAGCGACCAGTATCGATACCACTGCTGATGTGTCGCTGGATAAAAAGGGCGAGGGTTTTGCCATCACCAAAATCGCGCTGACCAGCGCCATTGTGCTGCCAGGCATTGAGGATGCGAAGTTCGATGAGATTATCCAGAAAGCCAAAGCGGGCTGCCCGGTGTCTCAGGTACTGAACGCTGAGATCACGCTCGACTATACGCTGAATAAATAATCGCCCTTCCGGGTGACCAGCGTTAGAATTAACAATGCGCCTCAGGGCGCATTGTTGCTTTCTGTCATCTGGAGGGTGCGTGGCAAAAAAACTGGCTGCAACCAAACACTGGAAAATGATAGTGGTGCTGTTATGCATCTGTGGCGCGCTGATGCTGATTCGCTGGGCGGCCATGTTATGGGGCTAAAAGACTGGATTTGCAGCCACAAGCTCGGCGTGCTGGTGATGGTGATTTTAGTGCTGGAGCTGCTGCACTATCTGCTCACGGCGTCGTGGTTCCCGTGGCAGATTAGCTAATCAATCAGGCGTACTCGCCGTCTGTCTGGCGTACGTTACGCACGCTGCTGCGCGCAATGCGATAAGCCTTGCGTGGATCGCCCGCCACAAACTCAAAGGTTGGCGAGAAGTAAAACGGCAGCCAGCCGCCGAAGCCGCTCTCCCATTCCCAACGCACGGGGCAGGGCCAGAGAATGCCATCATACAAAATGTAATAAACCCAGCGTCCGTTTGGACGACGGGGGCGAGATGTTTTCATTGGATTCACAACGGTAATAGTGAAAAGCAGCTTATATTTTGAACGCTACAACCCATTCTTGCAATGCCGTCTGGCTGTTTTTTGCGCAACTGTAATAAAACTGGCACCGAATTAACGGTGCACTTCGCCACAAAGTAAGACCACGTTAGGCCGAACTTTATGGATGCGATCGGCCATTTGCTCACAGGCCACTTTGGTTGGGTAAATCCGCTCCGATACCGGCAACGCATCGCAGGCATCATGCCCACACGCGCTCACTAACAAAACAAAACCAATCAGCATACTCAGACTCCTTTAACACCTTCTCGCTGGTACGGAATGTGTGGCTGGTCGTTCCCTTTTTTGATCCAGTATAGCTAAACGCGTCGGGAGTCAATTATCACCCTGAGCGGCTTTCTTGTTCGGTCGGCAAGATTATACCCATCGTGGCGCGCATCAGCAGCGTAATCTGGGCTAAACTGTGCGGCCCTGACAATAATGATGAGTGAGTAAACCATGTCTAACGAAATTGCCCATCCGGCCAGCAGCCCTAAACAAGCCGCCCTGCAGCTGGTGATTGAACTGGTCCGCGCGGGAAAACTGAGCCCGCTGCACGGCGATGCGTCAAATATGATCTCCATTTACGAGCAGTTCAAAAACCATTTCGAAGCGGAAAAAGCGTAGTTTTTCTGGTCAGCGATCGCCATGAATGGCGTAATGCCGCTCATTTAAGCCATAAAAACCGCGTTATGCAGGTGCGCATGAATGCGCACCCTACGAAAACCCTACGGTTAACTGACGACCATTACGCCATGCATGGCGGCCCTACAACAGCGCTTCTGCATGAGTGCGATCATACTCTGCCTGCGCGCGTTCCAGCGCAGGGCCATGCTCCAATGCCCAATCGTACAGCGCGATAAACGGCTGCTGTAGCGTCTGCGCCAGCGGCGTCAGGCTGTATTCCACCCCGATGGGTGCCGTGTTCAGCACCTCACGATTCACTAACCCATTGCGCTCCAGACGCTTTAACGCATCCGCCAACGCTTTATGAGTAATGCCATCCAGTCGCCGGCGAATTTCATTAAACCGCGCAGGCTGAGTGCAGAGCACGGTGAGAATTAAAATCGACCATTTATTGGTGATGTGCTCCAGGATTGGACGCGTTTTTCCTACCTCTCTCAAGCTGTTACCGTTGATTTCTGCCATGGCGATATACTCCGCGATATCTGGTATAAATAAAGTGCGTAATTGATATCAAGTATAAAATATATACCATAAGCTTTCTACCCAACCGGAGAAAGCAAATGAGCAGATTGGAAAAAAAAGTGGCCGTCGTCCTGGGCGGTGCAAAAGGGATTGGGCTGGCAATCAGCCAGCGTTTTGCCAGCGAAGGCGCGACAACCTGGTATACCTCGCGTCGTGATGAAGAATTACAGGCGGCCGGCAGCACCATTACCAGTAATGCGCACCCGTTGCGTGCCGATGTGAGCCAGCAAAGCGAACTCACCCGCATTATGGAGACGATCAAGACCGAAGCCGGGCAGCTGGATGTGCTGGTGATTAACGCGGGCATGGCCGAGTACGCCACCATTGATGAGATCGGCGCGGAGCATTTCGATCAGATCTTCGGCCTCAATGTGCGCTCGCCGGTCTTCGCTTTGCAGGCAGCGCTACCGCTGCTGAAACCTGGCGCCAGCGTGGTGCTGATTGGTTCGATCGCCGATGTCATTGGTACGCAGGGTTATGGCGTTTACAGCGCCAGTAAAGCGGCGCTGCGCTCCTTTGCGCGCACCTGGACGCGTGAACTCTCCGCGCGTGGCATCCGGATTAATGTGGTGGCGCCTGGGCCCATTGATACCGATATGATGCAGGCGGCTTCTGAAGAGGTGCGCACGGGCATCACCAGCACCATTCCGCTGAGCCGCATGGGCAAGCCAGAAGAGGTCGCTAACGCGGTACTGTTCCTCGCCAGTGACGAGAGCAGCTATATTGCCGGGGCAGAGATCTGTGTGGATGGCGGTTTAACGCAGGTGTAAGGCGCTAGGTTTACGGCCATCGTATGATGGCTGTTTTCAGGCGAAATACCAGGCGGGCAGGATCGCAATCAGGTTATTCAGCGTATGCAGGAAAATCGGGAGCGCGAGGCTATTGCTGCGCAGGCGCGCATAGCATAATAGCAGCGAAAACAGCGTTAAGGCGACCAGCGTTTCCCAGTGCACATATTGGGTATGCATGGCGGCGAACAGCAGGGATGTCAGCAGCATGCAGGCAAAACGGCTTTTTGGCGCCCACAGTAGAAAACCTTGCAGTAAGAATCCGCGAAACAGCACTTCTTCAAACACCGGTGCCAGCAGCACCGCCGTCAGCAACAGAATTAGCATGGAGCTGCGTCCCTGCTGGGATTGCGCAATCAACCAACCTTCCGGCTGCAAAAACTGGGTTTGTGCCACCATCAACGCAAACAGCAGGCCAATAAACAGCAGCGCCTGCAGCGGACGCACATAGCCAAGCGGAATATCGCTACGACGCTGGCAATAAAAGCGGTAGAGCGGGTAGATCACGGCGAATTCAAATAAGCAAAGTACCGGCATCAGCAAGCCATCGTTACGCAGCACCCCATAGTTGGGAAACAGCGTAACAAGCATGGTCACAAGGTAATAGACCACAAAGCTACCAACGTAGAAGAGCGTTAACGTAACTTTGTCGGATTGCGTATCCATAGGCGACTCAGCGGACAGAGGAGAGCGCATAGTAGCAACGGCGGTGATCGCTGTCGAGGTGGTGTGCTGCACATTTGCGCTGTTCAAATATTCCACCGCCAAGGCTAAATCTGCGACGGCCAGCGCCGATAACCGATCAAACCTTACAGGGTGGAGAGGGGCGGTTGTTGCCCCTCATCCGCCTCTTTTCGCCGCCTGCATTTTACGAGCAATGCGCATGAATTCTGAGTATCACCGGCACCCGGCGTTAAACGCCAGGGCCAATATGGAGGCACATACGGTTCGGGTGACGCGGCGCAGTCTTCGCACCTTATCCTCGCTGCTGTTTGGCGTACTGCTTCTCTCTGTTGTAATGGTGCTGGTTATCGCCCATCGACAAAACCGCGACGCGATCCGCCAGGACGTCAATTTGATGCGTCAGGCGTGGCAGCAACAGCAGCAGGAGATGATTGTTGATGCGCGAGATTACGCCAACTGGGGCGAAGGCTGGAAAAACCTGCATCTCACGGTAAACAAAGTCTGGGCCTGGGATGAAGAGAACTTTGGCGCGGGGCTTTACAAGGAGTATCACTACGACGGTGTCTTTGTTGTCGATGGTGCCGGTAAAACCCGTTATGCGGTGGTTCGCGGCAAATTATCCGATGTGTCACTTGAGAGTTGGTTAGGTGCGCAAAGCGCGCTGTTATTGAACTCGGCGCGCACCCTGCGTGACGGAGTGGCGCGCAACGTTATCATAGATAACAACCCGGCGATTATGGTGGCCGCCCCCATTACGCCGGGAAAAGTCCCCGATTTACCAAGCCTTCCCGGTCCCGCTTCGGTGATGGTGTTCATCAATGTGTTTACCCCGGATAAACTGCAGGCGCTGGGTAAATCGCTAAATGTAATTGCGCCGCGTATCGCTGCGGATGTAGCCGATGCGCGGTATGAGCCGCGGCTGGTAGAGCCGGTGTTGCAGGGTGAAGCGATGGTGATTCGCTGGCAGCCGAAAGATCCGGGCTTTGGGGTGATCTGGCTGATGATGCCGCTGCTGCTGTTCACGGCGCTGGCCGTGACGCTAGTTACGCGTCGGGTGCTGCGCCATGCTTTGCACAATGCCGTCATCTCCGATCGGCGCTTTGCATTGCTGGCCATCAGCCAGCGCGAATTGGCTGACAGCGAAGAACGCTTTCGCGATCTGGCGGAAGCCGCGTCGGACTGGATTTGGGAAATCGACGATCGCGGGTGTCTCTGCTATCTCTCGTCGCGTTTTGCCGTGGTAACCGGCCATGAAGTGAAAAGCTGGATGGGGCGCCCGCTCGATCAGCTCCTCAGTCATCCTAGCCATTCGCTGGTCTCCTGGCTGATGCGTCAGGGAGAAGAGGTGCAGCATGTGCCGCTGCGCTGCCAGTTTATGTCAGCCAGCGGCGAGCGACGTATTGGACAGCTGATGGCGAAGGCTATTCGCCGCAGCGGCCTGCGCACGGGGTTTCGTGGCACGGTGTCAGATATCACCCATGAAGTGGATGCAGAAGCGCGCATTCAGTTTTTGTCACGCCACGACATGCTGACGGGATTGGCCAACCGCGTCCAGCTGCAGGAGTATTTAACCGCGTATCTGGAGCGCGTCAGTGAAGAAGATCCGCTGTTCATCATCAGTTTTGATATCGACCAGTTCAAGCCCATCAACGATACCTGGGGCCACGCGGTGGGAGATGAGGTGCTGAATGAGGTTTCACAGCGCTTAAAAAGCCTGCTGGCACCCAATGAGCTGGCGGCGCGTCTTGGCGGCGATGCTTTTATTCTGCTGCTGCGTGAAAACAGTCGCGCGGGGGTGGAATATCGCTGTCGGGCACTGCAACACATCGTTCATCAACCGATTTTCAGTGGCTCGCATCAGATCAGTTTGACCGCCAGTATGGGCATTGTTTCTGCGCCACAGGATGCGGCACAGCCGGAAGCGCTGCTGCGGCTCGCGGATATTGCATTGAGCCAGGCCCGCAGCGCCGGTCGCGATCAATGGATGTGGTACTCCAGCGATATGGCGAATCACCTGCAGTCAAAACGCGAAATGGTGCAGGCGATTGAACAGGCGCTGCAGTCAAACGCGTTTACGCTGCACTATCAGCCGCGTTATCAGCTGCAAAGCGGGCAGCTGGCGGGGGCTGAAGCGCTGATACGCTGGCAGGTCGCGGCGGGACAATGGATCACACCTGACCGCTTTATTCCTCTGGCGGAAGAGAAAGGGTTAATCACCGCCATCAGCGACTGGGTGCTAATGCGTGCCTGTCTCGATGCCTGTCACTGGGGCGAACATCGCTATGTTTCGGTGAATATTTCGCCGGTGGAGTTCCGTAATAGTGATTTGGTCAAGCGCGTCGCGCATGCGCTGGACATCAGCGGATTACCCGCGACGCGGCTGGAGCTGGAAATTACCGAAAACGTCACTTTCGAAAACCCGGATCGCGCGCTGGAGATCATGCAAGGTCTGCGCGCGCTTGGCGTGCGTTTAACCGTGGATGATTTTGGTACCGGCTATGCGGCGCTCGGTTATCTGAAAGCCTTCCCGTTCAATGGCTTAAAGATTGATCGTTCGTGGATGAAAGAGTTCCCAGAGTCGCAGCAGGCACAATCGGTGGTGGCCGGTATTGTGGGGCTGGCACGCGCGTTTGCGCTCACCATCACCGCAGAAGGGATCGAAACCGAAGCGCAGTTAAATGCGCTAAAAGCACTTTCTTGCGAGGAGGGACAGGGATATTTCCTGGGGCGTCCGATGCCGTTAGCGGCGTTTAATGCGCGGTTACAGGAGGAAGTTGCATCGTAGGGTCGCCATTCATGGCGACCAACCACATGCAGTGACTCAACGCACTCTAATCGCTACAAACGTCATCAATGCGGCGAAGCCAACAAAAATCACCAGTTCCATAATGACCTCCTCTAAGAATTGTCTTAGGTAATTTTAGTGGCTGAAGGATTGTTTTTTAGACAGTGCGTGCGATTAATCTTAAAAATTGAGAAGAAGATCGCGCTTTAAAGCCGATCCAGACCCACTATCTGCTGTAAAAATTTTCGCTTCACGGTCGTGCTTTGTTACTCTCACCCACCGGTTGTCTATTTATCCAGGAGGAGAAACTTGTGACCCATTATGGAAAAGCGCTGCTGGTTACGGCCTTGTTTGCCCTGACCGCCTGCCAGTCTGCCAGCAAACCTGACACCAGTGCGGCGGCCAGCCACGATCCGGAAACCGATCAGTGTGGCGCATCGCAATATCAGAACTATGTTGGTCAACCGTTATCGACCCTCGACAACAAGCGCTTTGCCGTTCCGGTACGCGCGATTCCCTGGAATTCAGCGGTAACGATGGATTTCAATCTGCGTCGGGTGAATTTCGCGGCGGATCAGAGCGGTAAGATTTCACGGGTTTACTGCGGATAACACTAAACCGACATTGCATTGTCATCCGGCTGTCACAGCGCCGGGCGAGGATAGCTGCGCACTACGGAGATTTCCTCGTCACTCTCGAATATGCAATGCTCGTCTTATTTCTTCCCGCTTCGGCGGGAATTTTTTTATCGGTTGGCGTAATGCCGCCAATTGAGGAGTGATGATGAGACATACCAAAAAATTACTGTTGTTAGCCCTGCTGGTAAGCCCGCTGGCGCAGGCATCAAGCGAAGCGGCCTGGCAGCAGAACGACAACAACAGACTACAAAGCTGTCTTAAGGCCAGTGGTCTGAAGAGCGTGAAAGTGGTCGGCAAGCCGATCCAGTATGACGACCGCGTCGGTATTGATGCGCTGCTGCTGGAAGGCCGCTATCCGCAGAAGCATATGAAGAACCAGGTCGGGCGCGAGCTGTGCCTGTATCAGCGTCAAAGCGGTAAGGCGTTTGTCAGCGAAGCCGACCAGCTGCGCGCGGTGAAATAATCCTTCGGGCTGCTACTTCTGCGGCCCTGATTCCAGCAGTTTTGCCAGCAGCGCACGATAGCTTTGCAGCTGCTGCTCATCTCCGGCAAATTCCAGCTTATCGATTACGCGCGCAATAATGGCTTTGCTGGTCGCTGGCTGCCCTTCATCCATCATTTCGCGCATGATTGCCGCCAGCAAATCGCTCTCATGAGGCGCATGCCAGGCCGGACTGTTGAAGTAGTCGGTAATCGCCCGACTGGCGCTGTTTGGTTGGGTTCTCATGGCTGACCTCCGCAGAGACAACGATGCCCGCCGCCTGAGAGTAGCAGCATGGGGAAATAAGGTTTAAGCATGCGGACTGTCCAGAACGGGCAGTACGTCGCCAGCGATGGCTGGTTGTTTTTTAAACATAGATGCGGTGATGACGATTGTCAGTAACGAGTAGACATATTTTTTCACGTTTGCCGGTCATCAGGATGCGCTTATCTTGCGGGGAAAGAGGTTTCAGCACATAAAGCCACTAAAAAAACGCTCTCTTGCATGATTTGCTGTGAGCAGAATCACGCTCAACAGCGTAAAACTGCGTTTTTACCCCGATGCCATGTTTTGCCGTCCAGTAATGTTACGGGATTGTTAGACTGAACCCTCGTTTCATTCTTCTGACGCTCACGCCCATGTTACGCTCCATCGAGTCCTGGAAAGTTAATCTGATATCGGTCTGGTTTGGCTGTTTTTTTACCGGTCTTGCCATCAGTCAGATCATTCCCTTCCTCCCGCTGTATGTTGAAGAACTCGGGATTCATGGCGGTAATGCGCTTAGCGTTTGGTCAGGGCTCACCTTTAGCGTCACCTTCATTGTGTCTGCGGCCGTTGCGCCGTTGTGGGGCAGCCTGGCAGACCGTAAAGGGCGCAAGCTGATGCTGCTGCGCGCCTCGTTTGGCATGGGCGCAGTGATCTTAATGCAGGCTTTTGTCACTCAGGCGTGGCAGTTGCTGCTGCTGCGCGCACTCATGGGGCTGACCTCCGGCTATATTCCAAATGCGATGGCGCTGGTGGCGGCGCAGGTGCCGCGTGAACGCAGCGGCTGGGCGCTGAGCTGTGTATCTACCGGTCAGATTAGCGGGGTGATCCTTGGCCCGATGATTGGCGGCCTGTTGGCGGACTGGCTCGGATTACGCATGGTGTTTATTGTCACTGCGGTATTGCTGATGGTGAGCTTCCTGGTGACGCTGTTCCTGATTAAAGAGACCGGTTATACCCCGGTCAGCAAGAAAGACAAATTAAGTGGACGTGAGGTGTTTCGCAGCCTTGATAACCCGCGTTTGATGCTGTGCTTATTTATCACCACCATGGTGATCCAGATGTGCAACGGCTCGGTAAATCCAATCCTGACGCTGTTTGTGCGCGAACTGGCACCGAATGCGCAGAACATCGCCTTTCTCAGCGGCGTGATTGCTGCGCTACCGGGCTTCTCAGCGCTGATCTCAGCTCCGCGGCTCGGTAAATTGGGCGACCGTATTGGCACGCAGCGCATTCTCATCGCCACCATGATCGCCTCGCTGCTGCTGCTGGTGGCGATGTCATTTGTCACCAGCGCCACTCAGCTTGGTGTGCTGCGTTTCTTGCTGGGATTCGCCGATGGCGCCATGATGCCAGCAGTGCAAACGTTGCTGGTACGCCATTCACGCGATAACGTCACGGGCCGCATCTTCGGCTATAACCAATCGTTTATGTATCTGGGGAATGTGGCGGGGCCGCTGCTGGGGGCTGCAGTTTCGGCAGCCACCGGCTATCGCTGGGTCTTCTTCGCTACGGCGATGGTGGTATTCGCCAACGTGGTGTTGCTGCGTCGTTTTTATCGCCGCCCGAAAACCACGCTGACTCCACCGTTGAGCCAGCGTGATACAGCGGAAAAACCTACTGATGCAGCGTCAACGCGTAGTACCAGCGCTGCTGAGAAAGCAAAAACTCCGGGCTAACGCTCGGACTCCAGGAATCATCACCGCCGACGCCCATATGGAAGCCATCGAGATGCAGCCAGCAGCCATCCTCTTCCTGTAATAAGTGGCGATGCGAAGTTGCGCGCAGCTGTTCAAGGCTGTAACGACTGAGCGAGAAAGCGAAATCACCGCTGACCTGTAACCCATTGCACATTAAATGACGCGTGCCACAGCGCAAGCCATTTTCCCCCGGAAACACATACGCGGTGCTGAGCGCCGCCAGCGGAAGCTGCCAGCGGGAAAACTGCGCTGACAGCTGGCGATCCGGATAGTTTTCGTGTGGTCCCAGACCGAGCCAGTTCACCTGCTGTGGTGCTTGTATCAGCTGGCAGCGCAGGCCGATGCGAGCCGGAGGCGGTAAGCCCGGCGCCTGTTCCACCTGCACGCTTATCGACAACTCACCATTGCCACCAATTTGATAGCGTTTGTGACTGGTGAAAACCACTTCTCCGTGAGCCAGCCACTGATGCCAGGTTTCAATCAGCACGCTATGTTTCAGGCTATCGACCTGCATATCCACCAGCACCGCTTCTAGCGCATCGTAGCCCGCTCGTTTCCAGCGCTCGACCCACGCGTTGGGGTCAATGTTAGCGGCTTCGCTGGTGCCGATATCGTTATCAATCGGCGCACGAATAAAGCACTCCTGCAGCGGCGTCAGAAGCGTTTCTTCATCATCTACCCACCATTGCAGCAGCTCGCCGCTGCGGCGGGAGAAGTGCCAGCACTGCTGCGGCAACACCACCGCCACCAGCTCGTGATTGGCGATAAGCTCAGGTGCGGTGGCGCTGAGCGTTGGCGCGCGCGCAGGCAGTGCCGCAGGCAGCGGCCACTGATCCCAGGCGACGCGGGCATCCGCTTCGGACCACGGGGTGGCGTTACGTTGATAAACCGCCACGTTGAGCCAGGCATTGCCCTGCAGATTCTCACTGACTGGCAGCGTAAACGACTGGTGACCTTGTGCCGCGAGATCGAGCGGCCATTCACCGCTGGCCAGGGCGATGCCGTCCTGCTCAATCGACCAGCGCAGGAGCTCGTTATCGCTGCGGCGGAACAGATATTCGCTGCTGACGGTAAAGCGATACGCATTGGTAGCATCTGGCTGGAACTGGAAGAATTGCTGCGCTCGCTGCGCCTCAAACAGCGCCGGATGCGGCGAGCGATCGGCAAAAACTAAGCCGTTCATACAGAACTGACGATCGTTGGGCGTATCGCCAAAATCGCCGCCGTAGGCTTGCCATGCCGCGCCGTTATCGTCATAGCGCGTCAGGCTTTGGTCCACCCAATCCCAGACGAAGCCGCCCTGCAAGCGCGGGAACTGCCGGAAGGCTTGCCAATACTTTTCGAAGCCGCCGAAGCTATTGCCCATCGCATGCGCATATTCACACAGGATCAGCGGGCGCGTTTCGCCAGGCAGGCCAATCCACTTCTTCAGCGACCATTTTGGTACGGCGGGGAAGGGCTGATCCTGATCGACGCGTGCATACATGGGGCAGACGATATCAGTGGCGGCCGTGTTTGCGCCGCCACCTTCGTACTGTACCGGACGGGTGGGATCGCTGCTTTTCACCCATTGATAGAGCGCATCGTGCGTGCTGCCGTGGCCGGATTCATTCCCCAGCGACCAGATAATAATGCAAGCATGATTGCGGTCGCGCTGCACCATGCGCGTCACGCGTTCGCTGTACGCGGCAAACCAACGCGGATCGCTGGAGAGCCGATTCATTGGCTGCATGCCGTGGGTTTCAATGTTGGCTTCATCCACCACGTACAAACCGTACTCATCGCATAGCCGATACCACAACGGATGATTGGGGTAGTGCGCGCAACGTACGGCGTTGAAGTTATGGCGCTTCATCAATTCGATGTCGCGGCGCATGCTGGCTTCATCCACCACCTGGCCGTTTTCCGGATGGTGCTCGTGGCGGTTAACGCCGCGGATCAGCAGCGGCTTGCCGTTCAGGCACAGTTGGCCGTTCTCAATGCTGACGCGGCGGAAGCCAACGTCATAGGCTTCGGCCTCCAGCAGCATGCCATTTTCATCCAGCAGGCTAACCACGGCGCGATAGAGATGCGGCGTTTCGGCACTCCACAGCAGCGGTTGGTGAACCGGCAAGATCAGCAACGCGCGCTCTGGATAGTGACCGCGCTCGTCGATGATAGCGCTGCCGGGTGCTTGTTCTTGCTCCACAATACAGCTTTCGCCGCGCCACAAACTGACGCGCAAACGGCACTGCGCAAGCTGGCGAGTGCCCGCATCGATTTTGACGCTAACGCGCAGATCGCCGCGCAGGTATTCCGGGCTGAGCGCGGTTTCAATTTGCACGTCTGCCAGCTGCGTTGCTGGTTTATGCAGCAGCGTGACGTCCCGGAAGATGCCGCTCATACGCCACATATCCTGATCTTCCAGGTAGCTGCCATCGCTCCAGCGCAGCACCATCACGGCTAAGCGGTTTTGGCCCGGCTGTAACGCTGCGCTGAGATCAAATTCAGCGGGCAGGCGGCTGTCTTGCGAATAACCGATCCAGTGGCCGTTACACCACAGGAAAAATGCCGAGTTGACGCCATCAAAAATAATGCGCGTTTGACCCTGTTGCAGCCAGCCATTATCCAGATTAAATGTGAGCGAATAACATCCTGTGGGGTTTTCCTGCGGTACATATGGTGGCGTCACCGCAATCGGATATTGTACGTTGGTATAAATCGGGGTATCGAAACCATGCAACTGCCAGTTAGCGGGTACGGGCAGGGCGCGTGCATCAGGCTGATCCTGCTGCAGCCAGCTTTGCGGCACCGCTTCAGGCTGGGTGAAGTAGCTGAAGGTCCATTGACCGTTAAGCGACATGCGCGAGGGCGATGGGCGATCGTCGCGCGCATCCAATTCATCGCGCCAGCTGGCAAACGGTGGATGCGCATCCAGCCGGTTAAGGCTGGTGATCACCGGATTTTCCCAATCCCGGCGCGCCAGAATTTCACTGAGGGAAACAGCAGATAACTTCATGATAAGATCTCATTTATTGTAATGCGCTCACATTGCGTGAATTTGCGTCAGCTGTAAAGTGAACGACAGTGATTTTGCGAGAGCCATCGGCTGACTTGCATGCCAGCTGTGTGATGTTTTTGCCGGGGTAGTGCCAGTAAATTGTTAAGCGTGGTGAGCAGAGATGAATAGCGCGGGGTTGCGGAGAATTCTGTATTGTCGCGCCCGATGCGGCCTCATACACTCAGCCCGATTTCACCATTCTGAGGTAATTATGGTTCGTATGATTAAACTCGCCGCAGTTGTGGCATTGGTTACCGCGTTGAGCGGCTGTATTTTCCCACCGCCGGGCGGCGGTTGGGGTGGCGGTCATGGCCATGGCGGCGGACCGGGACGCGGATTTGTCGGGCCTCATTAATGCGCCTTAGGATTATTTAACTTTTAAGCGAAACGTTTCAATAAATAGGCTTCACGTCAGTGAAACGTTTCGCCGTTAGATATTGAAATACATTTCTTTTTTCGCGTCGCAGCGCGTCTTTTTTTTCTCAAAAATACTGAAAATTTCTTGTTGTTTTAATCTGCTCAGTGCTAACGTCTTTTTTTCTTCTCTCAATGAGCTTGTCGCATGAAAAACCTGATTGCGGAACTCCTTCTAAAGCTGGCTGAAAAAGAAGAAGAGTCTAAAGAATTAGTGGTTCAGGTTGAGGCGTTAGAAATCGTGTTAACGGCGATGCTGCGCAAACTGGATCCACAACAGTTCCATGACATTGCGGCGGGTATTAAATTAGCCATGCCGCCCGTTGCCCCCGCTGCTGAAACGCCTGATACCACCCTGCTGCGCAATTACGTTGAAAAACTGCTGGATCATCCCCGCGTTTAACCCTGTTTCGCCTGTTTTTGCAGGCGATTTTCATTATTGATTTCTCGCATTTGCTTATTCCGTGCCATGCTTAACAGGCAATAATGCTATGGAGAATCCGGTAATGAAATCGTGTCTTTTGGCAATAATGGCAGCAGGCTTGCTGTTGGCAGGCGGTGCGAGTGCGGCCGAAAAAACCGCACAGCAGGAAAAAATGACCATGTGTAATCAGCATGCAGGTTCGCAGAATTTGAAAGGTGATGCGCGTAAAAGCTTTATGAGTGACTGTCTGAAAAAAGACAGCAAAATGGGCAGCATGTCACCGCAACAAATGAAGATGAAAACCTGTAATGCCGACGCGGGCGATAAAAAACTCACCGGCGACGCACGTAAAACTTTTATGAGTTCCTGTTTAAAGAAGAGCTGATTTAATTCCCGCGAACCTACTCGTCGCGTGTAATTAATGGCAAAGTAGAGGTAAAAAGGGTTCATGGTAAACATGAACCCTTTTTTTATCTTGATGATGCGCTCATCGAAATATTCAACTTCTCTTATCACGTCAGAGGAAAAACTCATACCAGGATGCACATCACAAAATAAGGCTAACAACACTGGCAGGATGCATTAGTCCTAATTAGTGACTAATTAATTCGAATCTTTTTAATCCCCGCGAAGCCAGACCGTTCGTTGGGCAGCCTTTACCTGTGGAGTCTGCTATGAATGTGCTTGATTATGCAGTGATGGCGCTATACGCGCTGATGATTGTAGCGATAACCCTGTGGGCGATGCGCAAGGTGGGCAGCACGCGCGATTTCTTTGCTGCGGGTGGCAAAATGCCGTGGTGGCTGTCTGGCGTATCGCACCACATGTCGGGTTACAGCGCCGCTGTGTTCGTGGCCTACGCTGCGGTGGCTTACAACATGGGCATCACCATCTACTTTTGGTGGGCCTTTCCCATTGCGATTGCCGTGCTGTTGGGATCGCGTCTGTTTGCGCCGCGCTGGGCGCGACTGCGCATTTATATGAACATCGAATCACCGATGGAGTATCTCGCCACGCGCTATAACCTGCCGACGCAAATGATATTGGCGTGGAGTGGGGTGCTGCTGAAAACCTTTGATGTGGGAGCAAAGTGGGCGGCAATTGCGGTAATCATTAACGTTTTCACCGGACTCGATCCGCTGGTGGGCATCTGCGTATCGGGTGCGCTGAGTTTGTTTTATACCGTGATGGGCGGGTTGTGGGCCGATGCCTGCAACGATTTCGGTCAGTTTGTCGTACAGTTTGTTGCCGCCATAGTGATGGTGGTGGCGGTGGCAATGCATCTGGGCGGTTTTGCTGAGCTGTTCACCATCTGGCAACGCCTGCCATCCACGCACACACAGATTATTCAGGAACCGTATTCGCTCGGCTTTATCCTCGCCTATTTTGTGATTTATACCCTGAGTTACAACGGCGGGACGTGGAACCTGGCTCAACGATTTATTGCCGCACCCGCTGGCCGCGATGCCCGCAAAGCGGCGCTGCTTTCTGCGGCACTCTATCTCATCTGGCCGCTGATTCTGTTCTGGCCAATGTGGGCGGCGCCGCTGCTGTTTCCCGGTCTGAGCGACCCGTCGCGATCCTATTCGATGATGGCGATGGAGCTGTTGCCGAATGGCCTGGTGGGGTTGGTGCTGGTGGCGATGTTCACTCATACACTATCGATGACCTCCTCTGACGCCAACGCCATCACCGCCGTCGTCACGCGCGATATTCTGCCGGGCATGCTGCCAAAACGCTTTCAGCGCGGTAACAGCTCGCTGCTGGTAGCGCGACTCACCGCCTTTCTGTTCATTATCACCACGCTGGTGATTGCCATCAATGCCAGCCACTTTGGCGGCGTACTGTCGCTGCTGATCGTTTGGTTTGGCGGCCTGGTCGGCCCGATTTCGATTCCGATGCTGCTCGGTTTACTACCCGCTTTTCGTCGCAGCGGCAGTGCCGCCGCGCTGGTGAGTTGGGCAGTCGGCGTTGGGACTTTTTTCTGCGTGAAATTCGTTTTTGCCGATGTCAGCACCGCCACCGTGGTGGCTGCACCGGTGATGTCATCGCTGGTGCTTTTCGTGGTGATGGGCTGGCTGCGCCGCGCACCGGTACGTCCGGAAGTGGACCAGTTGCTCAACGCACTTAATCAGGATCAGCATGTGCCCGGCGATCAGCGCTGGCCGCAGAAAACCAATATTTCTCAGGAGGGATAACATGACGCTATTACAACAGGGGAAAAGAGATCGTCTATGGGTCAAACGCTTCGCCAGCCGCGCTGCGCTGGGAGTCGCGGCTGCACATGACGTTGCGGCGCATTTGCGTCAGCTGTTGAGCACACAAGATGCAGTGCGCATGGTATTTGCTGCTGCGCCGTCGCAAAACGAGTTTCTCGCTGCGCTGATTGCGGAAAACGATATCGACTGGTCGCGTATTCACGCCTTCCACATGGATGAGTACATTGGACTCGATCGCGCGGCCCCGCAGCGTTTTGGTCAGTTTCTATGTCAACACCTGTTTGATGCGGTGCGGCCGGGTGAGGTTCATCTGATTCCTTATGAGGGCGAACCGGCGGCAATTTGCGCCGGTTACAGCCAAAAACTCCACGCTGCGCCGATTGACGTGGTGTGCCTCGGCATTGGCGAGAACGGGCATTTAGCCTTTAACGATCCGCCAGTGGCTGACTTCAACGATCCTTTCACCGTCAAGGCGGTGCAACTGGATGCCGCCTGCCGTCAGCAACAGGTCAACGATGGTTGCTTCGCGACGCTGGACGCGGTGCCAACACAGGCGGTGACGCTGACCATTCCGGCCCTGATGAGCGGGGCGCGCCTGTTCTGCATGGTGCCTGGGGCCAGCAAACGTGCGGCGGTAAACGCAACGCTCAATGATGAACTCTCCACCGCTTGTCCGGCAACCCGGCTGCGCCAGCATCCGCACTGCACGCTGTATACCGATAGCGAAGCCTGCGCGGAGGTGACGTTTGACTAGTTCCATTTTGCGCGGCCGTGATTACCGCACGCTGCAACCGATTGAGCTGGAGATTGAGCACAGTTGCATCATCAAGATTCGTTCCCTGCGTGACGTTGAGGAGGATGTCATACTCGCGCCGGGTTTGGTGGATCTGCAGGTTAACGGTTTTCAGGGCGTGGATTTCAACCATTTTCCGTTCAGTGAACTGGATGTGCTGCATGCTACACGCGCGCTGTGGCAGCAGGGCGTGACCAGCTATTTGCCGACGGTCATTACCGCCATGCCAGAAGCGATCGACCAGGCCATGCAGCGTCTTGCCAGCGCCTGTGAACATTACGCGGACGTGGCGCGCGCGGTGCCGGGCTTCCACCTGGAAGGACCGTTTTTATCCCTGGAGGATGGTCCGCGCGGTGCACATCCGCGTGAGGCGATCTGCGCACCGGATATCGCCCTGTTCGACCGCTGGCAGCGCGCAGCACAGCGGCGTATCCGAATGCTGACGCTATCGCCGGAGTGGCCACAAAGCGGGGCGTTGATTCGGCATTGTGTGGCGCAGCAGGTGCGCGTCGCGATTGGCCATACTGCGGCAACGTCGGAACAGATTCATACGGCGGTGGAAGCCGGCGCCACGCTTTCTACGCATCTCGGCAATGGTGCGCATCTGCAACTGCCGCGTCATCCGAATTACATCTGGCAGCAATTGGCGGAAGACGCGCTGACGGCAACGCTAATTGCCGATGGCGATCATCTGCCGCCAGAGGTGCTAAAAGTATTTCTGCGCGCGAAAGGGGAGCAGGCATTGCTGGTGAGTGATGTGACCTCGTTTGCCGGACAGCCGCCGGGCATCTACCACACCGCTATTGGTGGCCGCGTGCAGCTTAGCGCCAGCGGACGTCTCAGCATGGCGGATGCCCCGCAGCTGCTGGCGGGCTCAGCGCGCGGGCTATTGGACGGCGTAAACGTTCTCTTGCGCCACAAGCTCGCCACGCTGGCGCAGGCGATAGAGATGGCATCGCTGCGGCCGGCGCGCCAGCTTGATCTGCCACAGCAGCAAGGTTTAGCGTGCGGCGCTCCCGCTGATGTGCTGCTGCTGGCGCCGTTGGCGGACGGGAGCGTGACGCTACGCGGCTGCGTAAAACAGGGCGCTCGGGTGTGGAGTCATGACGCAGCGGCGTAACAGTCGCGGATTATCTTTCTCAATTAAACAACCACTTATCCACCGCTGCGCTTTGTTGTTGCGGACAAATCACGACGTTTTGCCAGGCTTACTCTTTGTAGGGATTTGTTGTCTACATCAAAAACCAGAAGAATGGAGGCCTATCGTGAGCTATCAAACCGTCGTGGAACTCAAGTCGCTGGCGCAGCGCAAACCCACCAAATTTACCGTGGGTGATACCGATGTGGTGTTGATTCGTGACGATGAGCGGGTACAAGCGTTTCAAGCCAAATGCCCGCATGCGGGTGCGCCGTTAGAGCAGGCCGCAGTATGTGGCGACAAGCTGGTGTGCCCGTGGCATAAAGCGGTGTTTCAGCTGCAGGATGGTCAGATGTGCGAGCCGCTGGCGCTGGCTCATCTGAAGCGTTATCCGGTGCGCGTTGAACAGGGCAAAGTGCTGGTCAATCCGCAAGCGATGTCGCCCGCCAGTTCGCCTTCTCCTCAAGGTCAATCCCCGGTTTGCGTGATCCTGGGTTCCGGTGCTGCCGGTAGCGCTGCGATTTGGACGCTGCGTGATGAAGGCTTTAACGGACACATCGTCTTGATCGAGCGCGAATCACCGGCGCCTTACGATCGCACGGCTTTGAGCAAATTTGTGCCGTCGGGAAAAATGGCGATTGAGGATGTGCCAAAACTGTTAAAGCAGGATGTGCTGGGCGCGGTGGAGCGGATTCAGGGAGAAGTAGAACAACTCAAAGCACATGAGCAAACCTTGATTCTCAAGGGCGGCCAACAGGTTAAATTCGATCAGCTGCTGATTGCCAGCGGTGGCGTGCCGAAGCCGTTGGACATTCCAGGCAAAGATCTGGACGGCGTGCATCTGTTGCGCTCGCTCAATCAGGCCGATGAACTGCTGAAAGAGATAGATAAAACCGAGCAGCTGGTGATCATTGGCAATAGCTTTATTGGTATGGAGATGGCGGGATCGCTGCGCAATCGTGATGTGGATGTCACGGTGATTGCGCGTCATCCGCTGCCCTTTGCCAAACAGTTTGGCGAAGAGATTGGCCGCCACTTTTACGATCTGCACCGCAGCAACGGCGTGAAGTTTGTTGAGGGCGATCCAGTGGCGCTGGAGGGCGAGGGCAAGGTAAAGGCGGTGCGGTTAAAAAGCGGCAACACGGTGGAGGCCAGCCTGGTGCTGTTTGGAACCGGCGTGGTGCCTGCCACGCAGTTTATTCACGACCTGCCGCTCGAAGAGGATGGCAGTTTGCTGACGGATAGCCAGCTGCGTGTGGCTGACAACATTTGGGTGGCCGGTGATATTGCCAGCTATCCTTCGGTGCGCGGCCCGCAACGTATTGAGCATTATCGCGTGGCACATCAGCAGGGGCGCATTGCCGCACTGAATATGCTGGGCAAACAGATAATGTACGATCGCGTGCCGTTCTTCTGGACCGCACATTACGGTACGCGCTATGAATATTTAGGCCATGCGGAAGAGTGGGATGATTATCGTCTGCTGGGATCGCTGCAGGATAAGCGCTTTATCGCCTTCTATTGCCGCGAAGGAATGATTGCGGCGGTGTGTTCTGCCGGGCTGTATACGCTGACGGCAGCGCTGGTGCAGCAGATGCAGCAGCCAATGACGCTGGCGCAGGGGATTGCGCTGTATGAGGCGAGTCAGGGGTAAAGTGCGCGCAGCCCCCTCATCCCAACCTTCTCCCGCCAGCGGGAGAAGGGGGCCGTCCGAGCTAACTATTTCCTCTCCCGCCTGTGGGAAAGATAGATGCTGCAACATGCTCGATCGGTTCCCTCTCCCGCTGTCGGGAGAGGGTTAGGGTGAGGGGCAAGCCGCTCCGATTATTGCTTACTCAACGCCTCTGACTTCGCCATGCAGGCCTGCATCGCGTTGATCACCGCAGCGCGGAAGCCTTTCTCTTCCAGCACTTTTACCGCTTCAATGGTGGTGCCGCCTGGCGAACACACCATATCTTTCAGCTCGCCCGGATGCTTGCCGGTTTCCAGCACCATCTGCGCCGAGCCTTTAACCGCCTGCGCGGCAAACTGGTACGCCTGCGCCCGCGGCATGCCGCCAAGCACTGCCGCATCGGCCATCGCTTCAATAAACATAAACACATAGGCGGGCGCCGATCCGCTCACGCCAACCACCGCGTGAATCAGATATTCGTTCACCACCGCCGCTTTGCCGAAGCTCTCGAAGATGCTGACCACTTCATCCACTTCATGCGGTTCAACCAGCGCGTTTGGCGTCACCGACGTCATGCCTTCATTCACCAGCGACGGCGTATTGGGCATCACGCGAATGATTTTACGATCGTGGCCCAAGACTGAGGCTAACGAATCCAGCGTCACGCCTGCGGCAATCGATACGACCAGCACGTCTTTTTTAAGTTGGCCGGCAAGATCTTTCAGCACTTTGAGGATGACGTTGGGTTTTACCGCGCCAAAAAGAATATCGACTTCACGCGCCATGCTTTCAACGCTTGCGGCGGCGGTTACGCCGTATTGCTGCGCCATCTCCTGGTTGGTTGCCGGCTTACGGTCACACACCCAGATATTGGCCGGGGCGATTTTTCCACTATTGACCAGTCCGCTGATGATGGCTTTTGCCATATTGCCGCAGCCAACAAACCCGATTTTTTTCTCCAGCATCGCATTATCCTTCACGTGGTTCATTTTTCTGTGGGGGTAAGCTTACGTTAGCGGCCATGAATAACAAGGCTGGCAGTTATCAAAAACAGTTGCCATTCTTCAGCAGCACGGCAAGATCAGCCACATTCTCCGCGAAAAAGGATTCACTATGTCGATTTGGGTTGATGCTGATGCCTGCCCCAATGTCATCAAAGAGGTGCTCTACCGCGCCGCCGAGCGCGCCAAGGTTACCGTGACGTTCGTCGCCAACCAGCCGTTACGTGTGCCGCCGTCGCCGTGGCTCAAGACGCTACAGGTCGCCGCCGGTTTTGACGTGGCTGATAATGAGATTGTAAAACGCGTGCAGCCCGGTGAGCTGGTCATTACTGGCGATATTCCGCTGGCGGCGGAAGTGCTGGAGAAAGGGGCGGCGGCGTTGAATCCGCGTGGGGAACGCTACTCGGCGGATACGATTCGTCAGCGCTTGACCATGCGTGATTTTATGGAAACCCTGCGCGCCAGCGGGATTCAGAGTGGCGGCCCATCGACATTGAGCCAACGCGACCGCCAACTGTTTGCTAACGAACTGGATAAGTGGCTACGTCAGCGGTAATCAGACGAAGCTGTCATCGTCATCAAAGTCGCCGCCACTGCCAAAGTCGCCAAAATCATTGTTATCCGCCAGGTTGTTGTCCCAACCTGAGTTATCGTTCAGGAAGGCACTGTTGCTGTCGTTACCGTTAAAGGTATCGAGGCTGTTATCCACCTGCGGCAGCGCGGGTTCATTGATAATGTTCACGATCTCTTCCGGCTGCGAGTGGTGGAACATGCTGGTCAGCATATCCGCCATGACCACGCCTCCGGCCACGCCCACCGCCGTCTGCAATGCGCCGCCCAGGAAACCGGTACCGCGCGCCGGCGCTGCACCATATTGCTGCTGCGGCGGTGGTGCATACTGTTGCTGAGGCTGCGGCGGTGGATTGCCCCATGCCGGTTGCTGCTGTTGTGATGCTGCCGGGCGTGAGCCGCCGCCAAACAGGCTAGAGAGAAAACCGCCGCTGCTCTGCTGCGGCGCCTGTTGCTGCTGCGCCTGCGCCAGACGATTTTCCAGATCGGTGACCTGCGCATTAAGCTTTTTCAGCGCGGCCTCCTGAATCAAAATCGCCTGCGACATGTAGTAGGGCGCGCCCGGCTGGTTCTGTAAATGCTGTTTGATTAATTGCTCGGCACCCACATCACGCGGGCCGCTTTGCGTCTCAGCCTGTTTCAGACGGCTGAACAGACTTTCAATGAGTTGTTGTTCTTCGCTTTGCATGGGGAATCCTCCGTTTGCGACTTATCACACTATATGAGGGTGCGAACAGAGAAAGTAAATCAACGGCCTGGTAAGGAAATGTTGCCTGCTCTTACATTTAGCCTGATGCACGTTTCACGCATTGTTTTTCTTTTATTTAACAAAGAAGTAGCTCAGCCAGGCGCTGAAATATGCGTAAATCGTGCCTGGCGGGTGGCTGATAAAATAAAATCTAGGTATTATGCGACGCATTATTGACCTGATGACGTTGCCCGTGCGGCACATTACGGCGGAGGATGAGCCCGGATGTCATTACCCATCTATCTGATCGGCGCACGCGGTTGCGGTAAAACCACTGTTGGCCAGGCGCTGTCGCAAGCGTTGGGCTATGCCTTTAACGATACCGATCACCATCTGCAACTCAGCACGCAGCGTAGCGTGGCGGAGATTGTAGCGTCTGAAGGTTGGGAGAGTTTTCGCGCGCGTGAAACTGAATCGCTGCGCGCCGTCACTGCACCTAACACCGTCATCGCCACCGGCGGCGGCATGATATTGGCTGAGTTCAACTGCCGCTTTATGCGCGAACACGGCCAGGTGATTTGGCTCAATGCGCCATCGGATGTGCTGGCTGAACGGCTGGAACATCAGCCGGAAGCGGCGCAACGTCCCACCTTAACCGGGCGTCCGATTGCCGAAGAGATGGGCGATATTCTGCGCGAGCGTGCGCATCTTTATCGTCAAACGGCGCATCACGAAGTCAACGCCATGCAATCACCCGATCGCGTGGTGGAACAAATACTGCAGTCGCTTTCGCTCGCCCGCGCCAGCTAAACCCTCAGATTTCTCTCTCTTTTTTTGCAGCGATCCTCCGTTGTCTATACTGAATGGTAGGCAGAGGATCACTGCTGCCCGTGGACAACTGATAGAAGAGGGAAAATTATGCCAACTAAACCACCCTATCCGCGTGAAGCGCGCATCGTCACGGTTGAAAAGGGGTCGGCGGATCAAACCGTCACCTGGTATGAATTACGCGCCGACCATCCCAAACCCGATACCCTAATTAGCGAACACAAAACGGAAGCCGAAGCGCAAGATGCGAAAGAGCGCTATGAGGATGCTGGCAAAGATTGATTAACGTCGAAAAAGATTAACGTCGGCTGGCAAGGATGCTAGCACATAATTAATTACCGCCTGTCACTACATGCTTTTTTATATTTCCGCAAACGCGCTGTCATCCTTAAATAAATCTGCATACTTTCCTGCTAACTATTTATCTGGCCTGATAACATCTTTCAATTTTCTTTTTCCACCGTATTTTCTGCTGTCCTAAATTTAGTGGCAACGGCGCGGCTCAAAATTTGCGCTTGACGCATAAAGCCGTGCGTTTTACTTTCGAGATCTTGATAGAGGAACTCAGTTCCACATAGTGAAACAGGCGCCATGACCACACTCGAAAATGCCTCTGCCGTATTAAAGCTGTTCCAGCGCTTTGGCGTGACGCAAGGCCATCCGGGCCTCACCTTTACCGAGGTGGTTGACGCATTGGGTTTGCCAAAAAGTACGGTGTCGCGCCTGCTGGCAACCATGGAAAATGAAGGCTTGCTTGAGCGTGATGTCGAGAACCGTTGCTTCCAGATTGGCCGCGTTCTGCTCTCGGTGGCTGGTCACTATCTGTCAACGCCGCTGGTAGATAGCGCTTCAGCACCGATGGCGCGTCTGGCAGCCAGCAGCGGCTGCATGGGCTATATCTCGGTGCTGGATGGCGACGATGTGCTGGTCATGCGCATGTATCACGGTCGCTTCTTTACCCAGCTGGTGACGCCGCCGGGCACGCGAGTTTCATTAACCGGCACCTCGACCGGACGCGTGCTGCTTGCACAGCTCAGTGATGAGGAGGTGCGCGACCGTTTTGCCAGCCACTGGCAGGCGGCTTCGATGAACTCACCGCTCACGCTGGATGATTTATGTCGTGAACTGGCTGTGATTCGCCAGCAGGGCTGGGCACTGGCGCGCAATGAGACGCTGCCGGGCATCAGCTCTTTGGCCGTTGCGGTAACCAATAAACATCGCGGTGAAAGTGCCGCGCTCTGTCTCTCGTTTTTATCGCAAGAGGCGGCGCCCGGTTATCCGGAGACGCTGCTCAGTGAACTACGCGCAACGGCTGCACTGATGGCCGAAAAATACGGCGCATAATCCTGTCTAAACAGGAAAACCCTATTTTTGTTTTAAAGGCGTTTATTCGCGCCACACCAGGGAAATAACAGGTCTTCGGACCTGCTTATTTCAATAATCAGGGAACGATTAAATAAATATGTGGATGTCCCGCGTGTCGGGCGTTGCATTTTAAATGCGTTTTCTTCAGGGTGAAAATACGGGGATATCATGCGTCAAAATAATCCAATAAAAAGTGTTGGCGTTGCCTTAATGCTGGTTCTGCTTTCTGTTGCAGGGGCCATTATTGGGGTTCAGCTTATTACCACCATTGGGGTAACACCCAATACGTCTATTATTGGCGCGCTGTTTGCCATGCTGCTGGCGCGTATTCCTCTGCAATGGTTTCGTCGCTACCGTTCGATAGAAGTCCAAAACCTGGCGCAGACCGCGATCTCCTCAGCCACCTTCGGCGCAGCCAACAGCCTGCTGATGCCGATTGCCGTGCCGTGGGCGCTGGGTGAACCGCAATTGGTGCTGCCGCTGTTTGTCGGCGTCAGTGCAGCGATGCTGCTGGATGCCTATTTACTCTATCGCCTATTTGATACGCGCGTGTTCCCGGCCAGCAATGCGTGGCCACCGGGCGTGGCGGCAGCCGAAGCGATCAAAGCCGGTGATAAAGGCGGTCGTCAGGCGTGGCTGCTGGTGGTGGGGATTGTCGGTGGCATTGTCGGCTCAATGTTGAAAATCCCCATGTCAGCGTTTGGTACTGCATTTATCGGCAATATCTGGGCGCTGAGCATGCTCGGATTGGGGTTCCTGCTGCGTGCTTATGCGCAACCGGTTGCCGGTATTGACATCAACGCACTCTATATTCCGCACGGCGTGATGGTCGGTGCTGGTTTGGTCGCGCTGATTCAGGTGGTGCAGGTGATTCGCAGCCGCCGCAACGATCAGGTTAACGTCAGCCGCAGCGACAGCGAAGTGAAGCGTTCGCTCGGTTTCGGCACCGTGGGTTACATCGTCATCTCCACGCTGCTGGCGCTGGCGGGCGGATTATGGAGCCAGATGGGGCTGCCGATGCTGGTGCTGTTTATTGTTTACGCCGCGTTTGCTGCCTTTGTGCATGAACTGATTGTTGGCATCGCCGCCATGCACTCGGGCTGGTTCCCCGCCTTTGCGGTGGCGCTGATCACGCTGATTCTTGGGATCCTGCTCGGCTTTCCGCCGCTGGCGCTGTGCCTGCTGTGTGGTTTCACCGCCGCCACCGGCCCGGCATTTGCCGATATGGGCTATGACCTGAAAGCCGGCTTTATTCTGCGCGGTAACGGCGCGGATGTGCAGCAGGAGCTGTGGGGCCGCCGCATTCAGCTGATCGCCGCGATGATCGCCTTTGTCATCTGTATTCCGGTGGTGTGGTATGCGCACACCATTTTCTTTGCCGAAAATCTGCTGCCGCCGGTGGCGCGCGTCTATGCCAAAACGATTCAGGCCGGCGCGGAACCGGGTATCGCCGGTAACCTGCTGATGTGGGCGATTCCAGGCGCCATCATTCAATTGATCGGTGGGCCGAAACGTCAGCTTGGCGTGCTGCTGGCAACCGGTTTGCTCATTAACAATGCCGCTGCCGGTTGGGCAGTGATGGTAGGCATCGCGCTGCGTATCCTGATCCTGCGCGTGTGGGGCGAGCGTGGACGTTCACCGATGGAGGTGATGGCCGCTGGATTTATCGCGGGCGATGCGCTCTACAGCTTCTTCCATTCACTTTTTGCCAGCAGCACCAAGAAATAATCCAGGGAAATTATTATGAGTTTACAGCAGACACTGCAGGTTTTTGAGTTACTCGACAGCGCCTACATTGATGGTCAGCAGATCGTGGATCTCTTTGCGGCTTATCCCGGTGTGACGGCGAGCACCAAACGCGTCAGCGGGCCGAAAGGGCGTACCGATTTCGTGCGCATCGATATCCCCGGCGCGCAGGGCAAAAGCAACGGCGGCAACGCGCCGACGCTGGGAATTATTGGTCGCCTCGGCGGCATCGGTGCGCGCCCAACGCGCATTGGCATGGTCTCTGATGCCGATGGCGCGGTGGCGGCGGTGAGCAGCGCGCTGAAGCTGGCGCACATGCAGACCAAAGGCGACGTGCTGGCGGGTGACGTGATCATCACCACCCACATCTGTCCGGATGCGCCAACCCGTCCGCACGAACCGGTCGATTTCATGGATTCGCCGTGCGATGACATCACCATGAATGACAATGAAGTGATTGCGGGCGTCGATGCGATTCTCTCGATCGATACCACTAAAGGGAATCGCATCCTTAATCACAAAGGTTATGCGCTGTCGCCGACGGTGAAAGAGGGCTACATCCTGCGCGTCTCGGAGGATTTGCTGCGCATTATGGAGATGACCAGCGGCAAACCGGCGGTCACTTTCCCGATCACCACGCAGGACATCACGCCTTACGGCAACGGGGTTTATCACCTCAACAGCATTCTGCAGCCCTCCACCGCCACTGATGTGCCGGTGGTCGGCGTGGCAATTTGTGCCGAATCGGTGGTGCCGGGCTGCGGTACCGGCGCCAGCCATGAAGTGGATATCGCCTCTGCGGTGAAGTTTGCGGTAGAAGTGGCGAAGGAGTTTGGGCGTGAAACCTGCCACTTCTATGACCCGCAAGAGTACGCGCTGCTGCTATCTTTGTATGGTAGCCTCAGCCACCTGCGCAACCGGAAAGCCTGATAATGAATACGTCTCTGGTCACACTTACGATTGGTCAATCACCGCGCAGCGACATTCTGCCGCTGCTGCAGGAGCATTTACCCGCTGAACAGGTGGCACATGCTGGACTGCTCGACGGCCTGACGCTGGCCGACGTTGAAAAGCAGTACGCGCCCGCGCCGGGCGACAAAGTATTGGTCTCGCGCATGACCAGCGGCGAGCAGGTGCGCCTGTCGGCACCCAAAGTGGAGCAGGGACTGCAGCGAAAAATCAACGCGCTGGAACAGCAGGGTTACGACACTATTCTGCTATTGTGCACCGGCGAGTTCGGCACGCTGAAAACGCAATCCGCCTTGCTGCTGGAGCCGGATCGCATCATTCCGCCGCTGGTGCGTGCAATTGTGCAGGAGCACAAAGTGGGCATTGTGGTACCGGTCAAAGAGCAGATTGCCGAGCAGGCCAGTAAATGGCGCAATCTGAACTGCCCGCCGTGTTTTGCGGTTGCCAGCCCTTACCTGGCAGAGCAGTCGGATCTGGTGGAAGCAGGATTGTCGTTGCAGGAGCAGGGGGCGGATGTGGTGGTACTGGATTGCATCGGTTACCACCAGAAGCACCGTGATTTCCTGCAGAAAATGCTGGGTATTCCAGTACTGTTATCGAACGTGCTGGTGGCCAAGCTGGCAGCAGAATTGATCGTCTAATGCGAAGAGATCACAACTTGCGATCTGTGGCGCTATTTCGCGTGACAGATCAGCGAGTTCCTTAGTAATCTGCCAGTCACGATAATGTGCTGTGAGGAAGTAATATGCTCAATACGAGTGAGTATTTCGACGGAAAAGTGAAATCCATTGGTTTCGACAGCGTCACCATTGGCCGTGCCAGCGTCGGCGTGATGGCGGAAGGTGAATACACCTTTGGCACTGCTCAGCCGGAAGAGATGACGGTAGTCAGCGGTGCACTGAAAGTGCTGCTGCCGGGCGAAACCGAGTGGAAATGGTACGAAGCCGGTTCCGTTTTCAGCGTACCGGGCCAGAGCGAATTCCATTTGCAGGTGGCCGAGCCTTCTTCATATCTGTGCCGCTACTTGTAAGACTTAAAATGGCCGCGCGATGCGGCCATTTTTTAACGCCAAATCTTCACATCAAGCAGTTGTGTCTGTTCATCAGGCTTGTCACCTATCTTCGCACTGATTGGAACCATCACTTTCAAATCATCGATCCACGCCTGACGTGACACGAGTGCCGGCTGTTTATCAGATTCAATCAGGCAATCCACGCGTAAATAGTGACCGCTGAACGCGGGGTTAATTTCGTGAGCGTTGCCGCCTTCGTAAACATTGCAGGTTTCACTTTGATAACTTTCGCTGACCCTTTTCACCGGGTCCTCATTGATCAGCACACTTTTATACTGCTGCCCGGCATGCAACGGGTAACGTAGCGTGGTGTCCAGCTTTTTAAGTCGAGTCGGATAGGAAGCTATCGACATGGCAAATTCGAGTTGTGTGTCGTTTGCTAACGATAACCGCTGTAGTTTCCAGATACCGTAATCTTCAAGTTTGCGAATAAAGCCTTGCTCGTCTACATCCATGCGTACTTTGACTTCACCGCTACGATTTTTCTCTACCCAGCTGATCTGACGAAAACGTGGCGTCGCCCAAGGATGAATAATCGATTTTGCCTGCTGCTGCACTGAGGCAGATAAAGGAAATCTTGCCATGACAGAGGAAGGATTAGCGCTTAGGTCGGGTAGCACAGGCATGGCTGTTGTGCTGAGAGGCTTGTGTGTAGCGGCGGTAAAGCGCCCCAGCGCGCGAAAGTGCTGCGGATCGGCCAGCGAGCAAAGCTGAATGAAGTTTTTTTCCAAAAGCGTTGTTAACGGAAAAGAGGATTTTCGCCGCTCAATATCTGCACTATCGAGCGAGTCAGTCACATAGCCATTTTCATCAATATCCTGCGCAGACACAGGAATATGTAATTGCGTTTTACAGTTAAAGCGGTAATTTTCAACTTTCAGCGCATAAGGTGCATCGTATGGTGGATCGAAGTCCTTAGCTGCATAATCGTAACCAACACGTACCTGCAATTCATCGCCATCGCGCTTTAGATTAGCGATGTCAATCAACGCTGTGCTGCCATACTTATCTTCGGTTTGAATTTTTTCCCACACGACAGCTCGCTCGGGTAGCGAGCAAATCCGTTTAATGATTTCAGGATCCTGGTTTGGGCCGGGCTGTGGGGCCAGATAGTGGCTGAATTCAGAACCATAAAAGCGGCCTTTTGTCGCCCCATCATTATCCAGGAAGTTACGATAGAGTGCTTCAGCGCGTAGCGTTTTACAGTCGTAGGCTTGCCACACTTGCATGGCGCCGCCTTGTTTTCCGGCCAACGCAACCATGACATTAAGACGATCACCAATACGCACTGCATTGAGTCGGGTAATGACTGGTTCGCTGAAACTACTGACGGTGAATAGTGAGAGTGCGCCGAATAATACCGCGCGTTGAATTGAAGAAGACATATGCAGACTCCCTTTGCCGAAAGAAGAGGCTATCGGCAGCGCAGGGCAAAACTTAAGGAAGACGTTTTGCCCTGCATTGTCATCGTCGTTAACGCTTCGCTTCGCCGCCTAACGCTTCCACCAGATTAGCGATCAGCGCGGCCAGTTCGCTGGTCATCAAAATGAAATCGGCATCGAAACGCTGAGCGAAATCATCGCGGTCAATGTCATCATTCTGCTCACGCAGCGTGTCGCTAAACTTCAGGCGTTTCACCGAAGCATCATCGGCGATGACAAACTGAATGCGTTCCTGCCAGTCGAGCGCCAGCTTAGTGACCACTTTACCGGCTTCAATATGCGTGGCGATTTCATCGGAGAGCAGATCCTGCTTCTTGCAGCGGATCACGCCGCCATCTTCCAGCATCGCCTTCAGCTCGGCTTCATCCATCAGGGCAAAACCGGCCGGCAATTCACCGGAACGCACCCATTCAGTCAGCGTCAGCTCGATCGGATTCTCCAGCGTCAGCGGCACCACCGGCAATGAACCGAGGCTTTTACGCAGCAGTGCCAGCGTATCTTCGGCTTTTTTGGCGCTGGCGCAGTCAACGATGATCAGGTTATTGACGGTATCGATCCACATAAACGTCTGGCTAAAGCGGCTAAACGCGCGCGGCAGCAGGCTATGCAGCACTTCATCTTTCAGCGAGTCTTTCTCGGTCTTCTTCAGCTTGCGGCTCTGTTCCGCCTCCAGCTTGTCGATTTTGGCTTCCAGCGCCTGTTTCACCACCGGCGATGGCAGGATCTTTTGCTCGGTGCGCGCGCAAATTACCATCTGACCGTTGATTTCATGCGTCAGCGCTTCGCTGCGGTTGCCCATCGGTGAAACCCAACCGGTTTTCGCCATATCCTGGCTGCCGCACGGGGAAAAGGTGAAGGCGTCGAGCTGCTTTTCCAGATCGTCTGCGGACAGCGGAATGTCACGATTCAGACGATAAACCATCATATTTTTAAACCACAACATCGGGATTCCTTACCGTGGGTGCGATCGGGCGCACAAGTCTCAAAGTCAGCGCGCATGATAGCGAAACATCGGATTCGTTTCATTGCCTTTCCCGATTCAGCCTTCTACTGTATTGGTCACCAGAACGAATAATGAGGAATAAATCGTGCGGATTGGGATTGATTTAGGCGGCACTAAAATTGAAGTGATTGCACTCTCCGATCGGGGACAAGAGTTGTTCCGCCATCGCGTCAATACGCCGCGTGATGACTACGCTGCCACGGTTCAGGCGATTGTCGATTTAGTGCTGTTAGCGGAAGAGAAAACCGGGCAGCAGGGTACCGTCGGCATCGGCATTCCGGGCACGATTTCGCCTTACACCCAGCGGGTGAAAAATGCCAACTCCACCTGGCTAAACGGGCAACCGCTGGATAAGGATTTGGCGCAGGCGCTGAATCGTGACGTGCGCATCGCCAATGACGCGAATTGTCTGGCGGTTTCCGAAGCGGTGGATGGAGCAGGCGCCGGAAAGTCGCTGGTGTTTGCGGTGATTATCGGTACCGGTTCAGGCGCGGGCGTGGCGATTGGCGGCGAGTCGCGCATCGGCGGTAACGGTAACGCCGGCGAATGGGGCCACAATCCGCTGCCGTGGATGGATGAAGATGAGCTGCGTTACCGCGCGGAAGTGCCGTGTTATTGCGGGTTGCAGGGATGTATTGAGACGTTCGTGTCTGGCACCGGTTTTGCCATCGATTACCAGCGTTTGAGCGGTAAGGCTTTGAAAGGGGCTGAGATCATTAAGCTGATTGAGCAGCAGGATCCCGTGGCAGAGCTGGCGATGAATCGCTACGAAATGCGCCTGGCGAAATCGCTGGCGCAGGTGGTGAATTTACTTGATCCGGATGTGATTGTGCTGGGCGGCGGAATGAGCAATAACGATCGTCTGTATCAAACCGTGCCGGCGCTGATGAAGCAGTGGGTATTTGGCCGGGAGTGTGAAACCCCGGTGCTGAAAGCGGTGCACGGTGATTCAAGCGGCGTACGCGGTGCGGCGTGGCTGTGGCCGGTGAAGAGTTAACAGAGGTCGCCATGAATGGCGACCCAACACAACCCGTATATGCCGTAGGGTCGCCATTTATGGCGACCTGCAAACATCACTCACCTATTAACATCGAATCCTGCGGCGCGTTATCGCGTTGTGATTTGGTGGCCAGGAAGTAGACGTAACCCACCGCCATAATCGCCACGAACAAGCCACCGATCACCGGGTTAAACCACAGCATTGCCACCAGACACACCAGCGACAGCACCAGCGCAATGCCCGGCACAATCGGATAGCCCGGCGCGCGGAAGCTGCGTTCCATTTCGGGTGCCGTGCGGCGCAGTTTAAACAGGCTCAGCATGCTCATCAGGTACATCACAATCGCGCCGAACACCGCCATGGTGATCATCGCGGCGGTTAACGTCATGCCCTGCAAATTGACGAAACCATCGCTGTAAATCGCGGCGATCCCTATTAAGCCACCGGCGATAATCGCGCGGTGCGGCGTCTGGAAGCGTGACAGTTTCGCCAGGCTTTGCGGCAGATAACCGGCGCGGGCGAGGGCGAAAAACTGGCGGGAATAGCCCAGAATAATGCCGTGGAAGCTGGCGATCAGGCCAAACAGACCGATCCATACCAGCATATGCATCCAGTTAGAGTGCTCACCAACAATCATCTTCATCGCCTGCGGTAGCGGATCGTTGATGTCGGACAGCTTGCGCCAGTCGCCCGCGCCGCCAGCCAGCAGCATCACGCCAATCGCCAGCACCACCAGCGTCATGATGCCGGTGATGTAGGCTTTAGGAATGGTTCGTTTGGGATCTTTGGCCTCTTCGGCTGCCATTGCGGCACCTTCAATGGCCAGGAAGAACCAGATGGCGAACGGAATGGCAGCGAAGATACCTGAAAGCGCAGGCATGCCAAAGTGATCGCTACCGGCCCAGCCGTTGGCGGCGAAATTGGCGATGCTGAAGCCCGGCGATACCACGCCCATAAACACCAGCAGTTCAAGTACCGCCAGCACGGTGACCACCAGTTCGAACATCGCTGCCAGTTTCACGCCCAAAATATTCAACGTCATAAACACCACGTAAGCACCCACCGCAGCGGTTTTCGGATTGAGATCGGGATATTGCACGTTGAGGTAGGCGCCAATCGCCATCGCGATAGCGGGCGGTGCGAACACGAACTCAATCAGTGTGGCCAGGCCGGCAATCAGGCCGCCGGTTTCACCGAAGGCGCGGCGGCTATAGGCAAACGGGCCGCCGGCATGCGGAATCGCGGTGGTCAGTTCGGTAAAGCTGAAAATGAAGCAGGTATACATAGTGGCGATCATCGCGGTGGTGATCAAAAATCCCAGCGTGCCCGCCACGCCCCAACCGTAACTCCAGCCAAAGTATTCACCGGAAATCACCAGTCCAACCGCGATGCCCCACAAATGCAGGGTGCCCAGCGTGGGTTTGAGCTTAGTCGTCATCATCTTCTCCCCGTCGTCATTGTTGGTGCGGCAGCTTCACCGCGCTTTTTTATTGTTTGCGCTACAGTGAAGTGATAATGCCGCCGCCTTATGCGGGAAAACTTGACGCGGGTGCAGTGAGTTTTGTCCTCCACGGTCAACTCTGCGGCAAGAAAAGTGCCAGATGCACGCTGCGGTCAACTTTGGGTTGTCTGCGGTCAAGCGGTCAGGACGACGTCATTCCATGCTGATAACACGTGCTTGATGCTGGAGACTGATGAATGAGTGCCGAACAATCCGATACCTTAACCGATGCGGAAATCACCTTATTGGCGCACCAGGCGCTGGCCCGCTTTCCTGCCGCGCTCTGCGGGGAGCTGAAGCTCCTGTGTCGTTCTGAAAATGCCACTTTCTTATTGATGGCGGCGGGCAAGCGTTATGCGCTGCGGCTGCATCGTCCTAATTATCACAGCAAAGCAGATATTCTGAGCGAACTGCTGTGGCTGGATGCGCTTCGCGATACCGGGATTATGGTGCCGCAGGCGATCCCCACCAGCGAGGGTGAAACCGTGCTGACGCTGCCGATGGCGGATGGCGGCGAGCGCTACGCGGTGCTGTTCCATTGGATCGAGGGGGAGATGCCAACTACCGATGTCGATCCCAAAGCCTTTCAGCAGCTGGGACAGATTACCGCCCGCCTGCATCAGCACAGCCGTAGCTGGCAGAAACCGGCCGCTTTCCAGCGCATCATTTGGGATCATCACACCATGGTCAGCGATCGCAGCCATTGGGGACGCTGGCAGGATGCGCCGAATCTTAATCCGGCCGATCACGGCATCGTTGCGGAGGCGGTGGCGCGAGTGGGGCAAGAGCTGCAGGGCTTTGGCAAAGGCGCGGATCGTTATGGTTTGATCCACGCCGATCTGCGTCTAACCAATCTGCTGCTGCACAAGGGCGAAACGCGGGTGATCGATTTTGATGACTGCGGGCTCGGCTGGTATCTGCACGATCTGGCGGCGGCGGTCAGTTTTGTCGAGCACCATCCACGCGCTGCCGAATGGGTAGATAACTGGATCCTCGGCTATGAAAAAGTGGCGCACATCAGCGATGAAGAGATGGCGCTGGTGCCGACGCTGCTGATCCAGCGGCGTATTCAGATGACAGCGTGGATGGGATCGCACGCGGAAACCGACATGGCGCGGAGTCTGGGGCCGCAGTGGGCCGATCATTCGGTACGGCTTTGCCGTCGTTATCTGGAAACCAATCAGCTGCCGCTCGGCGTTTGATGCACCAGCAGTGAGCAGCTTTGCGCTGTCACTGCGCAATTGAGGTCGCCATCAATGGCGACCCTACGACAAAACCCGCAGATCATCCGCCTGGTATGAAAATTGCTGTAATCCTCCACCTGTTTCATTCACGCCACCCTGTGAGGTTCTAATGCAATCAATGATGACACCGACGGCAGCGTTTAGCGCGTTATCCGTCAGCGCCAGCAACCGTGGTGTGCTGGCGGCGGCGGCCACTGGACTTAGCGCGTTTATTACGGACAAGGGCGGCGATGTCGATCGCATCTTCGGTATCAGCGGGATTAACTCAGAGCTGTTGGCAAGCCCAACGTTAAGTCTGGGGTTGGTGAACTATTGTCGCGTGATGGAGGAGGCGGCACGTCACTCCGGTTTTGATAACTTCGGTTTGCATTACGGCAAGCAGTTCAAACCGCAGTCATTAGGCCTGATTGGTTATATCGGCCTGTGCTCGCCGACGCTGGAGCAGGCGCTGCATAACGTAGTGAATGCCTTTCCGTGGCACCAGCACGATACGCTGACGCGGCTGGTGGATAAGGGCGACTGCTGGCGACTCGATTACCAGGTGCGCCACGGTGCCATTCTGTCGCGGCGTCAGGATGCAGAGCTGACGCTCGGCATGTTCCTCAATTTGATCCGCCACGTTGCGGGGAGAAACTGGGCGCCGCGCGAGGTACATTTCGAACATCCGCGTCCTGAACAGTGGCACGAGCACTGCAAAGTCTTTGATGCGCCCGTGTGGTTTGATCAGCCGTTTAACTCCTTATTGATCCCGAAGCGCGATCTGTTGCGCACCATGCCAGAGCAGGATCCGATGCTGCTGATGGTGATGCAGGATGCCATTCGTCGCCTTAACAGTTCTGCCAGCCTGCAAAGCGTGGTGGAACAGGCGCGCTCGCAGATCCATCTCTCATTGATGCAGGGCGAACCGGTGCTGGAAGAGATTGCTGAAAAAATGGGGCTGTCGAGCTGGTCGCTGCAACGGCGACTGCGCGAAGAGGGGATCAGCTTCACGGCGCTGGTGGATAAGGTGCGCTGTGAGATGGCCACGCATTATCTGCAACAAAAGCAGCTGCCGATCTCGGAAATGGCGCTGCTGCTCGGTTACTCCGAAGTCAGCGCCTTTTCACGCGCCTTCCGCCGCTGGTTTGGCATCAGCCCGCGCCAGTGGCGCCAGGATGGGCTGGCGAGCTAGGGGCAAAACCGAACCACGCCGGTTGTTTGCGATCGGGCGGGGGCGGTAGATCTTTGGTTTGGCCAATTAGTTGCCAGGCGCGCAGGCACAGCGTTTCATCGCCTTGCGTCTGGGTCACCGCATAGCGCCCGCTGGTTTGCCACTCCAGACGCACCAGACATTGCTGACCAGCATAACGCGGGGCATCGCGGAAATGCTGGTTAAGCTGATGCTGCATCTCATCAGCCCATTTACAGGATGCGCTGCCCGGCTCGCTCTGCGGCTGGCACAGATTGACGATGCTATCCTGTTGCTTTGGCTGAGAATGCTGGCAGGCACTCAGTAAAGCAATAATCATTAACCCGCCCAATAATCCCGTCATTCTATTAATTAAATTCATTAATATGCCTATTTTTCACTAAAGGTTTTCTCTCGCTCTGCCGACAGTCTACAGACCGACTCAATCAATGCTATGGCATTACTCTGACAGTCGGCAGAACCAGAATTTGCCGCAGTCTTGCGGTGTTATCCCTTCTTGATTCATGGATTAGAAATGCAGAAAAAATATGCCCTTGCGGCACTCTCCTTGTTAAGCGCGACGCTGATTAGCGGCTGTGCCACCGAATCGTCACGCGCCATTGAAGCGCCACAGGTACGTGCGGCCAGCCAGCCTGCGTATCAAGGCGTACGCAGCCCGATTGCCGTCGGACAGTTCGATAACCGCTCCTCGTATATGAATGGCATCTTCTCAGATGGTGTTGATCGTCTCGGCAATCAGTCAAAAACCATTCTGGTTACGCATTTGCAGCAGACCAATCGCTTCAACGTGCTGGATCGTAGCAACCTGAAAGAGTTGCAGCAGGAAGCGGGCTTTAAAAAGAGCGAGCAGAATATCAAGGGTGCCAGCTACATCATCACCGGTGATATTACTGAGTTTGGTCGCAAAGAAGTGGGCGATCAGCAGCTGTGGGGCATCCTTGGTCGTGGTAAGAGCCAGGTCGCGTACGCCAAAGTGAACCTGAACGTGGTGGATGTGACCACGTCCGAAGTGGTGTATAGCGCGCAAGGTGCCGGTGAATACCAGCTGTCGGCACGTGAGATCATTGGCTTTGGTGGCACCGCCAGCTACGACTCTACGCTGAATGGCAAAGTGATGGATTTGGCGATCCGTGAAGCGGTGGATCACTTAGTGGATGGCATTAACAGCGGCGCATGGCGTCCAGCGAAATAAGGATATTGAGCATGAAAATGTTGCAACTGAGTGCGGCACTGATCGCCGCAGGCGTGCTGGCGGGTTGTGCACCTAAAGCACCGGAGCCGACCTATTACTGGGGTGATTACCAGCAGCAGATCTACAGCTACTACAAAAAAGATAGCGATCCGCAGAAGCAGATCGACGCGCTGAATCTGGATATCGAAAAAGCCAGGGCCGTTAATAAGCCGGTCGCACCGGGTCTGCACGCGCAGCTGGGGCTGCTTTATGCCAAAACCGGTGCTACCGATAAAGCCTTCGGACAGTTTGCTACCGAAAAACAGCTGTTCCCGGAATCTGCCCCCTATATGGACTTTCTGATGAAGAAAAAACAAGGAGTTGCACAATGAAGAAACTCATTGCTGCTTGTGGCGTGCTGGCGGCACTGCTGCTGACCGGCTGTGCACCGCATAAAAAACCCTACGACTACAGCGCATTCCGCGCCAGCAAACCCGCCTCTATTTTGGTATTGCCGGCAGATAACAAAGCTCCTGATGTGAACGCGGCGAGCAGTTTCACGTCGCTGGTAACCGAACCGCTGGCAGAAGCGGGCTATTACGTGTTTCCGGTCGCGGTGGTGGATGAAACTTTCCAGCAGAATGGATTGACTAACGGTCATGAAATTCAAGCGGTTAGCCCACAGCGCCTGCACGATATTTTCCATGCGGACAGTGCACTTTATATTTCCGTTAACGATTACGGCAGCAGCTATCAGGTGATCCAGAGCGTCACTACCGTATCGGCGACGGCGCGTCTGGTGGATTTGCGCACGGGTAAAGAGATTTGGCAGGGCGTTGCCACCGCCAGCGATGCGGAAGACAACAACAATAACAACGGCGGCCTTATCGGCATGCTGGTGTCGGCTGCCATCAAGCAGATTTCCAGCAATGTCTCGGATAAAGCCCATACCATTGCCGGCGTTACCAGCGCTCGCCTGTTAGCGCAAAACGAGCAGGGCGGTTTACTGGTCGGCCCGCGCTATAAGTTGGCGACCGTGAGGTAAAAACCAGGTGCGCAGCAATGCGCACCCTTCGTAAGGTCGCCATTTATGACGTAATGCCGCTCACTTAAGCAAAAAAATGCCTGTTTATGCAGGTGCGCATGAATGCGCACCCTACGAAAACCCGGCGATATTCACGTAGGGTCACCATTCATGGTGACCGATTCACGCTTAACTGACGAGCATTACGCCATTTATGACGACCTGGTTTACTCGCCCGGCAGCTCCAGCTTGCTGTAACCCAATCCGTTCATCTTGCGCACTCTAATCTGCACGGGAATGCGCTCTTTCATCGCTTCAACATGGCTAATCACGCCGATGGTTTTGCCGCTGGCGTTTAACGCGTCGAGCGCATCCAGCGCGGTATCCAGCGTCTCGGCATCCAGCGTGCCGAAGCCCTCATCGAGGAACAGCGATTCGATACGCGTTTTATGGCTGACCAAATCGGATAACGCCAGCGCCAGCGCCAGACTTACCAGGAAACTCTCACCACCCGACAGCGTGCGCGTATCGCGCGTGGCATCCGCCTGCCAGGTATCCACCACTTGCAGCTCCAGCTCCTCGCTGATGCGGCGCTGCAGCAGGTAGCGACCATGCAAACGATCCAGCTGCCGGTTCGCCAGCCATACCAGGTGATCAAGCGTCAACCCCTGCGCGAAACGGCGGAATTTATCGCCTTTAGCCGAGCCGACCAGATCGTTCAGGCGACCAAGCTGTGCAAGCTCCACTTCCCCGGCGGCGATGTGTGCCAGCAGCGCCTGCTGCTGTTGACGCTGTTCGGCATCGCTCTGCAATTGCTGCTGCGCTTCACCCTGCTGACGGGCATTGTCGCGCAGCGCAATACGCAGCTGTTCCAGCTGCTGCTGGATGTTGGCGGCGGTGTCATCGCGGAGATCCGCCGGACGCTGCTGCTGATGTGCGGCTTGTCGCAGGGTGAGCTGCTCGTGTAGCGTGAACTGCTGCTGACGCTGCTGCTCAAGCGTTTGCAGCCGCTGACGCAGCTGCTGCACCTCGCTTTCCTCCAGCAGTGCGGCACGCAGTGCGGCTTCATCAGCAAAATCACTCTGCTGTAGCGCCGCCTGCAGGGCGGCTTCAGCCGCGGCTACGCGATCATGCAACGTCTGCTGCTGCGCAGCAATTTCCTCACACTGCCCCTTCAGGCCGTGCAGCGCGCTTTGCGCCTGTTGCCATTGCTGCAACTGCTGCGCCAGCACCTGTTCACACTGTTGCAGGGCGGCATGCTGCTGCTGACGCGCTGTCGCCACTGATTGCTCGCCAAACAGCTGCTGACGTTGCTGCTGCAATTGCTGCTGCTGTTGCTGCAAGGCGCTGAGCGTTTGCTGTAGCTCAGCGCTGCGCCGCTGTTCACGTTCCAGATTCTGTTGCAGGTTGCTGCGTTCGCTCTCGGCTTTTGCCAGCTGTGGCTGCAATTCAGCTAGCAACCGCTCACTATCCTGCCATTTCCTCCAGCGCTGCTGTAGTGCGTCGAGCCAGCTATCGCGCGCGGTCGGCTCCGGCTGGCTGAGCTGATGCTGCTCTACCTGGTGTGACAGCTGCTGCACCAGCTGCTGATGCGCATGGCGTTCGCTGCTTTCATGCTGGCTATGTTCTTCCAGCACGTGCTGGATATTGGCGATCTGCTGCTGCGCCAATAGCTGCTGGTTTTGGTGCTGTTGCCACTGCTGCTGCTGTTGCAGATGCGCATCCTTCGCCTGCTGTGCGGCGCGCGCCGCGTCTTCCCGCGCCTGAAGCTGCTGCTGTTGAGTCAGTTCCTGTGCATCCTGCTGCTGCTGCCATTGAGCAAATTCGGCCTGCTGCTCCAGCGTGCAGGTAAGTGCCAGCTCACCACACAGCGCTTGCCACTGACTGGCTGCCGTCGCAATCTGCCGATCGTATTCGCTGATTTCCTGCTGCAATGCCTGCTGCTGTTGCAGTGACAGTTTCTGCTGCTCGCCTTTGGCCGTACCGGATTCTTTTAGCTGCGCCACGCGTGTTTCCAGCGCGTTCAGACGCTGCTGATTTGCGCCAGGTTCAAGCTGCTGATATTGCGCAATCGCCGGATGCTGACATGAGCCACACAGCGGGCAGGGCTGATCTGGCTGCAACTTTGCACGTTCCTCGGCCAGCTGCGCAATGGTGCGCTCCAGCTCGCAGATTCTGCGCACATCAAGCAGCGCCTGATGTTCCCGCTTATAATCCTCGCGCAGCTCTTGCAACGCCTGCTCTGCTTGCTGATGCTGTTGCTGCAGCTGGACTAACTTCTGCTGACGCTGTAAGCGTTGCGGTTGTAGCGATTGCCACTGTGCGGCGAGCAGAGTGAGCTGTTGGCGCGCTGGACGCTGTTTTTGATGCTGGGCAAGGGCGGTCCGCAGCTGCGCGCTGCTGAGTTCATTCTCAAGCGAAGTCAGTACTTGCTCTGCTTGCAGCTGCTGCAGTGCGGCCTGTGCTTCAGCCTGTTGCAGAGGCTGCGCGGCCTGCTCGCGCTGTGCCTGCGCCTGTTGCAGCTGTTCAAGCTGGCTGCGCTGCTGCAGCTGTTTTTGAGCCAGCTGTGTCAACGCCTGTTCGCGTTCGGTCAACCGGGCAATGTCGGCCTGCCAGCGGGTTATTTCTGCGCCCCAATGGGCCACCGCCGCTTCGCGGCTACGATATTCCTGCTGCTGCGCCAGCTGCTGCTGTAAATGTTCACTTACCTGCTGTTGCAGGGTGAGTGCGCTTTGGCTGTTTTGCAGCGTCAGTTGCTGCTGGGCATGCAGCCGCTGCTGTTCCTCAAGTTGTTGCGCCGTATGTGCGATGTTGTGATCGAGTGGAATGACCTGCTCGGTGAGCAGCGTTTCCAGCTGCTGCTGCTGTTGTAGCGCTTGCTCACGCGCCTGTTGTGCTGCCTGATAGTGGTTCTCGCTCTGCTCTAGCGTCGCTTTGGCTTGCTGCTGCTGGCTCTGCAACTGCTGTGAGTGTTGTTCCAGAGCCTGCCGATCGGCTTGCAGCCGTTCGCGCTGCTGGAGTTTATCGCGCAGCTTTTCCGCCGGTTCCGCGCGCGCCAGGCGCTGACGATCGCTATCGGCCTGCTGCCATGCCTGCTGGGCGCTCAGCAGCGCCTGTTCGGCCTGCTGCTGTTCCTGCGCCAGCTGCTGTGACTGCGTCAGCCACTGCTGCTGCAGCTGGGCCTGTATTAGCTGTTCGCTTAACGCTTTTTCCTGGGCGCTCAGCTCCGCCAGCTGCTGCGTCAGTTCTGCCCGTCGCGCTTCATCCAGCAGCAACATGCCGCCCGCGCGGGCGCGCAGCGTCTCCAGCTCGCCACGTGCGCTGCGCCAGCGTTCGTAGATTTGAATCGAAATTTGTCCGTAGATCTCGGTGCCGGTGAGCTCTTCCAGCAGCTCGGCGCGTTCGCCAGGTTTCGCATTGAGGAAGGCGGCAAACTGGCCCTGTGACAGCATCATTGAGCGGGTAAAGCGGGCGAAATCCAGCCCTGATAAGGTTTCGATCGCTTTTAACTTGTCGCCCACTTTATCGGCGATGATTTGATTATCGGCGACGCGGGCCAGCTCGACGCGCGGCGCCTGCAATTTGCCGTCAACCAGACCGCGCGCGCGGTTTTGGCTCCAGAAGGCGCGCCAGGCTTCGCCTTTGATTTCGAATTCCACTTCTGCCAGACATTCGGCGGTGTCACGGGTGATCAGCTCATTCTGCGTTTGCGACAGCACGCCAAGGCGCGGCGTCTGGTGATAAAGTGCCAGGCAAATGGCATCAAGCAGCGTCGTTTTGCCCGCGCCGGTGGCACCGGTAATGGCAAACAGGCCGTTGCTGGCGAAAGGCTCGCGACGGAAATCGATAAACCATTCGCCGCGCAGCGCATTGAGATTTTTAAATCGGAGCGTCAAAATTTTCATGCGGATGGATTCTCCAGCGCTGCAAGCTGGCGGCGGAACATCAGCGTCAGCTGCTCGGCCTGCTCAGCATCCAGCTGCTCTTCCTGCGCCAGGCGGCGGGCAAAAACCTCTTCGACTTTTAATTCGCTCAGGGTTTCGTTTTCCAGACGTTCCAGGCTGCGCTGCCGCTGCTCGCGGCTGCGGCGCACCAGCAGCACTTCAACCGGTAGATTTTCTGTTAATGCTTCGATGCGGCGCTGCAAATCGCTGAGATATTCCTGCGTAGTGATCTCAATATCCAGCCAGGTAGGATGTTCGCTGGCGCGCTCGCTGAACTGCGCCAGCTGATGTTCGATCTCCGCCATTGAGCCTTTAAGCATCTGCATCGGCTGGAATAGTGGAATGGTCAACGGCGTAACGGCATCAAGCGTGGCGCTGAACTCCAGTAGAAACACGCTCTTTTCACGCCCAAGTTCGTCAAAGCTGAGCGGGATCGGCGAGCCGCTGTAGCGAATATGGTCGCTGTTAGCGATGCGCTGTGCGCGATGAATGTGGCCGAGCGCAATGTAATCAGCCGGTGGAAACGCCTGCGCCGGAAAGGCATCCAGCGTGCCGATATAGATGTCGCGCACCGAGTCACTTTTGGTGACGCCAACGGTGGTGAGATGGCCGGTGGCGATAATAGGCAGTTTGTTCGTCAGCGCCTCGCGCTGCGCCAGGGCGGCGGCAAAGCACTGCTGATAGTGCTGCTCGATCGCTTCCAGCAGCGAAAGCTGTTTCTCGCGCCCGGATTGTCCGGCCTGGCTGCGCAGAATATCGCGCGGGCGCAGGTAAGGAATGGCGCACAGCAGCGCGCCCGGCGCGCCATCGCGCTGCTTCAGCGTTAGCACCTGCTGCTCGCCCTGCGGTGTGGCGCTGGTGATCACCTGGGTATTCAGGCAGGCCAGCAGCTCGCGCGATTCATTCAGGGTGGCAACCGAATCGTGATTGCCCGCCAGCACCACCAGCTGACAGCCGCAGGGCTGCAGCGCCACCACAAAGCGGTTAAACATTTCACGCGCATAGCTCGGCGGCGAACCGGTATCAAACAGATCGCCGGCGATAATCAGCGCATCCACCTGATGCTGCACAATCTGATCCAGCAGCCAGTCGAGAAACGCCTGATGTTCCCTGGCGCGACTTTTACTGTAAAAGAACTGGCCAAGATGCCAGTCAGCGGTGTGAATGATGCGCATGTATGCTTCCTGCTAAATAAAAACAATGCGCAAGTATAACGGCTTCAGTAGCAAACGAAAAAAGGGGATTTTGCTTGTCACATTTCTGTTTTTTATCTATTTATCACGGGGCGGGGTTTTCATAAAAGTGTCATAAAACTGACGCATAATGGCGCCGCAAATCCCAGTGACACGGTGTCACACTAGCAGGAGTTACAATGGCTAAGCGCATTTTGGTTGTGGAAGACGAAGCTCCCATCCGTGAAATGTTATGTTTCGTGCTGGAACAGAATGATTACCAGCCTATTGAGGCGGAAGATTATGACAGCGCGATTGGTAAGCTGATCGAACCCTGGCCTGATTTAATTCTGCTGGACTGGATGTTGCCCGGTGGCAGTGGCATTCAATTTATTAAACATTTGAAACGCGAAGCGATGACGCGCGACATTCCGGTGATGATGCTGACAGCGCGCGGTGAAGAGGAAGATCGCGTGCGTGGCCTGGAAGTGGGCGCGGATGATTACATCACCAAGCCGTTCTCGCCGAAAGAGTTGATGGCGCGTATCAAAGCGGTCATGCGCCGAATTTCACCGATGGCGGTGGAAGAGGTGATTGAGATGCAGGGTTTAAGCCTCGATCCCTCCTCGCATCGCGTGATGTCCGAAACCACGCCGCTGGAGATGGGACCGACCGAATATAAATTACTGCACTTCTTTATGACCCACCCGGAACGCGTCTACAGTCGCGAGCAGCTGTTGAACCACGTCTGGGGCACCAATGTGTATGTCGAAGATCGTACCGTCGATGTGCATATTCGCCGTTTACGCAAAGCGCTGGAGCTCACCGGCCACGATCGCATGGTTCAAACCGTTCGCGGAACAGGGTATCGTTTCTCTGCCCGCTACTAAACGGAGTTTTTACCGTGCTGGAACGACTCTCCTGGAAGAGATTGTTGATTGAGCTGGCGCTGGTGTGTTTACCTGCGCTGGTGCTCGGTCTGTTGTTCGGTTATCTGCCGTGGCTGCTACTGATTGCCGTCACCGGCGTGTTGTTTTGGCACTTCAGGAATCTCATGCGCCTGTCGCACTGGCTATGGGTCGATCGCTCCATGACGCCGCCTGCCGGGCGCGGTAGCTGGGAACCGCTGTTTTACGGTTTGTATCAGATGCAGCTGCGTAACCGCCGGCGTCGGCGCGAGCTGGGTAACCTGATCAAACGTTTCCGTAGCGGCGCAGAATCGCTGCCGGATGCCGTGGTGCTTACCACCGAAGAGGGCACCATTTTCTGGTGTAATGGCCTGGCGCAGCAGCATCTGGGCTTGCGCTGGCCAGAGGATAACGGGCAGAACATCCTCAACTTACTGCGCTATCCCGAGTTTTCCCGCTATATCCGTCAGCGCAATTTTGACGCGCCGCTGACGCAGATCCTCAATAATCAGCATCATATGGAATTCCGCGTGATGCCTTACAGTGAAGGGCAATGGCTGATGGTGGCGCGCGATGTCACCCAGATGCACCAGCTGGAAGGCGCGCGACGTAACTTCTTTGCCAACGTTAGTCATGAACTGCGCACGCCGCTCACCGTGTTGCAGGGTTATCTGGAAATGATGGATGACGCAGTGATGAACGAGCGCACGCGCAGCAAAGCGCTGCACACCATGCAAGAGCAAACGCGCCGCATGGACAGCCTGGTAAAACAGTTGCTGACCTTATCGCGTATTGAAGCGGCGCCGGCCATCGATCTGAAAGAGACGGTAGATGTGCCGGGCATGCTGCTGCTGCTGCAGCATGAAGCAGAAACGTTGAGTCAGGGACGTCATACCCTCCATTTCCATACCGATCCGCATCTCAAAGTATTTGGCAATGATGAGCAACTGCGCAGCGCCATTTCCAATCTGGTGTACAACGCGGTGAACCACACGCCGGAAGGGACGCGTATCGACATCAGCTGGCTGCGTACCAAACAAGGCGCGCAGTTTAAGGTGTGCGATGACGGCCCCGGCATCAGCGAGCAGCACTTGCCGCGCCTGACTGAACGCTTCTATCGCGTGGATAAAGCACGTTCGCGCGCCACCGGCGGTAGCGGGCTAGGGCTGGCGATCGTGAAACACGCGTTGGGCCATCATAATGCGCGGCTGGAGATCACCAGCGTGCCGCATCAGGAAACCTGCTTCAGCTTTCTTCTGCCACCACGGTTGATTGTGGCTAACGTGGCTCAAGAGCGTGTTAACACCTAGTGAGTCAATTTATTGCCTATGCATTCAGGTGCGCACCCTACGAAAACCCAGCTCCGCAAACGTAGGGGCGCCATTCATGGCGACCTATTCGCGCCTCGCTGGCTGCCATGACGCATTTAATTGCGCGATAAATCGCGCCGCGACAGAATAGAGCCCTTATTGAATTGCGGAACCACTCATGAAATCGCTGTTGCTCTCCTGCTTGCTGCTTTGCTCTGCTTTAGCGCACGCCCAACAAACTATGCTGACGGGTAATCTCAGCAGCGTGGGATCGGATACGCTAGGTTACCTGATGACGTTGTGGGGGGAAGATTTCAGCCGCCAGTCACCGGGTGTGAACGTGCAGGTACAGGCGGCGGGATCCTCAACGGCGCCTACCGCACTGGCGGCGGGTGCGGCGCAGCTGGGGGCAATGAGCCGTCCGATGCAGAGTGATGAACGTCAGCTGTTTATCGCCCGCTACGGCTACCCGCCGCTGGCGGTTCCGGTGGCGATGGATGCGCTGGTGGTGGTCGTTAATCAGGACAATCCGCTGTCGCACATCGCGCCGCAGCAGCTTGATGCGCTGTTTTCCATTACCCGACGGTGTGGCGCGCAACAGGTGCCGCAGCACTGGGGCGATCTCGGCTTGAGTCGCGGCGCATGGACGACGCGCAGCATTCAGCGCTACGGCCGCAACTCAGCTTCAGGTACCTGGGGATTTTTTAAGCAGCAGGCGCTGTGTAACGGCGATTTTCGGGCGGATGTCGCTGAATTTCCCGGTTCCGCAGCGGTGGTACAGGCCGTCGCCGCCACACCGAACAGCATTGGCTACGCTAGCTTTGGCTTTCATCTCAGCGGTGTGAAAATGCTGCCGGTGGATACGCCGGCGGGCGAAAGCGTGATGCCGGATGCCGAATCCATTCGTAGCGGCCGTTATCCGTGGTCGCGTCCGCTGTATATCTACGTGAATAAAGCGCCGGGCAAACCCTTACCGCCGCTGGTCAATGCCTTCCTGCATCAGGTGCTTTCACCACAAGGACAGCGGCGGGTGAGCGAAGCCGGTTATCTGCCGTTATCGGACAGCCAAATGGCACAGGCGCGTGCCGCCATTGAAGGAAATTGAAGAACGTGCATCTGATCATGAAATTCCTTCATGTGAGCTGAAATTTCTTCTATTGCCGGGATGAGCATAGCGTGGCACTCTTCTTGGACATGTAGCCATCCAGATGGCTAAAATAACCCAATGAAATTATACCCTGTCGTAATTATACGTGGGGTTAAAGGAGTGAAGATGCCAGCTCAAGCCCCGTTCCGTGCCGATACCGTGGGGAGTTTCTTGCGTCCTGCCGCTATCAAGCAGGCGCGCGAGCAGTTCGCCAAAGGTGAAATCAATGCTGACCAACTGCGTCAGGTTGAAGACCGTGAAATCCGCAATGTCGTCGAGCAGCAGCGCGCCAATGGCCTGCAAATCGTTACCGATGGTGAATTCCGTCGTGCATGGTGGCACTTCGATTTCTTCGGCGATCTGCTCGGCGTTGAGCTGTTCGAGGCGGAGCAGGGCATTCAATTCAATGGCGTACAGACCAAAGCCCACGGCGTGAAAGTCACCGGCAAAGTGGCTTTTAATCCGCATCACCCAATGCTGGATCACTTCCGTTTCCTGCAAAGCATTGCGGGCGATGCGGTGGCGAAGATGACCATTCCGAGCCCAAGCGTGCTGCACTTCCGCGGCGGCCGTAAGGTGATTGATGCCACGGTTTATCCCGACCTTAAGCAATACTTCGCCGATCTGGCGCAAACCTACAAAGATGCTATCAAAGCGTTTTACGACGCAGGCTGCCGTTATTTGCAGCTGGATGACACGGTGTGGGCCTATCTGTGCTCTACCGAACAGCAGCAGCAGATCCGTGAACGGGGTGAAGATCCACAGGAACTGGCGCGCATCTACGCTCACGTACTGAACAGCGCGCTGGAAGGCAAACCAGCAGATCTGACCGTTGGGCTGCATGTGTGTCGCGGCAACTTCCGTTCAACCTGGATCTCTGAAGGCGGCTATGAACCGGTGGCCGAAGTGCTGTTTGGCGGGGTAAATATTGATGCCTTCTATCTGGAGTATGATAACGAGCGTTCGGGTGGCTTTGAACCGCTGCGCTTCCTCAAGCCTGGCCATCAGCAGGTGGTTCTTGGGCTGATTACCACCAAAACCGGCGAGCTGGAAGACGTGCAGCAGGTGAAAGCACGTCTGCAGGAAGCGTCGCAGTTCGTAAGCCTGGAGCAGATTTGCCTGAGCCCACAGTGTGGTTTTGCCTCAACGGAAGAGGGGAACAGCCTGAGCGAAGCGCAGCAGTGGCAGAAGATTCGTCTGGTGGTCGATATCGCCAAAAGCGTTTGGTGATGCTGTAAACCTGAGCAAACAGGCGCGTAAATCGCGCCTTTTGTGCATTTTCAGGCGGATTTATGCAAAGAGATCTTTCGCTGTGAGGAAAGTTTAAGCAAATCATCTGGGGTGTTTTACCGCTAATCCGCCGTGATTCACTGCTTTATGCCGCTATCTTGTTATATCCTTCTGGTTTTCCGATCCTGTATTGCCTTTCTTCGCTATAAACGTTCTAATTTGCGCCGTTGTCGATTTATCCCTCTGCGAACAGAAGAAAAGTAGTTTAAATCACCTGCGCTTTGGCGTTTTGACCGGTATAACACGCTGGTCTTGTCAGTTAAGCCCTTGTTTTAGCGCATCCAGAGGACAACACGAACCCAACTTCCACCGCAACATCAGCTACAGGCAGTACAGAAGTTTATGACACACCGTTTAACCTCCAAGGATATCCTGGCGCTGGGCTTTATGACGTTTGCCCTGTTCGTTGGCGCAGGAAATATTATCTTCCCACCGATGGTGGGTATTCAGTCTGGCGAACACGTTTGGGTGGCTGCTCTCGGCTTCCTGATTACTGCTGTAGGTCTTCCGGTGATCACCGTTATTGCGCTGGCGCGCGTTGGCGGCGGCATTGATGCGCTGAGCTCACCGATTGGTAAAGCGGCTGGTTTGCTGCTGGCAACCGTCTGCTACCTGGCCGTTGGACCGCTATTTGCGACTCCGCGTACGGCCACCGTCTCCTTTGCCGTGGGTATTGCTCCGCTGACAGGCGATGGCGCCATGCCGCTGTTTATCTACAGCCTGATTTACTTCGCGCTGGTGATCGGCATTTCGCTTTATCCGGGCAAATTGCTGGATACCGTGGGCCATTTCCTCGCACCGCTGAAAATTCTGGCACTGATTGTACTTGGCGTTGCCGTACTGATCTGGCCAGCTGGCGGCCTGTCGCCGGCCACTGAAGAGTATCAGCGTGCGGCTTTCTCCAGCGGTTTCGTCAACGGTTATCTGACCATGGATACGTTGGGCGCACTGGTGTTCGGTATCGTCATCGTCAATGCGGCGCGTTCACGCGGTGTTGAAGATGCCAAATTGCTGACGCGCTACACCATGCTGGCTGGCATCATCGCGGGTATCGGTTTAACGCTGATTTATCTGACGCTGTTCAAACTCGGCAACGATAGCGGTGCATTGGTGGCGCAGAGCGCCAACGGTGCAGAGATTCTGCATGCTTACGTACAGCAGACGTTCGGCGGCATGGGCAGCTTCTTCCTTGCGGCGCTGATCTTCGTGGCCTGCATGGTGACGGCGGTTGGACTGACCTGCGCTTGTGCAGAATTCTTTGCGCAATACCTGCCACTGTCGTATAAAACGCTGGTATTTATTTTGGGTCTGTTCTCCATGGTGGTGTCGAATCTCGGCCTGAGCCATCTGATTCAGATCTCGATTCCGGTGCTGACGGCGATTTATCCGCCATGCATCGTGCTGGTGGTATTGAGTTTCACCCTGAAATGGTGGAATAAAAGCACGCGTATCATTGCGCCGACCATGCTGATAAGCCTGCTTTTCGGTGTCGTGGATGCGATTAAAACCACCAGCTTTAAAGATGTGCTGCCGCTGTTCAGCCAGCATCTGCCGCTGGCCGATCAGGGGCTCTCCTGGTTGCCGCCGTCACTGGCGATGCTGGTGATTGCCGCAGTGGTCGATCGGGCCAAAGGACGTGAACAGGTCGCTGTGCATCAGTAAGCGACACTGCTGTTAATTTCGACCACGGGCTCGCCCGTGGTTTTTTCATTTCAAGGTACTGAGTGTTATGCAAGAAACCAATAAGCTCAAACGCGGACTGAGCACGCGCCACATTCGCTTTATGGCGCTGGGATCGGCAATTGGTACCGGGCTGTTTTACGGCTCGGCTGATGCCATCAAAATGGCGGGCCCTAGCGTGCTGCTGGCGTACATCATCGGCGGTGCGGTGGCGTACATCATCATGCGCGCACTGGGTGAGATGTCGGTGAACAATCCGCAGGCCAGCTCCTTCTCGCGCTATGCGCAGGACTATCTCGGCCCGCTGGCGGGGTACATCACCGGTTGGACCTACTGCTTTGAAATCCTGATTGTGGCGATTGCCGACGTAACGGCTTTTGGTATCTACATGGGCGTGTGGTTCCCCGAGGTGCCGCACTGGATATGGGTGCTGAGCGTGGTGCTGATTATCGGTGCCATTAACCTGATGAGTGTGAAAGTGTTTGGCGAAGTGGAGTTCTGGTTCTCGTTCTTCAAAGTCGCCACCATCATCATTATGATCATCGCGGGCTTCGGCATGATTTTCTGGGGTATTGGCAACGGTGGGCAGCCGACCGGTATTCACAATCTCTGGACGAACGGCGGCTTCTTCGCCCACGGCATCGTTGGCATGCTGCTTTCGCTGCAGATGGTAATGTTTGCCTACGGCGGCATTGAGATTATCGGCATCACGGCCGGTGAAGCCGACGATCCAAAGACCTCAATTCCACGTGCCATCAACTCGGTACCGATGCGCATCCTGGTGTTTTATGTCGGCACGCTGTTCGTGATCATGTCGATTTATCCATGGAATCAGGTTGGCACCTCAGGCAGCCCGTTTGTGCTGACCTTCCAGCATTTGGGCATTGCCGCCGCGGCCTCAATCCTTAACTTCGTGGTGCTGACGGCGTCGCTGTCAGCGATTAACAGCGATGTGTTTGGTGTAGGGCGTATGCTGCACGGCATGGCGCAGCAGGGCCACGCACCAAAGGTGTTCCAGAAGATCTCTAAGCGCGGCATTCCGTGGGTCACTGTTGTGGTGATGATGCTGGCGATGCTGGTTGCGGTGTATCTGAATTACCTGATGCCGGAAAAAGTGTTCCTGGTGATCGCCTCGCTGGCGACCTTTGCCACCGTTTGGGTGTGGATCATGATTCTGCTGTCGCAGATCGCTTTCCGCCGCAAGATTGGCAAAGAAGAAGCCGGTAAGTTGCAGTTTGCCATGCCGGGCGGCAGCGCCACGGCGTGGTTCGGCGTGCTGTTCCTGGCGTTTATCATCGGGTTGATTGGTTATTTCCCGGATACGCGCGTGTCGCTGTATGTCGGTTTCGCGTGGATTGTGTTGCTGTTACTGGCGTGGCCGCTGGTGAAAAAGCATAAGCGCTAATGTTGTTATTCCAGGTGCGCATTTCTGCGCACCTGATTGCCATGAATGAGCGCAGCGGATCGACATCCACCGAGGGCGCATCCTCAATCAGTGTGTTTTTTTGCCCGCCTGACGGAATCACTGCTAAAATAGTCACCGCTTTTCAGCAATAACATATTGGGTACGGAGATAAATACCGCCACGCTGTATTTCGCCAGCTGGCTGAACTCCAGCGGTGAAAGCAGAATAAATCCGAGCAGCAGCAATATCGTCATCATAAAAAATAGCGCAGGGGCGATACGACGAATACGGCGCAAATAGAATTGATAAAACGAGAAACGCCCTTCGGCTATTTCTTTACTAATAATCCCACCAATTAAAAAGCCAGAAATAACAAAAAACACATCAACACCGATAAAGCCGCCATGCAGCGTGGTGACGCCGGAATGAAACAGTACCACCAGGATAATGGCCACGGCACGCAGGCCGTCGATGTCCGCCCGATAGCGGTGAGAGGCAGTCGCAGTCATAATAGTGATCCAAATTGATATTAATGATTTGGGCTTGGACGAATACAGGGCGTTAAAAAATAAATCGGCGCATCCTGTCGCCGAAAAAACTGCAAAAAAGAGAAAATGAGTATTACTAAGGGATGTTTGACTTGCGCAGCATATCCTATTTTTATTGGCGCCGGGATAGAGAAAGCTAAAAGGAGAAAAGTCGCAGCCGGAATGAGATCGTTACTTACGCTGAGCTTGAGTAATTTTTCAGGAAAGTTAAGCCCGCATCATTTATCGAGCTTAAGCGTAATTGAAATCAATCTTAGGGTTGAGGGTAATCCACCGTACTTAATGCATGGCGATCGATGGCTTGGTTCAACTGTTGCAGGGTTGATTGATAAGGGCAAAGCGTACCCACCTTGGTTTCACGACAGTTTTGCTGATGCCACTCTGCGCGTAGTAACGGATGTTGTGCATCGATCGGCGTGAGATGGCGCAGATCGTCCAGGCTTTGTGCCTGAAAATAGATACGCAGGAAACGCGTGTTATCAGTGGTGTCCCGCCAGCGCTCGAATACTAAACTGCTGCCGGGCGGAATATTGCCGCGCGCATAGCCGGGCAGCTGCCAGCTGAAATGCATCAGCGTACGTAGCATAGCAATGTTGGTATCATGCGCGACCAGCAGCAGCCAGCGGGTATTTGGCGAATCAGCGCGGTTATCTAACCCTTTTACAATCGCATCGAGCAGGATTGAACCGCGCTTTTGGGCGATGTAGGGCACGTCATTGCTGAGATCGTAATTGGTGGTGAGCAACGGCAGCAGGGCGCTGATTTGCTGCGCCGAGGTGATGTTTCCCCACGCCAGCTGGCTGAGCGGCAAATTCTCGCTCCAGCCGAGCCGTAGCGTTTCCACCATGCTCGCCAGCACGCTCAAACCCTGCACATAAGTGTGGCCGCTTTTGGTCTGCCGCAGTTGCCAGGGTCGATCAAAAAAGGCGCAGTCGCTACTGCAGACGGCCTGTTTCAATTGCTGAACTTCGGGCTGTAAACGCTGTTGTAACGCCGCAAGATCGCCCGCTCTCGCGGCAATGGCCTCTTTTTCCTGCGTGGGATCGAGCTGCGCGAACGGCAGCTTATTACTTTGGAATAACGGATCGATATCGCCATCCACATGATGGATCTGAACGCCGCAGCCCGGAAAGGCGCCGTCTACCAGCGCATCGGCGGTGGCGCGCGTGCGCTGCAGAGGGCTGGCACGCACGTAGATCTGCGCACTATCCGGACAACCAGTGGTTAGCAGCCCGAGTTGGCGATAGTGCTCGCCTTGCCAGCGCCCTTTATTCACAACTGCCGCATAGCCATGCCCGGTGAGATCGCCATCAGCGGTATTCCACTGCGGCCAACTCCGTGCCGTTGCGGCTTCAATCTCTTTGCGATTGCCTGGCGTCGGGGGCCTGACGCCGTGGCGGCTGATCTCTACCACTTTTTCCAGCTGATAGCGCTCGTCGGCGGCTGCCTGCGTCGCCAGCAAGCAGAAGATCAAGGCGAGAAACAGGCGTGCCATCACAGACTCTGGTGCGCAGGCAGCAGCGCTTTCAGCTGGGGGTAAATGACCGCATTCGCCAGCAGAACAGGGTTGCCGTGCTGAAGTCCGTCGTGGCTAAGGTAATCGTTGGTGATCCCACCCGCTTCGCGCATCAGGACAATGCCTGGCAAGCCATCCCACGGATTCATATGTGCTTCGTAGTAACCGATCAGGCGACCGGCAGCCGCCCAGGCGCTCATTAATGCACCGGAACCATTACGGATAAACATTCCGCCCTGCGTCAGAAGTGCACCAATAAACCGGGTAAGAGGTTCAATCGGTTGGCTGTTCGAACTGCTAAGGCCAAGCACGCCTTGATCGAGCCGCTGCGCGTCATGCGCATGGATGCGTTGGTCATTGACCCACGCCCCTTTACCACGGCAGGCATGAAAGGTTTCCTGATGATTAGGATCGCATACCACACCAATCACCGGTTCGTTTTCGCACACCACTGCCAGCGAAACGCACCAGTTGTGGAGCCCATTGAGGAAGCTGCTGGTGCCGTCGATGGGATCAATCACCCAGATGAAACGTGCGTTAGCGGTTTCACCGCCGCTCTCTTCGCCGAGCACCGCATCCTCAGGAAAGCGTTCATCGATCAGGTGCTTGACCAGCTCCTCCACGTTACGATCCGCCTCGCTCACAACATCCTGCAGATTCTTTTTATGCTCAATCACTAACTGATGGCGTTGCTGATACCAGGATAAGGCGCGACTGGCGGCGGCTTTCGCCACATCGCGGGCGAATTGATAACGAGCGTCGAGTTCGGTAAGCGAAGCTGATGACATCTTTCCCTCTTATGATTTCAGGCCGGAGAAGCAACATCAAACGCCAAAAATGGCGCATTGGCTGTGTGACAGACTTAACAAAAGTTAAGAAAGGCTTCATTAAGCCGCAGATGACTGCGGCTGACAAGAGGGCAGGGCGGGACAGCAGGAAATTTCGCACGCGTGGTGTGTAAAGCGGCGAACGCGGCGTTGCACTTACAGTCGCTGCGCGCGCGCGTCGGCCATCAGGCGGGGATAAAACTGGAAGAAAAGCGGTTCAAGTTGATCGTAGTGATCGACAAAATCCTGATAGGAAGCGCGTAACGCCGCCAGGCGTGGACGGCGATGTGCCATGCCGCTTAATACGCGCGCCAGCCGCGTCGGCTCAGCGTAATGCTCAAACCAGCGCTCGCGCCACATCACCGCGTTTAGCTCGATAAAGCCTTCCGGCGTACCCGCCAGCTGCGGCACGATGTCGCGCTCGGCCGCGGCGGTGAATGCGACCAGCGATTGCGTAGGGTGAAATTTATCCCAATGCAGCGCAAGGAAATGATCCCAAATTACATCCAGCGTGATCGGCGCCACGCGGCGCGTTTCAGGGCGAAACAGTTCACGTGCAATACGCACTTCGGGCAGATTGTCGGTCAACACGTCGATGCGGCGATGCATGGCAATGCCATCCACCACGGGAGCAGGCCATTGCGATTGCACGTTGCCGCGCACGAAGTCGGCCATGAGATTACCCAGCAGTGAGCTGTTTGCCAGCTGCGCCAGGTGAAGGTGAGCGAGAAAGTTCATGGCGCATTATATACACGTCAGACTTCAAGTTACAGGTGCGCTGGCTGCTCTCGCTCACCCGAATCACTGACTCGAATTATGGTGTGTATAGGCAGAATCACAGAAGCACAGCCAGTTGTTCAGAATTTGCCGCTTTTCCGCTAGACTATGCCGCCTGATTTTAAGTCCTGAAGAAGTGAAGCATGCGCGTAGCCGATTTTACCTTTGAGTTGCCTGAATCCTTAATCGCCCATTATCCGCAGGCGCAGCGAAGCGGTTGTCGCTTGCTGTCGCTGGATGGCCCAAGCGGTGTGTTAAGCCACGGCGTATTTACTGACGTGATGGATAAGCTCAATCCGGGCGATCTGCTGGTGTTCAATAACACCCGCGTGATTCCGGCGCGCGTCTTTGGCCGTAAAGCCAGCGGCGGGAAAATCGAGATGTTGGTTGAGCGCATGCTGGACGATAAACGCGTGCTGGCGCACGTGCGCGCCTCGAAAGCGCCAAAGCCAGGCGCAGAGTTACTGCTTGGCGATGACGAAAGCGTCAAAGCAACGATGGTGGCGCGTCATGACACGCTGTTTGAAATTGCCTTTGAAGACGATCGCGCGGTGCTGGATATTCTTAACAGCGTCGGCCATATGCCGCTGCCGCCGTATATCGATCGTCCGGATGAAGATGCCGATCGCGAGCTGTACCAAACCGTGTATGGCGTGCGCCCGGGTGCTGTCGCCGCGCCAACCGCCGGTTTGCACTTCGACGAACCGCTGCTGGAGGCGCTGAAAGCCAAAGGCGTAGAGATGGCGTTTGTCACGCTGCACGTTGGTGCCGGTACCTTCCAGCCGGTGCGCGTGGAAACCATCGAAGATCACATCATGCACGCTGAATACGCCGAAGTGCCGCAGGATGTAGTCGATGCCGTGCTGGCGTGTAAAGCGCGCGGCAATAAAGTGGTTGCCGTGGGCACCACCTCGGTAAGGTCGCTGGAGAGCGCGGCGAAGGCCAGCCAGGACGCGCTGATTGCACCGTTCTTCGATGACACGCAGATTTTTATCTATCCCGGCTATCACTATCAGGTGATCGATGCGCTGATCACCAATTTCCATCTGCCGGAATCGACCCTGATTATGCTCGTATCGGCCTTTGCCGGTTATCAACACACCATGGCGGCTTATCACAGCGCGGTGACAGAGCAGTACCGTTTCTTTAGCTACGGGGATGCGATGTACATCACCCGTAATCCACAAGCACCTGACGAAAGTGTCGGGGCATAAAAAGTCAGACTGTCTTTCTGATGAGGTTAATGTGAAATTTGAATTAGATACTACCGACGGGCGCGCGCGCCGTGGCCGTCTGGTCTTTGATCGTGGCGTTGTCGAAACCCCGGCCTTTATGCCCGTCGGCACCTACGGCACGGTAAAAGGCATGACGCCGGAAGAAGTGAAAGAGACCGGCGCACAGATCCTGCTGGGCAACACCTTCCACCTGTGGCTGCGCCCAGGCCAGGAGATCATGAAGCTGCATGGCGATCTGCACGATTTCATGAACTGGCAGGGCCCAATCCTCACTGATTCCGGCGGCTTTCAGGTATTCAGCCTTGGCGACATCCGTAAGATCACTGAAGCGGGCGTGCACTTCCGTAACCCGATCAACGGCGACCCGATTTTCCTCGATCCGGAAAAATCGATGGAGATTCAGTTCGACCTCGGTTCTGACGTGGTGATGATTTTCGACGAATGTACGCCTTATCCTGCCGATTGGGATTATGCCAAGCGTTCAATGGAGATGTCGCTGCGCTGGGCACAACGCAGCCGCGACCGTTTTGATTCGCTCGGCAACAAAAATGCGCTGTTCGGCATTATTCAGGGCGGTGTTTACGAAGATTTACGAGATGTCTCGGTTAAAGGTCTGGTAGAGATTGGCTTTGATGGGTACGCTGTGGGCGGCCTGGCGGTGGGTGAACCTAAAGAGGACATGCACCGTATCCTGGAGCACGTCTGTCCGCAAATTCCGCAAGACAAACCGCGTTATTTGATGGGCGTCGGCAAGCCAGAAGATCTGGTGGAGGGCGTTCGCCGCGGTATCGATATGTTTGACTGCGTCATGCCAACGCGCAATGCGCGTAACGGTCATCTGTTTGTTACCGATGGCGTGGTGAAAATTCGTAATGCCAAGTATAAAGATGACACCGCAACGCTTGATGCTGAGTGTGATTGTTACACCTGTCGCAATTATAGCCGTGCCTACTTGCATCATCTTGATCGCTGTAACGAAATACTGGGCGCACGCCTGAATACGATTCACAATCTGCGCTATTACCAGCGTTTGATGGCAGGTTTACGCAATGCCATCGAAGAGGGTAAATTAGAGCACTTTGTTAGCGAGTTCTACCAACGGACGGGGAAAGCGGTTCCTCCGCTGAACGTCTGATAATTCATCAATGAGGGAAATTTAATGAGCTTTTTCATTTCTGACGCCGTAGCCGCAGCAGGCGCACCGTCGCAGGGAAGTCCGTATTCTCTGGTGATCATGCTGGTGGTCTTTGGTTTGATCTTCTACTTCATGATTCTGCGCCCGCAGCAGAAGCGTACCAAAGATCACAAGAAGCTGATGGATTCCATCTCTAAAGGTGATGAAGTGTTGACCAGCGGTGGCCTGGTTGGCCGTGTGACCAAAGTGGCAGAAACTGGCTATGTTTCTATCGCCCTGAACGACACCACTGAAGTAGTTGTTAAACGTGATTTCGTGGCCGCCGTTCTGCCGAAAGGTACTATGAAGGCGCTGTAATTTTTTCTTCCCGAAGGGAACTGCCGTGTTAAACCGTTATCCTTTGTGGAAGTACATCATGCTGGTCGTCGTGATTTTCGTCGGCCTGCTCTATGCGCTTCCTAACCTTTATGGTGAGGATCCGGCCGTTCAGATCACTGGTGCGCGCGGTGGCGCCGCCAGTGAGCAAACGTTGGATCAGATCCAGACCGTATTAAAACAAGACAATATTGAGAGCAAATCTCTTGCTCTGGAAAATGGTGCCATTCTGGCCCGTTTTTCTACTCAGGATGTGCAGCTGCGCGCGCGTGATGCAATCACCACCGCGCTGGGCGAAGACTACGTTGTGGCACTCAACCTCGCGCCGGCCACGCCACGCTGGCTGACCATGCTGGCCGCAGAACCGATGAAACTCGGTCTTGATCTGCGCGGCGGCGTTCACTTCCTGATGGAAGTGGATATGGATACCGCGCTGGGCAAACTGCAAGAGCAGAATGCCGACAGCCTGCGCAGTGATCTGCGCGACAAAAGCATCCCGTATACTACCGTTAACAAAATCGCGAACTATGGCGTAGAAGTGCGTTTCCGTGACGGCGCTAGCCGTGACGCGGCAATCAGCTATTTGTCATCCCGTCATCGCGATCTGGTGATTTCGAGCGTTGGCAGCGATACGCTGCGTGCCGTCATGAGTGATGCGCGTCTGAGCGAAGCGCGTGAGTATGCGGTTCAGCAGAACATCACTATCCTGCGTAACCGTGTGAACCAGCTTGGTGTCGCCGAACCGCTGGTGCAGCGTCAGGGTTCTGACCGCATCGTGGTGGAGCTACCGGGTATTCAGGATACCGCGCGCGCCAAAGAGATTCTGGGTGCAACCGCGACGCTGGAGTTCCGTCTGGTTAACACCAGCGTAGACCCAAGCGCGGCGGCAAGCGGCCGTGTGCCAGGCGATTCAGAAGTGAAGAAGACGCGTGAAGGGCAGCCCGTGGTGCTGTACAAACGTGTGATTCTGACCGGTGACCACATCACCGATTCCACTTCAAGCATGGACGAGTACAACCAGCCGCAGGTGAACATTTCGCTGGATGGCGCGGGCGGCAACATGATGTCGAACTTCACTAAGGACAACATCGGTAAACCGATGGCGACCCTGTTTGTGGAGTACAAAGACAGCGGTAAGAAAGATGCCAACGGCCGTGCCATTTTGGTGAAACAGGAAGAAGTGATTAACGTGGCGAACATTCAGTCGCGCCTCGGCAATAGCTTCCGTATCACCGGCATCAGCAATCCAAACGAAGCACGCCAGCTGTCGCTGCTGCTGCGCGCGGGTGCGTTGATTGCGCCGATCCAGATTGTAGAAGAGCGTACCATCGGTCCAACCATGGGCCAGCAGAACATCACACAAGGCCTTGAAGCCTGCCTGTGGGGTTTGATCGCCTCTATCATCTTTATGGTGGTGTTCTACAAGAAGTTTGGTCTTATCGCGACCAGCGCACTGCTGTGTAACCTGGTGCTGATTGTCGGCATCATGTCACTGCTGCCAGGCGCGACGCTCACCATGCCGGGTATTGCCGGTATTGTGTTGACGCTGGCGGTGGCGGTCGATGCTAACGTGTTGATTAACGAACGTATTAAAGAAGAGTTGCGTAACGGACGCTCGGTACAGCAGGCGATTCATGAGGGCTATAAAGGCGCCTTCTCCAGTATCGTCGACGCCAACGTCACCACGCTGATTAAAGTCATCATTCTTTATGCGGTCGGTACCGGTTCAATCAAAGGCTTTGCGATTACCACAGCTATCGGTATCGCAACCTCGATGTTTACCGCTATCGTCGGCACCCGTGCCATCGTTAACCTGGTGTACGGCGGCAAACGCATCAACAAGCTGTCTATCTGAGGAGTGCGTTGTGGCACAGGAATATAGTATTGAGCAGCTCAATCACGGGCGTAAAGTCGTCGACTTTATGCGCTGGGATCGGCTGGCTTTCATCATCTCCGGTTTGCTGATTGTGGCTTCTATTGCCATCGTTGGTGTGCGAGGCTTCAACTGGGGCCTCGACTTTACCGGCGGAACGGTGATTGAGATTAACCTGGAAAAACCGGCGGATCTGGATGCGCTGCGTGAAGGGCTGGTGAAGGCGGGCTTTGAAGAGCCGCTGGTGCAGAACTTTGGCAGCAGCCGCGACGTGATGGTGCGTATGCCGCCAGCCACCGGCAATGCCGGTACGGAACTGGGTAATAAAGTGCTGGCATCCATCAGTCAGACTACGCAACAGAACGCCACCGTGAAGCGTGTCGAGTTCGTTGGACCCAGCGTGGGTAGCGATCTGGCGCAGGCCGGCGCAATGGCGCTGCTGTCGGCACTGATTGCGATTCTGATCTACATCGGCTTCCGCTTTGAGTGGCGTTTAGCGCTCGGTACCGTGCTGGCGCTGGCGCACGACGTGATTATCACCTGCGGCATTTTGTCGCTGGCGCATGTTGAGATCGATTTGACCATTGTCGCTTCACTGATGTCGGTGATTGGTTACTCGCTTAACGATAAGATCGTGGTATCTGACCGTATTCGTGAGAACTTCCGCAAGATTCGTCGCGGTTCCTCTTACGACATTACTAACGTGTCGCTTACCCAAACGCTGAGCCGCACGTTGATCACCTCACTCACCACGCTGGCGATGATCCTGATTCTGTTCGTGTTTGGTGGTGCGTTGCTGAAAGGCTTCTCACTGACCATGCTGATCGGTGTCACCATCGGTACCATTTCGTCCATCTACGTTTCTTCAGCGCTGGCGCTGAAACTCGGTATGAAGCGCGAACACATGCTGGTGCAGAAAGTGGAAAAAGAGGGCGCCGATCAGCCTTCTATTCTGCCTTAACGCTACGTGAAAAAGTAAACGGGCTGCCAGTGGCAGCCCGTTTTTTTATGCCTGCGATCAGGGCGTGATGGTGTTCGCCGCGGGACGCTCAACATCGTGCACGCGTACGTAGCCGAGCTGATCCGGCGCTAAGCCGCTCAGCCGCAGCGGTACGGTCACCGTGCTACGCGGCATCAAGCTAGCCGGAACGTCGATGGTCTGGCTAAGACTCTCTGCATTAAGCGGTTTGCCGCTGGCCGGATCCATTTCACCCCAGACAACGGTAGCGCGCAGCGCCGGAATCGGCTGGTCATCGGTGGCGCGGATATTGAGGTTGGCACGACTGCCGTTGGCTTCACCCGCCACCTGAGTAAGCGATAAACGCAGCTTGCCGAGCTGTGTTTGCAACTCCACCGGCGTGTTTGCCTGCGGTAACAGCCATGCGCCTTGCGTCGACTGGCTGTTCAGCTGTCCCTGAATTTCCAGTGCCGTTGCCTGATTCGTCAGCTTGCGCATCTGTTGATTAAGCTGACTCACTTCCTGATGCAACTCTTTGACCTGCGGTGAAACCGGCGTTGAACTGCAACCACTTAGCACCAGCATTGAGAGCGCCGCTGGCACCATAAACCTCCTGATCGTCATGCAATATCCTTCTGTTATTTGGGAATGCGTAAAACCTGACCTGGATAGATCTTATCAGGATGCGTCAGCATTGGCTTGTTTGCTTCGAAAATCTTGTTGTATTCATTAGGATTTCCGTAGACGGCTTTTGATACCGCACTCAAGGTATCGCCTTTTTTCACCGTGTAGAATTCGGCTGGCGTGGCGGAATCGGTGGTTTTTACCTGATCGTCTACTTTAGTAATCCCTGCCACGTTCCCCGCCGCTACCAGAATCTTCTCTTTCAGCTCCTGGGAAACGCCATCGCCGCTGACCGTAACGGTGTCGCCTTGCACATTCACCTTCACTTTATCGCTGTCGGGTAAACCCAGTTTATTGATGTGATCCTGCAGTTTCTTACTCGCATCATCGCCGCCACTGACGGCATCCCACAGTTTTTCTCCAGCTTCTTTCACGAAATCGAACAGACCCATAGAAACCTCCTGAAAATGTGCCGGATTGGCTCTTAAAGCGTAGTGGTTTTTTACCGTTTGCTGGCATGCTGATGCCATGTCTGTGAAGGGGATGCAGATTCCGCGCCTTGTATTTAGTTGCAACCGAGATCGCGCTACACTGTGTGACCTAATTATCTCGCGACAGGAAACGTCATGCATTGCCCATTCTGCTCCGCTGTGGACACCAAAGTGATTGATTCGCGTCTGGTCAGTGAAGGCTCTTCGGTGCGCCGCCGCCGCCAGTGTTTGGTGTGTCACGAGCGTTTTACCACCTTTGAAGTGGCTGAACTGGTGATGCCGCGCGTAGTGAAAAGCAACGATGTACGTGAACCCTTCAACGAAGATAAGCTCAGCAGCGGCATGATCAAGGCGCTGGAAAAACGCCCAGTGAGCGCCGATGCGGTGGAAAGCGCGGTAAATCATATAAAAACCCAGCTGCGTGCCACCGGCGAACGTGAAGTACCCAGTGCCCTGATTGGTAATCTGGTAATGGATGAGCTGAAAAAGCTCGATAAAGTCGCTTACATCCGCTTTGCCTCGGTCTACCGCAGCTTTGAAGATATTCGCGATTTTGGCGAAGAGATTGCCCGTTTACAGGATTAATCCATGACTGACGAACGCTACATGGCGCGCGCGCTGGAACTGGCGCGCCGCGGACGCTTTACCACCACGCCTAATCCTAACGTTGGCTGCGTGATTGCGCGCGCGGGCGAAATTGTCGGCGAAGGCTGGCATCAGCGCGCGGGCGAACCTCATGCGGAAGTGCACGCGCTACGTATGGCGGGCGAACGTGCCAAAGGCGCAACCGCCTATGTCACCCTGGAACCTTGTAGCCATCATGGACGCACGCCGCCCTGTTGCGATGCGCTGATTGCCGCAGGCGTCACACGCGTGGTCGCCGCGATGCAGGATCCCAATCCGCAGGTGGCAGGGCGCGGACTGTATCGTTTACAGCAGGCGGGCATCGATGTCAGCCATGGCGTCATGATCAACGAAGCGGAAGCGCTGAATCGCGGTTTTCTGAAACGGATGCGCACCGGCTTCCCGTGGATTCAGCTGAAACTTGGCGCATCCCTTGATGGGCGCACCGCGATGGCGAGCGGCGAAAGTCAATGGATCACCTCGGCAGCGGCACGGCGCGATGTGCAACGTCTGCGCGCCCAGAGTTCAGCTATCCTTAGCACCAGCGCCACCGTGTTAGCCGACAATCCCTCGCTGACGGTGCGCTGGAATGAACTGAGTGCCGATGTCCGTGCACGGCTCGATGAAAACCAGCTGCGTCAGCCGGTGCGGGTGGTGATTGACAGCCAACAGCGCGTTACGCCGCAGCATAGTTTGATCGACCAGCCCGGCGAAACCTGGCTGATGCGCAGCGAACCCGATCGCCAAACGTGGCCTGCTAGCGTTACACAGATTGCGGTGCCGCAACGCGGCGAACAGCTCGATTTGGTCGCCATGATGATGTTGCTCGGCCAGCGCCAGATTAACAGCGTTTGGGTTGAAGCGGGTGCCAGCTTAGCCGGCGCGCTGCTGCAGGCGGGGCTGGTGGATGAGTTGATCGTGTATATGGCACCGAAGCTGCTGGGCAACGCCGCGCGTGGCCTGTGCGAGCTGCCCGGACTGGAACAATTGACGGATGCGCCCGCCCTGAATTTTAGCGATGTGCGCCGGGTCGGCGAAGACCTGCGCTTAACGTTAACCCCGCGTTGACAGCGCGCGGAAAAGCCTGAGCGCGTCGCCAAAGAGTATGATAGAATCCGCCCCCTTCTGCGGGGCCATAAAACAACCCAAAGGATATGTATGAAAGTTATCGAAGCTCCTGTTGCCACGCCTGATGCAAAGATTGCCATCGTAATTGCGCGTTTTAACAACTTCATTAATGACAGCCTGCTGGACGGCGCGGTGGATGCACTTAAGCGCATCGGCCAGGTGAAAGCAGATAACATCACCGTTGTCTGGGTTCCGGGCGCATACGAACTGCCGCTGGCAGCACGCGCACTGGCGAAAGCCGGTAAGCACGACGCCATTGTCGCGTTGGGCACTGTCATCCGTGGCGGCACCGCACACTTCGAATATGTGGCCGGTGAAGCCAGCTCGGGCATTGCGCACGTCGCCATGTCCAGCGAAATCCCGGTGACCTTCGGCGTGTTGACCACTGAAAATATCGAGCAGGCGATTGAACGCGCCGGCACGAAAGCAGGAAATAAAGGTGCCGAAGCGGCCCTGACTGCACTCGAAATGATCAACGTATTGAAAGCCATCAAAGCCTGATTTTTGTAAGGGGAATTTTGTGAAACCTGCTGCTCGTCGTCGCGCCCGTGAGTGCGCTGTTCAGGCGCTTTACTCCTGGCAGCTGTCTAAGAACGACATTGCCGATGTGGAATACCAGTTTCTGGCGGAACAAGACGTCAAAGACGTCGATATTAGCTATTTCCGCGAATTGCTGGCCGGTGTGGCGACTAACAGCGCGTACCTGGACGGTCTGATGAAGCCTTACCTGTCGCGTCAGCTGGAAGAGCTGGGCCAGGTAGAAAAAGCCATCCTGCGTATTTCGCTGTATGAGCTGAGCAAGCGTTCTGATGTGCCTTACAAAGTGGCCATCAACGAAGGCATTGAGTTGGCCAAAGTGTTTGGTGCTGAAGACAGCCACAAATTCGTCAACGGTGTCCTCGACAAAGCTGCCCCGCAAATTCGACCCAATAAAAAATAGTAATGAAGGCCGGTTTACCGGCCTTTTTCTCATTGAGACCTGACTTATGTCTTGTGGTGAATTCGAACTGATCGCACGTTACTTTAACCGCGTCACCAGCTCCCGCCGCGATGTGGAGAAAGGAATTGGTGATGACTGCGCGTTACTCAACGTGCCAGAAAAACAGACCCTCGCCATCAGTACCGACACGCTGGTGGCGGGCGTCCACTTCTTACGTGACATCCATCCTGCCGATCTCGGCTACAAAGCCGTTGCCGTCAACCTCAGCGATTTAGCCGCCATGGGCGCCGATCCTGCCTGGCTAACGCTGGCGTTAACGCTGCCCGAGATCGATGAAAGTTGGGTGGCTGCCTTTAGCGATAGCCTGTTTGAGCTGCTGGATTATTACGATATGCAGCTGATTGGCGGTGATACCACGCGCGGCCCGCTGAGCATGACGCTCGGCATTCATGGCCTGGTGCCGGTGGGCAGGGCACTGAAACGCTCTGGTGCCAAGCCAGGCGACTGGATCTTCGTCACCGGTACGCTGGGCGATAGCGCTGCTGGTTTATCGCTGCTACAGCATCGCCATCGCCTGAACGATCCTGCGGTGCACGAAGCGTTGATTAAGCGCCATCTGCGTCCGATGCCGCGCGTACTGCAAGGGCAGGCGCTGCGCGGTTTGGCGACCTCGGCGATCGATATTTCAGACGGTTTGATTGCCGATCTCGGGCATGTGCTGACCGCCAGCCGCGTGGGTGCGCGCCTTAATCTTGACGCGTTACCGCTTTCTCCGGCGCTGCGCGACCACTTCGAACCTGAGCTGGTGCTGCAATGGGCGCTGAGCGGTGGCGAAGATTACGAGCTGTGCTTTACCGTGCCCGAAGTTAACCGTGGCGCGCTTGACGTGGCGCTCGGTCATTTTGGCGTGCCTTATACCTGCATTGGCCAAATTGCTCCGGAATCAGAAGGGCTGAACCTGCTGGAGAACGGTAAGCCGCGCAGCGTCAATCTAAAAGGATTTGATCACTTTGCTAGCAAGTAAAGATGTTGCTAAAAGTCGCCTGCGCTTGCGCAATCCCTGGCATCTGCTGGCAACGGGGTTTGGCAGCGGGTTAAGTCCGTCAATGCCGGGCACCGTTGGCTCGGTTGCCGCCATCCCTTTCTGGTGGCTGCTGACCTTCCTGCCGTTCCAGATCTATACGCTGGTGCTGTTAGTGGGGATCAGCGTCGGCGTCTATCTGTGTCACCGCACCGCCAAAGATATGGGCGTGCACGATCATGGCAGCATCGTCTGGGATGAGTTCATTGGCATGTGGATTACGCTGATGGCAATTCCGGCCATGAGCTGGCAATGGGTGGTGGCGGGATTTGTGATTTTCCGCATTTTCGATATCTGGAAACCCTGGCCAATTCGCTGGTTCGATCAGAATGTGCATGGCGGCATGGGAATTATGGTCGACGACATTATTGCTGGCGTGATTTCTGCGGTAATTTTGTACGGGCTGGGATTGGCCTTTTAGCCGAAAACCGCATCCTCTCCCGCTGGCGGGAGAGGATGCGGGACATCACTCAAATCCGACGGTCGGATGCGGTTGATACACCGTTTCCAGCTCTGCAATTTCATTCGTACTCAACTCTACATCGACGGCCTTCACCAGCTCAGCAAACTGCTGCTCGCGCGAGGCGCCAATGATCGGCGCGGTGACGGCAGGTTTATGTAGCAGCCATGCCAGCGCCACCTGCGCGCGCGTCACGCCTTTATCCGCAGCAACGTTAGCCAGCCGTTCGGCGATCGCTGCATCGTTCTCTTCGGTGCCGGTATACAGCTTTTCCATCACATTGTCTGATACGGAGCGGGCGGTGGTTTCGCCCCACGGACGCGTGAGTTTACCGCGTGCCAGCGGGCTCCACGGCAGCACGGCAATCCCCTCACGCTGACACAGCGGATGCATGTCATTCTCTTCTTCACGCTGAATCAGGTTGTACTGATCCTGCATGCTGACAAAGCGTGCCCAGTTGTTTTGCTTCTGTAGTTCCAGCGCCTGAGCAAACTGTGATGCATGCATCGACGAGGCGCCGATATAGCGCGCCTTGCCCGATTTCACTACCTCATGCAGTGCTTCCAGCGTCTCTTCAATTGGCGTGTTGTAATCCCAGCGGTGAATCTGCAGCAGGTCGACATACTCCATGCCGAGGCGTGTCAGGCTGTCGTCAATCGATTGCAGGATGTTTTGGCGCGACAACCCCTGTGACAAATTGCTCAGCGGGAAATAGACTTTGGTGGCGACCACCACCTGATCGCGGCGGGCAAATTCTTTCAGCGCGCGGCCCACGATCTCTTCGCTGCTGCCATCGGAATAGCTGTTGGCGGTATCGAAGAAGTTAATGCCAGCCTCCAGCGCTTGTTTGATCAGCGGTCGGCTGCTCTCTTCCGGCAGCGTCCAGGCGTGATTACCGCGCGTGGGATCGCCGAACGTCATACAGCCTAAACAGAGACGCGAAACCTGTAAGTCGGTTTGGCCTAAGGGAATAGTTTTCATGTGGGCTCCTGCTCTTATGCTTGAGGTAAATCGTTCCCTAAGCATAGCAGCAGGCTCGCTCACCGGGCGGTGAGCGAGGAGGACTGAAGATTATTGGGCGAGCCAGTCAGCGATTTGTTGCTGAATACCGGCGGCATCCAGTTGGTAATCCTGGCGTACTTCTTCCTGCGTGCCCTGTGGAATGAACTCATCCGGCAGGCCGAGGTTGAGTACCGGTACGCGCAGGCGTTTCGCCATCACGTATTCGTTAACGCCGCTGCCGGCGCCGCCTTTGATCGCCCCTTCTTCCAGCGTAATCAGCGCGTCGTGGCTGGCAGCCAGTTCGGCAATTAACGCTTCATCCAGCGGCTTCACAAAACGCATATCCACCAGCGTGGCATTCAGCGCTTCCGCCGCCGCCGCTGCTTCTGGCAGCAAGGTGCCGAAATTGAGGATGGCCAGTTTCTCGCCACGACGCTTCACAATGCCTTTGCCCAGCGGCAAACTTGCCAGCGGTTCCAGCACTGCACCGGTGCCGGTGCCGCGTGGATAGCGCACTGCGCTCGGGCCATTTTGATAGTGATAACCCGTATAGAGCATCAACCGGCATTCGTTTTCGTCGCTTGGCGTCATGATCACCATTTCTGGCACACAGCGCAAAAAGGCGATATCAAACGCGCCCTGATGGGTTTGGCCATCGGCACCGACAATGCCGCCGCGATCGATAGCAAACAGTACCGGCAGTTTCTGGATCGCAACATCGTGGATCAGCTGATCGTAGGCGCGCTGCAGGAAGGTCGAGTAGATCGCCACAATCGGCTTATAACCACCAATCGCCATGCCCGCCGCGAACGTTACCGCATGCTGTTCAGCAATCGCCACATCAAAATATTGCTGCGGATAGTCGCGGGAATAACTCACCATGCCCGAACCTTCGCGCATCGCTGGCGTAACGGCCATCAAACGCGGATCGTCAGCGGCCATTTCACTCAGCCAGTTGCCGAAGATCTTCGAATAGCTTGGCAGGCCCGGTACGCTTTTTGGCAGCGACAGGCTAGCGGGATCGAACTTCGGTACCGCGTGCCAGGCGATCGGATCCTGTTCCGCCGGAGCATAACCTTTGCCCTTTTTGGTCATGATGTGCAGGAACTGCGGGCCTTTCAGATCGCGCATGTTCTTCAGCGTACTCACCAGCGTCAGCACGTCGTGACCATCCACCGGTCCGATGTAGTTGAAGCCCAGCTCTTCAAACAGCGTGCCCGGCACCACCATACCTTTCAGGTGCTCTTCGGTGCGTTTCACCAGCTCTTTGATCGGCGGTAATCCGCCCAGCACACGCTTGCCGCCTTCGCGCAGGCGAGAATAGGTTTTGCCAGAGAGAATCTGTGCTAGCCGATTGTTGAGCGCACCGACGTTCTCAGAGATCGACATTTCGTTGTCGTTGAGGATCACCAACATATCCGGCTTGATATCACCGGCGTGGTTCATGGCTTCAAACGCCATACCCGCGGTGATCGCGCCATCACCGATGATGCAGGCGGTGCGGCGACCTTTGCCTTCACGCTCGGCGGCAACCGCCATGCCGAGACCGGCGCTGATCGAAGTTGAAGAGTGGCCGACGCTCAGCACGTCGTATTCACTCTCACCGCGCCACGGGAAGGGATGCAGGCCATTTTTCTGGCGGATGGTGCCGATGCGATCGCGGCGTCCGGTCAGAATCTTGTGTGGATAAGCCTGATGGCCCACGTCCCACACCAGATGGTCAAATGGGGTGTTATAAACATAATGCAGCGCCACGGTTAGTTCGACGACGCCCAGACCCGAGGCAAAGTGACCGGAAGAACGGCTTACGCTGTCCAGCAGATACTGACGCAGTTCGTCACACAGCTCCGGAAGTTTTTCTTTCGGTAATAAACGTAATTCCTGAACCGTGTTTGCTAACGCCAGTGTCGGGTATTTTGCAATATCAAAACTCATCAGAGACTCATTATGAAAGTTATTTATCGCGTTCAATTATGAAGCTTGCCAGCGCTTGTAAGGCGATTGTGTTATAAGACTGTGCCGCCAGAATATCGAGCGCGCCGAGCGCTTCTTGATAGAGGTCCCAGGCTTTACTGCGGGCATTTTCTAATCCCATCAGCACCGGATAGGTGCTTTTACCTAACGCCTGATCCGAGCCCTGCGTTTTCCCTAACACGGCAGTGTCACCAACAACATCAAGGATGTCGTCCTGCACCTGAAACGCCAGTCCGATGGCGTTGGCATAGATATCCAGTACCGGTAATGCGGCGCGGCCACGTTCTCCGGCGGCTAATGCGCCAAGACGCACCGCTGCGCGAATTAACGCGCCGGTTTTATGACGATGAATCTGCTCAAGCTGTGCCAGATCGATACGTTTGCCTTCTGCCGCTAAATCCAGTGCCTGACCGCCGCACATGCCCGCAACGCCGCTGGCCTGTGCCAGTTCAGAAATCATCGCAATACGCGCTTCGGCGTTAACGCCAGGCATCGGCTCGTCGGCCAGAATCGAAAATGCCAGAGTTTGCAAAGCATCGCCGGCGAGAATCGCCGTGTCTTCACCATATTTAATATGGCAGGTTGGCTGCCCGCGGCGTAACGCATCGTCATCCATCGCCGGCAGATCGTCATGAATCAGGGAATATGCATGAATACATTCAACGGCAGCAGCCGGCACATCCAGGCTGGCCGCGTCGGCCTTTAGCATTTCGCCTGTCGCGTACACCAGAAAGGGGCGCAGACGCTTACCGCCTAATAATGCCCCATATTCCATGGCATTCACCAGAGGAGAACTCTGAAAAGGAAGTGGATCTATTAAGCGCGTCAACGCCTGATTAACGCGTTGATGGTACGCGCTCAGCAGTTTGGCGAAATCCATTACTCATTTTCCGGGGTAAAAGGGGTGAGGGCGGCATCTTTCTCGTCGCTAAGCAGGATTTGCACCCGCTGCTCTGCCTGTTGCAGGGTTTGCTGACCGGTACGTGCCAATTGTACGCCGCGTTCGAATTCATTCAGCGCCTGTTCCAGCGGCAGCTCGCCACTTTCCAGGCGGCTGACAATCTGTTCCAGCTGCTGCAATGCGCTTTCAAAACTGGCTGGCGCTTCGGCTTTTTTCGGCATATTCAGTGTCGACTCACAGGTTAGGACATTATCTTGCAATCGGTCATGGTAGCCGACGAGGATTAATTAGCAAAATAATGAATGTGACTGCGGTAGCAGAAGCAGTCACCCCTCAAAGGTGATATACTTTTGCGCCTCGGATGCGGGGGCTCCTGAATCAACCCGCAATTACATGATTTTAACAGCTAAGTGCCGATGCTTTTAGCACTTATTTGCCCAAACGAACCCCTGTCGCCATGAAGTTTATCATCAAGCTGTTCCCAGAAATCACCATCAAAAGTCAGTCGGTGCGTCTGCGCTTTATCAAAATCCTCACCAGCAGCATTCGTAATATCCTGCGTACCGTCGATGAAGAGATCAAGGTCGTGCGTCATTGGGACCACGTTGAAGTGCGTTCCAAAAATGAAGCGCTGCGTGAAACCATCGTCACTGAACTGACGCGCATTCCCGGCATTCATCACGTGCTGGCGGTGGAAGATCGCGCGTATAGCGATATGCACGATATCTTCGAGCAGACGATGGCGTTGAACCGCGAGCGTCTGGAAGGCAAAAGTTTCTGCGTGCGCGTAAAGCGTCGCGGAACCCACAGCTTCAGCTCGCAGGACGTTGAGCGCTACGTTGGTGGCGGCCTCAATCAGCACATCGCCAGCGCGCGCGTGCAGCTCAATCGCCCGGATGAAACGGTGAACCTGGAGATCGAAGACGATCGCCTGCTACTGATCACCGCACGCTATGAAGGTTTGGGCGGTTTCCCGATTGGTACCCAGGAAGATGTGCTGTCGCTGATTTCCGGTGGTTTCGATTCCGGCGTTTCCAGCTACATGCTGATGCGTCGCGGTTGCCGCGTGCATTACTGCTTCTTTAACCTTGGCGGCGCGGCGCATGAGATTGGCGTTCGTCAGGTCGCGCATTATCTGTGGCAGCGCTTCGGTCGTTCGCACCGCGTACGTTTTGTGGCGATCAATTTCGAACCCGTGGTGGGTGAGATTCTGGATAAAGTTGACGACGGTCAGATGGGCGTGGTGCTGAAACGTATGATGGTGCGTGCGGCGTCAATGGTGGCGGAACGTTACGGCGTGCAAGCACTGGTGACCGGTGAAGCGCTGGGCCAGGTGTCCAGCCAGACGCTGACCAATCTGCGCTTGATTGATAACGCATCTGATACACTGATACTGCGTCCGCTGATTTCCCACGACAAAGAGCACATCATCGATGTGGCGCGAAAAATTGGCACCGAAGATTTTGCCCGCACCATGCCGGAATATTGCGGTGTGATTTCGAAAAGCCCAACTGTGAAGGCGGTGAAGGCGAAGATCGAAGCGGAAGAGCTGAATTTCGATTTCGAGATCCTCAATCGCGTGGTGCAGGAAGCCAACAACGTCGATATCCGTGAAATCGCCGAACAAACCGAAGAAGAAGTGGTGGAAGTGGAAACCGTCGACTCCTTCACCAGCAACGATGTGGTGCTGGATATTCGTTCGGCGGATGAGCAGGATGCGAAGCCGCTGATCGTTGAAGGCGTTGAGGTCAAACCTTTGGCGTTCTACAAACTCAGCACCCAATTCGGCGATCTGGACCAGAGCAAAACCTGGCTGCTGTATTGCGATCGCGGTGTGATGAGTCGCCTGCAGGCGCTCTATCTGCACGAACAGGGGTTCAAAAACGTGAAGGTCTATCGCCCTTAAAGTCTGCTGACGTTTGTCGCAGCGGCGCCATTTTGGGCGTAATGCTCGTCAGTTAAGCGTGAATCGGTCACCATTCATGGTGACCTTACGTGGATATTGCCGGGTCTTCGTAGGGTGCGCATTCATGCGCACTTGCTTAAAGAGGCATTTTTTTACTTGAGTGAGCAGCATTACGCCATTTAGGGTGCCCCCTGCAAATTAACGCTCTTCAAATTCCTGATAATTATAAATTCCTGCCGCCAGCACCAGCTGCGAAGCCACTTCGCGTGCTTTCTCTTTATCTACCAGCAAATCAATCAGCTTCAAGGCAAAATCCATTGCGGTGCCTGGCCCCTGGCTGGTGAGTAGATTAACGCGCGGATCCCACACCACACGACGCTCCATCCATTTATTGTCTGGAATGGTGTCGCGTAAGCCGGGGAAACCGGTCATATTGCCGACCGGGAAAAGATCGTGTGGCACCAAAACCGTACCCGGCGCGGCACAGATCGCCGCCACAATTTTGCCTGAAACATGGAACTGGCGCACGGTCTCCACCAACAGCGGACTGTCGCGGAAGGTTTCGGCACCTTTTAGGCCACCGGGCAGCACTATCGCGTCGTATTCATTATCGGCCACTTCAACCAGTGGTGCATCCGCCAGTAAGCGGACGCCGCGTGAACAGACAATTTCACGGGTGCCATCGCTCTCCACGCTAGCGGTGGTGACGCTTAATCCGCCACGCACCAGCAAATCGATAGTGGTGACCGCTTCGGTCTCTTCACTGCCATGTGCCAGGCAAACCAGAACCGATGCGTTCGCGCTCATAGTGGGACTCCTTACGTTTAATCAGATCGTACAGACGGGTGTTTTCTGGCAGCGAAATCCCTTGCGCCCGGGCGCGGCGTAACAGGTAGCCAGTGATGTAATCAATTTCAGTCAGACGCTGTGCCCGCACATCCTGCAGCATGGATGAGACATTCGCGGCGGTGCTATCAATCACGTCATAGATAATGTCGCGCAGATTATCCACGGCGATATGCTGGCCTTCGCGCTCCATAACCCACGCGATTTCTTCACATAAGGTTGCGATTTGCTGTGGCCAAGCACGCAACGCGCCGTTCTGACAATTGTGCTCCACGGTAAGCGGATTGATGACGCAGTTGATCGCCAGCTTACGCCAGCTGGCTGCAGCGATATTGTCATGCCAGGCCACATCTGGCAGGGCCTGATGCAGAATATCGGCGATATCGCTCAGCGCGGCACTTTCCCGGCTGACGGGGCCAATATGGGTAATGCCCTGAGCGATATGTTTGATGACCGTTCCATCACGCATGGCGGCATGCGTTGTGATCCCCCGCAGCAGCGGCTGACGCAGATCTTTCAACTCGTCCAGCGTCCCCATGCCGTTATGCAGCAGCAGAACCGGTGTATGTGCGGGCAGCACGCTTTGCAGGTTTTTCACGGCCGGAGAGACTTGCGGTGCTTTGAGCGTTACCAGCAACAGCTGGCTTTCAGCGAGGAATAGCGGATCGTTGGCAATAAAAGTTTGATTACTTACGTGACCCTGTAGATCAACCACATTCACCGAGCAGTACGGCTGCGGCACACGTAACCAACCCTGGACCTCATGTCCCTGGCGGGCGAGAGCCGCGAGCCAAATCTGACCCAGAGCGCCGCACCCTAGCACGGTAATTTTCATTTTTCCTCCCGTGGGTGGGTTCCTGTTTGCACGTCATCGGTAAGTATAGCTTTCCGCGTATCGTGTTTTATTAGCGCCTCAAGACGCGTATTATGCATGTCACTTTAGTATCAGGAGAAGAAAAGATGCCATCTTTCGATATCGTTTCCGAAGTCGAATTGCCGGAAGTGCGAAATGCCGTGGAGAATGCGAGCCGCGAGATCTCAACCCGTTTCGATTTCCGTAACGTGAGTGCAACCATTGAGCTCAACGAAAAGAATGAGACCATCAAAATCAGCAGCGAATCTGATTTCCAGGTAAAACAGCTGGTGGATATTCTGCGCGAAAAGCTGCTGAAGCGTGGCATTGAAGGCGCGGCGATTGACGTGCCAGAAGAGATTGTGCACAGCGGTAAAAGCTGGTCTGTTGAAGCCAAGCTGAAAAAAGGCATCGAAAGTGATGTGGCTAAAAAGCTGGTAAAACTGATCAAAGACAGCAAGCTGAAAGTGCAAACGCAGATTCAGGGTGAAGAGCTGCGCGTAACCGGCAAGTCACGTGACGACCTGCAAGGTGCGATGGCGCTGGTGCGCGGTGGCAACCTTGGTCAACCTTTCCAGTTTAAAAACTTCCGCGACTAATCGCGTTTATCGCGCGCAGCACGGCGATAGATTGTGCTGCGCGCAACGCCTAATGCCTCTGCTGCTTTGCTGATGTTGCCATTGAAACGCTGTAGCGTTTCGTTAATCAGCCGCTCATCATGACTCTGCCGATTTTCCTGAGAAGGCCTCGTCGCGCGACGATATTCCGCAGGTAAATGTACGTCTGTCACTTCCTCACCTTCATCCGCCAGCGCTAAGAGTACGCGTAGCAAGCTGCGTAGTTGTCGCACATTACCTGGCCACGGGAGCTGAGCCAGAGAAGTTAGCAGCGCAGGCGAGAGCTGAATATCGCGCTCGCCACCGCCTAACTCCAGCCATAAACGGCTGATAAATCCTTCCACATCTGGCCAGTCGCGCAGGGGTGGAATGGTCATAGAAAACTCCTGCAGCCGATAGAGCAAATCTTCCCGGAATTCCCCAGCGGCAACACGTGAGGCTAAATCACGGTGCGTGGCGCAGATGACGGCAAAATTCACCGGCCAGCTGCGACTGGACCCGAGCGGTGCCACTTCTTTCTCCTGCAACACGCGCAGTAAACGTGTTTGCAGCGCCAGCGGCATATCGCCAATCTCATCAAGAAACAGCACGCCGCCGTCCGCCTCACGGATCTTACCGATGTAGCCCTGTTTGCTGGCACCGGTAAAGGCACCGGGCTGATAGCCAAACAGTTCAGATTCGATTAGCGCTTCGGGAATCGCTGCGCAGTTGATGGCGACAAATTTACCGGCCTGCCAGCGACTCTGCTGATGCAACGCCCGGCTCACGTACTCTTTGCCACTGCCGGTTTCGCCGTGAATACACAGCGATACGCCAGCATTGAGTAGCCGCACCATTTTTTCGCCATCGCGACGCAGGGAGAAAGGTAAATCACGGGTGGATTCACTCGGTATAGCGAAATGGTTGCGATGCGGAGCGCGCAGGCGGAAATAGTAGCGCTGCGTGGCGTACTCGAGCGGAGCGGGAACGGTGTTGTCTTGTTGCTGCTGTTGTGGAAACAGCTGCTGGAAAGTCAGGGTGCCCAGCTGCTCCGCACTCAGCGCCAGCTCACGCATCGCCAGTCGATTAGCGGCAGTTAACACGTTGTCGGAGAACACCAGCAGCAGTTCATCGCGAGTATCAATACCCTGCGGCTGACAATGCAAACTCATCAACCACTGCTGTGGATGCAGGCTTTGCTTCACCCAGAGGTATTCAATCTGTTTAGCGGCTGCTTTCACCCAACTAAAGGTTTGCGGATGTGGGAAGTGGGCAGGACCGGAAATGTCCAGCACGCCAGCAATCTGACCATTTGGCATTTGTAGCGGCATCGCTGCGCAGTACAGGCCTTGATTGAGCGTAAGGAAATGTTGATGGCCGGCGATTTCACAGCCGTCATCAATCGCCAAAGCGGTACCAATCGCATTGGTGCCGCGGCCGCATTCACTCCATAAATTGCCGGGCGCGAGCGCATAACGCTGGGCTTTCTCCATTGAAGGCATGTCGCCAAAGGTATTAAGCACCATACCGGTGGCATCCGACAGGATCAGCACTGACTGCTTTTCAGCCAGTTTCTGCGCCAGCTGCTTGATGACCGGCTGAGCAAACTGCTGAAGCCCGGCGTTACTGGCGAGTAAATCTGCCAGTTCACCCTGGCGAACGCGCGGAAAATCATCGGCGGTGCGGTCGAGGCCATACAGCTGGCTACGGAACCAGGAGTCGCTTAACAGCGGATTGCCGTTAGCGGCAGACGCGGATGGATTTCCCTGCATTGTTGACCTCGTGTGCTGATAAATGTGTTGCAGCATTGTAGCGGTTCAGTTTCCGTACTGTTGCGATACGCAACACAGATGACGAACTTTGCTGCGTTAATACCCATTATAAGAATGCTTATTTTTTATTAATTTCTTGAATTAAATCGTTTTTATTTCATTTTTCGCCAATTGGGAAAAGCTGGCACGCGCGCTGCAATAGCTTACGCGACGGCGATTGACTCAATGAGAAGCCACAGGGCTGACGCTGTCCGTTCAGATTATCTGACCCTACATTAAGGAGTTTGCGATGCGTTATGCACATCCCGGTACGACCGGCGCTTTGGTTTCCTTTCAAGCGACGTACGGCAACTATATTGCGGGCAAATTCGTCGAGCCGCTGAGCGGCCAATACTTTACTAACACCTCACCGGTGACTGGCGGCGATATCGCACAGTTTCCTCGCTCGGATGCACGCGACATCGATTTAGCACTGGATGCCGCTCATCAGGCAGCGGAAGCCTGGGGGAAAACCAGCGTCCAGCACCGCGCCAACATCCTGTTGCAGGTGGCGGATCGCATTGAGGCGAATCTCGAGAAACTGGCGGTAGCGGAGAGTTGGGATAACGGTAAACCGATTCGTGAAACCCTGAATGCCGACCTACCGCTGGCGGTGGATCACTTCCGCTATTTTGCCGGTTGCTTGCGCGCACAGGAGGGCAGCACCGCAGAAATCGATGAAACGACCGTGGCGTATCACTTCCATGAACCGCTGGGCGTGGTGGGACAAATTATCCCGTGGAACTTTCCGCTATTAATGGCGGCGTGGAAACTTGCGCCGGCGTTGGCTGCGGGGAATTGTGTGGTGTTAAAACCGGCGGAACAAACGCCGCTGGGTATTACGCTGCTGATGGAAGTGATTGGCGATCTGTTCCCGGCGGGCGTGCTAAATGTGGTGCAGGGTTTTGGCCGCGAAGCCGGTGAGGCGCTGGCGACCAGCAAGCGTATCGCCAAAATTGCCTTTACGGGTTCTACGCCGGTAGGTCGTCACATCATGGCGTGTGCTGCGGAAAACATCATTCCCTGTACCGTCGAGCTGGGTGGCAAATCACCGAACATCTATTTCGCTGATGTCATGGACGGCGAGGACGATTTTATTGAAAAGGCGGTGGAAGGTTTGGTGCTCGGCTTCTTCAATCAGGGCGAAGTCTGTACTTGCCCGTCGCGCGCGTTGATTCATGAATCGATCTATCAAGCCTTCATGGATCGCGTGATGGCGAAGGTGGCAAATATCCGCCGAGGTGATCCGTTGGATACCGACACCATGATTGGCGCGCAGGCTTCGCGTCAGCAATTCGACAAAATCCTGTCTTATATCAACATCGCACGCGACGAAGGTGGGCAGATTCTGACGGGGGGCGATCGTGCAAACGTCGCTGCTGAGCTGAATAACGGATTTTATATTCAGCCTACCTTAATCAAAGGAACCAACCAGATGCGCTGTTTCCAGGAGGAGATTTTTGGGCCGGTGATTGGCGTCACCACCTTTAAGGATGAGGCAGAAGCGCTCGCCATCGCCAACGAAACGCAGTTTGGTCTCGGCGCTGGCGTATGGACACGCGATACCAATCTGGCGTATCGCATGGGACGCGGTATTAAAGCTGGGCGCGTCTGGACCAACTGCTATCACATCTATCCCGCTCACGCGGCATTCGGCGGCTATAAGCAATCGGGTGTGGGTCGTGAGACGCACAAGATGGCGCTGAGCGCCTATCAACAAACCAAAAATCTGCTGGTCAGCTATGGCACCGCGCCTTTGGGTCTGTTCTGAGTCCGCATCCGATCAAATGGAGAGTGAAAGATGAATATGCAAATCAAAACCACCATGAAAGCCGCCGTTGTAAAGTCTTTTGGTGAACCGTTAGTGATTGAGCAGGTACCGGTGCCGCAGGTTGGACCGGGGCAGATTTTGGTGAAGATCGCGGCAACCGGCGTGTGCCATACCGATTTACATGCGGCGGAAGGAGACTGGCCAATCAAGCCCAATCCGCCGTTTATTCCCGGTCACGAAGGGGTAGGGCAGGTTGTGGCGCTAGGGGAAGGGGTTAAACATCTGAAGATGGGCGATCGCGTAGGTGTGCCGTGGCTCTATTCGGCATGCGGTCACTGTGAACACTGTCTGGATAGCTGGGAAACACTGTGTCTGTCGCAAAAAAATGCCGGTTATTCAGTAAACGGTAGCTTCGCAGAATATTGCCTCGCCGATGCCAACTATGTTGGCATCATTCCGGATAACGTTGATTACAATGAAATTGCGCCGATCCTCTGCGCGGGGGTCACCGTCTACAAAGGCCTGAAGATGACTGACACCAAGCCTGGCGATTGGGTGGTGATTTCTGGTATCGGTGGATTGGGGCATATGGCGGTTCAGTATGCGGTGGCGATGGGGCTCAACGTGGCGGCGGTAGACATCGACGACGAGAAGCTCGAGTTTGCGAAACGCCTTGGTGCCAGCGTGGTGGCCAATGCGAAAAATGTCGATCCGGCGAAGGTGTTCCAGGAGAGTTTCGGTGGGGCGCACGGCGTACTGGTCACTGCGGTTTCACCAAAAGCCTTCGAGCAGGCGATTGGCACGCTGCGTCGCGGCGGCACCATGGTGCTAAATGGTTTACCACCGGGCAAATTCGATCTGTCGATCTTTAATATGGTGCTGGATGGCATCACGGTGCGCGGTTCTATCGTCGGTACGCGTAAAGATTTGCAGGAAGCATTAGATTTTGCCGGCCGTCACAAAGTGAAAGCCACCGTGGCGGTGGAACCGCTGACCAACATCAACGATATTTTTGCACGCATGCACGCCGGTAAGATTGAAGGGCGCATTGTGGTGGATATGTCGTTGTAATAAAAAGCCCGACGCTAGGGTCGGGCATGTTTTTTAGCAGCTGGCGAGCAGCGCTTCAAGTTCGACGCGGCTCGTCACTTTACTGTCGATCTTGATGTAAGCACTTTTCTCTTCCGGCACGATAAATACCGATGCTACGCCGGGCTGCGCTTTCAAACGTTTCTCAAGGTTTGGCACCGCCAACACCGCATCACTGAGCATGATGCGCAGGCTGCTGACGTAAGGTGGCTCCTGCATCGACATCGCCAAAAACAGCCACGCTGCTGCGACAATCGCACCCACCAGGAATACGGTTTGTGCATCTACGTGCCCAAAGATCCAACCGCCCATACTGCCGCCAATCGCCACACCAATGAACTGGCTGGTGGAGTAGATACCCATTGCGGTGCCTTTATAGCCCGCGGGCGACTCTTTACTGATCAAGGATGGCAGAATTGCTTCCATCAGATTGAAGGCGAGAAAGAATAGCTGCACGCCAATCACTAACGTCCAGAAGTGGCCCGCAGCGCCCCATAGCACGATCTCCGCGACGATAATGGTTGCTACGCAGCCGACAAACACGCGCTTCATGCGGCGCTTCACTTCGGCATAAATAATGAAAGGCACCACAGCGACAAAGGCGATCAGCATCGTGACCAAATAGACTTTCCAGTGTTCTGCCGCGGGCAAACCGGCCTGTTCAAACTGGCCTGGCAGCGCCACGAAACTCGACATCAGCAGAATGTGCAGGCAGAGGATACCGATATTCAGTTTTAACAATCTTGGATTGGCCAACACCGCGCGGATGCTGCCTTTTACCATACCCGATTCGCGATTGAGTACGTGGTTCGGCGCCGTTGGTACCACTAACAAGGTAATCACGATGCCGAGCGTGGCGAGGATGGCAATCATCCAGAACAGCGCGTGCAGGCCCAGCGCATGGGTGACAATCGGGCCGACCACCATCGCAATAGCAAAGGTAACGCCAAAACTGATACCGATGAACGCCATGGCTTTGGTGCGGTTCTGTTCGCGAGTTAAATCTGACAGCAGCGCCATTACCGCAGCGGCGATCGCGCCGGAGCCTTGCAAGGCGCGGCCTAAAATCACGCCCCAGATGGAATCGGAAGTGGCGGCAATAACGCTACCAAAGACAAAGAGTAGCAGCCCGCCGACGATCAGCGGCTTACGGCCAACGCGATCGGAGAGGAGACCGAAGGGAATCTGGAAAACGGCTTGTGCTAAACCATAGATACCGATTGCGAGACCAATCAGCGTTTCACTGGCGCCCTGTAACGCCATGCCGTACGTGGTGAGTACTGGCAAGACCATAAACATTCCCAGCATGCGCAGGGAAAAAACGGTGCCTAAACCCCATGTAGCGCGAAGCTCTACTGGCGTCATTTTATTGTCGTTCATGTTTACCTCAAAATTATACTGTGCCCATTTTAGGCAGCAGGGCAGGGCGGGTAAAACATTTGTTCTTAAGCAGTGGTAACAAAAAGAAAGGGCGCGAAATTCGCGCCCTTTACTCCATTTGCGGTGCTGTATTACCAGACGTAAGTCAGCAGATCTTTTGACGCTGGCGTCATGAAATCAACCGACATCATCACGCTCAATGCGGTGATTGCGACAATTGAGAACACAAACAGTTTACGCGCCCAAACTTTATCGTTTGAGGTTTTGTAACCTGAGAGCGCCATGCCGAGCCACCACACGCTCACGGCTGCAGCCACCACCAGATATTTGTAGCCCGCGTAACCGCCAAGCGTCAGCATCAGCGTGGCAATCATGAACGCCAGGATATACAGCGTAATATGATTTTTTGCCACCGAGATGCCTTTCACTACCGGCAGCACCGGAATGTTGGCAGCCTGGTAATCTTTAAAGCGGAAGATGGCAATCGCATAGGAGTGCGGCATCTGCCACAGGCTAAAGATAGCCAGTAAAATCAACGCGCCAGCATCAAACTGGTTGGTCACCGCGCAGTAGCCAATCACTGGCGGCGCAGCGCCAGAGAGGCTACCAATCAGCGTGCCGTAGACCGAGTTACGCTTCATATAGAGGCTGTAAACGCCTACGTAAACCACGAAGCCCATCACCGCCAGCCACATGGCCAGCGGATTAGCGCCGAAATACAGCAACGCAAAGCCAGCAATACCCAATGCGGTTGCATAAACCAGGCTTACTTTCGCCGAGATCAGGCCTTTGACCAGAACACGGTTCCGCGTTCTCTCCATTTTGATGTCGATATCGCGGTCAATCACGTTGTTGAAAACACAACCTGATGCGACAACCAGCGATACGCCAACCAGTGAGGCGAGAAACAGGGTGTAATCAATGCTGCCTTTCGAAGCCAGCAGGAATCCACCGATCACAGAAATTAAATTGCCGAAAATAATTCCTGGTTTTGTTACTTGCAGGTATTGCTTAATCATTACGCGACTCTTTAGTGGGCCATCATGTTGTAGTTGAGGTTCCACATAATCCACAGTGAGCCTACAACAACAATCAAGATGATGAGTGCTGAGAAGACGATGGCCACCATGTTCCAGCCACCTTCTGATTTGCTGTCTAAGTGCAGGAAGTAGACCAGGTGAACCAGCACCTGAACCACCGCACACACCAGAACCACACCCAGAATGGTGCCGTGTGAAGCGCCGCCATCCATCACCATCCAGAACGGAATACCGGTCAGGATGATCGAGAGGACGAAGCCGATCATGTAAGACTTCACGCTACCGTGCGAAGCGCCATGTTCGTTAACAGAATGACTCATTACATGGCTCCCATCAGGTAGACAACGGTGAATACGCAGATCCACACCACATCCAGGAAGTGCCAGAACAGGCTGAGGCACATGATACGGGTGCGGTTGGTTGCAGTCAGACCACGTTTAGAAATCTGGAACATCATCACTGCCATCCAGATCAGACCAGAGGTCACGTGCAGACCGTGTGTGCCGACCAGCGTAAAGAACGCTGACAGGAAGCCGCTGCGGTCAGGACCGAAGCCTTCCTTGATCAGGTGATGGAATTCATAGATTTCCATCCCGATGAAGCCTGCACCGAACAGGAAGGTCAAGGCTAACCAGCTGATGACCGAGCCCTTGTTCTGGTTGTTCATCGCGATCACTGCCATGCCATAAGTAATGGAGCTGAGCAGCAGCAGCGCGGTTTCGACCAGAACGAACGGCAGTTCAAAGATGTCTTTACCTGCCGGGCCACCGGCAGTGTTATTGACCATAACTGCATAGGTCGCAAACAGGGTTGCGAAGATAATGCAGTCACTCATCAGGTAGATCCAGAAGCCAAAGACTTTATTGGCTCCTGCATCGTGATGCCCATGCTCCGCATGGGCGTCGTGGTGGTGTTTTGCAGTTTCAGTTGACATTATTTCAGACCTGCTTTGCTGATTTCGTCAAAGTGCTTCTTCTCGATCTGCTCGACTTCGGCAACCGGTACGTAGTAATCCACGTCTTCATCGAAGCTCTTCACAATCCAGGTCACGATAGTACCCAGGAAGGTGAGGCCAGCCAGCCACCAGATATGCCAGATCATTGCGAAACCGAAGACAGTCATCAGAGCCGCGATAACAACAGCTGCACCGCTGTTTTTCGGCATATGAATTTCTTCATATTTTTCTGGCTGCTTGTACGCTTCGCCTTTCTCTTTCATTTCCCAGAACGCATCACGCTCGTGAATCTGTGGGATAACGGCAAAGTTATAGAACGGCGGTGGTGAAGAAGTTGCCCACTCCAGCGTACGGCCACCCCACGGGTCACCGGTCAGATCGCGGTTCTGGTCACGGTCACGCACTGAAACGTAGAACTGGGTAATCTGGCACAGGATACCGCAAGCGATCAGCGCCGCACCGCCTGCTGCAACCACCAGCAGAGTGTGGAACTGAGGATCGATGTCCTGGCTGATACGACGCGTCATACCCATGAAGCCCAGCGCATACAGCGGCATGAATGCCACGAAGAAGCCGATGATCCAGAACCAGAACGCGCGGATACCCCATTTTTCATTCAGCGTGAAGCCAAATGCTTTCGGGAACCAGTAGGTCACGCCAGCCATACAACCGAACACCACACCACCGATAATCACGTTATGGAAGTGGGCAATCAGGAACAGGCTGTTGTGCAGAATGAAGTCTGCACCTGGAACCGCCAGCAGAACACCTGTCATACCACCAATAGAGAAGGTAACCAGGAAGCCGATGGTCCACAGCATCGCTGAGTGAAACTCAACGCGACCCTGATACATGGTGAACAGCCAGTTGAAGATTTTCACGCCGGTCGGGATGGCGATGATCATCGTCATGATACCGAAGAAGGCGTTTACGTTCGCGCCGGCACCCATGGTAAAGAAGTGGTGCAGCCAAACAATGAACGACAGTACGGTAATCGCGATGGTCGCCCACACCAGTGAGGTGTAACCGAACAGACGCTTTTTAGAGAAGGTTGCAGTGACTTCAGCGAAGACACCAAACACCGGCAGAACCAGGATGTACACTTCTGGGTGACCCCAGACCCAAATCAGGTTGACATACATCATCATGTTACCGCCCATTTCATTGGTGAAGAAATGGAAGCCGAGGTAACGGTCAAGTGTCAACAGAGCCAGCGTAACGGTCAGTACCGGGAACGCAGCGATGATCAGGACGTTAGTACACAGTGATGCCCAGGTGAATACCGGCATTTTGAACAGGTCCATGCCCGGCGCACGCATCTTCAGAATGGTAACGAAGAAGTTGATACCGGTCAGTGTGGTACCGATACCGGACAGCTGCAGACTCCAGATCCAGTAATCGACCCCGACGCCAGGACTGTACTCCGCACCCGAAAGCGGCGGATAAGCCAACCAGCCGGTCTGTGCAAACTCGCCCACACCCAGAGAGATGTTCACCAGGATCACACCGATCGCGGTAAACCAGAAGCTCAGGTTGTTCAGGAACGGGAAGGCAACGTCACGTGCACCGATTTGCAGCGGTACCGCGATGTTCATCAGACCTACCACGAAAGGCATCGCCACGAAGAAGATCATGATCACGCCATGCGCGGTGAAGATCTGGTCGTAGTGGTGCGGCGGTAGAATGCCAGCTTCCCCAGCGGAAGCCATCACTTGTTGGGTACGCATCATTACCGCATCGGCAAAGCCGCGCAGCAACATGACGAAGGCCATGATGATGTACATGATACCCAGTTTTTTGTGGTCGATGGAGGTGAACCATTCAGACCACAGGTACTGCCACTTACCAAAATAGGTAATCGCCGCAACCAGCGCCAGACCACCCAGAATGATAGCGGCAACCGTAACCACGATAATGGGTTCGTGGTATGGCACTGCATCCAGTGTTAATTTTCCGAACATCGTATTATTCCTCGGCTCCCGCGGAAGCGGCGTGACTCATGTCCATACCTTTATGCTCTGGCATGTCCATCTTCCCGTGGCTCATCATGAACTTATCAATCACTTGCTTGAACAGTTCTGGATTAGCAGTTGAGAAATATTCCACCGGGTGATTTTCGCTTGGCGTAGCCACTTTCTCGAAATCATCCATGGTGGTCAGCGTGTTAGGTGCCGCTTTAACTTTGGCTACCCACTGCTGGAATTCCGCATCGTCTTTGGTTGCAATGGCTTTGAACTTCATACCAGAGAAACCACGACCACTGAAGTTTGCAGAGATACCATCAAATGTTCCTGGCTCGTTGGCGATCAGATGCAGTTTGGTCTGCATACCGGCCATCGCGTAGATCTGGCTGCCGAGAGTAGGAATAAAGAAGGAGTTCATCACGGAGTTGGAGGTGATCTTGAAGTTCACCGGAGTATTTGCCGGGAAGGCAATTTGGTTAACGGTTGCAATACCCTGTTCTGGGTAAATAAACAGCCATTTCCAATCCAGCGCCACTACATCGATCTCAACCGGTTTAACGTCAGAAGCCAGCGGTTTGCTTGGTTCCAGCGCGTGGGTTGATTTCCAGGTCAAAACGCCGAGGAAGATAATGATCAGGATCGGAATGGTCCAAACCACGGCTTCCACTTTGTTTGAGTGTGACCAGTTAGGGCTATAGGTTGCATTAGTATTGGTTGCCCGATATTTCCAGGCAAAAAATACTGCCATGAAGACTGCCGGGATAACCACGATCATCATCAAGCCAAAAGCTGTCAGAATCAGCGAACGTTGCTCCAGTGCAATCTGTCCCTTGGGATTTAACAACGCACTATCGCAGCCACTGAGTAATACAGCGCCTGCAATTAATGACAAAATCCCCAAACTTTTATTGTATTTACTGAGTCTCATTTAACGACCTCAATGACAAAGGGCTCTATTGTCGTTTAAGTGTGCGCGCATTTTACGGGAAGGTTTATGCAGTGTAAACCAGCTTAAGGATGTGTCAGAAGGCTGTTGACACCTTTTGCTAAGGGTGTCACAGATGTTACGCAGGGTGACAAATTATTAACTGCGACAAGCAGTTGGCGTCAATATAACAAAAAACAATGATAGAAACCGCAGAAAAATCAGGGAAAGTATAAACCGTACTCTTAATGCTCATTTATTTAACATTTCTGCATCATTTTGGCGATGACTTTTAAACAAACTAATTGCTCACCGGATTTAAATATTAGCCTTTGATGTTAATTTAATGTTTCTAATTCGCGATAAAAAAAATGCTATTGGTAAAAAAGAGTAGGCGATATTTTTAGCCAATTATTCCGGTGCAAACAATTAACCTTTTCCTAATCCCGATTTTATCGGGGCATTTTTCTTAACGCTAAAGCATCTAAAATTACGCCTAAAGCAACGGCGAGCAGCGCAGCAGCCATTCCAATCTCAAACATCGGCGTGAGTAGCGCATCAAGCGGCAGCATGCCTGTGGCATTCAGGGCGAGCGAGAGCAGCCACACGGCCAGTAAACCGCAGCCAACGCTGAATAAACGAACCGTCCAGCGATAGCCCTGCGGCCATAAACTGCGCATCACAAACTCGCCACTTTGCTGGATATGGTGCAAGGTGCCGCGACACAGCCAAAGCAGCAGCAAGCCTGGAACGCCAGCAAAAACGGTAAAAGCGTAAAAGGTTGGCCAGCCCCACAATTCCACCAGCCAGCCGGCGGCGGGTCCGACGTAAACTCGCCCAACGGCCGAAAGGGCAGAAAGCAGCGCGAACTGCGTCGCCGAGAAAGATTTATTACATAGCGTCATTAATAGAGCGACAAAAGCCGCCGTACCCATGCCACCACACAAGTTCTCGATAAACACGGCACTCGCCATGCTCCACAGGTGCGGTGACGTCACGGCCAATAGCCAGTAAGCGAAATTGGAAACGGCTTGCAGCACGCCAAAGATCATCAGCGCCCGGAACAAACTCAAGCGCTGCATTAACACTCCGCCATACAGCGCGCCGATAATCGTCGCGAGTAGGCCGAGCGTTTTGTTAACCAGGCCAACGTCACCTGCAGTGAAGCCAACGCCGCGAATCAGGAAGGTAGTGGTAAGTGATGCAGCAAAGGCGTCACCCAGCTTATACAGGATGATGAGGGTGATCAGCAGCCAGGCATTATTGCGCTGGAAGAAATCTTTCAGCGGGAAGGTCACGGCCTGACGTAATGTATGCGGTTCCCGCGCTGGCGTTGCTGGCTCTTTCGCTAGCAGTGTTGCGATGAGTCCCGGCACCATTAACAGCGCCATCAGCCAATAAGTGGCCTGCCAGCCGAGATAACGATCTGCTAGCCACAGCGCCAGTCCGCCCGAAATCAACATCGCCAAACGGTAACCCAGTACGGTTATGGCTGCGCCACTGCCGCGCTCTTCCGGCGGCAGCACGTCGGTTTTCCAGGCGTCAAACACGATATCCTGCGAAGCAGAGCAGAAGGCAACCAATACCGCTAATGCAGCCAGTAGCACTAAATCACGTGACGGCTGCATAAAACCCATGGCGATAATGCCGCCAATCAGTGCCAGCTGCGTGACCAGCAGCCAGCCGCGACGCCGGCCGAGAAACGGCGGCGTATAGCGATCCATCATCGGCGACCACAAAAACTTAAATACATAAGCCTGACCGACAAGGGAGAAGAACCCGATGGTTTTCAGGTCAACATTCTCTACCGTCATCCACGCTTGCAATGTCCCGGCGGTTAACGCCAGCGGTAAGCCGGAGGCAAAACCCAGCAGCAGCAATACCGCCGCATTGCGTTGGGTGAAAATACGTAGATAGTGAGAAGTCATAACCAACCTGAAATGAAGCCCGGCTGAATGTCGCCGGGCAAATTACTGCGGAAATTAGCGGGCGTTCTGCTTAATGAAGTTATGCACGCTGGTGTCCTGCGCCATATCAGCGATCACATCACTCAGCGTTGAGTTAACGGCGTTGGTGATTTTCTCGTTAGTGGCCGTGAATGCCCCTTCTACGCTATAAGTCTGGCGATAGTTTTTCACCTGCTTGTTACCGTTCTTCGCGGTAGCAATAATTGAAATATCAGCCTTGGTGGTGATGCTATAACGCACGTTACCTTGGGTCACGTCTGCATATAAGCCGTTTACCACGATTTGCAGATCAACTGCACCGCTTGGGCCGATCATGTAACCGCGCGACGTCATCTGCTTCTCCAGCACTTCCTGCAGCAGGAAACGCAGATCGCGCGATGGGGTCAGCGTGATCAGCTGACCATCACGGTTAACTTTCGCCAGCGCCTGATCGGAACGTTGATCGGCACCGTTAACGCTGATGGTAATACCCATCAGGCTGGGATCTTGCTGAGGAAGTTGGATCTTCGGTTGAATATCCAGTGTTGTGGTGTTGCTGGCACAGCCGGCCAAAATAAATGCAGCCAGCAGAGGGAATAACAGTTTTTTCAACATACTCATTCTCGTTAGCATATGGGTTGGTTTGCAAAACTGCGGCCATCATAGCATTGCGCAGCGGTGAAAAAAGCCCCATGCGAATGGAAATTGATTGTAAAGGATTTTTTCAGGTTAACGGGAACGTCGTCCGGTTGACCTGGCAGATAAGCGGGTTACTATGCGCAGCGCGGGGGATTTATTTCCGGCTAACCTGCGGAAGCAGCAAAAAACCTACTAATATTTATACAGATGGGCACAGCGCTCGCCGGAAAGGAGTGTTAATCATGATTCGCGAACAAATAGAAGAAAAGCTGCGTAACGCTTTCGAGCCTGCACATCTTGAAGTGCATGATGAGAGCTATCGTCATAACGTGCCCGCCGGTTCTGAAAGTCACTTTAAAGTGGTGATTGTCAGCGATCGATTTACCGGTCAGCGCTTTTTGCAGCGTCATCGCGCCATTTATGGTGAACTGGCCGCTGAGCTAGCAGGCAGCGTGCACGCGCTGGCACTGCACACCTATACGCAAAAAGAGTGGGATGGATTACAGGATACCGTATTGGCTTCACCAAACTGTCGCGGTGCCGGGACGCTCGCCTGAAACCTTATCACCACGTCATCTAAAAACGGCCAGCAGGCCGTTTTCTTTTCCTTTATTCCCCTTAAACGCGATCCACGGCGCAAAAAAGCAGCAAAACCGCTAAAAAGTGGTGAGTTTGCAGCCTCGACTCATTCCAGCGATGCCGCTATAATGCGGCGTCTATTTTTCCGGAATGTCTTCGGGACGCTTCTGGTGACAGGGATTAGGTTCTGCCTGCAGAGGCCGTCCCGGTTGTTGGATACGGCGCATTTATGTGTGGTGTCTGAAGTTGACCGAGCACGTGATTTTTTGAGGTAACAAGATGACAGTTTCAGTAGAAACCACTCAGGGTCTGGGCCGTCGCATTTCGATTACTGTTGCAGCTGACAGCATCGAAAGCGCAGTGAAGAAAGAACTGGTGGAAGTGGCTAAGAAAGTCCGTATCGACGGTTTCCGTAAAGGCAAGGTGCCGGCACACATCATTTCTCAGCGCTACGGTGCTTCTGTTCGCCAGGACGTGCTGGGCGAGCTGATGACGCGCAACTTCGTTGACGCCATCATCAAAGAGAAAATCAATCCGGCTGGCGCACCAAACTATGTGCCGGGCGAATATAAAGAAGGCGAAGACTTCACCTACGCGGTTGAGTTCGAAGTGTATCCAGAAGTTGAGCTGAAAGGCCTGGACGCTATCGAAGTTGAGAAGCCAGTGGTAGAAGTGACCGACGCTGACGTTGATACCATGCTGGAAACCCTGCAGAAGCAGCAGGCGACCTGGAAAGAGAGCGATGCAGCAGCAACGGCTGAAGATCGCGCTACCATCGACTTCAGCGGTTCAGTTGACGGTGAAGAATTCGAAGGCGGTAAAGCCTCTGACTTCGTGCTGGCAATGGGCCAAGGCCGTATGATCCCAGGCTTCGAAGAGGGCGTTGTTGGCCATAAAGCCGGCGAAACCTTCACTATCGACGTGAAATTCCCAGACGATTACCACGCTGAAAACCTGAAAGGGAAAGACGCGAAGTTCGAAATCGTGCTGAAGAAAGTTGAAACCCGTGAGCTGCCAGAGCTGACAGAAGAGTTCATCAAGCGCTTTGGCGTGGAAGATGGTTCAATTGCCGGTCTGCGTGCTGAAGTGCGTAAGAACATGGATCGCGAGCTGAAAGGCGCTATCCGTAATCGCGTGAAGTCTCAGGCGATCGACGGTCTGGTTAACGCTAACGAAATCGATGTACCGGTAGCGTTGATCGACAGCGAAATCGACGTTCTGCGTCGTCAGGCGGCACAGCGTTTTGGTGGCAACGAGAAGCAAGCGCTGGAACTGCCACGTGAACTGTTCGAAGAGCAGGCTAAACGTCGCGTTGTTGTTGGACTGCTGTTGGGCGAAGTGATTCGCATCAACGAGCTGCAGGCTGACGAAGACCGCGTTAAAGCGCTGATTGAAGAGATGGCTTCTGCGTACGAAGATCCGCAGGAAGTGATTGAGTTCTACAGCAAGAATAGCGAGCTGATGAACAACATGCGCAACGTGGCTCTGGAAGAGCAAGCGGTTGAAGCGGTACTGGCGAAAGCGAAAGTCACCGATAAAGCCACTAACTTCCAGGAACTGATGAACCAAACCTCAGCGGCTTGATTCGTTCGTTAACCGTAAGTGCTAAGCCCGTGACTGAAAAGTCGCGGGCTTTTTCGTTTCTGGCGTTAAGAGCGCAGATTTGTCGTCTATTTGCTTAATTAATCGGCAAATTATCCGCTAAGCTCTTTTTCCGTGTTAGCGAATGAGCAAAAGGTTGTTATGCTTGAAACAACTGGGCAGCATCCCCAGATACAGGGAGAATGCATGAAAACAGTGAGACTGGCTGATTAACCGTCCTGTTATGTCGGAGTGAGAGGACCGCGCATAGTTTTCCCGGTGCGCCTCACGTAAAATCGGTACAGAATGTTGCCAATGAAATTTATCAGGAGACGGTAATGTCATACAGTGGCGATCGTGAATTTACTGCACCGCACATGGCGCTGGTGCCTATGGTGGTTGAACAAACCTCGCGCGGCGAGCGTTCCTACGACATCTACTCTCGCCTGCTCAAAGAGCGTGTGATCTTCCTGACCGGTCAGGTTGAGGATCATATGGCTAACCTGATCGTGGCGCAGATGCTGTTTCTGGAAGCTGAGAATCCTGAAAAAGACATTTATCTCTACATTAACTCGCCAGGCGGCGTGATTACTGCGGGAATGTCTATTTATGACACAATGAAATTTATCAAGCCTGATGTAAGTACCATTTGTATGGGCCAGGCTTGTTCAATGGGCGCGTTCCTGCTGACTGCAGGCACCAAAGGCAAACGCTTCTGCCTGCCTAATTCACGTGTGATGATTCATCAGCCACTGGGCGGATATCAGGGTCAGGCGACAGATATCGAAATCCATGCGCGTGAAATTCTGAAAGTTAAACAGCGCATGAATGAGTTGATGGCTGAGCACACCGGCAAATCGCTGGAAGAGATTGAACGCGATACCGAGCGCGATCGTTTCCTCTCAGCGGGCGAAGCGGTAGAGTATGGCTTAGTCGATTCAATCCTGACGCATCGCCAATAAGACACATCTGTCTGTCCCTTACGCTATAGTTAACGGGGAACAGGCAGATGGGTTGAATGAATATCGGCCGTTGATGTGCGGCCAGAGCCGTACAACAAATTTGGTCTGAGAAACAAAAGAGGTTAGCTGATGACAGATAAGCGCAAAGACGGTTCAGGTAAGTTGCTGTACTGCTCTTTCTGCGGCAAAAGCCAGCATGAAGTCCGTAAGCTAATTGCCGGGCCGTCAGTGTACATTTGCGATGAGTGCGTTGATCTCTGCAACGACATCATTCGTGAAGAGATCAAAGAAGTTGCGCCGCATCGCGAGCGCAGCTCACTGCCGACGCCGCATGAAATCCGCCATCACCTTGATGATTATGTTATTGGTCAGGAAAGGGCGAAGAAAGTGCTCGCGGTAGCGGTATACAACCACTACAAACGCTTGCGCAATGGCGATACCAGCAATGGCATCGAACTGGGCAAAAGTAACATTTTGCTGATCGGTCCAACCGGTAGCGGTAAAACCCTGCTAGCAGAAACGCTGGCGCGCTTACTGGATGTGCCATTTACCATGGCCGATGCCACTACGCTGACCGAAGCGGGCTATGTGGGTGAAGATGTTGAAAACATCATCCAGAAGCTGCTGCAAAAATGTGACTACGACGTGCAGAAAGCACAGCGCGGCATTGTCTACATCGATGAGATCGACAAGATTTCTCGTAAGTCAGACAACCCGTCGATCACCCGTGACGTTTCGGGCGAAGGTGTACAGCAAGCGCTGTTGAAACTGATTGAAGGCACCGTGGCTGCCGTACCGCCGCAGGGCGGACGTAAACACCCGCAGCAGGAATTCTTGCAGGTTGATACCTCTAAGATTCTGTTCATCTGTGGTGGCGCATTTGCCGGTCTCGACAAAGTGATTTCTCAACGCGTTGAGACAGGATCGGGTATCGGCTTCGGTGCAACGGTGAAAGGTAAATCGCAGAAAGCGAGCGAAGGTGAACTGCTGTCGCAGGTTGAACCTGAAGATCTGATTAAATTTGGCCTGATTCCTGAGTTCATTGGTCGTCTGCCGGTTGTGGCAACGCTGAGCGAACTGAGCGAAGAGGCGCTGATTCAGATTCTGCGTGAGCCTAAGAACGCGTTAACGAAACAGTATCAGGCGCTGTTCAATCTTGAAGGCGTTGAACTTGAGTTCCGTGACGAGGCATTAACGGCTATCGCCAAAAAAGCGATGTCGCGTAAAACAGGTGCTCGTGGTCTGCGCTCCATCGTGGAAGGCGCACTACTCGAAACCATGTATGACTTGCCTTCAATGGATGATGTCGAAAAAGTAGTGATTGATGAGTCAGTTATTGAGGGTCAATCTGAGCCAATGTTGATTTATGGAAAGCATGAAGCCCAGGCTTCTGGTGAATAAATAAACAATCGCACTACGTTGATGTCTTAAAAAAGGGGAAAATCTTTCCCCTTTTGTTTTTCTCTCGCCAGTGACATTGAATGTCGTACAAGCATCCCCATATACTCAATATCCTGTGGGTTTAACTGCAAAACCTCAATTACGCGGTACCCATCACCTGGCGGACATTAAACTAAGAGAGAGCTCTATGAATCCTGAGCGTTCTGAACGCATTGAAATCCCCGTGTTGCCTTTGCGCGACGTGGTGGTTTATCCGCACATGGTAATTCCGTTGTTTGTTGGCCGGGAAAAATCGATTCGGTGCCTAGAAGCCGCGATGGATCATGATAAAAAAATCATGCTGGTTGCACAGAAAGAGGCTTCAACGGATGAACCTGGCATTAACGATCTCTTCTCAGTAGGGACCGTCGCTTCTGTATTGCAGATGCTGAAACTTCCAGACGGCACAGTAAAAGTGTTGGTTGAAGGTTTGCAGCGCGCGCACATCACCACGCTGGCGGATAATGGCGACCATTTCGTTGCTCAAGCCGAATACCTGATCTCACCTGAAATTGAAGAGCGTGAGCAGGAAGTGCTGGTGCGCACGGCCATCAACCAGTTTGAAGGCTATATCAAGCTCAACAAAAAGATCCCGCCTGAGGTATTAACTTCCCTCAACAGCATCGACGATGCGGCCCGTCTGGCCGACACCGTAGCCGCGCATATGCCGCTAAAACTGGCTGACAAACAGTCGGTGCTGGAGATGTCCGACGTCAATGAACGTCTGGAATATCTGATGGCGATGATGGAATCAGAAATCGATCTGCTGCAGGTTGAGAAGCGCATTCGCAACCGCGTTAAGAAGCAGATGGAGAAAAGCCAGCGCGAGTATTACCTGAATGAGCAAATGAAAGCCATTCAGAAAGAGCTGGGCGAAATGGATGACGCGCCTGACGAATACGAGGCGCTGAAACGTAAAATTGAAGCGGCAAAAATGCCGACTGAAGCGCGTGAAAAAGCGGAAGCTGAACTGCAGAAGCTGAAAATGATGTCGCCGATGTCTGCAGAAGCTACGGTAGTTCGTGGTTATATCGACTGGATGGTACAGGTTCCATGGGTCGCGCGCAGCAAGGTGAAAAAAGACCTGCGTAAAGCGCAAGAGACACTGGATATCGACCATTATGGTTTAGAGCGCGTCAAAGACCGCATCCTTGAGTACCTTGCGGTGCAAAGTCGCGTTAGCAAAATCAAAGGGCCGATTCTGTGCCTCGTTGGACCGCCAGGCGTAGGTAAAACCTCGCTGGGCCAGTCAATTGCTAAGGCTACCGGACGCAAATATGTGCGTATGGCGCTGGGCGGTGTACGTGATGAAGCGGAAATCCGCGGACATCGTCGCACCTACATCGGTTCTATGCCGGGCAAACTGATCCAGAAAATGGCGAAAGTCGGCGTGAAAAACCCGCTGTTCCTACTGGATGAGATCGACAAGATGTCGTCTGATATGCGTGGCGATCCAGCTTCAGCGCTGCTTGAGGTGCTGGATCCCGAGCAGAACATTGCGTTCAACGATCACTATCTGGAAGTCGATTACGATCTCTCTGACGTGATGTTTGTGGCGACCTCCAACTCCATGAACATTCCGGCACCGCTGCTTGACCGTATGGAAGTGATTCGTCTTTCCGGTTATACCGAAGATGAAAAGCTAAACATCGCTAAGCAACATTTGCTGCCGAAGCAGATTGAGCGTAATGCGCTGAAAGACAAAGAGATCACTGTCGATGACAGCGCCATTGTCGGTATTATTCGCTATTACACCCGTGAAGCGGGCGTGCGTAGTCTGGAGCGCGAACTCTCCAAGCTGTGCCGTAAAGCGGTAAAAACGCTGCTGATGGACAAATCGAAAAAACATATCGTGATCAACGGTGACAACCTCAAGGATTTCCTTGGCGTACAGCGCTTTGATTATGGTCGTGCTGAAAGCGAAAGCCGCGTGGGGCAGGTCACCGGTTTGGCATGGACAGAAGTGGGCGGCGATCTGCTGACCATCGAAACCGCATGCGTGCCAGGCAAAGGAAAACTTACCTATACCGGTTCGCTGGGCGAAGTGATGCAGGAATCGATTCAGGCCGCGCTGACAGTTGTGCGTGCGCGTGCGGAGAAACTCGGCATCAATGCTGATTTCTACGAAAAACGCGACATCCACGTGCATGTGCCTGAAGGTGCAACACCAAAGGATGGTCCGAGTGCAGGTATCGCCATGTGCACCGCGCTGGTCTCTTGCTTAACCGGTAATCCGGTGCGTTCTGATGTGGCGATGACAGGCGAAATTACATTGCGTGGTTTGGTCCTGCCGATCGGCGGCCTGAAAGAAAAACTGCTCGCAGCACACCGCGGTGGCATTAAAACGGTACTGATCCCGGACGAAAACAAGCGCGATTTGGAAGATATTCCACAGAACGTGATTGCCGATCTGGAGATTCACCCGGTGAAGCGTATTGAAGAAGTGCTGAACCTGGCACTCGAAAATGCGCCTTACGGCATGCAGGTTGCAACCGCAAAATAGTGATTAGCGGCATAAACCGCTAAAAAGCGAAGCTGGCAGGCAAAATGGTGCTTGCCAGCTTTTTTTTGTGCCGCTAACTTAGTGGGCTGCTGGATCAACGATTAAGATGAATACCGTTGTTTCGGCTCCACAGGCTTGATATAACTTGCTGCGCGTTCGCACCGGGCGGGAAGCACGGGTGCGATGTGAATAATAAAAGAGGGGATGAATAGAGTGAATAAGTCACAGTTGATCGACAAAATTGCTGCAGATGCTGACATTTCTAAAGCAGCAGCGGGACGTGTTTTAGATGCATTCATGGACTCCGTTACCGAAGCTCTGAAAGGCGGTGATGAAGTGGCACTGGTCGGTTTCGGTACTTTCTCTGTGCGTGAGCGTGCAGCTCGTACAGGCCGTAACCCACAAACCGGTAAAGAGCTGACCATTCCGGCTGGTAAAGTTCCGGGCTTCCGTGCGGGTAAAGCACTGAAAGATTCCGTCAATTAATGACCGCTGATACCTCCATTGAAGCATTTTCTTCTATGGATTGAGGACGCAAAAGCCGTTCTCATGTAACATACGGGCACATCATTTTTGATGTGCCTTTTTTATTCTTGATGCGCGGCGATAGCCTATGGTTGTTGTCTCCGCATGGTTGCCAACTGCCAGCCTGAACAGCAGTTGCACGATGATGACATCGTGTCAAAGCTTTACATTCACACTACAGCGGAGTGTTGTCATACCATGATGGACAATTTACGCGCGGCGTCGAATCATGTCGTGCTCAAGATTATTTTGGGATTGATCATCCTGTCTTTCGTACTCACCGGGGTGGGCAACTACCTGATTGGTGGCGGCAATGATTATGCTGCTAAAGTTAACGGTCACGAGATCAGTCGCGCAGAACTGGAGCAGGGCTATAACAATGAGCGCAATCGTCAGCAGCAGATGCTAGGCGATCAGTTCTCGCAGTTAGCCAGCAATGAAGGTTATATGCAGCAAATGCGTCAACAGGCGCTGTCGCAATTGATTGATCAGGCGTTGCTCGATCAGTACATCAAAGATCTGCACATTGGCATTAGCGATGAGCAGGTTAAGCAGGCGATTTTCAATCAAAAAGCTTTCCAGACCAACGGTAAGTTCGATAACGCTAAATATAGCGGTCTGATAACCAGCATGGGCTTTACGGCAGATCAATACGCCGAAGCACTGCGTAAGCAGCTGGCAACCCAGCAGCTGATCAACGCGATTGCTAATACCGATTTCATGCTGAAAGGCGAAACCGGCAAGCTGGTCGATCTGGTTTCACAGCAGCGTGAAATCCGTCAGGCGGTGATTGATGTCAACGCACTTGCGGCTAAGCAGACTGCCAGTGATGAAGAGGTCAGCCAATATTATCAGCAGCATCAAAACAGCTTTATGGCACCGGAGCAGTTCCGCGTAAGCTATATCAAAATGGATGCCGCGAGCCTGCAGGAAAACGCCAGCGAAGCAGATATTCAGAGCTGGTACGATCAACATAAAGCCGATTACTCACAGCCACAGCGTAACCGCTACAGCGTGATTCAGACCAAAACGGAAGCCGATGCAAACGCGGTTGTTGAGGCGCTGAAGAAGGGTGAAGATTTCGCCGCACTGGCGAAAAGCAAATCCATCGACCCCATTTCAGCCCGCAAAGGCGGCGACATGGGTTGGCTGGAACCTAACACTACGCCAGATGAGCTGAAAAACGCCAACCTGACGCAGAAAGGCCAGCTTTCCGGCGCTATCAAATCTTCTGTTGGTTTCCTGGTGGTGCGTCTGGATGACATCCAGCCGGAGCAGGTCAAGCCGCTGGCTGAAGTACATGACGCCATTGCCGACAAAGTGAAACAAGAAAAAGCGGTTGATGCTTTCTACAAGATGCAGCAGAAGGTGAGCGAAGCGGCCAGCAACGATAACGAATCGCTGGCAGGTGCTGCGCAGGCTTCAGGTCTTAAAGTGGCGGAAACCGGCTGGATTACGCGTGATAATCTGCCAGCCGATCTGGATTTCGACCAGGTTAAGCAGGCCATCTTTAACGGTGGTTTAGTGGGACAGAACGGTGCGCCAGGAAACAATTCCGACATCATCTCTGTAGATGGCGATCGCGCCTTCGTCTTGCGTATCAGCGAGCATAAGCCGGAAGCGGTGAAGCCGTTGGATCAGGTTAAAGCGCAGATTGTGGATACCCTGAAGCACGATAAAGCAACGCAACAGGCGAAAGCACAAGCAGACAAACTGCTGGCCGATCTGAAAGCCGGCAAAGCGGATGCACTGCAAGCTGCGGGCCTGACGCTGAGCGCCAGCAAATCGTTTGATCGTAACGCGCAAGATCCAGTGGCACAGTCGGCCTTTAATCTGCCACAACCGACGGATAATAAGCCGTCCTGGGGCGTGAGCGAAGATATGCAGGGCAACGTGGTGCTGGTGGCGCTGGATAAAGTCAGTGCGGGCAATATGCCGCAAGCGCAGATCGATGAGATGGTGAAAGGTGTGACGCAAAATAATGCGCAAATCGCCTTCGAAGCGCTGCTGGAAAACCTGCGTAAAGAGGCGAAGATTAAGTACGGCGCCGCTGCACAAAACCAATAAGCCTCACAAAAAAAGTTAAATCACTGCAATATTGAAAGGCCGCTTATGCGGCCTTTTCCATTTCTGAAATTGCCCTTTTGAGCCCTGATTTCAGCTGTGACACCCTGCTGTGGCTGTCAAACACAAGGAGAAACACAGCATGGTGAAATCAACGTTTCAAGCCCTATGCATTACGCTGGCGCTGGGTGGCGCAGTTTATACCACCGGACTGGCGGCTGCCGAAAGTCCCAGCGAAACGCAGTCGACCCAGGTCTCAACGCCACAGGAAGGGCAGGTCAGCATCAATTCTGCCACCGCCGAACAACTCGCTGCAGGTATGAATGGTATTGGACTGAAAAAAGCTCAGGCGATTGTCAGTTATCGCGAGCAGTACGGTCCGTTTACTGCCATTGAGCAACTTAAGGAGGTTCCCGGTATTGGCAGCGTATTGATTGAGCGGAATAGCGATCGGCTTAAACTGTGAAGCGACTCGCGACTTTGAAGGAATGAAATAGCCTGAATTCAGGCTGTGCTATGCTCAACAGGTCTTACCAGTTGTCATTCTCAGCCTGAACAGGAGCAACAATGCAAACCACAATTAAAGTGCGCGGTTATCATCTGGATGTTTATCAGCACGTGAATAACGCGCGCTATCTGGAGTTTCTTGAAGAGGCGCGCTGGCAGTGGCTGGAGGATGTCGATGCGTTTCATTGGCTGATGGAGCAGCAGCTGGCGTTTGTGGTGGTCAATATTAATATCAATTACCGTCGTCCAGCGGTGCTGGGCGACGTACTCAATATTGAAAGTGAAGTGTCACAGCTGAGCGGTAAAAGCGGTGTTATTACACAGCGGGTGCTGCTGGCCAGTGATAACTCAGTTGTGGCCGATGCCGCACTGACTTTTGTTTGTATTGATTTGCGCACGCAAAAAGCGGTACCGATGGAAGGAGAATTACGTGAGCGTTTGGCTTCTCTGATGGCGGAAAGTGACTGACGCCAGTGGCGCCAGTGTAAGTCGCGGCCTAATCAGTTGAGGCCGCTTTTTTGTTTCATTGCTGCCATTACGGCTGACGCATTAGCCTGATAATCTGCCAGGCCTCGAGCCCGTAAGTGGCAAGCCGCGCATTCACCACAGCCATCGCCTTTCACGCCGTTATAACAAGTGAGGGTTTCTGCACGCACCAGCGGCAACTGTTGCCAGTAATCAGCCAGCGCCCAGGTTTCGGCTTTGTTCAGCCACATCAGTGGCGTTTCAAAGCGAATATTGCGCGCCATACCAAGGCTCACAGCGTTGTTGAGCGCTTTTACAAACTCATCCCGGCAATCCGGATAGCCAGAGAAATCCGTTTCACACACGCCGGTGATCACGGCTTCTGCTTCAACCTGATAGGCGTAAATTGCGGCCAGCGTCAGGAACAGAATATTGCGGCCCGGCACAAAGGTGCTCGGTAAACCGCTGGCATTAGGATCGTAAGTGGGCACGGGAATGTTGTCGCGCGTTAGGCTGCTGACGGCGAGTTCATTAAGCAGCGTAACATCCAGTACTTTGTGCGCGCGTGCGCCCAGCTGGTGTGACAGCGCTGCCGCAACCTCAATTTCTTCACGATGACGCTGACCGTAATCAAAAGTGACGCAATGCACTTCATCGTAGTGTTGCAGCGCCTGAATTAAACACGTGGTGGAGTCTTGTCCGCCACTAAAAACCACAACAGCTCGTTTCATTTGTTCTTCCCCAAAATTCTGTGTGCCTATGGTACTGGCTCAGGCAAGGCCTGAACAGTGTTGGCAGCCGTTGGCGGTGGGATCCATGCTCGGGTGAAATCAAACCAGCCCAAACTGTTAAGCTGGATACCTTCCACGCCCGGTGGCGCAAATACCTGATAGCGATAGTTAAACAGGGGGAGCAGATAGCCATCGCTCATCAGCTGCTGGAACAGCTGTTGGGTTAAAGCACTGCGCTGCATCGCACTATCCTGCTGAGCAATGGCGCTCAGGGCGGGTTGCAATACTTTTGCGCGCAGCGGCAGCCATAGCGGATCATTCTCCAGCCAGTTTACCAGGGTAAACAGCGGAGCATCGCCAATCAGTCGATCGCCCATCACCACATCGGCCTGACTAAGATCGCTATCATCGCGCCAGCTTTTTACATCATGAAAGACACAGGTAAGGGCGCAGCCGTATTGCGCTAATAGCGGAACCAACGCCTGTGCCATCACATGCAGTTCAACCGGTAAATGGTAATGCAACGTTAGCGTTTGCGGCAGTGCTATCGCATCACTTGCTGCTAATGGCACCGGCCAGCCAGGCAACAACTCATGACTGGGGGTAATCAACCCTTCAGCCAGCGGTAGCTGCTGAATCACGCCGCTGCGCTGAATTAGGGCAATCAATAATTGGGCCTGTTTGGTGCTGAAATGTGACGAGATACGCGGTGCCAGATAGCAAAATCCCAGGCTGATACTGCGGTCAACCGATCGCAGCTTATCCAGTTCATCCGGATCGCCAATGGCAATTTGTACCGGGTGGCTACAGCTGGTGCCGAGGTCACGATCAAACAGTTGTGGTGTGATCCAATATTCCATGCGCTGTATCAGCGGGCGCTGAAAGTGCCAGCGAGTATGGCTCTCCAGCCGCACCATTTCAGGAGTGAAATGAGTCAGTTTCCAGGGACCGCTGCCAATATCAGCAAAGTCAGGATGAGGTAACAAGCAAAACTGATGCGCAAGCCGCTGCGGTAGCCAGTAATCACTTTCATTTAACTGGATGCGAATGGCCAGAGGATGCGGGGCTTCAATCTTTTCAATGGCCGATAGCAGACGCAAGCCGCGCGGAGTTTGCCTGATCTGCATCAGTTGTTCGACCAACTGCGCGGCCTGCATGGGCTCATCGTTATGCCAGCTAAGCTGTGGACGCAGCCAGAAGTACCAGTCCCTGCCGCTGGCATCGTGCTGCCAATGATGGGCGATATCACCTTCAACATCATTACCGCGAAACCGCGTTAATCCCGAGAAAATTTGTCGCGCCAAATGCTGTTCAGCGCGTCCGGTTAGTTGCAGAGGGCGCAATGGCTCCATTGGACGGTAGTAGGGGATACGCAGCACCGGAGACTGATTCTGCCATTGCCCACCCATCAGTGGCCGCAGCATTTTCACCAGCCGTTCAGGATCGAGATCCAACACCTGCAATGCCTGCACCGCTTCGCCGGCGTCAAGCTGTTGAGTTAACAGTTGTTGACGCAGCTGCTCTGGCGATACTAAAAAAGTCAGTTCGCCCTGTTTGCCGCGCCCTGATTCGCCACGCCAGCGCAGCCACCCAATCTCTTGCCATTGTCGTAGTAGCGTGCGCACATGGCGCTCGCTGCAAAAACAGTGCTGCGCCATCGCGGCGACGCTAAGGCGTTGCGTCTCACCGTGACTAAGTTGCCAAAGACGTTGAAATTGATTAACCCGATGAAGTTCGCGCATCGCTAAACCCGGAACAGTTTTAATGAAGTATTCACTATTAGTTCCGTAATTACCAGGTGATAGTAAGCTCCTCACTCAGACAGGAGAATTCGCATGGCACGCCTCGCGGCATTTGATATGGACGGTACACTGCTTCTGCCCACGCATCGTTTAGGTAATGAAACGCTGGCAAGTTTGCATGCGTTGCACGAGCGCGGTGTAACCCTGGCTTTTGCCACCGGCCGACATCTCATGGATATGCAGCGTGTGCGCGATCAAATTACCTTGCCGGCATGGCTGATTACCGGCAATGGCACGCGTATTCACGATTTGGAAGGCAACCAGCTTTACGGCTGTGATTTAACCTCATCGGTGGCAGAAGAGGTGATTCATACCCATTGGCAAACCCCTGCTTCGATTCATATTTTCAACGACGAAGGCTGGTTTACCGATAAGCCGCTGCTCGGCGCGCTTGAGGCGCATGCTATGAGCGGTTTCCATTATCAGCTGCGTGATTTGCGCCAGATGTCAGCGCATGAGGTCACCAAGATCTGTTTTATTGCACCTCACGAGATGTTGCAGGCATTGCGCAGTGAATTGCAGGCAGCGCTGGGCGATCGGGCGAATATTTGCTTTTCCGCGTGGGATTGTCTGGAAGTGTTACCGGTCGATTGCCATAAAGGCGCAGCGCTGGGGCGTTTGTGCCAGCATCTTTCGCTGTCGTTGGCGGACTGCATGGCGTTTGGCGACGCGATGAACGACCGTGAAATGCTGGAACGCGTCGGCCGCGGGTTCATTATGGGCAACGCGATGAATCAACTTAAAACGTCGTTGCCCCACCTGCCGATTATTGGCCATTGCGAGGCACAGGCGGTGTCTCACTACTTAAATCACTGGATGACCACACCACACCTCGATTATTCCCCCGAATGCTGAGGCTTACAGTGAACCGGACAGGACGTCCGGTTTTTTATTGCAGTTCACGGATCCAGGGCTCGATGTCACCGATATTCAGCTTCACCCAGTCTGCATTGTAATAGGTGTCGGGATAGCGTTCCCCGCTGTCGCACAGCAATGTCACCAGCGAGCCTTGCTCACCTGTTTCACGCATACGTTTTGCCACCTGCAGCATCCCCCAGAAATTAGTACCCGTTGAGGCGCCAGGACGACGTCCAAGGATCTGCTCTAGCTGCAGCATCGCGGCAACGGTTGCGCCGTCGGGCACTTTCATCATTTCGTCAATCACGTCGGGTAAAAAGGACGGTTCAACGCGCGGCCGACCAATGCCTTCAATTAAGCTCCCGCGATTGCTACGCAGCGCAGGATTGCGGCTGTGCCAGTAATCAAAAAACACAGAATGCTGTGGATCCACGACCAGCAAGCGCGTGTTGTGGCCCTGATAGCGGATGTAGCGGCCTAAGGTGGCTGATGTGCCGCCGGTGCCTGCGCTCATGATCACCGTATGCGGTACCGGGAACGGTTCGTGGGACATCTGACGAAAAATGCTTTCAGCGATGTTGTTATTACCGCGCCAGTCCGTAGCGCGCTCGGCATAGGTGAACTGATCCATAAAATGGCCATTGAGTTCACGCGCTAACCGTTCCGATTCGCTGTAAAGCTGGCAGGGATCGGCAACGAAATGGCACTCGCCACCATAGAAACGAATCATCTCGATCTTGCGTTTGGCGGTACTGGCGGGCATCACTGCGATAAACGGCAGGCCAAGCAAACGTGCGAAGTAGGCTTCTGATACCGCAGTACTGCCAGATGACGCTTCGATGATCGGCGTATTTTCACGGATACGACCATTAACCAAACCATAGAGAAATAGCGAGCGCGCCAGTCGATGTTTCAGGCTGCCGGTGGGATGCGTGCTTTCATCCTTGAGATATAAGTGAATGCCGGGAAAATCATCCAGCGCGAAGCGGATCAGATGCGTATCCGCCGAGCGCTGAAAATCGGCGTTAATTTCATTGATGGCGTGGCGAACCCAGGGCGTTTGCATGTTGCTTTTCCGTGATCATTATTGCGCACAGTGTAAGGCACTGGCAGGAAAAAGAGGTTGCCTTAATCCGGTTATAATGGTGCGATTAGAGAAAATTTTTCTCCGGGAGTGGCCGATGTTAGATAAAACTGACCGCACTCTGCTGTCAATGCTGCAACAGGATTGCACATTGTCGCTGCAGACATTAGCCGATGCGGTAAATCTCACCACAACACCCTGCTGGAAACGCCTGAAAAAACTGGAAGATGATGGCATTATTCGTGCGCGCGTGGCGTTGATCGATGGCGAAAAGATTGGTCTATCTCTTACTGCCTTTATGTTTGTTAAAACCCAGCAGCACAGCAGCGAATGGTTCAGGCAATTCGTCAGCGTGGTGCAGCAAATGCCGGAAGTGATGGCGTTTTACCGCATGGCAGGCGAGTACGATTATCTGTTGCGCATTCAGGTCGCGGATATGAAGAGTTACGACGGTTTTTACAAACGTCTGGTGAATGGCGTGCCGGACCTGATGGATGTGACCTCCAGTTTTGCCATGGAAGAAATCAAATACACCACCGCCTTGCCGGTAGCGCCCTAACGGGCACATAAAGAGACAGTCTTGTGCGATTATTCAGTCAGTTAAGTTGGTATTTCTTGCGCGAGTGGCGGCGGTATTTAGGTGCCGTCAGCTTGCTGATTGTGATTGCGCTTCTGCAATTGCTGCCACCGCATGTGGTGGGCGTGATTGTCGATGGCGTGACACAGCATACTCTGGACGCAGGGCAGATCTTCATGTGGATCGGCATCATGCTGGTGACGGCTGTTGTGGTCTATTTGCTGCGTTACGTCTGGCGCGTGCTGCTATTCGGGGCCTCCTATCAGCTGGCGGTGGAACTGCGTGAGGATTTCTATCGTCAACTCAGTCGTCAGCATCCGGCGTTTTATCTGCGCCACCGCACTGGCGATCTTATCGCGCGTGCCACCAATGATGTTGATCGCGTTGTTTTTGCTGCGGGTGAAGGCGTGCTGACGCTGGTGGATTCTTTGGTGATGGGGCTGGTGGTGCTGGCGGTGATGAGCACGCAAATCAGCTGGCAGCTTACGCTGCTAGCACTGGTACCGATGCCAATTATGGCGTTCGTCATTCAGAAAGATGGCGCCCGTTTGCATCAGCGCTTCAAAGTCGCCCAGGCGGCGTTTTCCAGCCTCAACGATCAAACTCAGGAAAGCCTGACCAGTATTCGCATGATCAAAGCCTTTGGCCTGGAAGATCATCAGTCGCAACAGTTTTCAGACATTGCCGCGGATACCGGCAAGAAAAACCTGCATGTGGCGCGCGTCGATGCGCGTTTCGATCCCACCATCTATATTGCGGTCGGGATATCCAATCTGCTGGCGATCGCCGGCGGCGGCTGGATGGTGTGGAACGGCAGTTTAACGCTCGGTCAGCTCACCAGCTTCGTGATGTATCTCGGTCTGATGATTTGGCCAATGCTGGCGCTGGCCTGGATGATCAATATTGTTGAGCGCGGTAGCGCGGCATGGAGTCGCATTCGCTCGCTGCTGGCAGAAGTGCCTGCGGTTGAGGATGGACAGAAAGTGTTGCCCGCCGACCCCGGCGATCTGCACGTCGCGATCCGCGAATTTCGCTATCCAGCCAGTTCCGGCGCCGTTCTCAGCCATATTAACTTCCAGCTAAAACCGGGCCAGATGCTCGGTTTATGTGGCCCAACCGGGTGCGGCAAGAGTACGTTGCTGAGCCTGATTCAGCGTCATTTCGATATCGACCAGGGAGATATTCGCTATCACAATACCCCGCTGCAGCAGCTACGGCTTGATAGCTGGCGCAGTCGTTTGGCGGTGGTGAGTCAAACGCCATTTCTGTTCTCCGACACTATCGCCAATAATCTGGCGCTGGGTCGCCCAAATGCCACGCAGCAAGAGCTGGAACAAGTGGCGAAAATGGCCTGCGTGCATGACGATATTCTACGCCTGCCCCAAGGTTATGACACCGAAGTGGGCGAGCGCGGCGTGATGCTGTCTGGTGGACAGAAGCAGCGCATCTCAATTGCGCGTGCGCTGTTGCTGAATGCCGAAATCCTGATTCTTGATGATGCGCTGTCGGCGGTTGATGGTCGCACGGAACATGACATCCTGCATAACCTGCGTCAGTGGGGAAAAGGCCGCACGTTAATTATCAGTGCGCACCGTTTGTCGGCGCTGACCGAGGCCAGTGAAATTCTGGTGCTGCAGCATGGCGCGGTGGCGCAGCGTGGCGATCATGACACCTTAACAGCCAAAGAGGGCTGGTATCGCGATATGTACCGCTATCAGCAGCTAGAAGCCGCATTAGATGAGGATGAAGTGGCAGAAGGAGCACGCCGTGGCTAAATCACAACGTTTATGGCCAACGCTGAAACGATTACTGGCGTATGGCAAACCGTGGCGTAAATCGCTGTGGCTGGCAGTAGGAATGCTGTGGATTGCAGCTGCTGCGGAAGTTACCGGGCCCGTGCTGGTCAGCTACTTTATCGATAATCTGGTGGCGAAACATCAGATGCCGTGGGGGATTGCGGCTGGGCTGCTGGTGAGCTTCGTTCTACTGCAATTGCTGGCGGCCGGTTTGCACTATTTTCAGGCGCTGCTGTTTAACCGTGCGGCCATTGGCGTAGTGCAGCAGCTGCGCGTTGATGTGATGAACGCGGCGCTGCGTCAACCGCTCAGCGCTTTTGATACGCAGCCGGTCGGACAAATAATCTCGCGCGTCACTAATGACACCGAAGTGATCAAAGATCTTTACGTCACCGTGGTCGCCACCGTATTGCGTGCTGCTGCGCTGATTGGTGCGATGCTGGTGGCGATGTTCTCGCTTGATTGGCGTATGGCGCTGGTGGCGCTGGTGATTTTCCCGCTGGTGCTGACGGTGATGATGATTTATCAACGCTTCAGTACGCCAATTGCCCGCCGCGTGCGCAGCTATCTGGCCGACATTAATAACGGTTTCAATGAAGTGATCAACGGCATGAGCGTGATCCAACAGTTTCGCCAGCAGGCACGTTTTGGTGAGCGCATGGGCGAAGCGAGTCGTTCGCACTATCTGGCGCGGATGGAAACGCTGCGGCTGGACGGTTTTCTGTTGCGTCCGTTGCTGAGCTTGTTCTCCGCCATGATTCTGTGCGGTTTGTTGATGCTGTTTAGCTTCGCCACGCCGGGCGTGTTTGAGGTTGGCGTGCTTTATGCGTTCATCACGTATCTTGGCCGACTCAATGAACCCTTGATTGAATTAACTACGCAGCAGTCGATGCTGCAACAGGCGGTGGTATCAGGCGAACGCATTTTTGAACTGATGGATGCCGTGCAGCAAGGCTACGGCGCAGATGATCGGCCGCTGGCGTCAGGAGAGATTTCCCTGCGCGATGTGAGCTTTGCTTATCGTGATAACCGCGACGTACTGAGCAATATTAATCTTGACGTGCCAGCGCGCAATTTTGTGGCGCTGGTTGGGCATACCGGCAGCGGGAAAAGTACCTTAGCCAACCTGTTAATGGGCTATTATCCGGTAACACGCGGCACTATCGAACTGGATGGTCGTCCGTTGCCGCTGCTATCACACGCAGCCCTGCGCCAAAGCATCGCCATGGTGCAGCAGGATCCGGTGGTGCTGGCAGATTCGTTGCTGGCCAACGTCCGCTTAGGGCGCGACATCCCAGAAGAGCAAGTGTGGCAAGCGCTGGAAACCGTGCAGCTGGCATCGCTGGCGCGCAGCATGTCTGATGGGATTTACACGCGCCTTGGCGAGCAGGGCAATAACCTCTCGGTTGGACAGAAACAGCTGCTGGCACTGGCGCGCGTGCTGGTGTCATTGCCGCAGATTCTGATCCTTGATGAAGCCACTGCCAATATCGATTCCGGGACTGAGCAAGCAATTCAACACGCATTACGCGCTCTGCGGCAGCACAGTACGTTGGTGGTGATTGCACACCGGCTTTCCACCATCACGGAAGCCGACCAGATTTTAGTGCTGCACCGTGGACAGGTGGTTGAGCGCGGTACGCATACTGAATTGCTGGCTCAGCAGGGACGTTATTGGCAAATGTATCAGCTGCAGCAGGCTGGCGATGAACTCGCAGCGGGCATTCCCGTACATGCTGAAGGGTGATCTGCACCTTTTTTGCACAGTTTTATCGGAATGTTCTGTATTGATGCACTGCTTTGAGGCTGTGGGCACCAGAACAGTGCAACTTTGCAACACCTTACTCTTTCCCTCTGCCAAAATTGCGTCGCGCTTCACATAACGAAGCGTGATGCAGCGCGCCTATTCTACTGACATTCCACTTTTTTTATTTATGGCACAGCCTTTGCTTATATCCCTACGTGTCCGCGAAGACTCACTCAATTTCTTATCCGGAGGGGAACGTATGAAGCTGGTTACCGTGGTAATCAAACCATTTAAGCTGGAGGACGTGCGTGAAGCCTTATCCTCTATTGGCATTCAGGGACTGACAGTGACCGAAGTTAAAGGTTTTGGTCGCCAGAAAGGTCACGCAGAGCTTTATCGCGGTGCCGAGTACAGCGTTAACTTCCTGCCAAAAGTAAAAATTGATATCGCTATTGCGGACGATCAACTCGACGAAGTGGTCGATGTTATCAGCAAAGCCGCTTATACCGGCAAAATTGGCGACGGCAAGATTTTCGTCGCGGAACTGCAGCGCGTCATTCGTATTCGCACCGGCGAGACCGACGAAGCAGCACTGTAACTGGGGCTCTGAATTGTGATGGGATGGAAAGAAATGAATAAAGTAATGACGAAGTTGGGCCTCACCAGCCTCGCGCTGTTACCCTCGCTGGCCATGGCGGCCGCGCCTGCCGTAGCCGATAAAGCCGATAATGCCTTTATGATGATCTGTACCGCGCTGGTACTGTTCATGTCCATTCCGGGTATCGCTTTGTTCTACGGCGGTTTGATCCGCGGTAAGAACGTGCTCTCCATGCTGACCCAGGTTGCCGTGACTTTCTCGCTGGTATGCGTGCTGTGGGTGATTTATGGCTACTCACTGGCCTTCAGTGAAGGCAACGCCTTCTTCGGGAACTTCCAGTGGGCGATGCTGAAGAATATTGAGCTGAAAGCCGTGATGGGCAGTTTCTACCAATATATTCACGTGGCTTTCCAGGCATCATTTGCCTGTATCACCGTCGGTCTGATTGTGGGCGCTCTGGCAGAACGTATTCGCTTCTCTGCGGTGCTGATTTTCGTCGTCGTGTGGTTGACGCTGGCTTACCTGCCAATCGCACACATGGTGTGGGCGGGCGGCTTGCTGGCACAAGATGGCGCGCTCGATTTTGCAGGTGGTACCGTTGTCCATATCAATGCCGCAGTTGCTGGTTTGGTGGGGGCTTACCTGGTTGGCAAGCGTGCAGGGTTCGGTAAAGAAGCGTTCAAACCGCATAACCTGCCGATGGTGTTCCTCGGTACTGCGATCCTGTACGTCGGTTGGTTTGGTTTTAATGCCGGTTCAGCTTCCTCTGCGAACGAAATCGCTGCGCTGGCCTTCCTGAATACCGTCGTGGCAACTGCGGGCGCTGTTTTGTCGTGGGTGTTTGGCGAATGGGCGGTGCGTGGTAAACCTTCTCTGTTGGGGGCGTGCTCAGGTTTCATCGCGGGTCTGGTGGCGATTACTCCTGCCTGTGGTTACGTTGGTGTCGGCGGCGCGCTGATCATCGGCCTGGCGGGTGGCTTAGCCGGTCTGTGGGGCGTGACGACGCTGAAAAGATGGCTGCGCGTTGATGACCCGTGTGATGTGTTCGGTGTGCACGGCGTATGCGGTATCCTCGGCTGTATCCTGACGGGTGTATTTGCCTCCTCTTCATTGGGCGGCGTGGGCTACGCAGAAGGCGTGACCATGGGACATCAGGTTTGGGTGCAGTTGTTCAGCGTTGGTGTAACCATCGTCTGGACCGCAGTTGTTGCCTTTATCGGCTTCAAACTGGCGGATATGATTGTTGGCCTGCGTGTTCCGGAAGATCAGGAACGTGAAGGTTTGGATGTGAACAGCCACGGCGAGAACGCTTACAACCAGTAAGTATCGGGCTGAAGAAGAGCAGTGCGCTAAAACTATAAAAAGTACAAGGGGCGATGATTTCGCCCCTTTTTTATGCGTCGCGTTGGCGCATCACGCCTTCCTGTACCGTGGTTGCCACAAGGGTGCCATCCTGCTTGTAAAATTCACCGCGCACAAAGCCCCGTGCGCTGGACGCAGAGGTACTTACCACGCTGTACAGCAGCCATTCTGATAAGTCGAACGGGCGATGGAACCACATAGAGTGATCGATGGTGGCGACTTGCATATCGGCCTCAAGGAAGCCTTTGCCGTGCGGCTGCAGAGCAACGGGTAAGAAGTTGAGATCGGAAGCATAACCCAGCAAGTATTGGTGAATACGGCGATCTTCTGGCAGCTCGCCGTTGGCGCGGATCCACACCTGGCGAACCGGTTCGTCAACGTGCCCTTTTAGCGGGTTGTGAATCTGCACGGGGCGGATATCGAGTGGACGTTCGGCGAGGAATTTTTCTTTCAGCTTGAGCGGCAAGTGCGCGGCCAGCTTTTTCGCTAAGTCTTGTTCCGAGGGGAGATTTTCCGGGCCCGGCACCTGCGGCATGCTGTTTTGATGTTCGAAACCACTTTCGGGCGCCTGGAATGAGGCCGTCATGTAAAAGATCGGCTGACCATTCTGTACCGCACTTACGCGGCGAGCGCTGAAGCTTTTACCGTCACGCAGCGTTTCAACATCATAAATGATAGCTTTATGGCTATCGCCAGGCCGCAAGAAGTAACTGTGAAAAGAGTGGATGATGCGTTCTTCAGGCACCGTTTGTTTTGCGGCGTACAGCGCCTGACCCACCACCTGGCCACCAAACACCTGGCGTAGCCCAAGATCTTCGCTCTGACCCCGAAACAGGCCTTCTTCCAGTTTTTCCAGATTCAATAAATTAAGCAGGTTGTGCAGTGCCTGGCTCATTGCGGATTCCTCAGTGTGTCTTTCGCGTCAGTGTGAAAGATCCGACCAGTTTCCGTCAATGATTTTGCCGCGATTTCAGCAAGCTGCTGGCGGCTTTGGGCGCAATGCCGATTTTTGTGCCAGAATTAAGGACATTCGGCGGCTGAAAAGCTACCCAACATATTCACCGCCGATAATCATATGTTCACAAGGAGACGACATCGATGAAACTCTGGCAAGTTATTAGCGGTATGACTTTGGCGGCAGCGATTACAGGTTGTGCTGATCACAGCAAGCCGGTGGCAACACCTACGCTGGGTTCAGCAGTAGCAGGGCAGCAGGCTGCGATCACGCAGCCTAACGTCAGTGGTTCGGTGTATATCCGCCAACGTATTGCGCTGCCGCCGGATGCGGTGCTAACCGTAACGCTCTCGGATGCTTCGCTGGCTGATGCACCGTCTAAGGTACTTTCGCAGCGCGTGGTGCGCACGGAAGGTAAACAGGCGCCGTTCCAGTTTATCTTGCCATTTAATCCGGCAGACATTCAGCCAAACGCGCGCATCCTGTTAAGCGCGGCGATTGCGATTGATGGCAAGCTGGCGTTTATTACCGATACGGTGAAACCGGTGATTAATGAGGGTGGAACCAAAGCGGAGCTGCTGTTGGTGCCGGTAACTAACGTCGCAATGCCAACCCAGCCGGGCGCAGCGACCACAGTGCCTTCTACTTCACCGACGCAGGTTACGCCATCGGCTTCGGTGCCAGCACCGACGAACTTGTAATCTTACAAATGGCATAGGCCGAGCGCTCAGGCCCGCTGCCGTGGAGTAAAGCGTCACACGCCATGGATGGCGTGTGCCGAGCGATCAGGGACGAGACAGCGGCTTTACGAAACGGTAGCGGGTCTGAGCGCGACATAGAGCACCACTAAATTTGCCACCGATATTTTTCTAATTCGATTTCCCCAGCATCACTCACTTCAATCCCTTCCGCTTCCAGCGCATCACGCTGACGAAACAGGTCATCGCCCTGCAGTGAAATGCGCCCATGGCGATTGATGACGCGAAACCAGGGTAATTTACTGCCTTCTGGCAAACGGCGTAATACGCCGCCCACCTGACGCGCTGCACGTGGCGATCCTGCCAGCTGCGCCACATCACCATAAGTGGTGACTTTTCCCGCCGGAATGGCCGCAATGATCTGCCAGACGCGCTCTGAAAAGTTGTTTTGGTCGCTCATGTGCGCACCTATTTTTATTGAGGAAAGGGCTAAACTTTAGCATGCAGAAGGGTAGACAACAGCGCTTAGCTGTGTGCTTGTGCAAGAAAACAACGGTTGTCCGGCCTGCGCTTGCAATTGCCAGGGTGTTACTTGATAATGCCTGCGCTCTCGAAATGAGGGTTCGTCAATGGGGGCCCTGTTGGTTCTCCCGCAACGCTAACTTGTGAACTCGGTCAGATCCGGAAGGAAGCAGCCGCAGCAGGCGACGCGTGTGCCGGGATGTAGCTGGCAGGGCCCCCACCCATTTGTACCCACCTAAAAACTTCACTGAATGCGACGCACAGAGAAATCTGGCACTCCTTTGCCGGGGAATCACTCCTTGATGAATACAATGTCGTTGCAGAACGGCAGATAGAGGAGAAACTTAGCGGACGAACTTCCAGACAGAAACCGGTACTTTGTCATACAGCTTATTCATCGTCAGTTCAGCCAGACGATGATCGGCTGCCGAATAGAATACTGCGAGTTCATTGTCAGGTAATTCGTACTTGTTCTTTTCGATTACCCGTTCAAGGGTGTCGATTGAGCGACAGCGGCGCAGTCGCATCAAATAGTCTGTTTTTGTTAAGGCTTGGTTGCTCATAAATAAACCGGTCTCAGTCTGGTGCTAAAAGGAATGGCTAGGTTGTTGGAGATAAGCACACTCTTCGGCAAACAGATTAAATAAACGTTTTGCAGAACGCTGCCACCGTTGTAAATCCTGAGTATTGATTCCGTAACTGCTGAACAGCATAAAGGTATCGTCAAGATATTCATCGATTTGCGTTATCAGGGCTTCATCTTCAACGTGCTTAATTTTGTAATTCATCGTGAAAGAAGCGATGTGCTCAATCAAATCGTTGAGCTGTAAATTGCTTTCCGAAGTAGGATCATTAACCCAACCATGATGGCTATCAGTCAATGTTGCCATACTTTCGTCGAACATGTTCTCACACAGGTATTTAAGCTGGGCAATATCATGCCGTTTCGGTGAGTATTCGTCCATCTTTTTCCCCTCCATAGCTAGCACAGTTACCGCAGTGCGGCGAGATTAGGAAAAGCTACCAGGAAGCGATTACGAATAAAAATGTCTTAGCGACTCCTTAAATGTAATCCACAATCATTAGCTTTGCTCACCTCAATTACCAAATATTACAATTCATCGGCAGGAGAGGGGCGCGCATTATCAATCACCGCAAACACCAGTGCGCCGGGCGATACCTGGAACAGCACTTCTTCACGACGCTTAAAAGTTTCATTTAAATCCAGGCAAGGATTAAATAAATTCCAGCTAAAATCGTAAAGCATTTTAAATCGATAATCGTCTGAAGGTTGAATAGAAATAACATGGAAGCTATTGGGAACTAATTGCGCGTTTTGAGAATACCACTGTAAATCACCGGCTAATGCCTCGGCTATTTTGAGAATATTCCCCTGGATAATTCTTTGCAACTTTTCGCAATCGTCCTCATCCATAGCAATATCACAATGAATAATAGACGCCATTTTGTATCCAGTAAAAGAGTTACGTTTCTATCATTGGGCTTCTTACGCAACATTGCAAGTCGCTAATAAACAGAAACAGCAATCGTTGTGATGGGTTTCATAACTTAATCAGGCGAAAGCATTGAATTTCTGCTGATGTCTTCGGAAAAGAACAACTTTTGAAACACTTTTGCTCAGGCATAACACAGGGAGATCGGGTAACGTAATTGTTATGTTATAACATTTTTGGTTGTAGAGTATGAATCACAGTGGATTACTTCTATCCCTTGGCGGGCGTGTGCTGATCGCGCTGTTGCTGATTTCTCTGCTGGCGCTTTCAATTTGGTGGGGCCTGCAGTAATGATACATTTCAAGGACTTACAAGCAGGGTATCACGGGCGCGCGGTAACGCCGGTCGTCAATGGTGCATTGATGAAAGGCAGCATGACGGCATTGGTCGGCGCTAACGGCACGGGTAAATCAACCTTATTGAAAACCATTGCGGGTTTACTGCCTCCCATTTCGGGCTGTTGTGAATTGCAGATGCCGCGCAAAGCGCTCGGATGGTTACCGCAACGCAGTGAACTCGAAACACGTTTTCCTCTTACGGCTTATGAACTGGTTGCCATGGGATGCTGGCCGCGTTGTGGATGGTTCGGTGGCATCAATCGCACGTTACGTCGGGAAATCGATGCCGCACTTGATGCTGTACACATGCGTGAATTCGCGGATGCTCAGCCCTCAACCCTCTCCGGCGGACAATTGCAGCGCGTGCTCTTCGCGCGTTTGATGCTGCAGCGCAGCCAGCTGTGGCTATTAGATGAACCCTTCAATGGCATTGATACGCAAACCGTCACCTTACTGATGTCGATCCTCGAACAGCAGCAACAGACTGGCACCACATTATTAGTCGTATTGCACGATCGTCCACTGGTTGCGCGTTATTTCCGCGATGTGTTGTCGCTCGACGTAGCTGGCGCCGCGGACACGCCACCCTTGCGCAGGGTAGCGTCGTGACATTAATCCAGCCCTTTATCGAATTTGGTTTTATGCGCCGCGCGCTGGTCGCCTGCGTTGCATTGGCGATCAGCGCTACGCCGCTGGGTGTCTTTCTTTCACTGCGCCGCATGAGTTTGGTCGGCGATGCGCTGTCGCATGCCGTGCTGCCCGGTGCGGCGATTGGTTATCTGGTGTCAGGTTTATCGCTGGTGGCGATGGGCATCGGCGGCCTGATTGCCGGTTTGGCGGTGGCATTACTCTCTGGCGCTGTCAGCCGCTATACACATCTGAAAGAGGATGCCAGTTTCTCCGGCTTTTACCTCGGTTCTCTCGCGCTTGGCGTCACGCTGGTGTCGCTGCGTGGTTCAAGCGTTGATCTGCTGCACGTGTTGTTTGGGTCACTTTTGGCGGTGGATAACGCAGCCATTGTGCTGGTTGGCGGGATTGCGGCATTCACTCTGCTGCTATTGGCAGTGATTTTCCGTCCGCTGGTCATTGATGCCTTTGACCCCGATTTTCTGCGAGCTCAGGGTAAATGGAGCGCACCGCTGGTACACGGCTTATTCCTGATGCTGGTGGTACTCAATTTAGTGGCTGGATTTCAGGTGCTCGGTACGCTGATGTCGGTGGGATTGATGATGCTGCCCGCTACCAGCGCGCGTTTCTGGAGTCGCCATCTGGCCTGCATGCTGGGTATCGCCATGCTGTTGGCCGTCGTCTCTGCGCTGATTGGCCTGATGCTATCGTGGCATTTCTCGCTACCCGCCGGCCCGGCGGTGGTGCTAAGCGCTGCGGTGCTATTTCTGATTTCTGTTTTGACAGGACCATGTGGCGGCCTGCTGCGCCGTCGATAATCACACTATAAGGGGATAGGAATGAAGAAGTTACCGCTGAGTCTGGCGATTGGTGTAATGCTGGTAAGCCCACTGACGCTGGCTAAAAGCGTCGATGTTGTCGCCAGTTTTACCGTGCTGGCAGATATCGTTAAGCAGGTTGGCGGCGAGCACGTCAATGTGAAGTCGCTGGTGGGGCCTAACGGCGATCCACACACCTTTGAACCTACGCCGCAGGATAGTCAGGCGCTGTCAAAGGCTGATGTGGTGTTTGTCAGCGGTTTAGGGATGGAAGGGTGGATGGATCGCCTAATTAGCGCGTCAGGCTACAAAGGCACGATTGTGGTGGCATCAAATGGAGTGAACACACGCAAGATGGAAGAGGACGGTAAAAGCGTCACCGATCCGCACGCCTGGAACAGTATGCAAAACGGTGTGATTTACGCCACGAATGTGATGAATGCACTCATCAAAGCGGATCCTGAAGATGCGGCGGATATCCGTAAAAGCGGTGAAAGCTACATTCAGCAGTTGCAGAAATTAGATAGCTGGGCGAAAACTGCCTTTAATAAAGTGCCGAAAAGTAAGCGTAAGGTGCTAACCAGCCATGATGCCTTCGGCTATTTCGGCCAGCGTTATGGCGTAAGCTTCCTCGCGCCGGTTGGATTCTCTACCGAAGCAGAAGCCAGTGCCAGCGATGTGGCCTCAATCATCAAACAGCTGAAGGCTGAGCACATCAACACCTACTTTATGGAGAACCAGACCGATCCACGTTTGGTGAAACAGATTGCCAGCGAAACCGGTGCGCAGCCGGGCGGGGAACTCTATCCGGAAGCGTTGTCTGAGGCTAATGGCCCTGCTGCAACCTACGTTGCGGCATTCAAACACAACGTTGACGCTATGCTGCATAGCATGCAATAAAAAAAGGCCGGGGAGCATCCCGGCCAATTATCACGACACTTTCCTACCTTTTTTTCTTTCTTCCCTGAACCGCCTTAAAGCGCGGATTCGTTTTACAAATGACATAAATGCGACCTTTGCGCCGCACGACTTTGCAATCTTTATGGCGAGTCTTAGCAGACCGCAATGAACTCAATACCTGCATGCCTCATCTCCCGTGTTACTTGTTGCGCGTAAGAAAGCTGCCAAAACGTTGGTTGAAACGTGCGGTACTGCCTTCTTTGGCGAAATCTTTCTGCTTGCCGGTGTAGAACACATGAGATTTAGAGGAGACATCCAGCGTCACGTAGGGCAGCACTTCACCTTCATACTCAATAGTCCGTTCAGTTTTGATAGTAGAACCGACCTTAAAGTACTCGTTAGCTGAGGTGTCGTGGAACACAACAGGACGGTAATGGGGATGAATATTCGGTTTCATAATGACCTCGTTATGTAATGTTATAATATAACAATAGTATGAACCTGAAGGATGTCGATTGCAACCGTGTTAAATACAGGGATTCTAAGGGGGAGGAGATAACAATAAAAAAGGCCGCATCAGCGGCCTTTTAGAGAAGGGTAAAACTTAGTGCTTATGTTCCACCGGATGACCCTGCTCCAGCTCAGATTTATTCTTGCTGAAGCGGCGGCGCACCACCACGAAGAACACCGGAACGAAGAAGATAGCCAGCGCTGTCGCGGTTACCATCCCGCCCATAACGCCAGTACCTACCGCATTCTGCGCACCAGAACCTGCGCCAGTACTGATCGCCAGCGGCATTACGCCGAGGATGAAGGCGAGTGAGGTCATCAAAATCGGACGCAGACGCATACGTGATGCTTCCAGCGTTGATTCAACCAACCCCTTGCCCTCCTTCTCCATCAAATCCTTAGCGAATTCAACGATCAGGATGGCGTTCTTCGCCGACAATCCTATGGTGGTCAACAAGCCCACCACAAAGTAGACGTCGTTGCTCAAGCCGCGCAGTGTGGTAAACAGAAGTGCACCAACGACACCCAGCGGTACCACCAACATTACTGAGAACGGAATCGACCAGCTCTCATACAGGGCCGCCAGACACAGGAACACCACGATCAGCGAGATGGCATACAGCGCCGGCGCCTGGTTGCCGGACAAGCGTTCCTGGTAGGACATACCCGTCCAGTCGTATCCGATCCCCGCAGGCAGTTTTCCTGCCAGCTGTTCCATCAGGTTCATGGCATCACCGGAGCTCTTGCCTGGCGCAGCCTGGCCAAGAATCTCCATCGACGGCAAGCCGTTGTAACGCTCCAGGCGTGGCGAACCATATTGCCATTTCGCCGATGCGAAGGCCGAGAATGGAACCATGGTGCCAGTGCCGTTGCGCACATACCATTTGCTGATATCGTCCGGCAACATACGCGAATCGGCCTGGCCCATGACGTAAACTTTCTTCACGCGACCGCGGTCGATGAAGTCGTTGACGTAGGAACCACCCCAGGCCGCGCCCAGCGAGGTATTGATGTCAGACAGCGACACACCCAACGCCTGCGCTTTTTCCTGATCGATGATCAGTTTGTACTGCGGCGTATCTTCCATACCGTTTGGACGTACGCCCACCAGCGTATCCGGATGCTGGGCAATCATGCCAAACAGCTGGTTACGCGCGGCGGTCAGCTTCTCGTGACCCAGGTTACCCTGATCGGTCAACATGAAGTCGAAGCCAGTGGCGTTACCCAATTCGATAATCGCCGGCAGGTTGAACGGGAACACCATTGCATCTTTGATCTGTCCGAGCGCCTGCATAGCACGTCCGGCAATCGCAGGCACTTTCAGGTTGGCATCGCCACGCTCATCCCACGGCTTAAGGCTAACAAACGCGATACCGGTGTTCTGACCACGACCGGCGAAGCCGAAGCCGTTAACAGTAAACACCGAATTAACGCTGTCTTTCTCTTTGGTCAGGAAGTAGTCACTTACCTGATCCAGTACTTTCTGCGTACGTTCCTGAGTTGCACCGGCGGGTAGCTGTGCCTGTGCCAGTAACAGACCCTGATCCTCTTCCGGCAGGAACGAGGTAGGCAGTTTCAGGAACAGGTAGGCCATACCGACGACAATAACCAGATAAATCAGCAGGTAGCGACCGGTACTACGCACGATATGGCCAACACTATCCACGTAGTGGTTGGTGCTCTTATCGAACAGCCGGTTGAACCAACCGAAGAAACCGGTGGTTTTACCGTGGTTACCTTTTGCCACCGGCTTCAGCAGGGTGGCACACAGCGCTGGCGTTAGGATCAACGCCACCAGTACCGACAGCGCCATCGCAGAAACGATGGTGATCGAGAACTGGCGATAGATTACGCCGGTTGAACCGCCGAAGAAGGCCATCGGAATAAATACCGCAGACAGCACCAGTGCGATACCCACCAATGCGCCCTGAATCTGCTCCATCGAACGTTTCGTGGCTTCTTTAGGCGGTAAACCCTCTTCGGCCATAACACGTTCGACGTTCTCTACCACCACGATGGCGTCATCCACCAGCAGGCCGATGGCGAGCACCATCCCGAACATCGTCAGGGTGTTTATCGAATAGCCAAAGGCGCTGATAACCGCAAAGGTACCGAGCAAGACCACCGGAACGGCAATAGTTGGAATCAGCGTTGCACGGAAGTTCTGCAGGAACAGATACATCACCAGGAACACCAGCACGATCGCTTCGAACAGCGTTTTCACCACTTCGAAAATCGAAATTTTAACGAACGGCGTAGTGTCGTACGGATAAACGGTTTTCATGCCTGACGGGAAGAACGGCTGCAGTTTAGCCAGTTCCGCTTTTACGGCATCCGCAGTATCCAGTGCATTCGCGCCGGTTGCCAGTTTGATACCGATACCGGAAGCCGGTTTGCCGTTATAACGTGCGATGATCTCGTAGTTTTCACCACCCAGTTCAATCTTCGCCACGTCACGCAGACGCACCTGCGAACCATCCTGATTCACTTTCAGCATGATATTGCCGAACTCGTCTGTCGATGTCAGACGGGTTTGCGCAATAATCGAGGCGTTAAGCTGTTGGCCTGGTACCGGCGGTGTTCCGCCCAACTGGCCCGCTGCAACCTGGGTGTTCTGAATTTTCAGTGCATTAATGACATCTACTGGCGTCAGCTGATAGTTGTTCAGCTTGTGCGGATCCAGCCAGATACGCATCGCATACTGGGCACCAAACACCTGAGTATCACCTACGCCGGGCGTACGGCTAATCGGGTCTTTGATGTTAGAGGCAACATAGTCAGAGATGTCATTCTGCGTCATGTTGTCGTCATCGCTCACAAAGCCGGCCACCATCAGGAAGCTGCTGGAGGATTTTTTAACCTGAATACCCTGTTGCTGTACTTCCTGCGGCAGTAATGGCATTGCCAGCTGCAGTTTGTTTTGTACCTGAACCTGCGCGATATCGGCATCAGTACCGGATTGGAAAGTCAGCGTCAGCGTCAACGTACCCGACGAGTCACTGCTTGAGGCCATATACATCAGGCCATCAATCCCGTTCATGTTTTGCTCGATAACCTGGGTTACCGAATCCTGCAGCGTCTTCGCATCAGCACCTGGGTAGGTCGCCTGGATTTCAACTGCCGGTGGCGCAACATTGGGATATTGCTCAATCGGTAGGCTGATAATCGACAGCAAGCCGGCCAGCATAATGATGATGGCGAGCACCCACGCAAAAATGGGGCGATCAATAAAGAACTTAGCCATGTATCAGTGGCTCCTGTTTATGACGATGATTTAGCAGACGGTGATTCTGGTGCAGCTTTGGCATCGTCGGAGACTTCTTGTGGCGTCACCTGCGCACCCGGTTTGGCACGCTGGATACCGGTGGTAATCACCCGATCGCCTTCTTTCAGACCGTCCGTGACCAGCCACTTGTTACCAAATGCCTGATTAGCGGTGATGTTACGAGATTCCACTTTATTATCCGCGCCAACCACCAACGCTGTTGCCTGACCGGTTGGAGAGCGCGTTACGCCCTGTTGCGGTACCAGCAGTGCCGTTGGGTTGGTGCCTTCATCCAGACGAGCGCGAACAAACATGCCTGGCAGCAGGCGGTTGTCCGGATTCGGGAAGATGGCGCGCAGGGTAATCGAACCGGTGGTTTCATCGACGCTCACATCAGAGAATTCCAATGTGCCTGTCTGAGCGTATGCGCTACCGTTTTGCATCAGCAGGGTGACGTTGGCCTTACCGTCGTTCTGTTTCAGCTGACCGGATTCCAGCTCTGCGCGCAAACGCAGGAAATCATCACTGGATTGGGTCACATCGACATACATAGGATCGAGCTGTTGCACGGTCGCCAGCGCCGTGGTTTGCCCATTGGAAACCAACGCACCTTCGGTCACTGATGATTTACCAATACGACCGCTGATAGGCGAGGTCACTTTGGTATACGCCAGATTGATGCGTGCAGTTTCAACGTTGGCACGTGCAGCCTGTGCCGCGGCAGCAGTTTGTGCTGCTGTACCTGCTGCGTTGTCATAATCCTGCTGACTGATGTACTTAGTACCCAGCAGCGGCTTGTAACGCGTAATGGTTAACTGCGCAACGCGGGCATTGGCTTCTGCCTGCGCTAAATCCGCTTTGGCACTGTCGTATGCTGCCTGATAGGTGGCGGGATCAATCTGATACAGCGATTGACCGGCTTTGACGTCACTTCCTTCCACAAAATTGCGTTTAAGGATAATACCTGACACCTGAGGGCGAACTTCAGCAACGCGAAAAGCCGAGGTACGGCCCGGCAGCTCGGTAGTAATTTTCAATGGTTCGTTTTTTAACGTGACAACACCCACTTCTGGGGGCTGCTGCTGGGCGGCTTGCTGGGATTTATTATCATCACATCCTGTTAACAAAAAGCTGCCTGAAAGCATCAGGACGGCCGCCAGAGGCGCTAATCCTCTGTTTTTATTCATAAATAAACCTCTAGTGTCCGATATCAAATGATCAATGGATCACAAACCGATAAACCCATTGCTGCGTTAAAACACGGGTCGTGCTATGGTACATACATTCACAAATGTATGTAAACTTACAAGTTTGTAAAAAAAGCCCTTTATGGCACGAAAAACCAAAGCGCAAGCTCTTGAAACACGGCATCAAATTCTTGACGCCGCATTGACACACTTTTCAAAACACGGTGTGGCCGCCACGTCTCTGGCGGATATCGCAGCAGCGGCCGGCGTCACGCGCGGTGCTATCTACTGGCATTTCAAAAACAAAGCCGATCTTTTACATGAGATCTGGCTACGTTGTGACGCTGGGCTGGACGATGTGGAACTTGAGTATCAGACAAAATACCCCGGCGATCCACTTTCTGTTGTTCGCTCGATGTTGATCTATATCCTTGACGCCACAGCAAAGGATCCGCAAAGACGCGCATTAATGGAGATTATCTTTCATAAATGTGAGTTTGTTGGCGAAATGTCCACGTTACAGGATATGCAGCAGAGCTTACTGCAAGAGTGTTACGATCGAATTGAAAACGTACTTCGCCTTTGTATTGAAGCTGGCAAATTACCTGCCGGCCTTAATACACGTCAAGCTGCGCTACTGATGCGTGGCTATATTAATGGCATGATGGAAAGCTGGTTATTCAATCCACAAAGCTTTGATTTAGCTGCAGATGCGCCACAGCTGGTGGATGCGTTCCTGGATATGCTGCGCCTGAGCCCAACGCTGATTAGTCAGCCTTAACCTCCGCCGCTTTTTTTTGCTCATAATCACGTTGAACTATCGCTAATGCCGCCAGCACGGTGGTGGTGGGGACGTGATTCTCTTCAAGCAATTGAATCAGATCGACGGCAAGCTTAATTTCGTCTGGTGCGCTGTCCAGTGACATTGTTTCTCCTAAATACGTAATTTTGCCGCGACCAGCAGCATAAAGAGGGCGCCAGCGAGTGCCGAGACGAAACCAGCGGGGGCTAAGCTTGCCAGATCGCCGGTGGTAAAGTAGGTGGCAATGTAGCCGCCAATCAGCGCACCAATCACCGCCAGCACCAGCGTGGGCACAAATCCCCCCGGACGACCGGGAAAAATCACCCGCTTTAGCCAACCTGCGGCTAATCCAATCACAATCCAAAAAACCAGCGTCATGATTTTTCTCCTCTTTCTGACTAAAAGGAGTATAGAGGAAAACGCGTCGCGTTTAGCGTGGCGTAGATGGCAGCGCCAGTTTATAGATAGCAGCGCGGCAGCGCGCCAGCCGCTCTTGCAGCTGATCGACTTCACGCATCAGTTGCTGCTGAACGCTCAGGGTTTCAGCACGTGCCAGATGCTGTTCGCGTTGCTGAATCATTGCCAGCAATCGCTGCTCGTAGCCTTGGTACTCTTCACGCTTTTTTTGACGTGAATCGATACGTGGACGCTCGCGCTGCACGCGCAGCTGTTGGCTCTGACACTCCCGCTGCAACGCGGCGATTTGATCCAGCACTTTATCCGCCAGCCATTGGCGCCGTGCCACATCAGTATTAGCAGCGGTTAACTGCGCGACATTGCCTTCCAGTTCGAGGAGATAATCCGCCAGGCGTGTGCCGGAGGTGCGAAACAGTTGTGAATCAAAGCGTGGCTGACGACAGGCACCATCCGGCTGCTGCGCAATCTGCTGGCGTAATAAATCCAGTGTCGCGCCAAGGCGCTGTTGTGCGGATGGTTGGGGCATCACTCGGTTTCCGACTGTGTTAACGTAACGCTGTTTTGACTCTTTCAGGCATCCGGCATGCAGCGTATTTTACTACTGAGCCTTGGCTGGCTGGCGATTGTGCTAGGTACGCTCGGCATTGTATTACCTTTATTACCTACAACGCCATTTGTGTTGCTGGCGGCCTGGTGTTTTGCGCGCTCGTCGCCGCGCTTTCATGACTGGCTGCTATGGCGATCGCCGTTTGGCCGCTTTATTCGCCACTGGCAGCAGCATCGAGCTATGCCGCCCGGCGCTAAAGGACGCGCCATATTGCTGATTGTGATTACCTTTTCGATGTCCATTTATCTGGTGAACCTGCTGTGGGTGCGCATCCTGTTAGGCGTGATGCTGTGCCTGCTGCTGCTGTTTATGTGGCGAATCCCGGTGGTGGACGAGAATGACAACCCGCCGCAACCTTAGCGTTAGGGTTGCATTTAGCGAGGTATTTGCATAGATTTGGGCATCTTCGTGCGTGGCTTCCCTTATAAACCTCTTCGCTTAACCCGGTTTCCGGTTTTTGGCGCTTGAGAAGTCGCGCGTATTAGATATTTTCTCCAGGCGTAACATTTATGACCGCAACTGCGCAGCAGCTTGAACTCATCAAAAACAGCATCAAAAGCATTCCTGACTATCCGAAGCCGGGCATTCTGTTCCGTGACGTCACCAGTCTGATGGAAGATCCGCAGGCTTACGCCGCGTCGATCGCCATTCTGGTTGAGCGTTATCGTGACAAGGGCATCACCAAGGTGGTGGGAACGGAAGCGCGCGGCTTCCTGTTTGGTGCGCCAGTGGCGCTGGGGTTGGGCGTGGGTTTTGTGCCGGTGCGTAAACCTGGCAAACTGCCGCGTGCCACCTTCAGTGAAAGTTATGAGCTGGAATACGGTACCGACGCGCTGGAGCTGCACAAAGATGCGATCAAGCCAGGTGACGTGGTGCTGGTCGTCGACGATCTGCTGGCAACCGGCGGCACCATTGAAGCCACGGTGAAACTGATCCGCCGCGCCGGTGGTGAAGTGCAAGATGCCGCCTTCGTGATTAATCTGTTCGATCTGACCGGCGAAGCCCGTCTGACCGCCATGGGCGTCAAATGCTATAGCCTGGTGAATTTCCCCGGCCACTAAGGCCTGTGCGCTCCGCTATGTGGCGGGGCGCAACCTCCGTAAAGTTATCGGTTGCTGATCCGGTTGTGGCTGTTAAACTACTGCCAAAATAAACAGGGTTTGCGAAGCTGCATCTTCTCCCTTCTCCTTAAAATCCAGTGATTGAATCCACATGAGCTATCAGGTACTTGCGCGAAAATGGCGTCCCCAGGCTTTCGCTGACGTAGTCGGTCAGGAACATGTGCTGACTGCGCTGGCCAACGGATTGTCACTGGGACGAATCCATCATGCTTATCTCTTTTCCGGCACCCGCGGCGTAGGGAAAACCTCGATCGCCCGTCTGCTGGCCAAGGGCCTAAACTGTGAAACTGGCATCACCGCAACACCCTGCGGACAATGCGATAACTGCCGTGAGATTGAGCAGGGCCGTTTTGTCGATCTGATTGAGATTGATGCTGCATCGCGCACCAAAGTTGAAGATACGCGCGATCTGCTCGATAACGTGCAGTACGCGCCGGCGCGTGGTCGCTTCAAGGTTTACCTGATCGATGAAGTGCACATGCTGTCGCGCCACAGCTTCAACGCGCTGCTAAAAACGCTGGAAGAGCCGCCATCACACGTTAAATTCCTGCTGGCGACCACCGATCCGCAAAAGCTGCCGGTGACGATTCTGTCACGCTGCCTGCAATTCCATCTTAAAGCGCTCGATGTCGAGCAAATTCAGCAGCAGCTGGCGCATGTGTTAGAGCAGGAGCACATCGCTGCCGAACCGCGCGCGCTGCATCTGCTGGCCCGCGCCGCTGATGGCAGCATGCGTGATGCGCTCAGCCTGACCGATCAGGCTATCGCCATGGGGCAGGGCAGCGTCACGCGTGATACCGTGGCGCAGATGCTTGGCACGCTGGACGATGAGCAGCCGCTGGCGCTGATTGAAGCGCTGGTGGAGGGGCAAGGCGAACAGGTGATGGCGCTGCTGAATCAGGCGGCGTCGCGCGGTGTGGAGTGGGAGGCGCTGCTGGTGGAAATGCTGCGTTTGCTACACCGCATTGCGATGGTGCAGCTGTTGCCGAGTTCGCTTAGCGAGGATGATCTCAGCCAGGCCGATCGCCTGCGTGAGTTAGCGCGCGTGCTGCCACCGGCTGATGTACAACTCTATTACCAAACGCTATTGATGGGGCGGAAAGATCTGCCGCTGGCACCGGATCGTCGCCTGGGCGTGGAAATGACGCTGCTGCGCGCATTGGCATTCCATCCGCAGGCGACGATTGCTGAGCCCGTCGCCCGTCCGGTATTAACGCCACAAAGCGCGCCGCAGGTTGCACCTGCACCTGCGGCAGCCAAAGCGCCATCTGCGCAGGCTGCACAGCCACAAATGGCACCACCCGTTAACGAGGCGCCGCCAGTTTCGGATGATTATCCTGACATGCAAACAGCGCCCGATCCGTTACCCGATTCCACCAGCCAGCTGTTACAGGCGCGAACTCAGTTGCTGCGTCAGGGAGCCGGCAAAGCAAAAAAGAGTGAGCCGGCAGCGCGTTCCGCGCGGCCGGCGAATCCGGCGCTGGAGCGTCTCGCGAACGTCACCGAACGTGTACAGCAGCGCGCCTCTGAATCCACGGTAAAAGCGCCGGCTAAACCGGAAGCCTACCGCTGGAAAACGCAGCTGCCATCCGAGGTAAAACCAGAGCCGGTAGCGACGCCAAAAGCCTTGCGTTCGGCTCTGGAGCATGAGAAAACGCCTGAGCTGGCGCTTCGTCTGGCGGAAGAGGCCCAGCAACGCGATGCGTGGGCAGCGGAAATTGCCACGCTGACGTTACCGAAACTGGTGCAGCAAGTGGCGCTCAACGCATGGAAAGAAGTGAGTGAAAAGGGCATTACGCTGCATCTGCGCAGCAGCCAGCGCCATCTGAATTCCGCTTCCGCTCAGCAAACTTTAGCGGAAGCATTAAGTCAGTCTGCCGGCCAGCCGGTTGAATTGACCATTATTGAAGACGATAATCCCACGGTATTGACGCCACTGGAGTGGCGCCAGGCCATTTACGAAGAGAAACTGTCGCAGGCGCGACAGTCGATCGAAAGTGATACCCATATTCAGACATTGCGTCGATTCTTCGATGCCGATTTGGATGAAGAGAGTATTCGACCGGTGTGAACATGCTGCCGCGCGTTGATTGCGCGCAGCCCCAGCAGAGAGAGAAAACTATGTTTGGTAAAGGCGGATTGGGCAACCTGATGAAACAGGCCCAGCAGATGCAAGACAAAATGGCCAAAGTGCAGGAAGAGATCGCCGCGATCGAAGTGACCGGTGAATCAGGCGCGGGCTTGGTTAAAGTTACCATCAACGGTGCGCACAACTGCCGTCGTGTTGAAGTCGATCCTAGCTTGCTGGAAGATGACAAAGACATGCTGGAAGATCTGATCGCCGCGGCCTTTAACGATGCTGCACGCCGTATCGACGAAACGCAGAAAGAGAAAATGGCCTCTGTATCAAGTGGCATGCAGCTGCCGCCTGGCTTCAAGATGCCGTTCTAATGCAAACCAGTCCACTGCTTGAATCTTTGATGGAGTCGTTGCGTTGCCTGCCGGGCGTTGGCCCGAAGTCGGCGCAGCGCATGGCTTTTCAGCTGTTGCAGCGCGATCGTAGCGGTGGCATGCGTCTGGCGCAGGCGTTGACCCGCGCCATGTCGGAAATCGGCCACTGCGCCGATTGCCGAACCTTCACCGAGCAGGAGATCTGCACCATCTGCGCCAATCCGCGCCGTCAGCAAAACGGCCAGATTTGCGTAGTGGAAAGCCCGGCTGATATCCACGCCATTGAGCAAACCGGCCAGTTCGGCGGACGCTACTTTGTGCTGATGGGCCATTTGTCACCGCTGGATGGCATTGGTCCGCAGGATATTGGTCTGGATCGGCTGGAGCAGCGTCTGGAGCGCGAAACCCTAACCGAAGTGATCCTCGCCACCAACCCCACGGTGGAAGGAGAAGCAACGGCCAACTACATCGCCGAGCTGTGCGGGCAATATGGCGTTGATGCCAGCCGCATTGCGCACGGTGTACCGGTTGGCGGTGAGCTGGAAATGGTGGACGGCACCACGCTGTCGCACTCGCTCGCTGGACGTCATAAGATTAATTTCTAATCACTTGCCGATGTCTTCACGGATATCGGCTTGAAATCCTGCCCTTCATCCCCATTTCTCTCTCAACGTATCATCAACCCCGATTCAGTTGAGGTAGCAATGACCATGAAAGGACAAGAGACGCGTGGCTTCCAGTCAGAGGTAAAACAACTTCTGCACCTGATGATCCATTCCCTCTATTCAAATAAAGAGATTTTCCTGCGCGAGCTGATTTCCAACGCTTCAGATGCCGCCGATAAATTGCGCTTCCGTGCGCTGTCGACGCCAGATCTGTATGAAGGCGATGGTGAGCTGCGCGTGCGCATCTCGGTCAATCCGGAAAACCGCACCCTGACGCTTAGCGATAACGGTATCGGTATGCGCCGTGATGAGGTGATTGAGAACCTCGGTACCATCGCGAAATCGGGTACCAAATCCTTCCTCGAATCTCTGGGTTCCGACCAGGCGAAAGACAGCCAGCTGATCGGCCAGTTCGGCGTAGGCTTCTATTCAGCCTTCATCGTGGCGGATAAAGTTACCGTGCGCACCCGCGCAGCCGGTGCAAAAGCCGATGAAGCGGTGTTCTGGGAATCAGCCGGCGAAGGTGAATACACGCTGGCGGAGATTGAGAAAGCCGATCGCGGCACCGACATCACGCTGCACTTCCGTGAAGGCGAGGACGATTTCCTTGATGCATGGCGTGTGCGTAATGTGATCAGCAAATACTCCGATCACATCGCGTTGCCGGTTGAAATTGAAAGCAAAGACGAAGAAACCGGCGAAAGCAAATGGGAGAAGATCAACAAAGCCCAGGCGCTATGGACGCGTAACAAGTCCGAGATCAGCGACGACGAATACAACGAGTTCTATAAGCATATCGCCCATGATTTTAGCGATCCGGCAATCTGGAGCCACAACCGTGTAGAAGGTAAACAGGAATATACCAGCCTGCTTTACATCCCGGCGCGTGCGCCGTTCGACATGTGGAACCGCGACAGCAAGCACGGCCTGAAACTTTATGTGCAGCGCGTCTTCATCATGGACGATGCTGAGCAGTTCATGCCGAACTACCTGCGCTTTGTCCGTGGCCTGATAGATTCTAACGATCTGCCACTGAACGTGTCGCGTGAAATCCTGCAGGACAGCCGTGTCACTCAGAGCCTGCGTAGCGCGCTGACCAAGCGTAGCCTGCAGATGCTGGAAAAACTGGCGAAAGACGACGCAGAAAAATATCAGCAGTTCTGGAAAGAGTTTGGTCTGGTGTTGAAAGAGGGCCCGGCTGAAGACAACGCGAATCAGGAAACCATCGCCAAACTGCTGCGCTTTGCCACCAGCCAGAGTGAAGGCGCCGAGCAGACCATTTCGCTGGAAGATTATCTGAGCCGCATGGTAGAAGGTCAGGACAAGATTTACTACATCACCGCTGACAGCTATGCCGCTGCGAAGAGCAGCCCGCATCTGGAACTGTTCCGTAAGAAAGGCATTGAGGTGCTGCTGCTCTCCGATCGTATCGACGAATGGATGATGAGCTACCTCACCGAGTTCGACGGCAAAACCTTCCAGTCAGTGAGCAAAGCGGATGATTCCCTGAGCAAATTGGCTGACGAAGAGACTGAAGAGCAGAAAGAAGCGGAGAAAGCGCTGGAGCCGTTCGTTGAACGCGTGAAAACCCTGCTGGGCGAGCGCGTGAAAGAGGTGCGTCTGACACATCGTCTCACCGACACGCCAGCGATTGTTACCACCGATGCCAACGAAATGACCACGCAGATGGCGAAGCTGTTTGCTGCGGCCGGTCAGGACGTGCCGGACGTGAAGTACATCTTCGAGATTAACCCGGATCATACGCTGGTGAAACGTGTGGCTGATACGCAGGACGAAACGCGCTTTGCGGAGTGGGTTGAGCTGCTGCTGGATCAGGCGCTGCTGGCAGAACGCGGCACGCTGGACGATCCGAACCAGTTTATCCGTCGTATGAACCAGCTGCTGACGGCGTAATCGCACCAAACTCGCAGGGTCGCCATTCACATGGCGACCTTTTTTATATCTGCTTTTATATCTGCGCCTGATCGCGCAGCCAATCGCGAAACAGCGTTATCTCCGCATCGTGCTGGCGCGATATCTTGGTCATCATCAGCGTCGCGCGATCAACGCGTACAAAGCCCAACGGTGCGATCAACGTTCCGTCACTCAACTCCTGACGCACCAACAGACGCGGTGCCATAATCACGCCTAAGCCATTTCTGGCTGCCTGAATGCCTAACGTTAAATTATCGAAGTGCTTGCCGATCCAGAAATTACCGCGCGCGCCGCTGGTTTTTGCCCATTCGGCCCACGCATGCAGCCGCGTATCGGCGTGCAGCAGCGGCAGCGCGGCAAGATCCTGCTCATTTCGAAAACGCACGGCAAACTGCGGAGCACATAGTGGGCCGATGTAATCATCGCTAATCAAAGTGGCATCAATATCCTCATCCGGCGATTGCTCTGCGCTGAGAATGAGCACGTCGGTATGCTCGCTGCGCAGTTGGTCAATGTCCACCAGCGGCTGAAACTGCACTTCAATATCGGGATAGCGTTGATAAAAGCTGGCGATGCGTGGAATCAGCCATTGCGCCAGGAAGCTGGGCGCACAGGAGACGCTGAGATGATGGCGCATGCCGGTACGAATACTTTCGCAGCTGGTGGAGAGTTCACTAAAGGCTTTTTGACAGCTCACCAGCAAACGTTCACCGTGTGAGGTTAATTTGACGCGTCCGTTGGTGCGCACAAACAGCGGCTTGCCCATCCAGCTCTCCAGCTGCCGCACCTGATGGCTAATGGCGCTGTGGGTGACATGCAGACGTTCGGCTGCCACGCTAAAACTGCAATACAGTGCCGCCTGGTGGAAATAGTGCAGTGCACGTAACGATGGAAGCGCGGTCATACTCGTCCCCTGTGTAAAAACCTAACAGGGATTGTCAGTTTATATCATTTTAATGTCCAGCCGCATTGGCCTAACCTTTCCCCCAGATTCTGGCGGTTGACGGCTAAGCCTCTCTGTGGTTTTGCCAGAAATCGCCGTCACGTTGCACCTCCCGCACACAGCACAATAACAAGAGAAATATCACGCGATGGCTCCACAACTTGCTACTGCCAGGGCGGCGGCGGCGCGCGATAAGCTTCGCGGCTTGCTTTCCCGTCACTACCGGCTTGAAAATTACGACCTCTTCTTTGCACCCTCGTTGCATATTGCCCGGGTGCTGCTTTCCCAATTATTTCTGCGTCAGGAACAGGCGCGTAACCAAACCCGCTACGCGTCGCACTATCCGGTTAGCGAACTCAGCGTGCTGCCGACCTTGCCGATGATGGCGGGCAACATTGCGCTGGTGGAACATATCGATATGCAGCACGGGCGCGTGCGGGCGCTGAGCGAATGCCAGAGTCAGGGGGTTACGGATGCCTCAGAATCCTTTGCCACCCAGCTGCATAAACGTCTTATCAGCGATGCGCGGCTCTTTGTTACGCGTTTGGATCGACACGCCGCCTTGTGTAGCGATCTGGTGCTGATCGCTTTACGTACTGCTGATTTCAGCACCCTGGTACGCAGTGAGCTGCGGTTGTTTGAGCAGGGGCTTGCTTTCGGCGCCGCAGCCGAACAAGCGCTGGCGATAATGGAGAACGACGACTGGCGGCCGTTCAACATCGCAACGGTAGAAAGTATCGCGCTTGAAGCCCCGCTACTGCTGCGATCAATTCAGCAACCGGGATTGCCGTTCGCCCTTTTTCCCTTACCTATCGGGCTGAATGTCAGCACGTTTCCCCAGGATATTCAGGTGCTATCTTCTCCGCAGCGCTTACGTCTGCGTGCTAACGTTCGTGGCAGCGTGAACAAACATCTCAACGTCACTAACACCTTAAAAACACGACTGAAGGAAGCGCTGATACGTAGCCGAAATTCCTAAAAACAGGCACTCTGCTAGTATTCCCTGACAAAGCAGGTCAAAGTAGACCTTTCGTCAGAAGCGTGCCCGTTTCCTTGTGGTGCGCGGGGCATAATGGTATGTTCTTCGCCTTCTCAGATTGAACAATGCGATTCGCAAGGGGAATTACGCAATGCGTATTATTCTGCTCGGAGCACCGGGCGCAGGTAAGGGCACTCAGGCTCAATTTATCATGGAGAAATACGGTATTCCGCAAATCTCCACGGGTGACATGCTGCGTGCGGCAGTGAAAGCGGGCTCCGAATTGGGCCAGCAGGCAAAAGCGATCATGGATGCCGGTAAACTGGTGACTGACGAGTTGGTGATTGCGCTGGTTAAAGAGCGTATCGCGCAGGAAGACTGCAAAAACGGTTTCCTGCTCGATGGCTTCCCACGCACCATCCCGCAGGCTGACGCCATGAAAGAAGCGGGCATCAAAGTCGACTACGTGCTGGAGTTTGCCGTACCCGACGAGCTGATTGTGGATCGTATTGTGGGTCGTCGCGTGCATACGCCATCGGGCCGCGTTTATCACGTCACCTACAATCCACCGAAAGTGGAAGGTAAAGATGACCTGACCGGCGAAGAGCTGACCACGCGTAAAGATGACCAGGAAGAGACCGTGCGTAAGCGTCTGGTGGAATACCATCAGCTGACCGCACCGCTGATTGCCTACTACGGCAAAGAAGCGCAAGACGGCAATACCGAATATCACAAAATCGACGGCACGCGTCCCGTCGCTGAAGTGAGCACGCAATTGGCCACGATCCTCGGCTAAGGCGTCCAGAGGGCCGGTTGTCCGGCCCTTTTGCAGCAATTGCTTTCTCCTCCCTCGATTTCCGCTACAATTTCCCCTGATTTTGATTTGACCCATTCGTTTCGACATCAAGGAAATACAATGAGGCAAGAAAAGCCCGGGGTTTTACTGGTTAATTTAGGTACACCAGACGCACCCACCACACCTGCGGTTAAGCGCTATCTAAAACAATTTCTCGGCGATCCACGCGTTGTTGATACGCCGCGTTGGTTATGGTGGCCGATTCTTAATTTCATCATCCTGCCGTTCCGCTCGCCGCGCGTCTCGAAACTCTATGCATCCGTGTGGATGGACGAAGGTTCACCCTTGATGGTATTCAGCAAGCGCCAGCGTGAAGCCCTGGCACAGCGCCTGGATATGCCGGTTGAGCTCGGCATGAGCTACGGCCAGCCAAGCCTGGATAGCGCGCTGCAGCGCCTGCTGGCGCAGGGCGTCACTAAACTGATCGTGCTGCCGCTCTATCCGCAGTTCTCCTGCTCAACGGTAGCCGCCGTTTGGGATGGGTTAGCCACCAGCTTTAAACCGCTGCGCTCGCTGCCGGAAGTGGCTTTTATTCGCGATTATGCCGAACACCCGGCCTATATCGCTGCCCTGAAAGCCTCGGTAGAACGCTCGTTCGCGCAGCATGGTGAACCGGATCTGCTGGTGCTGTCGTATCACGGCATTCCGCAGCGTTTCGCCAATGAAGGAGATGATTATCCGCAGCGCTGCAAAGACACCACCGCTGCGTTAGCGGCCGCGTTAGGTATTGCGCCGCATAAAATCATGATGACCTTCCAGTCTCGCTTTGGCCGTGAGCCGTGGTTGACGCCGTACACCGATGAAACCATGAAGAGTTTGCCGGCGAAAGGCATCAAGCATGTGCAGGTGATGAGCCCAGGCTTTGCTGCAGATTGCCTGGAAACGCTAGAGGAGATCAGCGGAGAAAACTGCGAGATCTTCCTGCATGCCGGTGGTGAAAAGTTCGAGTACATTCCTGCGCTCAACGATGATGCCGAGCACATTGAAATGATGCTGCAGCTGGTCAACGCACGCCGTTAATGGTGCGGCAGAGAGTGTGATATCATTCTCTGCCTGATTTTCCCTGACGGCACTCTCGATGAAATTTCCCGGCAAACGCAAATCCAAACACTATTTCCCCGTTAACGCACGCGATCCGCTGCTGCAAGCTACGCAGCAAGAGCAGGAAGAGGGCAGCTGGGTGGTGGGTATCGACCAGACGCTGGTGGATATTGAAGCTAAAGTCGATGATGACTTTTTGCAGCGTTACGGCCTTAGCGCCGGCCATTCGCTGGTTATCGACGATACGACTGCCGAAGCACTCTATAACGAACTGATGCGTGAAGAGCTCATCAGCCATCAATTCGCGGGTGGCACCATCGGCAATACGCTGCACAACTACTCGGTACTCGCCGACGATCGTTCGGTGCTGCTGGGCGTGATGTGTAACAACATCCAGATTGGCGGCTATGCCTATCGCTACCTGTGCAACACGTCCAGCCGCATGGATCTTAATTTCCTGCAGGGCGTGGACGGCGCCATTGGCCGCTGCTTCACGCTGATTGGCGAGCAGGGCGAACGCACCTTTGCCATCAGTCCGGGTTTAATGAACCAGCTGCACGCCAGCAACATTCCGGAAGAGGTGATTGCCGGCGCGTCGGCACTGGTGCTGACGTCGTATCTGGTGCGCTGCCAGCCGGGCGAACCGATGCCGGAAGCGACGCTGCGTGCTATTGAATACGCAAAGAAACACAATGTGCCGGTGGTGCTAACGCTCGGCACTAAATATGTGATTCAGGATAACCCGCAGTTCTGGCGCGACTTCCTGCGCGATCACGTCTCGATTGTCGCGATGAATGAAGAAGAGGCTTTCGCGTTGACCGGTGAGCAAGACCCTTTGCTGGCATCGAACATGGCGCTGGATTGGGTGGATCTGGTGTTGTGCACCGCTGGGCCAACCGGTTTGTACATGGCCGGCTTCACGGAAGAGGAATTCAAGCGCAAAACCAACCATCCGCTGCTGCCGGGCGCGTTGGCTGAGTTCAACCAATATGAATTTAGTCGGGCGATGCGTCACAAGGATTGCGACCAGCCGCTGCGTATTTTCTCGCATATCGCGCCTTACATGGGCGGACCAGAAAAGATTATGAACACCAATGGCGCGGGCGATGGCGCGCTGGCGGCACTGCTGCATGATATCACCGCCAACAACTTCCACCGCCAAAAGGTGCCTAACTCCAGCAAACACGGACGAGCCTATCTTACGTATTCCTCGCTGGCACAGGTGTGTAAATACGCCAACCGGGTGAGTTATCAGGTGTTGAACCAGCATTCACCACGCCTGACGCGCGGCCTGCCGGAGCGGGAAGACAGTTTAGAAGAGTCGTACTGGGATCGTTGATGATGGCATCGGTGCGCATGAATGCGCACCCTTCAAAAAACCGGCTATATCCACCTAGGGTCACCATTCATGGTGACCGATTCACGCTTAACTGACGAGCATTACGCCATTTATGGCGATCTTAACAATGACCGCACTCATTTAAATCGGGCACTCGCGCACAATCGGGTTCTGCGCAATCTCTTCTTCCAGCACGTGCAGCATGCTATTGGCGATTTCACGTTCACCCATCACCACGCGATTGGCGCCGCGCTCCATAATATAGGTCACTTCATCGTCGTAATGCGCACGCGCAATAATCTCAATGTCGGGACGCTTCTCACGCGCCGCCGTAACGACTTCGCCCGCTTCATACCCATTTGGAATCGTCAGCAGCAGCCAGCGTGCGCAGTCGAGCCGCGCCAGCTCCATGGTATCAACGCGAGCTGCATTGCCCAGCACCGCTTTAATACCTTGCTCACGTAGCGCTTCAACGCGTGGGCGGGAATTCTCCACCACCACCAGCGGCACATCCGCATCCATCAGTTTTTGCCCCAGCAGGCTGCCGACGCGACCATAGCCGACCAGCACCGCGTGGTTGCAGATATCCACCGGAATCTGCTTCTCCTCTTCGATAGCTTCTTCCAGCGTCTGCTCTTCCATGGTCTCGGTTTTATCGAGGTAGCGCTCCAGCAAGGTAAACAGAATGGGGTTGAGCATGATGGAGAGAATTGCCGCCGCCAGCACCAGATTGCGGCCTTCATCGCTCAACATACCCAGCGAAATACCGAGGCCGGCCAGAATAAAGGCAAATTCACCAATCTGCGCCAGACTCACCGAAATGGTCATGGCGGTGCGGCGTGAATGACCCAATAGCGTAACCAGCAGCCACGCGGCGATCGATTTACCGAGGACGATAATCGCCAGCGCGCCGAGCACCGCCAGCGGCTGTTCAATCAGAATCATCGGGTCAAACAGCATGCCAACGGAAACAAAGAACAGCACGGCGAAGGCATCGCGCAGCGGCAGGGTATCATGTGCCGCGCGGTGGCTCAGTTCCGATTCGTTCAGCACCATGCCGGCAAAGAAGGCGCCGAGTGCAAAGGAAACATCAAAGAATTCGACCGCACCAAAGGCGATACCGAGTGCCAGCGCCAAAACCGCAAGGGTAAACAGCTCACGCGAACCGGTAGCGGCACTTTTTGCCAGAATCCACGGCACCACGCGACGTCCTACCACCATCATCAGCACCATAAACGCGACCACTTTGCCGATGGTGAGCAGCAGATCCCACAGCAGCAGCGTTGGGCTGGCGTTGCCCTGTTCGAGCATGCCGGCGATGGCAGGCAGTAACACCAGCGTCAGCACCATCACCAAATCTTCAACGATTAGCCAGCCAATGGCGATTTGTCCGCGCTGGCTATCAATGAGCTGACGTTCTTCCAGCGCACGCAGCAGTACCACGGTACTGGCGGTTGAGAGACACAGCCCAAACACCAGGCCGGTCATCCACGACCAGCCCATCGTCCAGGAAAGCCCCATTCCCAGCAGCGTCGCCACGGCGATTTGCGCGATGGCGCCGGGAATGGCGATAGACTTTACCGACATCAAATCCTTGAGCGAGAAGTGCAAACCGACGCCGAACATCAGCAGAATCACACCGAGTTCAGCCAGTTCAGGGGCAAGATTGGTATCCGCGACAAAGCCTGGCGTGAAAGGGCCGGCCAGCACGCCCGCCAATAAATAGCCGACCAGCGGTGAGATGCGCAGGCGATTTGCCAGCATACCAAGGAGAAATGCGAGGACCAATCCCCCGACAATGGTAGTGATCAACGGTGTGGTATGATGCATGCCTGTCTCCTTGTGTGCAAATGTATCCGCTTGTAACAACCTAGTGTAATGCACAATCGCTAACCGCGTTTAAACATTTGAGCGGTAAAAAGTCGCTAAATTGAAAAAATGAGATAAAAACGGTGCTGAAGCTGCATTTTCATCACTTATCTCAGGTTATCGGCAGGAAACATGCAGAGCGAGAGGGGGCAAGGAAAAACAGTTGCCCCCGCGAAAGAAGGTCAGGCGTGGCGATTATCGGGGAGGAAAGCGGTTAAAAGGCCGATAAGGGGAAGCCAGGCGCAGATTTGATAAACCCACTCGATACTGGTGTGGTCGGCCACTACGCCGAGCACGGCGGCTCCCAGCCCACCCATACCAAAGGCGAAGCCGAAAAACAGCCCAGAAACCATACCGATACGTCCCGGCATCAGCTCTTGGGCGTAGACTAAAATGGCGGAAAATGCCGAGGCAAGAATCAGCCCGATGATCACGCTCAGTACGCTGGTCCACATTAAGTTGGCATGCGGCAAGAGGAGTGTGAACGGGGCAACGCCAAGAATAGACACCCAAATCACGTATTTTCGCCCAATCTTATCGCCAATAGGCCCACCGATAATGGTGCCTGCAGCCACCGCGCCGAGGAAGGCAAACAGGTGGAATTGCGAAGCCTGCACGGAAAGCCCGAATTTCTGTATTAAATAGAAGGTGTAATAGCTGCTGATGCTGGTGAGATAGAAGTACTTGGAAAAGATCAGCAGCAGCAAAATACTTATGGCCAGTGCGACTTTTTTACGCGGCAGCGGATTCACCGGCGCCACGGTGGTGCTGGATTTGCTCGCACGCTGCTGGTGGCTATACCAACGGCTCACCTGCAGCAGCACGATAATACCCAGCAGCGCTACCAGCACAAACCAGCCAAGATGGCCTTTGCCGTAAGGCGCCACGATCATCGCCGCCAGCAGTGGCCCCAGTGCGCTGCCAAAGTTGCCGCCTACCTGAAACAACGACTGTGCCAAACCGTGACGACCGCCGGAAGCCATACGCGCCACACGTGAAGATTCCGGATGGAATACTGACGAACCGCTTCCCACCAGCGCGGCAGCCAGCAGCACTTGCGGATAGGTCGTGGAAAAGGTCAGGAGAATCAACCCGCATAGCGTAAAGCCCATGCCCACCGGTAGCGACCAGGGTTTGGGGTACTTATCGGTGTAGTGACCAATCAGCGGTTGCAGCAGCGAGGCGGTGACCTGAAAAGTCAGCGTAATCAGGCCGATCTGTACAAAATTGAGGTTAAAATCTTTCTGCAACATCGGGTAGATGGCTAGCAACAAAGATTGCAGCATATCGTTAAGCAGATGCGCGAGGCTGATGGCGCCTAAGATGCCAAAAGCGGTGCGGCCCGGTGCGCGTACCGGTGATGCGAGTTCACTTGCCATAATAATCCTGAAAAGGGCGGTTATCGTTATCAGATTGTTACTTACTGATTGACTCTATAAGCCTTTCGTCTTGAGTTAAAGTGCCATCTGTGCGACACAGGTGGGCGATAAAGCACATTTAGTCCACAGCTCAGTGGAAAAACGCAGAATAAGGAGATCGGCTTTGTTTTTATTACCGCGAAGAGGGCGCTGGGTGGCGCTGCTGATGTTACTGCTGCCGATGCTGGCGCAAGCATGGCAAACGGATCGCAGCTATCGTTTCAGTATTCTGCATACCAACGATCATCACGGACGTTACTGGACTAATGCACAAGGTGAATACGGCCTGGCCGCTCAAAAAACATTGATGGATCAACAGCGCTATGATGTTCAGGCCAAAGGTGGCGGTGCGCTGATCCTGTCGGCAGGCGATGTGAACACCGGCGTGCCAGAGTCAGATATGCTGGATGCTGAACCGGATATACGCGGCATGAATCTCGTGGGCTATGACGCCATGGCGCTGGGTAATCATGAATTTGATAAACCGCTTAGCGTGCTACAAAAGCAGCAAAAGTGGGCCAAATTCCCCTTCCTTTCGGCCAATATCTACCAAAAAGGCACCGATAAGCGCTTATTTAAGCCGTGGGCGACATTTAATCGTATGGGCTTGAAGATTGCCGTAATTGGCCTGACGACGACCGACACGCTGCGCATCGCCAATCCTGAGAACATCGCGACGATAGATATTCGCGATCCGGTGCAAGAGACCGAGAAAGCAGTGGCTGAGCTGCGTGTCACTGAAAAACCTGACGTTATCATCGCGCTGACGCACATGGGCCATTATGACGATGGCCAGCATGGCAGTAATGCGCCGGGCGATGTGGAGTTAGCGCGCAGCCTGCCGCCGGGTACCATCAACGTGATTATTGGTGGTCACTCGCAGGATGCCGTGTGCATGGCTAAAGAGAATGTCAGCGTGAAAAACTATCAGCCGGGCCAACCTTGCCAGCCGGATCGCCAGAACGGCGTGTGGATTATGCAGGCCAAAGAGTGGGGCAAGTTTGTTGGTCGCGGCGACTTCACCTTCCGTAACGGCGAGCTGACGCTGGATAGCTACCAGCTGATCCCGGTTAATCTAAAGCACAAAGTGAAGAACCTCGACGGTAGCGAATCCTGGCTCACCTGGCAGGAAGAGATCCCGAAAAACAGCGCGATGATGAAGTTGTTAACCCCTTACCAACTGCGCGCAGGCAAGAAGCTGGATGTCAACGTCGGCAGCAGTGACGGTGTGTTTGTCGGTGAGCGCGACAAGGTGCGTTTTGAGCAAACCAATCTTGGCCAGCTGATTTTACGTGCGCAAATGGCGGCGACCAAAGCAGACTTTGCGGTTATGAGCGGCGGTGGCATTCGCGCTTCGCTGGACAAGGGTAATCTTAGCTGGCGCGATCTGCTGCAGGTGCAGCCGTTCGGCAATCAGGTGGTGTCGGTTACGCTCACTGGCAATGAGTTGCTGAACTATCTGGCAACGGTGGCCAATATCAAAGTGGATTCAGGCGGCTTCGCGCAGTTCACCAACATCAGTCTGGTGGCGGATGGCAAAGGCGTTAGCGAGGTGAAGATCGACGGCGCAGCGCTGCAAAAGGATAAAACCTACCGTATGGCGACGAATAGCTTTAATGCTAGCGGTGGCGACGGTTATCCGGTGATCGAAAACCATGCCGGATTCAGCAATAGCGGGCTGCGCGATGCGGATGTGCTGCGTGAATTTGTCAGCCAGCATTCACCCTTAAAGGTCGATGATTTTGTACCAACCGGTATTGTGCATCTGACGGAAGCACAGATTGAGCAGCGTAATAAAGCCCAGGAGAAGGAGCGGAAGCCAAGCTATCCGCAGATGATTCTGGCGTGGATTTGGCCGCGCGCGGCACAACACTGAACGCCGATTTCCTGGTGCGCATGAATGCGCACCCTACAAAAAACCGGCGATATCCACGTAGGGCCACCCTTCATGGTGGCCGATTCACGCTTAACTGATGAGGATTACGCCATGAATGCGCACCCTACAAAAACCCGGCGATATCCACGTAGGGTCGCCATTCATGGTGACCGGTTTATCAAGCCTGGCAATTTTTCTGCGTCACCCAACGTTGACGCAACTTATCCCACACCCAGTTGTAGACCATGGTGTAAGGCAGGAAGAACAGAAAGAACGCCACTTCCAGCACGAAAGCGTCCAGCAGCGAAATATTCAGCATCCAGGCCGCAATCGGCAAGCCGATCAGGATAAAGCCCCCTTCAAAACCCAGCGCATGCATTGCACGCAGACCGAAGCCGCGTTTAACCTGTGGCGGCCAGATGCGATCAAAGCCGGTGTTATAGATCATGTTCCACAGCATGGCGACGGTCGACAGCATTATCGCTAACGCGCCCATCTGAAACAGCGGTTTCTCCATGATCCAGGCAGCCAGCGGCGCAACAGTGATAAGTGCCAACCCTTCAAAGCCTGCGGCATGACAAAAACGTTCTTTCAGCGAACGGGTACGCATATAAACCTCCTGATTAGTGATGTCGCACATTTTGGCACTCTGTAATGCTAAGATAAAATGATCACCTATCGATAAAAGCGATGGATCACTATGAAGTACTCCCCGGAATCTCTAGAAGCCTTTGTGCAAACCGTGGCCAGCGGATCGTTTTCCGCTGCTGCGCGTGCGCTGGCAAAAAGCCAGTCAACCATCAGCAGCGCGGTCGCTAACTTGGAGGATGATTTGGGTTTTACGCTGTTCGATCGCAGTGGGCGTCAGCCGGTGCTGACCGAGCATGGCCAGCGCGCCTTCGCGCAGGTGCAGCAAATTCTCGCCGCTAGCCAGCGGCTGGATGAGCTGGCGGTGCGTTTGTCGCAAGGCGTGGAACCGCGGCTCAGCCTGGCGATTTCAGATTTCTGGCAGGCCGATCATCACCAAAATCTGCTTAATCGCTTTGACCAACGATATCCGGATATTGAGTTCGAATGCATGATTGCCGAGGATGCTGATGCGCTGGATCTTTTACAGGCCGGGCGGGTGCATCTTGGTGTGGTGCGAGCTCAGCCGCAACTGCCGCCAGATTTGGCGGTTGCGCGCTTGCAGGTGGGGGCACAGATGGCGATCTATCTGCATCAGGATCATGCTTTATCGCAGCTGCAGCAGGTGAGTGAAGGGCAGCTGGGTGAGCTGCGGCATTTACGGCTTAATACCTGGGTGCAAACGCGTGAGCCGCTGCCCGCGGGGCGCGTATGGTCAGCGCCATCCTATTTGCTGCTGCTGGAGATGGCAGAGCAGGGTTTCGGCTGGAGCGTGTTGCCGCGCTGGCTGGTGGAGCAATTTGGGCATCAGGTACTAAAAGAGCTGCCGGTGCCGGGCTGGCCGCAGCGTATTGCGGTCGATGTGGTGTGGTCGCGACGTAACCCGCCGGGACCGGCTGGTCGCTGGATGATCGACCAGCTCTGCGCCCAGCAGCCCGATTAGCTTCGACGCGCCACATCGGCCAGCGGTGCATCCAGCAGGCGCGACAAATCCTGCGCGGCCAGCTCAATATCCAGCCCGCGCTTGCCTCCGGAGATAAAGATGGTGGCGAATTCCGCAGCCTGCTGATCGATTACCGTTGGCAGACGTTTTTTTTGTCCGAGTGGACTAATTCCCCCTACCAGATAACCGGTCACGCGCTGCGCCAGCTGCGGATCGGCCATATCGGCCTTTTTAGCGCCCAGCGCCTTCGCCACTTTTTTTAGATCCAGCTGCGATGAGACGGGCGTGACCGCCACTGCCAGTGCTTTGGCATCACCGTTTAGCGCGACCAGTAAGGTTTTGAACACCTGACGCGCATCCAGATTCAGTTTACGTACCACCTCGTCACCAAAATTGGTTTCATGGCTATCGTGATCGTAAGGGTGCAGGGTAAAGGTGACGTTTTGTTTTTCCAGCAGTTTTACCGCAGGCGTCATATTTAATCCTTGTTAGGAAGATTCTTATTTCATTTTGAATGGAAAAAGAGTGGCGAAATTCTGAACTTTGCGCGAGAATTGGCCCGCGCCAGCAAGAGATTGCTGGTGATAACCAAAATCATAAACAAATTCCTCTTTGACGGGCCAATATTATTATTGGCCTTCTTTTTTTGTGATTTTTATTGTTATTTGCACCCTTCTACCGCTCGCCATGAATGGCGACCCTACGATGGGCAATGCCAATCCTGGCGTACCGGAATGGCCTAACGCTTCAGCAATCCCGGCAAATTATCGTCGCCATACAGATGCAGTGCCCCTACTGCCACCACATATCGCCCTTTCGGTAACGCCAGCAGCAGCTCACGCCAGTGCTGATTACGATTTCGCATCAGCGTGTCATTCAACTCACTGCTAAAGGTGGTAGGCAGCGCCACCGGCTGCTGCTTTGGCGGGGCATCCAGCCACCAGCTGATCATGGTTTGCAGCAGACGCGCGTTGGTATGCCAATGCTCAAGGGTATCCAGCAGCAGCGGCAATCCATCCTGCGGCAGTGATTTCAGCAGGGCGATCTGAGTTTCCGGACCTTCCAGTTCAATGATGCGTTTATTGGCGGCTTTCGCTGCCTGTAACAGCTGGTAATCAATGCCAAACTGTGGACGCAACCCCAGCCGCTGCGCCTGCTGCGCCTGTAACATAAGCGCGATTTGCCAAAATGGCAGCGTGTCGAACAGGCTAATTGATAGCGATAGCTCATCACACAACGCCTGCAGCCGCAGCAAAACCTCTGCGTCGAGCCGCGTTGCCAGCGGCGGATATTCATCATCGTTGCTGAAGGGCGATCCGCCTTGAGTGATATCCGCTTCAACAATCAGCGCGTCGGCTTTATTCAGCTGGCGCAGTAAACCGGCGGGCAAAGGTTGCATGTCACGCGTGCCCATATGAATGCTGCCAGCCAGATGCAGGCGGCGGTTATCCAGATGGATATCCATAGCCGGCCAGCTGTAACTGGCCGGGAAAAGGATCGCGATCCGTTGTTGGATGCTGTGCCACAGACCGTGTCTCATTCCCTGTCCTTTTGAAGTCAAAAATCCATGCTAGCGATTTCACTCACTGAAAAACAGGGCCGGAGTGGCTATTGCCGTTGCGCGGGCTTGAATCGCAACAATCGGTTAGCGTTACTCACCACGGTAATGGACGACAGCGCCATTGCAGCGCCTGCTACGATCGGGCTGAGTAACATACCGGTAAAGGGATAGAGCACACCGGCAGCAATCGGAATACCCAGGCTGTTGTAAATAAAAGCACCCAATAGGTTCTGGCGCATATTGCGCAAGGTAGCGCCCGCTATCGCCAGTGCATCGGCAACACAGTGCAAATCGTTGCGCATTAGCGTCATTGTGGCGGTTTCCACCGCTACGTCGCTACCGCCGCCCATTGCAATGCCGACATCTGCCTGCGCCAGCGCCGGTGCATCATTGATGCCGTCACCAACCATCACCACTTTGCGACCTTGCTGCTGCAGCTGGATAATGGCCTGGGCTTTGCCGTCGGGGAGTACGCCGGCAATCACTTCATCAATCCCCGCTTCGGCGGCGATCGCCTGTGCGGTTTTCTGATGATCGCCCGTCAGCATAATTAAGCGGTAGCCCTGCTGATGCAGGCGCTGTAACGCCGCTTTGCTCTCTGGTCGCAGGCTGTCACGCAGCGCGATTAAACCGAGCAATTGGTGCGTATCCGCTAACAACACCGGCGTAGCGCCTTGCGCCGCGAAGCGCTCGATATCCGCCTGTGCCGCGCTGTAATCAATGTGCTGCTCGTTCAGTAACGCCTGATTACCCAGTAGCAGCGTTCTGTCGGCAACTTTAGCGCTGATGCCTTTGCCGCGTATTGTACGAAATTGCTTAACCGCCTCGGCGCTCTCCGACGGTGCCGCGTCGAGAATTGCTTTGGCCAGCGGATGGCTGGAGCCTTGTTCCAGTTGTGCCGCCGCCTTCAAAACCTGCTGGCGATCCCAGGCGCCGTACAGCACCACATCGCTCACTTGCGGCGTGCCGCGCGTCAGGGTGCCGGTTTTATCAAACACGATGGTGTCAACTTCGCTGGCGCGCTGTAGTGCATCGGCGTCACGCACCAGCACGCCGAGTTCCGCCGCCCGGCCTACGCCCGCGATGACCGACATTGGCGTGGCTAAGCCTAACGCGCAAGGGCAGGCGATGATCAGTACGGTAGTCACAATCACCAGGGTATAAGCCAGCTGTGGCTGCGGGCCAACCAGATACCACATCAGGCCGCTGAGCAGCGCAATCGCCACCACTACCGGCACAAATACTGCGGAGATGCGGTCCGCAAGGCGGCCAATATCCGGCTTGCTGCTCTGCGCCTGACGCACCAGATTGATGATGCGTGCCAGCGTAGTGTGGCTACCGGTAGCGCGCGCGACAAACTGCAGCGTGCCGTCCTGCACCAGCGTCCCGGCAAAGATGTTGTCTCCGGGCTGTTTGGCCTGCGGTACCGCCTCACCGGTGAGCATCGCTTCATCAAGCCAGGCTTCACCGTTGGCAACCTCGCCATCTACCGGCACACGATCGCCGGTCACCAATTTTAGTCGCATGCCTGGCTGAACATCGCTCAGCGGTAGCAGCGTTTCACCGTGTTCATTAACGACGCGCGCCTGCGCGGGCGTCAAATCCAGTAGTCGTTCCAGTGCTTTTGAGGCGCGCTGCCGTGCGCGCTGTTCTAGCGCATGACCGAGATTAATCAGGCCAACGATCATCACGCTGGCTTCGAAATAGAGATGACGCGCCTGATGTGGGAAAAATTCTGGCCAGATGGCCACGCTCATGGAGTAGAGCCATGCTGCACCGGTTCCCAGCGCCACCAGCGTATCCATGGTGGCGGTGCCGTGACGCAGGCTGCGCCATGCGCTGCGGTAGAAGTGCCCGCCAGCAATCAGCATCACCAGCAAGGTGATGATACCCAGTGTACGCCACAGGGTTTGGTTATCTGCACTCAGCATCATGTTGTCGCCGAGCATGCCCCAAATCATCATTGGTACGCCGAGCAGCAGCGCCAGCGCTGACTGCCAGCTAAAGCGGCGCATGGCTTTTTGAGCGCTAACCTGCTGACGCTCCCGGCGGGTCTGTTCATCATCGATCACTTCGGCGGAATAACCGGCCTGATCAACCGCGCTAACCAGCGCTTCGGCCGTCGCATCACCCACGATTAGTGCACTACGCTCACCGAGGTTGACGCGAGCCTGGCTCACGCCGGGCACTTTTTGTAACGCTTGCTCCACGCGGCTGACACAGCTGGCACAGCTCATGCCGCCAATCAGTAAGTGATGCACGGCAAGATTTTCTTCTGCCGGTTGCGACTCCGTTGTCAGCGCCTCCGGCGGCGGCTCTGTAGCTGTCAACGGATCAGGCTTTGGGCTGGCAGCGCCATCTTTCAGCACGGCGTGGTAGCCAGCTTGTTCCACCGTGGCGATCAGATCGCTGGCACTGGCTGCGCCAATAACACGCGCTTCTTGCTGGGTAACTTCCGCCTGCTCGACATCGCTGCGCTGTTCGAGCGCTTCTTTAACGCGTTTTACACAGTGGCCGCATGACAAACCGTCCAGCGCCAGCAGTTGTGTGTGTGACATGGTTTATTCCTCATGTTGGTTTTGACTGCATGCAAAATTTGCATTAGATATAGAGCCTAAACCTTCCATTCAGGGGAAGGTCAAGAGGTGAATATGAACATCAGCGATGTGGCAAAAAAAACCGGGCTCACCAGCAAAGCGATTCGCTTTTACGAAGAGAAAGGCGTGGTGACGCCGCCAGCGCGCAGTGACAATGGTTATCGCCATTACGCTGCGCATCATATTGATGAGCTCAACCTGCTGCGTCAGGCGCGACAGGTCGGATTTACGCTGGAAGAGTGCCGTGAAATGGTGGCGCTTTTTAACAATCCCGCACGTCACAGCGCCGATGTAAAAGCGCGTACCTTGCAGAAAGCCGCCGAGATTGCCGCACATATTGAAGAGTTACATGCCATGCGCGCGCGGTTGCTGGCGCTAGCAGAAGCCTGTCCGGGCGATGACGGTGCGGAGTGTCCGATTATCAATCATCTGGCGGGGTGCTGCCATCAGGCCGAGGGAAAGCGCGGCTGAATGATTAGCGTAATACCGACGACGCCGGTCACAATCACCGGCGTACCGGCAGGCAGATCGCTCTCCGCCTGCACGCGCCAGCTGCTGTCACCAATGCGCACGTGGCCCAGGCCATTTTTTAGGGTGTTATCCAGCGTGAGCTGCATCCCCATTAATTGGCTGCCGCGCTGATTGAGCGTATTGGGCTGCTGTGACGATTCACGATAGCGCATCCAGCGGTACCAGAAAAAAACGCTCAGCAGCGTCATCACCGCAAACATAATTCCCTGGCTGGTCCATGAGATGGGAACAATCCATTCAATCAGCGCCACGGCCACTGCCGCTAAGCCGCTCCACAGCAAGTAACCGCTGGTGCCCAGCATTTCGGCGGCAAGCAGCAGGCCGCCCAGAGTGAGCCAGAACCAGTGGGGGTGCGCAATCAGCTCCATGAGGATCATGGTCTGCGCTCCTGACGGCTCTCCTTCAGCAGTTCACTGATCCCGCCTATCGCGCCAAGCAAGCTACTGGCATCAAGCGGCATCATCACCACTTTGCTATTGTTAGCCTCCCCGATTTTTTGCAGGGCATCGGTGTATTTCTGCGCCACAAAATAGTTCACCGCCTGAATGTCCCCGGCGGCTATTGCTTCAGACACCATGCGCGTAGCATTGGCTTCGGCTTCGGCCTGGCGTTCACGCGCTTCGGCTTGCAGGAAGGCCGAGGTACGTTCACCTTCTGCTTTAAGGATCTGCGACTGTTTGTCACCTTCGGCGCGCAGAATCGCGGCCTGACGTACACCTTCCGCGCCCAGTATGTCGGCGCGTTTAGTTCGTTCCGCTTTCATCTGCGCGTTCATTGCCGCAATCAGCTCCTGCGGCGGACGCACATCACGGATTTCGATACGGGTGATTTTTACACCCCAGGGATTGGTGGCTTCATCGACGATATGCAGCAAGCGGGTGTTGATGTTATCGCGCTGTGACAGCATCTCATCCAGCTCCATGCTGCCGAGCACGGTGCGGATATTTGTCATCGTCAGATTAAGTATCGACAGTTCAAGATTGCTGACTTCATAGGCGGCGCGTGCCGGATCGACAACCTGGATAAAGCACACGGCATCAATCGTGACGTTGGCATTGTCTTTAGAGATGATTTCCTGCGAGGGGATATCCAGTACTTGTTCCATCATATTGATTTTGCGACCAATACGATCCATGAACGGGATGAGAAGATTTAAGCCAGGTGCCAGCGTTTTGGTGTAACGGCCAAAGCGTTCTACCGTCCACTGATAACCCTGTGGAACAATTTTTACTCCGGCCCACACGGTGACGAGTGCGAGCACAATAATGACGGGAATCACCGTTAACATATAACCTCCTGGCTGTCAGATTGTCGGGCCGAGTCGCTTCGGCCCGTTTAACGCGCGGTACCGATCAGTACAGCAGCGAGTAAAGCTGGCGGCGATAGCGGGTGGCGAGCGTATCGCCGGTGCCCAGTGCCGCTAAAATTTCCTGAAACATTTTACGCACCTGGCCGTCGCCGGCGCTGAGATCGCTCTTCAGGAAGCTAAACAGCAGTTCTAATGCTTCTTCGTTGCGGCCAACCTGATGCAACTGTAAGGAGAGTTTAGCAGCCAGCTCAGCATTCGCGGGATCGCTCGCCAGCTGCTCCTGCAACAGCTGAATTTCAGGCGTATCGGCGGCTTGCTTCAGCAGGTCAATTTGTGAAACCAGGCTCTGATAACGCGTATCCTGATCCTGCAGCGGCACCTTATCCAACACCGTTTCCGCTTCATCGCTGCGGTTCAGGGTAATCAGGACTTCGGCCAGCAGGAAGCCAATTTCACTGTTTTGATTGCTCAGCTGCCAGGCATCTTTCAGCAGCGGCAGCGCATCCAGCGGTTTGCCTTCATGCATAAATTGCATGGCTTGCTGCGCTTTTACTTCTTCTTCACGCGGCAAGACCTTTTGCAGCAGAGCGCGAATCGCTTCCTCCGGCTGCGGGCCCTGGAAGCCGTCAACCGGCTGACCGTTCTGGAACAGGTAGACGGTAGGAATGGAACGCAGGCCAAACTGCGACGCCACCATCTGCTCTTTATCGCAATCCAGCTTCGCCAAAATAAACTGTCCGGCATACTCCTGCGCCAGACGTTCCAGCACCGGCGTCAACTCCTGACAGTGCTGACTGCGCTCGGACCAGAAATAGAACAGCACCGGCAGCTGCATCGACTGCTCTAACGTCTGTTGCAGGTTGGATTCGTTGATGTCGATAATCAAAGCGTGTGACATGAGTACGTCTCTTGGCAGAAAGTGTGTTGAGGATATGGGGGCAAGCTGCCCATGTTCAAGTTCGATTCTGCGTTGCAGCTTAGTTGCTGCGCAAAATGCGATCCAGTATCCAACCTGGCAACAGCCGTTTCAGCAGGCTCATTGCCCAGGCCACCAGCGTCACCGGATAACGCAGGCGAGGATGTTTGCTCTCTAATGCGTGACGCAGTTTCGGCAAAATCGCTTCTGGTGGCAGAGTAAAGCGCGCGGCGATGCCGGGATTACGCACCGGTTTGTCTTGCTCGCCCTGATGCACGTTGTCGGTAAAGCGGGTGCTGATCGGGCCCGGCTCAATCAGGCTGACGCGCACGCCGGCATCGCGCACTTCGAGGCGTAGCGCATCGCTCCAGGCTTCCAGCGCCCATTTGCTGGCGGCATAGGCACCGCGTCCCGGCGTGGAGATCAACCCCAGCACCGAGCTGGTATTGACGATGCGTCCGTTGCCGCTGGCTTGCAGTGCAGGCAGCAGTCGCATGGTCAGTTGATGGGTGCCAAACAGGTTGGTGGAAAACTGCTTTTCCAACTGCTGACGTGATACGCTGCTGAGCGGTCCATACTGGCCAAAACCGCCGTTGTTAAACAGCGCATGCAGGCGATGATCGGTCAGTTCCAGCACGCGATCGGCCGCAGCATCGACGCTGGCGGCATCATCCAGATCCAGCTGCACGCCAATAAATCCCAGCGCTTCCATGCGTGCCACATCTTCAGCGCGACGACAGGCGGCAATCACGCGATAGCCACGCGCCAGTAAATCATTCGCGGCAACCAGGCCAATGCCGCTGGAGCAGCCGGTGATGAGAATTGTTCTTTGCATTTTTTTACCCGTTAAAATCACGCGTCTGGATTAATCATGCTTTACTAACGGAGCCAGTTCGGTCGCCATCAGATTGGCGATAAACGGCTGAGCATCCGGATTGGGGTGAATGCCGTCCTGCTGCATCCACTCCGGCTTCAGGTAGACCTGCTCCATAAAGAAGGGCACCAGAGGAATGTTGTACTGCTGTGCCAGGCGCGGATAAATCGCGCTGAACGCCTCCGTATAGCGACGTCCATAATTGGCCGGTAGACGAATCTGCATCAGCAGCGGCTGCGCGTTAGCGGCTTTCACTTCGTCGATCACTTTGGTCAGATCGGCAGCGATGTTCTGCGGAGGGAAACCGCGCAGGCCATCGTTACCGCCCAATTCGATTAACACCCAGCGCGGTTGATGCTGTTTTAATAGGTCAGGCAAACGTGCCAGCCCAAGGCCTACGGTATCTCCGCTGATGCTGGCGTTCACCACATTGGGCTGCTGTTGCCACGTTTTATTCAGCAGGCTGGGCCAGGCCGCCGTGGCCGACATGCGATACCCGGCGCTCAGGCTATCGCCCAACACCAGCAAGGTATCGGCGGCAGCGATACGCGACACCAGCAGAAGCAATAACAACAGGAAGGGATAATGCCAGCGGAAAACATTGTTGCAGTTCATCATCTTACTAAGTCCGTCGGTCAGGGAGAGCATCAGCTGACCATCCTTACCGGAGTTGAGCTGGTTGTCAAACCAGCCGAGACCATCGCCTTAATTGGCGAATCTGGCTCGGGTAAATCCACGCTGCTGGGTATTCTGGCGGGCCTGGACGATGGCAGCAGCGGCGAGGTGCACCTGCTGGGCCAGCCGCTACACAACATGAACGAAGAGCAGCGAGCGGCGCTGCGCGCGCGTGAAGTCGGCTTTGTCTTTCAATCCTTTATGCTGGTGCCGACGCTCAACGCGCTGGAAAATGTTCAGCTGCCGGCGCTGCTGCGTGGCGATAGCGATCGTGAAAGCCGCACCCAGGCCGTGGAGCTTTTGAGCGTGCTGGGGCTGAAAGATCGTCTGCACCATCTGCCCGCACAACTTTCTGGCGGCGAGCAGCAACGTGTGGCGCTGGCGCGCGCCTTTAGCGGTCGTCCCGGTCTGCTGTTTGCCGATGAACCCACCGGCAACCTCGATCGCAAAACCGGCGATCGTATCGCCGATCTGCTGTTCTCCCTCAACCGCGATTTTGCGACCACGCTAATCCTGGTGACGCACGATGAACAACTGGCGGCGCGCTGCGACCGCCGCTTACGGCTGCGTGACGGCAAATTGTGGGAGGAAGCATGATTTGGCGCTGGTTCTGGCGTGAGTGGCGATCGCCGTCGCTGCTGATAGTCTGGCTGGCGCTCACGCTGGCGGTGGCCTGCGTGCTGGCGCTGGGATCGATCAGCGATCGCATGGAAAAAGGGTTGAGCCAGCAGAGCCGTGACTTTATGGCGGGCGATCGCACCTTGCGCAGCAGCGCACCCGCGCCGCAAGCATGGCTGAGTAAAGCGCGTGACGAAGGTTTGTCTGTCAGCCGCCAGCTGAGCTTTATGACCATGACCTTCGCGCAAGAAACGCCGCAGCTGGCGGACGTTAAAGCCGTTGACGATGCCTATCCGATGTTTGGCACGTTGCAAACTGATCCACCGGGGCTGCGCCCCCAAGCGGGAACGGTGCTGGCCGCGCCGCGTTTGCTGGCGTTATTGAATTTGAAAGTGGGTGACAGCGTAGACGTCGGCGACACCACCTTGCGCATTGCCGGTGAAGTGATCCAGGAGCCGGATGGCGGCTTCAATCCGTTTCAGACTGCGCCGCGTTTGCTGATGAATCTGGCAGACGTAGAGAAAACAGGGGCCATTCAGCCGGGCAGCCGCCTGAGCTGGCGCTATAAGTTCTCGGGTGAACCGGCACCGCTGGCACGCTATGATCGATGGATCGAACCACAGCTAAACGCCGATCAGCGCTGGGTAAGCGTCGAGAATTCGGAAGATGCGCTAGGGCGATCGATGCAGCGTGCGCAGCAATTTTTACTGCTCTCTGCGCTGCTAACGTTAATGCTGGCGATTGCTGCGGTGGCGGTGGCGATGAGCCATTATTGCCGCAGCCGCTACGATTTGGTGGCGGTGCTGAAAACGCTGGGCGCGACGCGTAAAGCGCTGCAGCGATTAATCATCGGACAATGGCTGGCAGTGCTGTTGCTGGCCGCCATAGTGGGCAGCGCGCTGGGGCAAGGCATTGAAGTCATCCTGCTGTTAATGCTGAAACCGGTGCTGCCCGCCGCGCTGCCGGCCGCCAGTTTCTGGCCGTGGCTGTGGGCAATTGGCGCGATGTTCGTTATCTCGCTGTTGGTCGGTTCGCGTCCTTATCGTCTGCTGATGGCTACTCAGCCCCTGCGCGTATTGCGTCGCGATGCGGTGGCAAATGTGTGGCCGCTGCGCTTTTATCTGCCCGCCATGGCGCTGATCGTCATGGGGCTGCTGGCGCTACTCATGGGCGGGAGCAAAATGCTATGGGCGCTGCTGGCGGGCGTGGTGATGCTGGCGCTATTGCTGGCGTTGCTCGGCTGGGGCACGCTGCTGCTGCTGCGAAAGCTGGTGGTGCGCAATCTGGCGCTGCGCCTGGCGATAAACCGTCTGCTGCGGCAACCGGCAATGACGCTCAGCCAGCTGGCGGCGTTTTCGCTGTCGTTTATGCTGCTGGCGCTGCTGCTGGTGATGCGCGGCGATCTGCTCGATCGCTGGCAACAGCAGCTCCCCGCAGATAGCCCGAACTATTTCCTGCTGAATATCACCCAAGAGCAGGTGCCGCAGGTTCGCGATTTTCTGAATGGGCATCACATTAAGCCTGAAACGTTCTATCCGATTGTTCGCGCGCGCCTGACCGAGTTGAACGGCCAAGAGGCGGATCCGAAGCTGGATAACGCGCTCAATCGCGAGCTCAATCTGACGTGGCAAGCCGATCGTCCAGATCACAATCCGCTGATTTCCGGCAGCTGGCCGCCAAAAGCCGGTGAAGTCTCAATGGAAGTCGAGCTGGCGGATCGTCTTGGCGTGAAGCTCGGCGATACCTTGACCTTCAGTGGCGATACTCAGCAGTTCAGCGCCAAAATTACCAGCTTGCGTAAGGTTGATTGGGAAAGTCTGCGCCCGAATTTCTTCTTCATCTTCCCGCCGGGCGCGCTCGATCAACAGCCGCTAACATGGCTGACCAGCTTCCGCATGGATAACAATCCGGCGCTGCTGGCCCAGCTTAATCGGGCGTTTCCTACGCTGAGCCTGCTGGATATTGGCAGCATGCTGCGCCAAATAGGCCAGGTGCTGACGCAGGTGAGTCAGGCGCTGGAAGTGATGGTGGTGCTGGTGACGGTATGCGGCGTACTGCTGCTGCTGGCGCAGATTCAGGTGGGCATGCGTCAGCGCCGCCAGGAGCTGGTGGTGTATCGCACGCTGGGTGCCAGCAAACGACTGCTGCGCGGGACGCTGTGGTGCGAGTTTGCGCTGCTTGGCGTGGTGTCGGGCATTGCGGCGGCGTTGGGGGCGGAAGCGGCGCTGTGGGGATTGCAGCGCAAGATCTTTGATTTCCCCTGGCAGCCAGACTGGACGCTATGGATCGTGTTGCCGATCGGTGGTGCGCTGCTGTTATCGCTGTGCGGTGGTTGGCTGGGCGTAAGGTTGCTGCAAGGGAAGGCGCTGTTCAGGCGGTTTGAGGCGACTTAATGCACAGGGTCAGCTTGAATGCCGACCCTGAAAAATGCTACCGAAGCAGGTAGGGTCGCCATTCATGGCGTAATGCTCGTCAGTTAAGATATGAAGAACCTTAGTCACCGAGAGCACACATTGTAGCGGCGCAATTCATTGCGCGATAAATCGCGCCGCTACGGAAGGTGCGGTGATTTGCTACGGCGCTTAACTGATCGGCAATACGCCATTCATGGCGACCTGGTGACTTAGAGCTTCTCCACTGCCCAGGCAATCCCGCTGGCATACTCTTCCGGCAGCAGCGGCACCAGTGCCTTCAGCGCTAAGGCTAAACGCGGGCGATCGCTATCGGTCAGATTCAGATGTCCCACCTTACGACCGGCGCGCACTTCTTTATCGTACCAATGCAAATGCACCAGCGGCTGTTGCAGCCACGCTAGATTCACATCGGTACCAATCAGATTCACCATCACCGACGGCGCAAACACCACCGGCTGCGGCAGCGGCAAACCGAGCACTGCACGCAGGTGCAGCTCGAACTGGCTGATTGACGCGCCGTTCTGCGTCCAGTGGCCGCTGTTGTGCACGCGCGGAGCGAGCTCATTAATCAGTAATCCTGCTGGCGTAATGAAGCACTCCATCGCCATCACACCGACGTAATTCAGCTCATGCATAATGGCGCTGAGCATCGTTTCCGCCTGCTGTTGCTGTGCGGCATCGGCCTGCGGGAAGGCCACGCTGGTGCGCAGAATGCCGTCCTGATGCAGGTTATGCGTCAGCGGATAAAACACCGTGCTGCCATCGTGTCCACGCGCGCCCACCAGCGACACTTCGCCGCTGAAGTTAATGCCTCGCTCAACGATGCATTCACCGTAGCACTCATCCGGCAGCGCGTCGGTTTCATTGGCGCGCAAGCGCCACTGGCCGCGACCGTCATAGCCGCCGGTGCGACGCTTGACAATCGCCAGTTCGCCAAGGGTATTGAACACCTTAGGCCACTCGGCTTTATCGGCCAGCAGCTGCCACGGCGCGGTGGCCAGGTTTAATTGATCCAGCAGCTGTTTTTGCGTCAGGCGATCGGCCAGACGCGGGAAAATATCGCGATTCACAAATGCAGGATGGCTAGCCAGTTCGCGGGTTAACGCGGTTTCCGGCCAGCGCTCGATTTCGGCAGTAATTACACTTTCAGCGATCGGCAGCGCAGACGGTTCTGCATCCAAACCCACCGGATACACCGCGATGCCGAGCGGTTCACCCGCCTGGCGCAGCATGCGGCCTAACTGACCGTTGCCTAATACACAAACCGGCTTCATGCATCCTCCCGCGGATCCGGGTTATTCAGCACTTCATCGGTCTGCGTTTGACGCCAGTTGGCGATGCGCGCGGCCAGCGCGCTGTCGTGAATCGCCAGAATCTGCGCCGCCAGCAGTGCAGCGTTGGCGGCACCGGCTTTACCGATCGCCAGCGTACCTACTGGAATACCGCGCGGCATCTGCACGATGGAGTAGAGGCTATCAACGCCGCTCAGCGCGGCACTTTGCACCGGCACGCCCAGCACCGGCACCAGCGTTTTGGCGGCCAGCATGCCCGGCAGATGGGCAGCACCGCCAGCGCCGGCGATGATCACCTGAAAACCGTTCTCGGCGGCGGTTTCCGCGAAGCTGAACAGTTTGTCGGGCGTACGGTGAGCTGAGACCACTTCAACGTGGAAGGGCACATCCAGGCTGTTAAGAATTTCCTCGGCGAACTGCATGGTAGCCCAGTCACTTTTAGAACCCATGACGATGGCGATACGGGCCGGGGTGGCGTTGGATGACATGCGGTCAACTCCTGTGAATATGCAAACGAACCTGGCCGGGCGGGCAGGTGAAGAAGGGCACAGAGAATAGCATGAGATGGCAGCAAGGAAAACGGTTGCGTAGGCGGAAAACGGGCATTTACGCCCGGATGTTAGAAGGGGAATTCGATTAGGCTTACGCCGCTGGCATCAAGCTGAATCATCGAGCCATTTTCATGCCAGGCACCGAGCACCGCGCGCTGGGCGTTTTCACCATGCAGCGGGAAGTGATGAATCGCCGGGCGATGCGTGTGGCCGTGAATCAGTATCCGCAGCTTGTGGCGCGTCATCGTTTCCTCAACGGCCTGCTGATTGACGTCCATAATGCTGACCGACTTGTGCTGATTAGCCTGCTTGCTGCCATTACGCATGCGCGCAGCAATCCGCATGCGCATGCGCAAAGGCAGCGCAAGGAACAGGCGCTGCAGCCAGCGCTGATGCACTTTGGCACGAAAACGCTGATAGCCTTCGTCATCAGTGCACAAGGTATCGCCGTGCATGATCAACACGCGCTGGCCATACAGCTCCAGCACCTGTTCTTCTGGCAGCAGCGTCATGCCACAGGCACGCGCAAAGCGCTGGCCGAGCAGGAAGTCGCGATTACCGTGAATAAAGAATGTTGGCACCGGTAGCGCTGTGAGCGCTGCCGCAATTTGCTGATGCAGCGGATTCGGATCGTCGTCGCCGATCCAGGCTTCAAATAGATCGCCAAGAATGTAAAGCGCATCGCACGAACGCGCTTCACCCTGCAAAAAATGCAGAAAACCGGCAGTAATTGCCGGTTCTTCATTGCACAGATGCAGATCTGCGATAAACAGCGTGCGCGACATTACTCGCTAACGGTCACTTTCTGGATGACAACATCGTCAACCGGAACGTCCTGATGCATGCCGCTACGGCCAGTTTTCACCGCTTTGATTTTCTCAACCACGTCCATGCCTTCAACCACTTCAGCAAACACGCAGTAACCCCAGCCCTGCAGGCTTTCGTCACGGAAGTTCAGGAAGTCGTTGTCTGCTACGTTGATGAAGAACTGGGCAGTGGCTGAGTGTGGAGCCTGAGTACGCGCCATCGCCAGCGTGCCTTTGGTATTCTTCAGGCCGTTATTCGCTTCGTTGCGAATGTCTGCTTTGGTATCTTTCTGCTTCATGCCAGGCTCAAAACCGCCGCCCTGAATCATGAAGCCGTTGATTACGCGATGGAAGATAGTGTTATCGTAAAAACCTTCCGCGCAGTATTCCAGGAAGTTCTTTACGGTAGCCGGCGCTTTGTCATCGAAGGTTTTGATTACGATATCGCCATGGTTCGTCTGGAAAGTGACCATTATATTCTTCCTGTAAAGGTTGTCGTCAGTATCAGCTGCCGCGCCAGCGAGGCGGCGGGGCATTTTTGTAGACGCTCCTTATATCACAATTTCCAATAACGCGTCAGTAACCCAACGGCAGTTGGCAAGCGAGCGATGCACAACTGAGAAAAATACGGCACAATAACCGGCTTGATGCCGTGCAGTTGGGCAACGTAGTTTCGGTCGCCATGAATGGCGACCCTACAAAATCGCACCAGTACGCTGTAGGGGCGCCATTCATGGCGACCGCGAGGCACTTAACTGACTTTTTAACGTTCGAATCCCGCACACGTAAAACAAACGGAACCGTTCAATGCTAAAGATTTATAACACCCTGAGTCGACAGAAAGAGGAATTCAAACCCATCCATGCCGGTGAAATCGGTATGTACGTGTGTGGTATTACGGTTTACGACCTCTGTCATATCGGCCATGGGCGTACCTTTGTGGCATTCGACGTGGTGGCGCGTTATCTGCGTTACGTGGGCTATCAGCTGAAGTATGTGCGTAACATCACCGATATTGATGACAAAATCATCAAGCGCGCCAATCAAAACGGCGAAAGCATTGAAACGCTGACCAATCGCATGATCGCCGAAATGCATAAAGATTTCGCTGCACTTGGCATTCTGCCGCCGGATCTGGAACCGCGCGCCACGCGCCATATCGATGAGATTATCGAGCTGGTCGGCACGCTGATTGAACGTAATCACGCCTACGTCGCCGACAACGGCGACGTGATGTTCGACGTGCTGAGCGACAAAGCTTACGGCGTGCTGTCACGTCAGGATCTGGAACAGCTGCAGGCCGGTGCGCGCGTCGAAGTGGCGGACGTGAAGCGCAATCCGATGGACTTCGTGCTGTGGAAAATGTCCAAAGCCGACGAACCAGCATGGAATTCGCCGTGGGGCAACGGTCGTCCAGGCTGGCACATAGAATGTTCGGCGATGAACTGCAAACAGCTCGGCACCCATTTCGACATTCACGGCGGCGGCTCGGATCTGATGTTCCCGCACCATGAAAACGAAGTGGCGCAATCCACCTGTGCGCACGATGGCCCTTACGTGAATTACTGGATGCACTCCGGCATGGTGATGGTTGATCGCGAGAAGATGTCGAAATCGCTGGATAACTTCTTCACCGTGCGCGATGTGTTGCAGCATTACGATGCCGAAACCGTGCGCTACTTCCTGATGTCGGGCCACTATCGCAGCCAGCTCAACTACGGCGAAGATAACCTCAATCAGGCGCGTGCGGCGCTTGAGCGTTTGTACACCGCGCTGCGTCACACCGACGCCAACGCTACGGCGGCGGGTGGCGAAGCGTTCGAAGCGCGTTTCCGCACCGCGATGGATGACGACTTCAACACCCCGGAAGCCTATTCGGTGTTGTTCGATATGGCGCGTGAAGTGAATCGCCTGAAAACTGAAGACAAAGCGGCGGCCGATGCGCTGGCGGCGAAACTCCGCCAGATCGCCGATGTGCTCGGCATTCTGCAGCAGGATCCGGAGCTGTTCCTGCAAAGCGGTGCGCAGGTTAATGACGACGAAGTGGCGGAAATCGAGCATTGGGTGAAAGCCCGTTCCGACGCGCGTGCAGCCAAAGATTGGGCGCAGGCGGATGTGGCGCGCGATAAGCTCAACGAGTTGGGCGTGATCGTTGAGGATGGGCCACAAGGTTCCAGCTGGCGACGCAAATAACCGGAGAGGGCGAGAAATCGCCCTTTTTTATTATGGCGATTGAACAGATTCAGATTCACGGCTTCCGCTCGGTACGCAACTTAACGTTGACGCTGAAACAGCTCAACGTGGTAAGCGGCCCCAACGGCTGCGGCAAATCCAACCTGTATAAAGCGGTGCGGCTATTGCACGAAGCGGCCAGCGGGCGCTTAGCGTTGGCGCTGGCGGAAGAGGGCGGCATCCAGAAAGCGATGTGGGCGGGCGGATTGCGGCGCGGCGATCGTCGCCACGATCCGAAACGTCTTTCATTGGCAGTGGTAATGGACGACATGGATTACCAGCTCGATGTCGGGTTCCCTGAGCCATTGGCCACCAGCATGTTCAACCTCGATCCGCTGGTGAAAGAGGAACGCTTGTGGATGAGCGGCCAGCGGCGACGTCTCTCTTCCTGCATTCTACAACGCAGCAATCAAACGGCTTTTCTGCATAACGTTGATGGCGAGCGCGTGAGTTATCCGGCGGTGCTGCATCCGGAAGAGTCGCTATTTGGACAACTGGGCGAACCGCATCTTTATCCCGAGCTTTCGCAGGTGCGCGAACGGCTGCGCCAGTGGCGCTTTTATCATGAGTTTGCCGTGTGGCCCGGTTCGCCGATTCGTGCGCCACAGATTGGCGTGCGCGCGCCGGTGCTGAGCCACGATGGCAGCAATCTGGCGGCGGCGTGGGCCACCATCGTCGAGCGTGGCCATCACGAGTTGTTGTTTCAGGTGATGGAAGAGGCTTTTCCGGATACGGAATTTCACGTGGATGTGCAGAACGGGCGTTTTCAGATGCTGATGTCGCGACGCGGGATTTTGCGTCCGCTGGAGAGCGCCGAGTTCTCTGATGGCACGCTGCGATTTCTTTGCTTAGTGGTGGCGCTGCTCAGCCCGCGCCCGCCCGCGTTTATGGCGCTGAATGAACCGGAAAACAGCCTGCATGAAGATCTGCTGCCAGCGCTGGCGCGCCTGATCGCTGAAGCCAGCCAGTTTAGCCAGCTGTGGATCACCAGCCATTCACCGAAACTGGCAACGCTGATTGCTGAACATACCGCGGTGAATCATATCGAGCTGGAGCAAATCGAAGGGGAAACGCGTGTTGTGGGTGACGAACGGCTTTTGTAGGGTCGCCATTCATGGCGACCGTATCAATTACTGCACTTAACGTGATGACGCCATTCATGGCGACCATCACTTAATTACGCGACAACCGTAATCTTAAAACCCGCAAACTCAACCTTCTGGCCTTCCACAATCTTGCAGCGCTTACGCGTTTCCACTGCGCCATCTACGCGCACTTCGCCTTCTGCAATCACCGCTTTCGCCTGCGCGCCGCTCTGTACCCAACCTTCGAGTTTCAGCAGGTCACACAAATCAACGTGGGCATGTTTACCGAGAGAAAAACTGGCCATTATGCCTCCTCAATGTCGTGAAATTCTTCGCACGCCGTCAGCGTGTTTTGGATCAATGTAGCGACCGTCATCGGACCGACGCCGCCTGGAACGGGCGTGATGTACGAGGCGCGCTCAGCCGCCGCATCGAACTCCACATCACCAACCACTTTACCGCTTTCGAGGCGGTTGATACCGACATCAATCACCACCGCGCCCGGTTTGATCCAGTCGCCCGGAATAAAGCCCGGCTTGCCAACCGCTACGACCAGCAGATCGGCGTGCTCAACGTGATGACGCAAATCTTTGGTGAAACGGTGCGTGACGGTGGTGGTGCAACCGGCGAGCAGCAGCTCCATGCTCATCGGACGGCCAACGATATTCGATGCGCCAACCACTACGGCGTTCAGGCCGTAAGTATCAATATTGTAGCGCTCCAGCAAGGTGACGATGCCGCGCGGCGTACACGGACGCAGCTTCGGTGCACGCTGGCACAGACGACCGACGTTATACGGATGGAAACCATCCACGTCTTTATCCGGCACGATGCGCTCCAACACTTTGACGTTATCGATGCCCGCTGGCAGCGGCAGCTGCACCAGAATGCCATCGATATCGTTGTCGTTATTCAGCGTATCAATCAGCTCCAGCAGCTCTGCTTCGCTGGTGGTGGCCGGCAGATCGTAGGAGCGGGAGATGAAGCCCACTTCATCACAAGCGCGACGTTTGCTGGCGACATAGATCTGCGAAGCCGGGTTTTCACCCACCAGCACCACTGCCAAACCGGGCGCACGTTTTCCGGCCGCCAGACGCTGCTGTACTTTTTCGGCAACCTCAAGGCGCACCTGCTGCGCAATCGTTTTACCGTCAATAATTTTTGCTGCCATCAGAGAGGAAATCCATCTGTAGAGAGTTAAATCGGGGATGGCGCCTATTCTGTCAGAAGCGCGTGCGGCTGTCAGGTAGAGATTCGCCCTCTACGGTGCTTTCCCGACTTTTCGCCGTGGCGCCAACCCGCGTTAGCGCTTATCATGCCCGGCAGTGAATGAGATGGATGACGTGATGATTTGGTTAATTCTCGCCACGCTGGCGGTGGTGTTCGTGGTAGGTTTTCAGCTGCTGACGGCCAGCTCGCGCCATGCGGTACAGGCGCTCAATAAACGGTTGCAGCTGCCGCCGGTGCATATCGAATCGATGCTATCGCTGATGGGCAAAGAGGCGGCAAAAGAGTTCACCGATTACATCGCCGGCGATAACGACACGCATCTGCACAACGGCGCGGCGGTGCTGCTGATTTGGCAGGTGCTGATTGTCGATGGCAGCGACGAAAATATGCAGCGCTGGCATGGCATTTTGAGCCGCGCGGGGTTTTCAGCGTTGATATCGAGGCAGCAGTTGTTGTTGGCGTTGGGGTTCTTGCGCCAGCTGGAGCCGGACAGCCAGGAGCTGCATGCGCTGCGCGACCAGTATAATGCGCGCTTCACCCAGCAAGGGATTGAGATGGAAGGCGAAACAGAAGCAGGCGGCAATCTGGTGTCGTTAAGCGACTGGCGCAAGCGGCATTAAGGGGTTTTGGTTAATCTGGCAGCACTTCGTTGCTGTGGAAGGGCAAAAACGTTGACGCGCGAGCCGCTGGACGTATAATCCGACCCAATCACTATGCGCCCTTAGCTCAGTTGGATAGAGCACCGGCCTTCTAAGCCGTAGGTCACAGGTTCGAATCCTGTAGGGCGTGCCATATTTTCTTCCATTCAGTTCTTTTAAATTCTACTTTTCCTATAAAATTCAGCAGATAACACTCATTTATACTCCATAGCGGTCCATAGTGATCTATTGCGTACTACACATGGTTAGGAGCACGTTAAGGGGCACTGTCAGGTTCAACGAAATGGATTGCGACAACGCTGTCATTCTGGTAAATCGCGTTGTTGCAGCCCTGATTTAAGCAGGTAACGCGGTGTTCGAGCGTCGCGACATAGCGGGTTTCATCGGCTGATGTGCCGCACTGACGAAACTGCGTAATGACGCCGGGAAGAATGCGCGGTTTGACTGACGCGTAAGGCTTGCCGTCGGGATACATCAGAAACAGGGCGGAATAGTTAATGATGTGGTGGGCGGGGAGATCCTTCACCGCACTGGTGAACGCTATGTGGTAGCGGGGAATGTCGCTGATGGCTTCGCTGCCGCTGAACCTGAGCACAGAAATATCTACGCCGGGCAGCTGAGATTCCAGTCGGGTTAATCTGAGCTGATAACGGTTATGGAACGGTAATTTACTGCCGGCAATAATGTATTCCTGAATGCCCATCGTTTAATTCCCTTTGAACGTTAATCCCGACTTACCCGGCGATTATCTTTGCGGCGCAAAATCGACATTAAGCCAGCGGCTTCAATCCCGTGACATTCCTTTAGTCGTTAAAGCCTTTATTGCACCAGGCCAGCTGCGCCCGGAAGCAGTAATAATGAATGTTACACCTGCAACTTATTGATTTGATGAGTATATTAATTCTTTGTTAACACTGTGTTTACTGGAGTGTTCATAACTTTACCGCACGACTTTTTCCCGATGTTGCAGAACGTAGCATAATTCCAGGAGGGATTTAAATAGGGGTTTATCACATAAAATCGTAATTAAAACCTTTGCAAGGCTAGCTGGTGTTTTTATTAAGATAGTTTACGAAAATGTTTGGCAGGATATTTCCGAGAGAAAGTTCTTAGTGATTAAGTGGTGTTCGCTTATATTGATTATTCTTACTGGCCGTCAATCCGCTGATTTTCATTTGGTTTAAGTAATCTACTCCTGATTTGTAGGAGTTATCCTTCGAATGCGAATTTGGGAAAATGGTAGAATCACAGCAAGGAGAGAGTAGTTCTGTCATTCGAGTGTTCAGTGTTGATGCTAAAATATGAATCTATGTTTAGTAGGCCATAGTCCTTAAGTTTAAAAAGTATGACCTTAAAACATCAATATGAACCATATATATTTATATCGTCAATTTTTCGCGTAAAGGTTCCTGTATGATCAATATTTCTACTCTCAATATCGCTAAAACCATTCGATTGATAGCCCAGGCAGGGGTAAATGGCAAACCAGTTATCTTTCTCCATTATTTTAATCCAATTGGCGTCAAGATGGAGTTTTTTATTCGTTAAGTCCTTCTCCAGGTTCTCTTTGGTTTCGTTTAAATTTTTAATTAGCCTGTCATAATAATGTGCGTTGACCATATAACAGTTACTACAATACGAAAATTTAGTCCGGGTAAATCCCGTGGTTATTGTGTTAAGAATGTAATGATTACCTGAAAGCATCGCCACATCCCAGGAGGCTTGCTGTGTCAGATGATTAATAAACGTTAACCAGCGCTCGGGGTCTTCTGGGGCATTATTGAAAACCATATCATCTTCGATAATTAAAATGTTTCTCCAGCCATTATTTTTTGCTTCATTTAGCACGGCTATGTGAGAGAGTACACAACCATATTGTCCAACTTCATGTGAAATGGCTGCAAAACGATGATATTTTTCTTCTGGAATGCCAATGAGTTTAAAATTATCCCGTAATTGTGCATCACGATCCTTGCGAACATCTAAGTTAATATAAACTATCCTGTCCACAAAGCTCCAGTCCCATGACTGAATATCATTGTTATTCATCTGATTTCTCTTCTTAAAGGCATATGAATATATTGTTATGCTTTTCAAATTTATTCAAAATCTGTACGTATTTATAAAACTGTAGTCGATTATCCATTCCTAGCTTTTTTATAGCATTACGCCGATAGGTATAAGAACTGTTGGTTGAGCAACGCATAATGTGCGAAATATTTCGAATATCATGCCCATGCCCACTGAGCAACACCAGCCTCTTTTCTGGTTCAGATAATTGTGCGTTTTTCCGTATTTTGAAATGTCGATAAAAATCGCTCTTTTCCACTCCGTCATGTGGAAGTGTTGCAGCAGTAAAAATACGTACGATGAAGCTGTGAATATCTTCAATAAATAATCCGGAAACGTTAAATGTAATGTGAATGGCGGACGGCTGTCCGCTCTTTTTTCCGGGTTGAGTAATAGTCTTGTCTTTGCTGAATATATTTATTATTACTGCATTGTCGGTGAAGATGATGTTCGCCGTTTCGTTAAAGTTCTTCACATCGGCGTCAAGGATTTTATAATCATTCAACGATTTACTCTGCTTGACGTAGTCAAGCATGCTAATCATCCCCTGGCGATAGAAGACATTTTGCGACTCAACGGCGACGGTTAACATTCTTATTATCCTTATTGTTTTAAAAAGACTGCAACTCCGGCGTCTCTTTTTCGTTATGTCAGACGGCAGGTGAATAGCTATTGATGATTTGAACGTAGTGCTTACGCTGATATTCAGTAAATTCTTCGTTAGCCTGAAGGGTAAATACCAGTACATCACGTTCAATCGGGTTATAACGCGAGTGCTTGGGAAGTTTGACTACCGATTGAACCTGTCGCACAATTTCACCGTCATCCAGATAGCGATTAGCAACCTGGATAACGTCAAGTTTTGCCGGACCGATTTGATGTCTCAACATTTTTCCTTCAGTTTGAAAACCAGGCAGGCGGAAACGTAAATTTTCCATCTCTTTTTCTACCCACTCTTCCTGAGTTTGTTCTTCTGCTAAACCCGCGCGAGTAATGATGACGCGGTATTCTTTATCATCTGGATCACGAAACATCAGCAACTGAATAGAACGATCCATAACCGGAGGTGCCGTCATAAAGACTCCCTCAGCAATATGATACATAGTATTTTTATTATCCATTGAGAATGGTCTCCTTTGTATTTTCTATAGGTATCAGCAACATTTCGACGCGCCGATTTATTTGTCGCCCTTCCGCTGTCACATTGCTGGTCATTGGTTCGGTTGCACCAACACCTCGCACTTGAATCAGCGAAGGATCGATATTTTTTTTGATGAGCCAGTGGCGAACAGCATCCGCTCGCTCCAGAGATAAAGAGGCATTTAGTGCGTCGCCTCCGGTACTATCTGAATGGCCAATAATCAGAATCCGGTAGCCTGGCGCTTGCGTTATTTTGTGTGCCATCTCTTCCAGCGGAGGCGTGGCTTTTGCTGAGATGTCAGATTTACCCGGGTCAAATAAAGGGATAACTCCTGCAGACGTCACCACTTTTACCGCCTGCAAATTTGCCATCTTTTTATTCAACGTTCGGCTAATGGCTTCGCATGGGCTGAGTCCCCAATTTTGTAGGGACACTTCAGCGGAACAGCGCTGCGATTGCTCATCAAGCTGCTGTAGTTGAGCAATTTTTTGATTCAACCTTGCAACTGATAACTCACGTTGTTCTTCGAGTCGCGCCATCTCATGCTGGTAGGTTTTTTGCTGCTGCAAAGATTGCCAGCCAGCAACTCCTATCTGGGTTAATAGCAGCAAAGTAATTAAGCAAATACTCCAGAGTAAAGCCGGCTGCTTACCGTAAATAGGAATAACGGGAACCACTGCGGGCTTGGGTATATGAAGTTGTTTGATAGCGGGCAACGGCGGTATCGGCATTCTGTTACCCAGCGCGGGAAGAATGGCGTAACGTTCCTCCAGCCATATCGACCATGCGCCATGCCGTGTAAAGCCATGACCATAATCACACAATAGCAAAGCGCTCAGCTTAAGCGTGGAATGGGTAAATATCTTGGTCAGCGCGGCACTAATTTCTTGTTCTTCTAGCCAGCAGAGTAAATCATAGCCCAGCGCAGCACGTTGAATATCACTTGCGGAATCATCCTGACTTTTAAGATGATTTTTTAGCCGATTGATTTCGTCCGGCATATTTTGCGCCTGAAGACGATTGAAATCGAGTCTTCCACTCCAGCTCGCGTTAGATGAGGAGTGTTTGCGGAGTTCAGTGCTGAGATATGCATAAATCCCTATTGTGCAGGGGATTTTAATATCAGATATGACCCCGGAAAAATCTCTCAGCCAGTTGAGAAGGTGGTGATTCAATAATGCTGACGTTTCATGTCCATCTGGCAGAAATGGAAAAAAAGCGGCAACCGGCGTATTTGGAGAATGCTGCTTAATATAGTCAAGGCGACAGGCTAATTCATCGGGATTTTTGATTAATAGCCAGGTCGACTTTTCACAGTAGCGAGTACTGTCTGTGTAATTGCTTTCGGTAAACCATTTCTCTGCATAAGGTCCCAAAATCAGGACAACAGGGGAGAGCTGCTCGGGTTCCGGTTGTGGTTCTTTGGGCGGTTGAGGTAATTCACGCGTTTCCCAGCGCAATTGCTTGACGATGAGAAGTACAGCGAGCACGGCAAATCCGAACATAAGCAGTTCGCCGGTGAGCTTGTCTTGTTGCAGCCAGGAAAGCGCTGAAGTAATAAGCAATGCGACTGCAACCAGCATCATATTTAATTTTTGATAGCTCATGTTACAGTCCTCCACTCTGAAACATTCGGCATCCGTACCAGAATATCCCCAGTAAAAATCCTGCGATGGCGAACTGGCACATTAATGACATCCAGCGAATAGTTGGACCCTGGGCTTCAACCTGAATGGCAAGTGGTTCACTTTCGTCATCTGCCGTTTCAATGACATCAGATTCAGTCACAGTGACTTTTTTCTCAATACGCTCCTTACCGGGTAAAGATAAGGGTGATAATGCGAACATTATCAGCGTGGTGTTTTTTATTTCCTGGTGTACGGAGTTGAACAGCAAGTCGCTGTGCGCAGGGTTAAACAGTTCGTCATGCTGGTAACCAAAAAAATGGTGGCCTAGCTGATAGTTCGCCCAGCTGATTCCATGTGTGGAGAAGCTACTCATGGCGAGACTATCGACCACGCGGCAAAGTAGCCGCTGGATGGCGATAATCTCTTCGTGTGGATAGGCTTCATCAGATAGGTGCTGGCAATAAAGTATAATTTGCTGCTGCAACTGCTGCTGAAAATCCAGAAGAGAGGGGACGACACCTTTCATTGCGAGCAGCGTGCAGCTGGAGATGAGTCCTTGAAGTGCTGAATGTCCGCTCACCACGCGCGCTCCTTGATGTCACCCCAACCTTCACCATCTATATACGGACAAAGACGTACGCAGTGAGGAGCCACCGGGCGTTGGGTGTCAAAATACACGCGAAGATCAAATTTTTCGCCATTATCATTACTCTTAAGTTTTAAGAGTTCTTCAGGCGAAAGCTGCTGATTTATAAGCGGGGTGTTGTCAGCTTGATACACGCTGAGCTGCCACCAAAGCACATCCTTACGAAGGATATCGACATCCGCATGCGTCAACTGCCACATGCGCAGATGGGGGCTAACCAGTTGTTGTTGCCAAAGTTCATGCTCTTCCGGTAAGTGATCAAACCAGGTTAGTTTTTCTTTGGCTTTAATTAATGGATGAATCCGTTGCTGGCGAAAATCGACCCCAATGCGGTACTGATACTCTTGCAGGGTGCGATGCGTACCTAAACACCAGTGCCCGAGATCCACTTGCTTATCACTGATCCCCAGCAGGCTGAGAATGCGTTGATAAGAGATATTATCGCGCTCCCACCACACCTGATCCACCTGACCACTTTTCTTCGCTTCGTTGGTATGATCGCTCCAGAATTTCGGTGATTTTGCGCGGCCGTAGTAGTGCCAGAGCAGAACTTTATGGGGAGTATACAGATCGTAACCGTGGGTAAAGGCCCTAGCGGCTAACGAAATTTCTTCACCGATAAAGAAAAGCTGAGGATCGTACGGGACGTTTTCAATGAAATGACCGTCGCTAAAAAGATAACCTGCGGCCAGATAACCACTTCTCCGTGGCTGCTCTTCGACCATGTCTACTGAATTGAGAGACACAACGCCTTTATCATTAAACTGACTAAATATCAGGCGACTCACCTTATTACTACGCTGTTCTTTTTTTTGTTCAGGGGTATAAGGTGGCGGATAATGCGTGAGTATTGGCCGAGGACTTTGCGATCGTAAGCTTTCCAGCATAGCGATCATTTCACTGTCCCAGTGAGCAGTGAAACGGCTGTGTGAATCGATCTGCAGATGATAGCTCTCACCGTTGTAAAGCGTATTACTCATATGTCTCGCCCAGCAGGCACCCTGACTTTTTAAGTAATCCACGGCTAAGAGTTGAATCTGAGCATTGCCTTTAATTAATCGGTAAAGCGTGTGCCCATGATGTTCACCCACGAGCTGGGGGATAAAACCGCTGTCAATAAATGGGTGAAGTTTACCATTGTCCTGCCAGCAAATAGCGATGTGTAGTCGTTCAGCGTGCTGCGCTCGAGCAAGTATGTCGAGCAGCGTTGGCACTAATTCAGCATCCCGGTAGCTGGCGATGCCGATGAAAATTGTTTTATTGTTATTCATGGTAACTGTATCAATTCCTTTGATAAAATCAGTTCACAACTAATAGAATCTCCGCCTTGGCGGTAAAATTCCCTTCCTCTGGTAATACATTGCCATTTTTCATTAAGGTGGCTTTCCAGCTGTAATTCACTGGCACTTCATCGGCAACCTGGGCGCGATCCTCTTTTGCACTGTCATCTGCAGGCATGTTGCGATTGTTACTGTCGGTAATCTGAATTTTTAAACGGTCATTATTACCAGCACTATCCGTTACCGGGATGGTGCCATCGGCATTCGGGGAGGCCGTGATTAATGATGCGGATGCACTGTAGCTACCGTAATCCGTGGCACACCTCAGGCTGAAATCTAGATTTTTTTCTACGCCGCTTATTAGGTCTCGCTCTCCCAGCTGGCCAAAGTTCACCGTTTTTGGGCCATCAATAGTGCAGTTGGGGATACTGATAACTCTGATTTCGCCTATTTCAAGAAGTTGGCCGTAATTAGCCGGCGTGTCACTGGTTACCCAGTGCCTGAGGATAACCCCCGGTGGTAACACTACATCACCATTAGGATCGGTTAACTTTAAGCGCCGAGAGGTTTTGACAAACTCAAGCTCAAAATGCGAATTGGCAGGGTAGTCAAAACGATTCTTCTCCATATAGGAGACTGAAGGGAATTGCCCAGTTGCAGCGCCATTACTCCAGAGAGGATGAACGCTAATGCCCTCAACGCTGGTGGTAAAATATTTGGCTTTCGCCGTTGGAGCCAGCGGTGGCAATGTCGTTTTGCCATAAGCCTCACCAAATTCACAGTCTTTAAAACTGAGTATGACGTTTTGATTATTAGATATACTGGTATTCAGCGGTGTATCGCTTATGGGGGCTCCCGCATCAACATAAAAGGTATATCCCGGGATGGTCAGCGTGGTGCGGTTTGCCCCACCAAACTGCGGGTCTGTATCCACAGTACACACAGCAAGGGCTGACTGGCTAAGAAATGCACCCGTGACGAACAAAAAGCTATTGCGTAATCTCATACTCAGGACTCCTGTCCATTACTCAGTCTGGCGATGAGATCCTGCGGCAGAATCTGCATCAATTCGGCAAAACGTTTACCTACCATTTGTTCCGTCAATGTCAGCAAATCACCCACTGGACTGCTAGGTTCGTAGCGCACAAACCACTGCTGAATTTCGCGTAAGCGCATCAGCGCATCCGTACGATCCTGAATATTGCGAACGGGCAACATGGTTAATGTTTCTATCGTGGGCGTCGTCACCACCCTTGCTGCTATCTGCTCTGACTCTGGCAAGCTCACATCTAAAGGCTGGACTGCAGGTGTTTCGATAGTCACTTCTGGCAGCTCTGCCTGATCTACAACGGGCGCCGGGGGGGCTCCAGCAAAGCCAAAAAGAGCGAGCACTTTAAATAAGCCGCTAAAATCAGGCGCATCATCAGACAGCATCTCTATCAGCAGCAGCCGCAATTGATTGAGATGTTGCTCCGCATGCCTTAAGGAGAAGATGACGTCTGCTTGCTGCTCCTGCCATCCCAATCGGGCCAGTGAAAGCGCATTCTCATCAAGAGATTGTTCAGCTTGTGGGTTTAGTGTGGCCCGCTCAACGTCGCGCACGTTCAGTTGCAAGCCCGACACTTTTGGCAGAGGCTGCATTCTTAAATCTGCGAGAATGCCATTCGATGACTCTAATTCTGCCAGCACGTTGGCGCGCATGAGGGGCTCAAAAGATCCCTCATCATATAGCTGTGGATGCACCTGCTCTGGCCACTGTTTAAGTAGCCAGAGTAGGGCGCACAAGCCTTCATCCAGGGCTGGAATGCCAATTTTTCGGAAACGGCAGCGGATTAATACCAGAACCAGTCTTAGATCCAGGCTACGCGTGAGTAGCGTTTTGACCTCGCGCTCGATTTCACCCCAGTTAATGGGATCAACCGTTTCAACGAAGTCGCCATACTCCGCACCCATTCTCGGCTGCATGCGGGTCTCCAGCAGGAGAAACGCCGCGTCATCTTCCAGATTTTCTCCGCATGGCAACGTGTCTGTGACGGGCATCAACAGGGGTTGATACCATTCAGGGCACATCGGTGTCATAAGGTCACTCACAATCATTCCTTAATAAGCTAGCGTTAATGGCATTCAGATCAGGTCCTGCTTCATGAAGCATTGTGATACGTCTCCGGTTCAAAACTCATTCCTGGCAGTGGCGAATCGTGGTTTTCGCGTTCAAGCCAGCTGGTGTAACCGAGCTGGTAGGCATCGCCGAGGGTTGCGCAGGGTACGTCGCTGGCATTGAGCACCAGGCTGACTTCCCATGCATATTCAAAACCGACGAACTGCCGAATCCATTCACACAGCACCGGTAAATCCTGACCCCATGGGCTAAAGCGGATGTATTGCTTCAACGTCAGTGGGCCAAAAATGAGCTGAAACTTATGCTGACGATCCAGAACGGTATCACCGAGCATGGCGCCGTCACCGAGCAGTGCACTCTCCTGACCAAAGCCCAGTTGAGTTTGATCGTCACGCTGTAGCGTTATCCATTGGCCGACGTATTCTCTGATTTGTACCGGCAGTCCAAAGTAGTAATTCAGTGCGCCGAGCAGACCTTCAGGATTACGCGCTTCACGCACAAGGTGCGAGGCTGCGGAGAGACGAGGGTGCTGTGGCAGGACACTTTCTGCTAGCTCCTGAGGATCGATACCCATCAGGCTGCCGGTATAAAACGAAAAGCGTTCCTCATGTGGGCGATCAAGTGCCGCAGTGTCCTGAGAAACAGCCCATGCCCGGTAGAGTTTGGAAAGCGCACGATGATGAAAAAGGTCTACGAAATTCGTTAGCGTCGTATCATGCTGTTCATTCCGTATGTAGGCCATTTCGGTCTGATGGAGCGGCATTGCACCCTGCGGTCCCCAGATCCCCAGGCTAAACAACTTCAGGTGTGTCTTATCATCTTGCTGACTAACGCTTTCAATTTCTCGTGGGGCAAACACCATATGTGGTGACTGGCCAATGATGAAATTTTCATTATCGGGCAGCGCAGACGTACCGGGAGCGGGCAGTTCAGGTGAACGCGCTGCCAGGGTCCGCATTAAACTGATAAAACCGCTATCCCAGGGTTTGGACTCATCAAACCAATTTTCAAGCCCCAAAGGGAGTGGAGCCGGATGCTCTGCAGGCATTACAACACCCCCCTGCGACCGTGACGCGGTTGCCAGAGACCAATTCGGCCACGTTGCATCGTCAGCAATTCGGTTTCTGTGAAAACATTTATGGCGGCATGACGCGCCAGATAGTTTTCCATGATCATGCCGAACAAATAGGGGCTAATGCCGGAGAAGCCCTCTTCATCAATAGTCAGTGAACAGCGAATCCCCCGGCCATATACCAACAGGCCATTGCCCGGTAAACGACGAATAACCGGTTCACTTTTGCACCCTACCAACGCATCAATCTGGGTATTTGCTTCATGGTCCGCGCTGTTAACAAACAAGCGAAGCATGTTACGCATCGCTTCGCCCCCTTCACTGTGAGGCATATCTGAGAGAGGGAGATAGTTGTAGCTAAGTTGCCTGATCAGGCGCCAGGCCGATTCACCTTTAGCAAAGGGTGGGCGAGGTGCACTTGGCTGAAACAGAAAACGAGCACCGCTGACAGGAGCCGATTCAGTCATCGTGAGTGTGAAATTGCCGTCTGCCGTAATCAGGCGAGGTAAATCGCGGTTTGCCACCAATGCTTCAATGGAAAGGTAACGAATATCATCGCTAAAGGGCGCGTTCTGCTGATCAACTAATGACAGGAACACCTCAGTGCCGGCATACGCGGTACGGGTATCGTATTTACGCGTGTTGCGCTTACCCGTGTGATTTTTCCTGATGGTCGAAAAATAGCGGCCGTAGTTGCCTTTATCGCTATGGCGGGTTTGGAAAAGAGGATTGAAGTTGATCTCCTGACTTGTTTCAGCCTTTTGACCAAATACTTTTTCAATGGAATAAATTTCAAAATCCAGTGGCCGACTCCGATCGGGTAGCACGTGAAATTCATTCAGCTTGCGATTGATTTCCAACTTATCCATGCGGCGTGGCAGCAGATTAATCACCGGGGTGCAATGCAGTAAAAAGCGTGATGCCGTGACATGGCTGGCCAGCGCTTGTGACTGGCGATCAAGCAGGAAGATGATTTCCATTTCATCTGAAGTGTTGTACTTCGCCGCCGCGGCCAGTTGCGTAACGGTAAAAAAGTAAAAACGCTGACGGCAGGAGAAGTACTCATGTACCAGATTGTGACCATGGAACATGTTCCATGCGACAGGCAATAAGCTCTGCTCGGGTTTCAGGCTATCGAAGCTCAATGCATCTTTGCTGATGACGGTATCATGTACCTGGCCATCATGTTTACCGCGAAGAATAGTGGCAACGTGGTTGCTATACAGCAACTCGAAGATATGTGACACCACACGTTCATCACCATTGATATAGATCGGCAGACGATCAAGCCCTTCGAGCTGCGAGAAGGACAAACCCGCAGGCAGTTTTAGCTTGATGCGGAGCGTTTCTTTAAGTCGCTGCGCCGAAATTCGATGGCGCTCAAGTGAGGGCATATCAGGTGGCAGACTGGTCAGGCGTGCATCTGTGACTTCAAAGGGCCATAGCTGGACGTCCTGGCCACTTCGAAACTCACACCGCGTAACTTCTCCTGGCGCAATTGGCGTGAGAAAAGCGCTATTGCGGGGAACGGTATAACCTTGAGTGAGATCGCCTTCTTTCAGGCTGGGTTGCAACTGCACAACACCCATTGAAGGAGTAGGCGCCGTATAGTTCGGGTAAACAATATCCAGCAGTCGACGTGTAAAGAGGGGAAATTCAGCATCCAGCTTAATTTGCGTACGCGCCGACATAAAGCAAAAGGCTTCAATTAAGCGCTCGACAAAAGGATCGGCGACTTCAATACCATGCATGCCAAGACGTTTGGCTATTTTAGGATGCTGCGTAGCAAATTCACGCGACATCTCACGCATGAACGTAAGCTCTTTGTTGTAATAATCGAGAAAATTATGTTCCATTTGCGTTCTCTGAATTACTGTCTTGACGGTTTAGATAGGACAGCCAGCGTTTTTATCTTGTGTGTAATCTTTTCATTAAACTGGTCTGTCTCACTCCGTGAAGAGTTCATTATTTTTATTAGTTTAATACCCACCTTAGAGTGAATTTATTCTAAGGATTAATTTGGTGAATGAAATAGTCGATGGATTACGAATTTGTAGGTTTATGCTTATTGGTCTTTTCTCTTTGCAATATTATAAAAATAAAAGCAATACGTAGTTATCTATTATGTAATTGATTTTATTGATTATTTTTAATGAGTGTTAGTTATTTTTGTTAGTGATTTTAATGTTTTAGCTTCAGGTTTAAATAGCGTTTTCAACGTGAGCTCTCGTCTTTTGTGATAATTTCAATGCCTAGGAATTTTGTTGATTTTATTCCTAATGTGCATTTTAGGTCTTCACAAAAATAGTTTATGGAGATAAATTTCTTCGCATTGAGTGCTTAGGGATTGCACTTCACTACACACAGATAGCATAACAACATAACAAAGTGGTTCATCCACTTAAAATAGAGTTAAAGGTGACAAACGTGGCTATTATCAGAAAGAACTTATTTGGAAAGCTGGATAAAACCTTATTCGCCACTATTGAGAGCGCAACCACCTTTTGCAAATTGCGCGGTAATCCATATGTTGAGCTAGTTCATTGGATAAATCAGCTTTGGCATAGCGATGATAACGATATTAAGCATATTGTCCGTTACTTCGATATTGATGGTGAACAAGTTGAGCGCGGGATTGCCCAGGCTCTGGGGCGCCTGCCAACGGGAGCCAGCTCAATTTCGGATTTCTCATATCACATTGAGCTAGCGATTGAACGCGCATGGGTATGTGCAAGCCTCGAATGCCTCGATAACCGCATTCGTAGCGGCCATTTAGTCCTCGCACTTCTGAGTAATATGGAACTTCGTCGCACGTTGCTGGGCATTGCTCCCGTGCTCGATAAAGTCGCGCTAGACGTGCTGAGTAGTGATCTGAAATACATTACTCGTGAGTCGCCAGAAGCAACGGAAGATGCGAGTGATGGCACCGCATTTTATGAAGGCTCCATGCCGGGCGAAGCGAGTCAGGCGATGGGGCAGAGCAGCACTGCTTCGTTAGCGCAATACACCACAGATCTGACGTCACTGGCGCGTGAAGGAAAAATCGATCCTGTTCTTGGGCGTAACCAGGAAATTACCACCATGATCGACATCCTGTTACGTCGTCGCCAGAACAATCCGTTACTGACGGGTGATGCAGGCGTGGGTAAAACGGCTGTCGTTGAAGGGCTGGCACAGGCGATAGTGTCAGGCGCCGTTCCCCCTGCGCTTGAAGAAGTACGCTTATTAACGCTGGATGTTGTCGCACTCTCAGCGGGTGCGAGCATGAAAGGGGAGTTTGAGGCACGCCTGAAAGCTGTCATTGATGAGGCGATGGCCTCAGTGCAGCCCGTAATTCTTTTTATAGATGAAATTCATACCCTTGTTGGGGCGGGCGGAAATGCCGGGACGGGTGATGCGGCGAATTTACTTAAACCCGCCCTAGCGCGCGGTCAGCTGCGAACCATTGGCGCAACCACCTGGAGTGAATATAAGCGGCATATAGAAAAAGATCCGGCATTGACTCGTCGCTTCCAGGTGTTGCAGGTGAGTGAACCTGATGAGGAAGTGGCAATGTCGATGCTGCGTGGGCTCGTGCCGGCGCTGGAAAAACATCACGGGGTTTGGATCACCGACGAAGCCGTACAGGCTGCAGTCAAGTTGTCGCACCGTTACATTCCGGCGCGTCAGCTACCCGACAAAGCGATCAGCTTGCTGGATACCGCCTGTGCCCGTATCGCGGTAGCGCAATTTGCCGCCCCAGCCGAGCTGCAGAAATTGGTATGGCAGCAGGAAACCGCACGAACAGAGCTTAAATCTTTAGAGAAAGCTCATCAGTTTGGTCGCGAATCTTCAGAGCGAATGAACTCGCTGACCGCTTCTTTAAATGAGTGGGCTGAATCAGGTGAGGCACTTGAGAAGCGTTGGCAGAACGAGCGTGAGACTGTCAACCGTATTGTGGCGTTACGTCAGCAGATTGCCCAGTCTCTGTCGCAGGAAGAAGAAAGCTCAGTTGAGCTGGCCATATTCCGAGAACAGCTTCAGTACGAAGAAAAAAATCTGAGACTAATCTCGGCTGATGAGCAAATGGTTCAGGCTGAGGTGAATGAAGAGGTCATTGCGCACATCGTTGGCGACTGGACGGGGATTCCCGTAGGCCAGATGCTGAAAGATGAACTCAAAAAAGTGATGGAGTTGCCTGCGCGTCTTAATCAGCGCGTGATTGGACAATCCGCTGCTCTGGATCAACTTAGCGACTGCATTATGACGGCTCGCGCAGGACTGGCCGATCCAAGAAAACCACTGGGCGTGTTTATGCTGGTGGGGCCATCAGGTGTCGGTAAAACCGAAACTGCACTGGCGATTGCGGAAAGCATGTATGGCGGCGATCAGAATTTGATCAGCGTAAACATGAGCGAGTATCAAGAGTCGCATACCATCTCTTCGTTAAAAGGCTCACCTCCTGGTTATGTCGGATACGGCGAGGGGGGGGTGTTAACGGAGGCTGTGCGCCGTCGACCTTATAGCGTGGTGCTGCTGGATGAAGTAGAAAAAGCGCACCCAGATGTTCATGAACTTTTCTACCAGGTCTTTGATAAAGGCCAGATGGAAGATGGTGAAGGACGCAGCATTGATTTCAAAAACACGGTATTGCTGCTAACCAGCAACACCGGAAGCGAATTGATCAGCCAACTGTATGCAGATGAAGAGACTGCACCGGATCAGGAAGGCTTATTAGCCGCATTGCAGCCGGAATTATTGAAGGTATTCCCTGCGGCATTTTTGGGCCGAGTTAATGTGGTGCCTTATTTACCGCTGCAACAAAGTTCATTAGATAAAATTGTCAGACTGCACCTTGCTCGTATTCAACATCGTGTAACAACGCAATATCAGTGTGAATTGCATTATACCGATGCTGTTGTTGCACATGTGGTTTCACAGTGCCGAGTTGCGGAAACAGGGGCTCGTCTGATTATTCGAATTATTGAGCAAACTATCACAACGCTACTAGGTAAGGAAATTTTGGCTCATCACGCGAAGCTGAAAAACAATCTCATTACCTTAGACAGAATAAGTGATCAGTATGTGGTGACATTAGCAAAAGCGTCATCATAGCTCAGAAAAAATATTTCATTGCTCAGGTGATACCTGACATGGGATGTCAAAGTAGTTTTAATTTTAACGGAATATCTATTTGAGGATAGTAATAATGCGCATGTTGAAAACTTCAGTTGCAATTTTGGCTCTGATCGCAGCAGGTAATGCAGCAGCAGTATCTAGCGGTAAGATTAATTTTGTAGGTAAAGTTATTTCATCGACCTGTGAAATTCGCCCTGGTGACGAAGATAAAACGGTGACTTTACCAACTGTGAATGCCTCGTCATTGGCTAATGATAAAGACACTGCAGGTACGACCAATTTCACTATCGGTGTTGTCAATTGTCCTGCTCCTGCAACTCCTGTTGATCCTAATGATCCAACAATGGTGGCAGTCCACTTTGAAGCGATTGGCAGCTCCGGTTTTGATGCAGCAACTGGCAACTTGACTAACGCGTCTGTAACCGATCCGGCCACAAATGTTCAGATTCGTTTATACAACTACGGCGGCAACAATAGTGTTATTAAACTTGGTGAAACAGGTAACTACTTCCCAATTGACAATACCACAAACTCTGCCACTACAACTTATACCGCAGGTTATTATGCTACCGGTACTTCTACCGCTGGTAACGTACAGGCTCACGTGATGTACTCATTGGCATATAAATAAGAACAATTAGAGTGGTTGCCCTATAGGGGCACCACTTTTTTTGAAAAAATTATCAATATGATATTAATTCTTTCGCTTGGATGAATATTATGCTTAAAAAAATTTTCCTTGCTTCACTATTAATTAGTGCAGTTACACCAGCTTTTTCATCCATTGTGATAAGCGGAACTCGTGTTATTTTTCCTGGCGACCAAACTGAAGTTAATGTCCGCACAATCAATAGAAGTGACACTCCTGCTCTGGCTCAGGTTTGGGTTGATGATGGCGATACTAAGATAGACTTACAGAATACGAAAGTACCTTTTATTGTTACCCCCCCCGTCTTCCGTGTGGAGCCGAATAAAGGGCAAAGTATTCGTATGATTTATAACGGTATGGCGCTGCCACAAGATCGTGAGTCCCTTTTTTGGTTTAACTTACTAGAAATTCCTCCTAAAGCCAGTGATGACAACAAAGGGCAGAAGTTAGAAGTCGCGTTTCGTACCCGTATAAAGATCTTCTATCGTCCGAAGGCGTTGCTAAATGGCTCTGTTACAACCGAACTCGACAAGCTGGGATGGGAGTTAGTAACTGATAACAATCAAGGTGTTGGTGTAAAAATAAAAAATCCCACACCTTATTATTACTCGTTTAATACTATCAATGTGATGTCACAGAATAAAAAAATAAGAATGACATCGGAAATGATTGCTCCAAAGTCAGAAATGGTGGTTTATCCGGAAAATAAATCTAAGCTGACATCAATTTCGGCGATGGATTTTCAGTATATCAACGAATTCGGTGGGATCATTCAGAAAAAGCTTAAATTAAAAGGTAATGCCTTTTTTATAGACGATAAATGATGTCTTTAAATTATTAAATCTATGAAATATTAGCCGCAATACCTCATTAATGGATTATAAAACCCCTTAAAAGGAGTTTACACTGTGGTGCTGAGTAAATATTCAGGGAATGGTTCTGGCAGGAACATAAAGAAGCTCAGTGTGCTGATTAAATTAGCACTCTGCTTCCCATTGATTGCTGAAGGTCAAACAAATGTGCAGGAAGTTCCACAAACTTCCGGTGGTCCGCTTGCTCCGGAAAAAATAAATTTTAATAGTGGTTTCTTGCATGGTTCCAATATTGATATTTCCCGTTTTGCTGAGGGTAATGTTACATTTCCTGGTATTTATCGAGTCACAGTAAGTGTTAATGGAAAAACGAAAAATTCGTTAAAGATAAGTTTCGTTCAATTAAATTCAGATGCAAACGCCAAGCCTTGTTTCAATCAGTTACAGTTGAATCAGCTAGGCATTGTGCCGGATGAGAAAAGAGCAAAACAGCTATTACTGATGCGACCAGATGGTGCAGAGCAGTGTTATGTGCTTGACCGATGGATTGAAGGTTCAACTAGCCAATATAACAGCGGTGACTTTGAACTCAACTTACAAGTGCCTCAGCTATATGTACGTCATCATAGTGATGATTATGTTGATCCTAGTCTATGGGAATCAGGTCAAACGGCAGGGTTTGTTGATTACGCAGCTAACTTATGGCAAATCAGCCAGGGAGCTGCTAAAGGAAACAGTAATAACACTGCTAATTTAGGTGTGACTGCAGGCTTCAACGTGGGTGAATGGCGCTTAAGAAAAAGAACTAATTTTAACTGGAGTAATCAATCACCATCTTCCATACAGAATAACTATACGTATGCTCAACGCGATATTACACCGTTGAGAAGTGTGATGACCGTTGGTGAAACTAATAGCAATGGTGAATTGTTTGATAGCTTCAGTATGCGCGGTGTGCAGTTGCAAACGGATGATCGCATGCTGCCAACTGAAATGCGTAGCTATTCACCAATTTTACGTGGCGTAGCAGAAACTAATGCCAAGATTACCGTAACTCAACGTGGGCAAATACTGTATGAAAGTATTGTTCCCCCAGGGCCTTTCGCCATTACTGATGTTGGTGCGATAGGATATGGCGGTGACTTGACTATGACGATAACAGAAGCGGATGGCCGCATCAGGCAGCAGTTGATTCCGTTTTCTGCTCCGCCCATGCTGTTACGAGAAGGTTCTTCACGGTTTTCTCTAGCACTTGGACAGTTAAAGGAGGAGCAAATTTATGACCATCCCGATCTCTTTCAGGCGACGTATCATCGCGGTTTGATGAATTACTGGACCATGTATGGTGGAACATTAATTGGTGAACACTATAAAGCGTTTGGTCTAGGCCAGGCTTTCAATACGCCAATAGGTGGGATCTCTTTTGATGTCATAAATGCACGTAGTGTTTTAGCCAATAACACTCAGCGTTTAGGGAATAGTTATCAGGTAAATTACAGCAAATATCTTGACCCAACAAATACTAACATTACTCTGGCAGCTTATCGTTACTCTTCCAAAGGTTATTATAGTTTTCGTGAGATGGCTTTGGCTCGTAATACGTCATTAATTAAAGAACGCAGTGAGGCGGATAATGTTTACATCAACTACCGCACGCAGAACCGTTTTACAGCAAGTGTTAACCAGCGTATTGACGATAATAAATCTTTATGGTTTAGCGGAAGTTTAGCCAGTTATTGGGGCGGGAAAACGGATTCGCGCCAATATTCGATAAGCTTTAATCATTCCCTGGGACGTTTTGGCTATTCAATTACAGGATCGCGTTCACGCGCTGGAAATGGCAATGATGAAAATATTATCCAGTTGGCCGTTAATATACCTATTGGTGGTAATTATAACCAAAAACCGTTATTTAATTCGTTATACAGCACAGTGAGTAACAGTAATCAAAGTGGCACAACATTCCAGACTAATGCTTCCGGCTATCAGGGTGACCAAGGGGAGCTGACATATGGTGTAGGTGCCAACGTAGGTAATAGAGCGAACGATAAAGCGGTGAGCGGTAATATTCAATACCAATCATCAATTGCTCAAGTTGGCTTGAGTGCAACGGCGAATGATTTTAACACGCAGTTTGCAGGCTCATTAAGAGGTAGTGCTGTGGCTCATAAAGGTGGTGTCACACTTGGGCCAAGTATCAATGATGCTCCTTTTGCCATTATTGAGGCGAAAGGAGCTGCGGGAGCAAGGTTACTTAATGGTCAGGGGGCAAAAGTTAACCGATTCGGCTATGCCATACAGCCTTCTCTGTACCCTTACCGTGAGAATGTTATCCAGTTGGATGCGAAAGGGTTGCCCGACACTGTAGATGTTCTGGACAACGAGAAACACATTTTTCCACGTCAGGGTGCCGCAATACCTGTCGTGATGAATACGATCACCGGGACCCCAATGATTCTGACATTACGCGACAGTTCTCATAGTTACCTGCCTATTGGGACCGATCTTATGGATGCGAACGGCAAGAGTCAAAGCGTGGTAGGGCAAGGTGGTCAAGCCTTTATACGTGGCTGGGATCCGGCGCAAGGGCCGCTATTAGCAACGGTTGGTGAAGAGAAGCTTAAATGTATAGCGAAAGATGCTGCACCTGTGAATAAGGCTGTTTCTGAGGATCTGAGCATGGTCCAACTGGAGGTGACATGTTTACGCAACTAGGCGGAAAAACTTCATTAAACATTCTGCAACCTTTACTTGGCATGACCTTACTGCTAATTGGTTTCGCCGCGTCGGCAAAGAGTTGTTCAACGAAAGGCAGCTGCAATATTGAAGTTACTTTTTTGGGAACGTTCTTGGCGCAGACTTGCGACGTTAGCGTTAATAATGGTGGTGAATCAGGAACGGTGGTATTGCCCACGGTATCATCGCAATTATTACAAAAAAGTGGAGATGAGATAGGGAGCACGCAATTCCCTATTTCTCTGAGAAATTGCCCGGTTAACCGTACCATTGAGATGCGTTTTACCACCAGTGGTGGAAATACATCAGACAGTGAGACGGGTAACCTGGTGAATAGCACCGGCAACGATTACAGCAATGATGTTCAAGTGCGGGTGCGGAAAATTGACGGTACACAACTGAGTATCGACGATAATAACAGCTTTCAGGAGTATTTAATTCCTGCAAGTGGTGATGAAGTTACACACAACTTTATCGCCAGTTATTATGCTAAGAGTAATGGAGCAGTGAGTGCGGGGCTTGTGCAAACTCGCTCCACCATTGACCTGACTTACAAGTAACTGCAGTAAGAAATGAGTGATTAATGATTCCGGATTAACATTCGGGTACGTTTAAATAATAAAATGCAGAAAGGTTATCATGGTTAATAAAAATAATTCGCAGAAGTTTATTGCGCGAAATCGAGCGCCTCGCGTTCAAATTGAATACGACGTTGAAATATACGGTTCTGAAAAGAAAGTTGAACTTCCATTTGTAATGGGTGTACTTGCAGACTTATCGGGTAAACCACTTGAACCGTTGCCACTGGTTGCCGATCGTCAATTCCTGGAAATTGACATCGATAATTTCGATGAGCGTATGAAAGCAATGCGTCCACGTGTGGCATTTGCGGTACCGAATACGCTGACCGGTGAAGGTCAGCTGATGATTGATGTAACTTTTGAAAGTATGAGTGACTTTGAGCCTGATGCAATTGCTCGAAAAGTTGATTCTCTTTCCCAACTACTAGAAGCACGAACTCAACTTGCCAACCTGCAGACCTATATGGACGGTAAAGCGGGAGCGGAAGAGTTAGTGATGAAACTTCTGCAGGATAAAGCGCTGTTAAATTCTCTGGCCTCTGCGCCTAAAAAGAGCAATGACGGCTCTGAAGCGAAACCTGCGTAGAGTAAATAAGGAGACATGATGTCAACTTCACGAATGATGGAAAAACAAAATGCGGCAGCACAAGCCGCTTCTCAGGCAAGTGCATTTAGTTCTTTGCTGAATAAAGAGTTTAAAGTTAAATCCGAACAGACCAAAGCAGCAGTTGAAGGCGCAGTGAGAACACTGGCTGAACAGGCCTTGGTAAACTCGGTGACGGTATCTGACGATGCTTATAAAAGTATCGCCTCAATTATTGCCGAAATTGATCGCAAGCTGTCAGAGCAAATTAACCTGGTTCTTCACCATGAAGAGTTTCAGTCGTTGGAAAGTGCCTGGCGAGGTCTGCATCACCTGGTAACCAATACCGAGACCGATGAAAAGTTAAAGCTGCGCTTTATGGATGTATCCAAAGAAGAATTACGTCGCAGCATGCGACGCTATAAAGGGACATCATGGGATCAAAGCCCACTCTTCAAAAAGATCTATGAAGAAGAGTATGGCCAGCTCGGCGGTGAGCCATACGGCTGTATGGTGGCGGACTATTTCTTCGATCACTCTGCTGCCGACGTGGATCTGCTGTCATCGATTGGTAAAGTGGCCGCTTCTGCACACATGCCATTCATTGCAGGTGCATCGCCGAACGTATTGCAGATGGATTCCTGGCAGGAACTTTCTAATCCACGCGATCTAACTAAAATCTTTACTCAGAATCTGGAATACGCGGCCTGGAACAGTCTGCGTCAGTCTGAAGATTCTCGTTATATTGGCCTGGCAATGCCGCGCTTCCTGGCTCGTCTGCCATATGGCACCGTTACCAATCCGGTTGAAGCCTTCCATTTCGAAGAGAACACCGACGGCGAAAACCACAGCAAGTATGTCTGGTCGAATGCTGCCTATGCGATGGCGGTAAATATCAACCGTTCCTTTAAAGAGAACGGCTGGTGCACCATGATTCGTGGTGTTGAGAGTGGCGGTGTAGTTGAAGGTTTACCGTGCCATACCTTCCCGACCGATGATGGCGGCGTAGACATGAAATGTCCGACCGAAATCGCTATCTCAGACCGTCGTGAATCTGAACTGGCTAAAAACGGTTTTATCCCGCTGGTGCATCGTAAAAATACCGATTTTGCCGCCTTCATTGGCGCCCAATCACTGCAGAAGCCAGCAGAGTATTATGATGCTGACGCAACAGCTAACGCCACGCTTTCAGCGCGTTTACCTTACCTGTTCGCTTGTTCACGTTTTGCACACTATTTGAAATGTATTGTGCGTGACAAAATCGGTACGTTTAAAGAACGCGACGATATGCAGCGCTGGTTAAACGACTGGGTAATGAATTACGTCGATGGTGATCCGTCTAACTCCTCAATTGAAATTAAAGCTCGCCGTCCACTGGCTGCTGCTGAAGTTATTGTTGAAGATGTTGAAGGCAACCCTGGCTATTACCAAGCCAAATTCTTCCTGCGCCCGCATTTCCAGTTGGAGGGTTTAACCGTATCTCTGCGTATGGTAGCCAAACTTCCTTCTGTTAAAGGCGGAGCCTGATTTAACTATTCGGTTTGACAATGGACATTAAGGACAATGTCTGAATCGAATATTTAAGACTCAAAGTAAATGTAATTACTTTGAATTAATTGAGAATACGTGCTGGATATATTCAGTGCAGTAGTCTCGTATCATTCAATGCATCGCATTGAATAATCTATACACAACTAGTCCATGAGAGGAAATTATGGCCCAAGATATGTTTATTAAAATTGATGGCATCGAAGGTGAATCTTTAGATGCTACTCATAAAAACGAGATCCAGGTTCTGGAATGGAAATGGGACGTATTGCAGCCTAAGAATATGCACAGCGGTTCAGGCGGTGGTTCTGGTCGTGCTACTGTTGCTGACTTCGTGTTCCAGCATTATACCGACAAAGCAAGTCCAAACCTGTTGAGCTACTGTCTGACTGGTAAGCATATTAAAAATATCGCTTTCACCGTGCGTAAAGCTGGTGGCGATCCACTGGAATACATGATTCTGAAGTTCACTGACGTAATCATTACTAAAGTTGGAATGGGTGGCTCTCATAAAGACGAAACTCGTCCACGTGAAGAAGTTAGCTTCTCCTTCACCAAAGTAACTGAAGATTATGTAATGCAGAATGCTGAAGGTCATAAGTCTGGTGTTATCTCTGCGACTTATGATGTAAAAGCAAACCAGCATAGCTAATTAAGTTCTTGTTACAAGCCCTGCCACATTAAGTGTGGCAGGGTTAAGGAACGCTCGCCTTAATTTTACTTTTACTTATTCATATTAAAGGAGGACGTAATGATTACTAAAATAATGCATCATGCTGCCGCCTCCCATCGGCGTTGGCTAACGATGTTAATCATTTTATCGATGACCAGTATGCTAACGTCTTGCCAAAGCACGCCGAATAATGATTCGAGTGCACATACGGAATCCGTAAAAATTACTTTTGATGCATCCAACACTATAAATAAAAATGACGCAGGAGAAGCAAACCCTCTTCGTATTACGGTGTATCAATTGAATCAACAGCAAGCATTTATGGCCAGTGATTTCATTACTCTTACTGAAAGTAGGGATCCTGAACTTACTAGTCAGATTTCGCTTATTTACGACACAATGATTGTCCCCGGTGAGAAAAAAGATAAAGTTATTGAGACGCCTAAAAATGTTACTGCTCTGGGTGTGATAACGGCCTATCGAGACATATCCGACTCGGAATGGAAGGTGCTTTATATTATTCCTGAGAAACCCAAGCGCAGTTGGTTTCAACGTTATTTTAAACGAGACAAAGTTTGGCAGCCTCATATTCAAGTCAGAATGAATAATCTGACAACTTCAGTTAAACCGGTAAATTAATTATGAGAACAAAAAAAGTCGTCTGGAGTGAAGGTCTTTTTCTGCGCCCTCAACTCTTTCAACAGCAAGAGCGTTACCTGGAATATTACTCTCATAAGCGAGCTCTCACCCTTACGCCCTTTTTTTGGGGTTTTTCAGCTTATGAAATTGATCGTGAAGCGCTTTCATATGGAAAACTGGTTCTCCGCGCTGCGAGCGGTGTTCTGCCGGATGGTACGCCATTTGATATTCCAGGACATGCCGATCTGCCGCAGCCATTAACTATCGCACCTGAACATCTTGGCAAGATGATTTATTTGGCCGTGCCGCTACGCCTGGATAATAGTAATGAAACTATTTTCGATGAGTACGATAGCGGTTCTCTGGCGCGTTTTTACGGCAATGAAGCTGAGCTGAATGATACCAATGCCATTCACCAGGGACCTAAACCTGTGCAGCTGGCGCAGTTGCGCCTCCGTTTGGTGTCAGAAAGCGAAATGACGGAGTCGTGGATTGGATTACCGCTGACGCGCGTACGCGCTATCCAGCCTGATGGCAGCGTATTACTGCATGTTGATGATTACATCCCACCCGTGACAGGTTATGGCGCGAACCAGTTGCTCAGCGAATGGCTGACGCATCTGAACGGTCTGGTAAAAATGCGTGCGGGAATGTTGGCAACGCGATTATCAAACAGTGACGGTAAAGCGAGTGCGAGTGCAGAAATCGTTGATTATCTTTTACTGCAAATCTTTAATAAATATGAGCCATTGCTCGACCATCTGCGCACCATTCCTGAGTTACCACCCATCATGCTCTACCAGGAACTGGCCAAATTTGCGGGCGAACTTTCTACCTTTATACGGGTGAAAACACGCAGACCACGATCGGCGCCAGGCTACAAGCACGCTAGCCTTTATGCCTCTATCCGCCCCCTGGTTGATGATATTCATGAACAGCTCAACCAGATTCTGGTGCGTGCGGGCCAAATGATCACGCTGGAATCACGTGGTAACGGTGTCTGGTCGGCGAATGTGCTGCCAAATGAACTGCGCGGTTTCAGTAATCTGGTTGTCGCGGTATCTGCGCAGCTACCTATGGATATTCTGCAGCATCAATACCTGGCTCAGGCAAAATTCAGTGCACCGCAGCAATTGCATGAACTGGTACGTTCGCACTTGCCTGGCCTGGAAATCCATCCTCTGCCTGTCCCTCCGCGTCAGATTCCCTACAGCGCCGGCCACGTTTACTTTGAACTGGCTAAGAGTGGTCCATTCTGGGATCGCATTGCCAGTAGCGGCGCTATTGCATTGCACATTGCCGGTGATTTCCCTGACCTGAAAATGGAACTGTGGGGGATTCGTGACTAATGAGCGAGCATGACAATTTTAACCTGAACAGCACGTTTTTTGATAACCAGGCGGATACCGATAGTAACGGCCAGGAGTTGGGACATTTCCTGCTCGATGAATCGACCAGCTTTTCAGATTTCAAGACCAATCCGGCGATAAATCATGACGCAATAAATGAACGTTATGACAGCAGTCGTCTGCGCAGTGAAAGCATTCATGAGCGGGTTAATCGCGTTAAAAATGCGTCCCTGCCATTACTTGAAGCGGCGCAGCCATTACTGCGTGCGTTAAGCGAAATGCCCGAAAAAGTGAACGGGAAAGATGAAGCTAATTTGCTGAAGGAGACGCTGAAAAAAGAGATCACTCTCTTCAGCGTCGTCTGCGATGAGGCAGATATTTCCTGGAAGAAAATGGCCATTGTGCGCTATTGCATGTGTACCGCACTGGACGAAGCCGTTCTGGCGCGTTCGTGGAGTAAAGATGTTAACTGGTCGCAAGGCAACCTGCTTAATCACTTTGAAGGCGATAACGATGGCGGCATAAAATTCTTCCTGCTGGTGGGCCGCTTGTCCATGTCACCTCAGGAATATGCCGACGTTCTTGAAGTTCAGTTGATTATTCTCGGCCTTGGCTTCGAGGGGCGTTATAGCATTATTGAAAACGGTGAGCGCCAACTTAATCGCATTCGCCAACGTCTATTGACACTATTACAAAGCTCTCGGGAAGACCGAGGCATGGCTCTGTCACCGCAAGGCGTTCCGGTGCGCAGTGGCAAAAAACGCTATCAGTTTTATATTCCTGTCCGTATTTCCATGCTTGTCGCCGGAGTATTGATCGCCGGTAGTTTTATCTATGCCAAATATCACTTGATGATCCCGCTTAGCGATATCGTCACTCGCATTGATGCTTCTGCACGTTCACCCATAACCCTGCCTCCAGAACCGGCAGTTGGAAAGCTAAGGTTAGCCGAATTACTTAAGGAAGAGATCGCCCGCAAGCTGGTTACTGTGGACGAAACGCCTGAGCGTAGTCTGGTGATATTCCGCGGTGACGGCATGTTCAAAACCGGCACATTTGATGTGCTGGAAAGCATGCAAAGTATCCTCAAGCGTGTGGCTGAAGAGATCCATCGCGTAAATGGCAAGACGCTGATTGTCGGTTTCACCGACTCGCAACCCATCAATAAGCCTGGCCTTCCGAGTAATCAGGTCCTCTCGGAAAAACGCGCTGCCAGTGTGGCGCAATGGCTGCAACAGGCCGGCATCCCTGCTGAAAATATTCGAGTTGAAGGAAAAGGGGATAGTCAGCCCGTTGGCAGTAACGCCACGCCTGAGGGACGAGCACAAAACCGTCGCGTCGAAATATTAGTTAATTATTAATGGATGAAACATGTCAGTGTTTAATCGAATTTTCTCAGGAACAGGATTAAGACGCTTTTCTCTGATCGCTGTTTATTGCGTGCTGGCGGCGGCGGTTTGGTACCTCGGCCCCTGGTTTGGTTTTGGTGAGGCTACCCCTTGGGCGGGTGCTGAAAACCGCATCATTATGTTGGTGATGCTGTTTGTGATGCTGCTTCTGCGCTGGAATCGTCTGCCACTGTTTTTAGATCTCTCGCTCTTTGCGATGGCGATGGTTTGGACTCTGGGTCCCCATATCATGATTGGGGAAAACTACCCGCTCAAAAGCAATATAAACCGCGGTGCAGTCATTGCGGTGCTGCTGGTATTGACGGGGCTGTATGGACTTTGGCGGCTGTTGCAGGCGCTGGCTGTAAACCCGGCGTTACTTAACTCACTGATGAGTAAAAGGTCAGCTGCGGTAGAAGCTAAACCAGACATGAGCGCTATCACGCAGATCATTGCAGCGGGTGTGAAACATACCCAGCGTGTTCATCGTGCCTTGCCATTGTGGCGCCGTTTTTTCAGCTTCAGCGACAGTAAAACACGCTTACCGTGGTTCATGATAATTGGACCTAAAAACGCCGGTAAAACAACCATGTTGTTCTCATCGGGACTCGATTTCCCATTGCCAGAACAGCTGAATCGTCAGGATCGTGAAAATCCTTCTACCGATAATATTGAGTGCCTTTACACCAATGACGCGCTTTTCCTGGATACCTCAGGTAAATATCTGCAGGAAGCAGAGCATGTTCAGCAGGAGTGGCGTGGCATCTTAGGCGCACTGAAAAAGTACCGTCCTAAACACAGTATTCATGGCGTAGTTGTGACGCTCTCGGTTGAAGATATTTTGCACCGTACTCAGTCTGAGCGCCTCGGTATCGCCGCGGCATTACGCTCAAGGCTCAGCGAGGCGCGAGAAACTCTGGGATTACGTTTTCCGGTATACGTCAATATCACCCGAATGGATATGTTGACCGGTTTTAGCGCCTATTTCCGTAATCTCACAGCGATTGAGCGTGAACAGGTTCTTGGTGTAACGCTTCCCTTTGAACGTCAATCACACGACAGCGGAGCCGAACTGGGTAAGCAGATCAGCGAAACGCTGGCTCAGTTGGAAAGCCGTCTTGGTAGTACGCTTTGCCAGCGTCAGCTGGAAGAATATGACGTCACCGATCGCAAACAGATGTATGCCGTACCGCAGGATTTTCGTTTATTAGCGCAGGGCGTGACCGAAATGCTGCAGCATATTTTCCTGTCATCGCGCTATGACGAAACACAGTTCAATACCACATTGCGTGGCATCTACTTTATGAGTAGCTGTCAGCCAGCCGAAAAGGGGTTGCTCAACAACAACACGGTTGTTCAGCGCTGGCGTAATGTTGTGGAACATCAATATCCTGAAACAGCAGCATCATATGGTCTTCAACAAGCAGAGGGCGGAGTTATCGATAACTCTCCCTGGGGAAAACATTACTTCCTGCGTCAGCTTTTCAGTGATGTGATCAGTGCCGATCGTGATTTAGTCAGTTCCAGCCTGCGCATGCGTACGCGCGATCGCTTGCAGAACTTCGCAGGCCATCTTGCGGCAACGATGCTCGCTGTCTGGCTGATATGGGGAATTGTTACCAGTTTCCACCTGAATGACGATTATCTGGCGACTATTGGTGTTCGTACGACTCAACTGACTGAAAAAGTTGTTGAATATGTTGATCATCCTGAACAGCAGCTGTTACCGGGCGTCCTGTATAGCACGTTGGCATTGAAGCAGTATTTGGGACTGGATATCAGTAATCCTCCACTGAACTGGCGCTATGGTCTTTACACACCTGCCACCGTTGAACGTCGTGCGGACAAACTCTACACCTTCTTTTTACAGAATGCGTTGCTGCCAAAATTGCAGTTGCAGGCAGCCATCTCTTTGAACAAAGCCGTAGTCGATAACGATCCGCTTGCTGCGTGGGATGCGCTCAAGCTTTACCTCATGCTGAATGGTGAGGGAGATGCCGATGCCGGCTTCCTGATTGCCCAGATCAACCAGCAATGGAAAGCCTCAGGCATGATCGATGCTTATGGTGAACAGGAGACGTTTGACAGTCATCTGAATGCTCTTTTCTCCTCGAAAGGATGGCGAGAAAAATCATCGCCAATCGATCAACCGCTGGTTAAGCGCGCCAGGGATATGCTGGTGCAGATCCCGCAAACCACCAGAATTTGGCAGCATTTAAAGCAGAAACTGCAGCTGGTAGCACCGCCAAGTGTCACCCTGCAGGCGATGGTTGACCCTCAGGCGCCGATGATTTTTAAGCAAAATGCTATCGAAAATCAGCCTGAGGGTGTACCCGGCATTTTCACCCGTGACGGGTGGCGAAACCTGGTAAAGAAGCAGCTCGCTACGTCGTTGATCGGCTTACAGCGTGAGGATAGTTGGGTACTGGGAAAGACGGGGCGCGTGGTAAATCCTCTCACGCTGCGTGATGAGGTACTGATTCTTTATCTGCAGGAATATGCGCATCAGTGGCAGCAATTCCTCTCGAGTATTCGTCTGATACCGATGGGGGGACAGCAGAATCTCAGTATGGATGTATCGCTGTTAAGAACTCTGGTCGCAGATAATTCGCCACTGCGCGGTTTGCTTGAACGTGCCGTCAGTGAGACGACTCTGGCGGAAACCAAGGACAAAACGCTGCAAACAGCTTTGCAGACTGAGCTGAGAACCGGCCGACTGGTACAGCAAGCTACGCGATTAAAAGACAGTGTCGATTTCCGTGAACAACGGCTTATTCATCAATATGTTGATTTTCCGTTCAGTTCACTACGACTTTTCGTGAAAGGCGATCAAGACGGCACGGGATATAACCCGAACCAAACCGTTGGGCTTAACCGGCTGATGAATCTGCTCACCGATCAGTATACCCGCTATGTGGTTTACAGCAGTGCGCTTGATGAGGGTGACATCCCGGTTATGGGAATGGATAGTTCCCGCCTGGCGGCGGAATCGCGGACGTGGCCTGAGCCAGTGAAGGGGATTTTGATGCCTCTGCTGGGACGTTCCAATGAAAGCATCCAAAAGAGCATTGTAAAACTGAGTGTTACAGCCATTGATAATGGCATTGGCCAGGTTTGTCGTAAAACGCTACAAGGACGCTATCCCTTTGCTAAAAGCCAGCAAGAGGTATCACTCAATGATTTTGAGCGCTTCTTTGCAGTGGATGGTGTGGTTGATAGCTGGTTCAAACAGAACATGGCCGACAAGGTTGATACATCAACTTACCCATGGCGCTATAAAGGCAATGGCGGCGGTGAAGGACTCTCCTTCTTCCAGCAAGCTGCCGCCGTCCGTGATGCATTCTTTGACGCGGATGGACGCAAAGTGTCATTGAATTTGTCTACCCGCGTGCACTACCTCTCTCCGGACATAGCGCAACTGATGCTGAGCGTTGGCGGAGAGACGCTGCGTTACTCACATGGCCCGGTCATGCCGATGGCGTTTCACTGGCCATCAGGTGGATTGACCTCTTCCGTTACGATGACCGGCCAGAGGCTCCCATCATCGGCACTGCCAGATCTGACATTCCACGGTGCATGGTCGGTTATGCATTGGCTGGACAGCGCCGAACGCGTAACGAGCCAGGGTGCAGACAGTCGAATTTATCGCTGGTCACTGGGTGGCAAGCCAGTAGAGCTGGAAATTGGTGGGCTGGGTAATGGCAATCAGAATCTGCAGGGCATGTTGCGCGGATTCCGCTGCCCGGGATGATAAGGGAGGAAATATGTGGATGAAACGCAGCAAGCAGCATGCGCATTTGCTGAGTTTTTTGCCTGAACTTTCCGGGGAAAAGAGTCAACGCAAAAAAGGAGAGATGCAGCGGGTTAAGGCAGAAGTTGCCTCTTTAATTTCGACGCTTGCTCCTGCAGAACCTTCGTTATTAACGCAACCAGAACTGTGTCGTTACCCATGGTGCTTTGTTATGTCTGCAGATGGCATATCGGCGGATCATTATCTGACCGGTGCCCTTGTATTCGATGACAACACTGAAACGCCACATGGCGTTTGCGTATTGCTTCGGGCCTCAGAGATGGTGCGGCTGTTGACAATAGAAGACAGTCTACCGTTTTGGATGATGCGCTCGCTGTCCACGCTAGCGCAACATGACAACCCTCGCCATATTTGCGAACAAATAGAGGCAGATTGCCGTGATTTGGTGGCATCGAGTTTGTCTTCCGGCTGGCGGTCAAAACTATCGAATTCAGCACAGCTTTCATACATTCATACCCGCCTCAGTGACATGCGATGCGATGCGGATTTTGAGCTGGAAGGGAAACGATGTGTTGATGTCATGCCATGGAGGAGTTGGCCTGAGTGCGTTTCGGATTCAGAGTTTCTCTGGCTCTGGAGGCAGAACAGGCATGGAAAAATAATTGAATCACAACGGAAAGTAGTTGTTAACCCGGTGACCTGAGTGCAACGCGCTCAACGTTACTTTTCTGATATCAGGAATGACTATGTCTAGGACGATAACACTAAGCAGTCCAGCGATGCCCATGTTACTGGGTGAACCTGCTCTGGTACTGAATAGAATAAAGGGGGAAGAAACCTTCTCCACTTTATACAGCTATACCTTGCTGGTAAAAACGCCCGCAAATCCGCTTATTCCATGGCAATCTGCCTCGAATGTGGATATCAAGGCGTTAATTGGCAAAGAGATGACCGTCTTCATCGAACTGGATGGAAACGGTCTCGATCACCTCATCGGGATTGGACGCGGTCAACGCGAGATTTCAGGATTGGTAGAAAAAGCGCGCTTTAAAGGGCGCGATGCCAATCAGGCACTTTTCGAGATTGTTATCCGCCCCTGGCTATGGCTGACCACGTTAACCACTGACTACAAAATTTTCCAACAAAAATCAGTGGTCGATATTATCGATGAGGTGCTGGCTGACTACCACTTCTCTTATGAGAAGCGGCTGACAACCAGTTATCCGACGATGGACTATCAGGTCCAGTATGGCGAGACAGACTTCAATTTTATTGAGCGTCTGATGGAAGAGTGGGGGATCTATTGGTTCTACGAACATCAGGACCAAAAGCATAAGTTGATCCTGGTGGATCACGTTGGTGCACACAAAGCCAGCCCAAGTGAAGCTTACCATGTTATTGATTATCAGCCTGAAAATCCTAAAGCCGATGCCGAGTATATCTCTGTATTTGAACATCAGGAGATGTTAACCAGCGGTCGCTGGGTAACCAACGATTATGACTTCACTAAGTCGCGCGCCGATATCCTTTCCATTGATGTCAAAGCAAGAAAAACCAGCTTCAATGAGATGGAGGTATTCCACTGGCCTGGTGATTACGAGCAACCTGCTATTGGTGAGCAGTTAGCGCGTATTCGTACCGAAGAGCGTGGATCAAAGGGCTCACGCGCGGTCGGGAGTGGCGAGTTAAGAGGGATTGTTTGCGGAACGCATTTTGAGCTGGTCGGTTATCCGGTCAACAAAGTCAACCGCGAATATATGGTGATCTCCAGTGAACTGGACATCCAGGAGATCAACGAAGTCACCAATAAAGATATGTTCAGTATTCACTGCAAATTTACCGTGCAGCCGACGACAAAAATCTATCGTCATCCCCAGATAGTTCCAAAGCCACGTACTTATGGTCCGCAAAACGCGATTGTAGTGGGACCGCCAGGTGAAGAAGTCTGGACCGACGAATATGGCCGGGTAAAAGTGCGTTTTACCTGGGATCGTTACGGCATTAACCGTGAATCTGACTCTTGCTGGTTGCGCGTTAGCCAGGCGTGGGCAGGTAATAGCTTCGGTGGTATTTATATTCCACGCGTCGGCCATGAAGTGGTGGTGGACTTTATCAATGGCGATCCCGATCGTCCAATGATCACCGGTAGCTTGTATAACAACGTCACCATGCCGCCCTGGGATCTTCCGGTAAATGCTACACAAAGTGGGCTTATCAGCCGCACTATTGGTGGTGGTAAAAGTAATTACAACGGTGTGCGTTTCGAAGATAAGCCTGGCCAGGAATTGTACTGGGAACAGGCGGAACGCGACATGGATCGCCTGACCAAGAATGATGAAACGCAAACCATCGGTGTTAATTCTGATATTAGCGTCGGTAAGAATCGCACTCTGGTGGTGGGAACGGATTACACCAAGAACGTAGGTGCGAATGCCACTTATGCTATCGGTTCCAATTACAACCTTGAGGTGGGTGCTAATCGCGACATCATCGTTGGGGCCGATTACAGCAAAAATGTGGGGGGCAGTTACTCCAAATTGATCGGTAGCCAGGCAAGCATGGAAATTGGTTCTGGCTACAACATGATTGTGGGAGGAATGCATAAAACGAGTGTTGCCGGCGCAGTTAAGACGGATATTGGCGGTGCGCACAATACCAATGTTGGCGGTGCCGTTAACACCAACATTGGTGGCACCGTTATCACCAACATCACCGGGTCAGTTGAAAAGAACGTCGCCTGCACAGTCAAAAATTATGTAAAAGGCGCCATCATCACCAACGTAGGCGGAGCCATTAATACCAACGTAGGCGGGGCGATCCTGACCAACGTTGGCGGTGCGCAGTTGATTAACGTCGGTGGTGCGCAGATGACCTCCGTTGGGGGCGCCGCCACGCTGTTTGGTGGTGCAATAGTCAGCGTGGGTACGTTAGGTGAGCTGATACTGTCGGGTGATACCGTCAAAATTATTGGTAAATCGCGCGTGGTCATTGAAGGGGGCATCGTTCAGATTAACCCAGGTGATGGGGCGGGCTGTGCCGGTGCAGGCATTGCCGCCGCCGCCGGTGCCGTTGGCGGTGGATTAGGGCTGAGCGCATTAGCAGGGCTTAAAGGTGTAGGCGGGCTGATGTCACCGAAAGCAATCATGGGTGGCATGGCTTTACCTATTCCACTGCCAGTCTTGCCTGTATGGCCGCCTGTTATTGATCCGCCGGTACCACCGCCAATCATTGATCCACCAATCACGCAGCCGCCGATTACGCAGCCGCCGATCACAGAGCCGCCGATTACGCGGCCGCCGATTACGCCGCCGCCAACGGACACGCCGCCGCCGACGGATACGCCGAAGCCGACGGACACGCCGAAGCCGACGGATACGCCGAAGCCGACGGACACGCCGAAGCCGACGGATACGCCGCCGCCGACGGACACGCCGCCGCCGACGGACACGCCGCCGCCAACGGACACGCCGCCGCCGACGGATACGCCGAAGCCGACGGATACGCCGAAGCCGACGGACACGCCGCCGCCGACGGACACGCCGCCGCCGACGGACACGCCGCCGCCGACGGACACGCCGCCGCCGACGGACACGCCGCCGCCGACGGACACGCCGCCGCCGACAGACACGCCGCCGCCGACGGACACGCCGCCGCCGACGGACACGCCGCCGCCGACGGACACGCCGCCGCCGACGGATACGCCGCCGCCGACGGACACGCCGCCGCCGACGGACACGCCGCCGCCGACGGATACGCCGCCGCCGACGGACACGCCGCCGCCGACGGACACGCCGATGCCAACGCCAACGCCGACGCCGACGGATTCGCAGACGCCAGAGCCGTAATGGGACTGGTTAGGTAGATAAACCTTGGGGGGAGAACTCTCCCCCCATTTATAGAGCGCGAAATAAAGGAATAGTGAAATGAAACCAGCAGCTCGGATAAGTGACTCAATAAGTCATGGTGGTAGCATTATTAGTGGTTCAGGGAATGTGATGATAAATAGCTTGCCGGCTGCAGCTGTCGGAATAAGTAATGCGGTGTGCAGCATTGATGGTTCAACAGTCGTCGCTTCAGGCTCTGGTACGGTATTTATCAATAATCAACCTGCGGCTCGTATTAGTGACTCAACAGCCTGTGGAGCAACGATTGTGAGTGGCTCAGGCAATGTCTTGATCGGCGGTTAACATGCAGATTCAGATCATCTGGCCGGAGCTGCATAATGATATTACGTTAGATGAACACCATCAACGTGATAGCCCTGTATGGTTTAGCCCGTCGACAGGCGGCTTTAATGATCAAGCTGTTGAACAAGAAGATCAGGTTATTTTCTGGCTTCAGCAGCAGCAACTGATGTTATGTGTTGAAGCCCATGACTATGTTTGCCTTATAGACGGGCAGCCATTTGAAAACGGTACAACTCGCCTGCTACGAGGAGGGATGCTAATACAGATTGGGCATTACCTTCTTCAAGTCATCGCTCCACCTGCAGATGAACTGGCAAATAGCCTATTACCGGCTGAGGGAGATCTTCCTGAGCTAGAGTTACTGATCAACCACGGCGGCCATTACACGCCTTATGGTGATGATGCAAAGCAAGAGAATCATCACGCTGAAGAAATTGATCCTCTAAAATCATTAACGCAAGAATATAAGCATTATCTCTTATGGGGCGAGCAACATCACACGCCGCGAGATGTTGAGAAAAAGAATGTCTATTCAAAGCGCGAGCGTTTAAGTGATAACTTAAATGTGAACGAATGCCTTAAGAATAAGACCGTTTCCGAATGTGTCGTCGAAGCAGAAGTCATGATGGAGCGGGTATTTAGAGAGTTAATGATTGATCACGATGATATTTTTGAAACTGAGCAGGATATTAAGATTGAGCTACTGCGAGAAATTGCACCAGAACATCTTAAGCAGATTGAAAAACGTGTCGTTTCAGAATTACTGTATCGCGAACTTTATAAAATGGGGCTGGATAGCCACTTGTAGAAATAATCAGGAAGAGAAATGAAAATTAATTTTAACACTAATAACGAATTTACCGGCATTGATAGTTTGCCTCAGGCCATTGCTCAGGCTGTCGCTGCTGTCAAATCACAGCCAGCTAGCAGTGATTTACGCATGAGGCTGTTCAAACTTTATTGCTTACAGGCTGATTGGGATCGCGCACTACGCCAGCTTGATATCGTAGAGAAGACCGATGACGATACTCAACGCCAGTGTGAACTTTTTAAAAATCTTATTCTCAGTGAACGTTTGCGTCAGTTAGTGTTAGCAGGACAACGCGAGGCCGGCAATCTGGGGGATGCATTACCTGAATGGTGTGAGCTGCTGAATAAAGCGAATGGCTTTTATCACGAGGGAGAAGCCACGAAGGGTGAGGAGTATCGTCACCGAGCGCTGGAAGCGGCTACCGCCATGTCAGGAAAAAGTGAAGGATTAGAAACATTTGATTGGATTGCCGATGGTGACGACCGCCTGGGCCCAGTGTGTGAGTTCATCTTTGCTGGCGGCTATCGCTGGGTACCGTTCTCTGACATTGAAGTGCTCAACGTTGAGAAGCCTACCAGCCTAACCGATCTGATCTGGGCTCCAGCTACAGTGGTGGTAAAAGGTCAAACGCATAAGGGTTATATCCCTTCGCGCTATCCACTTAACAGTGAAAGTGACGTGAGTTTACTGACTGGCTCTCGCACGGAATGGCAGGAAAGCGAAAGTGACCGTTATATCGGGCAGGGCCGTAAAATGTGGGTAAGCAGTAGTGGTGAATGCTCACTGTTTGAAGCGGGCGAAATTAGCATTTAATATGGCAGTCATCTTATGAAAGAAAAAAAGCCCTTTTTACCCTGTCTGCTTGAGCGTTTACTCGATGACGAGCCAAAAAGAGTGGATGAGCCGTGGGATAAATTTCACTTCGATCAGCGGATGATGAAAACGCTGATTCTGCAAAATATTAGTGAAATTTTAAATAATGCAAATATTGAGCCTCAGCTCGAGCCTGCAAAACATAGTGAAGTTGCACGTTCGGTCATTAACTACGGCGTGTCACCTCAAGTAGGAAGTTATACCAATACGCATAACTGGACGAGACTCGAGTATCTAATACGTGATGCTTTAATTCGTTTTGAACCCCGGCTCATTCCGGAAAGTATTATTGTCAGTCTGAATGGGGAGCGTCGATCTCCCATTAAGCAGGGGATAATCAGTTTCAATATTCATGCACTGGTGGCATGGTCACCGCATCCCTTTGATTTAAGCTTAGGGGCTCGCTATGAAGTTGAAACGGAAAGCATTAACTTACAGTTGGTCTAAAGGAAGGGGGGTAAATAATGAGATTAGAAACCATAGAAAACATACCTCCTGTTAAATGCAAAAGTGTTATGGAGAAAATAAATTACTTCTTTGATTGGATGGAGGTAGTGCCAAAATATAAGAATATATTTGTTATCGCTAACTCTTCAAAGGTACGTTCTGAACACATTGTTACCGGTTCTCAGGACCTGCTTATTGTATTTAATTATTTTAACCATGAAATAGTGGCGCAACATACTGGAGACACGGTGGTTATTCGTCGTCAGTTCTCCGCACAACCTCTTTTTCATGGTCATCACAGCCCTCTGAATAGAGAAGAAGGTCGCCTTCGATACTTCGCTCTCTCTGATTATTATGATTTTTTGAATGTCGATAATGTAAAATTCCTGGATCCCTTCGACGCTGTTTTCTGTACGGATTTTATCCCCTATGTTTCAGGGGGTAAAATGGCCTCCTCAGGATATACCTTACTTTATATTCTCAATCATTATCTTCAGTTACTTATTGCCGGTCCCGATGTCCATATGATTGGCTTTGAATTCGCTGGTTTATCAATGCACGATTGGGAGTACGAAAAACAGCAAGCTGAACGCTTTGTTTTCAGCAAGAAAAGGATTGAAGAAGAAAAAGAATAAAGCAGGAGTGAGTATTTTCTGACACAGCTACCGTCATTTGCTGACATTATTTTTATAAAAAATACCGTACCTTGTATCACGTAGCAAAAATTACCATCCCGGTGATAACTACAAGCCTATAAATATAAAAAAGAACGATTTACCTCTTGCCCCGGCTCTCCGTCGGGGCTTTTATTATCCACATAGTAATTTTCCAAAAAATGTAGCGCTAATTTACTGGCGGGAAATAACGTCTCGTAAAAATTAAATCATTGTTTTAAATCAATAATTATGCCGTTCATCTCCATGGTTACTGCCTGTGGCATATCCGTTGTTCTGTGCTCGAAAAGCGGTAATCTCAAACAGTCTTCTGCAAATCAGTAATATATTTGTTGAAAAAATCATTGGCGCAAAGAGCGATTATGAGCGGCAAAGTATAACGTTAGTGTGCAAGCGCTTAGCGAATCAAGTGCTCGGACGTTTAGGAAAGCATGGATTTTACCCTCCTCACACAAGGCTACCGCTTAATTGCCATCGGCATTCACAGATACTTTTTCTAAACAGTGATTTAGCTAATGCAGATAACCCTGGAGTGGCTTTAGTTATGTCCGTTTAATTGCCGATTTTTATCCGAAAAAGTTGCGAAAGGTCTTGGGGTTTATTTTTTTACCTTAGGATTAAAAAGCCCCGTAATTTAAGTCGCTATGTAATGGCGAGTCGTACTGACTGGCAACAGGATAAGCAATCTCCTACAGATTCATCTGTATTGAACCGCTATCTTAGCCAGCCTCTGTACGGCGTTACGTTCGTGATTTTTAACCCTATTTTCCAGGACATCTGACGAAAATGAAAAAAGTGATCATCGTTGACGATCATCCTGTGATTCGGTTCGCAGTGAAAATGCTACTGGAGCGTACCGAGATGATTGTGGTTGGTGAGACCGATAACGGCGTGGATGCTGTACAAAAAACACGCGACCTCTCACCTGACTTAGTGCTGCTGGATATTGGCTTACCTAAAATAGATGGGCTGCAAGTTTTGGAACGTTTGCGCTCACTTGCGCTGCCGCTCAAGATTCTGGTGTTGACCTCACAGGCTAGTGCGCATTTTGCTCAGCGCTGCCAACAAGCTGGAGCCGATGGTTTTGTAACAAAAACAGATGATCTTAGTGAGCTCACTGACGCTATTCGCGTCGTCATGCGTGGCTACAGCTATTTTCCTCGTTATGACCAGTACTCGCCACTTTTACCAGCAGGTGCTGGCGATGATAATAAACTCTTGGGCGATCTCTCCGATCGTGAGCTCAGTGTGCTGATCCTTATTGCTAAAGGCTTGGGTAATAAGCAGATTGGTGACCAGTTGTTACTCAGTGAAAAGACCATTAGTACCTATAAGCATCGCCTGAAGCAGAAGCTGAATGCGCAGACGCTGATTGAATTGATTGATTTTGCCCGACGTAATGAATTGCTGTAAACGACGGACAAATGCGTACCTTTTGCCTACTCTTCGCCTTCTTGCTCCTCTTGTCCAGCATGCCGCTGGCAGCACATGATTATAAGTTACTCGCGCGTGCCCCCCTGCAGGAGCTGAAGCCGCTTAGTTTTTCAACTACTGAACAGGCCTGGCTATTGCACAAACAGCAGTTGGTGATGGGCATCTTTCGTTACGATCTTCCGCCGTTTGGTATGAGTAATCCGATAGGCGAATACGAAGGATTGAGTGCTGATTATGCCGCCATTGTAGAGCACCAATTGGGTCTGCCATTGCGGGTCGAGATGTTTGAAACCAGAGAGCAGGCATGGAATGCGCTAGCTGAAGGAAAAATTGATTTTCTTCCTTCAGTTAGCCTCTTTAATAGCCACGGTAATTTTGTGCTGACGAAGCCTTATGCCACTGAAAAGCCGATCCTGGCCATTGAGCGGGTAGACGGGCTGCCATTGCCAGACGATCTGGCCGGCGTTAGTGTCGCGATGGTGCGTGATTATTTGCCACTTGAAGAGGTACAAGGTTTCTATCCGAAGGCCAATTTCCGTCTCTACGATAATTTTCAGGATGCGCTTAATGCCGTAAATTTCGGTCAAGCCAGAGCATTTCTTGGGAATCGGTATGCTCTCAATCGTAATTTACTGAGTGATTTGAATATCACCCGTTTTAACTCTATTCCCACCAAAGAAATCAGTTTTGCCCTGAGTCGTCGTAACCCTCAGCTGCTGGCTTTAATGAACAAAGCGCTTGATAGCGTCTCGGAATATGAATCTCTTGAGCTGCTGCGACAGTGGCGCCCTGATTTAAGCAGCTTTGATTACTGGAACCAGCCGCTGCAGTTTACTCTCGCTGAGCGAGCATGGATGAAAGCGCACCCTATCGTCAAAGTTGCGCTTTACAGCGGCAATATGACAGCCCCGATCTCATTTATTGATGGCAACGGTATTTTACGTGGCATGGTAGGCGATTTGCTTACGGTCGTGGGCGTTCAAACCGGTATGCGTTTTAGTTTCGAAGCCGTCGATACCACCAGTGAAATGATGAAACTGGTCAATACCTCAGCTGTCGATATGATCACCACGCTTTCAAGTAGCGTTGAGCGGGATAAGCAAATTTTGCTCACCCGCCCTTATTTGCGTACTCCTTATGCGCTGGTCGTCCGTGGCGATCGAAATGACATTCGCGCCTTGCCAGATTTACGCGGTAAAACGCTGGCTATTCTCGAAGGGTCGGCGGTAGAGGATATGCTGCGTAAGCGTTATCCAGAAATCAACATTCTGGAGCTCGAGAACGGACAGGAGATGCTGCAAAGTGTTCTGGACGGAAAAGCGGATGCTGCGACTAATGTTCTTTCAATGGCAGAGTACCAGATTAAAACGACTTACGGCTCCAAGCTAAAAATCGTTGGCACGCTTCACGATCATCCTGTGTGGCTGGCTTTTGCTATTGGCCGGGCTGACCCGGAGCTACGCGATGTGCTTAACAAGGTTCTGCTGTCCATTCCTCCCGTTGAACTGGAAAATATGGCCAACCGCTGGCGCCCCAGCGATCTGGTGGTTGTGGACACCACATGGACACGCTTTCGCCCTGTAATTTTTACCTGTGCCATTGGGGGCGGCATCATGATGATTTTGCTGGCGAGCTGGGCTTACTATTTACGCCTTGTGATACGCCGCAAAGCGGCGCTCCGTCGCCAGTTGAATGATCAGCTGGGGCAACTGGAGAGTCTTGTGACCAGCATGCCTTTTCCGGTGTCGTTACGCGATCGGGAAGGACGCCTGACCTACTGTAATGAGCGCTATCTGATTGAAACCGGCGTGGCCTATGAAGAAGCGCTGGGAAAAACCATCAAAGAACATCCGGGCTTACGTACGACTGAACAAGCCGCCTTTTATCATCATCAAATGATGGAGGTGATTGCGAGTAATAAGCCGATATTCGAAGATCGCCGTTACGACTTGTGGGATAACCCGAATAGCTCCATTGGCATCACTGTTTATCAGTGGATCCAGCCCTATCACAATAGTAAGGGTGAGGTGATCGGTATTATCGGAGGATGGCTTGATATCTCTGAACGTGAGGCACTGTTCGCAGAACTTCGCGAAGCTAAACAGCGAGCAGAAGATTCAAATCGCGCCAAGTCCGTGTTTCTCTCTACCATGAGCCATGAAATCCGCACGCCGATGAACGCGATTATTGGCATGCTGGATATGGCGCTCAAAAAGGGTCGCCGTGACGAACATGATTTACAGGCGTTAGAGGTTGCGTATGAATCGGCCGAAAGTCTGGTGGGTTTGATTGGTGATATTCTCGATCTGTCGCGTATTGAAGGCGGACATCTGGAATATCATCCGGAACCCGTGCATCTGGGAAAATTGATAGACAATTTGATGAAGGTATTTCAGGGGCTGGCTCTGGATAAAAATATCAGCCTTACCAAGCATTTCCCCTCAGAACCCCTTATCCGCGTAATGGTGGATCCGCTGCGTATTAAGCAAGTGCTGTCCAATCTATTAAGCAATGCGATTAAATTTACTGATTTAGGTGGCGTGACGCTAACGCTCCACCAGACACATGATGAAGCTACCGATATGGTGCACTATCGCATCGAGGTTCAGGATAGCGGAATTGGCATTGATCCGGTCCAGCAATTAAATCTATTCCGTCCGTTCAGTCAGGCTGAAAATCGTCGTTCCGGGACTGGGCTTGGGCTCTATATCAGTCGCAGTATTTGTGAAAATATGGGGGGAACCCTTACGCTCAGTTCTGATAAAGGGGCGGGGACCTGCGCCAGTGCGACCATGACGCTGCCACGCGTGCGTGAAGAAAACAGCACTATTGAAGAAGAAGTTGAGTGTGAGCAGGAAAAGAAACTGCCGGCGATGCGAATATTGGTGGTTGATGATAATGCTGCAAATCGGTTGTTACTGGCTCGTCAATTAAGCTGGTTAGGCCAGGAGGCAGAGGTCGCGGAAGACGGTTATCAAGCGCTGGACCTATGGCAAAAGCAGACTTTCGATATCATCATCACCGATTGCAACATGCCTAATCTGAACGGTTATCAACTGACGCGAATTTTGCGTGAATCAGAAGAGGAACTAAACCGGAAACGTGCGTGGATTATTGGTTTTACTGCCAGTGCCATGCATGAAGTGATGCAGCGCTGTCTGGAAGCGGGTATGGACAGTTGTTTGTTTAAACCCTGCTCAATTACCAGCCTGACGCGCGCACTGCATCTGCATCAATCGGGGGATGAACTTCCGCCGTTGATACAGGAATCCAAAGAGGTTGAAATGCAAAAAGCAGATCGAGAAATGGAAGCGACCATGATTGAATTGATGGTCACCACGCTGCAGGAAGATCTCACTAAGATGAAGCGGTTGAGGCTGCCGAAAGATAAGTTCAAAATAGCTGACCTGGCGCACCGCATTACCGGTAGTGTGCGAATTGCTCGACAAAACGCCCTGGCGGAGGCGTGTTTGCAACTTGAAGCTGATTGTCGTAATGAATCTTTAAATAGTGAAATGCTGGATTCAATGCTCAGGAACTTGATAATTCGCCTCGAACATTATTTGACTCGCTTACACAGTGCGAAGAAATTGGCAGATGTTTCAGAGGAACATCTTTAAAATAGCTTTTTTAATAATGCCAGCATCTTTAACCATTTCTGAGTAAGAATGTTGGCGTCATTATGCGGAAGATTAAAAGCCATTGCGTCGGGCAAAATCAATAAGCTCACTGAAATTACTGGTTTTCATCTTATGCATTATATTGCGTTTGTAGGTACTGATAGTTTTATTACTCAGTTCCATCTCTTCAGCAATCATTTTATTTGATTTTCCGGCACCTAATTGACGCAGTATTTGTAGCTCACGTCGTGTCAGTCCATTCAGTAAACGCTTATCCGCACGTCTGCGATCGCTGTTATCTGGTTGTAGCGAGGAGAGGGGCAATGAAACCAATTTTCCTTTCGCCAATCCATCCAGCGCTTCGTTCAGCGCTTCTGCGCAGTACTTTTTACTCAGACATCCCTGGAGTGCAACGCTTGCACCGCGCAGGAGATAGGCTGCACTTTCCGATGCGGTGTAAACCAAACAGCGTAGATAGTCTTCTCGCTCACCCGGTTGGCGCAGGTTATCCAGCACGGTTGCAGGCAGCGTGACCGGGTCGATCAACAATAAATCAGCTTCGCCTGAATACGCGGCGGCAAGCAATTGATCCGCGTCGGAGGTAGCCGTTACCACCACATCTCCCCGATCGGTGATCAATCGTTTGAGTCCATCACGCATCAGTGGGTGACCATCATAAATGATTATTTTCATCGGTGAGACCTCCTTGCAATATTAAAAAATGAAGTGCGATTTTAATAAGTCGTGGCATCGACAAGCCCCTCGGATAGTGGTGTTAATAACGACTTAATTTGTTCTACTGAAATGGGTTTGGTGAGACAGGCATTCATGCCTGCGGCCAGGCAGGCTTGCTCAGCATCTTGCAGGCTCATGGCTGTCAGTCCAAATATGGCTAAAGGTAAGCGTGTGCTTTCACTCTCCCGCTGGCGAATCGCCTGAGTTAGCGTGAAACCATCCATTTCTGGCATTGTACAATCGGTGATAACCGCCTTTATTTTTTGACGATGCTGCTGCCACAGCGCTAGCCCATCACGGCCATTGCTGGCGGCCAGCACGCTATATCCCAACTTATTCAACTGCTGCCTTAGAAGCATGCAGGCGGGAGGGTAGTCATCCACAATCAAGATCAGGCCTGGCTTAGCCGGCAATACCAACGGTTGAGAGGAGGTTAGGCTGACTGAAGCAGCACAAAATTGTAATGAGACGAGTGTCCCACCTTGATCATTACGATCGATACTGAGCGTTGCACCTGCGCTCTGCGCCAGAAGCTGACAGTCGGCAAGACTAAAGCCCGACTCAGCCCACGCTGCTACCTGCTCGGAAGTGGCCGGTGAGTGGGTGAGGGTGAAATGTTCGGGCTGACCGTTTCCCTGATCTCCCACTTCCAGCACCATACAAACTCGCCCCTCAACCGGTTCTGTCAGCTGACACAGCAGCACTTTTATTTCGCCCTGTGTTGTATGTTTGATGGCATTACGCAGCAGACTGGAGAGCATACGTATTACCAGCAATGGATCGCACTCAACCAGCGGCGTGCTGGTTTCAACATCGGTACTGATTTTCAGACCCTTTTCTTCGGCTTGCTGGCGATAAAGTGCAACCGTGCTGTTAACCAGCGAGGGCAGGTTGACAACACGCGGGGCAGGTTCGAAATCATCATTTTCGGCGCGGAAAATATCGAATACATCACTGGTTAGCATTTGTAGCGAACAGGCCGACTCATAAGCAGCCTGCAGATTTTCATTATGCTGGCCTTTATCCTGATATCTTGTCAGCTCTACTTCCAACAAACCCAACAGTGAATTTAGCGGTGTTCGCACCTCGTGGCCCATACTCTTCATAAATACACCGTGAGATTTGACGATTTTCACATTCTCTTCGCGCGCGGATTGCAACTGTTCAATCAAGGTTTGCCGGCCGTGCAAATTCCTGACTAGTTCGCGCAGTCTTTGGCGCAGATAACCGATCCATAGCGCTGCGGCCAGCGCTGTCAGCAGCACCGCGCTAAAAATGATTTGCAATAAGCCAAACGAGGGAGACCAGTTTGAATCGTCATTTAACGGTCGTGATACGTTGCGCCAGCGCTGTGCCATCTCAAGAAAAGTGATTGGCGGGGTTTGCTGCAGCGCAAGATCGAGAATAGAAAGAACCATAGAATCACTGTCTGCAACGGCAAAGCTGGCATTTAGCGCTCTGATTGGCAGTACCAGTGAAAAGCGCTCGCCATGCTGGCGGTAGCGATAATAGTGTGCGGTAAATTGATTGGTAATGACGCCCCTTACCTTGCCCTCTTCTAGCCAGGCCATTGCCTGTGCTGTGCTATCGCTCAATTCTAATTGCAGCAGTGGAAACCAGGTCTCAAGCCAGGGGCGCAAAGGACTGTAATGCGGCAATGCAATATGTTCACCACTCAGGTCGTGCAATGAACTGGGGCGCATAATATCCGTTTTCATCAACAATACAGCGGGTGTCATTAACCATGGCGTACTGTGTTGCGGTGATAATGTCGCCGTATCCTGGTCATCGGGAAGGGTAAGCTCACCGGCAATAATGGCTTCAGGATGGCGCTTTATTAGCTTGGTCTTTTCACGATCGCTATGTACGATTTTGTAGTCAAACTTCAGGCCGTAGTGCTCAGTAAAAAACCGTAATATACCGATGGCCAAACCATCGGGTTGCCCATGAGCATTCACGTAGCTAAAGGGGGCACGGCGTGAATCGACGATGACGATCATTTTTGGATGGGATTGCAGCCAATCTTGCATGGGTTTCGTTAGCCCAAGCTGGCTGGGAATAGGTGATGGGATATCGCCCAGTCCCCAGCCCTGTGCAATACGTAAGCGGCTAGCGGCCGGTAAGTGCTGCAAAACTTCATTAATTGCAGCCAATAGTTCGGGTGAAGCCTTATTCACGCCAAAGCTAAAATTAGTGTCACTCTGCAGAGGATGGGGCACTAGCCAAATATGATCGGCCTGCTGATTTCGGGTCAGAATATGGGCTGGAGCAGGATTAATCAGCAAGCTGCTGGTTTGGCCGGGAAGGACATCGTTAGCAACGTGATGATCATTTTTAAAGGGGAATGGCGAACTCACGGGCAAATCCTGAGGCACAACGGCGACGTTATCAAGCTTTGCCAGAATATCCTCTTTTAACGTTTGTGAGTTCAACTCATTATTAGCAGCGGTTATTAGAACATTGTAATCGTATAACCATGGCAATGATGATCTCACATCCTGCCAATTATTAATTGCCGGATTCCACACTGCCAGCAGAGTAATTGCCCCTTTACTTAATGCCGCCAACGCCTGCTCTTTGTCTTCATAGTACTGCAGACGAAAATGGACTTTCAGCGCATTTTCCAGGACCTGCAGATAATCCGCATCTATTCCAGTCAGTACGCCACGTTCGATACCAAAACTGAGCGGAGGAGGCGACATTCCCCACACGCCGACATTAATTACCGGATGTATTTTCAGCCAGGTGCTCACCTTGGGAGAAAATTCCACTATAGGGGGATCGACTTTCATGCGAGGTAATAGCTGCAGCGTTTGGGGAGTTGCAATGAGCATAAAAGGAAGAAACAGTAGCAACAAAGAGATTATCGGTGCAATGAATTTCATGTTTAGGATGCAGGCATTACTTTTTAAGCGAATTTGTATTTATTATTTTGCCTATTATTGATGAATAAACCTCCAAGGTTAGTCTTGTTTACATTATCTGCTGAAAAGTGTAAGTCATTACTTACAAATGCATAAGCATAGGATGAGCACGGATTATCAGGGTTATCGGTATCATCTGAACGCATTACAGAAGCTGATGTGTGTGAAACCAATGAAATACTCCATTATACCCACCAAGATTTCTGTCATTCTCTTGGATGATCATCCGATGATACGTTATTCGTTCGAATATATGGCATGTCAGCATCCAGATATCGTTGTGCTGGGCTGTTTCAGCAGCAGCAGCGAATTAATGAATTCACTTTTGGTTGAAAAGCCAGATGTTCTGGTGCTTGACTATATTTTGAATGAAGGCGAATTGGATGGCCTTTCTCTGATCCGTAAGATTCTTGCCCATTACCCGGATATGCGCATTCTGATGGCTTCTTCTGTGGAAACACTGGCGCTTATCCGTGCGGCTTTTCAGCTTGGTGTAAGGGGGTACATTAACAAGCGAGAGGAGAGTGCCAATTTTTTCGAAGCGATACGAACGCTTGCTGCAAATAAGCTCTACATTCCCACTGATCTTGACGTAGAATTATCACAACTGTCGGGTTGTAAACGGCGCGCCGCTGGGCTAACAAACGACGATAAGCCCTCGCTACCGATGCGTGAGCGTCTGAATTTACTCCTAACCCCACGCGAAGCAGAGGTTATTTACTGTTTTCTGAACGGCATGACCGTGCTGGAAATTGCAAAAAAATTAAAGCGAAGCCGCAAAACCATCAGCGGCCATAAGCAGGCTGGCATGAAGAAATTGGGTATCAATTCAGATCCCGAGCTTTTTAAAATTCACGACGAGTTATTTAAATGACTCTTGAGTTTTACTGAAAGTTACTATAACTCACCGCCATGTTTTTAAGGTGCTCCGCGAGTTTTTGGTTGGATTAATTAATTCAAAAAAGTAACGCTCTCACTTCACAGCAAGCTTTCGGCTTCTGCACGAATAATTAAAGTCGTGTGTTTTCTTTGCACGCTTTCAGTTCAGCGAGGCCATTAGCGTCTCCTTCCGCTATCATGAGCGGCAGATCATTTTCGCAGTGCTGATTTTTGCTATCACACGCGGCAAAATGCGCTGCGTGAAATTGCCATTACTCTGGGCTTTTATCCTGTAGAATTTGGCCGATAAGTTTTTGGTCTTCTAAGGGTTACTCATGGTATCTACGCACATTGGATTCCCACCAGAGACAGTGATTGTTTTTCTCGCACTGTCCGTTGGGGCTATTTTTATCGACCTGTTCATGCATCGTAAAGACAAGCCCATTACGCTGAAGAGCGCGGCATTATGGTCTGTATTTTGGGTGGTTGTCGCCATGACCTTCGCCGCTTTCCTCTATCTTCATCACGGTGCCGAAGTTGCCAGCCTGTTTATAACCGGCTACGCGCTGGAGAAAGTGCTATCGGTCGATAATCTGTTCGTGATGATGGCGATTTTCTCCTGGTTTGCCATACCGGATCGCTATCGTCATCGCGTGCTCTATTGGGGCGTTATTGGTGCGATTGTTTTTCGTGGCATCTTTGTTGCGATTGGTACCGGATTGCTAAGCCTTGGCCCCTACGTCGAGCTTGTGTTTGCAGTGATTGTTGCCTGGACGGCGGTGATGATGCTAAAAAGCGGCGGCGACAGTGATGAGATCGAGGATTACTCACAGCATTTGGCCTACCGCCTGGTTAAGCGCTTCTTTCCCATCTGGCCTAAAATGCACGGCAACGCTTTCCTGCTTCATCAAAAAACAATCGATGCTGAGTTGCAAAAGCCAGAAAACCACAACGTGGTGATTGGACGCGGAAAGAAAGCGGCACTGTATGCCACGCCGTTAATGCTGTGTGTGGCAGTAGTTGAGCTCTCTGATGTGATGTTCGCCTTCGATTCCGTTCCTGCCATCATCGCGGTTAGTCGCGAACCGCTGATCGTCTACAGCGCCATGATGTTCGCCATTCTTGGCTTGCGCACCCTCTACTTTGTGCTCGAAGCCTTGAAGCAGTATCTGGTTCATCTTGAAAAAGCCGTTATCGTGCTGCTGTTTTTCATTGCGGTGAAACTGGGGCTCAACGCCAGCGATCATCTCTGGCACCATGGCTATAGTCTCTCTGCCAACGCCAGCCTGTTTGTCGTACTGGGCGTGCTTGCGGTGGGAATTGTGCTTAGCGTCATGTTCCCGGCTAAAGCCGAGGAAAAAGAAAGTCACTGAAACTCTTCTGACGACGCCTGCGTCGCTAAGGATCAAGCCGCAGCATGCGCAGTTTTTCCAATGGCATACGGCGTTTTTTCCACGTTGGGTGGAAATGGCGCCAGTGTGGATCTTGTGCAGCGGCCAATAATTCAAAATCACCGCGTGTGTCGCCCCAGGCGCGCAGGTGATAGTTATGCAGCGGGCCATAAACATGCTCCAGCCGCTTGACCTTTTGTCCACAGCGGCAGTTATGGCCGGTTATCTTTCCGGTAAGAATGCCGTCAACGACCTCTAATTGGGTACCGATAAGATTGATGCCCAAACGTTCTGCGAAAGGGGCGAGCACCATCGCTGGTGAGGCTGAGCAGATGGTCACTTCCGCGCTGGCATTAACCTCTGCAGCAACCGCCAGCAATCCAGCTGGGCGCATCAATTTATGCCAGTTTGCTTCGCAGAAACGTTGTGCCTGCTGGCGTAGCCACTGCTCCTCAACCCCGGTTAAAAATGTCTTAATCAACACTTCTTTTAATTCGTCACGCGTGAGCTTTTTTCGCATACAGCGCAGGGTTGGCAGCATCAGTTTCGTCAATTTACGTGCAAATACGCGCTTGCCAAAAATGAAGCGTAGAAAGGGGATGAAGCTATCGTGGATGGTCAACGTGCCGTCAAAATCGAACACGGACAGGACCTGATTTGCACGCGGCAGGGGGGAATCCATGGACATAATTTTCTCGTTTCGTCGCAGGCTGTACTCGATGCAGCGATGATAACAAATGGCTGACAGATATTCTCATGCACCAACGTGGCTACCGGTGAAGGTAGCCACGCTCAACGCTTACTCGCGAGTTTTTCCCTCTTCGATAAACTCTTCGTCAATCTCTTCGGAATTCTCACGGTTATCGCGACCGGAAAGCAGATTCCAGCAGGCAATGAACAGCGCGGCAATCAGCGGACCAATCACAAAGCCGTTAATGCCGTAAACTTCCATGCCACCTAGCGTGGAGATCAGGATGAGGTAGTCAGGCATTTTGGTGTCTTTGCCTACCAGTAGCGGACGCAAAATGTTATCCACCAGGCCAACGACCACCACGAAGAAGCCAATCAGGAACAGCGCTTTCCATATCGCGCTGGTGGCGAAAAAGAAGATGGTCGCCGGTACCCAAACAATCGCCGAGCCCACCGCCGGGATCAGCGACAGAAACGCCATCAAGGTTCCCCACAACAAACTGCCATCAATGCCGGTGATCCAGAAGGCGATGCCGCCAAGCACCCCTTGCACGACCGCAACGACCACCGTGCCTTTTACCGTGGCACGCGATACTGCCGCGAATTTCATCATCAGGTGATGTTTCACGTAGGTAGAGAGCGGCAGCGCTTCCAGCATTAAATTCACCAGCCAGGCGCCGTCTTTCAGCAGGAAAAACAGCAGATAGAGCATCACGCCGAAACCAACGGTAAAGGTAAATGTGCCTTTACCAATAAGGAATACGCTGCCCGCCATGTATTGACCGCCTTTCAGCGCAAAACCTGAGAGCTTCTGCTGAATTTCCTGCGCATTGTTCAGATTGTTTTCGGCGAGATAGTTGCGCGCCCAGGAGGGCAGATGCTGCAGCAGATCGGCAAACACCGCCGGGAATTGCGCGGAGTTATTTTGCAGCTTGGTGTAAACCGTATTGACCTCGACCACCATCGATGAAGTGATTAGCGCCAACGGTGTAAACACAATCAGGCAGATAATCAGCAGCGTCGCGAACGAGGCTAAACCATTACGATCGCCCATTTTGTTTCGTAATAGTGTCTTCAACGGATGGAAAATGACCGCCAGAATTGCGGCCCAGAAAATGGCTGAGAAATAGGGTGTTAGCACATCAAAAAAGGCGAAAGTGACAATCGCCAAAATTACGATAAAGAAGCCTAAATTAAGTCCTTTAATACGCATTACATAGTCTCGTCAGTAGATATGGCGACTGAACTATAGAACGCCTGACGCGGAATGTAATGTTTTTAGGAAAGATGGTTCGCTTGAACGTCAAAGCGACGCGCCTGAGCACGTCGCTTCAGCGCTCAATCAGGCAACGATGTGCAATCCCAACACGGCAAAAATATTGGCCAGCACACCGACGATAATGGCAGCAATCGGGCCTGCCGCTAACTTCATCACCGGACGTCCGCTGATTTCATTGAGAATATAGAGGCTGACCACCACAAACATGCCGGTTCCAGCCCAAATCTGATTACCGGCATTTACGCCGCCTACCAGCAGAGCGATCTCCAGAATCTGCGTCATAGACGTGCGGATGTTATCGCCGGACATCTTTAACGCCGGGAAGCGGTTCATGGCACGCCCGATTCGGCTCAGGCTTTTTACTTCAATGCCCATCGCACCGGCACCGAGAATACCGGCCACCAGCGGATTAGGCGCCAGATAGCCGAGGCCAAGGAACCAGTCGCACCAGCCATTGGTGCCATAGACGCCGCTGATCATCGCAGTGGTAATGATTAACGGCATAAAGGCAAGTGCCTGGACGATAGCGACAATCGCTGCCGAAGTCATGCTGCCTTTGCCCACGAGTGCGGCGGCAATCGGTTCGCCTGCCAGCCAGTGATAGTGCGCGGTGATGGCGATCAGCGCTGCCATCGGCATCAGATAGAAGATGTTTTTGCGGATACGTTTGATGTTGTCATCAAACATGCTGTGCTCAATCTCTTCACTGCGAGATTTATCACGAGAGGCAAAGAAAAGCAGGCAGATCATGCCGACCAGCATCGCAATGCCTTCCGGACTCAGTGATATTTCGTTGCCGGCCACGGTCAGCGGATTGATGCGTTCAATCACCACGCGGCCTAAGAACGAGAAGATGATGGTGATCAGGCCGGCTTTTTTACCAAACTGATAACCAACGGCAATAGCCGGGAATGCTACGAAGGCATAGATAATCGGATCGCCCACCGCCGCCAGCGCGTCCAGGAAATTCACCGGCAAATAGGCAAAGCCTTTGATAATACCGTCCAGCGCTACGGTCACTAATGCGCCATAAATCGTGCCGAGCAGCACGGCCAGCTTGGTGTTGTTGAACGAGACGCCGATGATATCGGCGGTTAATAACACGATATGGATAACAATCACCCCGGTGGCCAGCGTGATGGGCATGGCGAAACCGGTAATGAAGCCGATGCTGATCGCAAACGAGATACCCGCCAACTCCTTGCGGCTCATATTGCCATTGATAAACTCCGGCATAATCGGACGCAGACCGTCGTGATACACCGCGATTGAGCGATTCGCGAGAAAAGTGGCATAGCCTCCCATCATCGCAAAGAGGAGGATTTTTATAAGATTGATGGATTCCATGGTGTCACCCTGTAAAAAGCTGCATGGTGCTTTAGCTGGAACTGACGTCATCGCGACGCCGGCCCCTGTTTTTATGCGTTTAGTAGTGCCGCAACGAACGCTTTCACGGCGTTTTCGGCGCGATCGTTGGTAAAACCAAAGGCTTTGGTACCACTCGCCAGCAGCTGCGCAACTTTCTCTTCGCTGGGCTGTGTGAGGGCATTGGCGATGGTGGCGCATTTATCGCGGCCAAGCAGCGCATACGCCATGGCCAACGCGCCGCCTGCACCGCTCTGACAAGCACCGAGGTAGTAGTCATAGCTACCGATTTTTACCTTCATCGCTGCATCCATGTCGGTGAAGATATGGGCGGTGAACTTGTCCTTTCCGAACTTCTCCAGACACTCTTTGATTTCGTTTTTGTTTAACTGTCCGCCAATGGCAATATTGATCATGGTTGTCACCTGGTTTGATTAAGCTGATTGAAGTCTGGTGGCATTAAGCGCCGCCAGAAACGCGCGGCCGTTTTGCGGTGCGCGAGCATGGAAAAATTCACACACGGTGGCACCGACATCAGACAAGGTGCTGCGTATACCGAGCGCGCAAGCCTGCTGGCCTGGGCGATAAACTAAAAGCGGGACTTGCTCGCGAGTATGTTTGCTGTGGCCGACGGTGGGATCGTTGCCGTGGTCGGCCATCACCACCAGGCAGTCGCTGCTATCCATCTGCATGATCAGGCCGGTAAGGGCGTTGTCGACCAGTGTCAGCCGTTCCGCATAGCGCGCCGCATCCTCGGCGTGCCCTGCAAGATCGGTTTCCTGAATGTTGGTGCAGATAAAAGCAGCTTCTGGGCGCTGCATCTCTTCGGCGGTGATATCCAGAATGGTTTGTGAATCGACCAGACGCTGATAGTTGCGACCGTGCGGGTTCTCAACGATGTCCGCCACCTTGCCCACCAACACGGTGGGGATGCCTTGCTGATGTAATTGCTGTGGCACTTGGGTACTGGCATCCACACCGTAACCGAGATGCACCACCTGGAAACCGTGCTGGTAAACCCCCGCCTTCGGGCTGTTGATACCAATGTAGGTATCTTGCTTAGTTTCAATGGCTGCGAGGATCTGCGCGCTGCTCTCCAGCAATCCGCCGTAGGCAATAACGCGACCCACTTCCACCTGTGCCCGAACAATGCGGCCAATGCTTTCTACGTCGCTAAAAGATATTGCGGATAGATTTGCGCAAATATTAAACACCTGACCTAAATCAGCTTCGAGGTTGTCGCCAATCGCGACAGCATCATTAACCCAAAGCAGAGATAAGCCGCTGACGCGCTGCTGCTCAACCTGATACCCCGCGTGGATTAACGCTGCTTTCACATTGTCGATGACGCTGGAGAAAGGCATGCGCACCGGCGGCAAGGGGAGCGTGCCCATGATCTCCTGATGACCCATGAAAGTGTCGCCGCCTTCATGCTGCAACTGCGCCACACTGAACGCTGCCGCGGGATTGGCACGCATAACGCTATCGTTGAAGTCAGGCGCAGCCATATGCAGCGCGTTAATCAGCCCCAGTTTTTCCAGCGCCGGCAGACGCAGCGCGGGGAAAGTTTGCAGAATGTGGCCGCAGGTATTTGCGCCGATATCTTGTGGACGTACTTTGGCGACATCTTCCATGGCACCCACGCCAAAACTGTCGATAACCAGCACCAAAAATTTATTCATTTGTCGCCTCTTGCAGTGCGTTGCCAAGGCTGTCGAACAAGCCGAGCAGCCGGGGGTTGCCGTGGCTAATTCCCCCGATTAACGCTACGTCGCTGCGTGTCACAAATATCTGGGTGCGGAAGCACATCACGACGGCGCTGCCAATTGGCCAATGACCGGCCAGCGGTAAGGTGTAATCAATGCTGTCACTGTCAATCGCTTTCACTGCGCAGTGCTGCCAACCTTGATGCCATACCGCAGCGCGCTGCATATGACTGCGACGATAGTGGCCGCCGCCGTAGCAATAGCTGCTCTCCTGGTGGTTATGCGAGATTTCGGAGAGATAGAGCATGGCGATTTTCTCCGCGCCGTCGCCGTGCTGATTGGCCGGCAGCGTGCCGGTAAGCGCATGGCCCGGTTCGGCATGCGTTACGCCGTGAGCGGCAAGCAGCGGCAACGTCGATACGCTACTGGCGGATGGCGCGTTGACATGCTGCACGGCAATGCCGTGTTGCTGTAGCAGCGTTTTGGCGGTCAGTAAGGTTTGCAGATTGGGAGTGGGGCGCGTTTGTTGCGCCGCATCGCAGAATGCCATGCAGGGAAAATGGGTAACGCCGATGATGGTGATCCCCTCAATCGCCTGCAGGTGCGTCAACACGGCTGGCAATTCGGCTAGCGTAAAACCGGCTTCCTGATTGGGATAAACCACATCACCCTGATCGACCACTTTTAGGAGCAGCGGCTGGATATGATTATGGCGACGTGCGGCGGCGGCAATGCTCTCCGCCTTCTCGAGGCTGTAAACAGTGATGACCTCTGGACGTTGTGCCACGGCATAATCAATCAGCTGTTCTGGCAACTGCACCAGATGACCCACATGGGCTACCGGTAAACCGTGCTGCCACAGTTGCTGGGCCTCCTTGAAATCCACGGCGACAATGCCGTGAAAGCCCTGTTGTAAAATCAGCTTGCACAACAGTGGATTACGTCCAAACTGCTTGCTCATCAGATAGAGTTTAAGACCATAGTGTGCAGCGGTAGCGTGCAACAATCTGGCGTTTTCCAGCACCTGATCGACATCAATCACATAACTGTCGGGGCGGATTTCGCCGCGCTGCCAAAAACGTAGCGCGGCTTCCATCAGGGCTGGATTTTGTTTTTCCAGCGCATTAAGGAACATCAATAACGTCCTTTATTTTCATTTTTTTGAATATTTATGGTGTAAATAACATCACGCTGCGCTTTATTGTTGCGCCACTACCAGTCCATAGAGGTTGGCAAGCAGATAGCCTTGCTCATACTCTGGAACGGTAAAAGCAAAGAGGCTGAGCAAATCGTGATGCATTTCCTGGATGTTGGCGTAAAAGTCGGAACGGGTGATCTCCGCTAAAATCTCAGCGTCGATCGCCGGGATAATATCGCCCTGGCGTGCTCGCATCATGGCGTTGGCCATGTGCGTAATCATCATTTCTCCCTGCGCATGGCGGATACGCAGATTCCAGTGCTGCTCCAGTCGCGCAATTACCGCCAGCATGCCGTGATAGACATCCTTATCGATAACCTGCGCGTCGTGTAAAATCTGTAAACGTGTTTCCATGTTGATACCTGCTAATAACTCGGTTCCCTGATGCCAAGCGCGACATCTTGTTGATGACGCAGCAGCTGTGGAATATCAATCAGCGACTGCACTAAATGTTGAATCACTTTTGCCTCGTTATGAATCAGCAGCACCGCTTCAGAGGCTTTCATTGCATCGGCACACTCAATCGGTTCCTGCACCAATCCTTCTGCCGCTTCGTCTGTTATATTCCAAATCGCGGCATCAATATCGCCCCGCTGTAGCGCTGCCAGCGTCAGGTTATAAGGCAGCGAAACGCGTTCAATTTCTTGTCCTGCAAAGACGCGTTCAGTGAGCAGGCGCTGATCCGGCGAGCGTGGATCAATGCCGACGCGGCGAATGCTGGCTTTACTGCCTTTGCGGTAGAGCAGCTGGTGACCGGCCACATAGCTACCGGAACCAAAATTCAGCACCGCCGTGACGTCGCCCTGTTGCAAATAACTTTCCGCTGCCAGATGTGAAACTACCGCCATGTCGTAGACGCCATCGATTAAGCAATCGATACGCACTTCAGCACCACGCATGTGAGCAAAATAGAGCGGGTAACCACTGAACTGCGTTTTAATGGCGCTGGCTAACCCTTCGTAGAGTCGGGTATAAGGCAGCGGCATTGCACACAAAATGTTGCCGATATCGGCCTGCTCAAGCAGCAGAGGAAAATCCATCTTGCTAAGCACCGTGCCGTTGCGTCCGCGGCGATCCAGCGTGACGCACTGGGCCGCTTCAAGACTCTTCAGCGCGTTCTGCACTACGCCCACAGAGAGCGCCAGTTCACTGGACAGCACATCAATGGTTTTCAAACGGTCGCCGGGTTTGAGCCTGAATAAATAGCGAGCCAGACTGACTAAGGCGAGACCTTCTTTTTTGATAAAACCTTTACTCATGCTTAATCTTCATTTTTGTGAACATTTAAATGATGTTTTATTCTACCTCGAGCAGCAAGCAGGGAAGAAGCGGAGTGCGAGACAGGTCACAAATGTTTTGTAGCGATAGCGGACATCTGATGTCCCAATTTGGCTATCTGATGTCTGTACGCTGACTGGTACGCAAGCGTGATTCTAGTGAAGATAGAGGCTGGAAATGAACGGGAGAAAATGATGCTGGAACTACGCCCTAACTGCGAATGCTGCGATAAAGATCTGCCGCCGGATGCATCTGATGCACGCATCTGTTCGTTTGAATGCACCTTCTGCGTGACGTGTGCGGAAGGGAGGCTGGCGCAGCGCTGTCCTAATTGCAGCGGTGAACTGGTGCGGCGCCCCATTCGGCCTGCCGCGGCATTGGTACGTCATCCTGCATCGACAACGCGACATTTGTCCGCATCATCCACACGATGAATGAGTTCAGCAAGCTGTGATTCAGCGAAGACTTCAATGCCGTACTGGCGCAATAATGCTGCCGCAACACCCTGACCGGCTAGCTGCTGGCCGCTAAAGCTACCGTCATAAATGCGTCGACTCCCGCAAGTCGGGCTGCCATCGGTAAGCAGAGCAAAACGACAGTTCGCCTCCTGCGCTGTGCGCAGCGCTAACCACGCCGCCAAAATATAGTGTTGGGTGACATCATGACCATCTGATTCAACAATGCGCGCCGCTCCGGATAAAACGTGCGCTGCGCTACCACCCCGAATTTCGGCGGGTAAACGTGGCGTGTTCAAACCGGCGGCCAGCTCTGGGCAGTGAATGATCAGGCGCTGTTCAGCACGCCAGCGCACTAGCGTTTCTGATATCAAGGCTTTATCACTGGCATTATAACGGACTGCATATCCCATGAGGCAGGCGCTGACTAATATTCTTTCCATGAGATCTTTCTCCTTAAATAAGGTGGAAAATCACGCCGACGTATTAAAGCACTGCACAACATACGTAATATTAAGTGCGATAGTAATCACTGTTGTGCATTAATCTTTCTTAGGAGTGATTCTATCTTATTAATACTGATTTCATTAATGAATAACGCTAAACTTTGAAAAGGGAAAGCGAAGGTAAGTGATGGCTTACATTCATTTTGTTGATTTTATTGTTTTTTATCTTATGCTGGCACCAGCAGTCTAATTTGGTTTTCTTTATGCACGAGGGGCTGGTCAGAGCTCATACCTTATTTGATGCCGATTCTCTCGCGATAAATGTTATTTCTTACCTTTGATGAGTTTTTGCGTATTTTTCTGAAAATCAGCACGTTTCAACAGAGTTTTTCAATTTTAAATGATATTATTTATCGGCAATGCTAGTGATGTGGCGTTGTGTGCTTCAGTTTTACCCTCATGTTTGCAGGGTTTACCCTTTTATGTCATTTACGGAAATGAATTATCCTCCCGATCCTTGTGGTCGGGATTTTTTATTCCACCCGCTATTACGATTACATGCCTGCGTACTTCATTTAATGAATTAATGTCAAAGAATACACAATCGTTAAGAAAGTGATAATTTGACGTAATTTCTTGTAAGTCTTCGTTTTTTAAGAATTTTGGAAATGCTTTTCCGCCTCCATTTAATCAATAGTAATGCTCAACGGCACAGCAACCGCCGTTATTATTGGAGGCAACACCATGAAAAAAACAACATTAACTCTTATTGCGTCACTTATTACATGCAGCACACTGTTTTCTGGCGCCTCATGGGCGGATGGCCCTGGCGATCAACGCTGGCAGTCACACGGCGGCGATCAACATCAGGATCACGGACGCGGTCCCGATCGTGGCGATAACCGTGGACCGGATCGTGGCGACCATCACGATCGCGGCCCGGGCCCCGATCGTCACGATCATTATGCTGAACATCGCATGCCGGAAGGCCATCATGGCGGCGATCGCTTTGCCTGGGGCGGTCATGACTTCCGTCGCGGCTACCCTGCGCCACCAGAGTTTCGCGGACCGCACTATCGCGTAGATGACTGGCGCAATCGCGGTCTTTATGAGCCGCCACGCGGCGAACATTGGGCATATATCGATGGTAATTATGTGTTGGTAGCGGCAGCAACTGGCATCATCACTGCCATTTTGCTTAACGGCGCTTTCAACTAACGTTTGCAAACGGATGGCCGCGGCCATCCGTGTTTCTCTCCGCTTTATCCGCTCACCAGGTTATTCTCTATCCGACCCGTTTTTCCTTTCTATACGTTAAGGAGTGATGATGACCGTGGTAAAAATGGTGGCGGTGGACAAAGACGGCACCTTCCTCGATGACAAAAAACAGTTCAACCGCACGCGTTTTAACGCCTGCTATCAGGAAATGAAACGGCGCGGTATCAAATTTGTCGTGGCCAGCGGCAACCAATATTACCAACTCAAATCCTTCTTCCCTGAGATTGCCAGTGAAATAGCCTTTGTGGCGGAGAACGGCGCATGGATTATCGATCGTGATGAAGAGTTGTTCTGCGGTGCTTTCTCACGACAGGACATTGATGCGGTGCTGGATACGCTGCACAACGGCAATTATCCCGAACTGCGCTACATCCTGTGCGGACGTGAAAGTGCGTACTATTTCGATGGTCTTGATGAATCATGGCTGGTGAAAATGCGTCACTACTGCCATCGGCTGAAGCCTATCCGCAGTTTGGATGAAGTGGCCGATGATAAGCTGTTCAAGTTCGCGCTAAATTTGTCAGATGATTATGTGGAACCGCTGATGGCGGACATCGAACGCCTGCATCATGGCGCAGCCGCCGCGACCTCAAGTGGACACGGTTCGGTGGATTTGATTGTGCCCGGCAACCATAAGGGCCACGGGCTTGATCTGCTGGGCAAGCGCTGGGGCATCGAACGCAGTGAAATTTTGGTGTTTGGTGATGGCGGTAACGACCTCGAAATGCTGCAGCAGTCGGGCTTTAGCTTTGCGATGGCGAATGCGCCACAGAAGGTGAAAAACGCGGCACGCTTCGAAGCGCCCAGCAACAATGAAGAGGGGGTTTTACAGGTGATTGAGCAAATGCTGGCGGGCAAAGCCCCGTTTACCGGCTAATGATTAAACGGGCAGCATCGGCTGCCCGCTATCACTTAAATAATGCGCCAGGCTGCGGCGATCATCTCCATTAATGTGGGGGCATCGTAGCTGATCCAGCCGTTTTTGCTGTTGGCGCGCGTCACGATCCATTCAACGTCGCTGGCAGAGAGCGTTGGTCCATCAAGCCAGAAAGGCACAATCGCGTGCTGTTGAATCCAGGCTTTCAACGCTAATGCCGGCGGAGCCGGATCGTCTGGCAGCAGCAGCTGGCCGAGTTGTGCCATCAAACGCTGCTGTTCAGCATGTTCGGTTTCCGCCAGCACATCGAGGAATGGGAAGAGTAAGCGTCCGCAGACTTCGCCGTGATGAAAGGGTTTAATCGCTCCCAGTTCACCAGCAATACCGTGGATCACGCCCAAACCGGCACTGCTCAGACACACGCCACCCAACCACGATGCCATCATCATCGCCTCGCGTGCCGCATCCCCACGCTCATCGTCACGATTCAAATCCGGCCAGGCTTTGAAGAACAGCTGCAGCCCATTTAACGCGGTTTGCTGGGTAAATAAATTACCTTTGCGTGACAGATAAGCTTCAAATAAATGGGTAAAGGCATCAATAGCGCAGGTTGCCAACACGCTATCCGGCGCGCCCTTTAGCAGATCGGGATCGAGAATCGCCACCTGTGGTACAAATACCGGATGACGCAGCGAGGCTTTGACCTGAATGTGTTGCTGATCGGTGACGACGGCATTTTGCGTGGCTTCGCTGCCGGTGCCCGCGGTGGTGGGAATGGCGATCAGCGGTAAGGTTACGGCTTGCACCGGGGTGTCACCGACTTTCTCCAGATAGCGCGCCGTGTTGAGTGGATGTTGCATCATCGCGCTGAAAGCTTTGGCGGCATCCAGTACGCTGCCGCCGCCAATCGCCACCACACGATCAACGTGACCGCGCCAGCGCCGCACCCAGGCGTCGATCTCATCCGGCGAGGCTTCATGGCTGACAATCTCATAGCCGATAATCCGATCGTTCAGCGCAGCGCCCAGGCGCGCCCAGGCCGGACCGTTGAGGAAAGAGCGACCGCAAAACAGCAGCGTTGGCTGAGTATCGGCTGCCAGCAGGGGAATTAACTGGTCGATACTGCCGCGACCAAACAGGGTTTGTTGATTACTGTACAACGCGATCAGATTCTCACTCACCTGCATGTCCTTCTTAAATGGCGAAAGACCCTAGTGTAACGAAAAGCCGTGACACTCCCGCTGCAAACATTCTGATAACGCACAGGCAAAAAGTTGATCACCTTCGCAAAACAGAAATTCCGCCGCTGCGCCAGGTGCTTTGTGCACAATGTTACCCTTAACATGATACCCGTAACATCGTGGCCGTGGTGATTATTCATCCCGCACGCTGCTGTATCCAACATCCTCTGGGATAACCAAAATAAACCGCTGCCGGTAGATTACCGTGCGCAAAAGTGGAGAAAAATTATGCCATTACTCTATGTGGCGATTGGCGTAGCGTTACTGCTGCTGCTGATGATCCGTTTCAAACTGAACGGATTTATTGCGCTGATTCTGGTCGCGCTGGCCGTGGGCGTGATGCAGGGCATGCCGGTCAATAAAGTTATTATCTCGATTAAAAACGGGGTAGGCGGTACCCTGGGCAGTCTGGCGTTGATCATGGGCTTTGGTGCGATGCTGGGAAAACTGCTGGCAGATTGCGGCGGGGCGCAACGTATTGCCACCACGCTGATTGCCAAATTCGGGCAGAAGCATATTCAGTGGGCGCTGGTGCTAACGGGCTTCACCGTGGGCTTTGCATTGTTCTATGAAGTGGGCTTTGTGCTGATGTTGCCGCTGGTATTCAGCATCGCCGCCTCCGCGCGAGTTCCTTTACTGTACGTGGGGGTACCGATGGCGGCGGCACTCTCCGTCACGCACGGTTTCCTGCCACCGCATCCGGGTCCAACAGCGATTGCCACACTGTTTAACGCAGATATGGGTAAAACGCTGCTCTACGGTACGCTGCTGGGTATTCCTACCGTGATTCTTGCTGGTCCGGTTTATGCGCGTTTCCTGAAAGGAATTGATAAACCAATCCCGGAAGGATTGTGGAATCCGAAAACTTTTACCGAGGCAGAGATGCCAGGATTTGGCGTCAGCGTCTGGACAGCATTGGTGCCCGTAGTACTTATGGCATTGCGTGCGGTGGCGGAAATGCTGTTGCCAAAAGGTCACGTGCTGTTGCCTTATGCGGAGTTTTTCGGCGACCCGATTATGGCTACATTGATCGCGGTACTGATTGCCATCTTTACCTTCGGGCTAAACCGTGGACGCAGCATGGATGAGGTGATGGCTACCATTACAGATTCCATTAAAATTATCGCCATGATGCTGCTGATTATTGGCGGCGGCGGGGCGTTTAAACAGGTGCTGGTGGACAGCGGTGTGGATAAATACATCGCTAATATGATGCATGCAACCAATCTGTCGCCGATCTTTATGGCGTGGTCGATTGCCGCCGTGCTGCGCATTGCATTAGGGTCGGCCACCGTTGCGGCGATCACCGCAGGCGGGATTGTCGCACCGCTAATTGTTACCAGTGGTGCCAGCCCAGAATTGATGGTGATTGCCGTTGGCTCAGGCAGCGTCATTTTCTCGCATGTAAACGATCCGGGTTTCTGGCTCTTCAAAGAGTATTTCAACCTGACCATCGGCGAAACCTTCCGCTCATGGTCAGCGCTGGAAACCATCATTTCTGTGTGTGGTTTGGTGGGATGTTTGCTGCTGGCCAGCGTTATATAAGCATTCAGGCTGAGGCTGCGCGCCTCAGCCTTGCGCCGTTTACTGCGTTAGCGCACGGAAAGCCGCGAGTTCTTCCTGAGGCATACCCGCTTGCAGCGCCGCTGCACAGATTTGCTGCCAACTGTTGTTATCAAGCGGAATACCGTCGCGATAGCGCGCCACTCTGTTATGTTCTTCCCATTCACCGGGCACCTGAATGGCTTCATTGCCACTTTGAGGTGACTGTTTCACCCAATCGAGGAATGATTCAGCCTCTTCTTGCATGGCTGGTGCATCAAACGCCTCCGGGTTCACAATAATGGTTGTCATGCAGTTGAAAATGGCATCATGACTGGTGACCAGCGTCTCATCATGCGTGGTGCGACCGCCCGACAGCGCGCCGCCGAAAATTTCACACATCGTCGCCAGCGCATAACCTTTGTGCAGGCCAAACGGCATCAGCGAACCATAAGGTGCCTGGTGCATTACGCCCGGTTCCGTGGTCGGTTTGCCCTGATGATCGATCAGATAACCCGGCGCAACCTGCTGCTCTTTGTTCCACGCCACCCGAGTCTTACCGAAGGCGATACCGCTGGTGGCGAAATCGAGCAACAGGGGTTTGGCATTACGGCGCGGGAAAATTGCACAGAAGGGATTGGTGCCAAAACGTCGATCGCTGCCGTTATAAGGGGCAACCATCGGATCGCCCATCACGTTCACGAAATGGAAAGAGACAAAACCCGCTGCGGCGCACTGTTCCGCCCAATGACCGATGCGACCAATATGATGCGAATGATGGAGTCCCACTGCCGCGATGCCCAATTTGGCTGCACGCTCAATGCCAAGCTGCATCGCCTCATATGCAGCAACCTGACCAAACCCGTTGTTAGCATGAAGCGTCAGTACCGCGCCAGCATCTTTTTCGACAGTTGGGTGTTGGTTCAGCTGCAGGAAGCCTTGCGCCAGCGAGTTCATATAGCTTGGGATCATGCCGACGCCGTGCGAATCATGTCCCGCCAGGTTTGCGGCAACCAGGTGTTCAGCCACTAATTGAGCTTCTTGCGCGCTGCTGCCAGCATGGAGCCAAATGGCTTGAACAAACTGATGCAGGTGGGAAGGGGGAATGCGATGTTGAGTACTCACGCGGTTAATCTCCTTATCATGGTCAATAACGCATCCTGCGACGAAAACGGCAATAACCGCAAGTCAGCAAATTAAGTAAAGGGCCACAAGCTGTGGCCCAAAAACTCAGTGCGGCTGTTCGAAGCCCGCTTTGACCATTTGATCGCGCAGTGCACGCGTGATTTCACGGTTCCCACCCGTGATAGGGTAAATGACATTGTTGACGACATCGTCAAGATAATGCTCTTCAAACTCCTGCATGGTGAGTTGCGTACCACCTTCGTCGTTGATGGCAATGCTGCCACTTATGTGGTTGCCGTAATCCTTTGCCTTAAGGCTATAACGCCCCATGCTGGTATTAATTGTGCTCATAATCATCTCCTTGTTACGTAGGCATTGATAACAATTGAGGCCTCTTCAGGCGCTATAAGTTTAGACTGTGGATAGGCGGTAAATGCAGTAACAAGGCGGATGAAAATTGAACGCTGCGACCTGTATCGCAGAAATTAATTTTCAGACAAGCGCAGCGGCGTTAATAGGCATGGGCACGTTTAGGGCGGGAAGCGAAACCAGAATCATCATCTATACTGGATAACAGATACCTTATTTTTCATACAAGAAGGAGCGAACAATGAAAATAATCCTGTGGGTCATAGCCATCATCTTCATCGTTGGGTTATTAACTTTAACCGGCGTATTTAAACTTATCTTCTGATATAGACAGGCACCTTCGGGTGCCTTCATGCTTTATTCGGCACAGGCTTTAGTGGCATTCTGATCGTCCATCACTAATTCACAGATATCGGCGAGATTCAGCGGCTTATAACATTGTGCACAACAGGCCCCATGATGGTCTGGCAAATCCACCTTTTCACGATGGTATGAAGTGTAAAAGAATTTAGCGCAACCACAGCGGCTGCAACGAATCGTCATCTTTGTTCCTTCCCTCTCCGTCCTGGAAAGTCGAGATTTATCTTATTCGTGCGCTGAGTTCAAATGGTAAATTTTATTAATTTATTCTGCGCGTGAATAATTCTCTCTAACTTGTTGAATATAATATGGTTGCACCATGTGACCGTTTCTCAGGGTTTGCATTTTTTGTACATAAAGCCACATCACTCATTCGTTTACCTGCCATTTCAAATCACTTCTTCTTCTTAAGGCAAAATTAACCGCTCGAATGTTTAAGAAACAAGAAAAGGCCTGGAGAGAGTGGCGTCTTTTTTTTAATACACTTTCAGCACATTAAAATAAAAACTCAGTTCTGCATGTAGACGAAAACCTCATCGCTGTGGGGCTGAAGTTTTAGAATGACCCATAGGAAATATCGTTGTGAATCGGCAAATTTCTGCAGCCCTGTTGGGTTGTATTTTGACCTCATCGGTCTCGTTTTCGGCATCAGCAGAAACCACATCGCAAGCCGTTAAATCTGGCTGGAGTACTTTCAGCGACAATGTTTCCCAAACATGGTCACAACCGCAGAATTACGATTTTTATTTACCTGCAATCACCTGGCATAATCGTTGGACTTACGACGACAGACACATCAAAAAATACAATGAACGTCCCTGGGGCGCGGGTGCTGGTGTATCGCGCTGGGATGAAAAGGGTAATTGGCACGGCATCTATGCCATGGCATTTAAAGACTCTTTTAACAAATGGGAGCCGATAACCGGCTACGGCTGGGAGGCCACCTGGCGCCCCTTAAACAATCAAGATTTTCATCTGGGCGCAGGTTATACCGTAGGCGTGACGGCGAGGGATAATTGGAAATATATTCCCGTTCCCTTTATTTTACCTTTAGCATCAATCGGATATGGACCTGCGACGTTCCAGATGACGTATATTCCTGGAACGCACAATAACGGCAACGTTTACTTTGCCTGGTTAAGGGTGGAGTTTTAAGCGTTAGCGATGCGCAGAAAGTGTGATCAGGACGCAAAAAATCAATATTTATCACTTTTTCATCAAATCGCACTGGACAAATGTCACCGCAATTGCTGTACTAGACGTCGACACAGTTTAGTGTCCTTTTTTCATGTAAAGGTAATATAGATGTCTAAGATCAAAGGTAACGTAAAGTGGTTTAATGAGTCGAAAGGCTTCGGTTTCATTACTCCAGAAGATGGCAGCAAAGATGTGTTCGTACACTTCTCTGCTATCAACAGCAACGGTTTCAAAACTCTGGCTGAAGGTCAACGCGTTGAGTTCGAAATCACTGACGGTGCTAAAGGCCCATCAGCTGCTAACGTTATCGCACTGTAATTAACAGTTCGAATTCTGAAAACCCGCCTAATGGCGGGTTTTTTTTATGCCTGCCACCAGAGAATCATCCATGCAACCACGGCGAGCATACTGACGCTGAGCGCCATTAACTCGTTAAAATCATGTGGAACCAGATTCTTCATTTTCTTGCCTCAGAGAGTGCTTTTCCACAGCATGGCAGTCCCAGATTAAGCCAGCCTTAAGCCGACATGAAGTTACTATGACAAGGCAGATTCTGCGGCGCATCTCACAGATAATTCCCGTAACAACCCTACAACAATCCTTACTTGCAGATTTTTCGCTGGCAACACTATATAACTGCTCAGGGAAATGTCAGGAGGCAGGATGAACATACGTCAGGCAGAGGCAAAAGACAGTTTTGCGTTGAGTGCGTTGCTAACCGAATTAGGCTACAGCGCGACGGAAGGGTTTATTGATAAGCGTCTGGAGCAGCTTTGTCATCATCCAGACGAAATATTGCTGGTCGCTGAACATGGCAGCCAGGTCTTGGGTTTTCTTTCACTTCATTTTATTCCTCAACTGGCGTTGGCCGGCGATTTTGCCCGCATCAGCTATTTCTGTATTGCCGAAGGCGAACGCAGTAAGGGCAGTGGCCAGCAATTGTTGAATCATGCTGAACAGCTGGCGCGTTCGCACGGCTGTGACCGTATTGAAGTGCATTGCCACTCTTCACGCCTTAAAGCTAATCAGTTCTATGCACGCGAAGGTTATGTGGAGTCTCCGCGCTACCACATTAAAGCTCTGAGCTAAGATTGAGTTCACGGCCGCTGGCAATCACGATGGCGTCGGCGATACTGTCAAGTTGTGCGAAAGGTAGCAGCGCCGCGCTGACGCGAATGAATTGCCTGCTATTGATACTACAGCGTTCGCCTGGCAGCACGGCAATGCCACGTGCTGCCAGCGTGATCATCGCGTATTGTTCAGATTGCACGGGGATCCACACGCTCAATCCATCGCGTTCCTCGAGGAGAAGTCCTCGTTTCGCCAACGCGGCCAGCAACTGTTGACGACGCTGCGCATAGGTGGCCCTCGCATGCTGAACACGCTGCTGAGTATCTTCATCATTGAGCATCCACGCCACGGCATCCTGCAGAATACGGCTGGTCCAGCTAACGCCAAAGTTACGCCAGGCCTGTAAACGTTTCACCATTTCTGAAGTACCAGACAGCACCGCCAGACGCAAATCCGGGCCATACGCTTTGGAAAACGAGTGTACGTGCAGCACGCGCTCGGGGTAGTGGAAGCCAAGGCTCCATACTGGCCATCTCGATAGATCGCCAATTCCATCGTCCTCCACGATGATAGTTGTGCTGTTCGCCAGCACGCGGGCTAACTCGGCGCTACGCCGCTGGCTGACGCTGTGTCCGGTGGCTGAATGGGTACGGGGCTGATAGATAAACATCGCCGGAGATTTTTGCAGTAGCGTAGCGAGAGCGGTGGCTATCGGTCCTTGTTCATCGCACGGCAGCGGCAGTATTTCCGCACCGATATTGTCGAGAATATCCAGCAGACGTGTGGCGGTAGGATCTTCAATGACCACGCGATCGCCTGGTGATAGCAACGTTTGCACAATCAGATTCATGGCATCAAATCCGCCATCGGTTGCCAGCCAGGCTTCAGCGGGATAAGGCCAACGTGGCGTAATCGCGGTCTGCAACTGGGGGGAAATCGCCTCACGTTGATAGCTGTTCAACTGAGGGGAGGCAAGGCCTGCCAGCATCGCCTGACGCAGATCTGGCAGCAGGGACGGATCGGGCGAAGCCATTGCCAATGATGCCCGAACATTTTCACCGTAATTGCCAATTTTCTCGAAACGTATAGGGCGCGGCATCACACTATTGCCGCTCACCCACACGCCGCTGCGGCCTTTCCCCGCCAGCACTTTCTGCTTTTTTAGCTGCGCCCAGGCCGCCGACACGGTGGCCGGACTCACCCCCAATCGTTCTGCCAGCTCACGCACGGCGGGCATTTGCATGCCCACAGCAATCTCGCCATCGCGAATCAAGGTTGATGTGGCATGCGTAATGCCTTTCACCGAAGCATCAGTGATGTGCTGACTCAGCCACGCCAAATCCACAATTTGCGTCATAAGAAAATCCTTTGTTCAGTAACAAATAATAGATTGTTCAGATTAGTATTCGCGTTTTAGACTCAAATTCAAGCACTATTTGCTGCAAAAACCATCACAGCTATAAGGCTGGCAAAACAGACGGGGAAAGCATAACTATGGTAACCATTAGACTGGCGGTGCGTGACTGGGATTACTTCACCCCGCTGGCACTTGGCGACATCAAGCCAGAAGGGTTTTCGCTGGAAATTGATCGCGTGGGCACATTGGTTGATAACCTGGCAACCAGCGATCAATATGATGCGGGTGAAGTGTCGTTCAGCCGCTTTGCTCAGGCCCGCGCGAAAGGCGACTCCTCATTGCTGGGATTACCGCATTTTCTCATGCGCGGTTTCCGTCAGCGCTGCATCATCACCACGCGTGAGAGCCCGCTTACTTCGCCTGCACAGTTGAAGGGTAAAAAGATTGGCGTGACGGGATGGCAGGATTCCGGCAACACCTGGACGCGCACCGTACTGCGTGAAGCGGGTGTTGAGATCGATGATGCCTACTGGTTTGCCGGGCGTTTGACGGCGGAACATCCTGTTGTCGATCGCCTGGCCGGTTTTGGTCGTCCGGGTCGCATCGAGCCAGCGCCGGGGGAGCGTCCACTGATCGACCTGCTGAAAACGGGCGAGCTGGATGCGGTATTCACGCCGTTTATGCCGGAAGGTTTTTTCCTTGCCGATTCAGGGCTGCGCCAGCTGCAGCTAGATTTCGCCGCTGCTGAGCGTGACTACTTTAATCGTGTTGGTTACGTGCCAGGCATTCATATCCTGGCAATAAAGCCTGCATTGGCAGACGCGCATCCCTGGCTGCCCCAGGCACTGAGCGAGATTATCGATCGCTCCTACCATATGTGGATGAAGAAGCGCGAAAAATACGCGGATACCACGCCGTGGCTGCTGGATGATTTGCGACGTACCGCGCAGGAATTACCTGCCGACTGGAATCAAAACGGCTTTGCCGCTAACAAAAAGATGATTGCCGACTTTGCTAATGAGCTATTCCAGCAAAGCCTAACGAAAACATTGCTAACGCCAGAGGCGATCTTTCCGGCGGCGGCACGAGGAGAATAATCATGAAAGTCGCAATGGGGCAATTTGCCGTCAGCCGTGAATGGCAAGAAAACACCGATATTTGCATCGGATTGATGAATAAGGCGCTGGCGGGTGGCGCGGATCTGCTGGTACTGCCAGAGGGCGTGCTGGCGCGCGATATCGCCGATCCCGATCTGGTACTGAAAGCCGCGCAGCCGCTTGATGGTCCTTTCGTTACGCAGCTGCTGGCTGTCAGCAAAGGCAACATGCTCACCACCATGATGAGCGTGCATGTGCCGACCGAAGGAGAGAAAGCGCTCAACGTGCTGATCGCCATCCGCAACGGTGAAATCATCGCAAAGTACGTCAAGCTGCATCTGTACGATGCTTTTGCCATGCAGGAGTCACAGCGTGTTAACCCCGGACGAGAAATTCCGCCGCTGGTCGAAGTGGCCGGCATGAAAGTCGGACTGATGACCTGTTATGACGTGCGCTTCCCGGAGCTGGCGCGCCGTTTAGTGCTGGATGGCGCCGAGGTGTTGGTGCTGCCGGCCGCGTGGGTGAAAGGCCCGCTGAAAGAGATGCATTGGGAGTTACTGACCACAGCGCGGGCGCTGGAAAATACCTGTTACATGGTGGCGGTGGGCGAATGTGGTCCACGCAATATCGGTAACAGCCTGGTGATCGATCCCCTCGGCGTAGCGATAGCCAAAGCACCTGAATCGGCCGCACTGGTGTTTGCCGATCTCGATCCACAGCGCATCGCCTATGCGCGCAGTGTGCTGCCGGTGCTGGAAAATCGCTGTTTTGCGCGTCCTGAACTTAAACCACTTTGAATGCTGGGGAATCGACTGATGAAAACTTTTGCTACCGCCATCGCGCTTTCATTAGGTCTGACGGCCTGTTTCGCTCAGGCCGCGGAGGCTATTCCTGCGCAAAAAATGGATCAGGCACTGCACGATCGCCTGCCAGCGGAAATTAAGCGCAGTGGAAAGATGATCTCAGTAAATAACGGATCTTTTCCTCCGTATGAAATCGTTAATGGGCCGCACACAATGGACGGTGCATCCGCCGATCTGACCGAAGCGCTGGCGCAGCTGTTGGGCGTTAAGATAGAGCATGCAACCGTGAGCGGGCTATCCGGTGTGCTCACCGGCATCAATTCTGGCCGCTATCAAATGGCGATTGGCCCCATTGGTGATTATCCGGATCGTCAGCAGAAGGTCGACTTTATCGATTTTGTGCAGGAGTTTGTGGTGTTTGGCGTACAGAAAGGTAATCCCTCAAAGATCAACGGGCTGGAAGATACCTGCGGCAAGCGCATTGCGGTAATGGCAGCCGGTTCAGCTGAGCAGGTGATTCGCAAGCAGTCAGATGCCTGTGTTGCGGCGGGTAAACCGGCAGTGGTCGTGCAATCGTTTACCGATCAGCCTTCGTCGATTTTAGCCGTTCGGTCTAAACGTTCCGATGCGTTCTTCTCATCACAGGCGCCGCTGACTTACTTTATCGAGCAGGCTAACGGTCAACTGGAATTATCGGGCAAAGGCAAGAAAAACGGCTTTGGCGATATTTTCCAGGGCACCGTGGTGCCGAAAGGTTCGGAACTGGGGAACGTGGTACTGGACGCGTACAAAGAGCTGTTTAGCAACGGCACTTACGCGGCGATCATGAAGAAGTGGAAACTAGACGGTAACGTATTACAGCAACCAGGTCGTAACCTGGCGCAAGGGGCAGCAAAATGAGTCTCATCACCAACAATTCGCGAGCCAGGGATAAGGCCGACGTGCAGCAGCGCGATGTGGCTTTCGCCCGCAGTGCACCCACGTATGGGCGCTGGATCTCATGGATTGTGGTGCTGGTTATCGCCGCTGATTTCCTCTGGCTGGTGGCGACCAACCCCAATTTCGAATGGAAAGTGGTGCTGCAGTGGTTTACCGAAGGTTCGGTAATGAAGGGGCTACAGGTCACGCTTGGCTTGACGGTGGTGTCGATGATTCTCGGCACGCTACTGGGATTGTTACTCGGTGTCTGGCGACTATCGGAAAACAGATTGCTGAGTGGCATAGCGTCGCTCTATATCTGGTTTTTCCGCGGTACGCCGCTGCTGGTGCAACTGATTTTCTGGTACAACCTGTCGACGCTATTTCCTACACTTTCAATCAGTGTTCCCTGGACGGATATCACCTTTGCCAGCTGGAACACCAACGATCTGATTACGCCACTCACCGCCGCGATTGCCGGGCTGGCGCTTAATGAAGCGGCGTACATGGCCGAAATCATTCGCGCGGGCTTGCTATCTGTAGATAACGGTCAGGTGGAAACCACGCAGGCGTTTGGCATGAGCCGCAGCCGTGCGTTACGCCGGGTCATTATCCCACAGGCCATGCGTTCGATTATTCCACCGACGGGCAATCAGCTGATCAGCATGATCAAAGCCACGTCGCTGGTGAGCGTGATCGCCATGGGCGATCTGTTGTATTCGGTGCAGGCTGTCTATAACCGCACCTTTGAAATTATCCCGATGCTGATGGTGGCGGTGATTTGGTATCTGTTTATCACCTCTATTCTCAACGTGGGCCAATCCGCGATTGAACGTTACTACGCACGCGGCACTACGCGCAGAGTGATGAATAAACGCAGCAACGTGGCAAACGATCAAACACCGGCCGTCGCACAGCGGTTGAAGGAGGATGTATGAATCAGGTTCAGCCGCTGGTGCGAGCACGTAATGTGCAGAAGAGTTATGGCGATAATGAAGTGCTGAAAGGCATTGATCTCGATGTGTTTCCTGGCGAAGTGGTGGTGATTCTGGGGCCGTCAGGTTCGGGTAAATCGACTTTCCTGCGCTGCATTAACCATCTGGAAGACATGAATGCCGGTTCGATCATGGTTGGTGAGGATCAGATCGGTTACGAACTTAAACGTGGCATCTTGCACCGTTTATCCGCGCGTAAAATTGCGCATCAGCGTCAGAAAATTGGCATGGTATTTCAGCAGTTCAATCTCTATCCGCATATGACGGTGCTGCAAAATATCATTGAGGCGCCGATTGGCGTGCACAAGTTTCCACGGCAAGACGCGCTAAAGCATGCACGCGAACTGCTCGCTACGGTGGGATTGAGTGATAAAGCGGATGCCTGGCCGCGTCATCTTTCAGGCGGGCAGCAGCAGCGCGTAGCCATTGCTCGTGCGCTGGCGATAAAACCGGCGCTAATGCTATTTGATGAGCCCACCTCGGCGCTCGATCCTGAGTTGGTTGGCGAAGTGCTGGCCACCATGCGGACCTTAGCCGATCAAGGCTTAACCATGATTGTGGTCACGCATGAAATTGGTTTTGCGCGTGAAGCAGCCGATCGCGTGGTATTTATGGATGGCGGCGTGGTGGTGGAGCAGGGCGCGCCAGAACAGGTGATTGGCAATCCACAGCACCCGCGGACGCAGGCCTTTCTCAGCCGCTTTATCTAGCCCGTGGTCTCACTCTGTTACAGATTGTAGTTGAGGCCGGCTATAAACTGCGCGTTAATAGGCAGGTCCGTTTTTCACAATGGTTGAAAGGTAAATTATGGAAGGTATCAGTATTGCCAAACTGCTGATCATCGGTGCGCTCATCGTACTGCTTTTTGGCACCAACAAGTTACGTTCACTGGGTGGCGATCTGGGTTCCGCAATCAAAGGCTTTAAAAAAGCCATGAAAGATGATGAATCCGGCGCATCCAAAAGTAGCGCTGAAGAAGTGCCCGCCGATCGGGTAAGCCACAAAGAGTAATTACTGCGCTGAAGGTCAATAAGTGTAAGTATTTATTACGTTGATAAAAAACCAGGCTGTTGCCAGTCTGGTTTTTGTTTTTTATCTCATAGCGCGTTTTGAAGACGCAATATTATTTCACTTCCAGGCCTTTTGCCTGCATGTCAGCGTGATACGAAGAGCGTACAAACGGGCCGCAGGCCGCATGGGTGAAGCCCATCGCCATCGCTTCTTCTTTCATCTCGTCAAACTCAGCTGGACTGACATAACGTTGCACGGGCAAGTGATGACGGCTTGGCTGCAAATACTGTCCCAGCGTCAGCATAGTGACGCCGTGGCGACGCAAATCGCGCATCACTTCAATGATTTCGGCATTGGTTTCGCCAAGGCCAACCATCAAACCTGATTTGGTTGGAATTTCCGGATGCGCTTCTTTAAAACGCTCCAGCAATTTCAGTGACCAATCATAGTTCGCACCAGGGCGTACCTGACGGTAAACGCGCGGTACGTTTTCCAGGTTGTGGTTGAACACATCCGGCGGCGTGGCATTAAGAATTTCCAGCGCACGATCCATACGACCACGGAAGTCAGGCACCAGCGTTTCAATTTTGATGGTTGGGCTTTTTTCGCGAATGGCCGTGATGCAGTCGGCAAAGTGCTGTGCACCGCCGTCACGCAGGTCATCACGATCCACAGACGTGATAACCACATAACGCAGCGCCATATCGGCGATGGTTTGTGCCAGTTTCAGCGGTTCGTTGGCATCGGGCATATTTGGACGGCCATGTGCCACATCGCAGAAGGGGCAGCGACGGGTACAGATTGCGCCGAGAATCATAAAGGTTGCGGTACCGTGGTTAAAACACTCTGCGAGGTTAGGGCAAGAGGCTTCTTCGCACACGGAGTGCAGACCATTTTTACGCATCGCGGCTTTGATGCCCTGAATGCGGCTTGAATCCGCAGGCAGTTTGATCTTCATCCATTCCGGCTTACGCAGAATTTCTTCACGCTCAACCACCACGGTTTTCACCGGGATGAGCGCCATTTTGTCGGCATCGCGATACTTGACGCCACGTTCCATCTGAATTGGTTTACTCATAAATCTGCAGGTTCCGGTCGGGATTGCGATTTGAAAGCTTCCTCACTCAAACTGAGAACCAGGCTTTCAACTTTTTTTGAAAATATGGCAAAAATTATATCATCTCGTCTGCTCATAAGCAGCCGATTAGCCGGCGCAAAAGTTACAATTTTGTAAATTCGCACGTACAGTCAAGGTTGAATCGCGTCCTCACTGCGCCATTCCAGCTGGCTAAATCCGGTTAAACGCGCAAAATGCGCGACCAGTGGCGGCTGTACATCTGCGGGCGTAACGCCTGGCTGGAACTGGCTGAGTTGCGTCATCTGCATGCCCGCATATCCGCAGGGATTGATGCGTAAGAAGGGGGCTAAATCCATCGCCACATTGAGCGCCAAACCATGAAATGAGCAGCCTTTGCGGATGCGCAGACCGAGCGAGCAAATCTTGTCATCGCCAACATACACGCCCGGCGCATCCGCGCGAGCACGAGCGTTAATGCCATAGTCGGCCAGCGTCGCAATCACCGTCTCTTCTAACGCTGTCACTAATTCACGTACGCCCATCTTGCGGCGTTTCACGTCAATCAGCACATACATCACCTGTTGGCCTGGCCCGTGATAGGTGACCTGGCCGCCACGATCGCTTTGTACCACCGGAATATCGCCCGGCATCAGCAAATGTTCCGCTTTGCCTGCCTGGCCTTGAGTAAACACGGGATGATGCTCAACCAGCCAAATTTCATCGGCCGTGGTGCTGTCGCGCCGATCGGTGAAGTGATGCATCGCATCTGAGATGGGTTGCCAATCGCGCTGGCCGAGTTGACGAACAAGAAGCGTATTAGCTGACAAAGCGAAGATCCGATAGAGAGTGGAGGGCAGAGTATAACGCTGGCAAAGTGGACTTTGCCAGCGCCAGAATTACAGCACCATACGCACGATTTCGATATTGCCCAGCTCTTCGTACAAGGTTTCAACTTGCTCAATGTGGGTGGCGGTGATGGTAATCGACACTGAGTGATAGTTGCCTTTGCTGCTTGGTTTAACGTCAGGTTTGTAATCGCCTGGCGCGTGGCGCTGCACCACTTCAACCACTTGATCAACCAGCTCCGGCTGCGCCAAACCCATCACTTTATAGGTAAAAGGGGTAGGGAATTCGAGCAGTTCATTCAATTTGGTTTTCATAGATTCACTCCGGTGCTTAAAAAAACAGGCTCCCGCCGGGGCGGGAGCAAAGATAGTAACTTATTTGGGGGCAAATTGGCGTTTTTTCAAGCGCGCCTTAGCCGAACCAGTGATGGAACATTAATTTGATGTAATCAATAATGCGGCCGAAGAAACCGCCTTCCTGTACTTCGTTCAACACCACCAACGGACGCTGCTCAACGGTTTTGCCATCAAGCTGGAAGTTGATGCTGCCAACCACCTGATTTTTCTGCAGCGGTGCGTGCAGTTCGGTGTTGTTCAGCACATAGCTGGCTTTCAGATCTTTCATGCGGCCACGCGGGATGGTCAGATAGGCATCTTTTTCCACGCCGAGTTGCACACGATCGCTATTACCAAACCAAACCGGTTCAGAGGCGAACTCTTTGCCAGCTTTCAGTGGCGCCACCGTTTCGAAGAAGCGGAAGCCCCATGTCAGCAGTTTTTTACTTTCGGTTTCACGACCTTTATAGGTACGGCCGCCCATTACCGCTGAGATCAAACGCATCTGGCCTTCTGTTGCAGAGGCCACCAGGTTGTAGCCTGCTGCATCTGTATGACCGGTTTTGATGCCATCAACGTTCAGGCTGGTATCCCACAACAAACCATTACGGTTGGTCTGGCGGATATTATTGAAGGTGAAATCTTTTTCACGGTAAACCGCATACTCATCCGGTACGTCACGGATCAGCGCCTGACCGATCAGCGCCATATCGCGCGGCGAGCTATATTGGCCTTCTGCATCCAAACCATGCACGGTCTGGAAGTGGGTGTTTTTCAGGCCCAGCGCACCAACGTAGTTGTTCATTAGGTTGACGAATGCATCCTGGCTACCTGCGACGTAGTCAGCCATGGCTACGCAGGCATCGTTCCCCGACTGCAGCACGATACCGCGCGTCAGCTGTGAAACCGGTACGCGATCGCCCGGTTTGAGGAACATCAGCGATGAACCTTTGAATACGGGATTACCGGTAGCCCAGGCATCTTTTCCCACGGTAACGATGTCATCGTTATGGATTTTGCCCGCCTTGACCGCCTGACCAATCACGTAGCTGGTCATCATTTTGGTCAGGCTCGCCGGATCGCGACGTGCATCCGCGTTCTTTTCGGCCAGCACTTTACCGGAGTTATAGTCGATCAGCACATAAGCTTCAGCATCAATGTCCGGCACGCCCGGAATCATAGTCTTAAGGTTCACATCGTCCGCAAAAGCGACGTGGCTGAGAGAAAGGGCGATCAGTGATCCCACTGTCAGGCGTTTCAGAAAACGAGAAGGTTTCAGCGTATTCATGTTCAGGACTACAACATCCGTGGGTTTAGAGTGAAAAAAGTGCCTAACTATAGCAAACGTCCGATCGGGCGACATCTTGCTTTGCAAATCAGTTTCAGCAGGAAATGTCACTGTCCGTTACATCGAAGGACGGGCAGTGGTAATAAATGAGCTCATTTGCGCTTCCGTGTTCAGGCGCTGCTGCAACGCAACTGCATCGGCGCGGCTTTTAAAGCCACCAAGCTGGATGCGATAGACGTTGCCATTGGCTTCAACTGCACCCGGTACGCCAAAGCGTTTGCCCAGGCTATCCGCCAGCTGACGCGCACGCGCCGCATCGTTAATGGCACCAACCTGCACCACATAGCCGCTGCCTGCATGGGCATTTTGGCTGCTGGCGGGTGCGGCACTTGCTGCTGCTGGTGACGAGGGAACCGGTGCCGCTGGTGGCGGTTCGCTGCCTTCCAGCACGCCGTTGGCTAAGGGCTGCGGTGCGCCAAGAAAACCACTGCTCTGCACGGGTGCGCCCATGTTGCCATTACTTTGCAGCGTACTGTTATCCACGGGGCGTACATCTTGCGGTGCAGGCGCGGGGGCACTGCCACCGGTCATGACCATGCCGCCACCCAGGTCTGGACGCGCGGGCAGGGCATAGCTCTGTTTGGCAACGGTAGTGCCAATGGTTCCGGGCCCGGAGACGGAACCATCGGGTGCCACTTTAATGTAATCAACGCGCACGCGGGTGTTGTTGGAAATATTCAGGCGATCGCCTGCGGCTCGCGACAGGTCAATAATACGTCCCGGCGTGTAAGGACCCCGATCGTTAACCCGCACCACAATTTGGCGGCCGTTAGCGAGATTGGTCACGCGCACATAGCTTGGCAGTGGCAGCGTGGGATGCGCGGCGGTCATTGCTTCAGGGTCGTAAGATTCACCGATAGCGGTGCGATTACCTTGTGCTTCATCGCCATACCAGGTCGCCAAACCCACTTCGCTGTAGTTCGACGGATCCTTAATCACGCGGTAACTTTTACCATTGACGCTGTAATCCTGGCTGGTAGAAGGATTGATCGGTTCATAACGCGGTTCTACGCCGGGGATTTCCACCACCGGGCCGTTATAGGTCGGTTGCGGTGGCGCAGTGTTATTCTGCGGTTCCGGTGTGGAACAGGCAGCCAGTACCAATGATGCCAGTGCAACCCCAAGCCAGTCCTTACGCATGTGCAGCCTCTTAAACGCTTTTAGATAACATTTTTCGATGAGTATGGATCGACATCACGATGCCAAACCCAGCCATTAACACAATCAATGCCGATCCGCCGTAACTCACCAGCGGCAGCGGTACGCCAACCACCGGTAAGATACCACTTACCATGCCAATGTTAACGAAAACATAAACGAATAAAATCAGCATCAAACCGCCAGCCATTACGCGGCCAAAGGTCGTTTGCGCGCGAGCGGCGATAATCAGGCCGCGCATGATCAGCAGCAAATAGAGTACCAGCAATAACAATACGCCAACCAGGCCGAGCTCTTCCGCTAACACTGCAAAAATGAAGTCGGTATGGCGCTCAGGCAGGAACTCGAGCTGAGACTGCGTACCGTGTAGCCAGCCCTTACCGCGCAGGCCGCCCGAGCCAATGGCAATTTTAGACTGAATGATGTGGTAACCAGCGCCAAGCGGATCGCTTTCCGGATCCAGCAGCATCATCACGCGGTCACGTTGATAATCATGCATCAGGAAGAACCACAGAATGGGGATGAAAGCCGCCACTAATAGCACTGCCACGCCAATCAGCTTCCAGCTCATACCGGATAAGAACAGTACAAACAGACCGGATGCGGCGATCAGAATCGAGGTGCCGAGGTCAGGTTGCGCCGCCACCAGCAGCGTGGGCATGAAAATCAGCACCAGTGCGATGCCGGTATTTTTCAGCGTTGGCGGGCACACATCGCGGTTGATAAAGCGCGCCACCATCAGCGGCACGGCAATCTTGGCAATTTCCGAGGGCTGAAAACGCACGAAACCGAGATCGAGCCAGCGCTGCGCGCCTTTACTGATATGGCCAAAGGCATCGACCGCGACCAGCAAAATCACGCAGACAATGTAGAGGTAGGGCGCCCAGCTTTCATAGACGCGTGGCGGCACCTGTGCCAGCACCAGCATGATCACAATACCCATGGCTATTTGTCCGAACTTGCGCTCAGTCATGCCCGGGTCCTGTCCGCTGGCGCTCCAGATGACGACGGCGCTATAGGCCAGCAGGCTGAGAATGATCAGCATAAATAATGGGTCAATATGGATACGCGTCCAGATCGACCTTTTCTGCGGATTATCGTTCATGGACATCTTTATTCACCTTCGTAGCCGGGCGGCGTCGGTGTGGCTTCTGGCAGCACGGTATTATTGTCGCCTAACATAATGTGGTCGAGAATCTGGCGCATCACGGTGCCCACTGCCGGGCCCGCACCGCCGTTTTCCAGAATCATAGTGACCGCCACGCGCGGCTTATCGTACGGTGCGAAAGCCGTCATCAATTTGTGGTCGCGTAAACGTTCAGCAATCTTGTGTGCGTTATAGGTCTCATTCTCTTTCAGGCCGAAGACCTGCGCTGTACCGGACTTGGCGGCGATTTTATACGGCGCATCGGCAAAGCTTTTATGCGCCGTTCCGTTGGCGCGGTTTGCGACGCCATACATACCGTCTTTGGCAATTTCCCAGTAGCCAGAGTGAATGTCGCCAATCGGCGCATCCGGCGGCTGGCGATAAGGCACCATGGTCTGCCCTTCACGAGTGGCGCGCAGCAGATGCGGCACCTTAATCACGCCATCGTTAATCAGAATCATCATCGCTTTGTTCATCTGTATCGGCGTGGCGGTCCAGTAACCTTGGCCGATGCCAACGGGAATGGTGTCACCCTGATACCAGGGTTTTTTGAAACGCTTAAGTTTCCATTCACGCGTCGGCATGTTGCCCGCGCTCTCCTGCGGCAGATCGATACCGGTACGATGGCCGTAACCGAACTTGGTCATCCATTCTGAAAGGCGATCGATGCCCATGTCATATGCGACCTGATAGAAAAAGGTATCCGCTGACTCTTCTAGTGATTTCGTCACGTTCAGACGGCCATGACCCCATTTTTTCCAGTCACGATAGCGCTTTTCCGAACCCGGCAACTGCCACCAGCCGGGATCGAACAGGCTGGTATTGCGATTAATGACGCCCGCGCTTAACGCCGAGACGGCAACGTAAGGTTTAACGGTGGAAGCCGGTGGATAGGAGGCCTGTAGCGCACGGTTATACAGCGGACGGTTTTCGTCGCTTAGCAGCGCTTTATAATCTTTGCTGGTGATGCCGTCGACAAACAGGTTCGGGTCATAGCTGGGCGTTGATACTAACGCGAGGATTTCGCCGGTACGTGGGTCGCTCACCACCACCGCCGCGCGGCTGCCGGTCAGTAACGTTTCGATGTATTGTTGCAGCTTGAGGTCTACCGTCAGATAAATATCGCGTCCGGCCTGCGGCGACTGCTCGTGCAGCTGACGGATCACGCGGCCACGGTTGTTGACCTCAACTTCTTCGTAACCGGTTTTGCCGTGCAGCACATCTTCGTAGTAATTCTCAATGCCGAGCTTGCCGATATCATGCGTTGCCGCATAGTTTGGCCATTTTCCTTCCTGATCGAGACGCGTTACATCACGATCGTTGATTTTAGACACATAGCCGACCACATGCGTCAGCGTCTGACCGTAAGGATAGTAGCGGCGTTGATAGCCTTTCACTTCTACGCCAGGAAAACGGTATTGATTGACGGCGAAACGTGCTACCTGCACCTCGTTCAAACCGATTTTTACCGGAATTGAGGTAAAGCGACGCGAGCGTTTGCGCTCTTTTTCAAAGGCATCAATGTCGTCATCGGTCAGATCCAGTACCGGTCGCAGATCCTGTAAGGTCTGCTTCAGGTTTTCGACCTTTTCCGGCATCAGTTCAGCCTGGTAGATAGTGCGGTTCAACGCCAACGGCACGCCATTCCGATCGAAAATAATGCCGCGGCTGGGCGCAACCGGCACCAGTTTGATGCGGTTTTCATTCGAACGCGTACTGTAGTCGTCAAAGCGCAGGATTTGCAGGTGGTACAGATTGACCACCAGTATGCTGGAGAGCAGCAGAATGCCAAAGAAGGCCACCAACGCTCGGCGGACAAAAAGTTTCTGTTCGGCAGTGTAATCGCGAAAGGCGTTGCTCTGTAATTTCATCCGCTACATTTTTTGTCTGGGGTTGTCAGGCGTTTATTCACGATGATAAGGATGATTCGTGGTGATGCTCCACGCACGATACAGGCTTTCTGCTACCAGCACACGCACCAGCGGATGTGGCAACGTGAGTGCGGAAAGCGACCAGCTTTGTTCGGCAGCGGCTTTGCATGCGGGCGCCAGGCCTTCCGGACCGCCGATCAACAGGCTGACATCACGACCATCCTGCTTCCAGCGTTCGAGCTGCTGCGCCAGCTGCGGCGTTTCCCACGGTTTTCCTGGAATATCCAGCGTGACGATGCGATTTCCTTTACCTACGGCGGCCAGCATCGCTTCACCCTCTTTTTCCAGAATGCGTTTGATATCTGCGTTCTTGCCGCGTTTACCGGCAGTGACTTCTATCAATTCAAACGGCATATCTTTGGGGAAGCGGCGCAGATATTCCATGAAACCGGTCTGAACCCAGTCGGGCATTTTGGTGCCGACGGCCACAAGCTGCAGTTTCAAGGCTTAGCTCCAGAGTTTTTCCAGCTCATACAGCTGGCGGCTCTCTGCTTCCATCACGTGTACAATCACGTCACCGAGGTCAACCACCACCCAATCGGAGGCCGTTTTACTGTCTACACCTAGCGGTTTCAGGCCCGCAGCGCGTGATTCCTGCACCACGTGATCGGCGATTGAGGAGACGTGACGCGTCGAGGTGCCGGTGCAAATAATCATGCAATCGGTGATGCTGGATTTGCCTTGAACATCGATAGCAATGATGTCCTGGCCTTTGAGATCATCAATCTTATCAATAACGAAGTCTTGGAGTGTTTTACCTTGCAAAAGGTTCCCCTTAAAAACAGGTGATTACGGACGGGCTAGCGATTGGAAAAAAGTAGCCGAAAATGAAGCGGCGCAGTATAGCATGCTGCGATCAACCGCGATATAAGCCAACGCTATCGATATAGTTGATGACTGCATCAGGCAGCAAATCAGCGCACGAGGCGCCCGCGTGGCGGCGCTGACGGATCTCTGTGGCGGAGATATTGAGCAGCGGCGTATCGGCCAGCCAAATCCGTCCAGCGGATGAGTGATGCAGCTGCTGCACGTCATCGGCAAGATGCTCATCAAGCCAGCGCTGCATTTCTGGTGTATCCATCTGCGTCGCATAGCCGGGACGTTTACACACCAGTAAATGACACAGCGACAGCAGATCTTGCCAGCGATGCCATTTGGCTAACGTTAGCAGAGAATCCTGACCAATGATAAACGCAAGGGGCTGTTCTGCGCCGCGCTCGGCACGCAATGCTTCCAACGTGGCGACCGTCCATGAGGGCGTGTCACGTTCCAGTTCGCGCGTATCAATCTCAAACAGCGGACGACCGGCGATAGCACAACGCAACATTGCCACGCGCTGCTGGGCACTGGCTTCGGGCTGCGGGCGATGGGGTGGCACATTATTTGGCAGCAGCGTGACTTTTTTCAGGCCCACCTGTTGCGCCAGCGCTTCTACCGGGCGCAGATGGCCATAATGAATGGGATCGAAAGTGCCGCCAAAGAGGGCGTAAAGTTTAGACATCGGTAAAGCTTATGGGGAAATCGCGATGACAGAGCAGCAGCGACAACGTCTCAAGCTGCGGCCAGAGATTTTGCCCGTAATCCTGCTTCATGCTCAGCTCCAGTTCTGCCAGCAGATGGACCACGCGTTGTAGACGACGCGCATCAAGGCGCTGCAGTGCTTCGGTAAACAGTGCGCGGCGATTTTGCCAAATACGCTGCTGGTCCATTAACGTGCGCAGTGCTTGTTTAGCCTGATTACGTTGCAGATGGAGCAACGTGAGCAAGTCGCGTTGCAGCGTACGCAGCAGAATCACCACTTCGCTATCCTCTTTTTCCAGCTGATGCAGGATGTGCAGGGCACGTTTGCTTTTACCCGCCAGCAATGCATCAACCCAGTGGAATGGCGTAAAGTGCGCAGCGTCGTTAACGGCGGCTTCTACGCGCGGCAACGTCAGTTTGCCATCCGGCCACAGCAGCGACAGTCGCTCTAACGCCTGGGCCAGCGCCAGCAGATTGCCTTCGTAGCAGTAGCAGAGCAGCTGAATGGCGGCGTCATCAACGTTGAGTTTCATCGCCCTGGCGCGGCCGGCGACCCAACGCGGCAGCTGAGCCTGTTCCGGCGTCTGACAGGGAACTAACACCGACTGCGCACTCAGTGCTTTGAACCAGGCGCTGTTCTCCTGGGCTTTGGTTAACTTCGCCATGCGAAGCACTAGCAGAATGTCGCGGTGCAGTAGCGTAGCCAGTTTTATCAGCTGGTCAGCAATGGCCGCGTTTGGCCCATTTTCTGGCAGTTGCAGCGTTAAGGTTTGGCGTTGGGTAAAAAGGCTAAGTGACTGGCAGCTGACAAAAAGGGCATCCCAGTCAGTTTGCGCATCCACGGTGACGCTAAAATGTTCTTCAAACCCCTGCGCGGTGGCCGTTGCGCGGATAGCATCGGCGCTTTCCTGAATCAGCAGCGGTTCATTACCGGTGAGAAAATAACAGGCGCGCAGCCCCTCACGAAGCTGCGCGCTCAGTTGTTCAGGATAAATCCTGATCATTGCAGACTGGTAGCTGACGAAGAAGACACTTCCGGTGAATTCTCTCCCGGTGCAATCGTCTCAGGCTGCGGTAAGGTCTCTTTGTTGCTTTCCTGCGCGGCGTGAACGGTAAGCAATTTACGCACTAGCTGCTCGGCCGCGCGCTGGCGCATCTCCTGCACAATCATGTCCTGCTCCGCATCCTTGGCCAGTGCGGCGTTCGGGTTGTCGAAGAAAGAACGATACACGGTAGTGCTGATTGGATAGATTCCTTTACCCGGCAGCAGAACCTGGGCGGTTACCGTCATCACCAGTGAGTATTCCGCGGTGGTTCCGCTGATAAACACCGATGCGGTATCACGTCCCTGGCCTTCCGCACCCAGGCGCAGCGTTGGGTACTTAGCGCTGGCCGCTTTGCTGTCTTCAATGATGTTCACATTGTTGATGCGTAGCTGCTGGCGCACGGCACGTGACAGTGGACCATACGGGTCGCCACTTTGGACGATGAGTGTTTTCATCTCGGCCGGCACCGATGTGGTGCCGCGCGGGTGAAAACCACAGCCTGCGGTAATCATTACCGCAAGCAGGACAAACAGCCTGATAATCAGTTGTCGCACAGTTCCTCCTGAACTTAACCCACGACCAGGTTAAGCAGTTTGCCAGGGACATAAATCACTTTACGAATGGTGACGCCATCCAGATATTTCGCCACCAAATGCTCCTGCGCAGCGCGCGCCTGCACCTGTTCCTGCGTGGCATCAGTTGCAACGGTAATCTTACCGCGCACTTTGCCATTCACCTGCACCACGACCAGCAGAGAATCTTCCTCCATGGCCGCTTCATCAGCCACCGGCCAGCTGGCTTCATCAATGCTGCCTTCGCCGCCGAGCGCCTGCCACAATACGTAGCTAGCGTGCGGGGTGAACGGATAGAGCAGACGCGTTACAGCCATCAGCGCTTCCTGCAACAGTGCACGATCCTGCTCGCCTTCCTGCGGGGCACGAATCAGCTTATTCATCAGCTCCATGATGGCGGCGATAGCGGTATTAAACGTCTGACGACGACCCACATCATCCGCCACTTTAGCGATAGTTTTGTGCAGATCGCGGCGCAGTGCTTTCTGATCGTCATTCAGGCTGTTGACATCGAGCGCCACGGTCGCGCCTTTGGCAACGTGCTCGTAAGCCAGTTTCCACACGCGCTTCAGGAAGCGGTTAGCCCCTTCAACGCCTGATTCCTGCCACTCCAGCGTCATCTCTGCTGGAGAAGCAAACATCATGAACAGGCGAACGGTATCTGCACCGTAGCGCTCAACCATCAGCTGTGGATCGATGCCGTTGTTTTTCGACTTCGACATTTTACTCATACCAGCGTAAACCACCTCACGGCCTTCGGTATCGGTGGCTTTTACGATGCGGCCTTTCTCATCACGCTCAACGGTGACGTCAACTGGAGAAACCCAGTTACGCTCGCCATTCACGCCGTGATAATAGAACGCATCAGCCAGCACCATACCCTGGCACAGCAGGCGTTTGGCTGGCTCATCCGAGTTGACCAGGCCTGCATCACGCAGCAGTTTGTGATAGAAGCGGAAGTACAACAGATGCATGATGGCGTGTTCGATACCGCCAACATACTGATCGACCGGCAGCCAATAGTTTGCCGCCGCCGGATCCAGCATGCCTTCGTGGTAGTTTGTGCAGGTGTAACGCGCGTAGTACCACGATGACTCCATAAAGGTGTCAAAGGTGTCGGTTTCACGCAGCGCTGGCTGGCCGTTAACGGTGGTTTTTGCCCACTCAGGATCGGCTTTAATCGGACTAGTGATGCCATCCATGACCACGTCTTCTGGCAGGATGACCGGCAGCTGATCTTCTGGCGTTGGCATTACGGTGCCATCTTCCAGCGTCACCATTGGAATTGGCGCGCCCCAGTAACGCTGACGAGAAACACCCCAGTCGCGCAGACGGTAATTTACCTTACGCACGCCCACACCTTTTGCGGCCAGCGCATCAGCAATAGCGTTGAAGCCTGCCTGATGATCCAAGCCGTTGTATTCGCCAGAGTTGAACAGAGAACCTTTTTCGGTCATTGCTGCGGTGCTGATATCTGGCTCTGAACCGTCCAGATTCAGGATCACTGGCTTGATGTTCAGATTGTATTTAGTGGCAAATTCCCAGTCGCGCTGATCGTGGCCTGGAACCGCCATGACTGCGCCAGTGCCGTACTCCATCAGTACGAAGTTGGCTACCCAAACCGGAATTTCTTCACCGGTCAGCGGATGGATGGCAAACAGGCCGGTGGCTACGCCTTTCTTCTCCATCGTTGCCATGTCGGCTTCGGCCACTTTGGTGGTGCGGCATTCGTCGATGAACTCAGCCAGGCCAGGATTGGTGGCGGCAGCCTGCTGTGCCAGCGGATGACCGGCGGCGACAGCGACGTAAGTCGCCCCCATAAAGGTATCAGGACGCGTGGTGTAAACTGTCAGCTTCTCAGCACTGTTGGCGACGTCGAAGGTGATCTCTACGCCTTCAGAGCGGCCAATCCAGTTGCGCTGCATGGTTTTGACCTGCTCTGGCCAATCTTCAAGATTGTCGAGATCGTTCAGCAACTCTTCCGCATAGGCAGTGATTTTGACGAACCACTGTGGAATTTCTTTGCGCTCAACTTTGGTATCACAGCGCCAGCAGCAGCCATCAATAACCTGTTCGTTGGCCAGTACGGTCTGATCGTTCGGACACCAGTTCACGGCTGAAGTCTTTTTATAGACCATGCCTTTTTCATACAGCTTGGTGAAGAACCACTGCTCCCAGCGATAGTATTCTGGCTGACAGGTTGCCAGTTCACGGCTCCAGTCATAGCCAAAGCCCAGCAATTTAAGCTGGTTCTTCATGTATGCGATGTTGTCGTATGTCCACGGCGCAGGCGCAGTGTTGTTTTTCACTGCGGCACCTTCTGCTGGCAGTCCAAACGCATCCCAGCCGATTGGCTGCAGCACGTTTTTGCCGAGCATACGCTGATAGCGCGCAATCACATCGCCAATGGTGTAGTTACGCACGTGGCCCATGTGTAGGCGGCCAGAAGGATAGGGCAGCATGGAAAGGCAGTAGTACTTCTCTTTGCCTTCCTGCTCGGTCACTTTAAAGGTTTCGTTTTCGTCCCAGTGTTGTTGGACGCGGGTTTCTATCTCTTCCGGGCGGTATTGCTCTTGCATGGCTGCCTGTGGTCCTTTGTGAAAATCGCGAAGCATACTTTTAGATCCGCATAGCATACCCATAAGGTTGCCCCTCAACAACTTTTCGCGCCCCTACCAGCATGATTTCTCCTGAATGCGCCACCGCTTTCACCCTTTTGTGATTTCTACTGCAGCTGGCAATGCAAATATGACAAAACAGCTAAACTTAACAGCAGTATCCGCAGCGGAAAGGAGAATAAAATGAATAACGTGGCGCAGGAATACCGTGCAACGATTGAAGCATTATCCCAGCGACTGGACCATGGCGAACGCGATGTTGATGCGTTAGTGGCTGAGGCGCGGCAAACATTGCTGGCGAAAAAAACGCTCTCGCCGGCTGAGGTCAATGAAGTGATGCGCGCGGTGCGGCGTGATTTACACGAGTTTGCGCTGAGCTATCAGGAGTCTTCCGATGTGGTGGGCGATTCGGTGTTTTTGCGCGTGATCCGTGAAAGCCTGTGGAAGGAGTTGGCGGATATCACCGATAAAAGTCAGCTGGAGTGGCGTGAGGTGTTTCAGGATTTACGCCATCACGGCGTCTACCAGAGCGGTGAAGTGGTGGGGTTGGGGAATCTGGTGTGTGAGAAGTGCGGCTTCACGCGGGCAATTTATACGCCAGAAAGTTTAACGCGCTGCCCAGAGTGTGGCCACGACCAGTTTCAGCGTCAGCCGTTTGAACCCTGATTGTGTGAATGAATAAACCCCGCGCGATGAATCGCGCCGCTGCGGATACGCGCACATACCGTAGCGGCGCAATTTATTGCGCTAATCAGTGCAGTATCTTCGCCAGGAAGTCTTTTGCACGGTCAGATTGTGGGTTGTTAAAGAAGTCATCTTTATTCGTGTCTTCAATAATTTTCCCTTCATCCATAAAGATCACCCGGTTGGCAACCTTACGCGCGAAGCCCATTTCATGGGTCACCACCATCATGGTCATCCCTTCGTGAGCCAACTCAACCATGACGTCTAGCACTTCGTTGATCATTTCTGGATCGAGCGCCGAGGTGGGTTCATCAAACAACATCGCGACGGGATCCATGCATAACGCACGTGCGATGGCCACACGCTGTTGCTGACCACCCGAAAGCTGGCCCGGGAACTTATCGGCATGCGCAGAGAGTCCTACGCGCTTCAGCAGGCTTTGCGCTTTCTCACGCGATGCTGTCTTGTCGCGCTTCAACACTTTCACCTGTGCCAGCGTCAGGTTCTCAAGGATGCTCAGATGCGGGAACAGCTCGAAGTGCTGAAACACCATGCCCACTTTGCTACGTAATTGCGCGAGGTTGGTTTTTTTGTTGTTCACCTCGATGCCAGTTACCTCAATGCTGCCCTTTTGAATCGGCTCCAGACCGTTTACGGTTTTAATCAGCGTTGATTTTCCTGAGCCAGACGGACCGCAGACCACCACCACTTCACCTTTTTTCACTTCAGTGGAGCAGTCGGTCAGCACCTGAAAGTGCCCATACCACTTAGAAACATTTTTCAGGCTAATCATTTAAACCGTCCTTTTTCTTTTCAGATAGCTAACCAACAGCGAAGCGCTCAGGCTGATCACGAAGTAGACCAAACCGGCAAACAAAATCATTTCAACCTGGGTTCCGTCACGCTCACCGATGGTTGAGGCGGTACGGAAGAAGTCGGCCAGGCTCAACACATACACCAGCGACGTATCCTGAAACAGCACAATGCCCTGTGTCAGCAGCAGCGGCACCATGGCGCGAAACGCCTGCGGCAGGATGATGAGCTTCATTGATTGCCAATGCGTCATGCCCAGCGCCAATGCGGCGTTGGATTGGCCGCGCGCGATACTCTGAATACCGGCACGGATGATCTCCGAGTAGTACGCGGCCTCAAACAGTGCAAATGCCACCATGGCTGAAATCAGGCGGATATCCGATTTAGGCGATAAGCCCAGCACCTGCTGCAGGAACGCAGGGACAACCAAATAGAACCATAGCAGCACCATCACCAACGGTACGGAGCGGAACAGGTTGACGTACAGCTTGGCAAACCAGCGCACCGGCGCAATTGGCGATAAGCGCATCACCGCCAGAATCGTGCCCCAGATAATGCCAAACACGACGGCGATTGCGGTGATCTTGAAGGTAATGATCAACCCATTCCATAAGTAAGGCAGGCTGGGACCAATCGAACTCCAGTCAAATTCGTACATTATTTGCCTCCCATGTTGCCAGGCAGGCGGATTTTGCGCTCAACCAAACTCATAATCAGCATGATGACCAGGTTAATGCCCACATATGCCAGGGTGATGGCCGTAAAGGATTCATACGCATGCGCGGAATAATCCAGCAGCTTGCCCGCCTGCGCGGCCATATCCACCAGACCGATGGTTGAGGCGATCGCCGAGTTTTTTACCAGGTTGAGCATCTCCGACGTCATCGGCGGCACAATGACGCGATAAGCATTCGGTAGCAGCACATAGCGGTAGGTTTGCGGCAGCGTTAGACCCATCGCTAAGCCAGCATTTTTCTGGCCACGCGGCAGTGACTGAATGGCCGCACGTACCTGCTCACAAACGCGGGCCGCAGTGAACAAGCCAAGACAAATAGTGGAGGAGAGGAAGAACTGAATGTTCGGATCCAGCTCAGACTTAAACCACATGCCGAGCTTTTCTCCCACCAGTTCAGGTGCCACCAGATACCAGAAGAAGAATTGTACGATCAGCGGAATGTTACGAAACAGCTCCACGTAGCAGGTACCAATCGTCGCCAACAGGCGGTTAGGCACGGTACGCAGAATGCCAAAGAGGGAACCTACCAGGAAGGCGATAATCCAGGCACAGCAGGACACCGCAATGGTGACCTGAAATCCGGACCACAGCCAGCCAAGGTAAGTCGTATTGCCGAACGGAGCCTGCTCTAAAAAAATGCCCCAGTTCCAATCGATACCCATAACGAGCTCCGGTAAAAAAAGGGTAGCGAGGCTACCCATAAGATTGTTGAGCGGTGTCTTGCATCCTGCTTCAGGGGAACGGCCTGTTACAGTCTGTCTGTCCGCACCGCATGTTCAGCAATCGAGAGGGCAGCGGGGCTGCCCTTGTTGTCGTTGTTAATTCAGAGTGCTTTATCGTTCGGTGCTTTGAACAGGGCCTGCATATCTGGAGACAATTCGAAGTTCAGGTTCAGATTCTTCGGTGGAATCGGCTGTTTGAACCAGGTTTCAAACCATTTTGACGCTTCGCCTGAGGTTTGCGCTTTGGCGATGGTTTCATCCATCAGCTGTTTGAACTGCGGATCTTCTTTACGCAGCATGCAGCCGTAGGCTTCTTTCGACTGCGGTGTACCAACGATATCCCAGTTATCCGGCTTCTTGGCTTTGGCTCGTTCACCCGCCAGCAGCGCGTCATCCATCATAAAGGCCACGGCACGACCGGTTTCCAGCGTACGGAAAGAGTCGCCATGGTCTTTGGCGCTGATGATGCGCATATCCATTTTCTTCTCGTCGTTCAGCTTGTGCAGCAGAATTTCAGAGGTGGTACCGGAGGTGACAACAACGGTTTTGCCTTTCAGGTCAGCGAAATCTTTGATGTCCCCGCCTTTCTTCACCAGCAGACGCGTGCCGATGATGAATACGGTGTCAGAGAATGCCGCTTGCTGCTGGCGCTCCAGGTTGTTGGTTGTCGAGCCACATTCAAAATCATACGTCCCGTTCTGCAACAGTGGGATACGGTTTTGTGAAGTAATCGGCAGCATTTTGATCTGCAAATCGGGTTTATTCAGCTTGGCCTTAATGGCAGCCACGATAGCGTTGGAATAATCCTGTGAATAGCCAACCACTTTTTGCTGGTTGTCATAGTAAGAAAAGGGAACTGATGACTCACGATGCCCAACGACGATCACGCCGCTATCATTGATTTTTTTCAGGGTACCGGTGAGATCTTCCGCCTGGGCCGCTCCCGCTGCTGCTCCCAACAGCAAAAGAGATAATGCCACTTTGCGTATCTGCATGTTCCAACTCCTTCGTATGGATGTCGCGCAGAACATAAACTGCGCAGATTGTGATGTTGTGTGTATTTCGTGCTGCTTTTTTAGTTATCCCATAGCGCAACTGCGCGCAGGATAGTGATTAACATAGCGAATTGTTAACGCAATGAAACAAAAAAGTTTCTTTTTTGCGAGCCGCTCCGCACCAATAAAAGGCAAAAATCCACGGTTGCGCCAATGCAGTGCGCGCAATTGCCTTAAAGTAGTGCGTAAAAGTTGCATTACGCTGATAAAAGCTGATGTTTGCGAAAATCACTGAAATAAAGAGCAATGATCGTGCCAGTACGATGAATAAGTGTAAAAAGGCAGCAGAGAATCGGGAAAAGCACAGCGCAGGGAAGAGAAAGCAGCGTATAAAAAAGGCGAAGTATTCACTTCGCCTGTTTGGAGAGGGGCTCGCGTTAGCGATGACGACGGAGAATCGCCAGCACAATACCGATTAATGTCAGAATCCACACCGGCCAGATGCCTGCTTTGGCATACGGCGTTTCGCCGGTGGTTGGCGTCACTTTGGCTTCCAGTACTTGACGCGTGAACTGCGGCAGCTCCTTCTCCACTTCGCCGTTGGCGTTTACCACTGCGGTAACGCCATTGTTGGTTGATCGCAGCAGCGGACGTCCCAGTTCCAGCGCACGCATGCGCGCCATCTGGAAATGCTGCCATGGCCCGATCGAATGGCCGAACCAGGCATCGTTGGAGACCGTGAGCAGGAAATTGGTATCCGGACGGAAGTTGGCTCGCACCTGTTCTCCCAGCACGATTTCATAGCAGATGGCGCTGGTCAGGTTATAACCCGACACCTTCAGCTGCGGTTGAACGTAGGCGCCACGGCTAAAGGAAGACATCGGAAGATCGAAGAACGGGGCCAGCGGACGTAGCAGATCTTCCAGCGGAACAAATTCACCAAACGGTACCAGATGGTTTTTCTGATAGCGGTTCTGGCTTTGATAGCTATAAGGTTGTTCACCACCCAGCACAATCACTGAGTTGTAATCGTGATAGCGATTATCGCCTTCCACGCGAGAATCCACGATACCCGTAATCAGCGAACTGCCACGCGCGCGCAGTTCTGCATCCAGCGCCTGCAGAAACGGCTGCTGATTGCTCTCTAAATCGGTAATTGCCGATTCAGGCCAGATAATGATGGGTGCCTTGCCCATAAACGGCTGGCTGGAGGAGGTATAAACGCGCAGCGTGTTAAGCAACTGCTGGGGATCCCACTTCATTGACTGCGGTATGTTGCCTTGCACCATCGCGACATCAACGCTGCGCTCCGGCAGCGGTTGGTACCACTGCACCATACGCAACGGTAAGGGCAGCACCAGCAGTAGCGCGGCGGCAACCAGACTTTTTACCTTACGATGATGTAATGCATGCACCAGCAGCCCCGCGATGACCATCATCAGGAGGGTGATGGTTTCCACCCCGGCCAACGGTGCTAAACCTTTTAGCGGTCCATTGATCTGGCTGTAGCCGAACTGCAGCCATGGAAAGCCGGTAAGCACCCAACCGCGCAGGAATTCGCTAATTTGCCATAACGCCGGCGCCGCTAGCGCCAAACGCCATAGCGAAGCGCGTGGCCAGAAGCGGTTGAGCAGAGTGGCGAATAATAGCGGATAAAGCGACAAATACGCCGCCAGCAGGATCACCAGGAAGATATTGACCGGGCCCGGCATGCCGCCAAAGGTGGCGATACTGACGTACACCCAATTGATGCCGCTGCCAAACAGCCCAAAGCCCCAGGCGAAGCCGATCGCCGCCGCCTGCGGAGTACGACGCTCCAGCAACACAAGCTGCAGGCCAAATAGCGAAATTATTGCAGCAGGCCAGAAATCGTAAGGGGAAAAGGAAAGGGTGCCAATGGCACCCATTATTAACGCCAGCAGCAGTCGAACCCGCTGCTGCGAGTATAGAGAGGCTAAAGCCATAGAATTATTCGTCTTCCAGTTGCGGTTGTGGTGAGTCTTCCGGAATTTTTACATGCACCTGGATAATACGGCGACTGTCAGCCATAGCGACTTTGAATTGGTAACCATCAATGACGATACTTTCACCGCGAGCGGGAAGGTGGCCGAATCCCTGCATGACCAATCCGCCAATGGTATCGACTTCGTCATCACTGAAATCGGTGCCAAAGACTTCATTAAAATCTTCAATTTGCGTTAAGGCGCGCATGGTATAGGTGTAACGGTTAAGCTGGCGAATATCACGATCTTCTTCATCGTCATACTCATCTTCAATTTCACCGACAATCAGCTCAAGAATATCTTCGATGGTCACCAGACCAGAGACACCGCCAAACTCATCAATGACAATCGCCATGTGATAACGCTGCGAGCGGAACTCCTTCAGCATACGATCAACGCGCTTGCTTTCAGGTACGACTACGGCAGTACGCAGGACTTTTTCGATGCTAAAAGGTTCAGACGCGCTGGCCATAAACGGCAGCAGATCTTTAGCCATCAAAATACCTTCGACGTGATCTTTGTCTTCACTGATCACCGGGAAGCGGGAGTGCGCGGATTCAATGATCACCGCAAGGCACTCTTCCAGAGTTTGATTGCGTTTCAGGGTGATCATTTGCGAGCGTGGGATCATGATATCGCGCACGCGCTGTTCGGCAATATCCAGCACCCCTTCGAGCATGTCGCGGGTGTCCTGGTCGATCAGCTCTTTCTGCTCAGAATCGCGGATTAACCCCAGCAGTTCGTCACGGTTTTTGGGTTCACCGTGGAACAGTTGGTTGATTAGCAGGGAGAAAAATCCCTTTTTACTACTGGGTGCGTCGCTGTTTTGAGAATGGTCGTCGCTCATGGCGTTTTAATTTCGTTCTCTCTAATGAGGGATTGGGGCTGCCGGCATCCGCGCCAGCAGCGCAATAACCTGAACCAACGGCTCAGGCGTCTTCTTTCTCCGAAATGTACGGATCAGGATAACCAAGAGCAAGCATTATCTCGGTCTCCAGCGCCTCCATCTCTTCGGCTTCGTCATCGTCGATATGGTCGTAACCCAGCAGATGTAACGTACCGTGCACCACCATATGCGCCCAGTGGGCTTCAACGGTTTTGCCTTGTTCAGCAGCCTCTTGCTCAACAACCTGACGACAAATGATCAGATCGCCAAGCAGCGGCAGTTCAATTCCCGGGGGGGCTTCAAACGGGAATGAGAGCACGTTAGTCGGCTTATCTTTACCGCGATAAGTCAGATTAAGCTCATTACTCTCCGCTTCATCCACCAGGCGAACAGTGACTTCGCTTTCCGGCTGAAAGGGCGTTACCGCCGCTTCGAGCCAGCGCTGAAAATCGCTCTCCGCAGGCAGATGGCTTTCATCGGCGCAGGCCAGTTGTAAATCTAAAATCACCGCGCTCATGAACGCTCCTGCGGGCTGGTTTGAGTGGCAAGCTGAGCCGCGATAGCTTCGCGTTTACGCTCTTCTGCCTGTTGGTCACGGCGTTTCTGATCGGCGGTTTCCCAGGCTTCATAAGCATTTACGATGCGCGCGACAACCGGATGACGCACCACGTCTTCGCTGTGGAAAAAGTTAAAGCTGATCTCATCAACTTCCGCTAACACCTCAATGGCGTGGCGCAAGCCGGATTTGGTGCTGCGCGGCAGGTCAATCTGCGTTACGTCACCGGTGATTACCGCTTTTGAATTAAAGCCGATACGCGTCAGGAACATCTTCATCTGCTCGATAGTGGTGTTCTGGCTCTCATCAAGTATGACGAAGGCATCGTTCAGCGTACGTCCGCGCATGTAGGCCAACGGGGCAACTTCAATTACGTTACGTTCAATCAGCTTTTCTACCCGCTCAAAACCGAGCATTTCGAACAGGGCGTCATACAGCGGACGCAGATATGGATCCACTTTCTGGCTCAGATCGCCGGGCAGGAAGCCAAGTTTTTCACCCGCTTCTACCGCCGGACGCGTTAGCAGAATACGGCGAATTTCCTGACGCTCCAGCGCATCGACGGCTGCGGCTACTGCAAGGTAGGTTTTACCGGTACCGGCGGGACCAATGCCAAAGGTAATGTCGTGTCCGAAGATGTTAGCGATGTATTGCGCCTGATTAGGCGTACGCGGTTTAATTACGCCACGCTTGGTCTTGATATTCACTGCTTTGCCGAATTCCGGCACGCTCTCAGCGCTTTGCTCCAGTACACGGCTCTCTTTGATCGCCAGATGAATTTGGTCCGGCTCAATGTCTTTGATCTGGCCGCGCATCGGTGCGGTATCAACATAGAGTGTACGCAGGATATTCACGGCGGCATCGACGCACATTTCGCGGCCGGTCAGCGTGAACTGGTTATCGCGGCGTTTGATTTCGATACCCAAACGGCGCTCCAGCTGCTTCACATTGTCATCCATTGGACCGCACAAACTCATCAGTCGTTGGTTATCTGCCGGTTCAAGGGCAATTTCACGCGTTTCGATATTCAAATGAATCCTTAAGGTCACTCAGGGCCAGTTGAAAAAGTGTGCCGGATACTGAGGAGTGATTCTTCAGCATCTTTATGGAATTATTTATGGCGCTGCGCAGAGGCGCAAGCTTCAGAAACGATATTTGGGCAGTGCTTGCGGAAAGCAAGGGCGATAGGATGAAACAGGCGACAACGCTTTGTGCGCTGTCGCTCAACGTTCGAGGTTTCAAGGCTGGAACAGTCCGACGCCGATCTCGTTCTCTTTACGGGTACGGGCAATGACCGAGGCCGGGCTTTCAGCTACGCGCAGCGCCATCTGCTCTTCGGTGCGCACCAGAACGCCACGCAGTGAGTTAGCATAAACATCGACAATCTCGACATCGGCAAACTTACCAATTAGCTCAACCGGCGCTTCAAAGTTCACTACGCGGTTATTATCGGTACGGCCGGTCAGCTCCATCACATTCTTACGGGAAATTCCTTCGACCAGCACGCGCTGCGTGGTGCCCAACATGCGGCGGCTCCACGCCATTACCTGTTGATTGATACGGTCCTGCAGGATGTACAAACGCTGCTTTTTCTCCTCTTCTGACACATCATCAGGCAGATCGGCTGCTGGCGTGCCGGGACGCGCAGAATAGATAAAGCTGAAGCTGACATCGAAATTCACTTCACCCACCAGCTTCATGGTCTGCTCGAAATCCTGCTGCGTTTCACCGGGGAAGCCGATGATGAAATCAGAGCTTAACTGGATATCCGGACGCGCCGCTTTCAGCTTGCGGATGATGGCTTTATATTCCAGTGCTGTGTGCGCACGCTTCATTAATGTCAGGATGCGATCCGAACCGCTTTGTACCGGCAGATGCAGGAAGCTCACCAGCTCTGGCGTATCGCGGTAAACATCAATGATGTCGTCGGTAAATTCAATTGGATGGCTGGTGGTGAAGCGAATACGATCAATACCGTCAATCGCCGCCACCAGGCGCAGTAACTCGGCAAAAGTACAGATATCACCATCAAAAGTCGCACCGCGATAGGCATTGACGTTTTGGCCGAGCAGATTGACTTCACGCACGCCCTGAGCCGCCAGTTGGGCGATTTCCAGCAAGATATCGTCACTTGGGCGACTCACTTCCTCGCCGCGGGTGTAAGGCACCACACAGAAAGTACAGTATTTATTGCAGCCTTCCATGATGGAAACAAAAGCGGTTGGACCCTCTGCACGCGGTTCTGGTAGGCGGTCAAACTTTTCGATTTCCGGGAAGCTGATATCAACAACGGGGCTTTTACTGCCGCGCACGGTATTGATCATCTCCGGCAGGCGATGCAACGTTTGCGGACCAAACACGATATCCACGTAATTGGCGCGCTGGCGCAGACGTTCACCTTCCTGCGAGGCTACGCAGCCGCCCACACCGATGATCACATCTGGGTTGTCCGCTTTCAGCTTTTTCCAACGGCCTAACAGAGCAAAAACCTTCTCCTGCGCTTTTTCACGAATAGAGCAGGTGTTGAGCAGCAGAACGTCCGCCTCTTCAGCTTCCTCTGTGAGGATGTAGCCGTGCGTACTGTTCAGCAAATCGGCCATCTTCGATGAATCGTATTCATTCATCTGGCAGCCCCAGGTTTTGATATGCAGTTTTTTGGTCATCGAACTAGCCATTGATTAAAGCGGAGTGCAGGGCGCGTATTGTAATGCCTCGCTGCTGCTGTGACCAGCTAACCCTGCACACTTCACGCATGTACATCGCATCGTGTGATGAATTTCCGGTACACTTTAGCTATCAACGTGATGCTGTAAGGTTTCACGACAAAAGAAGGATTAGAGTCGATGCAGGATTCACATTTTGATGTGGTAATCGTGGGCGGTGGCATGGTGGGGGCAGCACTGGCGTGCGGTTTGGCACAGCAGCAGTTTCGCGTGGCAGTTGTTGAGCGTGTAGAGCCTGCAGCCTTTGATGCCAACAGCGATCCGGACGTACGTATTTCTGCGATTGGAGCCTCTTCGGTGGCCTTGCTGCAGCAACTGAACGTCTGGCCGCGAGTGCAGGCGATGCGATGTGCACCTTATCGCCAACTGGAAACCTGGGAATGGCAAAGTGCGCATGTGCGGTTTGATGCGGCGTCGCTGGGCTTGCCTGAGCTGGGATTTATGGTTGAAAACAGTGTGCTGCAACGTGCGCTGTGGGAAAAGATGCAGGAAGAGGGCATCACGTTAATCTGCCCCGCCACTTTGCAGGATTTACGGCCGCACAGTGCAGGCTGGCATGTGCAACTCGACAACGGACAAACGCTGGATACGCGTTTAGTGGTTGGTGCGGATGGCGCCAACTCGCGCGTACGGCAACTGGCGGGAATCGGCGTACGTGGCTGGCACTATGCGCAATCATGCATGTTGATAAGCGTAGAGTGCGAACACGATGCCGGAGACTCAACCTGGCAGCAGTTTACGCCACAAGGCCCCCGTGCTTTCCTGCCGCTGTTTGATCGTCGTGCTTCGCTGGTGTGGTATGACGCACCAGCGCGTATTCGTCAGCTGCAAAGCTTGCCACTGCCACAGCTGGAGAAAGAGATCTATGCGCATTTTCCAGACCGCGTGGGGAATGTTAAGGTCAAAACTGCCGCTTCGTTCCCGCTGGTGCGACGTCATGCTACGCGTTATGTGATGCCGGGGTTGGCGCTGGTGGGGGATGCGGCGCACACCATTAACCCATTGGCCGGGCAGGGCGTCAATTTGGGCTATCGGGATGTGGATGCTTTGATCACTACGCTAGTTGAGGCGCGCAGCCAGGCACAGCGTTGGTCATCAGATACCGTGCTGCAGCGTTATCATCGTCAGCGTTATAAAGACAACTTACTGATGCAGGGCGGCATGGATCTGTTCTACTTCGCGTTTAGCAATAAACTGCCACCGTTGCGTTTTGCACGTAATCTGGCGTTGATTGCCGCGGAGAATGCCGGAGCATTGAAGCGCAAGGTGCTGCGTTATGCATTAGGTTTATGATGTGTAAGGAGCGCAATCATGCGCTCCTGATTTAAACCCGAACGCAGAAAACAATAAAGCCCGCAAAAGCGGGCTTTATTGTGCAATTTGGCTGGGGTGCAGGGATTCGAACCCCGGAATGCTGGTATCAGAAACCAGTGCCTTACCGCTTGGCGACACCCCAATAGGTGTTTAATCAAATTGTCTTTTTATGGCTGGGGTGCAGGGATTCGAACCCCGGAATGCTGGTATCAGAAACCAGAGCCTTACCGCTTGGCGACACCCCAATAATTTGGTGGCTACGACGGGATTTGAACCTGTGACCCCATCATTATGAGTGATGTGCTCTAACCAGCTGAGCTACGTAGCCTTTTTACTGCTTACTGCATCCAACGATGGCTGGGATACCTGGATTCGAACCAGGGAATGCCGGTATCAAAAACCGGTGCCTTACCGCTTGGCGATATCCCATTCGTCGAGTTTGTATCCACAACATTTTCCGGATTGGCTGGGGTACCAGGATTCGAACCTGGGAATGCTGGTATCAAAAACCAGTGCCTTACCGCTTGGCGATACCCCATCCGGCTGCCGAAGAATGAAATGGTGCGGGAGGCGAGACTTGAACTCGCACACCTTGCGGCGCTAGAACCTAAATCTAGTGCGTCTACCAATTTCGCCACTCCCGCAAAATATGGTGGCTACGACGGGATTTGAACCTGTGACCCCATCATTATGAGTGATGTGCTCTAACCAGCTGAGCTACGTAGCCATCTTTTTCGCGTAACCTTCATCGGCGTTGCGGGGCGCATTATGCGTATTGAGTCTTGTAGCGTCAACAATTTTTTTGTCGTTTTTTGCCTTAAAACGCCTGTTTGTCTGGCTTGTGACCAGGCTGGTGCTTTATTCGGCAATTTTCAATCATTGCAGGGTGAGTTGCACAAAAAAAGGGCTCGGTTGAGCCCTTTATCTTATTGAGTAAAAACCTTATTTATACGCAGACTGATGTACGCCAACAGCACGGCCTGATGGGTCATCCATCGATTTAAATGCTTCGTCCCACTCAATCGCTTTAGCTGAAGAACAGGCCACCGATGGACCGCCCGGCACACACTCTGCCGCGCTGGCAATTGGGAACAATTCTTCAAAGATTTCGCGATACAAATACGCTTCTTTCGAGTTTGGCGTGTTGTACGGGAAGCGGAAGTGGGCAGTAGACAACTGTTGGTCAGTAATTTGTTTCGCCGCCACTTCTTTCAGCGTATCGATCCAGCTGTAGCCAACGCCGTCGGAGAACTGCTCTTTCTGGCGCCACGCCACGCTTTCCGGCAGATAGGAAGAGAAGCATTCACGCAGGATGTGTTTTTCCATCTTGCCGTTGCTGCCGCACAGTTTATCTTCCGGGTTGATGCGCATCGCTACGTCGAGGAACTTTTTGTCTAGGAACGGTACACGTGCTTCCACGCCCCATGCGGACATCGCTTTGTTGGCTCGCGCGCAGTCAAACATATGCAGAGCCAGCAACTTACGCACGTTCTCTTCGTGGAATTCTTTTGCGTTTGGCGCTTTGTGGAAGTAAAGGTAGCCGCCGAATACTTCATCAGCGCCTTCGCCGGACAATACCATTTTGATGCCCATCGCTTTGATCTTACGCGACATTAAATACATCGGTGTTGAAGCGCGAATGGTGGTTACATCGTAGGTTTCGATGTGATAAATCACGTCACGAATTGCATCCAAACCTTCCTGAACGGTGAAATGGATTTCGTGGTGCACGGTACCCAGGTGTTCAGCGACCGATTTCGCGGCCTTCAGATCCGGAGAGCCTTCCAAGCCCACGGCGAAGGAGTGCAGCTGTGGCCACCAGGCATCGCTCTTGTCGGCATCTTCTACACGTTTTGCGGCGAAGCGCTTAGTCACAGCTGAGATAATAGAGGAGTCGAGGCCGCCAGACAGCAGCACGCCATAGGGCACATCTGACATCAGGTGGCTTTTCACTGACTCTTCCAGCGCATGTTTCAGTTCTGCCGCGTCGGTTTTGTTGTGCTCAACGGCGGAATATTCCATCCAGTCACGCTGCCAGTAACGATGGATTTCACCATCGGCACTCGACATATAGCTTCCCGGCGGGAACTCTTTGATGCTGCGGCAAACTGGCACCAGCGCTTTCATTTCCGAAGCCACAAACAGGTTGCCATGTTCGTCGTTACCCATATACAGCGGGATAATGCCGATATGGTCGCGGCCGATCAGATACTGTTGCTTAACGCTGTCCCATAAAATGAAGGCGAACATACCTTGCAGTTCATCAAGGAAATCGACGCCTTTTTCCTGGTACAGCGCGAGGATCACTTCGCAGTCAGAACCGGTCTGGAATGCATAACGATCGCTCAGCTCCGCACGCAGCGCCTGATGGTTGTAGATCTCACCGTTAACAGCCAGTACGTGGGTGTGATCGGCGTTATACAGCGGCTGGGCGCCGTTGTTGACGTCAACAATTGATAGGCGCTCATGCACCAGAATGGCTTTGTCATCCGCATAAACACCTGACCAATCTGGGCCACGGTGACGCATCAAACGAGAAGATTCCAGCGCTTTCTTGCGCAGCTCAACAGGATCGCTTTTGAGATCCAGCACACCAAAAATTGAACACATAACTGACTCCTGATCTCACCTTGTGGTGACGTTATTTCTGTTTGTCCGGCAGCCTTGACTGCGTGATGTATAAGAAAATGCGCTAAGTGGTAGTGTTAACGCAAGTGAAAATGCGATTCTTTGATAAAAAGAATGTTGAGTTGTCGGTAATATTGAATTTTATTCAATTTAAAGGTGGTTATTTTAGATGTTGTCTAATCTATTTGTAGTATTGCTCATCTTGTGAGCAGAAGATAAGTGACAGGGAGGTGGAGCCGTGTAATAAAAACAAAAGCCCTGCGGGTGCAGGGCTATAAGAGGACGTAATGGCTGGATTCAGAAAAGATCGATATCCGCGACTGACGGATAAATCCAATCCGGGCGGAATGGCATGGCATCAATGTCACTCAACGTTGAAACGCCGGACAGCACCAAAATGGTTTCCAGGCCGGCCTGGAAGCCAGCCAAAATGTCAGTACGCAGATTATCGCCAACAATCACCGTCTCTTCCGAATGTGCATGCATTTTGTTTAAAGCGGCGCGCATGATGTACGGGCTGGGTTTGCCCACATAAAACGGTTTGCGGCCAGAGATGGTTTCAATCCCGGCACATAGTGCACCGCAGGCAGGCACAAAGCCGCGCGCGTGCGTGTCAGGATTGGTGGCGATAAAGCGTGCGCCGTTGGCGACGAAAAAGGCGGCTTTATGCATCATATCCCAATTAAACGAGCGTGTTTCCCCTACGATGACGAAATCGGGATTGACGTCGGTGATGGTAAAACCGGCTTTATAGAGTTCGTGAATGAGCGCGCCTTCGCCAATCACGTAGGCTTTTTTCCCCTCCTGACGCTTGAGGAAGTCAGCCGTGGCCATCGCCGAGGTGTAAAACACCGAATCGGGCACTTCAACGCCTGCGTTGGCAAAGCGGTTAGCCAGATCCAGCGCCGTTTGCGACGGATAGTTGGTCAGCACGACCAGCGGCATCTCCTTCGCCAGAATACGCTGCAGAAACTCATTTGCGCCGGGAACGGCGGTATTGTCGTGCATCAACACGCCGTCGATGTCACAGATTACGCTTTTAATCGTCATAGATTGCATCCGGTCGGGCCTGCCAAAGGGCAGGCTGGTGATTACTCTTCCAGAAGATGTTGCAACAGAATGCCATTCAGCATAGCGCGTTTTGCCAGCGCAAAAGCGCCAATTGCTGAGCGATGATCGAGCTCAGAACGCACCACCGGAAGATTCTTACGGAAGGCATTGAGCGCTTGCGTATTAATGCAACCTTCAATAGCGGGGAACAGCACTTTATCGGCTTCGGTGATTTCACCTGCCAGTACCACTTTTTGTGGGTTGAACAGGTTAATGGCTATGGCAATTGCCTTGCCCAGATAGCGGCCAACATATTCAATCACTTCGCAAGCCAACGCATCGCCATGATTAGCTGCACGGCAAATTTGTGGCATCGAACAATCGTTCAGTGTGAGCGAGCTGGGATAGCCTTGATTAAGCAGGTGTCGCACCCGGTTTTCAATCGCGCCGTTAGCAGCAATGGTTTCCAGACAGCCAAAGTTGCCGCAGTGGCAGCGCTCGCCTAATGGATCAACCTGGATATGGCCAATCTCACCAACGTTACCATTACTGCCAAGAAAGATATGTCCGTTGGCGATAATGCCGGCGCCAGTACCCCGATGTAAACGCACCAGAATGGAGTCTGCGCAATCGCGACTTGCACCAAAGTAGTGCTCGGCAAGTGCCAGACTACGGATATCATGACCAACAAAACTCGTGACGTTAAAGCGTTTCTTCAGGTTGGAAACCAGTGGCCAATGGCTTACCGCGATATGCGGCATGTAACGAATGATGCCGTTAATCGGATCGACCAATCCTGGGAGAATAACCGCGATGGCGATCAGCTCATGGATTTTACGCTGATGTGCTGCCATAAAGGCGCTGATGGCATTGAATAACGCATTTTCCAGCGTTTCCTGAGTGCGTTCTGGCAGGGGATAATCTTCCTGCGCCAATGACTTTCCGCTGAGATCAAATAACGTTAAGGTCGCGTCATTGCGCCCCAGGCGCACGCCGATAGTATGAAAATGACGGGTTTCGGTGATGATGGAAATTGCGCGGCGTCCACCGGTGGAGGCTTGTTGTTCCACCTCTTTGATGAGCCCGCGCTCAATGAGCTGGCGAGTGATTTTGGTGACACTGGCGGGCGCAAGTTGACTGTGTTCGGCAATCTGAATGCGCGAAATGGGCCCTTGTTGATCTATTAACCGATAAACGGCTGCACTGTTGAGTTGTTTGACAAGATCGACATTTCCTATTTGAGACTGGCCGCCAGTGGTCATTCAATACTTACTCGCTGAGGACGTTGTCTCCATTGACTAACGTCTTAGTGATTTGATAATCGCGGGTAAAGACAGTCAGGTTAGCGACTTTTCCTGCTTCAACTGTACCTAACTGTTTCTCCACACCCATCGCCTGCGCCGGATAAAGCGTTGCCATACGCAGCGCTTCATCAAGAGCGATACCACAATGTTCCACGCTATTTTGTACTGCTTCAATCATGGTTAACGCAGAACCACTGAGCGTACCGTTTTCATCAACGCACAGACCATCACGATAGTATATTGTTTTGCCTGCAAAAATGAATTGATCAATCGAAGCGCCTGCTGGTGCCGTAGCATCGGTCACTAACACCAGTTTGTCGCCTTTGATGCGTTTTGCATTGCGCACATTAGCGTAATGGACATGTAAACCATCTGCAATGATGCCGCAGTATACATCAGGTGAATCAAACAGCGCACCGATCAGTCCGGGTTCGCGCCCTGCAAACGTCGGCATCGCATTATAAAGATGCGTAGCAAAACTCACGCCCGCGCTAAAGCCCGTTTTGGCTTCTTCATAGGTGGCATTTGAATGGCCAGCAGAGACGATAATGCCTGCATCGCGCAGTTGACGGATCACCTCGCTACCTGCATTTTCAGGAGCCAATGTCACTTTAGTGATGACGTCGGCATTCGCACAGAGGAAATCCACCAGCGCGGTATCCGGCAGGCGAATCAGTTCAGGATTGTGCGTGCCTTTCTTGGCTTTATTCAACCACGGACCTTCAAGATGCAGGCCCAGCGCCTGATGCTGATGTTTCGCCAGGTAGGCGCGCATGGTTTCAATTGCGCGTTTCATCAGCGCATCGGTACTGGTAATTAACGTTGGTAAATAACTGGTGCAGCCCGACTTTTCATTGGCACGCTGCATGATCTCTAACGTCTCAACGCTGAGTGCATTGATATCATCGTTAAACTGCACACCGCCGCAGCCGTTAAGCTGCAGATCAATAAAACCAGGAGCGATAAACGCACCAGCCACATCCTGCTGTGCAATTGACGCGTCCAGGGCAGCGCGTGGGCACACGCGCTCAATCAGGCCATTCGCAATCACGACCGCATGATTGTCCAGAATCTCATGACCAGTAAAAATCCGGCCGTTTACTAATGCGTACATCGTTTATCTCTCCCGGCTAGGCCTGCCGCTTATCAGCAGCAGGTTTTAATACAATGTGTTCTCACACACCCTTCATGTTTTCCGCTTCCATTTCGCGGAAATATTTCACGGTTTTTACTTTAAGTTCCATGGTGGCTGGTTCGTCACAGACCACGACAGATTTGGCATGCAGCTGAAGGCAGCTGATGGTCCACATATGATTAACGTTACCTTCAACAGCGGCCTGCAGAGCCTGTGCCTTCAGATGACCCGTAACCAGAATCATCACTTCTTCAGCATCCAGTAATGTGCCAACACCCACGGTCAGCGCATATTTTGGCACTTGATCCACATCACCGTTAAAGAAACGAGAGTTTGCGATGCGCGTGTCGTGCGTCAGGGTTTTGATGCGAGTACGGGATGAAAGGGAAGAGGCCGGTTCATTGAAAGCGATATGACCATCGTTACCTACGCCGCCCATAAACAGGTTAATTTTACCGTAGGAGCGGATCTTCTCTTCGTATTGGCGACATTCTGCGTCAATATCTTCCGCATTGCCATTGAGCAGATTGATATTTTGCTCTTGAATATCAACATGATCGAAAAAGTTGCGGTACATAAAGCTGTGATAGCTTTCTGGATGCTCTTTGGGCAGACCTACGTATTCATCCATATTGAAGGTCACAACATGTTTGAAACTGACCTGGCCCGCTTTGTGCATGTCAATCAGGTGCTTGTAGGCTTCCAGCGGCGTTCCACCGGTGGGTAAGCCCAACACGAAAGGACGTTCTGCGCTAGGCTTAAACGCATTAATGCGGTTAACAATATGGCGTGCAGCCCATTTACCCACTTGGGTCGGTGTGGCCAAAGGGATCAGTCTCATGTCTTCACCTCAGTTAAGATTGGAAATGTGGAGTTGCCTTTTCGCTGACAGTTACCTGTCCTTAAGCGTAATGCGTTTAAGCGTAGCCATCCGGGAAAAGTGCGCCTCGATATTTTTCATCATAAAATAAGTTTGTGGTGCTGGCTAGCATTTCGCGTGATCAAACCACCAATTTGGTGATTAAAGTCACAGTTGTAACGGTTTTAATTTGCGAGGCGAATTAATTTATCTTTACACTGCGCATCGTGGTGAAAAGTGTCATCAAGGTACCGGGCGACGGGATAATAAAATCAACCTGCGCTACGGCAAAACGCCAGTCTCATAGGGGGAGAATAAGGTGAGTATTCTAGGATATCTGCAAAAGGTCGGCCGCGCGCTTATGGTGCCGGTAGCGACTTTGCCGGCAGCGGCAATCTTGATGGGCGTTGGGTATTGGATTGATCCAGACAGCTGGGGCGCAGGTAATGCGCTGGCGGCACTGCTGATTAAATCCGGCTCAGCTATCATCGACAATATGTCAGTGCTGTTTGCCATTGGTGTGGCATACGGTATGTCTAAAGATAAAGACGGTGCAGCAGCATTAACGGGCTTTGTAGGTTTCCTGGTGGTAACCACACTCTGCTCGCCGGCTGCGGTAGCAATGATTCAGAAAATGCCGGTGGAGCAGGTTCCTGCCGCCTTCGGTAAAATTAATAACCAGTTTGTCGGTATCCTTGTGGGTATCCTCTCTGCTGAAGTCTATAACCGCTTCAGTCACGTTGAGTTGCCTAAAGCGCTGTCGTTCTTTAGCGGCCGCCGTCTGGTGCCAATCCTGGTCTCATTCCTGATGATCGTGATTGCGTTCATCCTGATGTATATCTGGCCGCTCATTTTCGGTGGACTGGTGAGCTTTGGTGAACACATTCAGAAAATGGGGTCAGTGGGTGCGGGTATCTACGCCTTCTTTAACCGTCTGCTGATTCCAGTTGGCCTGCATCACGCACTGAACTCTGTATTCTGGTTCGACGTTGCAGGTATTAACGATATTCCTAAGTTCCTCGGCGGCGCGCAGTCTATCGCTGAAGGCACCGGTATTCCGGGTATTACCGGTCGTTATCAGGCGGGCTTCTTCCCAATCATGATGTTTGGTCTTCCTGGTGCTGCGCTGGCAATTTATCACTGCTCACGCCCTGAAAACCGCGCCAAAGTCGGCGGGATCATGCTGGCAGCGGCATTTGCAGCCTTCTTTACCGGTATTACCGAACCGCTGGAGTTCTCCTTCATGTTCGTGGCACCGGTACTGTATGTGATTCACGCAGTACTGACCGGCATCTCGGTATTCATCGCCGCAAGCATGCATTGGATTGCCGGTTTCGGCTTCAGTGCGGGTCTGGTTGATATGGTGCTGTCAACGCGCAACCCGCTGGCCGTACATTGGTGGATGCTGATTCCGCAGGGCTTGGTATTCTTCGTTATCTACTATGCGGTGTTCCGTTTCACTATCCAGAAATTCAACTTGTTAACACCGGGCCGTGAACTCTCAGCCGGCGATGAAACCGATGGTTATGACGTTAATGTCGATACCACTGGCAACGGTGAAAGCCAAACTGAGTCTCTGGCGCGTCGTTATATTGCGGCGATAGGTGGCTCTGAAAACCTCACCAACATTGATGCCTGCATTACCCGTCTGCGTCTGAATGTGAAAGATTCCGCTCAGGTGAATGAGGGCGTCGCTAAACGTCTGGGCGCATCTGGCGTGATTCGCCTGAACAAGCAGAGCGTACAGGTCATCGTTGGTACTCAAGCTGAGAGCATTGCTACGGCAATGAAAACAGTATTGAGCAAAGGCCCGGTTGCCGCATCGGTGGTGACATCAGCTGCAGCAGCTGCTCCAGTGGCAAAACCACAGGCAGTGTTGAACTCTGAGAAGGCGGTAATCGCCACGCTGCTGGCGCCCGTAACAGGCGACATCGTTGCGTTGGAAAATGTGCCGGATGAAGCCTTTGCGAGCAAAGCGGTCGGCGATGGCCTGGCAATCAAGCCAACGGACAAAACTGTCGTTGCGCCAACCGCCGGTACCGTGGTGAAAATCTTCAATACCAACCATGCGTTCTGCCTTGAAGCGGAAAACGGCGTTGAGATTGTGGTGCACATGGGGCTGGATACGGTAGCGCTGGAAGGTAAAGGCTTTACGCGTCTGGTAGAAGAGGGGGCAACGGTAACTGCAGGTCAGCCAATCCTGGAAATGGATCTGGATTTCCTCAACGCCAATGCACGCTCGATGATCAGTCCGGTCGTTGTAAGCAATAGCGATGATTTTGCCGGTCTGAATATCCTTGCAACAGGTTCAGTGGTTGCAGGTCAGACTCCGCTGTATGAGGTTAAAGGCTAAGTCCTTGTGATTGGTCAGAAGGCAGGAAGCAATTCCTGCCTTTTTTGTTTTAAAACGACCAACAAACGGTTGTTTCCCGCCTGCGCTTTGTGGATCATACTCCGTTACTTCGTGGTACAAATCACCCGCTATAGTTTTTGAGGATTTTGAGATGAGTGAGGCTGAAGCCCGCCCAACGAACTTTATTCGTCAGATCATCGACGAAGATTTGGCGAGCGGTAAGCACAATAGTGTGCATACCCGTTTCCCGCCTGAGCCCAATGGTTATCTGCATATTGGCCATGCGAAATCAATCTGCCTGAACTTTGGTATTGCGCAAGACTACCAAGGCCAGTGCAATCTGCGTTTCGACGACACCAACCCAGTGAAAGAAGATCTGGAGTTTGTCGAATCCATCAAGCATGACGTGCAATGGCTGGGCTTTGAGTGGAGCGGCAACATTCGTTACTCCTCAGATTACTTCGACCAACTCTTTAACTACGCCGTTGAGCTGATCAATAAAGGTCTGGCCTATGTCGATGAATTATCGGCAGATGAGATCCGTGAATACCGCGGTTCGCTGACTGCACCAGGCAAAAACAGCCCTTATCGCGATCGCAGCGTGGAAGAGAACTTAGCGCTGTTCCAGAAGATGCGCGACGGTGGTTTTGAAGAGGGTAAAGCCTGCCTGCGTGCCAAAATTGATATGGCCTCTAGCTTCATTGTGATGCGCGATCCTGTGCTGTATCGCATTAAGTTTGCCGATCACCATCAGACAGGCAGCAAGTGGTGCATCTATCCAATGTACGACTTCACGCACTGCATTTCGGACGCCATTGAAGGCATTACGCATTCACTCTGCACACTTGAATTCCAGGATAACCGACGCCTGTACGATTGGGTGCTGGATAACATCACCATTCCTGTGCATCCGCGTCAGTACGAGTTCTCCCGTCTGAATCTGGAATACGCGGTGATGTCGAAGCGTAAACTGACGCAGTTGGTGAGCGAGAAGGTTGTGGAAGGTTGGGACGATCCGCGCATGTTGACCGTTTCTGGTCTGCGTCGTCGTGGCTACAGCGCCGCATCAATCCGCGAATTCTGCCGTCGTATTGGTGTGACTAAGCAGGATAATATCGTCGAGATGGCATCACTGGAGTCGTGCATTCGTGACGATCTCAATGAAAACGCGCCGCGTGCGATGGCAGTTATGGATCCACTGAAAGTGGTAATTGAGAACCTGCCAGCTGGGCATGAAGAGATCATCAGCATGCCAAATCATCCGAACAAACCGGAGATGGGCACGCGTGAAGTACCGTTCAGCCGCGAAGTGTGGATTGATCGCGCAGACTTCCGTGAAGAAGCCAACAAGCAATACAAACGTTTGGTGCTGGGCAAAGAAGTACGTCTGCGTAACGCTTACGTGATTCGTGCTGAACGCGTGGCGAAGGATGATAAAGGTAATATCACCTGCATCTACTGCACATGTGATGTGGACACGTTAAGCAAAGATCCTGCTGATGGCCGTAAAGTGAAAGGCGTTATTCACTGGGTGTCTGCGATTCACGCGCTACCGGCGGAATTCCGCCTGTACGATCGTCTGTTCAGTGTGCCAAATCCGGGAGCGGCAGAGGATTTCCTCACCACCATTAACCCGAACTCGCTGGAGACTAAACAGGGCTTCGTTGAGCCAGGCTTGCGTGCTGCTGAGCCAATGGCGCCATATCAGTTTGAGCGCGAAGGCTATTTCTGTGCTGACAGCGTCTATTCGCAGCCGTCCCAATTGGTGTTTAACCGCACCGTAGGTTTGCGTGACACCTGGGCAAAAATCGGCGAATAATCTTTTTTGCTGATAGTACGATAAGATCATGAAAGGGCGAGCAATCGCCCTTTTTTATTGTCTGCATTTGGCAATGGGTAATCAATTATTCTGCATGCCAGTTAATAAGTTTCTTTTGTCGTTTACGACTATTCTGACTTTAGAAAAATTAATCCATTTGGCCGTGTGAAAAACTTTTTTTCAGGTAGGCTATGCGCTCTAAGACGTTGCTTCGCGGGTTACCAAAGGAAAAAAAATGACAAGTCTCGCTCTGGAAGCCAAGCACAGTGTGGTTGTTTTACATCAACTTATCGAACGTATTTTCAATCAGGTCGAAGGCAGTGATGACAGCATCGACCTGTTTTTGTCGCACTTTCATCCCCAATTTAAAATGGTGACACCGCAAGGTAAACAGTTGGATCTTAATGAGATGGAAGCGCTGTTTCGCCAGTTAAATGGTCAACGCGAAGGTATGCGGATTGCGACCAGCGAGCACGCCATTATCTCGCAGCAAAGTGAGGAAGTGACGATTCAGTATCGTGAATTACAAATGATGAATGGCATCAATCAGAGCCGTATTTCACTGGCGGTTCTTGATTGCAGCACCAGCATTCCACGCTGGCGTTACCTGCAAGAAACCCTCATTGCCTGAATTCAGGTATAAAAAAACCGGCTAAAGCGCCGGTTTTTTTATACTGCATAGCACACTTAATTACTTATCGTGGAGCGTCTCGTCTTCGCGGCAGTCTCCCAGAGCACAGTGACCGTACAAGTACAGACTGTGGTTGCTGAGTTTGATACCGTGGCGAGTGGCAATTTCACGCTGGCGCGTTTCGATTGATTCATCGCTGAATTCGATGACCTTGCCACAATCCAGGCAGATCAGGTGATCGTGATGGTGCTGCTGGGTCAGTTCGAACACGGATTTACCGCCTTCGAAGTTATGACGGGTTACGATGCCCGCGTCGTCAAACTGGTTAAGAACGCGATATACCGTGGCCAGACCAATCTCTTCGCCCATATCAATCAGGCGTTTATACAAATCTTCCGCACTGACGTGATGGGACTCGGGTCCGGGTCCCTGAAGCACTTCCAGAATTTTCAGTCTGGGGAGCGTGACTTTCAGGCCAGCCTTCTTCAATGCGGAGTTGTTGTCAGTCATGCGGATATTGTCCTGTTACTTTGCTAGTCACTTGCGGCGCAGGGGCCTTGAATGTTTAGGTCAACGCGCATTCTCATTTGCGTCTCATTATAGAACTCAAGCAGTGAAATGAAAACCAAGGCAACGTCCTTAATCAATAAAGAGGGTAAGGATAATGTCACTAACGTCTTCAAGACCGGTAAGTTTTGGATTCCATTTCACTCAGCCTCATTCTACAGCCAGAGGAATAAGCGGATGACCATTGCGGGTATTCTACAGATTTGCGGGGAAAAGTTAAAAAACCGTAGCTATTATTTTTATAGGAAATTCCGTTACCCGATGTGAGATAGCGCCCACATCGGGCAGAGAAGGGGATTAGGCTTCAATAATCTCTTTCAGCTGCAGCTCATCGAAGATCTGTTTCACCCATTTCTCAACGCGTTCATTGGTCAGTTCGGGTTGACGATCTTCGTCAATCGCCAGACCGAGGAAGTGTTTATCATCGGCCAAACCTTTAGATGCTTCAAAATGGTAGCCTTCGGTAGGCCAGTGGCCGACGATAACCGCACCATTTGGCTCGATGATGTCGCGAATGGTACCCATCGCGTCGCAGAAGTATTCGGCGTAATCTTCCTGATCGCCACAACCAAACAGTGCTACCAGCTTGCCATTGAAATCAATCTCTTCCAGCGTGGGGAAGAAATCATCCCAGTCACACTGCGCTTCGCCATAATACCATGTCGGGATGCCCAGCAGCAGGATGTCGAATGCATCGAGATCTTCTTTGGTGCTCTTAGCAATGTCATGCACTTCGGCGACATCTTTACCCAGTTGTTTCTGGATCATTTTTGCAATGTTTTCAGTGTTGCCGGTATCGCTGCCGAAGAAAATGCCTACGATTGCCATGGGTTAGGTAACCTCTTAAATCCTGATTGTGAAAGTAAGTCAGTTGACTGCACAGTTATGCGAATAATAGCAGACCGGTAAAAAGTGCGGAACTTGTAAAGCCGTGACTTTTGTTCCAGCGTGCGGTCTGGGCACGCTAAGACAGTTTGAGCTGTGCCAGCAGCATTTGTTCAATCAATTCGCTGCGACTGATGTTTTGCTGATCGGCCAGCGTACTGAGCGCGTCAACCGCCTCGCTGGACATTTTCAGCTCAACACGACGCAACCCACGCACTTTATCGCGCTTGAGCTGATTACGTTTATTGATGCGTAGCTGTTCGTCACGCGTCAACGGGCTAGTTTTAGGGCGACCAGGACGCCGCTCGTCTGCGAAGAGATCAAGCGTGGTGCGGTCTGTCTGTTCTTTTGCCATGGTTTGTAAAACTGAGTGGGCGCGAACGGCGGAAAGGCGCTGCGCGATTAAAACATTATCGGCCCGACCACGGTAAAAATATCCGTGGCAAATTTTTAGCGCGACATCATACTCCAGCGCCTTCCCTGACGCCAACCCTAAAGCACGCGCGGCAAGCTTTTGCTTTTACAGATTAAAAAACCGCCGAACCGCGCGCAAAACCGCATCAGGTTTCTCGGCATGCACCCAATGTCCGGCCCCGCTGATAACGTGCGCATGTGCCTGAGGGAATTGACGCAGCAGCGCATCGCGATGCTGATTATCCAGATAAGGCGAGTCACCGCCGCGAATAAACAGCGCCGGATGCGGCCAGGCAGGCACCTCTTCCCAACCGGAAATGGTGGTGTAATTATCCCACAGCACCGGCACGTTAAAGCGCCATTCACCTTCGACGAACGACTTGAGGATGAACTGAATCACGCCGTCCTCATTAATGTGCTGACGCATCACCTCTGCCGCTTCACTACGACGTGTGACGCCAGCGGTAGTAACGGCTCGGATGGCGGCAAAAATTTCGTCATGGCGGCGCGTTTGATAATCAACGGGCGCGATATCGATCATCACCATTTTCTCAATGCGTTCAGGCGCAATAGCGCTCAGCGCCATAGCAACTTTTCCTCCCATCGAATGACCGATAACGCCAGCGCGATCAATGTTGTGCGCATCCAGCGTTTCAACAATATCCTGTGCCATAACGTGATAATTCATCACGTCGCTGCGTGCGGACAAACCATGGTTACGAACATCAACCTGCAGCGTTGGGCGGGCATCACGTACGCCACGCGCCAGCACGCCAAGGTTATCGAGGCTGCCAAAAAGACCATGAATTAACAGAATCGGTATGGCAGCGGGAGCAGATTGTTCAGTTTGCAGACGAGCGTTCAAAATCATGGCTAAAGTTCTTACGGTTGTGACCTTGGCTTAGGTTATCATGGATTCACCTGTCCAGCAGTCAGGCCGGTGGGCATTAGGGCATATTCCGACTTTTGCCCGTAAACGTTGCCAACGCTATCGGCTGCCACGGATTTAACTTTATAATCCTTATGTTAGAACCCGCTCACATTTTGCACGACTAGATTTTGCTAAGGCCGTTGCACTACTGCGTGGTTCTGTCATTTGCCAGAATCGTACGGAAAAAGATGAAAACGATTGAAGTTGACGAAGAACTCTACCGTTATATTGCCAGCCACACGCAGCACATTGGTGAAAGCGCCTCCGACATTTTGCGCCGCATGTTGAAGTTTACCGCCGGCCAGAGCGCACCGGCTGCGCCTGCCGTTGGTACGTCAGGGAAAGATGCACAGCCAGCCAGCCGCGAAGCGCGTCCTCAGGATCGTGTCCGCGCCGTGCGTGAACTGCTGCTTTCCGACGAATATGCCGAGCAAAATAAGGCGGTTAACCGCTTCATGCTGGTACTGTCAACGCTCTATCGTCTTGATCCGGCTGCGTTTGCTGAAGCTACAGCTTCGCTTCAGGGCCGTACCCGCGTCTATTTTGCGGGCGACGAGCACACGCTGCTGCAAAATGGCACCCATACCAAGCCGAAGCATGTTCCCGGCACGCCGTACTGGGTGATCACGAATACCAATACAGGTCGCAAATGCAGCATGGTGGAACACATCATGTTGGCTATGCAGTTCCCACAGGAACTGACAGAGAAAGTTCGCGGCACCATTTAACTGAAGCGTCAGGGAGAAGCGCCAATGGCCAATCACCCCCGTGCCGGGCAGCCTGCCCAGCAGAGCGATTTGATTAACGTTGCACAATTAACCTCGCAGTATTACGTCCTGAAGCCCGACGTGGCGAATCCGGATCATGCGGTGAAATTTGGCACTTCAGGCCACCGCGGTAGCGCGGGACGCCATAGCTTCAACGAACCGCACATTTTGGCGATTGCCCAGGCGATTGCTGAAGAGCGCAAAAAGAATGGCATCACCGGGCCGTGCTACGTCGGAAAAGATACGCACGCGCTGTCTGAGCCGGCGATTTTGTCAGTGCTGGAAGTGCTGGCAGCCAACGGCGTTGATGTGATCGTGCAGCAGGATAACGGCTATACGCCGACGCCTGCGATCTCTAACGCCATTCTTGAGCACAACAAACGCGGTGGCGCGCAGGCGGACGGCATCGTTATCACGCCTTCGCACAACCCACCGGAAGATGGCGGTATCAAATACAATCCGCCAAACGGTGGACCGGCAGATACCAACGTCACCAAAGTGGTGGAAGACCGTGCTAACCAACTGATTAAAGGCGAGCTGAAGGACGTTAAACGTCTGCCGCTGGATCAGGCGTGGGCAAGCGGTCACATCGTCGAGCAGGATCTGATCCAGCCATATGTTGAAGGTTTGGCGCAGGTGATCGATTTCGCGGCCATCCAGAAAGCGGGCCTGAAAATCGGCGTCGATCCGTTAGGCGGCTCGGGTATTGCTTACTGGCAGCGCATTGCTGAGCACTACAAACTCGATCTGACCATCGTCAACGATGCGATTGATCAGACTTTCCGCTTCATGCATCTGGATAAAGATGGCGTGGTGCGTATGGACTGTTCGTCCGAATGCGCGATGGCCGGTTTGCTGGCCTACAAAGACAAATTCGATTTGGCCTTTGGTAACGATCCCGATTACGACCGCCACGGCATTGTCACGCCAGCCGGTCTGATGAACCCAAACCACTATCTGGCGGTAGCGATCAACTACCTGTTCCAGCATCGTCCACAGTGGGGCAAAGAGGTTGCCGTGGGTAAAACGCTGGTTTCCAGCGCGATGATCGACCGTGTAGTCAACGACATTGGCCGTAAGCTGGTGGAAGTGCCGGTTGGCTTCAAATGGTTCGTTGATGGCCTGTTCGATGGCAGCTTCGGTTTCGGCGGTGAAGAGAGCGCGGGTGCTTCCTTCCTGCGTTTTGACGGTTCAGCCTGGTCAACCGACAAAGATGGCATCATTCTGTGCCTGCTGGCCGCAGAAATCACGGCAGTAACCGGTAAGAATCCGCAGCAGCATTATGACGAACTGGCTGCGCGCTTTGGTGCGCCAAGCTACAACCGTTTGCAGGCACCCGCAACCTCAGCTCAGAAAGCAGCGCTGTCTAAGCTCTCGCCTGAAATGGTAAGCGCGGATACGCTAGCGGGTGATCCAATCACTGCACGCTTGACTGCTGCACCGGGTAACGGCGCGTCAATCGGTGGTCTGAAAGTGATGACGGAAAACGGCTGGTTTGCCGCACGTCCGTCAGGCACGGAAGACGCCTACAAAATCTACTGCGAAAGTTTCCTGGGTGCTGAGCATCGTCAGCAGATCGAGAAAGAAGCGGTTGAGATTGTTAGCGAAGTATTGAAGAACGCCTGATTGAGCTTTGCAGAAAAAGGCCGCTTAGCGGCCTTTTTTTATGGCATAAATCGGTAACCAATGCCGGTTTCGGTGAGTAAATGGCTGGGCTGCGTGGGATTGGTTTCCAGCTTCTGACGCAGATGTCCCATGTAGATGCGCAGGTAGTGGCTATGCTCCACGGCGTTTGGCCCCCAAACCTGATTAAGCAATTGACGTTGTGTCAGCACTTTTCCGGCATTATTCAGCAACAAGCTAAGCAGGCGGAACTCGATGGGCGTTAGATGAACTTCCAGCTCATTGCGCAATACGCGCCGCGCGGCCAAATCAACACTTACCTCGCCAAATTTCACCACCGGCTCTGGCTGGCTGCTTTGATGACGTCGCAGCGCCACGCGCACGCGCGCCAGTAATTCGCCAATGCCAAAGGGCTTGGTTAAATAATCATCAGCTCCCGCATCCAGCGCATCAATCTTATCTTGCTCGTCGCTGCGGGCCGAAAGGACAATAACCGGCATGCTGCTCCACTGGCGCACTTCACGAATAAAGTCGTTGCCATCGCCATCGGGCAACCCGAGATCAAGAATAACCAGATCGGGCTTACGCGTTGCCGCTTCAATCAGGCCCCGCTGAAGCTGTTCCGCTTCCACAATCTTTAGGCCTTCGCTCTCCAGCGCCAGGCGCACGAAACGGCGAATTTCTTTTTCATCTTCCACTATCAAGATGGTCGTCACGCTGCCTCCAGCGGCAAAAAAGTTAACGCATCACTTTACCAACAAAGCGGCCCGACGTCCGTCATGATGTTTTTAACTCATTTGATTCTAAATTTTCACAATTATGTAACTAACTTTCACCCCCAAGGGAAATTGACCGAAAAAAGATCAAATAAAGTGGTCGGATGAGTAGCAAAATTACACAATCAGGCGTAATATCTGCGTTAGATCACATTTCAACGCAATATTTACCACGAGGGGGCAAAGATGTATCAGGCATATCCACTCTATAAAATCATGCTACGCCGTGTGCTGGTGGTATCAATCGGTTTGCTGGCGCTACCCGTTATGCTGTTCCGTCAGGATCGGGCGCGCTTTTACAGTTATCTGCACCGCATGTGGTGTAAAACCAGCACCAAGCCTGTTTGGCTAGCCCAGACGGAAGCCGCGGCAGGTATTCACTGGTAAGCGGTTTGTACACTCAATAACCCGACGACTTCGCCTGAAGCGTCGGGTTTTTTTTATCGTAAATTTTCATCTCTCCTCATCTCTGACGCTGTTATCCCATCTCATTTCAGCTACACTTAAAACCTCTACAAGATTTACGAGGTTGTACAAGTATGAGCGAGAAAATTCCTGTTGGTATCAGCGCTTGCCTGCTCGGCGATAACGTCCGATTTGATGGCGGCCATAAACGCTTTGCCTTCGCCACAGACGAACTCGTGCCATTTGTGCGCTTTGAGCCAGTATGTCCTGAAATGGCAATCGGCTTGCCTACGCCACGTCCGGCATTACGGTTGGTAAAAGAGGGCGACGACAACATTCATCTTTGTTTTAGTAAAGATGGCGGAGAAGAAGTCACCGCTGAAATGCAGCGCTGGTCCGCTGAGCGCGTGAAGTCTTTGCATCATCTTTGCGGCTATATTCTTTGCGCCAAATCGCCAAGTTGCGGGCTGGAGCGCGTGCGCGTTTATGAGCCTGAAACCAATAATAACCGTAAGGCTGGTACCGGTATGTTTACTGCTTTCTTGCAAAAAGAGATGCCGTGGCTGCCTTTGGAAGAGGATGGTCGCCTGCACGACGATGCCATCCGAGAAAACTTCATCGGACGCGTTTATGCGCTGCATGAATTTAACCAGATGTGGCGCAGTGGCCCTTCGCGCCACAAGTTGATGGCATTTCACAGCCGCTACAAATTACTGCTGCTTTCGCATGCGCAGGATGAGTACCGTGAAATGGGGCGTTTTGTGGCGGCCATGGATCAGTGGGATTCGCTGGAAGATTACGCCTTCGAGTATCGCAATCGCCTGATGCATCTGATGTCCCACCAGGCATCGCGCCGCAATCACACCAACGTGCTGATGCACGTGCAAGGCTATTTCCGTCCGCAGCTGAGTTCGCCGCAGCGTCAGGAGTTGGCGCAGTTGATCGATCGTTATCGTCTCGGCGTGCAGCCGTTGCTAGCACCAATCACCATGCTGAAACACTACATGGCGGAATATCCGCATCCGTGGCTGGCTCAGCAACGTTACTTTGATCCCTATCCAGAAGCGCTACGTTTGCGCTACGGGCAATAATTTCGGGGTTTTATGACCACCTACTTAGTTTGGTTGCGTAACGATCTGCGCATTAACGATAACAGCGCGCTAGCTGCTGCCTGCCGCGACGGCGATGCGAGGGTAGTGGCGCTGTTTATCGCTACTCCGAAGCAATGGCAACAGCATCACATGGCGCCGAAGCAAGCGGAGTTTATCCATAAAAATCTCTGTTTGTTGCAAGCGTCATTGGCTGAGCGCGGCATCCCTTTGCATTACCATCAGTGTGATGACTTTGCTGCCTCGGTTGAGTATCTGGCTCAATTTTGTCAGCAGCAGCAAGTTGATGCGCTCTATTACAACTACCAGTATGAAATTAACGAACGCGAACGCGATGCGCTCGCTGAAAAACGGCTTGATGCGCAGGGTGTGATTTGTCAGGGTTTTGACGACAGTTTGCTATTGCCGCCGGGAAGTGTACAAACCGGTAACGGCACCATGTTCAAAGTGTTCACCCCGTTCAGCAAAGCCTTTGTACGCCGCCTGCATCAAGGCCTGCCGGAATGCTATCATGCGCCGAAAGCGCGATCGGGCGCGCCTATCAGAATCGAAAAGAAGATTCCTGCCTTTGACTACCCCTGTGAAGCCTTTGATGAAAGCGGGTTTCCGGCGGGAGAAGAGGCGGCGTTAAACCAGCTGCGCCATTTCGCCAAACAGGCGGTGCAACATTATCCGGAACGACGTGATCTTCCGGCCATCGATGGTACCAGCCGTTTATCGGCTTACCTGGCGATTGGCGTGCTGTCGCCGCGTCAGTGTCTACATCGCGTACTTAAAGAGCATCCTGATGCGCTCAACGAAGGCAAGGCGTTTACCTGGTTAAATGAGTTGATCTGGCGTGAGTTTTACCGCCATTTGATGGTGGCCTTTCCAGCGCTGTGCAAGCATCAGCCTTTTGTTGACTGGACGCGCAACGTAGGTTGGCAAAAGAACCAAGCGCATTTAACGGCGTGGCAGCAGGGAAAAACCGGCTATCCCATCGTAGATGCAGCGATGCGCCAGCTCAACACGCTCGGCTGGATGCACAATCGCCTGCGCATGATTACCGCCAGTTTTCTGGTGAAGGATTTGCTGATTGACTGGCGTGAAGGTGAACGTTACTTCATGCAGCAACTGATCGATGGTGATCTGGCGGCCAATAACGGCGGCTGGCAATGGGCGGCGTCAACCGGAACCGATGCCGCGCCTTATTTCCGCATTTTCAATCCCACGACCCAAGGCGAGCGCTTCGATAAACAGGGCGACTTTATTCGTCAGTGGCTGCCAGAGCTGAGCGCGGTGCCAGACAGTGATATCCACCAGCCGCAGCTTTGGGCGCAGAAAAACCATAAGAAACTCGATTATCCCGCGCCAATCGTGGAACATAAGGACGCACGTAAAAAGACACTAGACGCCTTTGAGCGCGCTCGCAGCGCGGCTTGAAGCGATCAGGGAGCCGTAATGAACAATGTTGAATTAGAACAGATCGTTAACCAGCAGCTTAACACTAGCGCCTTCAGCGATTACGCACCGAACGGTTTGCAGGTTGAAGGACGTGCCGAAGTAAAGACCCTCATCACCGGCGTTACCGCTTGTCAGGCGTTACTGGATGAAGCGGTGAAGCGTAATGCTGATGCGGTATTGGTGCATCACGGTTACTTCTGGAAGAGTGAAGCACCGGTGATTAAAGGCATGAAGCGCCAGCGCTTGCGAACGCTGCTGGCCAATGATATCAACCTGTACGGCTGGCATCTGCCACTGGATGCGCATCCCGAGTTGGGTAACAACGCGCAACTGGCGCGTCTGTTTGATATTGAAGTTAAAGGCGACATTCAGCCGCTGGTGCCGTGGGGCGAACTGGCTGAACCGCTGAGCGGTGCGGCATTGGCGGAAAAGATTGCCCAGCGTTTAGGCCGTACACCGCTGCACTGCGGCGATAATGCGCCAGCGCTAATTAAACGCGTTGCCTGGTGCAGCGGCGGCGGTCAGGGCTTTATCGATAGCGCGGCGGCATTCGGCGTCGATGCTTTCATCACTGGCGAAGTTTCTGAACAAACCATCCACAGCGCACGTGAGCAAGGATTGCACTTCTTTGCTGCCGGACATCACGCGACCGAGCGTGGTGGAATCAAGGCGCTGGGCGAGTGGTTAGCCGCACACCATGGTCTCGATGTGACCTTTATCGACATCGATAATCCTGCCTGATTCTTCTTTTCTCACGCCCTTAACACGCGTTAAGGGCGCAAATCTGTTGACACAACTCTGTCACTTTCGCATAACTTATTGCCTTTACGCATAAACGCGTACCCGATCGCCATCATGGTACCCCTACAACTAAAGGGTGAAGGTTCTCCAAGGCGCGCATTAATGCGCACCTTAATCATCTGTTTTTTTGACATATTTTTTACCAGGAGGTCGTTTTTGCAACGAGCACGTTGTTATCTGCTAGGTGAACGCGCGGTGGTGCTGGAGCTGGAACCTCCTGTTTCCCTCACCAGCCAGCAGCGCATCTGGGGATTGTGTCAGCGACTGCAGCACAATGAGCAGGTGGAAGAAGTCATTCCCGGCATGAACAACCTAACGTTGCTGCTGCGCGATCCGCAACAAAATGCGCTTGATGCCATTGAACGCTTGCAGCAATGGTGGGAGGAGAGCGAAGCGCAGCTGCCAGAATCGCGCCGGGTAGAAATCCCGGTGGTGTACGGCGGCGCGGGTGGCCCGGATTTGCCGCTGGTGGCGGATCGCGCCAGCATGACGCCCAAACAAGTGGTGGAACTCCATAGCAGCATTGATTACGTGGTTTATTTCATCGGCTTCCAGCCTGGTTTTCCTTATCTCGGTGGACTGGATGAGCGTTTACATACGCCGCGCCGCGCCGAGCCGCGTGTGGTGGTGCCGAGTGGCTCCGTGGGCATTGGTGGCAGCCAAACCGGTATTTATCCGTTGGCTGCACCTGGCGGCTGGCAGTTGATTGGTCATACGCCGCTCAGCCTATTTGATCCCTTGCAGCAGCCGCCAACGTTGTTACGTCCCGGCGATAGCGTGCGCTTTGTGCCGCAGCAGGAGGGCGTATGTTAAAGATTCTTCGCGCTGGCATGATGACCTCGCTGCAGGATCAGGGGCGCACCGGTTTTCGGCAATATGGCATTAGCGTAGGTGGCGCACTGGATCAACCGGCGATGCGCACGGCCAATATGCTGGTGGGCAATCCGCAGCAGAGTGCGGTGCTGGAAATCGTGCTTGGCCAGTTCAAAGCGCAGTTTACCCGCGATGGCTGGTTTGCCCTGACGGGGGCTGGCTGTAATGCCGATCTGGATGGCAAACCGGTCTGGACCGGCTGGCGGCTGCCGGTGAAAAAAGGTCAGGTGCTGTCGCTGGCAACGCCCACACGCGGCATGCGCAGCTATCTGGCGGTAAACGGTGGCTTTGCCGTGCCGGAAATGCTCGGTTCGGTCAGTACCGATCTCAAAGCGGCCTTTGGCGGCTGGCAGGGACGAAAATTACAAGACGGAGACGAATTGCCTTTAGGTAAACCCACGCGTGACTTTAAAGACAAAGCCGGCGTGCGCCAACTGCTGTGGGGCAATCGCATTCGCGCGCTGGCGGGCCCGGAATACAGCGAGTTCAGCCGTGAAGCGCAGCAGGGTTTTTGGCGCAGCCCGTGGAAGCTTAGCCCACAAAGCAACCGCATGGGCTATCGCCTGCAGGGGCGCGAGCTGAAGCGCGATGCGACACGCGATTTGCTGTCACACGGATTGGTGCCAGGCGTGGTACAGGTCCCGCCCAACGGTCAACCGATCGTATTGATGGCAGACGCGCAGACCACCGGCGGCTATCCGCGTATTGCCTGCATCATCGAAGCCGACCTCTATCATCTGGCGCAAATTCGCCTTGGGGAACCTATCCACTTTATTCATTGCACGCTGGAAGACGCCATCAGCGCGAAGCAGCATCAACAACGTTCGTTCGACCAAATAGCCTGGGGGCTGGGACATGAAGATTGATCTTAACGCCGATCTTGGCGAGGGCAGTGCCAGCGATCGGGAGCTGCTGACGTTGGTCAGTTCAGCCAATATCGCCTGCGGCTTCCACGCCGGCGATGCACAAACCATGCTGCAATCGGTGCGTTGGGCGAAAGCCTCAGGTGTGGCGATTGGCGCACACCCGAGTTTCCCCGACCGTGAAAACTTTGGCCGCACCGCGATGCAGCTGCCGCCAGAAACCGTATATGCACAGCTGATTTACCAGATTGGAGCACTGAAAAGTATTGCCGAAAGCGAAGGCGAGCGTCTGGTACACGTTAAGCCACACGGCATGCTGTACAACCAGGCGGCGAGCGACCCGCAGCTGGCGGATGCTATTGCGCGTGCGGTAAAAGCGGTAGATGACGGATTGATCCTGGTTGGGCTGGCGGGCAGCGCATCTATTGCGGCGGCTGCCCACCATGGTTTGCGCACCCGCGAAGAGGTGTTTGCTGACCGAGGCTATCTGGCGAGCGGGGCGCTGGTACCCCGCAGTCAGCCCAATGCCATGATTGAGGATGCTGACCAGGCGCTGGCACAAACGCTGGCGATGGTGCAGCAGCGCCAGGTGCAAAGCATCAGCGGCGAATGGGTGAGCGTGAATGCCGAAACTGTCTGTCTACATGGCGATGGTGCACACGCACTGCAATTTGCCCGCACCTTGCGCGCGGCATTTGCGACAAATCAGATTGCGGTGACGAGCGCATAACGATTTTACTCATTGCCCGGCATCACGCCGGGCTTTGTATTTTTGACGAGGGAACAAGATGGACAACGTGGTAAATCTCTGGCCGTTACTTGGCATTGCCGCCATCATTCTGGGTTTTGTGCTGCGCTTTAACCCGGTGCTGGTAGTCATTGTCGCGGGTTTCGTCACCGGCCTGGCGGCGCATATGCCGTTAACGGATATTCTGGAAAAGCTCGGCTCCGGCTTCCTTAATACACGCAATCTTCCGCTGATTTTGCTGCTGCCGCTGGCGGTTATCGGTTTGCTGGAGCGTCATGGCCTGAAGGAGCGGGCGCAAAGCTGGATCGCGCAGATCAAAACGGCCACTGCAGGCCGTTTGCTGATCGTCTACCTGTTTGTGCGTGAAATTACCGCTGCGTTGGGCTTAACCAGCCTTGGCGGCCATCCGCAAATGGTGCGCCCGCTGCTGGCGCCGATGGCCGAAGGCGCAACGGAAAACCGTTACGGTGAGGTCTCGCCGGAGGTGCGTCATCGCCTGCGCGCGATGTCCGCCGCCACCGATAATATTGGTCTGTTCTTTGGTGAAGATATCTTTGTTGCCTTTGGTGCGATCATCTTTATGCACAACTTCATGCAGGAGTCTGCGGGAATTAGCACCGAGCCGCTGCATATCGCACTGTGGGGCATCCCCACCGCACTCTGCGCTTTCCTCATCCATTCGGCGCGTCTGGTGCGTCTTGACCGCCAGCTTTCGCGTGAACTGGGCGCGTTGAACCAGCAAGCTCTTAATGCCAAAGGAGGGCAGTAATGTTCCAGCAACAATATTTGATGTGGCTGGCAGGCGTGATCCTGCTGGTGGTAGCCGTTCTCTCCTGGCGTGATAGCGCCAACCCGCGCCGTTTTACTACCGGGCTGTTCTGGGCATTGTATGGCCTGATTTTTTTGATTGGCGACGGTGCTTATCAATTGATGGGGCAGTGGGCGGGTGATGCTGAACTGGGCCGCCGCGGGTTGCACATCGCCGTAGGCGTTGCCGTGGTGGTGATGGCGCTGATTGCCGGTTTCGGTGGCGTACGGCTGGGGCGTTACCATCAGCGCAGCGATGAGCAAAAACAGGAGAGCGCCAAACGTCTGCGCAATAAACTGTTCCTGCCAGCGCTGGCGATACCTTTGGTGACGGTAGTGGGTGTGCTGGCGTTCAACCATATTCCTGGTTTGCAGGAAAAAGTATTTGGACCCGGCAATCACTCCACGCTGGTGACGTTGTTCTCAATGATGATTGGCTGTCTGCTCGGCTGGCTGATTGCGTTGAACATCACCCACGAAAAACCGCTGCAGTCGATGCAGGAAACCCGCCGTCTGCTGGATGCGGTCGGCTGGGCGTTTATTCTGCCGCAGATTCTCGCCACGCTCGGCCTGCTGTTCACCAGCGCCGGTGTCGGCAGCGCGATTTCACACCTCACAGAGCAGTATCTGGCGGTGGATAATCGCCTGATTGCCGTGGCCGTGTATGCCATTGGCATGGCATTGCTAACCATGGTGATGGGCAATGCTTTCGCTGCGTTCCCGATTGTTACCGCCGGGATTGGTATTCCGATTCTGGTGCTGCAACACGGTGGCAATCCGGCGGTGATGGCAGCAATCGGCATGTTCTCCGGTTACTGCGGCACGTTAATGACACCAATGGCAGCCAACTTCAACATTGTGCCGGCGCGCCTGTTAGAGTTGCCGGATCGTAACGCGGTGATCAAGGCTCAGGTACCAACCGGTGTGCTACTGTTGTTGGTAAATATTTTCCTGCTCTACTTCCTGATGTTCTTGTGAGGTCACAATGAAAACGGTGTTAATGACGGCGTTCGAGCCGTTTGGCGGTGAAAACATTAACCCTTCATGGGAGGCTGTACGCTCTTTTGATGGCAAAGAAATTGCTGGTGCGCGCATTGTGGTGCGCCAGCTGCCAGTGGTGTTTGCCACCTGCGGTGAAGTGCTGACGCGCGCGCTGGAAGAGATTCAACCCGATCGCGTGCTCTGTGTTGGTCAGGCGGGGGGACGATCCGACATTACCGTTGAACGCGTCGCGATTAACGTTGATGATGCACGCATTCCGGACAACGACCAGCAGCAGCCAATCGATCAACCCATCGTGGCGGATGGCCCGGCGGCCTATTTCTCCACGCTGCCAATCAAAGCCATGGTTGCGGCCTTGCGTGAAGTGGGGGTGCCGGCTTCGGTATCGCAAACCGCCGGGACCTTTACCTGTAATCACGTGATGTACAGCCTGCTGCACTGGATTCACACCACGAACAGTAAGGCGCGCGGCGGTTTTATTCATATTCCGTATATGCCGGAACAAGCGGTGCATCATCCTGGTGTGGCAAGTATGGCAACCGCCAGCGTGATTAAGGCGCTGGAAACCTCGCTGCAGGTGGTTTTGAGTACCGAAAATGATATCCGCGTCGTCGGTGGCGCCACCCACTAACAGGAGTTGTTATGCCAGAGGGACCGGAGATCCGCCGCGCGGCGGATCAGCTGGCAGAGGCAATGGAAGGCAAGCCACTCACCGATGTGTGGTTTGCTTTTCCCGAGCTGAAAACCTACGAACCGGCGCTGATGGGAGCCACCGTCAACGCTTTTGAAACGCGCGGCAAAGCGCTGCTAACGCACTTCTCAAACGGCCTGACCCTCTACAGTCACAATCAGCTGTACGGCGTCTGGCGCGTGGTGCCAACCGGCACGCAGCCGAATACCACGCGACAGCTGCGCGTGCGGCTCGCCAATGTCGATAACACCATTTTGCTGTACAGCGCCTCAGACATTGAGTTGCTCAACGCTGATACCTTAGCGGCACATCCTTTTTTACAACGGGTTGGACCGGATGTGTTAGATGCCAGCTTAACCGTGGATGACGTGCGCGAGCGCCTGGTATCGCCGCGCTTTCGACGCCGTCAGTTCAGCGGCCTGCTGCTCGATCAGGCTTTTCTCGCCGGCTTGGGCAATTATCTGCGCGTGGAGATTTTGTGGCACGCTGGATTGCTGGCGTCGCATCGTGCGCAGGATTTAAGTGAGCAGCAACTCACGGCGCTGAGTGAAGCGATGCTGGCGGTGCCGCGTTTGTCTTATCAGATGCGTGGCAGCATGAAGAAATATCACGAAGATGCCGCGTTTCGCTTTGAGGTGTTTCATCGTCAAGGCAAAAAATGTCGGCGTTGCGGGGCGGTGATTGAGAAGGGCGTATTGTCATCGCGGCCATTTTATTGGTGTCCGGGATGCCAGGTGTAGCGGTGCGATCTCGCGCACAATAAAAAAGGCGGCCATGTGGCCGCCTTTTGTTTATTTGTCCAGCGCCGAGGTAAATGGACGCTCGGTGTAACCGGTATACAGCTGACGTGGACGGGCAATTTTCATGCCTTCGTCGTGCATCTCTTTCCAGTGTGCAATCCAGCCCACGGTGCGCGCCATGGCGAAAATGACGGTAAACATGGAAGACGGAATGCCCATCGCTTTCAGGATAATGCCTGAGTAGAAATCGACGTTTGGATAGAGTTTACGCTCGATGAAGTATGGGTCGTTCAGCGCAATATGTTCCAGCTCCATCGCCACTTCCAGCAGGTCATCTTTCATCCCCAGCTCGTTCAGCACTTCGTGACAGGTGTCGCGCATTACGGTGGCACGCGGATCGTAATTCTTATAAACGCGGTGGCCAAAGCCCATCAGACGGAACGAATCGTTCTTGTCTTTCGCACGTTTTACAAACTCTGGAATGTGCTCAACGGTGCTGATCTCTTCCAGCATGCGCAGCGTCGCTTCGTTGGCACCGCCGTGTGCCGGTCCCCACAGTGAAGCGATACCTGCGGCGATACAGGCAAACGGGTTCGCGCCGGAAGAGCCTGCGGTACGCACGGTTGAAGTTGATGCATTCTGCTCATGGTCGGCGTGCAGAATCAGAATACGGTCCATGGCGCGTTCCAGCACCGGGTTAACTTTGTACTCTTCGCACGGCGTGGCGAACATCATGTGCAGGAAGTTACCGGCATAAGAGAGGTCGTTGCGTGGATACACAAACGGCTGGCCGATGGAGTATTTGTAGCACATCGCTGCCATGGTCGGCATTTTTGATAGCAGGCGGAAGGCGGCGATTTCACGGTGACGCTCAATGTTGACGTCTAAAGAGTCGTGATAAAACGCGGCCAGCGCGCCAGTCACCCCACACATCACCGCCATTGGATGTGAATCGCGGCGGAAGCCGTGGAACAGTCGGGTGATTTGCTCGTGGATCATGGTGTGGCGGGTAACGATGGTGCGGAATTCTTCGAACTGAGCCTGGGTCGGGGCTTCGCCATTCAGCAAGATGTAACACACTTCAAGGTAATTAGAGTGGGTTGCCAGCTGGTCAATCGGGAAACCGCGGTGTAACAGAATGCCTTCATCACCATCAATGAAAGTGATTTTGGATTCGCATGACGCCGTAGAGGTGAAGCCGGGATCGAAGGTGAACAGGCCTTGTGAGCCAAGGGCGCGGACATCAACAACATCTTGTCCCAGCGTGCCTTGCATCACATCCAGTTCAACAGAAGTATTATCTTGTAGGGTTAGCGTCACTTTTTTATCTGTCATTATTTCGTCTCCATAGCGCCTTAGTAGGTAAGGATCTTAGACACCAGAATAGCCTTCATATTGCATAAAACCACAATCTTCACAGCATCACTCTGCGGTAACGTTTGTCGTGCAGGGTTACAGTGTGAACGCTGAATTTGGGCCATTCGGTGGCGTCGGGGCATGACATGCTGCACATCGCGGATGTTAAAGATCCTGTCACGACATAACTTCTTGGTAACCAATAACCTGATGCTTTGCATTGCTTGTAGTGGCAATGTTACATAACTTGAGCTTAGGGGAAAGTGTATCCCCATAACTTTTGTGCATCATAGGGCTTTAATGCGATTGTTTGTAACTGAAATGTTGATCTTTTGTCAAATCAGATAATTAAAAATGTATGAATTGTGAAATTCGTGAGGATGATCACTGTTCAGCCTAAATGTGACCAAAGAGATTGTAGGGGAATTGTAATCAGAATGTGATCCTCCTATACTGCGGCCAGGTCTCCGGAACACCCTGACACCAGGAGCCACCCAGCGTTTTACCCGCTTTATTTAACACTGGATGTTGCTATTTTGGTGGCGGTTGCAGTCTGAACACACGCTGTGTCTCTGATGCAACTCAGGACCGGAGGAAGCAAAATAAAAAAGAGCTGTGTGGGCAAAACCGTGAAAAAACAAAGACCTGTTAACTTGGATCTCTCGACGATCCGGTTTCCCGTTACTGCAATATCGTCCATTCTCCACCGCGTCTCCGGCGTGATCACCTTTGTCGCTCTCGGAATTCTGCTCTGGTTACTGGGTCTCTCTCTCTCCTCTCCAGAAGGTTTCCTGCAAGCGGCATCCATCATGGATAGCTTCTTCGCCAAATTCATCATGTGGGGCATTTTAACTGCGCTGGCGTATCACGCCGTGAGCGGTATTCGTCATATGTTGGCTGATTTTGGTGTGACGGCAGAAACCCTGCAGGTGGGAACCCGTTCCGCGCAAGCGGCTTTTGTTATCACTGTCGTGCTCTCAATTTTGGCTGGAGTCCTCGTATGGTAAGCAATGCTTCTGCATTAGGACGCAACGGTATTCATGACTGGCTGTTACTGCGTGCTGCTGCAATCTTAATTACGCTCTACATTCTCTACATCCTCGGTTTTGTCGTGATGACAGGCACGCTGACGTATGACGTCTGGCATGGCTTCTTCTCTTCTGCCTTCACCAAAGTGTTCACCATGTTGACGCTGTTCTCGATTCTGATCCACGGCTGGATTGGGATGTGGCAGGTGCTGACTGACTACGTGAAACCAGTAGCAACCCGTTTGCTGCTGCAGTTTGTGATTGTGGTTGCGCTGTTGTCATACGCGATTTATGGAACCGTTGTAGTGTGGGGTGTGTAAATGAGTTTGCCAGTCAGAGAATTTGATGCCGTGGTGATCGGCGCGGGTGGGGCAGGAATGCGTGCCGCTCTGCAAATCTCCCAATCGGGCCAGACTTGTGCCCTGTTATCCAAAGTTTTCCCAACCCGTTCCCATACTGTATCGGCGCAGGGCGGTATTACCGTTGCGCTGGGCAATACCCATGAAGATAACTGGGAATGGCACATGTATGACACCGTCAAAGGTTCCGACTATATCGGTGACCAGGACGCGATCGAATATATGTGTCATGTCGGTCCAGAAGCGATTCTGGAGCTGGAACATATGGGTTTACCATTCTCTCGTCTTGATGACGGCCGCGTGTATCAGCGTCCGTTTGGTGGCCAGTCGAAAAACTTTGGCGGTGAGCAGGCAGCGCGTACCGCTGCGGCTGCCGACCGTACTGGCCACGCCTTACTGCATACGCTGTATCAGCAGAACCTGAAGAACAAAACCACCATCTTCTCCGAATGGTATGCGCTGGATCTGGTGAAAAACGAAGACGGTGCGATTGTCGGCTGTACCGCTATCTGCATGGAAACCGGTGAAACCGTCTACTTCAAAGCCAAAGCCACCATTCTGGCCACGGGCGGTGCGGGACGTATTTATCAGTCCACCACTAACGCACACATCAACACCGGTGACGGTGTCGGTATGGCGCTGCGCGCAGGCGTTCCGGTGCAGGATATGGAAATGTGGCAGTTCCACCCAACCGGCATTGCTGGCGCGGGCGTGCTGGTCACCGAAGGGTGCCGTGGTGAAGGCGGTTACCTGCTGAACAAGCACGGTGAACGCTTCATGGAGCGTTATGCACCGAACGCCAAAGATTTGGCGGGTCGTGATGTCGTTGCACGTTCAATGATGGTGGAAATTCGTGAAGGTCGTGGTTGCGACGGCCCATGGGGCCCGCACATTAAACTGAAACTCGATCATCTTGGTGCTGAAGTGCTGGAGTCGCGTCTGCCGGGTATTCTTGAGCTGTCGCGTACCTTTGCCCACGTTGATCCCATTAAAGAACCGATCCCCGTCATCCCAACTTGCCACTATATGATGGGCGGCGTGCCGACCAAAGTAACCGGTCAGGCGCTGCGCGTGAATGAGCAGGGCGAAGATGTGGTGATTCCGGGTCTGTTTGCCGTCGGCGAAATTGCCTGCGTATCGGTACACGGCGCTAACCGTCTTGGCGGTAACTCGCTGCTCGATCTGGTGGTGTTCGGCCGCGCAGCCGGTGTGCATCTGCTTGAGTGCATTGAAGAGCAGGGCGAGCTGCGCGAGGCCACGCAAGAAAATATTGATGAAGCGATGGCGCGCTTTAACCGCTGGGAAAACAACACTACCGGTGAAGACCCGGTCGAAATCCGTAAAGCGCTGCAGCGCTGCATGCAGAACAACTTCTCAGTATTCCGCGAAGGTGATGCGATGCGTGAAGGTCTGGAAGAGCTGAAAGTGATTCGTGAGCGCCTGAAATCGGCGCGCCTTGATGATCGTTCGCCCGATTTCAATACTCAGCGTATCGAGTGCCTTGAGCTGGATAACCTGATGGAAACCGCTTACGCCACCGCTGTTGCCGCCAACTTCCGTACCGAAAGCCGTGGTGCGCACAGCCGCTTCGACTATCCGGAGCGCGATGATGAAAACTGGCTGTGCCACAGTCTCTATGTTCCGCAGACGGAAAGCATGACGCGCCGTGAGGTGAACATGCAACCGAAACTGCGTGCGGCCTTCCCGCCGAAAGCGCGTACTTACTAATTGCGGAGATCATCATGAGACTCGAATTTTCAATCTATCGTTATAACCCGGAAGTCGATGCCAAGCCGCGTATGCAAGAGTACACGCTGGAATCGGAAGATGGTCGCGACATGATGTTGCTGGATGCGCTGATCCGTCTGAAAGAGAAAGATCCGACGCTGGCTTTCCGTCGCTCATGCCGTGAAGGCGTGTGCGGTTCAGATGGTCTGAACATGAACGGTAAAAATGGCCTGGCGTGCATCACACCGATTTCTGCACTCGGCAACGGTTCGAAGAAAATTGTCATCCGTCCATTGCCAGGTTTGCCGGTGATCCGCGACCTCGTGGTAGACATGGGACAATTCTACGCACAGTATGAGAAGATTAAGCCTTTCCTATTGAATAATGGGGAAAATCCACCGGCGCGCGAGCATTTACAGAGCCCGGCCGAGCGTGAGCATCTGGATGGATTGTACGAGTGTATTCTCTGCGCCTGCTGCTCCACTTCGTGCCCGTCGTTCTGGTGGAACCCAGACAAGTTCATCGGTCCGGCTGGCCTGTTGGCCGCTTACCGTTTCCTGATTGACAGCCGCGACACGGAAACCAATGCGCGTCTCGACAATCTAAACGATGCTTTCAGTGTTTTCCGCTGTCACAGCATCATGAACTGTGTGAGCGTGTGCCCGAAAGGCCTAAACCCAACGCGCGCTATCGGCCATATTAAGTCGATGCTGCTGCAACGCGGGGCGTAACAGTAAGTCACTGTCCGGGAACTGAGGTTCCCGGATGTTTACGGAAGCCTTTATAAGCGCGGTACTGACCACGCTTATAAAGGTTCCCTTACGAGCCAGGCGCCGGTAGCGCACAGGTTCGTATCGCTGAACTCACTACGGCAAGCCGCGTAAGCGGTAACAAATGAAACCTCATAAAAAGCAGATTAATGCTTAAGGGATCACAATGCAGAACAGCGCGATGAAACCCTGGCTGGACTCCTCCTGGCTGGCCGGCGCGAACCAATCTTACATAGAGCAACTCTATGAGGATTTCCTGACCGATCCTGACTCAGTTGATGACATGTGGCGCGAGCTGTTCCAGCAGCTGCCGGGCACTGGCGTGAAACCTGAGCAATTTCACTCCACCACGCGTGACTACTTCCGCCGCCTGGCAAAAGACGCTACGCGTTACACGTCAACCGTGACCGATCCGGCGACCAACTCTAAACAGGTTAAAGTGCTGCAGCTGATTAATGCGTTCCGCTTCCGCGGCCATCAGCATGCAAACCTCGATCCTCTTGGCCTGTGGAAGCAGGAAACCGTAGCGGATCTCGATCCGGCTTATCACGATCTGACCGACGCCGATTTTCAGGAAAGCTTTAACGTAGGTTCTTTTGCTATCGGCAAAGAAACCATGAAGCTGGCCGATCTGTTCGCGGCGCTGCAGCAGACTTATTGTGGCTCGATTGGTGCAGAGTACATGCACATCAACAACACCGATGAGAAGCGCTGGATTCAGCAGCGTCTGGAATCGGTGGTGGGCCATGCGTCTTTCAGCAGCGACGAGAAAAAAGGTTTCCTGAAAGAGCTGACCGCGGCAGAAGGCCTGGAAAAATATCTGGGTGCCAAATTCCCGGGTGCGAAACGCTTCTCGCTGGAAGGTGGCGATGCGCTGGTACCGATGCTGCGTGAGATGATTCGTCACGCAGGTAAGAGCGGTACGCGCGAAGTGGTGCTGGGTATGGCGCACCGCGGTCGTCTGAACGTGCTGATTAACGTCCTGGGTAAAAAACCGCAGGATCTGTTCGACGAATTCTCCGGCAAGCACAAAGAACATCTCGGCACCGGCGACGTGAAGTACCACATGGGCTTCTCGTCTGACGTGGAAACCGAAGGCGGCCTGGTGCATCTGGCGCTGGCGTTCAACCCGTCGCATCTGGAAATCGTTAGCCCGGTCGTCATGGGTTCGGTGCGTGCGCGTCTGGATCGTCTGGCTGAACCAAGCAGCAATAAAGTTCTGCCTATCACCATTCACGGTGATGCTGCAGTAATCGGCCAGGGCGTGGTGCAGGAAACCCTGAACATGTCGCAGGCGCGTGGTTACGAAGTGGGCGGTACCGTTCGCATCGTCATCAACAACCAGGTTGGTTTTACCACCTCCAACCCGAAAGATGCGCGCTCTACGCCGTACTGTACTGACATCGGCAAGATGGTGCTGGCACCGATTTTCCACGTCAATGCGGACGATCCAGAAGCGGTGGCGTTTGTCACTCGCCTGGCGCTGGATTATCGCAACACCTTCAAACGCGATGTCTTCATCGATCTGGTGTGCTATCGCCGTCACGGCCACAACGAAGCCGATGAGCCAAGTGCCACTCAGCCGTTGATGTACCAGAAAATCAAAAAGCATCCAACGCCGCGTAAACTCTATGCCGACCAGCTGGAAAGCGAAGGCGTAGCGACCAGCGAAGATGCCACCGAAATGGTGAATCTCTACCGCGATGCGCTGGATGAAGGCGAATGCGTGGTGCCGGAATGGCGTCCGATGAGCCTGCATTCCTTCACCTGGTCGCCGTATCTCAACCACGAGTGGGATGAGAGCTACCCCGCAACCGTTGAATTGAAACGCCTGCAGGAGCTGGCGCGCCGCATCAGCAGCGTACCGGAATCGGTAGAAGTGCAGTCACGCGTCGCCAAGATTTACAACGATCGTAAAGAGATGGCCGAAGGCAACAAAGCGTTCGACTGGGGCGGTGCAGAAAACCTCGCCTACGCCACGCTGGTTGACGAAGGCATTCCGGTGCGTTTGTCCGGTGAAGATACGGGTCGCGGCACCTTCTTCCATCGTCATGCGGTGATTCACAATCAGACTAACGGCTCAACCTACACGCCGCTGCACCATGTCCATAACGGTCAGGGTCAGTTTAAAGTGTGGGATTCCGTGCTGTCTGAAGAAGCGGTACTGGCCTTCGAATACGGTTACGCCACCGCCGAGCCGCGCGTGCTCACCATTTGGGAAGCGCAGTTCGGCGACTTCGCCAACGGTGCACAGGTGGTCATCGATCAGTTCATCAGCTCCGGCGAGCAGAAATGGGGCCGGATGTGTGGCCTGGTGATGTTGCTGCCACACGGTTATGAAGGCCAGGGCCCTGAGCACTCCTCGGCGCGTCTGGAGCGTTATCTGCAACTCTGTGCTGAGCAGAACATGCAGGTGTGCGTGCCTTCAACGCCAGCGCAGGTTTACCACATGCTGCGTCGTCAGGCGTTGCGCGGTATGCGCCGTCCGCTGATCGTGATGTCGCCGAAATCTCTGCTGCGTCATCCGCTGGCAATTTCCACGCTGGAAGAGTTAGCGACCGGCAGCTTCCAGCCAGCGATCGGTGAGATCGACGATTTGGATCCGCAGCAGGTTAAGCGTGTGGTGCTGTGTTCGGGCAAGGTTTATTACGATCTGCTGGAGCAGCGCCGTAAGAACGAACAGACCGACGTGGCCATCGTACGTATCGAACAGCTCTATCCGTTCCCGCACAAAGTCGTGCAGGACGTATTGAAAAACTATGCTCATGTGCAGGATTTCGTGTGGTGTCAGGAAGAGCCGCTGAATCAGGGCGCATGGTATTGCAGTCAGCATCATTTCCGCGAAGTGGTTCCATTTGGTGCGTCACTGCGTTATGCAGGCCGTCCGGCTTCTGCTTCACCGGCCGTGGGCTACATGTCCGTACATCAAAAACAGCAGCAAGACCTGGTTAATGACGCGCTGAACCTTGGTTAATAAAAAGGAAAGAAAATGAGTAGCGTAGAAATTCTCGTTCCCGATTTGCCTGAATCCGTAGCGGACGCAACGGTTGCAACCTGGCACAAAAAACCTGGCGACTCTGTGAGCCGCGATGAAGTACTGGTAGAAATTGAAACCGACAAAGTGGTGCTGGAAGTGCCTGCTTCCGCAGACGGCATTCTGGAAGCCGTGCTGGAAGAGGAAGGGGCTACCGTGACTTCGCGCCAGATTCTGGGTCGCCTGAAAGAGGGCAACAGCGGCGGGAAAGAGACAGCGGCAAAAGCGGAAAGCAACGAGTCTACTCCGGCTCAGCGCCAGACTGCTTCGCTGGAAGAAGAGAGCAACGATGCGCTCAGCCCAGCGGTACGCCGTCTGATTGCTGAAAACAACCTTGATGCCAGCCAGATCAAAGGCACGGGCGTTGGCGGCCGTCTGACGCGTGAAGATGTGGAAAAACATCTGGCGAAGAAAGCCGACGGCGGCAAAGCTGCATCAGCGCCAGCCGCTGCCGCGGCACCGCAGGCTGCTGTGGCTAACCGCAGCGAAAAACGCGTGCCGATGACGCGTCTGCGTAAGCGTGTGGCCGAGCGTCTGCTGGAAGCGAAAAACAGCACCGCTATGTTGACCACTTTCAACGAAATCAACATGAAGCCAATCATGGATCTGCGTAAGCAGTACGGTGATGCGTTTGAAAAACGTCACGGCGTGCGTCTGGGCTTCATGTCCTTCTACATCAAGGCGGTGGTTGAAGCGCTGAAACGCTTCCCGGAAGTCAACGCGTCTATTGATGGCGAAGATGTGGTTTACCACAACTATTTCGATGTGAGCATTGCGGTTTCTACCCCGCGTGGCTTGGTAACGCCAGTGCTGAAAGATGTTGATGCGCTGAGCATGGCCGACATTGAGAAGAAGATTAAAGAGCTGGCAGTGAAAGGCCGTGACGGCAAGCTGACGGTTGAAGAGCTGACCGGCGGTAACTTTACCATCACCAACGGTGGTGTGTTTGGTTCGCTGATGTCCACGCCAATCATTAACCCGCCGCAGAGCGCCATTCTGGGCATGCACGCCATCAAAGAGCGCCCAATGGCGGTCAATGGTCAGGTGGTGATTTTGCCAATGATGTATCTGGCGCTCTCTTACGATCACCGTCTGATTGATGGTCGTGAATCCGTTGGCTATCTGGTCGCGGTGAAAGAGATGCTGGAAGATCCAGCGCGCCTGCTGCTCGACGTCTAATTTCGCCGGGTGCGCGGTGATAAAGGCGCACCCAAAATCTTACCTGAATGGATAGAACATCATGAACTTACATGAATACCAGGCGAAGCAGCTGTTTGCACGCTATGGCATGCCAGCACCGACAGGCTACGCCTGCACCACGCCACGTGAAGCCGAAGAAGCCGCGTCTAAAATTGGCGCCGGTCCGTGGGTAGTGAAATGTCAGGTTCATGCCGGTGGCCGCGGTAAAGCGGGCGGCGTGAAAGTGGTTAACAGTAAAGAAGATATTCGTGCTTTCGCTGAGCATTGGCTGGGCAAACGTCTGGTGACCTATCAAACTGACGCGCACGGCCAGCCGGTAAACCAGATTCTGGTTGAAGCCGCCACTGATATCGATCAGGAGCTGTATCTGGGCGCGGTGGTTGACCGTGCAACCCGTCGCGTGATCTTCATGGCCTCGACGGAAGGCGGTGTTGAGATTGAGAAAGTGGCAGAAGAAACGCCACACTTGATCCACAAGATGGCGCTGGATCCGCTGGCAGGTCCTCAGCCGTATCAGGGTCGCGAGTTGGCATTCAAACTGGGCCTGACCGGTAAGCAAGTCAGCCAGTTCACCAAAATCTTCATGGGTCTGGCGACCATGTTCCTCGAGCGCGATCTGGCAATGGTTGAGATCAACCCGCTGGTGATCACCAAGCAGGGCGACCTGATCTGCCTGGATGGTAAATTAGGCGCAGACGGTAACGCACTGTTCCGTCAGCCGGAGCTGCGTGAAATGCGCGATCCAAGCCAGGAAGATCCACGTGAAGCGCACGCAACACAGTGGGAACTGAACTACGTTGCGCTGGATGGCAACATCGGCTGCATGGTGAACGGCGCCGGTCTGGCGATGGGCACCATGGACATCGTGAAACACCACGGTGGTGAGCCGGCAAACTTCCTTGATGTTGGCGGCGGCGCAACCAAAGAGCGCGTGACCGAAGCCTTCAAAATCATCCTGTCTGACGATGCCGTTAAAGCGGTATTCGTTAACATCTTCGGCGGCATCGTACGTTGCGACTTGATCGCAGACGGCATCATTGGTGCGGTAGCAGAAGTGGGTGTGAACGTGCCAGTGGTGGTACGTCTGGAAGGTAACAACGCCGAGCTGGGCGCTAAGAAACTGGCGGACAGCGGTCTGAATATCATTGCAGCAACCAGCCTGACAGACGCAGCACAGCGTGTTGTCGCTGCAGCGGAGGGTAAATAATGTCCATTTTGATCGACAAAAACACCAAAGTCATTTGCCAGGGTTTCACCGGTGGTCAAGGGACATTCCACTCTGAGCAGGCGCTGGCCTACGGTACGCAGCTGGTTGGCGGCGTCACGCCAGGCAAAGGCGGCACCACGCATCTTGGCCTGCCCGTGTTCAACACCGTGCGTGAGGCGGTAGAAGCGACTGGCGCAACCGCCACCGTGATCTACGTTCCGGCTCCTTTCTGCAAAGACGGTATCCTGGAAGCTATCGATGCGGGTATCAAGCTGATCATCACCATCACTGAAGGTATTCCAACCCTGGATATGCTGACCGTGAAAGTGAAGCTGGATGAAGCAGGCGTACGTATGATCGGCCCGAACTGCCCAGGCGTGATCACCCCAGGCGAATGTAAGATCGGTATTATGCCGGGCCACATTCACCAGCCGGGCCGCGTAGGTATCGTCTCGCGTTCAGGAACGCTGACCTATGAAGCCGTTAAGCAGACTACGGACATCGGCTACGGCCAGTCTACCTGCGTCGGTATCGGTGGTGACCCGATCCCAGGCTCGAACTTCATCGACATCCTTAAACTGTTCCAGGACGATCCACAGACCGAAGCGATCGTGATGATCGGTGAGATCGGGGGTAGCGCGGAAGAAGAAGCGGCTGCCTACATCAAAGCACACGTGACCAAACCCGTTGTGGGCTACATTGCCGGTGTAACTGCACCGAAAGGCAAGCGTATGGGCCACGCAGGTGCCATCATTGCCGGTGGTAAGGGCACTGCTGATGAGAAGTTTGCTGCACTGGAAGCGGCCGGTGTGAAAACCGTTCGTAGCCTTGCCGATATTGGTGATGCGGTTAAAGCGGTTCTGCCCATTAAATAAGTCATCGGTCAGATGTATAAGAGCCACCTTCGGGTGGCTTTTTTTATGTGATAACCCATCAAACAGCAGGGAAAAAAATCCTAACAACTTGAAAAACTGCGGCTATGCTTACTCTGTCATCCAGGTAAAGAAGGGAAAATTCGCTGGATTTAAGCCAAAAAGTGGAAAGATAGATTCCCGCAATGAGGTTAAATATTTGCGGGAAAGGTAATTATATTCTTAATTAAATTTTGTAGTTTTGACAATTAATTAACAACGACTTTATCAATACATATTTGGAAATTTATTGTCTTAATCCAGATCAATAATTTGCGAGTTAAAGGAAACTTTACCGCTGGCAAAGCGCAACCTAACCAGTATAAATTGCGCTGCATCAATTCAGTCTTCTTCATAATTTTTCAGGAGTTTGTGTCAGGCGTTGTCATATCAATTCTGCCGCCTCCCCATATCACTCCTGCTCGAAATTGACTGAAATGATCGGATTTTCGGGGAATTTCGTCACTGTTACTCGCTCTCTTCGGGCAGCAGGTTTCTCTGTTCTATCAGTAACAAAACTGGAATCAATAATCAGTCGTTCCTGAATCTTATTCTGCGCGTCAATGTCTGTTGTTTGCCGTTGTCATCCGCAGAGCGAGTTCATGCGAGGAGCAAGGAGTCATCATGTTAGATATTGTCGAGCTGTCGCGTTTACAGTTTGCCCTAACGGCGATGTACCATTTCCTGTTCGTGCCTTTAACGCTAGGTATGGCGTTTTTGCTGGCGATCATGGAAACCGTATATGTCCTGACGGGGAAACAAATTTATAAAGATATGACCAAGTTCTGGGGCAAGTTATTTGGTATTAACTTTGCGCTAGGCGTGGCTACCGGTCTGACAATGGAGTTTCAGTTCGGTACTAACTGGTCATATTACTCCCACTACGTCGGCGATATCTTCGGTGCGCCGCTGGCCATCGAAGGCTTGATGGCGTTCTTCCTCGAATCCACCTTTGTCGGCCTGTTTTTCTTCGGCTGGGATCGCCTGGGCAAGGTTCAACACCTCGCGGTGACCTGGTTGGTGGCACTCGGTTCGAATATGTCGGCGCTGTGGATTTTGGTGGCGAACGGCTGGATGCAAAATCCCATCGCATCAGAATTTAATTTCGAAACCATGCGCATGGAGATGGTGAGTTTCTCCGAGCTGATCCTCAATCCGGTGGCGCAGGTGAAATTCGTGCACACCGTAGCTGCGGGCTACACCACCGGAGCCATGTTCATTCTTGGTATCAGCGCATGGTATCTGCTGAAAGGGCGTGATATCGCTTTTGCTAAACGCTCTTTTGCTATCGCAGCAAGCTTCGGCATGGCAGCGATTTTGTCCGTTATCGTACTGGGTGATGAATCCGGTTATGAAATCGGCGACGTGCAGAAAACCAAACTGGCCGCAATTGAAGCGGAGTGGGAAACCCAGCCGGCACCGGCCGCGTTTACCCTGTTTGGTATCCCGGATCAGGACACACAGCAAAATAAATATGCCATTCAGATCCCGTATCTGCTCGGCCTGATCGCGACGCGTTCAGTTGATACGCCGGTTACTGGGCTGAAAGATCTTTTGGCGCAGCATGAAGTGCGTATCCGTAACGGCATGAAAGCCTATGCATTGCTTAACGAATTGCGTGCAGGTAGCAAAGATCCGGCGGTGCGTAGCCAGTTTGAAGGCAGCAAGCAAGATCTCGGTTATGGTCTGCTGTTAAAACGCTATACCTCGGATGTGGCTAACGCTACTGAAGCGCAAATTCAGAAAGCAACTCAGGACTCTATCCCGCGTGTGGCGCCGTTGTACTTCGCCTTCCGCATCATGGTGCTGGGCGGTGTGTTGATGCTGGGAATCATCACTCTCTCCTTCTGGAGCGTTATTCGCAACCGTATTGGTAAATCTCGTTGGCTGCTGAAAGCGGCGCTATACGGCATTCCGCTGCCATGGATTGCAATTGAGTCCGGTTGGTTTGTTGCCGAATATGGTCGTCAGCCATGGGCGATTGGTGAAGTGCTGCCAACAGCGGTAGCCAACTCTTCATTGACCGTCGGCGATCTGCTGTTCTCGATGATTCTGATTTGCGGTCTCTACACCTTGTTCCTCGTGGCGGAAATGTACCTGATGTTCAAGTTTGCGCGCCTCGGTCCAAGCAGCCTGAAAACCGGCCGCTATCATCATGAAACGCTGAAATCATCATCTCAGCCGGTGCGTGGATAAGGAGAGCTACCATGTTTGACTATGAAGTTTTGCGCTTTATCTGGTGGCTGCTGATTGGCGTGTTGCTGATCGGTTTTGCGGTTACCGACGGCTTTGATATGGGCGTGGGCATGCTAACGCGTGTGCTTGGCCGCACCGATACCGAGCGCCGTATCATGATTAACAGCATTGCGCCGCACTGGGACGGAAACCAAGTTTGGCTGATCACCGCCGGTGGTGCGCTGTTCGCGGCCTGGCCGATGGTGTATGCCGCCGCCTTCTCTGGCTTCTACGTAGCGATGATTCTGGTGCTTGCTTCACTGTTCTTCCGTCCGGTGGGTTTCGACTACCGCTCGAAGATTGAAGATATGCGCTGGCGCGGCATGTGGGATTGGGGCATCTTCATTGGTAGCTTTGTGCCGCCGCTGGTGATTGGTGTGGCGTTCGGTAACCTGCTGCAAGGCGTGCCGTTCCATGCCGATGAATATCTGCGCCTCTTCTATACCGGTAACTTCTTCCAGCTGCTGAATCCGTTTGGCCTGTTAGCGGGTGTGGTGAGTGTGGCGATGATCCTGACGCAAGGGGCCACGTACCTGCAAATGCGTACAACCGGTGAATTGCACCTGCGCACCCGCAGCACCGCACAGATCTCAGCGTTGGTAATGATGGTGTGCTTCGTGCTTGCCGGCGTGTGGGTGAAATATGGTATTGACGGTTATGTACTGAAAAGCGTCATCGATCATCACGCCGCATCCAACCCGCTGGGTAAAGATGTCGTGCGTGAAGCCGGTGCATGGATGGTGAATTTTGAGCAGACGCCGGTGTTGTGGCTGTTCCCGCTGTTGGGCGTCGTGCTGCCACTGCTGACCGTTCTCTGCTCGCGTTTGGAGAAAGGAGCCTGGGCATTTATCTTCTCTTCACTGACACTGGCCAGCGTCATTATGACCGCTGGTATCGCGATGTTCCCATTCATCATGCCTTCCAGCACCGTGCCGGGCATCAGCCTGACCATGTGGGATGCCACGTCTAGCCTGCTGACGCTGAAAGTGATGACCATTGCCGCCATCATCTTTGTACCGATTATCCTGGCGTACACCGCCTGGTGTTATTACAAGATGTTTGGCCGTATCACTAAAGAACACATTGAGAGCAATACGCACTCCCTGTACTGATTAAGGAGATTGAGCATGTGGTATTTTGCCTGGATTCTTGGCACCTTGCTGGCCTGTGCGTTCGGTGTGATCACGGCGCTGGCGCTGGAGCATGTTGAAGAGAGCAGCGCGAAGGATAAACAAGCCTGATGCGCGCAGTGATTCAGACACTCTATCGTCTGATGGACAAGGGCCCGTTACGGGCCCTTTCGTTGATCCTTGCGCTGTGGCTGGCAGGCTGTGTTATTTGGCAGCCCTCACGCTTTGCCGCGCGAACCAGTGATTTAGCGATATGGCATGGACTTTTGCTGATTTGGGCCGTCTGCGCTGGCGTTATTCACGGCTGCGGATTCCGTCCGCAGCGTTTGCGCTGGCAGGCGCTGTTCTCTCCGCTACCGGCGGTGCTGGTACTGCTGGTCGGTATCGTTTGGTTCTATCATTAAGTTCTGAATCAGGACTTAAAAATGCTGCTTTTTCAGGCGCTGACGTGAGGTTTTGTCAGCGTTAGGTCAAGAAACATCCTAAAAATCCTTCCAGTTGTTAACCTGTGATAATTATTTTCTCCTGGCTCTGGCGGACCATTCCCAAGCCGATCTCTCTTGCGTATAGTAGCAACGTTTAAAATGAGACCGGGATGTAGAGTGAGTACTACGCTGTTTCGCTGGCCGGTTCGGGTCTATTACGAAGACACCGATGCTGGTGGTGTGGTTTACCACGCCAGTTATCTTGCTTTCTATGAACGAGCACGTACCGAAATGCTGCGCCAGCATCATTTCAATCAGCAAGTCCTGTTGGAAGAGCAGGTCGCTTTTGTGGTACGACGCATGACGATTGATTTTGTTGCGGCCGCACGTCTTGACGACCTTCTGGAGATTCAAACAGAAGTCACCGCAATGACCCGTGCAACCATGACATTCTCACAGCGTATCGTGAATGCAGAAGGTAAAGTGCTAAATGAAGCAGAAGTCCTGATTGCCTGCATCAACCCACATCTAATGAAGCCAATTGCGCTTCCCAAGTCTATTGTCGCGGAGTTCAAGCAGTGACTGACATGAATGTTCTTGATTTGTTCCTGAAGGCAAGCCTTCTGGTCAAACTTATCATGTTGATTTTGATCGGCTTTTCCATTGCCTCTTGGGCAATCATTATTCAACGCACGCGCATTTTGAATGCTGCCGGGCGTGAAGCCGAAGCATTTGAAGATAAGTTTTGGTCGGGTATTGAGCTTTCACGCCTTTATCAGGAAAGCCAGGGGCGCCGTGATGAACTGGGCGGCTCTGAGCAGATTTTCTATTCGGGTTTCAAAGAGTTTGCGCGCTTGCATCGTGCCAATAACCATGCACCGGAAGCGGTGGTGGAGGGTGCGAGCCGTGCAATGCGTATTTCTATGAATCGTGAACTGGAAGCGCTGGAAAACCACATTCCTTTCCTTGGCACCGTGGGTTCCATCAGTCCGTATATTGGTCTGTTTGGTACGGTGTGGGGGATCATGCACGCCTTTATCGCCCTCGGGGCGGTAAAACAGGCAACGCTGCAAATGGTTGCACCCGGTATTGCCGAAGCGTTGATCGCTACCGCCATCGGTCTGTTTGCGGCCATTCCTGCCGTTATGGCGTACAACCGTCTGAACCAGCGCGTGAATAAACTGGAACAGGGCTACGACAACTTTATGGAAGAGTTCACGGCTATCCTGCATCGTCAGGCTTTCTCCACCGACAACACGAAGTAAGTCGAGGTTAACGATGGCCAGAACCCGTGGTCGCGGTGGACGCCGCGAACTTAAGTCGGAAATCAACATTGTTCCTCTTCTGGACGTGCTGTTGGTGTTGCTGCTCATCTTTATGGCAACGGCGCCGATTATTACGCAGAGCGTGGAAGTGGACCTGCCGGATGCAACAGACTCGAAAACCGTTTCGACCGATGATAATCCACCGGTGATTGTTGAAGTGGCGGGCATTGGGCAGTACAGCCTGGTGGTGGATCACGATCGTATGACGCAATTGCCGCCGGAACAGGTGGTAAGTGAAGCGCAGCGCCGGATTGAAGCCAATCCGAAAACGGTCTTTCTGATCGGCGGTGCGAAAGACGTCCCTTACGACGAAATCATCAAGGCGCTGAACCTGTTGCATCAGGCTGGCGTGAAATCTGTCGGTTTGATGACGCAGCCGATTTAAAGCCAACCGTTTTTGGGAACCGAGAGTGTCGAAGGCAACCGAGCAGAACGACAAGTTAAAGCGCGCGATAATCGTGTCGGTGATTCTGCACATTGTGCTGATCGCCTTACTGATTTGGAGCTCGTTTAACGAGAAAATCGAATCCAGCGGCGGTGGCGGTGGCAGTGATATTGACGCAGTAATGGTCGATTCCGGCGCCGTGGTTGAACAATATAACCGCCAGCAGAACCAGCAAAGAGACAGTCAGCGTGCCGAGCAGCAGCGTCAGAAACAGTCGCAGCAGCAGGCCGAAGAGTTACAGCAGAAACAGGCTGCCGAGCAGCAACGCTTGAAACAGATGGAAAAAGAGCGTTTGCAGGCTCAGCAAGAAGCGAAAGAGCAGGCGAAAGAGCAGGCTGAGCAGCAGAAAGCCGCTGAGGCTGCCGCGAAGCAGGCGCAGGAACAGCAGAAAACTGCCGAAGCAGCTGCCGCAAAAGCCAAGGCCGATGCCAAAGCAGAAGCGGATGCGCAGGCAAAAGCTGCCGCTGATGCCAAAGCCAAAGCGGTAGAAGAGGCTAAACAAGCTGCGGCTGACGCGAAGAAAAAAGCGGAAGAGCAAGCGAAGGCTGCTGCTGCTGAAGCGGCAAAAGAGAAAGCGGCGCAGCAGGCAAAAGCCGCCGCCGAAGCGAAAGCCAAAGCGGACGCTGAAGCGAAAGCCCAGGCCGCTGCCGATGCGAAGGCTAAAGCGGCTCAGGAAGCGAAAGAAGCTAAAGAGCAAGCGGCGGCGGAAGCGAAAGAGAAAGCGGCAGCTGAAGCGAAAGCCAAGGCCGATGCGGCAGCCAAGGCAAAAGCAGATGCAAAAGCAAAAGCGGCGGCTGATGCAAAAAAAGCCGCTGCTGAAGCGGCTAAGAACGAAAATGCGGTTGACGATCTGTTGGGTGGTTTGTCTTCTGGTAAGAATGCACCGAAAAGCGGTACCGCTTCGGGTGGCGCGGCAGGGCAGGGCAATCAGAAAAAGGCCGGAGCGTCAGGTGCAGATATCAATAATTACATGGGGCAAGTGGTCGGCGCGATTCAGAGCCGCTTCTACGATGCTGATCTGTATAAAGGTAAAGAGTGCAACCTGCGCATTAAGCTGGCACCGGATGGTTTGCTGATTGATGTTAAATCGGAAGGTGGTGATCCAGCCTTGTGTCAGGCGGCTATCGCTGCTGCGAAGCAGGCTCGTATTCCTAAGCCGCCTTCTCAGGCAGTGTATGAAGTGTTTAAAAACGCACCTATGCGTTTCAAACCGGAATAATGCAGTAACGTATGGCAGGTTGAACTATGGTTAGCTTGCCGTACTCTATGAGTACTCGTGTTTTTCAGGAACTGTGCGAATTATCATGAACCTCTGGTTCAGGTAAGGGAGATAAGATGAAGCAGGCACTTCGTGTAACCTTAGGTTTTTTTGTACTGCTGTGGGCAGCTATGCTCCATGCAGAAGTACGTATTGAAATTACGCAGGGCGTTAACACCGCACGTCCTATTGGTGTGGTTCCGTTCCAATGGGCTGGCCCCGGTGCGGCACCAGAAGATATCGGCGGTATTGTAGGTGCCGACTTACGTAACAGCGGCAAATTTAACCCGCTGGATCGTTCCCGTCTGCCGCAGCAACCCGCGAGTGCGCAGGAAGTCCAGCCTGCTGCATGGAGCGCCTTGGGCATTGATGCGGTTGTGGTGGGCCAGGTAACGCCAAACGCTGACGGCAGCTATCAAATTGCCTACCAGCTGGTGGATACCGGTGGCGCACCAGGCACTGTATTGGCGCAGAACTCTTACAAAGTGACGAAGCAGTGGCTGCGCTATGCCGCGCACACCGCCAGTGACGAAGTGTTCGAGAAGCTGACCGGCATCAAAGGCGCATTCCGTACCCGTATTGCATATGTGGTTCAGACCAATGGCGGTCAGTTCCCGTATGAGTTGCGCGTGTCGGATTACGATGGCTACAACCAGTTTGTGGTTCACCGTTCACCGCAGCCATTGATGTCGCCAGCCTGGTCACCAGATGGCAGCAAAGTGGCTTACGTGACCTTTGAAAGTGGTAAATCTGCGCTGGTGGTTCAGACGCTGTCTAACGGTGCAATTCGTCAGGTCGCTTCTTATCCGCGCCACAACGGTGCGCCAGCCTTCTCACCGGACGGTTCTAAACTGGCCTTCGCGCTGTCGAAAACCGGTAGCCTGAACCTGTATGTGATGGATCTGGCTTCTGGCCAGACGCGTCAGGTAACGGACGGCCGTTATAACAGCACAGAACCGACGTGGTTCCCGGATAGCCAGACGTTGGCTTATACCTCGGATCAGGCCGGTGCGCCTCAGATTTATAAAGTTGGAGTTAACGGCGGTGCGCCACAACGTATTACCTGGGAAGGTGCGCAAAACCAGGATGCGGATGTGTCTACCGACGGCAAAACCATGGTGATGATCAGCAGCGCCGGTGGCGCGCAGCACGTCGCCAAACAGGATCTGGTAACGGGAGCCGTTCAAACAATAACGGATACGTTCCTGGATGAAACGCCAAGTCTGGCGCCAAACGGCACAATGGTAATCTATAGCTCTACTCAGGGGATGGGTTCCGTGTTGCAGTTGGTTTCAACCGACGGGCGTTTCAAAGCGCGTCTTCCGGCAACTGATGGACAGGTCAAATTCCCTGCCTGGTCGCCGTATCTGTGATGCATAGGTCCCCTGCACGGCGGGGGATTAAAATGTATGGCAAACAAAATAATAGGATAAAGAAATGCAACTGAATAAAGTGCTGAAGGGTTTGATGCTGGCTCTGCCGGTTATCGCAGTAGCTGCATGTAGCTCACACAAAAACAACAACAACGATCAGACTGGTATGGGCGCTAACGACGGTGCTTACGGTGCTGGTGCGGGCCAGAACGGTAACATGTCTTCTGACGAGCAAGCGCGCCTGCAGATGCAGCAGCTGCAGCAGAACAACATCGTTTACTTCGGTCTGGACAAGTATGACGTGCAGTCTGATTACGCTCAGATGCTGGATCAGCACGCTGCATTCCTGCGTAGCAACCCGTCTTACAAAGTGACCATCGAAGGTCATGCGGATGAGCGCGGTACCCCAGAATACAACATCGCCCTGGGCGAACGTCGTGCAAGCGCCGTTAAGATGTATCTGCAAGGCAAAGGCGTTTCTGCTGACCAGATGTCTATCGTTTCTTACGGTAAAGAAAAACCAGCTGTACTGGGTCATGACGAAGCGGCATACGCTAAAAACCGTCGTGCCGTACTGGTTTACTAAGATAATCGTATGATGAGTAACTTCAGACTTCATCTATTGAGTCTGTCGTTACTGGTTGGTTTAGCGGCCCCCTGGGCCGCTAATGCCCAGGCGTCAATCAGTAGCGTTGGCTCAGGCTCGGTCGAAGACCGCGTCACCACTCTTGAACGTATCTCTAATGCCCAGGCTCAGCTTTTGCAGCAGTTGCAGCAGCAGATGAGCGATAACCAAAGCGATATCGATTCGCTGCGCGGGCAAATCCAGCAAAACAGCTATCAGCTTAACCAGGTTGTTGAGCGCCAGAAACAGCTCTATCAGCAGATCGATAGCCTAAGCTCCGGCAGTAACGGTGCGCAGGCGAGCGGTAGTGCAGATGCGGCAGCAGGCGCAGCAGCTGCGAATAGCGCTAGCAGCGATAATGCCAGTGCGGCAGCGCCAGCTCAAACCGGCGACGCCAACACGGATTACAATGCTGCGGTTGCATTGATTCTGGAGAAGAAGCAGTACGATCAGGCCATTACAGCCCTGCAGGCTTGGGTGAAGAAATATCCTGATTCTACCTATCAGCCGAATGCCAATTACTGGCTCGGTCAGCTGTTTTACAACAAGGGTAAAAAAGACGATTCGGCCTATTATTTTGCCACTGTGGTAAAAAATTATGCGAAATCGCCAAAAGCCCCGGAAGCGCTGTTTAAGGTTGGCGTGATCATGCAAGAGAAGAACGACACGGCGAAAGCCAAAGCGGTCTTCCAACAGGTGATCAAACAATTCCCAAATAGTGATTCTGCTAAGCAGGCGCAAAAACGCCTTGCCGGGTTGTAATTTGTGCATAAAAGACCGGATTTCGTGTGATTTCTGGTCTTGCAGCATGAAAGGTAAGCGATTGAGTGATTTGGTGATAAATAAGGGTTGCGCCGCCCCGCTAAATCAGTAATATATGCCGCCGTTGCCGGGACATATCTTAACAAGTATCGGCAGCACTGAAGATGGGTCGTTAGCTCAGTTGGTAGAGCAGTTGACTTTTAATCAATTGGTCGCAGGTTCGAATCCTGCACGACCCACCATCTCAACCCGTTGTTAGTGAGATGATTTCTTCAGTAAGCTTCACAACCTTGATGGGTCGTTAGCTCAGTTGGTAGAGCAGTTGACTTTTAATCAATTGGTCGCAGGTTCGAATCCTGCACGACCCACCATAAAATCAGGTTGTAAGCCCCCAGCGGGTCGTTAGCTCAGTTGGTAGAGCAGTTGACTTTTAATCAATTGGTCGCAGGTTCGAATCCTGCACGACCCACCAGTTATGTAGAAAGGCGCCCTAAAGGCGCCTTTTTGCTTTTCTATGCTTTTTAAATGTTAGGTCCTTTCGGCTGATGACTCGGTTTACTTGCTCTTAACCGGCGTCAGACTTTTCCAAATATGCAGCACCGCATAGCTGCGCCACGGTCGCCAAACCTGCGATAACTGCTCCGCCACTTTGGCACTCACGCCGCCGAGATTATTACGAATCGCAATGTCCTCTTTGGGAAACGCATCAGGCCAACGCAGCGCGCGCATCGCAATATAACTCGCCGTCCACGGCCCAATCCCTTTCAGCGCCAGCAACTGCTGCTGAACCACATCAGGATTCACCGCTCCGTTAAAGCGCAAGGCACCAGAAGTACACGCCTGCGCCAATGCCTGAATAGCATGAGAACGTGCACTCACAATCCCAAGGCTAGCGATATCATCAATGCTTGCCGCCGCCAGCGCCTCGCCATTGGGCGGCAAACGAGACAGCTCTGGCCACGGCGTTGCCAGCGGTTCGCCAAAGCGTTGTGCCATGCGACTACTCAGCGTCGTTGCGGCTTTCACCGTTACTTGTTGGCCGAGTATCGCCCGAACACCTAGCTCGAAGCCGTCAAACGCACCAGGAACGCGTAAACCGGGAAAGCGCGATAGACTCTCCGCCAGCAGCGCATCGTGGCTGAGGTGCTCTGCTATGCGCTGTGGCTGCGCATCCAAATCAAACAGATCGCGCAGACGACGTAACAGGGCGGGCAGCACCGGCGTTAGCGAAGTCGTGAATTGCACGTTCAATGACTGTTTCTCTGCGAGATGGCTCACGCGCACCCAACCGCGACAGCCGCCCAGCGCCACGGTGCGGTGATACATGCCGTCGTTGACCCATTCCACCTCTTTCATGACGCGCTGCTGCAGGAAATCGAGCATCGCATCCCAATCGTAAGGCGGCCGATAACTGAGGCGCAGTTCAGCGCTTTCCTGCACCGTAGTAGTAGAATCGGGCTGACTCTGCTTGCGCAGACGGGAAGGTGTCATGCGGTAGCGCGCCTGAAACACATCATTAAAACGTCTCAGGCTACGGAAGCCGCTGGCGTAGGCAATTTCCGTTACCGGTAGCGAGGTTTCCGTCAGAAGTTGCTTAGCAAGCAGCATACGGCGCGTCTGACGCAATTCTAATGGCGAAACACCGAGCTCCTGCTGCACCACACGCCGTAGTTGACGTTCGCTGAGGTTGAACTCGCTGGCGATCTCTGCGAGCGTCTCCTGCTCTTCCAGCAAGCCCTCTTCAATACGGCGGATCAAACGATCGGCAATGCGATGATGACTATCCACCGGCGCAAAACCGGGTGCCAGTTCCGGGCGACAGCGTAAGCATGGTCGAAAATGCGCTTTCTCGGCGGCTTCTGCGCTGCTGAAAAACAGGCAGTTCTTCTGCATCGGTGCTTTCACCGGACAGATCGGTCGGCAATAAATACCGGTTGACGTTACGCCGACAAAAAACAGCCCGTCAAAGCGACTATCGCGCGAGGTCAGCGCCTGGTAAGCAATTTCAGGATCAAACATCATGATCTCCAGCAAATAAACGGCATGGTCGCGCAAGCTCAACCGGAAAACTCGCTGCTTTCGGACAGCTAACCAGTTTATGCTGATGACCGAAAACAGCCAGTTTCTTGCGGCGGAAATGCGATAATCGCTAACAGAGATTACGCCGGAGGTGCACTATGTATCATGCCAAAATTATCGCCACCCCTGTTGGGGAGCTCACGCTTATTGCTACTGACAACGGATTGTCGGCCATTCTGTGGGAAAACGAAGGTTCGCAGCGCGTACCGTTAACGCCGATCAGCCGTAACGATCAACACCCGATACTCTGTGAGGCAGAACGGCAGCTGCGCGAATATTTCGCCGGTGAACGCCAGCAGTTTGATATGCCGTACGACACGGTAGGCACCGAATTCCAGAAAAAAGTGTGGCAAGCGTTACTCACTATTCCGTTTGGTGAAACCCGTAGCTATCAGCAAATCGCCGAACAAATTGGCAATCCTAAAGCGGTGCGCGCGGTAGGTGCGGCGAACGGTAAAAACCCGCTTTCGATTATGGCGCCGTGCCATCGCGTGATTGGCAGCAACGGGAAACTGACCGGCTTTGCGGGCGGTCTCAGCGTTAAAGCGTTCCTGCTTGAACTGGAAAGCCCGCAGAAATCTATCGGCAGCGTATTGTTGCTATAGAGCGCGCAAAAAAGAGACGACACTCTCGCGTATTTCCGCTATCGTGTTTAGCATATAAAACACGATAGCGGTTTTAATGCCGCATCATCGCCACAGTAGGCGATTTTGTTAAATTGAGAAAACGAGAGCCGTGTCATGAGTCTGATGTTTGATCCTGAAAACGCGATCTATCCTTTCCCGCCGAAACCGGCGCGTCTCAGTGTGGATGAAAAATCCTACTACAAGAACGAAATCAAACGCTTGCTAAAAGAACGTGATGCGGTGATGGTGGCCCATTATTACACCGATCCAGAGATTCAGGCGCTGGCGGAAGAGACCGGTGGCTGCGTATCAGACTCGCTAGAAATGGCGCGTTTCGGCAGCACGCATCCAGCAAAAACCTTGCTGGTGGCGGGCGTGCGTTTTATGGGCGAAACAGCAAAAATCCTCAGCCCGGAAAAAACCGTGCTGATGCCTACGTTGCAGGCGGAATGTTCACTCGACCTTGGTTGCCCTATTGAAGAGTTCAACCGCTTCTGCGATCAGCATCCCGATCGCACCGTGGTGGTGTACGCCAACACCTCGGCGGCGGTTAAAGCGCGCGCCGATTGGGTGGTGACGTCGAGTATTGCGGTTGAACTGATTGAACATCTTGATAGCCTCGGCGAGAAAATCATCTGGGCGCCGGATCGCCATCTTGGCCGTTACGTCACGCAGAAGTCCGGTGCCGATGTACTGTGCTGGCAGGGCGCGTGCATCGTGCATGACGAATTCAAAACCCAGGCGCTGCAACGTATGAAAGCGCTCTATCCGGATGCGGCTGTGTTGGTGCATCCTGAATCACCGCAGGCGATTGTCGATTTAGCCGATGCGGTCGGTTCCACCAGCCAGCTGATTCAGGCGGCGCAGAGCCTGCCGCATCCGCAGATGATCGTCGCCACCGATCGCGGCATCTTCTACAAAATGCAGCAGGCGGTACCGAATAAAGAGCTGCTGGAAGCGCCAACCGCCGGTGAAGGCGCCACTTGCCGCAGCTGTGCGCACTGTCCGTGGATGGCGATGAACGGCCTTAAAGCCATTGCCGAAGGATTAGCACGCGGCGGCAGCGAGCATGAAATTCATGTTGAAGACGCGCTGCGTGAGGCTGCGTTGATCCCACTCAATCGCATGCTATCTTTCGCTGCAGATCTTAAACTCAAGGTAAAAGGGAACGCATGACGCGTACCCTGCATATTTAGGCTATAGGTACCTCACATGGACTTCTTTAGCACACAAAATATTCTGGTTCACATTCCGCTGGGCGTTGGCGGCTACGATCTGTCGTGGATTGAAGCCATCGGCACCGTCGCGGGCCTGTTGTGTATCTGGCTAGCCAGCCTTGAAAAAATCATTAACTACTTTTTCGGCCTGATCAACGTCACGTTGTTTGCGGTGATCTTCTTCCAAATCCAGCTTTACGCTAGCCTATTACTGCAGCTGTTTTTCTTTGTCGCCAACGTCTATGGCTGGTATGCATGGAGCCGACAAACCAGCAATAACGAAACCGAGTTGCGAATCCGCTGGCTGCCGCTGCCGAAAGCGATGGGCTGGGGCGTTGCATGCGTGTTAGCGATAGCGCTAATGACGGTTTACATCGACCCGGTTTTTGCCTTCCTGACCAAAACGGCGGTGGACATTATGCAGAGTGTCGGCCTGAACGTCGCGATGCCACAATTGCAGCCGGATGCGTTCCCGTTCTGGGATTCATGCATGATGGTGCTGTCGATTGTGGCGATGATTTTGATGACGCGTAAATACGTCGAGAACTGGCTGCTTTGGGTGGTCATCAACGTCATCAGCGTGATGATCTTCGCGCGCCAGGGCGTATATGCGATGTCGCTTGAATACGTCATTCTCACGCTGATTGCGCTTAATGGTTCGCGGCTGTGGATGCAAAGCGCACGCGAACAGGGCTCGCGTGCGCTGTCACATTAATGATGATGGGCGTGGCCTTCCAGCGCGGTATGATCATGATGATCGTGCTGCGCGGAATGGCCATCTAAACCGAGCTCACAATCTGTTCCGCTACACGGCTGATACTCCATCTGTACCGTGGCATGGGCAATCTGATAGTGTTGGTGCAAAAAGTGATGTATACGCTGTAGCAGGCCGTCGTGATCGTAAGGCGGAATGACCTGCACATGTAACGTCAACACCGGTTTTTCGCCCACTTGCCAAAGATGCACGTGATGCACATTACGCACTTCATCAATAGTGCGTGTGAGCTCGCGTGAAAGTTTATTGGCATCAATATGGGCTGGCGCGCCTTCCAGTAACTCATGCAGACTTTCGCGCAGTAACGACCAGGCGCTCCGCACCACCAGCAATGACACCAGCAGCGACAGAATCGGATCGATTGGCGTCCAGCCGGTCAGCATAATGATCACGGCGGCGACAATCGCACCAACCGAACCGAGTAAATCGCCGAGCACGTGCAGCGCTGCAGCGCGCACGTTGAGATTTTTCTCTTCACTGCCGCGATGCAGCAGCCAGAATGACAGCAGGTTAGCCAGCAGCCCGGCAATGGCGATACCGAGCATCAAACCGCCAGCAATCGGCTGTGGCTGATAGAAGCGACGTAGCGCCTCCCAGACAATCAGAACCGTAATCACCAGCAGCGCGATGGCATTGACGAACGCCGCCAGCGTGGTCAGACGCAGTAAGCCAAAGGTATGACGCGCGTTAGGTTTGCGTTGGGCAAACTGTACGGCCAGTAATGCCATTAGCAGCGCAGCGGCATCGGTCAACATATGTCCAGCATCGGCCAGTAGCGCCAGCGAGCCGGAAACGATCCCGCCGACCACTTCGGCCACCATAAACAGCGCCGTTACGCCGAATGCAGCCGCCAGTCGCGTGCGGTTGCTGTTAGGTGCGCTGTGCGAGTGAGTGTGTGCCATAATTTTCCAGTTGTTTAAGTAACCTGTTTGTTAATGATATCAGTAAATTGAGATCATCAACGTTCAACTGCTGCTGTCTAGCCTGTGCGATCAGCTGCTGGCACTGCTCGGCAACCTCATCAATGCCCAGCATTAGCCAGCTTCCTTTCATCCGGTGCGCAGCGTGCTCCAGCTCGGCCCAATTCTGCGTATGGTGGGCTTTTAACAGCGCATCGCGATCCTGTTGCAGCGTGCGCTGCAATGTTTGCCCGATACGGGGGATAAAAGCTGGATTGTTTTGTGCCAGAGTCAGCAGACTGTTTGGCAGCACTTCCAGGGGATCCTTTACCGCACGCGCCAGCAGCGGCGCCAGATGATCAAGTTCGATGGGTTTAAGCAGCAACGCTTCATCGTTCCGCAGCGCCATTTTCAACAGCTGCACATCGGCGGAACAGAGCACGCGTAGCATGGTTTTACCACGCTGGCGCTGACGACGGCGCAGGATGCGCAGCAGGGTCAAACCATCGGGACGTGGCATCATTTGATCAATAAACAGAAGCTCAAACGGCATCCGGGCATCGGCCTGCAGCAGCCTGCGGCCATCTTCAAACACCTCAGCCTGCACCCCAAAGTTCGCCAGCTGCTGCTGCATCACTAAAAGATTGGTGGGATGATCGTCAACGATTGCGACACGTAATTGGGGATAATGCGGCCAGCTTTCCGCACGTTCAGTCAACGGCTCATCACTTAATACCAGCGGGAGCTGCACGCTTACCGTGGTGCCGTGGCCTGGCGCTGAGGTAAGCGCCAGCGAACCGCCCATGCGTTGCACGATTTCGCGACAGATAAACAGACCTAGCCCGCTGCCTTGTACCGCATGACTTTTGCCGGACGGCGCCTGATACCACGGCTCGAACAGCTGCGCCTGCTCGCTGAGCGGAATACCGCTGCCACTGTCGGCCACGGTAAGCTGGATATGTTGATCAACGGCCAGCGTAATGCGCACTTCTCCCTCGCGGGTAAACTTCAGCGCGTTAGCCACCAGATTATTCGCCACCTGCTGCAGGCGATCGCCATCCAGCAGCACGCAGGCCGGCAGCGGCGTGAGCGCTTCAGCGACCAAATTCGGTCCGGCATCCCGCATTAAAGGGTGGTAGAACTGCTGCTGCTGGTGCAGCCAATGCGCCAGGTTAAGCGGACGTGGTGCGAGGCGGAAACTTTGGCTCTCAATCCTCGCGTGATCCTGTAAATCGTTAAGCAGCGCCATCAGCGATCGCGCGCTGCTGTGCATCAGCGTTAATCGTTCACTCGGATGCTGCTGCTGTTCCAGCTCCAGCAAGCCGAGGATCGCCTGCATCGGCGTGCGCAATTCATGGCTGGCGGTGGCGAGAAATTGGCTTTTGGCGGCATTGGCGCGCTCGGCCTGCTCCCGCTGCAGCCTATCGCGGCGCTGTTGCCAATAGCGCCGCAGCAGGAGCGCCAGCAGCAGCAGGATAGTAATGCCAGCCGCAATGAGGATCATCAGCGGGATATTACGCATCGCCATAGTGGTGCCCGGCTGCGGAGGCTGCGACCAGCTCAGGCGCATTTGACTCAGCGTATCAGAGGGAATCTGCTGCAGTGCATGATCGAGCAGCGCACGCAGTTCCGGCTGCGCAACGCTAACCTGTGGCGCCAGTGGCCAGGCAATATCGCTGGCGGCGAAAGCCAAATGAATACGATTGTCGGTATGGCTCGCCATACGCCAGCGGGCGGAAAGGACATTATCGACTAACGCATCAATCTGGCCGTTATTTAGCGCCTGCCAGAGCTGTGCACGATCGTCAAAAAGCTGTGGCGTGATGCTGGAGGGCAGTAAACGCTGCGCCAAATCGCCACGCAATACGCCCACACGCTGTCCTTGCAGGGATTGCCAACTCATTGGTGGATGCGTTGAGATCGTGTAAATTCCCCAAATCGCACGCCACACTGGCAAGGTATTGCTGCTGGCATCGTCGCCGAACAGCGGCTGCAACAGGTTTAGCATGACCTGCTGCTGCTGCAATAACGTGGCAGCCTGTTGCGCATTGTTAACCCAGCGCGGCGTAAAATGCAGGCCAGTACTTTGGCTTAGCGCATTGAGTAAATCGATGCCAAAGCCTCGTGCATTGCCGCTGCTATCGCGGTAGCTCCATGGCGCATTATCGGCTTCGACCGCGTAAGGAATCTCTCTATGCTGCGCTAGCCACTGTTTCTCACTGGTGGAAAGCATCAGCGTTTGCGTGTCCTGATAACGCAGCAGCGGCGGACTCCAGCGCTGCTGCACGCGGTTGCTAAACTCGGCAGGCAGCAAACGAAGCTGGCCGTTAAGCCAGTGAATCAAGGCGGCGTCTTTGGCCAGTGCGCGTAACGTCAGCTCACCGGCACCGGGATCGGCTGCAATCTGGTAAATTTGTCCCTGTTGCAACTGGTCGAGCAGAAAACCTGCGCTGGCGTCATCGGCAATCAGATAATCACTTTGTTGGTTAAGCAAGGCGTATAGCGCCTGCAAATCGCCCGGTAAACTATGCCAGCGATGCTGCTGCACAAACGCGGTTGGTAGCTGCGCCAGCGTGGCATCGGCAATGGTGAGCTGTGCGGTATCGCTGTTGAACATCACCGCACGCTGATTATCGCGATTGCGATAGATGCGAATCGGGCTGCTGTACCAGCTATCGCTGAGAAGCACCTCAGGAGGTGAGGCGGCGTGCTCGGTGCTTAACACGAAATCCACGTCGCCGCGCTGTAGCGCCGCCAGCTGCTGCGCGCGATCCGCATAGCTTTGCAGCGTAAAGCGAGTGCCGGTGAGCTGACTGAGTGCGCTGAGATAATCGGCATCAATACCCCAGATGCGATCGCCAATACGCATCGCCCAGGGGGCGCTATTCTGCGCTGGCACCGCCACCCGTAATGTCGCGCCAGACCATGGCTCGGCATGCGGCGCGGGCATCATCGCGGGTAACATCACGCTGCTGGCGGGTAGCAAATCGGCTCTCGCCGGTAGACTCAGCAATAGCAAAACCAATAGAAAGAGTTTTCTCACTGCTGCGCTTTCCACAGCTCGGCCAGCTCAACCACCGAGTGCACGCCGGTTTTTTCCAGGATGTTCTTCTTATGGGTGCTGACGGTTTTATTGCTGATATGCAGCTGTTCGCCAATTTGTAAATTTGACAGTCCGCGCACCAATAGCGCAACGATCTGCTGCTCTTTCTCGGTCAGCGGCAGTTCGATACGTTCAGGTAGCGGTGGAAAAGCCTGTTGTCCGCCCAGCACCGCTAGAATCGCACTCAATAATTGCGCCATACTTTGGCTTTTCACCACGTAACCGGCGGCGCCGAGTGAAACCGCAGTGAGCAGCGTGTGGCGACTCTGTTGTGCTGAATAGATCAGCACGGGGCAATGCGGATGGCGCATGCGTAAACGGCGAAGCAGCTCCAACCCGTCGCAATCCGGTAAGCCGATGTCGAGCACAATCAAATCGATGGCGTGACGCTGCAACAACTGACGCGCCTGAGCTTCATCGCCAGCGGCATGGATGTTGAGCGTAATGGGGGCGTTGACGCAGGCCGCTTCCAGTGCGACTTCGACTAACGGGTGATCATCAATAAGCAGCAATGAAGCCATGAAACATTTCCTGTGAATTTCATTGCTTCAGCATAGCGGAAAAGGGCACAGGGCAAAATAAAAGGGAGAGCCGAAGCTCTCCCGATTTAAGCCTATGACTGAGTTATTGTGTAGTGCCATCGGTTTTATGATGTTTAGTACCGACCTTTTTGTTCATATCAGGGCATTTGCCCTCTTTGCAAAGTGTATTTTTATGAATCTGAGTTTTGGACATATTGCTTGAATCGGTACCCGATGTCGCAGCGCTGTTAGTATTAGTGCTGCCGTTATTGATTTTACTGTTATCAACATTATTCGGTGGCAGATTTTGTTTAGCGCCGCCTGCCGCCGCGCCCGCTTTCGCTGAGGCATTGGCCTCACCGTTGTTATCTGCAGCCATGACCGCACCGCTACTTAAAGTCATCGCTGCGGTGAGAAAGATAATTGCAAACTTATTCATCATTATGCTCCGGTAATTAATGGATAGTTGCCGTCTAACACCGGCTGGTGTTGATTGACGAAAATAGCGTGCCGCGATGGAATAAAATTCCACCTTATACGCTTCGCTTAAATATTAAATTTTGCAAACACATCGATCCTTAGTGCTTACATTTAAAAAGCTTAGCGCAGGGATGGATAAATGCAAATTTGAGATGTACATTTAACCTCCGCGCGTAATTTACACCCGACGCATGAAGGGCTAAAGTGGGCGGGTTGCGCCCGGCGGACGTTGGGCCAGAAATTTGAATGGAATTATGTATGGATTACCAGAACGACGATTTGCGCATCAGAGAGATCAAAGAGTTACTTCCTCCTGTTGCCTTGCTTGAAAAATTCCCCGCCACCGATAAAGCTGCCGAAACCGTTGCCCAATCACGTCAGGCGATTCACCGCATTTTGCACGGTCAGGATGATCGTTTGCTGGTGGTCATCGGTCCTTGCTCAATTCATGATACTAAAGCGGCGAAAGAGTATGCGGCGCGCCTGCTGCAACTGCGTGAAGAGCTCAAAGATGATTTAGAAGTGGTGATGCGCGTGTATTTTGAAAAACCGCGTACCACGGTCGGCTGGAAAGGGCTGATCAACGATCCCTTTATGGATGGCAGCTTCCAGATCAACGACGGTCTGCGCCTGGCGCGCAAGCTGCTGGTGGATATCAACGATATGGGTTTGCCGGCGGCGGGTGAGTTCCTTGATATGATCACACCGCAATATATGGCCGATCTGATGAGCTGGGGCGCAATTGGCGCGCGTACCACCGAATCACAGGTGCATCGTGAACTCTCTTCTGGCCTTTCGTGCCCGGTTGGTTTCAAAAACGGCACCGATGGCACCATTAAAGTGGCGATTGACGCCATTGGTGCGGCCAGCGCGCCACACTGCTTCCTCTCCGTCACCAAGTATGGCCACTCGGCCATTGTCGAAACCAGCGGTAACGAAGATTGCCACATCATTCTGCGCGGCGGCAAAGAGCCGAACTACAGCGCTGAACATGTAGCCGCGGTGAAAATCGGTCTGGAGAAAGCGGATCTGCGTCCACAGGTGATGATCGACTTTAGCCATGCCAACAGCAGCAAGCAGTTCCAGCGTCAGATGGTGGTTGCTGACGACGTGGCGCAGCAGATTGCGGGCGGCGAGCAGGCGATTACCGGCGTGATGATTGAGAGCCATCTGGTAGAAGGTAACCAGAGCCTCGAAAGCGGTAAAGCGCTGGTGTATGGCCAGAGCGTGACCGATGCGTGCATCGGCTGGGCAGATACCGAGAAAGCATTGCGTCAACTGGCGCAGGCGGTTAAACAGCGTCGCGGTTAATCGCGGCGTGCAATAAAAAAGGCCAGACGCGAGTCTGGCCTTTTTGCGTTTCAGCGTTCGCTTACTTGGCTTTACCCTGGTTGGCAACGGCTGCTGCTTTCGCAGCGATCTCGTCAGCATCACCCAGATAGTAACGTTTGAGCGGCTTGAAGTTTTCGTCGAACTCATACACCAACGGCACGCCAGTTGGGATGTTCAGTTCAAGGATTTCATCTTCGCTCAGGTTATCGAGGTATTTTACCAGTGCGCGCAGGGAGTTACCGTGTGCGGCAACGATCACTTTCTCACCGCTCTTGATGCGCGGCAGAATGCTTTCGTTCCAGTAAGGAATAACACGTTCGATGGTCAGCGCCAGGCTTTCGGTGGTTGGCAGCTGCGCGTCAGTCAGTGAAGCGTAACGCGGATCGTGGCCTGGGAAACGCTCATCAGCGCGGTCCAGTTCCGGTGGCGTGATGGCAAAGCCACGACGCCACTGTTTAACTTGCTCGTCACCGTATTTAGCGGCGGTTTCTGCTTTATCCAAACCTTGCAGCGCACCGTAGTGACGCTCGTTCAGACGCCAGGTTTTCTCAACCGGCAGCCAGGCCTGATCCAGCTCATCCAGCACGTTCCACAGCGTGTGGATAGCGCGCTTCAGCACTGAGGTGTAAGCAAAATCAAACACGAAACCTTCTTTCTTCAGCAGCTGACCAGCTGCTTTGGCTTCCGTGCGACCTTTGTCAGACAGATCCACGTCGTACCATCCGGTGAAGCGGTTTTCCTGGTTCCACTGGCTTTCGCCGTGTCGCACCAGTACCAGCTTAGTTACGGCCATAGCTTTACTCCTTAATGCTCGATTTACGATTAGTATTGAAACCGGCTGCGGCCGCCTAAGAAGCGGCTCACTAATAGCGCCATACCATAGCCGAAAACAGCGCACTGCGTAAGCCTGTCGGTGACGCAGTGCGCGTTTTTCATCCGGCGGCTCAGTGCGGCGTGAAGCGATAACGCGTCACGGACTGCCAGCTGTCGCCAGGTTGCAGCCAGCAATCGGGCTGCGGCCATTCAGCATGGTTGGGCGAATCCGGTAAAAATTCACTTTCAAGAGCAATGCCCTGGAAAGCAGTATAGCTGTCTTGCTCACGGGCGCGGGTGCCCGCTAAATAGTTACCCGTATAAAATTGCAGCGCCGGTGCGGCGGTAAAAACGCTCAACTCCAGCTTGCCATCCGCAGACCACAAATGAGCCGCGGGCTGGCTGCTGTCGCCTGCCGTGTTGAGTAAAAAGGCATGGTCATAACCTTTCACCGCTTTTTGATCGTCATCGGCAAGGAACTCATCAGCGACGCGCTTCGGCTGGCGGAAATCAAAACTGTTTCCAGCCACTTCTTTCAGCGGTGCGTTGGGAATTCCCTCGCTATCCACCGGCAAGTAACGATCGGCGTGCAGTTGTAAGCGATGCTGGCGCGCATCGCCATGATGCGCATCAAGGTTAAAGTAAGCATGATTGGTCAGATTGACCGGGCAGGGCTTATCCGTCTTCGCTTCATAGCGAATCGACAGGCAATTATCATCATCCAGTTGATAGATCACGTCAGCAATCAAATTGCCGGGATAACCCTGATCGCCATCGGGCGAATCGAGGCGATAGTGCACCTCGCTTTCGCTCTGGCTAAGAATTTGCCAGCGACGTTTATCAAAACCTTCCGGTCCGCCGTGCAGCTGATGTGCACCTTGATTAGCGGCCAGCAGCAGACTAAGCGGCTTAAGTTCTGCCGAGGCGATGCGGTTGGCGTAGCGGCCGATGGTAGCGCCGAGATAGGCATCCTGATGCAGATAATCGGACGGTGTAGCGCAGCCGAGCAGCGCTTCACGCACGCTGTGATCGCGCATTGGCACGCGTGCCGATAGCCAGGTGGCACCCCAATCCATAAAGGTGGCGACCATGCCGTTGCGATTGCGCAACACGGTGATGCGCCACGGTTGCCCATCTGGCGCGTGTGAATTAACGTCAGTTACCATTGGCCTGCTCCTGCGGAGGCTTTGCACACGTAGAAGGTTTCTTTAATGCCGGTTTGCGCTTCATACTTTGCGGCCACTGCCGCCTTCACGGCATCGACCAGATCGATTGGCATCAGCGCCACAATACAGCCGCCGAAACCGCCGCCGGTCATGCGCACGCCGCCACGCGGGCCGAGCTCTGCTTTCACAATTTCAACCAGCTGATCGATTTGCGGTACGGTGATTTCAAAATCATCACGCATCGAGGCATGTGATTCAGCCATCAGTTCGCCCATACGCTTCAGATCGCCCGCGCTTAAGGCATCGGCCGCTTCCAGCGTACGCGCATTTTCCGTAATGACGTGGCGCACACGCTTCGCTACCAGCGCATCCAGCTCACCTTCGGAGGCTGCAAACTCTTCCAGCGTGACATCACGCAGTGCGGGTTTGTTGAAGAAGCGGGCACCGGTTTCACACTGTTCGCGACGCGTATTGTATTCGCTGCCCACCAGGGTGCGCTTGAAATTAGAGTTGATGATCACCACCGCGATGTCTTCTGGCATGGAGACCGCGCGCGTACCCAGCGTGCGGCAATCGAGCAGCATGGCGTGATCGGGTTGGCCGAGCGCAGAAATCAGCTGATCCATAATGCCGCAGTTACAGCCTACAAACTGGTTCTCGGCTTCCTGGCCGTTCACCGCAATGGCGGCGCCGTCCAGCTTCAACGCATACAGCTGCTGGAACACGGTGCCGACCGCCACTTCCAGTGATGCCGATGAACTCAAGCCTGCGCCCTGTGGCACGTTGCCGCTGATCACCATATCCACGCCACCAAAGCTGTCATCGCGTTTCTGCAGATGTTTCACCACGCCGCGCACGTAGTTGGCCCACATCGGCTCTTTTAACGGCTCAATGGGCGCGTCCAGCGAGAAACTGTCTTGCTGATTGTCGTAATCAACGGCAATCACGCGCACTTCACGATCATCGCGTTTGGCGCAGGCAATCACGGTTTGATAATCGATAGCGCACGGCAGCACGAAGCCATCGTTATAGTCAGTGTGTTCGCCGATCAAATTCACGCGGCCCGGCGCCTGAATGCTGTGGGTGGGTTGATAGCCGAAAGTGTCAGCGAAAACCTGTTGAGTAATGGATTTTAATGACATTTATTGCGCCTCGCGGAAATGGACATCGCTGATAGAACGCAGACGTTCAGCTGCCTGTTCCGCCGTTAAATCACGTTGGGTTTCGGCCAGCATTTCATAGCCAACCATAAATTTGCGCACCGTGGCTGAACGCAGCAGCGGTGGATAGAAATGGGCATGCAGCTGCCAGTGATCGTTGGCTTCACCGTTAAACGGCGCACCGTGCCAACCCATCGAATAGGGGAATGAGCACTGGAACAGGTTATCGTAGCGGCTGGTCAGCTGCTTGAGCGCCAGCGCCAGATCGGTGCGCTGCGGTTCCGTTAAATCGGTAATGCGCTTCACATGGGCTTTTGGCAGCAGCAGCGTTTCAAACGGCCAGGCGGCCCACCAGGGCACGACCGCCAGCCAGTGCTCGGTTTCCACCACCGTGCGGCTGCCATCTTTCAGTTCACGCGCCGCGTAATCAACCAGCAGTGGCGAACCTTTCTCATCAAAATAACGGCGCTGATTGTTGTCTTCTTTTTGCGCTTCATTAGGTAAGAAACTGTTGGCCCAAATCTGGCCGTGCGGATGGGGATTAGAGCAGCCCATCGCCGCACCTTTGTTTTCGAACACCTGAACCCAAGGGTAATGCTGTCCGAGGTCGGCGGTCTGTTCCTGCCAGGTACGCACAATGTCTTCCAGGCCGCTCAGCGGCAGCTCAGGTAGCGTTTTGCTGTGGTCCGGCGAGAAGCAGATTACGCGACTGGTGCCGCGCGCGCTTTCGCAGCGCATCAACACATCTTCGCTCTGCGGCGCGTCGGGCGTATTGGTCATCAGCGCAGCAAAGTCGTTGGTAAAGACATAGGTGCTTTTGTAGTTGGGATTTTTGTCGCCGGTAATGCGGGTGTTTCCAGCACACAGGAAACAATCAGGATCGTGAGCGGGCAGCTGTTCCAGCGCCGGCGTTTCCTGCGCGCCCTGCCACGGACGCTTAGCGCGATGCGGCGAAACCAGCACCCATTGGTCGATCAATGGGTTATAGCGGCGATGCGGATGATCAACCGGGTTAAATTTTTCCATGATAAGTCCTGGTAAACGGCAAAAAGATAAAAATGGTTTTGATCAAAGTAGCACAAAGACCCGCGTGAAAGCGTGATCCAGTCTGGATAAATGGTATCGTTTACACAAGGTGACGATTCTCATTTTGTGGGGTTGTTGCGTGTGATTGTTGATTTACCAGGCAATGAAATGGTAGCGGTTACATTAAGGGGGGATTTTAATTCCGGTGCGCATGAATGCGCACCCTACTAAGCGCTTTCGTAGGGTCGCCATTAATGGCGACCGCCAATTACCGCAGTGCTTCCTGCAGGAAACCGTAACCCTGTTCTTGCGCGACAAAACTTAAACGATGCGTGATGCACTGCGGAGCATCTTCGGCGTGATGGGACACAAACAGCAGCTGCGTACGGCCTTCACCAATCAGCACATCGACAAAGCGACGCACCAGCTGGCGGTTAATCGGATCAAGTCCTTGCAGTGGTTCATCGAGGATCAGCAGCGTGGGATGTTTGACCAGCGCACGCGCAATCAGCACCAGCCGCTGTTGTCCCCACGACAAACTGTGAAATGGCGCGTCGGCCAGCTGATTATCCATGCCGAGCAGCGCCAGCCACTGCCGCGCCAGGGCTTTTTGCCGATCGGACACCGCTTGATACAGGCCAATGGAATCGAAGAAACCGGAAAGCACCACCGTGCGCACATTGCAGCTGACGCGATAATCAAGGTGCAAGCTGCTACTAACGTAGCCGATATGCTGCTTGATATCCCAGATGGTTTCGCCGCTACCGCGTCGGATACCGAATAGTGTTAAATCGTTGCTGTATCCCTGTGGATGATCGCCGGTGACCAAACTGAGCAGGGTCGATTTTCCTGCGCCGTTCGGCCCAACAATCTGCCAGTGTTCACCGGGATTCACCTGCCAGGTTAAACCATCAATTACCGCTTTATCGTTGTACGACACCACGCCGTTACGCAGTATCACGCGCGGCGCATCTTCGGCCAGCTGCGGCAGTTGATCGGGCTGATCCGCTTCCGGCAGCGCCATGCCGGAAAGCGTCTCGCTGTGCGCCAGCTGTGCCACCAGCGCTTCTGCCAATATTGCACGACGTTCACCGACGTGCGTCAGTGTGCACTCTGCCAGTACGCCTACGTTCTCAACGAAGGCAGGAATATCGTCAAAGCGATTCAGCACCAGCACCACGGTGTAACCGTTTTGATGCAGATCGTTGAGAGTGTGTGCCAGGCTGGCGCGTGATGCCACATCCAGCCCATCAAAAGGTTCATCGAGGATCAGCAGATCCGGCCGCGCCATCAGCGCCTGACACAGCAGCGTTTTGCGCGTTTCACCGGTGGAGAGATATTTAAAGCGGCGATCCAGCAAATAGCTGATACCAAATTGCTGCGCCAGCGTCTGACAGCGCGCGTCATCTTTAACTTCGTCCTGGATGATCTGCGCAGCCGTGCGACCGGTATCGTCTTCGCCATCACTTAGCAGGTCGGTGTTATTGCGTTCCCACTCATCGCTCACCAGCTTCTGCAGCTGCTCGAGTGAAAGACGTGCACGGCGTTGGAAATCCTGCCGCACGCTGCCTTTACCCGGCAATAACTCGCCGGAGAGGGCGCGCGCCAGCGACGATTTACCGCTGCCATTCGCGCCGACGAAGGCCCAGCTTTCGCCGCTGTTGAGGGTTAAATCGTGAAGGGACAGTGCTCGGGAGTCGCTAAGGTGAAATATGCCTTGCGAAATTTGCAATGAAGCCATGATTCATTCCGTTTTTTGCATCGTGTCGTTCTGTTTTAACCAGCGATATCCGCGAAGTCAAATCATGGCGCTGAATTCAGAGCAGTGTGGCGATGATGGCGTGTTCGGCATTAAAACTGGCGGTCACACTGGCGCCAACCTGTAGATTCTGCTGTTTAACCTCGTCGTTGGTGACGGTGGCGCATAGCGTCTCTCCGCTCGGCAGCGCCATTAGCACTTCGCTAACCAGCTCGCCAGGCTCAATGGCGCTAATGTGTGCCGCCAGCTGGTTGCCGCTGTGGCCTGGCGCGCTGCTGACGTGAATCCACGGCGCTTTAATCAACACCAATACCTCTTTGCCGCTATCGAGTTGCAGCCGCTCGGCGCTGCGTTCGGTGATGGCCACCTGTAAACGCGTAACGCCGTCGGCGAGCAGCACATCAATATGCTGTTGTACATGCTGGTGATCGCTGGCCAGCACTGTAGCAAACAGCTGGTTACGCGCGCTGGTTTGCAGCGAGAAACGCGCAATCGCCGCCAGCAGACTGTCGAGCGGCAAGCTGTCGTTTTGCAACACATCGAATGCCTTCTGCTGAATCTGCTCCATCAGCAGGAACAGCTGAATCAGACGCTCGCCATACTGCGTTAGCTGCGCGCCGCCGCCGCCTTTGCCACCGGTAGCGCGCTCAACTAAGATTTGATCGGCCATCTGGTTCATTTCGTTAATCGCGTCCCAGGCACTTTTGTAGCTGATGCCCGCCAGCTTCGCGCCCTGGCTAATGGAGCCGGTTTGCTGCACGCGTTTCAGCAGCTCAATACGGCGCGGATCGGCAAACAGCTTCTGCTGAAGACGAATATGAAGAGAAAGTTCTGCCTGCATGTCAGCTCCTTTGGTTAATCAGCTCAGTTTACTGCTTAAAAGTAAAAGCACGAAAAGGGCAGTGCGTTTTTTTCTCTAACCGTTACAATCACTTTTTTATTTTCTGCGTGAGGTTTCCATGCTGGAACTGCTAAAAAGCCTGGCCGTGGCTATCATCATGGTGCCGATTGTGATGGCGATTATGCTCGGTCTGATTTATGGCCTGGGTGAAGTTTTTAACGTCATCTCTAAATTTGGCCGCCGCGAAGACCGCCCTGCCAATAGCTCACAACACTAATTCCTCAACGCCCGCATCTCGCGGGCGTTTTGTTTTTTAACTTCCGAAAAATCCTGCCGATAACAATCTCATGACGCATGTGTGCTCACGTTGTATTATCAAATATATAACGTAACAAGGAGCAACAAATGCAAAAAAATCATTACTGCTGGGCAGCTGCAACAGTTTTAAGTGTGACCCTGGCCGGTCAGGCTGTGGCCGCGGAGAAGATCACCGTGTTCGCCGCCGCGTCATTGACTAATGCGCTGCAGGAGATCGCCACGCAATACCAGAAGAAAACCGGCGTTGAAGTGGTCTCTTCTTTTGCCTCTTCATCGGTGCTGGCGCGCCAGATTGATCAGGGGGCACCTGCCGATCTGTTCATCTCAGCCGATCAGCAGTGGATGGACGATGTCGTCGGTAAAAACAGCGTAGTAACCCGCACGCGCTACACGCTGCTCGGCAATGATTTAGTACTGATTGCACCCAAAAGTGACGCAGCGAAAACGGTTACCATCAATAACCAAACCGATTGGAAGAGTTTGCTAAAAGGCGAGCGGCTGGCGGTGGGCGATCCGGATCACGTACCAGCCGGAATTTATGCCAAAGAAGCATTACAGAAACTGGGCGCGTGGGACGCTTTATCCCCGCAGCTGGCGCCAGCGAATAATGTGCGCGCTGCGCTAGCACTGGTTGAACGTAACGAAACGCCTTACGGCATCGTTTATGGATCGGATGCCGTTGCCAGCGAAAAAGTGCAGGTAGTGGGACGTTTCCCGGAAGATAGCCACAAACCTGTGGAATATCCGATGGCGATTGTCAAAGATCATCAGAACGCAACGGTAGAAGCCTTCTACAACTATTTGCAGGGGCCGGATGCCGCTGCAGTGTTTAAACAGTATGGATTTACGCCGAAGAAATGATACTGAGCGATCCCGAATGGCAGGCTGTGTTTCTCAGCCTGAAAGTTTCCTGTGTAGCGGTGCTGTGCAGCCTGCCGTTTGGCATCATGATGGCCTGGATTCTGGCGCGCTGCCGGTTTCCAGGCAAAACCCTGGTGGATAGCCTTATTCACCTGCCGCTGGTATTACCGCCCGTGGTGGTGGGATACCTATTGCTGATCGCGCTGGGCCGACGCGGCTTTATCGGCGAATGGTTATATGACTGGTTCGGCTTCACCTTTGCCTTTAGCTGGCGCGGTGCGGTGTTGGCATCCGCGGTGATGGCCTTTCCGCTGATGGTGCGGGCTATTCGCCTCGCACTTGAAGCGGTCGACACCAAACTGGAGCAGGCGGCGCGTACGCTTGGCGCCGGACGCTGGCGTGTGTTCTTCACCATCACCATTCCGCTCACTTTGCCGGGCATTATTGTCGGGACAGTTCTGGCCTTTGCCCGTTCGCTGGGCGAATTTGGCGCGACCATCACTTTTGTTTCCAACATTCCCGGCGAAACACGCACCATTCCGTCGGCGATGTTTACTTTGATTGAAACGCCCGGCGCGGAAGGCACTGCTGCCCGCCTGTGTGCTGTGGCGATTGCGTTGGCGTTGATGTCGCTGGTGGCATCCGAACTGCTGGCGCGCTGGGGCCGCAAACGGCTGGGAGCCGCATAATGCTCAATCTGCAAATTTCTCAACAGCTGGGCGATCACCAGCTCGATGTCAGCGTCAGCATCCCTGGCAGCGGTATCACGGCGATTTTCGGTGTCTCCGGTGCAGGTAAAACCTCATTAATTAATGCCATTGGCGGCCTGACTCAGCCGCAGCGCGGTCAGATTCAGCTGAACGATCGTCTGTTGTTTGATGCGGAAACGCGGGTCAATTTGCCGCCGGAAAAGCGCCGTATTGGCTACGTGTTCCAGGATGCGCGGCTGTTCCCACACTATCGCGTGCGCGGCAACCTGCAATATGGCATGGCGGCATCAATGAAACCGCAGTTCAACGCGCTGGTAGCGCTGCTCGGTTTAGAGCCGTTGCTCAGTCGTTTTCCGGCCTCATTGTCGGGTGGAGAAAAACAGCGCGTGGCGATTGGCCGCGCATTACTGACTGCGCCAGATATTTTGCTGATGGATGAACCACTGGCATCGCTGGACTTGCCGCGCAAACGTGAGCTGATGCCCTATCTGCAAAAGCTGGCGAAGCAGGTGGATATTGCCATCCTTTACGTCACACACAGTCTTGATGAAATTTTGCAGCTGGCGGATAACGTGCTGGTACTGGACGCGGGCCAGGTAAAGGCGTTTGGGCCACTGGAGAAAGTGTGGAGCAGCTCGGCAATGCGACCGTGGCTGCCGATGGCTGAACGCACCAGCGTACTGCGTGTGCAGGTGCTGGAGCAGCATCCGAATTACCCGATGACGGCGCTGTCGCTCGGCGATCAGCACATTTGGGTCAGCCGCGTGAATCATCCCCTGAAAACGCCGCTGCGTATTCGCATCGCCTCGGCCGATGTGTCGTTGGCGCTACAGCCACCGCAAAATACGTCGATTCGCAATATCCTGCCGGCGAAGGTGGTCGAGCTGCTGGAGATTGACGATCAGGTGGAAGTGAAACTGCGCATTGGCATCAGCGAGCTGTGGGCGCGTATTTCGCCGTGGGCGCGAGATGAGCTGGGGATTCGTCCCGATCAGTGGCTGTATGCCCAGATTAAAAGCGTGTCGATTACGGCATGATTTATTGCACGGTTTGATAAAATCGGCGCAATAAATTGCGCCGCAACATCCTTCGGTTACAGGATTTCCTGGTTGATCACTTCCGCGATGCCCGGTTCCACATTGGTACCAATCACCTTTTTGGCGCGCGCTTTGATCGCGTCATCGGCATTGCCCATCGCCACACCTAATCCCACCTGTTCCAGCATGCTGAGATCGTTATAGTTGTCGCCAAACGCCAGCACGTCTTGCATGCTGAAGCCCTGGCTCTCCACCCACTGAGCGAGGCGCTTGCCTTTACTGTTTCCTGCCTGTGCGATATCCACCTGATCGTGCCACGACCATTCGCACGCCAGACCGAGTTCGGCTTCGGTGCGCTCGGCAAACTGCTGCAGTGCGCGCGTATCGGGGTGCGACAGCGCAAATTTCCAGATCGATTTGGCTTCAATGGCGGCCTGCGCCAGGCTTGGCACCTGCAGGAACAGCGGGCGCTGCGCTTCCGGCAGTGACTGCGCCCAGTTTAGCGTACGCGTTACGTGGCCAGTTGGCGTTTGATACAGCATCGCGTCATCGACATACAGCAAGCCGTGAATATTCTCTTCATCCAGCATCTCAATCACACGCGCAGCTTTGCTTTTATCCAGCGGATCGGCAGCCAGCACCCTCTTCGCCGAATAATCATACAAATAGGTGCCATTACAGCAGATTGCGGGTGTATCCAGCTTAAGTGCCTGATAAAAAGGGTGGATAGCGCAGTGGTGGCGACCGGTAACGATCAGCACTTTGACGCCCGCCTGTTGCGCGCGGGACAGCGCTTCAATGGATTCTGGCAGAATGGTTTTATTCGGGGTCAGCAGGGTGCCGTCGAGGTCAAGGGCGATTACGCGGTAGCTCATTACACTTTCCGTCCGGGAGTTAGCAAAGCGTTAAGTCTACACCCGGCAGCGGCCCTGAGACAAAAAACAGGGCACAAATGAATCCAGCGCGACAAAATGAAACGCGCTACAGTTATCCCTTTCATCAGGCAGCGAATAAGGAAAACGCATGAAACAAGTCGTGTATACCGCCAGTCCCGAGAGCCAGCAGATCCACGCCTGGCAGTTACAGGAAGATGGCGCACTGACGTTATTGCAGGTAACGGATGTTGCCGGGCAGGTGCAGCCGATGGTGGTGAGCCCGAAAAAAGATTTTCTCTATGTCGGTGCTCGTCCGAATTTTCGCGTACTGGCGTTCCGCATTGCGGCCGACGGTACGTTGAGCCTGGCTGGCGAAGCGCCGCTGCCGGGCAGCCCAACGCACATCTCCACCGATCGTCACGGCAACTATCTGTTCTGCGGCTCGTATAACGATGCCTGCGTCAGCGTCAGCCCAATTGGTAGCGATGGCTTGCCGCAGGCACCAAGCCATGTGATTAACGGTTTAGACGGCTGCCATTCAGCAAATATTGACCTGAACAACCAAACGCTGTTCGTACCGGCGCTGAAGCAGGATCGCATCTGCCTGTACCAGCTGAATGCCGACGGCACGTTAGCGCCGCGCGAGCAGGCGCAGGTCACCACCGTTGAAGGCGCGGGTCCGCGGCATATGGCGTTCCACCCGAACGGTGCCTACGGTTACGTGGTCAATGAGTTGGATAGCACGGTGGATGTCTGGGCACTAAACAACGTACACGGCCAGGTCGAGCGCGTGCAGAGCCTTGATATGATGCCGCCAGACTTCAGCGACACGCGTTGGGCCGCCGATATTCACATTACGCCAGATGGCCGTTTCCTTTATGCCTGCGACCGTACCAGCAGCACCATTACCGTGTTCAGCATCAGTGAAGATGGTGCCGTGCTGGCGATTGAAGGTTTCCAGCCAACGGAAACACAGCCACGCGGTTTCAACATTGACCATAGCGGACAATATCTGGTCGCGGCAGGGCAGAAATCGCACCATATCGAGGTGTATAAAATCCAGGAGCGCGGCCTACTGCATCCGCTGGCGCGTTACGCGGTAGGACAAGGCCCGATGTGGGTCGTCATCCACCAACTGTGATATTAGGTGCGCATAAATGCGCACCCTACAAAATCCGTCGTAGGGTCGCCATTAATGGCGACCTTTCTTATTATGCGTATTTCACCGTAATCGACGCGCTGGCTAGCGCATGAAAATGCACGTTAAAACCAACCATCGCGCCACTCGCACCTTCATCTACCTCAATCTTGTCCGTATCCAGCGCATGCACCGTAAAGATGTAGCGATGCGATTCGCCCTGCGGTGGAGCGGCGCCGCCATAGCCGCTTTGGCCAAAATCGGTGCGTGTCTGAATGGCGCTTTCTGGCAGTTCCGCCACGCCAGAACCGGCACCTTGTGGCAGTACGGTTACTTCGGCGGGAATGTTCGCTACCACCCAGTGCCACCAGCCGGAGCCCGTTGGCGCGTCGGGATCGTAGCAGGTCACGACAAAGCTTTTGGTGCCCGCCGGGACATCATCCCATGCCAGATGCGGTGACAAATTGTCGCCCTGATAACCCATCCCATTGAAAACGTGCCGCTCTGGCATCTTATCGCCATCGTTAAAATCCTGGCTGAATACACGCATGATCGCTCCTTTGTGGTTGTGCAGTGCTCTCAATCATGGTGGAAATGCGCCGCAACATCCAGTGCCGCGCTGACCGCCCGTGTGAGCTGCGTCAGCTCGGCGGTAGAAATCAGATAAGGTGGCATCAGATAAATCAAACGGCCAAACGGACGGATCCACACCCCACATTGCACAAAGAACTGTTGCAGCGCCGCCATGTTCACCGGCTTATGCGTTTCGATCACGCCAATCGCCCCCAGCACGCGGGCATCGGCTACCGCGTGATGACTGCGCAGCGGCAACAGTTCCGCGCGTAACTGCTGTTCAATGTGGGGCACCTGTGTCATCCAGTGACCTTCATTAATCATCGCCAGACTTTCCACCGCCACCGCGCAGGCCAGCGGGTTGCCCATAAAGGTTGGACCATGCATAAAGCAGCCTGCCGCGCTGCGGCTGATAGTATCGGCGACTTCACGCGTAGTGAGCGTAGCGGATAGCGTCAGAGTGCCCCCGGTCAGCGCTTTGCCGAGGCAGAGAATGTCCGGCGTGATACCCGCATGGTCGCAGGCAAATAGCTTGCCGCTGCGGCCAAAGCCGGTGGCGATTTCGTCAGCAATCAAAAGTAAACCGTAGCGATCGCACAGTTCGCGCACCTGTTGCAGGTAGCGCGGATGGTAGAAGCGCATGCCGCCTGCGCCTTGCACAATCGGCTCCAGAATTACCGCCGCGATGTCACGATGATGAGTTTCGGCCAGCTGCGCGAAATCGGCGAAATCGGCCTCATTCCACTCAGCATCGAATGCGCACTGCGGCGCGTCGGCAAACAGGTGCTCCGGCAAATAGCCACGCCACAGGCTGTGCATGGAGTTTTGCGGATCGCACACCGACATCGCGGCAAAGGTGTCGCCATGATAACCGCGTTTCAGCGTGAGGAATTTCTGTCGCGTTTGATTACGTCCCAGCCAGTATTGCAGAGCCATTTTCATCGACACTTCGACAGCGATCGAACCGGAATCAGCAAGAAATACGCACTCAAGCGCCTCGGGCGTCATGGCAATCAGCTGGCGGCTTAGCTCAACTGCTGCCGGATGCGTAATCCCGCCAAACATCACGTGCGACATCTGCGCCATTTGCTGCTGCAGTGCCTGGTTAAGACGCGGATGATTATAGCCGTGAATCGCTGCCCACCATGACGACATGCCATCAACCAGTTCACGTCCATCGGCCAGCTGTAGCTGGCAGCCGTGCGCTGCCACCACCGGATAACAGGGCAGGGGATCGCGCATCGACGTATAGGGATGCCAGATATGCTGGCGGTCAAAGTTGAGGTCGTCCTGAGTGAACATGCGTATTGTAAACCATTTTAAAAAGATTTAGTTTACAAGTATAACCACGTTAATCGTCGGGATGAACCCCCTTTTTTTTGGAGTAAGCAATGGCAAACCGCTGGACACTGGCACAAGCTCAGGCACTTTTCGAAAAACCTTTCCTTGAGTTGATGTTTGAAGCGCAGCAAGTGCATCGTCAACATTTCGATCCGCGTCAGGTACAGGTCAGCACGCTGCTGTCGATCAAAACCGGCGCCTGCCCGGAAGATTGTAAATACTGTCCGCAGAGCGCGCGTTACAAAACCGGTCTCGAATCCGAGCGTCTGATGGAGGTGGATGCGGTGCTGGAATCGGCGCGCAAAGCCAAAGCCGCCGGCTCAAGCCGTTTCTGCATGGGCGCGGCGTGGAAAAATCCGCACGAGCGCGACATGCCCTATCTGCAGCAGATGGTGCAGGGGGTGAAAGCGATGGGCATGGAAACCTGCATGACGCTCGGCACGCTGGATGGCAGCCAGGCGCAGCGCCTTGCTGAAGCCGGCCTCGATTTCTACAACCACAACCTCGATACCTCGCCAGAATTCTACGGCAACATCATCACCACGCGCAGCTATCAGGAGCGCCTGGATACACTGGACAAAGTGCGCGGCGCGGGCATCAAAGTGTGCTCGGGCGGCATCGTGGGCCTGGGGGAAACGGTGAAAGATCGCGCCGGTTTGCTGGTGCAGTTGGCTAACCTGCCGACGCCACCGGAGAGCGTGCCAATCAACATGCTGGTGAAGGTGAAAGGCACGCCGCTGGCGGATAACGAGGATGTGGAACCGTTCGACTTTATCCGCACCATCGCGGTGGCGCGCATCATGATGCCATCGTCGCACGTGCGTCTCTCTGCCGGTCGCGAGCAGATGAGTGAGCAAACCCAGGCAATGTGCTTTATGGCCGGGGCTAACTCGATCTTCTACGGCTGCAAACTGCTCACCACGCCAAACCCGGAAGAGGATAAAGATCTGATTCTGTTCCGCAAACTCGGCCTCAATCCGGAACATACCGCGACAACGGCGGGGGATAATGAGCAGCAATATCAGCTCAGCGAACAACTGCTACAGGCGGATACCGAGCAGTTCTACAACGCGGCTGTGTAAATGGGCTGGTCACAACGTATCGATCACGCGCTGGCGGCGCGGCGGGCCGCCGATGGCTGGCGGCAGCGGCGTCCCATCGAACATAACAACGTGCGGGAAATTACGCTCGACGGCCAACGCTATCGGCACTTCTCCAGTAACGACTATCTCGGCCTGAGCCAGCATCCGGCGGTTATCGCCGCGTGGCAGCAGGGCGCGGCTGAGGCGGGCGCAGGTGCAGGCGCATCCGGTCACGTTACCGGCTACAGCCGCCATCACGCCCAGTTGGAGGAACAGCTGGCCGATTGGCTGGGCTATTCGCGCGCGCTGCTGTTCATTTCGGGATTTGCCGCCAATCAGGCGGTGATCCATCTGCTGGCGGAAAAGCAGGATCGCATCTTTGCCGATAAGCTGGCGCACGCGTCGCTGCTGGATGCCGCCAGCCACAGTCCGGCCAGCCTGCGCCGCTTTGCCCATAATCAGCCGGCAAGCCTGGCGAAACTGCTGGCGACGCCATCAGACGGTGGCACATTGGTGGTCACCGAAGGCGTTTTTAGTATGGATGGCGACAGCGCGCCGCTCGCGGCTATTGCAGAACAGACGCGGCATGGCAACGGCTGGCTGCTGGTGGATGATGCGCACGGCATCGGTGTTACCGGTGCACAAGGGCGCGGCAGCTGCTGGCAGCAACAGGTGAAGCCGGAACTGCTGATCGTCACCTTTGGCAAAGGGTTTGGCGTCAGTGGTGCCGCGTTGCTGTGCGATGATGCGACCGCCGATTACGTTGAACAATTTTCCCGCCATCTGATCTATTCCACCGCCATGCCGCCGGCGCAGTGCTATGCGCTGCTGGCGGCGCTGCGGCAGATTCAACAAGGCGATGCGCTGCGTGAACGGTTGCACAGTCATATTGCGCGCTTCCGCGCCGGTGCCGCGGATTTACCGTGGCAGCTGGTCGCTTCAGACAGTGCGATTCAGCCGATGATTGTTGGCGGAAATAGCGCGGCGCTGGCGCTGTCGCAGCGACTGGCGCAGGCCGGCTGTTGGGTGAGCGCGATCCGTCCGCCCACCGTGCCACCGGGTACCGCGCGGCTGCGCATCACGCTTACCGCTGCGCATCACACCGATGATATTGATCGACTGCTGGAGGCGCTGTATGACGCTGCAGGTTAACAAGCAGGCCGTGGCGCAGGCTTTTGGTCGTGCGGCCGCACATTACGAACAGCATGCGCAGCTGCAGCGACTGAGCGGTGATGCGCTGCTGGCGCGGGCACCGGCTGGTTTTGGTCCGCATTTGCTGGATGCCGGTTGCGGCACCGGCTGGTATAGCCGCTACTGGCGCGATCGCGGGCGTACGCTGACCGCGCTCGATCTCTCACCCGATATGCTGCAAACGGCGCGCGAACAGCAATCGGCGCAGCATTATCTGCTGGGTGATATTGATGATGTGCCGCTAGCGGATGCCAGTGTTGACGGCGTGTGGAGCAACCTGGCAGTGCAGTGGAGCAGTGATTTGTGCACTGCGCTGCAGCAGTTTTTGCGCGTCACGCGCCCAGGCGGCACGGTGCTGTTCTCCACGCTGCTCGACGGTTCGCTACACGAAGTGCATCACGCATGGGCGCAGTTGGATGGTCGCCGCCACGCCAATCGTTTTCTCAGCGCAGCGCAGTTGCGCGCGGCCACCGCAACGCTACCGATGCAGGCAGAGCAGCAGATCGTTACGCTGCATTTCCCCAGTGCGCTTAGCGCCATGCGTTCCCTGAAAGGCATTGGTGCTACGCATCTGCACGACGGACGCGGCAGCAGCGTGCTGACACGTACCCAGTTAGCAACACTTGAGCAACACTGGCCGCAGGATGAGACCGGTTACCGCCTGAGCTACCACTTGATGTATGGAGTTTTAACAAAATGACACGCTGGTTTATTACCGGAACCGATACCGAAGTTGGCAAAACCGTGGCCAGCGGCGCACTGTTGCAGGCGGCGAGCGCCGCAGGATTGCGCACCGCCGGCTATAAACCGGTGGCGTCCGGCTGTGAGATCACACAAGAAGGCGTCCGCAACAGTGATGCATTGGCATTGCAGCGCTACAGCAGCGTGCCGCTACGCTACGAGCAGGTGAATCCGCTGGCGTTTGTCGAGCCGACTTCACCGCATATCATCAGTGCAGAAGAGGGCAGGCCAATTGAATTTGCCGCACTTTCTGCTGGCTTACGTGTGCTTGAGCAGCAGGCGGAATGGGTGTTAGTGGAGGGCGCGGGCGGCTGGTTTACGCCGCTATCGGACACGCAGACCTATGCAGATTGGGTTGAAGCCGAGCAGCTACCCGTAATTCTGGTCGTGGGCGTAAAGTTAGGCTGCATCAACCATGCGCTGCTTACCGCTGAGGCGGTGAAAGCGCGAGGTTTATGCCTGGCGGGCTGGATTGCCAATGATATCCAGCCGCCGGGCAAACGCCATCAGGAATATATGGCCACGCTGCGTCAGCGCATTGACGCGCCGTTCCTCGGTGAGATCCCGCACCTCAGCGATGAGGCGCAGCAAGGCGATTGTGGGCGCTATTTGACACTGCCGCAATAATCCAGGTCGCCATGAATGGCGACCCTACGATGCCAGATGCCGTTTTGTACTATCTACGTCACCGTTAGCCACTTATTGACGGTGATGTCATCCAACTGCGCCATTTTGCCGTGCGCCACGTTGCGTCCACGATGCAGCAGCAGAAAATAGTCGGCAACGCGGCGGATGAATGACACGTGCTGCTCCAGCAACAGAATCGTCAGACCGTATTCGCGGTTAAGCCGTCGGATAAGATTGCCCATCTCCTCTTCCAGCCACGGCGACATGCCTTCCGTTGGTTCATCGAGAATCACCAGCTTGGGTTGCAGCACCAATGCGCGCGCCAGGGCCAAATGCTGCTGTTGCTCCATCGGCAGTTCGCCGCTGCGCTGGTGGCGCATCGAATAGAGCGCCGGAAACAGATCAAAGACCATTTCCGGAATCGCACGGCTGCGATCGTCCTGCGCTGCCATTAGGGCAATCAGCAGGTTATCTTCCACGCTCATCTGCGAGAAAATGTGCCGCCCCTGCGGGACATAACCAATCCCGGTGCGGGCACGCATCTCGGCCGGTTGCAGCAGTAAATCCTCCGGCGGCGAGCCATCTTCTTGCCAGGTCATCGAGCCGCTGTTGATCGGCAAGCGGCCCATAATGCAATTAACCAACGTGGTTTTACCCATGCCTGGGCTGCCCAACACGCCGGTACAGGTACCCGGCGGCAGATCGAGGTCCACATCCCACAGAATGTGATTTTGACCGTAAAACTGATTCACCGAACGTAAACTCAGCATCTGACATACTCCTTCCAGATTATTAGCCTGAATGCTCCCGCTCTGTGTCGTCTGGCATACAGTCGTGCACGATTGATGGACACCGCTGTCGTCGGCAAAAGCCGAGGAGGACGCGTTACTCCCTGGCTTTAAACACTGCAATTCCCAGGCCAGGTTGGAAATAGAAACCGAGCAGCGCCTAAAAACGGCAAAATCAAGGTTTAAAAGTTGAGAAATGCTTAACAATTCCATGCGGTGACAAACCGGCTGCACTTCGACAGTGCTGATGGCTTAACGTTTCTGGTGCATATGATCGTTCGTAAGGCAATAACTTAGGAATAAGTGGTATTAAAAAGGCGCGTTTCCCCTTCACAATGGGGGAGCAGAGAGGAGAAAAAGGGAGTTAAGGCTATCCGACAGGTGAGAAAAAAAAGACGAAAAAAATTTTTTTTGCCCTGAAGACGACCTGCAAGAAAATTATACACAGCTGATGGGCTTTGGGCTGGATTCACTTATCCACCATTACTGTGGATAACCTTGTGCATTAGCGACTGAAAACCGGGCGCAAGCGAGTAAATTCGCGGCCTTCATCCATTATGATGAGAATCTGGGCTTTTAGGTGTAATTCAATTAAAACAGCAGGTTAGTTAAAATCAAGCATGCGATTTATCTGCCTTGTCATCGGACTGCAATTTAATGACACTCTCTTGACAAATGTTAAAAGCATCCTCGCTCTGGGGATAACATTGCGCAACAAGCATTTGCCTCATGCCGCTTAAAATGCACGGAAGAAATTTCCCTGCAGGAACGATTATCGTGCAACGATACTGTGATTATGTCCAGTATTTTTTTCTGGCAAATTCGCCACAGCAGAGTAGAATTAGCAGCCTGCCCGCCGTCTTCATCTGCTGGAACCGCTAAAACATGAGCAAAGCCTTTAAACTCAACTCCGCTTTCAAGCCTTCAGGCGACCAACCTGAGGCCATTCGCCGCCTGGAAGAGGGGCTGGAGGATGGACTCGCCCATCAAACGCTGTTGGGCGTAACCGGTTCAGGTAAAACGTTTACCGTTGCCAATGTGATTGCGGATCTCAATCGCCCGACGATGGTTTTGGCACCGAACAAAACATTGGCGGCGCAGCTGTACGGCGAGATGAAAGAGTTCTTCCCGGACAATGCGGTGGAGTTTTTCGTCTCTTACTACGATTACTATCAGCCTGAAGCCTATGTTCCCAGCTCCGACACTTTTATCGAAAAAGATGCCTCGGTGAACGAGCACATTGAACAGATGCGTCTCTCGGCGACCAAAGCGCTGCTGGAGCGTCGTGATGTGATCGTAGTGGCGTCGGTTTCCGCTATTTACGGTCTGGGCGATCCCGATCTCTATTTGAAAATGATGCTGCACTTAACGCGCGGCATGATTATCGATCAGCGCAGCATTCTGCGTCGTCTGGCAGAGCTGCAATATACCCGTAACGATCAGGCTTTCCAGCGCGGCACCTTCCGCGTGCGTGGGGAAGTGATCGATGTGTTCCCGGCCGAATCAGACGACATTGCGCTGCGTATTGAGCTGTTTGATGAAGAAGTTGAGCGGCTGTCGCTGTTTGATCCGCTTACCGGGCAGATTGACTCGGTGATCCCGCGTTTTACCGTTTATCCTAAAACGCACTATGTCACGCCGCGCGAGCGTATTCTGCAGGCGATGGAAGATATCAAAGTCGAACTGGTGGACCGCCGCAAGGTGCTGCTGGAGAACAATAAGCTGCTGGAAGAGCAGCGTATTTCTCAGCGTACCCAGTTCGACCTCGAAATGATGAACGAGCTGGGCTACTGCTCCGGTATTGAAAACTACTCACGCTATCTGTCCGGTCGCGGACCGGGCGAGCCGCCGCCAACCTTATTTGATTATCTGCCGGCTGACGGTTTGCTGGTGGTTGACGAATCGCACGTGACGATCCCGCAAATTGGCGGTATGTACCGCGGTGACCGCGCGCGTAAAGAGACGCTGGTGGAGTATGGCTTCCGCTTACCGTCGGCGCTGGATAACCGCCCGATGAAGTTTGAAGAGTTTGAGGCGTCCGCGCCGCAAACCATTTATGTGTCGGCCACACCCGGCAATTACGAGCTGGAAAAATCAGGTAGCGAAGTGATCGATCAGCTGGTGCGTCCAACCGGCCTGCTTGATCCGATCCTCGAAGTGCGACCGGTCGCGACCCAGGTCGACGATTTGTTGTCGGAAATCCGCAAGCGTGTCGAGATTAATGAGCGCGTGCTGGTTACCGTTTTGACCAAGCGTATGGCAGAAGATCTCACCGAATACCTTGTGGAACACGGTGAGAAGGTGCGCTATCTGCATTCGGATATCGATACCGTAGAACGTATGGAAATCATCCGCGATTTACGCCTCGGCGAGTTTGATGTGTTGGTGGGCATCAACTTGCTGCGTGAAGGCTTGGATATGCCGGAAGTGTCGCTGGTGGCGATTCTCGATGCCGACAAAGAAGGTTTCCTGCGCTCTGAGCGTTCACTGATTCAAACCATTGGTCGCGCCGCGCGTAATATCAATGGGCGCGCGATTCTCTACGCCGATAAAATCACGCCATCAATGGAACGCGCGATGGGTGAAACGGAACGTCGTCGCGAGAAGCAGCAAAAATATAACGAAGAGAATGGCATTGTGCCGCAGGGGCTCAATAAGAAGATCACCGATATTCTTGAGCTGGGCAAAAACGTGGTTAAAACGCGCGGTAAAGGTAAAACCGCATCGCGCACTGCGGCAGAGGCGGAAGCCAACTATATGGCGCTTACGCCACAGGCGATGCAAAAGAAAATTCACGAGCTGGAAGGGCAGATGCAGCAACACGCGCAGAATCTGGAGTTCGAAGAAGCTGCCAGCGTGCGCGATCAGTTGCATCAGCTGCGCGAGCTGTTTATTGCGGCTTCCTGATCCATCATCCTGGTCGCCATGAATGGCGACCCTACGTGAACTCACCATGACCGCGCGGGAATTTATGGCGATCCAACGCCAATTCCGTGGGGTTTTCGTTGGGTACGCATTGAGGCGCACCTGGAAACTAAACTGCCTGAATCGCGTGTTCTAGCGCAATGCGCAGCAGTTGGCGATCGTGACGGTATTTAATATCGGCGGCTTCCAGCGGTTCGCGAATAATTAAACGATCTTCCACTCCGCTAATATCTGCGGCTGGACTTACCACCACCGCATCAATCACCCGTTTGCCAATGGCTTTCTCCATGATAGCCAGTTTGTCAGCAACATTCAGGCTGGCCGCTGCTGGACTCAGTTCACGACCAAGATTGCCAATAAATACCATGGTAGCGGGCGTACGGCGCAGCGCGCGCGCCATATCTTCCATCAGCAATATTGGCATCAGGCTGGTGTAAAAACTGCCGGGGCCAATCAGAATCAAATCCGCTTCGCCTATCGCCTCGATCGCTTCGCGCGTGGGCAGCACGTTCGGGTGCAGCATCAACTCCTCGGGGGGCTGCTTCATCTCATCAATAGCGGTTTCCCCGTATACCATGTTGCCTTCGCCATCCTGTGCCACCAGATCAACAGGCTGTTCTGACATCGGAATGAGAAACGCATCCACTTTAAGCAAATTACGGATAATGTTGATGGCTTCCAGCGGACGTACGCTCAGGTGATCAAGCGCTTTCAGCATCAGGTTGCCAAGGTTATGCCCGGCCAGCTCGCCATTGCCGCTAAAGCGGTACTCAAACATCGCGGTGGCGACGCTCGGTTCAGTGATCAGCTGATTGATACAGTTACGCATATCGCCCCAGGCAATGCCGCCTTCCGAGCGGCGAATGCGGCCGGTGGATCCGCCGTTATCGGTGGTGGTGACAATACCGGTTAAGCGCGAGCCCAACGGTGCCAGCGCTGACATCACGCGTCCAAGACCGTGCCCGCCGCCCAGCGCCACTACGCGATCCAAATCTGCCAGGGTTCGATTCATGTTTCTCCTTTGTCACTGCCGTCCTCGCATTGAGGCGTAGTTGAACTGATGTGCATCAATATCTGCGGCGTATTTTACCGTATCCTGTCGCGAAAATGCGGTGAAAAATACGTTATGTATCAATATATATAGCGAAATTCACTGATGGATGCTAATCGCTAATCGCGCTACCATTCGTTTTAACCGTGTTGTCCACAATGACAACAAACTCCCAAGCCTGGTTTCCTAAGTCGTGAAAGATATGGAATACAGGCCGCAGCATTGAGCTGCCAGGGTGCAGAAAGAAATGCCTGCATCTCCCGACTTTGGAAAGGTGTTCAGGTGCCACAATTTACAGATGCCTACGCGCGCAGCTTTTACTACTTGCGCCTGTCGGTCACGGATGTGTGTAACTTCCGTTGTACCTACTGCCTGCCGAACGGCTATAAGCCGAGCGGCACGCACAACAAAAGCTTTCTCTCGCTGGATGAGATTCGTCGCGTGACGCGTGCCTTTGCGGCGGCGGGCACTGAAAAAGTGCGGCTGACCGGCGGTGAACCCTCTATGCGTCGTGATTTTACCGACATCATCGCCGCGGTGCGGGAAAACGATGCCATCCGCCAGATTGCCATGACCACCAACGGATACCGCATGGCGCGCGACGTGCGAGCATGGCGCGCAGCCGGTCTTACCCACATCAACGTCAGCGTCGATAGCCTCGACGCGCGCCAGTTTCACGCCATTACCGGACAAGACAAATTTGCCGAGGTGATGGCGGGCATAGATGCCGCCTTCGATGCCGGTTTCGTGAAAGTGAAAGTTAACAGCGTGCTGATGCGCGATGTGAACAGCCACAGCCTCAGCACCTTCCTTGAGTGGCTGCGCCTGCGGCCGATTCAACTACGCTTTATCGAGCTAATGGAAACCGGTGAAGGCAGCGATCTGTTCCATCGTCATCATATCTCCGGTGAAGTGATTCGCGACCAGCTGATTATGCAGGGCTGGCAGCGCCAGCCGCGCGGCCGCAGCGACGGGCCGGCGCAGGTGTTTCGTCATCCCGATTATCAGGGTGAAGTGGGCCTGATCATGCCGTACGAGAAAGATTTCTGCGCCAGCTGCAATCGCCTGCGCGTCTCAGCGATGGGTAAATTGCATCTGTGCCTGTTTGGCGACGGCGGCGTGTCGCTGCGCGATTTGCTGGCGTCTGACGATCAGCAAGCAGAGCTGCAGGCGCGCATTGCGCACAGCCTTGGGCAGAAAAAGCAGACGCACTTTCTGCATCAGGGCAATACCGGCATCACGCAAAACCTCTCCTTTATTGGTGGCTAAACACAGGAGTTATGGCCATGGGTAAACCTTCCGGCGAATTTATCGCCTTAAATGTAGCGGTAATGACCGTCTCTGATAGCCGTGATGCCAGTAATGACACATCCGGCGATTACCTGCGTGAAGCGCTGGCAGAAGCCGGGCATCAGGTGGTGGACCGCGCGATGGTGCCGGACAACCGCTATCGCATTCGTGCCACGGTATCGCGCTGGATCGCCAGCGACGATGTGCAGGTGGTGATTATCAATGGCGGCACCGGTTTCAACAGCAAAAACAGTACGCCTGAAGCCTTGCTGCCGCTGTTCGATCGTGAGATTGAAGGCTTTGGTGAACTGTTCCGCATGATCTCCTATGAAGAGATCGGTAGCTCAACGCTGCAGTCGCGCGCCGTTGCCGGTTTGGCCAATCAGACGCTGATTTTTGCCGTGCCGGGATCGACCAACGCCTGCCGCAGCGGCTGGGAGCGCATCATTGAAGATCAGCTGGATGCGCGTACCCGTCCGTGTAATTTTGTCTCTCATTTGAAGAAGTTGTAAGTATGTCATCCTTAACGCATATCAATGCCGCAGGCGAAGCCCACATGGTGGATGTCTCTGGTAAAACTGAAACGGTGCGCGAAGCACAAGCGGAAGCGCTGGTGCTGATGAGCGCAGAAACGCTGCAGATGATTATCGACGGCAGCCATCATAAAGGTGACGTGTTCGCCACCGCGCGTATCGCCGGCATTCAGGCGGCGAAACGCACCTGGGAACTGATTCCGCTGTGCCATCCGCTGATGCTGAGCAAGGTGGAAGTGACCCTGATTGCTGAACCGGAACACAGCCGCGTGCGCGTCACTTCACTCTGTCGCCTGACGGGCAAAACCGGCGTCGAGATGGAAGCCTTAACCGCGGCGTCGGTCGCAGCGCTCACCATCTATGACATGTGCAAAGCGGTGCAAAAAGACATTGTCATCGATCAGCTGCGGTTGCTGAGCAAAAGCGGCGGGAAATCCGGTGATTTCAAGGCGGTGAGCCATGATTAAGGTGCTGTTTTTTGCCCAGGTTCGGGAATTAACCGGCACCAGCGCGCTGGAACTGGCACCGGACTATGCCGATGTTGCCACGCTGCGTGCGGCGTTAGCCGGGCAGGGCGACCGCTGGGCGCTGGCGCTGGAGTCTGGCAAATTGCTGGCGGCAGTGAATCAAACGCTGGTGCCTATGAGCCATCCGCTGCGCGCGGGTGATGAAGTGGCATTTTTCCCGCCGGTTACCGGAGGTTGAGCATGGAAACGCGAATTCGTGTCGGCACTGAGCTGTTCGACGTTGGCCAGGAATATAGCTTACTCTCCGCCCACGATAGCGATGGCGCAGTCGTCACGTTCACCGGCAAAGTGCGTAATCACAATCTCGGCGATGCTGTTGCGGCGTTAACGCTGGAACATTATCCCGGCATGACGGAAAAAGCGCTGGCGGATATTGTCGTCGAGGCGCGTCAGCGCTGGCCGCTACAGCAGGTAACGGTGATTCATCGCGTTGGCGAACTGTTCCCCGGTGATGAAATCGTGTTTGTTGGCGTCAGTAGCGCCCATCGCAGCAGCGCGTTCGCCGCCACCGAGTTCATTATGGATTACCTGAAAACCCGCGCGCCGTTTTGGAAGCGCGAAGCCACTGCCGAAGGCGATCGCTGGGTTGATGCGCGTGACAGCGATCATCAAGCCGCTGAGCGCTGGAGCTAGCGCGCAAAATCTTCCCGCTCCGATAGCGGCAGACCACTGAAAACGTTAAGGTACGGTTTTTGTTGGCGTCAGGGAGCAGGATGAAAACCACGAAAATTGTGAAGGGCGCAGCAGTGCTGGCTGCGCTGGTGCTGGCCGGTTGTAGCACGAAAAAAGAGCCGCAGGCACCGGCGCGTCAGCCTGCTGATGTCAAAAGTCAGATCCAGCAGCTGTTGCCCAGCGACGTGAAACAGAAATCCGCCTGGGCTGACGATATCTATACCGCTTTCCGCGTGCAGCAAATCGATCCCAGCGCCAGCAACATTTGCGCGGTGATTGCGGTTACCGATCAGGAATCCAACTTCAGTGCCGATGCGGAAGTGCCGGGCTTACCTAAAATTGCCTGGGGTGAAATCGATCGCCGCGCCGCCAAGGTGCACGTTCCGGCGTTTCTGGTGCGCACCGCGCTGCTGATTAAATCGCCGAATGGCGAAAGCTATGCGGCACGACTGGATAACGTGCGCAGCGAGAAAGAGCTGAGCGCCATTTTCGATGATTTCATTGATATGGTGCCGATGGGGCAGAAGCTATTTGGCAATCTCAACCCGATCCACACCGGTGGGCCGATGCAGGTCAGCATTGCGTTTGCCGAAGCGCATGCCAAAGGGTATCCGTATGCGGTGGATGGATCGATTCGCCGCGAGGTCTTCACCCGACGCGGTGGCATCTACTTCGGTACGCTGCATTTGCTCGGCTATCCAGCCGATTACAGCCAGATGCTGTACCGCTTCGCCGACTTCAATGCCGGCTGGTACGCCAGCCGCAATGCCGCCTTCCAGGCCGCGATCGCACGCGCCAGCGGTATCAAGCTGGCACTGGATGGCGATTTGATCATGTATGGCAGCGAGCAGGCCAGCTCCACCGAACTGGCGGTGCGCAGCCTGAGCAAGCAGCTGGATATGAGCAACCGCGAAATTCGCCGCGATCTGGAGAAGGGCGACACCGCCGACTTCGCCACCAGCACGCTGTGGAAACAGACCTTTATTCTTGCCGATAAGATGGCCGGCAAACGAGTGCCGCGTGAAATGCTGCCGGGCATTAAGCTGGAGAGCCCGAAAATCACCCGCAACCTCACCACCGCGTGGTTTGCCCAGCGCGTAAATGGCCGCTATCAACAGTGCTTGACGCGCCGTTGACGCAAACGGGTGTACACTCCACACTTACCTATTGTTTCGCATTAATGAGGTGCTTCATGGACCGATATCCACGTAATGATTCAATCGTGCAGCAGGCATCCACCTCGCTGCAGACCTATATGGCGCAGGTGTATGGCTGGATGACCTGCGGCTTACTGCTCACCGCGTTTGTTTCGTGGTTCGCTGCTCGCACACCGGCTGTCATGGAATTGGTGTTTGCGAACCGTATTACTTTCTTTGGACTGATCATCGCGCAGCTGGCGGTGGTATTTGTGCTGTCGGGTATGGTGCATCGTTTAAGCGGCACGCTGGCAACCGGGCTGTTTATGCTCTATTCGGCGCTCACCGGGCTGACGATGGCGAGTATTTTCCTCGTCTACACCTATTCATCCATTGCCAGCACTTTCTTTGTAACGGCGGGGATGTTCGGGGCGATGAGCTTCTACGGTTACACCACCAAGCGCGACCTGAGCCGTTTTGGCAGCCTGCTGTTTATGGCGCTGATAGGTATTCTGCTGGCGTCGCTGGTAAACTTCTGGCTGAAAAGCCCGGCGTTAATGTGGGCAATTACCTATATCGGCGTGGTGGTGTTTGTGGGTCTCACCGCGTATGACACGCAGAAGCTGAAAGCGATTGGTGAGAACATCAACGTGAATGACAAAGAGAACCTGCGTCGTACCTCAATTATGGGCGCGCTAACGCTGTATCTCGATTTCATTAACCTGTTCCTGATGCTGCTGCGTATTTTCGGCAACCGCCGCTAAACCTCGCATATCTTCGTAGGGTCGCCATTCCTGGCGACCAGGTCGGCGTCAATGCCGACCTTACGATGATCTTTAGCGCGAAACCGATTTCTCCATCTTCTGCTCATTCTTCTGGCGCAAATGTTTTGCGCGACTCTCCAGCCACAAATAGAGCACCAGCGCGACTAACAGCGGCAGAATAAAATAGAGCACGCGATAGGCGAGCAGCGCCGCGATAATGGTGCCGTGCGAGGCATGTTGCCCACTCAGCAGCGCCAGGAAAACCGCTTCCAACACGCCGATCCCGGCCGGAATATGAATAATCACACCGGCAATACTGCTGATCAGCAGCACGCCCAGCACGATAGGATAATCAACCTGACGTGCCAGCAGCAGCCAAATGATCATCCCCATCACCATCCAGTTGGCGCAGGAAACTGCAAACTGAAACAGTGCCATACGCAGCGACGGCAGCTGCAGATGCTGGCCTTTCACCGTCCAGCGGCGTTTCTTCGCGAAGGCACAGGCCCATAAATAGATCGCCACCGTCACTAACAGCACTGCGCCAATGATGCGCAGCGTGGTTTCGCCAATAAACCACCCGGAAGGAATGGGCACCATGCCCGCCGCGAATACCACGCCAGCCAGCAAAATATAGCCGAGCCAGTTGGTGGCGATGCTCAGCGAGAAAATGCGCGTGATGGTGTTGCCCGGCAGGCCAAGCCGCGAATAAAGCCGATAGCGCATCGCCACGCCGCCCACCCAGGTGCTGAGCGTCAGGTTGAAGGCATAGCAGATAAATGACACCAGCATTACCTGGCGTTTCGCCAGCTTATGCCCGCAGTAGGCGCGTCCAATCAGATCGTACAGGCCATACGTTAGATAACTCACTATCACCAGCGCGGCGGCGCTCAGCACCACGTAACGGTTGTAGCCGACGATAACCGTATAGACATCTTCCCAGTTCACCTTGCGCGCATAGATCACCAGCAGCACGATCACCGCAATAAAAAAGAGCGCAGTAAGGATCTTCTTTGCCAGTTGCCAGCGTGGATTCTTTTTCGACATTAGGATTTTGCTCCTGGATTATCGGCTTCGACCCGATCCTGAGTTTCCATTTCGGGTTGTACGGGCGGAGCAACCTGTGACAGGCGCGGCGTATGGGCAGGCAACCAACCGGCGATGGCAGGGAAATGGCGTAAAAAGTGGAACACAATGATGCCTTTGGTCAGCTGCCACCAATTGCGCGGCGGCAGCTTGTCATCGTCTACGCGCACGCAATCGTGCTGCAGCAGCAGTTCCAGATTCTCACGCAGCGCCTGATTGAAGGCGCGATCGTGTACTATCAAATTCGCTTCCAGATTGAGCGATAAACTCAGCGGATCGAGGTTGCTCGATCCTACCGTTGACCACTGCTCATCCTGCACCGCAATTTTGCCGTGCAGCGGGCGACGGCAGTATTCATACACCTCCACGCCGCCGTCGACTAAATAGTTGTACAGCAGCTCAGCGCCCACTTTGACGATCGGCATATCGGGTTCGCCTTGCACAATCAGCCTGACGCGTACGCCGCGTTGGGCCGCGCTGCGCATCTCACGCAGCAGGCGATAGCCGGGGAAGAAGTAGGCATTAGCGATAATCACATCCTTCTTCGCCTTGCGTAGCATAGCGAGATAGTGCTGCTCGATATCGTCGCGGTGTTCATCGTTATCGCGATAAACAAACAGCACCTGAGCCTCGCCAGGCAGGGCGTTGACTGCCGGACGATGCGATCGCCCGCCCCACCAGCGCCGCGTGTGCTGTTCGCTGCCCATCTGCTGCTGCACGTATTGGGTAATATCCAGCACCACCGGACCTTTTACTTCTACGGCATAATCCTGCTTGGACTGGGCGCCGTAATCGGTATTGTGCTCAGCGGAGAAGTTAATGCCGCCCACAAAGGCGATCACCTCATCGATCACCACAATTTTGCGATGCAGACGGCGGAACACATTGGTGCGCATGCCAAGCACCAGCGGGCGCGGATCGTAATAGATAAAGCGCACGCCGGCGGCCGTCAGGCTATCGACAAAGCGGTCAGATAGTTCATGCGAGCCGTAACCATCCACCATCACCTCTATTTTCACGCCGCGCTGGGCCGCCTGCAGCAAGGCTTCGTGCAGATCGGTACCGACTTCATCCTCGAACAGAATAAAGGTTTCCAATAGCAGCGTGCGTTCGGCGCGCGCGATAGCGCCTAGCACGCGCGGGAAGAACTGGTCACCATTTTCTAATAGACGGAGCTGATTACCGTCGCGCCAACTAAAACTCATAGGAAAATCTCCACCGCTAACGGCGCGTGATCGGACAGGTGGGACCAGGGTTTCACCGGTAACGCCCAGGGTTTACTCACCGTAGCATTGCGGATATAGATGCGATCGAGCCTCAACAGCGGGAAACGTGCCGGGAAAGTGCGGGCAGGGCGGCCAGTTTTGATACTGAACACTTCCTCTAACCCGACGGCACGTTTAAGGAAGCGGTTGGCGCTCACCTGCCAGTCGTTAAAATCACCGGCCACCACGACAGGCGCATCTGGCGGCAGCGTAGCAATGAAGTCGCACATCATCTTCATCTGTGCCTGGCGGTGCTTCTCTTTCAACCCCAGGTGCACGCAGAACACATGCAGCGGTTCGCTACGATCTGGCAGGCGGATCTGGCAGTGCAACATGCCGCGTTTTTCACTTCCTGCCACAGAAATATCGCGGTTTTGATATTCAACGATGGAGAAACGTGACAATATCGCGTTCCCGTGATGTCCCTCAGGATAAACGGCGTTGCGGCCATAGGCGAAATCGTCCCACATGGTATCGGCCAGAAACTCATAGTGTGAGGTTTCCGGCCAGTTCTCAATGTGCAGCGAATGGATCGCGTGGGTGCCCATCACCTCTTGCAGGAAGACGATATCCGCGGAGGTTGCGCGGACAGCATCGCGCAATTCCGGCAGGATAAAGCGGCGATTGAAGCTGGTGAACCCCTTGTGGGTATTGATCGTCAGGACTTTAAATGAAAATCCTTGCGTATATTGTGGCATACTGCGACGCGCTCCTTTTCATCATCAACAGCCCAAAGTGTAGTCTTTGTCACAAATGAGTGGTGTTGAGGGCTGAAAATTAGGGCGTATTCTGAAATTTGCTTTACATTGAGGAAGTTCGTCTGGCCTCCAGCCAGATACACTTGGGCGACCTGTTGGGTCTGCCAGGAGAAGAGAATGAAATGGTCTAATCGTGTTCAGATTGTTACCGGACAAACCTGTTTGCACATTGCGATGCACCTGTTGGTGGTTGCAGCGCTGGTTTGGGGCTGGAAACATAGGGCGCTGGTTGAAGTGAGCAGTACCCTGGTGGCAGCTTATGCGGTGGTATTTATTACCATGCTGGTCATGCAGCGTAGTGCCCGTTTACGTAGAATGGGTGATTCCCTTGAAGAGGTAACCACCACTTACTACTTTGGTGCAGCCATGTTAACGCTGTTCCTGATCTCCCGCTTTATCCACAACAACCTGCTGATCGGTTTGCTCGGCGTAGTGATGTTGGTTGGTCCGGCGCTGGTTTCATTGCTGGCGAAAGAGCCAGTGCAGCGCATCGAGAAGAAGCGCAGTTGATCGCTTAAGGACCGCAGTAATGCGGACCTGACGAAAAGGAGCCGAATGCGGCTCCTTTTTTTATGGATGCTGTGGCCGCGGAAAGCTGCTAAACTCGCGCCCTTACGCATGGTAGTTTGTGCCCTTTTCACACGTGAGCCCCGCGCTTGCGTCATATCCCTCCTGAAAACTACACCGCTAACGGCGGTCAGGACGGTTCGGAGTAATACACCTGCATGTCATTTGACTCTCTCGGCTTAAGTGCCGATATTTTGCGTGCGGTAGCAGAACAAGGCTACCAAGAGCCGACGCCAATTCAGCGTCAGGCAATCCCCGTGGTGCTGGCTGGTCGTGACCTGCTGGCAAGCGCCCAGACCGGCACCGGTAAAACTGCCGGCTTTACGCTGCCGTTGCTGCAGCGTCTGACTGCAAAACCGTCGACGGCGCGTGGCCGCCGTCCGGTGCGTGCGTTAATCCTCACCCCGACCCGCGAACTTGCGGCACAGGTTGGCGAGAACGTGCGCGAGTACAGCCAATATCTCGATATCCGTTCGCTGGTAGTCTTCGGTGGCGTGAGCATTAACCCGCAGATGATGAAACTGCGCGGCGGCGTTGACGTGCTGGTGGCAACACCGGGTCGTCTGCTCGATCTGGCGCATCAGAACGCGGTTGATCTGTCGCAGGTCGAAATCCTCGTGCTGGATGAGGCGGACCGTATGCTCGACATGGGCTTCATCCATGACATCCGTCGCGTGCTGGCGCGTTTGCCTGCGAAGCGTCAGAACCTGCTGTTCTCCGCGACCTTCTCTGATGAGATCAAAACGCTGGCGGAAAAGCTGCTCACCAACCCAGAACAGGTTGAAGTGGCGCGTCGTAACACCGCGTCTGAGCAGGTTTCACAGCAAGTGCATTTCGTGGATAAGAAGCGCAAGCGGGAACTGCTGTCGCTGATGATTGGTCGTGATAACTGGCAGCAAGTGCTGGTGTTCACCCGTACCAAACACGGCGCGAATCATCTTGCTGAGCAACTAAATAAAGACGGCATTACCGCCGCCGCCATCCACGGCAATAAGAGCCAGGGCGCACGTACCCGTGCATTGGCTGACTTCAAATCTGGCGGCATTCGCGTGCTGGTGGCCACAGACATCGCGGCGCGTGGCCTCGACATTGAAGAGCTGCCGCACGTGGTGAACTATGAGCTGCCAAACGTGGCCGAAGACTACGTGCACCGTATCGGTCGTACCGGTCGTGCGGCCGCAACCGGTGTTGCACTGTCGCTGGTGTGCGTGGATGAACACAAACTGCTGCGCGATATTGAGCGCCTGCTGAAGCGTGAAATCCCGCGCATTGAGCTGCCAGGTTTCGAAGTCGATCCGAGCATTAAAGCGGAACCGATTCAGAACGGTCGTCAGCAGCAGGGCGGTGGTCGCGGTCAGGGCCGTGGTCAAGGCCAGGGCCGCGGTCAGGGCGGCAACGTCTCGCGCCCGCACAGCGGCAATGCGCCACGTCCGCAGGGTGAAGCGCGTTCAGCGCGTCGTCCAGCGCAGGGCGCAGGTCAGGCGGCTCCAGCGGCGAACAGCGGTCGTCGTCGTCCGGCACCGAAGAAAACCGGGAACGCCTAACGTCATGAGGGTTTTGCTGGCGCCGATGGAGGGCGTGCTCGATTCGCTGGTGCGTGAGCTGCTCTCCGGGGTGAATGATTATGATTTGTGCGTGACCGAGTTTTTGCGCGTGGTCGATCAGCTGCTGCCGGTAAAATCCTTCTATCGTTTATGTCCTGAGCTGCATAACCATAGCCGCACGCCATCAGGCACGCGCGTTCGCATGCAGCTGCTTGGGCAATATCCCGAATGGCTGGCAGAGAACGCCGCGCGTGCGGTGGAACTCGGTTCGTGGGGCGTGGATCTCAACTGCGGCTGTCCATCGAAGTTGGTGAACGGCAGCGGTGGCGGCGCCACTTTGCTGAAAGATCCTGAACTGATCTACCGCGGCGCGAAAGCGATGCGTGAAGCGGTGCCGGATCATTTGCCGGTAACGGTGAAAGTGCGCCTTGGCTGGGATGCCAGCGATCGTCGCTTTGAAATCGCCGATGCCGTGCAGCAAGCTGGAGCCAGCGAGCTGGTGGTGCATGGTCGAACCAAAGAAGACGGCTATCGCGCCGAAAGTATCAACTGGCAGGCGATTGGCGAAATTCGTCAGCGTCTGCGCATTCCGGTGATCGCTAACGGCGAAATCTGGAACTGGCAGGATGCGCAGGATTGCATGCGCATTACCGGCTGCGATGCGGTGATGATTGGCCGCGGAGCGCTCAACGTGCCGAACCTGGCGCGCGTGGTGAAGTACAACGAAGCACCGATGCCGTGGTCCGAAGTGGTGGCACTCTTGCTGAAGTACACCCAGCTGGAGAAGCAGGGCGATACCGGCATGTATCACGTGGCACGCATCAAGCAGTGGCTTGGCTATCTGCGCAAGGCCTATCACGAAGCCGACGGCTTATTCAGTGAAGTCCGCACCCTCAAAGTCTCCGCCGAGATCGCCACAGCGATTGAGCGGCATGCGGCCGCGATAATCGCTTAATACCGCAAAAATTGCCTGTGTATGCCGGTGCGCATCAATGCGCACCCTACGAAACCCTCGCCACATAGCCGTAGGGGCGCCATTCATGGCGACCGTATTATTCAAATGTGGTTAAAACTTTATAACTAAAAAATCTGCGATCTATTAGCAGGCTAAGGTTATAGTGGTTGACTCCTTTCATCATTGTTTTCGATGCCATTTCCCATGTCTGACGCCGCTGTACTGAGTAACGCTCAGTTAAATAAACGCATTCTCTCCGTCATTATTTTCACTTTCTTTTGCTACCTGTCGGTGGGTTTACCGCTCGCGGTGCTGCCGGGATTCGTGCATAACCAGCTCGGTTTCAGCTCATTCATCGCCGGATTGATCATCAGTCTGCAATACTTCGCCACCCTATTAAGCCGCCCACATTCGGGGCGTCTGGCGGATCGCTTGGGTCCAAAACGCGTGGTGATGATGGGATTGCTGTTCTGCGGCATGAGCGGTGTGCTATCGATTCTCGCCGCGCTGTGCAGCGACGTGCCGATGTTGAGCCTGGCGCTGCTGGCGGCCGGACGTCTGTTCCTCGGCGTAGGTGAAAGCTTCAGCAGCACCGGATCCACCTTATGGGGCATGAACATCGTCGGTCCGCTGCAAACCGCGCGCGTCATCTCGTGGAACGGTGTAGCCACCTATTTCGCCATGGCGATTGGTGCGCCGCTCGGCGTACTGCTGAATCAGTGGTTTGGCATCAGCGGCTTTGCCGGTTTAGTGGCGATCATGGGCGTTGCGGGCTTCTGGATGGCGAGCCGCAAAGCGAGCGTCAGCGTCACGGCCGGCGTGCGTATTCCGTTTCATCGCGTGGTCAGCCGCGTGTGGATGTTTGGTCTGGCGCTCGGCTTTGGCACTATTGGTTTTGGCGTTATCTCCACGTTTATCACCCTTTATTTCGCCAGCCGCGACTGGAGCGGCGCGGCGTTTGCGCTCACCTTATTCAGCCTGGGCTTCGTGGTGGTTCGCCTCGGGTTTGGCCGCTATATCACCCGCTTTGGTGGCTTGAAAGTGTCGCTGGTGTCATTGGTGCTGGAGTGCGCTGGATTGCTGTTGATTTGGCAGGCCGACAGCGTGTGGCTGGTAGATGTTGGGGCATTTCTCACCGGCGGCGGCTTCTCGCTGGTGTTCCCGGCGCTTGGCGTTGAGGCGGTGAAGCGGGTGCAGCAGCAGGATCAGGGCTCGGCGCTTGGTACTTATTCGGCCTTCCTCGACTTAGGGCTGGGATTAACCGGTCCGGTGGCGGGTTTGCTGATTGGTCACTGGGGCATGCAGTCGGTGTATCTGGCGGCGGCGTTAATGGTGCTGGGTGCTTTTGGCCTGACGCTGCGTCTGCAACAGCTGCACGGCCGCCAGCCAGCCGTGCAAACTGCGAGCGATTAATACTTCTCTGGCACCACCATGTGCTCAGGTACTGGCGCGCGGCGATAGTCTTCCGAACGTTCGCGCGGCGGTAACATAACCGGTTTGGCTTCACTCTCTTCGTACGGCATCTGCTGCAGCAGATGACTAATACAGTTGAGACGCGCACGTTTTTTATCCACGCCTTGCACCACCCACCACGGTGCTTCGGGGATGTTGGTGCGCTCCAGCATCTCCTCTTTCGCCTCAGTGTAATCTTCCCAGCGGCGACGGCTTTCGAGGTCCATTGGGCTCAGTTTCCACTGCTTAAGCGGATCGTGAATGCGGCTGAGGAAACGCAGCTCCTGTTCTTCATCGGTGATTGAGAACCAGTATTTAACGATCTGGATGCCGCTGCGCGTCAGCATTTTTTCAAACTCTGGCACGCTGCGGTAAAACTCTTCCACTTCCTCTTCATTGCAGAAACCCATGACGCGCTCCACGCCTGCGCGGTTATACCAGCTGCGGTCAAACATCACGATCTCACCAGCAGCCGGCAGATGCGCTATGTAACGCTGGAAGTACCACTGGGTTTTTTCGCGATCGTTAGGCGCGGGTAGGGCGGCTACGCGGCAGGTTCTCGGATTCAGACGTTGAGTAATACGTTTGATCACGCCGCCTTTCCCCGCCGCATCGCGCCCTTCAAACAGAATCACCACGCGATGGCCGGTGCGCATCACCCAATCCTGCAGCTTCACCAGCTCGCCCTGCAGATGCAGCAGCTCGCGGAAATAGCGGCGGCGAAACGCTTTGTCGCCCTCGGCCTGCGTCTCACCGTTATCATTGAAGCGCAGATCGTCCAGCTCCATCTCCAGCTCTTCGTCGTAGCTGTCGTAAAACTCCTGCAGCAGACGCTGATTAAAGGTCTCGCTGTGGAAGCTGTTGTCGTGTGTCGCCATCATTTTCTCCCATTACAGGTGGATAAACAGGGCGTAAAGGAGCCCCGAAAGTAAGACAGAAACCGGCAGCGTCAGTACCCAGGCCATCGCCAGATTGCGAATGGTGGCGAGTTGCAGACCTGAGCGGTTGGCGGCCATCGATCCGGCGACGCCCGAGGAGAGTACATGGGTGGTGGAAACCGGCAGGCCGAAGACGTCGGCTGCGCCGATGGTCGCCATTGCCACCAGCTCGGCACTGGCACCTTGCGCGTAGGTGAGATGCGTTTTGCCGATGCGCTCTCCCACGGTGACCACGATACGGCGCCAGCCCACCATGGTGCCAAGGCCCAGCGCAATCGCCACCACCACCTTCACCCACATCGGGATAAAGCGCGTGGCGGCATCCAGCTCTTTTTTTACCGCCGTCAGATTGCGCGCGGTCTCTTCCGGCAATGCCACTTTGGCATTTTGCAGATGTTTAATGGTTTCTGACGCCAGATACATCTCGTTGCGCGTGTTGGTCACCGCCTGCACCGGGATGTTTTCCACCGCGCCATAGCGGCGAATCTGGTCACCGATATCGCCCAGCATCATGCCGAGAGCAGGTAATACCTGCGGACGGTTTTGGCTGGTACGCACGAATTCGGTCAGTACCTCGCGCGGCGCAGGCATCGCGGCGGGCGCCGGTTGCAGCATCAGCAGCTGCTGTTCGGTGACCTGTGTTAAGGCGGCGACGCGCGGGATTTGCTCCGGCGGCAGCGAGCGGTTCAGGGCATAGGCAATCGGCATGGTGCCGACCAGAATCAGCATGATTAAGCCCATGCCTTTCTGCCCGTCATTCGAACCGTGCGCGAAGGAGACGCCGGTGCAGGTGAGGATCAGCAAGCCGCGGATCCACACCGGCGGCGGCTGATTGCCTTTCGGCGCTTCATACAGTTGGCGATTGCGGATAAACGCTTTCATCGCCAGCAGCAACAACCCGGCGCAGATAAAGCCGACAACCGGCGACAGCAGCAGCGCGTAGCCCACTTTAATCGCCTGATCCCAATCGACACCGCTGGTGCCGCTGCGCCCGTGCAGCAACGCATTCGCCACGCCAACGCCGATGATCGAACCGATTAGCGTATGGGATGAAGAGGCGGGCAAGCCGAAATACCATGTGCCGAGGTTCCAGATAATTGCCGAAAACAGCAGCGCATACACCATGGCAAAACCGTGGCCGCTGCCCGCTTGCAGAATCAGTTCTACCGGCAGCAGCGAAATGATGCCGAACGCCACCACGCCGCTGGAGAGCAGCACGCCGAGGAAATTACAAAAACCGGACCACATCACCGCCACGCCGGGCGACAGCGAATGGGTGTAAATCACCGTGGCGACGGCGTTGGCGGTATCGTGGAAACCGTTCACAAATTCAAAGCCGAGCGCAATAATCAGCGCCACGCCAAGCAGCAGGAATGGCGTGTAGCTGGTCACCGGTGCGCCAGTCTCTTCAACGTCGTTAAACAGGTTGATGCCCGCATACAGCAGGCCAGCCATCAGCAGCAGCACAAAGATCAGGCGTGAGGCAGGACCGTTGCCTCGATTAAGGTTCGGGCGTCCGTTATGGGACGAGGAGGTCGATGCGGGTAAACTGTTTTCAGCCATAAAACACCTCAGTGTTAAATCACGATGCTCGAACGGCACCCTTTGACTTCCAGTGTGATACGGGGTTTGTATGACAGAATGATGATGGCGAACGGCCAGTGTCATATTGCTGCAACATCCCTGTCGCACCCTGTGGATCTGACCGCTTCGGAATGACCTGCTGCTATGCTCCAGCCCGTGTTACCGCTTGCCTCCCTGCCGGACTTCAATAACGAAGTGGCCGGACTGATTCATGGTTATCTGTTTACCCCGGCGTCGCCGCCACAGCGGTTAAATGCGCGTGAAGCCTCACAATTGGCGCAGCAACAGCTGCCGGAATCGACCTTTCTTTGGCTGCACATAAATCTTAATCACGCACGTGCTGAACGATGGGTTCAGGACCACTTTGGCGTAGACCGCGATTTTTTCGATGAGATACATTCAGCTTCACCGCGCACCCGTTTAGCCCATCAAAACGATGCGCTGCTGGCGGTGCTCAATGACGTCACCTTCAGTAAAGAGGAGCGCAGCACCCAGAATGCCACGCTGTGGATGTGGTGCTGCCCGCATGTGATTGTCACCGCGCGCTTTCGGCCCGTTGGCATGATTGAGCGTATGCATCAGCAGATCGACAAGCTGGTGTTTGCGGAGTCCGATGCGATGCTGCTGTGGCTGCTGGGCGAGCAGGAGGCGCAGCTGGAACAGGTGGTGCGTCGCTCCAGTCAGGCGGTGGACGCCATTGAAGAGCGCCTGTTGAGTGCGGCGATCAAAACTAACCGTCATGAACTGGGTCATTTACGCCGCATGCTGTTGCGCGTGCAGCGCCTGCTGGCACCCGAACCCGCGGCGCTGTTTCGTTTGCTAAATCGCCCGCCTCAATGGCTAAAGCGCGAACCGCTGGGTGAGCTGCGTATCTTCACCGAAGAGTTCAGCGTGGCGCTGAATGATTTGGCTGGGCTAATGGAGCGGATCCGTTTGTTGCAGGAAGAGATTGCCGCGCGTCTGATGGAGCAGAGCAACCGTACGCTGTTCTTGCTTACGGTGATAACCGTGCTGGCGCTGCCGATCAATATCGTGGCGGGTTTTTTTGGCATGAACGTCGGCGGCATTCCGCTGGCGAGCAATCCGCATGGCTTTCTGCTGCTGGTGTTAGTGGTGCTGGCGTTCACGTTAGTGGCGGGCTGGCTGGCATTTCGACGACCGCGTGATTGAGGTGGCCAGGTCGCCATAAATGGCGCCCCTACATAACCCTGATGATTTTTTCGTAGGGTCGCCATTCATGGCGACCTGGCTAATCGCACGCACAAAAAAGCCAGCCCGCAGGCTGGCTCATCACAACACGTAATTACAGGCTGGTAGCCGGCTGAGCAGCAGGCGCTGCGCCGTTAGCACCCTGCGGCGTCATCGGTTCTTCTTTCGGCGTTGCGTCAGAAGATTCTTGTACCGGCACCGGTGCTGGCTGGGCTTCACCTGCTGGGCCATTAATTTTGATCGGCATACCGTTACGCGCCTGGATTGCGTTATTCACCGCATCCTGGTTGGTGCTGGCATCGGCAATCACTTTGGTCACCGCAGACGTCAGGTTAATCGGCACCAGCTCACGAGAGTTGAACTGCTCTTCGGTGGTCGACAGCGGATTGTGGACTTCAATGTAGCGCGAACCGTCTGGCTCAACGCTCGCTTTCACCGGCTGATCGATGAACTGGACGCGGGTGCCGACTGGCACGTTGTCGAACAGCCATTTAATGTCGTCAGAGCGCAGACGCACACAGCCGTGGCTCACGCGCAGGCCGATGCCGAAGTTGGCATTAGTACCGTGAATGGCATACAGGCGGCCAATGTAGAGCGCATGCAGTCCCATCGGGTTATCTGGACCCGCCGGGAACACGGCTGGAATGCTTTCACCACGCGCTGCGTATTCCGCGTGCATCGCTTTGGTTGGCGTCCAGGTTGGGCCATCTTTCTTACGCTCAACCTTGGTGATCCAGTTCATTGGCGTATCTTTACCCAATTCGCCGATGCCGATTGGCAGCACGACCACGGTCTTGGTGCCTTTCGGGTAATAGTAAAGACGCATCTCAGCGCTGTTGATCACGATGCCTTCACGCGGCGCGTCAGGCAAAATCAGCTGCTGCGGGATGATCATTTTAGTGCCAGCTTTCGGCAGATAAACGTCAACACCCGGATTGGCTTCGAGCATATTGCTGAGGCCCATCTGATACTGCGCAGCAAAGGCTTCCAGCGGAAGTTTGCTGTCATCAGGAACGGTGATTTCAATATTTTCGCCGATCAGACGGCTATTAGCCGGCGGCAGCGGATAGACTACTGCAAATGCCGACTGGCTGAACGCCGCCAGTGCGAGGGCGAGTGAAGCGAACGCGCGAATGCTCATTTTCATGTTTTTCAAGTCGTTATGGCCATGTTTCAGGCTTGTCAGTGTGTCGAATCCATCGTGGTCAGTATGACCCGCTGCGCATTATATGTGCATTGGTGCATTGATGGAAATCAGGATTTTCGCTGGCTGAAGATACTTTACGCAATTCCTTGTGTTTACCAGACAATTCTCTTAGCTCCTCAGCCCAAAATGTGAATTTTTAAGGCTGCCACAGCGTCACTTCATTACTCAATTTACGATTGAGGAAAAAAGCGGCACTGATCAGCGCCAGATGCGACAGCGCCTGCGGCATATTACCCAATGCATTGCCGTGAGAGGTAAATTCTTCGGCGTACAGGCCAACCGGATTGGCGTAGCTCAGCAGCTTCTCAAACTCAAAATGTGCTTCATGCACCCGCCCGGCGCGCGCCAGACACTCTACGTACCAGAAGGAGCAGGCCGCAAAGGAGCCTTCTCCGCCACTTAATGCATCGGCAGGCGTCTCATGAATGTTATAGCGGCGCACTAAACCATCGCTCACTAAATGGGTTTTAATCGCATCCAGCGTGGCCAGCCAATCTGGATCGGTTGAGCTGACAAAGCGCACCAGCGGCATCAGCAGCATCGAGGCATCAAGGAAGTTTCCGCCACGTGTCGCGGTGAAGTGGCCCAGCTCAGGATTCCAGAAGTTTTGCCAGATATCATCGCGGATCTCGCTGCGCACGCGATCCCAGCGTTCATAGGGCATTGGCAGCGAACGCTTCATACCCAGCCGCAGTGCGCGATCGAGTGCCACCCAACACATTAAACGCGAATGCAGGAAATGCTCCGGTTCACCGCGCATCTCCCAAATGCCGGCATCGGGTTGATTCCAGTTCACGCAGACATAATCGATCATGTCGGAGACATACTTCCAGCCGCGCTGCGAAATCGCCTCGCCATATTTGTTGGCGAGATAAATGGCATCCATCAGCTCGCCGTAAATATCGAGTTGGGTTTGGCGCCAGGCATCATTGCCGATGCGCACCGGACGTGAATTAGCGTAGCCGGAAAGATTGAGCAGCTCGGTTTCATGCAGCTCGGTGCCGCTATCCAGGCGATACATCACCTGCAGATGTGGGGTGTCGTCGTGACTGTGCTCAACGCAGCGGCCGACCCACTTAGTGAAATCTCGCGCTTCTTCGGTGTAGCCAAGGCGCATCAGCGCATACATGCTGAACGAGGCGTCGCGAATCCATGAGGCGCGATAATCCCAGTTGCGCTCACCCCCCAATTCCTCCGGCAAACCAAAGGTGGCGGCGGCGGCAATCGAACCGTGCTGATGTGAGGTCAACAGCTTGAGCGCCAGCGCCGAACGCGTCACCTGTTCCTGCCAGCGCCCACGATACGAACTGTGGCTGCTCCAGCGTCGCCAATATTCCAGCGTGTCGCGGAAGCACTGTTCGGTGGCAATTTTCGCCACGTTTGGATCGTCATCGTTACCAAAAATAAACTCGGCGCACTCACCGGCTTTCAGGGTGAACTCCGCCACTGCGCTGTGGTTCTCGCGCGTCATCACCACCATGGCGCTGAGGCGTAAAGCCGGTTGTCCTGCGGCCAGAAAAGCGATACCACCAGGACGCACTTCGGTGGTGGTTTCTGCGCGCGCATAATCGTGGCGCGGCGCGCACAGCAGATGGAACTTCGCCGTGCCGCGCACCATTTTCACGCGACGTACCAGACGCGGCACTTTGCTGTGCTCGTCGCAGATCGGCATGTAATCGGTGATCTCCGCCACGCCCGCATCGTCCAGCCAGCGGGTTTGCAGAATATTGGTATCGGGCAGATAGAGCTGCTGCTGGCGGGCATTTTTCCAGTCGGGGGCGAGAGAGAAGAGTCCGGCTTCGTCGCTATCGAGCAGCGCAGCAAATACCGAAGGGCTATCAAGCTCTGGCCAGCAGAGATAATCGATGGTGCCGTCGTTGGCGATCAGTGCGCAGGTGCGTAAATCACCAATCACACCGTGGTCGTCTATTCTGCGTTTAATGTCGCTCATCTTGCCCCCCTTTGCGGTATGTAATGGTTAACTATAGACGCAACGGCAGATTCGGCGGCACTGAGGCACAGAAGGATAACTTCTATACTGTTAAGACACCCTCAATCAGGAGAATGTTATGAGTTCAGGAAAACAGAAAGTCGCCGTGGTTACCGGTTCCAGTTCTGGCATTGGTCGCAGTTGTGCGGTGATGCTGGCCGAAGCGGGCTATACGCTTGGCATCACCTGGAGTTCGGATGAAGAGGGCGCCCAGGAAACCGCACGTATGGTGGAGAGTCGTGGACAGATGGCGCAGGTGCGGCAGGTTGCCCTTGCCGATCCGCAAGCCGGCGGGCAACAACTGGCGCAGCTGATCAACTCGCTGGGGCGCATTGACGTGCTGGTGTGCAACGCGGGCGTGATGACCAAAGCTGACTTTCTCGATGTCACTTTTGAGGATTGGCGCAAAGTGTTTAATGTGGATGTCGATGGTGCTTTTATCTGTGGGCAGATTGCCGCAAGGCATATGGTCGATCAGGGCGACGGTGGACGTATTATCAATATCACTTCGGTGCATGAACACACGCCGCTACCGGACGCCAGCGCCTATACCGCCGCGAAACATGCACTCGGTGGCCTGACCAAATCAATGGCGTTGAGCTTATTGCCGCACCATATTTTGGTCAACGCGGTGGCGCCGGGCGCAATTGCCACGGCGATGAATGATATGAAAGATGACGAGCAAGGCCGACGTATGCCGGAGATCCCGATTGGACGTCCCGGCGATACGCGTGAGGTGGCGAGCTTAGTGGCCTGGCTCTGCTCGGAATGGGCAACCTACACCACCGGACAATCTTTCATTGTCGACGGTGGTTTTATGCTGGCGAATCCGCAGTTTAAAGGTTATCACTCGTAATTAACCCGCGCGGCGGCGGTTCCAGTGGCGAATAATGTAGCGCAGCACGATGCCAAAAATAACCGCCGCCGCTAACCACAATACGGGTTTGAGGTGCTGATCGATCTTATGCAGCCACGGCGCAACGATCTCGCCAGCAAAGTAGCCGATAGAGACAAAAATCAGTGACCATAGCGCGGCGCCGATGACGTTAAGAATAAAGAAACGCAGCGGCTTAAGGCGGCTGGTGCCAATGATGATTGGCCCCACAATGCGGAAGCCATACATAAAGCGCACGCCGATGACGAATAAACTAGGGTGTTTCTGAATCAGCCGATTGGCTTTGCCAATGGTTTCCTGATGTTTGCGGAAACGGCGCAGAATGCGTGTACCGTAGCGGCGTCCCAGCCAAAACAACAGCTGATCGCCAATAATGCCGCCAATCATCGCGGCCAACACCACGCCGGTGAAGTGCAGCAAGCCTTCATGCGCCGCAACCCCGCCCAGTAAGGTGAAGGTTTCTCCTTCGGCGATACAGCCAATCAGCAGCGCCAGATAGCCGCATTGGCTAATTAATCCATTGATATCGAGATGCAAATCATCCTCCCTGTAAATGTTGAGACTGTTACCAGTTTATACGCCAGCGCCTTTATTTGTAGGGTTAGCCGCAAAAACAGCGGCGACGATTATACTTGAGAGACGCTGCCTGCGTTGTCGAGGTCTTTTGCTTTAGGGGCAGCCCCTTGCATTAGAGGAGTAACCGTATGAATCATGTCTGGGGTTTACTGGCGCATCCTGGTCAGGAAATGCGCGATATTAAACAGGAAAATGAGAGCGTTTCGCACCATTACACCCATCATGTTCTGCTAATGGCGGCGATCCCGGTGATCTGCGCCTTCATCGGCACCACGCAACTGGGCTGGAATCTGGGCGAAGGGCAGTTCGTACTACTCAACAGGCTGACCGGTATCGGTTTGGGCATTCTGTTCTACCTGATGATTCTTGGTGGCGTTGCCGTGATGGGGCGTGTGATTCACTGGATGGCGCGTAATTATCCGCAGCGCCCGAGCCTGCAACGCTGCACCGTGTTTGCGGGCTATGTGGCAACGCCGCTGTTCCTTAGTGGTCTGGTGGCGCTCTATCCGCTGGTGTGGCTGTGCGTATTGGTCGGCGCGATTGCGCTGGTTTACACCGGTTATCTGCTTTACGTCGGGATCCCGGTATTCCTGAGTATTGACCGTGATGAAAGTCTGCGCTTCTCCGGCTCAACATTGGCGATAGGGGTGCTGGTGTTCGAGGTGCTGCTGGCGCTGACGGTGGTTATCTGGGGATATGGTCCACGGTTATTCTGAGGCTATCCTGGTCGCCATGAATGGCGACCCTACAAAACCGCCCCCTTAAGGTCGCCATTCATGGCGACCGACAAACGAAATCGCACTCAACCCAAAAGGTCGCCATTCATGGCGGCCTTTTAACGCCTGGAAACAATCTCGTTAAGAAATTTCTCAGGGAAGTGCGTATGATACTGCAGCCAGCCCGCATCCCGTCTGGCTTGATGTGGGCGGCCTGTGTGTTTACACAGCGCAAAACTCCTGACCGGATTTTTTTGACACGATGTCTGCAAAAATGCGTATTTCCCTGCTGTCGCTGGCGCTGTTTGTCGCCGCGCCAGCCGCTGTGACACCCGCGCTCGCTGCGCCGGCCGTACTCTCAAACCTGGCGCCGATTGCCCAACCGCAAATCGCCTCCGGCAGCGCGATGATCGTCGATCTGGAAAACAACAAAGTGCTGTTTTCCAGTCATCCTAACCGCGTACGCCCAATTGCTTCGCTGACCAAGCTAATGACGGCGATGGTGGTACTGGATGCCAAACTGCCGATGGATGAAATGCTGTCGGTCGATATCAGCCACACGCCTGAAATGCGCGGCGTATTTTCCCGCGTCAAACTGAACAGTGAAATCAGCCGCCGCAACATGCTGCTGCTGGCGCTGATGTCGTCGGAGAACCGCGCGGCCGCCAGCCTGGCGCACCACTATCCGGGCGGTTACGATGCTTTTATTCGTGCCATGAATGCCAAAGCACGTGCGCTCGGTATGACGCATACGCGTTATGTGGAACCGACCGGCTTGTCGATTCAAAACGTTTCCAGCGCGGAAGACCTGATAAAGCTGGCGAAGGCCACACGTCAGTACCCGCTGATTGGTGAGTTAAGCACCACCAAAGAAGACACGGCGGTATTTAAACATCCGAATTATGCGCTGCCGTTCCGTAACACCAACCATTTGGTGTACAAAAATGACTGGCGTATCCAGCTGACCAAAACCGGTTATACCGATGAAGCGGGACACTGCCTGGTGATGCGCACGGTGATCAATAACCGTCCGGTGGCGCTGGTGGTACTGGACGCGTTTGGAAAATACACCCATTTTGCCGATGCCAACCGTCTGCGTGACTGGCTGGAAACCGGTAAAGCCGCACCGGTTCCGGCCGCGGCGCTGGCGTACAAAAAGCAGAAGTCAGGCCTGACTGCCAGCAATAGCGAGGCGGAATAGCTCGCTTGTTTTGGTCGCCATGAATGGCGACCCTACAGGTCATCGGCGGTTTGTCGTAGGGTCGCCATTCATGGCGACTCCATTCACCTCGGTTTACCTGCAAAAACGCTTATCGTTAGCGCCAATGTTTTACACCTTCATTCCTATAGTTTCAGTGTCGGCAACGTCTTAAACTAGCCGCCATTCATCTGCACACGTGCGTTTATCGGCTGTTATTACGCTGGAATCTTATTAAACATGTTCAAGTTCCGTTTCTTACTTACGCCATTTTTACTGCTGCTGGTGCTGTTAACCCCGGCGCTGAGTTTTGCAGACGACAGCGCGGCAGCGAATCAGCAAGAGGACGCTGCCCCCAAAGTTAACGCCTCGGTCGAGCTGCCTAAAATGCAGAAAATCCTCGATAAAATTAAAGGCCAGGTCTCGGGCGATACCAACGAAAGCCAGCTCAACCAGCTCAATGAGATGGCGCTGGAGCTTTCGGGGAATGCCGAAACCCTTGGTCAGGCACTCATTCCGCAGCGTCAGCAGCTGGATGCACAGCTGGCGGTACTCGGTCCGGCGCCCAAAGCCGACAGCGGCGTGAAAGAGACGCCGGAGGTGACGCGCAAGCGTGCGGCGCTGGAGAACCAAAAAGGTAAGCTAGACGACCAAATCAAGCAGGCCGATGGCATCAAAAACGGTGCGCTGGTGCTGTCATCGCAGATCGTTAACCTGCGTCGTGACCAGTTAAAAAGCCAGCTGGCACTGAACTCGGGCAGTATTTTCGGCCCGCGTTTCTGGTCACCGATCTTTAGCAGCCAGGATCTCGACGCCGAGAAAATCAGTGATTTTCGCGATGAACTGCAAGACACCGCCGCGCTATCGTGGGAATCGGGCTGGCGCTTTGGCACCATCGGTTGGCTGGTCGCCGCGATGCTGGTGATGACGCTCGGCCGTCGCTACGGCGAAGAGTTTCTGGCGTGGGTGAGTATTAACAAAATGCCGGAAGGGCGTTTACGTCGTAGCTTCCTGGCGGCCGCGATAGCCTTGACCACACTTGCGGCCGTTGTGCTGACCTTCAACTTCCTTGCGCTGGCCTTTACGCGCCGCGATGAGGTCTCTGGCGACGTGCAGGATTTTGTTGAGCGCCTGGTGCAGCTCAGCGTCTACTGCGGCTTAATTGCTGGATTGGGGCGGGCGTTTTTGTCTACGCGTCGTCCCAGCTGGCGTTTGCCTGCCATCTCCAATGAAGTGGCGCAGGCGCTGAAACCGTTCCCGCCCTTTACCGCGGCGCTGGTGTTTGTTTTCCAGACGGTTGAGGCGTTTAACTACAGCGTGGGAACCAGCCTCAATACCACGATTTTTGCTAACGGCTTGACCGCATTGCTGATTGGCTGCACCGGCCTTGCTATCAGCATGCGCGTGAACCGCGTGCGTCGTCGCATGGCGCAAGCCGGCCACCAGCCTGAAGCACGCTCTACCCTTGTTGGCTTAGTACAGCTGGCGTTGATGCTTACGGCGCTGGCGATCCTGATCTCTCTGATCATTGGCTACGTTACGCTGGCACGCTTCCTCAGCTACGAGGTGATTTGGTGCGGCATTCTGTTTGGCTCGTTCTACTTCCTCAGCCATCTGGTACAGGACGGCTGTGAAAGTCTGTTCTCCACCAGCAATGCAACGGGCAAGCGGCTGCAAAGCTCACTCAATATTGATGAGCGCCACTTGCAACAGGCGGCTACGCTGCTGAGCGCGCTGGGTAAAACCTTGCTGATTGCTATCCTCGCGCTGGCGTTGCTCAACGGCACCTTCGCCTCCTCAACGCCGATAGAGCTGATTCAGAAGGTGATTGAGTTCTGGGGCGGCAAAGGGATGGAGTCGCTGAACATTGTGCCGGCGCACATGGTTAACGCGATTCTCTGCCTGGTGGTGGGCATTTATGTGCTGCGCTCGGTGCGTCGCTGGCTGGATAAAGACTTCCTGCCAAAAACCACCATGGATGTCGGCATGCGCGTGTCGCTGGTGACGCTGTTCAGCAACATTGGTTACGTGCTGGTTATTCTGCTGACGCTATCGATTATGGGCTTGCAGTGGAACAAACTGGCGTGGATCGTCAGCGCCTTATCGGTCGGTATCGGTTTCGGCTTACAGGAGATTGTGAAGAACTTCATCTCCGGTCTGATTTTGTTGACCGAGCGTCCGGTGAAGGTGGGCGATTTGGTGAGCATCAGCGGCATCGAGGGCGATATTCGTCGTATCAACGTGCGTGCCACGGAAATTCAGCTCAGCGATAAATCCACGGTGATTGTGCCGAACTCCCAGCTGATCTCGCAAAACGTACGTAACGCCACCATGGGTAACGCGCAGGGCGTGGTGACCATTCTGCTGACGTTCCCATTGGATATTGATCCGGTGCGGGTGCGGGAAATTCTGCTGGAAGTGTATCAGGAGAACGAGCGCATCCTGGAAACGCCTGAGCCGTCCGTTTCGTTCAAAGATTTAACGCCAGCGGGGATCGTGTTGAGCGTCACCGGCAACGTTGCCAGCCAGCGCCAGATTTCCGGTGCCAAGAGTGATTTGCTGTTTGATATTCTCACGCGTCTGCGCAAGGAGGGTATTGTGCTTTCCACGCCGCAAACCATGATCATTGAACGCCGCGCGCTTCCGGCGGCCGCGCAAGAGCAGCAGGGCGAGCAACTGCCTTAATTTCAGCGCGTCATGTGACCAGGTCGGCGTGAATGCCGACCCTACATGTAAGGTGGCCATTGATGGCCACCTTTTTAACAACCGCACTTAGATTTTTACCGCCCAACCCTTGTGCTTGCTGGTTTTACCAATTCCCGGATTGAAACTATTAGTAGGATCCAGCTGACGATAAAACGCCTGCAGCTGCGGTTTCGCCTGATACAGATGTCCAACGTTATGCTCGGCAGGATACTCCGCGCCACGCTCGGCTAAAATCGCCAGCATCTTCTCTTTCAACGCATGCGCGTCGACGCCCTTTCTGACGATGTAATCCTGATGGAACACATGGCAGAAGAAGTGGCCGTAATAGAGACGGTGGCTTAGATCCTTATCAAACTCGGCGGGCAGGCGCTCAAACCACTCCTCATCGTTACGGCGCAGCGCAATATCCAACGCCAGAATATCTTCCACTTCGTCAGCATGCACCGCGTGATAGCGCACAGCCGCACCGGCAGCGGCAAAGCGATGCAGGAACGCGTGCGCGCCCTCTTTGGCATCGCAGGCGAAGAAGGCGCCGCCGCCTTCGCGGAAATATTCGGTCAGATACGCCTGCGCTTCAGCAACGCCGTCGCCGGACATCTTCAGCATCAGATGGTGTTCATATTTGTCGCGATACTGCTTCAGGCGTTTGGGCAGATGCGCCGGTAACCAGCCGCTGACGCGCTGCAACAGGCGATCGGTAAGATGCGGTTTTACCCAACTCAGCTTGCTCAGCCAGGCATCAACGCGGCCCTTAAGGGTAAAAAACAGCGGCATTTTATCGGTGCCGAGCTTGTCGATCATCACGAAGGTATCTTTGCCATACACCTCAGCGATATCGAAAATGTCGCGGTGCATATATTCACCCGCCACCGGCAGATGCGTAAATTCTGCCAGAATATGACGGCGAATATCGCCCAGCTCAGCCGGATCGTTGGTGCCGATATAAAATACCTGCTGCTGCGGTTCGGTAGGGAAAGTGTCGAGACGCACGGCAAATACCGCCAGCTTGCCCGCGCAGCCAGACGCTTCGAACAGGCGGCGCTCATCGGCATTAAAGCGCGCCGGGGTGTCGGCAGTGATATCGCGCACGCGCTCGGCATATTCATGATCGGAGGCGTGGCGCTCGTCCCAACGCACATCGTTCTGCTGCCAGCGATCGTCATCCAAACGCCCCAACATCTCCTCCGGCGAATGGCCAAGATCGATGCCAAGATGGTTTACCAGCTTGAGTTTGCCGCTGGCATCAATCTGCGCGTACAGGGCCATTTCACTGTAGGCCGGACCGCGTTTGATCAACGAACCGCCTGAGTTATTACAGATTCCGCCCATTACCGATGCGCCGATACAGGAGGAACCGATAACAGAATGCGGCTCACGTCCTAACGGTTTCAGCACTTTTTCCAACTGATACAGCGTGCTGCCAGGGAAGGCGAGGATCTGTTTGCCGTCATCGATCAGCTGCAACTTATCCAGCCGCAAGGTGCTGATGATGACCACCGGACGATCGTAATCATTACCGTGCGGCGTGGAACCTTCCGTCAGACCGGTATTGGCGGCCTGCATTAAAATAATGGCATCGGCGCTAACCAGCGCTTGCAACGCACGCCATAACTCCAGCAGCGAGCCGGGAAAAATCACCGCCAGCGCGTCGCCTTCGCCCGAGCGAAAACCTTTGCGGTAGCGCGCGGTCTGTTCTGCATCGGTTAACAGGTGTGACGAACCCACCAGACGACGCAGTTCGGCGAGCAGAGTAGGGTGCGAAGTGTTGTTATTCATTGGCCTATCCTTGTCTTTAACATGGCGCTTCTACTGTAGCACGCGTCTGCGGTAGGGTCGCGGTGTGACATCGGCAGCTACCTGCTATCCTCATCTTGTGGCAAACTGCCCCGGTTATTTCGATATTGCGCAGTCACTTAAGAGAGCCCGACCTGATGAAATGGATTTACTCTGTTAGCCTCGCTGTTTCCTTAGCCATGCAACCTGCGTTTGCAGACGATTTGTTTGGCCCACATCCCATGACCGAGCAGGCGCGCGACGCCTTTGTTAATCAGCTGCTTAGCAAAATGACCCTTGATGAAAAAATCGGGCAGATGCGTTTGATTAGCGTCGGACCGGATACGCCGAAAACGGCGGTTCGCGACATGATTCAACACGGTCAGGTCGGGGCCATTTTTAATACCGTAACGCGACAGGATATTCGCGCCATGCAGGATCAGGTGATGCAGCTCAGCCGCCTGAAAATCCCGCTGTTCTTTGCCTATGACGTGGTGCACGGTCAGCGCACCATCTTCCCGATTCCGCTTGGCCTGGCGGCCAGCTGGGATCTGGATGCGGTGGCGGAAGTCGGGCGCATATCGGCCTATGAAGCGGCGGATGACGGCCTGAACATGACGTGGGCACCGATGGTGGATGTATCACGCGAACCGCGCTGGGGTCGCGTTTCGGAAGGTTTCGGTGAAGACACCTTCCTGACGTCACAAATGGGCAGCACCATGGTGAAGGCCATGCAGGGCAAAAGCCCGGCGGATCGCTTCAATATCATGACCAGCGTAAAGCACTTTGCGCTTTACGGTGCGGTGGAAGGCGGGCGTGATTACAACACCGTCGACATGAGCCCGCAGCGCATGTTCCAGGATTATCTGCCGCCGTACAAAGCCTCGCTTGATGCGGGCAGCGGCGGCGTGATGGTGGCGCTTAACTCGATCAACGGCACCCCGGCTACGGCCGATAGCTGGTTGCTGAAAGATCTGCTGCGCGGTGACTGGAAGTTTAAAGGCATTACCATTAGCGATCACGGCGCGATCAAAGAGCTGCTGAAACATGGTGTGGCCAGCGATCCGCAGGACGCGGTACGCATCGCCGTGAAATCGGGCGTCGATATGAGCATGAGCGACGAGTACTACAGCAAATATCTGCCGGGCCTGGTGAAAAGCGGCGCGGTGAGCATGGCGGAAGTTGATGATGCCGCGCGTCATGTGCTGAACGTCAAATATGATATGGGGCTGTTTAACGATCCTTATAGCCATTTAGGGCCGAAGGGCAGCGATCCGCAGGATACTAACGCCGAAAGCCGTTTGCATCGCGCCGAAGCGCGTGATGTGGCGCGTAAAAGTATTGTGCTGTTAAAGAACTGGCATGAAACGTTGCCGCTAAAGAAGGACGCCACCGTGGCGTTAGTGGGGCCGCTGGCAGACAGTCAACGCGACATCATGGGCAGCTGGTCAGCGGCGGGCGTCGCCAAACAATCGATTCCGCTGCTGCAGGGCATGCGTAATGCGATGGCGGGCAAAGGCACCGTGCTGTATGCCAAGGGCGCAAACATCACTGACAACAAAGGCATTCAGGATTTCCTCAATCTGTACGAGCAGGCGGTGAGCGTGGATCAACGTTCGCCACAGGCGCTGATTGACGAAGCGGTAGCGCAGGCGAAAAAAGCCGATGTGGTGGTGGCCGCCGTCGGCGAAGCGCAGGGCATGGCGCATGAAGCCTCAAGCCGTAGCGATTTGGTGATCCCACCAAGCCAGCAAAAATTGCTGGCGGCGCTGAAAGCCACCGGCAAACCGCTGGTGATCGTGCTGATGAACGGCCGTCCGTTGACGGTGGTGAATGAAGATAAACAGGCTGATGCGATGCTGGAAACCTGGTTCAGCGGCACCGAAGGCGGTAACGCTATTGCCGATGTGCTGTTTGGTGACTACAACCCGTCGGGCAAACTGCCGGTTTCCTTCCCGCGTTCAGTGGGACAGATCCCGATTTATTACAACCATCTGCCAACCGGACGTCCTTACAACTTCGCCAAGCCGAACAAGTATACGTCGCACTATTACGACGCCATCAACGGCCCGCTTTATCCGTTTGGCTATGGCCTGAGCTACACCACCTTTAGCGTATCGCCGGTGAAGATGTCATCGCGTACCATGCCGCGTAATGGCTCGGTGGAGGCGTCAGTTACCGTGACCAACACCGGTAAACGCGATGGTGCTACCGTGGTGCAGCTGTATCTCAACGATCCGGTCGCCAGCATCAGTCGCCCGGTGCAGGAGCTGCGTGGTTTCCAGCGCATTATGCTGAAAGCCGGCGAATCGCAGACGGTGAAGTTTAAGATCGATGTTGATGCGCTGAAGTTCTGGAATCAGAAGATGCAGCAGGTGGCGGAGCCAGGCAAAATCAACGTGATGATTGGCCTGGATTCGGTGCGTACGCAAGATGCGCAGTTTGATTATTTATAGTCGCTGATGCACTTATGCCCTCACCCTAACCCTCTCCCGCAAGCGGGAGAGGGAACCGATGGGTGCGATTGTTGATATTTTGCTCGATCTTCCCCCTCGCCCGCTTGCGGGAGAGGGCCGGGGTGAGGGCCTAACCGCACAAATCGAAATCAATGAACATCCGCGACCGCATCCAACAGCAAGTCTTCCGCCTCAACGGCTTATCCCTCAACGAATTTGATATCTCGCAGCCACCCGGCGATCCGGGATTATTTGGCCCAGACCACGTCATCTGGCGCGTGCATGGTGACTTTGCCTCGATGCTTTGCGGCGGCATCAGCGCTTTAATGCTGCAAATGCTGCATCCGGCTGCACTGGCCGGCGTATGGGATCACTCCAACTTCCGTCAGGACATGATGGGGCGTTTGCGCCGCACCAGCCAATTTATCGCCGTCACCACTTTCGGCAACACCGCTGATGCCCAAACCCTCATCGAACGCGTCAAACGTATTCATCTGCGCGTCACCGGCTGCGATAACGCGGGCAAGCCTTATGCCGCTAGCGATCCGCATCTGCTCACCTGGGTACACGTGGCGGAAACCAGCCGCTTTTTGGCGGCGCATCTGCGCTATAAAAATCCCCAGCTCAGCCAGGCCGAGCAGAATCGTTATTACCAGGAGGCAGCACGCGTTGCGGAAGCGCTTGGCGCTCAGCAGGTGCCGAAAAGCGTGCAGGCGGTAGAGGACTATTTACACATGATGCGCCCGGCGCTGATTTACGATGAACGAACGCGGGAAGTGTTGCAGCTATTAATCAACGCACCTGCGCCGAGCTGGCAGGCGAAACCCGCCATGCGCGTGATGCTAACAGCCGGTATGGGATTGCTGCCGCCGTGGGCACAGCAGCAGATCCAGCGGCCGATTGGGCCAGCGCATCAATGGCTGGTGGATAAAGAAATGGCGGTGATTGGCGGGTTGCTGCGCTGGTCAATTCAGCGCGGCGCTTACTCACGCGCTATGCAGCGCATGGGGCGCTGAGCATCAAGAGTGCGCATGCACTTTGAGAGTTTTACCCTTGTGTCACATGGCGCGAGTGCCGATCCTGCTCTATTCTCGGGGAAAATGGATTCCTCCAGGTAATATCGAGGCGCTATGACCCACCAACCTCTGATTGCTGAGGTGCCGAATCAGCAACACACATTAACCGCGATCGTCGAGCAGGATGCGCGCACGGCCTATTTTTATATCTGGCCGAACGATCTGTTTCGCAGCCAGTATGCGGTGCGCGGCTGCTGGCTACGTAATCTACTGCCTGCGCCAGCGCAGGAGGATCGTGAAGCGATGGAGCAGGGCATTGCGCCGCTGCTGAGTGCCGAATATTGCCGTACGCTGGAAGCCGAGCCGATGCTCGATCCGGCCGGATTGCAGATTCTATGGGAACCCAGTGATGACGGGGCGGCACTGTGGTATTACGGCCAGCTGCTGGCGGTGATCCCCGGCTGGAGCCTCTATCAGGACAAGCAGGTCAGTTTCTCCGCGGCCTGCATCAAAGAGAACCGCCTCACCGCGCCGCTCGGCTCCGCCTCCACCAATGATTACTACGCGCGTGCCGAACAGCAGCGCCACTTCTGGCGCGACTGGCACGATGGCCATCTATGGGATCGGGTGCAGCGCGAACTGATGCAGTGCTATCAGGCGCAGTTTGGCGAGTCGGTAAAATATTACGCCATCGATCAGGGTAGCTGGCCACCGATGGCCATTTCGCAGCACCTGCATCATGGCGTTTGGTACTTCGTGACCCTCGGCATGAGTATCCGGCCGATGCCGCAGGTGGATCATCTATTTGATGAGCTGGCACCGCAGTATCGTCGCGTTGAGCTGGCGATGGCGGTGGACGGCGAAGTGATGACCGAAGCCAATGCGGTGCAAATGGCCAGCGCGCTGGCGGAATTTGCACATTTACCCTGGGCGCGCCTCACCTGGATTGGTGAAGGGCATACGCTGGCGTCAGAAGTCGCGCCAGTGGGTTTTGAAAGCTTCCTGCTAGCTAATGATTTAGCGCCGGAAACCGCCCAGTTTCGTCTACCGAAACGCGAGGGCGACCGGGTGAATCTGCTGTGGTCAACGCCGATTACCGAAGCCGAACGCCAGTTTGCCCAAGCGGACGATCGCGGTGGCCAGCAGCTGTTACAGCGTTTGCTGGCGGAAGGCAACAATCACGTGTTTCGCCCGCGCCAGGAAGTGGTAGCGCCGCCCGCACCGTAAACCAGGTCGGCATACATGCCGACCCTACAATTTTAAATTATCACTCAAATCAACTATTTCACTTCTTTGTGATCTCGCTCACCTCAAGATCCTCATTAACACGCCGTTAACCTCGATCAGGCAACTCGCCAACCAGGGTAAGGGCACACAACATGTTAAAAACGACACAATCCCGTTTCACCGCGACGCTGGTCGCCTTTTTTGCGGTGCTGATGCTGGTTACCGTGCTGGTGATCAATCAGTTTATAGCACCGCAGCTCACGCAAAACGAGAGCCGTTTAGTGCGTTACGAAGTGGATGGCCTGGCCGGACGCATCGTAGAGCAGATGAACCGCGTACAAGCGCAGCAGCGTGCTATCACCGAAGCCGCAGGCGTGATGGATAGCGCTGCCATCGACACCTTGCTGCCCGCCTTAGTTAACCAGTATCAGGATAGCAACGTGTTTGGCGGCGGCATCTGGCCGTTGCCCAACCGCCGCGATCCCGCCAAAGAGAAAAACAGCTCGTTCTTCGCGCGTAACGCCAGTAACCAGCTGCAGGTCAATACCTACTGGAACTCGGATGCCGCCGACAAATACTGGGAGCAATCCTGGTACAAAGACGGTTTAGCTGCGCCGAAAGGGCAGTGTGCCTGGGCGAAAGCCTATCAGGATGCGGCCAGCCCGCAGCCGCGTACTAACTGCGCGATGGCGATCTATCGCGATGGCAACGCATGGGGCGTAGCGACCATTGACGTGACGCTGGGCTTCTTTAACCAGCTGGCAAAACAGATGGGTGAAGCGATTAAAGGGCGCGTGCTGATTGTTGAAGCCGACGGCAAAGTGGTTGGCAACGCCGCGCTGGTGGATGGCGCGCCGAAGCTGGAAAACCTTGCCGATACGCAGCTGCCGATGGCGGCGGCGCTGAAAGGTCTGTTAGCACAGGCGGGTAGCCAGCCGACGCAAACCACGTTTGCCGGTGAAGATGGCGAACACACGCTGTTCCTGCAGGCGATTGCCGGTAGTCCGTGGTATCTCGCCAGCGATGTGCCCTCCAGTTTGCTGGATGCGCAGACGCACAGCATGTTAACGCGCCTCGGCCTGGTGCAGATTCCGCTGGCGGTGATCCTGCTGTTGGTGCTGCTCGGTTTTGTGCGGGCGATGATGACGCGTCTTGCCTTGCTGCATCGCAACATTGAAACGCTTTCAACCGGCGGTGCCGATCTGACGCAGCGTCTGCCGGCCAGCAACAGCCCGGAATTTAACGCGGTGGCGCAAAGCTTTAACCAGTTCATCTCCTATCTGCAAGGGCTGATGCGCCAGGTGGGGGATAGCGCGCTGGCGATTACTGCGGCTTCACGTGAAATCGCCAGCGGCAACGCCGATCTCTCGGCGCGAACCGAATCGCAGGCCAGCTCTATTGTCGAAACCGCCGCGTCGATGGAAGAGCTCACCGGCACGGTGCGCCAGAACGCCGACAACGCCACTCATGCCAATCAGCTGGCGGATGGTGCGTCACAGGTGGCGGCGCGCGGTACCGAAGTGGTGCGTCAGGTGGTCACGACCATGGGCGCAATCAACCAATCCTCACGTAAAGTGGTCGATATCATCAGCGTCATTGATAGTATCGCCTTCCAGACCAATATCCTGGCGCTCAACGCCGCGGTAGAAGCGGCGCGAGCGGGCGAGCAGGGCCGTGGATTTGCCGTGGTGGCATCAGAGGTGCGTAATCTGGCGCAGCGTTCGGCCAACTCCGCACGTGAAATTAAGAAGCTGATTGAGGAGTCGGTGGCCAATATCGATACCGGCAGCGATCTGGTGCAGCAGGCCGGGCAAACCATGGATGAGCTGATGCAGGGGGTTAGCAGCGTTACCACGTTGATGAGTGAGATCATGTCGGCGAGCCGCGAGCAGAGCATGGGGATCGATCAGGTCAACGTGGCGATTACTCAGCTGGATGGCAGCACCCAGCAGAACGCCGCGCTGGTTGAGCAGGTTTCAGCCGCCGCTCAGGCGATGGAGCAGCAGAGCGTACAGCTGGAGCTGGTGGTGCAGAGCTTTAAACTTTAATCCTGTGCCAAACGGTGCGCATGGATGCGCACCCAACAATTGTAGGGTCGCCATTTATGGCATAATGCCGCTCACTTAAGCAAAAAAATGCCTGTTTATGCAGGTGCGCATGAATGCGCACCCTACGAAAAACCGGCGATATTCACGTAGGGTCACCATTCATGGTGACCGATTCACGCTTAACTGACGAGCATTACGCCATGAATGGCGATCCGCTCACACTCTGCCCACATCTCCTCTGTTAACGCCTTTTTCCGCCTTTTTATGCTGAAACGCCCGCAGGCTGCTACGCTTTACGTTGCCCCCGTTAACGCACGGAATGTGCGCTATTTCCTCCATCAAACTTTTGGCGGTTGTGTACAATAGCTGCGAATTTTCCGAAGGAGTTGTCATGTCCGCCATTGAAGTTATTCTCGTTGACCACCTCGATCGTCCTATCGGCCAGATGGAAAAGCTGGAAGTGCATGAGAAAGGATTGCTGCATCGTGCGGTAACGGTTTACGTGTTCAATTCGCGCCATGAAGTGCTGTTACAACGCCGGGCCAGCGGTAAATATCACTGCGGTGGATTATGGAGTAACACCTGCTGCAGCCATCCTTATCCGCAGGAATCGACGCGCGATGCCGCCGAACGCCGTCTGCGTGAAGAGATGGGCATGAACCTGGCGCTGACGCCGGTGTTTGAGTTGAGCTATAACTTGCCGCTCAGCAACGGCTTAACTGAGCATGAGTATGGTCACGTGTTTTTTGCCATCAGCGATGAGCAACCGGAACTCAATCCGGATGAAGCCGATGCATGGTGCTATCGTTCGATTGCGCAAATTCAGCAGGAGATGGCAGAGAATCCCGAGCAGTTCACGCCGTGGTTCCTGCACACCTTCCCGCGCATCCCCAATACGCTCGGCGATTTCCGCCTGACCGCATAATGCTGGAGGTCGCCATCAATGGCGACCCTACGACGTGATGCAAGGTCGCCATTGATGGCGACTATGCGACGTGATGTAAGGTCGCCATTAATGGCGACTCTGCGACGTGATGTAAGGTCGCCATTGATGGCGACCTCTGTTAATCAATCACTGAAAATCTTCCGCATCCACGTCGTAACCCGACGGCTCCCAGCGAATCGCCAGCAGCGCCAGTAAGCCAATCAGCGGTGCGAGGAAAATCACCCAGAACACGCCGGTGCCAAAGGCGGCGACCAGCAGCGGGAAAGCAAACAGCGACACGGTTGAACTCCCGCGCATCAGCGTCTGATTGAAACCCACGCCAACGCCCCGCAGCGAAGCGGGATAGCTCAGCGAGGCAAAGGTCATCGTATGCGAGCCGGGACCAAAGCCCTGGCCAAACAAGAACAGCGCCAGCATGGCAATCGCCACCGCGGCCTGTTCGCCACCTTCTGGACGACCAATCAGCGCCAGGCCCAGCAGCGCTATGCACTGGCACGCATAACCGGCAACCGACATTTTCCACGCGCCAAGCCGCGGCACCAGCCGCACCGCCAACAGACCGCCAACAAAAGCGAACAGCAGATTCAGCGCCAGCGACACCAGAATGGTGGTCAGCATCGATTGGGCAAAAAAGCTGGAGATTATCACCGGCAGGCCAAACGCCACCGCGTTATAGGCAAAGGAAGAAGCGATAGAGGTGACGGTCGCTAACAGGGTGCGACGGCGATAAACGCCCTGCAGCAGCGCGCCGTAGTTGCGCCAGCTGGCCTTACGCACCACCTTCTGCGGCGTTAAATCGGCATCCTCCGCCACCTGCGCGTTGATGTTGTAGGCGCTGCGCAGAATCTCCGCCGCACCTTTCAGGTTACCCTGATTGGCGGCCCAAATCGGCGATTCACTCATATAGCGGCTGCGAATGGCAATGATCAGTAGCGCGGGCACTGCGCCAAAACCCAGGATCAAGCGCCACAGCCAATCGGTGTGGGTTGCCGGCAGCACCGCATACAGCAGCAGTACCAGCAAATAGGAAATACTGATCGCCGCATACCATGTCGGGCACCACATCGCGATGCTGGCCGCTTTATTCCCTTGTCCGCGAAGCTTGGAGAACTCCGCCAGAAACGCCATCGCCACCGGTAAATCGATACCGACGCCCAGGCCCATCACGAAGCGCGCAGCGGCCAATACGTATTCGTTAGGTGCAAACGCACAGGCTAACGCCGCCACCACGAAGAAGAACATGTCGGCCATAAACACGCGATAGCGGCCAATTTTGTCAGTGAGATAGCCGCCGATCAAGGCACCGACTATCGCGCCAAATGTGATCGCCGAGGCCACCATGCCGGTGCCCGCTGGCGTGAGCTGGAACTCGCGCGTCACGTCTTTGATGCCAAAGGCGAGTGCGCCAAGATCGTAGGCGTCGAGGAACACGCCGCCCAGCGCAATGGCGATAACGATACGCGCATTGCTACGCGATTCGTTGCTGTTATTAACCAAACCAGAGACGTCGGCCGCGCTGCGGATCCATTTCGTCTCACCGCCTGGTGTATTCCCTGCCTGCGCGACATGCGCGGGAGAAGCTAAGTCGGACATGATGTTATGTAATTTATTGTAATGAGTGGGACTGTGAGAATAAGCCGCCGCCACGCCATTAAAAATTCCATTTGGTTATAAGTGCTGCGTTTAGGTTATAACCAGCGCGCTATTGATAGCAGAAAAAGAACGAAATGCAGCGCTTGACCGCACCCATCCGCTTTCGCCAGGCTACGCTTGATAGTCACACAATGAAAACAAATGAGGGAAGCACAATGATAAAGCAGGGGTTATTGGGGATGATGGCACTGGCGTTGAGCGTAAGTGCGGCACAGGCAGCGGACCCGGTAAAAGTCGGTTCCAAGATTGATACCGAAGGCTCGCTGCTGGGTAACATCATCCTGCAAGTGCTGGATAAGCATGGGGTGAAAACCGTCAATAAAATTCAGCTGGGGACCACTCAGGTGGTGCGCGGCGCCATTACGGCTGGTGAGCTGGATATCTATCCGGAGTATACCGGCAACGGTGCGTTCTTCTTCAACGATGAGAAAGACGCTGCGTGGAAAAACGCCCAGCAGGGCTATGAGAAGGTGAAAAAACTCGATAGCGAGAAAAATCACCTCGTGTGGCTGGCACCTGCGCCCGCGAACAACACCTGGACGATTGCGGTGCGCGGTGACGTGGCGCAGAAGAATAACCTCAATTCACTCGACGATTTGAGCGCCTATCTGAAAAAAGGCGGCACCTTCAAACTGGCGGCCTCGGCGGAATTTATCGAACGCAGCGATGCGCTGCCAGCATTTGAAAAAGCCTACAACTTCAAGCTGGAGCAGTCGCAACTGCTGTCGCTGGCCGGTGGCGACACCGCGGTGACCATCAAAGCCGCTGCGCAGCAAACCTCGGGCGTGAATGCGGCGATGGCGTACGGCACCGACGGTCCGGTGGCGGCGCTGGGCCTGCAAACCCTCAGCGATCCGAAAGGCGTGCAGCCAATTTATGCGCCAGCGCCGGTGGTTCGCGAAAGCGTCCTCAAGCAATATCCCGACATTGGCAACTGGCTGCAGCCGGTATTCAGCAAGCTGGATGAGAAAACCCTGCAGCAGCTGAATGCGCAGATTGCTGTCGATGGCCAGGATGCCAGCCAGGTGGCGAAACAGTGGCTACAGCAGAATAAGTTGTTGTAAGCAGTGCTGTCGCTGTTACTCAGACCACGCCAGCAGCCGGTGCTGCTGGTGTTAACCACGCTTATCACGCTGGCGCTATTTGCCTTGCCGCTTCTGAGCTTTGCGGCCAATCGGCTGGTTTCCGGCCAGCCGCTGCTGTTTTGGCAGGTGTCGAACAGCTGGTTGGTATTGCTGCCGCTACTTTGGCTGTGGCAAGGATTATGGTGGCCCGCACGCCGCCTTAGCGCGGTGATGGTGCTGCTGGATGCCGAAATCCTGCTGGCGCTGCTCTTCTGGCTGGCGGGAAATCAGGCCACCGAGCTGGCCAACAGCGGCAGTCCGCTGGCGCGCACCGCGTTTGGCAGCGGCCTATGGTGCGCGGCTGCGCTGTCACTGCTGCTGGCGGCGGAAGCGGTGCGTCAGATCACGCGCAGTACGCCGTGGCGCATCGTACTCAACCTGCAACTCTGGCTGCTGCCGCTACTGCTTCTGCTCAGCGGTCATCTCGATCGACTCTCTCTCCTGAAAGAGTACGCCAACCGGACGGCGGTATTTGACGCGGCCTTCACTCAGCATTTGTGGCTGCTTGGCGGCACGCTGCTGCCAACAGTGCTCATCGGTTTGCCGCTCGGTCTGGCGATTGCTCGCCGTCCGCGCTGGCAAAATGCCGCCTTCAGCGTGCTTAATCTGATTCAGACTGTGCCATCGGTGGCGCTGTTTGGGTTGCTGATTGCGCCGCTGGCGGGCTTGGTGGCGCACTTTCCCGTGCTGGCGCGCTGGGGCATTAGCGGCATCGGCATTGCACCGGCGCTGATTGCCCTGGTGCTGTATGCGCTGCTGCCGCTGGTGCGCAGCGTAGTGGCCGGCTTGCAGCAGGTGCCGCAGGAGGTGCGTGAAACTGCACGCGGTATGGGCATGAGCGCGTGGCAGCAGTTCTGGCACGCCGAGCTGCCGCTGGCGCTGCCGGTGTGGCTTTCTGGCTTGCGCGTGGTCGTGGTGCAAACCGTTGGCCTGGCGGTGGTGGCGGCTTTGATTGGCGCGGGCGGGTTCGGTGCCATTGTTTTTCAGGGATTGCTCAGCAGCGCGCTGGATCTGGTGCTGCTTGGCGTGATTCCGGTTGTGGCGCTGGCGGTGATTTTTGATGCGCTGCTGCGTTTACTGTCGGCATTGCTGGAGAGACGTCATGATTGAATTTCACCAGGTGAGCAAAGTGTTCGCCGGGAAAGAGGCGATACGTAACTTATCGCTAAAGATTGAGAAGGGCAGTTTTACCGTGTTGATTGGCACCTCGGGTTCCGGTAAATCCACCACGCTGAAGATGATCAACCGCCTGGTGGAGCACGATAGCGGGGAAATCCGCTTTGCCGGCGAACCCATTGAGCGCATGGATGCACGCGCCTTACGTCGCCGCATCGGTTACGCCATTCAGTCGATAGGCCTGTTCCCGCACTGGAACGTCGCCCGGAACATTGGCACCGTGCCGGCGCTGCTCGGCTGGCCGCAGGCGAAGATCAATCAACGCGTCGAGGAGCTGCTGGCGCTGCTCAATCTCGATAGCCATCTGGCAACGCGCATGCCGCATCAGCTTTCAGGCGGACAGCAGCAGCGCGTGGGGGTGGCGCGTGCGCTGGCGGCCGATCCGGAACTGCTGCTGATGGACGAACCGTTCGGCGCGCTCGATCCGGTCAATCGTCTGGCGCTGCAACACGAGATGCTGCGCATCCAGAAAATGACCGGCCGCACCGTGGTGCTGGTGACGCACGACATTGACGAAGCGCTCACGCTGGCCGATCAATTGGTGCTGATGGACGGTGGTGAAATTGTGCAGCAGGGCAGACCGATTGATTTGCTGACGCAGCCGGTGAATGACTTTGCCCGCGAATTCTTTGGTCGCAGCGAGTTAGGCGTACGTTTGCTGGCATTGGGGCGTGCAGGCAGTGCCGCCCGACGCGGCGAGTGGCTTGATGCCGAGCCGATAGCGGCATCACTGACGCTGCGTGAAGCGTTATCGCAGTTTATTGCGCGCCGCACCGACAAACTGCCGGTGGTTGATCAGCAGCAACAGCCGCTTGGCGTGCTGCACTTTAGCGATCTGCTGCGCCAGCGGGAGGCGAGCTGATGCGCCTGTTACGCGATCCGCTCTACTGGCTGCTGGCGGCCTTTCTGCTGTTGCTGTGGGGATTGCCGCACAGCGGTCCGCTGTTTGCGCACTGGTTCCCCCAGCTTGAGCGTCCACTCTATCAGCAGGAGAGTTTCTGGCGACTGGCACTGGCGCATCTGGCGCTGGTGGTGAGCGGCAGCCTGCTGGCATTGGTGGTGGGCGTGGGCTGCGCGGTGTTTGCTACTCGTCATGCCGGGCGCGCATTTCGTCCGTTACTGGAAACGGTGGCCGCGGCAGGTCAGACGTTTCCACCGGTGGCGGTGCTGGCGATTGCGGTGCCGGTGATGGGATTTGGCGCAACGCCCGCGATCATGGCGCTATTTCTCTACGCGCTGCTGCCGATCCTGCAGGGCACGCTGGCGGGATTAGATAGCGTTCCGGCCAGCAATCGCGAAATTGCCGTGGGCCTTGGCATGGGGCCGTGGCGACGTCTGTGGCAGATTGAGCTGGCGCTGGCTGCGCCGGTGATCATGGCGGGGGTGCGGACGTCGGTAATGATCAGCATCGGCACCGCGACCATCGCCTCCACGGTGGGAGCTGAGAGCCTGGGGTCGCCGGTGATTATTGGCCTGAGCGGTTTTAACACCGCGTACGTCATTCAGGGGGCGCTGCTGGTGGCGCTGCTGGCGTTGATTTGCGATCGCCTGCTAGAGCGCGTGCAGCGCAAACTTAGTTGGTATGCACAATAAGGCTGTAGCCGACCAGCATCATGCCGCCCATGCCGCCAATTGCCATAATGGCAAACAGAGAACCGACAAGCAGTTTATTCCAGTTCATAACGGGACCTGAAAAAAGAAATTGAGGGCGGCATCATAACGCGCACACCTGGCCAGGCAAAGGCCGTGTGTGCGATTTTTACTTACGCGGGATCGTGCAGGTGGATGGCAAAACCTTGTGCCTGCCAATGTTCAAACTGCTCAATCTGGCGACGCGTCGGCTTTTTACCGGTCCAGATAAACAGGTTTTGTCCGGGGAACAGTTCAGGCCGCGGCATGTCGAGCGGCTCTGCCAGCACATCCATACGCCAGCCCTGCTGCGACAAGCGCCAGGCCTCCAGCCAGATACGGGTGCGATCTTCCACGCCCCAGCCAATCATCAGCGCATCTTTTCCGGCTTTCTTGCGTGCGCCTGTCAAACAAAACGCCACATAATCAATCAAGGCGCCATCAAGCAGGCTGCACATCGTGCGCGCGGTGTTTTGATCTAAGCCCAGGCGCTGACGAACCGGCACGAACACGTGATCGATCAGCGCATCAACCGGATGTTCCCGGCCGATGGTGGCAATTTTCGCGCGCAGTTTTGCCGGACGAACGTGACGCAACACGCTCATCAACTCTTCCTGCAGGGCGCTCCAGCCGTCATGTGCGTTAACGGTTTCGCCTTCCAGCAACGCTTTTACCTTGCCAACAGGCACGCCACTCTCTATCCAGCGTTTTATCTCTTCAATACGCTGAACATCTTCATCATCAAATTGCCGATGACCACCTTCGGTGCGCTGGGGTTTTAACAGACCGTAACGTCGCTGCCATGCGCGAAGCGTTACCGGGTTGATTCCACAGCGCTCGGCAACATCCCCGATACTGTATAAGGCCATAGTGCCCTCGAAAATTCTGACCTGCATTACAACACCTTAACCCCCCAATCTGGGTTGTACAACGATTTTTTAGTTGTACAACTTGACCGTGTGGCGGATTCGTAGTGTTATCTCATATATGAGATTTAATTCCCAAAAGTGAGAGGTTAACATGTCTGTGACGGATACCGACGACCGTTTGGCGTCGCGACTGGCCGAATTACGTGTACAACGCGGTTGGTCATTAGATGAATTAGCGATGGCGACCGGCATCAGTCGGGCATCATTGTCGCGCATTGAACGCGCCGAAACTAGCCCCACAGCCGCTTTGCTTAATCGGCTATGCGTGGCCTACGGATTGACCATGTCGCGCCTGCTAAGTGAAGTGGAAGAAGAGGCGGCGCTGCTGCTAAAAGCAGATCAACAGCCGGTATGGCATGACGATGCCAGCGGTTTCCAGCGCCGCAACGTATCGCCACCCGCCAACCACTTTAAAGCGGAGCTGGTGGAAGGCGTGCTTCGTCCCGGTGCGCGCATTGAATACGACGCGCCGCCGGTGCAGGGGCTGGAGCAGCATATCTGGCTGCAATCAGGCGAGCTTACCATCAGCATGGATGCTCAGCGCTGGACGCTACACGCGGGCGATTGCCTGCGCTTTCATCTCACTGGCAAATCCACCTTCGCAGCCCATCACGAAGGCGGTGCGCGCTATTTTTTAGTGGTATGCAAACCATGAATGATATCGAACTGTTAAGCGCCACCCAGGCGCAGCCGCTGCTGGCGGCATTGTGTGATGTATTACAGGCGTGCGTGGCCGATGGCGCCAGCGTGGGCTTTATTGATGCGCACGATCGCTCGGCGATTGAGCGCTTCTGGCAGGATAAAATCTTCAGCCTGGCAAGCGGCGACAATCAGCTGCTGGTGGCGTATCAGCAGGGTGTGATTATGGCAACGGTGCTGGTGGGTTTCAGCGCGATGCCGAATGGGCGTCATCGCGCTGAAATCAGCAAGTTGCTGGTGCATCCCCGCGCGCGACGTCAGGGCATTGCGCGTCGCCTGATGCAGCAGGCGGAACAGCTGGCAGCGCAGCAGGGGAAAACCCTGCTGGTGCTGGATACCCGCAGCGGTGACGTGGCAACCACATTGTATTTGTCGATGGATTGGCACATTGCCGGATCGATTCCGTTCTATGCGGAGTCAACCGAAGGTGTGCTGGATGCGACTACGGTGATGTATAAGGTGTTGCGCTGATTTTCCCCTCACCCTAACCCTCTCCCGCAAGCGGGCGAGGGAACCGATCGGAGCGAGCATGTGGCAGCATCGCCCTCTCCCTGTGGGAGAGGGCCGGGGTGAGGGCATCAGGCCGCACAATCCCAAAATGCACCAACTCAGTGCGCCGCATCCGCCTCGGCAATCCCCAGCGCCTGCATAAACAAACGGATAATCGGATTTATTTTGCGGCCCTTTTTCATAATCAAACAAAACGGGTTTTCGCGGCGAATCGACTCATCGCCCAGTTCGCATAATTGACCGCGCGCAATAAACGCGGCGGCATAATGCTCGGGTAAATAACCAATAAAATGGCCGGTTAAAATCAGCATCGCCACCGATTCGACCTGTACCGCTTGCGCACCGCTCTCCTGCAAAGGAATGATGCGACGATCGTCACGCGGGGTCACATATAAATGATTAATAATCTTCTGCTCACGTAATGTTTCCAGCGATATATTTTTATCATGTGATCCTGAATATAAAGGATGTGACATGGAGCAATATAATTTTGAATATTCCTTATAAAGCGGGAAGTAATCAAAGTCGCTTTTCATTTCATAAACCGGGGCAATGCCACAATGAAAACGACCTTCGCTGATGCCGCGCTCAATATCATCTAATTGCGCGGTTTGCAGGCGGATTTGTACCTTTGGCGCTTTCTGGTGCAGCTGTTGCACCGCCGCGGTGACCGGGGATTGCGCATCGGAAATGGTGTTATCGACGACGCAAATGGCAATATCGCCCAGCAGTTCGTTGCGGCTATTGTGCAGCCGCTCACGAAACAGATTCAGCGACACGAACAGCTCTAGCGTGGCTTGATACACGTTAATGCCGTATTGCGTCAGTTCAAAACCTTCGCGCCCGCGGCTGCACAACGTCATGCCGAGACGTATCTCTAAATCGGAAACCTGTTTACTGATGGCCGCCAGACCAATATTCAATTCGTGACTGGCAGCGGTTAATCCGCCGGCTTCCACCACGCATTTAAATACGCGCAGCAATTTTAAATCGATATTACTCAGTGCCAGAACCGCATTATCACTACGATTATTTGCATTGTTTCCGGACTGGGAAACTTTACTTTCCATTTTTGCTATTCAACTCCGGAATAATTGCGGTAATTGTACAGTGAACCTGAAATGCGCGGTATTTACTAGTTTGTTCATAAAATAAGTTTTTATTATCGCTAGTGGCGCAACCATATCTTTTTCATATCGCTGATGATTATCTGTAAGGGGAAATAGCATGTCTGATAATGCCGAACTGTTATGGGGCGCGCGTTTTAAAGCGGCACCGGCGGCGAGTTTAACCGCGCTGTCTCGTAGCCCGGATTATTATTTTGCGCTGGCACCTTACGATCTGGCGGGCTGCCGGGCGCATGCCCGTGAGCTGGCGCGCGGCGATCTGCTGAGCGCAGAAGAACTCAGCACCATGCTGGCAGCGATTGACGCATTGGATGCCGATTATCGTGCCGGTCAGCTGCATCCGATTGCCGCCGATGAAGATGTGCACACCTTTATCGAACGCGCGCTCACCGAACGCTTAGGGCCGCTCGGCGGCAAGCTACGCGCCGGACGTTCGCGTAACGATCAAACCGTCAACGATCTGCGTCTCTATCTGCGCGATAACGGCCGCAAGGTGGTGAGTGCACTGCTGGCGTTGCAGCAGGCGCTGGTGGAGCAGGCGGCAGCGCACACCGAAAGCGTCGCGCCCGGTTTTACCCATTTGCAGCAGGCGCAGCCGATTGTGTTTGGTCACCAGCTGCTGGCCCATGCGCAATCTTTTGCTCGCGACATCGAACGCATGCAGGATTGGGATCGCCGCAGCGCGCGCTGTCCGCTCGGCGCCGCCGCCATGGCCGGTTCCGCCATTGCGCGTCAGCCGGCGCAAGCCGCCGCCGATCTTGCCTACCTCGCGCCGTGCGAAAACTCGATTGATGCCGTTGCCAGCCGCGACTACGCCGCTGAATTCCTGTTTGTCACCAGCATGATCGGCATCAACCTGTCGCGCCTGTGCGAAGAGGTATGCATGTGGGCCTCGCGCCAGTTCCGCTGGGTGGAGCTGCACGACAGCTACGCCACCGGCAGCTCAATCATGCCACAGAAGAAAAACCCGGATATCGCCGAGCTGACGCGCGGTCGCTCTGGCCGCCTGGTCGGCAACCTGATGGCGCTGTTGACCACCATGAAAGCGATGCCGCTCTCCTACAACCGCGATCTCAGCGATGACAAGCGCAACGTGATTGATGCGGTAGATACCCTGCTGCTGGTGCTGCCGGCGATGGCCGGGATGATGGCAACGCTAACGTTCAATACCGAGGTGATGCGCGAGCAGGCGCCAGATGGCTTTACGCTGGCGACGGAAGTGGCCGACTGGCTGGCGATGCGCGGCGTGCCGTTCCGTGAGGCGCATGAAATTACCGGACAGCTGGTGCAGCTGTGCGAGCGCGAAAGCTGCGGGCTGTCGGATCTCAGCGATGCGCAGCTGCAGACGGTAGACGCCCGCTTAACGCCCGAGGTGCGCCACGCCCTGACGCTGGAAGCCGCACTGGCGGCGCGCAGCGGTTACGGCGGCACCGCGCCGGCACGGGTGCGTGAGCAACTGGCGCGTCTGCAAACCCTGATGCAGGACCAGCAGCGCTGGACCGAAGATTACGCTGGCCCGCGCGCCTGAGGAGGCTTTTATGTCGTCAACGCCTATTGAGCCGAGTTTAAACAACAGCCGCGAGCAGACGCATTACGATCTCGATCGCTATCAGGTAGTGCCACGCCGCTACTACGGCCGCATAACGGCGTCGGCGGTGATTCTGATCCTGTTAGCGCTGCTGGTGAATGCGTTTGCCCATGGCAATATTGAGTGGTCATTTGTAGCGCAGTTCTTCACCGCGCAGGCGATTCTCAACGGCGTGGTGAATACGCTGATCATGTCGGTGCTGGCGATGGGACTTGGCGTGCTGTTCGGCGTGATCACCGCCATCATGTATATGTCGCCGAATCCGGTGCTGCACTACATCGCCGTTGGCTATGCATGGATCTTCCGCGGTACGCCGCTGATTTTGCAGCTGCTGCTGTGGTTCAACCTCGCGCTGGTGTTTCCCACCATCAGCATTCCCGGTCTGTTCAGCGTGCAAACCGTCACCTTTATGACGCCATTCCTCGCCGCGCTGCTTGGGTTGAGCATCAATCAGGGGGCGTACACCTCGGAAGTGGTGCGTGCCGGATTGTTGTCAGTGGATACCGGACAGTACGAAGCGGCGAAAGCCATCGGCATGCCGCGTCTGCAGGCGCTGCACCGCATCATTCTGCCACAGGCGATGCGCGTGATTCTGCCGCCGGTCGGCAACGAATTTATCAGCATGATCAAAACCACCAGTCTCGCCAGCATGATTCAGTACTCCGAATTGCTCTACAACACGCAAACCATCTACTTCGCCAACGCGCGCGTAATGGAGCTGCTGTTCGTGGCGGGCATCTGGTACCTGATAGTGGTCACGCTGCTGTCGTTTGGGCAAAGCAGACTGGAACGTTACTTCTCACGCGGCCATCGTCAGCGTCAGTAAGCAGGAGCCAAACATGAGAAACATCGTGCGCGCCGTGAAGGTGAACAAATATTTCGACCAGTTCCACGCCCTAAAGGATGTCAGCCTCGAAGTGAACTACGGCGAGGTGATGTGCATCCTCGGCCCGTCCGGTTCCGGCAAAAGCACCTTTTTGCGCTGTATCAATCAGCTGGAAAAGGTCGATAAAGGCGGGATTTGGGTCGACAACGAACTGGCGGGCTATCGCATCGCTGGCAACAAATTGCATGCCTTAAGCGACAAGCAGATTGCGCGTCAGCGCCTACAAACCGGCATGGTTTTCCAGCGCTTCAATCTCTTCCCGCACAAAACCGCGCTGGAGAACATCATCGAAGGGCCGTGTCGCGTGCTGCTGCGCCCGAAGCGTGAAGCCTGCGAAGAGGCGATGGCGCTGCTGGAGCGCGTGGGCATGGCGCATAAAGCGCATGACTATCCGCAGTCGCTCTCCGGCGGCCAGCAGCAGCGCGTGGCGATTGCCCGCGCGCTGGCGATGAAACCCAAACTAATGCTGTTTGACGAACCCACTTCGGCACTGGATCCGGAGATGGTGGGCGAAGTGCTGGCGGTGATGCGTCAGCTGGCAAAAGAGGGCACCACCATGCTGGTGGTCACCCACGAAATGGGTTTTGCCCGTGAGGTGGCCAATCAGGTGGTGTTTATGGACGAGGGACGCATTATCGAGCAGGGCGCACCGGAAGACATTCTGCTGAACCCGCAAAATCCACGGATGAAAAACTTTATTAACGCGATTCTTCTTTAACGTGACCGGGGTGAATATGAAAAAGCTGTTATTGAGTGCCATCAGTGCCGCCGTGCTGCTGCAATCGTCTGCCTGGGCAGATATCGCCGTGCCTGCCGCCATCAAAGAGAAAGGGCTGACGGTAGCGATCATGCCGAACTATCCGCCAATGGATTTCAAAGATCCGGCCACCAACCAGCTAACCGGGGTGGATTACGATCTCGGTCAGGCGATTGGTGAAAAACTCGGTGTGAAGATCAACTGGCAGGAGATCGCCTTTGAACAGATGGTGAACGCGGTAGTAACCAAGCGCGTCGATCTGGTGATGTCCGGCATGACCGACACCAAAGAGCGCCAGCAGGTAGTGAATTTTATCGACTACTTCAAAACCGGCCCGCAGTTCTATACCCAAACCGCGCGCAGCGATATCAATAGCGCGATGGATCTGTGCGGTAAGAAAGTCGGCACCAGCCGTCGCACCACCTTCCCGTTAGAAATTGCCAACTGGTCTAAAGCCCACTGCGAGGCGGCTGGCAAGCCCGCCATCATCGTGGTCGGCGCCGAAGGTACCGCCGATGCGCGCACCCAGCTGCGTCAGAACCGTCTGGATGGCGTGGTGCAGGGCAGCGAAACCCTGCCGTACATCATGGATCTGGAGAAGGGCAAATATAAGCCGCTCGATAAAGCCTTCTCCTTCCAGTACACCGGCATGGCGGTGGGCAAAGATGCGGGCGAACTGACCACGGCAATTCAGGCAGCGATTGATGCCATGATCGCCGATGGCTCTTACCAGAAAATCCTCGGCAAATGGGGCCTGGCCGATAACGGCGTGACCAAGGCAACGGTCAACCAGGGCTAAAGGAGCGAGCAGATGCAACAACCGGGCGCAGTGCGCTGGCCGCAGGGAAAACGCGGCTGTATGGCGCTGGCGTTTGACCTCGACGGTCCCACCGGCGATGCCATGTTGAATGGCAGCCTGTGGTCAACGCCAGAGTATTTCACCTTTGGAGCCTACGGGCCGTACCGCGCGCTCGGGCGTCTGCTCGACCTGCTGCGCGCCTTCCAGATTCCCGCCACCTTTTTCGTTCCGGCGTGGGTGGTGGAGCAGTGGCCGCAGCAGTGTCAGGCGATTATCGAACAGGGCCACGAAGTGGCCTATCACGGCTATCGCCACGAATCGTTCTGGTCAATCTCCCCGGATGAACAACGCGCAGTAATGGCGAAGTCCGCTGAGATTTTTAAACAGTATCTCGGCATCACCGCCTGCGGTTTTCGCACGCCATCGGGCGACTGGCATGCCGAAACGCCGCAGATTCTGCGCGACGCGGGCGTGATCTACTCCAGCAGCATGCGCGGTGACGATCGTCCCTACAGCATTCCGGTGGCGGGGCATACGCCGCTGGTGGAGATCCCCGGCAAATGGGAGATGGACGATTACGCCTCGCTGGCTTATACGCGCCAGCCCGATTTCCCCAAAGGCGGCGATCGTATCGCTAGCTATGCGCACACGCGCGATAACTGGCAGCGCGAGTTTGATGGCGCGATGGATGAGGGCTTGTGCCTTACCACGCTGTTCCATCCGAAAATCTCCGGCCAGCCGGGACGACTTCTACTGTTGGAACAGCTGTTTGAACAGATGACGGCGCGCGATGACGTGTGGTTTGCGCGCTGCGACGCAGTGGCGCAGTGGTATCTGCAGGAGCAACAGCATGACTGAACCTTCACGCTGGCCGCTGGGCTTCCAGTCGGCGGCGATCCTCACTATTGATTTCAACGATATTCACGGCATTCTCACCCAGGCACCGGCGGTGGCGGGCCGCGATAAAACCCTGTCGGTGTGGCGTTACGGCACGCTGCGCGGCGTCGATCGCCTGCTGGCGCTGCTGGCGGAAAAGCAGCTCAAAGCCAGCTGGTGCATGCCGGCGATGGTTGCCGAAGAGCAGCCGGAATTAGTGCAGCGCATGGTGGCGGATGGCCATGAAATCGCCTGTAGCGGCGATGGGCATGAAGATTTCTCGGCTTTAACGCTGGAGCAGCAGATCGCCAGCGTGACGCGCGGTTGTGACAAGCTGGCGCAGCTCACCGGTCGCGCCATCACCGGCTTTCGCACGCCCGCCGGCCAGTGGAAACCGGGGCTGGCGCAGGCGCTGGTTGAGTGCGGCATTCGCTGGTCATCGAGCTGGCGCGGCGACGATTTGCCGTACTTCCATCCCGGCACGCGCTTAGTTGAGCTGCCGATGCACTACACGCTGGAAGATGAGCCGTACTTTGCTTTTAATCTCAGCCCGGCGATCCCGCCAGGCCAATCGCGCATCGCGCCCTATGGCGAAACGCTGGCGAACCTGACGCAGGATTTTCACGGCTTCCACCGCTTTGGTCTGTGCTATTTGCTGCGGTTGCATCCGGAAATCATCGGTACCGCCGGACGCATTGGCCTGCTGCGTTCGCTGCTCGACACGCTGCAACAGCATAACGTGTGGATCGCCACCGCTGAGCAGGTGGCGGCGCACTGGCAGACGCAGCCGGAGAACGATTTCTCGCATCCGGCGGAGGTGTTCAGCCGCATCATTGGAGGTGCACATGACGAGCACGCTTGATCAACTGGCAGCCTTTATCGCCGAAACCCGTTTTGCACAATTGCCTGCGCCGCTGGTGGAGCAGGCGAAACGCCATCTGCTGGATACGCTCGGCGCTTCACTGGCGGGCTGCGATAGCCCGATTTGGCGTGAGTGTCTGGCACTGGTCAATGCTGAAGGGGGACGCGAAGAGGCGCAGGTATGGGGCAGCGCGCAGCAGGTTAATGCGCGTCAGGCGGCGTGGCTGAACGGCGTGGCGGCGCACATGTATGAACTGGATGATACCGGCGGTTGCGATCACTCCGGTGCGGTGGTGATCCCGGCGCTGCTGGCGGCGCTGCCGCTGGCAACGCAGCCGGTGGATGGCCAGGCGCTGATCGTTGCGATGGTGATTGGCTATGATGTTGGCCGCCGTGTGCTGGAAGCCTGCGGCGGCTATTCTGCCCACAACGGTGCGGGCTGGCATTCCACCGCCAGCTGCGGCGTATTTGGTGCGGCAGCGGCGGTCTGTTCGCTGCTGCAACTGGATCGCGCGCAGTGTGCTTCTGCGCTGGGGATTGCCGCCAGCTTTAGCGGCGGTTTATGGGGCTTTATCCACGACGGTTCGCACACCAAAAAACTGCATGCCGCGCGTGCCGCAGAAGGCGGCGTGCAGGCGGCATTGCTGGCGCAGCGCGGCATTAACGGGCCTGCCACGGTATTCGAGGATCGCTGGGGCGGTTTTCTGCAAACCGTAGCGCCAGAGACGCAGCAGCCGCAGGCGCTGACGGCGGATCTTGGCGAGGTGTGGAAGCTGGCGCGCTGCTCAATCAAGCCGTACGCTTCGTGTCGTGGCACCCATGCGGCGATTGATGCGCTGAATATATTGCTGCAACAGCATGATGTGCGCGTGGAGCAGATTGCGCGCATCGTGGTGGGGGTGAATTCGTTCCTGCTGGAGATGTGCGGCGGACGCGAGCTGCGCAGTCTGGCAGCGGCGCAAATGAGCTTGCCCTATGCGCTGGCAGCGCGCGCGCTGTATGGCTCGGCGGAGCTGGCGAGCTATGACGACGCTAAACGCCTGCATCCGAATGTGGAAGCGCTGCTGGCGCGGATTGAGCTGGTGATTGATGAGCAGCAGAGCCGCGACGACGAGCCGTGGGTGAGGCTAGAAACGCAGCAGGGCGCACAGTGGCAGCAGCATGTACCGGTGCCATCGGGCGCGCCGACCAATCCGTTAAGCCTTGAGGCGCTGTTGACGAAGTACCGCAGTCTGGCGGGGCGCGTGCTGCCGCTGCCGCAGGTCGACCAGCTGGAAGCGGTGTGTCTGGAATTGGATGAAGTGGCCGACGTACGCGAAGTGGTGGGGCTGTTGGCGGTCAGGTAAAAACCAGGTCGGCATAAATGCCGACCCTACAACGTCAGCAATTACGTCAGTGCCGCCGACCCTACAATGACCGTAGGGTCGCCATTTATGGCGACCGCTATCAAATCCGTGCCGCCAACCTTTCAACCCGCTCAATCGCCGCCAGCAAACGCGCCTCTGTCACCGCTTCGGCCATATTCGCCATATCCGGCGCGTGCACCGATTCACGCACAATCAGCGCCAGCTCACGCTCATCCAGTTCTGCAATCTCGCCCAGCGTCAGCGGCACGCCGCAGTCGCGCGCCAGGCGCATCTCATCCAGCACCTCTTCATCCGCGCGGTGCTCCAGCGCCAGCAAGCACAGGTTGCCGAAGCCCACCAGCAAACCGTGGCCAAATTCACGCGTTTTATCGCAGAAGGTGAAGCCTTCATAAATCGCATGCGAAGCCGCCGCGTGCGCGCCGTTGCTCATCAGCGAGGTCAATCCCGCCCAGGTAAAAATCGCATCCAGCACCTGATCCAGCGACGCGCTGCTCTCACTGCGCTGTACTGCGGCATAGGCCGCTGGGCCGTGTTCCGCAATCACGTCATAACAGATTTGGCTGTGCGCCAGAGAGGATAACGCATTGCCTGCGCGCGCCGGATGACGTGCACTGACCGCGCGGAACTCGTACCATTTCGCCAGCGTATCGCCCAAGCCAGCCGCCAGCCAGCGCGGCGGCGCGTTGGCCAGCAGTTCGCTGTCGATAATCACTGCCGCCGGTGCCTGCGGCAGCGGGAAGATATCGAAGAAATTGCCGTTATCGTCATAGCGAATACTCAGCGGCGTCACCGCTGAACAGGTGGCGGCGATGGTCGGCAGCGTCACCACCGGCAAGCCGAGCTGCGCGCCGACCGCTTTCACCGTATCCAGCGACTTACCGCCCCCAACGCCAATCAGCACCTCGGCGTGCAACTCGCAGGCGATGGCGGCCAGACGATTGATGTGCGTGATCGAGGTTTCGCCGCCAAACCATTCCTGTGCCAGCAGCGTGACGTTGGCCGTCAGCAGCTGCGCGCGTACCTGCGCTTCTACCGCCTGCAATGCCTGATGGCCGCCAATCAGCAACGCACGTTGGCCGAGTCCGGCGCAAATCGCGCCCAGTTGATTGATCACGCCCGCACCGCGCAGCACGCGCGCCGGAAACACCAGATTCTGTTGTGTCATCACTTGTTCTCTGTGTAACGGACGCCGGGCAACACGCACAGCATCTCATAAAGGATATTGGCCGCCAGCTGTGAGGTCATGCCGCTGAGGTCATACGGCGGCGACACTTCTACCAGATCGCCGCCCACCAGGTTCAGCCCACGGCAGCCGCGCACGATCTCCAGCCCCTGCATTGAGGTCAAACCGCCCACTTCGGGCGTGCCGGTACCGGGCGCCCAGGCGGGATCGAAGCTGTCAATGTCGTAGGAGAGATACACCGGGCCATCGCCGATGCGCGCGCGCACCTCGGCCATCAGCGGCGTCATCGAGCGATACCAGCACTGCTCGGCAGGCACCAGATGGAAGCCTTGATCGACGCCCCATTGGAAATCGTCGGCGGCATAACCCTGCGCACGCTGGCCAATCTGCACCACGCGTTGGCAGTCAAGCAGCCCTTCTTCCACCGCGCGGCGGAAAGTGGTGCCGTGCGCGATCTTCTCGCCAAACATCTCGTCGTTGGTATCGGTATGCGCATCAATATGAATCAATCCCATTGGGCCATGCTTCTTCGCCAGCGCGCGTAAAATTGGCAGCGTTAGCGTGTGATCGCCGCCGAGCGTTAAGGGAATAATCGGCCAGTTATTCAGTTCGGTATAATAGTTTTCAATGATATCGACCGATTTCAGCAGGCTGTAAGTGTTAATCGGCACATCACCGAGATCGCCAACGCGCAGCGAATCAAACGGCGCTGCGCCGGTGGCCATGTTGTACGGGCGAATCATCACCGAATCGGCGCGAATGGCGCGCGGACCATAGCGCGTGCCGCTGCGCTGCGAGGTGCCGATGTCCAGCGGGATACCGACAAAAGCGACGTCCAGATTGGCTGGGGACTCCACGGCGGGCAAACGCATCATGGTGCCGCGTCCGGCGAAACGGGGCATTTCATTGCCGCCTTGCGGCTCAGGGAAATCGGTCATCACGGGCTCCTGCGGCTAAGTGAAGCCCATCTTTACCCAGGCGTTGCGCAGGAAAAATCCTTGACAGCAGATAATCACTTCAGAGATTACTTAACTTTAGCCAGCAATCTCTGAAGGATAATCGGTGCAGACGCTTCCCAATCTCAAACTGCTGCAGGTGTTTGCCAGCGTGGTGGAACATCAGGGTTATTCGCGCGCGCAGCAGGCGCTGAACATGACCACCCCGGCCATCAGCGCCTACATGAGCGAACTGGAAACCCAGCTTGGTTTTATCCTGTGTCAGCGCGGACGCGGCGGCTTTACGCTCACCAGCAAAGGCGAACAGTTTTATCGCTACAGCCAGGAGATGCTGGCGACGCTGGCGGGATGGCAGCAGCAGGTAGAAACGTTGAAAAGCGCGCAGGGTGGCACTTTTTCCCTTGGCGTAGTCGATGCGACCGTCACCGACGGCACGCTGGATCTGCCCGCCGCGATTGCCCGCTTCAACCAGCGCTTTCCGGCGGTGTTCTTTAATCTGAGCGTGCGCGATCCCAATGAGTTGCAGCAGCAGTTGCTGGAAGATCGGCTCGACCTGGCGATTGGTCACTTTCCGCTGCGCGCCAGCAATCTGGTCACCGTTCCGCTGTATGAAGAGCAGCATTGGCTCTATTGCAGCCCTGAACATCTGCTGGCTGAGGGCCATCCAGATGTGCGTACCGTGCAGCAAACCGGCATGGTGACGCGGCGTTACTGGAATCAGCAGGAGCTGAACAAGCGCGGATTCCGCCAGAGCAACGCGTCGGTAGAGAGCATCGAAGCGCAGCTGACCTTAATACTCTCCGGTCGTTTTATCGGCTATTTGCCCGAACACTACGCACGCGGCTGGGAACAGCAAGGCGCGTTATGCCGCCTGCTGCCGCAGCATTTCCACTTCCGCGCGCCGTTCTCCTTTGCTTTTCGCCGCGGACGTGCGCGCGAAATGCTGATCCGCGCGATGCGTGAAATTCTGAATCCAGCGCGAAAAAATAGCAGCGAAAGCTGACGCTGCGCCAATACTGTGTAAAAATACAGGCCAATTCAGCAAACAGTAATGAATATGGCCCTGACAGCAGCGATAAAAAGCCAGATTGCGCAATGGTATAAGGCGCTGCAGCAGCAGGTTCCTGACTTTATCCCGCGCGCGCCGCAGCGCCAGATGATTGCCGAAGTGGCAAAAAGCCTGGCCGGTGACGAGGGGCGCCATCTGGCGATTGAAGCCCCAACCGGCGTGGGTAAAACGCTGTCTTACCTGATTCCCGGCATTGCGGTGAGTCGCGCCGAAGAAAAACGCCTGGTGATCAGCACCGCCAATGTGGCATTGCAGGACCAAATCTTCAGCAAGGATCTGCCGCTGTTGAAGAAAATCATTCCCGATCTCACCTTCACCGCTGCCTTTGGCCGCGGACGCTATGTGTGCCCGCGTAATCTTGCGGCGCTGGCGGCCACCGAAGATCAACAGGGCGATTTATTGCTCTATCTTGATGAAGAGGCGGTGACCGGTTCGAAAGAGGAGCAGAAATTCTGCGCCAAATTAGAGAAACAGCTCAGTAGTTACCGCTGGGATGGCTTGCGCGATCACACCGATGTGAACATTGAAGACAGCTTATGGAAACGCCTCTCCACTGACAAAGCCAACTGCCTCGGCCATCACTGCCGCTGGTATCGCGAATGTCCGTTTTTCGTTGCACGTCGCGAAATTGAGCAGGCGGATGTGGTGGTCGCGAACCATGCGCTGGTGATGGCGGCGATGGAGAATGAATCGGTGCTGCCGCCGGCAAAAAACCTGATGCTGGTGCTGGACGAAGGCCATCATCTGCCAGAAGTGGCACGCGATGCGCTGGAGATGAGTGCAGAAATCACGCCGGGCTGGAGCAGTTTGCAGCTCGACCTGTTCGTACGGCTGGTGGAAACTATTATGGCGCAGTTTCGGCCAAAATCGCCGCCGCCGCTCACCAATCCGGAACGCCTCAAAGGCCACTGCGACGAAATGCGCGAGCTGTTGCAGATGCTTTGCGATGCCCTCAATCCTCTGCTGCCGGGCAACAATCAGCCGGGCGAATTCCGCTTTGTGCTGGGAGAGCTGCCCGAAGAATTGCTGACGATGTGCGCGCGGCTGTTCAAGCTTAGCGATGCGCTGCGCGGTTTAAGCGAAGGCTTGCTTAACGAGCTCGGCGATCAAACCGGTAAAGCCGACATCATGCGGCTGCATAAAGCCATCATTCAGCTCAATCGCCATTTCGGCTGGTTCGAATCGATCAGCAAATTGTGGCGACTGGCGGCGATGGAGAAAGCCTCGAATGCGCCGGTATCGAAGTGGATCACGCGCGAAATCCGTGAAGGACAGGCGCATCTGCTGTTCCACTGCGCGGGCATTCGCGTTAGCGATCAGCTGGAAAAAATCCTGTGGCGCAAAATCCCGCACGTGGTAGTAACCTCGGCGACGCTGCGTTCGCTCAACAGCTTTAATCGATTGCAAGAGATGTCGGGGCTGAGCGAAAAAGCCGGCGACCGCTTTGTGGCGCTGGATTCACCGTTTAACCATATCGATCAGGGTAAGCTGGTTATCCCACAAATGCAGTTTGAGCCGCTGATGGCGCAGGAAGCCGAACACATCGCCGAGATGGCGCGTTTCTTCCGTCAGCAGATTGCCGAAGAGAAACACAAAGGCGTGCTGGTGCTGTTCGCCAGCGGACGCGCGATGCAGCAGTTTGTTAGCCACGTTACCGATTTGCGCTTGTCGATGCTGGTGCAGGGCGATCAACCACGTTCGCGCCTGGTGGCGCTGCATCGCGAACGTGTGGAAGCGGGCAAAACCAGCATTCTGGTCGGGCTGCAATCTTTTGCGGAAGGGCTGGATTTGAAGGGCGATCTGCTATCACAGGTGCATATCCACAAAATCGCTTTTCCGCCGGTGGACAGTCCGGTAATTTTGACCGAAGGCGAATGGCTGAAGAGCCTGAAACGTTATCCATTTGAGGTGCAGAGCTTGCCGAGCGCCTCGTTTACCTTGATTCAGCAGGTCGGGCGTTTGATTCGCAGCCACAGCTGCTTTGGCGAAATCGTGATTTACGATCGCCGCCTGCTCAACAAGGCTTACGGCAGTCGACTGCTGGCCGCATTACCGGTGTTCCCGATTGAGCAACCGCCGATGCCGGAAGCCAGCGGTGAAAAAGCAAAAAAACGCCGCAGTAAAAAAACCTAATTATCAATGTTGGCAGCCGCACTGCGGCGCGCCCTGGAAGCGGGAATGCCTGATGGAACTGAACAAAATCATTAAAGAGATTGGGCGTGGCAAAAATCACGCGCGCGATATCGATTTCGACACGGCGCAGGCGCTATACAGCGCGATGCTGGCGGGTGAAGTACCGGAACTGGAGTTGGGTGGCATCCTGATTGCGCTGCGCATTAAAGGCGAAGGTGAAGAGGAGATGCGCGGTTTTTACCACGCGATGCAGCAGCAGATGATGCCGCTGCAGGCGCCCGCTAATCGTCCAATGCCGATCGTTATTCCCAGCTACAATGGCGCGCGTCGTCAGGGCAATCTGACGCCGCTGCTGGCGCTGCTGCTGGTGAAACTCGGCTTTCCGGTGCTGCTGCACGGCGTGAGCGACGACCCGACGCGCGTCACCAGCGAAGCGGTGCTGGCGGCGCTGGATATCGCGCCCGTCACGACAGCGGAACAGGCGCAGGCGAAGCTGGATAACGGCGAACTGGCGTTTATCACTATCGACCATTTGTGCGCGCCGATGGCGAAACAGCTGTCGCTGCGCTGGCGCATGGGCGTGCGCAACAGCGCGCATACGTTGGCGAAGCTGGCCACTCCGTTTGCTGAGCGCGCCGCGCTGCGGCTGGCCAGCGTGTCGCATCCGGAATATGTGCCGCGCGTCGGTAAATTCTTTCAGGACATTGATGCACCGGCGATTTTGCTGAATGGCACGGAAGGTGAGGTGTATGCCAATCCGCAGCGCTGTCCGGCGATTAACCACATTCGCGGCGCAGGAGCCGAAGCGGAAGTGTGGGTTGAGCGCCAGCCGGAAGTGAGTGTGGAGCTGCCGGAAAGTAAAAGCGCACCGGATACCGCCGCGTGGATCAAGCAGGTGTTAGCCGGTGAACGCGCCGTGCCGCAGGCACTGCGTTTGCAGCTGGCATGCTGTTTGGTGGCGACCGGTGAATCGGCCAACCTGGCAGACGCGGACGCGCGTTTACAATTGGCAGAGATTTAATCGAATGGGTGTCGCTGCCCGGTGCGCATTAATGCGCACCCTACAGGTTTCGTAGGGGCGCCATTTATGGCGCCCAAAAGGCGTAATCATTGTTGTAGGGGCGCCATTTATGGCGACCGCGATCAGGTTTTCGCCAGCACGCGCTCCACTAACTGCTGCCAGAAGGTAATACCAATCGGCAGCAGCTCATCATTAAAATCGTAATGAGCGTTGTGCAGCGGTGCGGAAGGTGTCGCGCCATCGGCACCTAACCAGAAATAGGCGCCGGGACAGGCTTCCAGCATGCAGGCAAAATCTTCTGATGCCATAGAAGGGTTAACCTGCCAGCTAACCTGCGCCTCGCCGAGCATATCCACGGCAACTGCGCGCACCTGCTCTGCCTGCTTGGCATGGTTGGCAGTAACCGGATAGCCGGGATACCAATGAATCTCGCCGCTGACGCCAAACGGGCGCGGCAATGTCGTCACAAAATCCTCAATCAGACCGCGCACGCGATTGCGCACGTCGGTCTGCAAACATCGCACCGTGCCGCGCAACACAATCTGCTCGGGGATAACGTTAATCGCTTCGCCACCGTGGATCTGCGTTACGCTCACTACCGCCGATGCCAGCGGCGACAGCCGACGTGACGGAATGGTTTGCAGCGCCAGAATCAGTTCCGCCGCCACCACCATTGGGTCGGCACCGCTTTCCGGCATCGCTGCATGGCAGCTTTTACCGTGCAGCGTAATTTCAAACGAGTCGAGTGACGCCATCATCGCATCAGGATTCACTGCCAGCGTACCCACCGGCATACCCGGCCAGTTGTGCATGGCGTAAACCGCATCCATCGGGAAGCGCTGAAGCAGACCTTCTTCCACCATCTTGCGCGCGCCGCCGAGATTCTCTTCGGCGGGCTGGAAGATAAAGTGAAGGGTGCCGCTAAAGTTACGCGTTGTCGCCAGATGACACGCCGCCGCCAGCAGGATAGCGGTGTGGCCATCGTGACCGCAGGCGTGCATCACCCCCGCTTGCTGTGACTTCCACTGGGGATCGCCTTTTTCGGTGATCGGCAGCGCATCCATATCAGCACGCAGACCAATTATTGGGCCGGGACCGTTTTCTAACGTGCCAATGACGCCGGTGCCCGCCAGGCCACGAAACACCTGTAATCCGGCATCAGCCAGAACGTTAGCGACCAGCTCGCTGGTTTGCTGCTCCTGGTAACCCAGTTCAGGATGTTGATGTAACTGACGACGCCAGTGCAGGGCGTTTTCCAGCAGGACAGCAGGCAGGCTCATAAGATAAGGCTCTCCATCAGCAGCAAGGGCTGCAAAATAATGTATTTACTGTAGTGGCAAGCGCATGGCGGCGTCTATCGTGGAGCGTAAGAATTTGGCTATAGGGTATAGCGGAATGGAATAAAGGTTTGGCTCGATCGGCCCCTTCTCTCGCGAGCGGGAGAAGGCTGGGATGAGGGGAATGGGGCAATGTTCAGATAGTGCGTGCTGGCCCTCACCCTAACCCTCTCCCGCTGGCGGGAGAGGGGACTGATTGGAGAACGTGGGTTAGACGTTACTTCTGCATCGGCAGGTTTAAGTCATGCTGTTGCGCACAGGCCTGCGCCTGCTCGTAACCCGCATCCGCGTGACGCATCACGCCGGTCGCCGGGTCGTTCCACAGCACGCGACCCAAGCGTGCATCGGCTTCTTTCGTGCCGTCACATACAATCACTACGCCGGAGTGCTGCGAGAAGCCCATGCCGACGCCGCCGCCATGATGCAGGCTCACCCAGGTTGCGCCGCCTGCGGTGTTCAGCAGGGCATTCAGCAGCGGCCAATCCGATACCGCATCTGACCCGTCTTTCATCGCTTCGGTTTCACGGTTAGGTGATGCAACGGAACCACAATCCAGGTGATCGCGCCCAATCACGATAGGCGCTTTCAGCTCGCCGTTGCGCACCATTTCATTGAACGCCAGCGCCGCTTTATGACGTTCGCCAAGGCCGAGCCAGCAGATACGTGCCGGTAAGCCCTGGAAGGCGATGCGCTCCTGCGCCATATCTAGCCAGCGATGCAGGTTTTGATGGTCCGGGAACAGCTCCTTCAGTTTGGCATCGGTCTTGTAGATATCTTCTGGATCGCCCGACAGCGCTACCCAGCGGAACGGGCCTTTGCCTTCGCAGAACAGTGGACGTATATAGGCCGGTACAAAACCCGGGAAATCGAAGGCATTCTGCACGCCTTCTTCCAGCGCGACCTGACGGATGTTATTGCCGTAATCCACGGTTGGCACGCCCATATGATGGAAATCCAGCATCGCCTGCACATGCACCGCCATGGCGGCGCGCGCGGCTTTTTCTACCGCTTTCGGGTTGCTGATGCGCTCAGATTCCCAGCGTGCCACATCCCAACCGATCGGCAGATAGCCGTTAATCGGATCGTGCGCAGAGGTCTGATCGGTAACAATATCCGGCTTCATGCCGCCCGCCTTGGCGCGCTTAACCAGCTCTGGCACGATTTCAGCCGCGTTGCCTAGCAGGCCAACAGAAATAGCACGTTTCTCTTTATTTGCCTGATCAATAAGTTCCAGCGCGTCGTCCAGCGTATAGGCTTTATGGTCGACGTAGCGAGTACGAATACGGAAATCGATGCGTGACTCCTGGCATTCAATCGCCAGCACGCTGGCACCGGCCAATACGCCCGCCAGCGGTTGGGCGCCCCCCATGCCGCCTAAACCGGCGGTGAGGATCCAGCGGCCGCGCAGATCGCTGGCGTAATGCTGGCGACCGGCTTCGGCAAAGGTCTCAAACGTACCCTGCACGATGCCCTGCGCGCCGATGTAGATCCACGATCCGGCCGTCATCTGGCCGTACATCATCAGGCCTTTTTTATCCAGCTCGTGGAAGTGATCCCACGTTGCCCAATGCGGTACGAGGTTGGAGTTAGCCAGCAGCACGCGCGGCGCATCGGCATGGGTGCGGAACACGCCAACCGGTTTACCAGACTGGATCAGCAGTGTCTCTTCCGGCTGTAATGCACGCAGCGAACGCAGAATTTGTTCAAAGCACTCCCAGTTACGCGCGGCTTTACCGATGCCGCCGTACACCACCAGATCTTCCGGGCGCTCTGCCACATCAGGATCGAGGTTGTTCTGGATCATGCGGTACGCCGCTTCAATCAACCAGTTGGCGCAGTGTAATTCATTACCGCGCGGTGCACGGATTTCACGGGCTACAGCCTGAGTCAAAGTTTCGCTCATCATCGATTCCTTAATTAACAGTCTTACGCTGACTTGGCAGCAGCGCGGTAAGGGATTGTGGCCAGACAGAATCGCTGGCCCACAGGCGCATAGATTCAATATCCGGCGCCAGTAAACGGTCGTGATCGAGGAAGGCCACTTTTTCACGGATGCGGCTCATCTCCTGTTCCAGCGTCGGCGAACTCTGCAGCGGGCGATGGAAATCAATACCTTGTGCGGCAGCCATCGCTTCAATGCCCACCACGGCTGCGGTGTTGAAGCACATGCTGCCGAGGCGGCGTGCCGCGTAGGTCGCCATGGAGACGTGATCTTCCTGGTTCGCCGAGGTGGGCAGGCTGTCAACGCTGCCCGGATGCGCCAGCGATTTGTTTTCGGAAGCCAGCGCCGCCGCCGTCACCTGGGCAATCATAAAGCCGGAGTTGACACCGCCATCGTGTACGAGGAACGGCGGCAGGCCTGAAAGACCGGTATCCAACAGCAGCGCCAGGCGACGCTCAGAAATGGCACCAATCTCGGCAATCGCCAGTGCCAGAATATCGGCGGCAAAGGCCACCGGTTCGGCGTGGAAGTTACCGCCGGAAATCACATCGCCGCTGTCACTGAACACCAGCGGATTATCGGAGGCGGCGTTGGCTTCAATCTGCAATACCCGTGCAGCGTGCGTCAGGTTATCCAGGCAGGCGCCCATCACTTGCGGTACGCAGCGAATCGAGTAGGGATCCTGCACGCGACCACAGTGGGTGTGTGAGCTGAGAATTTCACTGCCGGATAATAAAGAAGAGATGGCGGCGGCGACGTTGATCTGTCCCACCTGACCGCGTGCTTCATGAATCCGCGCATCAAACGGTTTTACTGAGCCCTTGATCGCTTCCAGCGATAGCGCACCGGCCATCAAGCCCGCTGCGAACAGGTTTTCTGCTTCAAACAGACCGCGCAGCGCCAGCGCAGTCGAGACCTGGGTGCCGTTTAGCAGCGCCAGGCCCTCTTTAGGCCCCAGCACAATTGGCTGTAAGCCAACGCGCGCCAAACCTTCGGTGGCGGGGATCAATTCACCATTAACCCGCACCTGGCCTTCGCCCAGCAGCATCAGTGAAAGGTGTGCCAACGGCGCCAGATCGCCGGACGCGCCGACCGATCCTTTCTCCGGAATGCAGGGCATCACACCCGCGTTGAATAGCGCCAGCAGTGCTTCGATCAGTTCGATGCGCACGCCAGAATGGCCGCGCGCCAGGCTGATAATTTTGGTCGCTACCACCAGGCGTGCGACATTATCCGGCAACAAATCACCCAGGCCAACGCTGTGCGACAGCACCAGATTACGCTGCAGCTCCGCCAGCCGCGCCGAAGGAATCTGCGTCTGTGCCAGCTTGCCAAAACCGGTATTAATGCCGTACACCACGTTGCCGGATGCCACAATGGCATCAACGGTTTCATGGGCACGGTCGATGGCCGCACGCGCTTCATCTGCCAATGTAAGCGTCACCTTGCTCTGATAAATACTGCGCAAGGTCGCGAGGTCCACTTCACCGGGAATGAGGCGAATTTCCTGAACCGAACCTGACATAGTCTACTCCTGTCTATACAAGTGTGCTGGCAGGTATTGGACGCCGATACTTTGCGATGTAGCTGACCAATTTGCCGTGGATTGCGATGAGTGAAGCATAAGTGTCTAATCTTGTCTATACAAGTAGCAAGCGCTATGCCAGATTGATCGTATTCTGTGAAATGTGCCGCAATGCGCGTTAACAGGCGAAACGGTAAACCGGCTGCACCAAACTGGATCGAAAGCTGCACCAGCGCTGGGCGCGCTGCACTATTGGATGTATATACATTTACGCCCTGAGACAGTAAACTTTAGACATTATTGGAAAAAGGAACAGGAAATGGCGGAGCAAACGGCAGTAGCACAGCTGGCTGCGGCGATGGGGGATGAACCCGCGCCAATTTACCAGCGGGTGAAGCAGGCGATCGTTAGCCAGATCCGTGAAGGTCACTGGAAAGCCAACCAGCGTGTGCCCTCTGAAAGTGAGCTGGTCAATGAGCTAGGCGTAAGCCGTATGACCATTAATCGCGCGTTGCGTGAGTTAACCAGCGAAGGTTTTCTGGTGCGCATGCAGGGAGTTGGCACCTTTGTCGCGGAGATGAAGGGCTACACCGCGATGCTGGAAGTGCACAACATCGCCGATGAAATTGCCCAACGTGGGCATCAGCACAGCTGCCAGATTTTGTCGATTGGGCAGATGAAGGCCGATCCGGAACAGGCGGCGGTGCTGGGCTTGTCTACCGGACAAACGCTATTCCACTCGCTGATCGTGCATTACGAAAACGATCTGCCGGTACAGCTGGAAGACCGTTTGGTAAACCCGCTGGTGGCGCCGGATTATCTTAGCCAGGATTACCATCAGCTGACGCCCTATACCTATTTGATGCGCGTGGCGCCGCTGACGGCGGGTGAACATATTGTGGAAGCCGTATTGCCGGATCTGCGCCAGCGTAAGCATCTGGCGCTGGATGAGCACGAACCCTGCCTGCTGATTCGCCGTCAGACGTGGAGCGATAACAAGATTGTGACTTACGCGCGTCTGCTTTATCCGGGCTCGCGCTATAAGTTGCTGGGACGGTTTAGAGGCCACGGGTAAGCGCCACGAACAGCAGCCTGGCATCATGCGTTTGCGGTGCCAGCTGTAGCTTTTCATCCAGCCACCAAATCCCCTGATTCACTGCCAGCGTTTCCCCGGCTGGCGTTTGCCATGAGCCCGCTACCACCCACGCCACACCGTTTTCACCGCTAACCGCTGTTTGCGCAAGGTTGACCGCAGAGCGCCAGCTGCCGCGCCGCGTCATAATATTGAAGTCCTGACAGCTGCCGCTAATTTTGGCGTCAATCGCCCATTCACCGGGGAATGCCCACGGCTGCAGCGGCTGTAACCGCTGCTGAAGGTGGGCACTTTCCAGCAAGACGCTGTCGCCGTGCAGCAGGGTAATCACGCGATCAATGCCGGGGAAGGGGGAAAAGGGGCCGTCGGCGGAAATGGTCGCGATGCTGGCGCGCCACTCAAACTGCGCTTCGCCCGGCGGATAGCTGATAATTTCACGCGTCTCACCGCCGCCGTTGCGCCAGCGGCTCACCGGTAGCTGGTCATAGGCAAAGCGCGTTCTCATTGTAACGCCCTCATCGCTTCGGCAAAGTGCGCTGCCGCCTGGTGTTCTGCCGCATGATGGCCTTGATGAATGACCTGCTTGCCCGCCACAAACACGTCGCGAATCTGCTCGCGTTGCCCACCAAACAGCCAGCGATTCAGCAGCGAAGCGGTGCTAACGCTGCCGAGAAACGCATCTTCTGCCAGCACCAGCCAGTCGGCACGTTTGCCGATGGCTAATTCGCCAGCCTGCACGCCGCACGCCTGCGCGCCACCCTGCGCGGCTTGCTGCCACAGCAGATCGCCCACCGACGGCTGGTTCGGCAACGTAATGCGGTTGCGCCGACGATCGCGTAGTCGTTGGCCGTACTCCAGCCAGCGTAATTCCTCCAGCGCGCTAAGCGATACATGGCTGTCAGAACCAATGCCCCAGCGGCCACCGCGAGCAATGTACTCCACCGCCGGGAAAATGCCGTCGCCGAGATTGGCCTCGGTGGTTGGGCATAAACCTACCACTGCGCCACTCATCGCCATGCGCTCAATCTCATCGTCATCCAGATGGGTGGCGTGAATCAAACACCAGCGTTGATCGACATCGAAGCGATTGAGTAGCCAGGCCACCGGACGTTCGCCGCTCCACGCCAGGCTGTCATTCACCTCTTTTTCCTGCTCGGCAACGTGGATGTGCACCGGCACATCCTGCGGGCAAGCGGCTAACACCTCGTGCATCTGCGCTTCATCCACCGCGCGCAGCGAATGGAAACAGATGCCATGATTAAGCAGCGGCTTATCCGCGCTCCAGCTCGCCACACGCTGCTGCTGTTGCAGGTAGGCCGCAGTTTGCTGGATAAAACGGCGCTGGCCGTCGCTGGCGGGCTGCGAACCAAAGCCGCTATAGCTGTACAACACCGGCAGCAGCGTTTGGCCAATGCCGGCGGTGTCGGCCGCAGCCATCAGGGCGAGCTGCATCGCATCATCAGCATAGGGTTGGCCGAGCGGATCGTGGTGCAAATAGTGGAATTCCGCCACCTGGCTGTAGCCACCTTTCAGCATATCGATGTAGAGATGGGTAGCGATAGCACCGACCTGCTCTGGCGACAGTCGCTGCACCATGCGATACATCAGATCGCGCCACGTCCAGAAGCTATCCTGCGGATCGCCCGCCACTTCGGCCAGCCCGGCCATCGCACGCTGGAAGGCGTGGGAATGCAGGTTGGCCATCGCCGGGATAACCGATCCAACCAGGCGCGTCGCCGTGCCGGGCTCGCTGTTGGGTGTAAGGTCAGTGATGTGTCCGGTCGCGTTGGTGGCGATCAGCACGTGTTCGTGCCAGCCATCGGCCAGCAGCGCGCGGGGGGCAAAAAAAGTTGTCATGGTTGATCCTCCATGGCGGAAAGTTGTATATACATATACATACTTTGATGCGCAGTGTAAATCGCCGAACGTGAAGGGGAGTGGGATGGCAGAAACGAAGCAGATCGACAGCCTGTGGCTGGGGGCCGACATCGTTACGATGCGTGACGGGCACTACAATCTGATTGCCGACGGCGCGCTGGCGGTCGATCAGGGGAAACTGATTTGGCTAGGGCCGCGCAGCGAATGCCCGGCGTTTACTGCACGCGAAGAGCATGCATTTAGCGGCGGCATCATCACGCCCGGTCTGGTGGATTGCCATACGCATCTGGTGTTTGGCGGCGATCGCAGCCAGGAGTTTGAGCAGCGTTTGAATGGCGTAAGCTACGCAGAGATCGCGGCGCAGGGCGGCGGCATTCTCTCCACGGTGCGTGCTACCCGCGCTGCATCGCAGCAAGAGCTGGTGGCGAGCGCGCGCTGGCGGTTGGATCGGCTGCTGGCGGAAGGCGTGACCACGGTAGAGATCAAATCGGGTTACGGTCTTGATGAAGCCAGCGAGCTGACCATGCTGCGTGCCATTCGCGAGCTGGCGGAAACGGTGCCCGCCGATGTGCAGGCCACCTGCTTAGCCGCGCACGGTTTCCCGCCGGAGTTTAAAGATAACCCGCAAGGCTGGATTGATATCATCTGCCAACGCCTGTTACCGCAGGTGAAAGCCGAAGGATTGGCGGATGCGGTGGATGCATTTTGTGAGCATTTAGCCTTTTCGCCGCAGCAGGTCCGCGCGGTATTTGATGCAGCTAAGGCACTGGATTTTCCGGTGAAACTGCATGCTGAACAGCTGTCGGCGCTGGGCGGCGCGGCGCTGGCGGCGCGTTATGGCGCGCTCTCCGCCGACCACCTCGAATACGCTACCGAAGAGGATGCGAAAGCCATGGCGCAGCACGGTACCGTTGCAGTACTGCTGCCGGGCGCGTTTTATCTGCTGCGTGAAACCCAGCGCCCGCCGGTGGAACTCTTCCGCCAGCACGGCGTGCCGATGGCGCTGGCCAGCGATGCCAATCCGGGCACTTCACCGGCATTATCGCTGCGCCTGATGCTCAACATGGGCTGCACGCTGTTTGGTTTAACGCCGGAAGAGGCGCTGGCAGGCGTGACCTTGTGGGGGGCCAAAGCGTTAGGACTTCAGCAGTCGCACGGTTCGCTGGAAGTGGGCAAGGTGGCGAATTTTGTCCACTGGCCGCTGGCGCGTCCGGCTGAGTTGGTTTATTGGCTGGGCGGCGAACTGCCGTGCCAGGTTATTTATCGTGGAGAAGCGCAATGACATCTTTTCATTTCACGGCCGGTAAGATTCCGCTGCTGGTCAGCATTCCGCATGCGGGCATCCAATTAACGCCAGAAGTGGAGGCCGGATTGAGCGACGCGGCGCGCGGTTTACCGGACACTGACTGGCATATTCCGCTGCTGTATGACTTTGTCCGCGATCTTGGCGCCAGCGTGTTAATTGGCCACTATTCGCGTTTTGTCATCGATCTTAATCGGCCGGCGGACAATCAACCGCTCTACGCCACGGCCACCACCGGTTTGTATCCGGAAACATTATTCGACGGCACGCCAACCTTTGCCGCCGGTAAAACGCCGAGTGCCGAGGCGCGCCAGGGCTATCTGGACACGATCTGGCAGCCGTATCACCAGCAGCTGCAGCAAGAGCTGACGCGCCTGAAAGCGCAGCACGGTTATGCATTATTGTTTGATGCGCACTCCATCGCTTCGGTGATTCCGCGCCTGTTTGAGGGACGCTTGCCGGATCTCAACATCGGGACTAATGATGGCGCCAGCTGCTCCAGCGCGGCGATCGATGCGATTAAACACGTGTGCAATGCGCAGAAAGATTACAGCTGGATCGTTAACGGTCGCTTTAAAGGTGGCTATATTACGCGCGCTTATGGTCAACCCGAGCAGGGCGTGCAGGCGGTGCAGCTGGAACTGGCGCAGCTCAATTATATGGATGAGACGCCGCCGTTTGCGTGGCAACAGGATCGTGCTGGGCAGCTACAGAAGGTGCTGAAACCGCTGCTGCAGGCGTTTATTGAAGCGGGTAAAACGGTTTAAACACGCTCCCAACATCTGTAGGGTCGCCATTTATGGCGACCGGTTTACCCTGTGCGTCATCCAGACGGTCGCCATGAATGGCGACCCTACGTGCACCATAGTGATGCGCGCCTCGCCTCCTTGTAGTGCACTATTTACGTTCATCGCGTGATTATCCCCCTGATTTTGCGGCTTTGCTATTTTGGCATAGCGCTTGCTAGGTTGTATGTACAAGTAAAGACCACGTAGCGATTATGTTTTTTTATAGTGGCTGGCTCACAAAAAGCTTATGCCGACAATGATCTGCCGCACGCTAACTTGTATATACATGAAAGGTCATCTGCAAATTCACCTTCAGCAGAGACCGCCTCATTCGATTAATGACCAGGAGAAGCCGCATGACGCACCGCGCTCAGATTCGCCGTTTTTGCCTCACGACCCTGTTTGCCAGCCTGATGATCAGCGGCGTTGCTGCACAGGCTAAAGAGTGGAAATCGATCACTATCGCTACCGAAGGCAGCTATGAACCCTGGAACCTGACGCTGCCGGGCGGCAAGTTAGGCGGTTTTGAACCTGAGCTGATGGAAGATCTGTGCAAGCGCATGGGTGTGCAATGCAAACTGGTGGTGCAGAACTGGGACGGCATGATCGCCGGCCTGAATGCCGGTAAATATGACGTAATCATGGATGCGATTGTCATCACGCCAGATCGTAAAAAAGTGGTCAACTTCACCGCGCCTTATGCTTCGACGCCCGCCACCTTTATCACCACCAAGGACAGCCCGCTGCTGCCGGCCGATCACAACATCATCAAGCTGCATGACGATGAGAAAGAGATCAACGCAGCGATTGCCCCGCTGAAAGCGGCGCTGAAGGGCAAAACCATCGGTATCGCCTCCGGCACCGTCTACACGCCGTTTATTGATAAGTACTTCAAAGGTGATGCCGACGTACGCGAGTACACCTCATCCGCGGATGCCATCCTCGATTTGCAATCAGGACGTATCGATGCGGTGTTTGATGACGTCACTTTTGCGCAATCGATGCTGGCGCGCAAAGAGAACAGCAACCTGATCTTCAGCGGTCCACAGCTCGGCGGCCCAATCTGGGGCGAGGGCGAAGCGATGGGCGTACGCATGGCGGATAACGATTTGAAAGCCAAACTCGATGAGGCCATTCATGCGGCGCTGGCTGACGGTACTGTCAAAAAGCTCAGCGAGAAGTGGTTTAAAACTGACGTAACCCCGTAAGTGAGGTGAAAGATGATGAGCCTGCTGAGTTTTGGTGCTGATGGCTGGGGCCGCCTGATCCTGAGTGCTGCCTGCACCACGCTGCTGCTGTCGCTGGCGGCGCTGATGATTGGTGCGGTAGTCGGTTCCGGGGTCGCGGCGGCTAAGTTATCGCCTCAGCGCTGGCTGCGCTGGTTGGGTGAAGGCTATTCGGTGGTGTTTCGTGGCATCCCGGAACTGCTGGTGATCTATCTGTTCTATTTTGGCGGATCGGGCCTGATTACGCTGGTGGGACAGATGTTCGGCGCGGATGGCTTCATTGAAGCGCCACCTTTTCTGATTGGTGCGCTAGCGATTGGGCTCATCTCCGGTTCATATCAGGGGGAAGTGTATCGCGCGGCACGTTTGGCGCTGGCCAAAGGTGAAGTTGAGGCGGCCGTGGCGATTGGTATGCCGCGTTGGCGTATTGCGCAGCGCATTCTGCTGCCGCAGGTGGTGCGCTATGCGCTGCCGGGCATGTCGAATGTGTGGCAGATGAGCCTAAAAGATTCGGCGCTGGTATCGGTGACCGGCATCGTTGAATTGATGCGCGCCAGCCAGGTCGCGGCCGGATCCACGCGCGATTACTTCACCTTTTATCTGGTCGGCGCTGCCTGCTATCTGGTGCTGACATTAGTGTCTAATCATGCGTTCCGTCGGGCAGAATCGCGCCTGGGTCGTGCGTGGCAAAGTCGCACTGCGGCACAGCATTAAGGAGCAGCAGCATGATCGATTTCGCCTTTCTCTCCGACACCTTTCTCAAGCTCAGTGCGGCGCTGCCGGTGACGCTCGGCCTGTTTATCAGCGCCTTTCTCTGCGGCGGCATTTTGGCGATTGGCATTTTGTCGCTGCGCATGAGTCGCTGGCGGGTGCTGAGCGGCTTTGCGCGCGGCTACATTTTAGTGTTTCGCGGCTCGCCGCTGATGATCCAACTGTTTCTGATCTATTACGGTCTCGGCCAATTTGGTGTGATTCGCCATAGCTTTGTCTGGCCGTTCCTGCGTGAGCCGTTCACCTGCGCGGTGCTGGCGTTGTCGCTGTGTACGGCGGCCTATACCGCGGAAATTCTGCGCGGGGCGCTGCTGGCAGTGCCTGCCGGACAGGTGGAAGCCGGGCTGGCCTGCGGCATGTCGCGCTGGCTGCTGCTGCGCCGCATCATCGCACCGATCATGCTGCGCTATGCGCTGCCGGCTTACTCCACCGAGGCGATTCTGCTGGTGAAATCCACCGCGTTAGCCAGCCTCGTTACCGTTTGGGACGTCACTGGCGTCGCACAGCAGATTATTCAGCGCACCTATCGCACCATGGAAGTGTTTATCTGCGCCGCGGCTATTTACCTGATTCTTAACTTTATTATCGTCCAGCTGTACGCGCTGTTAGAGCGCCGTCTGAGTGCGCAACATCGTGCCGCAAAAAAGCCGTTGCCCGCCGTTAAACCGCTTGCCGGAGAGTAATATGCACCACACATCACCCGTTACCTTATCCGCCACCGATATCCATAAATCTTTTGGCGCGATGGAAGTTCTGAAAGGCATTTCGCTGCAGGCCCATAAAGGCGATGTCATCTCGATTCTCGGTGCCAGCGGCTCGGGCAAAAGTACCTTGCTGCGCTGCATCAACCTGCTGGAAACACCGGATGCCGGTGTGGTGAGCGTCGGTGGTGAAACCATTGAGATGAAACACCATGCGCGTGGGCACCGCCTGGCGGCGAATCCCAAACAGATTGAGCGTCTGCGCTCGCGCCTTGGCATGGTATTCCAGAGTTTTAACCTGTGGTCGCACATGACGGTGCTGCAAAACGTCATTGAAGGCCCGCACTTTGTTCTGAAACGCGATAAGAAAAGCTGCATCGCACAAGCGGAGCAGCTGCTGGACCGCGTGGGTTTGCTGAATCGCAAAGATTTCTACCCGGCGCAGCTCTCCGGCGGCCAGCAGCAGCGTGTGGCGATTGCCCGCGCGCTGGCGATGGATCCGGAAGTGATGTTGTTCGATGAACCGACTTCTGCACTCGATCCTGAACTGGTAGGCGAAGTGCTGAAAGTGATGCGCAGCCTGGCAGAAGAGGGGCGCACTATGCTGGTGGTGACCCACGAAATGGGCTTTGCGCGTAATGTCTCTAACCGCGTGGTGTTTATGCATCAGGGCACCATTGATTGCCAGGGCGCGCCGGAAGAGATGTTTGGTGAACAGGGATCGCAGCGCTTCAAGCAGTTTATCTCCAGCCATCATGGCGCGGAGCCGCAAGCATGACCGTGGTGTGGGGCGATGGTCCCTTAACGTGGCAAGAACTGGTGCAGGTGGCGCGGCACGATGCGGAACTCGGTCTGAGCGTCAGCGCCTGGCAGCGCATCGCGCAAGGGCGCGCTATTGTTGATGAGATTGTGGCGAGCGGCCACATCGCTTACGGCATCAATACCGGATTGGGCGCACTGTGCAACATCACGCTGCCGGAAGATCAGCTCAGCCAGCTTTCACGCAATACGTTGCTGAGCCATGCGTGTGGCGTGGGCCCGCTGCTAACGCGTGAACAGGCGCGCGCCATTCTGTGCGCGGCGATTGCCAACTACAGCCATGGCAAATCCGGCGTGTCGGTAGCGCTGGTGCAGCATCTGCTGGCGCTGCTGAATCAGCAGATTACGCCGCAGGTGCCGTCGCAGGGATCGGTCGGTTATCTCAGCCACATGGCACATATTGGCCTGGCGCTGATTGGTGTGGGTGACGTGGAGTATCAGGGCCAGATTATGCCTGCCGCGCAGGCGTTGGCAACAGCAGGGCTAACGCCCTATCGCCCCGGCGCCAAAGAGGGGTTGAGCCTGGTCAACGGTACGCCGTGCATGACCGGTTTATCCTGCCTTGCGCTGGATGATGCGGCGCGTCTACTTGATTGGGCGGACGTGACCGGCGCGATGAGTTTTGAGGCGTTACGCGGACAGCTGGTGGCCTTTGATGCCGAAGTGATTGCGCTGAAAGCCAGTCCGGGTATGCAGCTGAGCGGCCAGCGCTTGCGCCAGCTGCTCAGCGACAGCCCGCTGCTGGCGGCAAGCGTGGGTATTCGCACCCAGGATGCGCTGAGCCTGCGTTCAATGCCGCAGGTACACGGCGCCAGCCGCGATCAGTTCGATCACGCCGCGCGCCAGATTGCTACCGAACTCAATGCCTGCACCGACAATCCGCTGGTGCTCGGCACGCCGGATGCGTGGCGCGTGGTGTCGCAGGCTAATCCTCACGGTGAATCGGTGGCGATGGCGGCGGATCTGCTGGCGATTGCGATGGCGGAAGTGGGCAGTATCGCCGAGCGTCGCCTCGATCGCCTGGTCAATCCTTTGGTTAGCGGCTTACCGGCGTTTCTGGTGGCGCAGCCGGGCGTCAACTCCGGCATGATGATTGCGCAGTATGTGGCGGCGTCGCTGTGTGCGGAGAACCGTCAGCTAGCGCAACCGGCGGTGCTGGATAACTATGTCACCTCCGGTTTGCAGGAAGATCATCTCAGTCTCGGTACCGGCGCAGCGCTCAAGCTGCTGAAGCTGGTGGGCAATGTGTGGCAGATTCTGGCGATTGAGTATCTGCTGGCGGCGCAGGCGCTGGATTTCCACGGTGAAGCGCAGCTGGCGCAGGGTACGGCGCAGGCCCTACGCCGCCTGCGCGCGGTGGTCGCTAACTGGCAGGAAGATCGCTGGCTGGCACCGGAGATCGCGCGCGCGGTAGCGGTGTTGAAAAACGGGTTGTAACGCGTGGTTTTTAAGGCGGTCGCCATCAATGGCGACCCTACAAACCGCATGAGCCCATCGTAGGGTCGCCATTGATGGCGACCGGGCTTACGAGGAGCGGCGGGCGTCCGGGCGCACCAAATCAAAGCGCAGCGCTTCACTGATGCCGTAATAGGCCGACGGGCCACCGGCACGCAGGATCGGTTGCGCTTTGGCAGTTTGATAGATGCCATTTTCCAGCAGTGCTTCATCAATATGAATGGCGACGGCTTCTCCCAGCACCAGCCAGCTATCAATCGGGTTACCCTGCGCATCCTGCAGCTGAATCAGCTGTGTCAATTTACACTCAAAATTTACCGGGCTTTCCGCCACCATGCTGACATTCACGTGTGACGCCGCAAGCGGCGTTAATCCCGCCAGCGCGAACTCATCCTGATCCGCAGCCACCGAGGCGGAACTCTCGTTCATTGCTTCAGCCAGCGGGCGCGTTGCCAGGTTCCAGACAAACTCTTTGGTCTCTGAGATATTTTGTACGCTGTCTTTCCAGCCGCTGCTGGCAAAACCGATAATCGGCGGATGGTAATTGAAGCAGTTAAAGAAGCTGTACGGCGCCAGATTGCGCGTACCGCTGGCGCTCTGTGAGCTGACCCAGCCAATGGGGCGTGGACCGACGATGGCATTCAGCGGATCGTGCGGCAAACCGTGTCCAGCGCGTGGCTGATAAGAGTAACGTTGGCGTGTCATTTCTGCTCCCGATGATGATCAATGTTTTATCTTAGCGGGTTAGCTTCTGCCGCCATAGCCAGCAGTTGCGTACAGCGCACGCATTGCTCCCCGTTGTTTACCCAAGCGTAATGCGGCTAGTATGGCCTTTTCGTGAGGGCAGGGAGCGATAATGAAACATCCGGATTTAAATCTATTAATTGCGCTGGATATCCTGCTGGAAGAGGGCAGCGTGGCGGCGGCTGCCCGGCGCATGCATCTTAGCGCACCCGCCATGAGCCGCACGCTCGGCCGAATTCGCGAGACGTTGGGCGATCCGATTTTTGTTCAGGCAGGGCGCAAAATGGTACCGACACCGCGCGCGCTGGCGCTGCGTGAGCAGGTGCGCGCGGCAGTTGAACAGGCGACGCAGGTACTGACGCAAGGGGAGAATGCGCCTTTGGCGGAGCTCGAGCGCCGCTTTAATGTGCGCGCCAATGACACCTTCACCGGCTTTTATTCTGGTCGCGTATTAGAGGCGATGGCGCAGGAGATGCCGCGTGCGCTGCTGCATTTCGCTCCGGAAGAGGATGATGTGGATGTTGAATTACTGCGCAGTGGCCGTGTCGATCTGTTTATCAGCGCCGCTCGTCAACTGGGGCCAGAGATTCGCGTACAGCCGCTGTTTACCACACGTTTTGTCGGCTTGGCGCGTAACGACCATCCCATTTTCGCCAGCGATATTTCCCCCGAACAGCTGACGCGCTGGGGACATATCAGCATTTCTCGGCGTGGTAAAGCCAGCGGGCCGATTGATAGTGCGCTGGAGCAGCAGGGGTTGCAGCGTCAGGTCTCGCTAATTGTAGCAACACCCTATAGCGCGATTTTTGCGCTGCAGGATTCGGATCTGCTGCTGCCGCTACCGGAACATCTGGCGCGCAGTGCCATTACCGCCGGAATGCGGGTGCGCATGTTTGAGCTTCCGGTGCCGCTAGAGACCGTGCTGCTGACGCAAGCCTGGCATCCACGCTTTCAGCAGGATGCGGCGCATCGCTGGTTGCGTCAGACCCTCCGCCAGTTATGCAGCAGCGACAGCTGAAGAGTGATTAACCCGTGCGTTTAACGCACTCATCAATTTAATAATCGTCACTTTTACGCATGGATTCCTTTCCCTACAGTGAGCCCAACTTTCACGGTTGAGGATCATCCATGCAGTCCCGCATTCTCTCATCTATCCACCGGCTCGTGTCGCATTGCGATTTCACGACGCCGCGCGCGACCTATGTATTGCGCGCCTTGCTGGCCGCCAATCTCGCGCTGGTGGTGGCCTACGCGCTGGAACTGGATATGCCGTATTCCGCGGCGACCACCGTATTACTGGTATTGAACCCCGTTCAGGGGGCGGTATTGGGTAAGGGAAAATGGCGTTTGATCGGCACGCTCGCCGGCATGGTGGTGGCGCTGGCGCTGATGGCCGCTTTCGCTCAGCTTCCCTGGCTATTCGTCCTGACAGAAAGCCTGTGGCTCGGCATCTGCGTACTGGCGATGAGCGTGCTGCGTCACTTTCGCGCCTCAGGCGCGGCGGTGGCCGGATACACCATTGGGCTGGCAACGCTTGGTGCCATGCAGCATCCCGAACTGGCCTTTGAACATGCGGTGGGGCGCGCCTCGACCGTCGCGATCGGCGTGATGTCGCTGGGTTTGGTGACGGCGCTGTTCAGTCGGCGCACGCTCAGCAGCAAACTTGATGCTTTACTCCTGCGGTTAACGCAACAAACCGCCGCGCTGCTGGCCGCCCAAGGGCCCGCTACGGCGCAACATCGGCTGATGACAGAAATCTACAGCGTTGATGATTTGCTGGCGGCGGCACGTCACGAGTCCGTCACGCTGGCGCAGCATACGCGCGCGATCCAACAGGCGATGGATGCGTTGGCTGAAATGGTGGCGTCTTGCCAACACTCGCAACAGACAGTCTGGCAGGATGTTGCCGCTGCGCTCGCGCAGGGCCGGGCGGGATTAGCGGCGGCACGACATCTGCTGCGGGAGGCGCGTGCCGATGAAGCGCAATCTCATCAGTCTCATATCATCGCCATGCAACGCGTGGTGCAGGTGCTCAGCTATTTGCCGTATACCTCTTCTTCGCCCCGCCTGGTTGCACCGAGTTTTCATCGTGACTGGAGCGGTGCGCGGCGCAATGGATTACGCGCTTTTGTAACCTTGCTAGCGGCATCATCTCTGTGGCTTGGCAGCGGCTGGCCAGCCGGGGACATCATGCTGCTGATCATTGCGCCTTATTGTGCGCTGCTCTCTACATCTCCTCATCCCGCCGCGGGTGCGCGCCAGTTTCTGCGTGGAACCTTCTATGCGCTGCCAATGGCATTGATCTGCGCCTTTGTGGTGCTGCCGCTAATTAATGGTTTGCCGCTGTTGTTACTGGTATTGAGTCTGTTCTGGCTGCCGGGCATTTATGCCACCAGTTTTCCACAGCATCTATTGAGCGGACTGGCGTATCTGGTGGGATTCAACACCTTAACTGCGGCCAGCAATCCGATGGTGTATGACATTTCCCAACTTCTCAATTGGTCGCTGGCGTGGCTGACGGGCACGGCCTTGACGCTGCTGGCCTTTCAGTTAATGCCCCGCAACCCGGCGCGGCATGTGCAGAGACTGCAGGCGCGGATTCGGCTCAGTAGCCTTGCACTGCTGGCAGGAAAGCCCGCCAGGCCGCTGCGCTGGCAGCAGCAACAGCAGCATCGATTGGCGCAACTTGGCGCACTGCTGCGCACGCACCCAGAAGAGCACGATCGCGTATTGCAGCAGGGATTAGCCAGCCTGCAATTAGGGCGTGAAATCCTGCGCCTACGCGCCCTGACGCTGAATTCTCAATGGCAGGCGCAAATGGTTCGCGCTCAACAGCGCATCGCACGGCGCGTTGGCAACCCGCGCCAGGCGGCAAAACATGCCCAACGCACGGCACGCATCCTGCGGGAAGATGCCGCCTCGGCGGCCTGTTTAACCGCCATCGCCCATGTTTTACAGCAGCATGCCGACTACTTCTCGCCGCAGCAGATAGGGGGATCGCATGTTAAGTGAGGTGTCGATTGCGGGCATCTATCTGCCGCCTTTCTTTATCTATCTCTGTGCCACGTTCCCGCTGTTCCTTGCAGCACGCGCGCTGCTGTTGCGTTGTGGTGTGTTGCGTTGGGTCTGGCATCCGGCGCTGTTCGAATTTGCTTTGTCGTTTCTCTTACTGGCGGTGTTCATTCTCTATGTCTGATTCAACATTCTCATGGAAGTCTTCCCTTAAGGTCTTAATGACGTTGGCCGTGGTGGCGGCCGCACTCTGGCTGGCGATGGTGTTATGGCGCGCCTACGTGCTGGCGCCCTGGACACGCGATGGTCGCGTCAGTGCGCAGGTGATTCGTATCGCCCCGGAGATCTCTGGCACGGTGCAGGCGGTGCCGGTAGCGGATAACCAGTTTGTCGCGCGCGGCACCACGCTGTTTGTGATTGATCCGCTGCGCTTTCAGCTGGCGCTGGCGCAGGCGGAAGCCCAGCTCAGGGAGGCCAATGCCACGTTGCAACAAAAACGCGATGAGGCGCAGCGGCGGCGACAGATGGCTGCATTACTGGCGGCCGAGGAGGTCCAGCGCGCACGCGAAGCGTTGCAGGTAGCGGAGGCGCAGCAGCAGCAGGCGAGTGCGGCGCTGGCCCTCGCGCAGCTGAATTTACAGCGATCTACGGTGCGGGCGCCGGTGGATGGCTACGTGACGCATTTGCGCTTGCAGGCGGGTGATTACGCGGTGGCCGGTACGCCGGAGGTGGCGCTGGTGGATGCACATAGCTTCTGGATCACCGGCTACTTCGAAGAAACCAAATTACATGCCATCCGAATTGGCGACCGCGTTGATGTTCATCTGATGGGCGATAGCCAAACGCTCAACGGCCACGTTGCCAGCTTTGGGCGTGGCATCAGTGACGCCAATCAGCAGGTTGATGCGCAGGGCTTGCCCGGCGTAGAGGCCACCTTCAGCTGGATTCGCCTGGCGCAGCGCATTCCGGTGCGTATCGAACTGGATGCGTTACCGAAAGATAAATTACTCACGGCTGGCATGAGTTGCAGCATTGCGGTGGCGGGTGAAACGCCCGCGCACGGGCGTCTGACAGCGCTGCTGGCGAAATGGCTTTAATCCTTCTCAGGAGGTTGTATGTCTTTAAATCAAAACGATTTTTACGTCTATGATGTTCAGGATTTCCCGCTGGTTTATCTTAACCAGCAGGCCGTGCTGCCAGGTTACGCCAGCCAATGGGAAGCCGAAATGCTGGCGCTGCTACAGCAAGAGTCGCCGTTTGTGGTGGTCTATGATCATATGCGGGTAGAGGAAACCGAGGCCGACCGGCGGCAGCGGGGGGACTGGCTGATTCGCCATCGCCAACTGCTGAGTCAACGCTGCAAAGGAATGCTGAGTATTGAGAGTGAGGCATCGCGCTGTGCGGAACTGCGCAAGATGCGCAAAATGTTCGGCATTCCGCATCAGGTGGTGAGTTCACGCACTTATGCCCTGGCGCAGATGCAGCAATGGCTGGCTCGCGCACAGAAATAATGGCAAAAAACGGCGGCTGATAATTTCTTTTACGCGCGCAGCGGGGTATCTTACGCCCGCGCTATTTTCCGGAGAAACTATGAACAAGCCAGCCGCCACGTCACCTTTCCATCCGCGTAACCGCCATCAGGGCCGTTATGATTTTGCGGCTCTTACCGCAGCCCATCCGCCGCTGGCGGTGAAAGTGCGTCCCAACGGCTACGGCGAGTTGTCGGTGGATTTCGCCGATCCTGAAGCAGTGATGCTGCTGAATCAGGCGTTATTAAAACTTTTCTATAACCTGAACTGGCAGCTGCCGGCAGGCTACCTCACCCCGCCGGTGCCGGGCCGCGCTGACTATGTGCATGCGCTGGCCGATCTGCTGGCGAGCGATAACGGCGGCGTGATCCCGCGTGATTTGGATGTGATGGATATCGGCTGCGGCGCGAACTGCATCTATCCGCTGATTGGCAATGCCGAATATGGCTGGCGCTTTACCGGTACCGACATCACCGCGGAGGCCATTACCGCGGCGGGACAGATCGTGGCGAGTAATTCTGGCCTGCAGCGCGCAATTCGTTTGCGTCGACAAAAGGATGCGTCATCCATTTTCGCGGGCGTAGTGCATAAAAACGAACGCTACCATGCGGTGCTGTGTAATCCACCGTTCCACTCCTCTGCAGAAGAAGCAGCCAGCGTTGGCCAGCGTAAAACGCGTAACCTGGGCCTGGGCAAAAACGCGCCGCTCAATTTTGGCGGTCATCACAGCGAATTATGGTGCGACGGCGGTGAACGTAAGTTCGTTGGTCAGATGATCGATGAAAGCGTGACGCACGCGGACCAGATTGTGTGGTTCACCTCGCTGGTCTCTCGTAAAGAGAATCTACCGGCGCTGCGTGACCAGCTGCGCGATCGGGAAGCCTATGAAGTGCGCATCATCGAAATGGCACAAGGGCAGAAGCAGAGCCGCTTTATCGCCTGGACATTCCAGCCGCCCGCGTCACGCGCGAAGCGGCTGAAACGCTAAGCTTATTGCGCCGGTGGCAACGCCGGTAAGCTGGCAGCCGAGGTGATATCGCTGCCGGTTTGCATCACTTCCACCGTTTGGTGCGGCGCTTTAATGCCGGCCGCATCAAAATGCTTCTTCACCTTATCATCCAGCGCAAAACGCACCGTCCACTGCTTCAGCGGTTGAGTGGTGAAGGAGACGCGCACGGTAAAGGATTGATTGGTTAATCCCACCAGGCCGGCAAAGCTTGGCTCGCCGATCACCATGCCGCGAATCTCCGGGTTCTCCAGCAACTCTTTTACTGCCGCTTGCAGCGTCGCGTTAACGCGTTCGGTATCTTCACTGCGATCCACATCATAGTTGGCGACGAATGAGCCGATACCGCGCACAAAGTTGGCGAAGGTGGTGATCGAAGACCACGGAATAATGTGATAGGCGCCAGTATCCTGACGTACGCCCACCGAGCGAATCGACATGCGCTCCACCGTGCCGGTAATCGGCCCAATCGTCACTAGATCGCCGGTGTTCATGCCGTTTTCAAACTGAATGAAGATGCCCGTAATGATGTCTTTCACCAGCGTTTGTGAGCCGAATGAGACCGCCAGACCGAGCGCACCGGCACCGGCCAGCAGCGGCGCAATGTTCACGCCGACTTCTGACAGTAAAATCATGATGGTGATGGTGCTGATGACCACCGCCAGCGCATTACGGAATAGCGTCAGCAGCGTACGGGTGCGCGCGCTGGGCATGGGACGACCGTGCGAATCTGAGGCCAGGCGGCTCTCAATCAGGCTGGCCAATAGCGTCCAGCCTACCGCCGACAGCAGCACAATCATCACGATGCGAATCAGCACATCCACCATTTTCTGTCCGCTGCCGAGGGTCAGCCAGTGCCAGAGATCAAACAGATTCCACGCGTTCAGCAGTAGCAGCAGCGTGGCAAATACGGTGAGCACACGCGCCAGTTTCAGCAGCGCTTTTACCCAATCATTAACGCGCTTTTGCAATTCAGGGTAGTTGCGACGCAGATCCGGCGACAGCGTGACGGTTTTACCTATCCAGCGCGTGAGGATGCCGGAAATCAGTGCGGCAATCACGACGATCGCCAGGCTGCGCACCGTGGCGGACATCATAAATTTCAGACTGTCGCCAGGATTGAAGATCGAAAGGAGAAACAGCGTGAGAAAATAGGCGCTTGCCAGCCAGTGCCACACCACGCCAAAGGCGCGAATAAACAGCGCGAAAAACGTCATGCTGCGATCGGCCAGTCGCGACAGCTCATGCTGAATATTGCTTCTGTTGCGGAAAATCAGCCACAGGGCCCAGCCGGTCATGATGAACATGATCAGCATATTAACCAGCGCAGCCACCTGAATGTTGACCTGATTGGCAACAATGGGCACCACGACTAATAAACCATAACCAATAATCCCGCTCAGCCAGCTTAACCGGGTATTCCAGTAGCTGGCGCGCGCGTCCGCCAGGTGGAAGAAGCGCAGCGCGGGAAAGTGCGGGCAGAAAATCAGGCGCAATACCGCTTTGAAAAATTCAATCAGCGCGAAGGCGTTGAGGAACAGCCCTTGCTGATAGGCGATGGTGCGGTTGCCGTTGTGATAGTTGTCGCTGATGATCTGGCCGACAAACAGCGTCAGCGCCAGCAGCAGGAGATCGAGGATAAAGGCCAGTACGATCATAGCGGGCAGGTGCAGCCATTTGGTGCGTTCAAGATTTTGCTTGCGTCCCCAGCGGCCCATGCGCTGCCAGACTGGCCACATCAAACGGCGCGTGAGCCAGTAGAAAGCAAACACCGCCGCAGCGAGGGCGGCGAAGTATTTCAGCGCATTGAAAAAGGTTTGCTGGTTAAAGGCCTTATGCGGCGCATTGGTGATGTTGTCATGCAGCTGAACGAATTGTGACGCCACCGCGCCGCCATATTCACGCGTGACGCTGGTGATACTCTCCAGCACCGTCGGATCTTCCTGATCCGCCTGCGGCGGCGCCAGCACCGGCTGTTCGCTGGAGGATTTGCTGTTGGCGGCCTGGCGCAGCTGATCGATCAGTTCCTGACGTGAGGCGTTGTTATCCAGAATATTGGCCAACGCGGCGTAAGCGGCTTTTTTCTCTTCTACACTGGGTTCGCCTTCGGCGGTGCTGCTCGCGGCCGGCGTTTGTGTCTGCTGTGCCGCGACGGCGGCCTGAGGCAGATTGACGGCCTGCGCTGAAGGCATGAGAAACAGGGTGAGCAAACTGAAGAGTAACCACAGAGTGGCACGACCTGGTGGGCTGGCAGACAACATCGCTTTCTCCTTGAACGGCACAAGAGAGAAGTATAGTCAGTGATGGAAGGTACAGATTCTGCAAGGAAAATTGATTTGCGCGCGAGGCGGTGGGGGAAGAAGGTCGTCATCAATGACGACCTTACAGAATCGGTCGCCAACGATGGCGACCAGGCTATCAGGAAACGTGCTGCAGGAACTCGCGCAGGCGATCGCTTGGCGGGTTGGTGATCAATTCATCCGGGTTACCGTCTTCAGCTATGGTCCCTTTATCGATGAAGATCAGACGCGAAGCCACTTTCTGCGCGAAACCGACTTCGTGCGTTACGATGACCATGGTCATGCCTTCTTCGGCCAGATCCTGCATCACTTTCAATACTTCGTGACGCAGCTCAGGATCGAGCGCTGAGGTAGGTTCATCAAACAGCATCATTTTCGGCTTCACCGCCAACGCGCGCGCAATCGCGACGCGCTGCTGCTGACCACCGGATAGCTCAGAAGGGAAGTGGTGCGCGCGCTCGGCGAGGCCCACTTTACCCAGCAGCTCACGGGCCAGCTTGTGGGCTTCTTCTTTCTTCGCACCACGAACGCGGATGGGGCCAAAGGCGACGTTATCCAGCGCGCTCATCTGCGGGAACAGATGGAACTGCTGGAACACCATGCCCGCTTCCTGACGAATCAGGCGGTCATCGACTTTCGGATCATTGACCTTCATGCCATCGACAATCAGCTCGCCGGTCGTGATCTCTTCCAGCTTGTTGATGCAGCGCAGCAGCGTAGATTTCCCGGAGCCGGATGGTCCAATAATTACCACCACTTCGCCTTGATTAATTTTCAGGTTGATGTCGTGCAGAACCTGGGTCTGGCCGAAATTCTTCGAGACGTTTTTAAATTCAATCACAGGATTTTCACCCTTTTCTCAATACGGCGCAGCACAAAGCTCAACACCAGCGTAATAACCAAATAGATGATGGCAACGGCGCTCCAGATTTCTAACGCGCGGAAGTTACCGGCGATGATTTCCTGGCCCTGACGCGTCAGTTCAGCCACGCCAATCACGATAAACAGGGAAGTATCTTTAATACTCACAATCCACTGGTTACCCAGCGGTGGCAGCATACGGCGCAGAGCCAGTGGCATAATCACATAACGCAGCGTCTCGCGGCTCGATAAGCCCAGCGCCAGACCCGCTTCACGGAAGCCTTTGTTAATGGATAGCACCGCACCGCGTGTGATTTCTGCGATATAAGCACCGGAGTTGATCATGATGGTGACCACCGCCGCGCTGAACGGATCGATACGCAGGTCGGGGAAGGCCATCGGCAGGGCGAAGTAGATAAACATCACCTGTACCACGATAGGTGTACCGCGGATCAGCTCGATGAATACCAGGGCGATGTTATTCGTGATCCAGCCGCCGTAAGCACGGGCAAAACCGGCGACCAGGCCGATAATTAAACCGCCGACCAGGCCGAGGACCGAGATCAGCAGGGTCATTTTGGCGCCTTCGATTAAAATCGGCAGTGCGGGCCAAATGACGCTCCAGTCAAACTCCATGGTGTGACTCCAAAATCTGTTGCGTGGAAATGTAAAAAGCAGGGAGGCAACGCTCCCTGCTGGAATATCGACTTAAGCCGGCATTATTTTGGTTCAGTACCGAACCATTTTTTATAGATAGTGTTGTAAGTGCCGTTATCACGCAGCGTTTTCAGTGCGCCGTTCACTTTTTCACGCAGATCGTCGCTGCCTTTCGGGAAAGCGATGCCATATTGCTGCGCTTCAATTGACTCGCCTACCGCTTTGAAGCGGCCTTTACCGGCGGTATTGATGAAGTAAAGAATGTTTGGCGTGTCGTGCAGGACGGCGTCAGCGCGGTTGGTGCCCAGTTCCATGTAAGCGTTATCGATGTTCGGGAATTGACGCAGGTCTTTCGATTTGATGTGCGCTTTGGCGTAATCTACCGAACCGGTGCCGCTCTTCACTGCCACCACTTTGCCGTTCAGATCGTCGATACTTTTAACGTCTTTTTCATTCTCGCGCACCATCACCAGCAGGCCGCTTTTGTAATAGCCGTCTGAGAACTCAATGGCTTTCTTACGCTCTTCGGTGATGGTGATACCTGCTAATGCCAGATCCACGTTTTTAGTTTGCAGAGCGGGGATAATGCCGCTGAAATCCATCGGTTTGAAGGTGTAATCCAGCTTCAGTTCTTTGGCGACCGCGTCCCACAAATCGATATCAAAACCGACGTACTTATCGCCTTGTTTAAACTCGAAGGGAACGAATGCGGTGTCAGTGGCGACAATCAGTTTTTTATCTGCTGCGGTGGAGGAAAGCGAGAAGGCCAGCGCCAGCGCGGCCACGGAGACTTTAATCAATGACTTCATCATTATTTTCCTTATTACCCTTCAGGCCTGGTGGCCCGATGTACGGCTTATCATATGAAAAAATTATGCCAACTTTTCATTTTTCACGAAATCAGTCGTTTTAAGCACTTGCTGACACGATTTTGCGCAGAAGAAAAATTTTGCACCAGTGGTGGGCACCATAATGGTGCGTAGTGCCGTTGTGGTGCAGGAACAGTGTGCACCAAGGGCGTGGCAAGCGAAAGAAGGGATTAAGGAATTGTTAACAACGTCAAAAAAAGTACCAGAATGTTACAGGCATAAAAAAAGGCGGGATAACCCGCCTTCACTGTTACGCTGAAAATTATTCGATGTTGGATTCAATGAACCACAGGAATTTATCCAGATCGCGCGATGCCGCAGTAAAAATATCCGCAGTATCTTCATCGCTCACTTCAGTAATCGCTTTGCGCGTATCATTAGCGACAACGGCATAGCGATCGGCTAGCGCTTTCAGGTGATCCTGCACGCTATGGATGTTTAGCGGATAACTTTTCAGTGGTGTCTTATCGTTGACGATCTGAGTCGTACCCAGCGCCACACCGCCTAACTGAACCACACGTTCAGCGATAGTGTCCTGGTGATCGGTAATTGCCGTACGGAAGCCATCAAGCATCTCATGCACGCCAATAAAGTTGGCGCCACGCATATTCCAGTGCGCCTGCTTGGTGATCAGCGACAGGTCAATAAATTCCACTACCAGACGGTTGAGCACCTCGATGGTCGCTTTTTTATCGCTGTCAGCGACGTCATTACGGGTGTAAATCAGATCAGACGATTTAGTTTTAACCAGTTTTGCGGTACTCATCATTAATGTCCTCTTATTGATGGTTGTCCTAATCAAGCACGGAAATAAGTATAGCAGCACATTTAAGTTCTGCAGGAATGATTAGATCAATGGCAGGAATAGATAAACCTTACTGTTGCTCAGGAATTGTGCGTTATTATTTTTAAGGTTTATAAAACAACGAGTTAATCTATATGTTAATTATTTATTAATCGTGTTGCAAAATAATAATAAGCACCGGTGGGGTAACCGGTGAAATGATAATGAGAACGCTTTTATATTCAGCCTGCTATATAGCAGGCTGAATAATCACTTATTTATTACTGATGAGTAATATCTACTTCGTTTATTTGCGCGCTTTTTTGCTTCATGGTGAGAGTTGAACCGGCAGAGGCGATAATAATCGCCAGCAGCGCAATCCACTGCTGCAGCGTTAACAGTTCACCGAGGAACAACATGCCCGAAAGTGCTGCCATTGCCGGTTCCAGGCTCATCAGGGTGCCGAAAATACGGGCAGGAAGACGCGTCAGCGCCATCATCTCAAGAGAGTAAGGAATAGCGCTGGAGAGCAGGGCGATAAGCAGCGCCAGCGGCAGGATTTCCCAATGCCAGATGCCCGGCGCGGCAAATGTCAGGCCAAGAGGAACAAAGATTACGGAGGCGATGAGCGAGCCCATCGCCACCGTTGCCGGCCCATGTTCGGCACCAGCACGCTGGCCGGCAAGAATATAAACTGCCCAACAGGCACCCGCACCTACCGCCAGCAGCGCACCGAGCGGATCGATATGGCTCACACCATCACCGATTGGCAACAGGAACCATAAGCCCACTACCGCGAGCAGTACCCAAATAAAATCCAGCGGACGGCGCGCGCCAATCAGAGCCAGCGTCAGCGGACCCAGGAACTCTAATCCGACCGCCACGCCAAGCGGCACGGTGCGAATCGCTAAATAGAAGAGATAATTCATGCAGCCGAGCGCAAGGCCATACATCAGCAGCGGCTTGCGCTGTTCACGTGTGAAACGTAAACGCCAGGGTTTAAAGATGACGCAAAGAATGAGGGTGCCTAAGCCGAGTCGCAGCGCGGTAATGCCTGGGGCACCAACGGTAGCAAACAGCGATTTCGCCAGTGAAGCTCCACCCTGCAGCGAAAGCATCGCAATGAGAAGAACAGCGATGGGGAACAAAACCGGGGCCAGATTTTTAGTCGTTAAAGGCGCAGACATCCTGTTATTCATTCCTTTATTTATTAACAGCGGAGCAACAAGAGCTCAGTGTAAAGGAATCTTCAGTAAATAAGGAGATACGATCCGGGGAAAAAAAACGTGATGAGTGGTTAGAATTTGGCCATTTTCAGGGCCATTTCCGTAAAGAAATGTCAGGTTAGTTTAGGAATTTACTTAAACGCATTTTTTGTGATCGAAATTTATGTTGCAGGAATATGAAGGTTTTTATAAGTAAAATGAATGACATAGGAAACTTCATTAACTTTCTGTTACACCAAACAATCTGTTAGACAACAAATTGCGGGCAGAGTTTCTTGCTGTTTTTTGTTATATTTATAGCGTTGTCAGGAGAGAAGTATATTCACATTTGAGGTGGTTATGAAAAAAATTGCATGTCTTTCAGCATTGGCTTGTGTACTTGCAGTTTCTGCAGGTTCTGCCATGGCACAAAGCACCGTTACCGGTGGTTACGCTCAGAGCGATTATCAAGGCGTTGCTAACAAAGCAAACGGCTTCAACCTGAAATATCGTTACGAAGACGGTACTAACCCACTGGGTTGGATCGGTTCTTTCACTTACACCGAGAAAGATCGTACTGACGCTGGCGTTTACAACAAAGGTCAATACTACGGCATCACCGGTGGTCCAGCTTACCGTCTGAATGACTGGGCAAGCATCTACGGTGTTGTGGGTGTAGGCTACGGTAAATTCCAGCAGAACGATACTGCAGTACGTTCTAAGTCTGATACAAGCGACTACGGTTTCTCTTACGGCGCGGGTATGCAGTTCAACCCAATCGAAAACGTCGCACTGGATGTAGGTTACGAGCAGAGCCGTATCCGCAGCGTCGACGTTGGTACCTGGATTGCTGGCGTAGGTTACAGCTTCTAAGTTTTTGCTTAGACCAGTTGCACAATAAACGGTCCTTCGGGACCGTTTTTTTATGGGTGCAATTCACCGTTCAGCAGGCTTTACCACATCAAAAAGCACAAAGCCCGCGACAGAGGCGGGCTTTGTAGGAATAAGCGTGAGTAGGGAGAGCGTTAGCCGCGCCAGATCAGGTTTGGGCACGGACGTTCAACCAGCTGTTTGCCCGTGAGCTTTTCAATCAGCATCAAACGCAGTGCAAACGGCGAGCGAGTAAACAGGCACAGCAGCGATTTCAGCTCGAAAGCCGGTTTGCTCTGTTCTGTCTGGAAGCACTTACCACAGTCGAGGCAGTTTTTCATGGTAGTCATGTTCACCTCCCGAGTGAATTACGACATAAAACAAGCAGGAGCAGCGAAACGGTGTTCGTCTTTGCATCCTTTATAAGCTATTCGCTTACATTATCAACAAAGATAGCACTGGCTATACTCTTTAGCCAACACTATTTAGGAAAAATTTGTGCTTATTTGTGCCTGGTTTACAATGGGCGCAGCCAGACCGCATCGCAGGTACAGTGCGGCAGATAATAAAGAGGAAGTTGAATGAGTCGTCGTGCAAAAATCGCCACCAACATGCCCCAGGGGCCGCTGAAAGAAATTGAGGAGCATGTCGAAGGATTTCGGCAGGTGCGCGAAGCGCATCGTCGTGAGCTGATTGATGACTACGTTGAGTTAATCTCTGATTTGATTCGTGAATTTGGCGAGGCGCGTCAGGTGGACATGGCTGCACGCCTTGGCGTTTCTCAGCCGACGGTGGCGAAAATGCTTAAGCGCCTCGGTACCACCGGTTTAGTGGAGCAAGTGCCATATCGTGGCGTGTTCCTCACCGCCGAAGGTGAGAAGCTGGCTGAAGCGAGCCGCGTCCGCCACCACATTGTTGAAACCTTCCTGCTGGCGCTGGGTGTTAGCCCGGAAACCGCGCGCCGTGATTCAGAAGGCCTGGAGCATCACGTCAGTGATGAAACGCTGGCCGTCTTCCAGAAATTTTACGAGAGTCGCTAACCACAAGGCTTCCGCCATCATGCCCATAGTGCTTCGTTCCTTAATGCGCGATCGTATCTTGCATTTGCTGTTGCTGCTGGGCGTGATTATGGTGCCGCTGGCGAATTTCCATTGGTCGCAGCTGCCTGGCGCGGTTGACTGGCATACCATCATGACGCTTACCGGCTTATTGATGCTGACCAAAGGGCTGGAGAACAGCGGCTATTTTGATGTACTCGGCGCGCGTCTGATCCAGCGTTTCCAGCATGAGCGCGCGCTGGCGCTGTTTATGGTTTGCGCGGCCGCGTTGCTCTCAACCTTTCTCACCAATGATGTTGCGCTGTTTATTTTGGTGCCGCTAACGTTAACCCTGCGCAAATTCTCACGTCTGCCGATCTCACGCCTGATTATTTTTGAAGCGCTGGCCGTCAATGCGGGTTCGTTATTAACCCCGGTCGGCAACCCGCAAAATATTCTGCTGTGGAGTCATGGAGCGCTCAGCGTTCCCGCTTTTATTGCGCAGATGGCGCCGCTGGCGGCATTTCTGATGTTGACGTTAATGGCGCTCACCTGGTGGAGTTTCCCGGCCCGCAGCATTCAAAAGCATGAACAAGGCGAAAGCCAGCCGTGGCACAAGCCGCTGTTTCTGATCAGCGTGCTGCTTTATATCGTCTTCATTGTCGCTTTGGAGCTAAAAATGACCGGTTGGGCGCTGCTGCTCGTAGCGACCTGTTTCCTGATCATGGCGCGCAGCGTGTTGATCAGTATCGACTGGAGTTTGCTGCTGGTATTTGTCGCGATGTTTATCGATGTCTTTCTGCTGATGCACTTGCCATGGCTGCAACCCCATTTTGCCGCCATTGGGCAGTTAGGCGAGGGCGGACTTTATCTGTTAGCCATCGGTCTGTCACAGGTCATCAGTAATGTGCCGGCCACCATCCTGCTTTTGCAGAAAGTGCCACCTTCCGATGTGCTGGCGTGGTCGGTGAACATCGGCGGCTTTGGTTTATTGCCGGGCTCACTTGCCAACCTGATTGCCCTGCGCATGGCGCAGGATGCGCGGGTGTGGTGGCGATTCCATCTGTTCTCCCTGCCAATGCTTGCCTGGTCGATGCTGGGTGGATGGCTACTTTTGCACTTAATGCGTTAGACGGCCAGCCAGTGTCGGCTTGTGTAAAGTTGCATTGGCATTTGTCAATTTCCCATCTAAGGTTATGTTGACCGTTTTTGCCCGGGAATCGGGACAACCGCCTACGATGAAAAATTATGAGTGAAAACCAGAATCAGCCGTCCGAACGCGATCAGCAAGATCCGCAAAACTCTGCACAATCGAATCAAGATAACAACGAACCAGAACGTAAACGCCCCGGAAAGAAGCCCCTGATTTTTCTCGCCATCGTGGTGGTGATTATGATCGTGGTGGCATTATGGTTCTGGCTCACCACGCGCAACATTGAAAGCACCGATGATGCCTTTACAGAAGGTAACGCGGTGACCATCGCCCCTAAAGCCTCGGGTTATGTGGTGAAGCTGCTGGTAAGCGATAACCAGCGGGTGAAGCAGGGCGATTTGCTGGTGGAGATTGATACGCGTGACACCGCGGCACAGCGCGATCAGGCCAAAGCGCAGTTGGGCCTCGCAGAAGCTCAGCTGCATCAGGCGCAGGCGCAGTTAGCCTTATCACGCGTGCAGTATCCGGCACAGCGCGATCAGGCGCTTGCCGATCAGGCCAAAGCGCAGGCAAACCTGTTAAATGCCCAGGCCGATTATCGTCGCCAGCGCGGTGTTGATCCTCGGGCAACCTCGCAGCGCAATATTGATACCGCCGCCGCTCAGTTGCGTTCCGCCGAAGCACAGTTACAGAGCGCCAAAGCGCAGGTTGAAGTGGCTTCGCAGGTTCAGTTGCAGATTCGCCAGCAAGAAACCAACGTTGAAGCGCGCGAGCAGCAAGTTGAACAGGCTAAAGCGCAGCTCAATACGGCCGAATTAAATCTCTCTTATACCCAGGTACGTGCGCCTTACGACGGCTTTGTGACCAAGCGAAATGTGCAGCTTGGCACCTTGGTTCAGGCTGGCAGCGCGCTATTCTCGCTGGTTTCACCGGAAATCTGGATTAACGCTAACTTCAAAGAGTCACAGCTGGAACGAATGAAGCCGGGTAATAAAGTGGAGATCAGCGTTGATGCCTGGCCAGATATGAAGTTGGAAGGGCACGTTGATAGCGTACAGATGGGGTCGGGTTCGCGCTTCTCCACTTTCCCCGCTGAGAACGCCACCGGCAACTACGTGAAAATCGTGCAGCGCGTACCGGTGAAAATCGTTATCGATAAAGGTTTGGATCCGAATCATCCACTACCGCTGGGCCTGTCGGTTGAGCCGAAGGTGACAGTGGAATGAGTGCGAGCGAAAGCTGGCGTCCGGCCAGCAACCCGTGGCTGGTTGCCATCACGGTGACGCTGGCGGTGTTTATGGAGATCCTCGACACCACTATCGTCAACGTGGCGCTGCCGCACATTGCGGGCTCGCTCTCCTCCAGTTACGACGAATCCACCTGGGTTTTAACCTCTTATTTGGTGGCCAACGGCATCGTATTGCCGATCTCGGCGTTTTTTAGTCGACTGTTTGGCCGTAAGCAGTTCTTCCTGATCTGCATTGTGATGTTCACCATCTGCTCATTCCTGTGCGGTATCGCTACCGAACTGTGGCAAATCATTTTGTTCCGCGTCCTGCAGGGCTTTTTTGGTGGTGGGTTGCAGCCGGTACAGCAATCGGTGCTGCTCGACTATTTCAAAGCGGAAGATCGCGGCAAAGCGTTTGGCCTGTCGTCGATTGCCATCATCGTTGCGCCGGTGATTGGTCCGACGCTCGGCGGCTGGATCACCGATAACTACAGCTGGCGCTGGGTGTTCTTCATTAATATTCCCGTGGGTATTTTAACGGTGATGGCGATTTATCAGCTGCTGGAAGATCCGCCGTGGGAACGTAAGTGGGCGAAAGGCCGGCTGAAGATTGATTACATTGGTATCAGCCTGATCACGCTTGGGCTTGGCTGTTTGCAAGTATTCCTCGATCGCGGTGAAGATGAGGATTGGTTTGCTTCGCACTTTATCGTCCTGTTCGCCACGCTGGCGCTGGTGGGTATTGTCGGCGCCGTGTATTGGCTACTGTATGCGCGCAAGCCGGTGGTCGATATCATGGTAATGAAAGACCGCAACTTCTGGGTAGCGGGTTTGCTAATGGCGGGCATGGCGATGATTCTGTACGGCAGCTCGGTGGTGCTTCCCCAGCTGGCGCAGCAGGATTTGGGCTACACCGCCACTTGGTCGGGGCTGGTGCTGTCGCCCGGCGCGATATTAATTGTGCTGACCATTCCGCTGGTACTGAAGTTGATGCCAATTGTGCAAACGCGCTACATCATTGCGTTCGGCTTTACCTGCCTTGCCTGTGCCTTCTTCTACTCCTCCACGCTTACGCCTGACGTCGATTTCAAAACGTTGGTGATGATGCGAAGCGCGCAGTCAATCGGACTTGGCTTCCTGTTTGTGCCGCTCACCACCATTGCGTTTATTACCGTGCCGCAACGGTTAAATGCCGATGCCTCGGCGCTGTTCACTATGTTCCGTAACGTCGCCGGTTCGATCGGGATTTCGCTCTCAACCGCGGGGATTACGGAACGCATGCAGACGCAATCGGCAAACATGGTGCACAACATGTCGCCGCTGAATGAGCCTTACAACCTCACGCTACAACACTGGGCCGATGCCATCCGTAACTTCACCACGGCGGTAGGCGACCCGCTGACGCTGGCGGGCGGACAGCTCTACCAGGAGATGATTGCCCAGGCGCGTATTCTGGCGTATATCGACGTCTTTATGGGCTTGAGTATCGTGGCTTTGCTATTGATTCCATTTTGTTGGTTGCTTTCGCCGATTAAGAGCGAAGGCGGTGCAGGAGCACATTAAAATGAACAAGTTTTCGCGATTTCAGCCGTCGCTGACGTTGCTGGCGCTGTCATTGCTGCTGGCCGGTTGCGCCGTTGGGCCGGATTATCAGCCACCGCAGGCGCATACGCCGGGCGGTTACCATGACTTACCTTCACAACAGGCGTCAAAGCCGCTGGCGGCAGCGACCAATCCGCTGTGGTGGAAAAGCTTTAACGATCCCCAGCTGGACAGCCTGATTGAGCGCGCCATTGCCGGTAACTTAACGCTGCAGCAATCCGTGCTGCGCATTGCCGGCGCACGCGAACAGCTGGCGCAAGCGCGCGGAGGGTTATTCCCCTCGCTTAACGGCTCGGCAAAAGTCACGCGGCAGCAGTTGGGATTAAAAGGCCTGCTGAAGTCGAACGGCGTTTACGATCAGGTGGACAGCGATGTTGCTAATCAACTGAATGGATTAGATCACTCGGTCACCTTGTATCAGGGCAGTTTTGATGCCAGCTGGGAGCTCGATTTATGGGGCAAAGTTCGTCGCCAGATGGAAGCGGCGGACGCACAACAGCAGGCGGCTATCGAGCAGCGTAACGATGCGCTGGTTTCACTGGAAGCCGAAGTCGCGCGTGCCTATCTCCAGTTACGTGGTTCGCAGGCGGTGTTAACGACCTTGCAGCAACAGATTGCGGTGGCGCAGCAAACCTGGGAACTGACGCAAAGCCAGCAGAGGAACGGTTTGGCACCCACCACGGATGTGGAAAATGCCCGGGCACAGTTAGCCTCGCTTAACGCGCAGCTGCCGCAATACCAGGCGCAGCAGTTACAGGCGATGAACGGCCTGGCAGTGCTGCTGGGCAAAACGCCGGGGGCGCTGGATAACGAGTTAATGTCGGAAAAACCGCTGCCCGCGTTGCCGAAAATGGTGCCGGTCGGTATTCCTTCTACGCTGGCGCGGCGCCGTCCGGATATTCGTCAGGCGGAAGCCACGCTGCATGCACAAACGGCCAATATTGGCGTGTCGGTGGCCGATCTGTTCCCAAGCCTTTCGCTCACCGGGCAGCTCGGTGTGCGCAACACCGATGCCAGCTATCTGGATGACTGGAGCAGTCACTTCTTCAGCGTTGGGCCGTCACTCTCGATTCCCATCTTCCAGGGCGGGCGTTTAGTCTCCAGCGTTAAACTGGCGCGCGCTCAGCAGGCAAATGCGGCGCTGGACTATCGCCAAACGGTGTTAACCGCGCTGCAGGATGTTGAGAATGCGCTGGTGAGCTATCGCGCCGATCAGCAACAGGTCATCGCGCTGGATGAGACCACAGGTGCACTGCAACGCGCCTTCGATCTTGCCAGCGACAGTTATCGCCAGGGCATCTCAACCTTCCTTGATGTGTTAGATGCACAGCGTCAGCTGGCGCAGGCTAAAGCGCAATCGACGCAGGCGCGGATGCAAAGTGCGCTTGATCTGGTGGCGTTATATAAAGCGCTGGGCGGCGGCTGGGAGCCTTATCAAAACGTCAACCTTCCCGACTATTCTGTGTTTGGTCCTGCAACGGAAGTGCATTAATTTTTGTTTGATAGCCGGTTAACCACCGGCTTTTTTTCACCGCAACGAAAAAAAATGAGATTTCTCTCTCATCCTCCGCAATATAATAAACGCCTATATCATGGGGTTTTCCGTTACACCATTAATCCTTTTTTACCTTTATGCTCACTTATGCTGCAGCGCGCAATAGTAGCTAAATGGTTGTTTATAACCTGGGAATATTGGTTTGAAATCGATTCCAGTTCTGCTTAAGCAACAAAGAAGGCGTGTTAATTCATGGTTAATTAAAGCCAACCTCGTCGGCATAACCCTCAACGTAAGTAATATGTAAGCGACTTCAGATTAATCCAGGCTATAAAATTAATTTATTTTTTTATTTGAATTAGGTAATCTTGCCACTACAGTTTATTTAACCCCTTAAGCAAGGACATTGTGATGAGTGATGCATTTAAAGTTCTGAACAACATTCGCACATTACGTGCGCAAGCTCGTGAGCTGCCATTGACCGATCTGGAAGAAATTCTGGAAAAATTAACCGTTGTTGTGACCGAGCGTCGTGACGAAGTTCATGCAGAAGAAGCGCAGAACCGCGAAAAAGAAGAGAAACTGTCTAAATATCGCGAAATGCTGCTGGCTGATGGCATTGATCCGAACGAATTACTGGGCGCTTTAGAAGTTGGTAAAAAACGCGCTAAGCGTGCACCACGTCCAGCAAAATATTCTTACACCGACGAAAACGGTGAAGTAAAATCATGGACTGGCCAGGGCCGTACTCCAGCAGCGATTAAGAAAGCGCTGGATTCCGGTAAGAGCCTGGATACTTTCCTGATCAAATAATCCGCACAATCCTTGTAAGTGGGAGCCGAAGGCAAATGTCTTCGGCTTTTTTTATTTATTTAATTCACTTTATTCTTCACATTGCAGCTGTGTTAGCTGCAGATGCTCGTCCCTGTCGCTTACTGCTGCAAGCCCCCGGCGACTCACCTATGGTAACGCGAATTATTTTGTGTATCAGCTCAACACGTTCAGTGGATTACGCTCTCTGCTTCAGGCGCAGAGGTAGCGCCCAGGTGCCCGCTTCTGGCATAATGCCCGCTGTTTTTTCCTCCACTGCGTAACAAAGGTCAATGCCGTGTTAGTTTCCAGCAATATCACCATGCAGTTCGGCAGTAAGCCGCTGTTCGAAAATATCTCCGTTAAATTTGGCGGCGGTAATCGTTACGGTTTAATCGGTGCGAACGGCAGCGGTAAATCTACCTTTATGAAAATACTGGGCGGCGACCTGGTGCCGACGGGTGGAAATGTTTCCCTCGATCCGAATGAGCGTATCGGTAAGTTACGCCAGGACCAATTTGCCTTTGAGCAATATAGTGTGCTGGATACCGTTATCATGGGCCACAATGAATTGTGGGCGGTGAAGCAAGAGCGCGATCGTATATATGCCTTGCCAGAAATGAGCGAAGAGGAAGGCTATAAAGTGGCCGACCTGGAAGTCGAATACGGCGAGATGGATGGTTACAGTTCTGAATCACGTGCCGGCGAATTATTACTGGGCGTTGGCATTCCGGTGGAGCAGCATTACGGCCCAATGAGTGAAATTGCGCCAGGCTGGAAATTGCGTGTGCTGTTAGCACAGGCATTATTCGCCAATCCAGATATTTTGTTGCTCGATGAACCGACCAACAACCTGGATATAGATACCATTCGTTGGTTGGAGCAAGTGCTCAACGAACGTAACAGCACCATGATCATCATTTCGCATGACCGCCATTTCCTGAATATGGTTTGTACGCATATGGCCGATCTGGATTACGGTGAGCTGCGCGTTTATCCGGGTAATTATGACGAATATATGACCGCGGCGACCCAATCGCGTGAACGTTTATTATCAGATAACGCGAAGAAGAAAGCGCAAATTGCCGATCTGCAATCGTTTGTGAGTCGCTTCAGCGCCAACGCCTCTAAATCGCGTCAGGCGACTTCGCGTGCCAAGCAGATTGATAAAATTAAACTGGAAGAGGTAAAAGCATCCAGCCGTCAAAACCCGTTTATCCGATTTGATCAGGATAAAAAGCTGTTCCGTAATGCGCTGGAAGTCGAAGCGCTGACCAAAGGTTTTGATAACGGCCCGCTGTTTAATAAACTTAACCTGATGCTAGAAGTCGGCGAAAAATTAGCGATTTTGGGCGCCAACGGTATTGGTAAAACCACGCTGTTAAAAACGCTGGTGGGTGAACTGGCACCCGATAACGGCACGGTGAAATGGTCTGAGAATGCGCGTATTGGTTATTACGCACAGGATCATGCGGAAGATTTTGCCGATGATCTGACGGTGTTCGACTGGATGAGCCAGTGGAAGCAGGAAGGCGATGACGAGCAGGCGGTGCGCAGCATTCTGGGGCGTCTGCTGTTTGGGCATGATGAGATCAACAAGCCCGCTAAGGTGCTGTCAGGTGGTGAGAAGGGCCGCATGCTGTTTGGCAAGCTGATGATGCAGAAGCCGAACATCCTGATTATGGATGAACCGACTAACCACCTTGATATGGAATCGATTGAGTCGCTCAACATGGCGCTTGAGATGTATGAAGGTACGTTGGTCTTCGTCTCACATGACCGTGAGTTTGTCAGCTCGCTGGCTACGCGCGTAATGGAGATGAAAGGTGATCGTATTGTCGACTTCACCGGCAACTATGAAGATTACCTGCGCAGTCAGGGTATTGTGTAAACCGTAATAGCCAGGTGCGCAGAGATGCGCACCTGGCTATTGAATTATCGCCTCTTAACCCGATAAACGCGTTAACCGATTTGCCCAATATTCACATACTGGGTCTCAAGATACTCCTCCAGCCCAACGTCCGCACCTTCGCGTCCCAGCCCCGAGGCTTTCACGCCGCCAAACGGCGCCACTTCGGTGGATATCATGCCTTCATTCACCCCGACCATTCCGCTCTCCAGCTGCGGTGTAACGCGCAGCGCACGCGCCAGATCGCGGGTAAACAGATAAGCGGCCAACCCATAAGGTGTGTTATTCGCGCGCTTAATGACTTCCTCCTCCGTGCTGAAACGAAAACACGCGGCCACCGGACCAAAGGTCTCTTCCTGTGCCAAACGCATATTTTCATTCGCATCGGCTAGCACCGTTGGCTGGTAAAAATTGCCACCCAGCGCATGGCGTTCTCCACCGCAAACCAGACGCGCTCCCTGCTGCAATGCATCTTGCACATGTGCTTCAACCTTCTCGACAGCACGATGATGGATAAGCGGTCCCTGCTGCGCGTTGGGTGTCAGGCCGGGCGCGACCTTCAACGCACTCGCCGCATCAGCCAGCCGGGTGACGAAGCGATCGTAGATCCCATCCTGCAGGTAAAAGCGATTCACGCAGATACAGGTTTGGCCGCTGTTGCGGAATTTCGCCGCCATTGCGCTCTCCACTGCAGCATCAAGGTCGGCATCATCAAACACAATAAAGGGCGCGTTGCCACCGAGCTCGAGCGAGAGTTTTTTCACCGAACTCGCCGCATCACGCATCAGTAACTTGCCCACCGCTGTCGAGCCGGTGAACGATATCTTACGCACCACATCGCTATGGGTTAGCGTATGACCAATCTCCACCGTTTCGCCGCTGACTGCATTCAACACGCCCGGCGGCACGCCAGCCTGTTCGGCCAGTACCAGCAGAGCAAATGCCGAAAGCGGCGTTTCGTTGGCCGGTTTTACAACGGCGGTACAGCCAGCAGCCAGTGCTGGACCGAGTTTGCGCGTGAGCATCGCCAGCGGGAAATTCCACGGCGTAATCGCGGCGACAACGCCCACCGGTTGTTTCAGCGTCAGGATCAGGTTGCCCGGTTTGGTGGTGGGAATCGTTTTGCCGTTGGCCCGTTTGCCTTCTTCGGCAAACCACTCAATAAAACTGGCGGCATACAGCACTTCGCCACGCGCTTCTGCCAGCACTTTGCCCTGTTCCTGCACCACTAATTGGGCCAGCGCTTCCTGGTTTTCGACGATCAGCTGATACCAGCGCTGCAAAATAGCGGCGCGTGCTTTGGCCGTCTGCGCCCGCCAGGCGGGCAGGGCGGCGGCGGCAGCCTCAATGGCGCGCGTGGTCTCTGCTGCACCCACGCAGGCGACCTGCGCCACCCGGGTGTCATCGGCGGGGTTGGTCACTTCGTAAGTACGATCGCTCTCCAGCCATTGTCCATTGCAATACCAGCCGCTACGCAGCAGTGATGTTGTCATGCGAAACTCCTTGCAGATCGGGATTGGCAAACAGGGTGCGTGCTGCGCGGCTATGGCGCGCGATGCGTTTTCCTGCGGTGTAATCGTTGATGAGATCGCAAGGCGTATAATTGCGTTCCAGTTCAAAACGCTCCTCGCTATCCAGCGGGGTATGTAACGCCGCAATGGCGCTATCGAGTTGGGCGACGCTATCGGCTCCCACCAGCATCGCATCAACGCCGGGATGAGACAGCACCCACGCTTGCGCAACCTGCGCACTCGACATACCGCGCGCGGCGGCCACGCGAGCCACCGATTCTGCAATCTGCAACGAGGTTTCGTCGGCGTACATTTCGCGAGTGAAGAAGTCGGTTTGATTACGCACGGATTGCACATCGCCGCTGAGTAAGCCGCGCGCCAGCGGGCTGAACACCGACACGCCCAGTCCCTGATCGTGACAGAAGGGCATCATCTCGCGCTCTTCTTCACGGTAGGCGCAGTTAAGCTGTAGCTGCATATTGATTGGCTTGACGAAGCCGTTGCGCTCGCAGCACCACAGAATCTTCGCCAGTTGCCAGCAATACATGGTGGAGACACCCACATAACGCGCTTTACCACTGCGCACGATGCTGTTCATCGCCTCCCAGGTCTCTTCAATCGGGGTATTCACGTCGAAATAATGCAGCATGTAGATGTCGACATAATCGGTGCCGAGGCGGCGCAGGCTGCCGTCGATGCTATCGAGAATGTGCTTACGTGAATGGCCCTGATTATTCTGACCACCGCCCAGCGGATACCCGACTTTGGTGGTCAGCACCAGCTCATCGCGCTGGGCGAGGCGTTTAAGTACGCGGCCTACCACTTCTTCACCCGCACCGCTGGAGTAGAAGTCCGCCAGATCGATAAAGTTGATGCCCTTTTCCAGCGCGTGGCGAATGATAGGCTCGCTTTGCGCTTCGTCGAAAATCCACGGTTTCCAGTTTTTACTGCCCATGTTCATGGTACCGAGGCAGAGGCGTGATACCTTTAAACCGCTGTGGCCCAGTTTGATATATTCCATGGTTGCAACTCCTGTCACTTCGGGGAATAGAATGGATTGCCCAGCTCGGGCAACGCGCGGATCAGCTGCTGACGCCCCGGCAGTTTCTCCATCGCCGCCGCAATCGCCACCGTGCAGGCGCGATAATTATTGGCGAACACTTCATCCAGATCGCTACAGCCGGGATTGACCCAGTTGGCGGTAACGATGCACCACTCATCTTCGGCTTCCGGCGGCAGCGTGCCCTGCAGCTGAGCTTCGGTAACCGCTTTCGCAATTGCCGCTTGCGATGCGCCCCACGTGGCGTTGCCGTGTAAATCACTGTCGATGGCCGCTTTGTTGACATACAGCGTCATGGGTTTCGCGGGGACGTTGGGTTTGATCACCACCATAAACGGACAATGTCCCTGCGATGGCGTGGCCAGACTCGTGGCGAACGCCTGGCCCACCACGCCATTGCGCGGTCCAATCATGATATTGATGTGTGAGGCATTTACGCCGTCGCCTGCGAAGCCTTCACCGATATACATTTCCATCATTGCCTCTCGTTACAGATGTTGCGTTGAAGTTGAAGGGGGTGGATTGAGCGTAGGCTCAGCCGCTGGGGTTTCCTGCGATGCATCGGTGAGCGTCAACCCTTTGGTTTCCGGCGCCCAGGCAATGGAAACCAGCGCACCCAGAACCAGAATGGCGGCCAGCAGCGCCATGGTGCCGGCAATGCCATAATTGACGATGGCAAGTGGCAGCAGCAGCGTACCCACGGCCGAGCCGAGTCGACTCATTGACGTGGCGAAGCCTACGCCACGGGAGCGAACATCGGTGGGGAAGCTCTCGGCCGGGAAGACGCCAACCAGATTGCTTACCGCCGACATCACCAGCGTGAAAGCGGCAAACAGCACAATCAGCCAGATGCCCGCGCTGTTATGCAGCAGGCTCAGAAGCAGTAGGCAAGCCGCGAGAAACACAAATGAGCCAATCAGGAAACCGCGGCGAGAACAAAGCGCGGTCAACACAATGCCAAGCACGGCACCAACCAGCAGCAGGCCGCTCAGCAGCAGATCGGTTGCGAAGCCCTGATCCAGTCCCATCTGGCGCAAAATGGCCGGCAGAAAGGTGTAGATGGCGAAATAGGGGATCACCAGGCAAACAAAAAACAGGCAGTTAAATGCGGTGCGGCGGCGATAGCGCGGACGGAACAGGGCGCTCAGGCTGCCATCCTGGGTCTGTTGGCGCTCCTCCTGGAGCGTGACGTTTGGGCCGAAAAGGCGATGCACAATTTTCACTGCTTCGTCTCGACGGCCGCGCCGCAGCAGCCAGCGCGGTGATTCTGGCGTACCAATACGCAGCAGCAAAATGGCAAAGGCGGGCAGCGCCGACGATGCCAGCAGCCAGCGCCAACCTTCTGCGTCGGTTTGCAGCGCCAGATGGCCGACAAAACTTGCCGCCACGTAGCCGACAGTCCACAGCACGCTAAACGCGCCAAGCAGCACGCCGCGATGTTTGCGTGGTGCAAATTCAGCCAGAATGGTGTGGCCCACGGCGAAGTCTCCGCCGAGCCCAAAGCCGATCAGCATGCGTAACAGGAAAAGCTGTTCTGCCGACTCGACAAAAAACTGCATACCGGATGCCAGCGTAATAAGGATAAAGCTAAAGCAGAAGATCTTCTGGCGACCGACGGTATCGGCGATCCAGCCCAAAATCAGGCTGCCGAGAAACAGGCCTAGCAGCGCTGAACTGCCGATCATGCCTTGCCAGAACGGGGTCAGGGCCATCTGCGGCGTCATTTGCGTCAGCGCGAAGCCAACCGAACCGAGAATGTAGCCATCAGTAAGATGGGCGCCAAACGTCAGCCCGGTGATTTTCAGGTGAAAGCGATTTAAGGGTACATCATCCATCAGAGTCGTTTGCGTCATGTTCCTTCCTCCTTCGGGGAGAGATGGTTGTTATTTTATTGTTATCTGGATGAGAAATTACTGTGACACTTGCTTAAGGGGCAGGCCAGTGCGAAAAAGTCATACCCCTATTCCGCAATTTCCTGTGATTGCACTCATAAAATTGCATGTCGGTTCTCCGTGTTAGTAAGGGCTGTGATTAGATTGGCGCTCTGTTTTGCTGCCATGTCTGCCGGAGGCAGGGATGAGAAAATTACCTTCTCTCAGTATGTTGCGACTGTTTGAAGAGACCTGCCGCACGTTGAGTTTCAGTAAATCTGCCGATGCGTTGTTCATGACGCAAAGTGCCGCCAGCCGGCAGATGCGGCAGCTGGAGACCTTTCTAGGTAAGGATCTGTTCGTGCGCAGCCACAGCGGTTTGCTGCTTACGCCAGAAGCGATCCAGCTGCTGCCGGTGGTACGCCAGTCTTTGGATCTGCTGGAGGAGGGCGTGCGCAACGTACAGCAGCACAATCCGCGTCAGCATCTGCGTCTGCAGGTTGCGCCGACTTTTGCCACCCGCTGGTTGGCCCCGCGCCTGGTTACGCTGCGGCAACAGCATCGCCAGCTGCAAATTATGCTGATCAGTGAGGCGCGCCAGAAATACAGCGATTTCGATTGCGCCATCCGCTTTGGATCGCAGGAGGAAGCGCACGCGGCGGGCACCACCGGTGAGTGGCTGTGCCATGAAACGCTGGTGCTGGTGGGCAGTCCGCTGTTGATGCTGGATGGCCTGTGGCCAGAGATCAGCCTGATGCCGCAGCTGCACGTGCTGAATGGCGACAGCCGTCTGGATAACTGGTCGCGCTGGTATCAGGCGTGCGGTGCAGCCCCACCGCTGGAAGATAACGGGCTGGCTTTTAGCACGCAGGATCAGGTGATCAATGCCTGTGTGACCGGCGCCGGTTACGCGGTGCTCGATCGTGCGATGGTGCGCAATGAACTTAACAGTGGCGTGCTGGCGCTGGTATCGCCCCATTTGCTCTCCAGCGCCAATGGCTACTGGCTGGAAGTGCCGGGCGGCAAGCAAACGCTGCCGCGCGTCACGGTATTTCGCGACTGGTTGCTGGCGGAGATGCAGCGTTTTACCGCTGCGATGCCAGCGGCCAGTCTTACGCTTTAAACGAAAGGGTGGTGTGCAGTGGAGTTAATTGATTTGTTAAAGAACGCGCCAATGGTGGCAGCGGTAAAGGATGCTCAGAGCCTGCAACTGGCGCTTGATTCACCCTGCCAGGTGGTCTCGGTGCTCTATGGCAATATTTGCAACATTGGACGCATCGTCGGCCAGATCAAACAGGCCGGGAAAATCGCTTTCGTTCATGTCGATCTGCTGGAAGGCAGCTCGCGTCAGGAAGTGGTCATCCAGTTTTTGAAAATCGTCACCCAGGCGGACGGCATCATCAGCACGAAACCGGCGATGCTCAAAGCGGCGCGTCAGCATGGTTTTTGGGCTATTCACCGCCTATTTGTGCTGGATTCCATCTCGTTTAATAACATCGATAAACAGGTGGCGCAGTCGTCGCCGGATATCGTGGAGATCCTGCCTGGCTGTATGCCTAAAGTGCTGGGCTGGATCACTGAACGCATCAGCCAGCCAATTATTGCGGGCGGTCTGGTGTGTGATGAAGAAGATGCGCGGCTGGCGCTGGCGGCCGGGGCGCTGGCGGTGTCTACCACCAACGCCAGCGTTTGGCCGCTGGCGCAGCGGCGCTAAACGTTAGCCAGCGGGCTTAAGCGCTGAAGCAGCGGATCGAGTACCGCGTGCAGCTGCTGATAAACCTGCTGGTTAAGCCGTTGATAATGCGCATGATGGCGAGCATCTGGCGTAAAGGTCTCGCCAGGTTTCACCAGCGCCGCCACGGCATCCTGATAATTCTGCCAAACCCCAACGGCCATACCGGCATTGATGGCGCAGCCAATCGCCGCCGAGCTGCGCATGGCATTGCGCCGTGCCGGGACACCAAAGATGTCAGCAAACAGCTGCATAAACAGATCGCTGTTAGCACCACCACCTGAAATCACCAGTTGCGTTAACGGTCGATCAAGGGCTTGCATCATCGGATCCACATGGTTCTTCATCGTCAGTACAATGCCTTCGAGCAGCGAACGGAACAGGTGCGCCCGCGTGTGGCGTCCGTCAAAACCGATGATGGCGCCCTTGCGCCAGGGCGCTTCTGCTGGCGCGGCCCAGTCGTGCAGGGTGATCAAGCCATCACTGCCAGGCGGCACCGTGCTGGCCTCAGCACTGAGCAGGCTTTCGATATCCACGCCCTTATCGCGCGCATCCTGTACCGCAGCGGCACCAAATTGATCGCGGAACCAGCTGACGGTCCACATGCCACGCCGCACGCCCATGCATTCATAAAGAAACCGTCCCGGCAGCGCGGCCTGGAAGGGCCAGAAGCGATCGCTGCTGCGCGGTTCTGCGTCGCCATGCACCATTGCGCCAATGTAGGTGCCGAGTGATATCAGCGCTTCACCGCCTGCCAGCGCCCCGGAACCCAAAGCTTCTACCGCTTTATCATGCGCGGTGGCGATAATCGGTAACCCCGCGGGCAATCCACTGGCCTGCGCGGCGGCCGAGGTGACCTCACCCAGGATTTCGCCCGGCCGCACCACGTCGAACAGCTGAGCGCGCTGCAGGTTACACGCCGTCATTTTACCGGCATCCCAATCCTGGCGGAGATCGTCCATCGGCCACCAGCCAATGTAGTTGGCGCTGGTATCCTGCGTCTGGCCGGTTAAACGGTGCGTAATGTAACCTGAGGTGGTGGTCACCCAGCGCACGTTACCGTATTCATCGGCATGCTGATAAGGCTGATTAAGACGCGCATCCATCCAGTTGATGACCGGCCATGCCAGTTCGCCATCGGCACGCATTAATACGCGACAGCAACGAATGACGCATAATCCGGCGGCCAGCAGCTGATGGTCCTGGCCGCCCAGCTGATGAAAGCGAGCCATGGCTGCGCGACACGCCTGCTGCACCGCTGTCCAGAGATCGTCATCCGGATGCTCCGCACGGTTCGTCTGTGGAATTTCCAGCGTGCGAAGCGGCTGCTGCGCGCTGCACATCACGTCGCCATGAGTGTGGAAGATCACCACTTTGGCACTTTGGGTACCGACATCAATTCCCATTAAATAACGCGCTGACATAGTTACACTCCTTTTACTGGCGCGGTGCTAGCGGCGGGGCTTACCCGCTTAATCTGGCCCATCAATAATGCGGTAAACAGCAACACCAACAGGCAGGCAATGCCGCCCATCATCCACATATTTCGATAGGCGAGGGCGGGGGGCAATGCGTCCTGCCAGTAGCCAACGATGGGATAGACAAACACATCTGGCAAGAAGCCGATCACCGAGCAGATGCCAATGGTGGTGCCAAGAATCTGTTTTGGCGTATTCACTTCGCCGATGCAGGCAAAATAAAGGCCACGTGAGGCGTAACAGGTAAATCCCATCAGCAGGATTAAACCAATCGCCAGCGCCAGGCTCACGGGTGTCCGCGTGACCATATATAACAGTGCCACCACGACAAGGCAGATCGCGGCGAAAAATTGGATCACTCGCGTAGGTGAACGCCAGCGGCTGTAGCTGGTGACCATGCCGCCAAGCGGGCCGCAGATAGCGCGAAACACTTTGTTGATAATGATGCCCATATAGCTTGCCGCCACCAGAGACATACCATAGATTTCAGAGAGATAGTTGGTGGAGTAGCTGAGAATGGCGTAGATGGTATACACGCCAAAGATGATCATGCTGCAGTACCAGGTGGTCGGCATTTTCAACACCTGCAGCGCGTGCTGCAGGCTAAAGGCCGAAGTTTCTTCCTGCTCATCGGGGACAAAACCATCGCTCACCAGAAACCAGCAGGCGATCCCGAGCGCAATGTAGGTACCGCTGTAGATCAGAATGACCGCCTTTAAGCTGTTCGGATCGTCGGGATGAAACTGCGCGAAGACCCACACGGTAAACAGCGCCAGCCCCATGACGCCAACCCCACGCAGCCCCTCCATCCAGCCCATGATCTTGCCTTGCTCATCACGCGTGCCGAGTAACGATGCGGCTTTGATTGAGACCGCCCACAGCAGCAAAATGGTGGTAATGGCGAAGGCAACCTGAATTAACAACATTGCCCACAGCGGCGGATAGGTTGCCATCACAGCACCCAGAAGGCCGGTGGCGATCATCGCACCGGACATGACTTTTCGGTGCGAAAACTTATCGGAAATAATGCCGCCAGGCGCGTACAGCAAAATAGCGGTGATACCAAAGGTGCTCATAATGATACCGATTTCAGTATTCGAAAAGCCCATGAATTTTGCCATCGGAATCTGATAAATGTAGCGTAAATAGGCCAGGTCGAAGCTAATGCCGCCGCTGATGCTAATTACCGCCAACGTTAACCAGCGGGTAATATTTTGAGTTTGCATCTTCGATCCCCAAATTAAAAACAAAAAAAAGAGAAAAGCGTCCTCTCCGCTTTCGCGGAAAGTTACTTTTCTCTTCGTCTCAGACAGTAACGGACCGCATTTTTAACACGGCAGCCGAGAAAGGTGTTGTGAAGAAAATCACAAATTAAAAGGAAGTGTATATTTCAGCTTTTTCTTATTTCGCTTAATAAAATCCCAGCATTTTTTATGATTTTTATTCTGCCGGAATTTTGTGATGGCGATCGCTTTAAATTTAGAAAAGCCCATGTTAGCGTAATTAACAGTTACTCGAGATTAGGAGAAAAGTAACTTCTTCGCTTCACCGCGAAGGAGCTTGCTTTTCTCCTTTTTTATTGCCCGTTATTCAGCCAGGAGGTTAATAATGACGACGGAAGCGCTGGAGAGTTTTTCTCTCGACTTCTTTGGGTTGCATGGAAAAAGCGCGATTGTCACCGGTGGCAACAGCGGATTAGGCCAGGCATTTGCCGTGGCGCTGGCCAAAGCCGGCGCCAATGTGTTTATTCCTGACCTCGCCGCTGCCAATCCGGAAACACGCCAACTGATTGAAAATTGTGGTGTGCGTGCCGAATTCATGCAGGCCGATATCACTCAGGCCGGTGAACCGGCGCGCATTGTCGCGGAGTGTCTGGAGCGATTGGGTCAGCTGGATATTCTGGTGAACAATGCTGGGATCTGTAAGCTGAATTCCGTGCTGGAATTTGATCGCGCGGATTGGGATCCGATGATCCAGGTAAATCTTACCGCGGCATTTGAAATGAGCCATCAGGCCGCGAAAATAATGGTGCCGCAAAAGCACGGTAAAATTATTAATATTTGTTCCCTCTTTTCCTGGCTGGGTGGGCAAGGATCGCCCGCTTATGCGGCCACTAAACATGCTATTGCCGGCTTAACCAAAGCCTATTGTGATGAGTTGGGACAACACAATATTCAGGTCAACGGGATTGCTCCCGGTTATTACGCCACGCCTATTACGTTGGCGACGCGCAGTAATCCGGTTACTAATCAGCGCGTACTGGATCATATTCCCGCTAATCGCTGGGGAAATACGCAGGATTTAATGGGGGCGATGGTCTATTTAGCCAGTCGTGCATCAGATTATGTCAACGGCCATTTATTGGTGGTCGATGGTGGATATCGGGTTCGTTAATTTATACCCGTGATACTTGAAGATTTAGAGGAATATATTATGACGCTTTCACGTGAAGCCATTGTCGAGCAGTTAAAAGAGATCGCTGGCCCGCAGCAGATTATTACCGATGAGGCAGAGTTACGCCGCAGCAGCCATGACCGTTTTCGCAAATATGCCGATATTCACGGCGTTTATACCATGCCGATTCCTGCGGCGGTGGTGAAGTTGCAAAATACGCAGCAGGTCGCGGATGTGCTGGCGTTTATGAATCGTCACCAGATCAATGGTGTGCCACGCACCGGCGCCTCTGCCACCGAAGGGGGATTAGAAACGGCGGCACCGAATTCTGTGGTGCTGGACGGGTCCAGCATGAATAAGGTCATCAAGATCGACATTGAAAACATGCAGGTTACCGCGCAGTGCGGCGTGACGCTGGAGGTACTGGAGAATCAGCTGCGCGCGCAGGGCTATACCACCGGTCATTCGCCGCAGTCCAAACCGCTGGCGCAGATGGGCGGTTTGGTGGCAACACGCAGCATTGGTCAATTCTCAACGTTATACGGTGCGATTGAGGACATGGTCGTTGGTCTGGAAGCGGTGTTCCCCAATGGTGATATTACCCGCATCAAAAATGTGCCACGTCGTGCGGCGGGGCCGGATATCCGTCATGTGATCATTGGTAATGAAGGCGCGCTGTGCTTCATCACCGAGGTCACGGTGAAGATGTTCAAATACCAGCCAGAGAACAACCGCTTCTATGGTTATCTGCTTGATTCAATGAAAACCGGCTTCTCAATCCTGCGCGAAGTGATGGTAGAAGGTTATCGCCCTTCGATTGCGCGTCTGTACGATCCGGAAGATGCCAATCAGCACTTTAGCCACTTCTCGCAGAATAAGTGCGTTCTGATATTTATGGCAGAAGGGACGCGCGGCATCAGTGAAGCGACGGGCAAAGGGATTGAAGCGATAGTGGCGCAACATAAAGCGTGTCAGCCGGTCGAGAGCACGCTGATTCAGAACTGGTTCGAAAATCTCAACTGGGGACCCGACAAAGTGCAGGCCGAGCGCGACGTCATCTTGCGTACCGGTAATATGGGCTTCACCACCGAGGTGTCGGGAGATTGGTCAACCATCAACGCGATTTATGAAAACGTACTAAAACGCATCCGTACTGAATTTCCGCATGCGAAAGATATCACCATGCTCGGTGGACACTCCTCACATAGCTATATCAATGGTACCAATATGTATTTTGTCTATGACTACAACGTGGTGGATTGCCGCCCGGAAGAGGAGATGGCGAAATATCATGTACCGCTGAACGGCATGATTGTGGAAGAGACGCTGAAGCTGGGTGGCTCCATGGTGCATCATCACGGCATTGGTAAACATCGCGTACAGTGGGCGAAAGAGGAGCACGGCAGCGCATGGCCTATTTTGCAGGCGCTGAAAACCGCTTTCGATCCGAATGGGATTATGAATAAAGGCACCATCTTCCCGCATGAATAAAGATGAGCGAGTCGCTATGAATGGCGTAATGCTCGTCAGTTAAGCGTAAACCGGTCACCATCAATGGTGAGCCTACGTGGATATCGCCGGGTTTTCGTAGGGTGCGCATTCATGCGCACCTGCATAAAAAGGCATTTTTTTGCTTAGGTGAGCGGCATTACGCCATGTCTGGCGACCTATTTGCCGCAAACCTCGCAATGCGTATCCTGCGCCACGTTCATGCTGCGAAATTCTGCACTCATTGCGTCGTACATCAGCAACTTCGCGCTCGCGGGGGTGCCAAATCCAGTCAGTACCTTTAAGGTTTCCATCGCCTGCATAGCTCCGACGATACCCACCAGCGGTGCCATTACGCCCGCTTCGACACAGCTCAATACCTGATCGCCGAATAAACGGCTGATGCAGCGATAGCAGGGCTCGCCGGGTTGCCAGGTAAATACGCTCAGCTGACCTTCCATACGAATCGCTGCCCCAGAAATCAGCGGCACCTTGTGCTGAAAACAGAGACGGTTGATCTGCTCGCGCGTAGTAACGTTGTCAGTGCAATCCACCACCGCGTCGTGCCGTGCGATAAGTGCGCTTAGCTGTGCATCATCCAGCTGAGCATCAATCGCTTCCAGCTGGCAATGGGGATTGATGGCCGCCAGCTGCTGCTGCGCGGAGGCTACTTTCGTCACGCCAATTTTTGCATCGCTGTGCAGAATCTGGCGCTGCAGGTTACTCAGGCTGACGGTATCGAAATCGAGCAGCGTGAGATGGCCTACACCCGCCGAGGCCAGATAAGGTGCGGCTGCACAGCCCAGTCCGCCCAGCCCGACGACCAACACGCGTGCAGCCTTAAGTTTCTCCTGGCCGTCAAAATCGAAGCCGCGCAGCACGATCTGGCGGTTATAGCGCAGCATCTCTTCATCACTCAGCTCCATGTGCACTAGCCCTCCAGCAGACTGTTAAAGGCTTCAACCTCCACCCATTCGCCGGCTTCCACATCGCCGCGATCGCGCTCCAGCACCACAAAACAGTTAGCCAATGCAAACGAACTGAATACGTGTGAACCCTGCGCGCCGGTGCTGCGGACTTCCAGCACGCCGTCATCACCGCGGCTGAGAATCGCACGCTGGAAATCGAGACGACCCGGCGACTTTTTCAAACGCTGCGTGGCGCGCGCGCGTTGGCGCAGCGGCATGATGCGGGTGGTTTGCCCGGTCAACGTCGCCAGCAGCGGCTGTACCAGCTGATAGAACGTTACTGCCGCAGAGACCGGATTTCCCGGCAGGCCGCAGAACCAGCTGTTTGCCAGCCGTCCAAAGGCAAAGGGTTTGCCCGGCTTAATGGCCAGCTTCCAGAAGGTAATAGCGCCGAGCTCTTCCAACATCGACCGCGTGAAATCGGCTTCGCCGACCGACACGCCGCCGGTGCTGATCACCACATCGGCCTGGCGATCGGCTTCAGTAAAGGCATTACGCAGCGCAGCCTGATCGTCGGCAATCACACCCAGGTCGATCACTTCGCAGCCGAGTTTATTGAGCATCAATGCCACGGTAAAACGGTTGGTATCGTATATCTGACCCGCCGCCAGGGGGTGGCCAACGGCCTGCAATTCATCGCCGGTAGAGAAAATGGCGACGCGCAATTTGCGCAGCACATTCACTTCGGCGATGCCGAGAGAGGCCAGCAGCGGCAGTTCAGCGGCGCCGAGGCGTACGCCAGCGTCGAGAACCTGTTTTCCTGCCTGAATATCTTCACCGATGCGCCGGATATTCTGGCCCCGCTGCACGGGCGCGGTAATGACAATGCCACCGTCGCGCTGCTCAGTTTGCTCCTGCATGACCACGGCATCGCACCCGGCGGGAATGGGCGCGCCGGTCATAATGCGAATCACGCTGCCCGCTGGCCACTCGCCGTTAAAAGGGGCACCGGCGAACGCTTTGCCGGCAACCGGCAGCAGGCGCTCGGGTGCGATATCCGCCAGACGAACGGCGTAACCGTCCATGGCTGAGTTATCAAAAGAGGGCACATCGAGCGGTGAGTTAATCGGTTTAGCCGTGATGCGCCCGGCGGCTTCAAACAGCGAAACGTTGAGCGAATCGCTAATGGGCGTTAACTGCTGCAGCATCTTTTGCTGCGCGTCTTCGAGGGAGATTAATCCTGCGGTAAAAGGTTCCATGTCCATCTCTGCCTGGTTAATTTCAGATGCGGTCTATTATGGGTAATGCGTGGCCGTTAAGCGAGTGCGCACGTTACTCATTCACCGCCCATTCCGCAGCGGCGCGATTTATCGCGCAATAAATTGTGTCGCTACGATGCGTGCGATCTGTGATATCGCTTGTCTTGGTTTGCAACTATGCAGCGAGTAAACACATAGCGACCAAAAAAGCATAATCCACAATAAAAGGTTATGACCGTGAAGGCAGTTTCTGCTTTACAAGATGAGGGGGGCTTTCTATAGTCGAAAATTGCCAAAAAAAGATGAAAACCATTCTAAATCAGTGTTTTTGGTTCTGATTCCTTTACAGGGTACCGGTTATGGCCAGAGCAGTTATCGCAATTCACGGCGGCGCGGGCGCGATTACGCGTGCGGCAATGAGCGCCGAAAAAGAGCAGCACTATCGTCAACAACTGAACGCAATCGTTACCGCCGGCCAGCAGATTCTGGCGGCCGGCGGCAGTGCGCTGGATGCGGTGACAGAAGCCGTACGCCTGCTGGAAGAGTGCCCGCTGTTCAACGCGGGTAAAGGTGCGGTCTTCACGCATCAGGGCAGCCACGAACTGGATGCCAGCATCATGGATGGCCGCACGCGGGCCGTAGGTGCCGTGGCGGGCGTCAGCCATATCCGCAATCCGATCCTGGCGGCGCGTAAGGTGCTGGAAAACAGTCCGCACGTTCTGTTTATTGGTGCAGGCGCAGAAGCGTTCGCCGCAGAACAGGGCTTAACGCCGGTTGAGGCCGATTACTTCTCCACGCCGGAGCGCTGGGAACAGCTGCAGCGCGCGCTGCACAGCCAGCAGATGGTGCTCGATCACGACGGCGAAGCCAGCGGTCACAGCGACGATCCGCTCGATCCGGATCGCAAATTCGGTACGGTTGGCGCAGTCGCGCTCGATCTTCAGGGTAATCTGGCAGCCGCCACTTCCACCGGCGGTATGACCAATAAACAGGCCGGGCGCGTTGGTGACTCACCGTTGGTCGGCGCGGGCTGTTACGCCAGCAACGACAGCGTTGCTGTCTCTTGCACAGGCACCGGTGAAGTGTTTATCCGTACGCTCGCCGCCTATGACGTGGCGGCGCAGATGCACTACGCCGGACGCTCGCTGCAGCAGGCCACCGCCAATGTCATTCACGACAAAGTGCAGGAACTGGACGGCAGCGGCGGGCTGATTGCGGTGGATGCCGCAGGTAATGTCGCGCTGCCGTTTAACAGCGAAGGTATGTATCGCGGATTCGCCTATGTTGATGGCGATGTTGAGGTAGCGATTTACCGCGACAGCTAAGGAGCAGGCATGACGGACCAACAGCTGCAGTTTGCGCCGGAGCAGGTTCTGGCGGTGCGCGATCTTAACGTGCGCTTTGAGCATGAAGGACGCATTACCGAAGCGGTGCGCAACCTGTCGCTCGACCTGCATCGCGGTGAAACGCTGGCGCTGGTGGGTGAATCGGGTTCGGGCAAATCCGTCACCTCACTGGCGCTGATGCGTTTAATCCAGCAGGCCGGTGGCGAGGTGAGCGGTGAAATCCAGCTACGTCGCCGTAATGGCGACGTGCTGGATGTGATGCGCGCTTCCAGCGGTCAGATGCGCAAGGTGCGCGGCGCTGATATGGCGATGATTTTTCAGGAGCCGATGACCTCGCTTAACCCGGTTTTTACCGTGGGCGAACAGATTGCGGAATCCATCCGTTTGCATCAGGGCAAAAGCCACCAGCAGGCGCTGGCCGAAGCGCGCCGCATGCTCGACCTGGTGCGTATTCCGGAAGCGCAAAATGTATTGGCACGCTATCCCCATCAACTTTCCGGCGGTATGCGCCAGCGCGTGATGATCGCCATGGCGCTGTCGTGCAAACCGGCGCTGCTGATCGCCGATGAACCCACCACCGCGCTCGACGTCACTATCCAGGCGCAAATTCTGCAGCTGATCCGCGTGCTGCAAAAAGAGATGCAGATGGGGGTGATTTTTATCACCCACGACATGGGTGTGGTGGCAGAGATGGCCGATCGCGTGCAGGTGATGTATCGCGGCGATGTGGTGGAGCGCGCACCGGTACAGCAGCTATTTGCCGATCCGCAGCAGCCATATACCCGCGCATTACTGGCGGCGGTACCAAAGCTCGGTGCCATGCACGGCCAGCCGTTACCGGCAAAATTTCCCTTACTGCATGCTAACGGTCGCGAAGAAATTGCAGCACCGCAGGATACGGTACGCCACGATCGACCGCCGATTTTACAGGTTCGCGATTTGGTTACGCGTTTCGATATTCGCGGCGGGTTGCTCAATCGCGTGAAGCGTCGCGTGCACGCGGTGGAGAAAGTCAGTTTCGATCTCTACGCCGGTGAAACGCTGGCGCTGGTGGGCGAATCCGGCTGTGGTAAATCTACTACCGGACGTTCACTGCTGCGGCTGGTAGCCAGCCAGGGCGGCACGATTACCTTTGATGGCCAGCGCATTGATGCGTTGCAGGGCAATGCGCTGGCGTCGCTGCGCCGTGATATTCAGTTTATCTTTCAGGATCCGTACGCCTCACTCGATCCGCGGTTAACCGTGGGTTTTTCCATTATGGAACCGCTGCTGGTGCATCAAACGATGGATCGCCGTCAGGCGGAGAAGCGCGTCGCCTGGCTATTGGAACGTGTTGGCCTGCTGCCGGAACATGCGCAGCGCTATCCGCACGAGTTTTCCGGCGGGCAGCGGCAGCGCATCTGCATTGCGCGTGCGCTGGCGCTCAATCCCAAAGTGGTGATTGCCGATGAATCGGTGTCGGCGCTGGATGTGTCAATTCAGGCGCAGATCATCAACCTGATGCTCGATTTGCAGCGCGAATTTGGTATCGCCTTCTTATTTATCTCGCACGATATGGCGGTAGTAGAACGTATCAGCCATCGCGTGGCGGTGATGTATCTTGGACAGATTGTGGAGATGGGACCGCGCCAGGCCGTGTTCGAACAGCCGCGTCATCCTTACACCAAAAAACTGATGGCCGCGGTGCCGGTGGCCGATCCGGCCCACCGGCATCGTGAGCGGGCGCTGATGGTGGATGAGATCCCCAGCCCGATTCGCCCGCTGGGCGATGAGCCGGAAGTGGCGCCCTTACTGGAAGTGGCACCGGGCCATTTTGTTGCCCGCCACGCAATTAGCGGCGCCTGAGCAGCAAATAACCGCACATCTTTGGATGTCGCGCATGACAGGGATTACAGGAGAACGATAACGATGCACCATATTATGCGAAAAGGGGTTATCACTGCCGGTTTGTTGAGTTCGGCGCTGGCGCTGCCCGCGTGGGCGGCGAAAGATGCGGTGATTGCGGTGGCCTCAACCTTTACCACGCTCGATCCTTACGATGCCAACGATACGCTGTCGCAGGCGGTAGCGAAGTCTTTCTATCAGGGCTTATTCGGCTTTGATAAAGACATGAAGCTGACCAACGTACTGGCGGAGAGCTATCAGGCGAGCAGCGATGGCCTGACGTACACCATCAAGCTGCGTTCCGGCGTGAAATTCCAGGATGGTACCGATTTCAATGCCGAAGCGGTGAAAGTTAACCTCGATCGCGCCAGCAATCCGGATAACCACCTCAAGCGCTATAACCTGTTCAAATATATCGCCACTACCGAAGTAGTTGATCCGAGCACGGTGAAGATCACCCTGAAACAGCCGTTCTCAGCCTTCATCAACAACCTGGCGCACCCGGCGGCGGTGATGATTTCACCGACCGCGTTGAAGAAATATGGCAAGGATATTGGCTTCCATCCGGTGGGTACCGGCCCGTTTGCCTTTGATACCTGGAATCAGACCGACTTCGTGAAAGTGAAGAAGTGGGATGGCTACTGGAAAAAAGGCTATCCGAAGCTGGATAGCATTACCTGGCGTCCGGTGGTGGATAACAACACCCGCGCGGCAATGCTGCAAACCGGTGAAGCAAGCTTTGCTTTCCCGGTACCCTTTGAGCAGGCCAAACTGCTGCAAGGCAACAGCAAGCTCGATGTGGTGACCACGCCGTCGATCATGCAGCGCTATATCAGCCTCAACGTCACGCAAAAGCCGTTTGATAATCCGAAAGTGCGTGAAGCGTTGGAGTACGCGATTAACCGTCAGGCGCTGGCGAAAGTGGCCTTTGCCGGTTACGCCACGCCAGCTACCGGCATCGTGCCGCCAACCATCGACTTTGCCCAGAGCTATCCGGCGATCAAATACGATCCGGCTAAAGCGCGTGAATTGCTGAAAGAAGCCGGCTTCCCGAACGGCTTCGAAACCACCTTGTGGTCATCGCATAACCACAGCACCGCGCAGAAAGTGCTGGAGTTCACTCAGCAGCAGCTGGCGCAGGTGGGCGTGAAGGTGAAGGTGACGGCGATGGATGCCGGTCAGCGCGCGGCTGAAGTCGAGAGCAAAGGGCAGAAAGAGAGCGGTGTACGCATGTTCTACACCGGCTGGTCCGCTTCAACGGGTGAAGCCGATTGGGCGCTGACGCCGCTGTTCGCCACCACGTCCTGGCCGCCAGCGATCTTTAACACCGCGTTCTACAGCAATCCGCAGGTGGATAAAGATCTCGCCGATGCGCTGAAAACCACCGATCGCGATCAGAAGGCCAAACTGTATAAAGACGCGCAGGATCGCATCTGGAACGATCATCCGTGGATCCCGCTGGTGGTCGAGCAACTGCTGTCTGCCAACAATAAAAACCTCAGCGGTTTTTATGTCATGCCCGATACCTCATTCAATTTTGATGAGGCCGATCTGAAGTAACAGACGCGGCCAGCCCTGCGGGGCTGGCCAATGCTGCGCAGGACTTTGCATGCTCAACTATTTTCTCAAACGATTACTGGGATTGATTCCCACGCTGCTGATTGTTGCGGTGCTGGTATTCCTGTTTGTTCACCTGCTGCCGGGCGATCCGGCGCGCCTGATTGCCGGCCCGGAAGCGGATGCTTCAGTGGTGGCGCTGGTGCGTCAGGATCTCGGCCTCGATCAGCCGCTGATCAAACAGTTCTGGCACTTTATGCTCAACGCGGTGCAGGGCGATTTTGGTCATTCGCTGGTCTCGAAGCGACCGGTTATCGACGAAATTGCCGCACGCTTTTTCCCCACGCTGTGGCTGACGCTGAGCAGCATGGTGTGGGCGGTAATTTTCGGTATGGCGATTGGCATTACCTCCGCGGTATGGCGCAATCGCTGGCCGGATCGTATCGGTATGACGCTGGCGGTGTCGGGCATCTCGTTCCCGGCGTTTGCGCTCGGCATGCTGCTGATGCAGGTGTTTTCGGTCGAACTCGGGTGGTTACCGACCGTGGGCGCAGATAGCTGGAAACACTACATTTTGCCGTCAATCACGCTGGGTGCCGCGGTGGCGGCGGTGATGGCGCGCTTCACCCGCGCCTCGTTCGTGGAGGTGATGCAGGAAGATTATATGCGCACCGCGCGCGCCAAAGGGGTACGCGAATCGCTGGTGGTGGTAAAACATGGTCTGCGTAATGCGATGATTCCGGTGGTGACCATGATGGGCCTGCAGTTCGGTTTCCTGCTGGGCGGCTCAATTGTGGTGGAAGTGGTGTTCAACTGGCCTGGCTTAGGCCGCTTGCTGGTGGATTCGGTAGAGATGCGCGATTACCCGGTGATTCAGGCCGAAGTATTGCTGTTCTCGCTGGAGTTCATCCTGATTAACCTGATTGTCGATGTGCTGTACGCGGCAATCAACCCGGCAATTCGCTACAAGTAAGGAGTCGCAATTGAAGAACTGGCGACGTGCCGCGGCATTAAAAACTCTGCCGACCATCACTGAAAACCGGGTGCGCACGCCGTGGCGTGAATTCTGGCGGCGCTTTCGCCGGCAACATGTGGCGCTGCTGGCCGGACTGTTTGTACTGCTGCTGATTGTGGTGGCGTTTATTGCGCCGATGATTGCGCCGTTTGATGCGGAAAACTATTTCGATTACGACCGGCTGAATGAAGGACCGTCGCTGATGCACTGGTTTGGCGTCGATTCGCTGGGGCGCGATATTTTCAGTCGTGTGCTGGTGGGAACGCGCATCTCGTTGATTGCGGGTTTCTTTTCCGTGGCGATTGGCGCGCTGATTGGCACGGTGTTGGGTTTGCTGGCGGGCTATTACGAAGGCTGGTGGGATCGCATCACCATGCGTATTTGTGACGTGCTGTTTGCCTTTCCCGGCATTCTGCTGGCGATTGCGGTGGTGGCGATCATGGGCAGCGGCATGAGCAACGTCATTGTCGCGGTGGCGATTTTCAGTATTCCGGCGTTTGCCCGTTTGGTACGTGGCAATACGCTGGTGCTGAAACATCAAACCTATATTGAGTCGGCGCGCAGTATTGGCGCGTCGGATTGGACCATCATCATGCGACATATCTTACCCGGCACGGTGTCGTCGATTGTGGTCTATTTCACCATGCGTATCGGTACTTCGATTATCACTGCGGCGAGCTTGTCGTTTCTGGGGTTGGGCGCGCAGCCGCCTACGCCTGAGTGGGGGGCGATGCTCAATGAAGCGCGCGCCGATATGGTGATTGCGCCGCACGTGGCGATTTTCCCCAGCCTGGCGATTTTCCTCACCGTACTGGCGTTTAACCTGTTGGGCGATGGTTTGCGTGATGCGCTCGATCCGAAACTGAAAACTTGATGTGAGATTGGATCGCCATGAATGACGACCCTACAAAAATGTGCTGATTTCAGCCGCACAATACCTGCATCGATCATCCGTAAGGTCGCTATTTATGGCGACCTTTTCATCAACTGTAAGATAACTGCTTTAGAACGTTTCCCAGTTATCGTTACTGTGTGCTGCCACCGCAGGCAGCGCGCGGGTAGGGGTAAGTGCAGGTTTTACCGCTTTGGTAGCAGGCTCCGTTGCTTGACGCGTGCCGGTATTGAAGCGCGAAACCGCAGAGGAGAGGCTGCTCGCCTGCTGCTCCAGAGATGCCGAGGCGTTAGCGGATTCCTGCACCAGCGTGGCATTCTGCTGCGTGACGCGATCCATCTCATTCACCGCCTGACCAATCTGATCAATGCCACGGCTCTGCTCATCAGACGCTGAAGCAATCTCGCCCATGATATCGGTGACGCGCGTGACGGCGCTGACGATCTCCTGCATCGTATCGCCTGCGCTGCTCACCTGCTGTGAACCGATATTCACGCGCTGCACCGAATTTTCAATCAGCAGTTTAATCTCTTTCGCCGCCTGTGCGCTGCGCTGCGCCAGATTACGTACTTCACCGGCCACCACGGCAAAGCCGCGGCCCTGTTCACCGGCGCGCGCCGCTTCTACCGCCGCGTTCAGTGCCAGAATGTTCGTCTGGAAAGCAATGCCGTCAATGACGCTGGTGATGTCGGCAATTTTCTTCGAGCTATCGGCGATGTCGCGCATGGTTTTCACCACGCCATCAACCACATTGCCACCTTTGTCGGCCGTTTCTGACGCTGTTTTTGCCAGTTGCGTAGCCTGACGCGCGTTATCAGCGTTCTGTTTAACGGTTGCGGTTAGCTCTTCCATGCTTGCCGCTGTCTCTTCCAGCGACGCCGCTTGCTGCTCGGTACGCGAAGAGAGGTCGTTATTACCGGTCGCGATTTCGCTGGCGCTGCCGAAAATGGCATCAGCACTATCACGTACGTTGTTGATGGTGTTGCGCAGCGCCTGCTGCATATGGTTAAGGCTGGCGGCGATCGACGCCATTTCGCTGCGTCCTTCCACCTGCAAGCTGGCGGAGAGATCGCCGTCAGCAAAACGCTCCAGCTGCTGCTGAACCTGTTTCATCGGGGCCAGCAGAATACGGCGTACCAGCACCCACACGGCAATCAGCAACAGCAACACCACGGCGATCATGACGCCCACCATCACCAACATCTGCTGATAGGTGCTATTGTTTTCTGCATTACGTTCCGCTAGCAGTTGAACATTCTGCTCGCGCCACTGTTTGTAAGCGGCTTCCAGATCGTCCTGTGCCTGCTGTGCATCCAGATTGCCGTAGGCGGCATAGTCATTTGCCTTCAGGAACACGGCGGACTGTTTCAGTATGTCAGCGAAAGCGGTGAACTTAGCCTCAATGACGCTGGCTGCGTCGGCGCTTTGTCCCGGCAGGCGCGGCATGGTTTTATACAGCTGATAGTGCTGATTAGCTTCATCAAGCGACGCGCCTGCGGACAGCAGCAGTTTATTGATCGCCGCAAGTGATGACTCATCAGTTTGATTTTTCAGAATACGAATAGCGACGCGGTTAATGATGACGCGCGTTTTCACCAGCGTTTGCCAGCCATCGGCCACTTCACGCTGCTGCTGTGACAGTTGATTGCTGGTCGTGAAATTATGCTGCCCGGCAATCAGGGATGATAAAAACAGCGAGCCGGAAATCGCCTGCATCGCGGTGAAAACCACCAGAATCATCATGATGGCGGTCACAATTTTCATTCGTTTAAACATAGGGGCATCTCTGAGGAAGTAGGCTGATAGTTATGTTATCGGTGTAAAAGCAAATCGCTTAAGCGCCGTCTGGAAATAATTACGTCACGGGACGATGAAAGGTGGGAAAAACAGATGAAACCGTTTGATTATGAGCAGGATTTCAAGCACATCGATTTTCGTCGCCAGCCCGAGTTATATCAGGTGGGACGCGGTGAGCAGGGCGTGCTGATGGTTGAGCCCTACAAAAGTGAAATTCTGCCGCACTGGCGTTTTCGCACCGTGGAGCTGGCGCAGCACTCTTCGCAGCAGATTATGCAGATGTTTGAGGCGTATCGCGCGCAGGATGATTTTGTCGGCATGGACATGGCGCGTAAATATATTCAAATGGGTTATACGCGAGCACGCCGCTACAGCAATCATCAGGGCGGACGCAAATATGATGGGGAGGGCAAGGTATTGCCGCGCACCACAGAAAAAGAAAAGGCCGCTGCGGCGGCCGTTTTTAAAGCATGCTGGGACAAGATAAGGGCAGATACTGACTATCTGGCGCGCAAACGCGCGCACCAGCAGAAGTATGGTTAAACGCGCGTGCCCCAAAGATCGTATTCGTCGGCGTGTTCCACTTTAACGCGCACCACGTCGCCGACTTTTACCTGACGATCGCCATTCAGATATACCGCGCCATCGATTTCTGGCGCATCCGCCATGCTGCGGCCAACTGCGCCTTCTTCGTCGACTTCATCGATGATCACCAGCACTTCGCGGCCAATTTTCTCCTGCAGACGTTCACTGGAGATTTTCTGCTGCAGCTGCATAAAGCGGTCAAAGCGCGCTTGCTTCACGTCATCCGGTACCTGGTCCGGCAGCTGGTTGGCGGTGGCGCCTTCAACCGGGCTGTACTGGAAGCAACCGACGCGATCGAGGCGTGCTTCCTGCAGGAAGTCGAGCAGCATCTGGAAATCTTCTTCGGTTTCACCCGGGAAGCCGACAATAAAGGTTGAGCGCAGCGTCAGCTCCGGGCAAATTTCGCGCCAGCGCTTGATGCGTTCCAGCGTACGTTCTACGGCGCCTGGACGCTTCATCAGCTTGAGGATGCGCGGACTGGCGTGCTGCAGCGGAATGTCCAGGTACGGCAGAATCTTGCCTGCTGCCATCAGCGGGATGACGTCATCCACGTGCGGATAGGGATACACGTAGTGCAGACGCACCCACACGCCGAGCTTGGCTAACTGCTCGCACAGGCTGACCATGCTGGTTTTCACCGGTGAACCGTTCCAGAAACCGGTGCGGTGTTTAACATCCACGCCGTAAGCCGAGGTGTCCTGCGAGATCACCAGCAGCTCTTTCACGCCGGCTTCCACCAGACGTTTGGCTTCGTCGAGTACCGATCCAATTGGGCGGCTATCGAGATCGCCACGCATCGAAGGAATAATGCAGAAGGTGCAGCGATGGTTGCAGCCTTCAGAAATTTTCAGATAAGCGTAATGGCGCGGTGTTAGTTTGACACCTTGCTCCGGCACCAGGCTGAGGAACGGGTTGTGTTCCGGCTTTGGCACATAAGTGTGCACGTGCGACAGCACTTGTTCGTAGCTGTGCGGGCCGGTGATCTCCAGTACCTTGGGGTGCACTTCGCGGATCTGATCCACTTTGGCACCGAGGCAGCCGGTGACGATCACTTTGCCGTTTTCGTTCAGCGCTTCACCAATCGCTTCCAGGGATTCCTGTACGGCGCTATCAATAAATCCACAGGTGTTAACGATGACAATCTCTGCATCGTCGTAGCGTGGTACCACGTCATAGCCTTCCGTACGCAGTTCCGTCAGGATGCGTTCAGAGTCGACAAGGTTTTTCGGACAGCCGAGGGAGACGAATCCCACGCGTGGTGGATTTTTGACATGGCTCATAAGGATAAAAATTCATCATAATTAGTGTGGATAGGGGGGCGATTGTACAGAGGTTGCGGAGGAAAATGTATAGGCTGTGTAAGAATCTCCTTATGGGGCAACCAATGTGCTGTGATTGTGCTTAACTCAATTGGCGAGGCGGCCAAATCGTTGTGGCACAGCGCTTAGATACCCGGCGGCAAACGGTCATCCGAGTTGTGTAAAGAGGCGTGTTTTGCTTAAATGTTGGGTCGGTGAATGTAAGTTGTTATCTTCACTGCAAATTTCAAATCGCGCTGACGGTGAATCCTCACTGCCAGGGCAGAAGTGGATAATGTGAGAGCAAACAAATGCAAGAGATCGTCAAAGGTTTTCTGAATTTTCAACAGAATGTGTTCCCTGAAAGGAAGGATCTTTTCAAAAGTTTGGCATCCAACCAAAATCCCAAAGCCCTGTTTATCTCCTGTTCCGACAGTCGTCTGGTGCCGGAGTTGGTCACGCAATCGGAGCCGGGTCAGCTGTTCGTGATCCGTAACGCCGGTAACATCGTGCCGCCGTTTGGTCCAGAGCCAGGCGGCGTGTCGGCCACCATCGAGTACGCCGTGTTGGCGCTGGGCGTGACCGAAATTATTATCTGCGGCCACTCCAACTGTGGGGCGATGAACGCGATTGCTTCCAATGCCGATCTCGAGACGATGCCTGCGGTCGATCACTGGTTGCACTACGCCAATGCGGCGAAAGCAGTGGTGGAAGAACGCAACTATGACTCCGTAGAGAAACGCCTCAATGAGATGGTGAAAGAGAACGTGATTGCGCAGCTGCACAATATCAAAACACACCCTTCCGTGGCAGTGGCGCTGCGTAAAGGCAAAGTGCGTCTGCACGGGTGGGTTTATGATATTGAGAGCGGCGGAATTATCGCCCTGACAAAAGGCGGTGAATCCTTCATTTCGCTGTCGGAAAACCCGGAAACCTGCTTCGAGTAATTCCCGCCTAACCACCTGCAATGCAGGTGGTTTTTCCTCGCATTTCGCGAAAATATCTCCCCTCGCTCATAACCAGCCTCTACACTTGAGAAGCAATTACCTCTATTAAGGGCTTTCTCATGCGATTTTCCCTTTCTGTTCCTGTCTTAACGCTGGCGTTGCTGGCGGCGGGATGTACCTCTCATGTTGCTGACAAAAAACAATATTCCGGCTTTCTCGGTGATTACAGCCAGCTGCAGTCGGCGCAATCACCGAGCGGCAAACCGACGCTGCGCTGGGTCTCTCCCGACTATCATGACGCCGATTACCGTGGCGTGGTGTATACGCCGGTGGTTTATTACCCGGTGCCGCATCCTACTGAGCGCGTTAGCCAGCAAACGCTGGATCAAATACGCGCCTATACCGATAGCCAGCTGAAGCGCGCAATCTCTGAGCGCAAACCGCTGGTGGCGCAAAAAGGCCCACACACGCTGGTGGTGAAAACGGCCATCACGGCAGTCTCTGCGGAAAATGAAGGCATGCAGTTCTACGAAGTGGTGCCGATTGCGGCGGTAGTCGCCAGCACCATGGCGGCCACTGGACATCGCACGCAGGAGAGCGCGCTGTTCCTCGAAGTGGAAGCGGTAGATGGGCAAACTGGCAAGCCGCTGATCAAAGTGGTGCGTAAAGCCTTTGGTAAGCCATTGCCGAATAGCAGCGCGCCAATCACGCTCAACGATCTCCGCCCGGGGATTGATGAGATGGTGCGCGATGCGGTGGCGTTTTCCGCACCGTAACGCTGAGCCCGGCTTCGCGCCGGGCTTAATGTTTTGTAAATCCTGCACATCCTTTATCACACGCTGACTACCCTTAACGGCAGACTGTGATCAAGGAGAATGCCATGCGTTTACTGCCCGCCGCGCTGCTGTTTGGCGCCTTAAGCTCTTCATTGCCGTTATTTGCCGCCGAAGTACAGGTCCAGGTTTTGCAGGATAAGCTCGATCATCCGTGGTCAGTCGCATTTCTGCCCGACAATCAAACGCTGTTAATTACTGAACGATCTGGTCAGCTGCGCAGTTGGCAGCCGGGCAAAGGCTTGTCACAGCCGATTGGCGGTGTGCCGAAAGTGTGGGCCAATCGACAAGGTGGTTTGCTGGACGTGGTGCTGGCGCCGGACTTTGCCCAGAGCCGTCGCGTATGGTTGAGTTATACCACCGCCGATAACACAGGGCGCGCGGGTGGCGTAGTGGGCTATGGGCGACTCAGTGATGACAATCGTCAGTTAAGCGATTTTAAGGTGGTACTGGAGCAAATGCCGAAGCTCTCGAGCGGCGCAAACATGGGGACGCGTCTGGCCTTTGATCATCAGGGTTTTCTCTATATCGCGTTTGGTGACAACTTTGCCAGCAGCAGTGCGCAGCAGTTGGATAAGCTCTCCGGCAAAATCATCCGTCTGACCCAGGATGGCGCCATTCCTCAGGACAATCCGTTTGTTGATCGCAAAAATGCCCGCGCGGAAATCTGGTCATACGGCATGCGCAATCCGCAAGGTCTGGCGCTCAATCCGTGGACGCAGCAAATGTGGGAAAGCGAGCATGGTCCACGCGGCGGCGATGAGGTGAATATCCCGGAAAAAGGCAAAAACTATGGTTGGCCGCTCGCCACCTATGGTATCGATTACAGCGGTGAAAAAGTGCCAGAAGCGCAAGGTACGGCCGTTGAGGGCACGCAACAGCCGCTGCATTACTGGAAAGTCTCACCTGCCATCAGCGGCATGGCGTTTTACAACAGCGCACGCTTCCCGCAGTGGAAAAATTCACTGTTTATCGGTGCCTTGAAAGAGAAAAGCCTGATTCGTTTGCAGGTTAATGGTGAGAAGGTGATAGAAGAGCAGCGACTGCTGGAGGACCGCGGTGAGCGCATTCGCGATGTCCGTCAGGGGCCGGATGGCTATTTGTATGTGCTGACCGATGAAGCCAACGGTAAGCTACTGAAAGTGGGGCTGACGGATGATGCCAGCACCCCGCGCGGTTAACTCAGCGTACCCAGTTACACACTTCCCAACCGCGCTGCTGCGCTTCCTGCAGCAGAAGCGGGTTGGGATTAATCACCCAGGCATGATCGGCATGCGCCAGCAGCGGCAAATCATTCATTGAATCGCTGTAGGCCCAGGTGCGTTCGAAGTGCCGATCCTGCTGTAGCGCCTTCCAGTCACGCAGGCGTGTCACTTTACCTTCGCGGTAGGTCATGGTGCCGTAGGTTTGGCCGCTGTAGCGTTCATCGACCACTTCCACGCCAATTGCTAATGCACCGTGCACGCCAAGGCGATTGGCAATCGGCACGGCCAGATGATCGCCGCTGGCGGTGATGATCATTACCGTGTCGCCGCGCTGCTGGTGCCACTCAATACGCTCGCGCGCGGCAGGGAAGACGCGGGGCATAATGTCGCGATGAATAAAGCGTCGCACCCAACCTTCAACGGTTAACGTTGCCATGCCAGCTAACGGGGCCAGCGTGGTGTTCATATACTCTTCAATTGATAGCGTACCGGCGTGATATTTTTCCATCAGGGTTTGCTCCTGCTGGATGATTGCTTCAGGGGCAAACCCCTGAGAAACCAGCCAGCGCAGCCATAGGCTGGTGCTGTCTTCACAAATCAGGGTTTCGTCCAGATCGAAAATGGCTAAGTCCATCGCGGCTCTCCTCAGGCAGACTGAAATCAGGTTAGCGGAAAAATGTGACTGGCTTAACTGTTCTGCGAAAAATCGGAATTACACGCAATTTTTATTGGCGGGTATTGGAGCAAAAGTGGCGACGCTACGCGGTTGGTGCCAGGGTTACTCTAATAAACTCTATAAAACTTTACGATTGGACGGTTTTTTTCGCTGGCGTGAACCGTTAGCGTTGGGCAAGACATGTCTTGCCTGCAAGAAAACCAAGATTTAACAAGGACAATCTGGTCACGCTCATGAGAAAAAACACCTTCGCTTCTGTCTGGCGGCCGCTGGCCGCCTCTTCACTGCTATTGCTTATTATTCCCGCCACCACGCTGGCTGAACAGGCGCCTGCGGCACCGCAAATTGATGCCAAAGCCTGGATTTTAATGGACTACAACAGCGGCAAAGTGCTGGCGGAGTCTAATGCCGATCAGCGTCTCGATCCGGCCAGCCTGACCAAAATGATGACCAGCTACGTGGTGGGCCAGGCGCTGAAGTCGGGCAAGATAACTAACGACGATATGGTGACCATCGGCCAGGATGCCTGGGCAACCGGTAATCCAAAGCTGCGCGGTTCGTCGCTGATGTTCCTGAAACCGGGCGATCGCATTCCGGTTTCGGAGCTTAATAAAGGTGTGGTGATTCAGTCCGGCAACGATGCCTGTATCGCTCTGGCCGATTACGTGGCGGGCAGTCAGGATTCGTTCATCGGCCTGATGAACAACTACGTCAAAGCCTTTGGCCTGCAAAACACGCACTTTATGACGGTGCATGGATTAGATGCCGACGGACAGTACAGTACCGCACGCGACATGGCGATCATTGGCCAGCGTCTGATCAGTGATGTGCCAGAAGAGTATGCGATTAACAGTGAAAAAGAGTTCACCTTCAATAAGATCAAGCAGATGAACCGCAATCGCCTGCTGTGGAGCTCTAATCTGAAGGTGGATGGCATTAAAACCGGTCATACGTCAGGTGCCGGCAATAATCTGGTGGCATCGGCAACTGAAGGTGATATGCGCCTGATTTCCGTGGTGCTGGGTGCGGCGACCGATGCGACGCGTTTCCGTGAAAGTGAGAAGCTGCTGACGTGGGGCTTCCGTTTTTATGAAACCGTCACGCCGATTAAAGCCGATAAGCCGTTTGCCCAGCAGCGCGTATGGTTTGGCGAGCATAGCCAGGTCAATCTTGGCGTCGCTAAAGACGCGGCCATTACCGTGCCGAAAGGACAGATGAAAAATCTCAAAGCCAGCTTTACGCTGAATTCACCACAGCTGGAAGCACCGCTGGAGAAAAATCAGGTCGTTGGCACCATCGACTTCCAACTGGATGGCAAAACCATTGAGCAACGTCCGCTGGTGGCGATGGAAGCGGTGCCGGAAGGTGGGTTTATTGGCCGGATTTGGGATTTCGTGATGATGAAATTTCACGGCTGGTTCGGGAAGTGGTTTAGTTAAGTGTCAGGAAATAAATGGTGCGCATCAATGCGCACCTTTAACATTTGTAGGGTCGCCATTCATGGCGACCACATCGCTCACTCGCGAATCCAGCCCTTCTTAATCGGCATGGCGAACAGCGCGCGATACACCTGATGCGTAAACGCCAGCATCCGCTCACCATACAGCTGCCACGCCATGTGCGATGCCAGACAACCCAGCATGCCCACCAGGAATCCACCCAGCATATCCAGCGGCCAGTGCACGCCGAGATAGACGCGTGACCAGGCAATGGCGCTCCCCACCACTAACAGCAGCACACCCGACCACATGCGATGCCAGAAGATAAATGCCAGTGCAAACGTGAAAATAGTGGTGCCATGATCGCTTGGGTAGGAGTCATCGGGTCGATGTGACAGGAACTGATGGCCGAAACCAATGGCGAACGGACGCGGATGCGGCAGCAGTTGCCCAACGCACCACGAGATACTCAGCGCATAAAGCAGCGCCATACCGGTTTTCAGCACCAGCGCGCGCTGTGACTGCACCTGTTCGCGCGGTCCCCACAGCCAAAGCGTTACGATGAGCAGCGGCACAATGGCAATCACATCTTTGGCGATAAATGTCGCCAGAACGATCAGCCACTGTGGCGAATCCTGCGTGGCGTTGATCCATAAAAAAAGCGTGTGGTTAAGTGCTTCCATCACGATGGCGTATCCTCGACTTGTTTACCCAAACAACACCAGCATAAAAATTGCCAGCAAAATAAAGCTGATAGCCTAAAAGCGCGCGCCTCTGGAATAAATAGTCGCGCTCTTAATCTTATTGCGGGTTGTTGGAGTGTTTAACTTTGATGAAAGTTGCATGAATATTGGAAAATAGCGTTAGCGCTGGGAAGGATGACAATTTTCGCTGAAGAGAACCTTAAGCCACAGGATCGAGAGCCATAAAAAAACCCGCAAGTCAGTGACCGGCGGGCTCCACAATTTGGGGATTTCAAAGAAAAGCAGTGGCACTTATTCAGACTGCGTCCCCTAAAGAAAGTTCTTTACGCTTGTAAATATATTTTTTAGAAGGGCAGCAGCGGCCAAACAATCACGATCAACGTGCCTGCCAGTGTTAACAGCACATTGGCAATCGCGTAGGTTCCCGCATAGCCCAGAGCAGGAATGCTGCTTCGCGCAGTATCGCTAATGATTTCCATTGCAGGTGCACAGGTGCGGGCTCCCATGATGGCACCAAACAGCAGCGCCCGGTTCATGCGCAGTACGTAAGCGCCAAACAGATAGCAGATTACCACCGGCAGCAAACTCACCAGTAAACCGCTCAGCAACATCAGCGCACCCGCGCTGCCAAAACCATGCTGCAAGCCGCTGCCCGCGCTCAGGCCAACGCCGGCCATAAAGACCATCAGTCCGAACTCTTTCACCATGGTTAGCGCACCCTGCGGAATGTAGCCAAACGTGGGGTGGTTGGCGCGCATAAAGCCGAGCATGATGCCGGCAAACAGCAACCCGGCGGCATTGCCGATGCCGAAACTAAAGTTGCTGAACTGGAAAGTGATCATGCCGATCATCAGACCAACAATAAAGAAGGCGCAGAAGGCGAGGAGATCGGTAATTTGGCTATGAATAGCGATAAAGCCAATGCGATCGGCAAGGCGCTTCACGCGACGTGCTTCACCGCTTACCTGCAATATATCGCCTTTGTTCAACATGATGCTGTCGTCGATGGGCATCTCAATCTGGCTGCGGATCACGCGGTTGAGGAAGCAGCCGTGATCGGTCAGTTTAAGATGGCTGAGACGTTTGTTTACCGCATTGTGGTTTTTCACCACAATCTCTTCGGTAACAATACGCATATCGAGCAGATCACGATCAAACACTTCTTTGCCGTTACGAAAGCTGGGATCAAGACGGGCGTGCGCATCGGGATAGCCAACCAGTGAGATATCATCGCCCAATTGCAGCATCGCATCACCATCCGGGCTGGCAAGAATGCCATTACGGCGCAGACGCTCAATGTAGCAGCCGGTTTGACGATGAATGCCCAGCTCGCGCAGATTTTTGCCCCCGCTCCACTCCACCAGTTCAGGACCGACGCGATAGGCGCGGATGACCGGTAGAAACACTTTGCGCTGACTGTCGGCATCCAGGCCGCGCTCGCGGGCAATTTGTTGCGCGCAGGTGGGCAGATCCTGATGCTGCAGGCGCGGCAGATAGCGCGCGCCAAAAATCAGGCTGACTAAACCGACCAGATAGGTGAGGGCATAACCGAGGCTGAGATTATCCTGCATCAGCGTAAGTTGATGGCTATCGGTGATGCTTTGCCGCAGTGTATCGCCGGCACCGACCAACACTGGCGTCGAGGTCATCGAACCGGCTAGCATGCCTGCGGTTAAACCAATGTCCCAACCGAACAATTTGCCAAGCGTCAGAGCGATTAATAACGCACTCACCACCATTACAATCGCCAAAAAGAAGTAGTTTTTACCGTCACGGAAAAATATGGAGAAAAAGTTTGGCCCGGCTTCTACACCGACACAAAAAATAAACAACATAAAGCCCAGACTTAAGGCATCGGTATTAATGGCGAAGTGCTGCTGGCCTAAAATCAATGAAACAACCAGGACTCCAATAGAATTACCGAGTTGAACTGAGCCAAGGCGTAATTTACCTAAGCAGAGTCCGAGCGCTAAAACGACAAATAATAACAGAACGTCATTTCCGCTTAACAATTCTGCGACGTTAATGTTCACTGTTTAACTTCTTCTTTACCTGTAACGGGTTGATGAGAGAGGCTTTTTTCGCTATCTTGTGCCGAACGCAAAGCGACGTGCAACAATATAGCGCAAGCAAATTCTAAAGCGGCGTATTCTAATCATAATTAACACCTTCAGCTATCGGCAGTTTTCATTCCTTCCACAGCCAGCTGTTTCTTTTTATTTCCACCTTGCGCATCAGGGCCGTAAAAGTTTCATAATTGTTAACATCAAAGTTGAGGATAATTATGTTGCAGCGCAATAATCGCTGGCCAGCATCAATTCTGGGCGTGGTGCTTTATACGCTGGTGTTTATTTATGCACATCATTTCTGGGGCGCAGCCAGTGAACAGGCCGTGCGTGGACAACCAGAATTGCTGCTATTTTTATTGCCGGGCATTTTTATGGCGCTATTACAGCCGGAAAGGCCCCTGCTCAGTACGTTATGGGTGGCATTGGGCGGTACGCTGCTGGGGATGCTGTGGTTAATACTGGCGACGCCAATGATACATAGCGGTTTGCTGATGGTAGCCTGGAGTTTAAGTGCGCTGTTTTGGGCGGGCTGCGGTGCGCTGCTGATCCGTTTGCTGCGGATTATGCTGGCGATGCGTGCCGGATAGCCGCATCAAAAACGGGCCCGCAGGCCCGTTATCTTATGCTTCGATACCCAGATTTTCTTTCGTCCAGGCAGCAAATTCGGTGTAACCACCGATGTGCCGATCGTCGAGGAAAATCTGCGGCACGGTGGTGACCGGTTTGCCGGCGCGCGCTTCCAGATCGGCTTTGGTGATGCCGGTGGCCTGAATGTCCACGTACTGATAGTTAAAATCGTCGCGCTCGCTGGTCAGCTTAGTAGCCAACTCTTTTGCACGTACGCAGTAAGGGCAGCTAGAACGGCCAAAAATCACTGCAATCATTGCTTCTCTCCTTCCGCTGCTGTTTTGTGACTAGAATCACATCACAGCGTGAATAATGCGTAACATCATGCCCGCCCATCCTGCTTAAAGGAAGAAGAATATACCTGTTACTCTAATACTTACCGCCTATACATTGGGTAAAAATGCGGTTAACGCTGATAGAACAACTGAGGAACCATCGCATGCGTAATCTCGCCACATTACCCAAACCCGTGTTACTGCTCGAAGTGCTCGGCGTGCTTGCCGTCATCGGTGCGCTACTGCTGACTAACGACTGGGTGAGCGCCCCCGATTTTATGGCGAAAAAGCCGCTGGCGACGCTACTGTTTTTTCTCGGTATTGCGTTGATGCTGCCAGCTGCATGGATGATGATGTGGCGGACGGCGAAGGCGATGGCACCGCAATTGTTTCATCAATCTAACAAAAAGAAGTAACCACCGGAGAGGATTATGACGCCGACTATCGATTTACTGTGCAGCCACCGTTCCATTCGCGCCTTTACTGAACAGGGCATTGAAGAGGCGCAACGCAGCGCCATTATCAGCGCGGCACAAGCGGCCTCAACCTCTAGCTTTTTGCAGTGTTCCTCCATTATTCGCATTACCGATCGGCAAAAGCGCGAGCAGCTGGTACAGCTAACTGGCGGCCAGCCATGGGTCAGCGCTGCGGCGGAATTTTGGGTATTCTGCGCTGACTTCAATCGTCATCAGCAAATCTGCCCGGATGCGCAGCTGGGACGTGCTGAACAGCTGCTGCTCGGCTGCGTTGATACGGCGTTAATGGCGCAAAATGCCATGATTGCGGCGGAATCGCTTGGCCTTGGCGGCGTGTTTATTGGTGGCATTCGTAATAGCATCGCTGAGGTAACCGCGTTACTCGAGCTGCCAAAGTTCGTGCTGCCGCTGTTCGGCTTCTGCATCGGCCATCCGGCAGATACGCCAGACGTTAAACCGCGTATGCCACAGGCGATGCTGGTGCATGAGAATCACTATCAGCCCGTCGATAAACGCGTGCTGGCACAGTACGATGAGCAACTGACCGCCTATTATCAGCAGCGCGACAGTAACCAGCGATCCGAAACCTGGAGCCAGCTGATACAGCGTCTGATTATTAAAGAAACACGTCCGTTTATGCTGGATTACCTGCATCAGCAGGGTTGGGCGACACGCTAAGCACAAGGAACTCTGCAATGAAGATGGCCATTCTCACCCGCGATGGATCGATTTATTCGTGTAAACGTCTGCGCGACGCTGCGGAAGAGCGTGGTCATCAGGTGCAGATCATCGATCCGCTCTCCTGCTACATGAATATCAACTCTGATTCCCCTGCAGTGCACTATCGCGGTGAGACGCTGGGACACTTTGATGCGGTGATCCCGCGTATCGGCACCGCCACCACTTTTTACGGCACGGCCGTTCTGCGCCAGTTTGAGGTGCGTGGCAGCTATCCGCTGAATGAATCGGTGGCGATCACCCGCGCGCGCGACAAACTGCGGTCGCTGCAGCTGCTGGCGCGTGAAGGGATTGATATGCCGATTACCGGCTTTGCCTCCTCGCCGGATGATACCGATGATTTGATCGCCATGGTGGGCGGAGCGCCGCTGGTAGTGAAACTGGTGGAAGGCACGCAGGGCATTGGTGTGGTGCTGGCGGAAACGCGTCAGGCGGCGGAGAGCGTGATCGATGCCTTTCGTGGCCTTAACGCGCATATTCTGGTGCAGGAGTTCATCAAAGAAGCGCAGGGGCGCGATATCCGCTGTCTGGTGATTGGCCATGAAGTGGTGGCGGCCATTGAGCGCGAGGCGAAAGAGGGCGATTTTCGTTCCAATCTGCATCGCGGCGGCAAAGCCCGAGCGGTAGCCATTACTGATAAAGAGCGGGAAATCGCGGTGAAAGCCGCCAGCACGCTCGGCCTCGAAGTCGCCGGCGTGGATATTCTGCGTGCCCATCGCGGGCCGCTGGTGATGGAAGTGAACGCCTCGCCAGGGCTGGAAGGCATTGAGGGCATTACCGGTTTAGATATCGCGACGATGATGATCCAGTGGATAGAGCTGCATGCTTGCCCCGGCTATCGTCCTAAAACCGGCGGCTGACCTGCGCTTTTCAGCGGTTTTCGTGGCATCCAGATCGGTTTTTCCGTAAGCTAAGGCGCTCATTTCTTCACCCCACAGGATATAACGATGGATTCACTGGTCGTTCCGGACATTGACGTGCTGCGTCGCTGGCTGGATCAACAAAATATCACCTGGTTCGAATGCGATGCCTGTCAGGCACTGCACCTGCCGCACATGCAGAATTTTGACGGGGTGTTTGATGCAAAAATCGACCTGGTGGATAACGTTATCCTCTTCTCCGCGCTGGCAGAAGTAAAACCCACGGCGCTGATTCCGCTGGTGGGCGATCTATCGCAGATCAACGCCAGTTCGCTCACGATTAAAGCTTTCGTTGATATTCAGGACGACAATCTGCCGAAGCTGATTGTCTGCCAGTCGATCAGTACCACCGCCGGACTCACCTTCGGTCAGTTCTCGCACTTTATGAAGCAGAGTGAAGAGGGCGTTTCCATGGTGATTATGGAGGCCTTCGCTAACCACCTGCTGATTGTGGAAGAGGAAGAGGAGCGACAACCCAGCTCCAGCAGCCACGCGATGCTGCATTGAGTTCCCCGCCTCGCTAACTGCCGCTTTTTGCGGCAGTTTTCATTCTAGCCCCACCGCTTTTTATTCTGCACTTTGCCCTTTATTGCCAGATATTAGTCGTGCTTTATGCCGCTAATGCCAAACCCCATAGCAGAAACATGCATAACTTATCGCGAAAAGGCGTTTTTTAAGCTGAGATCTGGTGCGGTGGGTAAGGGGGGGCTATTCTTGCGGGGCTGCTTGGGACGTACCACTTCAGCACATGTATAGGTTTTTGCTATTAAACTCCCGCTGAATATTGATTCATTGTGTGCCTGTAATTTTTACAGAAAACGCAACGTTCGGATCGCGTGTATACAGCGTTGTAATGACCCGCTCAGGAGGAAGGAAAACATGTTCAACCAACGTCAAAAATGGTTGCCAGGTGTGGTTGCTGGTGTGCTGATGGCTGCGGCCGCTGGTGCTCAGGCAGAAGATAAAACGCTGCATGTATATAACTGGTCAGATTATATTTCGGCTGACACGGTGCCGAATTTTGAAAAATTGACCGGTGACAAAGTGGTCTACGACGTCTTTGATTCCAACGAAGTGCTGGAAGGCAAACTGATGGCCGGTAGCACCGGTTATGACGTGGTGGTGCCGTCGTCGAGCTTCCTGGCGCGTCAGCTGCAATCCGGTGTGTTCCAGGAGTTGGATAAGAGCAAGCTGCCGAATTACAAAAACCTCGATCCCGATCTGATGGCGAAAGTGGCCCAGCACGATCCGGGCAATAAATACGCGATTCCTTATCTGTGGGGCACCACCGGTATCGGCTACAACGTCGATAAAGTGAAAGCCGCACTGGGGGCCGATGCGCCAGTGGATAGCTGGGATCTGGTGCTGAAACCCGAAAATCTGGAAAAACTGAAAAGCTGCGGTGTCTCCTTCCTTGATGCGCCGGAAGAGATTTTCGCCACTGTGCTGAACTACCTTGGCAAAGATCCAAACAGTTCTGATGCGAAAGATTACTCTGGCGCCGCCACTGATTTGCTGTTGAAACTGCGTCCGAACATCCGTTACTTCCACTCGTCGCAGTACATCAATGACCTGGCCAACGGCAACATCTGCGTCGCAATTGGCTGGTCGGGCGACATCCTGCAGGCGAAAGATCGTGCCGATAAAGCCAACAACGGCGTGCATCTGGGCTACAGCGTGCCGAAGCAGGGCGCACTGGCCTTCTTCGACATGATGGCAATTCCAAAAGACGCGAAGAATCTGGACGCGGCTTACCAATGGCTGAACTACATCATGGATCCGAAAGTGATCGCTGATGTGTCCAATAAGATGAACTACGCCAATGGCAACAAAGCGTCGCTGCCGCTGATCAATGCTGATGTGCGGAATAATCCGGGCATCTTCCCGACGCCGGAGGTGATGGCGAAGCTGTTTGTGCTCAAGGTCCAGGATCCGAAACTGGATCGTGTGCGTACGCGCTCATGGACTAAAGTAAAAAGTGGTAAGTAACTCGTTCTGAACGAGTATTGCCTGAAGACGACGACAGAGGTGCTGTACTGGCCTCTGTTGTGCCATTTTTAGCGGCTGGCTGTGCCGCGCGATTGTAGCGCCGGAGAAATGTTAGTGAACGACGCGATTCCCCGCCCCCCAAATAAAACGGCTAAGGCGTTGACGCCGCTGCTGGAAATTCGCAACCTGACCAAATCGTTTGACGGCCAACACGCCGTGGATGATGTCAGTCTAACCATTTACAAAGGCGAGATTTTTGCGCTGCTGGGTGCCTCCGGCTGTGGCAAATCGACCTTGCTGCGCATGCTGGCGGGATTTGAACCGCCGACCAGCGGCCAGATTGTGCTGGATGGCCAGGATCTCTCGCACGTGCCACCCTATCAGCGCCCGATCAACATGATGTTCCAGTCTTACGCGCTGTTCCCGCACATGACGGTAGAGCAAAACATCGCCTTTGGCCTGAAGCAGGACAAATTGCCGAAAGGCGAAATTAACAGCCGCGTCGAAGAGATGCTGTCGCTGGTGCATATGCAAGAGTTTGCCAAACGTAAACCGCATCAGCTGTCGGGCGGTCAGCGTCAGCGTGTAGCGCTGGCGCGCAGTCTGGCGAAGCGCCCTAAGCTGTTACTGCTCGACGAACCGATGGGCGCGCTGGATAAAAAGCTGCGTGACCGCATGCAGCACGAAGTGGTTGATATTCTTGAGCGCGTTGGCGCCACCTGCGTGATGGTGACGCACGATCAGGAAGAGGCGATGACCATGGCGGGCCGCATTGCCATCATGAACCGCGGCAAATTCGTGCAGATTGGTGAACCGGAAGAGATTTATGAACATCCCACCAGCCGTTACAGCGCTGAATTTATCGGCTCGGTGAATGTGTTCGACGGGTTACTGCGTGAGCGTGGCGAGGATGCATTGATCATTGATGCGCCTGGCCTGGTACATCCGCTAAAAGTGCAGACCGATGTGTCCGTCGTCGATAACGTGCCGGTGCACGTCGCGCTGCGTCCGGAAAAAGTCATGCTGTGCGAAGAGGTGCCGGCCGATGGCTGCAACTTTGCCGTGGGAGAAGTGGTGCACATTGCCTATCTTGGCGATCTGTCGATTTACCACGTGCGTCTGCGCAGCGGCCAAATGATTAGCGCACAGCTGCAAAACGCCCATCGCTACCGCAAAGGCGCACCAACCTGGGGCGATGAAGTCCGCCTCTGTTGGGACGCCGACAGCTGTGTGGTTCTGACGGTTTAAGGGGGCGATATGAGCCAGATTTCTCAACGCAGCGCGCCAGAAGTGGTGGGCACGCCGCTGCAGCGCTGGGCCACACGCATTAAAATGCAGCACGGTCGCAAGCTGGTGATTGCACTGCCTTATCTGTGGCTGATTCTGCTGTTCCTGCTGCCGTTCCTGATCGTGCTGAAGATCAGCTTCGCTGATATCGCGCGCGCCATTCCGCCGTATACCGATTTGGTCACCTGGGCGGATGGTCAGCTCAATCTGGTGCTCAATCTCGGCAACTACTTTACGCTGACCGACGATCCGCTCTACGCCGATGCGTATCTGACGTCGCTGAAAGTGGCGGGCATTTCGACCATCATCTGCCTGATGATTGGCTATCCACTGGCGTGGGCGGTGGCGCACAGTAAGCCTTCAATGCGCACCATTCTGCTGCTGCTGGTGATCCTGCCGTCGTGGACCTCGTTCCTGGTGCGCGTTTATGCATGGATGGGGCTGCTCAACAACAACGGCATTCTTAACCGTTTCCTGATGTGGCTCGGCGTGATCGATCACCCGCTGGTGATTCTCTATACCAATACCGCGGTGTATATCGGTATCGTTTACTGCTATCTGCCGTTTATGGTGCTGCCGATTTATACCGCGCTGACGCGAATTGATTATTCGCTGGTAGAAGCCTCGCTGGATCTCGGCGCGCGTCCACTGAAGACCTTTTTCAGCGTGATTGTGCCGCTGACCAAAGGCGGGATTATTGCTGGTTCGATGCTGGTGTTTATTCCGGCGGTGGGCGAGTACGTGATCCCCGAACTACTCGGCGGTCCGGACAGCATCATGATTGGGCGTATTTTGTGGCAGGAGTTCTTTAACAACCGCGACTGGCCGGTGGCGTCCGCGCTGGCGGTGATCATTTTGCTGATCCTGATTCTGCCGATCATCTGGTTCCATAAGCATCAAAATCGTGAAATGGGAGAGAAGGAATGAGCCAGTTACCGACCATTCGCTCTCCGTGGCGCAGCGTAATTCTGGTGCTGTGCTTTATGTTCCTGTATGCGCCGATGCTGCTATTGGTGGTGTACTCCTTCAACAGTTCGCAGCTGGTGACGGTGTGGGAGAGCTTCTCGTTCCACTGGTACAACGTGCTGTTCCAGGATCAGGCGATGCTGGATGCGGTGGGGCTTAGCCTGACCATCGCCGCGCTCTCGGCCACCATGGCGGTGGTGCTTGGTACTATGGCGGCGGTGGTGATCGTGCGCTTTGGCCGCTTCCGCGGGCATAACGGCTTTGCTTTTATGCTGACGGCACCGCTGGTGATGCCGGACGTGATCACCGGCTTGTCACTGCTGCTGCTGTTTGTGGCGATGGGCAATACGCTGGGCTGGCCAAGCGATCGCGGCATGCTGACTATCTGGCTGGCACACGTGACCTTCTGTACCGCTTACGTGGCGGTGGTGATCAACTCGCGTCTGCGTGAACTGGATCGCTCGATCGAAGAAGCCGCAATGGATCTTGGCGCCACGCCGGTGAAAGTGTTCTTCGTGATCACTGTGCCGATGATCGCACCCGCGATTGTTACCGGCTGGCTGCTGGCGTTTACCCTGTCGCTCGACGATTTGGTGATCGCCAGCTTTGTCACCGGCCCAGGCGCTACCACGCTACCGATGGCGATCTTCGCCACCGTACGTCGTGGTGTGAATCCGGAAATCAACGCCTTAGCTTCGCTGATTCTGTTTGTCGTCGGTTTAGTCGGTTTTATCGCCTGGCGCTTTATGGCGCACGAAGAAAAGCAGCGATTACGCGATATTCAGAAAGCAAAACGTGGCTGAACATCGTAACATTTGCCACCATAAGAACGGGCTGATTATTTCGGCCCGTTTTATTATGGTGACGGAGCTAAACCATGTCGGAAACCCTGAAAAACGGTTCAATGATTAACAGCACGCCGGTGCCAGTGATGGTTGCGGGCTGTGCCATCATCATTACCCGCTGCCTCAGCGTGTTGATGCTGGCTAACGAACTGGGTTTCGACGAACTCGCCAACTTTGTGCATCGTAGCGTGCAAGCCTGGGATTCCACGCTGATTTTTATCGCCAGCCAGCTGATTTTCCTGTTTGAACTGCGCTGCGCCTTTACGCTGATGCGCGGCAGCAACCGCGGACGCTGGGGCTATGTTGCCACGCAAATCGTTGTGCTGATCTATATGTTGATGGCCTCCGTGGGGTGGATCTACCCGGAGATTTTTAGCATTCCCGGCGAAAGCAATGCGCAGATTATTCATCACACCCTGCTGCAAAAGCTGCCGGAGGTGCTGGTTCTGCTGCTGCTGTTTGTGCCTGCCAGCAGCCGCGCTTTTTTCCGAAACCGGTGATACAATCGCCCCCCATTTTTTTCTCCCGATTCTGAATACAGGCCAAGCTATGCATTGCGCGCTTTATGATGCCGGCCGCTGTCGCTCTTGCCAGTGGCTGGAAAAACCCTACCCGCAACAGCTCAATGATAAGCAGTCGTTGCTGGAGCAGCTGCTGGCGGACAGGCCAGTCGCCGAATGGCTGCCGCCGGTGGCATCCGGGCAGCAGGGGTTTCGTAATAAAGCCAAAATGGTGGTCAGTGGCAGCGTTGAGCGGCCCCTTCTCGGCATGATGGCGCGCGACGGTGAACCGGTTGATCTTTGCGCCTGTCCGCTCTATCCCGCTAGCTTTGGCGCGGTGTTTGAGGTACTTAAACCCTTTATCGCGCGTGCGGGTTTAACACCCTACAACGTAGCGCGCAAACGCGGTGAGCTGAAGTTTCTGCTGCTGACCGAAAGCACGCAGGGCGGCATGATGTTGCGTTTTGTACTGCGCTCCACCAGTAAGCTGGCGCAGTTGCGTGCGGCACTGCCCTGGCTGCAGCAGCAGTTGCCGCAGCTGAAAGTCATCTCCGCCAATATTCAGCCGGTGCATATGGCGATTCTTGAAGGGGATGAAGAGATTGCGCTGACACCAGATCAGGCGCTGGCGGAAAAATTTAATCAGGTGCCGCTCTATATTCGCCCGCAAAGCTTCTTCCAGACCAATCCCCATGTTGCCGCGGATCTGTATGCCACCGCACGTGATTGGGTCGCACAGCTGCCGGTGAGCAGTATGTGGGATCTGTTTTGTGGCGTCGGTGGATTTGGTTTGCACTGCGCCACGTCTGAGATGCAGCTGACCGGCATCGAAATCAGCGCCGAAGCCATTGCCTGCGCGCAGCAGTCGGCGCAGCAATTGGGTCTGGAGAAGGTGAGTTTTGCCGCACTGGATTCAACGCAGTTTGCGACATCACGCGAAGCCGTGCCGCAGCTGGTGCTGGTCAATCCGCCGCGTCGCGGCATTGGTGCTGAGTTGTGTGCTTATCTTACTGAGATGGCACCCGATTACATACTTTATTCCAGCTGCAATCCGGCCAGCATGGCGCAGGATATCGCGCGTCTGGCGGATTACGGCGTTAGCCGCGTGCAGCTGTTCGATATGTTTCCGCATACCGCGCATTTTGAAGTGCTGTGTTTGCTCAGCAAATAACGCTTATTCCGGGAACCACTTCTGATTGATCTGCTGCCAGGTGCCGTTGGCCTTCAGCGCGACTAACGCACTATTCAGCTCGTTCAGCAGCGGTTCGTTGCCTTTACGTACCGCAATGCCTAAGCCGGTGCCGAAGAAGTCGGTATCGGTGATGTGCTCGCCCACCGCACTGAGATCGTCATTGGCCTTTAGCCACTGATTGACCACCGCCGTATCACCAAACACGCCATTCAGGCGACCATTTTTCAAATCGAGAATCGCGTTTTGATAGCTGTCATAGGCCACCGCGATCACTTCAGGGTGTTTCTCCAGCAGGTATTTCTGATGCGTGGTGCCGTTCTCCACGCCGACGCGCTTGCCTTTCAGCTGGCTGAAGTCGGTGAACTGACCTTTATGGGCAATAACGATGGCGGAGTTAGCATAATAAGGCTGGGTGAAATCGACCTGCTTGCTGCGATCGGCAGTGATATCCATACCTGAAATTACTGCGTCATAGCGGCGGAATTTCAGCGACGGAATCAGGCTATCAAAGGCGTTGTTGGTGAAGGTGCAATCCGCTTTCATTTGCTGGCACAAGGCTTTTGCCAGATCGATATCAAAACCCACAATCTGGTTGTCATGATCGAGGGATTCAAATGGCGGGTAAGTTGCGGAAGAGGCAAAGCGGATTTTTTCGGCCGCATAAGCATTCATTGCCAGAGTTGCCAGTGCAGCAGCAACGATCCATTTTTTCATTATATAACTCCTGTAAACCATGCCAGAGACGGAACGGGTTACACGATGCCAGTAAATGAATTTGTATGCAATATTTTTGCTTAAAGATATCATTGGGCGGGTGCGTTAATTTGCACCCGCTTGGTACATCAGTTGCGACGTTCAAACGCCAGCGCGCGCTTCTCTACCAGGCGCATCATCAGCGTCAGCAAACCGTTAACCACCAGATAGATCAGGCCCGCGGCAGCGTACACCGAGATATCGTAGGTGCGGCCATACAGCAGCTGCCCGTGCCCCATCACTTCCATCAGCGTAATGGTGTAAGCCAGTGAAGTACTTTTAAACACCAGCACTACTTCGTTGGAATAAGACGAAAGGGCGCGCTTGAAGGCATACGGCAGCAGAATACGCAGCGTGTCTTTGCGATTCATTCCCAGCGCAGCGCAGGATTGCCATTGACCGGATGGAATGGCGCGCACCGCACCGTAAAACAGCTGGGTGGTGTAGGCGGCACTGTTAAGCGACAGCGCCAGCAGCGCACACAGCCAGGGTTGCGACAGCAGATGCCACAGCCACGGAATATTCTGGATGCTGGGGAACTGTCCGGGTCCGTAATAAATCAGGAAGATCTGCACCAGCAGCGGCGTGCCGGTAAACAGCGTGATATAGCCTTTCACCAGCCAATTCAGTACCGGGACTTTGAGTGCCAGTACAATGGTGCACAGCACGGACAGCACCAGCGCAGCAATCAACGAGGCCACGGTCAGCGTTAGGCTGGTATGCAGCCCTTTAAGCAGCTCGGGTAAATAATCCAGCATGCGTTAGGCCCCCCGCTCGAAACGCGTGGTGCGCAATTCAATACGGCGCAGCACTGCCTGACTGAACAGGGTAATAATCAAATAAATCGCCGCCGCCACCAAATACCAGGTAAAAGGTTCTTGCGTGCGCGTGGCAATGCTTTTGGTTTGCAGCATCAAATCGTTAACGCTGATCAGCGAGACTAACGCCGTATCTTTCAGCAGCACCAGCCATTGGTTACCGAGGCCAGGTAAGGCGTGACGCCACATCTGCGGCATAATCAGGCGCAGGAAAATTGCCGATTTTTTCATGCCGAGCGCCTGGCCCGATTCCCATTGTCCTACCGGCACCGCTTTAAGCGCGCCGCGCAGGGTTTGTGACGCATAGGCGGAATAGAGCATCGCCAGCGCAATCACGCCACACAGGAAGGGACTGACGTCGAAGTTCTCGATCTGCACCTGCACCGGGATGTTGAACAGGCCAAGATTAATGTGGAAGCCATCGGACAGGGTGAGCAGCAGCTGTGATGCACCGAAATAGATAAACAGCACCACCAGAATTTCCGGCAGGCCACGAATCAGTGTCACCAGGCCAGTACCGATCCACGCCAGCGGTTTCCAGCGCACCGATTCCCAGCCAGCAAAAATCATCGCCAGCACAAGGCCGGCGATCAGTGCACAAACGGCAAGGCCGACGGTCATGCCGGCGGCGCTTGCGAGTGGAATCATTTCATTCATTTGAAATTACTGCTGGAACCATTTGCTGTAGATGGTTTTGTAAGTGCCGTCCGCTTTGATCTTCTCAAGCGCGGCGTTGAACTTGCCCTGCAGCTCAGTGTTGCCCTGACGCACGGCAATGCCCAGGCCGGTGCCGAAGTACTCTTTGTCGGTGACTTTCTCACCCAGCGGTGCAAGATTGGTGTTCTGTTTCAGCCACTCATTCACGACGGCAGTATCACCGAAGACGGCATCGATACGGCCATTTTTCAGGTCCAGCACCGCATTCTGGTAGCTGTCGTAAGGAACGACGGTGATGTCGCTGTGCTTGTCAGACAGGTATTTCTGATGCGTGGTGCCATTCTGCACGCCAACACGTTTGCCTTTCAGCGCGGCTACGTCTGCCACTTTGCCTTTCTGCGCGATGAAGATGGCAGAGTTATCGTAGTAAGGCTTGGAGAACAGCACTTGTTTTTCGCGGTCTGGCGTGATGTCCATTCCGGCCATCACCGCGTCAAAACGACGGAATTTCAGGCTCGGAATCAGGCTGTCGAAGGCCTGGTTAGTGAAGGTGCAGGTGGCATCCATCTCTTTACATAGCGCGTTCGCCAGATCGACGTCAAAGCCCTGAATTTTGTTATCGGAATCGACAAACTCAAAGGGAGGATAAGAAGCCTCAGTAGCGAAACGCAGCGTCTGCGCAGCAGAAGCGCTCAGGCTCAGACCAGCAAGTAATGCAGCAAGTACAACTTTTTTCATTAGAAGCATCCTGACTTAATGCGAAAGATAATTAGCAAACGCGTCGGTTTGCGGCTGTGTAAAGTGGCTGGCATCGCCTTGCTCAACAATATGACCGTTTTCCATGTACACCACGCGGCTGGCGGTTTTACGCGCCACTTCCACTTCATGTGTCACGATCACTTGCGTGATGTTGGTCTGTGCCAGCTCACGAATAATGCTCACGATCTGGGCGGTGATTTCCGGGTCGAGCGCGGCAGTCGGCTCATCGAACAGCAGCACCTGCGGCTCCATCATCAGCGCACGCGCAATGGCGACGCGCTGCTGCTGACCGCCAGAAAGGTGCAGCGGAAAGCGATCGGCATAGGGCGTCAGACGCAGGCGATCCAGCAGCTTTTCAGCACGCGCACGCGCGGCATCCTTGCTAAGGCCGAGCACGCGGCAGGGCGCCTCAATCAGGTTTTGCACCACGCTAAGATGCGGCCACAGATTGTATTGCTGAAACACCATGCCGACATTCTGGCGCAGTTCACGAATGGCGCTGTCAGAAGGTGGTTTGGCGAAATCGAATTGGTTACCGGCAATGTGCAGGCTGCCGGAGCGCGGCTGCTCCAGCAAATTAAGGACGCGCAGGAGCGAACTTTTACCCGCGCCACTCGGGCCGAGCAACACCAGCGTTTCTCCCTGCGGACAAGCCAGGTTGATATCGAACAGTGCCTGGTGGGCACCGTAAAAACAGTTTATGGCGTTTAGTTGAATACTCATGCGCAAAAAATGAATAGTAATTAGTGTCGTGAATCTTAACGTCACCAGAATAGTTATGCAATTGCGGTGGGTTAAAATTTATTTAACAGCAGTAAAACTCCCAAAGCGTAGCACATTATCGCGCCACTCACGGCGGGTAAGGGCTGAGGAGGCGAATGTAGTTCACAAAATATAAACAAAAAGCGCCGCAAGGATGCGGCGCGCTAATCATTAGAACTGAGTGCTGGAAAAGTGAACGACTACTTTTTCGCTTCCAGCAGCTGCGTCAATGAACCGCCATTGACGTGCGGTACATCACTGACATAACGCACGTCATCAACCACCCAGCAGGTGCCTTCGTGGATCATCAGTACTTCGTCATGCCACTTTTTATCGTCGCGACTCAAATCCACGCGCAGCGGGATATTGCGCGCGTCGCGATTAGGAATGGAAGAGGCGCTGGCCACATCGGCCGACGTCGGGCCTTGCGCGAGGCTGGAGAACAGGTCGCCGCTGGTCCACGCCGCCGGTTTCGGGTTCTGGCTGCTGGCACTCAGCAGTTTCTGATACAAACGATCGCTCAGGTAAGGGCGGTATTTCGCCAGCTGGGTGCTATCCGGTAAGCCCTGTGTTGGCTGGCTGACGCGTAAATCGTAGAACTGCTGCGCCACGCTATCCGGGCCGCCATCAATACAGGCCGCGGTGCGCGGGCCATTATCCTTAATGACCGGTTCTACGGTGGTACAAGCACTTAGCAGCAACGCCGCGGGAATAAGCAGCGCAAAGGCATGGGTTCTCATCTCGATTTCCTTATTGTTCACTGGCAAAGCGCCATTTTTAGCATAGAGTATAGCCTTGCTTTTACGCCGTAAGAGCTATAACTCGCTGATTCAGAAAAGGAGAAGTTGATGAAGTTTTCCACTACGCCAACGCTGGAAGGGCACAGCATCAGTGAATATTGCGGTGTCGTCGCTGGGGAAGCGATTCTGGGGGCCAATATCTTCCGCGACTTCTTCGCGGGTATCCGCGATATCGTGGGTGGGCGCTCGGGGGCTTACGAAAAAGAGTTGCGCAAAGCGCGGCAGATCGCCTTTCAAGAGCTGGAAGAGCAGGCCAAAGCGCTTGGCGCCAATGCGGTGGTAGGTATCGATATTGACTACGAAACGGTAGGTAAAGAAGGCAGCATGTTGATGGTGAGCGTTACCGGCACAGCCGTGATTATTCGCTAATGCGCGGAGTGGTCCTGCTGGTGATGGCGCTATTGTTGAGCGCTTGTCACTCATCGATTGAAGCGCGTCACGGGTATTGGGTGGATACCGCTCATCCAGCCCAGGGCGCGCGGCCGCGCATTAAAGTGGTGGTCATTCATTACACCGCTGAGGATTTTTCCAGTTCACTGGCAACGCTGACCGATCGTGAAGTTAGCGCGCATTACCTGATTCCGCAGCATCCTCCGCAGAAAAAAGGCCAGGGCGTGATCTGGCAACTGGTGCCGGAGAGCCAGTTAGCCTGGCATGCGGGGCCCAGCTTCTGGCGCGGCGCAACGCGCATCAATGACACCTCGATTGGCATTGAAATGGTTAATAGCGGCTACCGCCGTACCTTAACGGGGTTACAGTGGCAGCCTTTCACTCCGACGCAAATCAGTGCGCTGGTGGCGCTGGTGCAAGATATTACCCAGCGCTACGGTATCACGCCGGAAAATGTGGTGGGTCACAGCGATATTGCGCCGCAGCGCAAGCAAGATCCGGGGCCACTTTTTCCCTGGCAGCAGCTGGCGGAACATGGCCTGGGTGCCTGGCCAGAGCCCGGAACGGTAAAGCGTTATCTGTATGGTCGTGCAGCGGAAGACGCAGTGGATCAAGCAGAATTACTGGATGCGCTGCAGCGCTATGGTTACGATGTCTCGGCAGCGACAACGCCACAGATGCAGCGCAAGCTGATTGCGGCGTTTCAGATGCATTTCCGCCCGCGTGATTATCGCGGTAGCGCCGATGCCGAAACTCTGGCGATTGCCCGCGCGTTATTAGCGAAGTACGGTGCGGCGCAGTGATGTAGTGCAAGGGGCGCCATCATTGGCGACCCTTGCAGCATTGATGCGTACCAGGATTTACTGCTGCAGGAATGCCTGCCAGTGCGCCACCAGCCGTTGCAGATCCTCACGGCTGACATCCAGATGCGTCACGATGCGCGTTACCGGCCCGACGCTGATGAGCACGTCGCCCGATTGCATCCAGCTCTTCAGTGCTTCAACGTTCTCTGCCGGCACTTTCACAAACAGCATATTGGTGTGCTGATTGACCACCTCAACGCCGATGGCGCTTAGCTGCTCGCCCAGCCACGCAGCGTTATCATGATCGTCCTTAAGACGCGCCACATTATGCTTTAATGCATACAGCCCCGCTGCGGCCAGAATGCCGGATTGACGCATGCCGCCGCCGGTCATTTTGCGCCAGCGGCGCGCTTCTTCAATATAGGCTTCACTGCCACACAGCAGCGAACCGATCGGCGTACCAAGGCCTTTTGACAGGCAAATAGTTAAGGTGTCGCAATAGCGCGCAATCGCTTCCAGCGCAACATTCTGCGCCACCACGGCGTTAAAAATACGGGCGCCATCAATGTGCAGCGCCAGCTTACGCTCGCGGGTGAATTTCCACGCCTGCTCCAGATAGCTCAGCGGCAGTACTTTACCGTGATGGGTATTTTCCAGGCTCAACAGGCGCGTACGGGCGAAGTGGAAATCATCGGGTTTGATGGCGGCAGCCACGTCGGCCAGCGGCAGTGACCCATCTTCAGCATGCAAAATCGGCTGGGGCTGAATGCTGCCAAGTACCGCTGCGCCGCCGGCTTCATATTTGTAGTTGTGCGCCTGCTGGCCAACGATGTATTCATCTCCGCGCTGGCAGTGACACAGCAGCGCAACCAGATTCGCTTGCGTACCGGTGGGGAAGAACAGGGCAGCGGCTTTGCCGCTCAAACGTGCGGCTTCAACTTCCAGTGCGTGAACGGTAGGATCATCACGGTAGACATCATCGCCGGTTTCGGCCGCCATCATGGCATCCAGCATGGCGGCACTGGGGCGGGTTACGGTATCACTGCGTAAATCGATCACGTCGCTCTCCTGAAATAAAAAAGCGGGCGAAGCGCCCGCGTTATCATCATATTTGGCTTGAATTGTTTTACCTTAGCCAGTTGGTTTTCGCTAGCTCCACGATCTCATCACCGCGCCCATTCAGAATGGCGCGCATCATGTACAGGCTGAATCCCTTGGCCTGTTCGGCTTTGATCTGCGGCGGCATTGACAACTCTTCCTTCGCGGTAATCGCGTCAATCAGCACCGGACCATCATGGGCAAAGGCTTCCTGCAGCGCGCCGTTCAGTTCGGAGGCTTTCTCCACACGGATACCTTTAATGCCGCAGGCGGCGGCAATGGCGGCAAAATCCGGGTTCTCCAGATCGGTGCCATCGGTGAGATAGCCACCGGCTTTCATCTCCATCGCCACAAAGCCCAGCACGCTGTTATTGAAAATCACCAGTTTCACCGGCAGTTTCAGCTGTGCCACTGAAATGAAATCACCCATTAGCATGCTAAATCCACCGTCACCGCATAGCGCAACCACCTGACGCTGCTTATTCAGCGCTTGTGCGCCTAATGCCTGGGGCATGGCGTTGGCCATTGAACCGTGATTGAACGAGCCAATCAGGCGACGCTTACCGTTCATCTTCAGATAGCGCGCTGCCCACACGGTAGGCGTACCGACGTCGCAGGTAAATATGGCGTCATCATCGGCATATTCACTGATTTGCTGTGCCAGATACTGCGGGTGAATCGGCAGTTTATCGTTGGCGGTTGCCAGCTCGTCGAGCCCTTTACGCGCATCGACATAATGCTCCAGTGCTTTGTCCAGATGCTGACGATCGGTTTTGCTGGTGAGCTGCGGTTGCAGCGCATGCAGGGTCGTTTTGATATCGCCGACGAGTGCCATATCGACATGGCTGTGCGAGCCGAGACTGCCAGGATTGATGTCAATCTGAATGATTTTGGCATCCGCAGGATAGAACGCGCGGTAGGGGAATTGTGTTCCAAGCAGCACCAGCGTGTCGGCGTTCATCATCGCGTGGAAGCCGGACGAAAAGCCGATCAGGCCGGTCATGCCGACATCATAAGGATTATCGTATTCAATGTGCTCTTTACCGCGCATTGCATGCACCACCGGCGCTTTCAGCGTCTCCGCCAGCTTAACCACTTCGGCGTGCGCACCAGCGCAACCGCTGCCGCACAGCAGGGTAATATTTTCCGCCGCGTTCAGCGTTTCGGCTAAGCGCGCCACTTCGCTGGCGGACGGCACCACATGCGGCAGCTGTGGCGGATACCATTCGCTACGTGCGCTTTCCGGCGCAGGCTGCAGCGCGACATCGCCGGGGATCACAATCACCGACACGCCGCGATTGAGAATCGCTTTACGCATCGCAATACCCAGCACCTGCGGCAGCTGCTCTGGATTGGAGACCAGTTCACAGTAATGACTACACTCGCGGAACAGCTCTTGCGGATGGGTTTCCTGGAAGTAGCCGCTACCAATTTCGCTGGAGGGAATATGCGCGGCAATCGCCAGCACCGGGACGTGGTTGCGGTGACAATCAAACAAACCATTAATTAAATGCAGGTTGCCCGGACCACAGGAACCGGCGCACACCGCCAGTTCACCGCTGATTTGCGCTTCAGCGCCGGCCGCAAAGGCGGCTACTTCTTCATGGCGTGTGGGCATCCATTCGATGGTTCCCATACGATTCAGGCTATCGCTTAGCCCGTTGAGCGAGTCACCGGTGACGCCCCAGATGCGTTTTACGCCAGCGCTTTCGAGTGTTTTCGCCAGCAGTGAGGCCACAGTTTGCTTCATCGTTTGCTCCTTTCTGGTGTTGAGCCATCCATGCCGATGGCGGAAACGTGTCAGTCAGAAAGCGTAGACGATGTCGCTGGGGCGCAGCCGTGAAAAAATGCGCTTCACTATTCAGGCTGAGAAAAGCGCAATCAGGATAGGGGCCAGCAGGCTCATAATAAAACCGTGCACAATCGCAGCCGGGACAATTTCTATACCACCGGTGCGTTGCAGGATTGGCAGGGTGAAATCCATTGAGGTTGCGCCGCTCAGTCCCAGCGTCATGCTGCGCTGGCGGGTGATCAACAGCGGGATGAATATTATGGTGATCAGTTCACGTAATAGATCGTTAAAGAAGGCCGCACTACCCACCACCGGGCCGAACGATTCGCTGATCAAAATCCCTGAAAGCGAATACCAGCCAAAACCGCTCGCCAGCGCCAGACCGGTTTTGATCGGCAAATCCAGCAGAAATGCGGCAAGGATGCCGCCAAACAGCGCGCTGCATAGCGACACCATTGCCACCACCATCCCGCGACGGTTAAGGGTGATTTGACGCAGCGTCATACCGCTGCTGCGCAGTTGAATACCGACCAGCAACAGCATCAGCATTAAAGCATATTCGCTGATGGTGGTGGCGTGACGCAGCGGATCCCATTGGCTCAACCCCAGAAGAAAACCCGCCAGCACCGATGCGCAAAGCTTGAGTGATTCCAGTGCCATATGCAGGCGCGACGGCAGCGTCTGGGGTTTGTGCTGATGATGCCACGGCCAGCGTCGTTCCAGTAGCCACAAAGCCAGCAGCGAACAGGCAAGAATGCTCATCATGCTGACGAGCGCGATGTGGAAAATAGTGAGCAAATTGCTGCTGAGGTTATCCAGAAAGGCCAGGCTGGTGCCCATGAAGAACAGAATGATATACACCAGCGCACTTAATGTGCGGGCGACGGCGTGCAAAAGGGTGGTATTCCGCAGCGGCAGCAGGTAGCCGAGAATCAGCGGCAAAAGGATGATGATCAATCCGTACATGTTGGGTTTCTATCCATGTGTGAAGGGTTGCCACGCTAGCGAAAAACAGTTGAAGTGTAAACCTTTTCCCCCGGTACTGACTTGACCAACGCCACGCGGCGGACCATGCTCAGGCAAAGCAGCGGATGGATTGTATGATGATTCTGGAACATATCGAAATTCACGGTTTTCGCGGTATTAATCGGCTGTCATTGCCGCTCACCGCTACCAATTTGTTGATTGGGGAAAATGCCTGGGGTAAATCGAGCCTGCTGGACGCGCTGACGCTATTGCTGGCACCGGCCGCTGAACCTTATCAATTCACCGAGCACGACTTTCATTTCCCGCCTGGCGATGTGGATGCCCGCATGCGGCAGTTGCAGCTGATATTTTGTTTTCGCGCCCAGAGCAACGAGGAAGACGCTGTGTTTCAGCCCTTCTGGCAGCGCGATGAGCAGGGACGCTTTATCCGTTTTAGTACGCGCGCTAAACGTCAGGATCAGGGGGTAAAAACCTCGTGGCGTTTTATCGATCAACGCGGTGATGTGTTACCCATGCCGGGCACCGACGCAGCGCTGGCACACCTGCGCGCTTATTATCCGGTGCTGCGGTTACGTGATGCGCGGTTTGGCCGCCGGGCCCGGCATACTGAACACGACGCTGAATATCGTGCCACAACGCTGACAGCGTTAGCGCAGGAAGTGGAAAAACTGACGCGAGATTTGGTCGTGCGGCCGCAGACTCTCAGTGATGATCTTCTTCGGCAGGGATTACACACCATGCAGCAACTGCTGGAGCACTATTTTCTGGTGCAGCAATCAAGTAGTAGCGCGGTAAGGGTTGCCCCGGAAATGCGGGAGGGGAGCCAGGGTTGGCGCTCACTCGATAAGCTCAACCATCTTATTGCGGGCACGGAATCGCGGAGCCGTCAGGTGATTTTGCTGCGCATGTTTTCATTACTTATTCAGGCACACGGTAACGAGGCGCTGCCCGCGGGTGCGCACCCGCTGCTGTTGGTGGAAGATCCTGAAACGCGGCTGCATCCTATTATGCTGTCAGTGGCGTGGAATTTACTGGAGCTGATGCCACTCCAAAAAATTGCGACCACCAACTCGGGTGAACTGCTTTCGCAAGTACCGCTGGAGAACGTGTGTCGCCTGGTGCGTGAACCTACCCGCGTGGCGGCATGGCGCATTGGTCCTGAAGGCTTGAGTGCTGAAGAGAGTCGTCGCATCGGTTTTCATATTCGTGTTAATCGTCCCTCCGCGCTCTTTGCCCGCTGCTGGCTTTTGGTGGAGGGCGAAACGGAAGTGTGGATCATTAATGAACTGGCACGGCAACACGGCTATCACTTTGCGGCGGAAGGCGTAAAAGTGATTGAGTTTGCGCAGTCGGGTCTTAAGCCTTTACTGAAGTTTGCCCAACGAATGGGCATCGCCTGGCATGTTCTCACCGATGGAGATCAGGCGGGCAGCAAATATGCTGCTACCGCCCGCAGTCAGCTCCCTTCGCACGGTCGCGAAGAGGAACATCTCACACAATTTCCGGCACCGGACATTGAACATTTTCTCTACAAGCAGGGTTTTAGCGATATTTATCATCAAATGGCGCACCTGCCGTTAAACGTCCCCATGAATCCGCGGCGTATTATTACTAAAGCGATTCAACACAGCTCAAAGCCTGAGTTAGCGATTGCCGTTGCCATGGCCGCGGCAGAACGTGGGCCTGGCGCCATCCCGCCTCTGCTTGAACAGTTGTTTTCCCGCGTAATGTGGTTAGCGCGTGGTCGAGCAGATTAAGGAAGGCGGAGTTCGCCAAATAAAAATGCCAGCGTCTGCGGCTGGCATTTTTTTTCGGGAGTGGTCAGAATACGTGAAACAGCATGCGCGTTAAGCGACCGCGGCTTGCGTGGCTTCACAGGGCACTATCAAGCTGGCGTGATTGCCTTTTGGTCCTTCATGGACATCAAACTGAACCTGCTGGCCAGCTTTCAGCGTTCTGTATCCCTCCATCTGGATCGTGGAGTAGTGTGCGAAGATATCGTCGCCGCCGCTAATCGGACAGATAAAACCGAAGCCTTTGGCGTTGTTGAACCATTTTACTGTACCCGTCTCCATGCTTTTACTTCCCTCGCAAGACATTTTGATAAGTAGGTGAGGTCATTGAAGCTGTGAGTCGAGCTTGTTTAAAACTCAATCAGCTTGTGTTAGTAGAATGTAGAGAAACGGACCTTATCGTCAAGCAAACGGCCCTGGCGGATGGGGATAAATTCATCAAAATTTGAGGCAGTTAACGCTATTGCAAATTTTGTGATACAGGTCGCGCATGTGCTTTTAGGGCCACTTTTTAGCAAGTAAAAGCCGGCTTGACAGGCATGTTAAACTTTAGGAATGGGCGCAGAAATGTGCACAACCGTAACGCAGAATTTCGACGGAACATTATGGCAAACACAAACGACTGGCTTAATTTTGAACATCTCGCCGAAGATAAAGTACGCGAAGGGTTAAAGCCGCCTTCAATGTATAAAGTCATTCTGAATAATGACGATTATACACCTATGGAATTTGTTATTGACGTTCTGCAAAAGTTCTTTTCTTATGATATTGAACGTGCAACGCAGCTGATGTTGAAAGTTCACTACCATGGAAAAGCAATCTGTGGTGTATTCACTGCAGAAGTGGCGGAGACCAAAGTAGCCCAGGTGAACAATTACGCACGAGATAATGAACATCCGTTGCTGTGTACGCTAGAAAAAGCCTGAGACCATCTCCATATAGGAAATAGGTTGTCAGAGCGATAATTGTGGGAGGTGCCAAATGCTCAATCAAGAACTGGAACTCAGTTTAAACATGGCTTTCGCCAGAGCGCGCGAGCACCGTCATGAGTTTATGACCGTCGAGCATCTGTTGCTGGCATTGCTCAGTAACCCGTCGGCCAGAGAGGCACTGGAAGCCTGTTCGGTGGATATCGTGGCTCTGCGTCAGGAACTCGAAGCATTCATCGAACAAACCACACCGGTGCTGCCAGCCACTGAAGAGGAGCGCGATACCCAACCTACGCTCAGCTTCCAGCGTGTGCTGCAGCGTGCAGTATTCCACGTCCAGTCCTCCGGTCGCAGCGAAGTCGCCGGCGCCAATGTGCTGGTCGCGATTTTCAGCGAGCAGGAGTCACAAGCGGCTTATCTGTTACGTAAACACGAAGTGAGCCGTCTCGATGTGGTTAACTTCATCTCCCATGGTACGCGTAAAGACGAACCCGGCCAGCCGCAGAACAATGCGGAGAATCCGGTTAACGAAGAGCAAGCAGGCGGGGAGGATCGTATGGAAAACTTCACCACCAATCTTAATCAGCTTGCTCGTGTCGGCGGAATCGATCCGCTGATCGGCCGCGATAAAGAGCTGGAGCGTGCCGTACAGGTGTTATGCCGTCGTCGTAAGAATAACCCGCTGCTGGTGGGCGAATCGGGCGTAGGTAAAACCGCGATTGCTGAAGGTCTTGCCTGGCGTATTGTGCAGGGCGACGTGCCTGAGGTGATGAAAGAGTGCACCATTTACTCTCTCGACATCGGCTCGCTGCTGGCCGGTACTAAATATCGGGGTGATTTTGAAAAACGCTTCAAAGCGCTACTGAAACAGCTGGAACAGGACAGCAATAGCATCCTGTTTATTGACGAAATCCATACCATTATCGGTGCCGGTGCGGCATCGGGTGGCCAGGTGGATGCGGCAAACCTGATCAAGCCATTGCTCTCCAGCGGTAAAATCCGCGTGATGGGTTCAACTACTTATCAGGAGTTCAGCAACATCTTTGAGAAAGATCGTGCGCTGGCGCGTCGTTTCCAGAAGATCGATATCACCGAGCCTTCTGTGGAAGAGACCGTGCAGATCCTCAATGGTCTGAAGCCGAAGTACGAAGCGCATCATGACGTGCGCTATACCGCGAAAGCGGTGCGTGCGGCGGTGGAGCTGGCGGTGAAATATATCAACGATCGTCATCTGCCCGATAAGGCAATTGACGTGATTGATGAAGCTGGTGCGCGTGCGCGCTTGGTGCCGGTGAGTAAGCGTAAGAAAACGGTCAATGTCTCTGATATTGAAACGGTGGTTGCGCGTATTGCACGTATTCCCGAGCAGAGCGTGTCACAAACCGATCGTGATACGCTGAAAAATCTCGGTGATCGCCTGAAGATGCTGGTGTTTGGTCAGGATAATGCGATTGAAGCACTGACTGAAGCAATCAAAATGAGCCGTGCTGGTTTGGGGCAGGATCGTAAGCCGGTGGGTTCGTTCCTGTTTGCTGGACCTACAGGTGTGGGTAAAACCGAAGTCACAGTTCAGCTGGCAAAAGCGCTGGGCATTGAGCTGCTGCGTTTTGATATGTCCGAGTATATGGAGCGTCACACCGTTAGCCGTTTGATCGGTGCACCTCCGGGTTACGTCGGCTTCGATCAGGGTGGTTTGCTGACCGATGCGGTGATTAAGCATCCACATGCTGTGGTGTTGCTGGATGAAATCGAGAAAGCACACCCGGATGTGTTCAACCTGCTGCTGCAGGTGATGGACAACGGTATGCTGACCGATAACAACGGCCGCAAAGCAGATTTCCGCAACGTGGTGCTAGTGATGACCACCAATGCTGGCGTGCGTGAAACGGAACGTAAGTCGATTGGCCTGATTCATCAGGACAACAGCACAGACGCGATGGAAGAGATTAAAAAGATCTTTACGCCAGAGTTCCGCAACCGTCTCGATAACATTATTTGGTTCCGTCACCTGTCACAGGAGGTGATTCATCAGGTAGTGGACAAATTTATCGTCGAGTTGCAGGCTCAGCTGGATGCTAAGGGCGTATCGCTTGAAGTGAGTGATGATGCGCGAGATTGGCTGGCTGATAAAGGTTATGACAAAGCGATGGGTGCGCGTCCGATGGCACGTGCCGTCCAGGAAAATCTGAAGAAACCGTTGGCGAATGAACTGCTGTTTGGTTCGCTGGTTGATGGTGGATCGGTGTCAGTCGCGCTGGATAAAGAGAAAAACCAGCTTACTTATCATTTCCTGAGTGCGGAAAAACGTAAAACCGAAGGTACCGTTCACTGATTGTGGCGTAGATATGAAAAAGGCCGGATGCGAATCCGGCCTTTTTTTCGCGCTAAATAAAGGTAACCAACGCGAGGTGTGAACAGTTACTTAGCGACTACGGAAGACAATGCGGCCTTTGCTCAGGTCGTACGGGGTCAACTCGACAGTCACTTTGTCGCCCGTCAGGATGCGGATGTAGTTTTTGCGCATTTTACCGGAGATATGAGCGGTAACCACGTGCCCGTTTTCAAGCTCTACGCGGAACATGGTGTTCGGTAACGTATCCAGTACGGTACCTTGCATTTCAATATTGTCTTCTTTGGCCATCGAATCCTCTGGGTGTACTACCAAACTGTTGAACCGGCAAGATAATGCCGAATTCCATGATTTATGTAAAGAACCGTTGATGATTTTGCCAACGCTTCGCCGTGCGTCGCGCCGTTGCGCGTGCAGTACGGATAAATTAGGGTGTTTTTTGACGTCTGCGGGGGATTAGCGGGCTAAGAATCTGTAGCAATCGGCATCAGGTGCACAATCAAAACAGCTTCGGGAAATGTGTGAGATTCCCAACCTGGCAATTCCGGCTCGCCACAGCGAAGCGCGGACGACATACCAAACTCGCTTATTGTATCACTTTTGTCGGGAATTGTGTGCAAAACATCTGGGAGCAATGTCAAAAAAGGGTTTGTGTTTGCCAGCAATGATCTAAAACGGGTTGCCACGCCAGCGTTTGCACGTACTGTAAGTAATCGACACGGGGGATTTCAACCGCTCCCAGCGAGGCAGTATGCGGATTCAGTACCTGGCAATCTATTAACCGCCCATGATGAGCAAGAAAATGCTGCGAGAACACCCAAAGCGCAGTTTTTGAGGCATTTTCCTGGCGGCTAAACATCGACTCGCCGCAAAAGATTTGTCCCAGCGCCAATCCATACATGCCACCTACCAGTTGCTGATCGTTCCACACCTCAATCGAATGCGCATGGCCTAATTCGTATAAACGTAACCAGGCGCGTTTCACTTCAAAAGTGATCCAGGTACCTTCCTGGCGATTGCTGGCGCAGCCTTCCAGCACCTGAGGAAAGGCATGATTCATGGTGACACGATAAGGCGATCGCTTATGGAAGCGCGCCATACTGCGGCTGAGATGGAATGATTCCGGCAACATCACTGCGCGAGGATCCGGCGACCACCAAAGTATGGGATCGCCAGGAGAAAACCACGGGAAAATGCCACGCTGATAAGCATTCATTAAACGGGCAGGGGAGAGATCGCCGCCCATCGCCAATAATCCATTTGGCTCGCGCAGTGCCATTTCAGGGGGGGGGAAATTTAATGAATCCCGTGAAAGCTGTATCAGTCTCATTGCATTAATCACACTCAGTGCTGTTGGCTAAGACTATAGCGTAAAGCGCTGATGGAAACGCCAGTAGCGGCCTGCTTTTGAGATTAATTCGGCGTGGGTACCGGATTCAACAATCTGCCCCTGATCCATCACGCAAATACGATCCATTGCGTCTAAACCGGTCAAGCGATGCGTCACCATAATCAACGTTTTACCGCTGCTCACGTGCCGCAACAGCGCAAGAATCTGCTGTTCGGTGCTGGCATCCAAACCTTCGGTGGGCTCATCGAGTAACCATAAATCGCCATCGTGCAGCAATGCACGAGCAATCGCCAGGCGACGCATTTCGCCGCCGGATAGCGGTCGGCCGCCATCACCCATCCATGCATTCAAACCTTCGCTCTGTTCGACAAGCTGTGGCAAACCAACGTGATGCAGCACCTCAACTAACTGCTCATCAGTGGCGTTTGGTTTGGCCAGCAACAAATTATCGCGCAATGTTTGGCTGAACAAATGTACGCGCTGCGTAACGACGCTAATGCGGCTTCGCAACGTTGCTTCATCCCAATCAGCCAGCGCGATGTCATTCAACGTGATTGAGCCTCGTTGTGCTTCCCATCCTCGGGTAATCAGGGCTAACAGACTCGATTTGCCGCAGCCAGTCGGCCCAAGGAGTGCCACATGTTCGCCAGCACGAAGTGATAAGGAGAAATGCTGTAATACGGGTTCTGGACGTTGCGGATAGCTGAAGCAGATGTTTTCCAGTTTTAAGTGAATACCCGCAGCGCTTTCAACCTTAACGCTGGGGAAACGAATGGCTGCGGGTTGTTCAATGATCTCCTGCACGCGCTGTGCAGCGCCGCTCACCTGCGCCAGAGGCAGAAAGGCGGCGGCAACCGGTGCAAGGGCTTCAAAGGCCGCTAATCCACAGAATACAAACAGCGCAATCAGTGCACCTGGAGCAGAATTATCGCCTACGCCGTTGGCAGAAATCCACAGCAGAAGCGTGACCGTAGCTCCACTGATCAGCATTAACAGACTTTGCGCCAGCGCCTGCAAACGATGCTGCCGGCGTTGTGCCTGTTGCCAGCGGAACTCTTCTAGATTGAGATGTTTGCGCCATAGCTGCGCTGCGCCATAGATCTTCAGCTCAGATAATCCGGTAAGCCAATGTGTTAATTGCATGCGCCAGCGGGATTGATGTTGCGCAATTTGATGTCCAGATGCCGTACCTAAACGCCAGAAAAGCGGTGGCATAAGTAGCAGCGTAAGTAGCATGACGCCTCCCAACAGCAGTGCTAACGGGACATCCAGCAGGGCTAAACCGCAGGTGACGACCACGATGACGACGGCTGCGCCAACCAGGGGGGAAATCACCCGCAGATAAAGGTGATCTAGCGTATCCACATCGCTGACGAAGCGGTTCAGTAATTCACCCTGACGAAAACGCGCTAACTGTTCAGGTGCCAACGCAATAAGTTTGCTGAAGGTGAATACCCGCAAATGTTGTAGTACGCGGAAGGTGGCATCATGGCTTACCAAACGCTCAAAATAGCGTGCTGCCGTCCGCGTAATAGCCGCACCTCGCACGCCTGCGGCAGGCAGCATGTAATTGAAGCTGTAAAGTCCAGCGACACCCGCCAGGGAAGATGCGGCGAGAAACCAGCCTGATAGCGTTAGTAGTCCAATGCTAGCGAGTAAGGTGACGATCGCGAGAATAATGCCAAGTCCCAGTCGCCACGGGTGACGACGAAAAAGACGCAGAAAGGGCAATAAGCTGTTCATCATGCGATCTCCTTCAGACGATGTTTAACCATCTGGCGTAACGGTCCATCCTGTGCAATCAACTGCTGCCAATGACCTTGCTGGATCAACTGTCCCGCCTGCATGACCCACACTTCGTCCCAGTTCTCCAGATCGTTAAGTTGATGGGTGATCATGAGCGTGGTCTGTTGTGTTGCCGCCTCGTGTAATGCGTTGATAACGTGTTGTTCACTTTGACTATCAAGGCCAGATCCGGGCTCATCAAGCAGCAACAGTTGCGCGGGTTTAAGTAGCGCACGCGCAACAGCAACACGCTGCGCCTGACCAACGGAAAGGCCAATTCCTCCATCGCCCAGAACGGTATCTAATCCTTGTGGCAGACGGTCTAAAAATTCAGTTACTCCCGCTTTCTGAAGCACGGCTTTAAGCGTGACGTCATCCACGTGGTTGTTCAGCAGCAAGTTTTCACGCAGCGTCAAGGCGGGTAAATGCGGATTTTGTCCTACCCATGCGAGATGGTGTTGCCAGCTATCGCGATTGATCTCCCGCAGTTCCTGGCCATTTATCCATAGAGAACCCTGGTAAGGCAGGAAGCCGAGCAGTACGTTCATCAACGCCGTTTTCCCGGCACCGCTTTGTCCTACCAAAGCGACACGCTTACCGGCAGCAAGGGTGAAATTCAGCGGCTGCGATAATGCTTCGCCTCTGGCGGTCATCACGACCAAATTCTTCGCCTGTATCACCAGCGGTGCAGCGAGGGAAAGCACAGTCGAATCTTGTTCAGTGACGGTATCGGGGCTTTCGCGGAGAAACTGATCCAGCGCATCTGTTCCACCAATCGCCTGGGCTTTAGCGTGATAGAAGGTGCCTAAGTCGCGCAAGGGTTGGAAAAACTCCGGTGCCAAAATCAACGCCAGGAATCCGGCAAAGAGCGTTACGCCGGTACCGTAATGGCCAAAATTTAATTCGCCAAGATAGGAGAAGCCGAAATAGACCGCCACGACCGCTATCGCCAGAGAAGCGAAAAACTCCAGCACGGCGGAAGAGAGGAAAGCCAGGCGCAACACTTCCATGGTGCGCTGGCGGAAATCTGTAGTGCTATTGGCGATTGCCTGTTCTTCGGCGGCGGCACGATGGAACAGGCGCAGCGTTTCACGACCCCGCAAACGATCGTAGAAATCGCCGCTAAGCCTTGCCAGGGCCAGGAAGTTACGACGATTCGCATCCGCTGCCCCCATACCGACCATTGCCATAAACAGCGGAATGAGCGGTGCGGTCACGAGTAGAATCAGCCCGGCTGCCCAATTGATTGGGAATAGGGCAATCAAAATGGCCAGCGGAATAAAGACAGCGAGTGACATTTGCGGCAAATAGCGCGCGTAATATTCCTGCATCTCTTCGATTTGTTCGAGCAGCAGTGTAGCCCAGCTACCAGCGGGCTTGCCCTGTATCCAGGCAGGACCTAATGCACTGAGCCGATCCAGCACCTGCTGACGTAGCGCACGACGAATCGCGACGCCAGCACGATGTCCTGCCATTTCGCGTGCATAGTGCAAACCTGCTCGTAGAACAAAGCACAGCAGTAATAGCAGGAAATCGTTGAGAAGCGTTGCGCGAGGCTGTTGCGCCACAATCAGATTTTGTAAAAGCGACGCCAGTAGCCAGGCTTGCGCGATAATCACTAATGCGCCAGCAAAACCCAACAGTGAAGCCACGCGTAAGCTGCGCGCACCATGATGCCGTTGCTGACGAAGCCAGCGGAGAAGTTCTTGTTGCCGTGATTTGTTCATGCGATGCCGTTTGGTAACTCAAAAGAGATGTAAATCCCGGATGAAAACCCAGCAATGTCGGGCGCCTGAACTGTAGCATGCAGGTAACAAAAAAGGCGACCAAAACTGGCCGCCTCGTAGCGATTATGATCAGGTTATTAACAACTTACTTATCGTTTTTAACCAAGCCATCGAGGAAACGTTCGGCATCCAGTGCTGCCATACAACCGGTGCCAGCGGAAGTGATCGCCTGGCGATAGATATGGTCCATAACATCACCGGCAGCGAACACCCCAGGAATACTGGTTTGCGTGGCATTGCCGTGCAAGCCGGACTGCACTTTGATATAGCCATTTTCTAAATCCAGCTGACCATCAAAAATCGCAGTATTTGGGCTGTGGCCGATGGCGACAAAGAGGCCCGCGACGTCGAGGGACTCTGGTGCCTCGCCTTGCGTCGACAGCAGTTTTACCCCCGTTACGCCCATTTGATCGCCAACCACTTCGTCGAGTGTACGGTTGGTGTGCAAAACGATATTGCCATTGCGTACTTTTTCCATCAGACGATCGATGAGAATTTTTTCGGCGCGGAAGCTATCGCGCCGGTGAATCAAATGTACTTCAGCAGCGATATTTGCCAGATAGAGGGCTTCCTCAACCGCGGTGTTACCCCCGCCTATCACGGCAACTTTCTGATTGCGATAGAAGAAACCATCGCAGGTGGCGCAGGCTGAGACGCCTTTACCTTTGAAGGCCTCTTCAGAAGGTAAGCCGAGATAGCGTGCTGATGCGCCTGTCGCAATGATCAACGCGTCCGCTGTGTATTCTCCGCTATCTCCCACCAGACGGAACGGGCGGTTCTGTAGATCAACGGTATGAATATGGTCAAAAATGATCTCGGTGTTGAACTTTTCGGCATGCTCTTGCATGCGTTCCATCAGCGCTGGCCCCGTCAGGTCGTTGGGATCGCCCGGCCAGTTTTCTACGTCGGTAGTGGTAGTGAGCTGGCCGCCTTTTTCCAGTCCGGTAATTAAAACCGGGTTCAGATTAGCGCGCGCTGCATAAACCGCAGCGGTATAACCGGCAGGACCGGAGCCCAGAATGAGCAGCTTACTGTGTTTGGCCGTACTCATACGTTCCTCAATATTTTTGACAACATAGTTTTTGATTGTAGGGAAATTAACGCTGCAAAAAAAGGTTTCAGCAATTTTGTTAACAATCACTGCAAATGGCGTAGACGATGAGCGGAGATTCTGCACGCGCGTTGCGCTAAAAGGGGGCAATGCTCGGCAATTAGTGGTGCAGCAGCATAAAAATTCTCATTTAAAAACAGCAACCCAGATCTCTATCTGGCATCTTGTACTGAATTTGGATGTTTTACTTTGACAATCGCCTGCGCTTTTGCGAAAACATTGGGAGAAGCAGAGAATATTTAGCGATTCGAAACAGAATTTCCTTTCTGTTTTGGGCTTTTTAGCCGAATAAACTCAGCCTGACATTGGTAATGACGCATGGTGTGGACAGACAACATGCGTCATACGGATGGATGCATCACTGCACAGGCTTAATGTCTTCACTTCAGTAAGGCCCTGAACAATGAGCGTTTTCAGGGTGTGGCAGGTAAAGGGAAGGAATTAAGAGAGACAATAATAATGGTAGACAATAAGAAACGCCCCGGAAAAGATTTAGATCGTATCGACAGAAATATTCTGAATGAGCTGCAGAAAGACGGTCGTATTTCCAATGTCGAGCTATCGAAACGGGTTGGATTATCGCCGACACCTTGTCTTGAGCGCGTGCGTCGCCTGGAGCGTCAGGGCTTCATTCTGGGTTACACCGCTCAGCTCAACCCACATTATCTGGACGCTTCACTGCTGGTATTCGTTGAGATTACTCTGAATCGTGGCGCGCCTGATGTGTTTGAACAATTTAACGCCGCAGTGCAAAAACTTGAGGAAACTCAAGAGTGTCACCTGGTTTCAGGTGACTTTGACTACCTGCTGAAAACGCGCGTACCTGATATGTCCGCCTATCGTAAGCTGCTGGGTGAAACCTTGCTACGCCTGCCGGGCGTAAACGACACCCGTACCTACGTGGTGATGGAAGAGGTCAAACAGAGCAATCGTCTGGTGATCAAAACCCGGTAGTGCAGGGCAGGTGCAAAGCTTGCAGGATTTCGGTACACTCCTGTGAATTCATACAGGACCAGCGTCGGGCATGCCCGACGTTGTTGCCTTCTTAATTTACAGGCACCTGGAGAGTTCTCTTGAGCCAGGAATATACAGAAGATAAAGATGTTTCGTTACAACCGCTGAGCAGTGGACGTCGTCTGCTGGAAGCGTTGCTCATTCTTGTGGCCTTGTTCGCCATCTATTTGATGGTGTCGCTGGTTAGTTTTAACCCTTCAGATCCAAGCTGGTCACAAACCGCATGGCACGAGCCCATCCATAATCTGGGTGGCAGCGTCGGCGCATGGCTGGCAGATACGCTGTTATTCATTTTCGGCGTGATGGCCTACGCCATTCCTCCGGTCATTATTGGTCTTTGTTGGATCACTTTCCGTCAGCGTGACCGCCAGGATTACATCGACTACTTTGCCGTTGGTCTGCGCCTGATTGGTGTGCTGGCATTAGTCGTGACGACTTGCGGTCTTGCTGCGCTGAACGTCGATGACATCTGGTATTTTACCTCAGGCGGCGTTATTGGCAGCCTGGTAAGCAATGCCATGGCACCTTGGTTTAGTTCAGCGGGCGGCACGCTGACGCTGCTGTGTGTATGGGCGGCAGGCATCACGCTGTATACCGGTTGGTCCTGGCTGACTATCGCTGAAAGAATCGGCGGTGTCGTGATGGGCGTTCTGACGTTTGCCAGTAATCGCTCACGACATGAAGAACCGTGGCAGGAAGAGGAGTATGACGACGAGGAGCAGTCTGATGATGTGCCGGTTTCATTGCCTGCAGCTCAGTTTGAAAGCGCAGACGATGATGTATTGTTGGCGAAACCCCGCAAAATTAGCGAACCCGTCACAGAAGCGTTAGGTGATGATCCGCTGCTGGCCAAAGCCAGTGCCGCAACTGCCGCTGCGATTGCTGTCACCACGCAAGCCGCACAACAAGCGCCAGCAGCCGCGCAGCCAGGGAACAGCGCGTCCGTAGAACCTGCACCTGTACCACGTTCTGTTGAACCCGTGCCAGCGTCGACTTTTGCTCCCGAGCCCGTTACTGCGACACCGGAACCGGTCGTGCAATCCTCGACACCGCGTTATCGCTTCGAAGTGCCAAATGAACCGGTGCCTTCACCCTATTCGCCTGCCGAGGATGACGAAGGCCCAAGCATGGGCAACTGGCAGGATGCAGCCCCGTCTTCAGCGCCATTAAATACCGCCGCTGCCGCATCATTGGCCGCGGGGGCGATAAAAACGGCGTCATCAACTTCGGCCTACTCGCCAGCATTTGATATCGTGCCCGAGCGTGATTACAACCCGCAAGTGAAGCAGGGCATTGGCCCAGAATTGCCGCGTCCGAACAAAGTCAAATTACCAACGCGTCGTGAATTGGCGTCGTATGGTATTAAGCTGCCTTCACAACGTATGGCGGAAGAGCAGGCAAAAGAAGCTGAACAGCAGCAGCCTGAGGTGACGGCCAGCTATAGCGCGACGTCGCATGAGGATGATGTTGCGTTACAGGAAGCGCAATTGCGTGAGGCCTTCCAGTCTCAGCAGCAGAATCGTTATGGTGAAAGCTGGCAGAATGTGGCTGAGCCCGAAGATGAAGATGCGTTGCAGCAAGCGCAACTTGCTCGTCAGTTTGCCGATCAGCAGCAGCAACGCTATAACGAACCTGCGGAAAAGGAGACTCCAGTCTTTAATCTGGATACGTCTTCTGCCTTTGATTTCTCACCAATGAAAGATTTGGTTGATGATAGCCCAAGCGAGCCGCTGTTCACGCTTTCTGCAGCTCCAGAGGCTGAAGAGCCAGCGCATTGGCAGCAACCTGAGCCGTCACAACCTAAACCGATGCCTTCATTGAGTGAAGAAAGCAGCCCCTGGTCTTCGCCCGAGCAGGAAGCGTATTCTGCGCCGGCGGCCCCCGTAAAACCTGCCGCGCCGGTTCAGGACAGTTTGTTCCACCCGTTCCTGGTTCGCCATGAGCAGCCGCTGGAAAGACCGTCTACGCCGCTGCCAACATTGGATTTGCTCACGCCGCCGCCATCAGAGGAAGAACCCGTTGATATGTTTGCGCTCGAGCAAACGGCGCGTTTGGTTGAAGCGCGACTGGCCGATTATCGTGTGAAGGCCGAAGTCGTTGGTATTTCACCGGGCCCAGTTATTACCCGTTTCGAACTCGATTTGGCGCCGGGCGTTAAGGCTTCACGCATCTCAAATCTGTCGCGAGACCTGGCCCGCTCACTCTCTGCCGTCGCAGTACGCGTAGTGGAAGTGATCCCCGGTAAACCTTACGTTGGGCTTGAGTTACCTAATAAACATCGTCAAACCGTTTATCTGCGCGAAGTGCTGGATTGCCCTAAGTTCCGTGAAAATCCTTCTCCGCTTGCGGTGGTGTTGGGTAAAGACATCGCTGGCCAGCCGGTCGTGGCTGATTTGGCGAAAATGCCTCACTTACTGGTTGCTGGTACTACCGGTTCCGGTAAATCAGTGGGCGTTAACACCATGATCATCAGTATGTTGTATAAAGCTACCCCGGAAGAGGTGCGCTTTATCATGATCGACCCCAAAATGCTGGAGTTGTCAGTCTATGAAGGCATTCCGCATCTGCTGACCGAAGTCGTTACCGATATGAAAGATGCGGCGAATGCGCTGCGCTGGAGTGTGGGTGAGATGGAGCGTCGCTATAAGCTGATGTCAGCATTGGGCGTGCGTAACCTTGCGGGTTACAACGAAAAGATTGAGCAAGCTGCAGCGATGGGCCGACCAATCCCCGATCCATTCTGGAAGCCGGGCGATAGTATGGATACCACGCCACCGGTACTGGAAAAACTGCCGTACATTGTGGTGTTGGTCGATGAATTTGCCGATCTGATGATGGCCGTGGGTAAGAAAGTCGAGGAGTTGATTGCTCGTCTGGCACAGAAAGCGCGTGCGGCGGGTATTCACCTGGTGCTGGCGACGCAGCGTCCTTCAGTTGACGTCATCACCGGTCTGATCAAAGCCAACATTCCAACACGTATTGCCTTTACAGTTTCCAGTAAGATTGATTCACGCACCATTCTTGATCAGGGTGGCGCGGAATCACTGTTGGGGATGGGTGACATGCTCTACATGCCGCCTAACTCCTCCATGCCTGTGCGTGTGCACGGTGCGTTTGTACGCGATCAGGAAGTGCATGCAGTGGTTCAGGACTGGAAAGCACGTGGTCGTCCGCAGTACATCGAGAGTATCACCGCCGGTGAAGAGAGCGAGGGCGCTGCGGGTGGGATGATGGGCGATGAAGAGTTAGATCCGCTGTTCGACCAGGCCGTCTCTTTCGTGGTGGAAAAACGGCGTGCATCAATCTCCGGAGTTCAGCGTCAATTCCGCATTGGTTATAACCGTGCAGCGCGCATCATCGAGCAGATGGAAGCGCAAGGCATTGTTTCTGAACCTGGACACAATGGTAACCGCGAAGTGCTTTCGCCGCCGCCACACGAGATGTAATTTCTGCGTACAGTTGTTTGCTCATGGGCCAGTTAACGCTGGCCCATTGTTTATCTGTTGGTCGATCCCCATATTTTCGGGAGCTTTCGGCTTTTTCTCCTGTCGAAGAGACAGGGCGGCAACTACGTTTAATGTTGTAAGTGTCGGGAAACAATGAATAAGGAATCGAATCAGATGAAATTACGCGTTATTGCCTGCGGCCTATTGGCCAGTTTTGTTTCCGCTTCAGCTTTGGCGGATGCGTCTAGCGATCTACAACAGCGTCTAAATAAAGTGAACAGCTTCCACGCCAGCTTTAGTCAGAAAGTGACTGATGGCAGCGGTGCGAATGTGCAGGACGGTGAAGGCGAACTTTGGGTCAAACGTCCGAGTCTGTTTAACTGGCACATGACTGCGCCAGACGAAAGCGTAATTATTTCTGATGGTAAGAATCTGTGGTTCTATAATCCATTCGTTGAGCAAGCGAGTGTCAGCCTGCTGCAAAATGCCGCGAGTAATACCCCGTTTATGCTTATTGCTCGTAATCAGCCAAGTGACTGGAAGCAATACAATATCTCGCAGAAAGGCGATAACTTCGAGCTGACCCCAAAAAGTAGTGACGGCAATCTTAAGCAGTTCACTATCAATGTTACCTCCTCCGGCACAATCAATAAGTTCAGTGCTGTTGAGCAAGATGGTCAGCACAGCGATTATCAGCTAAAAAGTCAGAATAATGGCGCAATTAGCCCGGATAAATTCACCTTTACTCCGCCAAAAGGAGTAACGGTGGACGATCAACGACAATGAGGTAATGGTGAGTAATCTGTCTCTGGATTTTGCCCCATCAAATGAGTTTCAACCGCTGGCCGCACGCATGCGGCCGGCTACGTTGCAACAATATATTGGGCAGCAGCATCTGCTGGCGCCTGGCAAACCACTGCCGCGCGCCATCGAGGCAGGACATCTGCATTCAATGATTTTATGGGGACCACCAGGGACAGGTAAAACAACGCTCGCAGAAATTATTGGTCATTATGGCAAAGCCGATGTGGAGCGCATCTCTGCCGTGACCTCTGGTGTCAAAGAGATACGTGAAGCCATTGAGCGAGCACGTCAAAATCGACAGGTGGGACGGCGTACTATTCTGTTTGTCGATGAAGTGCATCGCTTCAATAAAAGCCAGCAGGATGCTTTCCTTCCACACATCGAAGACGGCACGATAACCTTTATTGGTGCCACGACAGAAAACCCCTCATTTGAGCTGAACTCGGCGCTGCTTTCGCGTGCGCGCGTATATTTACTCAAATCTCTTACCACAGCCGACATTGAGCAGGTTTTGCTGCAAGCCATGCAAGATGACGATCGCGGTTACGGTAAGAGCGATATTCTGCTACCGGATAATACGCGTCGCATGATTGCCGAGCTGGTGAACGGTGATGCACGGCGTGCGTTGAATACGCTGGAAATGATGGCGGATATGGCAGAGAACAATGCGCAAGGCCAGCGTGAACTAACGCCACAACTGCTCAATGAAGTATCAGGTGAAAGGGCGGCGCGCTTTGATAATAAAGGCGACCGTTTCTACGATTTGATTTCCGCCTTGCATAAATCTGTTCGTGGCTCTGCACCGGATGCTGCGCTTTATTGGTATGCCCGTATCATCACTGCAGGTGGCGATCCTCTGTATGTCGCACGTCGTTTACTGGCTATCGCTTCGGAAGATGTCGGCAACGCCGATCCACGAGGCATGCAGGTTGCGCTTGCTGCCTGGGATTGCTTCACTCGCGTTGGTCCTGCTGAAGGCGAGCGAGCTATTGCACAGGCTATTGTTTACCTCGCCAGCGCCCCCAAAAGTAATGCCGTTTACACCGCTTTCAAAGCAGCGATGCGTGATGCGCGCGAATTTCCAGATTATGATGTGCCGGAACATTTACGCAATGCTCCAACCAGGTTGATGAAAGAGATGGGACTGGGCAAAGAGTATCGCTACGCACATGATGAAACCAACGCCTATGCGGCCGGGGAAGTCTATTTTCCACCTGAAATGGCTAAGACGCGATATTACCAACCTACCAATCGCGGGCTTGAAGGAAAAATTGGTGAAAAACTCGCCTGGCTCGCTGAGCAGGATCAAAATAGCCCGATAAAACGCTACCGCTGATAAACACCTTACGGTAAGGTGAGCAAGGATTTCATTGCATTCCATAGGGATGCGTCCCGCCTTTCATTCAATCAACCTTTTATTACACAGGATTAGCATGCTCGATCCCAACCTGCTGCGTAATGAGCCAGACGCAGTCGCAGAAAAACTGGCACGCCGAGGATTCAAACTGGATGTGGAAACGTTACGTTCGCTCGAAGAGCGTCGTAAAGTCTTGCAGGTAGAAACTGAAAATCTACAGGCTGAGCGTAACTCCCGATCCAAATCCATCGGTCAGGCCAAAGCACGTGGGGAAGATATCGAGCCGCTGCGTCAGGAAGTGAACGCACTGGGCGAACGCCTGGATGCGGCTAAAGCAGAACTGGATGTCCTGCAGAATGAAATTCGTGATTTTGCTCTCGCGTTGCCAAATTTGCCGGTTGATGAAGTTCCACTGGGTAAAGATGACAGCGAGAATCAGGAAATCAGCCGTTGGGGACAGCCGCGTCAGTTTGATTTCCCGGTAAAAGATCACGTCGAGCTGGGTGAAGCCGCCAAAGGCCTGGATTTTGCCGCAGCGGTAAAACTGACCGGCTCACGTTTCATTGTGATGCAAGGGCAAATCGCGCGTCTGCATCGTGCGCTGAGCCAATTTATGCTGGATCTTCATACGCAGCAGCACGGTTATCTCGAAACCTATGTTCCGTATCTGGTGAATCAGGAAACGTTATTTGGTACCGGTCAGTTGCCCAAGTTTGGTGAAGACCTGTTCCACACCAAACCTTTGGGTGAAGAAGCGGGAAGCAGTAATTATGCTCTGATCCCAACGGCGGAAGTGCCACTGACTAATCTGGTGCGTGATGAGATTGTTGAGGAAGAAGCGCTGCCAATTAAACTCACCGCGCACACGCCATGCTTCCGTTCAGAAGCGGGCTCATACGGACGCGATACGCGTGGTTTAATTCGTATGCACCAGTTCGACAAAGTTGAGATGGTGCAGATTGTTGCGCCTGAAACCTCAATGGATGCACTCGAAGAGCTAGTCGGCCATGCAGAGAAAGTGCTGCAGCTGCTGAATCTACCTTACCGCAAAGTGTTGCTATGTACGGGCGATATGGGCTTTGGTTCAGCCAAAACATACGACCTGGAAGTGTGGTTACCTGCGCAGGATACCTATCGCGAAATCTCATCATGTTCCAACATGGGTGATTTCCAGGCGCGCCGTATGCAGGCGCGCTGCCGCAGTAAAACCGACAAAAAGCCACGTTTGTTGCATACCCTTAACGGTTCAGGCTTAGCGGTTGGCCGTACCTTGGTTGCGGTGCTGGAAAATTATCAGCAAGCTGATGGCCGTATTGAGGTACCTGAAGTGTTGCGCCCCTACATGGGTGGCCTGGAATTTGTAGGCTAATTAACACTCTGATATACAAACCCGGCAATGCCGGGTTTTTTTATAACTTAAGCGGTAAAATAATTATTTTTTAGTCGAAATTAATCACAAATAAACGTTATCGACATTATTTGCATGCCAATGGCTAAAAACACTAAATTCAAGTAGATAGATATCCACTCAAGACCGTTCTTATCTCTTCTAACCTGCTGAAGATAAGAAAAATAAATTGTTCCGCAGCAAATCGTGCTGCGACTATTTTTTGCACGTTGACTTTACATTAGCGGATGGCAAACTGCGCGCAATTATCTTCATCTCTTTTGGTTTTACTCCCTATGTCAACCTGGTCGCGCCCCGTCATTTTGCTGCTCTGTGGCTTAATGCTTATGACGGTGTCTATCGCTGTGCTCAATACGCTGGTACCGCTATGGCTTACTCACGATCTGCTGCCAACCTGGCAAGTCGGTATGGCGAGCTCATCGTATTACACTGGTAATTTGCTGGGCACTCTGTTGGCTGGCTGGTTGATCAATCGTTATGGTTTTAATCGCTGCTTCTATCTGGCCAGTGTTCTCTTTGCCTTGGCGACCATGGGTATGGTGCTGCTTGATGGGTTCTACAGCTGGACGATGCTGCGTTTCACCGCAGGTGTAGGTTGTGCATTGATTTGGGTTGTCGTGGAAAGTGCTTTGTTGTGCAGCGGTACCGTACGTAATCGGGGCCAACTGCTCGCTGCTTACATGATCATCTACTATCTGGGTACTGTCGCTGGCCAGTTGCTGGTCAGCCGTGTCTCTACAGAGCTGCTGCATGTTATTCCGTGGGTTACTGCTCTGATTATCTGTGCTGTATTACCGGTGGTTTTTGTACAGGTTACTGTCACTGCGGCAACCGAAGAGGCATCAACTGGGCGCATCTGGATTATGCTGCGCCGTCGCAGTTCTCGTTTAGGAATTAATGGCTGCATCATTTCCGGTATCGTTCTGGGTTCTTTATATGGCCTGATGCCACTTTATCTGTCTCATCAGGGCATGAGCGATGCTACCGTCGGTTATTGGATGGCGCTGCTAGTCAGCTCAGGCATTATTGGCCAATGGCCGGTTGGACGTCTTGCCGACCGTTTCGGACGTCTGATGGTACTGCGCGTGCAGGTTTTTGTGGTCATTTTGGGGGCTATCGCCATGCTTAGCGGTGCCGCGATGGCACCGGCGCTGTTCGTACTCGGTCTGGCTGGCTTTACGCTCTATCCGGTGGCGATGTCATGGGCATGTGAAACTGTGGCCCACCATGAGCTGGTGGCGATGAATCAGGCCTTACTCTTCAGCTATACCGTAGGAAGCTTAGTGGGACCCGGGATGACAGCGCTGCTGATGCAGAATTACTCTGATCGTCTACTGTTTGTGATGATTGCTGCTGTCGCGCTGGTTTATTTGGTTATGCTGTTGCGTAAGGCCGATCATCAGGCAACGCCCGTTGCCCATGCGTAACGTAATCAACATATTAAAAAGGGGAGCCAATGTGGCTCCCCTTTTATTATACGTTTAGTACATCACTTCGTGACCGTAGCTGGCGAGAATATTCTTTACTCGCTCCATAGTTTCTTTGCTCGGCGGCTTAACGCCGTCTAACTTGTACTCTTCACCCATGGCAATCCATTTGTGTTTGCCTAATTCGTGGTAGGGAAGGAGTTCAATCTTTTCGATGTTATCCATATCTTTGGTGAACTCGCCCAGACGGTGAACAGAATCATCATCATCGGAGTAACCGGGTACGACGACAAAACGAATCCAGGTGCGCTTACCCTTCTTCTGCAAATAACGTGCAAAATCCAGGGTGCGATGATTGGAAACACCAACCAGAATCTGATGCACATCATCGTTAATCTGTTTCAGGTCGAGCATCACTAAATCAGTGGCTTCCAGAAGTTCATCGATTACCGGGTCGTAACGGCGAACAAAGCCATTCGTGTCCAGGCAAGTATGGATCCCTTCTGCCTGGCAGGCGCGAAACCAGTCTCGTACAAATTCGGCTTGTAAAATCGCCTCACCACCTGATGCCGTAACGCCACCGCCTGATGCATTCATAAAGTGACGATAGGAGAGGACATCCTTCATCAACTCATCAACGGTGATTTCCTTACCGCCATGCGTATCCCAGGTATCGCGATTATGGCAGTAAAGGCAGCGCATCAGACAGCCCTGGAAAAAGGTGATAAAACGGATGCCTGGGCCGTCAACGGTACCGCAGGATTCAAAAGAGTGGATACGACCGATGGTTGACATTGCGATGTATTCTCCAGGTAAGCCTGAGTATCAGGCAGCACAATCTTTGTTGTGCTTAAAGTGAAAGTCGATTTTGCCAGATTGCCGGAACAAGCAAGCTGGCAAAACAGACTTGTGAAGAAAAGGCCCCCGCAGGAGCCTTTAATCTTAGCGAAAAGCGATTACAACGACTGAGTGAAAGTACGAGTAATTACATCTTTCTGCTGCTCTTTAGTGAGCGAGTTGAAGCGAACAGCGTAACCAGATACACGGATGGTTAACTGAGGATAGTTCTCAGGATGTTCCATTGCATCCAGCAACATCTCACGGTTCATCACGTTGACGTTAAGATGCTGGCCGCCCTCAATGTTGGCTTCGTGATGGAAATAACCATCCATCAGGCCAGCAAGGTTGGTTTTACGCACGTTATCATCTTTACCCAGCGCATTTGGCACGATGGAGAAGGTATAAGAGATACCGTCTTTAGCGTAAGCGAACGGCAGTTTCGCGACTGAAGTCAGTGATGCAACGGCACCTTTCTGGTCACGACCATGCATTGGGTTAGCACCTGGTCCGAATGGCGCACCAGCACGGCGGCCATCTGGGGTATTACCGGTTTTCTTGCCGTAAACCACGTTAGAAGTAATGGTCAGTACCGACTGGGTTGGAACCGCGTTACGGTAGGTTTGCAGTTTCTGAATTTTCTTCATGAAACGTTCAACCAGATCGCAAGCCATGTCATCAACACGCGAGTCATTGTTACCGAACTGCGGATATTCGCCTTCAATTTCGAAGTCTACCGCTAAGCCATCAGCATCACGGATGGTTTTAACTTTGGCATACTTAATTGCAGACAGGGAATCAGCCGCAACCGATAGGCCAGCGATACCACAGGCCATGGTGCGATAGACGTCGCGGTCATGCAGCGCCATGAGTGAAGCTTCATAGCTGTACTTATCGTGCATGTAGTGAATGATGTTCAGGGAAGTGACGTACTGTTTCGCCAGCCAATCCATGAAATGATCCAGGCGAGTCATTACGGTATCGTAATCGAGCACTTCGTCAGTGATTGGCGCTTCTTTCGGGCCAACCTGCATTTTCAGTTTCTCATCCACACCGCCGTTGATTGCGTACAGCAGTGTTTTTGCCAGGTTGGCACGCGCACCGAAGAATTGCATCTGTTTGCCGACAATCATCGGGCTCACACAGCAGGCGATAGCATAGTCATCGTTATCAAAATCAGGACGCATCAGGTCATCATTTTCATACTGCAATGAAGAGGTATCGATGGAGACTTTTGCTGCGTATTTTTTAAAGTTAACCGGCAGTTTTTCTGACCACAGAATGGTCATGTTAGGTTCCGGAGATGGACCCATAGTGTACAGCGTGTTCAGGAAACGGAAGGTACTTTTGGTGACCAGCGTACGGCCATCTACGCCCATGCCTGCCAGCGATTCTGTCGCCCAGATTGGGTCACCTGAGAACAGCTCATCGTATTCAGGGGTACGCAGGAAACGCACCATACGCAGTTTCATCACCAGATGGTCAATCAGTTCCTGTGCAGCTTCTTCGGTGAGCTTACCTGCTTGAATATCGCGATCGATGTAAACATCAAGGAAAGTGGATACGCGACCAAAGGACATTGCCGCACCGTTCTGCGATTTCACTGCCGCCAGGTAGCCGTAATAGGTCCACTGTACTGCTTCTTGTGCGTTCGTGGCTGGCAGAGAGATATCCGAACCATATTTTGCCGCCATCTCTTTAATCTGGCCCAGCGCACGATGCTGTTCAGAGATCTCTTCACGCAAACGGATGGTGGCTTCCAGATTAACGCCATTCTCCATGTCACTTTGCAGTGAATTGAACTGCGCTACCTTATCTTTCATCAGGTAGTCGATGCCGTACAGCGCAACGCGACGATAGTCACCAATGATACGGCCACGGCCATAAGCATCTGGCAAGCCGGTCAATACACCTGATTTACGGCAGCGCATGATATCTGGAGTATAAACATCGAAAACACCCTGGTTATGGGTTTTACGATAATCTGTAAAGACTTTTTTCAGCGCTGGGTCCAGCTCGCGGCCATAAACCTTACAGGAACCTTCAACCATTTTGATGCCGCCAAACGGTATGATGGCACGTTTAAGAGGCGCTTCAGTTTGCAGACCGACGATTTTTTCCAGCGATTTGTTAATGTAACCGGCGTCGTGAGAAGTAATGGTTGATGCCAGGTCGGTATCAAAATCAACCGGAGCATGGGTGCGGTTCTCAATTTTGATGCCTTCAAGCACGCTATCCCACAATTTAGTGGTTGCCGGAGTCGCACCGGCCAGGAAGGACTCATCGCCTTCATACGGTGTGTAGTTTTTCTGGATAAAATCACGGACGTTGACACTATTCTGCCATTCGCCGGCGCTAAATCCTTCCCAGGCTGACGCCATTTTTTCATTCAGTTCGGACATGATATACCTGCCTTATTTAGGGAGACTTTGACGATGGCGCGCTAACTCAGCACGCCCGTATCAATTAATTAATGCACCGACTCATTGCCACGCAGATAGATTACCCAGTAGGTCAAACCGACGAGCAATCCTCCGCCAATAATGTTGCCGATGGTCACTGGAATGAGGTTGTTAAGAATAAAATCGCTAATACTGAGTGCTGGAAATTGTGCTGCACTTGCCCCGGCCATTTGCCAGAACTCAGGGCTGGCAAAATCACGAATAACAATGGCCATCGGAATCAGGAACATGTTGGCGATACTGTGTTCGAAGCCAGAAGCAACAAACATCGCGACGGGTAAGATCATCGCGAACATCTTATCCATTAAGCTGCGGCCGGAATAACTCATCCAGACAGCCAGACAAACCAATAGGTTAGCCAGCGTACCAAGACAGACAGCTTCAATAAAGGTGTGATGCATTTTATGGTCGGCCGTTTGCAGAACATTTAAGCCCCAGGCTCCATTCGCCACCATGTGTTCACCAGCGAACCAAATTAGCGCCACGAAGAACAACGCGCCAAACAGGTTGCCGACATAGACGTTTAACCAATGTCGACCCAGTTGCAGCCAGGTAATACGTCCGCTAGCTTTAGCCACCACGATCAGTACGGTCGAGGTGAAGAGATCCGCACCGCATACAACGACCAACATTAAACCTAATGAAAAACACACACCGCCGATGAGCTTGGCTATACCATAGGGTATCGCTCCACTACCGGTTGTCGCAGTGATGTAGAAAACAAAAGCAATTGAAATAAATACGCCAGCAGTGATGGCCAGGAAGAAAGTGGTTAAAGGGTGTTTTGTTGCTTTATAAATGCCGGCCTCTTCTGCAACTTTCGCCATGGCTGCCGGTAATAATGAATTAAAAGGGTTGTCAGCTTTCACACTAACGCTCTCCAAAAATTGCCTGTAAAGATACTAACAAAGGAGTATAGGTCAGAAATTGACATGGATCATATTTGCCCGAAGGGTGGGTAGTAAGCGAAGCGTTTTGGAGTGAAATTTTTGGTTAAGCACTTGAATATAAATGAATAAATAATTTTTAATTTATGCGAAATAAGTTGAATGGCTATCTATTCCTTACTGTGAATTGTTAAATTGCATTAATAAATGAAGCTCAGTTGTTATTTATTTTTCGGCAAAACGGCTGCTGAATTTGCATTATATAAAAATGGCACTGATTTCTTTCAGTGCCATTTACGTTTGAGCTAATCAGCATGTTTAAAAATTAAATAATGATGATTATTTTTGTGACCAATAACGACGCTTAGCGGCCTGCAGTTTTTCATAAGCTGCTAACAGTGATTGATGCGCAGGGAACGCTTTCAAATCCAGGTCTACAGCTTGCAATCCATAGAATGGTGCTTCGCCGCTGATTGCCGCGGAAGCCGCATCAACAGCTGATTCGCCATACATACGAATAAAGGCGCGATGATATTGAAGCGGATCGCGTTCTTCTTCCATCGCCAGCAGCAGCAGAGTTTGCAGGCAACGGTAATAGTTAGCGCGCTCTTCGCTGAAGATCGACTGATTGAATTCCATTGTCCATTCAGTCCAAATCAACGCCTGGTCCAAATCACCACCGGCCAGAGCCAGCATCGCTTTTAACTCACCAATACGCAGTGTGTACCAGCCATTGTCTTTGCCCGATGCCAGACCTAATAACTCGCGCACGCGGGTAAAATCATCGTGACCTTCTTCATCTAACTGCTCGATAAGCTCGAGGTAGGCTTCAGGTTCCCAGTGGCTTTCTGGTAATGCGATCAAGGTCTCACGCAGCGATGCGCCCATGCTGTTATTAGCTAATAAAAGATCTTCAGCAGGATAGATATCGGACATGCCAGGCACGATGATGCGACAGGCGTAAACGCTCAAGTGCTCGTAATCAGCGATATACACTTCTTTATCTTCCGCACGGAAGATTGCCATTAGTGTATCGAACTCTTCCTGAGTTGTACCCGCAAAGCTCCAGTCGACAAAGGGATAATCCGCATCGTCTTTAAACAGATCCCAGGAAATCAGGCCGCTGGAATCGATGAAATGCGTTTCGAGATTCGCGTGCTCTGCAACTTCTTCATCATCAAAAGTAGGTGGCGTAAAGACATCGAGATCTTTCAGACCACGACCCTGCAATAGTTCAGTTACGGTACGCTCCAGCGCAACGCCGAAGTCTGGATGTGCACCGAACGAGGCGAAGCAGGTGCCGTTTTTGGGATTAAATAGCACAACGCAAATAACCGGATATTTGCCACCCAACGAAGCGTCATAGGAGAAGATGGGGAAACCTTCGGCTTCAAGACGTTCTATCGCTTCAATCACGCCCGGATAGCGCTGCATCACCGCTTCAGGAATCTCTGGCAGACTAATGGATTCTGCGATAATACGATTCTTGATATGGCGCTCAAACACTTCAGACAGGCCTTGCACGCGCGCTTCATTGGCGGTGTTACCCGCAGACATACCATTCGAAACGTACAGATTACCGATGATGTTCATCGGAATATAAACGGTTTGCTGATCTGATTGGCGGGTAAAAGGCAGGCCGCAAATACCGCGCTCGTTGTTGCCCGATTGCAGATCAATCAGTTCTGATGCACCCAGACTCTCTTCAGGATCGTAGAACTTGCGCAGACGCGCATCCAGAATGCCTTCCGGCAAGCTGTCATCTTGCGTGAGCGGGAACCATTTTTCATTTGGATAGTGAACGAAGTCACCGTTCGCAATAGATTTACCCAACCAAAAATCCGCGAAGAAATAGTTAGTTGAGAGGCGCTCAAAATATTCGCCCAGCGCTGAAGCCAGTGCCGCTTTTTTGCTGGCACCTTTGCCGTTCGTAAAGCACAGCGGGCAATCGCGATCGCGAATGTGCACTGACCAGACGTGTGGTACCGGGTTCAGCCAGGAAGCTTCTTCAATGTTGAAACCCAGGTCTTGCAGTTTCTGCTGAAAGCGGGCAATGGAATCTTCCAATGCGGCGTCTTTACCGGGGATAAACGTTTGCGTCATGATGGCGCTCTCTCAAGTCAATGGGGTGGGCGTAAAGCGCGCAATAATACGGGTTTTACGCATGCTTCGCTATTCAGTCCGCCAAATTTATCTCGGCATGATGATGGCGTATACGCCATCTGCCCTTCTGATTTTGACTTCAGGAAGCCGCCTCACAAAATTCCAAAGCTTAATGCATTTATGACATAAGCTGCGGTGGAGCCGGCTCTGGAAATGTGATCGCTGCCGGATTAATGATTGCAGCCATTCGGAGGCAATGATAAAACCGGGGAAGTATTCATAACCGTTCGATATGACAGTGGTGAGGGGAAATGACGCAGGTTTATAATTTTAGCTCCGGTCCGGCTATGCTGCCGGTGGAAGTGCTCCGTCGCGCAGAACAAGAACTGACAAACTGGCATGGATTAGGCACCTCGGTGATGGAAATAAGTCACCGCAGTAAAGAGTTTATTGCTGTCGCGGAAGCGGCCGAACAAGATTTTCGCGATCTGCTAAAGATCCCAGCCAACTACAAAGTTTTGTTCTGCCACGGCGGTGCGCGTGCGCAGTTCGCGGCGATCCCAGGAAACTTACTGGGTGACGCCAAAACGGCGGATTACATCGACGGCGGTTACTGGGCTCATAGTGCCATCAAAGAAGCCGAAAAATTCTGCGTACCCAATACTATTGATGTAAAAACCACGCGTAACGGTAAACGCGCTCTGTTGCCTATGCGCGAATGGCAGTTGAACGATGATGCGGCTTATGTTCATTTCTGCCCGAACGAAACCATTGATGGTATTGCTATTGATGAAGAACCCGATTTTGGCGATAAAGTTGTGGTTGCGGATCTCTCTTCAACTATTTTATCGCGTCCAATTGATATCAGCCGCTACGGCGTTATCTATGCCGGTGCGCAAAAAAATATCGGTCCGGCGGGTTTGACGCTAGTCGTTGTGCGTGAGGATCTGCTAGGTAAAGCACAGCGTTATGTGCCCTCAATTCTTGATTACAAAGTACTAGCTGAAAACGAATCAATGTTTAATACCCCGCCGACTTTTGCGTGGTATCTCTCTGGGCTGGTATTTAAATGGCTGAAAGAGAAGGGCGGTGTTGCTGAGATGGACAAGCTGAATCAATCTAAAGCCGATCTTTTATATGGCGTGATTGATAACAGTACGTTTTATCGCAACGATGTCGCAACCGAAAACCGCTCGCGTATGAACGTGCCATTCCAGCTTGCGGATTCGGCTCTGGATAAAGTGTTTCTTGAGGAGTCTCTCAACGCCGGTCTGCACGCGTTGAAAGGCCATCGCGTGGTTGGCGGTATGCGTGCATCGATCTACAATGCGATGCCGTTGGAAGGCGTTAAAACACTGACTGAATTTATGGTCGACTTCGAACGTCGCCACGGTTAATCCCTCTTTTCATGCCAGTCTGACTGGTATCAGGCCCCGTCACACGATGGGGTCTCGTATTTTCTGGAGATTTGGTTTCACATGCAGGACTCCCTGACTCTACAACCGATTACTCGCGTTGACGGCACGGTAAATTTGCCGGGTTCCAAAAGTGTTTCTAACCGCGCACTTTTGCTGGCTGCACTTGCAAAAGGCACTACGCGCCTGACCAATTTGCTTGATAGCGATGACGTCAAACATATGCTGAACGCGCTACATGCGTTAGGTGTCCAATTCACTCTCTCAGCCGATCGCACGGTGTGTGAAGTTGTAGGTAACGCTGGACCTTTGCAAGCAGAAAAATCGCTCGAGCTATTTCTCGGTAATGCAGGAACGGCAATGCGCCCATTGGCGGCTGCGCTGTGTTTGGGCCAGCAATCGGTAGTGTTGACTGGCGAACCGCGTATGAAAGAACGCCCGATTGGCCACCTGGTTGACGCACTGCGTCAGGGTGGGGCGAATATCGATTATCTGGAGCAGACCGACTATCCACCCGTGCGTCTCAATGGTGGATTTGTGGGCGGTGAAGTTAGCGTAGATGGCAGTGTTTCCAGCCAGTTCCTAACCGCATTGCTGATGACTGCACCGCTGGCAGAGCAAGATACTATTATCTCCATCAAAGGCGATTTGGTTTCCAAGCCCTATATCGACATCACGCTGCATCTGATGCGTAGTTTCGGCGTAGATGTTGATAACCAAAACTATCAGCGATTTGTCGTTCAGGGACAACAGCAGTACCTGTCGCCGGGTGAATACCTTGTGGAAGGTGATGCGTCTTCAGCCTCATATTTTCTCGCTGCGGCAGCCATTAAAGGTGGTACGGTGCGCGTGACGGGCATTGGTCGCAACAGCGTTCAAGGTGACATCCGTTTTGCAGATGTACTTGAAAAAATGGGCGCAGTGATTGAATGGGGAGATGACTACATCTCTTGCACACGTGGTTCACTTAACGCTATCGACATGGATATGAACCATATTCCCGATGCGGCGATGACTATTGCCACGACCGCTTTGTTCGCTCAAGGCACCACCCTGATGCGTAACATTTATAACTGGCGCGTGAAAGAGACCGATCGTCTGGCTGCCATGGCTACTGAATTGCGTAAAGTCGGCGCTGAAGTGGAAGAGGGACACGATTTTATTCGCGTTACACCACCTGAACAACTGCAGCATGCGGACATCGGTACGTATAACGATCACCGGATGGCAATGTGTTTCGCTCTTGTCGCGCTTTCCGATACGCCGGTAACGATCCTTGATCCCGGCTGTACGGCGAAAACCTTCCCGGACTATTTCCAGCAGCTGGCGAAAATTAGCCACGCTTCTTAATGACCCAGCCCGGTGCATCGTACCGGGCTTCTTTGTTCTCACCTGGCCTTATCAGGCGGAAATTTCTCTGAATCTGTCTATATTTCTAGCGCTGTCTAAGCTAAAGGGTAACGAACCTCTCGCAGGCAGCGTATAATGCCGCGCAATCCAAGGCGGCCAAGAAGGCTGACAATAAGCACGCAGCAACAGGAGAGAACAATGACGGCAATCGCCCCGGTTATTACCATCGATGGGCCAAGTGGCGCGGGTAAAGGGACATTATGTAAAGCGATGGCGGAGTCGTTGCAGTGGCACTTGCTGGATTCAGGCGCCATTTATCGCGTTTTGGCGCTGGCTGCCCTTCACCATCAGGTTGATATCGAATCTGAAGAAGCATTGGTGCCGATGGCTGCGCACCTCGACGTGCGTTTTTTATCGGTAGAGGGTGAAATGCAGGTTGTATTGGAAGGTGAAGATGTCACTGGTGAAATACGTACGCAAGAAGTGAGTAATACCGCATCGCGGGTTGCCGCTTTTCCACGTGTACGTGAAGCGCTTTTGCGCCGCCAACGAGCCTTCCGCGAAGAGCCCGGTTTAATCGCCGATGGAAGAGACATGGGCACGGTGGTTTTCCCTGATGCTCCAGTGAAAATCTTCCTCGACGCCAGCTCGGAAGAGCGCGCGCACCGCCGTATGCTACAGTTGCAGGAGAAGGGCTTTAATGTTAACTTTGATCGCCTTTTATCCGAGATAAAGGAACGTGATGACCGCGATCGTAGTCGCGCAATCGCGCCTTTAGTGCCTGCCACAGATGCTTTGGTACTGGATTCAACCAGTATGTCTATCGAGCAAGTGATTGAAAAGGCACTTGATTATGCCAAAAGTAAATTAGGCATTTAATCGTCGGCAAATGAATTGCTGTAACCCTGTACCAAGGACCCGGTGCAGGGCATGTGAAACAACCCCATCCGACAATGAAGTCAGGTGGACGTTAAATTGAAGAATCCTAAGATTATCAATATGACTGAATCTTTTGCTCAACTCTTTGAAGAGTCCCTGAAAGAAATCGAAACCCGTCCGGGTTCCATCGTTCGTGGCGTTGTTGTCTCTATCGACAAAGACGTAGTCCTGGTTGATGCGGGTCTGAAATCTGAATCTGCTATTCCTGCAGAGCAGTTCAAGAACGCAGCCGGCGAACTGGAAATCCAGGTGGGTGACGAAGTTGACGTTGCGCTGGACGCAGTAGAAGACGGCTTCGGTGAAACCCTGCTGTCCCGTGAGAAAGCTAAACGTCATGAAGCTTGGATCACGCTGGAAAAAGCTTACGAAGACGCTGAAACCGTTACCGGTGTTATCAACGGCAAAGTTAAAGGTGGCTTCACAGTTGAGCTGAACGGTATTCGTGCGTTCCTGCCAGGTTCACTGGTAGACGTTCGTCCGGTTCGCGACACACTGCACCTGGAAGGCAAAGAGCTTGAATTCAAAGTAATCAAGCTTGATCAGAAACGTAACAACGTCGTGGTTTCACGTCGCGCGGTTATCGAATCTGAGAACAGCGCTGAGCGTGATCAGCTGCTGGAAAACCTGCAGGAAGGCATGGAAGTTAAAGGTATCGTTAAGAACCTCACTGACTACGGTGCATTCGTGGATCTGGGTGGTGTTGACGGCCTGCTGCACATTACCGATATGGCTTGGAAACGCGTTAAGCATCCGAGCGAAATCGTCAACGTGGGCGACGAAATCACTGTTAAAGTGCTGAAGTTCGACCGCGAGCGTACCCGCGTATCTCTGGGCCTGAAACAGCTGGGCGAAGATCCATGGGTAGCTATCGCTAAGCGTTATCCGGAAGGCACCAAGCTGACCGGTCGTGTAACCAATCTGACTGATTACGGCTGCTTCGTTGAAATCGAAGAAGGCGTTGAAGGTCTGGTACACGTTTCAGAAATGGACTGGACCAACAAAAACATCCATCCGTCTAAAGTTGTTAACGTAGGCGACGTGGTTGAAGTAATGGTTCTGGACATCGATGAAGAACGTCGTCGTATCTCCCTGGGTCTGAAGCAGTGCAAATCTAACCCATGGCAGCTGTTCGCAGAGACCCACAACAAAGGCGATCGTGTTGAAGGTAAAATCAAGTCAATCACTGACTTCGGTATCTTCATCGGCCTGGACGGTGGCATCGACGGTCTGGTTCACCTGTCTGACATCTCCTGGAACGCGACTGGCGAAGAAGCCGTTCGTGAGTACAAAAAAGGCGACGAAATCGCTGCCGTTGTACTGCAGGTTGATGCAGAGCGCGAGCGCATCTCTCTGGGCGTGAAGCAGTTGGCTGAAGATCCATTCAACAACTACATCACCCTGAACAAGAAAGGCGCTATCGTGACGGGTAAAGTCACTGCAGTTGACGCGAAAGGTGCTACAGTAGAATTAGCTGACGGCGTAGAGGGTTACCTGCGCGCTTCTGAAGCTTCTCTGGACCGCATCGAAGACGCAACTCTGGTTCTGAGTGTTGGTGACGACGTTGAAGCGAAATTCACCGGCGTTGACCGTAAGAACCGCGTTGTAAGCCTGTCTGTTCGTGCTAAAGACCAGGCTGATGAGAAAGAAGCTATCAACACTGTTAACACTAAACAGGATGAAGGCAGCAACTTCTCTAGCGCAATGGCTGAAGCGTTCAAAGCGGCTAAAGGCGAGTAATCGACCTAAAGCACCGGACGATGCAAATCGTCCGGTTTCGGTAAAAGCTGTCATACCTTTCCAAACAAGGATTAACCGGAGGTTACATGACCAAGTCAGAACTGATTGAAAGACTTGCTGGCCAGCACACTCATATTCCGGCGAAAGTCGTTGAGGATGCGGTCAAAGAGATGCTTGAGCACATGGCCACTACGTTGGCACAGGGCGAGCGCATTGAAATCCGGGGATTCGGCAGCTTTTCTTTGCATTACCGTGCACCACGTACCGGGCGTAACCCGAAAACGGGTGATAAAGTGGATTTGGAAGGTAAATACGTTCCCCACTTTAAGCCGGGCAAAGAATTGCGTGACCGTGCGAACATCTACGGCTAAGCCGTTACCGAACGATAAAACGACACTTTCGAGTGTCGTTTTTTTTGACTGTAACCAGGCGTGTGCTTTAGCTCCCAAAATGCTGTTGCAGCAAATGTAATATCTGAAAAACTTCTGAATCCCTCTCTGTAAGCCACTTTTTCACCAAAGCTAAATGTTCGTCTGCGATGCAAACTCTTACTCTTCTCAAGGAGAGTAACAATGCAGATGAGCTGGATAGTGCTGGCCAGAATAATGATAGTGGCAGCGTTGCCATTAGGAGTATTGCCGCATATACCCCAAACCAGCGTAATAATCGCCACCGTGGGATTTGCTGTTCTGCTCGGACTGATGCCGCAGCAATGGTTACGTCTGGCCGGCGTTGGCTTATTAATGCTGGCTTGGGCGCTGATGGAAGCCCGGCATATTATCAATACCATCGAGTATTTGGCTGCTGCCCCTGTAGACGCAACAGTACGTATCACCGACGTTCGCGAAGAAAAGCAGCAGTTAACCGTACAAATCATGCGTGTCGGCGAGCGTTATCAGTTTCCGCCAATATATGCCTCACTTAACTATGTCGCGGCGGAACAACCATTCTGCGCCGGTCAACGCTGGCAGATGAAGCTGCGATTACGTGCTATTCACGGCAGGCTAAACGAAGGCGAGTTCGATATTCAGCGCTTTGCATTATCCAACCATATACCGCTGCAAGGTCGAATTATCAGCCAGCGGCCAGAATCGCTAACTTGTAGTTGGCGAACGCGCTTAATCAATTATCACTTGCCTGCTTTTTCTGCATTACAGCAACCTGCAATTGTGCAGGCCCTCGCGTTTGGTATACGTGACAATATGACCGATGAGCAGCGACGGCTACTGCGTGAAACCGGAACGGCTCATTTGATGGCAATCTCTGGCATGCATATCGCGCTTGCGGCTAGCGTGGGGTGGCTGTTGGCGCGTGTCATACAGGGGATCCTTCCGGCACATTTAATGAGCTATTTGTTTCCGCTAGCAGTCAGCGCTTTTACCGCAGTAATTTATGGCTGGGTCTCCGGCAACCATGCCCCGGCACAGCGTGCGTTGATAGCCCTCATGCTCTGGATAGCAATCCGTGCTGCCGGTTGGCAAATGAGTGGATGGCAAGTTTGGACGCTCTGCATTGCGGGATTACTGTGGCTTGATCCGCTAACCGTGTTATCAGAAAGCTTTTGGTTATCGGCACTTGCGGTTGCAATGTTGATTGCATGGTATCAGTGGTTTGCTTTACCCCATCATTTTCGCAGTAAGCGACGATGGTTACCTCTGCAACTGCTGCACCTCCAGTTAGGCATGATGATCCTGATGGCACCGTTACAGATTTTTCTGTTCCAGGGAATTAGCCTAAGTGCTCTGATCGCGAATCTTATCGCGGTCCCCGTCGTCTCTTTTATCACGGTGCCATTGATATTGTTGGCCATGCTCTTTCCTTTGCCATCGATTTCGAATGGGTTGTGGCACCTGGCCGATTTTTCGGTAAGTAAAGTGATGCAAGGATTACAGTGGTTACCTGCGGGCTGGTGGGCATGGAGCGATACGTTGCCCGCTCTCATGCTGATTTGGGGGGGATTGCTATTCTGGCGTAGCGGGTTGATTTATCGCAGCATAATGCCTTGTATTAGTTTGACCGTCGTCCTTTTCCTTTGGCGTAGTAATACACAGCGTGATGATTGGCAAATCGACATGATTGATGTAGGCCACGGTTTAGCGATTGCCATTACGCAGGGTGATGACGTGATGCTGTATGACACTGGCCCAGGTTGGAAGCAGGATGATGCGGGGGCGCGCGTTATTCTGCCGTGGCTGCACTATCACGGCCGCAAGCTGCATTCACTGATATTAAGCCACAAGCATCTGGATCACCGCGGTGGACTACACTCACTCGTTAGCGCTAATCCGAGCATAGAAATTCGTAGCGCCTTGTCAGAAGCGGGGCATATGCCTTGCCATCGAGGGCAGCAATGGCAATGGGGTAAATTGCGATTCACCGCCATATGGCCGCCAGTTAATCAAACGGAAGGGCAAAATAATGATTCATGCGTGGTTCGCGTCGACGATGGACGAGTGAGTCTTTTACTCACGGGAGATATTGAGTTAGAAGCGGAGAGAAAAATTGTCGCGCTGGAAAAAGAGGCGCTGAAAGCGACGTTGTTACAGGTTCCTCATCATGGCAGTCGCACATCTTCGGGACCATTACTGTTACGTAATGTTGCAGGGCAGGCGGCATTTGCTTCGGTGGCACGTTATAACGCCTGGCGTATGCCGGCACAAGCCGTAGTCCAGCGCTATCTTCAGCAGGGTTACATGTGGTTTGACACCGCTCAATCTGGGCAGATTCATATCAGTGTCAGGCAGGGGCATTGGCAAATTAAGGGGTTAAGAGAACAAATAAAGCCTCGTTGGTATCATCAGTGGTTTGGCGTCAAACGTGATTCCAGGTAGAATGAGCGGCTATTTCAAACAGCGTGAATAAATAATGCATCAAGATAAAGATCTCTCAACGTGGCAGACATTCCGCCGACTCTGGCCGATGATTGCGCCCCACAAGGCTGGCCTCTATGTGTCAGCAGTGGCGCTGATACTCAATGCGGCAGGCGACACCCTGATGCTCTCTCTGTTGAAACCTTTACTGGATGACGGCTTCGGTAAAGCTGACAGATCCGTAATGCTGTGGATGCCGCTGGTGGTGATCGGCCTGATGTTGGTCCGTGGCGTAACCAGCTATATCTCAAGCTACTGCATATCCTGGGTTTCCGGCAATGTGGTAATGAACATGCGCCGTCGTTTATTCGGCCATATGATGGGCATGCCGGTAACATTTTTTGACCAGCAATCAACGGGTACCTTGCTGTCACGCATTACCTATGATTCTGAACAGGTTGCCTCATCTTCTTCGAGCGCACTGGTCACGGTCGTGCGTGAAGGTGCTTCGATCATCGGCCTGTTCATCATGATGTTTTACTACAGTTGGCAACTTTCACTGATTCTCATCGTGTTAGCTCCAATTGTCTCCTTTGCGATTCGTACTGTTTCCAAACGCTTCCGCAGCATCAGCAAAAATATGCAGAACACGATGGGACAAGTCACCACCAGTGCCGAGCAAATGCTGAAAGGTCATAAAGAAGTATTGATCTTTGGTGGCCAAGAAGTGGAAGCTAACCGTTTTTCCCAGGTGAGCAATAAAATGCGTCAGCAGGGCATGAAACTGGTGTCGGCATCTTCTATCTCTGACCCTGTTATTCAGCTGATTGCATCGCTGGCGCTTGCTTTCGTGCTATATGCAGCAAGCTTCCCAAGCGTAATGGATACGCTCACCGCCGGGACCATTACCGTGGTGTTTTCTTCCATGATTGCGCTGATGCGACCGCTTAAGTCGTTAACCAACGTAAACGCGCAGTTCCAGCGCGGTATGGCAGCTTGTCAGACCCTGTTCTCGATTCTCGACAGCGAACAGGAAATTGACGAAGGTAAACGTGAAATAGAACGTGCTCATGGTGATGTTGAATTCCGGAATGTGACCTTTACTTATCCAGGGCGTGAAATCCCCGCGCTGCGCGATATTAATCTGTCGCTGCCTGCTGGCAAAACAGTGGCGCTGGTTGGCCGTTCAGGTTCTGGTAAATCCACTATGGCCAGTTTGCTGACGCGTTTTTATGATATTGATAGCGGTGAAATTCTGCTTGATGGTCACGATCTGCGTGAATATACGCTGCGCTCATTGCGTAATCAGGTGGCTCTGGTTTCTCAGAATGTGCATCTTTTCAACGATACCATTGCCAACAACATCGCCTATGCCCGCAACGGTCAGTACACCCGTGAACAGATTGAACAGGCCGCAACCATGGCACATGCCATGGACTTCATCAAAAAGATGGATAATGGTCTGGATACAGTGATCGGTGAAAATGGTGTGCTGCTCTCAGGGGGACAGCGCCAGCGTATTGCCATTGCCCGTGCATTGCTGCGTGACTGCCCAATTTTGATTCTTGATGAGGCAACCTCCGCGCTCGATACCGAATCAGAACGTGCGATTCAGGCCGCGCTGGATGAGCTGCAAAAAAATCGTACATCGCTTGTTATTGCGCATCGCCTGTCGACCATTGAAAAAGCCGATGAAATCGTCGTTGTGGAAGATGGTCGCATCGTGGAACGCGGCACGCACAGTGTGCTGCTAGAACAGAAGGGCGCGTATGCGCAACTTCACAAGCTGCAGTTCGGTCAATGATTGAACGCATCTGGAGCGGGCGCTCACCGTTATGGCTGCTGCTCTGGCCGTTGAGTGTATTGTATGGGGCGATCACCTGGCTGATTCGCCTCAGCTTTCAACGCGGCTGGCGTAAAAGCTGGCGTGCGCCATGCCCCGTTGTGGTAGTCGGTAATCTTACCGCGGGTGGTAATGGTAAAACACCGGTGGTGATCTGGCTGGTGCAGGCATTACAACAACGCGGGTTACGCGCTGGCGTAGTGTCGCGTGGTTACGGTGGTAAGGCAGATCGTTATCCACTACTGGTAACGGGGGAGACCTCTACGGCATTAGCCGGGGATGAACCGGTATTGATCGCGCAGCGTACTCAGGCGCCGGTTGCCGTTGCACCCCAGCGTCGGCTGGCTGTGGAAGGCTTGCTTGCTGTACACGATCTGGACGTCATCATTACCGATGATGGCCTGCAGCACTATGCATTGCAGCGCGATCGCGAAATTGTGGTGGTGGATGGTATGCGCCGCTTTGGTAATGGCTGGTGGTTACCGGCTGGGCCAATGCGAGAGCGCGCCTCTCGGCTTCGGGAAGTCAATGCGGTGATCGTTAACGGTGGGGAGGCGCAAGGCGACGAAATCGCTATGACATTGCAGCCGGGTCAGGCAATAAATCTCATGAGTGGTGCCACCGCATCGCTGGACCAATTACCTGAAATCGTGGCAATGGCTGGCATTGGACATCCTCCTCGCTTCTTCAATACGCTCAAACAGCAAGGCATCAAGGCAGTAGCAGAAATCGCCTTTGCCGACCATCACGCATACAGCGAAGACGAATTATCCCGGCTGACAGATGCTAAACAATGCCTGCTCATGACGGAAAAAGATGCGGTGAAATGCCGTCAGTTTGCCCAACCTAATTGGTGGTACCTGCCAGTAGATGCTCATTTGCAAGGTGCAACCGTTTCAACCTTGTTAGACGATATCGTCCAACTCTGTTCGATGGCGCGCTACGCCCGCTCGCACTAACCTTCGCAATGGGAAAAGAGTTATGAACCTCGCTGCTTCCCTGTCATTACAAACCGCTCGCCATTTGCACCTGGCTGCCCAGGGACTGTTACGTCCTTTGGTCCGGCGCGCACGTTTCACCGATATTCACGCTACCGTGCGCCAGATGTCCTTGCTGCAGATTGACACAATAAATGTTGTAGCGCGTAGCCCTTATCTGGTGCTGTATAGCCGTCTTGGTGCTTATCCTGCCCATTGGCTGGAGGAGGCGCTGGCAGCCGGTGAGTTGTTTGAGTACTGGGCGCATGAAGCCTGCTTTATCCCCTTCGAAGATTACCCCTTGCTTCGCCATCGTATGTTGCAACCGCAGCGACTTGGCTGGAAGTACAGCGCGCAATGGGTAGATGAACATCAGCAGGAAATTGCTGAGCTACTGGCGCACATTGCAGCTAATGGTCCGGTACGCGCCGCCGACTTTAGCCATGATAAACAAACCAAACCCGGCTGGTGGGCGTGGAAGCCTCACAAACGGCATTTAGAAAACTTATTTAGCGCCGGTGAGCTGATGGTGGTGGAGCGACGCAATTTCCAGCGGGTTTACGATCTGCATAGCCGCGTGATGCCAGACTGGATTGATGAACAGCATGCGTTAAGCGAAGAGGAAGCGGTAATACAGATGTTGCATCACAGCGCGCGCAGTCTTGGCATTTTTCGCGTCAGTTGGTTAGCGGATTATTATCGTCTTAAACGTGCGCCGCTAAAAGCGTGGCTGGCGGAAACTGCAGCGCGTGGGGAGATAGTTCGCGTTGAGGTGGAGCAGCTCGGGGAAATGTGGCTGCACCAAACACTGCTACCGTTGCTGGAAAAGCCGCTGTCGGCAACGCATACCGTCCTGCTCTCGCCGTTTGATCCGGTGGTTTGGGATCGGCGGCGCGCGCTAGAACTGTTTAATTTTGATTACCGTATTGAGTGTTACACGCCCGCAGAGAAGCGCAAGTATGGCTATTTTGTCTTGCCGGTATTGCATCGCGGGGCACTGAAGGCTCGCATTGATGCCAAAATGGAGCGCCAGGCACAGCAGTTGGTCATTCGCGCATTCTGGCTGGAGCCGAGTGTGCGCCTGAGCAACACCTTTCTTAATGACGTAAAGAAGGCCATTAATCGCTTTGCTCAGTGGCAAGGTGCTACAGAAGTGATTATCGAAAATGCGCCTGCTGAATTGCTGGCAGCGTGGTCAAGCCGCTGGTTGATTGGATGCTGAAGCCGTTGTGATACGGGCGTCGGTACGCCCATTTCGCGCACGCTATTATGATATGCTAATCGTCTGAATCGGTCCTGAAGGAGAAGATAATGGATCATCGTTTACTCGAAATCGTTGCCTGCCCGGTTTGCAACGGAAAACTGTATTTCAACAAAGAGCAGCAAGAGCTGATCTGTAAACCTGATGGCCTGGCTTTCCCGGTACGTGACGGGATTCCGGTACTGCTCGAAGTAGAAGCTCGTACGCTCTCTGTTGAAGAGATCCATCCATGAGTTTTGTTGCCATTATTCCGGCGCGTTTCGCCTCAACACGCCTGCCGGGTAAACCGCTGGTGGATATTCAGGGCAAACCCATGGTGCTGCACGTAATGGAACGCGCCCGTGAATCGGGAGCCGATCGGGTGATTGTCGCGACCGATCATCCTGATGTGGCTGCGGCCGTAACGGCAGCGGGTGGCGAAGTGTGCATGACGCGCGTGGATCATCAATCGGGTACCGAACGTCTGGCCGAAGTCGTTGAGAAGTATCAGTTTGCTGACGATACCATTATCGTCAATGTTCAGGGCGACGAGCCAATGATCCCGGCGGAAATAGTACGCCAGGTGGCCACCAATTTGGCACAGTCCGAGGCGGGCATGGCAACGCTGGCGGTACCGATTATCGATGCGGAAGAGGCATTCAATCCTAACGCCGTTAAGGTCGTCATGGATGCTAAAGGTTACGCGCTGTACTTCTCGCGAGCCACCATTCCATGGGATCGTGAACGTTATGCCCGTTCGCGTGAGCAGATTGGCGACACGCTGCTACGGCACATTGGTATTTACGCCTATCGCGCCGGTTTTATTCGTCGCTATATAGCATGGGAACCTTGTCCGCTAGAGCACATTGAGCTACTCGAACAGCTGCGGGTGCTATGGTACGGTGAGAAAATTCACGTCGCGGTGGCAAAAGCCATACCCAGTGTTGGGGTGGATACGCCGGAAGACCTTGAGCGGGTTCGCCTCGCGATGCAAGGTTAATCTCCGACCGGCCAGCGGCTCTCGCTGGCCTTAAAGTTTGATCTGGCGCTAAGTTTCTCGCCACCATCACCTCCAGCATATTCTAGCCTTTTGACTTCGGAGGATATCGCATGGAACAGCTCCGTTCAGAACTGGCGCTGGTGCTGGGTGAAAGCATCAGCCGCCTCGAAACTATTAGCGAGCAGGCGCATACGCGGCTGTACGCGCTTTACGATAACGCCGGCAAGCCGATGCCGCTGGTGGCGAAGTATTTTCGTCATCAGGGACGCGCCGCGCTGGAAGCGAAAAAACTCACGATGCTGGGCCATGATGGCTTGATCGCCGTGCCTGCGGTATTTGGATTGGTGCTTAGCCAGCAAAAACCCGCGCATGAGATGCTGCTAATGGCGCGTTTTAATGGCGTATCAGCGGAAGCCCCAACGCGCAACGCCGCGCGCTGGGAGCAATTATGCGAACAAATTGTGGAAGGCGTGCTGGCCTGGCACCGCATCGACAGTCAGGGTTTAGTCGGCAGCGTCGACAGCGTACAAGAAAATACCTGGCCTGCATGGTATCGCCAGCGAGTTGATGTGCTGTGGTCGACGCTAGGATATCTGACGCCGCCCTTTTTCACGCTGGAAGATCGGCAGATTTTGTTCCGCAGTCGCCAACTATTGCCGCGTTTTTTTAATGGATTTGACGATCCGTGCGTGTTAATTCACGGCAACCTTCGCCTCGCCAGCATGCTAAAAGATGCACATAGCGATCAGCTGATTGCGATGATGCAGCCTGGCAATATTCTCTGGGCTCCGCGCGAATATGAGCTGATGCGGCTGGCGGATAGCGGAGCCGAAGCGTCATTATTGCAACACTATTTACAGCGTGCGCCTGTTGCAGAAGGGTTTATCTGGCGACGCTGGTTATATCAGCTGTGGGATTGCGTCGACACGCTGGTGAGTAGCGGACAGTTTGACCGTCCGCGCTTCGATCACGCGCGCACGCAATTACTCCCCTGGTTGGGTTGAGCTGAGCTCGTCACCGCGCAGTTTCTGCCAGATTTGCCCCAGCGATTCATAGGTCGCGCGCTCACTGTGGCCAAGCCACAATGGCGACGGGATTGCGCGTTCCCACCAGTTCAATGGCGAGGTTACCGCCAGTTGATTAGCCGGTGCTGCGAGCGGATTCATGCCGGCGCTTTGGAAGAACTGCATTGCACGTGGCAAATGATTGGCAGAAGTCACGAGCAGAAAGGGATGTTCGCCAATGGTTTGTTTCACCGCCCGCGCTTCGCCAAGGGTATCTCGGGGCTGATCCAGTTGGATTATCGCGCTGCGCGGCACGCCAAGACTTTCTGCCACTTCAGCGGCAACGCTGGCGCTGCTGCGTGGATTCTCTCCTGCGGCCGCACCTGTAAAGATCATTTTTGCCTGCGGATAGCGTCGCCACTGGCGAACACCTTCGGCCACGCGCGGCAGGCTATTGCTGATTAAGTTGGAACTCGGCGCCCAATTCGGATTGAAGGTGTAGCCGCCACCCAGCACCACGATATAATCAACCGGCTCATGACCGTTCCAGGTCGCATAGTGCGTTTCCAGCGGCGACAGCAGGCGATCGGCCACCGGTTGCAGGCTCAGCAGCAACAGCAGCAGCCAGCTGCAAGAGATGAGGATTTTACCGCTTTTTTGCCAGCGGCTGAACCAGAGCAGCAAAAGTCCCGCTGCCATCAGTAATAACAGCAGCGGCAAGGGTAGCAACATCCCACCAATGACTTTTTTTAATGCGAAAAACATTGAATATTGCTCCTTTTGTCCGAAAAAACAGCAGCCAGACAGTTACTGCGGCATGAAAGGTTCATTCTTGATGAGCCTGTGACAAAATAGCACAAGTTGAATGCAGCAAAGCGGAGCCATCATCATGCAGGATCGTAACTTTGACGATCTGGCGGACAAATTCTCACAGAACATTTATGGCACGCGCAAAGGCCAGGTACGGCAGGCGATTGTTTGGGACGAGCTGGAAGCCCTGCTGCCAACGTTGCCCGCCGGGCCGCTTTCGGTGCTGGATGCCGGTGGGGGCGTTGGACAAATCTCCAGCGGCTTAGCCGCGCGCGGTCATCAGGTGCTGCTGTGCGATCTCTCTGCCGAGATGTTGAAGCTGGCGGAAGCCCATGCGCATAACGCGGGTGTGAGCCACAACATGCAATTCAAACAAATTAGCGCCCAGCAGGTGGGCGAACATTTGGATACGCAGGTTGATCTGGTATTGTTTCACGCGGTGTTGGAATGGGTCGCGCAGCCAGAAGAGGTGCTGCAGGCGTTATGGCATACATTAAAGCCCGGCGGCGTGCTGTCACTGATGTTTTATAACGCACACGGCTTAACCTTCCGCACCCTGACGCTCGGCAATTTCGGCTATATGCGCGCCAATATGAGCAAACGCAAAAAGCGTACTTTGTCGCCGGATTTCCCACGCGATCCTGATGATGTGACGCGCTGGCTAACACACTGCGGATTTGAAATTGAACGACGTGCGGGCATTCGCGTCTTCTGCGATTACATGAAGCCGCAACCCGGCGCAGGGAAGAGCGTTGAGGAAATCATTGAGATGGAACGGCGTTTCTGTCGCCAGGAGCCCTTTTTAAGTTTAGGGCGCTATATCCACGTGACCGCGCGCAAACCCAGCTAGAAGGATCAACTATGAGCGAATTTTCCCAGACGGTCCCCGAATTGGTGGCATGGGCGCGCAAGAACGACTTTTCGCTTGCGTTGCCGGTAGAACGTCTGGCCTTTTTGCTGGCTATCGCCACCTTAAACGGTGAGCGCATGGACGGCGAAATGAGTGAAGGCGAGCTGATTGACGCGTTTCGTCACGTTAGCAAGGCTTTCGAGCAAACCCACGAAACCGTGCAGGTGCGTGCTAACAACGCCATCAATGACATGGTGCGTCAGCGCTTGCTCAACCGCTTTACCAGCGAGTTGACGGAAGGGCACGCTATCTATCGCCTGACGCCGCTGGCCATTGGCATTACCGACTATTACATTCGTCAGCGTGAGTTCTCTACGCTGCGTCTCTCGATGCAGCTGTCGATCGTGGCGCAGGAGCTGAAACGCGCCGCCGATGCCGCCGAAGAAGATGGCGACGAATTCCACTGGCATCGCAACGTCTTTGCGCCGCTCAAATATTCGGTGGCGGAAATCTTCGATAGCATCGATATGACGCAACGCCTGATGGATGAGCAGCAGCAAGCGGTGAAAACCGATATCGCCGATCTGCTCAACAAAGATTGGCGCGCGGCGATCTCCAGCTGTGAAATGTTGCTGTCAGAAACCTCCGGTACCCTGCGCGAGTTGCAGGATACGCTGGAAGCCGCGGGTGATAAACTGCAGGCCAATCTACTGCGCATTCAGGACGCCACGCTCAGCAGCCCCGATCTCGGCTTTGTCGATAAGCTGGTGTTTGATCTGCAAAACAAGCTGGATCGCATCATCAGCTGGGGTCAGCAGGCTATCGATCTGTGGATCGGCTACGACCGCCACGTACACAAATTTATTCGTACCGCCATCGACATGGATAAAAACCGCGTTTTTGCGCAGCGTTTGCGCCTGTCGGTGCAAAACTATTTCGACCAGCCGTGGGCGCTGACATACGCCAATGCCGATCGTCTTTATGATATGCGCGATGAAGAGATGACGCTGCGTAATGACGAAGTGATGGGCGAGCTGCCGCCGGAAATGGAATATGAAGAGTTTAATGAGATTCGCGAACAGCTGGCCGCGATGATCGAAGAGGCGCTGCAGATCTACAAGCTGGAGCAGAAGCCACTCCATCTTGCCACGGTGATGCGCGACTACCTGTCGCAGTATCCACGCGCGCGTCATTTTGATCTGGCGCGTATCGTCATTGATCAAGCAGTACGACTCGGCGTGGCCGAAGCTGATTTAGCCGGTCTGCCCGCGCAATGGCAGGCCATTAATGATTACGGAGCCAAGGTGCAGGCACATGTCATCGACAAATATTGAACAAGTGATGCCAGTTAAACTGGCGTTGGCCCTGGCAAACCCGATTTTCCCGGCGCTTGATAGCCAGTTACGCGCGGGTCGCCACATTGGTATTGAAGAGCTGGATAATCACGCTTTTCTGATGGATTACCAGGAATATCTTGAAGAGTTTTACGCGCGCTACAACGTGGAGCTGATCCGCGCGCCGGAAGGCTTTTTCTACCTGCGTCCGCGTTCTACCACGCTGATTCCACGCTCGGTGCTCTCCGAACTGGACATGATGGTGGGCAAAATTCTTTGTTATCTCTATCTCAGCCCGGAACGATTGGCGAATGAGGGGATTTTTACCCAGCAGGAGCTGTACGACGAACTGCTGTCGCTGGCGGATGAGAGCAAACTGCTCAAGCTGGTAAACCAGCGTTCCACGGGTTCCGATCTTGATCGCGCCAAGCTGCAGGAAAAAATGCGCGCCTCGCTCAGCCGCCTGCGCCGCCTCGGCATGGTGTGGTTTATGGGCAACGACAGCAGCAAATTCCGCATCACCGAATCGGTATTCCGCTTTGGCGCTGACGTGCGCAGCGGTGACGATGCGCGTGAAGCGCAGCTGCGCCTGATTCGTGACGGCGAAGCGATGACGCTGGAAAGTGCGCCAGCTGCGGCAGAAAACGATGAAGCGGATAATGATATTGACGCTGAAAGCGACGCGAGTGATAACGCGGAGGATGAGCAAGCATGATTGAACGCGGTAAATTTCGTTCGCTAACGCTGATCAACTGGAACGGCTTCTTTGCCCGTACCTTTGATCTTGATGAATTGGTGACCACCCTGTCGGGCGGTAACGGTGCCGGCAAATCCACCACCATGGCCGCCTTCGTCACGGCGATGATCCCAGACTTAACGCTGCTGCACTTCCGTAACACCACCGAAGCCGGTGCAACATCGGGTTCTCGCGATAAAGGTCTGCACGGCAAACTGCGTGCCGGCGTCTGCTATTCAGTGCTGGATGTGGTCAACTCCCGCCACCAGCGCGTGATAGTGGGCGTGCGTCTGCAACAAGTGGCGGGACGCGATAAAAAAGTCGATATCAAACCGTTCAGTATTCACGGTTTGCCGACCGATTCGCAGCCGACCGATATGCTGACTGAAATCCTTAATAGCCGTCAGGCGCGAGTGCTACCGCTGTCGGAAGTGAAGGAACGCGTTGAAGCGCAGGAAGGCGTGCAATTCAAACAGTACAACTCCGTAACCGACTATCATGCGGTGCTGTTCGAGCTTGGCGTGGTGCCGCGTCGCCTGCGTAACGCTAGCGATCGCAGCAAGTTCTATCGCCTGATCGAAGCCTCACTCTATGGTGGTATCTCTAGCGCCATTACCCGCTCGCTGCGCGACTACCTGCTGCCGGAAAACGGCGGCGTACGCAAAGCCTTCCAGGATATGGAAGCGGCGCTGCGCGAAAACCGCATGACGCTCGAAGCCATTCGCGTCACGCAGTCCGATCGCGATCTGTTTAAGCATCTGATCTCGGAAGCCACAAGCTATGTTTCCGCCGACTATATGCGCCACGCCAACGAGCGACGAATTCATCTCGACGGCGCGCTGCAGCTGCGTAATGAGCTGTTCACCAGTCGCAATCAGCTGATCTCCGAGCAGTATCGCCATATTGAAATGGCGCGAGAACTCTCTGAACACAACGGCGCCGAGAGCGATCTGGAAACCGATTATCAGGGCGCCAGCGATCACCTGAATCTGGTGCAAACCGCGATGCGTCAGCAGGAGAAAATCGAGCGTTACGATGCCGATCTGGAAGAGCTGACTTACCGCCTTGAAGAGCAGAACGAAGTTGTTGCCGAAGCGCGTGACGTGCAGGAAGAGAATGAAGCGCGTGCCGAAGCGGCTGAAATTGAAGTGGATGAGCTGAAAAGCCAGCTCGCCGACTTCCAGCTGGCGCTCGACGTACAGCAAACGCGTGCTATTCAATATCAGCAGGCCTTACAGGCGCTGGAAAAAGCGCGTACGCAGTGCCAGCTGCCTGACCTCAGCATTGATAACGCCGCTGAATGGCAGGAGACCTTCCAGGCGCGTGAAGAGGAAGCCACCGAGCAACTGTTGCGTCTGGAACAAAAACTGAGCGTTGCTGAAGCGGCACACAGCCAGTTTGAACAGGCGTTAGCATTAGTGACCAGCATCGCGGGTGACGTGAGTCGTCAGGATGCGTGGCAGGTAGGGCGCGAATTACTGCGTGACGCGGGCAATCAGCGCCACCATGCCGAACAACTCTCCTCGCTGCGTTTACGCCTCAATGAATTAGAAACGCGTCTGCGCGAGCAACACGATGCCGAACGTTTACTGGCGGATTTTTGTAAACGTCAGGGACAGCAATACGATGCGGATGCGCTGGAAGGTTTGCAGCGTGAGCTTGAAGCGCAGATTGAACAGCTGAATGAGAGCGTATCGGATGCTGGCGAACGCCGCATGTTAATGCGTCAGGAGCTGGAGCAGCTGCGTGAACGGATTACCGCGCTTACCGCGCGTGCACCACACTGGCTGGCGGCCCAGGAGATCCTCACCCAACTCAGCGAGCAAACCGGCCAGGAGCTGACCAGCAGCCAGCAAATCACTGAATTTATGCAGCAGCTGCTGGAGCGTGAGCGTGAAACCACCGTTGAGCGCGATGAACTGGCGGCGCGTAAGCGTGAAGTTGAGCAGCAGATTGAACGCCTGAGCCAACCGGGCGGTGCGGAAGACGCGCGCCTGACGCAGCTGGCGGAACGTTTTGGCGGCGTGCTGCTCTCTGAAATTTATGATGATGTCACGCTGGATGACGCGCCTTACTTCTCCGCGTTGTATGGTCCTTCGCGTCACGCCATTGTGGTGCCGGATCTGTCGCTGGTGCGCGAACTGCTCGATGGTTTAGACGAGTGCCCGGAAGATCTCTATCTGATTGAGGGTGATCCGCAGGCGTTTGACGATAGCGTATTCAGCGTTGAAGAGCTGGAAAAAGCGGTGGTCGTCAAAGTGGCGGAGCGGCAATGGCGCTACTCCCGCTTCCCGAAAGTGCCGCTGTTTGGCCGTGCGGCGCGTGAAAATCAGCTGGAACTGCTGAACAATGAACGGGAACAGCTGGCTGAGCGTTATGCCACGCTGTCGTTTGACGTACAGAAAACTCAGCGTCTGCACCAATCCTTTAGCCGCTTTATTGGTAGCCATTTAGCGGTGGCCTTTGATGAAGATCCCGAAGCGCTGATTCGTCAACTCAACAGCCGTCGCGGCGAGTTAGAGCGGGCTTTGGCGCAGCATGAAAACGACAATCAACAGCAGCGCGCGCAGTTTGAGCAGGCAAAAGAGGGCGTCAGCCAGCTGAACCGCCTGTTGCCGCGCGTTAATCTGCTGCTCGACGACACGCTCGGCGACCGTTGTGAAGAGATCCGTGAGCGCGTGGAAGAAGCGCAGGAAGCCGCGCGTTTCCTGCATCAGCATGGCAGCAAACTCAGCAAGCTGGAGCCGCTGATTTCGGTATTGCAGAGCGATCCGCAGCAGCATGATCAGCTGCAGCGTGATTATCAGCAAGCCCAGCAGCAGCAGCGTGATGCGCGCCAGCAGGCCTTTGCGCTGACAGAAGTGGTGCAGCGTCGGGCGCACTTCAGCTACGAAAGTTCAGCGGGAATGTTAGGCGGTAATACCGATCTCAATGAACAGTTGCGTCAGCGTCTGGAGCAGGCGGAAGGCGAGCGCAGCCGCGCGCGCGAACGTCTGCGCGGACATCAGGCGCAGCTGACGCAGTATTCGCAGGTATTGGCATCGCTGAAAAGTTCTTACGATGCTAAACGCGACATGCTGAAAGAGCTGCAGCAAGAGATGCAGGACATTGGTGTGCATGCAGATGCCAGTGCGGAAGAGCGGGCGCGTATTCGTCGTGATGAGCTGTATACCGCGCTGAGCCACAACCGTGCGCGTCGTAACCAGCTGGAAAAACAGATCACCTTCTGTGAAGCCGAAATGGAGAGTTTGCAGAAGAAACTGCGCAAGCTGGAGCGCGACTATCATCAGATTCGTGAGCAGGTGGTGAGCGCCAAAGCGGGCTGGTGTACGGTGCTGCGCATGGTTAAAGAGAACGGCGTTGAGCGTCGTCTGCATCGTCGTGAATTGGCGTACCTCAGCGGTGATGAGCTGCGATCCATGTCGGATAAGGCGCTCGGTGCACTGCGTCTGGCGGTGGCGGATAACGAACATCTGCGCGATGTGCTGCGTATGTCAGAAGATCCGAAACGTCCTGAACGCAAGATTCAGTTCTTTATTGCGGTGTATCAGCATCTGCGCGAGCGTATTCGTCAAGACATCATTCGTACCGACGATCCGGTTGAAGCGATTGAGCAGATGGAGATTGAGCTGAATCGTCTGACGGAAGAGCTGACGGCGCGCGAACAGACGCTGGCAATCAGCTCACGCAGCGCGGCGAACATCATTCGTAAAACCATCCAGCGCGAGCAGAACCGTATTCGTCAGCTAAACCAGGGCTTGCAGGCCGTGAGCTTTGGCCAGGTACGCAGCGTGCGTCTCAACGTGAACGTACGTGAAGCGCACTCCACGCTGCTGGATACGCTGTCGGAAGAGCATGAGCAGCATCAGGATCTGTTCACCAGCAATCGCCTCACCTTCTCGGAAGCGCTGGCGAAACTCTATCAACGTCTGAATCCGCAGATCGATATGGGGCAGCGTACGCCGCAGACCATCGGTGAAGAACTGCTCGACTACCGCAACTATCTGGAGATGGAAGTGGAGGTCAACCGTGGTTCGGATGGCTGGCTGCGTGCAGAAAGTGGGGCGCTCTCGACCGGTGAAGCGATCGGTACCGGGATGTCAATTCTGGTGATGGTGGTGCAGAGCTGGGAAGAAGAGTCGCGTCGCCTGCGTGGCAAAGATATTTCACCCTGCCGCCTGCTGTTCCTCGATGAAGCGGCACGCCTTGACGCACGCTCTATCGCCACGCTGTTTGAACTCTGCGAACGACTCGAGATGCAGCTGGTGATTGCTGCACCAGAAAATATCAGTCCTGAGAAAGGCACCACCTATAAGCTGGTGCGTAAGGTATTTAACAACACTGAACATGTGCATGTGGTGGGACTGCGCGGCTTCTCGGCAGATCCTTCGCCGGTGAAACAGGAAAATACGGGAATAGGACTGCAAACCGAAAATACCTAGCGCTGAATCTGGTTAAAAAACGGCACTACGTTTAATCTGTAAGCGGCATTTGCACTCAGAGGCAGATGCCGTTTTTTATTCGTATACTCAATATTAAGAGTGTGGCTGTACATGGCGATTACAGGGCGCCGTGTCTTTGGTGAGAAGGGGGCAGGGATGTTGCTAAACAATAAGATCAAAATGAGTCGTGCTGCAGTAGCACTCGGTTTATCACTGCTGTTGTCTCCGTTAGCAGTAAGCTATGCGGCGATCACCTCAACGTTGCCGAAGTCAACGCACAATACCCTCTCGGTTGCTGCGAGCCAGCAGCAGATCCAGCAGGCGTTTAGCCCAACTGAACAACCTTTCTATTTACCTGGCCTTGCGGGCATTTATGCGGCGCGCGATATGGCGCCGTTATGGCAAGACCAGCAGGCAGTGCAGGTTTTCCAGCAGCAGCTGGCGGAAGTCGCACTCTCCGGTGTACAGCCGCAGTTTACCCGGTGGGTAGAGCGGTTAACGAATCCCAACATTAAAGGCTTAGCGCGCGATATCGTGCTCAGCGATGCCATGCTGGGCTACCTGCAATTTGTAGCGAATGTACCAACGCAGGGTGAAACCTGGCTTTACAGCAATGTGCCCTATAAGTTGACCATGCCAACGCTGGCGGCTATTAACCAATGGCAGAATGCGGTCAATGCCGGTAACAGCCGTACATTTGTCGTTTCACTGCAGCCGCAGCATCCACAATATGCGCCCATGCACAACGCGTTGAAAATGTTACTAACTGATAATCGTCCGTGGCCGCAACTACGCGACAGCGCTACGCTGCGCCCGGGGCAAATCAGTAATGACGTGCCTGCGCTGCGCGAGATTCTGCAACGTACCGGCATGTTAACCGCCAGCCACAGTACGACACCAACGCCGGCGGAAGATGCGGTGCCTACGGCACCCGTTCCGGTGGGGCAAAGCAATCAGCCGGTGGCGATCAGTCCGTCTGCTGCAAACTTTGATGATATTGATGCCGGTTCGGCTCTCGCCACAACACCTGAAGTGGCCAATAATGTTGCTGCAGATCCGACAGCATCCGGCCCTAACGTGTATGACACCGCGCTAGTGGAGGGGGTGAAACGCTTCCAGCACTGGCAAGGATTGGCCGATGATGGCGCGATTGGCCCGCGCACACGTGAGTGGCTGAATGTGCCACCACAGATGCGAGCATCGCTGCTGGCGCTGAATATCCAGCGCCTGCGACTACTGCCGGATGATATGCATAATGGCATCATGGTGAATATTCCCAACTATTCCCTCACCTACTACAACAATGGTGCCACTATCCTGTCGTCACGGGTAATTGTAGGTCGTCCCGATCGTAAAACGCCGCTAATGCGCAGCGCGCTGAATAATGTGGTGCTTAACCCGCCGTGGAACGTGCCGACAACCCTGGTGCGTCAGGATATTGTGCCGAAGGTGAAGCAGGACCCCTCTTATCTGTATAAGCATGGCTATACCTTGCTGTCGGGCTGGAGTGCGGACGCCGAGGTGATCGATCCGTCGATGATTGATTGGCACATGGTGTCAGCCGCGAATTTCCCTTACCGCATTCGTCAGGCGCCGGGCGCGACCAACTCACTGGGACGTTACAAGTTCAATATGCCTAGTTCGGATGCCATTTATCTGCACGATACGCCAAATCATGCGCTGTTCCAGCGTGATATTCGTGCGCTTAGCTCGGGCTGCGTACGCGTTAATAAAGCCTCGGAATTGGCCGACCTTCTGCTGCAGGATGTCGGCTGGAATGATGGTCGTATTTCAGACACGCTGAAACAGGGTGATACTCGCTATGTGCCGATTCGTCATCGCATTCCGGTCAACCTTTACTATTTAACCGCCTGGGTGGCAGATGATGGGCAACCGCAATATCGTACAGATATTTACAATTATGATAATCCTGCCCGTTCAGGCAGTCAGGCACTCAAAAAAGCGGGGCAACTGCTGCTCTAGTGCTTGATTTGGCTGTTTTCTTAGCGGCGTAAACTCTTCAAAACCCGTGGCGAAAATTTGACTTCGCGCGGGTTTTGCTCATTCTGAGCCGTATTCCGGGTTGACTGAGATTTTGGCTGCGGTTAATGTTCGGCCTTGTGTACTTTTCGCACATATTTTATCCGCTTTAGATTAGGTAACTCCGCTTCATGGCTAATTTTGATTCTCAACGTCGTCGATTACTCCTGATTGGAGGGGCAGCAGCAGGCTTATCACTGCTTCCTGGCTCCGCACTGGCTTCGCTTTCCACCTCCCGCCCTCGAGTATTGACGCTTAGTAACCTTCACACCGGTGAAACCCTTAAAACTGAGTTTTTCAACGGTAAGCGTTATGACAAGGATGAGTTAGTCCGCTTAAATCACTTCTTCCGCGATTATCGTGCTAATCAGGTGAAGAACATCGATCCCCATCTTTTTGATCAGCTTTATCGCCTGCAGGCGCTGCTTGATACGCGTAAACCGGTGCAGCTCATTTCGGGATATCGCACGCTGGCAACCAATAATATGTTGCGTGAATCAGGGCCGGGCGTCGCCAAGCATAGTTATCACACCAAAGGACAAGCGATGGATTTCCATATTGAAGGGATTTCATTGAGCAATGTTCGCAAAGCGGCGTTATCTATGCGCGCTGGTGGTGTAGGATATTACCCGCGCAGCAACTTCGTACACATAGATACCGGGCCTGCAAGGCACTGGTCCTGATACCGGCAGCGCTGCGTGTGTCGGTCATGGAGCGCTATGAATTACCAAATTATTCCGGTTACCGCCTTTTCCCAGAACTGCTCAGTGATTTGGGATGACGAAACCCAACAAGCGGCCTTAGTCGATCCCGGCGGTGATGCGGAAACCATTAAAGCTGTGCTGGCAGAACGCGGTTTAACGCCGTCACAGATCCTGCTTACGCATGGACATCTCGATCACGTAGGTGCTGCTGCTGAACTCGCCGCACATTACCAGGTGCCGATTGTCGGCCCGCACCCGCTTGACGCCTTCTGGCTGGATAATCTGCCCACGCAAAGCCGTATGTTTGGTTTACCTGAATGCGCACCGCTTACTCCCGATCGCTGGCTGGAAGAGGGCGAAACCGTGCAGCTGGGCAACATCACACTGGAAGTGCTGCTTTGTCCGGGTCATACGCCGGGGCATATTGTGTTGCTGGATCGCGCGGGGCGTCTGCTCATTTCAGGCGATGTGATTTTCAACGGTGGCGTGGGACGTACCGATTTTCCACAGGGTAGCCACAGCGATTTGATCGACGCGATTAAAACCAAGCTGCTGCCGCTCGGCGATGACATCACCTTCGTGCCGGGTCATGGACCTATCTCAACGCTCGGCCGTGAACGTATCAGCAATCCGTTCCTGCAATAAAAAATGGGCCAATATGGCCCATTTATTCGCTGAAAAGGATTACAGCACCGCGACAATCGCCTCACATAGCGCAGACATATTGTCTGGCGTCATTCCCGCCACGTTAACGCGACCGGAGTTCACGGCGTAAACGCCGAACTCCTCACGCAAACGTACCACCTGATCTTTGGTCAGGCCGCTGAACGAGAACATACCGTTTTGCTTGATGATAAAGCTAAAGTCTTGCTTAGCACCTTTCTCCGCTAGCGTATTCACAAACAGCTGACGCATACGCTGGATACGCTGACGCATATCGGTTAGCTCTTGAACCCAGATAGTACGCAATGCCTCATTGCTGAGGATTGTCGCCACCACTGCCGCACCGTGTGAAGGCGGGTTTGAATAGTTGGCGCGAATGGTGTATTTCACCTGGCTGAACGCCGTTTTTGCGATGTCGCTGTTAGCTGCAACTAACGTTAACGCGCCTACGCGCTCGTTGTATAAACCAAAGTTCTTCGAGAAGGAGCTGGCAACAATCAGTTCCTGGTGAGAGGCGGCAAAAATACGCAAGCCTTCCGCATCTTCATCCAGACCACGAGCGAAACCCTGGTAAGCGAAATCGAACAGCGGTAGCCAGCCTTTCTCTTGCGACAGCTGCGCCAGTTGCTGCCACTGCTCTGCAGAAGGATCAACGCCGGTTGGGTTATGGCAGCAGCCGTGGAACAGCACCACGTCGCCCGCTTTGGCTTCCTGCAGCGATGCCACCATGCCATCGAAATCAAGGCTATGGCTTGCTGCGTCGTAATAGTGGTATTCGCACACTTCCAGACCGGCAGCGTTGAACACATTCTTATGGTTTGGCCAGCTAGGGTTGCTCACCCAAACGCGTTTTACGCTGGTTTGATTCGCCAGAAAATCGGCTGCAACGCGCAGGGCTCCGGTGCCGCCTGGCGTCTGTGCTGTTGTGGCGCGACCGTCAGAAATCAGCGAGCTCTCTTTTCCGAACAGTAGCTCCTGTGTACACCGCGCGAAATCTGCCAGACCATCAATGCTCAGGTAATTCTTGGTGGTTTCGTTTTCCAGCAGATACTGCTCGGCTTTCTTAACGCTGGTAAGCACCGGCGTTTTACCGGTTTCATCTTTATAGACGCCAATACCAAGGTTGATTTTATTCGGGCGGTCATCGGCGCGAAAAAGGTCAGCCAGTCCAAGAATAGGATCGGCGGGTGCGGCAGAGATCGATTCAAACATGAGTCAGTTCCGTTTGGGTGAACTTTAGCGAAATGAGCTATCAGGTTAGCGTCAGACGAGAAGATTTCCAACCGCTGAAATAAAAAAGAAATAACTCCCGTGTATAAAGTAGTGGCGCTAATTGAGAAGCCGATCACTGAATAGCAAAACGGAGCCCGAAGGCTCCGTTTTTAGGTAATCCGCGTTGCTAATCGAGTGATTAGAACTGGTATACCAGACCAACAGCCACTACGTCGTCGGTAGCCAGACCCAGTGGGTTGTTGTCATCCAACTGGTTGATTTTGTAATCAACGTAGGTAGCCATGTTTTTGTTGAAGTAGTAGGTTGCGCCCACATCGATGTATTTAACCAGGTCAGCATCGCCAACGCCTTCGATGTCTTTGCCTTTAGACTGAACGTAGGCGATGGACGGACGCAGACCGAAGTCGAACTGGTACTGTGCAACCACTTCGAAGTTCTGAGCTTTGTTAGCGAAGCCAGAAACGGTAGCCTGAGTGCCATCAGCCAATGTGGCTGTTGCACCTGAAATTGGCGTTGAGTTACGGGTTTCACCGTACATTGCGGCCAGGTAAACGTTGTTAGCGTCATATTTCAGAGCGGTTGCCCAGTTTTCAGCACGTTTACCAGCACCAACGCCAGTCGCTACAACATCACCATCGCTATTTACGACAGAACCAGCAGATTGGAGGTTAGTACGGTCGCTGCTGCTATATGCTGCAGCAATACCTACACCGATTGGTGAGGTGTAAGAGGTTGACAGGCCATAGCCGTCACCGTTTGCACGACGGATATCAGAGCGATCGTTTTTGCCCTGGTACTGTGCAGCGAAGTTCCAGCCGTCAACCAGACCGAAGAAGTTGGTGTTACGGTAGGTCAGCAGACCGGTGCTACGACCGTTCATGAAGTTGTCTGAGTAACCTGAGTCGCCACCGAATTCTGGCAGTACGTCAGTCCAGCCGATTGCATCGTAAACTACACCGTAGTTACGGCCGTAGTCGATTGAACCCGCATCGCCAAATTTCAGACCTGCGAAGCCCAGACGGGTTTTGTTGCCGTCTTGTGCATCAGAACCTTCAGAGTTGTTAGCCTGAACGTTGTATTCCCACTGGCCGTAACCGGTCAGCTGGTCATTAATCTGAGTTTCACCCTTGAAGCCGAAGCGAACATAAGTCTGGTCGCCGTCGCTGCCAGCGTCATCCGAGAAGTAGTGCAGACCAACAGCTTTACCGTACAGGTCCAGCTTGTTGCCGTCTTTATTATAGATTTCTGCTGCGTTTGCTGCGCCGGCAGCTAACAGAGCAGGGATAACCACTGCAAGAATGTTGCGCTTCATCATTTTTTATTACCCTCATTGGAGTTATTTGGACATCTGCCACTGCTGCCAAGAAATCTTTACAGAACCTTGAGAGAAGTTTGATGTCTCCTGTGTCTGCACGCATCTTTCCATCACGGGGTTGCTAATTCTAGCCCGAAGATGATTCAAATCTCGCAATTAAGTATCAAAAGGAAAAATTGTATGACAATTTGTAAAAATCCGGGAACTTTGTGAGAGAACTCTAAATTTACAAAAATAAAAAAAGGCCGGCTAAGCCGACCTCTTTATATATATGAATTACTTATAATTAATCGCGAAATTTAGAAATTCGCATTGCGTGGAGTACGTGGGAAGGGGATAACATCCCTTACATTTTGTACGCCAGTGACATAGGCGATTAATCGTTCGAAACCTAATCCAAAGCCAGCATGTGGCACGGTGCCGTAACGACGCAGGTCACGATACCACCAATAATCTTCTTTATTGAGGCCCATTTCTGCCAGTCGCGCATCTAGCACATCCAGACGCTCTTCACGTTGTGAACCACCGATGATTTCGCCGATACCCGGCGCCAGCACATCCATCGCCGCTACGGTTTTGCCATCGTCGTTCATACGCATGTAGAAGGCTTTGATGTCTTTCGGGTAATTTTTCACAACGACCGGCGCTTTGAAGTGCTGCTCTGCGAGATAACGTTCGTGCTCGGATGACAAATCCACACCCCATGAAACCGGGTTCTCGAAGGTCTGGCCGCTCTTCAGGAGAATCTCTACCGCATCGGTGTAATCCACCTGCGCAAAGTCGGTCTGAACGAAACGTTCAAGACGGGCAACCGCATCTTTGTCTACACGCTCAGCAAAGAACGCCATATCATCGGCGCGTTCATTCAGCACGGCCTGGAATACGTACTTCAGCATGGCTTCAGCCAGCGCGGCCGCATCATCCAGCGTGGCAAAAGCGACTTCCGGTTCCAGCATCCAGAATTCCGCCAGGTGACGACTGGTATTGGAGTTTTCCGCACGGAAAGTCGGACCGAAGGTGTACACCTTGGAGAGCGCGCAGGCATAGGTCTCAGCGTTGAGCTGACCCGATACGGTCAGGAAGGCTTCTTTGCCGAAGAAATCTTTGTCGAAATCTATTTTTCCCTGCGGGTCGCGCGGCAGGTTCTCCAGATCCAGCGTGGAAACGCGGAACATCTCGCCTGCGCCTTCGGTGTCCGATGCGGTGATCAGCGGGGTCGACACCCAGAAATAGCCGTTTTCATGGAAGAAGCGATGCAGCGCCTGCGCCAGCGTATGACGCACGCGCGCCACGGCACCCACGAGGTTAGTACGCGGGCGTAAATGGGCGACTTCACGCAGATATTCGATGCTGTGACGTTTGGCCGCCATCGGGTAGGTATCCGGATCATCAACCCAGCCGGTGACCTCAACCTGGGTCGCCTGCAGTTCAAACGCCTGGCCTTCGCCCGGGGATTCCACCACTTTGCCGGTAATGATTACCGAGCAACCGGTGGTCAGACGCAGGACTTCGTCCTGATAATTATTCAGAGAATTATTGACGACAGCCTGAACGGGATTAAAGCAGGAACCGTCATAAACGGCGATAAAGGAAAGACCGGCTTTTGAATCTCTTCGGGTACGCACCCAACCACGTACGGTGACTTCACTGTCAACCGCGACACGGCCGTGCAGTACATCCGCTACAGGCACTACGCTCATAAATTTCTCTCTTTATATAAGGAGGTTGATAAAAAGCCCCTTTTCCGGGGTTTTGCTATGTTACTTGTGAGCCAACAGGAAACAAGCAAAATTGGCAGGAGAAAGGGAGATTTGTTGACGAGGAGCAGGGTGCAAGCACCCTGCATTAAGAATTAGCTGGCTCTTTTGACCAGCGGGAGATCAAAGGCCTTACGCAGGGCGCGTACAAAGGCTTTATCCTGACAAATGGTTTTGCCGGGGCTGTCGGAAAGCTTTGCCACCGGTTTGCCATTGCAGCTCACCAGTTTAATCACGATGTTCAGAGGCGTAACGCCGGGAATGTCGCACGTCAGGCGCGTACCGATGCCGAACACCACATTCGCACGTTGACCAAAGTGGCGATAGAGCGCCAGCGCTTTATCCAGATTAAGATTATCTGAGAACACCAGCGTTTTACTTTTCGGATCAATATCCAAACGCTGATAGTGCGCAATGGCTTTTTCACCCCATTCCACCGGATCGCCGGAGTCATGGCGCAGGCCCTGATAACGATGGGCAAAGCCTGGACCAAAATCGCGCAAGAAGGCATCCATGGTGATGCAGTCGGTCAGCGCGATGCCCAATTGATCGTCATACTCATCCAGCCAGGATTGCAGCGCGGCGCGTTGGCTATTCGCCAGCACCGGGCTGATTTGCTGATGCGCCTGGAACCACTCATGCGCTTGCGTACCCACCGGATTGAGCTGCAGGCGACGAGCCAAATCGTAGTTGCTGGTCCCCACCAGCCACGGAAATTCGGTTTTCAGCGTGCTGACTATCGCTTCCTGCACCGCTTTGGAGTAGCGGCGTCGCGTGCCGAAATCCATCAGCTGGAAGCGCGACATATCCAAATCGCCAACCTGCTCACGGAAATCCACCAGCTTGCGCTGCAAATGCGATACCGCCTGCTCCACGCCCATTTGCGGGGTACGATGACGATGCACGACTTCACTGATCAACGCCAGCAGCGGGACTTCCCACAGGATGACTTCGCGCCATGGGCCATGAATCTGAATCGTCAGCCGGCCATGATCGTTACGCACATTAACCTGCGAAGGATCGAGGCGGAACTGGCGCAGCCAGTTAACGTAATCGGTTTGAAAGAAAGGGAGACCGCTGAGGTAGTGGTATTCATCGTCACTCAGTGCGAGCGCTTGCAGGGTTTCAATCTGTTCACGGATCTCGTCCGCATAGAAGCCCAGCAGTTCATCGCCACGGCAGCGAAATTCAGCCGTCACCGGGACATCGTAATAGCGATGATATACGGCCTGCTGCATATGAAGCTTGTACGCATCGGTATCAAGCAGCGTGGTTAAAATCGGGGAAGCATGTCCAGTCATGGTGCGTTTCAGCATCCTCTTCCGCGGAGCAGAGCCCGGTGTTCAACAAAGTCATAAAGACGCAGGAGTATAAAACAGTAATGACCGCGATCACACCATAATTGCGGGTGGCAGGTCGAGGGTCATTTGTGCCATTGTTAATGAATTGTAGCCTTTTCAACGAACGCACGCATTGTACGTGGCAACGAAGGCACAACCCGCTTAGACTTTGACGGGTCAACATATTAACGATTAAAAGATGCGAGAAGGATTTATGACGCAACAGCCGCAAATTAAATATCGCCACGATTACCGTGCGCCGGATTACACCATTACCGATATCGACCTGACTTTTGATCTGGATGCCGCCGCAACGCGCGTTACCGCGGTGAGCCAGGTGAAGCGACTCGGCGCGGCGGATGCGGATCTGCGTCTGGATGGTGAAGATCTTACGCTGGTATCGCTGGCAGTGGATGGCAATCCGTGGCCGCATTACCGCCAGGAAGAGGGCGCGTTGTTCATCAGCCAGCTGCCGGACAATTTTACGCTGGCCATCATTAATGACATCCACCCGGATAAAAATACCGCGCTGGAAGGGTTATACCAGTCCGGCGAGGCGCTTTGCACGCAGTGTGAAGCGGAAGGTTTCCGCCATATTACCTGGTATCTTGATCGCCCGGATGTGCTGGCGCGTTTCACCACCACCATTATTGCGGATGCCGCACGCTATCCTTATTTGCTGTCAAACGGCAATAAGCTGGAGAGCGGACGCCATGAAGATGGCCGCCATTGGGTGAAGTGGCAGGATCCTTTCCCGAAACCCTGCTACCTGTTTGCGCTGGTGGCCGGAGATTTTGACGTACTACGCGACAGTTTTACCACCCGTTCGGGCCGCGATGTGGCGCTGGAAATCTTTGTCGACCGCGGCAATCTCGATCGCGCCGACTGGGCGATGACGTCACTGAAAGCCAGCATGAAGTGGGATGAAGAGCGCTTCAATCTTGAGTACGACCTCGACATCTTTATGATCGTCGCGGTGGATTTCTTCAACATGGGTGCGATGGAGAATAAAGGCCTCAACGTCTTTAACTCCAAATACGTGCTGGCAAAAGCCGAAACGGCCACCGACAAAGATTATCTCGGTATTGAAGCGGTTATCGGTCACGAATATTTCCATAACTGGACCGGTAACCGCGTGACCTGCCGCGACTGGTTCCAGCTTAGCCTGAAAGAAGGGCTAACGGTGTTCCGCGATCAGGAGTTCAGTTCAGACCTGGGCTCACGCGCGGTTAATCGTATCGATAACGTGCGTGTGATGCGCGGCGCGCAGTTTGCGGAAGATGCCAGCCCGATGGCGCATCCGATCCGCCCGGATCAGGTGATCGAGATGAACAACTTCTACACCTTAACGGTGTACGAGAAAGGTTCGGAAGTGATCCGCATGATGCACACTCTGCTGGGCGAAGAGAATTTCCAGAAAGGGATGCAGCTGTACTTCGAACGCCATGATGGTAGCGCTGCAACCTGTGATGATTTCGTGCAGGCGATGGAAGATGCGTCGAATGTCGATCTGTCTCAGTTCCGTCGCTGGTACAGCCAGGCGGGTACGCCGATCCTGACGGTACGCGATGACTACAATCCTGAGCTGGAGCAGTACACGCTGCACGTCACGCAACGTACGCCAGCCACCGCCGAGCAGAAAGAGAAGCTGCCGCTGCACATTCCGCTGGATATCGAGCTGTATGATAATGAAGGCAACGTGATCCCGCTGCAGCACAACGGTCATCCGGTGCATCATGTGCTGAATGTTACCGAAGAGTTCCAGACCTTCATCTTCGACAAGGTGTATTTCCAGCCGGTGCCCTCACTGCTGCGCGAATTCTCCGCGCCGGTGAAGCTTGACTACAAATGGAGCGATGCGCAGCTCACCTTTCTGATGCGTCACGCACGCAACGATTTTGCCCGCTGGGATGCGGCGCAAAGCCTGCTGGCAACCTACATTCGCCTGAACGTCGCACGTCATCAGCAGGGCCAGCCGCTGTCGCTGCCGCTGCATGTCGCCGATGCGTTCCGCGCGGTGCTGCTGGATGAGCAGGGCGATCCGGCGCTGAAAGCGTTGATTCTTTCGCTGCCGTCTGAGAATGAAATTGCTGAACTGTTTGATGTCATCGATCCCCTGGCCATTGCTGCGGTGCGCGATGCGCTGGTGCGTACGCTCGCCACTGAGTTAAATGACGAGTTCTTTGCGCTCTATCTGGCCAACCAAAGTAGCGAATATAAAATTGAGCATGCAGAAATTGGCAAGCGCACGTTGAAAAATGTCTGCCTCGGTTATCTGGCCTTTGCCGATGCTGCCCAAGCGGACAAATTGGTGCAGGCGCAATATCAGCAGGCGAACAACATGACCGATGCGTTAGCAGCGCTGTCCGCGGCAGTTGCAGCAAATCTGCCATGCCGCGATACGCTGCTGGCCGCTTACGACGAGCGCTGGCATCAGGATGGTTTGGTGATGGACAAATGGTTTGTGCTGCAAGCCACCAGCCCGGCGGCGGACGTGCTGAGCAAGGTGCGCGAACTGCTGCATCACCGCTCGTTCACCATGGGCAACCCGAACCGTATTCGTTCGCTGATTGGTGCATTTGCTTCCGCTAATCCGGCGGCATTCCACGCCAAAGATGGCAGCGGTTATCAGTTCCTGGTGGAGATGTTGACCGATCTCAATACGCGCAATCCGCAAGTTGCTGCGCGCATGATCGAGCCATTAATTCGTCTGAAACGTTACGATGCCGATCGTCAGGCGCTGATGCGTAAGGCGCTGGAGACGTTGAAAGGGCTGGATAAGCTGTCGGGGGATTTGTACGAGAAGATCACGAAGGCATTGAACGCTTAATCATAGTGGTCGCCATGAATGGCGACCCTACGCGGATTTTACCGGGTGCGCATTTATGCGCACCTTTTTCAACTCTGCTGCGCAAACTTCAGCGGCTGCTCCGATGAACCCCGTTTCATCACGCGATCCAGCACTTCGGCTTCAAGTTCCGCCAGACGCGCAGAGCCGCGACGGCGCGGACGCGGCAAGTCGACGATCAAATCCAGACCAATCTTTCCTTCTTCAATCAGCAAAACGCGATCGGCGATGGCGACGGCTTCGCTGACATCGTGCGTCACCAGCAGCACGGTAAAGTTATGCTGCTGCCACAAGGACTCAATCAAGCCCTGCATTTCAATACGCGTTAACGCATCCAGCGCCCCCAGCGGCTCATCAAGCAGCAGCAAACCGGGACGATGAATCAACGCACGCGCCAGCGCCACGCGCTGTTTCTGGCCACCGGACAATGCTGCCGGCCACTCGTTAGCACGATCGGCAAGGCCAACGGCCTCCAGCGCTTCCAGGGCGGCGGCTCGCCATTCGCGACCTTTTAGCCCGAGCCCAACGTTATCAATCACCTTTTTCCACGGCAGCAGACGTGAATCCTGGAACATCAAACGCGTATCTTCACGTGCTTGCGATAACGGCGCGTTGCCCGCCAGCAGCGCACCGCGCGTAGTCGATTCCAGGCCAGCTAATAGGCGCAGCAGGGTACTTTTACCGCAGCCGCTGCGACCCACCACCGCGACAAATTGCCCGGACGGAATATGCAGATCAATATTGTTCAGGATGGTGCGATCGCCATATTGCTTGCTGACACCATTCACACCAACCGGCGTACCGCGATTCAAACGCGCCGGATTTAGGGTTGCGTTGCTCATGCGTTCTCCTTTAATTGGTAAGCCGGATGCCAGCGCAGCCACACGCGCTCAAGCAGTTGTGCCGCGACGTCGGCCAATTTGCCGAGCAGGGCATAGAGAATGATGGCTACCACCACCACATCGGTTTGCAGGAATTCGCGGGCATTCATCGCCAGATAACCGATGCCGGAGTTGGCTGAAATGGTTTCGGCCACAATCAGCGTCAACCACATCAGGCCAAGAGCAAAACGCACGCCAACCATAATAGAAGGTAGCGCACCCGGCAGAATGACCTGAATGAACAGGCTCCAGCCGGATAAACCATAGCTACGCGCCATCTCCACCAGGCCACGGTCAATATTACGAATACCGTGATACGTGTTCAGGTAAATTGGAAACAGGGTGCCGAGGGCCACGAGAAAAATTTTTGCGGATTCGTCGATGCCGAACCACAAAATGACCAGCGGGATCAGCGCCAAATGCGGCACGTTACGCAGCATCTGTACGGAAGTATCCAACAGGCGTTCACCCACACGTGATGTGCCGGTGATTAATCCCAGAATCAAACCAATGGAGCCGCCGATGGCAAAACCAATGGCGGCGCGCCAGCTGCTGATGGCCAGGTTCTGCCACAGCTCACCGCTCACCGTCAGTTTCCAGAAGGTGATGAGGATATTTTCCGGCGACGGCAAAATACGCGTCGACAGCCAACCCACCTGCGATGCCAGTTGCCACAACGCGATCAGCACCACCGGTAACACCCAGGGCAGCACGGCATTACCCAGCTGTTTTTTTACGTTTGCCATCCTCGGCTCCTTTAGCTCTGCGACACTTTTTGCGGCGTGAAATCATGGGCTACCGCTTCGCCGTGCGCCTGCATCACACGCGGCTGTGGCACTTGCGGAATCGCCAGATCGAGGTGCGGGAACAGCAGCTCACCCACGCGATAAGCTTCTTCCAGATGCGGATAGCCAGAGAGAATAAAGGTTTCGATGCCGAGATCGCTGTACTCCTGCATGCGTGCCGCCACGGTTGGGCCATCGCCCACCAGCGCCGTGCCTGCGCCACCACGAACCAGGCCAACACCGGCCCACAGATTCGGGCTGATCTCCAGCTTATCGCGCCGGCCACCGTGAAGTGCGGCCATGCGCTGCTGTCCAACCGAATCGGTACGCGCAAATGCGGCTTGCGCTTTGGCAATGGTGGCATCGTCGAGATGGGCGATGAGGCGGTCCGCTGCTTGCCAGGCTTCTTCATTGGTTTCACGCACAATCACATGCAGGCGAATGCCGAAGCGGACGGTGCGTCCCTGCGCGGCGGCTTTGGCACGCACTTGTTCAATCTTCTCCTTTACTAACGCCGGCGGCTCGCCCCAGGTGAGATAAACATCCACCTGCTCGGCGGCCAGATCCTGTGCCGCATCCGACGATCCGCCAAACCACAGCGGCGGACGCGGTTGCTGCACCGGCTTAAACATCAGGCGCGCACCGCGCACTTTGACGTGCTTGCCATCGTAATCGACGGTTTCACCTTCCGAAACGCGACGCCAGACGCGAGTAAATTCGGCAGACTCTTCATAGCGTTCACGGTGATCGAGAAACACGCCATCGCCAGCAAGCTCTTCCGGATCGCCGCCGGTCACCAGATTAAACAGCGCACGGCCATTCGACAGCCGATCGAGCGTGGCCGCCTGACGCGCCGCCTGAGTCGGCGAAATCACCCCCGGGCGCAGCGCCACCAGGAAACGCAGACGCTGGGTGACCGGGATTAATGAAGCCGCCACCAGCCAGGCATCTTCACAGGAGCGGCCGGTGGGAATCAGCACCCCGCCGAAGCCGAGACGATCTGCCGCCTGGGCAATCTGTTGCAGGTAACCATGATCAACCGGGCGCGCGCCTTCCGCGGTGCCAAGATAGTGACCATCGCCGTGAGTCGGGAGAAACCAAAATACGGATACGCTCATGATTAATTTCCTTTCGGCTGGGCAGATTGTGGCTGCCAGATGCGGTCAGCGATATTCACTTTCACCGGCATCAGATGATTGGCATAAAACAGATCGGCCGTTTGCTGTTGGGCCTGCGCGGTATGGGCGCTGACCGGCGTAATAGTGGTAGGCGGACGATGGTCGAGATAGCTGGCAATGACCGGTTTCGGCAAGCCCATCGCCTGTGCCAGTAAATCAATACTTTGGTCGCGTTGGCTGCGGGTTAATGCATCGGCATCGCTGAAGGTATTCAACACGTGCTGTACGAATGCCCCGTTCGCCTCGGTGTATTTGCGCGTCGCTAAATAGAAGGAGCCGGTTTGATTGAGTTTGCTGCCGTCAACCAGCACGCGTACGTTGCCTTGCAGCAGGGCAGCCGAGTAGTAGGGATCCCAAATCGCCCAGGCATCCACGTCACCTTGCTGGAACGCGGCGCGCGCGTCGGCGGGAGTCAGATAGGTTGGCTGAATGTCTTTAAAACTCAGCCCAGCTTGCTCCAGTGCGCGCAACAGCAGGTTGTGCGAGCTGGAGCCTTTCTGGAATGCCACTTTGCGGCCTTTGAGGTCGGCTACGCTGTGAATCGGGCTGTCCTTTGGCACCAGAATCACTTCTGCCTGCGGTTTAGGCGGCTCGGAGCCGACGTAAAGTAGATCCGCACCGGCGGCCTGCGCAAACAGCGGTGGAATATCGCCGGTACTGCCTAAATCAATACTGTCGACGTTGAGCGCTTCCAGCATCTGCGGGCCAGCCGGGAATTCCACCCATTTAATTTGCGTGTGTGGAAAACGCTGCTCCAGTAGCTTATGGCTTTTCGCTAATACCATGCTCACTGAACCTTTCTGATAACCGATGCGCAGTTGCTCGGGAGCATCAGCGGCGTGTGCAGTAATGCTTAAAGAGAGCAGAGCGACCATCGCTGGCATCAGCCAGCCCGTTACTATCCGTTTCATAACGCTTCCTTTATACCGCTTGTGCATAGGGTTGGTGGCGACGATGCAGCGCGTGCCAGAACGTATCTAACGCTTCATCTATACGTTGTGACAGCAGCGGATCTAACTGTGGTTGACGATCGTAATGGGTAATCTGCACATCCGTTGCAAATACGCCGTGCAGAACTTCCTGCGCCTTGAGCGCGTTGAGCACCGGCTTAAGCGCGTAATCAACCGCGAGCAAATGGGAAGCGCTGCCGCCGCTGGCCAGTGGCAGCACCACTTTATGCTCCAGCGCGCGCTCAGGTAGCAAGTCGAGCAGCGTTTTCAGCGCCCCTGAAAATGATGCTTTATAAATAGGTGTGGCGACGATTAAGCCGTCCGCCAGCGCTAAATCGGCTTTTAGAGCAGCTAATGCTGGAGAATCAAAACGCGCGTAGAGCAAATCTTCAGGCTGAAAGTTGTGAATATTCCACGGGATCACCTCAACACCGCGTGCTTCCAGCGCGTGCTGGCAGAGGCTTAGCAGCGCAGTAGAGCGTGAAGGGAAGCGAGGGCTGCCCGCCAGCGTAATAACCCGCATGGTCACTCCTTATAACTGAAAGTTATTGATTATCTGATATTCAGAACTGATAGCTTCAATACTGTCAGAGCAGGGGGGATGGCTTAAATGATTTATCCGGCAATCAAAAGGTGGAAAATGCAAAAAGAATAAGAGGGGATAAAAACAAGTCAGTTTTCAGCGCATACGCATTTACGATTAGTCTTAAAACCCGCCGTTAAGTCCATTAGCATTGATTACAAACCATGATTTAAAAACCGTTTTACCGTTACGCTTAACCCTGAACTGCGCGTCGGATGTAATTGTAACTGCGGTTACGTTTGGTCAAATTTGTCCTGTATTGGACAGCGAAATAGATTCAAGAGGAAATGTGGCTGAGCAACGTTAAAAAACAGTGTTAAATCAATTGAAGAACGCGTTTTTAAACGACGCTTTTATCTTCCAGGCAAAAAAGGTGCCGCAAAGGCTATCTCTTTATTTTTTATTAAGTAAACCCTCGTAAGATTTTCCGTGAAAAAATGTGTGTCATTATTCGCTGAGATGACACAAAGCTTAAGAGTGGTAATGTTTTTTTACGAAATCAAAGCGAAGTGTTTAGAGGGGGTAATGTATCTGCATTGATTTATTTTTCTTAATTATGATTGGTCCTGTGATTTAAAATAACAATCTGCTTAACTGAGAGCGAAATCAAAACTCTTGCCGTTTATATTGCGTTTAAATAATTGGCGTAATGTTTTATGCCGTGATGTCGGCAGCTTAAGACTTGCTTTTTTCTATCTACTCCAGGAAAGGTTTATGGCTAAAATCCTATTATCCATCATTATCCCTACCTACAACGTAGAGAATTATATTGTCGAGTGTGTGGATTCGTTATTGAAGCAAAAGGGGGCGTCCAGTGAGATCATTATTGTTAATGATGGTTCTACCGATGGCACGCTGGCTTTGGTGGAGCAGCACTATGGGCATCTACCGCAGGTAAAAATTATTACCACACGTAATGGCGGAGCCGGTAAAGCGCGTGATATCGGGTTAGATGCAGCACTCGGAGAATTTGTATTCTTCTGTGATCCCGATGATATCGTCGCCGACGGTTTCCTGGCTGAACTGCAGCAGGTTTATCAGGCACATCCGGAAATTGACCTGTTCTGCTTTAGCTCACAAATGTTTGAAGATGGACACCGTGAGCGCATCCGGCCCAAAGTGCGCCACGAGGTTTTTGGTCTGCAGCCGCCGCAAAAAGTCCTCTCAAGCCTGCTGCGTAATGGCTCGTACACTTCCGCAGCGTGGAACTATGCGCTGAAAAAGAGTGTGGCAACCCAGTATGATTTACGCTTTGTCGACCGCGTCCACGAAGATCACAAATACACGCTGTCTGCATTTGTCCGCGCTCGTCATGCATGGGTGAGTAAGCATGTTTATTACTACCAGCGGGTGCGAAACGGCTCATTAACTAACAGCCGCAAGAGTGAAGAGTACTTCCTACAGCGCTATAACGCCTTTATGCACGCTTTTAGTACGCTCAAGCATGCACTTGATACATCGCCGGCCAGCAAAGCGCTGGAGAAAGACTATCTCATGCACTCTTTCCGGTTGATGATTTATCTCTCGCTTTATAACGGTACGCCTGTACCTGAATATGTTATTAATGCCATTCGCTTTATGGGTGGGCAGCATGAGCCAGCAAATATTAAAGAGTGGTTGTTAATCAATCGGCCGCAAATATTTATCATGCTGCAAAATTTAAAAGTGACGAAAGAGTTGAAACGTGCCGCCTGATTCGTGATTATTCCATCAGTAACAAATAATGGTAGAAGCAGAAAGTGAATAGCGTTAATTGCATCTGTATGTAAAAAAGATCGTCACTTCTGCAAACTCTGTTACAGATGATGTTTGCCTCATATGCAGGCCACTTTTGATAATAAAAAGGTGGCCTGTTTTTTAGGATAACCGAAATAAGCGATTTACGGCTTGTAAACTAAGATTAGTTACTCACCTCAGCACCACTGATAAATTTAAGATTAAGTCTGGTAGGCAGCTATGTTGTTCTGTGTCAGTCTTGGTTTTTCAGCTAATTTTTAGACGCCGCCATACTTATGTCAATAAAACGTAACGCGATTGCCAACTATGTTGGTCAGATTTACCTGACGCTATCGGGTATTCTGGTTGTACCGCTCTATATTCAACATTTGGGCATGGAGGCTTACGGTTTAGTCGGATTTTTTTCGATTTTATTAACCTGGCTTCAGCTATTAGACGCCGGTGTTTCAACCACCTTAATGCGGGAAGCGGCGCGTTATCGCGCTAATCAAGCCGAATTCATTTGGTTCCCTCCGCTGTTTGCCGCGCTGTCAAAATTCTTCCTGCTCTCAACGCTTGTACTGGTGGTCATTGGCTGGCTAGCAACACCGTGGATTGCACACAACTGGTTGGACGCACAGCACCTGCCTTCAGGTGATGTGGTTACTGCGGTTGCAATTATGGTGATTACTGCCGCGATACGCTGGCGGACCAGTCCTTATCGCAGCGTCATTGTCGGCTTTGAACATCAGGTATGGCTGAATGGTGTCAACCTGATCATCGTGACATTGCGTACCTTTGGCGCAGTGCTAGTGATTCAATTATTCTCCAACCCGGTGTTGAGCTTCTTTATATGGCAGCTGCTGGTCTCGATTGCCGAGGCGGCATGTCTTATCTACAAGTGCCTCCAATTGGTGCCGGCATCCGCGCGTAAAGAGAAACGTTCAGATCTTAAAGAGGTGTTAAAACCTTTTATTCGTTTTGCACTGAGCGCCGCTTATGCCAGCGCAGTGTGGACGTTTATTTCGCAGATAGATCGCCTGGTTTTATCGAAAACCCTGCCGTTGAGTGAATACGGATCCTTTACCGTGGTCGCTACGGCGGCAACCGGCATTATTCTGTTGAGCAGCCCGATCATGCAGGCCATTGTGCCGCGTATGACGGGCATGAAAACCAAAAAAGAGGGCGATTCACAATCGCTAATCCTCTATCGCTATACCACGCAGGCGGTGTCCATCTTTATGGCGCCGCTTAGCATTACGATTGCCTGTTTCTCCGCCCCTCTGCTTTGGGCCTGGACGCAGAATACTCAGGTTGTCACTGAGATGTCGTTTGTTCTCAGCTTATATGCGATAGGGAGCGGCGTGCAGGCGATTTGCGGTCTGCTTTATCATCTGCAATACGTTAATGGCAACCTTAAGCTGCATATCAAAGGTTTCTCCTGTTTTGCCATTGTGCTGGTGCCGCTGAATATCTGGGCGGCCATTCACTATGGGGCGCACGGCACGGGTTGGCTCTGGCTGGGTCAGAACGTCTTTTATCTGTTTGGCTGGGCGTGGCTGGTACATCGCCGCTTTGCACCGGGTATCCATTTCACCTGGTTGACGCGCGATGTGTTGCTGATTTGGCTGGTGGCGGGCGTTATCGCCGGCCTGGCAACCCTGCTACCGATTGCCTGGGATCAAAACCGCTGGCTCAATTTGCTGTGGCTGGGACTGATTGGCATGGTCAACCTTGCCGTATGCTGTCTGCTTCATAGTTTGGTCATCAAGCGTTTGCCGCGACCGTTTAATAAAGGCTTTAACGTTGAGGAAAGAGAATGATCGCACGGAATCACGCTGCATCCGCTGCAACCATCACGGTTATTGTCCCGAACTGGAACTGCGCACCCTGGCTGACGGAAGCGATGGCGTCACTGCTTGGACAATCCTCGCCACCCGAGCAGATCATCGTCATCGATGACGGTTCAACCGATAACAGTGTTGAACTGCTGCGCGCTATGGCCGCCAAACATCCTGAAATCGTTCTGCTGCAAGCAGAGCGCGGGGGAGTAAGCGCCGCACGTAATCGCGGGCTGGAGATCGCTAGCGGTGACTTCATCTACTTTATGGATGCGGATGATTTCGTTGGCAACACGCTGTTCGCCGATTTCCGAAACGCCCTCGTGCAACATCCAGAGATGGAGATGTTCTGCTTTGGTGCCAAAATGTTCACTGATCTACCCGTTGAGCAGCGCGATTATCAGCTGTTTCATCAGCGCCGTATTAGCGGCGCCTTCGCGGGTGGCAGCGCAACGCTGCGTAAAATGATTGCCAACCAGTCGGCACATCGCGTGCTGTGGAGCAGCATCGTTTCACGCGCTCTGATTAAGCGTGTGGGCGTGCAGTTTCTGCCAATTCAGAACCATGAAGATGCGCCTTATATGTTTGCACTCTATATGCAGGCGAACACGGTGGTGCTCTCGAGTGAAAGCTATTACTTCAAACGCTTTATGGTCACGTCTTTGTCGCAGCGCAAAGCGACCTTTTCCTGGGTGGAGAATTACTTCATTGCGCGCGGCAACAGCGAGAGCTTTATGCAGCAGTGGGGCTTGCCCGCAGATGAGTCACTCCTTGATCGTTACTACGAACCGGTGATGTATGGCTGTCTGATTGAAATGCGCAAAAATAACATTGAAGTTCCGCAGGCGTGGCGCGTCACGATTGATCAGCTGATCCGCAAGGTGACGGGTGAAAGCAGGCGCATGAAATTGCAGTGGTATTACCCAACGTTGTACAACGGTTTGAAAGCCAGCCGCAGTTTGCTGGCGCGCTATACCGGCAAGCGCTGATTTCGATCAACTCTCCGTCTCTCAATAGAATTTACTTTTGCGCCAGAGCACCTTACCATTCTGGCGCACAAATTCCCGTGCACCCCGACTTCCCTGGTTCCCGTCATTGAGGAGAGTGCATGTTATATCCTATCGTCCGGCCGGCGCTGTTTAAGCTTGATCCTGAGCGAGCGCACGAACTCACCTTTCAGCAGCTGCGTTTTATCAGCGGTACGCCGCTTGAAGGGCTGATTCGCCAGTCGCTGCCATCACGTCCGGTTACCTGCATGGGATTGACGTTCCCGAATGCGCTCGGCTTAGCCGCCGGTCTCGACAAGAATGCCGAATGCATTGATGCCTTCGGCGCCATGGGCTTTGGTTTTGTCGAAGTCGGTACGGTGACACCCCTGGCGCAGCCAGGTAACGATAAGCCACGCATGTTCCGCCTGGTTGCCGCCGAGGGGATTATTAATCGCATGGGCTTTAATAATCACGGTGTTGATCATCTGATTGAGAACGTTAAAAAGTCGCGCTTTAAAGGCGTTCTAGGGATTAATATTGGCAAGAATAAAGACACGCCGGTAGAGAAGGGCAAAGACGATTATCTCATCTGCATGGAAAAGGTGTATGCCCATGCTGGTTATATCGCCATCAATATTTCCTCGCCAAACACCCCAGGATTACGCACGTTGCAATATGGCGAAGCGCTGGACGATCTTCTTTCTGCTATCAAATTAAAACAAAAAGAGCTGCAAGAACGCCATCTTAAATATGTGCCGGTGGCAGTAAAGATCGCGCCGGATCTTTCAGAAGAAGAATTGATTCAGGTTGCCGACAGTTTAGTGCGCCATGAAATTGATGGCGTGATTGCCACCAATACGACGCTCGATCGCTCGCTGGTGACTGGTCTGAAATATGCTGAGGAGATGGGAGGATTAAGTGGTCGTCCGGTCCAGTCGCGCAGCACTGAAGTGATTCGCCGCTTGTCGCAAGAGCTTCAGGGCCGCTTACCCATTATTGGCGTCGGCGGTATTGATTCCCTGGTTGCAGCACGCGAGAAAATCGCCGCAGGTGCAACGTTGGTGCAGATATACTCCGGATTCATTTATAAAGGCCCGGGTTTAATTAAAGATATCGTGACTCACCTCTAAGACATTTCCCACTTTACTGCGCCGAGGGGTTTATTTATCCCTTCGGCTCGTTTATATTTTGTCCTGCTGGTGTATTTTTCAGCCTTTTCTCAGATTTACTTTTTCTAATTTAGCGCTATTTAGCGCAGCGAAAAACTACAGGGCAGATCATGAAAATCAAACCTGATGACAACTGGCGTTGGTATTTTGACGCAGAGCATGACCGTATGATGCTGGATTTAGCCGATGGCATGTTATTTCGCTCGCGCTTCTCACGCAAAATGCTTACGCCCGATGCGTTTAATGTCAGCGGTTTCTGCGTTGATGACGCCGCGCTCTATTTTACCTTTGAAGAGCGTTGCCGTCAGAGTGGATTAAAAGGCGATCAGCGTGCTGAATTAGTATTAAATGCGCTGGTGGCGAGCCGTTTTCTTAAACCCTTAATGCCGAAAAGCTGGCATTTTACCAATCATGCGCACAGCTGGCAGCCTGCTGCGGGCGAAATGGTTGCTGTAACCCTGGCGGATAGTGGTGAACAGGCGCAGTTATTTGTGGTTGAAAGCGGTGAGAATGCGGCGCTGTGCTTATTAGCGCAAAACGCGTTAACCGTGGCAGGGAAGGGCATGCAGCTAGGTGATGCGATTAAGATCATGAACGATCGTTTGCGTCCGCAGCAGCAGGAACAAACCGCCCACTTTGCGCGGGCGGTTTAATTACTTCAGGCCAGTTCGATATCGCCAGCGGGAATACAGCTGCAGCTTAGAATGGTGCCATCGGCACGCACCGCGCTTTTCTTTAACGCCTTCACTTCACCTGCAACCAGTGTGACTTTGCAGCTGCCGCAAATACCGGCGCGGCAAGAGTAGGGAATACGAAATCCCTGCATCTCCAATTGTTCCAGCAACACCTGCTGATTATCACCGTTAAAGGCAGTGCCCTGATAATCAATAGTGACTGCGCGGTGGCTAGTGGTGGTTGGCGCCAGCGTTTCAACCACGGCGCCTGAGCCGTAAGCACGTGGCGACTGTTGCTGCAGAATCGTGACCGTATCGCCCACGCGAATAATGCCGCTATTCATCGCAATCAAATTCAGGCCGAAATCAATATCCCCGCTGCCATCCTGCGCGCTACGAAAACCTTGCAACGTGGTGAGCGGTTCGCCATCAGGATGTTTGCGTCCGCTTTCGGTACCCACGGTGGTGAACACGCAGCGACTGCACGGCTTGGGCATCTCAAAGACGATCTCGCCAATTTGCAGGCGTTTCCAGCTGTCCTCTTCCCATGCCGCCGCGCCGCTAACCACCAAATTGGGGCGGAACTGCTCAACGCGCACGCTGGCCGGGCAGCGCTGTTGCAGATCCTGCAGCGACGCCATATTCACCAGCAGGAAGGGAAAACCGTCGGCAAAACTCAGCGGCACATGATCAAATCGCTTCACTCGACGCGTGGGTTCTACACCGGTCCAGCGCAGCTGCACCGGACGCGGGAAGAACGCACTTAACCAGCTATTAATCTCGTCGGGCGCGATACGCGCGGTGAAATGGTTGCCCCACACTTCGGTTGGCGCCTGCTCAGGAGTAAAGTCGGCAAAGCGGATCAGCGCTTGTGTTCCATCGGGTGCCTGAAGAAACAGGCCGTCCGGCAGCAGCGCAGGCGTAAAGCGCACCATTTCTGGATATTGACGCGCGGTCACAAAGGTTCCATCCGGTTCTGTCACCATGAAGATGCGATCAAAGGCCAGACCGCTCTCCAGCACCTGCGCATGCGACAACTGCAGGCCGCGCATTGATTTAACGGGATGAATAAAAAGGCGAGATAACGTGATCATAGCGTTCCCGGTAAAGGTATTCGGCAAAAAGAAGCTAACTTTATGACATAGCACGCTGATTCGCTATAATGCGCAGCAATTTAAGCAAGAGTAAAAAGTGACGATATGAATTCTCTGTTTGCCAGTACGGCGCGTGGGCTCGAAGAGCTGTTGAAAAGTGAGCTGGACGCGCTGGGTGCGCAGGATTTGCAGGTGGTGCAGGGCGGCGTCCACTTTCAGGCCGACGACCATGTAATGTACCAAAGCCTGCTGTGGAGCCGTTTGGCTTCGCGCATTTTGCTGCCGCTGGGAGAATTTGGCGTATGGAGCGATCTCGATCTCTACGTGGGGGCGCAAAGTATTCCGTGGACCGACATGTTCGATAGCAACACCAGTTTTGCCATCCATTTTAGCGGTACCAACGAGGTGATCCGCAATAGCCAGTTTGGCGCGCTGCGCATTAAAGATGCCATCGTCGATAGCTTTACGCGTCAGGGGCTGGAACGTCCAAGCGTCGACCGTGAACAGCCGGGCATTCGTATCAATGCGTGGCTGAATAAAGATCGCGTCAGTATCGCCCTGGATCTAAGCGGTGATTCACTGCATCAGCGTGGCTACCGCCAGCAAACGGGCGCCGCCCCGCTGAAAGAAACGTTAGCCGCGGCAATCGTAATGCGTTCCGGCTGGCAGAGCAGCACGCCACTGGTCGATCCGATGTGTGGCTCCGGCACGCTGCTGCTGGAAGCAGCGCTGATCGCCTGCGATCGTGCGCCAGGCTTACTGCGTACCCATTGGGGCTTTCATCGCTGGAAAAAACACAATCAGGTGATATGGCAAGACGTTCACGCTGCAGCAAAAGAGCGTGCTCGCGTGGGAACCGCTGCCGCGACGGCCCGTTTCTTTGGTTATGACAACGACAGCCGCGTGCTGGAGTCCGCACGTGCCAATGCCCGTCGTGCAGGCGTGTTCGAGCTGTTCACCTTCACGCAGCAGGACGTGATCAAGCTGAAAAATCCGCTGGCCGGGCAGGACATTACCGGTACGGTATTGAGCAACCCGCCATACGGTGAGCGTCTGGAAAGTGAACCGGCGCTGATCGCGCTGCATAGCCAGCTTGGCCGCATCATGAAGCAGAATTTTGGCGGCTGGAATCTGTCCTTATTCAGCGCATCGCCCGAGCTATTAAGCTGCCTGCAACTGCGCGCCGATCGCCAGTTCAAAGCCAAAAATGGTCCGCTGGAGTGTGTGCAGAAAAATTATCAGCTGGCCGCAACCAGTGGCGAAGGCAGCGCGCAGATTGCCGAAGATTTTGCTAATCGTCTGCGTAAAAACCTGAAGAAGCTGGAAAAGTGGGCGCGTCAGTCGAATATCGACTGCTACCGTCTGTATGATGCCGATCTGCCCGAGTACAACGTGGCGGTCGATCGCTACGCCGATTGGGTGGTGATTCAGGAATATGCGCCGCCGAAAACCGTGGATGCGAACAAAGCGCGTCAGCGTTTATTCGATGTCATCAGCGCCACGCTGAGCGTGCTGGAGATTCCGGCCAATCGTCTGGTGATGAAAACGCGCGAGCGTCAGAAAGGCAAAAGTCAGTATCAAAAGCTGGGCGAGAAGGGCGATTTCTTCGAAGTGCAGGAATTTGATGCGCGCCTGCTGGTTAATCTCACCGATTATCTGGATACTGGCCTGTTCCTCGATCACCGTATTGCGCGCCAGATGCTGGGTAAAATGAGCGCAGGTAAAGATTTCCTTAACCTGTTTGCTTATACCGGTACTGCCAGCGTACACGCCGGCCTGGGCGGGGCGAAAACCACCACCACGGTGGATATGTCGCGCACCTATCTGGAGTGGGCTGAGCGCAACCTGCGTCTGAACGGGTTGACCGGACGTCAGCATCGGCTGATGCACGCAGATTGTCTAAGCTGGCTGCGTGAGAGTGATGAGCAGTTCGATTTAATATTTATCGATCCGCCGACGTTTTCTAACTCTAAGCGCATGGAAGATGATTTCGACGTGCAGCGCGACCATATGATGCTGATGCAGAATCTGAAACGTCTGCTGCGTCGCGGTGGCACCATTATGTTCTCTAACAATAAGCGCGGCTTCAAAATGGATCTCGACGGTTTAGCTCGTCTGGGTCTGCAGGCGCAGGAAATTACCCAAAAAACGCTGTCGCAGGATTTCGCGCGCAACCGTCAAATTCACAACTGCTGGCTGGTTAGCCACGCCGGTAAGGAATAAGTTTTATGTCACTGATCAGTATCCATGGCGCTTACCTCTCATTCAGCGATGCGCCGCTGTTGGATAACACCGAGCTGCATATCGAAGAAGGCGAACGCGTCTGTCTGGTAGGTCGCAACGGCGCCGGTAAATCGACGCTGATGAAAATTATCAACGGCGAACAGCCGCTGGATGATGGCCGCATCATTTATGAGCAGGATTTGGTGGTGGCGCGTCTGCAACAGGATCCGCCGCGTAATATTACCGGTTCTGTTTACGACTTCGTCGCAGAAGGCGTGGCCGAGCAGGCTGAACATCTCAAGGCTTATCACGCTATTTCCCATCTGGTGATGGAAGACCCGAGCGAGAAGAATCTTAACGAAATGGGCCGCCTGCAAACCATTCTCGATCATCAGAATCTGTGGCAGCTGGATAGCCGCATCAATGATGTGTTACAGCAGATTGGTCTTGATGCCGATACCGAGTTGTCTTCGCTCTCAGGCGGCTGGCTTCGTAAAGCAGCACTCGGTCGTGCGTTGGTGAGCAACCCGCGCGTACTGATGCTTGACGAGCCCACTAACCACCTTGATATCGAAACCATCGACTGGCTGGAAACTTTTTTAAAGACTTTCACCGGCAGCATTGTCTTTATCTCGCATGACCGTTCGTTTATCCGCAACATGGCGACGCGTATTGTCGATCTCGATCGCGGCAAGCTGGTTTCATGGCCGGGCAATTACGATCTGTTCCTGACCGGCAAAGAAGAAGCGCTGCGCGTGGAAGAGATGCAGAACGCCGAGTTTGATCGCAAATTGGCGCAGGAAGAAGTGTGGATCCGCCAGGGCATCAAAGCGCGTCGTACGCGTAACGAAGGCCGCGTGCGCGCCCTGAAAGCGCTGCGTAACGAGCGTTCGGCGCGCCGTGAGGTGATGGGCAAAGCCAACATGCAAGTCGGCGAAGCAGCCCGTTCAGGCAAAATCGTATTCGAGATGGAAGATGTCAATTACAGCGTGGGTGGCAAAATCCTGGTAAAAGACTTCTCTACTCAGGTACAGCGCGGCGACAAAATCGCCCTGATTGGCCCGAACGGCTGCGGTAAAACCACCTTGCTGCGCCTGATGCTGGATCAGTTGAAGGCCGATAGCGGCCGCGTGCATTGTGGCACCAAGTTGGAAATTGCTTACTTCGACCAGCACCGTGCTGAGCTGGATCCGGATCGTACCGTCATGGATAACCTCGCTGAAGGTAAGCAGGAAGTGATGGTTAACGGTAAACCGCGTCACGTGCTTGGCTATCTGCAAGACTTCCTGTTCCATCCGAAACGCGCCATGACGCCGGTGCGTGCGTTGTCCGGTGGTGAGCGTAACCGCCTGCTGCTGGCGCGTCTGTTCCTGAAGCCAAGCAACCTGCTGATCCTCGATGAACCGACCAACGACCTCGACGTCGAAACGCTGGAACTGCTGGAAGAGCTGGTGGATGGTTATCAGGGCACCGTGATGCTGGTGAGCCACGATCGTCAATTCGTTGACAACACCGTAACTGAGTGCTGGATTTTTGAGGGCAACGGCGAGATCGGCACCTTTGTAGGTGGCTATCACGATGCGCAACAGCAGCGCGCTGCCTACAAACAGCTGAAATCCGCGCCAGTAAAATCAGCCCCGGCGGCCAAATCGGTAGAGAAAAATGATGCCGCCAAACGTTCCGCCAGCAAGCTAAGCTATAACCTGGCACGGGAACTGGAACAGCTGCCGCAAAAGCTGGAACAGCTGGAAACACGCATCGGTGAGCTGCAAGCCAAAATGAGTCACCCGGACTTCTTCAGCCAGCCACATGATAAAACCCAACCGGTGCTGGATGCGTTAGCGCAGACAGAACAGGAACTGGAAGTGGCGTTTGAGCGTTGGGAAGAGCTGGAAGCGCTGAAGAACGGCGCATAATTGGAAGGAGTCAGCATGTGTGCAGCGGATCAGGCGCATCAGTGGAGTCTCTGTCCACAGTGTGATTTAACAGTAAAGCTGCCCGCAGTACCGGTAGGCAGCCGTGCGCGTTGCCCGCGTTGCCATACAACGCTGTTGGCCAACTGGCAGGAGCCGCGCAGACGACCTACCGGTTATGCCATCTCAGCGTTATTTATGCTGGTGCTGGCCAATCTGTTTCCTTTCATCAATATGCACGTGGCGGGATTAAGCAGCCAGATATCGCTGCTTGAAATCCCGCAGGTGATGGAACGCGAAGATTATCGCAGCCTGGCAACGCTGTTTCTGCTGTTTGTACAGGGAATTCCTGCCTTCTGCATGATCACCATTATCCTGCTGGTGAATAACGTACGCATGCCGCATAACCTGCGACTTGGCCTTGCGCGTATTTTGTTCCAGCTGCGTAGCTGGGGCATGGCTGAAATTTTTATGGCAGGCGTGTTGGTCAGCTTCGTTAAGCTGATGGCGTATGGCGAGATCGGCCTTGGCAGCAGTTTCTGGCCATGGTGTTTGTTCTGCGTGCTGCATCTGCGTGCGTTTCAATGTGTCGATCGCCGTTGGGTTTGGCAGCGCATCGATCCTATGCCGCCGTTATCAACGTTGCCGCAGGCCGGTATCAGCGGCCTGAAGCAAGGTTTGCGCAGCTGTCCATGCTGTACTGCCATTTTGCCTGCTGACCAACTTGCTTGCCCACGTTGTGGGGTGAAAGCGCATGCGCGCCGCAAGCACAGTTTGCAATGGACGTTGGCGCTGCTCATCACCTCGGTGATGCTTTACATTCCCTCCAATATTATGCCGATCATGGTGACCGAAACGCTCGGCTCGCAATATCCCTCGAACATTATGGCCGGGGTAATTTTGTTGTGGAGCGATGGATCCTGGCCGGTAGCGCTGGTGATCTTTATCGCCAGTATTATGGTGCCGTCGCTGAAAATGCTAGCGATTGCCTGGCTGTGCTGGCACGGCAGCGGACGAGGCGGGCGTGACGATGAAAAAATGCACCTGGTTTATGAGGTGGTTGAATTTGTTGGCCGCTGGTCAATGATTGATGTGTTTGTAATCGCCGTTCTCTCTGCGCTGGTGCGCATGGGAAGGCTGATGAGTGTGTATCCTGCGCCGGGCGCGCTGCTGTTTGCTATGGTGGTGATTCTCACCATGTTTGCAGCAATGACCTTTGATCCGCGCCTGCTTTGGGATCGACAACGGGAAACTGAACGTAAGGAGCCGCGTCTTGACGGACAACCATCACGAGACTGCTAAAGTCGACCAGATTAAACGCTGGTCACCAGTCTGGATTGTACCCATCGTTACGCTGTTAATCGGCGGATGGATTCTATTTTATCACTTCAGTCATCAAGGCCCGGAAGTGACGCTGATTACCGAGAATGCTGAAGGTATTGAGGCCGGCAAAACCACGATTAAAAGCCGCAGCGTTAATGTTGGCGTGGTGGAGAGCGCGGTGCTCACCGACGATCTGCATCACGTAGAAATCAAAGCGCGACTTAACTCCGGCATGGAAAAACTGCTGCAAGGTGACAGCGCATTTTGGGTGGTGAAGCCGCAGATTGGACGTGAAGGCGTTACCGGTCTCGGCACGCTACTCTCTGGCGCCTATATTGAGCTGCAGCCGGGTTCCAAAGGTGATAAACCTGAACGCTACCAGCTGCTGGATGCGCCACCTTTAGCACCGCCGGATGCCAAAGGCATTCGCGTGACGCTTGACAGTAAAAAAGCCGGTCAGCTTAATGCGGGCGATCCGGTGCTGTTCCGTGGCTATCGCGTCGGCTCGGTAGAGACCAGTAACTTTGATACCGATAAACGCATGATGACCTATCAGCTGTTTATTGCTGCGCCATACGATCGACTGATCACCACCAATGTCCGTTTCTGGAAAGATAGTGGTATTGCGGTGGATATGTCCGCGTCCGGTATGCGAGTGGAAATGGGATCGCTCACCACGCTGTTTAGCGGGGGCGTCAGCTTTGACGTGCCGGACGGCGCTGAATTGGGTCGAGCTGCGGAGAACAAAGCGGAATATCATCTGTTCGACGATCAACGCAGTATTCAGGATTCGCTGTATACCAGTCATACCGATTTCCTGCTGTTCTTCACCGATTCGATTCGCGGTTTGCAGGTGGGAGCACCGGTTGAGTTCCGCGGTATTCGCCTGGGTACGGTGTCGCAGGTACCGTATATGATTCCTGGCGTTAACCAGGCGCTGAATAATGACTACCGTGTGCCGGTGTTGATTCGTATTGAGCCGGATCGCTTTGTTAATCGTCTGGGTGGCGATTTCAATCTCGAGCAGCATCTGCAGGAAGGCAAAAAACGCGGCCTGCGTGCCACGCTGAAAACCGGCAATCTTTTGTCAGGTGCACTGTTCGTCGATCTTGATTTCTACGACAACGCCCCAGCCTATAAAGGGCCAAATGCTGTCGCAGGTTTAGAAGTGATCCCAACCGTTAGCGGTGGTCTGGCGCAGATTCAGCAGAAACTGATGGCGGCACTGGATAAGATTAACGGCTTGCCACTCAATCCTCTGCTTAACGAAGCGACCGGGACGTTGAAAGAGAGCCAGCGCACACTGCAGCAGCTGCAGAAAACGTTGGATAACCTCAATCAAATCACGGCCAATCCAGCGATGAAGACGCTGCCGGCAGATATGCAGCAAACCTTGCGTGAACTCAACCGCAGCATGAAGGGGCTGCAGCCGGGATCGCCAGCCTATAGCAAGCTGGTGGGCGATATGCAGCGACTCGATCAGGTACTGCGTGAGTTGCAGCCGGTATTGAAAACGCTGAATACCAAAAGTAACGCGCTGGTGTTTGAAGCCAAACCGGGCCAGGATCCACAGCCAAAGAGGGCGAAACAGTGAAAAAAGGGCTGATTATCGGTGCGCTGCTGCTGCTGGCAGGCTGCAGCAGCACCATTGAAAATACCTATTATCAGCTGCCTGCGGGCAGTGATGTGGCGCGCGTTGACAGTGCATCGTCTGGTAATCAACCGATGATTTGGGTTGAGCAGGTGACAGTGCCGGATTACATGGCGGGCAACGGTCTGGTTTACCAGACGAGCGATGTGAAGTACGTGATCGCGGCCAATAACCTGTGGGCTAGCCCGCTCGATCAGCAGCTCCAGCAAACGTTGATTAGCAATCTCAGCAAAGCGCTGCCTGGCCGCCTTGTTGCCGGTTCGCCTTTGGGCGAAACGCACGATACGCTCTCAGTTAACGTTACTGGATTTCAGGGGCGTTATGATGGACAAGTCGTCGTCAGTGGCGAGTGGCTGCTGCAGCATCAAGGACGTCTAATCAAACATGGCTTTAATCTGACACTGCCACAATCTGAAGATGGCTATGACGCATTGGTGCGTACTCTGGCTATGGGTTGGCAGCAAACGGCGCAACAAATCGCCAATAGTATCGTTTCGCTAAATTAAGATTTGTTCGATACTTATGATAAGTCCTTGATTTGCTGCAGTGTGATCGCAGTCAAATCAGGGGCTTTTTTTATTGCCGAATCAGCCAGATATACAATTAACTGACAATTTTACATGTCGATTTGACGTCAAAAACATGACATTGGCGTGAATTTTGCGCATTGACCTTTCTTCTGCGTCGGGTTAGAACATTACTGTGGTTGAACATTATATCGCCACTCTTTCTTTCCACCCAGATTCCACCAGACCTAAAATGAGGGAAACGAGGCATGAAGAGACAGAAGAGAGACCGCCTGGAACGAGCACATTCTCGCGGCTATCAAGCGGGTATTACGGGCCGCTCAAAAGAGCTATGCCCCCATCAAACGATCGATGCGCGGTCTCACTGGTTGGGAGGTTGGCGTCAAGCCATGGAGGACAGGTCGGCAGTGACCTAACATTGTCGAATGTCTATCGTTAAAGAAGAAACCTCCGCTACGCGCGGAGGTTTTCGTTTGGAGGCTTAGAAAGCGGAGGTATCTTTGAACAGACCCACTTTCAAATCTGTCGCGGAATAGATCAAATTTCCGTCGACGAAGACTTCCCCATCTGCCACACCCATTACCAGCTTGCGATTGATAACGCGCTTGAAGTGAATTTTGTAAGTCACTTTTTTGGCGGTTGGCAGGACTTGTCCGGTGAATTTTACTTCACCCACGCCTAATGCGCGTCCTTTCCCTTCTGCACCCAGCCAGCCAAGGTAAAAGCCTACCAGCTGCCACATGGCATCAAGACCCAGGCAGCCTGGCATTACCGGATCACCGATGAAGTGGCAATCAAAGAACCACAGGTCAGGGCGGATATCCAGTTCGGCTTCGACAAAACCTTTGTCGAATTTGCCGCCGTCCTCGGTCATTTTAACCACGCGGTCCATCATCAACATGTTGTTAGATGGAAGCGGCGGTCCATTTTCGCCAAACAGTTCGCCGCGACCCGAGGCAACCAGGTCTTCTTTACTATAGGATTCGCGTTTATCTACCATGTTCTCAATATGCCTTCTTTTAGTGAAGCCCGAATATTAGCGAACAGTTGTACGCTGAGCAATGTAATCAGCTGTGGTTAAACCAGTTGAGCCAACGTAATGGCCACGGACGCAGGCGTGCTTCCTGCTGATTCAGCTGTGTAATGCGCTCCTGAATCGCGCTAAGCAGCGACTCTCCACTTTCACTCTGCCAGGCAATGCCAGTCAGCAGTGGCAGTGCTTCATCCACGCTTTCAATCGCCCAGAGATGGAATTGGCCCGCCTTAACTGCCTCTACCACTTCCTGGTTTAGACTAAGGTGGCGAGCGTTACTGGCTGGGAAAATCACGCCTTGTTTGCCCGTCAGCTCACGTGAGTGACAGATGTGGAAGAAGCCTTCAATTTTTTCGTTGAGGCCACCAACCGGTTGTACATTACCAAACTGATCGACTGAGCCGGTCACCGCAATTTGCTGATTGACCGGCTGATTGGCCAGCGCACTGATTAATGCGCACAGCTCGGCAAGCGATGCGCTATCGCCATCTACTTCTGAATAAGATTGCTCAAACACCAGCGATGCGGAGAAGGGCAGTTGCTGCTCAAGTTCCAGTTCAGCGATCAGATAGGCTTGCATAATCATCATGCCTTTCGCATGGATGTTGCCGCCCAGTTCAGCTTTGCGTTCCACATCAGTGAATTCACCATCGCCAGGATGAACCACACAGGTAATGCGTGACGGTTCGCCCCATGGACGTGGATGACCAGGAAACTCAACAACCGAAAGGCCATTAATTTGCCCAACGACTTCGCCTTCGGTTTCAATCATGATCTGATTGAGCAGAATCTCATCGCGCATGCGATCGGCAAGGAAGCTCTCACGCCACTGGCGTGCTTCAAGCGCGTCTTTTAACGCTTCGCCGTTCAGGCTCTCGCCGTGCAGTGCGGCTTCCTGCAGCTGGCGACGCAGCCAGCGCGGGCACAACGGCAAGGTATCTTGATCACCTGTCATACGGGCCGCTTCCGTAATTAACACCGGCCAGAAATCGGCTTCAGGCGATGCTAAATTCGCTTGTTCGGCTTGAGTTAACGTCCATTGGCACCACGACGTCATGTCCTCTTCGTCCAGCACCTGCAGGCTCTCTTCAAACTCGCTATAAAGTGCCATCTCATGCACTTCAACATCCAGTTCCTGGAAAGCGGCCAGCGCATCACGATCGCCGCACAAGATCAGGCGCAGTTGCAACGGGAGTGGCGGGATCGCCACCGGTAACGGTTGCCGCTCATCCTGCGAATACCAATCGAAGCGGCCTTGTTCAATACACTTACGCAGGCGCAACCACAGCAGCGGCTGGGCCAGCAAGGTGTTGACGGCAAGGATTAACGTGCCGCCATTCGCGCGGTGCAACAAGCCGGGTTCAGGTTGAACACGATCTTTATACTGACGCACACAGCCAAACAGCTGCTCAGATTCAATCCAGTCGGCGAAATGTACGCCGCCCTGGCTGGTGAACGGACGATTGATATCGCTGGGAGCAAGTAAGCTGACGGTATCGCCCATAACATGGTAGTCACCACCGTACAGCGAGAGCTCTTCAGGCTGAAAACGTTGTGCCGCATCCGCGATGCAAGCAAGATAGTCGCTGTTTTCCTGACTGCGCAGCAACAGCAGTGGAAAACCCAGCGTTTGATGATGCAAATGCGCCAGCGCATTCAGCAGACGCGGCTGAACCGCGGCAAGACTATCGCAATCTTCCAGTGAGACGTTTGAGAAAATGGATTGGTAGCGGTCGCTATCCGGCTGCAGGGCTTGCCACGTAATTTGAGTGCTGGTCAAAATATTCGCATTAGTCTGATTTAGGAAAAGCGCGATTATACAGGAATCGACCTGGTTAATCACGGCGGAGTTCCGGGCCGGATTGTGACGGATACAACATGTTTTTCCTTGCTGCATCCAGGAAAAAAGCTGTTATTCTTAGTTTGTTACGTGATCACGATGAGATTCCGATGAAATACCAGCAACTCGAAAATCTTGAAAGTGGATGGAAGTGGAAATACCTGGTGAAAAAGCATCGGGAGGGTGAATTGATCACTCGTCATCTTGAATTAAGTGCTGCGCAAGCCGCGGTCGATATGCTGCTGGGAATGGAGAATAGCCCGGTTGAGGTTAATGAGTGGATCGCCCAGCATATTCACCCCGATTTGGAGAATCGTCTCAAGCAGACGATTCGTGCACGCCGCAAACGTCACTTTAATGCCGAGCATCAGCACACGCGTAAAAAATCGATCGACCTGGAATATTTGGTATGGCAACGTCTGGCGGGATTAGCGCAGCGTCGCAGTAGTACGCTTTCAGAAACGATTGTGCAATTAATTGAAGATGCTGAACGCAAAGAGAAGTATGCCAGCCAGATGTCGACGTTGAAGCAGGATTTGCAGGCGATTCTGGGAAAAGGCGGATCGGACAGCGAATAAAAAAGCTTTCGATATTGCAAAATTGCAGCATAAAAAAACCCCGCCGAAGCGGGGTTTTTATTGCGCGATAACTTAAGCCTGTGGCTGAGTTACAACGTCTTTGATACCTTTCACGTCGATTTCAACGCGACGGTCTGGCGCCAGGCAGTCGATCAGGGCATTGCGGCCTTTCACGCTGTCACAGGTGTTGCCAGTAACTGGGTTAGATTTGCCCATACCACGTGCAGAGATCTTGTTAGACGGGATACCTTTTGATACCAGGTAATCGACTACAGACTGAGCGCGTTTCTCAGACAGTTTCTGGTTGTACTGCTCTGAACCGATGCGATCGGTGAAGCCCAGTACGACAACAGAACCGTCTTTCGGATCCATTGAGCTCAGCTGGCTGTACAGCTGATCCAGAGCCTGCTGGCCTTCTGGCTTCAGGGTTGCTTTGTTGAAGGTGAACAGCACGTCAGACTTCAGGGTGAAACGCTTGGTTTCAACAACTGGAGCTGGAGCTGGAGCCGGAGCTACAACTGGTGCTGCATCTTCATCCTGACCGAAGCGGTAAGAAACGCCGACGCTCAGCATGCTGTTGTCAGGACGCGCACCAACGGTACCTGCGTCACCGATGTTGTTAACCCACTGGTAGTCCAGGCGAGTCGCCCAGTTTTTGGTCAGTGCGTATTCAACACCAACAGCAGCCAGCGGAGAAACGCCGGTGTCGTGATCGCTGTGACGAACGCCATCGGTGCTCTGAGTAGAGTCTGCACGCCATACCATGCCACCCAGACGGGTGTACACGTCGAAATCTTCAGTGATTGGGTAGCTCAATTTAGCAGCCAGCTGAACGCCTTGTGCTTTGAACGCGCCATTGGTCACGTTACCTTTGTTAGGCATACGGCCCAACCAGTCGTAACCCAGCTCGAAGCCCAGGTACGGGTTAGCTTGGTAACCTGCGAATGCACCAGCTCCCAGCTGAGATTCGTGGGTTGGACCGTCGTTGTTCTCGTAACCGTTACCGTAGTAACCAGTATCGTGATACTGAGACCAGCCCAGTTTAGCACCGGTGTACCAGGTGTTATCTTTAGGAGCGGCCTGCGCTACGGTAGCGAAGCCAGCCAGTGCCACTGCAATTGCGATAGCTGTCTTTTTCATTTTTGCGCCTCGTTATCATCCAAATAGGCAATGAGCAAAAAGGTTGCTCTTTGTGTTAATCCTTCGCCGGGTCTAAACGCTCGCTTTTGACTCTACCGAAAAAACGGAGGTTATTGAGCACCCTGGCGAGCTAAAGTCTACAACGAGATTGGAAAGTTACAAGTATGATGTGAGGTCGAGCAGTAAAAAAACAGGGATTTATACACACATTTTAACAAATGACGTGGCAAAATCTTCGGTACTGAAATGAAAAAAAGCAGCTAAGCCATTGTCATAGCTGGCGGGAAAAGAATCAGTGGCTTAGCTTCAACTTCTGCAAAAAAAATGCTGAGAAAATTCCTGGATTTACTTAATGAAACAAATCTGACGGAATTTTTGCTGCTTTAGGTTGTCTGGAATGAGCATATTGATGCCCCTGCGGACGCAAAATGAGCCCAAGAGCATCACCTTCTGCAGCTGCTTTTTCCAATTCTGCACGCTCTTCATCACTTAATTCGTACGGAATCCAGGCTAATACCACGCTATAATTGCCCGTGCGCAGCGCTTTAACCATACTTTCTACCGTATTGAATCGCTCAGATTCAGTAATATGCATACTCTTTTCTAACGGTAATCCTGACTGTTGCATCCAGCTACGATTCGGCTTTTGCGCAGGAGTTAGCCATAGCTGCCAACGTGATTGCTCACTCAACTGTTTTAGTACCGGTAGAAGCATGAGTTGCATCATTCCAGGTTGTTCGCTGGATCGCAGTTCAGTGATTCCACCCAGCGAAGGCTGCGCTAAGCTTGAAGAAGCAAAACGATGAGAACGATCAGCAGGGCCAGAGAAATGAGTACGCATATTTTAATCACTCAGTAATGAACTGTATGAATATACAGTAATGGCTTCCTGGATAAAGATCAACCTCATTTTCTGATAATGCCTCGCAATTTCTGCACAAGATCCCTCGCTTCTGCTTTTATTCATTGAACAGCTAAATCGTTTTTTTTATCTTCTAAGCAAATGAATCTGAGAGCTTTTCTAGGAAATTTCCCGTGCATGGACTGAAATGAGGGGGCGTTATGAAAAGAAATAATCCGGTTGTTGAGCAATCTAAAGCGCAGTTAGCAGCATTAGGTAAAATTGAGTCCCGTACGCAATTTGGTGGTTATGCGCTGACCGTTGAGAAGGTGGTTTTCGCCTATATCAATGAGGATGCACTCTATTTACGTGCCAGTGAGGCACTCCATCACTATAACGCGAAGCGTTCTCTGGAACCGCTAGTCTATCGTAAGCGCGGGATGCCGGTAACACTGAGCTATTTCAAAGTCGATAAACTGCTTTGGCAAGACCCAGAACAATTACTGCATTTGTCGGCAAGCTCTCTACGTGCCGCTCAGGATGAAGCCGCGAGCAAATTAGTCTCATTGCGCTTGAAAGATTTGCCCAATCTTAGCCTGCGGTTGGAGTTGATGCTGCATAAAGTCGGTATCAGTTCGGTAAGGCTTCTGTGTGAAATAGGATCACGCCAAAGCTGGCTGAAGTTAAGGGCGGTGAATAAGCATATTGGCTTGAAAACGCTACTGGCATTAGAGGGCGCGATTTCAGGACACCATGAAGCGGCATTGCCAAGCGCAATTAGGGAGGAACTTTGTGCTTGGTATCTAAAAACGCTCCGCCAACATGCAGCGGCGGAGCATCTGCAACCTTAGTGGTTAATAAGTGAACGGCGCAGACGTGCAATCTCTGGCAGCAGTGCGATCAGCAAACCTAATTGTTGGACGACTAATGGTGCACGTCCATCTGAGCTGGTCTTCAACTCGCCTAAGCGCTGCATCAGGGCCTGCTGCATGTCTGTGGCCTGTGAATCTGTGACGCGTTCTACCTGCAGCACATCTTCAATAAAGCAGACCGCGTCATCCAGTAAGGTAAGCAATGTTCTATCCGCCAAACGCTCTCGATGTGCTCCAAGCGCCGAAATATAACTCAGGAAGGAGTGGTTCAGGCACAGTAGTCGAAACGCGTTTTCACGGAGCGGTTGCTGAAGCTTAAGTTCGCTACTGATGTTTGATACCACCGATGCAAGTTCTGCATCAGCATTGTGGGCATCACGGCGCGCCACGCGATAAGCCAGACGATTGTCCTTACCTTGGTGATATTGCTCCATTATCGCATCAAGATAACGGCAGTTCGCATCCAATGTCCGATCGGCCACCGCAGTAATTTTGCGGAAACGCCAATCCGGCCATACAAAGGCCACGGCTAGCCAGGCTAAACCACAGCCAAGTAAAGTATCCACCACTCGTGGCAATGCCACTTCAAATCCTTCACCCAGCAAATTAAAACAGAGCAGGACCAGCAAGGTGATAAATAAAGTGGCTTGCGCGTATTGAATCTGTCGAAAGGCGAAGAAGAGAACACCACTCAACACAATCAATACCAGCTGACCCTCAATGGAGGGGACCAGCCACAACACGGGAAGGCCGATGGCAATACCTGCTAGCGTGCCGCCAATACGTAGGGCAAGCCGTCTGCGAGTGGCATGGTAATTGGGCTGGCAGACGAACAGGCTGGTAAGCAAAATCCAGTAACCACGCTCTACGCCGGTGATTTGAATAAATGCATAGCCAACACAAAGTACCAGTGACATTCGCACCGCGTGGCGAAACAGCGCGGAGTGGGGGCTGAGATGGCGGCTTAAACGTAAGCGAATATCCGCCCAGCCGCTAAGACCTTCGCGTGAGAGATGGTTATCGCTCTGGATTGCGGGCTCAGTAAGCAGTTGTTCCGATTCAATGGATGCCAGCTGCGCATCAATGGCGCGCAAATTACGCAGCAGCCAAAACAACGCGCGAATATGGGGATCCTGTGGCTCATTTTGCTGCAGACGCTGCAGAGCGGTTTCCAGCCGCTGGAAGGCCCGTTCAAAGTGGCTGTCATGATGCCAGGATTGACGCAGTAAAATCGTCTCCGCCAGTTTTCGGCACGCCTGCGCCTGCATATTCATCAATCGCTGGAAGCGGAACAGCACTTCGTTATAGCGCCAGTTATCACGCAGCAGGTGATATTGCAGATGTGAAGAGCTGGCCCGTTCATGGATATCCTGAGCGACAAAATAGTAGTGCAGGCTTCGACGTGTACTACGCGACCCACGATCGCCTCGTAGCCGGCTTTGAATAGTCGTTTTCGTGAGATTGAGCTGCGCGACTAATTGGCTGTTCACCATTGCCGTAGCAACAAGCGTGGCATCATCCTGTTCGCCGCCGTCGGGATCGAACAAGTTTGCTTTGGCTTCGAGATAGCGTGCCAGTTGGGAAAAGCTTCCCGCCAGTTGTTCCTGTACGGGACGCACCGGAAACATCAAATGACCGATAAACGTCAGTAAGTTATACCAGAGGGCGCCAATCAGTAGCAGCGAAGGTTGCAGCCACCACTGCGTAAACAGTCCTATACCGAGCATGGTATAGACTGCAATCAGCAGTGCGCCGAAGGCGATAGTGGCGTAGCGTTGCCCCAGTGCGCCGAGCAAAATAAAGCCCCAGCTGGAAAGCGCCAGGCCTAACCCAAATGCCCACGGATGCGGGAACAGAAGTTCGACCGAGACCGACGCGATGCAGAAACAGATAAGCGTAATCAAAAGATTGCGAACGCGCCCAATCCAGCGGTCGTCAAGGTCGGCCAGAGCCGCCGCTACCACGCCGAGCGTCAGCGGAATCGTCCACTCAATTTGGTGCAGCCACCACGGCACCGCCGCACATCCGGTCAAGGCAAAAAAGATGCGTAGCAGATAGCGTAAGCTGCTATTGAAAAAATAGCGGCGCCAGCCCGGCAAGGCGTTATGCATCATTGAACGGCCTCAGTAGCGACGACGCGCATTGGCTTCACGCGCTGCCTGCGCTTCTTCTACCGATACCACGCGACGTCCCACTGGCCACAGCGCAATTGCAGCAATTTTAAAATTGGCGATGCCAACAGGAATGCCAATGATAGTCAGGCATTGCACAATACCGGCTGAGATGTGGGCCAGACATAGCCACCAGCCAAACAGTATTAACCAGAAAATATTCAGGAAAGTGCCGCCGGTGTTCATCACATGGCTTTTGCTGTCAGGACGCAGTACATCAACATGTACCGCTTCGTTGCCGAATGGCAGCAGCGATAATTTGGTAATTTCCCAGCAGGAGCGCGTCAGCGGCAGCGTAAAAATCAACACAATGCTGATTAAGGTGGCAAATAGCCAACTCAATGTGGTGAAAAAACCACCGAGAATAAAATTCAGTATATTTAAAACAGTACGCATAACGCGATTTTCCTTTTGCAATCCGCAATATGTGGCGCCAAGTTTAGCGCTTTTTAAGGCTGGAGCGTCAAGTGTCTGACAGGTAAACTGCGCGATAATCGAATTCCATATGACGGTGCGGGAATGGAACTGAAAGCAACATCAATGGGTAAGCGTCTGGCACAGCATCCCTATAATCGGGTTCGACTGCTGGCTGCTGGCGTGGAAGTCAGTGGCGATCGCCATGAATATTTGATCCCGTTTAACCAGTTAATCAGTATTGCCTGCAAGCGTGGCATGGTGTGGGGCGAGCTGGAATTTCAGTTGCCAGATGAGAAAGTTGTTCGCCTGCACGGCACCGAGTGGCAGGAAACGCAGCGCTTTTTCCACTATTTACAGCACGCATGGCAGCAGTGGAGCCTGGAGATGAGCGACGTGAGCGCTGAGGTGCTTGTCGCGCTGGAACAGGAAATCCATGCTTTCATCCAGCAGGACCGCTGGTTGAAACGCAGTGAGCTGAATACGGTAAAAGAGAGCATCATGCGGCAGTTTTCCGCGTTACCGCTACCTCTTGCTCGCATTGCAGAATTCGATAATTGCCGTGACCGCTGGCATTTCTGTCAGCAATGGCTGGATCAAGGTGAAACGGCCATTCGCCAGCGCAATCGCGAATGGACCGCCAGGATCCTCAAGGATTATCACGAATTTTTCTCCACGGTAGAAACCACGCCGCTGAATTCCTCGCAGTGTGAAGCCGTGGTAAATGGCGAAGATGCACTGCTGGTGCTGGCGGGTGCGGGTAGCGGTAAAACATCTGTGCTGGTGGCGCGAGCGGGTTGGCTGCTGCAACGAAAGCTAGCGCAACCGGATCAAATTTTGCTGCTGGCGTTTGGGCGTCAGGCGGCTGAAGAGATGAATGACCGCATTCAGACGCGTCTGGGCGAGAGCGCGATTCAGGCGCGTACCTTCCATGCGTTGGCGCTACATATCATCCGCGAAGGCAGTAATAAACAGCCGGTAATCAGTAAGCTGGAAAGCGACAGCAAGGCGCGGCGGCATCTGCTGATAGAAACCTGGCGTGAGCAGTGCAATAGCAAAAAAGCGCAGGCCAGCGGTTGGCGCCAGTGGTTGCAGGATGAGCTTGAGTGGGGGATCCCCGAAGGACCGTTTTGGCAGGACGACAAACTGGCGCAGCGTGTAGCCTCACGCATGGAGCGCTGGCTCGGGTTAATGCGTATGCATGGCGGCGCGCAGGCAGCGATGATTGCAGATGTGGCAGAAGAACAGCGCGACAGCTTTAGTAAGCGCGTTAAGCTGATGGCACCCCTGCTTAAAGCCTGGAAAAGCGCCCTGAAAGAGGAAGGCGCAGTCGATTTTTCCGGGCTGATCCATCAGGCAATCGCCATTCTGGAAAAAGGCCGTTTCATCAGCCCGTGGAAGCATATTCTGGTGGATGAATTCCAGGACATCTCACCGCAGCGTGCTGCATTACTGACGGCTTTACGCCAGCAAAACAAACGAACCAGCTTGTTTGCCGTGGGCGATGACTGGCAGGCCATATATCGCTTCAGTGGCGCAGAGATGAGCCTGACGACAGCGTTTCATCACTATTTTGGTGAAGGGGATCGCTGCATACTCGATACCACATATCGTTTTAACGATCGCATTGGTGAAATTGCGAATCGTTTCGTCCAGCAAAACCCGCACCAGCTGCGCAAGCCGCTTAACAGCCTGAGTAAAGGCAATAAGAAATCGGTGACGCTATTACCGCAGGATCAACTTGAGCCGCTGTTCGATAAGCTTAGTGGTTATGCAAAACCTCATGAGCGGGTGCTGCTGCTGGCGCGCTATCATCATTTGCGACCGGCTATCCTGGATAAAGCCAAAACACGCTGGCCGAAACTGCAGATCGATTTTATGACGATGCATGCCAGTAAAGGACAGCAGGCGGATTTCGTGATTGTGCTTGGTTTGCAGCAGGGACGTGACGGTTTTCCGGCCGAAGCGCGGGAATCGATCATGGAACAGGGGTTACTACCGCAGCCGGAAGATTTCCCGGATGCGGAGGAGCGGCGTCTGGCATATGTGGCGATGACGCGCGCACGCCAACAGGTGTGGTTAATGTTCGATAAAGATCGGCCCTCAGTCTTTGTTGAACACTTCCGCGAATTGGGCGTGCCGCAAAGTCGTAAGGCCTGATGATTATGATTTCAGGCGATCGGCGAGGTAACGCTGATAGTCTGGAATTTGGATCTCAACCTGCTCAGCAAACATTGGCGACTGGATAATAAAATTGGCGGTGGTGCGATTAGTGGCGACAGGGATGTTCCAGACGGTCGCCAGCCGAAGCAGCGCTTTTACATCCGGATCGTGCGGTACCGCATTGAGCGGGTCCCAGAAGAAAATCAGCACATCAATTTTCCCTTCCGAGATCAACGCGCCTACCTGCTGGTCGCCGCCCATCGGGCCGCTCAGCATGGCGTTGACGTCCAATCCCGTATGACGATTAATCAGATTTCCCGTGGTGCCGGTAGCGTACAGGACATGGGTTTGCAGCGTATTTTGGTTGAATTGCACCCATTCCAGCAGCGAGGCTTTACAGTGATCGTGCGCAACGAGGGCGATATGTTTTTGAACGTTAAGGGTACGAACGGTTTGCTCCATAGGGCTTCCTGATTCTTCTCATGCATTATTTGTTAATGCAGGAGTTTACCCCTGGCGTTTCATTACTATCAACTTGTGCGTAATGTTTTCATCCAACTAATAAAACGCAGACGTGTGGCAGCATCAAAACGCTTAAACCAGCCCTGCAATGCGGGCAAATCGCTGGCGTCCTGCCAGGCATAGTCAAGATCCGACTGCTCTGCGGTGATAGTTAACGAATGAACGGCAAAACGCGGCACGGAGGCGGTATGTGCATCGCGGTTATAGTTCAGCATCGCCTTTTCGAAATCGTTATCACTTTCCCGCGGTAAACGATCGCGCAGACTTGTAATTTCATTGCCACTTTCATCAATTAGCTGGAAGTTGAGTGTTTTATCAAAGACGTTGCGTTCGTGACGATTATTCAGTGCCGGTAAGCGAATCGCAACGGAATGAGCATTGGCGGTAAAAGTGACAATCATTGGCACTGACTGAAAGTGAGTGGTATCTGCCGCTGGTTTTTCAACCCGAAAGAGAAATTGATGCTGTCCTCGTTCTAGCTCAAGACTTCCTGCACCTTTTAACAGCGAACCCGAAATTTTACGTCCATCCAGCACCAGCAGTTCAATCTCAGGATTGAGCTTAAGGGTGATGGCATGGCAAGACGCCGATACGAGCAACACGAGTAAACTCGTAACAGTCCAAGACAGCTTCATTTCAACTCCCGGCAGCAGGGGGGATAAATCGATTATGTGTAGCAAATTATTACATTATGGCAGTTAATTTACATTTTAACATATTTATTCGTGCTGCTGCGCAAACTTCTCATGCAAGGCGCTTGCAGTGAAGATCGCATTGCCATCTACACTTAAGCGAATGAACCAGGAGAAAAAAGATGAATGATCAAACAATCCGCGATGTGCTAACCAAAACTAAACGTATCGCATTGGTAGGCGCCAGCGATCGCCCCGACCGACCAAGCTATGGCGTAATGAAATATCTGCTCGATCAAGGCTATGAGGTGATTCCAGTGAGTCCTAAACTGGCTGGGAAGCAGCTGCTTGGCCAAACGGCGTATGCCACGCTGGCAGAGGTTCCAGGAAAAGTGGATATGGTTGATGTGTTTCGCAATGCCGAAGCAGCATGGGGCGTGGCGCAGGAAGCGATCGCTATTGGTGCGGATACCTTATGGCTGCAGCTGGGCGTAATAAATGAACAGGCCGCGGTTTTAGCGCAGGATGCCGGAATGACGGTAGTGATGGACCGCTGTCCTAAGATTGAAATACCGCGACTGGGGATAACGCATTAAGTAGAAACGGCGACCTGAGTCGCCGCTTTCGTTAATGTCGCAGGCTTGGTGCCTGCAGCTGCTGCCGAATAGAAGCGGCTAACTCATCCATTGAGGGTTGTTCAGGATGCTCGAACGAGGTTTCACCCGCGAGCTGCACCTCAGCGACGTAAGTATGCACCTGATCGCCTTCTTCATCTTCCATTACCACGTGATACCAGGGCGCGGCGCGTAATGCTTCGCTAGAAGCAACATCATCGACTTCTGGCTCATCAAGCGAAAACTCCGGATCGACATCCACGATAACGCCGAGCACCCCGGAGAGACGATGCCGGACTTGCTGTCCAATTCCAAATTTAGTCGTAATCATTGTGACCTCCCAAAAGACTGCCCTGCTACCGATATGGAGGCAGGAACAGCGTTTTCAAGTCACAGCACGCGGCAGGCAAAACCTTTCAGATAAAGCCCTTCAGGATAGCTGGCGATCACTGGATGGTCGGCTGCCTGACGGAACTGCTCTATAAATTGTACATCACGACCAGCATCTACGGCGGCATCGGCGATGATTTTCTGGAATAAATCGGTCGGCATCAGGCCAGAGCAAGAGAACGTCAGCAGCACGCCACCGGGATTCAACAGCTGAATTGCCAGCATGTTGATATCTTTATAACCGCGACATGCCCCCATCAGCTGGTTCTTGTTTTCGACAAATTTCGGCGGGTCCATGACGATTACGTCAAACTTCTCCCCGCTGTCGCGATAGCGGCGCAGCAGTTTAAATACATCGTCACGCACGAACTGCGCGCGCGACACATCGAGGCCATTCAGCTCAACGTTTTGTTTCGCCACGTCGAGCGCATCCTGCGACGTATCAACGCTGATCACCTCGCGGCAGCCGCCCATCAACGCAGAAACCGCAAAACCGCCGGTGTAGGAGAAGCAATTCAGCACGCGTGCGTTTTCAGAGTAGCCACGCGTGGCATAACGGCTATCACGTTGGTCGAGGTAATAACCGGTTTTATGACCGCCCTGTATATCTACCAGCAACTTCATACCGTGCTCGGTGATAGGCAGCAGCGGTGGCGGCAGTTCACCTGAAACCGGCCCTTGCGCCAGTTCCAGTCCCTCTTTTTTACGTACCGCGACATCCGAACGATCGTATATAGCACAATCCGGGAAGCACTGTTGCAACGCTGAGACAATGGCCGGACGCTGATACTCGGCGCCGGCTGACAACAGCTGCAACACGAGGAAGTTGCCGAAACGATCGATGGTAACGCCTGGCATACCATCAGACTCACCGGCGATCAGGCGATAGCTATCCAACCCATCGCGTTTTGCCAGCCAGTCACGCCACAGCTGCGCTTGCTCAAAGCGGCGCACGAAGAAGGTGATGTCGATTGACTCATCCTGCTGCCAGCTCCAGACGCGTGCGCGAATTTGTGATTGCGGAGAATACGCGGCGCGAGCCAGCCACTTGCCATTGCTATCGCAGACATCAATGGTTTCACCAGACTGGGCTTTACCTTCCATACGTGCAACGGCACCCGAGAACACCCATGGATGGCGACGGAGCAGGGATTTTTCACGTCCCTTTGCGAGAATCAATCGAACGGTCATAGTTTGCTATGCTTACCTGAAAAAATGAGGCGCCATTTTCCGGCGGATGGCGGCAAATTGCAACGCAAGGTGAGGGGAGAACGTAATGGCAACCACATGCTGTAAAATTTGGGTGCATGGCATCGTGCAGGGCGTGGGATTTCGCTATCACACACAAACCCAGGCCAGGGCATTGAATGTTAACGGCTATGCACGCAATCTGGCGGATGGCAGCGTTGAGGTTTTGGCTGCCGGTGAAGCGCAGCAGGTCGATGCATTAATCAGCTGGTTAAAAGCAGGTGGGCCGCGCAGCGCGCGCGTGGATAAAGTGCTGGTGGAGCCGCATCAGCCGACAGAGCACCCCACCCGTTTTACTACCGGTTGATTACAGGCACTTAGCCGGTTTTGGCAATCCCGCGATTTTGGTGGCTTGTTTTGCTGGACCTTCCGGAAACAGGCGGAACAGGTAGCGGCTGTTACCTTTCTCCTCGCCATATTTTTGCGCCATAGCCTTTACCAGCATGCGCACTGCGGGTGAGGTATTAAATTCCTGATAAAACGCCCTGACAAAGTGCACAACTTCCCAATGTGCTTCACTCATCACGATCGCTTCCTGCTCCGCAATAGCGGCGGCGAGCGGCTCGCTCCAGTCCGCGCTATTTTTCAAATAGCCTTCCGCGTCAGTGGCAATCTCTTTACCGGCAAAAATCACAGTTGTTCCTCATTACGTTAATCGACACATTGTAAGTTCGCCCGGCCACAAAAAGCAAAAACCCCGCCGAAGCGGGGTTTAACAACCGTTGCGTTAATTTAATCGCGGTTAGCGAAGCCCAACAGGCTCAACAGGCTAACAAAGATATTGTACAGCGATACATACAGGCTCACGGTCGCGCGAATATAGTTGGTTTCGCCACCCTGAATAATGTTGCTGGTTTCCCATAGGATGGCGCCAGCAGAGAACAGGATGAACAGGGCGCTAATGGCCAGATGCAGCGCAGGCAGCTGCAGGAAAATGTTGGCAACCACGGCTACCAGCAGTACCACAAAGCCCGCCATCATCATGCCGCCGAGGAAAGACATATCGCGGCGGGTCGTCAGCACATAGGCCGAGCAACCGAAGAACACCAGCGCGGTACCCCCCAGCGCCATGGCAATCACATCACCCATGCCTGCGGTAAGGAACGAGCTGAGGATCGGGCCAAGGCAGTAACCGAGGAAACCGGTGAAGGCGAAGGCCGCGAGAATACCTGCTGGGCTGTTGGCGAGGCGATGCGTCAGGAACATCAAGCCATAAAAACCAACCAGCATCAGAATTAAGCCCGGTGAAGGCAGGGCAAACACCGTACTGAGCGTGGCGGTCACTGCAGAGAATGCCAGCGTAAAGCCGAGCAGGAGATAAGTATTGCGCAGCACTTTGTGGGTGCTGATTAACGACTGCTGCGACGAGCTAATAACTCTTTCCATCACGCGCTCCTTAAAGAGAGAAACACCAAATATGGCAAGAGGATACGCAGCGTCTCAAAGAGAGAAAAGGCGTTTTACCCATCTTTACGCGATAAATTGCTGTTTCACTGAGCAGAATGGCGAATTTGACGCCGAAAAAATAGAATTTGGCTGTTTTTCAGCCGAACGATTCAATACGGGCTTTACATCTATCGGGGGGGTGTTTATAGTGCGCCTCGTTGCGGAGAGATGGCCGAGTGGCTTAAGGCAACGGTCTTGAAAACCGTCGATGGGAAACCATCCCAGAGTTCGAATCTCTGTCTCTCCGCCACTCACTCTTGCAGAGTGACGCAACAAAAAAACAATCCGGAGGGATGGCCGAGTGGCTTAAGGCAACGGTCTTGAAAACCGTCGATGGGAAACCATCCCAGAGTTCGAATCTCTGTCCCTCCGCCATATTAAAGAAGCCCGCAGCAATGCGGGCTTTTTGCTTTTCTGCGTTCATAGATTCCGAAAAACATCGCGTTGCTTTTCAATCTGCTGCCGTTGCCCGACGGCACGCGCGTTTACTGCTATATTCCATTCACGGTTTTTGCAAACATCTGGCGATTTTCCGATGCAAGCTGGGTTACACTGTGCGGTAATTCGCTCTTTGGCGAGCTAATCGTTTGAAAGCCAGAGTGTTTCACTGATGAATTATGGAATAGGCACAATGATCAAGAAACTGAGTCTTTGCGCGTTGTCAGTTATCGCTGCGCTCCCGATGGGCATGTCCGCCTACGCGGCGGATGGAGATATGCAACTCCAGCAGGTGCTGATGTTAAGCCGTCATAATCTGCGTGCACCGTTAGCGAATAACGGTAGCGTGCTGGAGCAATCCACTAAAAAAAGCTGGCCGCAATGGGATGTTGCGGGTGGTGAGTTAACCACCAAAGGTGGCGTGCTGGAAGTTTACATGGGTAATTACACCCGTCAGTGGCTGGCGCAGCAGGGCCTGGTACAGAATGGCACGTGCCCAGATAGCAGCAATGTCTTTGTGTATGCTAACAGCCTGCAGCGCACTGTTGCTACCGCGCAGTACTTTATCACCGGCGCTTTCCCTGGATGTGACATCGCGGTTACGCATCAGGATGCGATGGGCACCATGGATCCTATCTTCAATCCCGTGGTTACCGACGGCAGCGATGAGTTCAATAAGAAAGCGCTGGCGGCGATGACAGCCGCGAATGAAAAACTGGCGCTTAAGCCGGCTTTCCAGCGCCTGGAAAAAATCGTTGATTACAAATCTGCACCGGCCTGTAATGGCAAAAAGCAGTGTGATTTGAGCAGCGGTGATAACACTTTCAGCGCGGATAACGGTAAAGAGCCCAACGTGAATGGACCGCTGAAGATCGGCAATTCGCTGGTGGATGCGTTCACGCTGCAATATTACGAAGGCTTCCCGGCCGATCAGGTGGCGTGGGGACAGATTAAAACACCTGAGCAGTGGAAAGAGCTGGCGGCGATCAAAAACGGTTATCAGGATGCGCTGTTTGCCTCCCCTGAAGTGGCGCGCGAAGTGGCCGCACCGCTGGTGGATTATATCCGCAGCCAGTTAGTCGATCAGGACAAAGCCAATGCGCCCAAAGTGACGCTGATGGTTGGGCATGATTCCAACATTGCCTCTTTACTCAGCGCGCTGCAGGTGAAGCCCTATGAGCTGCCGGGCAACGATGAGAAAACGCCAATTGGCGGTCAGGTTGTGTTTGAGCGTTGGCACGATGCGAAAAACAATAAAGATCTGCTGAAAATTGAGTACGTGTATCAAACCGCCGATCAGCTGCGCGATGCCGATGTGTTGAGCCTGAAGAATCCACCAAAGCGTGTCACGCTACAACTGGCAGGTTGTGAAACGGATGCCAACGGCTATTGCAGCTGGGATCAATTCTCTGGCGCATTGAATGGTGCACTGCAAGGTACACCGCTGCAACCCGCTGCGGCCCCAGCGCCGGCGGAACAGCCTGCACCAGCAGCTGCGAATGATGACGCGAAGCAGAAAGATCAGGCCGCGGCTGATAAAGCAGCAGCAGACAAAGCAGCAGCGGATAAAGCGGCGGCGGATAAAGAAGCGGCACAAAAAGCAGCTGAGGCCAAAGCGGCAGAAGAAAAAGTGAAAGCCGATAAAGCAGCTGACGATAAGGCTAAAGCAGAGAAAGCTACTGCACAAAAAGCGGCGGATGACAAAGCTAAAGCCGATGCCGCCGCAGCGCAGAAAGCACAAGCGGATGCGACGCCAGCCAAGCCGGCAGAAGCAGCCAAACCGGCACCGGCAACCAGTAACTAAAGTTGATACCAAAAGAAAACCCCGCCTCGGCGGGGTTTTTTATGCTGATTAATCTAGCCAGCCACGACCACCAGCTTATGGTTGGCAAACTCTTTGATGCCTAGATCTGACAGTTCGCGTCCATAGCCTGAACGTTTTACCCCACCAAACGGTAGCTCGGCAGAGGTATCACTCTGTGAATTGATGAATACCATGCCGGTTTCAATTTGTGAGGCCATTTTACGGCCGCGGGTGATGTCCTTCGTCCACACTGAACCACCAAGGCCATAATTAGAGTCATTAGCCAGCGCTACCGCAGCGCGATCGTCTGCCACAACATACACTTGGGCCACTGGACCAAAGAACTCTTGATAGTAAGCTGGATTTTCCGGTGTTAACCCAGTAAGGACCGTGGGCTGGTAATAACAGCCAACACCTTCAATCGCACGGCCGCCAAACTCTACGCGCGCGCCATGTTTCACCGCGTCATCCACCTGTTTTACCAGGCGATCGCGCGCATCTTTCGAGGAAAGTGGACCCAGCGTGGTTTTCTCATCCAGCGGGTCACCCGGCGTGGCGGACTGCAGGGCGGCGCTGAATTTCGCCATAAAGGTGTCCGCAATTTTCTCATGCAGAATAAAGCGTTTGGCCGCAGTACACACCTGGCCGCAGTTGCTGAGGCGGCCTTGTGCGCCCTGGCGAACCGCTTCATCAATATCGGCATCGTCCAGCACCACGAACACATCGTTACCGCCCAGTTCCAGCGTTGATTTTTTCAGGTGTTTACCCGCTTGCTCAGCTACCGCGCTGCCAGCACGTTCGGAGCCGGTTAGCGCCACGCCTTGTACGCGATGGTCGGCAATCAAATCCGCCACCTGATCGGTAGAGATAAACAGGTTAGTCCAGGCACCTTGAGGTGCTCCGGCTTCGGCTACCAGTTTCTCAAACACATCAGCGCAGTGCGGCACAATGTTGGCATGTTTCGCCAGCACCGGGTTACCCAGCGCCAGATTCGGTGCCAGTACACGCATCAGCTGGTAATAAGGAAAATTCCACGGTTCGACGGCAACAATCACACCAATCGGATGATATTCAAGCCAGGCGTCACCGACATCACTTTGATAGGGCTGCGGCTGTAAAAATGTGGCGGCATGTTCGGCGTAGTAGCGGGCGATTTGTGAACAGATTTTCACTTCCCCGCGGCTCTGCCCAATAAGTTTGCCCATCTCTTTACTGGCAATCGTGGCGAGTTCCTCAGCGCGTTGATCGATCAAATCGGCTAAACGATGCAATACCTGCAGCCGGGGCTGAATATCGCCTTTGCTCCACGCGGAATGAAAAAGCTCGTCAGCGGTTTTCAGTGCCTGCTGTGCATAGGCATCATCGTGCTCGTTCCACGCTTTTAACAGTTGGTTGTTGGCCGGATTGATACTTTGATAGGCTGACATACAGGACTCCCTGGAGATGTAAAGATAACGAAGGCGGGACATTGCCCGCCCAGAATTCAAACGTTTTTGCGCTCAACGGTTTTGTCATCCCAGGTCAGAACATCCTGGTCGGTCTTTTTGAAAGCGCGAATCAGCACGTCATCACTGCCTTGCTGACTCCAGATCTGCTCTGCCAAACGTTCGTCGTAGTTGGCTACCTCAAAAATGGCTTCAGCGATTTCGCGCGAGGTGTGGCGCAGCGAAGCCCATTCGCCCACGTGATGCTCTTTCGACTGTTCTGTTGTCATAAAAGTCTCCTGTTGTGGATTTTATCCTTGCAGCTTTACCGCCAGTTCGGCGACGTGTTGGCCCTGGTAACGGGCTATATCCAATTCTTCCGCCGAGGGTTGACGTGATCCATCTCCACCGGCAAGCGTGGTTGCGCCATAAGGCGTGCCACCACGCACGTGCGAGATGTCAAAAAGTTCTTTGGTGCCATAGCCGATGGGAACAATAACCATGCCGTGGTGGGCAAGGGTGGTCCACACCGAGGTGATGGTTTGTTCCTGCCCGCCGCCAGTGCCTGTTGAGGCGAAGACGCTGGCGATTTTGCCGTACAGTGCGCCCGAGGCCCACAGCCCACCGGTGCGGTCCCAGAAATTGCGCATCTGACCCGCCATATTGCCGAAGCGAGTAGGGGTGCCAACGATAATGGCATCGTACTGCGTTAGATCTTCCGGCACAGCTTCACGTGCCGCCTGATTGACTTTGCCGCCAACCTGGGCAAAACGCTCCGCGTCCATACTTTCCGGCACGCGGAGAATGGTAACGTCTGCACCGCTTACGCGCTTTGCGCCTTCCGCCACGGCCTGCGCCATGGTTTCAATGTGTCCGTACATCGAATAATAGAGCACTAAAATTTTTGCCATTGTTTTCATCCTGCTGGGGTGATGAGTACTCAGAAGTATAGAAGAGCCTGCGTAGGCTGCTGTACAGAGGATGACCAGACGCCAATAATGCGCGTCTAACTGCTTGTAACGCGGCGGTAAATTTGGCTTTTAGCAGATAAATGAGTGAATTATGTGTTTCAAAGTATGAATACGGGGCGGGATTTATCATGCTATTGGCTATTCTTTAAGCAGGTGAGCGGTATATCCTCACCCTGCTTTTCGCAGCGGCATTGTGAAAAGTCCTCAACCTGAATGCTCAATCCTGGAGGAAATGATGGCGCAACATCGTGGAGGATCAGGCAATTTCGCAGAAGATCGTGAAAGAGCCGCAGAGGCAGGTCGTAAAGGCGGCAAAAACAGCGGGGGTAATTTTAGAAACGACCCGCAACGCGCCTCTGAAGCAGGTGAAAAGGGGGGACGCAGTCGCAGCAAAAAATAGCGCGTCTGTTCACCATTCCCCCAACCGCCGGGTTAGCCCGGCGGTAACAATCATTGCAATTTCCATTCTCTCTAAGCAAACTGACCGCCAATTCACTCTTTTGGTGCGTTATGTCCGTTTCATCCTCTCGTTTCAGCTTACGCATTTCGCGTCAGGAGCTGGTGCTCATTTTTATTACCATGGTTTGGGGTGGCACCTTTTTGGTGGTGCATCGAGCGATGGCGCATTCCGGTCCGTTTTTCTTCGTAGGGCTGCGTTTTGCCACGGCTTCGCTATTGCTGGTGTTTTTCTTCCGTAGCTATCTTAAGCAGGTCACCTGGCTGGAAATTAAAGCTGGCGCGCTGATCGGCGTGGCGATTGCCGGCGGCTATGGGCTGCAAACCTGGGGCATGCAGACCATCTCCAGTAGTCAATCGGCGTTTCTCACCGCGCTGTATGTGCCGGTGGTGCCGCTGTTGCAGTGGGTGTTCCTGCGTCGTCCACCGGGGTTGATGGCGTGGCTGGGGATTTTACTGGCATTTACCGGTCTGGTGCTGGTAGCCGGTCCGCAGGATGGTAGCCTGACGTTAAATGCAGGCGAAATCGCCACCTTACTCAGCACGCTGGCTATCGCAGCCGAGATCATCCTGATTAGCCGCTATGCCGGACAAGTCGATGTACGTCGGGTGACGCTGATCCAGTTGATGGTCGCATCCGCTTGTGCCTTCGTCTTGATGATCCCGAATGGTGAATCGGTTCCTGCCATGTCAATGCCACTGCTGCTCAGCGCGCTGGGCTTAGGTGCGGCCAGCGCATTAATCCAGGTGACGATGAACTGGGCGCAGCGTAGCGTATCGCCAACGCGTGCTACGGTGATTTATGCCGGGGAGCCGGTTTGGGCGGGCGTAGTAGGGCGTATCGCAGGGGAGCGTTTGCCTGCCGCTGCGCTGCTGGGCGCGGCACTGATTGTGTGCGGGGTCATCGTCAGCGAGCTGCGTATCCGTCGGAAGAAAGCGGTGCCCGATGAGGCACCGCTCGAACCTTAAGGATGTTGCCGTGCCGCCTGGTTCGCCAATGCGGCGCCGCGGCGTTGCAAAATCGCGTTAAGAATGATGGCACCAAAGGTCGCGGTGCCAATACCGCCAATAGTGAAGCTACCAATCTTCAGCGCAAAATCACCGGCACCCAACACCAGCGTGGTCGCCACCATGATCAAATTGCCGTTCTGATTGAAGTCGACGTGGTTCTGCACCCAAATACGCGCGCCTGCTACCGCAATCAAACCAAACACCACAATCGATGCGCCGCCAATCACCGGACCGGGAATGGTGTGAATCAACGCGCCAAATTTTGGTGAAAAGCCGAGCACCAGCGCAATCACCGCCGCCGCGACGAAAGCTAAGGTCGAGTAGACTTTGGTCACCGCCATCACGCCGATATTTTCGGCATACGTCGTCACGCCACTGCCGCCCATCGAGCCGGATAGCATGGTTGCTAATCCATCGCCGACGAATGCGCGGCCCATCCACGGATCGAGGTTGCGCCCGGTCATGCCTGCCACGGCTTTGATGTGTCCAAGATTTTCCGCCACCAGAATAATCGCTATGGGCGCAATCATCACGATGGCCTGCATATCAAAGATCGGCGCGGTGGTATGCGGCAGACCAAACCACGCCGCATTGGCGAGACCGCTAAAATCCACCGGTTTGCCGAAACCCAGCACGTTGGTCAGCAGCGTGTAGATCGCCCACGCTACAATCAGCCCTACCAGAATCAGCAGGCGCTGAATCATGCCGCGCGTAAACACCGCCACCAGCCCAATGCACAGCACCGTCATCACCGCCATCCAGCTGTCGAACATCGAGCCGGATACGCCGTGTACCGCAATCGGTGCCAGATTGAGGCCAATTGCCATTACCACCGCACCGGTCACCACCGGCGGCATCAGGCGTTCTATCCAGCCGGTGCCGACTTTCATCACCACCAGACCAATCAGCGTATAGAGCGCGCCGCAGGCGATTACGCCACCGAGCGCCAGCGCCAGATTGGGATTGAGTCCCTGGCCGTTAAAGCCGGTTACCGCAATAATCACGCCCACAAACGCCGCGCTGGAGCCGAGATAGCTGGGTACGCGACCGCCAGTGACGACAAAAAACAGCAGCGTACCGATACCGGAAACCAGAATCGCCAGATTGGGGTCAAGTCCCATTAGCAACGGCATCAATACCGTTGCGCCAAACATTGCCACAGCATGCTGCAGGCCAAGGATGACCGTCTGCGCCAACGGCAGCGTTTCATCCGGCGCGATCAGCCCATCATCGGTCAAGACTGACTTTTTCTGCCAGCGGGGGAACCAGGAACTCGCCATCGTCATCTCCAGGGTGTCAGTGAAAGCGGGCCGCACAGTGCGGCGTTAGCGGGCATCCTGCCGTAAAAGGTGATGATATCCACGGTCAAACCATGCCAGGCCGTGCGTCTCATCGTTGCGCACCAGCGCCTGCACTTCGCAAAACAGAATGTCGTGTGTGCCAACGCTCACCACCTGCGCGACCTTGCAGTCGAACGACACCAGCGCGCCCTCTAACAGCGGGGAACCGCTGGCGAGCGTATGCCACTCGGCTGCCGCGAAGCGTTCTCCCATCGGCGTTTTGCCACCAAACAGCGTCGAGAGTGCTTCATGCCCGGCGGCCAGCGTGTTGACGCACAGATAACCGTTATCGCGAAAAATCGGCCAAACCGATGCCGATCGATTCAGGCATACCAGCAACGTTGGCGGTGTATCGGTTACGCTGCACACCGCTGAAGCGGTAAAACCGGCGCGTCCGGCGGGGCCATCGGTGGTGATGATATTCACCGCTGCGCCTAAGCACGCCATAGCGTTACGAAACGCATCGCGCTCCACAAGGGGTAAAACAGGTAGTTCGTGCACGCTCATCAGCGGCTCCTGTGATTAGCTGGCCGCACGTTGGGCAGGCGTAGCCGTATCGGCCAGCCAGCGCAACAGCAGCGCGTTAAAGTTGTCGGCATCCGTCACGCTCATGGCGTGCCCGCCCCAGGCCATCTCAATCAGGCTGCCGTTGGGCAAGGCTTGCGCCAGCTGTGGCGAGCAGCTCCACGGCACCAGCAGGTCGTCCTGACTGCAAATCGCCAATACCGGCTGCGCGATCCGCGCCGCCTGCGCACGGAAATCGGCGCTTTTAAGTGCGTGTAAACGGCGCAGCAGATTTTCCATGCCCTGAAAATGGGCCACATGGTGCGCATCTTCCGCCGCAATACGCGCCTGATTACGCGCCAGCCATTCAGCGGGATACAGGAACAGCGGCTGTGCGCGCACAAAGGCTTCAACACCGACGTTCATCAACAGATCCTGACGCACCTGGAAGCAGCGCTGCGTATGCGCATCCAGCGACAGCCAGCCGTTGATCACCACCACGCGGCCCACGCGCGAGGGGAAATTCAGTGCCAGCTGCAGGCCAATCAAACCGCCCAGCGCATGACCGATAATGTCGTAATATTCAATGCCCCGTTGTTCCAGCGCGTCGGCCAGTTCCGCCGCCATCATCGCCATGCTGTAGCCATCCGGTAACGTAGCCGCGCTGCGGCCGGTGCCGCGCTGATCGTAGGTGATTACGCGATAATGCGGCGTCAGTGCTGCCAGCTGCGGCTGCCAAAAACCGGCTACGCCGCCTAACCCCGAAGAGAGCACGAGCGTCGGCGCATCCTTATCGGTTAAACCCTGAATCTCCAGATGCATCAGGCCTCCTGCTTGCCGATGTGGGCAACGGTGGCGATTTCGATCAAGGCATCTGGCTTCACCAGTCCGCATTGGATGCAGAAGCGCGCCGGTTTATCGCCGGGAAAGTATTCGGCATAAATCTGGTTTATCGCCGCGTAGTTGCTCCAGTCGGTGAGAAATATCGAGTTGAACGTCACGTCGTCCATGGTGCCGCCAGCGGTTTCAATCACCTTTTTGATGGTTTCCAGCACGTGGCGCGTTTGCGCCGCCGCATCACCCACGTGCACCACATTGTTGCTGGCATCGAACGGCAAGGTGCCGGAAACATACACCACGCCATCGGCTAAGGTGCCGGGCACGAACGGGGCAATCGGCGTACCGCTGCCGGGCGGAATAATCACACTCTTAGGCATGGCGAAATCCTCTTTTTATCGGTTTGCAGGTGCAACGGCGCATTAGCTTTTTAGCGCTTCACAGAACGTATCGGTATCGCTTACCCAGCCAAAAAACGTTTCGATATTAAAAATTGCCGCCTGCTGGGCGAACGCCGGACCCGCTTGATAAGTCGCGTCTTCCAGCACCACGCCGAAATACTCAAGGAAGAAGCCGTCGCGCAGCGTCGATTCCACGCAGACATTGGTGGCGATGCCGGTAAACACCAAATGGCGAATGCCGCGGCTGCGCAGCATGCTGTCGAGCGGCGTGTTGAAAAAGCCGCTGTAGCGCGGTTTCGGCAGCACGATGTCGCCGGCCTGCGGCACCAGTTCATCCACCAGCGCATAATCCCAGCCGCCTTTCGACAGCAGCGTGCCCTGCAGTTCCGGACGTTTGCGCATGGTCTTCAGCGCGTTGGATTTGTGGAAATTGGGGGAACCGGCATCGCCAGCCTCCACGTATTGATCGTCCCAGCCATTCTGGAACCAGATGATCTGTATACCGGCGGCGCGCGCGGCGGTCACTGCCTGGTGAATTTTGGCAATTACCGGTTTAGTGGCAGAGACATCAAAGCCCGCCAGGTCGAGATAGCCTCCTTCGGTGGCGTAGGCGTTCTGCATATCCACCACAATCAGCGCACTTTGCGCCGGCGGCAACGCGATAGCTTCCGGGCGCGCGGGCAAAGTGATGTTCGGTAAACTCTCGGTATGGGCGCAAACAACGGTACTCATCAGGCAACCTCCTGCTGGGATGCAATCAAATTGTGGCGGCACTGCATTAATGGTTGGATACGTTCACCGAAATCTTCGATGCCTTGCAGGAAGTCGTCGAAGGTCAACAGCACGCCTTGCGTGCCATCGACTAATGCAACTTCATCCAACATTCGTGCCACATTGGCGTAAGAGCCGACTAATGTGCCCATATTGATGTTGACGGCGGAGGTGGGATCGGCCATCTGGCGCACGTTGGTGTCGCTGCCGGATTTAGTGTCCTGCTGGCTTTGGGTGGTGAGCCAGGCGAGCGCCTCTTCATCGGCACCGGCTTTGTAGTGCTCCCATTTGGCGCGTGCGGCGTCGTCGCTTTCGGCGGCGATAATCATAAACAGCACATAAGAACCGACATCACGACCGGCTTTGTCGGCGGCCTGTTTCATGCGCGCGGCGGTAGGTGCGAAGGCGGTTGGTGTGTTGACGCCTTTGCCGAAGCAGAAGTTGTAATCGGCATGCTGCGCCGAGAACGCCATGCCAGCATCGCTCTGCCCGGCGCAGATTACCTTCATCGGTTTTTGCGGCTGCGGGCTGACGCGGCAATCGTTCATGGTAAAGAATTCGCCTTTGAAATCGCTCTGGCCGGTGCCCCATAAATCGCGCAGCACGGTGACGTATTCGGTTAGATATTGGTAGCGGCTGGAGAAGTAGGCATCGCCCGGCCACAGGCCCATCTGCTCGTATTCCGGCTTCTGCCAGCCGGTGACAAGGTTGACGCCAAAGCGGCCATTCGAGATGGAATCAATGGTGGATGCCATACGCGCGACAATCGCTGGCGGTAACGTCAGCGTGGCGGCGGTTGCGTAAATCTCAATGCGTGAGGTCACTGCCGCGAGGCCCGCCATCAGCGTGAAGGATTCGAGGTTGTGATCCCAAAACTCGGTTTTACCGCCAAAGCCACGTAGCTTGATCATCGAAAGCGCAAAGTCGAAATGATAATGCTCTGCTTTCAGCACAATCGCTTTGTTCAGCTCAAAGGTTGGCTTGTATTGCGGCGCATGGGTGGAGATCAGCCAGCCGTTATTACCAATCGGGATAAAGACGCCAATTTTCATGTGAAACCTCTCTGCATTAGACGGGGATTGCTTCACGCGCTGCGCTGCTTCCTGCACGCATCCTACGGTCGGCGCTCGATCACAATTCTGCAAAGGCTGTGCCACATTTTTAAAAGGCTTATACAACAATGTGTTAAAAATATTAGCGGTTTTAAACTGGAGTGATTGGTCCAAAACAGACCGTTTGGTCAAAAACTTCTGCACGTTTTTCATGCGCCGCATGGTCAAAAAAGGTGCAGATGGGCGATTAGGCAGGAAAGGAGGCCTTTGTTATGATGCATTTACGCAGGACGGATGAGGTAACAGTGTGAAAAGCGATGAAAAAAAACCGGGACGCCGCTCGCGAGCGGTCGCCGCAAAACGGGCGGCCATACTCGAAGCGGCCTTAGCCTTCTTCTCGCAATTCGGCATTCACGGCACCAGCCTGGATAAAGTGGCCGAGCGCGCCGATGTCTCCAAAACCAATCTGCTGTATTACTTTCCGTCGAAAGAAGTGCTGTATGTGGCGGTTCTGAAAGAGATCCTTGATGTGTGGCTGGCACCGCTGCGTGCGCTGCAGCACGATCACGATCCGCTGACGGCGATTCGCCAATATATCCGTCTGAAACTGGAAGTCTCGCGCGATCACCCGCAGGCCTCGCGCCTGTTCTGTCTGGAAATGTTGCAGGGTGCGCCGTTGCTGAAAGGTGAACTGGCCGGTGATTTAAAGGCGCTGGTGGATGAGAAGGCGGCGATTATCGAGCAGTGGATCGCCGAAGGTCGCCTGGCGGGCGTGCAGCCACAGCACCTGTTTTTCCTACTGTGGGCCACGACTCAGCACTACGCGGATTTCGCCTCGCAGGTGGAAGCGATTACTGGCCAAACGTTGCACGATGCGGCGTTCTTTGAACAGACGCTGGAGAATGTACAGCGCATGATTATTGAAGGGATCCGCGTGCGCTGATCCCGCTTTTTCAAGGAGAGAGCATGGATTCCTTATCGCAGCTGACGTTAGGTGCGGCAGTTACCGTCGCCGTGATGGGCAAACGCGTGCCGGTTTGGCAGGCGGCGCTGGTGGGCGCGATCGCCGGCACGTTGCCGGACCTCGATGTGTTTATCGATCACGGCGATGCCATCCGCAATATGACGCTGCATCGCACCGAAAGTCATGCGCTGATATTTCTCACCTTAATCGCGCCGCTGCTCGGCTGGCTGGTGGCGGGCGCGATGCGCAGTCGAACTCACTGGCGCGGCTGGACGCTGGCAATCTGGCTGGCGCTGGTGACGCATCCACTGCTGGATCTTACTACCGTTTACGGCACCCAGCTGGGTCTGCCGCTTACCGATTTCCCCTATGCTATTGGCAGCATGTATATCGTCGATCCGCTCTATACCTTGCCATTGTTAATTGCACTGCTGATCGCCCTGTGGCGACGTGATGCCGTGGGCTTGCGCTGGAATCGGATGGGATTATTAGTGAGTACGCTGTATCTCGGCTGGAGCATGGTGGCACAACACATCGCCACGCAGCACATTGAGCAGGATTTGGCGCAACAAGCGGTGCAGCCTGAGCAGGTTCTGGTGACGCCGACGGCGTTTAATACGCTGGTGTGGCGCACGGTGATTATGACGCCGGATCGTTATGGCGAAGCGTATTGGTCGCTGTTATCACCGGGTCGCCCGCTGCACATAAGCTGGCACGATCGTCAACCTGAATTGTTTGTCCCGTTTAAAGGCCAATGGCACGCCGAACGCGTGGCGTGGTTTAGCCATGGTTTCTACGCGATGCAGCAGCAGGGCGAGCGAACGTTGATTAGCGATTTGCGCATGGGGGAAGAACCGAATTACACCTTCACCTTCAATCTGGGATCGCCGCAGTCGCCTGAGGTGGCGCCACAGCGTGAACCTTCGCTGCGTCCCGCTTTAGGCGAAGCGTGGCGAAAATTGCTAGAGAGGTTATAACGAGAAAGGCCCGGTGAAATCACCGGGCCTTTGGCTGTGAAAATCAAGCCTTACGACGACGCAACAACCATCCCATCGTCAGAATCACAAACCACAGCGGCGTCACCATCAGCGCCTGACGGGTATCTTCCTGCAACGTGAGCAGCACCAGTACAAAGGCAAAGAACGCCATGCAGACCCAGCACATAAATTTACCCAGCGGCATTTTGAATTTCGATTCCGCATGACGCTGCGGATGCTGCTTACGGTATGCCAGATAGCTGCACAGGATGATGGTCCAGACAAACATAAACAGAATGGCCGACACCGTGGTGACCATGGTAAATACGGTCATCACATCCGGAATCAGATAAATCAGCGCCACGCCCGCCAGCAGGCACAGGCAGGAGAAGAACAGACCGGTCGTCGGCACCGCACGCGCCGAGAGGCGGCCAAAGGCTTTATGCGCCACGCCCTGTTCTGCCAGGCCATACAGCATACGGCTGGTAGAGAAGATGCCGCTGTTCGCGGACGAGGCCGCAGATGTCAGCACCACGAAGTTAACGATGCTGGCCGCGGCAGGCAGGCCAATCAGCACAAACATCTCAACGAACGGGCTGCGATTCGGCAACACCTGATTCCACGGTGTTACCGCCATGATTACCATCAGCGCCAGCACGTAAAACATAATGATACGCAGCGGAATAGCGTTGATGGCACGCGGTAAGACTTTATGCGGATCTTTAGTTTCAGCCGCGGCGGTACCTACGAGTTCAATACCAACAAAAGCAAAAACCGCAATCTGAAAACCGGCAAAGAAACCGCTCAGCCCTTTCGGGAACATGCCGCCGTGATCCCAGATATTGCTCAATGAGGCGGTGCCGCCGTTCGGGGAGGGATAATGCATGCTCACCAGCACAACACCGGTAATGATCAACGCGACAATGGCGACGATTTTGATAATCGCGAACCAGAACTCCATCTCACCGAATAACTTCACCGTGGCGATATTCAACGCCAGGAAGACAAAGACGCACAGCAGGGCGCTCATCCAGATGGAGAAATCCGGGAACCATAGCTGGAAATAGGCGCTGATCGCCACCACGTCGGCGATGCCGGTCACCACCCAACAGAACCAGTAGGTCCAGCCGGTAAAATATCCCGCCCACGGTCCGAGTAAATCGGCGGCAAAATCGCTGAAGGATTTGTACTCGAGGTTGGAGAGCAGCAGTTCGCCCATGGCGCGCATGACGAAGAACAACATAAAACCGATGATCATATAGACAAAAATGATCGAAGGGCCGGCCAGGCTGATAGTTTTACCCGACCCCATAAATAGCCCGGTGCCGATGGCACCACCGATAGCGATTAACTGGATGTGACGATTATGCAGGTTACGCTGGAGCTTATCCGGCTGTTCGGCCTCAACTAGCGCCTCTTTCGATTGATCAACCATAAGTTTTTCTTTCCTGTCGGGATGTTGTGTCAGCTCTTTTGGCTGATAAGGTATGTGCCTTTGTAAGGGCAAGGGGCATAAGATAGTGGAAAGCCAGGCTGTTTCGGTAATGGTTTTTTACCTTTTGTGACCTTTTACGAGCTTTGCTCTGTCAGCAAATATTTACAGGGTATAAAGCAGCGTCATTTTGCGTAAATCTTCAACAAGTAAGACATTTACGCCGCTCTCCTGCCACGCGACCTCTACACTTGTTTATTCATTTCGTCAGGAAAAGTGAGGCACTGTGCGCGCTCTGTTCGCCGTGGCATTGCTGGCTGTTTGCGGCTGGCTCAGTTTACCGTGGTTGAAGATCCATCTGCCGCCGCAGTGGAATCCCTTTACGCCGCTTAACGTAACCGATCCGCCAGGTTGGATGACGCGCTACAAGCTAAAGAGGTTAAGTAATGATCCGGCTGCCTGTATGGCGGTGATGCGGCAGGCCAGCGAACAGCGGCTGGTGCAATTCCGCGCGGTGCCGCCAATGCAAGGTGATTGCCCCATTGAACAGCTGCTGCGTATTAGCGGTTACGGTGACGTCACCCTTAGCAGTAGCTTTCTTGCTAGCTGCCCGATGGCGGTGACCAGCACGCTGTTCGTGATTAATAGCCAGAACGCTTTGCGCCAGGCAGGTATCACCAGTCCGCTGAAACGGATTTCCCACGTAGGGAGTTATGCCTGCCGTAATATTTATCATCGACAGGAAGGAAGATTAAGTGAGCACGCCAGCGCCGATGCCTGGGATGTTACCGGCTTTCAATTGGCGAACGGTCGCTGGTTACAGGTAGGTAAGAACTGGCAGCAGCCAGAGGATGCTGCTGCAGGATTGCATGCGCTGTGGCGCAATGGTTGCGCGACATTCGGCAATGCGCTGGGGCCTGATTACAACGCCGCGCATGCCAGTCACTTCCATCTTGGCATGCGCGGGACCGGTTATTGCCGTTAGTTACACAACGGGATTAAGTCCACGTTTTATCAGAAAATGATTAGCTGGCCATGAGAAAAGAAAGCCAATCATTATCGCCAGTTGCAGCATAAACCAGAATACGATCAGCAGCGGGTTAATCTGCTGCGCAAGAACGAATTTCAGAGCCAATGCCATAAAGAAAAAAATCCCTAACTGGTATATCAGCACAGGGAAAACTTCGGTTTTCAGAGCGAGCAATAAGGCGCTATAAAATGAATGTTTTTCACGTTGGCGAATGGCGAGAAACTGGAAAAGTAATCCAATAAACAATGAAACTATCACGCAAATAATTGCTTGCATCCAAAGGGCAGGTGTAATTGCAAAGTGTTTCAGCAGCGTGACTATCGGGATTGTCATTATATCGCCGAATATACAAGCCGCTGCGGTTAACGAGGTGGAAATAAAAATGGTTTGCCAGTTCGTCGTTTTTTGCATTTTACGTGGGATCAGCAGCGCAATTTTCAGCTGATGAGAAGGTTTGCGGCCCAGATACCACCAGGCAAGCCATCCAATAAAAGGCATATACAAACCGGTTAAGGGCCAAATGATATTCATAACCGCAACCGGATGGGGATGGCGAAAAAGGTCTTTAAGAATCATTAGGGCAGTGCAACCGCCCAACACAAGGAAAGGTAATGCCAACTGGTTCAACATAGTCTGTTCCGCTGATTTTCCCAACTACCTGTGACAAAGCGCCTTTCGTACCCAGCGGCATTGTCTCCCCTTGCAACGGGTGATACACAACACTGTTCTCAAGTAATAAGCGTAGCCGCAAATTAGATTGAGATAAATCACACCGTGCGATGCTGCCTTACCTCATCCGCAGAAATAAGTGGAATTAAGATTAAGTTGAAACTCATTCTCTGTATAACCCCCTTTCTCAGCAAAAGAATCTGCTCCGACCTTTGATAATTTTAGTTAATGACGATGCTGAAATTTATCGGTTGGATGTTCATTTTCGATGAATAGGGTGATTGAAACTACTTCAGAAAAATCCTATTCTAATCTGATAAGGAATTAAAGTTGTGAGCTCGCTTACAAATAGCGTGAGCTGATTCCTTTTTCTGATGTTAACGCGTTGACAATAATAGGGTTTTACTCATTGCTTACAGGTTTGCTCTCTTTTCAATCAATATTTTTACTCTAGTTAATTTATTTTTTGCGTTAACCCGAACAAATTACAAGGCGTGAAAGCGTGAAACAGCGCTAAGGCAATAATGACGACCGATAATTATTTCGCCTGGCGAGGCGAAATGGAAAATGAATTTCAGGCAGTGACAGAAGTGATGCAATTGAAATCACTTTTACAAACCCAGATTGAAATGCTGGGTTTTGATTACTTTGCTTTTTTGGTCCAGCATCCGGTGCCGTTTACCCGACCACGACTCTTTTTGTTTAGTACGTATCCCGAAAGCTGGGTGAAACGCTACGAAACTGAGAACTATTATGCGGTCGATCCGGTGTTATTACTCTGCCAGAGACCGGGCAGAGGAGTGGAGTGGACGCACGATTTATTTACCAATGCGGGTAATTTATGGGCTGAAGCCAACGCTGCAGGTTTGCTAAGTGGCTTTTCCTGCTCAGCAATGGCACCAAATCGAACCATTGGTATATTATCTATTGCATCACAGTTTCACAGTAAGACTCAGCATTTGCGCCTACAGCTAGAAGTAAAACTGCATCTTCTGGCGGAACTGAGTTTGCGCGTGTTAGAGCGTCTTAACGACAATTCAATGGTCGTTTTATCGAGTGATTTTAGTCAGCGTGAGCTGGAAATCCTGAAATGGACGGCAGAAGGAAAAACCTCTGCGGAAATTTCACTTATTTTAGCAATATCTGAACATACGGTGAATTTTCACCAAAAGAATATGCAAAAGCGTTTTAATGTTTCCAATAAAACGCAGATTGCCTGTTATGCGGCAGCGATTGGCCTGATTTAGCGAAAAGGCAACTACCAATTTTAGTAGTTCCTTCTCCACAGTCAGTTGTCTACCCTGCGCGCAATGTTGCCAGGCTGGCTCAAATAAATCATTGCATACATGGGGATGTCAGAGGCGCATGATGAAAGTAATTCAAACACAGCTTAAGGATATGCCGTCCTCACTATTGGCAGAACTTGGAACGTATCGGTATAGCGTTTTTGCGCGCGGCGAAGGGTGGTCGATTCCACCAAGATTAAGTACGCCTGGGCAGGAATACGATCGTTTTGATCGTTCGGATGTGACCTGGCTGATCGCCTGGAACGCGCGTCAGGGGATATGCGGCTGTGCACGCCTGCTGCCATGGCATGAGCCTGAAGTGCCAGAAGGGTTTGTTCTACCCTTTGATCAGGAGAAAGTGTGGGAAATGTCGCGCTTTTCGGCGCGCCTTGAAGTGGATGCGGAGCTGCCGTTAAGCATTTTGTGGCACTCGGTACAGTTAGCCGAGTTGAGCGGGATGGAGTATTTAATCAGCTCGGCAACGCCGATGCTGGAGAAGATGTTTGAACAGCATCAAGTGGTGTACGAGCCGCTGTCTCCGGGCTTGATCCAATCAGAAGATAATCTTTTTGCTATTCGCATTCCGGTTGACCAACCGGCACTGGCGGAGAAATACCGCGGTACAAGACGCTTTAGCCCGGAAGAAGTGTTGCCGTCGCTGGGCGTATCGGTGAACTGGCAATCACACAGTTAAACACCCCGCGCATCGCGCGCGGGGCATACTGCTTATTGGCGGTAAGCGGTTTTGATCTGACGAATGGTGTTGTTAAACACTTCCGCCTGAGGCTTATCGCCTAAAGAGGCCTGTACATAACGCTCCATGTTGATGATCACCTTACCGGCATCGGCTTGACCCATTCCCTTCAGAATTAATGTCACCATCATCTTCAGACAGGCGACTTCGTCTGCCAGCGCTTGTGTGTCACGTGAAGTTGCAAAATCTTCATCACTCATAATTGGCTCCTTGGTGGTGTTACTCAATGGGGACACATTCTTCCTGTGCGTAAAGAAGAGAGTATATCATAGGGTTGTTCAACGAATTTAATGCAGACGAAACGGTAAAACTACGCGTGGGGTTTAATTGGACCTGGTGCTATTTTGCCGCTATTGAAAAGGGGGAGAAGCCGTTATTTATTCGGCAAACAGAAGAAAGCAATAAAATCGAGCTATAAATTATAACATAATGATATTAGTCACAATTTTACTTCATAATTTGCGCATGCTAATGCATTTTTCCTTAAATGCCTTTAACAGCCCAATGTAATTGATTTGCATCATTTCATTTGAGATTTATCTGGTGTGATAGATGTTTTTTCCACCTGAAACCCGGTAAGATGTTTCACCAATAATATATTTCCCTTCACTAACCTGCGGAGTACGTCCCGTTGATCAGCCTGCTTCTTGTTGATGACCATGAACTGGTACGCGCCGGTATTCGCCGCATTCTGGAAGATATGAAGGGACTTGTCATTGCAGGTGAGGTGGCCTGTGGCGAAGACGCCGTGAAATGGTGCCGCAACAATCCGGTTGACGTCGTGTTAATGGATATGAACATGCCCGGTATCGGCGGACTTGAAGCAACGCGTAAAATCGTGCGCTACAACCCTGATATCCGCATCATCATGCTGACCATTCATACCGAAAATCCTCTACCCGCTAAAGTCATGCAGGCGGGTGCTGCAGGTTACCTGAGTAAAGGCGCTGCGCCGCAGGAAGTGGTGAGTGCAATTCGCTCAGTACATGCGGGGCAGCGTTACATCGCCTCAGATATTGCTCAACAGATGGCGCTGAGCCAGATTGAGCCACAAAAAGCCGAATCACCGTTTAGCTGTTTGTCGGAAAGGGAATTGCAGATTATGCTGATGATTACCCGCGGGCAGAAAGTGACGGAGATTTCCGAACAGCTTAATCTCAGCCCGAAAACCGTTAACAGTTACCGTTATCGTATGTTCAGCAAGTTAAACATCAGCGGTGACGTAGAGTTAACGCATTTGGCCATTCGACATGGCCTGTTCAATGCGGAGCCATTAATCAGTAGTGAGTGACGTTTTCAATCCCAAAGCCTTTCTCAGCACCGTGACCAGTCAACCCGGCGTCTATCGCATGTACGATGCGGCCGGCACGGTGATCTATGTTGGTAAAGCCAAAGACCTCAAAAAGCGCCTGACCAGCTACTTCCGGACGCAGGTGGGCAGTCGCAAAACGGAAGTGCTGGTCAGTAACATCCAGAATATTGACGTCACCGTAACGCACACTGAAACGGAAGCACTGCTGCTCGAGCATAATTACATTAAGCTCTATCAGCCGCGCTATAACGTATTGCTGCGCGATGACAAGTCTTACCCCTATATTTTTCTCAGCGGCGATAGCCATCCACGTCTGGCGATGCATCGCGGTGCGAAGCATGCCAAAGGTGAATACTTTGGGCCATTCCCCAACGGCTACGCGGTGCGGGAAACACTGGCGCTGCTGCAAAAAGTTTTCCCTATTCGCCAATGCGAAAACAGTGTTTATCGCAACCGTTCGCGGCCCTGTCTGCAATATCAGATTGGGCGTTGCCTGGGGCCTTGTGTTGCGGGCCTGGTGAGCGAAGAGGAGTATGCGCAGCAAACCGATTATGTGCGGCTGTTCCTTGCGGGCAAAGATGATCAGGTGATTAATCAGCTGGTTAAACGTATGGAAGACGCCAGCCAGGCGTTGCGTTTTGAAGATGCGGGCCGTTTGCGCGATCAAATTCAGGCCGTGCGGCGTGTTACCGAGCGGCAGTTTGTTTCCAATCAAGGTGATGACCTTGACGTGATGGGCGTGTCATTTGATGCCGGCATGGCCTGCCTGCACGTGCTGTTTATTCGCCAGGGCAAAGTGCTCGGCAGCCGCAGCTATTTTCCTAAAGTGCCAGCGGATACTGAACTCACGGAAGTGGTGCAAACTTTTGTCGGCCAATTCTATTTGCAAGGCAGCGAAGCGCGCACCTTACCGGCTGAAATCCTGCTGGACTTTTACCTGCCCGAGCGCGAATTGCTGGCCGAGTCGCTCAGCGCCCTGGCGGGACGCAAAGTCAATATTCAGAGTAAACCGCGTGGTGACCGCGCGCGCTATCTTAAGCTGGCGCGCACCAACGCGGCGACAGCGTTGACCACCAAACTGTCACAACACTCTACTATTCAGCAGCGTCTGGCGGCGCTGGCGACATTCCTTGAGCTCGACAGCATCAATCGGATGGAGTGCTTCGACATCAGCCATACCATGGGCGAGCAGACTATCGCTTCATGCGTGGTATTCAACCGCGATGGCCCGCTGCGCTCGGATTATCGCCGTTATAACATTGAAGGCATTACGCCGGGCGATGATTATGCGGCGATGAATCAGGTGCTACGGCGTCGTTACGGTAAAGCGCTGGAAGAGGATAAAATCCCCGACGTCATTATCATCGACGGCGGTAAAGGTCAGCTGGCCCAGGCGAAACAGGTGTTTGCCGAGCTCAATGTACCTTGGGATAAAGATCGTCCCATTTTACTCGGTGTTGCCAAAGGCAGCGATCGTAAGGCGGGATTAGAAACCCTGTTCTTTGAAGCGGAAGGTGAGGGCGTTTCTTTACCTCCGGACTCGCCAGCGCTGCATGTGATCCAGCATATTCGTGACGACTCTCACAATCATGCGATTTCAGGTCATCGGAAAAAACGCGCCAAAGTGAAGAACACCAGTGCGCTGGAAAGCATTGAAGGAGTGGGACCAAAACGGCGCCAACAGCTGCTTAAGTATATGGGTGGGCTGCAACCGCTAATGAATGCCAGCGTGGAAGAGATAGCCAAAGTACCGGGCATTTCTGTCGCTCTGGCAGAAAAAATATACTACTCACTGAAACACTAACATTGAAACAGGGTGGGCAATGTAGGAACATACATGAAATCCTACTCACACCAGACAGTTACTGGCATATGCAATTTAACATTCCGACGTGTCTTACCCTGTTTCGAGTCGTACTTATTCCCTTCTTTGTCCTGGCGTTCTATTTGCCATTTCAATGGGCTCCCTTTGCCACTGCACTGATCTTCGTCATCGCTGCGGTAACTGACTGGTTTGATGGTTTTTTAGCTCGCCGCTGGAAGCAAACAACACGGTTTGGTGCATTCCTCGATCCGGTGGCGGATAAAGTGCTGGTGGCAATTGCCCTGGTGCTGGTGGCTGAGCATTTCCACGCATGGTGGATCACTTTGCCAGCGGCAACCATGATTGCCCGTGAAATTATTATCTCTGCGCTGCGTGAGTGGATGGCTGAGATTGGCAAACGCAGCAGTGTGGCGGTTTCCTGGATCGGTAAGGTAAAAACCACCGCGCAAATGTTCTCACTGTTTGCCTTACTGTGGCGTCCGGAGGCGACGGTAGTCGGCGTGGGTGTGGTTGCGCTGTATATCGCAGCGGTGCTGACTTTCTGGTCAATGTTCCAGTATTTAAGCGCGGCACGTGGCGATTTGCTCGATAGCTGATCGATGCGATTTAAAAAGCAGCAAACGGACGCAGTGTGTGGATAATTCTATTGACTCATTGCGTCAGATAAGTAGAATGCATCGCATCGAACGGCAGCTGGCCTGCAAGAAGCTGAATGAAATCAGCAGGTTTGATGAAGAAAGAACAGAATCGAGTAGTTGAGTTAGCAATGCAGTCGCAAACTCAAATACAGAGATTATGCGGGAATAGCTCAGTTGGTAGAGCACGACCTTGCCAAGGTCGGGGTCGCGAGTTCGAGTCTCGTTTCCCGCTCCAAATTTAGTAGTTCGTATCCAACGGATTACATATCAGATTAAAGGCGCGTTGGCAGAGTGGCCATGCAACGGATTGCAAATCCGTCTACCTCGGTTCGACTCCGGGACGCGCCTCCAATTTACACCCTGCCCGGGTGGTGAAATCGGTAGACACAAGGGATTTAAAATCCCTCGGCTTATGGCTGTGCGGGTTCAAGTCCCGCCCCGGGCACCATATTTGAAGTTGAATAAAACGAATAAAAAAGCAATATGCAGTAATGTCGTAACCGCCCAAGGGCGGTTTTTTTGTTTTTGTTGTCTGCCTTTTACCCATAAAAAACCCGGCTAAGCCGGGCGCCTTGTTACGATTGCGGTTGTCCCACCGGTCCTGCGCCTTCGCTGGCCCCCGGAACAGGCTGATTACTTGGTGCATGTGGACGTCCATCACCGCCGACCGCGTCACTTTTATGCATACAGCCCGCAAGCGATACCAATGTTAATGTTACCAATACTGCTTTGGTTAAAACCTGCATCTGTAGCTCCTTATTAATAAGCGCTTAGCTAACCAATCTTAAAGAGATCAACGTATTGACCCTCAAGATAAGCAAAGCAGCCGCGGCGAATTACGCAAGTTAAATGCTGGCGAAATACTAAAAAACGCCGAATTTTCGGCGTTTTTCATCTCAATCCTAATTTTACCCAAGATTACCGGTTAATCGTTCATGAAAATCACTGCTGCGATTATCCAGACCAACAAACGTCACGATCGCCCCGTGGCGCTGATAGCGGTACTCGATGGCATCGAGAGCCGCCACGCTGGATGCATCCCAAATCTGCGCGTGGGTGAGGTCAATGGTGACGGTTTTAGGATCGTGACCGTAATTAAAGTGTTCGAACAGGTCATTACTGCTGCCGAAGAACAGTGGACCACGCACGATGTAACTGACCTGCTTTCCGTCGTCGCTCAGCTGACGCTCAGCATGGATAACGTGGGCAATGCGACGCGCAAATAGCATCATTGCCAGAATCACGCCAACCAGCACGCCAATGGCCAGGTTGCCGGTCCACACGGTGACGGCAACGGTGAGCAGCATCACAAAGGTTTCTGACCACGGCATGCGTTTCAGCGTCGCGGGTTGCAGGCTGTGCCAGTTAACGGTTTTCACCGCAACTACCATCATAATACCTGCCAGTACCACCATTGGAATCTGCGCCATAATCTGGCTAAGTCCGGTAACCAGCAGCAGCAAAACAATACCTGCCGCCAGCGTGGAAACGCGCGTCCGCGCTCTGCCTAGCTCAACATTGACGATGGTCTGGCCGATCATAGCACACCCTGCAATGCCACCATAAAAGCCCGCAAGAATATTGCCGACGCCCAGCGCCCAGGATTCACGGCGCTTGCCGGATGGCGTATCGGTAATGTCATCCACCAGTTTGGCGGTCAGCAGCGACTCCATCAGACCAACAAAAGCGATGCTCAGCGCGGTGGGCCAGATAATTTGCAACGTTTGAAGATTGATCGGCACCAATAGCGTGGTAAAGCCTGGCAAACCGGCGGTCATAGGGCCTTCATCGCCAACATTAGGCACGCGATAGCCAAGCAGCAGTGCGACGGCGGTGACCACCACAATTGCTACCAGCGGTGACGGCACGCTTTTCAATACTTTAGGCAGCAGGACGACGATCGCCACCGTGACGGCAAACAGCCCGCACACCAGCGTGGATTGTCCCCAAACGTGCGGGACTTGCGCAAAGAAAATCAAAATGCCAAGCGCGTTAACGAAGCCAATCATCACTGAACGTGGGATATAGCGCATCATGCGCGATAAGCCGGCGAAACCAAAAATGATCTGGATGAGCCCGCCCATAATCACCGCCGGCAGAATGTACTCCACACCGTGCGCATGCACCATTGGGCCAATGACCAGCGCCACTGAACCAGCCGCAGCGGTCACCATCGCCGGACGACCGCCCAGAATCGAGAGCGTCAGACACAGCACGACCGACGCTACCAGGCTCACTTTAGGATCAACGCCTGCAATCACCGAAAATGAGATCACTTCAGGAATCAGCGCCAGTGCGGTAATGATCCCCGCCAGACATTCACGGGTTAAGAGGGCAGGCGAACGTAATACGTGCCCCACAGTGATATCGCTCTCCACCGCAGGGGTGCGCTCAGTTGGTTGGCTCATAGATTATGCAGGCTCTTTTATTATGTTGCGCATACCGTCGCGGTACGGCAGTAACCAGTTGGAATATTCAGGGAAGGATGTTACCGGGCAATGATATCTGATGCTAGCAAGATGGGAGAGGAGAAGGTGATTCCATCCCTGGAATCCGGTTTCAGACCGCGAGATCGTCAGGTGTTTTATTGACAACTAATTCGAGCAGATGGCGATAAATATCCAGCTGAATCACATCACTTTCCATTTCAAGGCGATTGATCAGGGATGAAATGATCGCTTTATTTGAAACCGGCGTACCGGCTTGCAGGATTTCGGCAATGATTTGCCCGAAAACTTCCATTTCAGTGCTATCGCTGTTACCGGCGAGGGTAAAGTAATCAGCGATGGCGTTGCTGCTGGCTGCGGCGTTTTGCATATGTGAGGCCCTTTAAATCGGTCTGATGGCAAATTTGCCTTCAGCTTCATGATGGAAAAACTTACACGCGGACAGGCGCGCAAGACCCAACTCATCAACCAACGCAAAAAGACACCTCTGAAGGTGGAAATCCACAACACCTTCAGAGGCGACGCAAAGTGCATCATTCGTTACGGAGCCATCAGCTGGCTCTCGGGACGTAAAGTTATACAATATGGCTCAACTTGTACAATGTTGATATTAAGCTATTTGTGCTAATCGTTATTTATCAGTAAATTATATTTAAATTTATTCTGTAAAATCTATACAAGCAGCCAGCCGTAACTAAAATCATGCCAACGTTGTACAACTGAATGTGAGACATGGAACGCTATTTGGTGCGTCGAGGAGCGCTGCTGATGCCAGCACACTTTCCATTGCAGTTCACCTTCGCATATAATAACGCACTTATTTAGTTAGATATCTAATCATTAGGTCACTACGTTTTGAGCGACTATCCGCAACCTTTTTCTCGTTTACTGCATCTTACCGCTCACGCATGGCGGCTGGCAGTTGACCGTCGCTTAAAAGAGAGCGGGCTCAGCATGAGCAGCTGGATGGCAATAGCCAGCGTCGCCACCGCCACAGAGCCACCCACGCAAAAGGCATTGGCACAGCTACTCGGCCTGGAGGAAGCCAGCGTCGTTCCGCTGGTTGATCGATTGGTGAAGCAGGCGCTGCTGGCGCGCGTCCAGCCACCTGAAGATCGACGCAAGCGCCTGCTGATCCTGACGGAGCAAGGCCACGTGGCATTTGCCGAAGTGAAAACGCAAGCCGATGCACTGCGGGCGCAGCTGCTGGCGGATATCGAACCCGAATCTTTGGCGGTGACCGAAAAGGTTTTGCAGCAGCTGCTTGAACGTCTGGGAAGTGTGTGACCGTGGCGAAGCGCAATCCTTATGCCCAGCGCGAATGGCTGCCGCACGAGAAACCCATGTTGCCTGGCTCGCCTTCCACGCCGCTACATTCCCCTGCGAAGCGAATCGCCTTCGGTATTATTGGGCTGTTGATCTCGATAACCGGCGCCCTGAGTAACGCGCTGGTTTCTGCCAATCTAACCAATCTGCAGGGCACTTTTGGGGCCTACAGCAATGAGATCGCCTGGCTGCCCGCCGTTTATGTGATGGGCAATATCTCCATTAATCTGCTGTTGGTGAAGTTTCGCCAGCAGTTTGGCCTGCGACTGTTTACCGAAGCGTTTTTAGTGCTGTACGTCATTGTGGCGTTCTTCCATATTCTCGCCAACGATCTCAGCTCAGCCATCATTGTCCGCACCGCACACGGTATGGTGGGGGCCGCGCTTAGCTCGCTCGGCATCTATTATCAGATTCAGGCGTGGCCAGCAAAGCATCGGCTTAAAGCGCTGGTGATCGGTATCACCGCGTCGCAGTTGGCGATTCCGCTGGCACGTTTATTTTCAACCGAGCTGCTGCAGCTGCAAGAGTGGCGCGGATTGTATCTGTTTGAGCTCGGACTGGCGCTGATTGCGCTGGGTTGCGTGCTGGTGGTTAAATTACCGCCCGGCGACCGGATCAAAGCCTTTGAGAAGATGGATTTTGTCACTTTCATGCTACTGGCACCCGGCATGGCTTTACTGTGCGCCGTGCTGTCGCTGGGACGTATCGAGTGGTGGTTCAGTACGCCGTGGTTGGGCGTGGCATTGGCTTTGGCGCTGGTGTTGATCGTGGCGGCAATCGTCGTGGAGCACAATCGCGCCAATCCGTTAATTAACACGCGCTGGCTCAGCAACGGCATGATTGTAAGGCTGGGAATTGTGATGATCATGATGCGCATCCTGCTGGCCGAACAGAACACCGGCGCGGTTGGCTTTCTGCAGCAGCTGGGTTTGCTCAACGATCAAATGCGCGGGCTGGCATTTGCCATCATCGCCGGCGTGATTTGCGGCATGGTTGCCAGCGCCTTAACCATCAAACCGACGCATCTCAGTTGGCCGATCGTTGCCTCGCTGGTGGTGATGATCGTTGCCTCGCTGATGGATGCGCAATCCAGCCCGCTGACGCGCGGCAACAATCTTTATGTTAGCCAGTTTTTGCTGGGCTTCGGCAGCGCGTTCTTCCTCGCGCCCGCCATGCTGCTGGGGATTGGCGGCGTGGTAACGCAGCCCAAAAATCTGGTGAGCTTCGTGGTGCTGTTCGGGATGAGCCAAAATCTCGGCGGGCTCATTGGTGCGGCGATCCTTGGCACTTTCCAGACGTGGCGCGAAAAATATCACTCCAGTCTGCTGGGCGATCAGCTGTCACAGCTTGATCCGAACGTCACTGAGCGACTGAGCCAATACAGCGCGCTGTTCAGCAGCCAGCTAGCGGATAACGTACTGCTCAGCGCGCAAAGCAGCAGTCAACTGCAAACGGTGGCCACGCTGCAAGCCAACGTGCTGGCCTATAACGACACCTATTATCTTACCGCTGCGTTGGCGTTCATCACGCTGATATGGGTGTTGTACCGCCTGTCGCGGTTACGCTATATCAACTGGCGTCAGACAAAAATGGATGCGGCAAAATCATCAGTAAACCCGACGGAGAATTCATGAGCCAACAGGACGATATTCAGGCTGCGGAGCGCGAGCGCACCAACCGCCGACGCATTCTTTCCATTGCTGCCGGCAGCGGCATTGTGATTGTTGGCGTGCTGGTGATTTTGTATGCCTGGCAGTTATGGCCGTTCACTAGCACCCTGCAGGCCACGGAAAACGCCTATGTACGCGGTCAGGTCACCTTTATCAGCCCGCAGGTGAGCGGCTATCTCACCGAGGTTGACGTGGTGGATTTACAGCCGGTGACCAAAGGGCAGCTGCTGATGACCATCGACGATCGTATTTATCGTCAGCGGGTGCATCAGGCGCAGGCGCAGTTAGAGATGAAAATCGCGGCGCAAAACAATAACCAGCAGCAGCGCAAAAGTGCTGAAGCCACCATTGTTAGCAACAAAGCGGCACTGGAGAATGCCAAGGCCCAGGCGCTGAAAAGCAGCCTCGATCTCAAGCGCGTGGAGAATCTGGCAGCCGACGGTTCGCTGTCGGTACGCGAGCGCGATGCGGCACGCGCCGCCAACGCGCAGGCCGAAGCGCAGCTGCGTCAGGCGGAGGCGCAGGTAGCCGTGTCACAGCAAAATCTGCAAACTGTGGTGGTCAATCGCGGCTCACTGCAAGCGGATGTTGCCAGCGCTCAGGCGGCGTTAGAACTGGCGAATATCGATTTGGCCAACACGCGCATTATCGCGCCGGATAGCGGGCAGCTTGGCCAACTCTCGGTGCGCAAAGGGACCTACGTCACCGCCGGAACGCGATTAACCTCCGTGGTGCCTGAAAACAAATGGGTGATCGCTAACCTGAAAGAGACCCAGCTGGCGCGCGTCCGTCCCGGCTTGCCGGTCAGCATTCGCGTCGATGCGCTCGACGGCAAGCATTATGACGGCCGCGTTGAGTTTATTTCACCCGCTGCCGGTTCCGAGTTCAGCGCTATCTCGCCAGATAACGCCACCGGCAATTTTGTGAAAATTGCCCAGCGCATTCCGGTGCGCATCAAGATTCTCAACGACGATCTGCACGCGCTGCGCCCGGGCATGTCGGTGGAAGTGGAGATTGATACTGCCGCAGAGCCGTATAAGGAAGCGCCATGAAGCGCCTACTGTTAGCCACCTGCATGGCGCTGATGGTGACAGGCTGCGCCACTGAGGTCGAAAAAGCGCCTTCATCCTTACCCATTCCGGATAACTGGCGTCAGCAGGTGGGGCCGCACGCGGCACCAGAAGCGCGCTGGTGGCAACATTTCGGCGATGATAACCTCAATCGTCTCGTTAGCCAGGCGTTGCAGCACAATAGCGATATCCTGATGGCGCGGTCGCGCGTCGATCAATACCGCGCCGAGTTGCGTGCTGCGCAGGGCGATAATTTCCCCACGCTGTCAGCGGGTGTTGCCGCTACTCACCAGCGCACACTGTCGGCGGCAACCGGCCAGCCGTATGAAAGCGCAGTGTTTCAGGGATTGCTGCAGGCTAACTATGAGGTTGATCTGTGGGGCAGTCGCAGCAGCAGCATCCGTGCCGCCGCAGCGTCGTTGGATGCGCAGCGTGCCGCCGCCTCAGCGGCCGAATTAACCGTCGCCAGTTCGGTGGCATCGGGCTATCTCAGCCTGTGCGCGCTGGATGAACAGCTGCGGGTCACGCAAGCCACGCTGGCGACGCGGGAAAATTCGCTTAATCTGGCGCAGCGTCAGTTTGAAACTGGCTATACCTCACGCCTTGAATGGATGCAGGCAGCATCGGAATACCAAACGGCCAAAGCACAGGTTCCGCAGCTACAGCATCAAATTGAGCAGCAGGAGAACGCGCTCAGCGTGCTGGTGGGTATGAACCCACGTGAGATTGCGCGCAGCAGCCAGTTCGATCATATCAAGCCGCAAATCTTGCCATCTCTGCTCCCTTCGCAGTTGCTTAATCGTCGGCCAGATATTGTGCAAGCGCAGCGCCAACTGCTGGCTGCGGATGCTTCGCTGGCGTCAACGCAGGCGAAGCTTCTCCCGTCGCTCAACCTCACCGCCAGCGGCACGTTACAAAGCAGCGAGCTGCATCAGCTATTGGATAATCCGTTCCGCTTGTGGAGTATTGGTGGCAGCATTCTGGCTCCGCTGCTCAATCGCGAAGCGCTTACTGCGCAGGTCGACGTGGCAATGGCAACGCGTAACCAGGCGCTTTATGGCTATGAGAAGGTGGTTCGCAACGCTTTCTCCGAGGTGGATAATGCGCTGGATGCGATTCGCCGCAGTCAGGAGCAGCTGGCAGAATTGCAGAAGCAGGAGAGTTATGTCGCGGAGGCGTATCGCATTGCGCATAACCGTTATCAGAATGGTTATGCTTCCTACCTTGATGAGCTGGATGCCCAGCGCACGCTGTTCAGCACCCAGCTGAATATCGTGTCGGTGAAAAATACGTTGTTATTGGCACAGATCGATCTTTATCGCGCGCTGGGCGGAGGCTGGCAGGGGTAACGCCGTTGATCGTGTATTTTAGCTCCGCCATTCAGCTGCCTGCGTCGACGCAGGCAGCATAACAGCCTACTTAACGATCCCTTTCTAACGTTTTATGTCGACCGCCTTATTTTCTCACAGACCTTTTTTTAACTGGAAAGTTCAGGAAACTTCTTGCTTTCGCCGTTCGACTGCGCATAATCGCAAACCGCAATAATAATGATTATCAATACGTTTGCATTAGGGGATCTCCATGCGCAATACGCCTTTCAATCCCGGACTGAAACCGACGCTGTTGGCCGTAATGGTCAGCGCCGGTTGTTTGCCAGTGATGGCTGCTACTACCAACACCACAACTCAAACTGACGCGAAGAACGACCAGCAGACGCTGACCGTGACCGCAGCACCGCAAACCGATTTCAAACCAGGCGGCGACGATCTGGTACCTGCTTACCTTGATGGGCAGGTGGCTCACGGCGGCCGCCTTGGCATGCTGGGCGAACAGAATGCGATGGACGTGCCGTTCAACGTGATTGGCTTCACTTCGAAGATGATTCAGGACCAGCAGGCGCAAACCATCGGTGACGTGGTGCGCAACGATGCTGGCGTGCAAAATCTGAAAGGCTACGGCAACTTCGCGGAAAGCTATCGCATTCGTGGCTTCAAGCTGGATGGCGATGCCATGACCTATGGCGGGCTGGCCGGCATTGTGCCACGTCAGGTAATGGATGCTTCGCTGATTGACCGCGTGGAAATTTTCAAAGGTGCCAACGCATTGTTGAACGGCTCGGCCGAGAGCGGCGTTGGCGGCATGATTAACCTTGAACCAAAGCATGCGGATGATACGCCACTGACGCGTATCGGCGTGGATTACACCTCAGGTTCGCAGGTCGGCGGCAGCGCCGATATTGGCCGTCGTTTTGGCGACAATAACCAATTTGGCGTGCGTCTGAATGCGGTGAATCGTGAAGGCGGCACCGAGATAGACGGCGAGAAAAAACGGACTACGGCGGCATCACTTGGTCTGGATTATCGTGGTGATCGTCTGCGCACGTCGCTGGACGTGGGTTATCAGAAGAAAACTTTCCACGATGCGCGTAATGGCATCAATATCAGCAATATTGATTTCATTCCTGATGTGCCGTCTAACTCGAAAAACTACAGCCAGAACTGGGTGTTCAGCGATATTCAATCAGAATTCGGATTGGCGAAAGCCGAGTACGATCTGACCGATCAGTGGACCGCCTATGCGGGACTTGGCGCGCAGCACACGCATGAGGTGGGCAACTACGGTATTCCAAAGGTGTTGGATAGCGCAGGCAACGCCACTATTGGCCGTTTCAGAACCAACCGTGTGCAAGACAACATGAGCGGCATGGTGGGGCTGCGTGGCGATTTCACTACCGGTCCGGTGACGCATAAAGTTAACGTTGGTTACTCGGCGATGACCGCGAATGCCAAAAACAGTTACCGCATGTCGTCGGGTAATGATGCCGATGTGAATATTTACCAGCCGCAGGATGTGACCGAGCCGGACAATGTTTTCTCCGGCGGCACCAAATTTAGCGATCCTTTGACCACTTACCGCTCGCGTTCACAAGGTTATCTGCTGAGCGATACGCTGGGCTTCTTTGATGACACCTTGCTGGCAACGCTGGGGGCTCGCCATCAGAAGGTGGTGGTGCGTAACTATGGTTACGACGGGGCGGAAGATGCCGGCACCCGCTTTGACAGCAGTCGCTGGTTGCCAGCTTATGGGCTGCTGTATAAAGCCACCGAAAACATCTCGCTGTATGCCAACCATACCGAATCATTGACGCCGGGCACTGCTGCACCGTTTGGTACCAGCAACTACGGCAGCGTAACCGGGATTGTGCATGCCAAACAGAATGAAGTGGGCGTAAAAGCGGACTTTGGTCGCGTAGGCGGATCGTTGGCGCTATTTGAAATCAAACAGCCGGTTGGCGTGAAAAATAACAACGTATACCAGCTGAATGGTGAACAGCGTAATCGCGGCGTGGAACTGAACGTCTTCGGTGAACCGGTGCTGGGCCTGCGCCTCAACAGTAGCGCGACCTGGATTGATCCAGACATGACGAAAACGGGCGACAGCGATCAAAATGGCAAGAATGCCATTGGCGTGCCGCGCTTCACTGCGGCGCTGGGCGCGGAGTACGACATCAAACCGGTCGATGGACTCACGGCAACCGCTTTGCTGAATTACACCGGCTCTCAGTACGCTGACCTGGCGAATAACATGAAACTGGACGATTACACTACGCTGGACTTAGGGCTGCGTTATCGCATGAAAGTTAATCAGAACGATATGGTGTGGCGTGTGGGCGTTGATAACGTGACCAATGAGAAATATTGGGCAAACGTGGATGACAGCGGCACCTATTTGTCACAGGGCGAACCACGCACCGTGAAAGTCTCACTGAGCTACGATTTCTAATTCGTATCCACGGGGCGTCTTCACGCCCCGTTATCATCCTGTTGAGAAATAATCCTGTACCTTACGGCACTTTGCATTACACTCTCCTCGGCAATCCTGCTCGAAAACTCGCCCTATGTTTGAGTCACCATGAGTTCACCTGCACCACCTGACGATCACGACGAACCTTATCGCCAACCGCTGGATGATGCGCTCTTCGCCATAGTGGTGCTTGCAGTGACGTCGGTTACCCTTATAATCTTCGTCCTGATGATTACGCTGTGGATGAGTTAACGTCAGCAACGGGAAAGGGAGGTCTGTGAGGAGATGTCGATGGAATCCAGAGATGACAAACTGATCGCCATAATTGGCCTGTTATCCGCCTGTTTGATTGGCGTGGTGTTTCTCTTCACCATGACCTGGCTCACCGACGTGCGTCACCCGGTGGATCCAACCTTGGATGTCCAAACCTGTCCTCAGAACAGGGAAAACACCCAGCAGTCTTAATCCCTTTTCTGCCAGCTTTGCCACTTAATCTGTTGACTGCGTAACTCCAGCGCCAGCGCTTCATGCAGAGTGCGATTGCCGTTAGGATCGCCCAAGCCAAACAGCGCGCCTGGTGAACGTCTATCGTCGGCCCATGCCGGATACTCCACCACCGGATAAAGTGAAATACCTTCCAGCGCCACACCTTGCTCTAACGCCAGCCGCGCTTCTTCGCTCACCTGACGCAGCCAGGGCGCACGCGCATCACCTTCGGCCCCGGTTTCTGCCAGCAGCATGGGACGCTGATAGCGTTGCCAGCACTGCATCAGCAAACGGTGCAGCGGTTGACGCGTTGGGTGATCGAGCGGAATGGTTTCACCTGAAAAGAACCAGTGATTATCGGGGTAATAATTGAGGCCAAGAATATCGAGAAAATCTTCGCGGCCTCCCAGTTCCGGTGCATCGCGTCCGGCCAGCCAATCCCAGGCTTCAAATTGCGCCTGATGCTGCGCGTCGGCGTAAGGTTTACTGTCAGGATTATCGGGATGCGTTGCTACCTGTACCAGCGGATCGGTCAACACAAAGCGTGCATCCGGATAAACGTCTCGAATGGCGTGCATCGCCGCCAGCGAGGCGCGGACTAACTGACGTTTTAATTCTCTGCCACGATCGCTGGCATAAGGGTCGAGCCAGGATACGTCGGCGCCCGCCCACGACCAGAATGAAATTTGATTAATCGGAGTAAAAAACGGTTTTTCAACGCCTTCGTCATGCATTAGCTGCGCCATCGCGCGCGCGAAGCGCTCAAAGTGATCGACAAAGCTGGCTTTCCAGATATCAAGATGATCGGGGTAGCCGAAATGCGCCAGCTCCCAGATAATCTGCACATCATGACGCGCCGCTGCGTGCACCATGGGCAGAAACGAGCGCCAGTCATATTCATTGGGTGTGGCTTCAATCAGATGCCAGCGCGCACCATCGCGCGCCGTGCGTAATCCTTCTTGTGCTAGCGCGGCATAATCTTTTTCCAGCAGCATGTCATGCCCGCTGCTGATCACCATATCCAGCCTGCGTCCGCCTGCCCGACAGGCGGTGGAACAGGGAAAACTGCCTTGAAAGAAGCTTTGGAACAGCTGAGGGTGATGGCGCAGGGTTTGCTGAGTCATAATCCTCTCCTCACGGTGAAGGCCGGATGCAGAACGCTTGGCTAAGTCTAGACTAAATTAACGTCGTGCCAGTGGGCAGAAGTGGAAGGCTCTGATTGCTTCTCTGCGCGGCGATACTAACAATTATAGGTCCACAGCTTTCAGGGATTCACTATGAGTGAAGCAGCAACATCTTTGCCGCCCGAAGAACCAGCGGGCAGGGGGCTAAAGCCAGGTGTCGACGCGCGCTGCGCCTTACATCCTGGCAAGAGCGGCATTCATCCGCTTAACGACGGGTTGGATGCCTTTGCAGCGCGCTATCAACTGATGAGCATGGCGCAGCACACCATTGATGTGCAGTACTACATTTGGCACAACGACATGTCTGGGCGCTTATTGTTTAGCGCGCTGCTGGATGCCGCCGAGCGCGGTGTGAAGGTGCGTTTGTTGCTGGATGACAACAACACGCCGGGTTTGGATGAAACGCTGGCCGAACTCGATCGGCATGCCAATATCGCCGTGCGCCTGTTCAACCCGTTCTCATTCCGTACGCTACGTGCGCTTGGCTATCTCACCGATTTTTCCCGCCTTAATCGGCGTATGCACAATAAAAGTTTAACGGTGGATGGCGCTGCCACGCTGGTGGGCGGTCGTAATATCGGCGATGAGTATTTTGGTACCGGCAATGAACCGCTGTTTACCGATTTGGATGTGCTGGCGATTGGTCCAGTCGTCGATGAAGTGACGCAGGATTTTGAACGCTATTGGCGCAGCAAAGCGGTGTCACCGCTGCGCAAGGTGGTTGATGTTAGCGGCGATGCGCATCAGGCGGTGCGATTGCCGGTTGAATGGCAGCAGAGTGAAGCCGTTGAGCGCTATCTGGCGCGACTCAAGCACTCTTCGTTTATTAGCCAGATGGAGCAGGGCGAGCTGGATATGACGTGGGCGGCGTCACGACTGCTGAGCGACGATCCACGTAAAGGCCTTGGAAAGGCGAAACGCCGCAATTTACTGCCCCAGCGTATGCTGGAGGTCATCGGCACGCCGCAGCAGCAGTTTGATATTATCTCCGCCTACTTTGTTCCTACGCGTTCCGGTGTGGCACAGCTGCTGGCGCTGAAGCGGCGCGGCGTCAAAATTGCGGTACTGACCAATTCACTGGCGGCTAATGACGTTACGGTGGTGCACGCCGGTTATGCGCGCTGGCGTAAAAAGCTGCTGCGCCACGGCATCGCTTTGTATGAACTAAAACCGCAGGATAACCCGCAAAGCGCACCGCATGACCGCGGGTTAACCGGTAACTCGGGTTCAAGTTTGCATGCCAAAACGTTTACCGTGGATAAACGTAAGGTGTTTATTGGATCGTTTAATTTTGATCCACGATCGGCGGTGCTAAATACCGAAATGGGACTGGTCATTGAGAGTGAAGCCCTGGCGCAGCAAACCCATCAGCGTTTTATCGCTGGGATGCGCGATCGTGCCTGGACGCTACGTCTGGATAAATGGGGACGCGTTAACTGGGTAGAGTTTGCCGGAGAGCAGGGCGAAGTGGTGCATAAACATGAGCCGCAGTGCACGCTAATGCAGCGTTTGCTGGTGCGTTTGGTGTGGCGATTACCCGTGGAGTGGTTGCTCTAAAGTAATCGGGCCAGCTTAGCTGGCCCGACATCTATTTGCGCTGCGGCTTACCTGAGAACAGGAAACGCAGCAGCGGAATACGCAGATGAATTTCGTACAGCGTAAAGGCCACGCCAAACACCATCAACAAGCCAAGGAAGAAGCCAAGCGTGTTGCTGCCAATGTGCGGCGTAATGTAGATGCCGTACAGAATGGTCAGCGGATGGTGTACCAGATAGATAAACAGCGAAGCATTAACCAGATACATGATGCGCGGAGAGTGACTGTTCAGCAGATTGTGGCCGAAGCTAAAACAGACATTCAGCATGCACAATCCCATCAACGTCGAAACAAGCATATCAATTTCGTAAAGCCAGCCCTCACCGCTGCTGTATCGCTGATTCAGGCTGTAAGCAATGAATACCGCAATGGCGCCAAAGCACACAACGGGATTGAAGCGGACAAACAGCGCTTTCAATGCCTGATGTTTCCAACTGAGCGCGCCTAACATGAAGAACGGCAAGAACATCAACGTTTGCATCACGGCAATGCTAAACAGGCCATCGGCGAATACGGCTGGAGCCAAAATAAATAATACGCGCCGGAAAATACACCAAACCAGCGCGTAAGCCAGCAGCGCCAGCATGAGTTTCCCCCAGCCAATCTGCTGATAATCAATGCGACGCTGCTGTGTGCTCAGCCAGCGAAACGCCAACATCCCGAACGTGGTCAGGATCACCAGGACCAATAAGAACCACAGGTGTGAGATCAGCTCCCACATCAGCGTGTTGTATTTGTCATAGAGCGAAAATTGGTTCCAGTCACCTATCTTATCGGTGAGGTTTTTGGTGATGAAAAACTGCGGCAGGGTGATGAGCGGAACCGCCGTTAACAGCGGAATGCCGACGCGCTCCAGACGCACCTTCAGCCAGCGCTGCGGCTGATAGCGCAAGTAAAGCATGTAGGAAAAATAGCCTGAAATTACAAAGAACACCTGCATGCGGAAGGCGTGAATAAAATCATTCAATACCGTCAACCACATTGAGGCGTCATGGCTGTTGACGGCCCATCGTTGCGTGGAGTAAATCAGGGAGACGTGAAATGGCACGCCTAATAACATTAAATACGCTCGAATCGAGTCGAGGAAATATTCACGTTGGGGTTTAGCTGAACTCATAATCTTCCAATAGTCAGTTTACTTGCCGGTTTCGCCCTGAAACCGGATTATGCCGAATGAAAATTCTACCGGCTGTAAACAGGGTATACTATCAGGTGGATCTGTAGGTGATTTTGCAGGGTTTAATTATCCGAAAAGCACACTTTCAGCTTACAAATCAGCGGAACAATCTTTTACATACGCTGTCGGAAAACCGAATAATCCTTTAAGATAAGCGGGTTTGATCTAAGCACACGAAAGGGGGGGATGTGCTGAATAATGTGAATAATAAAGTGGGACTGGTAAAGATGCGCTGGGTAGGCGCGGCAGTTCTGCTGGCTATGTATGCCAACAATAGTTGGGCGTTTAACATCGATGATGTAGCAAAACAAGCCAAGGCGTTGGCAGGGAAAAGTTTCGAAGCGCCAAAGAGCAATTTACCCTCTCAGTTTCGTGAAATGAAGTTTGCTGATTATCAGCAGATCCAGTTTAACCACGACAAAGCTTATTGGGGCAAACTGCGCACGCCGTTTAAGCTTGAGTTCTATCATCAGGGCATGTATTTCGATACGCCGGTGAAAATTAATGAAGTCACCGCGTCTTCCGTGCGTGAAATTAAATATAACCCTGACTACTTCAATTTCGGCAACGTAAAGCACGATGCTGATTCAGTCAAAAACCTCGGCTTTGCTGGGTTTAAGGTGTTGTATCCTTTAAATAAAAAAGGAAAAGACGACGAAATTTCCAGCTTCCTTGGCGCCAGCTATTTCCGTGTGATTGGCGAAGGGCAAGTGTATGGTCTTTCCGCGCGTGGTCTGGCGATTGACACCGCGCTGCCTTCCGGCGAAGAGTTCCCGCGCTTTAAAGAGTTCTGGATTGAGCGTCCAAAACCGCAGGATAAACAGCTGGTGATTTATGCGCTGCTGGATTCGCCACGTGCGTCGGGTGCCTATCGCTTCACCATCCGTCCGGGCAAAGAATCAACCGTTGATGTGCAATCCAAAGTTTACCTGCGTGATAACGTTGGCAAGCTTGGCGTTGCGCCGCTGACCAGTATGTTCCTGTTTGGTGCGAACCAGCCATCGCCGGTGACCAACTTCCGTTCAGAGCTGCACGATTCGAACGGTCTTTCCATTCACGCGGGTAACGGGGAGTGGATTTGGCGTCCGCTGAATAACCCGAAACATCTGGCGGTGAGCACCTTTACCGTTGAGAACCCGAAAGGCTTTGGTCTGCTGCAGCGCACGCGTGACTTCAGCCGTTTCCAGGATCTCGACGATCGTTACGACCTGCGCCCAAGTGGCTGGGTTGAGCCGCAGGGTGATTGGGGTAAAGGCCGCGTTGAGCTGGTAGAGATTCCGACCGCCGATGAAACTAACGATAATATCGTTGCTTTCTGGACGCCGGAAAAACTGCCAGAGCCGGGCAAAGAGATGAACTTCCAGTATCGTCTGCACTTTACCCGTGACGAGAACCAGCTGCACTCAGACGACATTGCCTGGGTGAAAGACACGCTGCGTTCCGCTGGCGATGTTAAACAGTCGAATCTGGTGCGTCAGCCAGACGGTTCGATCGCCTTCACCGTTGATTTCGTTGGCAAAGCGATGAGCAAGCTGCCGGAAGATACGCAAGTGGCTCCGCAGGTTAGCGTGGGTAATAACGCTGATGTGGTTGAGCAAAGCGTTCGCTACAATCCGGTGACCAAAGGCTGGCGTTTAGTGTTGCGTCTGCGTGTGAAAGATAACAAGCAACCAACCGAGATGCGCGCAGCGCTGGTGAGCGGCGACAAGACATTGACGGAAACCTGGAGCTATCAGCTACCTGCCAATGAATAAATCGATATTTCTACCTCAATCCTACGTGGAGGCCCTGCCGCTTGATGCGGCAGGGCGTGCCCGTCTGAGCGATTCACTCCAGAATGCGCAGGCGTTCCACGCTATTCATTCGACGCTGGGGCAGGATATCGCCGCCAGCGAGCGTCCGGACGATGCGCCGCTGAAATCGGTCTCGTCCCGTGTGCAAATGGCCTGGCCTGACTCGTTGGCGGAGGGTCAACAGCTGAGCAAGGATTATCTCGATCGCACCACGCTAAAGGCCATGCCAAAGGTGAAGCGTTCGCTGATGTTCCCTGAGGTGTGGCGTACTAATCCCATTGCGCGCGCCTGGGATTCGGTACGTGGTAAGAAATCCACGCCGCGCTATGCTTCGGTGGAAGAGCAGAAAACCGAAGATAAGTGGCGTCACGTGGGTTCCATGCGCCGTTATGTGCTGCTGATTCTGACGATTCTGCAAACCGTCGTGGCTACCTGGTACATGAAAACCATTCTGCCCTATCAGGGCTGGACGCTGATCGATCCCATCGAGATGTTTAACCAGAACTGGTTGCAGTCAGTTGAGCTGATCCTGCCTTACATTTTGCAGACCGGGATTCTGTTCCTGTTTGCCATTTTGTTCTGCTGGGTTTCTGCCGGTTTCTGGACCGCGCTGATGGGCTTCCTGCAGTTGCTGATTGGGCGTGATAAATACAGTATTTCGTATTCAACCACCGGTGATGAACCGCTGAATCCGGAACACCGTACGGCGCTGATCATGCCAATCTGTAATGAAGACGTTGAGCGTGTGTTTGCCGGCCTGCGTGCGACCTGGGAATCGGTCAAACGTACCGGCAATGCCGAGCACTTTGACGTTTACATTCTGAGCGACAGCTACGATGCGGATATCGCTATCGCCGAGCAAAAAGCCTGGATGGAGCTGGTGCGTGATGTCGGCGGTGCAGGTAAGATTTTCTATCGCCGTCGTCGTCGTCGTGTGAAGCGTAAAAGCGGCAATATCGATGACTTCTGCCGCCGCTGGGGCAGCAACTACAGCTACATGGTGGTGCTGGATGCCGACAGCGTGATGAGCGGTGAGTGTCTTACCGGTCTGGTACGCATGATGGAAGCCAACCCGAACGCCGGTATTATCCAGTCGTCGCCAAAAGCGTCAGGCATGGATACGCTGTATGCGCGCTGTCAGCAGTTTGCTACGCGTGTGTATGGCCCGCTGTTTACCGCCGGCTTGCACTTCTGGCAACTGGGTGAATCACATTACTGGGGCCACAACGCCATTATTCGTGTGAAGCCCTTCATCGAACACTGTGCGTTAGCACCGCTGCCAGGAGAAGGTTCTTTCGCCGGTTCCATCCTTTCACATGACTTCGTCGAGGCGGCGCTGATGCGTCGTGCAGGCTGGGGTGTATGGATCGCCTACGACCTGCCGGGTTCCTATGAAGAATTGCCGCCGAACCTGCTGGATGAGCTCAAGCGCGACCGTCGCTGGTGTCACGGCAACCTCATGAACTTCCGCTTGTTCCTGGTGAAAGGTATGCATCCGGTTCACCGCGCGGTATTCCTGACGGGCGTGATGTCCTATCTGTCTGCGCCGCTATGGTTTATGTTCCTCGCTCTTTCCACCGCCTTACAGGTGGTGCATACGCTGATGGAACCGACCTACTTCCTGCAGCCGCGCCAATTGTTCCCGGTGTGGCCGCAGTGGCGACCGGACCTGGCGATTGCGCTGTTCTCAACTACGCTGGTTCTGCTGTTCCTGCCGAAGTTGCTGAGCGTGATACTGATCTGGTTCAAAGGCGCAAAACCTTACGGTGGTGCCATCCGCTTGTTCTGCTCGCTGATTCTGGAGATGCTGTTCTCGGTGCTGTTAGCACCGGTGCGCATGCTGTTCCACACCGTGTTCGTGGTCAGCGCGTTCCTCGGTTGGGAAGTGGTGTGGAATTCGCCGCAGCGTGACGACGACGCCACGCCGTGGGGTGAAGCCTTCCGTCGCCATGGTTCGCAGATGCTATTAGGTCTGGTGTGGGCGGGCGGCATGGGCTTGCTCGATCTCAACTTCCTGTGGTGGCTGTCGCCGATTGTCTTCTCACTTATTCTGTCGCCGTTTGTTTCGGTGATGTCGAGCCGTGCCACGGTAGGGCAGAAGAGTAAGAACGCCAAACTGTTCCTGATTCCGGAAGAGTACGAGCCGCCGAAAGAGTTGGTCGATACCGATCATTATCTGCAGATTAACCGTCAACGTGCGCTGAAAAATGGCTTTATGCACGCGCTGTTCAATCCCGCGTTTAACGCTCTGGCGACGGCAATGGCCACCTCACGTCACAAGCAGAGCGATTTGCTGGACCATGCACGCGATCGTCGTGTTGATCAGGCACTGAGTGACGCACCAGAAAAACTGAACCGCGAGCAGCGTTTGCAGCTGATCAGCGATCCGGTGGTTCTGGCACGCGTACACTCACGCCTGTGGGAAAGTGCGGACAAATATCATCAGTGGGTAGAAAGCTATCAAAAGCTGAAGCTCAATCCTGAAGCGCTGCCACAGCGTTAAGGATAGAAAAGTAAAAAGCGGCAGAAATGCCGCTTTTTTTTCGTCTTTAATCTGGCTGGATTAACGTAATCTTTACGTCTGAAGGTGTGGTTATTTCACCTCACAGGCGTTTAAACTGGCACCCGTTCATTGTGAGTAAACGTTGTGAATTATTTCCTGAAAGTCGCCGCGCTTAGCGCCGCTATCCTATTACTTACCGGCTGTGGCAGCATTATTAGCCGTACTATTCCCGAGCAGGGGCACGGCAATCAATATTATCCCGGCGTGCAATGGGATGTTCGTGACGGACCCTGGCGCGTGCTAACCATTCTCGATCTTCCGCTCTCATTAGTAATGGACACACTTTTGCTGCCCGTTGATGCTAGCCATGGCCCGTACGAATAACCTTTAAGACAGGTTGTCCGAGGGGCTGTTATCGTCTTCCCACTCTTGCGCTGCCGCTTCGCCTTCTTCCAGGTCACGCGGTGGTTCAAGCTGGAATTCGCCTTCATCCCACTCATGCAGGGTGTTTTCTGCTTGCCACTCCTGACGCAGTTCGACTTCATCGTAATCGCCGTCAAACACCGCCTGTGCGGCTTCTCCGCTGGAGATCGGCAGGCATTCACCTTGCCCATCCTCTTCTGCGAAAAATTCTGCCTGCCACATAATGTCGCCGTCCTGCATCACATACTTCTGTAGTGCAAACTGGCTGACGCTGGCATCGTCTTCGGCGATGTCAGGTTGGCTGGCGAGAAACTCCTCACGTGCGGCTTCAATGGCTTCTTCCAGGGTGCTATACAGGCTCATCATCAACTCCATGTCTGTTAAAAAGGGATTTCACAGAAGGATAGACGAAAAATCACGAAGTGAAGGGTAAAGAGGAAATATTGATTGGGCGGTTGATTGAAATTCAACCGCCCAACCGGTCAGGCTATTTTCTGCGGAAAATGTAATACAGGACGGACTGATTCATGAATAATTGGAGCCGAGTAGCGGATACAACATTTAATACAGGGTTTAACTTTTTTGAAATTAATGCGTGCTGTCGAAAGCGCCTGATTTAAATTATAGAGGGTGCCAATAAAAACCATATCCTCTTTAACCGGCAGGCGTTTACACTCTTTGCGATGTAGAAGATGATAGCCTTCATGATCGGTACTGATCGTGACATAGTAATAGATGCCTTTATTCATTTTATAGTTTCCTGAGATATATTTGCTGTGTGTAATCTTTTTATATTTTTTTCAAAATTGAACTTATTAAAATAGCTGACACTGTCGAAACTAACTGGATTTATTATAGGGAACAAATTCCATAATGATATAAGGGTCTATGATAATTGAATAAAATGGAATATAGATGATTTTAATCAGACAATACCTTGTTTATTAAGTTAATTTTATTACATTGATTAGAGTGGTAGAAGAGTTTGCAAATATTAAATAGGATTAGCCCTGGAAATGATAGTAATCAGATCCGATGAGATACATTCTTACCCATAAATGTTAATGAGGATTAAAATCGGGAATCAAGCACTAGCGAACCGTTTTGTTCACGCCTCGCCTGTAAAGGTTAATATTTAACCTAAAACGCGTGGCCGCAATGAAAAAAACTCGCTTAAAAGTGGTACTAACCAAACTATCAGGCTAAGTTCAGGCTGGTCTGGAAGGAAGCTAAAATAGCCAAATGATGTCTCAAGATAAGCCAAATCACAGCGGGAATTGATGAGGCACCCCGTGTGCCTCATCACAATTAATAAATGGATGGCTGCCCTTCAGGGCGGGTTTTAAAGCGGCGATGTAGCCACATATATTGCTCTGGTGCGAGCAGAACGGTCTCTTCCACCACTTTATTCATTACCGTTGCAGTGTCGAGTTCTGATTCCAGCGAGAATTTATCGCGGATATCCGGCATCATTTTCAGTTCATAGCCACGGCCATTGGGCAGACGTCGTGCCAGAAACGGTACGACACTCGGATTAGCCAGGCGAATCAGCATGTGCGTACCGCTGGTGGTGGCGGCATCCGGCACGGCAAAGAACGGCGCAAATACGCTGCTGCGTGGGCCGTAATCATGATCCGGTGCATACCAGATAATGTCGTTATTCTTCATCGCGCGGATCATGCCCTTCAGATCTTTACGGTCTAACATACTTTTGTTGGAACGCATGCGGCCCCAGGTTTGCAGCCAGTCGAGCAATTTGTTGTCGTTAGGACGATACACGCCAATGCCTGGATTGTGCATACCGAACACGCGCGCGCCCAGTTCAAGCGTCAGAAAGTGCATACCAATCAGAAGAATGCCGCGTTTCTCTGCCAGCGCATGACTAACATGCTCTAAGCCGCTGGTGGCAACCCATTTACGGATGCGCCAGTCCGGCCAGAACCAAGCCATGCCGGTTTCAATGAGGCCCATGCCCACAGATTCAAAATTGTGTTTCACCATGGCCTGGCGTTCATTTGTTGGCATCGCGGGAAAACAGACTTCCAGATTGCGCTGCGCCACTTCTACGCGGCGCTTCATGAAGCGCATCGCGATACGCCCAAGCCCGCAGCCGATAGCATGCAGCACGGGATAGGGCAGCAGCACCAGCACATAGAGAAAACCAATGCCGACCCATGTCGGCCAATAGCGAGGATGAAGGAGTTCACGGGTGAGTTGGGGAAGTTGAGTCATGGAAATGTCAGTATCCTGCGTCTGATGCCAGAGAGTCCGGTTTCTGTAATTGGGTGTGATTATGCCATTTTTTCCTCCTGGCTGAAATCAAGCATAGATGGCGGATCCAAATCCGACAGCAGGTATACGCACGAAAATGCAATTGCAGCGCAGAAAAACGTGCATTTTGCACGCCGTCAGGCTTTTCTCGCCAACGTTTCGAATCATGCTGAATTCGGGTATGATACGCGCGCTAAATTTCTCTGATTGCTAACAGGACGAACACCATGCCAGTGTTACATAACCTTGTTTCCAATAAAGAGCTGAAGGAACGTATGTTGGCGGAAACCGAACCACGTACCACAGTCTCTTTTTATAAATATTTCCAGATTGCCGACCCCAAAGCGTTCCGTGATGCTCTTTACGTTGAGTTAACCAAACTCAAGGTGTTTGGTCGCGTCTACGTGGCGCACGAAGGCATCAACGCACAGATTAGCGTGCCCGCCAGCCGTTATGAACAAATGAAGGCGACGTTGTATGCTTTCGACGCAGCGCTGAATAATCTGCGCATGAATATTGCGTTGGATGATGACGGCAAATCCTTTTGGGTACTGCGTTTGAAAGTACGTGAGCGCATCGTTGCGGACGGCATTGAAGACGCCAGTTTTGATGCCAGCGATGTCGGTGCTTACCTGAAAGCGGCTGACGTCAATGCGATGCTTGATGATCCAGATGCGCTATTTGTGGATATGCGTAACCACTATGAATATGAAGTGGGCCGCTTCGATAACGCTATGGAAGTGCCGGCGGATACCTTCCGCGATCAGCTGCCGATGGCGGTGGATATGTTGCAGGATCGCAAAGATAAGAAGATCGTCATGTATTGCACCGGCGGCATTCGTTGCGAAAAGGCCAGCGCCTGGATGAAACATAACGGCTTCAATGATGTTTATCATATTGAAGGCGGCATTATTGAGTACACGCGCCGCGCGCGTGAGCAGGGTTTACCGGTGCGCTTCAAGGGCAAAAATTTTGTCTTCGATGAGCGCATGGGCGAAAGGATCTCTGACGATATTCTTTCCAGCTGCCACCAGTGCGGTGCGCCTTGCGACAGCCACACCAACTGCGTGAATGATGGCTGCCATCTGCTGTTTATCCAGTGCCCAAGCTGCGCGGAAAAGTATAAAAACTGCTGCAGTCCAATCTGCATGGAAGAGTCAATGCTTTCGCCTGAAGAGCAGCGCGCACGCCGTGCGGGCCGCGAGAACGGTAACAAAGTGTTCAACAAATCGCGTGGTTTGCTGAACATGACAATGGCGATTCCGGCACCCGATAAAAAGTAATCTGCTTGCAGCCTGAAGGATTCAGGCTGCATTTCTTACTGGCGCACGCCTTCAACTGAAATAATCAATTCCGCTTTCTGCGCTGCCGGGCCAAGATCTTTGCTGATGTTAAACTCTTTCAGCACAATCTCCCCGCTGGCTTCAAATCCTGCGCGATAGCCGCCCCACGGATCTTTGCCTTCACCAATCAGTTTTGCCTCCAAAGTCACCGGTTTAGTGACGCCATTAAGCGTCAGGTCGCCGGTAACTTTGTATTCTTTGCCCTCTTTCTTCACGCTGGTGGAAGTAAAGGTGGCCTGCGGGAACTTGCCGGTATTGAGGAAATCCGCGCTGCGCAGGTGCTTATCGCGTTCCGCATGATTGGTATCGAGACTATTGGTGTTAATCGTAACGTTGACCTTGTCCGCCGACGGATCGGCTTCATCAAAGGTGAAGCTGCCGTCAAAGTCTTTGAAAGTGCCGTATAACCAGCTGTAACCCAAATGCTGAATACGGAACTGGACAAATGCATGCTGGCCTTCCTTATCAAACTTGTAGTCCGCAGCGCTGGCCGTCAGGCTGACGCTCAGTAATCCCGCCGCCGCTACTGCCAATAATGTCTTTTTTAACATGCTACTTTTCCTTTTCAGAGGTTAACGGGATGCGGTAACTCAACATCCTTTTCAATGTCACATCACGGTCGATGAAATGGTGTTTTAGGGCTGCCAACGCATGTAGTGCTGAAAGTAAAATCAGGCTCCAGGCCATCCAAAGATGAATATCGCCGGCAAGGTCGGCCTGCTGAGCGGCACCGCTGAAGAGGGCGGGCACATCGAACCAGCCGAATAAGGAGATGGGTTTACCCTCTGCGGTAGAGATGAGGTAACCACTCAACAGCAGCACCATCAGCAATCCGTACAACAAGCCATGTGCAACGCGTGCGGCGCGACGAACTGAGAGGGAGTCACTCTGCAGCGGCTTAGGAGGTGGCGAAAGAAAACGCCAGCCGATGCGCGCGAGTAGCGCAGCAAACAGCAGAAGGCCGATGCCCTTGTGTATTTCTGGTGCATCGTGATACCAGCTGTCGTAATAACCTAATCCGACCATCCACAGGCCCAGCGCAAACATGCCGTAGATAGCCAGCGCCATTAGCCAGTGCAATAAAATCGAAACCATACCGAAATGCTGTGTGGAATTGCGCCACATAATAATTATCCAGCAGGATGAAATAAGTGGTAATGAGCATCTACATTTTGAAATGTAAAATCAATTACCCTTACTTTTCTATAATATTGAAAATAATATTCGGATTATATGAGGGAATATTGAGAAGTTAATCAGGATAATTGAAGGGCTAAACCATAATGTTAGAGTAGCGGTTAAGCCATGCACGAATACGTGTTCTTATGCGGCACAAAAGGTCAATGAGCGTAAGGTAATGTCAGTTTCCTTCAGGAGAGCCAACGCAATGTCCGCGTTGGCTCGATAGCATTAATTAAAACGGTCAAGCGAGAAGGGCTTGATATCGAAAGAGAAAGGTTTTTCCTGGGCAAACTCACTGGCGAGTTCACCGAGCACGCTGGCAAATTTGAAACCATGTCCACTTAAGCCGGTGATGATAAGACGATTTGGTTCACCCGGCAGTGTATCAATAATGAAATCTTCATCCGGCGTATTGTCATAGCTACACGCCTCGCCATGCAAACAGACGCCCACGCCCGGTAAAAACTTGCGCAGGAAGGTAAAGGATTCATTACCATCCACCGCGATGCTGCCAAAGGGCTTACGATCTTCAGGCGTTTGCATCAACTGGCCGCCGTCGTGACGTCCCACTTTTAGTGCATTGTTATCGGCGGGGAAGCCATAGAAATGGCTGCCATCAATCATCTCAACCGTAAAACCCGGGAACTGGTTGTTCTCGCTGTAGCGACCATCGGCCTGATACCAGGCAAATACTTTGCGTACCGGCGCCACGGGTAAGTCGGCCACTAAATGACTCACCCAAGTACCCGCACTGATCAGTAATTTGCGTGCACGGAAAATCCCATCGCTGGTGGTGACCTGCTGCAGATCGCCATCGCGATCGATATGAGTGACCGGACAGTTAAACAGTTGCGCACAGCCCGCCTGTTCTGCCAGCTGCACCCAACTGCGTACCGCTTGCTCGCATTTGAGAAAACCGGAGTGAGGCTCGAATACGCCGAGGTAGCCGTCGGGCACCGTAAATTGCGGCCAGCGCGCGCGCACTTCCTCTGCCTGCAGGATCTCGACAGTCAGCTGCCAGGTTTTCGCGCTTTGTATCACATTTTGAATAAAGGAGGAGGTGTGGGGTGCTAAATTCAGGATGCCGCTGCGATGCATAATGCGTTCACCGCTCTGTCGTTCCAGCTCATCCCATAATGTTTGGGCGCGCAGTACCAGCGGCACGTAACGCTCACCTTCGCCGTAAGCATGACGAATTAGACGTGTTTCACCGTGGTGTGTGCCCTGATTATGCGGTGGGTGGGCGCTATCAATCATTAGCACGGATAAGCCCGCTTGAGTCGCGTAAAAACCGGCGGCAGCACCGACCGAACCGCTTCCCACTACAATCAGATCATAAACCATAACGACATCACTCCAGGCAAAGGGCGAAATTTTTCAACAGCATATCAAAAGATAACGGCCATGAAAAAGGCACCCTGTTGGGTGCCCTTTCACGCGATAGTATAAATTAGTGCTTCTGATTGTCGCGTAGGTATTGCTCTGTGGATTCTATCTTTGCAATGCCAGCTTCGAGTATGGAGATAAACTGTCTGGCCACATCGGTTGTCAGCCAGTAGGTCGGGCCCACGTCAGCTTCTTCTTCTTTCTGACCCTGCGAGGAGAGCGAGTGCAGGCGAATCATCATGGCGTCATAACTGTCTACGGTGCTGATGTCCCATCCTACCAACGGATGAGTCTGAATGACGTCTTTATTTCTGTCCATTATAACCTCCGTATTACTCGTTAAACGAAGTGCTTCTTGAGGTTCAATGCGGCTTGTATCGTGCACTAGCGAAACAATTATAACATGAATTAGCGTCTTCAATAGTTAAAAGATATGGCGAACTTAAACACAGCAAAATTAAACGCATTTAAAAAGCGAATTTTAACGAATAATAAAATGCCCGCAGAAGAGGGCATTTTATGGGAAATCTAAGGGTGGGGCGTCAAAGATGTTATCGACGTTTATACGCTAAAACTTTAGCCCGAAAAGCACGGCAACTCTATTCGGCAGGCGCTGCAGGAATCAGGCCATGGCGTTTCTGAATCTCTTCGGCCAGCCGGGTAAAATGCTGCTGTAACTGTGCGTCATGGTTCTGGTTTTGCGCTTCAAGCGTCAGATTATGTACCAGCAGCTGATTAGCGCGATCGTCAAGACAAAACGTTAAGCTGGCAAAGGCATTTTCTAATACCGTTAAACGGCGCTGTTGCTCGGCAATGAATGCCAGCAATTCACCAAAGGTCATTGCCTCTTCTGGTTTTTCAGTAGTCATGTAAAACACCTCCTGTAAGCATGACGAGGCAAGAATAGGGGATTGCTTAGCATGAGTCTAGATGCAGGAAGTTTTTCTGGCGAGGGGGAAATAAAAACAAAAAAGCCGGATAGCGAAACCCGGCAAAAACGGCACAGTGGCTGTTAATCGTTATTAAACCAGTCGTCAGCGCTTTCCCAGGTTTCTTGTAGAATATCGGTGATGCGATCGCGTGACGCTTTGCAGCCACCAAAAACGGTGAGCTGATTGCCGCCCGCGTAGCGGACTTTCACGTGGTGATCGTCATCAGGAAAGTCTTGAGTAATGCGGCGTACAAGCTCGATGCTGAGTGCATCCAGGGCACCCGCAGGAAGGGGCTGAGTTTTTGCTACGGTAATTTCAACACGCATAGAAGCCTCCGGAATAATATACTGTTTATTTGTACAGTACATTTATTCCAAAGGCAAGTACCGGTTACTTATTGTTTGATGCGCCAGTGTAGTGTCTCGCCCGCAAGGAAGGGCACCAGCGTGTCATTCGCCAGCGCGATACTTTCCTCAACTTGCCACGATTCGCGTACCAGCGTTATTGTCCCTTCGTTGAGGGGCAGACCATAGAAATTCGCACCGTTTTCAGAACAGAAGGCTTCGAAATGCTCCAGCGCGTTCAGCTCCTCAAATACCGTTGCGTACGCAGGCAGTGAGGTTGGCGCATTAAATACGCCGGCACAACCACAGCTCGCCTCTTTCAGGTGACGCAGATGGGGCGCGGTATCGGTACCGAGGAATACGCGGCGATTGCCGCTCGCAACCAGCTTGCGTAGCGCCTCCTGATGAATATTGCGCTTGAGAATCGGCAGGCAATAAAGATGCGGGCGGACGCCGCCTACCAGCATGTGATTACGGTTAAACATCAGATGCTGTGGAGTAATGGTGGCGCCCAGCAAATCGTTGCCTGCGGCCAGATACTCTGCCGCTTCTTGCGTGGTGATATGTTCCATCACGACTTTCAGGGCAGGAAACTGTTGACGCAGCGGCTCAAGCACGGTTTCGATAAAGCGGGCTTCGCGGTCAAAAATATCGATATGCGCATCGGTCACCTCCCCGTGTACCAACATCGGCATGCCAATTTTCTGCATGCGATCGAGCACCTTGGCAATGGAGGCGATGTTCGTCACACCATGACTCGAGTTGGTGGTGGCGTGCGCAGGATAGAGTTTGGCGGCGGTAAAGGTGCCGTCGTGGAAACCGCGTTCAATCTCATCAGGATCGAGCGAATCTGTAAGATAGCAGGTCATTAGCGGAGTAAATGCGTGCTCAGCAGGTAGCGCCGCCAGAATACGTTCGCGATAGGCTACGGCCGCCGCCACGCTAATGACCGGTGGAACCAGATTTGGCATAACGATAGCTCGACCATTCACCGCGCTGGTATAAGGCAGCACGGCGTTAAGCATCGCGCCATCGCGCAGATGGATGTGCCAATCGTCAGGACGGCGAAGGGTAATTTGCTGAGGTTGGGCTGTCATTCAAAGACTCCGGCAGAGAAGAAAACGAAGAGGCGCGTTTAGGCCGGGGAGTAATCATAAGGATGTAGGCAACCGTTTGCACGGGATTTTATTGTGACAAACAAAAACCGCACCCTAAGGTGCGGTTGTGCGACTCAATGGGTAAACGGAATCACCAATTCGCCGGGTTTGACTTCAATACCTTTCGCCAGTTTTTTCGCCAGCGCTTCCGTTTTGCTGCGGTCTTCGCTCAGCACATAGGCCGGCTTCTCGTTAAAGTAGCGCTTTAGAGACTCATTGAGGTAGGGCGTGAGCGTTTTCATAATCGACGCCATTTTCTCTGGCTGCACCTGCGCATCAACAATCTCCATGTCATGCAGATAAATTGCGCCTTCTTGTGCGTTATACACCGGCTGCGCCTTCATCTTCAGCTGCATTTCTGCCTGTTGCGGACCAAACAGCGAGCTGACATTGATATTGGCTTTGCCGGAGAGCGTAATTTTACCGGGCTCTTCACGGCCAATCTGACTGATCAGATCGCTCAGCACGATGTGTGCGTTTACCAATCCGGAAACGCCAATGTCTTTTTCGAAGTTATTACGCTTTTGCAGCGCCTGATTCACTTCCTGTTCGCTGATGGTGTATTGCGTCAATTGATTACAGCCGCTGAGAAGCACGGCCAAAAAGAGGGCCAGCAGCCCGGAAAACGCCTTTTTCATATTGTCCTCATCCTGATCGATACGGCAAAACAGGCGTTAGCCTGCCTGATTCAGCGAGCCGTGTCACCAGGAGAGAGATGAGAAGCGCCGTAGCGCTTCTCTTGCAGCGATAGAGGAGATCGGTTACGGGGGCAAACTAACTGCTGAAAATTGCCGGTGCCACCTGGCGGGGATGAAATTGCCACCAAAGTGCAAACAGGGTGATCATGCCGATACTGCTGAGCAACATCCACGGCAGCTCTGGCAATCCCCATTGTTGTCCCATGTCGAACATCCAGCCGCCGCCGGAGTAGCCAATCAGACCACCAATGGCGAGGCCAAGGCGGCTAAAGCCCATATAGCTGCCGCGCGCGCGCGCGCTGGCCAGCGAAGCGCTGAGCGTTTCGCGTGCCGGTTCGGCAATGATCGAGCCGAGATAAAAGAGGGCAATCAGCATAAACAATGACGGCAATGAATCGGTCAAGCCCACCGGTAGCAGGCTGAAGGTCATCAGGCATAAACCCGCCATTAATCGGGTTTCCAGGCGGAAGCGCTTCTCGCTCCAGCGCGCCAGCGGATAGAGTAAGCTCAATGACAACAGCGCCTCAATGGCATACATCCACTTCACCGCCGCCGGCGCACCCGCGACCTGATTCACCATCACCGGCAGCATCAGCATCACCTGCACGGCAAGGATGTAATAGCCTGTCAGCGTAAGAACATACAGGCGGAAACGTTTGTCCTGCCAGACGCGCTGCATGCCCGCCCGCATTGCGATGCGTTCGGTCGAAATACGCCAGGCCGGCAGCCAAATCGCGTTAAACAGGGCGGCACAGACAAACACGCCCGCGCCAACCCAGCAGACTAAACGGAAATCCCACGCCAGCAACCAGCTCCCGATTAACGCGCCAAGTACCGCGCCGGCGCTGTCCTGCATCATCAGCAATGAGAAGAAACGACCGCGTTCACGCGCACGCACCAGCTTCATTACCAGCGCACTGCGCGGTGGGTCGAAGAGCGTTCCCCCCAGACCGGAAAGTAAACAGGCCAGCCACAACAGCCAGGGCTCATGAGCCAGCGCCATGCAGGCAAAGCCCGCCGCACGCATCAACATGCCCGTGACGATCAGCGGACGCGCGCCAAACCGATCAGCAATGGCTCCGCCGAATATGCCGAACCCCTGCTGAACAAACTGACGTAAGCCGAGCGCAATACCCACCATCAGCGCTGCCCAGCCAAGCTGTTCGACAAAATGTATGGAGATGAGGGGAAATACCACAAAAAAACCCATCACGACCAACATGTTATCCACTAAAAGAAATGTTTTACCGAGGCGTCGTGCCCGCGCAACCCGAGACATGCTAATTCCTAAGCAAATAGAAGCAGAGAAGAGACCAATTGGTCTATATTCCGCCTGCTGAAGGGTTAAAAACAGGTTTCTGAGGATGATATTTTTTCATCGAATCCGCAGAAATATTAATCCTAAATCAGGATGAATCTCCTGGAACGCGTTGCGGGGTTTTACCGCAGGCGGGGCGACGGTTATAGTGAGAAGTATCGCCGCTGGCGTACATCTTTCTTAAGTTATGGATTTCAGGAGTCATGATGTTTGGCTATCGTTCTGCTGGCCCACGCGTGAGCCTCACTACCGATCGCTTAGTGGTCCGTTTAGTACACGAACGCGATGCCTGGCGATTGGCGGATTATTACGCTGAAAATCGCGCGTTTCTTAAGCCCTGGGAGCCAGTGCGCGACGAGAGCCATTGTTATCCTTCGGGTTGGCAGGCCCGCCTTGGGCTAATCGCCGACATGCATAAACAGGGCTCAGCCTACTATTTTGTGCTGATGGACCCAGAAGAGCGCGAAGTGCGTGGCGTGGCTAACTACAGCAATGTGCTGCGCGGTTCGTTCCACGCTTGCTACCTTGGCTATTCGCTAGGAGAGAAATGGCAGGGCCAGGGTCTAATGTATGAAGCGCTCAGCACCACCATTCGTTATATGCAGCGGCAGCAACGCATCCATCGCATCATGGCCAATTATATGCCGCATAATCAACGCAGCGGCGATCTGCTGGCGCGGCTGGGATTTGAAAAAGAGGGCTATGCCAAAGATTACCTGCTAATTGATGGGCGCTGGCAGGATCACGTGTTGACCGCACTGACCTACCGGGAGTGGACCCCGGATCGCCGTGGACAATAAACAAGGATTAACCCAATGAAAATGGCCTTATCCGCGCAGGCGTTGCGCGTGATTGGTTGCCTGCTGGAGAAGCAGGTCACTACACCGGATCAATATCCGCTCTCGCTGAATGGCGTCGTGACCGCCTGCAATCAAAAATCTAACCGTGAACCGGTGCTTAACCTCAGCGAAATGGAAGTGCAGGCACAGCTTGATGAGCTGGTGAAAAAGCATCTGGTGACGGCTAATAATGGCTTTGGGCAGCGCGTGAGTAAGTATGAGCAGCGCTTCTGCAACTCGGCCTTCGGCAATCTGCAACTGAGTCGTGCGGAAGTGGCGGTGTTGACGCTGCTGTTTCTGCGCGGCGCCCAGACGCCAGGTGAGCTGCGCACACGCAGCGGCCGTCTGCATGAGTTCAGCGATATGAACGAAGTAGAGCAGACGCTGAATCAGTTGAGCACGCGGGAAGACGGCCCGATGGTGGTGCGTTTAGCGCGTGAGCCTGGCAAACGCGAAAGCCGTTATATGCACCTGTTCGGCGGCGAGGTGGTGGATGAGCGGGCTACCGCCGACAGCGCTTTGGACAATGACGATCTTGTGGCGCGCGTGGCGCAACTGGAAGAAACGGTTGCTGAGTTACAGTTGCAGCTGGAACAGCTGCTGCAAAAGGAGAACTAATATGACGCTGCGCATTGGCATTGTTGGGTTAGGCGGCATCGCACAAAAAGCGTGGCTGCCGGTGCTGTCACAGGCGAGTAGCTGGCAGCTGGCCGGGGCTTTTTCTCCCAATCAGGCGAAGGCACAACCGATCTGCGACAGCTATCGTATGCCTTACTTTGGCCAACTCGATGCCCTCGCTGCGGCCAGCGATGCGGTGTTTGTACACAGCAGCACCGCGAGCCATTACGATGTCGTCAAAGCACTCTTGCTGGCTGGCAAGGATGTGTGCGTCGATAAACCGTTAGCGGAAACGCTGCAGCAGGCGGAAGCGCTGGTGGCGCTGGCGGACAAACATAAACGCAAGCTGATGGTGGCGTTCAATCGCCGCTTTGCACCGCGCTATCAGCAGCTAAAAGATGAGATGGCGCGCGCTGCTTCACTGCGCATTGAGAAGCATCGGGCAGACAGCGTTGGCCCACACGATCTGCGTTTTACTCTGCTCGACGACTATCTGCACGTGGTCGATACCGCATTGTGGCTGGCTGGCGGTAACCTGAAGCAAGAGTTGGGACATATTGAGACCAACGAGGACGGCGCTATGCTGTATGCCGAGCACCACTTCGCCGCCGGATCGCTACAAATCACCACCAGCATGCATCGTCGTGCCGGCACGCAGCGCGAGGTAGTCAGTGCTATTTGCGATGGCGATTACATTGAAATTAATGAGATGCGTGACTGGCAGCAGGAGAACCGCAGCGGAATCGTGCGTGATGTGCCGCCCGCCTGGCAAAGCCATCTTACCCAGCGCGGTTTCAGCGGCGCGGCACACCATTTCATTCAGTGTGTAGAAAATCAGACGATGCCTGAAACCAGCGGTGAACAAGCACTGGCGGCGCAGCGTCTGGTGGAAAAACTGTGGCGTGATGCCGAACAGGAATAATCCCTTGTAACACTCAATGCTGGTCATTTCCCGCCGCGGCAGTAGACTATCGCCGGACATCACGGGATGTCCGCGCTAAGTCGCTCATTTATCCGACACTTTTCAGGATGCGCCACTCAAAATGAATTTGTTGAAATCGCTGGCTGCGGTCAGTTCGATGACCCTGTTTTCACGCGTGCTGGGCTTTGCCCGCGATGCCATTGTGGCGCGTGTGTTCGGTGCGGGGATGGCAACCGATGCCTTCTTCGTTGCCTTCAAGCTGCCTAACCTATTACGCCGCATTTTTGCCGAAGGCGCGTTTTCCCAGGCCTTTGTGCCAATCCTTGCAGAATATAAAAGTAAGCAGGGCGAAGATGCTACGCGCGTGTTTGTTGCCTATGTCTCCGGCTTATTAACGCTGGTGCTGGCGGTGGTCACCGTGCTAGGCATGATCGCCGCGCCTTGGGTGATTGTGGTAACCGCACCGGGCTTTGCCGATACGCCGGATAAATTCGCCTTAACCAGCGCGCTGTTGCGTGTGACCTTTCCTTATATTCTGCTGATCTCGCTGGCGTCGCTGGCGGGTGCGATTCTTAATACCTGGAACCGTTTTTCAGTGCCCGCATTTGCACCGACGCTGCTGAACATCAGCATGATCGGATTTGCGGTTTTCGCGGCACCGCACTTTCATCCACCGGTGATGGCGCTGGCCTGGGCGGTAGTGGCGGGTGGGGTGCTGCAGCTGTTCTATCAGCTGCCGCACCTGAAGAAGATTGGCATGCTGGTATTGCCGCGCCTTAATTTGCGCGATGCCGGCGTCTGGCGCGTGATGCGCCAAATGGGCCCGGCGATTCTTGGCGTGTCGGTCAGCCAGATTTCACTGATCATCAACACCATTTTTGCCTCCTTTTTGGTATCGGGATCGGTTTCATGGATGTATTACGCCGATCGCCTGATGGAGTTTCCGTCTGGCGTTTTAGGCGTGGCGCTGGGCACTATTCTGTTGCCCTCGCTGGCGAAGAGTTTTGCCAGCGGCAATCAGGAAGAGTATTCACGCCTGATGGATTGGGGCTTACGTCTTTGTTTCCTGCTGGCTCTGCCGAGCGCGGTGGCCTTGGGGATTTTGTCCGGTCCGCTCACCGTGGCGCTGTTCCAGTACGGGAAATTTACCGCCTTTGATGCCTTGATGACGCAGCGCGCGTTAATTGCTTATTCGGTGGGGTTGATGGGGCTAATTGTGGTGAAAGTGCTGGCGCCGGGATTCTACTCACGTCAGGACATCAAAACGCCGGTGAAAATTGCTATTGTGACGCTGATTATCACACAGTTGATGAACCTGGCGTTTATCGGACCGCTGAAACACGCCGGTTTATCCTTGTCGATCGGTCTGGCCGCTTGCCTGAATGCCGCGCTGCTTTACTGGCAGCTGCGAAAGCAGGATATCTTCCAGCCGCAGCCTGGCTGGTTCAGTTTCCTGACGCGTTTGCTGATTGCGGTGGTGGTAATGGCCGCAGCGCTGCTGGGCATTTTGCAGGTGATGCCGTCATGGGAAGAGGGGCAAATGTGGTGGCGGCTGCTTCGCCTGGCGGCAGTGTGCGGCATCGGCGGCGGGGCCTATTTCGTCATGCTCGGGCTGCTTGGCTTCCGTCCTCGCGATTTCGCCCGCCGTACGATGGCATAAAAAAATCCCGCCGCGGCGGGATTTTTTATTGATTACCCTTTACGACTCAACGTCGCTTGACCCTTGCCTAAGCCATCGGGGCCGTAAAATGCCTGGGTTTGATGCGGGCGTAACACGGCCAATGCTTCATTTGTGAAGCCAATCTGATGCTGCAGCAGAATCCCATTATGCATATTGGTATCGCGCAGGCGGCGTGTATGCTGCTGAATGCGCATCCAGCGACTTTCGCGATCGCTGTGATCACCATAGGGCGCCTGCGTGCCGAGACTTTTCTCGGTGGTGCGGCGCATGTCGTCCAGATAATTCAACGTGGTCAGCAGCGCACTCTTGTCTTCAGAGATGCGCTGTAGCATGTTGCCATTAACCTGACCGGCAGAAAGTTGCTGTTGTTCTTCATCCATTACTACGGCGAGTGACGCCAGCACATCCTGCATTTTGTCTAAGGTGATCAGCAGATTGTCCATTGGGATCAGTTACCCTCTAAATACGCCTTGGTATCGGCGATCAGCGCGTCGGCGATCTTACCGGTATCCATTTTCAGTTCGCCATTACGAATGGCCGTTTTCAGCTGCTCAACGCGCGCTGTATTAATGTCCTGGCTGCCGGGCTGCATCAGCTGCGCCTGCGCAGTACTCAACTTCACTGCCGCGCCGCTTTCGCTGGTGGTGCTGGCGGTTGGCGTGGCGCTTTGGCGCACTTTCGCGCTGTTATCGTTGGTATCGCGTGTCTGTACAGTGCTAACCGGGTTCAAAGGTTGCGTTCTGTCGATGCTCATTGTGTGGCTCCTGTAAGGTCAGTTGGGGGTCAGTCAACTGAGTCAGCATAGGGTAATGTCTTTGTTGATATCTCTATCGGCAGAACAGCAGGGTTCTTTAACGCTTTATAGCGATATCAGAATATTCCCATCCGCGTCGACGCGACCACTGACAACCTGACCATTTCCCATACGCACACGCACCATTTGCGCTGCGCTAGCGTTGTTCAGCGCACGTCCTTCGCTACTGGCATTAAACCCATTTCCACTGGCGACTACCATCACATTTTGACCTGCTTTCACGCGCCATGCCTGGCGCAGCATGGAGGCCGTCACGGCTTGTCCCGGCGGAATATCACGCAAGGCAATGGCATCCGTTACGCCGCTACTGTCGATCAGCGCGCGCGCCGGCAGCTCATCGAGGCGACCGGTTTCCAATCTGAAGTCATCTGGGCTGAGTGTGCTGCCACGCGCCACCTGACGACTAGCGACTAAATATTGTCCAGTGACCTGCACCTGCACCTGCAAGAAACGACGATTTTGATCGCAGTTGGCCGCAATGCTGATGTTGCCCCACTGGCGGCTATTGCCCGGGAGCTGTAATTCGGGGGTATCGCAGGTGGGCCACTGTGACGGCGGCGTGCGCACCACCACGCTCATTCCCGCGGCATGTTGCGGATCGCGGGCTTTAAAAAATTGTGTCAACTGAGCATTAAGATCCGCCGCGTGACTGGGTAGCGCCAGTGCCAGCCAAAGTGTGGTGAGCAAGGTGGAATATCTGCGCATAACGCCTCCTGACGAGAAGATGGCACTGAGTCTACGCCTCGCGCAAAAAAATCAATGTCAAAAATAGCCGTCATTTTTGCTGCTATTCAGACGATCACCCTTGCTTTTGTCCACTTAAGCTGTCAGCTCGAAATTCTCATTCGCGGAGGAAGCATGCTCGACAAACTCGATGCCGCGCTGCGATTTGGTACAGAAGCGTTAAACCTACGTGCTCAGCGTCAGGAGATCCTGGCGTCAAACATTGCCAACGCCGATACCCCGGGTTACCAGGCGCGGGATATCGACTTTGCCAGCCAGCTGAGCAAGGTGATGCAAAACGGTCGCGCGGAAGGCAGCAGTCTGGCGCTGAAGGTGACGTCCTCACGCCACATTGAAGCGCAAACCAATTCTCAGCCATCGCTGGATCTGATGTACCGCATTCCCGATCAACCCGCCGCGGATGGCAACACCGTGGATATGGATCGCGAGCGTACGCAGTTTGCTGATAACAGCCTGAAATACCAAACCGATCTCACCCTCATCAGTAGCCAGATCAAAGGCATGATGAACGTTCTGCAGGGGCAATAAGCATGGCATTGCTGAATATTTTTGATATCGCCGGCTCGGCGATGACAGCGCAATCGCAGCGCCTCAACGTCAGCGCCAGTAACCTGGCCAACGCCGATAGCGTAACCGGTCCTGATGGCCAGCCTTATATCGCAAAGCAGGTGATTTTCCAGACCGATGCCGCACAGGGCGCAGCCACTGGCGGCGTCAAAGTGGCTGGCGTGGTTAACGATCCCACCCCGGCCAAACTGGTGTATGACCCAGGCAATCCGATGGCCGATCAGAAGGGCTACGTCAAAATGCCTAACGTTGATGTGGTCGCCGAAACCGTTAACACCATGTCTGCGTCGCGCAGCTATCAGGCCAACGTCGAAGTGCTGAACACGGTGAAGTCAATGATGATGAAAACCCTCACCATGGGTCAGTAACGGAGAACGATTATGAGCGTAGCAGTAGGGATTAAAGACAATCTGGACCCCACGGTACTGACGTCCAGCAGCGCGTCGAGTGGTAACACCTCGGCGGACTTGCAGAATCAGTTTCTGAATATGCTGGTGGCGCAGCTGAAAAATCAGGATCCCACCAATCCAATGGATAACAGCCAGCTCACAACGCAGTTGGCGCAGATCAACACCCTAAGCGGAATTGAGAAACTGAACACCACGTTAGGGTCGATTTCCGGTCAAATCACCACCAGTCAGTCGCTGCAGAGTTCCACACTGATTGGGCATGGCGTGATGATCAACGGTTCGCAGGTGTTGGTGGGCAGCGGTACGACCACGCCGTTTGGCGTTGAGCTGGCAACAGCTTCCACCGCCACCAGCGTCACGATTAAAGACAGCAATGGCACCACCGTGCGTACCATCGATCTCGGCAAGCTGAGTGCAGGCGTTCACACCTTCTCGTGGGACGGCAAACTGGATGATGGCTCGACCGCCGCAGATGGCAAATATTCTGTATCACTCGCCGCCAGCAATGGCAGCACCCAACTGGTGGCGCAGCCGCTGAACTATGCCTATGTCAATGGCGTCAGCACCACCGATAACACCACGAAACTGGATCTCGGCACCATGGGCTCCGCGACCCTCGATGAAATTCGTCAGATTCTCTGATTAACCTTTTAGCAGGAGAGATTACATGTCTTTTTCACAAGCGGTGAGCGGCCTGAATGCTGCTTCCAGCAACCTGGATGTGATTGGTAACAACATTGCCAACTCCGCCACAGCCGGATTTAAATCCAGCACCATCGCCTTTGCCGATATGTTTGCCGGTTCAAACGTTGGTCTCGGTACCAAAGTGGCAGCGGTAATCCAGAACTTTGGTGATGGCAGCACCACCTCGACCAGCCGTGGGCTGGACGTGGCACTGAGCGGCAACGGCTTCTTCCGTATGACCGACGCCAGCGGCGGCGTGTTCTATTCACGTAACGGCCAGTTCACGCTGGATGCAAACCGTAACCTGGTGAATACCCAGGGCCTGAACGTAACCGGCTATCCAGCCAGCGGTACGCCACCAACCATTCAGAGCGGCGCTAACCCGGTTGCCCTGAGCATCCCCACCACGCAGATGGGCGCACGCGCGACCACCACGGCGACCCAGGTGGCGAACCTTAACTCCACCAGCACCGTGCCGACTGTCACCACGTTTGATGCCTCCAACGTGGATAGCTACAACGCGAAAACCACCATGACGGTGTATGACACGCAGGGTAACGATCACCAGCTGGATATGTATTACATCAAAACGGCGGATAACACCTGGACCGTTCATATCATGGATTCCACCACCGGCAAGCAGATTGGCAACGCCGATCCTGATGATGGTTTGGGTTTCCAGATGAAATTCAATGCCAGCGGTACGCTGACTAGCGTATCCAAAATGGTTGATGATCCCCTTAACCCTGGCACCGCGATCCCATCTACCACGGCAACCAGTCCATCACTGGCCAATCTGGTTGTGGGTGGCACCAACGGTGCGGATGGCATGAATATCAGCCTAAGCATGTTGGGTAGCCTGCAGCAGAACACCGGCACCAGCACTTTCGGTAACCCAACGCAGGATGGTTACCAGCCGGGCGACCTGACCAGCTACACCATCAACGATGATGGCACCATCACCGGCACCTACTCCAACCAGAAAACCCAGCTGCTGGGGCAGATCGTGCTGGCGAGCTTCTCTAACCCGGAAGGTCTGAAATCTGAAGGTGACAACGTTTGGTCCGCAACCAGCTCGTCAGGTCAGGCGGCCGTTGGTCTGGCAGGCACCGGTACCTACGGCAACCTGACCTCAGGTGCGCTGGAAGCATCGAACGTCGACATGAGTAAAGAACTGGTGAACATGATCGTTGCGCAGCGTAACTATCAGGCTAACAGCCAAACCATCAAAACTCAGGACCAGATTCTCAACACCCTGGTTAACTTACGTTAATTCGCTAACGGGATTGCTTTATGGATCACGCAATATATACCGCGATGGGCGCGGCGAGTCAGACGATGGACCAGCAATCGGTGACCGCCAGCAACCTCGCCAACGCTTCAACGCCGGGCTTTCGTGCTCAGCTCAACGCGTTGCGCGCGGTGCCGGTCAACGGTTGGTCGCTGCCAACGCGTACCCTGGTTGCCGCTTCAACGCCGGGCGCTGATATGACGCCAGGTACCATGGACAACACTGGCCGTACGCTGGATGTAGCGGTACAGCAAGATGGCTGGCTGGCGGTGCGTACCGCTGACGGTGCCGAAGCCTATACCCGCAACGGCAACATGCAGATAAGCGCTACCGGTATTTTGACCATTCAGGGCAATCCCGTCATGGGCGATGGCGGTCCAATCGCCATTCCGCAAGGGGCGGAGCTGACCATCGCGGCCGACGGCACCATTACTTCGCGTAATGCGGGGGATGCGCCCAACGCCACGGTGCAAATTGGCAAGCTGAAACTGGTTCGTGCCACAGGTAAAGAGTTACAGCGCGGTGACGACGGTATGTTCCGTCCAACCCAGCAAGCACAGGCTACGCGCGGCGCCGCGCTGGCGAACGATGCCTCGGTGACCGTCATGCCCGGCGTGCTGGAAGGCAGTAACGTCAAACCAGTGGAAACCATGGTCGATATGATCGCCAACGCCCGACGTTTTGAGATGCAGATGAAAGTGATCTCTAACGTTGATGAAAACGAACAAAAAGCCAACCAGCTGCTCAACATGAGCAGCTAAGGCGTAAGGAAAACACCATGATTCGTTCTTTATGGATCGCGAAAACCGGTCTTGACGCTCAGCAAACCAATATGGACGTCATCTCCAACAACCTCGCGAACGTTAGCACCAACGGCTTTAAACGTTCGCGCGCGGTATTCGAAGATTTAATGTACCAAACGCTGCGCCAGCCGGGTACGCAGTCGTCGGAGCAAACCACGCTGCCGTCGGGCCTGCAGATCGGTACCGGTGTGCGTCCAGTCACCACCGAGCGTCTGCATCAGCAGGGTAACCTGTCGCAGACCAGCAACTCGAAAGATGTGGCCATCAACGGCCAGGGTTATTTTGAAGTGCAGATGCCGGACGGCACCTCGGCGTATACCCGCGATGGTTCTTTCCAGGTTGACCAAAACGGACAGCTGGTGACGAATGCCGGTTACCCGGTGCAGCCAGGCATCACCATCCCGGCTAACGCCACCAGCATCACCATCTCGCGTGACGGTGTTGTGAGCGTGACGCAACAGGGCCAAACCAACCCGGCGCAGGTGGGACAGCTGACGCTGAGCACCTTCATGAATGATGCGGGCTTAAATAGCCAGGGCGAAAACCTTTATCAGGAAACGCAGGCATCGGGTGCGGCCACGCAGAGTACGCCGGGCCAAAACGGTGCCGGTCTGCTGTATCAGGGTTATGTCGAAACCTCAAACGTCAACGTGGCGGAAGAGTTGGTGACCATGATTCAGACGCAGCGCGCTTACGAAATTAACAGCAAAGCGATCAGTACCTCCGATCAGATGCTGGCGAAGTTAACCCAGATTTAATCCTGGTGTCGTTGGGTCGGCTTTGCTGGCCCGATTAAGAACATGAAAAAGGTCATAACTCCGTGGCGAAGCAAGTGATTCTCAAGCCTGGTCATTGGTTAGTAGCCACATTGCTACTGACGCTTAACGGTTGTGCGCTGGTTCCGCGCACGCCGCTGGTACAAGGATCGACAACGGCAGAGCCGACGCCATCCGCCCCGCCAGTGGTGAACGGTTCTATTTTCCAGGGCGTCGCACCGCTGAACTACGGCTATCAGCCGCTGTTTGAAGATCGCCGTCCACGCAACATTGGCGACACATTGACGATCACCTTGCAGGAAAACGTCAGCGCCAGCAAAAGTTCCTCCGCCAACGCCAGCCGCGATGGCAGCAACAGTTTCGGCGTCACGGGCGTGCCAACCGGCCTGAGTGGTTTGGTGGGTGCGGGCGGCGAAAAAGCCACGCTTGATGCGAATGGCAAAAATGACTTCGCAGGTAAAGGTGGCGCCACGGCGAATAACACCTTTACCGGCACCATCACCGTCACCGTGAATCAGGTGCTGTCAAACGGCAACCTGCGCGTGGTGGGTGAGAAACAGATCGAAATTAACCAGGGCACGGAATTTATCCGCTTCTCTGGCGTGGTTAACCCGCGCACCATCAGCGCCAGCAACGCCGTGTTGTCAACGCAGGTGGCCGATGCACGTATTGAGTACGTCGGAAATGGTTATATCAATGAAGCGCAGACGATGGGCTGGTTCCAACGCTTCTTCCTGAACGTCTCGCCGATGTAAGAGGTAATGAGAATGAATATGACGACTCTGCTCCGCCTGAGCCTGGGCTTACTGCTCGGCTTCAGCGCTATGGCGCATGCTGACCGCATCCGCGATCTGACTTCCGTGCAGGGTGTGCGCGACAACCAGCTCATTGGCTACGGCCTGGTCGTCGGCCTGGATGGCACCGGCGACCAGACCACGCAAACCCCGTTTACTACGCAAACGGTCAGCAACATGCTCTCTCAGCTGGGTATTACCGTGCCAACCGGCACCAACATGCAGCTGAAAAACGTGGCGGCGGTGATGGTGACAGCCAAGCTGCCGTCATTTGCACGTCAGGGACAAAACATCGACGTAGTGGTTTCTTCACTCGGTAATGCGAAAAGTCTGCGCGGCGGTACGCTGCTCATGACGCCGATGAAAGGGGTGGATAACCAGGTTTATGCGCTGGCACAAGGCAATATTCTGGTTGGTGGCGCCGGTGCATCTGCCGGCGGCAGCAGCGTTCAGGTTAACCAGCTTAACGGTGGCCGCATTACCGGTGGTGCAACGGTAGAGCGTGAGCTGCAGAGCAACTTTGGTAGCCAGAACACCATTAACCTGCAGCTGAACAGTGAAGATTTCACCATGGCGCAGCGCATTGCCGACACCATTAATGCACGCGGCATTGGTTCTGCTCAGCCGCTGGACGCGCGTACTGTGCAAATCCGTGTATCACCGAACAACAGTTCACAGGTGCGTTTGCTGGCGGAGATTCAGAACCTTGATGTTTCCGTACCGCTGGAAGATGCCAAAGTGATCATCAACTCACGTACCGGTTCAGTGGTAATGAACCGCGAAGTGACGCTGAATACCTGTGCGGTGGCGCAAGGTAATTTGTCGGTGACAGTTAATCAACAGCAAAACGTTAGTCAGCCCGATACGCCATTGGCAGGTGGGCAGACAGTGACAACCAACAACACGCAGATTGATTTACGCCAGAGCGGCGGCGCGCTGCAGCGCGTGAACTCCAGCGCCAACCTGAACAATGTGGTACGTGCGCTTAATGCGCTGGGTGCGTCACCGATTGAGCTGATGTCGATTTTGCAATCGATGGAAAGCGCGGGTTGCTTGCGCGCCAAACTGGAAATTATCTGATGACCGATACGCAATCGCTGATGAATGCGGCTTACGACAGCCGCTCTCTGAACGACCTGAAACGTGAAGCCAGCGCCGACCCGAAAGGGAAGGCGATGCAGGTGGCAAAACAGGTGGAAGGCATGTTTGTGCAGATGATGATGAAAAGCATGCGCGCAGCGCTACCGCAGGATGGTTTGCTGAGTAACGACCAGACGCGGCTTTTCACCTCAATGTACGATCAGCAGATTGCGCAGGAGATCGGTAAGCGCGGCCTGGGCATGGCCGATCTGATTGTTAAACAGATGCAGCCGGCGCAAGAACCGGATGAAACCGCCGGCACGGTGCCCATGAAACTGGATAACAGCTTCATTTATAGCAACCTGCCGTCCAATCAGCTGGAGCAGATGGTGCGAAAAGCGGTGCCGCGTCTACCGGTTTCTCCGGGCAGTTTACCCAGTGATAGCAGCGATTTTATCGCGCAGCTCGCTCAACCGGCGCAGGTGGCAAGCCAACAGAGTGGTATTCCACATCATTTGATTCTGGCGCAGGCCGCGCTGGAGTCTGGCTGGGGCCAGCGGCAAATCCTCACGCGCGACGGCAAGCCGAGCTACAACGTATTTGGTATCAAGGCGAGCAGCGACTGGAAAGGCGCCACCACCGATATCATGACCACCGAATACGAAGGTGGCGAAGCGAAAAAAGTACGTGCCAGCTTCCGCGTCTACGGCTCCTATATGGAAGCACTCAGCGACTACGTCAAATTGCTTTCCAGCAATCCGCGTTATGCCGCCGTAGCGAACGCGCCAAGTGCCGAGCAGGGCGCGCGTGCCTTGCAGGCGGCCGGTTACGCCACCGATCCGAAATATGCGCAGAAGCTGGTAGGAATGATCCAACAATTCAAAAACATGGGTGAAAAAGTGATGAAGGCGTACAGCAACGATATCACTGATTTGTTCTGATTTTTTGCCTCAAGTTTCACTTAAGCAAGCCGATAACTATCACATGCCGCGGGCGCTCATCGTTCGCGCAATCGCACTGATGACTGCCAGCCCGGTTAACGGGAAATTAAGGAACCGAGATGTCCAGCATAATTAACTCAGCGATGAGTGGGCTGAGCGCCGCACAGGCTGCATTAAGCACCACCAGTAACAACATCAGCAATTATACGGTAGCGGGCTATTCGCGTCAGACGGCGATTTTGTCGCAGTCGAATAGCACGTTGCAGGGCAATAGCTATTACGGCAACGGCGTCACGCTTTCGGGCGTACAGCGTGAATACGATGAGTTCATCACCGCTCAGCTGCGCGGCTCCAGCGCCAACTACAGCGCCGTTAATACCCAATATAATCAGATTTCCAACATTGATGACCTGCTGTCGACGTCGACCACCAGCTTGTCGACGTCGATCCAGAGCTTCTTCACTAACGTACAAAACGTGGTGAGTAACGCCAACGATCCGTCGGCACGTCAGTCAATGCTGAGCTATGCGCAAGGCCTGGTAAACCAGTTCCAGACCACCGCGCAATATCTCAATAACATGCAAACCAGCGTAAACACCGATATCGCTTCGAATGTTGATCAAATCAACACCTTTACCAGCCAGATTGCCGATCTGAATACACAGATTGCCAAGCTGACCACTGGCGGTGGCGCGGCACCTAACAATCTGCTGGACCAGCGCGATCAGTTGGTGAATAGCCTGAATAATGTGGTTGGCGTAAACGTCTCCCAGCAGGACGGCAGTTACATCGTTTCCATGGGCAGCGTGACGTTGGTCAATGGTAAAAACGCCACCAGTCTGGTGGCTATGCCTTCCAGCAGCGATCCCTCTCGCACCACCGTTGGCTACGTGGATAAGCAGGCTGGCAACGTGGAGATCCCAGAGAAAACCTTAACTACCGGTTCACTGGGCGGTTTACTGGCATTCCGTACTCAGGATCTGGATACGGCGCAGAACCAGCTTGGCCAGTTAGCGGCAGCGTTCACCACCAGCTTCAACACCGTGCATAGCCAGGGTTTTGATAGCACTGGCGCTGCTGGCGGCAACTTCTTTAACATCGGCTCGCCCACAGTAGCGAGTAACAGCAAAAACACCTCATCGGCCACGGTAACCGCGGCGTGGTCAGACACTAGCGCGATGAAGGCCTCCAACTATACCGTGAGTTATGACGGCAGTAATTGGTCGGTTACCCGCATGTCAGATAACGTGAAGTTTAACGTTACGCCGGATGCGACCGATGGCACGCTCAACTTTGACGGGCTGAAACTGACGGTGAGCACGACGCCAGCACCGAATGCCAAAGACAGCTTCCTGGTTAAGCCGGTGCAGAACGTGATTGCTGGCATGTCGGTGGCGATCACCGATGAATCGCAGATTGCCGCGGCTTCCAGCGCGACCAGCGGTGAAAGTGATAACCGTAACGCGCAGAAATTGTTAGATCTTCAGGATAGTAAGCTAGTGAATGGCAACGCCACTATTGCGCAGGCCTACGCCAGTATTGTCAGCACCGTGGGTAACAAAACCAGCACGCTGGAAACCGCCAGTACGACGCAGCAGAACGTAGTAACCCAGCTGAGCGATCGTCAGCAATCCGTTTCTGGCGTTAACCTCGATGAGGAGTACTCCAACCTGACGAAATATCAGCAGTTCTACATGGCGAATGCGCAAGTGCTGCAAACGGCGAGTACCATTTTTAATGCGCTGATGGACATCCGCGGCTAAGCATAGAGGATAAAAACCATGCGTCTTAGTACCAATATGATTTTCGACCAGCAGGTGCGCGGTATTACCGATTCGCAATCCTCCTGGCTAAAAGTGGGGCAGCAGCTCTCAACCGGATTGCGCGTTAACAATCCTTCTGACGATCCTATCGCGGCCTCGCGTGCGGTGGTGCTGTCGCAGTCACAGGCGAAAAGTAGTCAATATGCGACGGCGCGCAGCTTTGCCGATCAAAGCTTGTCGATGGAAGAGAATGCACTTTCTAGCGTTACCAGCAGCATTCAGGATGCGCAAACCATGATAGTTTATGGTTCTACCGGCACCCTGAGTGACGACGACCGCGCGTCGATCGCCACCAAACTGGAAGGTATTCGCTCCCAGCTGTTGAATCAGGCGAACAGCCGTGACGGTAATGGTCGCTACATCTTTGCGGGCTATCAAACGGATGTCGCGCCTTTTAGTGATGCCGGCGCCCCGGCGGGCGTGACCTATGTAGGTGGCGCCGATCCCATCACGCAAAAAGTTGATGATGGACGTACCATGGCCGTCAGCAGCACGGGATCTTCCGTATTTATGTCGCTCACCAGCAACTCAAAGGCGGAGCCGGACGGCAGCGCCAGCGAAAAAAACCTGTTTAATATGCTCGATAGCGCGATTGCCGCGTTAAAGACGCCGCAGGATGATGCCGATGATGCGACTAAACAGGTTTTCCAGGACGCGATGGATAAGTCCAACCGTGGTCTGAGCAACTCACTGAATAATGTGCTGGCGGTCCGTTCTGCCGTGGGTTCACAGTTAGCTGAACTGGATACGCTGGATGCGCAGGGCGACGATCGCGACACCATCATGGCTTCGCAAATGACCGATCTGGTGCAGGTGGATTACACTCAGGCCATCTCCAGCTATACCATGCAACAAACGGCTCTGCAGGCGTCGTATAAGACGTTTACCGATATGTCGAAGATGTCACTATTCCAACTGAATTCCTGATTGACCTGAATCTTTGAGCGTACTTTAACCGGGTGCGCTTAGTTTCTCCCACCGCCTTTGAGGCTGTGGGATTTTTTTTGCCGGTAAGAAACACGCTAAGTGATGAAGTGGCTGAATGTCAGCCAATAAAAAACCCCGGACTCGCCGGGGTTTGATGTTTACTGACTTGCTAAAGCTTACGCGCTTTCCGGGCGTGTTGCCGGTGCGGTGGCTTGATGCGTGGCGCTATGACCACCCGCAGAACCCCGTCCATCAAAGTCGAACGGTGGACGAACCCATTCGCTGTGACGAGCCGGCTCCGGTTGCCACGCTGGTGCAGGCGCTTTGGTCATCGGTGCAGTTGCATGATGTTTAAAGCGTGTTTTAGCTGTGGTTACTGCAGTGTCACGTGCCGCAACTGGCGCATGAGGTTCAGTTACCGGCGTGACTTCAGCAACAGCCGCCACTGGCGCAGCCAGAACCTCTTCAACCTGAGCTTCCACTGCTGGCGAAACATCTGCCGGTGCCTGCTCAACCACCGCAGCCACTTCACTGGCTTCTGGCTTCGCTTCTTCAACGATTGCCGCAGGCTCAGCTTCAGCAGCAATTTGCTGTGCAACAGGTTCATCGGCAGCAGTAATCACCGCGGGCTCTTCGTTGACTGGCGCAGCAATTGGCGAGACGTCATCAGTGTTTACCACTGGCACATCAATATGCGCCTGCGGTTCAGCCTGATGTACTGTCTCTTCTGCAGCTGCCTGCTCAACGGCCGGTTCAACAGCAGCCACTTCAGCGGGTTGTTCCACGGTCGCTGCGGCTTGTTGGTAGCCATAATCCGATACTTCATGCATGGCATCTTGCGTGGTGTATTCTTCCTGAGCTTGTGCCACCGGATAGTTAAGCCACACTTTTCCTGAGGCCATTTCTGGGGAAGCAGCAGCAGATTCCAGCGGCATCGGAGACTGCGTTGGGTAACGCTCATCACGATAACGGCGGCGGCGCTGACCACTCACGCGCAGGTGACGCGGTGAACGACGTGAACGACGCGGCATATTGGCGTTGTCACGGTTATCGCTATCATCCTGCTCGTCATTACTGGCTTCAGGTTGCTCGTGATACTGGGTACGCGGCGCAGTTTCTACAGCAGCTTCATGCACAACCGGAGCAGGCGTTTCTGATGCAATTTCACTGTCTTCGCCAACCCGCACACGTTGAGACAGCTGACGCTGTTTACGACGTGGCATCACTTGTACACGTTCTTCTTCCTGAGCAACGCTTTCATCGATTACATCCGCTTTTACTGCGGGTTCAGCGACTTTCTGATCCTGCTGTTGCGCACGTTTCTCTTCCTGACGACGACGCTGGCGCTCGGCGCGCTGTTCGCGGCGCTGCTGCTGCTGCTCATCGCGCTGCTCAAGGGCTTCATCGCTCAGCACAGGACGAGCTTCACGCGGCTCGCTATTTTGACGCTTATTACGACGATTATCCTGATTGTCACGCGGTTCGCGGGATTCACGTGGCTCACGCGCTTCACGCGGCTCGCGAGGTTCACGACCTTCGCGCACCTGCTGGCCATTCTCACCATTGCGCGGAGTGCGTTCGCGACGGTTGTTGCGACGATTGTTATTGTTGCGACGTTCGCCACGCTGCTGGGTATTTTCAGATTCAGCCGCCGCTGGTGCTTCTTGCTGAGTTTCAGCAGGCGCTGCAGCTGGTGTATCACCGGCGAACATCTTCTTCAAACCGTTCAGCAGACGGGCAACGAAACCAGTGTTGGTGACAGCCGGAGCGGCAACTGCGGGTTTGGTTTTCGCTTCCACTGCAGGCTGAACGTCTTTCACCACTTCAACCGGTGCTGGTGGTGCATCTGGCATTGCGAAAGCGGCCAGTGCTGGCTGCTCCGGACGACGACGCTCAGCGTGCTCTTCTTCAGAAGGCAGCGCCATTTCCGCTTCGTGCAGTTTCGGCAGATGATAGCTAAGAGTTTGCGTCTCTTCGCCGTTGCGTACGCGCAGCACAGAGTAGTGTGGCGTTTCCATCTGATCGTTTGGCACGATGATGGCACGCACGCCGCCCTGGCGTTTCTCGATGGCGCTGACTGCATCACGCTTTTCGTTCAGCAGGTAGGACGCCACCGGGACGGGAACAATCGCATGGACTTCTTTGGTGTTGTCTTTCAGCGCTTCTTCTTCAATCAGACGCAGAATCGACAGCGACAGTGATTCGTTATCACGGATGGTGCCGGTACCGCTACAGCGAGGGCAGACGTGATGGCTGGATTCACCCAATGATGGGCTGAGGCGCTGACGCGACATCTCCAGCAAACCGAAGCGGGAAATGTGGCTGATCTGGATGCGAGCACGATCCTGGCGCACCGCTTCACGCAGACGATTTTCCACGGCGCGCTGGTGGCGCACTGGCGTCATATCAATGAAGTCGATAACAATTAAACCGCCGAGATCGCGCAGACGCAGCTGACGCGCAATCTCATCGGCCGCTTCCAGATTGGTATTGAAAGCCGTTTCTTCGATATCGCCACCGCGGGTCGCGCGTGCGGAGTTGATATCAATAGCGGTCAATGCTTCGGTGCTATCAATAACAATTGAACCGCCTGACGGCAGACGAACTTCACGCTGGAAAGCGGATTCAATCTGCGATTCGATTTGGTAATGGCTGAACAGCGGGATTTCACCGGTGTACAGTTTGATTTTGCTGCTAAAGTCAGGACGGCCGAGGGCAGCAATATGCTGACGCGCCAGATCCAGAACTTTCGGGTTATCGATGAGGATTTCACCAATATCCTGACGCAGATAGTCACGGAAAGCGCGCACGATCACGTTGCTTTCCTGATGGATCAGGAAAGGTGCCGGGCGACTGTCTGCGGCTTTTTTGATTGCTTCCCAGTGTTTCAAACGGAAGCTGAGATCCCACTGTAGCGACTCGGCAGATTTACCGACGCCAGCGGTGCGGACGATTAACCCCATACCGTCTGGCAGTTCCAGCGCGGAGAGGGCTTCTTTCAACTCGGTACGATCGTCGCCCTCGATACGGCGAGAAATGCCGCCAGCACGAGGATTGTTCGGCATCAATACCAGATAGCTACCGGCTAACGAAATAAAGGTTGTCAGTGCTGCACCTTTATTACCGCGTTCCTCTTTATCAATTTGAACGATAACTTCCTGACCTTCACGCAGCACATCTTTGATATTCGGACGACCATGTGCGTTGTAGTTGGATGGGAAATATTCGCGGGAAATTTCTTTTAGAGGGAGGAAACCGTGACGTTCTGCACCGTAATCGACAAATGCAGCTTCAAGGCTCGGTTCAACGCGGGTGATTTTACCTTTGTATATGTTGGCTTTTTTCTGTTCGTGTCCAGGACTTTCAATATCCAGATCGTACAGACGTTGTCCATCAACCAGGGCAACGCGCAACTCCTCCTGCTGAGTTGCGTTTATTAACATTCTTTTCATCGTGACTTACTCGTTATTCTCACATGAGTGATGTAGCTGCGGGCATCGTTACCCTGGACGAGAATCAACCGATGGCCCCGTGTCTTAATGCACTGACGTCAACCTCACGGTTGTCGGCGGCTAAAGGGGCGCAAATCTTGTCGGTGGCCTGTTTTTCATAAGGAAATCCAGCGCCTGAAGGTGGAAGTGCTACAGAGTATTCAGAAATCCACGCATCCTAGTCTGTCGTCCAGGCCGCAACCCGCAGCCCGCTAAGTGCCTGATTTAACATTACGTCTTACGCCATTGCTGCGTGTCCGTTCAATCCGGCAAAATGACTTATTTCGCTCTTTTTCCTGCCTGAATCTTTCCAGGGCAGAAACCCCTGCATTATTCCATTGCTCACCAACATATAGCAAGGCGACTTTTGCCAAGCTGCGAAGTTTATTCATCCATAACCTGTTCATTTGCAGGGCTAATCATCGCATCGGTGAAAATGTCGCCATTTTCCCCGTTTAACTGTGCGACAAAGAGAGAGTTAAGCACAGAAAAAGGGGTGGCGCTATCCGGGTACACTATTTAGAATCGCCGCCATGAAAACAGAGAATCCGGGCGTACAGTATGTCGCCATCACGGCTGAAAATGCCGGACAACGTATTGATAATTTTCTGCGTACCCAGCTCAAGGGCGTGCCGAAAAGCATGATTTATCGCATTTTGCGTAAAGGCGAAGTGCGGGTGAATAAAAAGCGGGTTAAACCTGAATATAAGCTGGAAGATGGCGATGAGCTCCGTATTCCCCCGGTGCGCGTTGCTGAACGCGAAGAGCAGGCGGTTTCACCTAAGCTGGATAAAGTTGCTGCGCTCACCAATGCCATCCTTTATGAGGATGATTATTTACTGGTGTTGAACAAACCATCAGGTACGGCGGTACACGGTGGCAGCGGCTTAAGTTTTGGCGTGATTGAAGGACTGCGCGCCTTACGTCCAGAAGCGCGCTTCCTTGAGCTGGTTCACCGACTCGATCGCGACACTTCCGGCATCTTGCTGGTGGCTAAAAAGCGTTCGGCGTTGCGTTCGCTGCATGAGCAACTGCGCGAGAAGGGCATGCAAAAGGATTATTTGGCGCTGGTACGCGGTGATTGGCCATCGCATTTGAAAGTTGTTCAGGCACCGCTGCTGAAAAACATTTTGCAGAGCGGCGAACGCGTGGTGCGCGTGAGTGCAGAAGGCAAGCCTTCGGAGACGCGTTTTAAAGTTGAAGAGCGATTCGGTTTTGCGACCTTAGTCAAAGCCAGCCCGGTAACGGGCCGTACGCACCAGATCCGCGTCCATACGCTTCACGGCGGCCATCCGATCGCTTTTGACGATCGTTATGGCGACCGTGAATTTGATGCGCAACTGAGCTCAACCGGCCTATCGCGACTTTTTTTACATGCTGCCGCGCTGACTTTTACCCATCCTAATACCGGCGAACTCTTGCGAATGGAAGCGCCATTGGATGGCGCTTTGAAGCACTGCCTTGCCCAGCTGCGTCAGAAAAAAAAGCCTGATGACCAGGGTATCAACTCAATGCGTTGATGCCCGCACTTCTTAACATTTCGTTTAACGCAATCAGCGGTAAGCCAACTAAGGTATTGGGATCGCGGCCTTCCAGTCTTTCAAACAGGCAAATACCTAATCCTTCGCTTTTGAAACTGCCTGCACATTGAAGCGGCATCTCCTTCTCAACATACGCGTGAATCTCTGCGCGACTTAACGTACGAAAATGTACGGTAAAAGGTTCGCAAATCACGGTTTGTTTGCCGCTCTGCGGCTGGATGAGCGCCAAACCCGTGTAAAATGTGATCGCATTGCCGCTCGCCGCCGCCAACTGCCGACAAGCCTGCTCCACGGTATAAGGCTTACCCGCAATCTCACCATTCAGAACGCACACCTGATCTGAACCGATAATCCAGCTATCAGGGTAATGCTCAGCCAGCGCCTGTGCTTTGGCTAATGCCAGGCGCTGCACCAGTTCTGGCGCTGATTCATTGAGATACGGCGTTTCATCACTGTTGGGGGCGGCTGTTATAAAAGGCAGACCCAGTTTGGCCAGCAATGCCTGACGAAAAGGGGAGGTGGATGCTAAAACTAAAGGTGTCATCATTTTTTTTCAGAATAGATAGCGTAAAGATGACAGTCATTTTAAACTATGCGCCGCACTGGATGCGACTAACGGGTGAAAGATGCCGTAAACCGGCCTTTTTCTTTGACTCTATGACGTTACAAAGTTAATATGCGCGCCCTATGCAAAAGGTAAAATTACCCCTGACGCTCGATCCGGTCCGCGCCGCGCAAAAACGCCTTGATTATCATGGTGTTTATGCACCTGAATTGGTGGCGCGCTTGGCCGAAACGGTCGTGAGTGTGGACAGTGATGTTGAATGCGATATGTCGTTTGCGGTTGACAACCAGCGCCTCGCCGTTCTGCAAGGAACAGCCGAAGTGCAGGTGACTTTGTCATGTCAACGCTGCAACCAGTCGTTTCCACGTCATGTTCACGTAAGCTATTGCTTCAGTCCTGTCTCTTCTGATGAGCAGGCCGAGGCACTACCGGAAGCCTACGAGCCAGTTGATGTCAATGATTTTGGTGAGATCGACTTGCTGGCGGTGATCGAAGATGAACTCATCCTCGCGCTGCCCGTGGTTCCGGTGCATGATTCTGAACACTGTGAAGTGTCCGACGCGGACATGGTATTTGGTCAATTGCCTCCAGAGGCAGAAAAACCAAATCCGTTTGCCGTATTAGCCAGTTTAAAGCGTAAGTAATAGGAGTAAGGTCCATGGCCGTACAACAGAATAAACCAACCCGTTCTAAGCGTGGTATGCGTCGTTCACACGATGCTCTGACCACTGCTGCTCTGTCAGTAGATAAAGTTTCTGGCGAAACTCATCTGCGTCACCATATCACTGCGGATGGTTACTACCGCGGTCGCAAGGTTATCACCAAGTAATCCTCGCGATTACACAAGGCGATACCTTGACACGTTTGACCCTGGCAGTTGATGCCATGGGCGGGGACTTCGGTCCCTGCGTGACAGTGCCTGCATCCTTGCAGGCACTGGCCTCTCATTCGGAGCTGGTTCTTCTTCTGGTCGGTGATCCCGACATCATCTCGTCATTTCTTGCCAAAGCGGATTCCTCGTTACAGAGGCGTGTGCAGGTCATCCCTGCCGAATCGGTTATTGCAAGTGATGCCAAACCTTCTCAGGCAATTCGTAATAGCCGCGGCAGTTCGATGCGTGTGGCGTTAGAGTTGGTCAAAGAAGGTAAAGCGCAAGCCTGCGTCAGTGCGGGAAATACCGGCGCGCTGATGGGCCTGGCGAAAATGTTGCTTAAGCCGCTGGATGGGATTGAGCGTCCGGCGTTGATGACGGTGTTGCCGCATCAGCAGCATGGCAAAACGGTGGTGCTGGATCTCGGTGCTAACGTTGAGTCTGACAGCGATATGCTGGTGCAGTTTGCGATTATGGGCGCGGTCATGGCCGAAGAAGTGCTGGAAATTGCTCAGCCTCGGGTTGCACTGTTGAACATTGGTCAGGAAGAGACCAAAGGATTGGAAACAATCCGCGCCGCATCTGCGGTGCTACGAGCGTCACCGCAAATCAACTATATTGGTTACCTTGAGGGGAACGATCTCCTCACCGGCAAAACGGATGTGCTGGTCTGTGATGGCTTCGTGGGTAACGTCACGTTGAAGACCATGGAAGGCGTGGTAAGAATGTTCCTCTCTCTGCTGAAATCGTCAGAGGAAGGAAAAAAACGGGCCTGGTGGCTAAGATTGCTGGGGCGCTGGATTCAAAAGCGTCTGGCAACGCGTTTCGGCCACCTCAACCCCGACCAGTACAATGGCGCTTGTCTGTTAGGATTGCGCGGGACAGTGATCAAAAGCCACGGTGCGGCGAATCAACGTGCATTTGCCGTGGCGATAGAGCAGGCAGAGCAGACGGTGCGAAAGCAAGTCCCAGAGAGGATTGCGGCGCGCCTTGACACTGTATTAGCCAGGAGTGACAAAGCGTAGATGTTTACCAAAATTATCGGTACGGGCAGCTATTTGCCTGAGCAGATTCGCTCCAATGCGGATCTGGAAAAAATGGTCGAGACGACGGACGAGTGGATTGTCACCCGTACCGGCATCCGTGAGCGTCGTATTGCCGCTCCGGAAGAAACGGTTGCCACCATGGGCTTCACCGCAGCACAGCGTGCGCTTGAGATGGCGGGTGTGCATGCGAATGACGTTGGCCTGATTATTGTGGCCACTACGTCCTCGAGTCACGCTTTCCCAAGCTCAGCCTGCATGATCCAGCAAATGCTGGAGATTGAAGATTGTGCTGCTTTTGATTTGGCTGCCGCCTGCGCGGGCTTCACCTATGCGTTGAGCGTTGCCGATCAATACATTAAAAATGGCGTGGTTAAGCATGCGCTGGTGATCGGTGCAGATGTGCTGGCACGTACGCTCGATCCCAACGATCGTGGCACTATCATTCTGTTTGGCGATGGCGCGGGAGCTGTTGTTCTGAGTCAGAGCGAAGAGCCGGGTATCCTCTCTACTCATCTGCATGCCGATGGACGCTACAGCAAATTGCTGACGCTGCCGTATCAGGATCGCGCCCATCAGGATGAGCCCGCTTACCTGACAATGGCGGGTAATGAAGTCTTCAAAGTGGCCGTAACTGAACTGGCACACATCGTTGACGAAACCCTGCAGGCTAACAACCTTGATCGTGAAATGCTCGACTGGCTGGTTCCGCATCAGGCGAACCTGCGCATCATTAGCGCAACGGCCAAAAAACTCGGTATGGGCATGGATAAAGTCGTAGTCACACTGGATCGTCACGGTAATACCTCGGCCGCTTCCGTGCCAAGTGCACTGGACGAGGCGGTGCGCGATGGCCGTATCAAGCCGGGACATCTGATTTTGCTGGAGGCCTTCGGTGGTGGTTTCACCTGGGGTTCCGCACTGGTTCGCTTTTGATTGACAGGAACGAAAGATGACGCAATTTGCTTATGTTTTTCCTGGACAGGGATCGCAGACCGTCGGCATGTTAGCCGACCTGGCTGCTGAAAACCCGCAGGTTGAAGCCACTTTTGGTGAAGCTTCCGCCGCGCTGGGTTATGACTTGTGGCAGCTGGTCCAGCAGGGGCCAGCTGAAGAATTGAATAAAACCTGGCAGACGCAGCCAGCGTTGCTGGCCGCTTCTGTGGCTATTTATCGCGTATTGCAAAGCAAAAATGCGGTAAAACCCACGCTGATGGCAGGTCATAGCCTGGGTGAATACTCAGCGTTGGTTTGTGCCGGCGTGTTGAATTTCGCTGATGCTATCAAGCTGGTTGAGCTGCGCGGGAAATTGATGCAGGAAGCCGTACCGGAAGGTACCGGCGCGATGCAAGCCATTATTGGCCTGGACGATGCATCGATCCGTAAAGCCTGCGAAGAAAGTGCGCAAGGCCAGGTGGTTTCACCGGTTAACTTCAACTCGCCAGGCCAGGTGGTTATCGCCGGTAACAAAGAAGCGGTTGAACGTGCTGGCGCAGCGTGTAAGGCTGCAGGCGCCAAACGTGCGCTGCCGCTGCCGGTTAGCGTGCCGTCGCACTGCGCGCTAATGAAACCCGCAGCGGATAAACTGGCGATTGCGTTAGAAGCTATCACTTTCAACGCGCCTACCGTACCGGTTGTGAACAATGTTGACGTGAAATGTGAAACCGATGGCGCGGCAATTCGTAGCGCGCTGGTCCGTCAGCTCTACAGCCCAGTGCGCTGGACCGAATCGGTCGAGTTTATTGCTGCGCAGGGCGTTGAACAGCTGCTCGAGGTTGGCCCAGGCAAAGTGCTGACCGGCTTGACCAAACGTATTGTGGATAGCCTGAGCGCTGCTGCAGTGAACGATCCTGCTTCACTGAGCGCAGCCCTTTCACAGGAATAAGAGGAAAAACATGAGCTTTGAAGGTAAAGTAGCGCTGGTTACCGGTGCAAGCCGTGGTATCGGTCGCGCCATTGCGGAAACGCTGGCTGCGCGCGGTGCTAAAGTGGTGGGAACCGCCACCAGTGCAAGCGGTGCGGAAGCAATCAGTGCTTACCTCGGCGACAAGGGCAAAGGCCTGCTGCTGAACGTAACCGATGCGGCCTCAATTGAGAGCGTGCTCGAACAAGTTCGTGCTGAATTTGGCGAAGTGGACATTTTAGTCAATAATGCAGGCATTACGCGTGACAATCTGTTGATGCGCATGAAAGACGATGAGTGGGCGGATATCCTTGATACCAACCTGACATCGGTGTTCCGCCTTTCTAAGGCGGTTATGCGTGCCATGATGAAAAAACGCGTGGGCCGTATCATTACCATCGGTTCTGTAGTTGGAACCATGGGTAACGCGGGTCAGGCAAACTATGCGGCAGCAAAAGCAGGTTTGATTGGCTTTAGCAAATCACTGGCGCGAGAAATTGCGTCACGTGGCATTACTGTAAACGTCGTGGCTCCGGGCTTTATCGAGACGGACATGACGCGTGCACTGAACGATGATCAACGTTCGGGTATTTTGGCAGAAGTTCCAGCAGGCCGTTTAGGCGACCCGCAGGAGATTGCCAATGCTGTTGCATTCTTAGCCTCTGACGAAGCAGCCTACATCACGGGTGAGACGCTTCATGTCAATGGCGGTATGTACATGGTCTGATAATCACGAAATGATTTGCTTTATCTGCGGTAAACACCGCAGAATAACGCAAAATCGTGGTTAGACCAGCCGGGATTTTGTTGCATCTTTTTCAACATTTTATACACTACGAAAACCATCGCGAAAGCGAGTTTTGATAGGAAATTAAATAGTATGAGCGATATCGAACAACGCGTTAAGAAAATCGTAGCTGAGCAGCTGGGTGTTAAAGAAGACGAAGTGATCAACTCTGCTTCTTTCGTAGAAGACCTGGGTGCAGATTCTCTTGACACCGTTGAGCTGGTAATGGCTCTGGAAGAAGAGTTTGATACTGAAATTCCAGACGAAGAAGCTGAGAAAATCACTACCGTTCAGGCAGCGATCGACTACATCAATAGCCATAAAGGCTAATGAATATCTTCAGGCGGTCATCTCGACCGCCTGAGTTTTATGTTTGCCCCACATAGCGTTATTTTTTCCCTCCCTGGAGGACGTGCGTGTCTAAGCGTCGTGTAGTTGTGACTGGTCTTGGCATGTTGTCTCCTGTCGGCAATACCGTAGAGTCTACCTGGAGTGCTCTCCTTGCCGGTCAGAGCGGCATTAGCCTGATCGACCATTTTGATACTAGTGCCTATGCAACACGTTTTGCAGGCTTAGTAAGAGATTTCAATTGCGATGATTTCATCTCGCGCAAAGATCAGCGCAAGATGGATGACTTCATCCAATACGGCATCGTTGCGGGTATTCAGGCTATGGCAGACTCAGGTCTGGTCGTAACCGATGAGAATGCTGGTCGCATTGGTGCGGCAATCGGTTCTGGCATTGGCGGACTGGGTTTGATTGAAGATAACCACAGCTCGCTGGTCAAAGGTGGACCGCGCAAAATCAGCCCCTTCTTCGTGCCTTCTACCATTGTAAATATGGTGGCCGGTCACCTCACCATCATGTATGGCCTAAAAGGTCCTAGCATCTCAATCGCTACTGCGTGTACGTCTGGTGTGCATAACATTGGTCACGCTGCGCGTATCATCGCGTATAACGATGCTGATGTGATGCTGGCAGGTGGTGCGGAGAAAGCCAGTACGCCATTGGGTGTGGGTGGTTTTGGTGCTGCACGTGCGCTCTCCACGCGTAACGACAATCCGCAGGCGGCGAGCCGTCCGTGGGATAAAGATCGTGACGGTTTCGTGTTAGGTGATGGTGCAGGCATTGTCGTGCTGGAAGAGTACGAACACGCTAAGAAACGCGGCGCGAAAATTTATGCTGAAATCATTGGTTTTGGTATGAGCAGCGATGCTTACCACATGACGTCACCGCCAGAAGATGGTTCAGGTGCAGCAGCAGCGATGGTTAACGCACTGCGTGATGCACAGCTGAACGCTGAGCAGATCGGTTATGTCAACGCGCATGGCACCTCGACGCCAGCCGGTGATAAAGCGGAAGCTCAGGCGGTGAAATCGGTGTTTGGTGCTGCGGCTCATAGCGTGATGGTGAGCTCAACCAAATCGATGACGGGCCATCTGCTGGGTGCAGCAGGCGCGGTAGAAGCAATTTATTCGATTCTGGCGCTGCGCGATCAGGCGGTTCCACCAACGATTAACCTCGACAATCCTGACGAAGGTTGTGACCTGGACTTTGTGCCACACACGGCGCGCCAGGTAAGCGGATTGGAGTATACCTTGTGTAACTCCTTCGGATTTGGCGGCACTAACGGCTCGCTGATCTTCCGCAAAGTTTAATCGCTACTTAGCTGAACAGAGGCCCGCAATGCGGGCCTTTTTTATATTTTGACACGCAGTAGCGTGGAATTTTACGTGCTGCAGTGGTATTGAAAACAGGCACAACGCTCAGGGTAATCAACATGTGGATAAACGGGGTAAAGCAGACCGAACTTTCAGCACGCGATCGCGCTGTGCAATTTGGTGATGGCTGTTTTACTACCGCGGCGGTGGTTAATGGCCAGATTGTTATGCTTGCTGCCCATCTGCAACGCCTTAAAGATGGCTGTGAACGGTTATTGATGCGCATTCCGGACTTGCAGCAGCTGGCTAAAGAGATGCAGCAGGCTGCTCATGGGCAAGCGCAGGCGGTGTTAAAGGTGATTTTGACGCCAGGCGCAGGTGGCCGCGGTTACAGCCGTACCGGCTGCACCATGCCTACCCGCATCCTTTCGCTTTCTCCCTGGCCACATCATTATGCCGCGCTGCAACAGCAGGGTGTCGTGCTGAATACCAGCCCTGTTCGCCTGGCGCGAAATCCGCTGCTGGCCGGCGTTAAGCATCTCAATCGCCTGGAGCAGGTGCTCATTCGCCACCATCTTGATCAGACGGGCGGAGACGAGGCACTGGTGCTTGACACTAACGGGACGGTGGTGGAATGCTGTGCGGCCAATTTATTCTGGCGCAAAGGCAATACCCTTTATACGCCGCGCCTGGAGCAAGCCGGTGTAGATGGCATTATGCGCCGTTATCTGCTGGCAGAAATGGCGGCATCTGGCCAGACTTGTCAGCTGATAGATAGCCGCAGGGAGGAGGTTTTGAATGCCGATGAAGTGGTGATCTGCAATGCCCTGATGCCGGTTTTACCCGTGCGACAAATTGACGATGTTTCGTTCACCGCACGTTCGCTGTACCAGCAACTGCGCGCCAGTTGCCCGACGATGGAAGTATCATGACTCGAATGAAAAAGATTCTCGCAGGTGTAGTGGCATTAGCGGGGCTCGCCGCCGCCTTTAGCTATTGGCAGGTTCAACGCTTAGCTGATGCACCACTCACTTTGCAACAGGAAACCATTTACACATTGCCGGCCGGTAGTGGCCGCGTGGTATTGGAAGCCCAGCTCGAAAGCCAGCACATTATTCCCACCAGTATCTGGTTTGGTCCGCTATTAAAACTGGAGCCAGAACTGGCAAAGTTTAAAGCAGGCACCTATCGGCTGGAAAAAGGCATGACGGTACGACAACTGCTGCAACTGCTGGCCAGCGGTAAAGAAGCTCAGTTTCCGGTACGCTTTGTTGAAGGTTCAAGGCTGAAGGAGTGGCTGGCTGAGTTGCGCAAGTCGCCTTACCTCAAACACACGCTCACCGACGATGAGTTTGCCACCGTTGCCACGGCGCTCAAACTTGAGCCCAGCCAACTCGAGGGCAGTTTCTATCCCGATACCTATCTTTATACGGCAAATACCAGCGATGTGGCGCTGCTGGAGCGGGCTCATGCACGCATGAATAAGCTGGTTGATGAGATCTGGCAGGGCCGCATGGATAACCTGCCTTATAAAAAAGAGCAGGATCTGGTGACCATGGCGTCAATCATTGAGAAAGAAACCGGCGTCAGCGAAGAGCGCGCACGCGTGGCATCAGTATTTATCAATCGCCTGCGTACGGGCATGAAACTGCAGACCGATCCTACGGTGATTTACGGCATGGGTGATAGCTATACCGGCTCGTTAACGCGTAAAGATCTCGAAACCCCAACCGACTACAATACCTACACCATTAGCGGTATGCCTCCGGGTCCGATTGCCATGCCGAGCCGTGCTTCGCTTGAGGCGGCAGCACATCCAGAGAAGACCAATTACCTCTATTTTGTCGCAGATGGTAAAGGCGGGCACACTTTTACGACTAATTTGGCCAGTCACAACAAAGCGGTGCAGGTTTATCGGCTGGCAATGAAGGAAAAAAATGAAAAGTAAGTTTATCGTCATTGAAGGCCTTGAAGGCGCAGGTAAAACCACTGCGCGTAATGCGGTAGTTGCTGCGCTGCATGAACATGGCATCAATGATGTCGTCTTTACCCGTGAGCCAGGTGGAACGCCGCTGGCGGAACAGCTGCGTGTACTGGTTAAGCAGGGTATTGATGGTGAACAGGTCACCGATAAAGCCGAACTGCTGATGCTTTATGCGGCACGCGTGCAGCTGGTGGAGAACGTGATTAAACCAGCATTAGCACGTGGTGCATGGGTGATTGGCGACCGCCACGATCTCTCTTCTCAAGCGTATCAGGGCGGCGGACGTGGTGTAGATGCAAAATTAATGACCACGCTACGCGATGCGGTACTCGGTGATTTCCGTCCCGATCTCACGCTTTACCTCGATGTCACGCCAGAAGTGGGTTTGCAGCGCGCCCGAGCTCGCGGCGAGTTAGATCGTATTGAGCAAGAGTCGTTACGCTTCTTTGAGCGTACGCGTGAATGCTATCTGGCATTAGCCGCGCAGGATCCTTCTATCCTCACTATTGATGCGACGCAAAATATTGATGAAGTGACATTGTCACTTAAAACGGCGCTGCGTCGCTGGCTGGCAGATCAATCAGCATGAACTGGTATCCATGGTTGAATCAACCTTACCGACAGATTATCGCCCGCCATCAGAGCGGTCAGGCACATCATGCGCTGCTGGTGCAAGCTATCGAGGGAATGGGCGATGATGCGCTGGTTTGGGGCGTTAGTCGCTGGTTGATGTGTCTGCAGCCTGAAGGGCTAAAAAGCTGCGGGCATTGTCACGGCTGCCAGCTGATGCAGGCGCATACCCACCCTGATTGGTATCGGCTCGAAGCCGAAAAGGGCAAATCGTCGCTAGGCATCGATGCGGTGCGAGATGTAACCGAAAAGCTGTATCACTTTGCCCAGCAGGGCGGTGCGAAAATCGTCTGGCTGCCTGATGCTTCACAGCTCACTGAAGCCGCAGCCAATGCGTTACTGAAAACGCTGGAAGAGCCGCCGGCGAACTGTTGGTTCTTCCTCAGCGTGCGTGAGCCTTCACGCTTGCTGGCTACGCTCCGCAGCCGCTGCATGACATGGCATCTTTCACCACCGGAAGAAGCGCATAGTCTGCAGTGGCTGCAGAAACAGCAGCCGCAACCGGAAGCCACGCTGCGTGCGGCACTGCGCTTGAGTAATGGCGCACCGGCGGCCGCACTGGCGCTGTTACAACCTGAACGCTGGCAGGCGCGTGAAAAATTGTGCGAAATGCTGATCAGCGCGCTCAATAATGATGTGCTGCAGCTGCTGCCGGCGCTCAATGCAGAGGATGTGGCTGAGCGACTAAGCTGGCTGATTTCTCTGCTGGTTGATGCAATGAAAGTGCAGCAGGGGGCAAGTCAGTGGCTCAGCAACGGCGATCGCCCGGATGTGGTTGCACAACTGGCGCAAAGGCTGAACAGCGGCGCGTTAAATAGCAGCGCACAGCAATGGATGCAGTGTCGGGATCAACTGCTACATGTGGCAGCCCTTAATCGTGAATTAATTTTGACTGACCGTTTGCTTGCTTGGGAGCGTTTACTCGCACCCGCCGTGGTCGGCTAAGAGAGAAAGAGAGAAGTATGTTTATTGTGGATTCACACTGCCATCTTGATGGCCTTGATTATGAAAAACATCATCGCGATCTCGATGATGTTATTGCCAAAGCGGCGGCGCGTGATGTGAAGTTTATGCTGGCAATCGCGACGACGCTGCCGGATTACTACAAAATCAAACAGCTGGTTGGCGATCGTGAAAACGTAGCGTTAGCCTGCGGCGTGCATCCGTTGAATCAGGAAACACCCTATGATGTTGAGGAGTTTCGCCGGCTGGCGGCTGAAGAGCGCGTGGTCGCACTCGGTGAAACCGGGCTGGATTATTTCTATCAACAAGAGACCAAAGCGCAGCAGCAAGCATCGTTTCGTGAGCATATCCGCACGGGCATTGCGCTGAATAAACCGATTATTGTTCATACCCGCGACGCACGTGAAGATACCTTGGCGATTTTGCGTGAAGAAAACGTAGAGAAATGTGGCGGTGTGCTGCACTGCTTCACTGAAGATAAAGAAACTGCGGCGAAGCTGCTGGATTTGGGCTTTTATATCTCTTTCTCAGGCATTCTCACTTTTCGCAATGCCGAACAAATTCGCGAAGCGGCGCGCTATGTACCGCTGGATCGTATGCTGGTGGAAACCGATTCTCCCTATCTGGCACCCGTGCCACACCGTGGTAAAGAGAATCAACCGGCATTTACCCGCGATGTGGCAGACTACATGGCGATATTAAAAGGCGTCGATATTGAGACGCTGGCCGCTGTGACGACGGAAAATTTCTCCCGCTTGTTCCATATCCCAATGAGTCGTCTCGGTAGCTAACGACTTTATTTCAAATACTGTAATTAATCAGAAAACCATCGGCTGCACTGCATCTTAACGGGTGCAGGCAGCGTTTTATTGCTGTTTTTTAAGCCGGATCTGTAAGAAACAACTGAAAAGACGCGGCCACTCTTAGCGAAATGTGATGGCCGTCAATTTAACAATTAGCGATTTATTTTACTCTTCGTAATAAATCAAAAGACGCTCAGCGTCACCCGGCGAAGGATCCTCCCCCTAAGCCATGCGCACTGCGCAAAAAAATTGCACTCATACTCAGGAGTTTCTATGTTCAAGAACGCATTTGCGAACCTGCAGAAAGTAGGTAAATCGCTGATGTTGCCGGTATCGGTTCTGCCGATTGCCGGTATTTTGTTAGGTGTTGGTTCTGCCAACTTTAGCTGGCTACCTGCCGTGGTTTCGCATGTGATGGCGGAAGCGGGCGGTTCGGTATTTGCTAATATGCCACTGATCTTCGCGATCGGTGTGGCTCTTGGCTTTACCAATAATGACGGTGTTTCAGCACTGGCTGCGGTAGTGGCTTACGGCATCATGGTGAAAACCATGGCGGTAGTGGCACCGTTAGTGCTGCATTTACCGGCTGCGGAAATCGAAGCCAAGCATCTGGCGGATACCGGTGTGCTAGGCGGGATCATCGCGGGCTCAATTGCTGCCTATATGTTCAATCGTTTCTACCGCATCAAGCTGCCTGAGTATCTTGGCTTTTTTGCGGGCAAGCGCTTTGTCCCGATCATCTCAGGTCTGACGGCGATTTTCACCGGTGTGGTGCTGTCATTCATCTGGCCGCCAATCGGTACTGCCATTCAAGACTTCTCCCAGTGGGCTGCCTATCAAAACCCGGTAGTGGCCTTTGGCCTTTACGGCCTGATTGAGCGTTCGCTGGTACCATTTGGTCTGCACCACATCTGGAACGTACCTTTCCAGATGCAAATTGGTGAATTCACCAATGCAGCCGGTCAGGTATTCCACGGTGATATTCCGCGCTATATGGCGGGCGACCCAACGGCAGGTAAACTGTCAGGTGGCTTCCTGTTCAAAATGTATGGTCTGCCAGCGGCAGCGATTGCGATTTGGCATTCAGCTAAACCAGAAAACCGCGCCAAAGTGGGCGGCATCATGATCTCAGCGGCGCTGACCTCGTTCCTGACCGGTATAACCGAGCCGATCGAATTCTCCTTCATGTTCGTCGCGCCGATTCTGTATGTGATCCATGCGATTCTGGCTGGCCTTGCATTCCCAATCTGTATCCTGCTGGGCATGCGTGATGGCACCAGCTTCTCACACGGTTTGATCGACTTTATCGTACTGAGCGGCAACAGTAGTAAAATCTGGTTGTTCCCGATTGTCGGTATTATCTACGGCCTGATTTACTACAGCGTATTCCGTTTCCTGATTGTAAAACTGAACCTGAAAACACCGGGTCGTGAGGACACAGCAATGGAGCAGAGCAGCGCAACCGGTAGCGAAATGGCGGGCAAGCTGGTTACCGCGTTTGGTGGTAAAGAGAACATCACTAATCTGGATGCCTGTATTACCCGTCTGCGTGTGAGCGTGGCGGATGTGGGCAAAGTGGATCAGGCTGAACTGAAAAGCCTCGGCGCACGAGGTGTGGTGGTAGCAGGTTCAGGTGTTCAGGCAATTTTCGGTACTAAGTCCGATAACCTGAAAACTGAAATGGATGACTATATCCGCAGTATGTAACCTAAGTTGGCAGGCAGAGCCGGTGCGATGAAGCGGCGTCAGATCGTAAAGACGCCATAAACCATCCCTGGGGCTCGCCCCAAGCCATCCATGGCTTGGGATGCTTTACTCCTCTGCCGCCGCTTCAACGCACTTTACTTTCGGTGCCTAAAAATGCCCTCTATTGAGGGCATTTTTTATTACAAGTAGACCCGCAAATACTCCGTCAAACACAGCAGCGCCATTGCCTGACCGTATGGCATTGAAGTGAGTGGTATCTGGCGGTAATACTCCAGATCGCTGCCCATTGCCGTGCCGAACGATACCTGTTTTAACTCCCCATCCTGATCAATATTGCCGATAACGCCGCACAACGCTTTCTCCGCCAGCGGTAAATACTCCGGCGAGAGATAACGTTTACGCACAGCTTTGAGAATGCCATAGGCGAAACCGGCGGTAGCAGAGGCTTCTGGGTAGCTATTGGGATCGTCGAGCAAGGTATGCCACAGGCCGCTGCTGTGTTGACAGGCACTTAATGCCTTGACCTGGCTCTCCAGCACCTGTTGCAGGAAGCGGCGTGTGGCGTGCTGTTGCGGCCAGTTCATCATCTCGAGGAAGTCCGGAATGACGATGGTGACCCAGCTGTTACCGCGCGCCCAACGCGCGTTGGCAAAATTATGTCGCCCCTCAAACGTCCAGCCGTGGAACCACAGGCCGGTTTGGCGATCCATCAAATATTGGCTATGAACCAGGAACTGATAGCTGGCTTCTTCCACAAACTCTGGGCGATCGAGCAGCTGACCAATTTTCGCCAGCGCCATCACGCTCATCATCAGCGTATCGTCCCATAGCTGCTGGGTATTCTCGTTGTTATAGACGATGTGCTGTAACCCGCCTTGTTCAGTACGCGGCATCTCATACATCACCCATTCAGCCCAGCGCTCAAGCACCGGGCGCCAGGCCGCATTGCGTGTTTCTTCGTAGCGATAGGCGAGCGTCAGGAACGGACAAACGGTATTGACGTTCTTCGTCGGCGTGCCTTCCGCGAGCCGCGTAGTGAACCAATCATCAATGATTTTTGACGTCGCCCGATCGCCGGTCTGCTGATAATAGTGCAGCATGCCGTACAGACCGATGCCGTGCGTCCACTCCCAACCGGCCCAACCTTTGGTATCGATCACGCGCCCATCGTCGAGGCGCAGCAAAAATTCCCCGCTGTGATCGGTAATGTTCACCAGATTCTGCGTGAGTTGTTGAATCAACTGCACCAGTTCGGTTCGAGGTAGGAGATATTCAGGCTGACGCAGCAGCGCGCTGTGCTTTACAGGAAATACAGTCATGGTTCATTCCTATCATTAATCAGGGTGGTCGGTAGAGTAGGTAAAGATCGCGGTTGGCTCGGCAGCGGTGGGGCTGCGGGTTTATGACGATTGAGATAACCGACGTTGTTATTGCCCCACAGATTTTCATACGGCATGCCCGCCAGCATTTCGACGACGCCACGTGCCTGTGGCGTAATGCGTTCAGGCACCACGCGTCCGGCTGCACGCATCTTCAGCGTCTCTTCACGTAACACTGTGTGAGTGTGCAGGTTGAGCTTGAAACGCAGTGAGATAATGAAGCCGCAGGCCAGCACGCAAAGGGTGCCAACGCTGAGAATCGCCAAAATGGTATGGCCGACGGCAGGCACCTGGGTGGCCTGGCCGGAGGAGAAACCGGCCAACTGCAACACGATGCCGACGAACATCACCGCGCCAGCCTGTGACGCTTTGCGCGTCAATGTCATGATGCCGGCAAAAATGCCTTCGCGACGCTGGCCGGTAATCACTTCATCGACGTCAGCAATATAGGTATAGGTATTCCAGGGTACATAGTTGATGCCGCCGCGTCCCAGACCCGCCAGGCCGGAAATCAGTACCAGCAGCGCGAAGTTGTCGTTCATGCCGGTGTACCACAATCCGGCATAGGAGAGGGCGCTGAGGCCAAACAGCACCACCACCATGCGATAGGCTGGCGCGGGACCAAGCCGAATACAGAGTGGAATCATCGCCATCACCGCAATAAACTGCATTACTGCCATGGTGCCCATCAGGTTTGAGGCAATTTGCGCACTTTGCATCAGCACAAACACCACATACCAGGTGAATACCGCGTTAAACACGTCCTGCGCGATGTAACCACCGAGATACATGCCGAGATGTTGGCGAAAAATACGAATACGCAGCGTAGAAGCCAGCTCGGTGTAAAGACGTTTTAGGCTTTGCATCAACGTTAGCCGTGATTTCTCCTGTTCCGCCCGGCGTGATTCTGCTGAGAAATCATCAGGATCGCGTTCCCAGGTAAACACCCATACCAGCGTCAGCACCAGCGCACAAATCACCGAGAACACCAGGCTGGCGTAGAAGAAGGAGATCGGATTCTCTTTGCCAAACCAGCCAATTAGCACGCCCGGCAAGAAAGCTGCCAGGATCGCCGAAAGCTGTGCCAGACCAATGCGTGCGCCGGAGAAACGGGTTTTCTGCTTAAAGTCATCGGTCATTTCCGGCACCAGCGTTTCGTATGGCACCAGAATCATGGTGTAGACCATATCGAACAGCAGATAAGTCAGCAGATACCACCAGAAGCTCATATCGCTGACCCACATCAGGCTATAGCTAAACACGCACGGGATACCGAGCAGGATAAAGAATTTGCGACGACCAAAGCGTTTGCCAAGCCAGGTCGATCCAAAGTTATCGGTCAAAAATCCCATCAGCGGACTAACCACCGCATCCAGCACGCGGGCGGCAGCGAAAATAAACGTCGCCTGAATCGGCGATAGCCCACAAAAGGTGGTGTAGAAGTAGAGCAGCCAGGCGGCAGTTAGCGCCGTGGTGCCCGCCCCGAGGAAGTCCCCGGAACCATAGGCCAGATAGTGACCCAGGCCAATCTTACGAGAGCGCATGGCAGGTTCTCCTTGAAATAGGCGGTAAACACGTCCCTCATCACTCCGTACAGCGTGATCGGATTGGATTGAAAATAGAGCGGCTTAAACCGGCAAACCTTCGCGATTTCGCAAGGTATTGCGCGGTGGTGGCAAAATCACAAAGAAAATGGCGAGATATCTCTAATTTATAAAACGGCGTTTCATTTTTGTGGTTAATGAAGTGTTAGAAATGCGAGTTGCAGCACAAGGCATGGCGAAGTGAAAAAGCGGTGTAAAGGCAGCCATTTAATGCAAGAAATGTGGTCCTGAGGTTGAAAGAAATGGAATTCCTCACGCATACTGCCTGACTGAACTCAGGCTTAAGGAAATGCACCATGGCTGAAGAAACCATTTTCAGTAAAATCATCCGTCGCGAAATTCCCGCTGACGTGGTTTATCAGGACGAACTGGTCACCGCCTTCCGCGATATCGCGCCCAAAGCGCCCACCCATATTCTGATCATCCCCAACGTACTGATTCCTACCGCCAACGATGTGCAGGCCGCTCATGAACAGGCGCTGGGCCGCATGATCACCGTAGCCGCGAAGATCGCGCGTGATGAAGGCATTGCCGAAGATGGCTATCGCCTGATCATGAACTGCAATAGTCATGGCGGGCAGGAGGTTTATCATATCCATATGCACCTGGTCGGCGGTCAGCCGCTGGGCCCGATGCTAGCTAGCTAACTCAGGCGGACCCGGTTATGCGTCAATGGCTGAGTGGCTTACTGTTGCTAACCCTTGCAGGTTGCAGCAGTGATAAGCCGATGATTAATACTTCGCAGTCGCTGGTTATGGAATCGGCGGTGCTGTCAGCAGGCATCATTACTGACTCCCCTAAGCTGACAGAGCAGGATGGCCAGCAGCGTGCCTTGAGCGTGCTGCAAAACCTGCGTGAAACGCCGGTAAAAGTGCACTATCGTTTCTATTGGTATGACGACAAAGGATTGGAAATCACGCCAGAAGAGCCGGCTCAGACACTGATTGTACCGGCGCATGGTAGCGTGGAAGTGGCCTCACAAATGGGCAATCCGACCGCCAGCAAGGTGCGTCTCTATCTTTATCTTTAAGGAGTAAGCTGTGATTCGCAGTGTAAAACGTTCGGGCGCATTGCTATTTGCGCTAATGCTTACCGGTTGCGTGGTGCAACAACAGACTCCGGCACCGGTTGAACCGACACAGCCGACCACACCCACTCAGCCGGTAGAACCGCCAACGCAGCCGGTGCCGCCGCCGCAAACCGTGCCGCAGCCGCCGAAGCTAAAAACCATTAACTGGGATGCCAGCGTACAGCCGCTGGTTGGCAACATGGTGCAGTCATCAGGGGTGAACCCTGGCAGCGTGCTGCTGGTGGATCGCATCAAGAACAGCACCAATGGTTCGCTGCAAACGGATAAAGCCACCGATGCCATTCAGAATGCACTGGCTAACAACGGTAAATTCACGCTGATCACGCCGGAGCAGCTGGCGCAGGCCAAACAGACGCTGGGTTTATCGGCGGATGACAGCCTTAACTCGCGCAGTAAAGCGATTGGTCTGGCACGCAACGTGAATGCGCAGTATGTGTTGTACAGCAATGCGCAAGGCGATGTGAAAGCACCCACCCTGCAAATGCAGCTGATGCTGGTGCAAACCGGCGAAATTATCTGGTCAGGAAACGGTGTTGCTCAACCCTGATCCTCAGCTGCAAAAAATGATTCAGCAACAATGGCCGACGGCGCAAGCTGCCGGTCATTTTTTCGCGCTGCCGGGGCTCAGCGGGCAAAGCGTGCACGTGCAAACCCAGCAGGGCGATGTGCTGGCGCGTCGTGCGCCGCCGCAGCCGATTCCGTTTGTTGACCGCCAGCGCGAATATCGCGTGCTGCGACAACTGCGGCACGCGCAGCTGGGACCGCAGCCGCTGGCGTGGCGCGCTCCGTGGCTGCTGCAAAGCTGGTTGCCGGGAGAAGTGCTGACATCCTCACAATTCAATCAGCAGCGTGCAGCCGTGCTAGCGCTGCTGCATCGTTTGCATCAACAGCCGCTCACCGGCTATCGTTTGCGCCTGACACCGCTGCTGCAGCGTTACTGGCAGCTTTGCCAGCAGCGCCACTGGCGCTGGCAGCGGCGTCTGCAACGTTTGTTACAGCAGGGCGAGCCGCAGCCGTTGCGGCTGGCGCCGCTGCATATGGATGTACATGCCGGTAATCTTGTCGCTACATCTGATGGCTTACGTTTGATCGACTGGGAATATGCCGCTGACGGCGACGTGGCGCTGGAACTGGCAGCGGTATGTGCGGTAGATGGAGACACGCGATCGGCCTGGGTGAGCGGTTACGCCGAGCGCGCCCATCTTGATGAACAAACGCTGGCCCGACAGATGCAGCGCTGGCAGCCATGGCTGCAGCTGCTCATGGCGAGTTGGTATCAGCTGCGAGCCGAGCAGAGTCAGGACGACACCTTACAACAGCTGGCGCAGGCCAGCTGGCACGACCTTTAACCTGGGATTTTAATCATGACCATAAACACCCCTGGACCGCTGATGCTCGACGTTGAGAGCTATGAGCTTGATGCCGAGGAACGTGAGATTCTGCAGCATCCGCTGGTAGGCGGGCTAATCCTGTTTGCCCGTAACTTCCACGATGTTGACCAACTGGCAGAGCTGGTGCGGCAGATTCGCGCCGCTTCGCGTAATCGTTTGGTGGTGGCCGTGGATCAGGAAGGCGGCCGCGTGCAGCGTTTCCGCGACGGCTTTACTCAGTTACCGGCGATGCAATCTTTCGCTGCGCTGAACGATCTCCATAGCGCAGGTGAACTGGCACAACAGGCAGGCTGGCAAATGGCGGCGGAGATGATCGCCATGGACATTGACATCAGCTTCGCGCCCGTGCTGGATATTGGTCACATCAGCGCGGCAATTGGCGATCGTTCATTCCATGAAGATCCTACTATCGCGCTGCAGGTGGCGCGTCGCTTTATCAACGGCATGCATGAAGCCGGCATGAAAACCACCGGCAAACACTTCCCCGGTCACGGCGCGGTCAGCGCCGACTCGCACAAAGAGACGCCGCGCGATAACCGCGATGCCGCCACGCTGCGTCAGCATGATATGGCCATCTTTAAGCAGTTGATTGACGAGCAGCTCCTCGATGCGGTGATGCCGGCGCACGTTATCTATACTGAGGTGGATCCGCTACCTGCCAGCGGTTCGCCATACTGGTTGCAAAGCGTGCTGCGTAAAGAACTCAGCTTCAACGGCGTGATTTTCTCCGACGATTTGTCAATGGAAGGCGCCGCCGTCATGGGCAGCTACGCCGAGCGCGCGCAGCAGTCGCTGAATGCCGGTTGCGATATGATCCTGGTGTGCAATCAGCGCGCGGGCGCGGTAAGCGTGCTGGATAACTTGACGCCGATCGGGGCAGAGCGGGTAACGCAGTTGTACCATCAGGGTCGTTTTACCCGTCAAAGCCTCTTGGCAAGCGAGCGCTGGCGGCAAAATCAGCGTCAGCTGAGCGCGTTGCAAGAGCGCTGGCTGGCGCACAAAGCTTCGGGCAGATAAGCGCCGCTGCCCGGATTTCATTCCACGCTGAGGATTATCATGATCATCTATCTGCACGGTTTTGATTCCAACAGTCCGGGCAACCATGAAAAGGTGCTGCAGCTGCAGTTTATTGACCCGGACGTCAGATTAGTCAGCTATAGCACCCGCCATCCCAAACACGACATGCAGTTTCTGTTGAAAGAGTGCGACAAGCTGTTGCAGCAGGGCGACGATGCGCATCCGCTGATTTGCGGAGTGGGCCTGGGTGGCTACTGGGCCGAACGCATTGGTTTTCTTTGCGGCATGCGGCAGGCGATTTTTAATCCCAATCTGTTTCCTTTCGAAAACATGGAGGGAAAAATCGACCGCCCGGAAGAGTATCTCGATATTGCCACCAAATGCGTCAGCGATTTTCGTGAAAAGAACCGTGAAAAGTGCCTGACTATCCTGTCGCGCCATGATGAAGCGTTGGACAATCAGCGCAGTGCGGCGCACTTGCAGCCGTTCTATGAAATTATCTGGGATGACGAAGCCAGCCATAAATTCAAAAATATTGCGCCGCATTTACAACGGATTAAAGCCTTCAAACTCCTCGCCTGAACCCCTGTGCGCCGTGTGATGCGGCGCAAAGAATGTGTAACATTCTGATAATGCAGTTGAAAGATTGATCCACATCAATTTTCTTATGTTATGTCTTCGACGCCGTGATATTCTGCCCCTAGCTCGCGATTTAACTTCGCCAACCCTATGTTTATTAAGGTTTTTATTAACCATTAATTAACTATTGGTTTACAACTTTGAGGGGGTCTTTGTTGACTATATCTATGGAAAAAATCGTTATCATCGGCGGTGGTGCTGGCGGCTTAGAGCTGGCAACGCAGCTCGGCCACAAGCTAGGACGTAACAAGAAAGCCGAGATTATTTTGGTCGATCGTAACCACAGTCATCTGTGGAAGCCGCTGCTGCATGAAGTGGCGACCGGTTCGATGGATGAAGGCATTGATGCGCTGAGCTATCTGGCGCACGCGCGCAATCACGGCTTCCAGTTCCAGCTGGGATCGCTGACGCAAATCAATCGTGAAAACAAAACCCTTGAGCTGGCCGAGATTCGTGATGCGGAAGGCGCACTGTTAGTGCCGCAGCGTGAGCTGGCCTACGATCGCCTGGTTATCGCACTGGGCAGCACCTCAAATGACTTCGGCACCCCGGGCGTAAAAGATCACTGCATCTTCCTTGATAACCCGCATCAGGCGCGTCGTTTCCATAACGAAATGCTCAATTTATTCCTGCGCTTTTCAGCTAGCGAAGGCAGTCTGGAAAAAGTGAACATCGCCATTGTCGGCGGCGGCGCTACCGGCGTGGAACTCTCTGCTGAACTGTATAATGCGGTGAAACAGCTGCACAGCTACGGCTATAAAGGCCTGGACAGCTCTTCGCTGAATGTCACACTGGTGGAAGCCGGTGAACGTATTCTGCCGGCGCTGCCACCGCGTATTTCTGCCGCGGCGCATCAGGAGCTGACTAAACTCGGCGTGCGCGTATTGACGCAAACCATGGTCACCAGCGCAACGGAAAAAGGGTTGAACACGAAAGGTGGCGAATTCATTGATGCCGATCTGATGGTGTGGGCGGCCGGTATTAAAGCCCCCGATTTCCTGAAGGAGATTGGCGGGCTGGAAACCAACCGCATCAATCAGCTGGTGGTGAAAGAGACGCTGCAAACCACGCTGGATGATGACATTTACGCCATCGGTGATTGTGCATCCTGTGCGCTGCCGGGGGGTGGGTTTGTGCCGCCGCGCGCGCAGTCAGCGCACCAGATGGCTTCCCGCGCGCTGGAGAATATCCTCGCGCAGCGTAAAGGCAAGCCGCTGAAAGCCTATGTTTATAAAGATCATGGTTCGCTGGTATCCCTGTCGCGCTTCAGCACGGTGGGCAGTTTGATGGGCAACCTGATGCGCGGTTCGATGATGGTGGAAGGGCGCATTGCGCGTTTTGTTTACATTTCTCTGTATCGTATGCACCAGATTGCGCTCCACGGATACTTCAAAACTGGCTTGATGATGCTGGTGGGCAGCCTGAACCGTGTCCTGCGTCCGCGCCTTAAACTGCACTGATGATTTCGGGCGGCGCAACGCCGCCTGAAGCGCCTTGCCCCGCCGTGACCCGCTGAAAAAGGTGCTTTCAGCTTAAGGTTACGGCGTTATTTCATCCGCTCTCAGAACTCTCCTAAAAGCTGGCCCTGATGGGTTTCCGCTGCGTTTCCTCCATTAATCTGATGTTGCAATTACGGGCCATCTGTAAAACTTATTACCAACAACACGGCGCGGCGCGCACGCCGGTTTTGCCTCGGCTACTCAGGATTTCGTAGCGGCGGGAATGCGCGGTAACAATCTTCAGGAGGACATTCCTGTGAATAAATCAATGTTAGCGGGTATCGGTATCGGCGTAGCAGCAGCGTTAGGTGTTGCCGCAGTCGCCAGCATGGATGTCTTCGACCGTGGTCCGCAATACGCACAAGTTTTGTCGGCGACGCCGATTAAAGAGAGCATCAAGCAGCCGCGACAAGAGTGCCGCAACGTGACGCTCACGCATCGTCGAGCCGTGCAGGATGAGAACCGCATTGCAGGTTCGGTACTGGGTGCGGTCGCAGGGGGCGTGTTAGGCCATCAGTTTGGTGGTGGACGCGGTCGTGATGTGGCGACGGTAGCGGGTGCGCTGGCCGGTGGTTACGGCGGTAATCAGGTGCAAGGTGCGTTGCAGGATCGCGATACCTACACCACCAACGAGCAGCGTTGCAAAACGGTATACGATAAACAGGAAAAAATGCTGGGTTATGACGTGACCTATAAAATAGGCGACCAGCAGGGCAAAATCCGCATGGAAAATGACCCTGGCACCCGCATTCCGCTCGACCGTAACGGTCAGCTGATCCTGAATTCGAATCAGGCCTAATTGGGCAAAGATACATCACAGCAGCTGTAATAATAAAAGCGCCGAAAGGCGCTTTTTTATTGGATTCATTGCGGTTTGCCGGGGGGCGCCATAAATGGCGCCCCTACGACATCAAACCCGGTTTTTAGCCAGCTCGCTGACAAAACCTTGCACCCACTCCATGCGGATTTTACGGTCGGCCATATCGCGGGTGAACTTCAACCGCGTTGGACCATCCAGCTTCCACTGCTTTGGATCCTTCTGCAGCAGCCCAATCAGCCAGCCTGGATCGACGTGGTTCTGCGGCGCGAATTCAAAGAAACCGCCTTTTTCGCTGGCTTCAATTTTACGAATACCTAATTCACGGGCCACCAGTCGCAGACCGGCAATGTCCAGCAAATTACGCGCCGCATCCGGCAGCTTGCCGAAGCGATCAATCATCTCGACTTTAAGTTCCGCCAGATCCTGCTCATCCGCCGCACTGGCCACGCGTTTATACAGTGACAAACGGGTGTTCACATCGGGGATAAAATCATCCGGCAGCAGGGCGGGCATGCGCAGTTCGATTTCGGTTTGATTGCTGGTGAGATCTTCGAGTGATGGCTCGCGACCCGCTTTCAACGCATCCACCGCGTTCTCCAGCAGCTCCATATACAGCGTGAAGCCGATGGTTTCCATCTGTCCGCTCTGATCTTCGCCGAGCAGTTCACCGGCACCGCGAATCTCCAGATCGTGTGTCGCCAGCGCGAAACCGGCGCCGAGATCTTCCAGCGAAGCGATGGCCTCGAGGCGTTTCTGCGCATCGGTGGTCATCGCTTTCGGATGCGGCGTCAGCAGCCACGCATACGCCTGATGATGCGATCGGCCAACGCGGCCACGCAGCTGATGCAGCTGCGCCAATCCAAAGTGGTCGGCGCGCTCGATGATGATGGTGTTGGCGCTTGGCACGTCGATGCCGGTTTCGATGATGGTGGTACACACCAGTACGTTAAAGCGCTGATGGTGGAAATCATTCATCACCCGCTCCAGGTCGCGCTCGCGCATCTGACCGTGGCCAATGGCAATACGCGCTTCCGGCACCAGCTCTGCCAGCCGCTGTGCTGCCTTTTCAATGTTCTCCACGTCATTGTAGAGGTAGTAAACCTGGCCGCCGCGCAGCACTTCGCGCAGGATCGCCTCGCGCACTACCAGGCTGTCATACTCGCGTACAAAGGTTTTCACCGCCATACGTCGTGCCGGCGGCGTGGCAATAATCGACAGATCGCGCATGCCGCTCATCGCCATGTTCAACGTTCGCGGAATCGGCGTGGCGGTGAGCGTCAGGATATCCACGTCGGCGCGCATCGCCTTAATACGCTCTTTATGACGCACGCCAAAGCGGTGCTCTTCATCAACGATCAGCAGGCCGAGATCGTGCCATTTCAGATCGTTCGACAACAGTTTATGGGTACCAATCAGAATATCGATTTTGCCTTCACGCGCCTGTTCCAGCACCTGACTTTGCTCTTTCGCGGTGCGGAAGCGCGACAGCATCTCAATGCGCACCGGCCAGTTGGCGAAACGATCGCGGAAGTTATCGTAGTGCTGCTGCGCCAGCAGCGTGGTCGGCACCAGCACGGCAACCTGTTTGGCGTTTTCGACTGCGAGGAACGCGGCGCGCATCGCCACTTCGGTTTTACCAAAGCCCACGTCGCCGCACACCAGACGATCCATGGCCAGCGGCTGGCACATGTCGCTCAACACGGCATTGATGGCCTGGCCCTGATCCGGCGTAGTTTCAAACGGGAAGCCTTCGCAGAACAGCTGATACTGATCGCGATCGTGCTTAAAGGCGAAGCCGGTTTTGGCAGCGCGCTGAGCGTAGATATCCAGCAACTCTGCCGCCACGTCGCGCACTTTTTCCGCGGCTTTCTGTCGCGCACGTGACCAGGCATCGCTGCCCAGCTTATGCAGCGGCGCATTCTCATCCGCGCCACCGGCATAGCGGCTAATTAAATGCAGCGACGAAACCGGCACGTACAGTTTGGCGTCGCCGGCATAGGAGAGCATCAGGTATTCCGCCACGATGCCGCCGGCTTCCAGCGTGGTGAGGCCGATATAACGCCCGACGCCGTGCTCCAGATGCACCACCGGCTGGCCGGGATGCAGCTCGGCGAGGTTGCGGATCAATACGTCTGGATTGATGGTGCGGCGATTATCCTGGCGGCGGCGACTGACGCGCTCGCCGAGCAGATCGCTTTCGCAGATCAACGCCAGCTGGCGTTGGGTATCAATAAAGCCGCGCTCGCTGGCGCCGATCATCAGGCTGAGCGGCTGATCGATGGCTTGATCGAAGTGATCGATGGCGTGTGGACGCAGTTTGATACGCGCCAGCAGCTCTTGCAGACTTTCGCGGCGGCCTTCACTCTCCACCGAGAAAATCACCTGGCCGCTGAACTGCTCCAGGAACTGACGCAGGAGATCGAGCGGTGCTTTGGCCTGCGCCTGCACAGTTAATTCTGGCAGCGGCTGATAACCAAGGTTGGTATTTGCGGCTTTCTCCGGCAGCGTCTCGCTGCTGAGCTGCATGCGCGGCCAGGTTTTCAGTTCACTGAGCAGCGCATCGGGGCGCAGCCACAGCGTCACCGGCTCCAGCAGCGGGCGCATCGGATCGATGCGGCGATTCTCGAAGCGCGCGTTGGCATCAAGCCAGAAGCGCTCGGCGCTCGCCAGTAAATCGCCGCTGTTGAGCAGCAGCGTATTGCCTGGCAAATAGCTGAACAGCGTCGGCAATTCCTGCTCGAAGAACAGCGGCTGCCAGTATTCAATACCGGCAGGCAGCGTGCCTTTGCTCACCTGCTGATAGACGTGCTCCGGTTCGCGGCGCACGTCAAAGGTTTCGCGCCAGCGGCTGCGGAACAGCTCGATGGCGGCTTTATCCGTCGGGAACTCATGTGCCGGTAGCAGGTTGATGGCGTTGACCGCTTCCAGCGTGCGCTGGGTATCAACATCAAACAGGCGCAGGCTGTCGATTTCGTCATCAAAGAAGTCGATGCGGTAAGGCTGATCGCTGCCCATCGGGAACAGATCGAGCAGCGCGCCGCGCGTGGCGTATTCGCCATGCTCCATCACCTGATCGACATGGCGATAGCCGGCCTGCTCCAGCTGATCGCGCACCGCATCGCGCGACAGCTTCTGCCCTTGCTGCATCACCAACGCATGACCGTGCAGGAAGCTGTGTGGACAGACGCGCTGCATCAGCGTGTTGACCGGCATAATCAGCATGCCGCGCGTTAAGTTCGGCAGCTGATACAGCGTGGAGAGGCGAGCGGAGATAATGTCCTGATGCGGCGAGAAGCTGTCATAGGGCAGCGTTTCCCAGTCAGCGAGATGAGTAACCGGCAGATCGGTAAACTGACGAATCTCCTCCTGTAAACGCAGGGCAGATTGCATATCTGGGGTAATCATCAACACCGGACCGTTATGGCGTTCGGTGATGCTGGCACACTCAAGCGCCTGTGCGGCACCGACTAATTGGCCGAGCTGGCGATGGTCACCGGCTTTGACTGGCAGGGTATAACGACTCTGTTCCGACATGGGATCTCGACATTCTCTCCTTGGATTACAGGGCGTCATCATTCCATAATCCGCCCTGCGGATCATCTGTCGTTTCTGAGTTTCTGCCTGGTCGCCATAAATGACGACCCTACAAAAAGGCGGAGGGTCGCCATTCATGGCGACCACAAATCACTTACTCGATTGCTGTGTGTAGTGCATACGGGGTCGATCGACATTGGCCCATGACAGCTCTCTTTCCAGATGATAGCTGTGGTTGCCGTCATCCCATTTCACGTAATAGCCAGTGGGTGAATCGCCCTGTTCAAAAACGTTCACAATCTCCCCTCTGATCTCGCCCGATTTATGTTTAACGATGCTGCCTTTAGGAAATTTCAACATAGTCTGTACTCCCGCGCTGTGCGCTTACATCGGTACAATCGGTGCTTAATCTACTGCTTCATCACTAAGTCTACGCCAGCCCATGGGCAATAAATGTACAAATAACATCATTAATTTGTCGCAATTTTATGCATAGCCACCTGCTGGGACGGTTTTTGACACAACTTTGCCGGATACTCAGAGGGTTAGAGGTTTCATAAAACAGACGCCTCCTTTATCATCCCACTACTTATTTTCAGGCAACTGCCAAGACGGATCTCATGTATCAACCAGTCGCGTTATTCATCGGTTTACGCTACATGCGTGGACGTGCCTCAGACCGCTTTGGTCGCTTCGTCTCCTGGCTCTCTACCATTGGTATTACGCTCGGCGTGCTAGCGTTGGTTACCGTACTATCGGTGATGAACGGTTTTGAGCGCGAGCTGGAAGGCAACATTCTTGGCCTGATGCCGCAGGCGCTGGTCACCAGCGAGAAAGGCAGTATCAACCCGCAACAGCTAACGGCACAGGATCTCAAGCTGCAAGGCGTAACGCGCCTGGCGCCGCTCACGACGGCGGATGTGGTATTGCAGAGCGCACGTAACGTCTCGGTGGGCGTGATGCTGGGTATCAATCCTGATGAACAGGATCCGCTGACGCCGTTCCTCGTCAACACTCAGCAAAGCGTGCTGCAACCCGGACAGTATAACGTCATCCTCGGTGAACAGCTGGCAGCGCAGCTTGGCGTGAAGCGTGGCGATCAGCTGCGTTTGATGGTGCCTTCCGTCAGCCAGTTTACGCCAGTCGGTCGCTTGCCGAGCCAGCGTATTTTCACCGTAGCGGGCACCTACGCGGCGAACAGCGAAGTCGACGGCTATCAGATTCTGGTCAATCAGCAGGATGCATCACGCATAATGCGCTATCCGCTTGGCAACGTCACCGGCTGGCGTTTGTGGCTGGATAAGCCGCTGAACGTCGATGCGCTAAGCCAGCAAAAGCTGCCAGAAGGTCTGACGTGGAAAGACTGGCGCGAGCGCAAAGGCGATCTATTCCAGGCGGTGCGCATGGAGAAAAACATGATGGGGCTGCTGCTGAGTCTGATCATTGCGGTGGCCGCCTTCAATATCATCACGTCTCTGGGCCTGCTGATCATGGAGAAGCAGGGCGAAGTGGCGATTTTACAAACGTTGGGCTTAACTCGCCGTCAGATTGTGGCGGTATTTATGGTGCAGGGCGCCAGCGCCGGAATTATCGGCGCGCTGCTTGGCACTGGGCTCGGCGTGCTGCTGGCCAGCCAGCTGAATAATTTGATGCCGGTGATCGGCCTGTTCCTGGATGGCGCGGCGCTGCCGGTCGACATCAACGTGTTGCAAGTGATCACCATTGCGCTGGTTTCCATGGCCGTTGCGCTGCTTTCTACCCTTTATCCGTCGTGGCGCGCTGCCGCCGTTCAACCCGCTGAGGCTTTACGTTATGAGTAATACTCCTTTGTTGCAGTGTCGTGACCTGTGCAAACGCTATCAGGAAGGCAGCGTGCAGACCGATGTGCTGCGCAATGTGGCTTTCAGCCTGCAGCCGGGTGAACTGACGGCGATTGTCGGCAGCTCAGGTTCGGGTAAAAGTACCTTGCTGCACCTGTTGGGCGGCCTGGATGCGCCCACCTCGGGCGATGTGATTTTCGATGGTAAATCGCTGAATGCGATGTCATCCGCCGCCAAAGCAGAGCTGCGCAACCGCGAGCTGGGCTTTATCTATCAGTTCCACCACTTGCTGCCGGACTTTAGCGCACTGGAGAACGTGGCGATGCCGCTGCTGATTGGCAAAATCGGCAAGGCAGAAGCTGAATCCCGCGCGCGTGAAATGCTGGCGGCGGTAGGGCTGGATAAACGTGCCGCACATCGGCCTTCTGAGCTATCGGGCGGTGAACGTCAGCGCGTGGCGATTGCCCGCGCGCTGGTGAACCGTCCGCGTTTGGTGATGGCTGATGAACCCACCGGTAACCTTGATGCACGCAACGCCGACGCTATCTTCGAACTGCTGGGCGAGTTGAACGTGAAGCAGGGCACCGCCTTCCTGGTGGTGACGCACGATCTGCAGCTGGCGAAACGCCTGAGCCGCCAAATGGAGATGCGCGACGGCGAGCTGAGCGACCAACTGACGCTGGGAGTGATCTGATGGGTTCATCCTTATCCCTGCTGCTCGGGCTGCGTTTTAGCCGCGGTCGGCGGCGTGGTGGCATGGTCTCGCTGATCTCCATCATCTCTACCATCGGCATTGCGCTGGGCGTGGCGGTGCTGATCATCGGCCTGAGCGCGATGAACGGTTTCGAGCGAGAGTTAAACAACCGCATTTTGGCGGTGGTGCCGCACGGTGAAATCGAACCGGTTAATCAGCCGTTCCGCAACTGGCAGCCGATGATTGCGCCCATTGAACAGGTCTCGGGTATTGCCGCTGCGGCGCCGTATATTAATTTTACCGGGCTGATTGAGAGCGGTGCGAAGCTGCAGGCGCTGCAGGTGAAAGGCGTCGATCCGCAGCAGGAGTCACGGCTGAGTGCCTTGCCGAGCTTCGTCGCCGGCGATGCGTGGTCACAGTTTGCGGCCGGTAAACAGCAAATCATTCTCGGTGGCGGTATTGCTAAATCGCTTAACGTCAAACAGGGCGATTGGATCACCATCATGATCCCCAATAACGATGGCGATAATAAGCTGCTGCAGCCGAAACGTATTCGCCTGCAGGTTAGCGGCGTGCTGCAGCTTAGCGGTATGCTGGATCACAGCCTGGCGCTGGTGCCGCTGGCCGATGCGCAGAAATATCTGGATATGGGCGACAGCGTCAGCGGCATCGCGCTGAAGATGAATGACCCGTTCCAGGCGCAAAAGCTGGTGCGCGACGCCGGTGAAGTGACGCATTCGTACGTCTATATCAAGAGCTGGATAGGGACTTACGGCTATATGTACCGTGACATCCAGATGATTCGCGCCATTATGTATTTAGCCATGGTGCTAGTGATTGGTGTGGCGTGCTTCAACATTGTCTCAACGCTGGTGATGGCGGTAAAAGATAAAAGCAGCGATATCGCCGTGCTGCGCACGCTGGGCGCTAAAGATGGCCTGATTCGCGCCATCTTTATCTGGTACGGTTTGCTGGCGGGCCTGCTTGGCAGCGTCAGCGGCGTGGTGGTTGGCGTGCTGGTGGCACTCAATCTCACACCGGTGATGCGCGCGTTTGAGCACATTACCGGGCATCAGCTGCTGGCGGGCGATATCTACTTTATCGATTTCCTGCCGTCCGAGCTGCACTGGATTGATGTGATTTCGGTATTAGGCACTGCGATTGTGCTGAGTTTGATTGCCAGCTGGTATCCGGCACGGCGCGCCAGCCGTATCGATCCGGCCCGCGTGCTCAGCGGCCAGTAACGTCATCGCGCAGCCGCTTTAGCGGCTGCGCACATTTTCAGCGTCTGCCGCATGCAGCCGTCATACGCAGCCGCTATTATCGGGCAGATTAGCCCGAAAAATACCCGAAGCGCGGCGATCATCGCCGCAGATTAAGGAGCTTTTATGCGCATACCGCGCCGCCGCCTACGACTCGCCCGCGACAAAAAAAACCGCCGCAAAGTGCATCAGCGCTTTCGCCAGCGCATCTTCGAGCGCGATCGCAAAGCTGAACTCGCCGCGCATCCGCAACCGCGCGTGGTGGTGCTGACCGGCGCAGGTATTTCCGCTGAGTCCGGCATTCGTACCTTCCGTGCGGCTGATGGCCTGTGGGAAGAGCATCGCGTCGAGGATGTCGCCACGCCGGAGGGTTTTCAGCGCGACCCGGCGCTGGTGCAGGCATTCTATAATGCGCGCCGCCGCCAGCTGCAGCAGTCGGAAATTCAGCCGAATGCCGCACACAAAGCGCTGGCGGAGCTGGAACAGGTGCTGGGCGATAACTTCCTGCTGGTGACGCAGAATATCGACAATCTGCACGAGCGTGCGGGCAGCCAGCGCGTGCTGCATATGCATGGCGAACTGCTGAAAGTGCGCTGCGTGCACAGTGGACAGGTGCTCGACTGGACGGGAGATCTCACCCCGGACGATCGCTGCACCTGCTGCCAGTTCCCGGCGATGCTGCGTCCGCATGTGGTGTGGTTCGGTGAAATGCCGCTGGGGATGGAAGAGATTTATCAGGCGATTGAACGGGCAAACCTGTTTATCGCGATTGGCACCTCAGGCCACGTTTATCCCGCCGCCGGTTTTGTCCATGAGGCGAAGCTGCAGGGCGCGCACACCGTGGAGCTGAATCTGGAACCCAGCCAGGTCGGCAACGAGTTTGCTGAAAGTAAATATGGATTAGCGAGCGAAGTGGTACCGGAGTTTGTGCACACGTTTTTGCGTGGGTTGTATAAGTAAGAGCTGTGCGCGCTTTCCCTCATCCCAACCTTCTCCCGCCAGCGGGAGAAGGAGCTAAAAACAACCCTCTCCCGCTGAAGGCGTGAGCTATTTTAGAACCCTCTCCCGCTTGCGGGAGAGGGCAGGGTGAGGGGAATCACGCAGAGGACTAACGTCCCGCCTTCAATTTCTGAAACAACGTCTCATACTGCACGCTGGCATCACCCACATCGTTCTGCCACTCGCCGTTCTTGATCACCGCCTCAGAAGGATAGAGCGAAGGATCGTTCGCCACCTCCTGCGGCAGTAGCTTCTTCGCCGCCAGGTTTGGCGTAGGGTAGCCGATGGTTTCTGCCACTTTTGCCGCCACGTCTGGACGCAACAGGAAGTTGATTAGCTTTAACGCGCCCTCGCGGTTTTTCGCATTGGCCGGAATCGCCAGATTATCCATCCAGAAAATGCCGCCTTCCTGCGGCCAGATAATCTGTAGCGGCGTGCCGGCCTGGCGCGCAACGTAGGCTGATCCGTTCCAGATCATGCCCACATTCACTTCGCCTTCCATAAACGGATTGCCCGGATTATCGGAGTTGAAGGCCAGCACGTTCGGCATCAGCTTTTTCAACTCTTCATAGGCGGCTTCGATCTGTTGAGGATCGCGTGTATTACCGGAGTAGCCCAACTTGCGTAGTGCCATCTGGAACACTTCACGTGCATCGTCGGTCAGCAGCAGGCTCTGCTTGTACTCCGGCTTCCACAAATCGGCCCAGCGCGTAATGCTTTTGGCATCGATCTCATCAGTATTCACACCAATTGCCGTCGCGCCCCAGATATAGGGGATTGAGTAATCATTGTTGGGATCGAACGGTTTGTTAAGCAGGTTAGGATCGAGATTCTTAAAGTTGCTGAGCTGAGATTTATCAATCTTCTGCAGCATCCCCTCATTACGCATTTTGGCGACGAAGTACGTCGAAGGCACCACCAAATCATAGGCGCCATCTTTCCAGGTTTTCAGCTTGGCGTACATGCTCTCATTGGATTCGTAGGTGGAGTAAATCACCTTGATGCCGGTCTCTTTAGTGAACTGCTCCAGCAGTCCCGGCGGAACGTATTCCGTCCAGTTATAGAAGTAGAGCGTTTTACTGTCATCTGCCTGCGCGCCCTGCATGCCCAGTGCCAGCGCCCCAGCCGCTAGCCAGTGAGACCACTTTTTCATGGATAATCCTCTATTTAGTTTTATCACGGAGCAACAGCTGACTGAGCGCCACCAACAGTAGCGACAGCAGCAGCAAAATTGTCGCCAGCGCGTTCACTTCCGGTGACACGCCAACTTTAACCATCGAATAGATTTTTAGCGGTAAGATTTCAAAACTCGGGCCGGTGACGAACGAGGAGACCACTACATCGTCCATCGACAGCGTAAAGCTGAGGAGCCAACCCGCCGCGACCGCAGGCAGCGCCAGCGGCAGCAAAATTTTGCGCAAGATAGTGACTTCGCTGGCGCCGAGATCTTTTGCCGCCTCCAGCATACGCACATCAAAACCTTTCAGGCGCGAATAGACGGTGATCACCACAAACGGTAGACAAAAGGTGATGTGTGAGAACAGCAGCGACCAGAAACCAAGCGAAATGCCCAACAGCATAAACAGCACCAGCAGGGAAATCGCCATCACGATATCGGGCGACATCATCACCACAAATAGCATGCCGCTGACGAACGGTTTACCGCGGAAGCGATAACGATAGAGTGCAACAGCGGTTAGCGAGCCAATGATGGTTGCGCAGCTGGCCGACAGCACGCCCATCAGTAAGGAGTGCTGTGCGGCCTGAATCAGGCTGTCGTTATTCATCAACAGGCGATACCACTGAGTGCTGAAGCCCTGCCAGTTGATGCCAAACCGCGAGCTGTTAAAGGAGTTGACGATCAGAATAATGATCGGGATGTAAAACCAGGCGTAAATCATGGCCATGAAGCCGCCGCGTAGCCAGCGCGCCATCATTGCAGATCCACCTTGCTGTTTAGCATACGTGCCGCGCGCCAGTAGGCCAGCAGCATTAAACCCATTAACAGCGTCATCACGATACTGGTGGCCGCGCCAAACGGCCAATCGCGGATGTTGAGGAACTGGCTTTTTATGACGTTACCAATCAACAGGTTTTTCGCGCCGCCCATTAAATCGGAGACGAAGAACAGCCCCATCGCCGGGATAAACACCAGCAGGCAACCGGCGACAATCCCCGGCATGGTGAGTGGCAAAATAATGCGCAGGAACGTTTTCAGCTTGTTGGCACCGAGGTCACGTGCGGCTTCGAGGCAGGATTTGTCCAGCTTCTCGAGGCTGGAATAGAGCGGCAGCACCATAAACGGCAGCAGGATGTAAATCAGCCCGAGGATGACCGCTTCTGAGGTGTACATAATGCGGAAGGGTTTATCGATCACGCCGATCCACAGTAAAAACGCATTCAGCCAGCCGCGTGTGCTGAGAAAAATTTTCAGGCCGTAAATGCGGATCAGCGAGTTGGTCCAGAACGGGACAATCAGCAGGAACAGCATTAGCGCACGCATTCGTGCCGGCAATTTGGTCAGGCACCAGGCGAACGGATAACCGAGCAGCAGGCAGCACAGCGTGGCGATAAAGGCCATGTTCAGCGAGTGCAATAACACATCGGCGTAGAGTGGATCGAGCAGGCGCGTGTAGTTATTGAGGGTAAAGGCCATGCTGACAAAATGCGCATCGTCGCGCGTCAGGAAGCTGGTGACGAAAATCATCAGGTTGGGCAGCAGCACAAATAGCGTCAGCCAGCTGACGATCAGGGCGACAATCACTTTCTGTAGACGATTACGCATCCGTTTCATACGGCAGCACCACCTCCCAGTTCGGCACCCAGCTGACGGCCATTTTCTGGTTCAGCGAATGGTCAAAATCGGGATCGTCTTCGTTGAAAAATTCGCTCACCGTGAGCAGCTTACCGTTCTCCAGCTCAACGGTGGATTCCAGCGTCATGCCTTTATAGTTGCGTTCACGCACGTAGCCAATCAGATTGTCGCTGCGGCTGTCGTGATCGATCTCCTCCACGCGCAGATCTTCCGGGCGCAGCAGGACATGCAGCCGATCGCCGAGCTTCACCGCAAAATCACAGTGGAGGTCACATTCCCGGCCTTCAACCCGCGCGCGGATGCTGGGGGCATTATCGCTGTTGAGCACCTCGGCATCGAACACGTTAATCTCGCCGATAAAGCGCGCGACAAACAGGTTGGCCGGTTCTTCATAGATTTCGCGCGGCGTGCCGTCCTGTTCAATGCGGCCATCGCGCATCACCACGATACGATCTGACATGGTCAGCGCTTCTTCCTGATCGTGGGTAACGAAAACAAACGTGATGCCGAGCTTGCGCTGCAGCGCTTTCAGCTCATTTTGCATCTGACGACGCAACTTATAATCCAGCGCTGAGAGCGACTCGTCCAGCAGCAGCACTTTCGGGCGGTTGACCACCGCGCGCGCAATCGCCACGCGCTGCTGCTGCCCGCCTGAGAGCTGATGCGGACGGCGATCGGCAAAGCTCTCCAGCTGCACCATCGCCAGCGCATCGTTGACGCGTGTGGTGATCTCGGCCGCCGGGGTTTTCTGCATGCGCAGGCCAAAAGCCACGTTTTCAAACACCGACATGTGTGGAAACAGCGCATAGCTCTGAAACACGGTGTTGATATGGCGATGTTCAGCCGGCAAATCGGTAATGTCGTTATCATCAAGGATGATGCGACCGTGGTCGGCCTCTTCCAGCCCGGCTATCAGGCGCAAGATGGTGGTTTTTCCGCAGCCGGAGGGGCCGAGCAGCGTGATAAATTCGCCGTGACGGATGGTCAGGTCGAAGTCAGAGATGATGGTTTTGCCATCGAAAGCTTTACTGATGCCAGAAAGCGTAACCAGCGCGAGATCGCGTGTTTGCGTCATTTTAGTCACTCAGTCTGATGGTGAATCAGGTTACAGCATAGCCGCTGAAGACGACATGCCGTGATGAAGGGCGCGATAATACCGCAAAAATGCGTCAGCGCCATGTTTTGCCACGGATTTACCTTGAAAACGCTGAAAAATGCCGGAGTATGCGTATCGGATATGTCGAACAGGCGACAGTGTGCAAATTTTCAGCGCAAAAGACGTTGAGAGAGCTAACCTGAAGGATAATGATTTGACGCAACATGGTGGTGTTAAGCCGCCATGATAATGATGCAGGTTCTTTAGAGGGATGACAAATGGATCAATTACTTGAGCGTTTTCTCAGTTATGTGGCAGTAGAAACTCAGTCAAAACCTCAGGCGCGTCAGGTGCCCAGCAGTGAAGGGCAGTGGATCCTGGCACGTCAATTACAGGAAGAGCTGATTGCACTTGGATTTGTTGATGTTTCATTGAGTGACCACTGCTGCGTTATGGGCACGCTGCCGGCCAACGTCGACTGGGCTACCCCGGTGATCGGCTTTATTTCGCATATGGATACCTCACCGGATTTCACAGCCAAAAACGTTAATCCACAGATTATTGAAAACTATCGCGGTGGCGACATTGCTTTAGGCATCGGCGATGAAGTTCTGTCGCCGGTGATGTTCCCAATCCTGCATAAACTGGTGGGTCATACGCTGATCACCACCGACGGTAAAACCCTGCTTGGGGCGGATGACAAAGCCGGCATCGCCGAGATCATGACGGCGATGGCGCGCCTGGCGAACAGTGATATTCCGCACGGCGCGATCCGTGTGGCGTTTACTCCTGATGAAGAGATCGGCCGCGGTGCTTCGCACTTCGATGTAGAAGGTTTTGCCGCCGATTGGGCCTATACCGTTGACGGTAGCGATCTCGGAGAATTCGAGTTCGAGAACTTCAACGCGGCGACCGCGATGGTGAAAATCACCGGTAATAATGTGCATCCGGGCAGCGCTAAAAATGTGATGGTCAATGCGCTGGATCTGGCGATGCGTTTCCACGCGGAGCTACCGCCAAAGGAGAAGCCGCAATATACCGATGGCTACGAAGGCTTTTTCCATTTGCATACCATTAAAGGCACGGTTGAGCATGCCGAGCTGATGTATCTGATTCGTGATTTCGATGCGGATAGCTATGACAAACGCAAGCAGCTGCTGGAAGAGATCGGACAGCGCGTCAGCAAAGGGTTGCAAAGCGAGTGTTCGGTGAAAGTGGAAATTACCGACAGCTATCGCAATATGCGCGAGAAGGTTGAACCGCATCCGCATATCATTGAGTTAGCGCTCCAGGCGATGCGCGATTGCGGCATTGAACCAAACGTCAAACCGATTCGCGGCGGCACTGACGGCTCTGCACTGTCGTGGAAAGGTCTGCCATGCCCGAACCTGTTCACCGGCGGATATAACTATCACGGCAAGCACGAGTTCGCTTCGCTTAATGTCATGGCGCAGTCGGTAGAGGTGATTGTGCGTTTGGCTGAGCTGGCGGGGCAGAAGAAAGGGTAGCAACAGGATGCGCACAAATGCGCATCCTACAACCTTGTCTGGCTGCCATAAATGGCGTAATGCTAACCAGTTAAGTTAAGCGTGAATCGGTCACCATAAATGGTGACCCTACGTGGATATGGCTGGGTTTTCGTAGGGTGCGCATTCATGCGCACCAACATAAAAAGGCCTTTTTTTGCACATCCTTCATGGCGACCCAATAACGGCCTTATTCGCCGAAGAACCAATATCCGCTATTCACCAGCGCAGCCAGCTGCGCCAGCATTGAGGGATCGTCCAGCGCATCGCCAAAATCTTCCAGCGTCAGCACATGATGATGTGCCAGTGCCGCCAGCACTTGCGGATGGGTGCAGCTGATCGATTCGCCGTTTACGAACACGGTATCGCCCAAGGTTAATACGCGCAGGCCACCAAGACGCGTCAGCGCGTCGCCCTGTTGCAACGCATCATAGATTTCATCCGGCTGATAAGGCGGTTCCGGCGGTGCGATATCCAGCTCGTGACGCGATTGGGAAATAAACTCGCCAAACCACTGGTTAAACTGCTCCGGCTGATTAATGACATCCATCATCACTTGGCGGATGCCTTCCAGCTCTGACGGCAAGATTTGCGATGGGCAATCACGCGACGGCACATCCGGATCGCTATAGCGATAGCTACCCAACTCGTTGGCCAGCATATGATCGGCAAAGCCGCTGATCAGCTCGCGACCATTTGGCGCGCGGAAGCCCACCGAATAGTTGATAGCATTTTCCAGCGAGTAGCCTTCATGTGGGAATCCAGGCGGAATATAGAGAATATCGCCGGGCTCCATCTCTTCATCAATGATGGCGTCAAACGGTTCAACCTGCAGCAGATCCGGGTGCGGACAGTGCTGTTTCAACGGCACTTTCTCACCTACGCGCCAGCGACGACGACCGGTACCCTGAATAATAAACACGTCATACTGGTCGAAATGCGGGCCAACGCCGCCGCCGGGCACGGCAAAGGAGATCATCAGATCGTCAACACGCCAGTCAGGCAAAAAACGGAACGGGCGCATCAGCGCGGCAGAAGGTTCATGCCAGTGGTTTACCGCCTGTACCAGCAGTGACCAATTGCTCTCACCAAGATGATCGTAGCTTTCAAACGGGCCATGACTGACTTGCCATTTGCCATTGTTATGGCTAACAAGGCGGCTATCCACCTCATTTTCCATCGCCAAACCGGCCAGCTCATCAGGAGAAATAGGATCTACGAAGTTTTTGAAACCCCGCTTGAGCACTACCGGGCGTTTCTGCCAGTAGCGCTGAATAAAATCGGGCCAGTTGATGTCGAGCTGATAGTCCATACGAGGATTCCGTTTGCGGCAAAGAATGAAGGCAAGTATAACAGCCTGCGTCCCTTTCTACTCGCGGTGATGCTCACCTTCCTGACGTTGAAAAATCACTTCCATGCGTGCGCCGCCGAGCGGGCTGGTGGTGGCAATCACCTGACCTGCATACTGTTCGAGGATATCGCGTACCACGGCTAAACCTAACCCCTGGCCGGGACGCAGGGTATCGGCGCGCTGACCGCGCACGAAAATCAGATCGCGTTTGCTTTCCGGAATGCCAGGGCCATCATCGTCGATAAACAGATGCAGCGCTTTATCGGTTTGGCGGGCGGTGACTTCAATAAATTCCAGGCAATATTTGCAGGCGTTATCCAGCACGTTGCCCAGTACTTCCATAAAATCGTTTTGATCGCCGATAAAGGTCAGCTCAGGTGAAATGTCCAGGGTGATCTCCACGCCTTTGCGCTGATACACCTTATTCAACGCCGAACACAGGCTATCGAGCAATGCCGATACCGAATGCACATCGCGCTGCAACGGATTGTGGTCGGCCTGCATGCTGGCACGATGCAGGTAATAACCAATTTGCTGCGAGATACGGCTGATCTGTTCCAGCATCACCGGCTCGGCTTGTTCCACCGTCAGCTCTTTGCCGCTGCGTAACGAACGCAGCGTACTTTGCAGCACCGCTAACGGGGTTTTCAGGCTGTGCGTCACGTCCGAAAGCGTGGTGCGATAGCGCGTATAGCGCTGGCGTTCATTGGTCAGCAGCAGGTTGAGATTTCGCACCAGGCTCCGCAATTCCAGCGGCGGGTTATCATCAAGATTTTCGCGGTGGCCCGTTTCCAGCTCGCGCACCTGCGAGGTGAGATCGCCAATCGGCCGCAAACTCCAGTGCGCCGCCAGCCACAGCAGGGGAATGACCAACAGCAGATTGGCGGCCAGCACATAGCTAAACCACGACCACACCACATCGGAATGCTGCAGTTCCTGCGGGATTGAATCGACAACCACGATCGTCAGCGCGGGTAAATTGGTGGTGGCATCGTAGCGATTCACCGCCACCGAGTGCGTAAAGGTGTCGTTGCTGTCACTGTCCAGCGCGTGCAGTCGCTCTTTTGCTAGTGGGTTATTGCCCATCGCCGCCATGCTGGTGCTGTTGTTGGTATCGATTTCGTAAAAGTCAGGCTTAAGCAGCCACTCGCGGCGAATCTTTTTACGAATATCAGGCACATCGCGCTGTTGCCACAGCAACTTGCCATGCTCATCGTAAATAAACACCAGCGTAGGGAAGTTGAGCGTCATACGCTCAGGCTGGCCGATGGTGAGTTTATTGTCTTGCCACTGTGCCAGCGTGAAGAACAGATTGCTCTCGCCACGCATCACGCGATAGGTGTTTTTATCGAAGCTGACAACATAGCCCACCACCGCCACCATGCCGTAAGAGAGCGATAAAAACAGGACAATCGCGGCGGTTGCCAGCAGAAAGCGGGCACGCAGCGAGAAGGGGCGAAAGCGCTGGAACCACGTCATAAATTAGAGATCAAAGCGATAACCCTGGCCGCGCACGGTGTTAATCACTTCGGTCGGATAGAGGGAAAGAATTTTTTTACGCAGACGTCCCATCAATACATCAATGGTATGGCTTTCGCGCAGTTCGGCATCCGGATAAAGCTGCAGCATTAGGGAATCTTTACTGACCACTTTACCGGCATTGCGAATCAAGGTTTCAACGATGGTGTATTCAAACGCGGTCAGTTTGACCGGCTCATCCTGCACAGTCAGCTCGCGGCGTGATAAATCCACCTGGAATGGCGGCATGGAGATGATTTGTGAAGCATGTCCGCTGTTGCGACGCATCAGCGCCTGCAAGCGAGCAGCCACTTCTTCAATATGGAACGGCTTGGTGACATAGTCATCGGCACCGGCTTCCAGCGCTTCGACTTTCGCCTGCCAGCCTTCACGGGCGGTTAATACCAGAATAGGTTGGCGGACGGCATCGCTTCGCCAGCGACGAATCAACGACATGCCATCTTCGTCGGGTAAACCCAGATCGACCAGGGCGATATCAGGGATATGCTCTTGCAGGAAATAGTCAGCTTCTTTGGCATCTTCTGCGGCATCGACCTGATGGCCCATTTCACGCAGTTGCACGGCGAGATGATGGCGCAGCAGTGCGTTATCTTCCACAACCAGAACACGCATAGTATTTCCTTAGCTTCCGACTCAATAATGATGGAGAAAAGTATATGCGAAGCCAGCTAAACAAGAGATCAACGTTTGTTAATAGAGGCGTGCCCAACATTGAACACGCCTGTTGTTGAGATTTACTGCAAATCATCAACCATCTGAATCGCACGGCCAAGGTAGTTGGCTGGCGTCATCTGCTTCAGACGCACTTTCTCCTCTTCCGGCAGCGCCAGGCTATCAATGAAGGCCTGCATACCGGCGGCATCAACACGTTTACCGCGCGTCAGCTCTTTCAGCTTCTCGTACGGTTTTTCGATGCCGTAACGACGCATCACGGTTTGAATCGGCTCAGCCAGCACTTCCCAGTTGTGATCCAGCTCATCCAATAGACGATCGCGGTTCACTTCCAGCTTAGAGATGCCTTTCAGCGTGGCTTGATAGGCGATCAGTGCATAACCGATGCCAACGCCCAGGTTACGCAGCACGGTAGAATCGGTGAGGTCACGCTGCCAGCGGGAAACCGGCAGTTTGCTGGCCAGATGCTGCATCATCGCGTTGGCCAATCCGAGGTTGCCCTCGGAATTTTCGAAGTCAATCGGGTTCACTTTGTGCGGCATGGTTGATGAACCGATTTCACCAGCGATAGTTTTCTGCTTGAAGTGGTTCAGCGCAACGTAGCCCCAGATATCACGATCAAAGTCGATGAGAATGGTGTTGAAACGCGCGATGCAATCGAACAGTTCTGCAATATAGTCGTGCGGTTCAATCTGCGTGGTGTACGGGTTCCACGTGATGCCCAGCGAAGTGACAAACTGCTCGCTAAGCTGATGCCAATCAACTTCCGGATAGGCAGAGAGGTGAGCGTTGTAGTTGCCGACGGCACCGTTGATTTTGCCCAGCACTTCAATTTTGCTCAGCTGACGCAGCTGGCGTTCCAGACGGTACGCCACGTTTGCCATCTCTTTACCCATGGTCGACGGTGTAGCCGGCTGGCCGTGGGTACGCGACAGCAGCGGAATGTCGCGATATTCGTGCGCCAGGCCTTTTACGGCATCGATGAGTTTATTCCAGAACGGCACAATCACATCGCGACGTGCCGTTTCCAGCATCAGCGCATGCGAGAGGTTATTAATATCTTCAGAAGTACAGGCGAAGTGGATGAATTCAGACACCGCATGCAGCGCGGGCACATCGGCCACTTTCTCTTTCAGGAAATACTCCACGGCTTTTACGTCGTGGTTGGTGGTGCGCTCGATGGTTTTGATGCGTGCGGCGTCTTCTTCGCTGAAATTGGCGACAATAGCATCAAGGAAAGCGTTTGCGTCGGCATCAAATGCAGGAACTTCCTTGATCTCTACAGTCGTGGCCAGTTTTTGTAACCAGCGAACCTCAACCTCAACGCGGAATTTCAGCAATCCAAACTCGCTGAAAATGGCGCGCAGTGGGCTGACTTTATCGCCGTAACGACCATCGACAGGTGAAACGGCGGTCAGAGAGGATAATTCCATCAGTGCAACTCCTGAATCGTTTAACAATGATGCCGGGGCAGCGCTTAATACGCCGGGCCCAGGCGGGATAAAATGGTTTTCGCTTCACCCAGCAATCGCTGGCGCGAGAACATCAGCTGCAGACGGCCACCGCCAACCTGCTGCCACAATACTGCAGAGCGAATACCAGCCAGCAATGCGGCGCGCACTTTACTCTGCACTTGAGAATTCTGTAATACCTGCGGCGATCCGGTTACCTGAATGCGCGGCCCCAATGGGCTAATCACATCCACGTAAATCCCAGCCATGGCGCTGGTGATGGTATCGGACTCCAGCTCATAATGCGCCAGCTGACGATCAAGCTGGCCGATACGCTGTGCCAGCGTATTCAACGCGCTTTTGTTGCCGTGAAGCTTGCGCTCCAGCACCATCATGCTCAGGGTGTAGCGCGTCAGTTCCGCACCCGCGCCCTGGCGGCTGCTGCTGTTCAGCACCGCCATCAGGGTTTCTAACCCCAATTTCAAATTGGCTTCGTCATTGCCATATACCGCCAGCGTCGAACCGGGGTTGAGATCGAGCAGACTGCGCAGCGACACGTTCAATGCATGGGTGTTGCATTGCCCCTGATGCGCAAGCTGTTGCACTACATGTGCGGCCTGGCAAACGCCGGCCAACGCCAGCGTAATCTCATAATAGTTCTTAGCCACGCTTAACTCCTGTCATCGCGTCGGACAGCCCCGACCTTAGGCTTCTGCCAAAGGCAGGCGTTGTTCGATAATACCGCCACCAAGGCACACTTCGCCGAGATAGAACACGGCAGATTGGCCAGGCGTGACGGCCGCAACCGGCTCGTCAAATCGGACTTCAATACGGTCGTCGCCGTGCGGAATGATTTCGCAGGGAATATCGGTTTGACGATAGCGGGTTTTTACCGTGCAGCGTAGCGGGGCCGCGATAGGCTGACGATTGACCCAATGCAGCTGCTGGGCAATCAAGCCGACCGACATCAGGCGCGGATGGTCGCCACCTTGCGCCACGATCAGGCGATTGCGCGCCACATCTTTGTCGACCACATACCAGGGATCGTCGTTGCTCTCTTTACGACCACCGATACCCAAGCCTTTACGCTGGCCGAGCGTGTGATACATCAGGCCCTGATGTTCACCAACGATTTCGCCGTCAACGGTTTCAATCTCACCCGGCTGGGCTGGCAGATAGCGGCCAAGGAAATCGCGGAATTTGCGCTCGCCGATAAAGCAGATGCCGGTGGAGTCTTTTTTCTTCGCCGTGATGAGATCGAGCTGCTCAGCGATGCGGCGTACTTCCGGTTTCTCCAGTTCGCCAACCGGAAACAGACTTTGTGCGATCTGCTGGTGGCTCAGGGTATAGAGGAAGTAGCTCTGATCTTTATTGCCGTCGAGGCCGCGCAGCAGGTGACTCTGACCGTCAACATCCTGACGGCGCACATAGTGGCCAGTGGCGATGAAGTCTGCGCCGAGATCGTCTGCCGCGAATTCGAGAAAAGCTTTGAACTTGATCTCTTTGTTGCACAGGATGTCAGGATTCGGCGTGCGTCCCGCTTTGTACTCTTCCAGGAAGTGTTCGAACACGTTGTCCCAGTACTCGGCGGCGAAGTTAATTTTGTGCAGTTTGATGCCGAGTTTGTCACACACGGCTTGTGCGTCAGCCAGATCATCGGCGGCGGTGCAATACTCCTCGCCGTCGTCTTCCTCCCAGTTCTTCATGAACAGGCCTTCCACCTGATAGCCCTGCTGCTGCAGTAACCAGGCGGAAACGGAAGAATCGACGCCGCCGGACATCCCGACGATCACTTTTTTCTGGCTGTTGTCAGACATGACGCACTCTTAAATTACGATAAAAACAGGCGGCGCATTCTATCATGCAGAAGCGGGGCGCGCACCCTCATGAAACGGCCACTGGAACGGCGCGACCAGTTGCAGCGGATAACGCGCGCCTTGTTGCCACAGTCGTACGCTCTCTGCCACCAACGGCGACCGCAGGCGATTGGCCGTCAGAATCTGCTCTGGCGGCAGCCACCAGCAGCAATCGATGTCGCGATCGTGCGGTGAGGTTTCCACTTTTTCCGCCAGATCGAGGCCAAACAGGAAACGCACAAAAGGTGTATCGTCCGGCGCAATCCACTGCTGCACGCCGAGAAAATAGTCGGGTTGGGCATCAATGCCCGTCTCTTCAAACAGTTCGCGCTGCGCTGCTTCGAGCAGGGTTTCATCGGCTTCAAGATGACCCGCTGGCTGGTTCCAGGTAATACGGCCGTGTACACGCTCTTCTACCACCAGTAAATGTCCCTGGGCCTGCACAATACAGGCGACCGTTACATGAGGTTTAAACATCCTTCCTCCAAAATTGTTAACTAAAAGTTATTAAACGGCGGCGCTGATATCGCGCCATTCGCCCGGTGATAAATCGCCTAACTGGTGCTCACCCATCGCAAAGCGAATCAGGCGTAACGTAGGGAAACCAATGTGCGCGGTCATACGACGTACCTGCCGATTGCGCCCTTCAAATAACGTGATTTTCAGCCAGCTGGTGGGGATGGCTTTGCGCTCACGAATCGGCGGCTGGCGTGGCCACAGCCACGCTGGCTCGGTCACTAATTCAATTCCCGCCGGTAAGGTTGGACCATCATTCAGCGTCACGCCGTGACGTAACAGGGATAAATCTGATTCCTGCGGCGCACCTTCAACCTGCACAAAATAGATCTTCCCGGTGCGCTTGCCGGGCTGCGTCAGCTGGGCCTGCAGCGCGCCATCGTTGGTTAAAATCATCAACCCTTCGCTGTCGCGATCGAGGCGGCCTGCGGCATAAACGTCACTTACCGGCACAAAATCTTTCAGCGTGCGGCGTCCAGCCTCATCGCTAAATTGCGGTAAAACATCGAAAGGTTTGTTAAAGAGTATGACGCGTCTTGGGCCTTTCGGACGGGTATCTCGGCGCACAGGCTTACGCGTTGGGGCGTTAGCACGCTTATCCTGGTGAATTCGTTGAGAAGTTTTTCGCATGGGCTTTGCAGTCGGAAACATTCGGCGCATTATAGCGCGAAACTACGGTGATTGGCGTAGCGGAAATAATCAAGTAGTATTGACCCGCATCTTACAAATCATTAACAAAAAATCGCTCGAAGGAGAGGTTGATGGAAAGCAAAGTAGTTGTTCCGGCGGAAGGTCAAAAAATCACCCTGGATCAGGGAAAACTGAATTTTCCGAATAACCCGATTATTCCTTACATTGAAGGTGACGGTATCGGCGTTGATGTTTCCCCGGTAATGTTGAAAGTGGTTGATGCCGCTGTGAAGAAAGCCTACAACGGCGAGCGAAAAATTTCCTGGATGGAAATTTACACCGGCGAAAAATCAGTAGAACTCTACGGCCAGGACGTCTGGCTGCCGCAAGAAACCCTCGATTTAATCAAAGAGTACCGCGTTGCCATTAAAGGCCCGCTGACTACCCCAGTTGGTGGCGGTATTCGTTCCCTTAACGTTGCGCTGCGCCAGGAGCTGGATCTGTACGTGTGTCTGCGTCCGGTTCGCTACTACAAAGGCACACCAAGCCCGGTTAAGCGTCCAGAAGATACCGATATGGTGATCTTCCGTGAAAACTCAGAAGATATCTATGCAGGTATCGAGTGGAAAGCGGGCACGCCTGAAGCCGATAAAGTGATCAAGTTCCTGCGTGAAGAGATGGGCGTGAAGAAAATTCGCTTCCCAGAGCAGTGCGGTATCGGCGTTAAGCCTTGCTCGGAAGAGGGTACTAAACGTCTGGTGCGCGCAGCGGTAGAGTACACCATCACCAACGATCGTGATTCTCTGACGCTGGTTCACAAAGGCAACATCATGAAGTTCACCGAAGGTTCTTTCAAAGACTGGGGCTACCAGTTAGTGAAAGAAGAGTTCGGCGGCGAGCTGATCGATGGCGGCCCGTGGATGAAGTTTAAGAACCCAAACACCGGTAAAGAGATCATCGTTAAAGACGTGATCGCCGATGCCTTCCTGCAGCAGATCCTGCTGCGTCCTGCTGAATACGACGTTATCGCCTGTATGAACCTGAACGGCGACTACATCTCTGATGCCCTGGCGGCACAGGTTGGCGGTATCGGTATCGCACCGGGCGCAAACATCGGTGACGAATGCGCGCTGTTCGAAGCGACGCACGGTACAGCACCTAAGTATGCTGGTCAGGACAAAGTGAACCCAGGTTCAGTGATTCTGTCAGCAGAAATGATGCTGCGTCATCTGGAGTGGTTCGAAGCGGCTGACCTGATTGTGAAAGGTGTTGAAGGCGCTATCGCTAACAAAACCGTGACTTACGATTTCGAACGTCTGATGGACGGCGCTAAGCTGCTGAAATGTTCAGAGTTTGGTGACGCAATCATCAATAACATGTAATTTGCCTGACGGCAGAAAACATAACGGGAGCCAGTGGCTCCCGTTTTTTATTCACGTGTTAGAATGAGTTTGCGAAATTATAAAATTTTTTCTGATAAATAATGGGTTTTGTTAATACTTACTTTTTCTTCTTTAATAAAAAATCACTCACGATAAATGCCACGACAAGATATACAGCTGATGAAATTAACGCATATTCTGGCCAGTAGCGGGCAGCAATAACGGCAAAAATAACGGCAGTTAGTATGGGCAGGCGAACGCCAAATAATTCCCATATGAAATCCTGAAGCCAGGCTTTATAGGTTTTTTCATGATGCAACGTTTAGAATAATAGAGACTCTATCTCCTGCTTTTTGACCGGTAAAAACATCAAAAACTTCCTCAATATGAATTTCTATCATAACGTTATTGATCATATTCCCCCACAGCTTTGTTGTTTATCCTGACAACAGGGAGCCAATGGCTCCCGTGATGTTGATATCATCCAGTCTGCTGCTCATCTGAATTTGTCGTCTGCGCACGCGCTTGCGACAGCCGCCAGAAATCGCTACCGCCTGGATGTTGGTACATTCGCAATGAAAATTGACCGATAATCGCATAGATATACTCGAAAATGGCCGATTGTGAATTCTCGTAGTCAACCCATAGCACCGATGAGGTAAAGCAGTACACCTCCACCGGCAGGCCTTCAGGTGAAGGTTTCATCGCTCGCACTACGATATACATATCTTTTTTAATATCGTCGCGCTGCGACAGCCACGCCGTCAGGTATTTGCGAAAAACGGTTAAATTGGTGATGCCGTTTTCCGCAAACCAGCGCTCATTGACCGCATTCGTATCGCGCCCATCCATCAGCGCGGAAAGCTGTTCACTGACGCCGCGAATCTGGCTCATCTGCTGCACCATGTCGTGATCGAGAAAACGGATCGACATCTGATCGAGATGGAAGCTGCGCATAATGCGGCGCGCACCCGATGAGAACATCGCTTGCCAATTGGTATAGGTTTCTGTGAGGAAGTTTTTAGTTGGGATGCGCGACAGCGTGTTGTCCCAGTTGCGGATCGTAATAGTATGCAGCGCAATATCGATCACTTCGCCGCTGATCCCGTTATCGGGCATTTCAATCCAGTCACCCAGCTGCAGCACGTCATTTGATGACACCTGAATATTTGCTACCAATGACATTAGCGTATGCTGGAACACCAACATTAATACCGCAGCCACCGCACCCAAACTGGAAATGATAATCACCGGTGATTTATTCGACATAATCGCCAGAATCATGATCGCCGAAATAATGTGCACCAGAATTTTACCGATCTGAATATAGCCTTTGATCGAGTGATTCTTACGTTTGGCTTTTTTCGAGTAGGAGTTATTAACAATCTCCAGCACTTCGGTAAAGAACAGCGATAAATACACGAAGAACAGAATGCCGCAGATGGTCTTGATCGCGATTAACAGATGTTCGGGCAAATCCGGCATAAACTGCAGCAGATAATAGACCGTAATCACTGGAATGAAATTGGAGAGCTTTTCAGATAAGCGGACATCTTTATCGAGCGGCACTTCATTCTTGTGCGCGCTGAAGAACACCTTTCTGACCACTTTAACGATAAAGAATTTGCAGATTAGATGGGCGATCATGCCAGCGACCATCAGGATTAGCAGGCTAAAAGCGGCAGACAATACCGTATTGCCCTCAATAAAATTTTGGATATTACTTAAAAAAGTCATTTCAACCACATACCGGACAGTGTTGAGGAGAATTCAAACATAATTGGCGTCAAGGGCGATATGCGACGCGTGCGTAATACGCTACCTGGCTGCGGGTTTACAATCCCTTTCCTGGAAGTTTGAAACAGCTAGCATTTAAACATTAACGGTAGTGTGCGTTATCTCATAAACCGCTATCTTCATCGCATTCGTGAGAGGAGGCGGTATGCAAGGTGTCATTAAGTTCGTCAAAGGTTGGCTGCTGTTTTCGCTGCTGTGGGGCATTTTTATGTGGTTTGTCTCCTGGCAAGCGCAGGGTAAAGAGATGGGCATGGTAATTGTGATGAGCTTATATGCGGGATTAATTTATCAGGCGTTAATGACCATGGTGGCGCGCTATAAAGCACGACGTGCACAGATCTGATGAGAAATGAAGACTGATGAGTAACGGGGCCCTGGAGGCCCCGTTTTGACGGATTATTTCCGTCCGAGCAGGAAACCGACAATCACGCCAATGCTGGCCGCCACGGCCAGGCCGGTCGCTGGATTATCACGCACCGATTTCACCACACAATCCGCTGCATCCTGAACCGCATAGCTGGCCTGAGAGGGATAACGGCGCGCTGCGCCTTTCGCTTGCTGACGGCGTGAACCGGTGACTTCGCCAAATTTTTCCTGAACGGCACCCGCCGCTTCGTTCAATTTTGCTTCCGCTTTATCGCTCATGTTAACTCCCTGATAGTGGTGGATGTCTTACTTAGCGTAGTCAGAGAAACTGCAGTCAGCAAATGACGCAGCGGGAAAGGTTGTAACAGCAATTTGCAGTAAGCAAAAATTCTGTCCAGACTAAAAAGCGGTCAAGTGCATTCAGCACGCAGGTTAACGGGCGATTCAAAGCGGAGGAATCATGAAGCGCGATGTATTAAACGAAGACGATTATGATGAAGTATGCCGCGTGATCGGCGATGCCGTCATTGTATTAACCGAACTGGGACATGAAACCCGTCGGGCGGAAATCACCAGGCTGCTGCAACGTACACGTCATCAGCGCGCCCATGATGAGCGTGATGAACAGCGTATGTTAGAGCACGCCATTCGGCTGGTTAAGCCGTAATCTACTGATCCACGATATGGTTAGCTTTTATCTCGATACGCCGGATACCAGCTGACAAAAAAATGGCGCAGATGATCAAAACACCACTCCGCATCCTCGGCTTGCTGGCAGTAATAGCGCAACGTCACTTTTTCATAGTGCCGATGCCGAAGGTGAAGCGGTGACCAGCCCCAATCCAGCACGGCGCGCGCATAATTGATTAACGTTCCACTCTGCATGTTGTGCTGCTTTTCCTGACGACTCAGGTAAACCTCAAATGCCTGATCGAGGCTTTGTGTCTCTTTACGGCTGGCAGTGGATAGGGTTGGGCGAAAGGCGATATCGATAAAACCGCATACGCCATCCTCACGCCGCTGCCAGTCGCAGGCCAGCGTCATGAATAAGCCGTCCTGCAAATTGACCTCTTCGAGCAAGCGCCGCATATTTTCGGAATACTTTCCCGCAGCGATCTCGTCAATGCGACCGGTTTCTAACGTGAGGTCAAATCCGCAGGGATTCACCGAACCATCCACATTGGTGGTGGCAGGGAAGGGGAAATCGATATAACCGTTATTATCCAGACTTTTTTCCATCATGCAGGTCCGCAGCGTGAGATGGGCAGACAATAAACCATCTCATGTCGCAACGCACGGCTTAAGGGCACGTCCAGGTAATCATGGTGTTCTGATAAGGATTGATCAGGCGAAACTGTTTATCCGATAAACGCTGGGCATAGAAGCCTTCGGCAGTAATGGCCGAGGGCACATACTGAAAGCGATCGGTGGAGTGCAGCGTACCGCTTTGGACTTTTACCCCATCGCGCGTAACGGCAAAGGCGTTGACCAAATCGAAGATTCGCGCCTGGGTATTGCCCATCGACTGACCATAAATTGTCGAAACCTCACCAGGACAGTCGACACCTTTTGGTGTCGAACTGCAGCCAGCTAAAACGAAAAGGGTGAGTACAACTGTGATTCGCCACATGAGCACCTGCTTCATTCCCTGGTTTGCCATGGCACGCCAATGCGTACTGATAACTGGATCATAGCAGGTCTGACGCTGCTTCCCATTTGTCATTTGTATAATCGTTAAGCGGAAGAAATGTAAAGGGGTGACTTTACTAGCTGATAAACGGTATTCTTGCCAGCGTTGCGCACCGGGTAAGCAAAACAAGGGTAAATGAATGAAAGAAGAAGAAGCGAGTTTAATGATTCTTCAGCACGCGATCGACAAATTAGAAGCCGACAAAAAAAAGCAGGTCATGAACTGCGTAGCGGCCATTCAGGAAGTGATGCAGCGTTTTGAAGCCGAAGAGGCCGGCCTGGCCTTGATGTTAGTCGCCGCACAGGTGGCTGCAGAGTAAATCCTCTCTCCCTCGTCTCACCATAAATTCTCTCAAATAGCTTTGCTGCTGCTCAGTCGACAAGACTGATGCCCAGCAGCAAAGCTATTACGTATTAATCTTTCTCCTGGTTTTCTTTCAGACAGTCTGTGCTACACCTGTTTGTGAATCCAAAAGGAGGATGAGATGAAAAAGACACTGTTTTTAGTGGGTACTTTTAGCCTTGGCCTGCTGCTGGCGGGTTGTGCATCCGATCACGTCTTGCATACCACTGATGGTCAAACCATTGTGGTTCAGGGTAAGCCGAAGGTCGATGACGATACCGGCATGATTACTTACAAAGATATTGACGGTAAAGAACAGCAGATTAATCGCAATCAGATCAAAGACATGAACTCGATAAACTGACCTTTCCAGTTTGATTTTTTTTAGTGCGGCCCGCGTCCTGCAGGCCGCTTGCCTTCATCATCCCCACAAATGTGTTACCCTTCTGCACGAAAATCCCAACGAAATCATCATTTAACCTCAGCGGAGAATCCAATGAAGGCGATAGTTATGGCCGTTGGCGTGCTGGCTTGTCAGATTGCGCCCGCCTGGAGCGAAACCGAATATCAAATCACGTGTCCGGGTCGTCCTACCATGACGGTATCACGTGCCGAGTACGGACTGAGCACCCTGATGTGGCCTGCGCGTCATTTTCAAATTGCTGCCGGGCAGCAGCGGACCAGCCTGAAAGAGGGTGACAAGGTTTCCATCACCCGTTTTCGCAATGGCGATCAGTTGATTGTGAACAAAAATAATCAAGAGACCTTTTTCGTCTACGCAGACAGCGATAAGCTGTTGCCCTGCAGTCGCACGGAAAAACGCGACGCGGAAATCCTTTCACTGGAACGTTATGACGATAGCGCCCGCCCAAACTCGTGATTGCCATTACAAGGAGCTCGTTATGCAACTCAGCATTACCGATAGCGTCTCTCATCAGGATCTTGATGAAGTCCGCCTTGGCCTCAACACCTACAATAGTCGCTTCATTAACGTTGATGAGTTAAAACCGATTGGCGTGTTTATTACCGATGCATCGGGCCGTAAACAAGGTGCATTAACCGGTTCCACTTATGGCAACTGGTTACGCATCGATATGCTGTGGGTCAGTGATGAACTGCGCGGGCAAGGGGCAGGCAGTCAGTTAATTCTGGCGGCAGAAGAGGAAGCGCGTGCGCGCGGCTGCCGCTATGCGCAAGTTGATACCGCCAGTTTCCAGGCGCGTCCGTTTTACGAGAAGCTGGGCTATACGTTACGGCTGAGCCTTGATCATTATCCCCGTCATCATCAGCGTCACTATCTCAGCAAAACGCTGTAGTTAAATCAGCTGCCGCTGACGCAGATCCAGCGGCGACTGTTCTGCTTCATCAATCGCTGCCAGCCAGCTTTGCAAGTTCACCTTTGCCCATGAAAGATGTCCGCGCGTGGTGCTCATCAACACCACATCGGGTCGCAAAGAGCGATAGAGCTCCAGCGACTGCTGCAGCTCAGTAAGGTTACTCTCCGGCATCAGTACGCTGATCCAGCGATTGTAGTCACGCGTGAGCGTATCACCCACAAACAGATAGGTATGACCCAGCGGGGAGCGATAAAGATAGCTGCTGCTGCCGGGCGTATGGCCGGGCGTCGGCAGCAGATGAAAATCGCCGAAATGCGTCTCTTGCTGGGTAAAGGTTTCATCTGGCTCGATAACCAAACTCACCGGACCCAGCGAACGGCTGTGGCAGTAGAGCGCGCTATTAAAGCGTTGCTGAATGGCGCGCGCGCCGGGTGCCGCTTCATGCCAGTGCGTGAAATAGTGACGAATCACGCCACCCGCATCGTCGAGAAATTCGTGGTCGAATGGATGCTCCACGCGACCAATTAATAAATTGCCGCGCGGATGGCGCAGCATAAAGCCATGCATCATTAAATCGCTTGCCGTTTGTTCGGCAGGGAATTCTGGCGTGGAGATCCACAAATCGTCGTACAGTGGCTTCATTGTCGGTCTCCTGCGGCAAAACGTTAGCGCAATGTCGGGTGGCCGGTGAAGGCGAGCTGTGCTTCTCCGCTCTCAATCTGCAACGTGGCGCTGGCACCCAGCGGCAGCGTCACGGTATCAGCATCGTGACCAAATGCCAGATCGCTAATCACGGGGATGTGGTACTCATCTCGGACGCGCTGCCAGACGGTGGAAAAATCAAAACCATTGTCGTAGGCCGACAGCGACGTACTGGTAAAGCTGCCGGTGATAATTGCTTTCTGGCGCGGCAAAATGCCACTCTGCTGTAGCTGAATCAGCATGCGTTCAATGCGGAAGGGATGTTCATTAACATCCTCGATCACCAAAATCCCGCCTTCGATCTGCGGCATCCACGGCGTACCAATCAGCGAGCAAATCATGGCCAGATTGCCACCCCATAACTTACCGTGCCAGCGGCCGCGATCCGGACTCTCACTTGGCCAGCTAACGTTGACTGTAGGTGAAGTTAGCGCTTGCCAAAAGTGGTACTGAGTAAATTCAGATAAAGCCTCTGCGCCGAAATTGCCCGCCAGCATTGGCCCACTGAAAGTAATCAAGCCCGTTTGCGCCAGCAATGCCAGCTGAATGGCGGTGAAATCGCTGTGTCCACATAGCGCCACTGGCTGATTGAGCAAGCGACGTTGCAGGCCGATATAATCAATCTTATCGAGCAAACGCGATGCGCCATACCCGCCGCGCACTGCCAGCATGATATCGGGCAGAGGTTCCAGTGTTGCCAACTCATTGATATCATTCAGCCGCTGCGCATCATCGCCGGCAAAACGTTGATAGCGGCGAGTAATCGTGGATTGATTCTGCAGATGATGGCCTGCGGCCTGTAAACGACTGACCGCGCGCTGGGCGGCATCCTGATTGTGGCAATAGCCGGAAGGGGCGATTAAACGTAGCGTGCGGGGCGTGAACATAACTTCCATCCTGCTGTCTATTTGCCTGCCGATGATGACGAAATGCGTTAACGAAGTCACGGCGGCATAAGGTTTTTTACCGATTTAGGATAAACGGTAATTTTGCATCGCGCTGCGCCAGGTATGATAGCTTGCGCCAACCCTATTGCGGAACCAAAAATCAGTGAAAATTCGCCTACTTATGCTTTCTGCACTGTTGCTAGCTGGCTGTTCAAGCGAGCCGGAGAAACCGGCACTGCCCGAGAAGAATACGCCATTAACGCAGGCACCCCCCTCGAAAGTAAATGATGCATGGTCAATGTTTACCGAAGATGCCGCCAGTCATTATGGCGTTGATGAGAAGTTAATCAGCGCCATTATTAGTGTCGAATCCGGAGGCAATCCCACCGTAGTGAGCCGCTCCAATGCGGTTGGTTTAATGCAAATTAAGGCTTCGACCGCCGGCCGTGAAGTTTATCGTACGCAGGGCCGTCGTGGTCAGCCATCCTCTTCAGAGCTGCGCGATCCGGCAAAAAACATCGATATCGGGGCCGCGTATCTGAAAATTCTGCAGGATTCAGCGTTAGCCGGCATTCGCGATCCGCTGACGCTGCGTTACGCCACCATTGTTTCCTATGCGAATGGTGCGGGTGCGCTGCTGCGCACCTTCTCGCGTGACCGCGATCGTGCCATTGCGATGATCAACGCCATGACGCCGGACGAGTTTTACCAACACGTACAGAACAAACATCCGGCGGCGCAGGCCCCGCGTTATCTGTGGAAAGTCACCACCGCGTACCGCACCATCGGTTAATGTACCGTAGGGTCGCCATTCATGGCGACCCGGTTAACAACCGCAATATTCATGGCGACCTGGTTAACAGCCGCACCACATTAACCCTCTGCCAATAATCGCGCCGTCGGATAATCGACAATCAACACCTGTACATAGCCGCCGCGCAACGCGCCGCGAATCGCCTGCGCTTTCTCTTTGCCGCCGGCGAGTGCCACCACTTGCGGACAGCGTTTAACCTGCGCCAGCTCCATACCAATCACCGGATCTTCTGCCGCGCTCAGCACCGGCTGACCATCGGCATCGAAATAGTGCAGGCAAATATCACCCACCGCGCCACGCTCGGCCAGCGTGCGCAGCATCTCGCCGTCGTAATAGTTGCCGGAGTTACGCAGCAGGGCGGATGGCTCAAGATCGCCAATGCCGACAATCGCCAAATCCACCTGGTCAAACTTCTCCAGTACCACCGCCACCTCGGGATTAACCGACAAACGCTGGCGATCCTGCACCGAATGCTCAATCGATTGCGATGGCAAAAGCCATGCTGGACAGTTCAGCAGCGCCGCCAGATTTTGCGTCAGGATCGTCGCCTGCACGTTGCCATTGGCGCCAACCCCGCCCAGCAGCTGAATCACCCCTTTGCAGGGGGCGCTCAGCGGATGCAGCGCATCCACCATAGCGCGGATGGTGCCGCTCCATGACGAAATGCCAATCAGCTCATCGGCGCGCAGACGCGTTTCCAGATAGTGCGCGGCAGCGGAACCGATCGCCTGTTTGATCTGCAAAGCCGATGCCTGATCCGGCACATCCACCACAATTACCTGCGGCAGTTGATACCGTTGCTCAATGGCTTTTTCCAGTTCGGGAAACACGTTGGCAGGCGGCACAACGCTTATCTTCACCACGCCTTCTTTCACGCTGCGATTGAGAATACGTGACACGAAGGATTGTGACAGCTTCAGCAGCTGCGCAATGTCGGACTGCTTCCTGCCTTCCACGTAATAGAGCGTGGCGATTTTCACCATCAGCCGCTGTTCATCCTGTTTTGCCATGGTTTTTTCTCTCTCTTAACCTGCCTGGTATTGTTAATCAGCCGCTGATAAATAACAACGCAGAACATTTTGTGATCGTTTTCGCTTTTTAAACATCGCGCATTGGACGTGCTCATTAAGGCAGCGCATAGTCACTATGCATATAAAATCATAATTGAATATATATTCAATCGGAGATCGCCAATGAAAGCCTCTGTTCTTAAAGTCTCTCTACTTGCTTCACTCATATTGATATCGGCAGCGTCGCTGGCGGCGGATAAGGGGCTGCTGGCCATCATCACGCCATCGCATGACAACCCGTTCTTTAAAGCGGAAGCCGACGGCGCGCAGGAAAAAGCCAAAGCGCTGGGCTACACCACGCTGGTGGCCTCGCATGATGATGACGTCAACAAGCAGAACCAGTTGATCGAAACCGCTATCGCGCGCAAAGCCAAAGCCATCATCCTTGATAACGCCGGCGCTGATGCCACCGTTGGACCGGTACAAAAAGCCAAAGATGCCGGTATTCCCACCTTCCTTATCGATCGTGAAATCAACAAAACCGGTATCGCCGTGGCACAAATTGTCTCCAACAACTATCAGGGCGCACAGCTCGGTGCGGAGAAGTTCGCAAAGCTGCTGAACGGCAAAGGCGATTATGTGGAGCTGCTGGGTAAAGAGTCGGATACCAACGCGGGCGTGCGTTCGCAGGGTTATCACGATGTGCTGGACGATTATCCCGATCTGAAAATGGTGGCACAGCAGAGTGCCAACTGGAGCCAAACCGAAGCGTTTAGCCGGATGGAAACCATCCTGCAGAAGAACCCCAACATTGTCGGCGTGATCTCCGGTAACGACACCATGGCGCTGGGTGCGGAAGCGGCGCTGAAGGCGGCGGGCAAAACCAACGTGATTATCGTCGGCTTCGACGGCAGTGATTACACCCGCGACTCCATCATCAACAAAGGCAATATCAAAGCTACCGTGCTGCAGCCGGGCTGGGATCAGGCGCAAATGGCGGTTGAGCAGGTGGATTATTACCTGAAGAACGGCAAAGCGCAGAAAGAAGAGAAGCAGCTGATGGATTGCGTGCTGATTGACGACAGCAACGCCTCGAAGCTGAAAACCTTCAAGCTGGCGCAATAAGATGGTGGTCGGCATGAAGGAGAAGATGTTGGTCGCGCTGCTGACGCTGATGTTAGCCGCCTGCACCGTGGTAGATCTGGATGCCAACGGCAATCCCATCATGCCGAAAGATCCTCACGCGCAGCCGGGTTACCGCGATCAAACCCCGCAGCAGATCGCGGAATCGAGCTGGGCCAGCCGCGTGCAGCAGCCCGCAGAGAAACAGGCGCTGAGCTGGGCCGATATGGAAACCAAAAGTCATACCGTCAAAACGGGCGGCAGTGCAAGCGTGTTCGTGCGCGCCTCTGGCACGGTGACGGCATTTGACAACAGCAATGAGCGTGAGCGCAGCCTCACCATGACCATCAACGGCAAGCCGGTGAAGGTGTTGATTGGCCCGGTGTTGCGCGGCAATGCCATTCGCGACGCCGCCGGCTTTCGTTTTGAAGAGTTCACCAATCAGGTGCAGTACGCGCAGCTGACCAAAGCGCTCAATCGCCATGCGGTGCAGCAGTTGCCGACGGTTGATGCCCGCTGGGTCGGCAAACCGGCGCAGGCGCTGCTGGCCGTCAGCATGGGCGCGGGCACGGTGGACGATGCAGTGGCACTTCAGCTGCAGCAGGGGAATCCATGATGAGCGATGAAATCATTCTGCAGGCTAACCAGATGTCGATGCTGTTTCCTGGCACGCTCGCGCTAGATCGCGTGGATTACCGCGTATGGCGCGGCAAGGTCAACGTCATCATTGGCGAGAACGGGGCGGGTAAATCGACGCTCATGAAAATTATCGCCGGCGTGCAGCAGCCGACCAGTGGTGAAATGCTGCTTAACGGGCAAAAAGTGGCGTTCAGCAGCACGCGTGACGCCGCGCGCCACGGCATCGGCATGGTGCATCAGGAACTTAACCTGTTTGAAAACCTCAGCGTGGCAGAGAACATTTTTCTTGGTCGCGAAATTCAGCGCGGCATACGTCCGATCAACGAAGCCGAGCAGAAACGCCGCACCGCTGCGCTGATGCAGCGCCTCGATCAGCCGATTTCACCGGATGAGAAGGTCGGCAACCTCAAAGTTGGCCAGCAGCAGCTGGTGGAGATCGCCAAAGCGCTGGCGGAGGATGCTGACATTCTCATCCTCGACGAACCCACCTCGGCGCTGAGCAAAACCGAAGTAGAGATGCTATTTCGGGTGATCCGCGAACTGACGCGTCAGGGCGTTTCCATCATCTACATCTCGCATCGGCTGGAGGAGTTGATGGCGATTGGCGATGTGATCACCATTCTGCGCGACGGCCGGTTTCAGGCTGAAGCCCAGGTGAGCGATATCGATGTGCCGTGGATCGTGCATGAAATGCTCGGCAGCGATCCGGTTAACACCTTCCTGCCAGCGAACCGGCAGTTTGGCGCACCGGTGCTGGAAGCGGAACACATCACCTGCGTCAGCCCGAATGGCAATACGTTGGTGGATGACGTCAGTTTCCAGGTGCGTTCCGGCGAAATCGTCGGCATTTACGGCTTAATGGGCGCCGGGCGTACCGAGCTGTTTGAGTGCTTACTCGGCACCCAGCGTAACTATTTGGGCAAGCTGTGGCTTGATAGCAAACCGCTGCCGACGCGCCTGCCCACCGCAGAACGCATCCGCATGGGGATGAGCCTGGTCCCGGAAGATCGCAAACGCTCAGGCATTTTTCCCATCTCGTCGGTGGCGAGCAATCTGACCATCGCCAGCCTGTGGCGACGCCTCTCCCATCGCACCGTGATTTCTGAGCAGGCCGAACGCGACGTGGTGGCCAGCACCGTTGGCAATCTGGCCATCAAAATCTCCTCGCCGGATGTCGCCATCAGCGCGTTAAGCGGCGGTAATCAGCAGAAAGTGGTGATTGGCCGCTCGCTGCTGACCAACCCGCGCTTGCTGCTGCTGGATGAACCGAGCCGCGGCATTGACGTCGGTGCAAAAGGCGAAGTGTTCCGCATGATGGTGAAGTTATCGGAGCAGGGCATTGCGGTGGTGTTCTCCACCTCGGACCTGAAGGAAATTATGGCCGTTGCCGATCGTATCCTTGTGATGTCCGGCGGCAAACTGACTGCTGACCTGCCGCGCGCTGAAGCGGAAGAGGCGGCGCTGGTTAAAGCAAGCGCACAAGGGTTCTGATATGAAAAATAACGGCGCGCTCGCGCTCTCAACGCCGGGCAAAGCGTTCAATTCACGCGAAAGCCTGATATTGCTGTTGTTAAAACTGCGCACCTTTATTGCGCTGTTTCTGATTGTTGGCTTCTTTGCCATCACCGTGCCGGATTTCCTTGCGCCCGGTAGCCTGGTGATCATGGTGAAACACATCGCCATTAATGCCTTCCTCGCGCTTGGTATCACCTTTGTCATTATCACCGCGGGCATCGATCTTTCCATCGGCGCAACGCTCGGGCTGTGCGGCATGATTGCCGGTTGGCTGATTACCAAAGGCATTGTGCTGCCGATGTTCGGCATCGCCATCTTCCCCAGCGTGTGGGTGATTGTGCCCATCGTGCTGCTGATTGGCGGCGTGATTGGCGCAGCTAACGGCTGGATTATCACCCGCTACAACGTGGCGCCATTTATCTGCACGCTCGGCACCATGTATATCCTGCGCGGCACGGCGATGCTCACGTCGGGGGGCGAAACCTTCCCCGGTCTGCAGGGCAATGCGCTGCTGGGCAATACCGGATTCGACAAGATTGGCGCGGGCTATTTTCTTGGTTTGCCATGGGCCATCTGGATGATGGTGCTATTGGCGCTGATCATTGCTTACGTCGCGCGGCGCCTGCCCTTTGGCCGTCAGGTTTATGCGATTGGCGATAACGAACGCGCGGCGGAGCTCTCGGGCGTGAAGGTGAAGTCGATAAAAATCTGGGTATACGCCATTTCCGGCTTCTGTGCGGCCATTGCTGGCATCGTGGTCTCGTCACAGCTGGTGGCCAGCCATCCGGCTAACGGCACTTCATTTGAAATGAACGCCATTGCTGCCGTGGTGCTCGGCGGCACCTCGCTGGCCGGTGGGCGCGGCACCATTCTCGGCACGCTGATTGGTGCTTTCGTTATCGGCTTTCTCGCCGATGGTTTGATCATGATGGGTGTCAGCGAGTTCTGGCAGATGGTGATTAAAGGCATCGTGATTATCGTGGCGGTGATCATCGACCAGATGCAAAGTCGCATGCAGCAGAAAGCGGCAGTGGTGGCACAAAAAGCGGTGATTGAGGAGAGTGCCAGTCCGGCAAAAAGGTAATCGGTTGGGTGCAGGCGTAGTGAGTCTGCACCTTTTTTTCTTTATCGGGAATATATATTCATTGTCGATTTAAAATTCAGAGGTGTTTATGAATCCTTTCAACTACTCGATAGCGGATCTGGCTGCCAAAGCGCGTGCCGTGCGCCGCCGCATCATCCAGCTTAATGCAGGCAGCCCGGCTGGTGGGCACACGGGGGCCGATCTCTCTCAGGTGGAGATTTTGACCGCGCTCTATTTCCGCATCCTTAACTGCGCGCCGGATCGCACCAACGATCCCCAGCGAGACATTTATATTCAGTCGAAAGGCCACGCGGTTGGCGGTTATTACTGCGTGCTGGCGGAAGCGGGTTATTTCCCCACCGAATGGCTGCCGACGTATCAGCATGCTGATTCACCTCTGCCGGGCCATCCGGTACGGCAGAAAACGCCGGGCGTTGAGCTAAACACCGGCGCGCTGGGTCACGGTTTACCGGTCGCCGTCGGCATTGCCTTAGCAGCGAAGAAAGATAACAGCGACCGACGCATATTTGTCGTCACCGGCGACGGAGAACTGGCGGAGGGCAGTAACTGGGAAGCGGCGCTGGTGGCGGCGCATTACGGCCTCGATAACCTGGTGATCATCAACGACAAGAACAAGCTGCAGCTGGCGGGCCATACGCGCGACATCATGAACACCGATCCGCTGCCGGAAAAATGGCGCGCCTTTGGCCTGGAGGTGAGCGAGTGTAGCGGCAATGACATGGCTGCCGTGGTTGAGGCCATCGAAAAGCTGCCACGTAACGGCGGCAAGCCGCAGGTGATTGTGGCGCATACCGAAAAAGGCTTCGGCATCTCCTTTATTCAGAGTAAACCGGAGTGGCATCACCGCGTGCCGAAAGGCGAAGAGATTGCATTGGCATTGGAGGAGCTGAAAGATGAGTAATGCAAAACACCTGGCGACGGTGATGGTCGAGGCTTTTATTGATGCGGTGAATCGCGGCGTTGATTTGGTGCCGGTGGTGGCGGATTCCACGTCAACCGCCAAAATCGCGCCGTTTATTCAAGCGTTTCCCCATCGCCTGATTAATGTCGGCATCGCAGAACAAACGCTGGTGGGCACCGCCGCCGGTCTGGCGATTGGCGGCAAAGTCGCCGTCACCTGTAATGCCGCGCCGTTCCTGGTTTCCCGCGCTAATGAGCAGGTAAAAGTCGACGTCTGCTACAACAACACTAACGTCAAACTGTTTGGCCTGAATGCTGGCGCCAGCTATGGTCCGTTGGCCAGCACCCATCACAGCATCGACGACATTGCGGTGATGCGCGGCTTCGGCAACATCGAAATCTATGCGCCATCCTGCCCGCTGGAGTGTCGCCAGATCATTGAGTACGCGCTGGCGCATGTCGGCCCGGTGTATATCCGCCTCGACGGCAAAGATCTGCCGCAGCTGCACGATGAAAACTATCAATTCCGTCCTGGCCAGATTGATGTTCTACGTGAAGGTGATGACATCGTGCTGGTGGCGATGGGCTCCACCGTTCACGAGGTGGTGCACGCCGCTGAGCAACTGCATGAACAAGGCATTAGCGCGGGTGTGATCGCCATTCCATCGATTCGACCTTGTGATACCCAACGGCTGCGCGAGCTGTTAAATCACTATCCAGCGGTAATCACCGTGGAGGAGCATAACGTTAACGGCGGCGTCGGCAGCCTGGTGGCAGAAGTGCTGGCTGAAGGTGGCTGTGGTATTCCGCTATTACGTTTGGGCATACCGGACGGCGAGTACGCCATTGCAGGCGATCGCGCTTCAACGCGTGCTCGTCATGGCATTGACGCAGCCAGCGTGGTGAAGCGTGCAGTGCGCATCTGTGCAGGAGCGTAAAAATGGCAGGTTCGTTGATACTGGCGATTGATGAAGGCACCACCAACGCGAAAGCGATTGCGGTGGATCGTGCTGGAAACGTGGTGGCGCGCGCTAGCCAGCCGCTGACGCTGGAACATCCGCAGCCGGGCCTGGCCGAGCAGGACCCGCTGGCGATTTGGCAGGCGGTAAAACAGGCGGTGAGTGATTGCCTGGCGCAGTGCGCAGGCGCGGAGGTGGCAGCGGTGGCGATCAGTAACCAGCGCGAATCGGTACTGATCTGGCAACGACATAACGGCGAGCCGTTGACGCCGCTCGTGAGCTGGCAGGATCGTCGCTCGGAAGCCTGTTGCCGTGATTTACGTATGGCGGGTAAAGCGCCGCGTATTACGGGTCTGACTGGATTAGCGGTCGATCCAATGTTTCCTGCCGCCAAACTCACCGGCATGCTCGCCGCGCTGCCGAAGGGTTTGGTGCGTGCGCAAGCCGGTGAACTGTGCATCGGCACGGTAGACAGCTGGCTGAGCTGGCAGCTGAGTCAGGGCGAAAGCTTCGTTACCGATCATGCTAATGCGGCGCGCACCCAACTCTATAACCTGCACAGCGGCGACTGGGATGATGAACTGCTGGCGTTATTCCACATTCCACGCGCGGCGCTACCGCAGATTGTGCCGTCGGCCAGCGCCCATGGCGTGGTAACACGTCATGATATTCCCGGTTTAACGCCAGGCACGCCAATTCTGGCACGCATCGGTGATTCGCACGCCGCGCTGCAAGCGCAGCGCAGCGGCAACCAGGAGGTGGTGAAAGCGACTTACGGCACCGGGTCGTCATTAATGATGTCAATGGCGACGCCGTTGCTCACCGAAAATGGCCTCAGCACCACGGTAGCCTGGCACGACGGCACGCTGCGCTACGCTTTTGAAGGCAACATCACCCATACCGGATCGGGTGCCGCGTGGCTTGGGCGCATGCTCGGCGTTAGCGATCCGCGCGAACTTACGGCGCTGGCCCAGCGCAGCGAGCACAATCAGGGCATCTATTTTGTGCCAGCGCTCTCCGGCCTGGGTGCGCCATGGTGGGATCTTAAAGCGCGCGGTATGGTGTGCGGGCTGACCGATGCGGCGACGCCAGAAGTACTGGCGCGCGTGGCGCTGGAATCGATCGCTTTTCAGATTGCGGATGTGTTTTTCGCGATGGAACAGGCTAGCGGCGTGCGGTTGCCAGCGTTGTGCGTTGATGGCAGCGCCACGGAAAACAGCTGGTTGATGCAGCTGCAGGCGGATGTATTGCAGCGGCCACTTAAGCGAGCGCCAACGGCAGAAGTCTCCGCATTGGGCGCAGCGTTATTGGCGGGCCGCCAACTTAACTGGTGGCAACAGGGCAGTGAGATGCAGGCATTGCAGGGCGGCAGCGTCATTGTGCCGCGTGAGGAGCAGGCGAAAAGCATGCAGGATAATTATCAGGGGTGGCTTGATGCGGTGGCACGCTGTCGCTATCAGCCGCATTGACCGGTGCGGTTTTCGTAGGGTGCGCATTGATGCGCACCTGGGTTACTGGAATCGATTCGCTTTATCACGCGCCAGACGCTCCAGCGCAAAAATCACCTGCTGCAGCTGACGTTCCTGAAGGGGCTCGATGGCGGTAAAGCGGAAGCTCAGGCGTGGCGTCACGCGGGTTTCATTCTTGCTGGTAACGATGCTACGTTCGCCAATGTGCAGCAGCTGCGCAGTCACCTCGAAGTGACCATATTCCGCCAGGTCAACGCGGAGATTTTTAAAGGTATCGCCGCGATTCAGACCCTCAGGCAGCGCTTCGTCCGACAGCACGCCAACGCCGCCCAGTGACAGGTCCTGCAGACGGAAACGCGCAGTGCGGCCGTCGGGCCATTGACTGTGGCAATAAAAAACGGGCTCCAGCGGCGCGTTTACGCGGAAAAATTCGCGGCGCTGAATCTGCCACACCAGGTCGGGCAGCGAGGCGGCGAAAGCAGGCAATCCTTCGAAGTCGATACGCTGTAAACCGCTGAGGCCAAATTCCACTTTCGCACCGTGTGTTTCTGCGGCGATATTCACTTCGCCCCCCTGCAGCGCTAAATCGTTATCAAGCGCGTTGCTGCCAAGGTCAAAGATCACCTGGTCCTCATCGGCTGCCAACAGGCGGCTGATAAACTGCCCACGTGAGAAACTCACCATCAGCGGCGTTTGAAAACGCAGCAGGTCCTTCATGACCCCCAAAACCGCTAATGTGCCTCGCTTGAGGTATTGTTCTTTATCGGCTTCACCCACGTCCTGCTCCACTTATCCGATTATTGTTTTACGCGCGCTAAAGTTATCCGTCAGTTATCGGCACCGCTACGCTAAGCTTTAACATGCCAACGATGTCTTACTGCGACAATTTGCGAGGCAGATCAAAAAATCCCGTCTATACTTGTTGCGGTGAACACATTGATTAATAACGTAAGGAGCAGTAAATGGGTATTCTTTCATGGATTATTTTTGGTCTGATTGCCGGTATCATCGCTAAGTGGATTATGCCGGGCAAAGATGGCGGCGGCTTTATCATCACCGTGGTGTTGGGTGTGGTAGGTGCGGTGGTCGGTGGCTGGATCAGTACCCTGTTTGGTTTCGGTAAAGTTGACGGTTTCAACTTCGGCAGTTTCGTGGTGGCGGTAATTGGTGCCATCGTGGTGCTGTGGATTTACCGCAAAGTTCGAAGTTAACAGCGCAAAAATGATTTAATGAAATCCGCCATCCTTGCAGGGATGGCGGATTTTTTTATGTCAGGTTAAAAGTCGTAGCCTACCGTTGCCATTACGGTGCGCTCGGCGCCGCGATAGCAATAGCCGGTGCCATAACAGGCCGCCAGATACTTTTTATCCGTCAGGTTGTTGGCATTGACCTGCAGCCAGGCGCCTTTCAGCTGTGAATTCCACGCACCAAGATCCGCGCGTACCGATGCATCAAACAGCGTTACGGATGGCAAACGCGTGGTGTTTTCGTTATCTGCCCACTGTTTGCCGATATAGCGCACACCGGCACCGGCGCTTAAGCCATAATCAAACTGATAATGACCCCATAAAGACGCCATGCTGTTCGGCGTGACATACGGCGTATGGCCATCGTTGCCGTCCACGGAATCTTTGAAGCGCAGATGATTCAACGTGTAACCGGCGATGGTGCTGAAACGCGAGGTCAGCTGATTGCGTGCTTCCAGCTCAATACCCTGTGAATGCACTTTGCCCGATGGCGTATAAGTACCGTCCAGCACGTTACGGTTGGCGACATCATCCTGGGTCAAATCGTACACCGCGAGGGTGTACATATCACGCGTCCCGACCGGCTGATATTTCACACCCGCCTCATACTGCTCGGAAGTGGTCGGTTTCAGCTGATTACCATTAGGATCGGTTAATGACGCTGGCGTAATCGCCTGGCTCCAGCTGACGTAAGGCGATACGCCATTTTCGAAAGCATACAGCAGTGCGGCGCGTCCGCTGATGTGATCGTCCTGACGACGGCTGGTGCCGTTTTCCGACACGATGCGATCATAGCGACCGGAAAGATCCAGATGCCAGCGATCGAGCTGCAGCTCATCTTGTAAATACAGGCCGGTTTGATAGTAGCGGCGCGTTTGCGAGGTCCAGGCGAAGTCCGGCATGATGCCCACTTCATCGCCGTTCCAGGCATTCAGCGAACTGGCAGCTCCGCTGGCTTCGGTAATGTCATTTTTGTAGCGATGATACTCGGCACCCAGCGTCACGCGATGCTGCACGGCGCCCGTCGCGAAATCGGCCTGCAATTGGTTGTCGTTAGCCCATGCGCTCAGTGAAGAGCGTTCGCCGGAGAAATAGCGATTCAGCAGGTCCGGATTGGTGGCATTCCAGCCAATTTGATACACCTGATCAAGCGCGGTATTCGAATGGCTATAGCTGCCGGTAGAGTGCACGGACCATACATCGTTAAAGCGATGTGAGAAGTCATAGCTATAAATCTGTTCGTGGCGCTTGAACTGATCGTAGGCGCTGTCGCCCTCGTAGAAACTGTCGCTCAGCTTACGGCCATTGTGGCTGTAAAGCGTACCTTCAGCCGGCACCGAACCGTGATAGCCGCCAGAAGGATCTTTTTGCAGATAGGCGCGCAAGACTAAATTGGTGTCTTCACTCGGCTGCCACATCAGCTGCGGTGAAATCGCATACTTCTCTTCACGGGTGTGATCGTACTGGGTATCGCTGTTACGCGTGATGCCGGTTAAGCGGAATGCCCACTGATCGTTGATGGCGTTGGTGTAATCAAACGCGGCGCTGTTGGTGGCGTTGGTGCCGGTCGAAAGGCGGAAATGGCCCTCTTCAGCGAACTGCGGACGCTTACTCACCATATTCACTAAGCCGCCAGGTACGGTTTGGCCGTAGAGCGCGGAAGAGGGGCCTTTTATCACATCAATGCGATCGAGAAACCAGTTATCCACCTGCAGGATGTTGAAACTGCCGCCATCGCTCATGACGCGCAGGCCATCGAGGAAGGTGTTATCAACATCGCCACCGTGGAATCCACGCAGGGCAATGGTGTCGTAGCGCGTAGCGGCACCGCCAAAGTTGGTGAATACGCCTGGCGTGTAACCGAGCGCCTGATTGAGATCCTGTGCGCCCTGATCTTCCATCTGCTGACGCGTCACCACCGAAATGGACTGCGGCGTCGTGATCAACGGCTGATCGGTTTTACTGGCACCGCTGCTGCGCGTGGCGAGATAGCCTTGCGTGGGTGATGTTGCGCTCTCTTGCGGCTGAGCCGTGACAACAATCGATTCTTCAGCGAAGGTTGCGGCGGGTAATGCCAACGCAAGTGCGCACAGCATGCGGCCACGTTTCAGGGTAAACAGCGATGTCATGAGGGTTCCTGTTGTTATTAATGGGAATAGGTATCGATATTAGATTGAGAATTATTATCTTTTAATGCGGGTGTTTCAAGGTGTGAATTTGTTGTAAGAAGGTTGTGAGAAAATTGCACAGAGTGGCGAGTGGATTGCCTTTTATGGCATGAGGTTGGTGGATTAAGCGCAAGCCTGGTCGCCATGAATGGCGACCTTACGACAGGATGAAGTGGTTTTTGTAGGGTGCGCATTGATGCGCACCGGGAACCAATGAGGAAATAACTTACTTAACGCTGGTCAATGCCGGCATATTGGGAATATCGCCGGCGCTATTACAGGTTTTGTCTTTCGGGCAGTATTTGTCGAGCAGTTTCAACGTCACGCCGTTGGTCCAGCCAAAGCCATCCTGCAACGGATATTCACCGCCGCCGCCGCCGCCCAACTGAGCGCCTTCAACCACGTACTTCTCAACCAGCTTATGCTCCTTGTCATACGTCGCCTGTACGTTTTGCAGGAAGCGTTGACCAATCTGCTGTGCCAGCTTCGGTTGCTTATAATGCTCGAGACCTTCCACCGCAACCCATTGCAGCGGTGCCCAGCCGTTTGGCGCATCCCATTGCTGGCCGTTATTTACCGTGGTCGTAACCAAACCGCCCGGCTTCAGCAGCTGTTTCTCGACTGCGGAAGCGGTGCGTTCGGCTTGCTTATCGCTCGCCACCTGCATGTAAAGCGGGAACAGCGTCGCCGCCGTCAGCTGTGGATGAATCTGCTTTTTCTGGAAGTCGTAATCGGCATACCAGCCTTGTTTGTCGTTCCACAGATAGCGATTGATAGCCGCCTGACGTTTTTCCGCATCCGCCGCAAACGCTTTGGCTTTGTCATCCTGCTTGTCCAGTTTTGCTGCTTTGGACAGCGTTTGCTCCAGATGGAACAGCAGGCTGTTGAGATCGACCGGCGCTAGCTGGGTGGTGCGGATTGAGGCCAGATTATGCGCATCGGTAAACCAGCGCGAACTGAAATCCCAGCCTGAAGCCGCGCCCGCACGCAGGTCGCGATACACCTGCTGCTTATTACGCTCTGGCGCTTTGTTCGCCGTCGTCACGTCATCCAGCCAGGATTCGGTACGCGGCGCATCACGATCGTCCCAGTAACGGTTCAGTAGCGTGCCATCGCTAAGTTTGATAACACGTTTGCTGGCCTGGCCGGGCGCCACTTTGTCGCTATCCGCCATCCAATAGTCGTACTCTTTCTGCAGCTGCGGCAGGTATTGGCGATAGACATCATCACCTTTATGCGTCGCTAACAGGTCAACCATTAAACTGAAGAACGGTGGCTGCGAGCGGCTGAGATAGTAGCTGCGGTTGCCGTTAGGAATATGGCCATATTTGTCGAGCTCGGTAGCGAAGTTCTCCACCATATCCTGCACGCGATCCCAGTGGCCGCTCTCGGCCAGGCCCAGCATGGTGAAGTAGCTATCCCAGTAATAAACCTCGCGGAAACGTCCGCCTGGCACTACGTAGGGTTTCGGCAGCGGCAGCAGTGAATCGTACTGGCTGGCGCTCTGTGCGGTGCGCGTCAGCACCGGCCACAATCCATTAATGTGTTCGCGCAGGCTTTGACCGGCGGGCGGCACATATTTTTCCTGCTCTTGTGGCAGCGTAAAGTTGCTATCGACAAAATGCTTGAGATCAAAATTGCGCTGGCCCTTTTGCATCTGCCAGTCGGCCAGAATCGAAGAAGGATTCGATTTCGGTACCGCGTCGGCGAAGGTTTTCTGATCAGGGTAAAATTTAGCCTGCTGTACCGCATTGAACAACGGTCCCAGGCGCACATCCGGTGGCTGCGGTTGGTTGCTTAGCATGCGGCTTTGGTCATCGGCGTGTGCGGCGCTGGCACCCGCCAGCAGCGCGGCACTCAATAAAAAAGTCAGACGCGCGGGCGTAAATACGGCATTTTTTATCATCGGTTTTTCTCCTTGTCCGAAAAGGTGGTGTGCTAACGCATTGACCACCCGAACAACTTTAGTCGTTATCGCGCCGCTTAGCCTCGCATAGCGGTGGAAATGTGAAGCATCCTGAATTAATCACGCGAGAAATTGCGTGAGGCGACGGTTTTTGCTTGCCCTGTATCGCTATTTGCCTGAGGCTGAAGGCAAAAAAAGGAGAGCAGTATGGAGATTATCTGGTATCACCCGTCGCTGGCGCCGCAAAGCTGGTTGGACGGTTTGCAGCAACGTTTACCCGAAGCGCGCGTGCGCCAGTGGCAGCCGGGCGACAATGCGCCGGCCGATTACGCGGTGGTACGTTCCCCGCCCGTTGAGATGCTGGCGGGGCGTGAGCTAAAAGGCGTGTTTGCGATGGGGGCAGGAGTAGACGAAATCCTCAAACAGCTGCGCGACAACCCCCAGATGCTAGCTGATGACGTGCCGCTGTTCCGCCTGGAAGACACCGGCATGGCGCGTCAGATGCAGGAGTATGCCAACTGGTGCGTGTTGGGGTGGTTCCGCCGTTTCGCTGAATACCGTCAGCAGCAACAGCGGGCGCAGTGGCAGGAGCTTGACGCTATCGATCGCGAAAACTTCACCATTGGCGTGTTGGGCGCGGGTGTCCTTGGCCGCAGCGTGTTGGAAAGCCTGCGTCAGTGGGGATTCCCGTTGCGCTGCTGGAGCCGCTCCGCCAAACAGATTGACGGCGTGCAGAGTTTCCACGGGCGCGATCGGCTGAATGCTTTCCTCGATGGCACCCAGGTGCTGATCGATCTGCTGCCCACCACACCGGAGACCACGAACTTAATCGATAGCCAATTGCTGCGCGTATTGCCGCACGGTGCCTGTTTCCTTAATCTGGCGCGCGGTGCCCATGTGGTAGAAGCCGATTTGCTGGCCGCGTTGAACAGCGGCAAGCTTGCCGCCGCAGCGCTGGATGTGTTCCAGACCGAGCCGCTGCCGCAGGATCATCCGTTATGGTCTCATCCGCATGTCACAATTACGCCACATACTGCGGCCATTACTTTACCGGGTGAGGCGATGGATTACATTGCGGCTGCCATACTTGCTGTGCAGCAAGGCCAACAGCCGAGCGGTTTGGTCGATCGCCGACGCGGTTATTAATTCACATTGAGTCAGGAGATGAAGATGTATCCCGTTGATTTACATATGCACACCGTCGCCAGCACCCATGCTTACAGCACGCTGCATGATTATGTCGCTCAGGCGAAACAAAACGGCTTGAAGCTGTTTGCGATTACCGATCACGGTCCGGATATGGCCGATGCGCCGCATTATTGGCACTTTGTCAACATGCGTATCTGGCCACGCGTGATTGATGGCGTCGGCGTGTTGCGCGGTATTGAAGCCAACATTAAAAATCAGCAGGGCGAAATTGATTGCAGCGGCCCGATGCTGGACGCGCTGGATTTGATCGTGGCGGGCTTCCATGAACCGGTGTATGCGCCGCGCGATAAAGCGCATCACACCGAAGCGATGATTGCGGCGATGGCGGGCGGGCAGGTGCATATTATTTCGCATCCCGGCAACCCGAAGTTCCCGGTGGATATCCGCGCAATTGCTGAAGCTGCGGCGCATTACGATGTGGCGCTGGAGATCAATAACTCCTCGTTCACCCATTCGCGTCCGGGCAGCGAACCGAACTGCCGCGCCATTGCGGAAGCGGTGCGCGATGCGGGTGGTCGTCTGGCGTTTGGTTCTGATTCGCATACGGCATTCACGCTCGGACATTTCGAACACTGCCTTCGCATCACCCGCGAAGTGGATTTTCCTGAAGATCGCGTGTTAAATGTCACGCCGCGTCGCCTGCTCGATTTCCTCGAACAGCGCACCGGCAAACACATTGCTGAATTTGCTGATTTTTAACTTTTTTGCCTCAAGGAATTCTGTTGCATGAATGAGTTTTCCATTCTCTGCCGCGTCATCGGTTCGCTGTTTAATCGTCAACCTCAGGATCCGCTGTTGGTGCCGCTGTTCACTCTGCTGCGTGAAGGCAAACTGCAACAGCAGTGGCCGCTGGAGCAGGACGAACTGTTGTCGCGTTTGCAGCAGAATAGCGATCCGCAGGCGCTGGCTGCTGACTATAACGCTCTGTTTGTTGGCGGCGAGTGCAGCGTTCCGCCGTATGCGTCACAGTGGCCGAACGGTGTCGCTGAAGCGGACGTGCGCGCATTTCTTAGCGCACGCGGCATGCCGCTGAGCGACGCACCGGCCGATCATTTCGGCGTGCTGCTGCTGGCGGCATCGTGGCTGGAAGATCAGTCGGCAGAGGATGAATCCGCTGCGCAGCTGGCGCTGTTCGACGAGTATCTGCTGCCGTGGTGCGGCGCCTTCCTTGGCAAAGTGGAAGCTCACGCTACCACGGCATTTTATCGCACGCTGGCGGCGCTCAGCCGGGAAGCGATTCAGGCGATGTACGACGAGCTGAACGAAGAGCAGGGCGACGACGCCTGAGTATCACCAGCTTGCTGCGCTGCTGCCGAGCTTCACGCCTGGCGTAGCGCAGATCATTGGCGTGCCGGGCAGATATGCCGCGGCACGCAATCTCTCTGCAATCCCCCACTGATTAATCTCAATGGTGCTAAGTGCGTCATCGTGCTGTGCATGAATACCGTTTTGCCGATTTCCCGGTGCGGCGCCGTGCTGCTGCAACAGACGCGCGGTGCGGGCCAGTGACAAACGTGCCTGCCAGCCCACCCCTTGCGTGAGACGCTGACGTAAACCTTCCAGCACCGCCGCCGCCATCAGATAGCCGGTTGCGTGATCGAGCGCTTGCACCGGCAGCGGTGTCGGCTTGCCGCTGCCGCTCCAGCGCATGCCTTGTTCGGCAATGCCGCAGCCCATCTGCACCAGGCTATCGAATCCGCGCCGGTTGCGCCACGGGCCGCTCCATCCCCACGCATTCAGACTGACATCCACCAGCCCTGGCGCCAGCTGGCGTCGGGCGTCCGCATCCAGCCCCAATTTTTCCAACGCATCGGCGCGGTAACCGTGTACCAGTACATCGCTGTGCTGCAATAGCTGGCACAGCTGTTCGCGGCCCGCGCGGGATTTGAGATCGAGACGCGCGCAGCGTTTGCCGTAGGTGATATCTTCTTCCAGCGTCGGCTCCTGCCAGTTCGGCGGATCGATGCGCAGCACCGTTGCGCCAAGGCTGGCAAGAAAGCGTGTCGCCACCGGGCCGGCAATGATCCGCGTGAGGTCCAGCACGCGTACGCCGAGCAGCGGCCGCGCGGGCGATAATGGCCAATCTGGCGTTGGCGCTGCGTCGCTGGCCTGCTGGGCGATCAGCGGTTCCTGTTGCACCGCGCTGCCTTGCGGGTGCTGCAGCCATTGCGCTTCGCTGCGCATCTGCGCGGCGCAGCCGCCTGCCTCAATCACCGCCTGTTCCAGCGCGGCGGCGGGCCAGCGCGCCACGGCATGTGCCAGAGCGGCTCGGTTGGCCTGTTGGCCAAGCACCTGCTCCATTGCCGCCCGATGATGCGCGGCGTTGGTATGCAGGCGGATCCACCCGTCGGCGCTGGCATAATCACCGGCAAATTCATCCCAAAGCGCGGCAGGTGGACGATTCAAGGGGACAACGCTGTGTTGAAACCAGCGTGAAGCGAGGCGTACATTGACGCTCACCGGCCGGGATTGGCCAAGTAAATCGCTCAGCGCCTGGCTGGCGAGGCCAATACTGGTGGCCGCCAGTTCGCTAACGGCGAAGGCAGAGGCGAAGGTATCGGGTTGGAGAAAAGTGAGCGTGGGAAGCGGGTCCGCGCCACGCAATCCCTGCCACATTTGCTGCCACAGCGCGGCAGCACGTTGATAATCCATGTTGAGTCTCCGGATAACGCGCGAAACTCAAGCATAGCAGAGCGAATTTAACGGCGGCGTAAACGCGGAAACCGCGCGTGCATGCGCAGGTTGCGCAGGTTAATCACCGCAATTGCCGTACCTAAAATCACCAGCGAAGCGCCGAGAATTTTAAAGCTGTTCATGCTATCGCCGAGCACCAGCACGCCCATCAGCACCGCCAGCACCGGCGTCAGCAGCGAGTAGGGCATGATCAGGTTGACGTTATATTTCTTCAGTAAGGCGTACCACAGCGTATAGGCCACAATAGACGAGGCGATAGCGCTGTAAAGAATGCCAAACCAGCCGCGCCAGCCCGCGTGGCTCAGCGCATAAAACTGCTGTGATTCAGTGAGCCAGGAAGCCGCGCCAACGATGGGCACGGCGAGGAAGGAGATCCAACCGGTGAGCGTCAGAGGTTTGATCGGCGGCGATTTTTTTACAATCATATTGCTGATTGCCCAGCCAAAGGCGCTGCACAGTAAGATACACAACACCCACCAGGCAGGAATGGTTGGACTGCCCGAGAGCACCGCCACGCCGCTTAACGAAATGGCGATACCTATCAACTGCACCAGCCGCAGTTTCTCTTTCAATATTACCATCGCCAGCAGCATGGCAATCGGCGTACCGAGTTGCACCACGATGGCTCCGGTGCCGGCATCGGTGTAGCGCATGCCAACAAACAGCAGCGAGAAGTGCATAAAGCCGAAGGTGAACGCCAGCGTCAGCAGCCAGGGGAGTTGCTGGCGGGTGATGCGGCAGAAGGGGATCAGCACAATCGCCACCACCACAAAGCGCATCCAGGTAAGAAACAGCGGCGGAAGTTCCAGTAATCCCCACTTTACCGCCACGTTGTTGAAGGCCCAGATGGAAACCACCATCAGAACCATAAAAAAATGCCGCACTGCCACAATGTCTTCCTTCACGGATTAATCAAAATAAGCTCCGCCTAATGATGGCATGAAGGTGATGACTTCGGGCACAGGCGGCAAAATTTTTTCTTTCGCGCATGCGCTTATGCAGGAAAAAATAAGACATGTCGCTGATTTACTGGCAAAGTGGATGTCCGAAACACGACCATTATGAGGAACGTATTCGGCATGACACAGACCCGCGCTTTACCCCTTGCCCTGATTCAACTCGACGTTCCGCCGCAGCAGGTTGTGGCGCAAATTGGTGAACAACCTCAGTGGTTTATCGACGCGCTGCAACTGCAGCCCGATGACTATGTGATTGTGCGTCCGCATCTTGGCGATGATTTTCCGGCGTTTGACCGCGTCAGCGGTGCGATTCTTAGCGGTTCCTGGGCGATGGTGACCGATCACGCCGACTGGAGCGAACGTACTGCCGCATGGATCCGGGGCGCGCTCGAAGCCGAATTGCCGCTGCTTGGCGTCTGCTACGGCCATCAGCTGATGGCATATGCGCTGGGAGGCAAAGTGGGCGATAATCCGAATGGTTGGGAGCGTGGGCTCAAACCGCTCACGCGGAGCGAATGGGCAAAAAGCGATCCGTGGCTGGCCCCTTTGCCGGGTGAATTCCAGGCGTGGCTGTCACATCGCCAATCGGTATTAACGCCGCCGCCCCATGCGCAGGTGCTGGCGAGTTCGGCGCTCGATGGCTGCCAGATTTTGCGTTATTCACCGCAGGCGCTGTCGGTACAATTTCATCCCGAGTTTACCCGCAGCATCATGACTGCCTGTTTACCGGCTGGCATCAGCGATGACGGCACGCCATTAACGGGCGAAGATTGGTCACGTGAACTGTTGCGCAGCTTCTGGCAGCAAACGCGGCCGCAGCCGCGCGTGCAGGCTCAAGGTGCGTAATGCCGCGTGCAGCGGTAAACCCATGCGGGTGGCATGTTCTTCAGCACGCGTTGGCGCTCCCAGGTGAAGTAGCGTGACAAATTAGGCTGGGTAAACGAGGTGTATTGAAACTGCACAAATACGCCGCGTGGACCCAGCGCATCATGCACCGCATTCAAAATGTTATCGCGCGTCGCCGGCGGCAATGACAGCAGCGGCAAACCAGAAAAAATCACATCATATTCGCCGGAAAGATACTCCGCAGAACAGGCGCGCACCTGCATGCGCGGGTCCGGTAAGCCGCGCAGGCTTTTAACCAGCTCCGGGCTAATTTCGAACACATCCAACTGGGCTTGCGGCGACATGCGGGCCAGCAAATGGCGCGTCAGTACGCCGTCACCGGCGCCGAGTTCAGCGATACGCAAACTGTGATCCCAATTCACCGCATCACACATGGTGCGGCACAGCGCGGCGGAAGAGGGCGTGATGCTGCCCATTTTGCGCGGGTTGCGGATAAATTGCTGAACAAAGTTCGCTTTGGCGCGCATTAACGTCAGGGCTGAAGCCAACATCTGTTTCTCCTGGTTAGTATCCTGCTTCATATTGACCGCATATTTCGCCTATGTTTCGTTTTTTGCAGCATCACCGGGAAAACTCGGAATTATCTGGCGCCTGTTGCGCAAAAGCGCGCAATAAATAACGTAATGCCGATCGGTTAAGCGCGTTGTTTATCGCGCATCGCACCCTCTATTGCGCCGGATTCCCACGGTGAGGTCACAGTTTCCGGCTCTGCGATCTGACAGGCTGGCATTGATCGCTCAATGTTAATAACAAGTTTCACAGTTGTTAATGTCCACTCAGTCCCGCAAGGAGGAATACCATGCGTTACGCTGCTCCAGGAGAACAAGGTTCTCTCATTACTTTGCAATCGCGTTATGGCAACTTTATCAACGGCGAATTTGTTGCGCCGGTGAACGGTAATTACTTCGTCAACACCTCACCGATTAATGCTTCAACCATTGGCGAGTTTCCACGTTCGGATCGTGCGGATATCGATAACGCCGTAGCAGCGGCGCAGGCGGCGGCCGATGCATGGGGCAAAACCGCACCGCAGGCACGTTCACTGGTGCTGCTCAAAATTGCCGATCGCCTTGAAGAGAATCTGGAATACATCGCGGTCAATGAAACCTGGGATAACGGTAAACCAGTGCGCGAAACGCTGGCGGCCGACCTTCCGCTGGCAGTCGATCACTTCCGCTATTTCGCCGGTTGCGTGCGGGCACAGGAAGGCACCGCCGCAGAGATTGATGAATTCACCGCCGCCTATCACTTTCACGAACCGCTCGGCGTGGTGGGCCAAATTATCCCGTGGAACTTCCCGCTGCTGATGGCCGCGTGGAAACTGGCTCCGGCGCTCGGCGCAGGCAACTGTGTGGTGCTAAAACCCGCCGAACAAACGCCGCTGTCGATTACGCTGTTTATGCAGGTGATCAAGGATTTGGTGCCGCCAGGCGTGATTAACGTGGTCCACGGCTACGGCAAAGAGGCCGGCGAAGCGCTGGCGTCGCATCCGGGGATCGCCAAAATCGCCTTTACCGGTTCCACCGCAACCGGTGGCCATATTCTCGAGCTGGCCGCGAAAAGTTTGATTCCGTCAACCGTCGAGCTGGGTGGTAAATCGCCAAACATTTTCTTCGAAGACATCATGGATGCCGAAGAGAGCTTTATCGAGAAGGCGGCAGAAGGCGTGGTACTCGGCTTTCTCAATCAGGGCGAAGTGTGTACTTGCCCATCACGCGCGCTGGTGCAGGAGTCGATCTTCGAGCCGTTTATGGCGGCGGTAATGAAACGCATCAAAACCATCAAACGTGGCGATCCGCTGGATACCGAAACCATGATTGGGGCGCAAGCGTCGCAGCAGCAGTTCGACAAGATCCTCTCCTATCTGGAAATTGCGCAGCAAGAGGGCGCGCAAGTGCTGCACGGTGGCGGGGTGGAGAAAATCGGCGAGGAGTTTGCCAGCGGCTACTACATCCAACCGACCTTGCTGAAAGGCGATAACAGCATGCGCGTGTTCCAGGAAGAGATCTTTGGGCCGGTGGTTGGCGTGCTCACCTTCAAAGATGAAGCGGAAGCGCTCGCCATCGCCAACGACTCGATTTACGGCCTGGGTGCAGGCGTGTGGACGCGGGATATTAATCGCGCCTATCGTATGGGACGCGCGATTAAAGCTGGACGTGTGTGGACCAACTGTTATCACCTCTATCCAGCGCACGCGGCGTTTGGTGGCTATAAGAAATCGGGGATTGGCCGTGAAACCCACAAAATGATGCTCGATCATTATCAGCAGACCAAAAATCTGCTGGTGAGCTACAGCACGCAACCGCTGGGCTTCTTCTAATCGACGGCGGCAGCGGGGCGAACCGCTGCCGCCGTCATCACAGCGTCATTTAGGCGTGTCACAGTGCCTGAATCACGAATACAGATTTTTCCTCATGAAATTAAGCCAGGTCTTGCCGATAGTAATAACTCAGAGCGAGTAAAGTGATGCACTGCTTTTAAGGAGAAAAGATGAATACGCTGTATGACTTTGCGGAACTGCACGATGAAGTGCTGGATGCCGAGGAACAAAACATCATTACCGTGAATTTGCCAGGGCGTCAGGCAATTTACGTGATTGGTCAGAATGACGACGATGTGGATATGCTGTTAGACGTGCAAATTTGTGGTGTGTAGACCCACGTAGATGATGAGAAACGAAAAAATCCGCAGCCATTGAGCCGCGGATTTTAGTTTTGAGGCAGGTAAAGGGTTACTTCACGCAGGCCGCGCAGTTATTGTGAATCTGCTGGAAGAAGTCGTTACCTTTGTCATCCACCAGAATGAACGCCGGGAAGTTTTCCACTTCAATCTTCCAGATCGCTTCCATGCCCAGTTCGGCATACTCCACGCATTCCAGACTCTTAATACTCTGCTGCGCCAGCACGGCTGCCGGGCCACCGATGCTGCCGAGGTAGAAACCGCCGTGTTTGTGACACGCATCGGTAACCTGTTTGCTGCGGTTGCCTTTGGCCAACATCACCATGCTGCCGCCGTTGGCCTGCAGCAAATCAACGTAAGAATCCATACGACCCGCAGTCGTTGGGCCGAGTGAGCCGGAAGCATAGCCTTCTGGCGTCTTGGCCGGACCCGCGTAGTAAACCGGATGATCCTTGATGTACTGCGGCAAACCTTCGCCGTTATCAATACGCTCCTTCAGCTTGGCGTGCGCAATATCGCGCGCCACGATGATGGTACCATTCAGTGACAGACGGGTTGAGACAGGATAGGCCGACAGTAGCTTCAGGATCTCGCTCATTGGCTGGTTCAGGTCAACATGAACCACTTCACCTTCGCCCTGCTGGCGCAGTTCTTCCGGGATGTAGCGGCCAGGATTGTCTTCCATCTTCTCAATCCAGATACCTTCGCGGTTGATTTTGGCTTTGATATTACGGTCTGCGGAGCAGGAGACGCCCATGCCAACCGGGCAGGAGGCGCCGTGACGCGGCAGACGTACCACGCGGATATCGTGCGCGAAGTATTTACCACCAAACTGCGCGCCCAGGCCAAGTTCCTGCGACGCTTTCAGCAGCTCTTCTTCCAGCTGTACGTCGCGGAAAGCCTGACCATGCTCATTACCTTCGGTCGGCAGTGAATCGTAGTAGTGCGTTGAGGCCAGCTTAACGGTTTTCAGCGTGCTTTCCGCTGAGGTACCGCCAATAACGAAGGCGATGTGGTATGGCGGACAGGCTGCAGTACCCAGCGACATCATTTTATCGACCAGGTAGTTCTTCAGCTTCGCAGGGGTAATCAGCGCTTTCGTTTCCTGATACAGATAGGTTTTGTTAGCGGAACCGCCACCCTTAGCGATGCACAGGAATTTGTATTCGTCGCCGTCGACGCTGTAGAGGTCGATCTGTGCCGGCAGGTTGGTGCCGGTATTCACCTCTTTATACATATCCAGCGCGGCGTTCTGGGAATAGCGCAGGTTATCTTCGATAAAGGTGTTGTAGACGCCTTGCGACAGCGCGGCTTCATCGCCACCGCCGGTCCAGACGCGCTGGCCTTTTTTACCCATGATGATCGCGGTGCCGGTATCCTGGCAGGTTGGCAGTACGCCTTTCGCGGCAATCTCAGAGTTGCGCAGGAACTGCAGGGCAACGTATTTATCGTTTTTGCTGGCTTCGTCATCGGCGAGGATCGATGCCACTTGTGCCTGATGCGAGGCGCGCAGCATGAAGGAAGCATCGTGAAATGCCTGCTTTGCCAGCAGCGTCAGCGCTTTGGGATCCACTTTCAGCACTTCTTCACCATCGAAGTTGGCCACGGAGACGTAATCGCGGCTCAGCAGATAGTATTCGGTATCATCTTTGGCGAGAGGAAAGGGATCTTGATAATAGAAGGGTTTGTTCGACATGTTGGCTCACTTAGCTTCGTGTTGCCCGCCAGCATGACGGGCGACAAATTAGGCGATCTGTTATTTGGTTTTCTCTCGCCAGCCCTCCGCAGGGGCTGACTGGCGAGTATCATAACATTTTCACGGTAATGCGCGGCTCCGTTTTAACACCGAAGCAACATCATCAGAACATCATCACCATCCATGGATAGGCGACAACCATCAGCAGAACCAGGAATAACGCACCGAAGATGGTACCAAGACGCCAGTAATCTTTAGTTGGCAGATAGCCGCTGCCGTAGTAAATCGGGCTTGGGCCGGTGCCGTATGGCGTAATAATGCCCATCACACCTAAAGAAACACACATCATCAGACAGAATACCGGCATGTTGATGCCTGGGATTGATGCTGCAATGGTCAGCATGGCAGGCAGCAGTGCGGTGGTGTGCGCCGTGGTGCTGGCAAACAGGTAGTGCAACAGGTAGAAGGCAACCAGCAGGACCACAGCAGAAACTTGTGGGTCATAGCCCTGCAGTAACATGGCACCCTCTTTACCCAGCCAGGCGATGAAGCCAACGCGAGCTAAACCATCAGCCAGCGCAACCAGCGTGGCGAACCAGGCGAAGGTGTTCCACGCCGCTTTATTGCTGGTGATGTCATTCCAGTTCAGAACACCAGTCCACAGCATCAGCACAATAACTAACAGCGCGGCCATGGCTGGCTCAATCCACGCGGTAGCGAAGATCCACATCATCAGTGCGGCAACAACAAAGCCCAGCAGCAGGATTTCATTGCGTTTCAGTTTGCCCAGTTTAGCCAGCTCAGCGGTGGCCCAGCGTGGCACTTCATCATTCACTTTCACTTCTGGCGGATAGAGCCAGTAAGCCAGCAGCGGCATGGTGAGAATCAGCAGCACGCCCAGCGGCAGGAAGGCGAGGAACCACATGCCCCAGGAGATATCGAAACCGACCACGCTTTTCACCAGCGCCAGCGCCAGCAGGTTAGGAGCCAGTGCTGAGAGGAACATGGAACTGGTGATACAGGCGGCGGTGATCGCTACCCACATCAGATAAGAACCAATTTTACGCGCGCTCGGATCGTTCGGTTTTGAACCGTACAGCGGCGGCAGGTTAGCGATAATGGGGTAGATAGTACCGCCACTGCGCGCCGTGTTTGAAGGCGTAAACGGCGCCAGCAGCAGATCGGCGAAGGTAATGGCATAACCGAGCGTCAGGCTGCGACGGCCGAGATATTTCACCAGAATCAGCGCCAGACGGCGGCCGAACTGGGTCTTATCGTAGCCCGCAGCGAACATAAAGGCACCGAAGATCAGCCAGACCGTAGAGTTGCCGAAGCCACTTACTGCCCATTTGAACGACTGCGCCGCCGTTTTAAACTTGGGATCGGCCAGTTCCGCCGGGCTAAACAGCACCCATTGGCTGAACAGCGCAATCACCACCACGCCGGTTAAGCCGATAACGGCGCCCGGCAGTGGCTCGAAGATCAGCCCGACAATCACGCCGACAAAAATAGCGAAGAAGTGCCACGCATAAGGTTCCAGTCCCGCAGGGGTGGGAACCAGCAGCAACAGCACGGCCACAATAATTGGCAGGCACAACATGATCAGGCGGTTCTTTTTCCCCGGCGCCGCAGGCGGCGCTTGTAGGGATTCACTCTGGGTTGTTTGTGTGTTCATAGTTTTGGTCTGCAAGTTATGGAGAATGCGTTTGTACGCCCCGAATCAATCCGATTTTTTTAGTTACAAAACTCTTTTAACAGATTAGTCGTGACATTTAAAACTGGCTTTTAAATAAATCGCTTTCAGGAAAATTTGATACGCGAATTATCAATTGAATGTGGCTATGATGCGATTAATTAAAATATCTATTTTGATCCAGATCAATAAAATTTATTAGTGGTTTTTTTGCTTTAAGCATGCGTGCATTAATAAACGAACCATTAGGTGAAAAATAACCGTGCGATGTTAACGAAACGCCAAAAATCAAGCAAAAAAGAGCGGAAGGAGGCATTTTATCTTTATGATAAGGCTGGATTTGTTTTAAATGTAAGGAAAAAGTTGATTTTTGTCAAGTATTGGTTAAAACTTAGCGAAGCGAAGCTTTGAGACATGAACATCAAATATTATTTCCAAAGGTAAAACTTATATAACTAACGAATAAGGTTATGTAACTAAATAAAATGGTATATTTACACCATGAAATCGGACCACTTAAATAATTATAAAATCTCCGAACCGCCAAAGAATTGAATACAAAGTTTCTTAATTTTGGAGTTGCTCATCATGAATACGCTCACCCCGATTCTTAATCCGCTTACGTTACCGAAAGGTGCAGTGCTTAAAAACCGCCTGGTTATGGCACCGATGACCACCTGTACCGGTTACTTTGACGGCGGTGTTACCAGTGACCTTGTCGAATATTACCGCGTACGTGCCGGCAGCATCGGTACCGTCATTGTTGAATGCTGTTTTGTCGATAACCGTGGTCCGGCGTTCCCCGGCGCGCTCGGTATCGATAGCGATAACAAAATCCCCGGTCTGGCAAAAATTGCGCATGCCATCAAATCGCAGGGTTCAAAAGCGATTCTGCAGATTTATCATGGCGGCCGTATGGTGGAACCTGCGCTGATTGGCGGTAAAACGCCGGTCGCGCCAAGTGCCATTGCGGCGCCACGTGAGGGTGCAACCAAGCCGCAGGCGTTGACCGCAGAAGAAGTCGACGTGATGATCACCAAGTTTGGTGATGCGGTGAACCGTGCAATTAAAGCCGGCTTCGACGGTGTCGAAATCCATGGTGCCAACACCTATTTAATTCAGCAGTTCTATTCGCCCAATTCCAACCAGCGCGACGACAAATGGGGCGGCAGCCGCGATAACCGCGCCCGCTTCCCAATGGAAGTGCTAGAGATTACCCACAAAATGGCTGACCGCTTCGCCGCGGCGGATTTCATTATTGGTTATCGCTTCTCACCGGAAGAGCTGGAAGTCCCTGGCATCCGCTGGGATGACACGCTTTATCTGCTGGAGAAACTGGCGGAACGTGGTCTGGACTATGTGCACTTCTCTGTCGGCCAGCTGCTGCGTCCGTCTATTGTCGACACGCAAGATCCGACCCCGTTAATCACCAAATATCTGGCACAGCGCTCACCTAACCTGGCAAAAGTGCCGGTGATTGGCGTTGGCGGTGTGGTGAATAAAGAAGACGCGGAGAATGCGCTGGAGCATGGCTTTGATCTGGTCGCGGTAGGTAAAGCCTGCATTGCCTATCCAGACTGGACCGACCGCGTCATGAAGAATGAGCACATGGAGCTGTACATCGACAGCACCAAGCGCGAAGCGCTCACCATCCCAGAACCGCTGTGGCGCTTCTCGCTGGTGGATGCCATGATCCGTGACGTCAGCGATACCGGTCGTAAATACAAAGCCGGCGTTTATCAGGCGAAAGTGGAAGCCGAAGCGCTGAAGCTGAAAATCAACGTCACGCTCGACACCGACCGTATCACCGATATCTCGCTGGTGCCGGACCCGAGCCTCGACGTCGATTTCACCAGCACCTTTGAAAGCCTGCGTGAACGCATTCTGGTGGCGAACAGTCCACACGTTGATGCCATTACCGGCGCCACCACGCAGAGTGAAGCGCTGAAGAAAGCGGTATCCCGCGCCATGACCACCTCGAGCAAAGAGTATGTGATTGAAGAGGGCGGCAACCCGAATGCGCCGGTCAATTACGATGTGGTGGTAGTCGGAACCGGTGGTGCTGGTTTGGCGGCGGCGATTCAGGCACATGACGATGGCGCACGCGTCGTGATCATTGAGAAGATGCCCACCATCGGCGGTAACACCATCAAAGCGTCGGTCGGCATGAACGCGGCAGAAACCCGTTATCAGAAGCTGAAAGGCATTGAAGACAGCAAAGAGTTGTTCTACGAAGAGACGCTGAAAGGCGGCAAATTCAAAAACAACCCGGTGCTGCTGCGCGAGTTTGTTGAGCAAGCGCCCGAAGCGATTGAGTGGCTGGCGGCGAAACAGATTGAACTGTGCGACATCACCATCACCGGCGGTATGAGCATCGATCGTACGCACCGTCCGGAAGATCGCTCAGCGGTGGGTGGGTTCCTGATCAGCGGCCTGGTGAAGAACGTTAATCAGCGCAATATCGAAGTGCTGCTGGAAACGTCGGTCGCCGAAATTTTGATGGAAAACGGTGCGGTCACCGGCGTGAAAGTAGTGGATGAGTATAACGATAGCCGCATCATCAACGCGAAAAGCGTGATTGTGGCGACCGGCGGCTTCAGTGCTAACCGCGAAATGGTGGTGAAGTATCGCCCTGAGCTGGATGGTTTCGTCACCACGAACCATAAAGGCGCAACCGGTAGTGGCATCGCCATGCTGCAGCACATTGGCGCGGATACCGTCGATATGGGCGAAATCCAGATTCACCCAACGGTTGAACAAACCACCTCGTACCTGATTTCCGAAGCGATGCGCGGCGGCGGGGCGATTCTGGTGAGTCAGGCGGGCAAGCGTTTCTATAACGAAATGGAAACCCGTGACAAAGTCTCTGCTGAGATCATTGCGCTGCCAGAGAAGAGCGCATGGATCGTGTTTGATGAGCAGGTACGCGCCAATAACAAAGCGGCGGATGAATATATCGCCAAAGGTTTCGTGATCAGCGCACCCACGCCGCACGAGCTGGCGGTGAAACTCAACATGGATCAGGAAGCGCTGCAAACCACGCTGGGTCGTTACAATGAGTTCGTGGCGAAGCAGGATGACGAAGACTTTGGCCGTAAAACGGCGCTGCGTCATCCGCTGAATAAAGGTCCGTACTTTGCGATTCGTATCGCACCGGGCGTGCATCACACCATGGGCGGCGTCACCATCAACACCGATACCGCGGTGCTGGATGCACAGAAAGCGGTGATTCCAGGTGCGTGGGCGGCAGGTGAAGTGGTCGGCGGCATCCACGGTGCAAACCGCATCGGCGGTAACGCGGTGGCAGATATCATCATCTTTGGTATCAAAGCTGGTCACAATGCCGCTAAACTGGCGCTAGGACACTAAGCTGTAAAGATGCCCGCCTCGTGCGGGCATCATTTTCTTTAGAGGCATGCAATGACCGCTGGCGTCTTTTCTTACTCTGCCGTGCTCATGGGTTCGCCCATTCTGCTTAAACTCTTCGATGACAATCCCACGTTAGCCCGCCAGGTTTTTCAACTCATTAAACAGCAAGAAAATCTCTTCACCGTTAATCGCGCTGAATCTGAAGTGATGTCGATCAATCAGGCGGCTGGTCATCATCCGGTGGTGGTGAGCGAGCCGGTATTTGCCTTAATCAGCGTGGCACACGCCGTGAGTTTGCTGCCGGAAAGCGCGTTTAATTTCACTATCGGGCCGGTGGTGAAGTGCTGGAAAATTGGATTTCAGGGGCGCGCGGTGCCGCCGGCAAACGAGATTGCTGCTCTATTGAAACTGACCGATCCGCATCAGGTGGTGCTTAATTCCGCTGATTGCTCGGTATTTCTGCAGCAGCCGGGCATGGAGATCGATCTGGGTGCCATCGCCAAAGGCTATATCGCCGATCGCGCGCAGGCATTTCTGCGCCAACAGGGCGTGCAGCAGGCGCTAATCAATCTGGGCGGCAACGTACAAACGCTGGGCTCGCCGCCGCATGAGCCGCAAGGTTGGGGCATCGGCCTGAAAAAGCCGTTTGGCCGCGACGATGAACTGTTAGGCGTGCTGCAGGTGCAGGGAAAATCGGTGGTGACGTCGGGGATTTATGAGCGCTATTTTGAGTTGGATGGGCGCTGCTGGCACCATATTTTTGACCCGCAAACCGGTTATCCGCTCGATAACGAATTGCTGAGCGTGACGGTGATTTCCGATCGCTCAATTGATGGTGATATCTACACCACGCTATTGTACGGCATGGGCGTAGAGCAAGGGCTGGCGTATCTCGCTGACCAGCCCGACATCGATGCGGTATTTGTCACGCGCGATCGGCAGATTATCTGCTCCTCGCCGCGCCACTTCCAGTTCCAGCAGCGCGATTTCGCCTGGCAACTGCGTTACTGACAATATTGCTGCAGCAGCGAATGGTACTCCGGCTGCAGGCGATAGCGATATACCGGTCGACCGGTCGCGCCATAGTGAATGCTGGTAAACAGAATATTAATCTGCGCCAGCCAAATCAGATATTTACGACAGGACACGCGCGAAATATTCACTTCCGCCGCCAGCTCATCGGTTGAGAATTCGTGACCTGGATGGGCATCAATCCACTGGCACAGCGTGCGCAGCGTCTGCGGCGTTAAGCCTTTTGGCAGTCGCTTATTGTCGTGCTGCGTTGCCGGGCTGCCGTGAATCAGCAAATCAACATCGGACTGCTGATAGTAATGCTGATTGTCCATCAGCGATTTCTTCTGTCGCCAACCGGTCAGCGCCTCTTCAAAGCGCGGGAACTGGAATGGTTTGATCAGATAATCCACCACGCCGTAATGCAGCGAAGTTTTGATATTCTCCGCATCCGCGGCGGACGAAATGATGATCACTTCGACTGCGCTCTGCGCCGTGCGCAATTCCGGCAACAGATCGAGACCATTTTCCTGCTGCATATAGATATCCAGCAGCACCAGATCGACCTCGGTATCACTGTTAAACAGGATCTCTTTGGCCTGCTTCAGCGTCGAGGCGGTGCCGCAGCAGTTAAAGCCCTGTATTTGGCCGATATAAGCGCGATTCAGCTCGGCGACCATGGCGTCATCGTCGACCACTAGCACATTGATCATGCGGATTGGTTTCCTCCATCCCAGGGAAGTTGGACTAAAAATTGGGTAAATACCCCGGCTTCAGACTCTACGCTCACGCTGCCGCCGAGGTTTTCCGTTTGCTGCTTCAGCAAAAACAGTCCGACGCCGCGATTTTCACCTTTGGTAGAGAAGCCTTTTTCGAAAATGGTATTCAGGCGTTCAGCTTCAATACCGGGACCGTCGTCACTCACTTCACACGTCAGCCAGCCATTCTGATAATGCAGCATGACGTGGATCTCACCCTCAATCTGCTCGCTGAGCGCATCAAGGGCGTTCTCAATCAGGTTGCCGATCACGGTGATCAGGGCCGCCATTTGTTGCTCATTGCCGCTGTCAGGCAAGAAACTGGCATCGCTGATCGTGAGGCGATGACCACAATCTGACGCGCGATTAATTTTACTCAACAGAAAACCCGCAATCACCGGCGACTTAATTTTATCGAGCAGAAAGCCAATTTCGGTCTGATAATTGTTGGCGGTCTTGAGAATATAGGCTTCAACCTGCGCGTAATTTTTCATGTGCAGCAGGCCTAAAATCACATGCAGCTTATTCATAAACTCGTGCGAACGTTCACGCAGCGCATCAACGTAGTTTACCATGCCCGTCAGGCGCTGCATTAGCTGACTGATTTCTGTTTTATCCCTGAAGGTACACACGGCGCCGATAATCCGCCCCTGATTTCGCACCGGTACGGTATTGCTCAGTAATACGCGCCCATTCACATTAAGCTCTTCATCACGGCGCGCTCTCCCGTTGTGCAACACATGCTGCAGATGATCGTTAATCACCGAAGCATCATAAATACGGTCGCCGCTCATCATGCCGCTGGCCATCGGATCGTTAAGCAGCGAACGTGCCGCCTGATTCACCAGCGTCACCTGCGCCTGGTCGTCCATTGCCACCACGCCTTCTTTCAGCGAGTTGAGAATCGCCTGGCGCTGTTCGAACAGCGTCGAAATTTCGTAGGGTTCAAGACCAAACAGAATGCGTTTCAGCACGCGTACCAGGACAAAGGTACCGATAGCGCCCGCCAGCGTACCAATAAAAATGGTCCACAGGATACTCCAGCGGCTCTGGTTGATCTGCACGGTGACGGCATCCAGCGAGATGCCAATCGCCACCACGCCAATCTGCTGATGCTGCGCATTGAAAACCGGGGTGAAGACGCGTAGCGCTTTCGCCAGTGAACCTTGATTCACCGAGACGTTCTCATGGCCGTGCAGGGCCGGCTCAATATCTTCACCGATGAAGTGTTTACCAATCAGTTCAGGGTTGCGATGCGAATAGCGGATGCCGTCCATATTGGTCACCGTGATGAACAACAGGTTATTGCTCTCCTCAACGGCTTTGGCAATCGGTTGGATGCGCGTACCATTGGGCGGATAGGCTAAAGCGCGCTGTATTTCGGGCGAATCCGCCAGGGTGCGCGCCACCGCCATGGCTTTATCTTCCAGCTGCGCGCGGGTTGAGGCGCCAATCTGGAAAAAATAAAACATGTGCACGCTGAGCAGCACCAGCACAATGACCGCGCTGAGCATCAGGGTAACCAGCGTATTAAGCTTCATCGGCTGCTTACGCGCCGCGATTCCTTGCTGTGAAGAAGACATGATCGCTCTCGGTAGAGAAGAGGGCGCTTAGTATGACGGATAATAGAGGGAAGGTCGCGTACTCTCATCCATGGCATCGTGCCGGGTTTGATTGTGTAGGGTGCGCATGTACGCGCACCTGGGGTTCGGAATTAACTCGATTTAACGCGATTAGCAAAGCTCTTACGCAGCTTCTGCAATTTCGGTGGGATCACCGCCATGCAGTAACCGTTGCGCTGCCCGGCGCCTTCCCAATAATCCTGATGATATCCTTCCGCCGCATACCACTCTTTCAGCGGCTCGATGGTGGTCACCACCGGATCGCTCAGGCCTTCCTGCGCGCGCGCAATGGCGGCAATCGCTTCGGCTTCCTGCTCGGGGTTGGCGGGGAAAATCGCCGAACGGTATTGCGTGCCAATATCGTTACCCTGGCGGTTCAGCTGGGTTGGATCGTGGGTAGCAAAGCTGATATCCAGCAGATCGCCATAGCTCACCTGCGCCGGATCGAAACCAATGCGAATCGCCTCCGCGTGGCCCGTAGCGCCGCTGCACACTTGCTCATAAGTCGGATTCGGACGTGCGCCGCCGGTATAACCGCTCTCGACTGACTCCACGCCAATCACATCTTTAAAAACTGCTTCGGTACACCAGAAACAGCCACCGGCGATCACCGCATATTCGGTTGCCATTGTTTTTTACTCCTGTCAGGGCGAAAGCATCAAAGTGGGGTCAAGCCTATAGCAATTCAAGCAGTTAAATTAACATTTCTGGCTTAAAGTCATCGCGCTTATCGAGCAGTAATTTGCTCATCACGCTAAAGCGGCCTTCGCCCGTGTAGTGCAACGTGGGCGGAAACTCTGGCGTTTCGGTGATATGCGCTTTAACGATCTCGAAAATGAAGAAGTTGTAATTATTCACCATCGAATCGTCATACAGCTGACACTCAAAGCTGGCAAAACACTCATTAATTAACGGGACATTGACCACGCTTGCCGGTTCAGGCGTCAGTTTAAAGGCATCAAACTTATCAAGGCGATCGCCGTGGCTATTACCAATCGCCACCACGTTGTCGACCAGATCCGCCGATGGGACGTTGATCACGCACTGGCCGCTCTGGCGGATCAGGTCATGGCTGTGGTTGCCGCCAGCGATCATGCAGCCAACCAGCGACGGCGAAAATTCCAGAATGGTGTGCCAGCCGAGCGTCATGATGTCGCGTCGATCCTCATACTGAGAACTCACTAATACCACCGGACCCGGCTCCAGATATTTCCGCGCTTTGCTGACCGGAAAGTCGATTTTATGCATCGGGCTTCTCCTGTTGTAGGTAGCGATGTTCTAAGTGTAGCTGCCAGCCTTTACTGGGCGGCAATTTCGCGGCATGTTAATGCGTCATCTTATCTGGAGCTGTTTTATGGAATCTGTGTGCGCATCGACATCCCGCCCGACCTTACATCTGCTCTGTGGCAAAATTGCTGCCGGCAAATCAACGTTGGCCCATCAGCTGGCGCAGCACACGGGTGCGGTGATCGTCAGCGAGGATGCGTGGTTGGCCCATCTATTTGCCGAAGAGATGCATGATGTGGCTGATTATTTGCGTTGTGCGGGTAAGTTGCGTAACGCGATGACGCCGCACCTGATCGCCTTGTTGCAGCGTGGCGTTTCGGTCGTGCTGGATTTTCCAGCCAATACTGTCAATCAACGGCAGTGGATGAAGGCGGTGATCCACAGCGCCGGGGCAGAGCATCAGCTCCATTATCTTGATGTGCCCGATGACGTGTGTAAAACACGCCTGCATGCGCGCAACGCCAGCGGGCAGCATGACTTCGCCGCAACCGATGCGCAGTTTGCGCTGATCAGCAGCTACTTCGTTGCGCCCCAGAGTGAAGAGGGCTTTAACGTGGTAACGCATAGCGAATTAAGCAGGTAAATGATGAACCCTTCTTTGTGTCAGACGCTCAATCTCACCTATCCGATTATCCAGGCGCCGATGGCGGGCGTCTCCACGCCGGAAATGGCGGCGGCGGTCAGTAACAGCGGCGCGCTGGGATCGATCAGCGTAGGTGCTTCAACGCCGCAGCAGGCGGATATCATGATCCGTAAAACACGTTCTCTGACCTCCGCGCCCATTAACGTCAACGTCTTTTGTCACGCGCCGGTACAGCGCAATGCGCAGTTAGAACAGGCCTGGATTACACGCTTCCAGCCCGTATTTGAGCGTTATGATGCGGCGCTGCCCGCGTCGCTGTCGGAGATTTATCAAACTTTCCTCGATAACGACGCGATGCTGGAGGTGCTGCTGGCTAACGCACCTGCCGCAGTGAGTTTCCATTTCGGGTTACCTTCCGCCGCATTTGTGCAGCGATTAAAAAGCCGCGGCATTATTACGCTGGCGAGCGCAACTAGCCTTGCTGAAGCACAGGCTATCGAAGCCGCCGACATCGATTTTATTGTCGCGCAGGGCATTGAGGCCGGGGGACATCGCGGGATGTTTAATCCTGCAGATGAAGATCAGCAGCTCAGCACCTTTACGCTGGTACAAACGCTTCGCAAGGTTTCGCGCCTGCCATTAATTGCCGCAGGTGGGGTGATGGATGGTGCGGGAATTGCTGCCATGCTCAAGCTGGGCGTGGCGGGCGTACAGTTAGGTACCGCGTTTATCTTGTGCCCGGAATCAGCCGCCAATGCGGCTTATCGCCAAGCGTTAAACAGCGAGCAGGCCAATAGCACCGAGATTATTGCGGCCATCTCTGGCCGTTCGGCCAGATGTATCACTAACGATTTTTGCCACCTTGCACGTGAATTTGCGCAGGATTCCATTCCGCCTTATCCGCTGGCCTACGCGCTAGGCAAAGCGCTGGCTGCCGCTGCAGCGGCCAAAGGTGATCATGGATTTGGTGCTCAGTGGGCTGGTCAGGGCGCTGCACTGGCGCGAGAGATGCCTGCGGCAGAGCTAGTGAAAACGCTCGTCGCGGAGTGGCAGGCGGCGTAAGGCGGCAAAAGCGCGTTCATTGACGCTCAGCGTTCAGTAGCTGGATAACAAAGTCGATGAAGGCACGCACTTTGGCAGGGGGAAGGTGCCGCGAAGGATACAAGGCGTAAAGCGGAAAACGCTCGCCTTGCCATTCGGTGAGTAATTCTACTAAGCGGCCTTCAGCAAGCAGCGTTTCAATACCGCTGGCTTTGATGCGCGCAATACCGGCACCCGCCAGACAGGCCGCGAGCAGCGTGCCGGATTCATTGACCATCAGGCGGCTGGAAATTTTGGCCGCAACCACGTCGCCATTTAAACGGTACTCCCACTCGAGCGGCAACCCGGTCATGGTGCTTTTCATCTGGATACAGGCGTGATGAGCCAGATCGTCAGGTGTGGCAGGTTGGCCATGCTGACGCACATAGTCTGGCGATGCGACCGTCACCGTGCGCGTCTCCAGTAGCTTGCGTGCAACCAGCGAAGACGTGGGTGGATGCCCAAAGCGCACGGCAATATCAAAACCTTCAGCCACCATATCGCCAAGCCGATCGCGCACCACCAGCTCCAGAGCAATCTCCGGATAGCGCTGCATAAACCTATCAATATGCGGCGCCAGAATGTGGCGTGAGAAAAAGGGATCAACATTAATGCGCAGCCGCCCATGTATCGCGGTGGAAGCGCCGGAGGCCAGACTTACCGCATCGCCAATGCCCGCCAGCAATGGGCTTATCTCTTCATACAGTGTCCGCCCCTCATCTGTCAGGGTGATGGCGCGGGTGGTTCTGTCAAACAGTCGTACGCCGATGCTGGTTTCCAGACGTGTCACCGCACGACTCACTCCAGAGGGCGACAAATTGAGCGCGTCAGCCGCGCGAGCAAAACTGCCGCTGTGCACGATAGCGGCTAACACGCTGATATTTGACAACAAACGGCCATCAATGCTCATCAAAATTTCTCACATACGCAGGGTGATTCTATGTCATCAAAGTAATGAGTCGATGTGCATTCTGTCAATTAACCGGGTTTCCTATACTGCCGTCCGTACCGTTTCTTTAAGCAAACAGGAAATTAACCCATGTATGTGATCACTGGTATTACCGGAAAGGTTGGCGGCGCAGTTGCGCGCGCCTTACTCAGCAACAATCTTCCCGTGCGCGGCGTAATGCGAGATGTCAGTAAGGCTGCCCAGTGGCAGGACCTGGGCTGTGAGGTTGCCTTTGCCGAAATGAAGGATGCCAGTGCATTGGCCGATGCGTTTAACGGTGCGACTGGCGTGTTCATTCTTCCCCCGTCGGATTTTGATCCCGCGCCGGGATTTCCCGCCGCCCGCCTCATCATTGATGCAGTGGTCCAGGCTATTCGTTGCGAATCGCCTGAGAAAGTGGTTTGCCTCTCGACCATTGGTGCTCAGGCCGAGAAAACGAACCTGTTAACCCAGCGTACCCTGCTGGAGCAGGCGCTCAATGCACTGGATCTGCCGGTTACTTTCCTGCGTCCGGGCTGGTTTATGGAGAACTGCGCATTAGATGTCGTCTCTGCGCGTGATAATGGTGTGATTCACAGCTATTTGCATCCGCTGGATAAAGCGGTACCGATGATCGCCACCGCTGATGTCGGCACCCTAGCCGCAATGTTGCTGCAGCAAGAGTGGCAGGGGAAACGCATTGTTGAGTTAGAAGGCCCGCAGCGCGTGACACCCAACGACATTGCTAACACGTTTGCCTCCATTCTAGGGCGCCCGGTGGTTGCGGAAGCCGTCGAGCGTGATGCGTGGGAAGCGATTTTTCGTTCGCAGGGGCATCAGCATCCTTTACCGCGCATGCGGATGATCGATGGCTTCAATGAGGAGTGGATCTGCTTTGAAAAGCCGCAGGCAGAACGGGTAATGGGTGAGACGGAACTTGAAGTGGTGTTGCGCGCTTTGCTCAAAACCGCAGGCTAATGAAATCGGCGCCAAAGAAAATCTGCACCGCTAAGCCCTTCGGTGCAGATTTTTCATCCTTTCACTCTCGGTTTTCAGGGCTCATCAATACGCGCGACTTTTAATGTGGTTTGTTCCCCGTGACCATACACTTTTCCGCTGACGCGGACTTTGTCATCTGCCGAATAGGTTTTTCCCTTAAAGGCCTTTGCATCTGCGATAATTGTTACGTTTCCGGTGTTATCGCGAAATTTGTAACTGTCACCTTTTAATTTTTCGACGATATATCCCTCCAGCGTAACGTATCCTCCCTGACGGAAATCCCGTATTTGGGATATTGCGGTCTGTCCGGTATCTTCAGAACCTTTGTAACCCGCATCCTGTTTATTCTGCGGCGGCGGGGTTTCCCCGGCTTTGAATCCACCTTCAGCGGCACTCACACCTAAACTAAACATCATTATTACCGAAGCCAAAATAATAGGTTTCATCGTCTCTCCATGGATTTATTCGTTCATGCTGGATTAAGTCTGGCACAAATATTCACGATTGCACTGCAAGCGCACCGGTAATAACAAACGCCACTTCTGAGTATTTATGCCAGGGTATAAAGGTGACTTTTTTATCAATCGGGATAAGCGAGCCATTTCATTCGCGGTGCGCTTATTAGCACACCTAAAATTAAATCCCATTAATTAGGACAATAACGCATGAAAGCTATCGTCTATAACGGACCTTTTGATGTATCGGTAAAAAATGTACCGGATGCCAAAATTGTCCGCCCAACAGATGCGCTGATTCGTATTACGACCACGAATATCTGCGGCTCAGATTTACATATGTATGAAGGGCGTACCAGCTTCGAAGAGGGGCGTATTTTTGGTCATGAAAATCTTGGAGAGGTGATTGAAGTTGGCAGCGGAGTAGAACGTATCAAGGTCGGAGACTACGTTTGCATGCCTTTTAATGTCGGATGTGGTTTCTGTGAAAACTGTGAAAAAGGCTTAACCGGCTTCTGCCTGACAGCCAATCCGGGCACAGCGGGGGCTGCCTATGGATTTGCCGAGATGGGCGCCTGGGAAGGGGGCCAGGCCGAGCTGCTGCGGGTGCCTTTTGCCGATTTCAATTGCCTTGTGCTTCCTTCGGATGCGCAAGAGAAGGAGGAGGATTATGTCATGTTGTCAGATATCTTCCCCACCGGCTGGCATGCGACCGAACTCGCAGGTATGCGGCCCGGCGATAGTGTAGCCATTTATGGGGCCGGGCCAGTAGGCTTGATGGCGGCCCATTCCGCCGTGATCAAAGGGGCGTCACAGGTCTTCGTGGTGGATACGCATGCCGACCGTCTTGCGCTGGCAGAGAAAATGGGCGCTACGGCAATCAATGCCGTGGGGGAAGATGCCGTTGAGAAAATTCTTGCGCTGACCGATGGCCGTGGTACGGATTGCGGCTGCGAATGTGTGGGCTACCAATGCTGTAATCGGCATGGGCATGAAGACAATAGCGCGACGATGAATAGCCTGGTCGCCTCGACCAAAGCAACCGGCGGTATTGGCGTGGTGGGGGTATTTATTCCGCAGGATCCAAACGCAGCCAGTGAGCTGGCAAAGGTCGGTAAAATGCCGTTTGATTTTGGTAGCTTCTGGTTTAAAGGGCAGTCAATTCGTACTGGCCAAGCGAATGTAAAAGCGTATAACCGCCAGTTAGCCCGGCTAATTGCAACAGGTAAAGCTCAGCCGGGCAGTATTATCTCTCATCGCTTATCGTTGGAAGAGGGGCCCGACGGCTACCGTCATTTTGACGATCGCGACGATGGCTGGACCAAGGTTATCCTTAAACCCTAAATTGCCCGCTTGTGGCGCCACGGTCGCCATCCTTTACGCGATGTCGACCGTGACGATTAACCCGGCCTGCAACCAGAAAAGAGATGTCCCTGATTAATCCACTCTGACAAGCTATTATTTGCGTCAAGTCAACCTAAGCGAAACGGGTATTTAGTGACTGAACGAGTAAGTCTAAAAAAATAATTAAACGCTTCGTTTAAAATTACGCCTCTTTAAATCAATGTTATTGATTCATTCGCGCATCATTTATACATGAAGCGGCAATCTTTCTGATTTTATGCTCTACAGTTAATGGGGTCTTAACCTGAAGGAGCATGTGACATGTCGAAAGAAAAAAAAGAACAGAATTTAGAACATACCGCCCCGCATAAAGGGCCTGAAACATCTCAACCGGGATTAGGGGATTTAGCGCCGCAGGGCGGAGGACATAAACCTGCGGCAGAACCGACGCCACCGGGCAAACAGCCCACTGCACCGGGCAGCCTTAAAGCCCCCGAGACGCAAAACGCGAAACTTGAGCAGCTTGATGAGTATCGTAAAAATGGCGAAAACGCCGGGCTTACGACCAACCAGGGCACGCGGATTGCAAACGATCAGAACTCGCTTACCGCGGGTTCGCGTGGGCCAACGTTGCTGGAAGACTTTATCATGCGTGAAAAAATCACGCATTTTGACCATGAACGTATCCCAGAGCGTATCGTCCATGCACGTGGTTCAGCCGCACACGGCTATTTCCAGCCCTATCGTTCGTTAGAAGCCCTGACCAAAGCCGGCTTTCTCAGCGATCCCGACAAAACCACACCTGTCTTCGTGCGCTTTTCCACCGTGCAGGGGGGCGCCGGATCGGCCGATACCGTGCGTGATATCCGTGGATTCGCCACCAAGTTTTACACCGATGAGGGCGTGTTTGATTTGGTCGGCAACAATACCCCGGTATTTTTCATTCAGGATGCGCACAAATTCCCGGACTTTGTTCACGCGGTAAAACCCGAGCCGCATAACGAAATTCCACAGGGACAGAGCGCACATGACACTTTCTGGGACTATGTGTCGCTGCAGCCTGAGACGTTGCATAACGTGATTTGGGCGATGTCCGATCGCGGTATTCCGCGCAGTTATCGCACCATGGAAGGGTTCGGCATTCATACCTTCCGCCTGATTAACGCGGAGGGTAAAGCCACCTTCGTGCGATTCCACTGGAAACCGGTTGCCGGCAAAGCCTCGCTGTTGTGGGATGAAGCACAGAAGCTGACGGGCCGCGATCCCGATTTCCACCGCCGCGATCTGTGGGAAGCGATTGAAGCCGGTGATTACCCGGAATACGAATTAGGCCTGCAGCTAATACCTGAGGAAGACGAGTTTACATTCGATTTTGATATTCTTGATGCGACAAAACTCATTCCTGAAGAGCTGGTACCGGTTGAGCTGGTCGGTAAAATGGTACTCAATCGCAATCCAGACAATTTCTTTGCGGAAACCGAGCAGGTAGCGTTCCATCCGGGACACATTGTTCCGGGACTGGACTTCACCAACGATCCGCTGCTACAGGGACGACTGTTCTCCTACACCGACACGCAAATTAGCCGCCTCGGTGGCCCCAACTTCCATGAAATCCCGATTAACCGTCCGGTTTGCCCTTACCATAATTTCCAGCGACAGGGCATGCATCGTACGGAAATTGACACTAACCCGGCCAACTATGAACCCAACTCGATCAACAATAACTGGCCGCGCGAAGTCCCACCGGCGGCCAAGCAGGGTGGATTCGAAAGCTATCAGGAGCGGGTGGAAGGCAGCAAAGTACGCGAGCGCAGTCCGTCGTTTGGTGAATACTACTCCCAGCCAAGGCTGTTCTGGCTGAGCCAGACAGCGGAAGAGCAGCAACATATTATTGGCGCTTACTCGTTTGAGCTCAGTAAGGTGGCGCGTCCTTATATCCGTGAGCGCGTCGTTGATCATCTGCTGCAAATCGATGTCAACCTGGCGCAAGGCGTGGCGAAAAATCTGGGCCTCAAGCTGAGCGATGAGCAGCTTAAGACGGCGCCGCCAAAAGATGTGAATGGCCTGCAAAAAGATGAAAGCCTGAGTCTGTATGCGCAGCCGAGTGGTGACGTTAAAGGTCGCCAGGTGGCCTTACTGCTCAGTGACGGCACGAAAGCAGCCGACGTTCTTGCCATCCTTCAGGCACTGAAGGCAAAAGGTGTGCATGCTAAACTGCTGGCCGCGCATATGGGGCAAGTGCTGGCCGATGATGGTTCCGTTCTGCCGATCGACGCGACCTTTACCGGACTTCCTTCGCTCACCTTCGACGCGGTGATTGTGCCTGATGGCAATATCGATGCGTTACTGCTCAGCGGTGATGCGCGCTATTTCTTGCTGGAAGCCTATAAACACCTCAAAGCGATTGGCCTGAGCGGCGATGCGCGTCGGTTTAAAGCGCAGTTCAACGTGCAGGACAGCGAAACGGAGGAGGGGCTGGTGGAAGCCGCCAAAGCGGAGGGAACATTGATGGATGATTTCCTGACCGTAATGGCGTCCCACCGGGTCTGGTCGCGCAGTAAGAAAGCATTGACTGTAGCGGCATAAAAGCCGTGGGCGGAGTGAATTGCTCCGCCCTCTGCAGGCTATTTTTCCGGCTGGTGAGTGTGGGCGTCGGTCACCATTGGCTTAATCTCAAACACGCCTTGCGAGGCCATCACAGAACAGCTTAGTGCGGCCGCCAACGTTAGCCCAATCCATATCTTCTTCATCTGTCCTCTCCCGCAAAAATATTATTTCACTTTCAGGTTTAGCATTGTTTATTTGAAAGTCGAGCATGATGAGGATTTTAAGAAATATCCTTCCTGATAAGTTGGATTAAAGGTGAATTTAAGTATCACCCGAAATCATTTATTAAGGTAACCAGTTATTCCTGATTATCGCGTTAACGTGTGATTTTCATTTTTATTCTGAAATCTGAACTAGCCTTGATCGTGGCAGTTATTTAGTGGCTGCATTCGGCGTCCACATCGTTAAACTCTTCAGGAAAACCATTTTGGAAAATCAGCAATATTCTCATCCGCAACGTATTAATGGATTCGCCGGACTGGGTGACTATGCGGCAATTGGGGAAGGACGATCCGTGGCGCTTATTGCGCCAGATGGTTCTATCGACTGGTGGTGCGCACCTAATCTCGATTCAAAACCCCTTTTTGACCAAATACTTGATCCACAGATTGGCGGTTTCTTTCAGATCGTCCCCGTGGCGGATTACCGCGTCACGCGCAACTATCGCGAAAAAAGTAATGTGCTTGAGACCCGTTTCGATACCGATAGCGGGTCGGTGCTGCTAACAGAATCGATCAATAGCACGCTGGCAGGGCGCTTACCCTGGAGTGAACTGGCCAGGCGTATTGAGGGGCTGGCAGGTGAGGTGACCTTAAGAATTACGCTGCGCTTCGGCACCGCCGCCGAGACGCGTTCCCCGTGGATTGCGGACAGCGCACAGGGCAAGGTGTATCACATTGCCGATTTGATGGCGATGCTGCGCACCAGTGAAGACATTATTCTCGATCATATCGACGATGAATTAGTGACCGGCACGCTCACCGTGAGCAAAGGCGCACGTTCGCTTTGTGCCCTGCTGGTAACGGAAAAAGAGCCGCTGGCGGTCCCGGACATGAATGCCATTGATGGCCGCATCGAAACCAGCGACACGGCATGGCGTGACTGGGTCAACAGCCTGAGCTATAGCGGCCGTTATGCGCCGCTGGTGATACGTTCGGCGCTGTCGTTGAAATTTCTCTGGTACTCGCCGACGGGCGCGCTGGCGGCGGCCGCCACCACATCACTGCCTGAAGGTATCGGCAAAGAGAAGAACTACGACTACCGCTACGCCTGGGTACGCGATGCCTGTCTGATCATTAAAGCCTTTATTTGCCTGGGCGCGCTGGAAGATTGTAAAGCCGCGTTCTCCTGGCTCACGCAGACCATCATCGATCATGGCGTACGGCTCCGCGCCTGCTACACCCTGGAAGGTGAGAAAGTCCCTGAGGAGCGCTATCCAGCGTTACGCGGCTATCAGGATTCGCAGCCGGTGCGTATTGGTAATAACGCGCGCGATCAGGTTCAGCTCAGCATGTACGGCGATATGCTGGCCACGGCGCAGGGCTTCGTGGAGGCCGGACACGTGCTGGACCTCACCACCGCGCGCCTGCTGGGTGAGCTGGCAAACTGCTGTGCGGATAGCTGGCGCCAGAAGGATTCTGGCATTTGGGAGTTGCCGGAAGAACAGCACTATACCCATTCGAAGATGGCATGCTGGCTGGCTTTAGATCGTGCGGTGGTATTGGCCGAAAAGAAATACATTGAGCCCACCTGGGTTGAACGCTGGAAGCGAGAACGTGACCGCATTAGCCACTGGATCGAAACGCACTGCTGGTCTGAGACGCTGCAGAGCTATACCTTTTATGTGGGCAGTGATGAGCAGGTCGATGCCGCGCTGACGCTGATGCACCATTATGGCAACAGCGTTAATCCGCAAAGGATGCTCTCCTCTTATCGCGTAATCCGGCGCGAACTGGGGAATAACGGTGCGATGCTTTATCGCTATAGCAACGTAGATAAAGAGGAGAGTACTTTCCTGGCGTGCTCTTTCTGGATGGTGGAAGCCTGGGCGGCCATGGGCGATGGCGCCGGTGCAGAAGCGATGATGGAAGAGATTTTGGTCGCGCTTAATCGTCAGGGTAACGTCGACATTTTCAATGAAATGTATGATGTCCGCACGCAGTCATGGCGAGGGAATATGCCTCAGGGGCTCAGCCATCTGGCGCTGATCTTCGCGGCTCAGGGCATTAGTCATGCTCTGAAGCCATCATAAAAAAGCCCGCATAGCGCTGGCCCAACGATCGCGTATGTAACGCGTGCGGTATGAGTCGACCACGGAAAGTGGTCGACTCATACTACCGTACTCGCTTGTAACGGTCATAGGCGGTAGTGATGGCGCGCTAACCTGCCATTATCTGCGAGTCACCGCGGCGTTTTAAGCGGTTGTATTGATATTTCATCCCAGCCGATTATCCGCAGAGACTAATCTGATAGTTCACCTTCACTCGCTGATTTATCCACTATCAACTTCCCCTCTGTTATTTACATGCTTAACTCTGTTGTGGGCTTAAAACAGAGGACACAATGCCGTTAAAAAGGAAAATGGATAAAAAGGTCAACACCGAATCTGGCCTGCTGAAAAGCATTGTGCTGTCCGGTCTCTTCCTGATCCTCACGGTGGTCGGTATGAGTCTTTGGACGCTACGGGAAGACTGGCTGGCCACGGTGCATCAAACGCAGGAAACGGCGATGAATCTCGCCGTGTCGCAGTCGCGCCAGGCGGAAGATACCTTTCTCCAGGCAGAACTTTCGCTGAGACAGATACAGCGCGATCTGCAACTGCAGTTGGCGACAGGGATTCAGGGGGCGGATCTGAGCCATACTATGCGTGAGTTGCAGCACCGCCTGCCGCAACTGCACGGACTGTTTTATTACGATGCGGACGGCACATGGATCGCGACCTCTGCCGATCGCGTGCCCAGCAACATCAATAACGCCGATCGTGAATACTTTACTTATCAGCGCAGCAACCGACGCAATAACCTGCACATTGGCCCGGTGATTCGCAGCCGCAGCACGGGCGATCTGGTAATCCCCGTATCCCTGCGGGTGAGCGATGCCAGTGGCGGATTCAAAGGGGTATTGTTGGCGACCATAAAGGTGGATTACTTCCGTCGTTTTTACAGCTACTACGAGCTCGGCAAACGCGATGTGCTGGTATTAATGTTGTCCGACAGCACCGTGCTTTATGCCCGTCCGATGCCAGACAGTTACATTGGTAAAGATCTCTCCTCAAGTCCGCTGTTTCAGCATATGCTCGCCAAAATGGATCGCGGCAGCGGTCAATGGAAGGCGGCGCTGGACGGGCAAGCGCGGATCTTTGGCTTTGCGCGTTCTGATCGCTATCCGATCATCGTCGCCGCGGGTTACAACGCCGACGATCTCTTTAGCATTTGGATTAATGGGCGGGGGCAGGACATTATCCTCAGCCTGATTCTGCTGTTGACCATCTTATTACTGGGGACGTTTCAGCTGCGTCATGCACGGCGCGTATTGCGCTATCAGCAGGAACTGACCAGCCTACGAGATGAGCTGCACAAGGCCAATCTGTCGCTGGACAAGCTCGCACATATTGACGGGCTTACCGGGTTAGCGAATCGCCGGGAATTCGATCGCTTCCTCCGTGAAGCGCTGGGCAACGCGGCCGCAAGCGGTAAACCCCTTTCGCTCATCATGATCGATATCGATTTTTTCAAACATTACAACGACACCTACGGACACATTGCGGGAGATGAAGGGTTGAAGGTGATAGGTGAGCTACTGGCTTCGTTATCCGTGAGGCGATCGGATATGGCGGCCCGCTACGGTGGGGAGGAGTTTGCGCTTATCTTGCCGGATACCGCATTCGATGAGGGGATAGCGCTGGCTAACCGCGCGGTAGAAGCCGTGAGGATGATGAAGCTGCCCCATGCTTCTTCACCGCTCGGTCACGTGACGCTTAGCGCCGGCTGCGCCACGACGTCCACGCCCGCCATGGTTTCCGCAGTAAAACTGCTGGAGCATGCCGACCATGCTTTGTATAGGGCGAAGCGTGGCGGGCGTAATCGTGCGCAAGGGATCGATATGCCGGCGTTGCCAGAGCAGAGAAGGGAGTAACCGACTGACATTCTCGTCTCTGGCTTATTCCACCGTCGGCAGCTGATAGTTGATATATTGACGAAGCGCTTCGTGCATTTGGCTATTTAGCTCATCCTCTAACCCGCGCTCTTCATATTCTTTTGCTAGCTGAATGATAACCTCATCATATTTTCCCTTAAAGGTGATGTTATTTACCGCAACTTGCTTGATCATCAGTTCGCGCAAGGCAGCAACTTCGATTTCCAGCCTGTTTACGTTCTCTTCAAGTTCTTTCACTCTCTCTTCACTCGACATACTGCCTCCGGGTGTTAATCAAATTTAACGGTGTAGGGGAAGGATGATATCGCCAGAATATCGCATTGGCCTGTTATTAATTCAAGGGAAAGGAAATGGTTAACGTTACCTTATTAACAATTTGCATTGGCTGGTAATAACCCATTCATGAGAAATAATTGGCCTCGATTATTTAGCGATAGGCGTCAATAAAGCGAAGCGCATCAAGGTTACTTTGCCACGGGAAGATCGGATAAACGTGTTGTATATGCCGGTGAAAGCATCTCACGCTTCATTGCCCAGGGCTTCTGGATACCCTGTCCGGCAAACCATAACGCACCGCGCTGGTGGGCGTTCATCTTGTCGATCAGTGCCATTAGCTGCTCGCTGTTGTGACGCGGCTGATATTCGGCAAACAGGTCGAACTGCGCCACGCCATCGCTGAAAAAATCCCCCAGCATCACGCCGCCTTTCATGTAGCGCTTACCGGGAACCCAGATGCGATCCAAACAGTTGAGCGTCGCTTGAATGATGTCACGACTATCGGCAGTTGGCGTAATAAGCGTCTGGCTAGCGGCATTCGCATAATAGGGATGATGCGGATCGTGTGGGCTGGTGCGAATAAAGGTGCCAATATGGCGACAATATTGCCGCTCGCTGCGCAGCTTTTCGGCGGCGCGGGCAGCGTAATTGGCAATAGCCTCGCGCATATCGTGATAGTCGGTAATGCGGTCGCCAAACGAGCGCGAGCACAATATATTTTGCCGATTCGGGACCACCTCATCAAACGCCAGGCAAGGCTCACCGCATAATTCACGTACGGTGCGCTCCAGAACCACGCCGAAGTGTTTGCGGATCAACGCTGTGGGCGTTTCAGCTAACTGCAGCGCGGTATCAATGCCCATGAGATTGAGCTTTTTCGATAAGCGGCGACCGACACCCCATACCTCTTCAACCTTGACCCGCTTCATCAATTCACGCTGGCGCAGCGGTGCGGAAAGATCCATCACATTCTCGGCTTTGGTCCAGCGCTTGGCGGCCCAGTTGGCCAGTTTGGCGAGGGTTTTGGTGGGGGCAATACCGACCCCCACGCGCAGATGCGTGTCCTGATAGATGCGATCGCGAATATCCCGCCCCAGCTGTTCTAGCGTCATACAGGCGTCGATGCCGGTGACATCAACAAAGGCTTCATCAATGGAGTACTCGTCGACGCGTGTGGAGATCAGCGCCAGCGTCTCCATCACGCGCCGCGACATATCGCCATAAAGCGCATAGTTGGAGGAGAACACCACCACGTTATGGCGCGTTAACTCTTCGCGATGTTTAAAGTAGGGCGCACCCATTTTAATGCCGAGCTTTTTGGCTTCTTTACTCAGCGAAATAATACAGCCGTCGTTGTTGGACAGCACCACAATCGGTTTGCCGCGCAGATCCGGGCGAAACACGGTTTCGCAGCTGGCGTAGAAAGAGTTCACGTCCACTAAGGCGAACATTAGCGGCCCAACGTTTTGATCACGTGTTTGACGATGCCGAAGACTTCGAACTGATCCACATCGGGAATGGGGATGATCGCATGGGCCGCATTCATGGGTTTGAGGTGCAGGTAGGGCCGCAGCATAAGTTGTTTGACGGTGAATTCACCCGAGAGAGAGGCGACCACAATATCGCCGTGCCTGGGCTTGGGGGAGCTGTCTACCACCAGCAGGTCCCCCTCCGCAATACCGCCTTCAATCATGGAATCACCGCTTACTCTGATGAAGTAGGTTGAACTGGGGTGATCCACTAAAAAGTGGTTGAGGTCGATGCGCTGTTCAACGTAGTCCTGAGCCGGTGAGGGAAAGCCACAGGGCACCCGACTAATGAATAAAGGGAAGTCTACAATGGCGCGGATTTCCGCGGGCTGATAAAACTGCATGGCTGCGATCTCAAATTATTACTGTATGTGTATACAGTAATATCGAGTGGGCAGGTTGATCAAGCCAGTACCGGCGACTATCTGCAAAACACTTGGCAGGAAAGGGAATTTAATTTTAGTGAAAGTCCGCGGCTTGCCCATGCAGAGGCAAGCCATAAACGGGATACGAAGGCTAAATCATCATCCCCAAAATCTGCAGCGTGCTCTGCTGCGAAGCGGTGATGAATGGAATGTCTTTGATGTGTTGCATGCCGAAGGCTTCATAGAACTTACGTGCGCGGACATTCTCGCCTAATACTTCCAGCCACAAGTAGCCTTCGCGCTTATCGCGTGCCTCATTAATAATGCTCTCGAACATCCATCTGCCGTAATTCTTGCCGGTTTCTTCCGGGTTGAGATACAGCTTGTTCAGCAGTGCGCCGCTCATGCCTGAATCCGGTACCGGTGTGTTCCAGGTGACTTTGGCAAAGCCAATGGGTTTGTCCGTCTCGGCGATAAGCCAGCTCTCATTCGGTGCGGCCAGACTGCTGGCAAGCTCGATGAGGCCGTACTCTTTGTCGATAAAGGCATCCAGTTCTTCTGCGGAAACCCACATATGCTTGAAATGCGCACTGTAGGTCATGCGTCCCAGCTGGTGCAGCAGCTCTGCATCCTCCGCCTGGGCTTTACGTATGGTGAACTCCATGCCAGCTATCCTTTCTCATTCTTGTTATTAACCTTATCGTCGGTCATCACAATCATGACCGAAGGGCACTTACCATAGCGTGTTAGTAACAAAAACCCAAGAAAACAGGCGATTACTGTTAACAAATGCGCGCAGCAACGGCGTCGATCTTTATCTTCTTACTCAATGACCCGATAATACCGTAATGCCGAACAGTTAAGCGCCGTCTCACATCACCGCACCTTCCGTAGCGGCGCGATTTATCGCGCAATACATTGCGCCGCTACAAGGTGTGCTCTCGGTAATGAGGGTTTTCATGTCTTAACTGACAACCATTACCCGATAATACCGCAGTATCGTTGCAGCACGCGCTGCGTAAGGCGGGAAGCCGATGATCTATAGTTAACACTGAGAAGCAAGCGTAAGCCCATATTCTCAGGAGGTAAAAGATGTCAGATTCGCAACCTAAAATTATCGGTGAAGCGGCCTACGCCTTGCTGGTACGTCGCGAGGAAGTCAACGTCTACTCGCTGCTGGCCGAACTTGCGCGCATGTCGGAAAACGAGAAAAGTCGTCAGCGGCTGGAGCGCATTGCGCATGCCCGCCAATGGTTAATGGCGCATCGTCAGCCGGCAGAAAGCGATAATCGCGCCCATTCGGCGTTACGTGGCCTGAGTCGACAGGAAGGGAGCGTTAGAATGCCCTCTGCGGATGGAGACGACAGTTGACGCCACAGGGCTCACGCGCCGGTCGCTGCCGGCGCTGGGCTCACGAATTTGGAAATAATAAGTTTCCAATTATCCGAATCCGCTCCCATTAGCACTTTTTGCAACAAACACCCCCGTATAAGTTCAGTAAGCTTTTTGTACAGCTTTAGATTAACCTGTACAACTTTCATTAGGTCAGCTGACCTAACATTTTAATTTATTGGGGTCAATTATGCGTCAGAACGGATATACGCCAAGTTCAGTCGAGGCCATTGCCAACTATTTCAGCAAAGCGTCTCTGCCATCGCAGCAAGAAACATTAGGACAGGTCGTGGTCGAAATCCTGCGTGAAGGACGTAATCTGAACCGCAAATCGCTTTGCACCAAGCTTCTGCGCAGACTTGAACTCGCTTCCAATGCGGAAGAAGAGCACCATTATCATCAGTTAATCGGTCTGTTGTTCGAACGTGAAAGCTAAGAACTGATTTGACGTCCAGGTTGTACAACTATAAGACTTTACTCTGATAACGCACTTCCTTGTGTATGACCTGCGACAGGCTGTACTGCGCTACACTGACTTGTGTAGCGCACCCATTTTGCCGTGTGCCGGGTTGAGGGCGAAGCGGCATTCAGAGATTCGTTATGAATAGAAGTGAATACCAGAAAATAATCGATGAAATAATCGGGGAAGCGGCGCTAGTGCTGTTGCAAAAGGCGGGGCCGGTAAATACTCAAGCGCTGATTGATCAGCTTATATGTATGAAAGAGCAGAGCACCGACCACGAACAGCGTGAAGCGATTATCGCCGCTATTACCGATGTGCGTAACAGCATCCTGGCGGGTAAGAAACTGCGGGAAGAGCAACCAAACAGGGACAATGTTCTGCCGCTATTTGGTGATAAGGAACAGTCTGGCAGCAACCGCAAGCATTAAGCGTTTGCCTCGTGTTTAGTGAATTATCATTTGAACGTATCGCTATCAGTACGGGACTGGAATCATGTCGGAAAATCACGACCTCTACTCTGCACTGCCTGACATTGAGTTGGCAGAGCATTTTCGCAATGCAGACAGCAGCCTAAAGCATGAATCGGCAGTATTGGATAGAGTTATTCGCCACGTGCTGGCCACCGAAGGGCGCGTCAGTAATAAATCGATCATTCTCTGCCTGATTATGGCACTGGAATCTGCGGATACCGATGCCGAAGGCGATATCCTGCGTAGAACGCTGGAAATCGTTGTGGGCTATACGCCAGACGATGCCTGATAGTTGATTTTTGTCCCCCCAGCCGTGGGGGGCAATTTAGTGCATCATACCTGCCAGTAACCGCATCGCGGCATCGCACAGGCGCTGCAATTCTTTATCCTTTGTCCCTGACTTCATTACATGAAGCGATAAAGAAATATCATGCGCTTTGAAAACGCGCTCCTCCCTGATGAACTCCGCGACGGCCATACCGATGAGCGCATAAAGGTCCGGTGTTGGACGGTTTTCATCTCTCAACATCACCTCCGATGCTTGTATATATATACAGTCTGGCATAGGGAAATAGGCGGCGATACCTTTTTCGTGCGTTGTGTTGAGGGAAGGAATAAATAAGCGAAGCGTTAATTAGGCGATAATGTTTGATAAATGCGCGGGTTAAGCCAAAATATTAGCGTGAAAAATTTACTCTTTTTTCAATAGCGCCGCTTTCTGTTTCGCTCTATCAATGTTAAATCTGTGTAACCAGGTGCGAAACTGCTTCAGCTGGGCTTGTGAGGAGCTTTCATTAGAAAGCGTGCAAATATAAAGCTGACTCTGCGTATGATTATTCATACCCAGCGCATAGAATTCACTTTTATTTTCACGGTGTTGCAACTCAATTCCCGTGAAATGCATTTCTTTGCGCAAATGCAGAATAGCTTCGAACTTTTTAAAGTCCATCATCATGCCCTTATTATTCTAAGTTGATAGCAAGAGGAGCTGGCTTCATATAGCGTAAACCTATGCAGAGAGTAAGCCAGCACATGTTGAACTGAGTCGCTTAAATCACGGATAGCCACGTTTCGCGACGGATCGCTTCAGCCATTTACGTTTACTCCCGCTTTGCTTATCCATCGCTAATGCGCTGGCGCTGGCAGGATCAAAAAGTGACAGGCTTTCTATCTGGTGCACCATAATCACTTTACGAAATTCCAGCGCGCTTTTCGGCGTGGAAGAGAAATCAATACTGTGATTGTGGTACCACTTACTGTAGTTATGCTCGATCGCCAGATTCAGCGTACGGGCGTCGCGATAACCGCTGAGCATCGGAATCAACACAATATTTGCCGTGTTGGCATATTCGAACGTAGCGGCATGAATCATACCAATATATATACGCTTTGATTTCAGCGTCACCCAGGCTAATTCACCTTCTTCCATGCACTGCAGTAATAGCTGCTCAATGCCATTAGAGCGCGAAAGTCGCTGATAAAGCTCTTTGCGGCTGCCCGGATTAAGGCGTGCGCTGACAGCCCAGTTAGAGCGATACATACAAAACAGAATGGCGAAGGCCAGCATCAATACGACCGGTGCCTGAATGCCTAAAAAACTCCAGGTCATGAAATCGACATTCCAGTGAACATTCTCCATCGACGACAGCGCAAAAGCGTTGTTCACCCCCGATGCGATAAGCAATATGAGCCAGATTATTCCCGTTGCCAGCACGCCTTGTAGCACAAATATGCAGCCATAAAGTGCAATCAGAAAATAGACATCCCAGCCGAAAGAACGCTTAATCTTTAAGCGACTCGACATATCACGACTGGTATACCAGTAGCCGCATACCATCATGACCATAAATATTGCGGTACCCATTTAAATATCCTTCAACGTCATGACATGCTGAGCAAAATCGCGCTGTACTTCAGGGCTCAATGCATTTACCGAGGCGTTACCATCTTCATCGATAATTATTCTGTCGCCTTCCTGTATCGATTCCTGAATATCCTGGCGAGTCATCACTTGCACCAGCGCCTCTGGACTACCGAACATAGACGTTAAAAAACCAAACATAGCGAGGGATCCTTTTATTCATGCCAACACAAACTATGGCACATCCCTCGACGGCTACGCGCTTAAAGGCGGCGTGATGGATGATATCGGTAACTTTCCGGATTAATCTGCCAGCAGGTAATAAAAACGGAGAGGAATAAATAGACAGCAGCCATAATAAATTACAGCTGCTTTTATTTTTGCGATCAGAAAAGCTCAAGATAGAGTGATTTAATCATCTCAACGCTACACTCACGCGGATTTCCACCGGTGCAAATATCGTCATAGGCGGCCGCGGCCAATGCTGCGGCATCCTCCACCCGCATACCGATATCGCGTAATTTGAGCGGAATACCGATGTCACGATTGAGGCGGGTCACGGCGTCAATCGCCAGCGTACGCGCCTCCGATAAGGAACATTCATAGGCGCCTTTGATACCCAGCGCATGCGCGATATCGCGGTATTTCTCGCCGGTATATTCCGCATTGAAAGCCATAATATGCGGGAGCAACACGGCGTTGGCGATACCGTGCGGTGTTCCATAAAAAGCGCCCAGCGGGTGCGCCATGCCGTGTACCAGCCCCAGTCCGACATTGGAAAAGCCCATACCAGCAATGTATTGCCCCAGCGCCATATCGGCCACGCCGGCTGACACACCTTTCACGGAATCACGCAGCGAACGGCCAATAATCTCAATCGCTTTGAGATGGAACATGTCGGTCAGTTCCCAGGCGCCGCGGGTAATAAATCCTTCAATGGCGTGGGTCAGTGCGTCTACGCCGGTTGCCGCTTTCAGGCTGGCTGGCATGCTGGCCATCATGTCGGGATCGATAATAGCGATCGCCGGGATGTCATGCGGATCGTAGCAGACAAATTTGCGTTTCTTCTCTTCATCGGTGATGACGTAATTGATCGTGACTTCTGCAGCCGTGCCGGATGTGGTGGGCACAGCAATAATTGGCACCGAGGGATGGCGCGTGGCGGCACCACCTTCCAGCATGCGCACGTCGGTAAATTCGGGATTAGCAATCATCATACCGATGGCTTTGCAGGTGTCCTGCGGCGAGCCACCGCCCACGGCAATCAGATAATCCGCGCCCGCACGGCGAAATGCAGTGACGCCTGCGTGTACCACTTCTACGGTTGGATTGGGGATCACGCGATCATAAACCTCATAATCCAGGCCGTTTTGCGCCAGCAGGTCGGTAATGCGGGTGGCGACAGAAAACTTGATCAGATCTTTATCCGTGACCACCAGCGCTTTGGTAAAACCGCGCTTGTTAATCTCATCAACGATGGCGTTGATAGCACCCGAACCAAAGTAAGCCGTTTCATTGAGGATCATTCTGTTAATCATGTTAATTACCTTCACGTAGATGCCATATTTGAGTTTTTTTGATTAAAATCATCAAGATAAAATGATTTAACCCTATTTAGATCTACGGGGTAAAAGGGATGTTTATATTGCGTTTCCTCAATAAAAGCGCTGTTTCCCGCCTGCTGGACTGGCGACGCGCAAGTGAGAGGAAAGTAACGGAGAGTCGAAGAGTGCGCAGGGCGGAAATGGCGAAAGGCTGCCAGCGATGCAGCCAGCGTTGGCGGGGGCGATCAGGAACCTAACCGCATATTCTCGGCGCGTTTTGCGGTGTCATAAACATATTGCAGCATGGGTTCCAAATCGGTATCGGGGCCGGAACTGATAATCTTGCCGCGCAGCCACTCTATTTCGCTGGTGATATCCGGAGGGAAAATGGTGTTGTTCTGCGCATTGCGCAGCCACTTAAGCAGAAAGTTATTCTTACCGCGTACGCCACCCGACTTTTTCGTTTTGGCATTGATTTTCAGCGCAATCAAAATGCAGTAATAGAAGTGAACGCGTTGGCTGTAGTTTTGCGGCATCATTTTCTACCTCCCACCCTGACATGGCCAAAATGTGAAGTTGATCGGTTTTCCACCATCCTGATTCCTGCCTGAAGTCATCTCAATGCGCTGATTTATGCTCTCAAGAGCCGTAACTCCGCACTGTGACCGCGCGGTAGACGCACCATATGACAATCTTTGCCGCCGAATCAAGTCGGCTTAATCTGGGAAATATTTGCCGGCATTGTGGTGTCCGACGCGATTGCGGCAGTCATAAAACTAAGCGAAGCGCCTGAAAAGCCACGGACGCAATTTTTTTCCTGCCTGAAGCTTAAAACGGCCACTTATCCTATAGCGAAGCCGTATGCATCTGGCAATATCGTGATCTACGTCTACACTTAAAGCTGACGATGTTCGCTGTCAGGTTGCCATGTGAGTCCAGATCATGTTTGTTTGTGGGGAGTTAACTATCGAAATACCGTGTTGTCGGCAAAATCTCCTCGCACGCCATTCTGCGGTTTTTAACCGCCTCTCTCATTCAACCTGTCTCCGAACATCCACAGAAGCGAAACCCCAGGATACAGGAGGAGAGTCGTGACCCCCGCGGTTAATCAGAACAACACGTTGCCGTCGTTGAGCGGCGGACTTTATGCCTTCTTTTTTGACGTCGACGGTACGCTGGCGGCGATTCAGTCGCAGCCCGAGTCGGTTTCAATTCCCGCCTCGGTTCGCCAGCACCTGCAACACATTTCCAATCTTAGCCACGGCGCGTTAGCACTGGTCTCTGGACGCCCGATTGCGCAACTGGATGAACTGGTTGCGCCACTTGAAGCGCCAGCGGCCGGCGTGCACGGCGCTGAGCGGCGTGATGCCAGCGGACGCGTCCATCGTCACAGCTTGCCGGGCGATATCGCCCATACCTTGCAAACTGAGCTGCAGCAAACGCTGGATCAATGGCCCGACACCCTGCTGGAAGTCAAGGGTATGGCTTTCGCGCTGCACTATCGCAATGCGCCGCAGTACGAAAACGCCATTATGCAGCTGGCGGAAGATGCCGTTGCACGTTTTCCCGAGCTGGCGCTTCAGCCAGGAAAATGTGTCGTAGAACTGAAACCGCAGGGCATTGATAAAGGTGCCGCGGTGCGTGAGTTTATGCAGGAAGCCCCGTTTATCGGACGTATTCCGGTATTTGTGGGAGACGACCTGACAGATGAAAAAGGATTTCTCGCGGTGAACGCGATGCAGGGGATTTCTGTCAAAGTCGGTGAAGGTGCCAGCCACGCACGCTATCGTCTGAACAGCGTTGAGGCAGTGTGGCACTGGCTTGAACAACTATTATTACAACTAGAACATGACAATGTTGGTAAGGAGTTTAGGTTATGAGTCGTTTAGTCGTCGTATCTAACCGTATCGCTATTCCCGATGGCAGCAAGGCCAGCGCAGGCGGACTTGCTGTCGGTATTTTGGATGCACTGCAAGATACCGGAGGATTATGGTTTGGCTGGAACGGAGAGATTAGCGAGTTCTCTGGTGAAGATGAGGATGAAGAGCTCACGCAGCTCGAGCATAACGGAATTACCTACGCGTCATTGCCGCTCAATCAGAACGATTACGATCAATATTATCTCCAGTTTTCGAATACCGTGATTTGGCCGGCCTTCCACTATCGCCTTGATCTGGTTGAGTATCAACGTGAAGCCTGGGACGGTTACTGCCGGGTTAATACCTTACTGGCGCAGCGCCTAAAACCGCTGCTGCAGCCGGACGATATTTTGTGGATCCACGATTATCATCTGCTGCCGTTTGCTGCCGAGCTACGTAAACTCGGCATTAATAACCGCATTGGCTTCTTCCTGCATATTCCGTTCCCGACGCCAGAGATCTTCAACGCTCTGCCGCCGCATCAGGAGCTGCTGGAGATGATGAGCGATTACGATCTGCTGGGATTCCAGACAGAATCCGATCGCGTTGCGTTCCTCGATAGCCTGAGCCAGCTAACGCAGTTGCAGAATAAAGGTGAGAAAAAGCACCGTGCCTTTGGCAACACCTTTATGACCGAGGTGTATCCCATTGGTATCGAACCGGACACCATTAAAGAGATGGCTGAAGGACCATTGCCACCGAAGATGGCCGCGATGAAACGCGATCTGGGTGATTTGCAAAATATTATTGCCTGCGAGCGTCTGGACTATTCAAAAGGTCTGCCAGAGCGTTTTCTGGCATACGAAGCTTTACTGGCGAATTTCCCGCAGCATCGCGGCAAAGTGCGTTACTCGCAGATTGCGCCAACCTCACGCGGTGATGTGCAGGCGTATCAGGACATTCGTCACCAGCTGGAAACCGAAGCGGGGCGCATTAACGGTAAATACGGCACCTTGGGCTGGACGCCGCTTTATTATCTCAACCAGCACTTCGATCGCCGCCTGTTAATGAAGATCTTCCGCCTGACCAACGTTGGCTTGATAACGCCATTACGTGATGGGATGAATTTGGTGGCGAAGGAGTATGTTGCGGCGCAGGACCCCGATAACCCAGGCGTACTGGTGCTGTCGCGCTTTGCCGGTGCGGCGCAGGAGCTGACGTCCGCGCTGATCGTTAACCCTTACGATCGTGATGACGTAGCGGCCGCGCTGGATCGCGCCTTGACCATGCCGCGTACCGAGCGTATTTCGCGCTACAACGACATGATGGCCGTGTTGCGCAAACAGGACATTTCACATTGGCGTGAAAGCTTCCTGAAAGATCTGAATACCTTGCCGGTGCGTAGTGAAGATCACGGTACGGTAAATAAAGTCGCTACCTTTCCCAAATTAGCGTAAGACAGACCCTTTGGTCATGTAGGGCCGCCAACAATGGTGTAATGCTCGTCAGTTAAGCATGAATCGGTCACCATTAATGGTGACCCTACGTGGATATCGCCGGGTTTTCGTAGGGTGCGCATTCATGCGCACCTGCATAAACAGGCATTTTTTTGCTTAAGTGAGCGGCATTACGCCAACAATGGTGGCTCTACACGCATCGCATACTCCACAAACCACTAGCTCTCCATTTGCAGCCTGCCACTTTATTAGCCTGAATCGTGTCCTGCTGCCCGCTGTACTGCAAAGCGTTTTCACGCGCCACCATAACCTGACGAAATCGATTTCATTTCTTAATGCCGTAATGGGCTGACACATCAGAAAAAAAGCACATTTTGGTTAAAAAGCAGGCAGTCAAACGGCAAAAAGCGCTTTTTTTTGTCGCAACCCTAAAGATTCGTCGTGGCACGCCGATAGTTATCGTGAGATAAACCGCAAATCCGCTGATTCATTCATTTCTCTAATGTAACGCTCTGTTACATACCCTGTCGTACGCTAAACACTCCCTACGATCTACTGACAGTTCCCTGGCGCAGCGCGCCCAGTCTTCACGCTTCGCTTGCGGCATAGTAATGGTGCTTGCAGGCAATATTCCCTGTAAGTGATTAATTTAGAAGCGAATAATTTCGCTCTGTTTCGGAGTATTATCCTGCATATAACGGCTATTACAGCGGGATATAGCACTAATAGTGCAGATGGGCAGATAACTGATCGTGTGGTAATGGCAATCTCCGGCAGAGACTAAAACCGGTGACGCGTCGATGAAATATTAAGGAAACAATTCGAATTCGTACAAAAAACGCACAACATAAAAGCGATGCTGAAGGTTTCAGAAAAAAATTTGCCTTAAAAGTGTGACACAGATCACACTTTATCTAAAATTTCGCGCCACTCACGTTGTATGTCGAAATCAGACGATATAGATTTGCCTTGTTTTCGGAATAGTCTTAAAAAACTGTAAGCAGACGTCACGGAAGATGGTTACAACTCAAGCAAAGAATGGCCTGGAGTTTTGATTACTACTGATCAGCGTCCTGACAGGAAATGAAACGGTCAGGAACGCGTTGGCTCAAGCCTGATTATTTTTTTGCCATCTTTAGATTTACCAACCAGCAGCCCGAACCATAGAACATTTAATTCTGTGGCCGTATATGTGTCGCGTCTATCAGGATGGAAAAAAATGGGTACATCAGAATTACTAAAACATATATATGACATCAATTTGTCATATTTGCTTCTTGCTCAGCGTTTAATTAACCAGGAAAAAGCTTCAGCAATGTTTCGTTTAGGCATCGATGAATCGATGGCGGATGCATTGTCACAATTAACTTTACCTGAGATGGTAAAATTAGCGGAAACCAATCAACTGGTTTGCCAGTTCCGCTTTACCGATCACAACCATATTAATCGTCTGACCCAAGAGTCACGCGTGGATGACTTGCAGCAAATCCACACCGGTATTTTATTATCCAGCCGCTTACTGCGTAACGCGTCGAAAGATGACGTTTCTGCGAAGAAGAGGGCCGTTTAATGAGTGAAAAAAGTATTGTTCAGGAAGCGCGCGATATTCAGCTGGCAATGGAGCTGATTACATTGGGCGCGCGTCTGCAAATGCTCGAGAGCGAAACGCAATTGAGCCGCGGACGCCTGATTAAATTGTACAAAGAATTACGCGGTGCACCCCCACCGAAAGGCATGCTGCCATTCTCAACCGATTGGTTCATGACCTGGGAACAAAATATCCACTCCTCTATGTTCTGTAACGCCTGGCAGTTCCTGTTAAAAACCGGATTAAGCAGCGGCGTTGAAGCGGTGATCAAAGCGTATCGTTTATACCTTGAGCAGTGTCCGCAATCGGACGAGGGCCCGCTGTTGGCGCTGACGCGCGCATGGACCCTGGTGCGATTCGTTGAAAGCGGCATGCTGGAACTTTCTGACTGTAAGTGCTGCGGTGGTAGCTTTATCAACCACGCACACCAGCCAGTCGGCAGCTTTGTCTGCAGCCTGTGCCAGCCGCCATCACGTGCCGTAAAAAGACGTAAACTTTCTGCAGATTCTGCCGATACCTTTCCACAACTGCTGGATGAACAGGTTAAACGCGCCGTTTAAGTTTGTTCGCATCGTGGAAAACATCCAGCAGCGGTTAATACCGCTGCTTTTTTTTTGCCTGCGATTAGCGAATAACACCTGCGGCTCTCTGGCTTAACTTCCATCAACACGTTACGGACGTAAGGATTTTTTGTGCTGATTATTCTGGGTTATATCGTGGTCGTCGGCTCCGTGTTGGGCGGCTACATGATGGTCGGTGGACATTTAGGTGCGCTTTATCAACCGTCGGAGCTGCTGATTATCGGCGGGGCCGGTATTGGTGCCTTTTTAGTCGGCAATAATGGCAAGTCGATCAAGAAGACATTAAAAGCGTTGCCATTGTTAATGCGCGGCTCGAAATATAACAAAGCCGTATACATGGATTTAATGGCGCTGCTTTATCGACTGATGGCGAAATCACGCCAGCAGGGCATGCTGTCATTAGAACGCGATATTGAAGACCCGAACCAGAGTGAAATTTTTGCTAACTATCCGCGTATTTTGTCCGATAAACAGTTGGTGGACTTTATTACCGACTATTTACGTTTAATGGTTAGTGGAAATATGAATGCATTCGAAATCGAAGCCCTGATGGATGAAGAGATCGAAACTTACGAACACGAGTGTGAAGTACCAGCGCAAAGTATATCTGCAGTGGGTGATGGCTTACCGGCTTTCGGCATCGTGGCGGCGGTAATGGGCGTGGTTCACGCGCTGGCCTCGGCCGATCGTCCTGCGGCAGAGTTAGGGGCATTAGTGGCCCATGCGATGGTCGGTACTTTCTTGGGCATCCTGCTCGCCTACGGCTTTATCTCGCCGCTGGCATCCGTGCTGCGTCAGAAATGTGCCGAAACCACCAAGATGATGCAGTGCGTGAAAGTGACATTGCTCTCCAGCCTTAACGGCTACGCGCCGCAGATTGCGGTCGAGTTTGGTCGCAAAACGTTGTATTCCGCCGAGCGCCCGTCGTTTACCGAACTGGAAGAGCACGTGCGTAACGCGAAGAACCCGGCGAAACAAACTTCGGATGAGAATTCATGAAAGCTGGCAATCGCCCCATTGTGCTGGTTAAAAAGCGCAAACATAAAGGTCACCATGGCAGCCACGGTTCGTGGAAGATTGCCTATGCCGACTTTATGACGGCGATGATGGCGTTCTTTATGGTGATGTGGCTGCTCTCCATCTCCAGCCCCAAAGAGTTGGTACAAATTGCGGAATACTTCAAAACCCCGCTGCGGGTGGCATTAACCGGCGGCCAGCGCAGCAGCGACAGTGAAAGCCCGATCCCTGGCGGCGGTGACGATCCCACGCAGCAGAAGGGAGAAGTGAAGAAAATCGTTGATATGGATGCGCAGAAAAAAAAGCTGGAAGAGATTCGCCTGAATCGTCTGCGTGAAAAACTCGACCAGCTGATTGAAGCCGATCCGCGCCTGAAAGCACTGCGTCCGCACCTGATCATTAATATGGTGCAGGAGGGGCTGCGTATTCAGATTATCGATAGCCAGAATCGCCCGATGTTTAAAACCGGCAGTGCGGAAGTTGAGCCTTACATGCGCGATATTCTGCGCACCATCGCTCCGGTACTGAACGATATTCCCAACAAAATTAGCCTGTCAGGCCACACCGACGATATCCAGTATGCCAACGGCGATCGTGGCTACAGCAACTGGGAACTGTCGGCAGATCGTGCCAATGCCTCACGTCGTGAGTTAATGGTCGGTGGGTTGGACGGCAGCAAAATGCTGCGTGTGGTCGGTATGGCCGACACCATGAAGCTGAAAAACCGTGGTGCTAATGATGCAGTCAACCGCCGCATTAGCCTGCTGGTGTTGAATCACGACACCGAAGCGGCGATTGAAAAAGAGAATGCCGAGAGCGATGCCGTACAGGTGAGCGACCCGGCGCAAATTATTCCCGACATTACCGCACCGGCTGTACCGGCTGCGCCGACTGCTCCGACAGGTTCCACTGCGACACCGGCTGCGCCGGCTGCGACAGCGACACCTGCGGCAGTGGCCACTCCGGCGGCTGGCGCGGTGACACCAGACCAACCCTCACAGCCGAGGTGATCCCGTGAGCATGGACATCAGCGATTTTTACCAGACGTTTTTTGATGAAGCCGATGAGCTGTTAGCGGATATGGAGCAACACCTGTTGGGACTCGATCCCCAGGAGCCCGATTCCGAGCAGTTGAATGCCATTTTCCGCGCCGCCCACTCCATCAAAGGGGGCGCCGGTACGTTTGGCTTTACGGTTTTACAGGAAACCACCCACATCCTGGAAAACATTCTGGATGGTGCGCGCCGCGGCGAGATGCAGCTCAGCACCGATATCATCAACCTGTTTTTGGAAACCAAAGATATTATGCAAGAACAGCTCGATGCCTATAAAACGGCGCAGGAGCCGAATGCAGAAAGTTTTAAATACATCTGCGAAGCGCTGCGCCAGCTGGCCCTGGAAGCAAAAGGCATCGCGCCTGAAGCGGCAAACGTCGCCGAGGTGGTGGCCATCGCCGCGCCGGCTGCCACCTCAGGCCTGCGCCTGCAGCTGGTTGATCTGAAAGAAAAAGAACCGGAGCTAATGCTGGAAGAGCTCGGCAACCTTGGCACGGTCAGCAATGTGATAAAGAGCGCGAATTCACTCGAGGTCACGATTGATGGCGTGGGCCAGGATGACATCGTCGCCGTGCTCTGTTTTGTGCTGGAAGAAGCACAAATCCTCTTCCCGCAAGAGCGCGCCCCCGCTGCTGCCGAGACGCCGATGGCCGACGCGGTGGTCGCGGAACCGGCACCGGTACAAACTGCCACCGTGACCGAGATTACCCCCGCCGCGAAACGCGAGCCTAAGCGTGCAGCGGCACCGGCGAAAGTGAGCGAATCCAGCAGCATTCGCGTGGCGGTGGAAAAAGTTGACCAGCTGATCAACCTGGTGGGCGAACTGGTGATCACCCAATCGATGCTGGCGCAGCGTTCTGGCGCGCTGGATCCGGTGGCACACGGTGACCTGCTGAATAGCATGGGACAGCTGGAACGCAACGCCCGCGATTTGCAGGAATCGGTGATGTCGATTCGTATGATGCCGATGGAGTATGTCTTCAGCCGCTTCCCACGGCTGGTACGCGATTTGGCCAGCAAGCTGGGCAAAGAAGTGGAGCTCACGCTACTCGGCAGCTCGACTGAACTGGATAAGAGTTTGATCGAACGCATCATCGATCCGTTAACGCACCTGGTGCGAAACAGCCTCGATCACGGCATCGAAACCCCGGAGAAACGCCTCGCGTCCAGCAAAACCGCGGTCGGTAATCTCACGCTGTCTGCGGAACATCAGGGCGGCAATATCTGCATCGAAGTGATCGATGACGGTGCCGGTCTCAACCGCGAACGCATCCTGGCCAAAGCGCTCTCATCCGGCTTGCCGGTCAGCGAAAGCATGAGCGATGAAGAAGTCGGCATGTTGATCTTCGCCCCGGGCTTCTCCACCGCCGAGCAGGTTACCGACGTGTCAGGCCGTGGCGTGGGCATGGACGTGGTGAAACGAAATATTCAGGAGATGGGCGGCCACGTCGAAATTTCCTCGAAGCAGGGTAAAGGCACCACCATTCGCATTCTGCTGCCACTGACGCTGGCGATCCTTGATGGCATGTCGGTGCGCGTGGCGAATGAAGTGTTCATTCTGCCGCTCAACGCGGTGATGGAATCGCTGCAGCCAACCGCCGAAGAGTTGAAACCGCTGGCCGGCGGCGAGCGCGTGCTGGAGGTGCGTGGCGAATATCTGCCGCTGGTGGAGCTGTGGAATGTGTTTGAGGTAGAGAACGCCAAAACAGACGCCACGCAAGGCATCGTGGTGATCCTGCAAAGCGCAGGCCGTCGCTACGCACTGCTGGTCGATCAGCTGATTGGGCAGCATCAGGTGGTAGTGAAGAACCTTGAAAGCAACTATCGCAAAGTGCCGGGCATCTCAGCCGCCACCATTCTTGGCGATGGTAGCGTGGCGCTGATTGTGGATGTCTCAGCACTGCAATCGTTGAACCGTGAAAAACGTGTGGCCGGTGCCGCAGCGTAATAGATAACTAAAGGGTAAAAAAATGACTGACATGGCAACCGTGACCAAAATCGCTGGCGAAACCGTTGGCCAGGAATTCTTAGTTTTCACTCTGGGTGACGAAGAGTACGGCATCGACATTCTGAAAGTGCAGGAGATCCGCGGCTACGATCAGGTCACCCGCATCGCCAATACGCCAGAGTTCATCAAAGGCGTCACCAATTTGCGCGGCGTGATCGTGCCAATTATCGACCTGCGAGTGAAATTCTCGCAGCCGGATGTGGAATATAACGAAAATACCGTGGTTATCGTGCTGAATCTGGTTCAGCGCGTGGTGGGTATTGTGGTTGACGGCGTTTCGGATGTGCTGTCGCTGACGCAAGAGCAGATTCGCCCGGCACCGGAATTTGCTGTCACCATGTCTACCGAATACCTCACCGGCCTTGGCGCGTTGGGTGAACGCATGCTGATTCTGGTCGACATCGAAAAGCTGCTGAGCAGCGAAGAGATGGCGCTGGTGGACAACCTGCGTTCCGCGTAAGAAACCAACGGGTCGCTGCGGCGGCCCGTTATCATCACGCCCGTGAATTAATTCTTTGTTAGTAAACAAGAAAATAGTAAAATACCCGCGTTTTTCCTCAATATTCCAGCCGCTCAGTCGATAACTGCTCTGTACGATTTTTCTTCATTTTCCAGGGCAAGCTATGTTTACGAAAATCCGCGTTGTGACCAGTTTATTGCTGGTGTTGTTGGTATTTGGTTTTCTGCAGTTGTCGTCCGGCTCGCTGTTTTTCAAAGCGCTGAGCGATGACAAAAACAGTTTTAACGTTTCACAGCTGGCGAGCAAAAATATCGCCGCCATCAACGATGCCTTCATGAGTCTGAATCAAAGCCGTGTGGTATTAACCCGCATCCAGCTCCGCATGGCAACCAGCAAGCTCAGCGGCAGTGAAGCGGATGTGGCGGGCTTGTATGAAGACAGCAAAGCCTTCCAGAAAGATGCGGCGGATAACTACCAGCTGTTTAAAGCCACGCCGGATACGCCGGGACAGGATGCTGCGCTGAATCAGCGGGTTGATGATACCTATTCAGCTTACGCGCGCGCGCTGGCTCAGATGCAGGATGCGCTGGTGGCAAAAGATTTGGTGCAGGCCGGCAAGGTCCCGGTGGCGCCAAGCCAGAGTGCATTCCTGAAAGAGTACCGCCAGTGGCGTGCCGACCAGGACCGTTTAACGGCGGCGGGCGCGGCGGCCAACAGCCTGGCGTATCAGCACATGATATGGCTGCTGAGCGCGGTCATGGCGCTGGTGGTGGCCGTGATTGTGCTGTGCTGGTTTGGCATGCGCAAAATCCTGATTACCCCGCTCAACGGGAATATTCAACACATCCAGCATATCGCGCAGGGCGATCTCACCCAGCACATCGTTGTGACGGGCCGTAATGAGATGAGCCAGCTGGCGGCCAGCCTGCATGATATGCAGCAGTCGCTGGTGCGTACGGTGAGTGATGTGCGCGACGGTTCGGATGCCATTTTTACCGGAGCCAGTGAGATTTCCGCCGGTAATAACGATCTCTCGGCGCGTACTGAAGAGCAGGCTGCCTCACTGGAGCAGACCGCGGCCAGCATGGAACAACTAACCGCAACGGTAAAACAGAACGCGGAAAATGCGCGTCAGGCGTCGCAGCTGGCGCTGAGCGCGTCAGGAACCGCCCAGAAGGGGGGCGATGTGGTGCAGGGCGTGGTGCGTACCATGAGCGACATCGCCGGTAGTTCGAGGAAAATTGCCGATATCACCAGCGTGATTGACGGCATCGCTTTCCAGACCAATATTCTGGCACTGAACGCTGCGGTAGAAGCCGCGCGTGCCGGGGAACAAGGGCGCGGATTTGCGGTCGTCGCGGGTGAGGTGCGTAATCTGGCGCAGCGTAGCGCTCAGGCGGCGAAAGAGATTAAAGCCTTGATTGAGGATTCGGTGAACCGCGTCAATTCAGGCTCGAAGTTGGTGGGCACCGCCGGTGAAACCATGAGCGATATCGTCAATGCGGTCACACGCGTCACCGATATCATGGGAGAAATTGCGTCGGCGTCAGATGAGCAGAGCCGCGGCATCGATCAGGTCGGCCAGGCCGTGACGGAGATGGATCGCGTCACGCAGCAGAACGCCTCGCTGGTGGAAGAGTCTGCCGCAGCGGCGGCCTCGCTGGAAGAGCAGGCGAGCCGCTTGAGCCAGTCGGTGGCGGTGTTCCGCGTGCCGCGTGCTGCATCTTCGTCGCCGCAGGCAACTGCGGGTATGCGTCACCCGCAGATTGCGCCGCCAACCCTGAGCGCACCGCGTAAAGCGGTGATCGCCGCGGCAGGCGACAGTAACTGGGAAACGTTTTAATTCGCTGAAAGTCCGGTCAGCATCAATGCCGACCGGACACGATTGACCCGTAGGGGCGCCATTCATGGCGACCAGAACAACCCTGAAAATGCGCCTTTATCGCTCACCCGATAAAGGCGCATTTTTTTTAGTGTTAATTTCTTTAGTTATAAAACACTGCAATCACACTAAAACACAGAATTTTAATTCGTAAACTCGTGTAGGCACCCTGAAAAATTCAGATTGCCGGTCGATAACTGGGGGAGCCGAAACACATTTCTGGAGACCCCATGTTAAAACGAATCAATGTTGTGACCAGTTTAATCGTTGTATTGCTGGTTTTTGGTGCTTTGCAGTTACTTTCTGGCGGCCTGTTCTGGTCCGCATTACAAAAGGATAAAGAGGCATTTGCCGTTGCGCAGATCTCAAGCAACAACGTGGCGGCGATGTCCGATGCCTGGATCGAACTGAATCAAACGCGCACGGTACTGAATCGCGCCATGTTGCGTATGCAAGGCACCATGGCCGCGCAGGCTAACGGCGGTCAGCTCGGCGCGCTGATTGCGCAAACCGAAAAACAGCTCGATGTCGCCGCGGGCCATTATCAGCGTTATGCCAGTTTGCCCGCCACGCCGGGCTTGCCGCAGGCGCTGCGCGATAAGTTAGAAGCCAACTACGCTGCGTTTAACGACGGGCTGAAAGCGATGCTGGAACGCCTGAAGGCGAACGATCTACAAGGCATGTTTGCGCAAAATATCGAAACCAAACAGGTGGCAATGAAAGCCACCTACGAAGAGTGGCGCAGCGCGCAAAGTGAGCTGGCAGCGGAAGGCGTGGCGCAAAATCAGCGTGCTTTCCAGACCATGATGTGGCTATTGGCGGCGGTTGCGCTGGTTGTCGTGGTGGTCATTATCGGCTGCTGGTTTGGCCTGCGCAGCGTGCTGATCCAGCCGCTGCATCAATTACTGGGACATATTCGTCATATCGCGGCGGGCGATCTTACCCAAACCATTGCGGTGGAAGGACGTAACGAAATGAGCCAGCTGGCGAGCAGCCTGCATGAGATGCAGCAGTCGCTGGTTAGCACCGTAAGCAATGTGCGTGATGGTTCCGACGCCATTTTCACGGGCGCCAGCGAAATTTCTGCCGGGAACAACGATCTATCGGCGCGTACCGAAGAGCAAGCCGCGTCGCTGGAGCAAACGGCCGCCAGCATGGAACAGCTGACTGCCACGGTGAAACAGAACGCCGAGAATGCGCGTCAGGCATCACAGCTGGCGCTAAGCGCTTCTGATACCGCGCGCAAAGGTGGAGAAGTGGTAGACGGCGTTGTCCGTACCATGCATGACATTGCCGGTAGCTCGAAGAAAATCGCCGATATTATCAGTGTGATCGATGGCATTGCCTTCCAGACCAATATCCTGGCGCTGAACGCGGCAGTGGAAGCGGCGCGTGCCGGTGAGCAGGGCCGTGGCTTTGCGGTGGTGGCTGGTGAAGTGCGTAACCTCGCACAGCGCAGCGCCCAGGCGGCGAAAGAGATCAAAGGGCTGATTGAAGATTCAGTTAATCGCGTGAATAACGGCTCTCAGCTGGTGGGCACCGCTGGTGAAACCATGAATGATATCGTCGGCGCGGTGACGCGTGTCACCGATATCATGGGTGAAATTGCCTCGGCTTCCGATGAGCAGAGCCGTGGCATCGACCAGGTAGGGCAAGCGGTAACCGAGATGGATCGCGTTACGCAGCAGAATGCCTCACTGGTGGAAGAGTCCGCCGCTGCTGCCGCTTCGCTGGAAGAGCAGGCCAGCCGTCTCAGCCAGTCGGTGTCGGTGTTCCGCATTCCGCGTGCATCGCAGGCTCAGCCAGTCAAAACTCCCCTCGCGCGTCAGGTCATCAACGCGCCGCGCAAAGTGGTTGCCGCGCCGGTCAGCGACGGTAACTGGGAAACGTTTTAACGCTGAGTAGCAGGTCGGCATACATGCCGACCCTACGAAATCGGTACTTCAGCCGCAGGGTCGCCATTGATGGCGACCTCCTTCCTCTTTCCCTCCACGAACACACATAAAGATCCCCTCGCATACGCCGATAACAGGAGCGTTCCGCCAACCAATGAGGTGTTTATGTTTAGTCGTATTCGTGTTGTTTCCGGCCTGCTGTTTGTGCTGGCGCTGTTTGCCTTACTGCAGCTGTTTTCGGGGGGAGTGTTCTATTCCACGGTGAAAGCCGATAAAGATAATTTTGCCTATAACCAGCGTCTTAGCACGCTGCAGCGGGCGATGGGCACCTCATGGGTATCGCTGGTGCAGGCGCGTAATACGCTGAACCGTGCGGGGATCCGCTATCTGCTGGACAGCCAGCAGGCGGGATCGGGCGCTACCGTAAAAGATCTGGTGGCGCTGGCAAGTGAGGAGTTGAAAAACGCAGATGCGGGGTTCGCCGAATTTAACGCCAATTTGTCCGAAAAGGGCAAAACGGCGGAAAACGTGCTGACGCTGCAGGCCAACTACAACGCCTATCGTGGGGCACTGAGCGAGCTGATCGATTTCCTGGGAAGCGGGAATTTCAAAGGATTTGTCGATCAGCCGACGCAAGGATTCCAGGACAAATTTGCTAAAGATTACAACGCGTGGATGGCCTACAACATCGTGCTGGCCAATAAAGGGGTGGAGTCCAATAACGCGGCCTACAGCCAATCCATCATGCTGGTGGTTGGCACGTTGCTGGTGACCTTGCTGGTGATTGCGCTGGTATGGAGCGGCATGCGCAGCGTGCTGATCCGTCCGCTGAAGCAGAGCATCGAGCATATCCGTCATATCGCCCGCGGTGACTTGACGCAGCAGGTGGAAATCAACGTGCGCAATGAGATGGGTGAGTTGCTCACTTCGCTGCAAGAGATGCAGCAAGCGCTGGCGAGTACGGTGCGTACCGTACGTGATGGCTCCGATGCCATTTATACCGGTGCCAGCGAAATCGCCATGGGCAATAACGATCTCTCCTCGCGTACCGAGCAGCAGGCGGCCTCGCTGGAAGAGACAGCGGCCAGCATGGAGCAGCTTACCGCCACGGTGAAACAGAACGCGGAAAACGCCCGCCAGGCATCGAAGCTGGCGCTAACCGCCTCAGAAACTGCGCAGCAGGGCGGCAAAGTGGTGGATGGCGTGGTTACTACCATGAAAGAGATTACCGGCAGTTCGAAGAAAATCGCTGACATCATCAGTGTGATTGATGGCATCGCCTTCCAGACCAACATCCTCGCACTGAACGCAGCGGTTGAAGCCGCGCGTGCCGGTGAGCAGGGCCGTGGTTTTGCTGTGGTGGCGGGTGAAGTGCGCAGCCTGGCACAGCGCAGTGCGCAAGCGGCCAAAGAGATTAAAGCCTTGATTGAAGACTCGGTTAGCCGCGTCAACACCGGCTCAGTGCTGGTAGAGAGCGCTGGCGAAACCATGACGCATATCGTGAATGCGGTCACGCGCGTCACCGACATCATGGGCGAAATCGCCTCGGCGTCGGACGAGCAGAGTCGTGGTATCGATCAGGTTGGACTGGCGGTGAATGAGATGGATCGCGTCACGCAGCAGAACGCCGCGTTGGTTGAGGAGTCTGCCACTGCCGCCGCCGCGCTGGAAGATCAGGCAAGTCGACTGAAACAGTCGGTTGCGGTGTTCAATATTGGTAAAGAATTTGTCGTTCAGGCCGTTAACGTATCTACAGCGGCAAAAAATTTGCGTTCGGTAGCGCCAAAAACACTGGCACAACCCGCAGGCGCACGTAGCTCTGACGATAACTGGGAAACCTTTTAACCCTTGTGGCCGCCGCAGGGCGGCCCATAAGCATGGCGCGACTGGCAGCACAGTAGCAACCGCAGTATCACAATTTAATCAGTTTGTTGCCGGGTGACCTGAAATGAAGAAATCGACGTTATTGGATCAAAGTGAAGCGACAACGCTGCTCTCGCAAATGGTGCAGCGTTTACCGCTCTCGGATACTCATTTTCGTCGTATTAGCCAGCTGATCTATCAGCGAGCGGGCATTGTGCTGGCCGACCATAAGCGCGAGATGGTTTACAACCGTTTAGTGCGTCGCCTGCGTATGCTGAATATTGATGACTTTGGCCGCTATCTGGCGCTGCTGGAACAGGACCAAAACAGTGCGGAGTGGCAGGCATTTATCAATGCGCTGACCACCAACCTGACCTCCTTCTTCCGCGAGGCGCACCACTTTCCGATCCTCGCGGAACATGCGCGCAAGCGTACGGGTAATTACAGCGTCTGGAGCACGGCCGCCTCAACGGGCGAAGAGCCATACTCCATTGCCATGACGCTGGCAGAAACGCTGGGCACCGGCCCGGGCAAGTTCCAGGTGCATGCCAGCGATATCGATACGCAGGTGTTAGAAAAAGCCGTTGCCGGCGTCTATCGCCAGGAAGAGCTGCGCACCTTATCGCAGTCGCAGCTGCAGCGCTTTTTCCTGCGCGGTACCGGTCCGCACGAAGGCATGGTGCGCGTGCGTCCTGACCTCGCCAACATGGTGAACTATACGCAACTGAATTTACTGGCTCATGACTGGGCGTTGCCCGGCCCGTTCGACGCCATTTTTTGTCGCAACGTGATGATTTACTTCGATAAAGAGACGCAGGAACAGATTCTGCGCCGTTTCGTGCCCCTGCTGAAACCCGGCGGCCTGCTGTTTGCCGGGCATTCAGAGAACTTTAGTCAGATCAGCAAAGAGTTCTGGCTGCGTGGACAGACAGTCTATGGACTGAGCAAGGAAAGACGATGAGCAAAATCACCGTGATGTGCGTGGATGACTCTGCGCTAATGCGTCAGCTGATGACGGAAATCATCAACAGCCATCCCGATATGGAGATGGTCGCGAGTGCGCCAGATCCGCTGGTGGCACGGGATTTAATCAAACAATACAACCCACAGGTGTTAACGCTGGATGTGGAAATGCCGCGCATGGATGGCCTCGACTTCCTTGAGAAGCTGATGCGCCTGCGTCCGATGCCGGTGGTGATGGTTTCCTCACTGACCGGCAAAGGCTCTGAAGTGACGCTGCGTGCGCTGGAGTTAGGCGCGGTGGATTTCGTCACCAAACCGCAGCTCGGCATCCGCGAAGGCATGCTGGCCTATAGCCAGATGATTGCCGATAAGATTCGCGCCGCAGCGCGCGCCAAACTGCATGCGCGTGCGGCCTCGCCGATGCCGGTGACGCTTAAGGCCGGTCCGCTGCTGAGTAGCGAAAAGCTGATTGCCATCGGCTCTTCCACCGGCGGCACCGAGGCGATTCGCCACGTACTCCAGCCGCTGCCGGCCACCAGCCCGGCGCTGCTGATTACGCAACATATGCCGCCAGGGTTTACCCGCTCGTTTGCCGAGCGGCTGAACAAGCTGTGCCAGATCACCGTGAAAGAAGCGGAGGATGGCGAGCGTATTTTGCCGGGCCATGCCTATATCGCGCCGGGCGCAATGCACATGGAACTGGGGCGCAGTGGCGCCAACTATGTGGTGAAACTGAATGACGGTCCGCCGGTGAACCGACACAAGCCCTCGGTGGATGTGTTGTTCCGTTCGGTGGCGATCCATGCAGGACGAAATGCGGTTGGGGTGATCCTGACGGGGATGGGGAATGACGGCGCGGCCGGGATGCTGGAAATGCATCGCGCGGGTGCCTGGACCATCGCCCAGGATGAAGCCAGCTGCGTGGTATTTGGCATGCCGCGCGAAGCGATAGCGATGGGCGGCACCAGTGAAGTGGTCGATTTAGGCCACATCAGTCAGCACATGCTGGCGAAAATTAGCGCCGGACAGGCATTGCGAATTTAACGAGCCCGTCCTGCTGGACGAGACAACACAGGAGTAGATATGGCTGATAAAAATATGCGCTTTTTGGTGGTGGATGACTTCAATACGATGCGTCGTATCGTCCGTAACCTGCTAAAAGAGCTGGGATTCAATAACGTCGAAGAAGCAGAAGACGGCGTGGATGCGCTGACCAAACTGCGTGCTGGCGGCTTTGATTTCGTGGTCTCTGATTGGAACATGCCCAACATGGACGGTCTGGAACTGCTGCAGACCATTCGTGCAGATGCCGCGCTGAGTAAACTGCCGGTGCTGATGGTGACCGCCGAAGCGAAGAAAGAAAACATCATCGCGGCAGCACAGGCGGGTGCCAGTGGCTACGTAGTGAAACCGTTCACTGCCGCCACGCTGGAAGAGAAGTTAGGCAAAATATTCGAAAAACTGGGTATGTAAGGAGATGTGATGAGCGACCTTCCGAAATCAACCGAAGAAGCCTCGGCACACGACATTATTACCCGCATCGGCTCACTGACGCGCATGCTGCGTGACAGTCTGCGTGAGCTCGGGTTAGACCAGGCGATTGCTGAAGCGGCGGAAGCGATTCCTGACGCGCGCGATCGTCTGGACTATGTTGTGCAAATGACGGCGCAGGCGGCTGAACGTGCGTTGAACTGCGTTGAAGCCGCGCAGCCACACCAGGACCAAATGGAAGCCAACGCCAACCAGCTGAAAGGCCGCTGGGACGCGTGGTTTGAAAATCCGATTGAACTGACCGATGCGCGCGAGTTGGTTTCGGATACGCGCCAGTTCCTGACTGACGTTCCGGGACACACGTCGTATACCAATAAGCAGTTGCTCGAAATCATGATGGCACAGGATTTCCAGGACCTTACCGGTCAGGTGATCAAGCGCATGATGGATGTGATTCAGGAGATCGAACGTCAACTGCTGATGGTGCTGCTGGAAAACATGCCAGAAGCGAACGCGGCGGCCCGTAAAGAGGGCAATAGCCTGCTGAACGGTCCGCAGATCCATGCCAATGCACCCGGCGTGGTGGCGAACCAGGATCAGGTTGATGACCTGCTGGATAGCTTAGGTTTTTAATGTTTGGCTAGCGGTGGGCATAAATGCCCACCCTACAAAACTACGTAGGGTGGGCATTTATGCCCACCTGGTCAACGCGTGCCGTAACATCACGATGCCGCACGTTTTCTTCACCCTTCCGCTCAGCAAAATCGTTGTCCCCAACTCGTCATTGTCCTAATCCGCACCCGACATCCCCGGCACTTAGCGCAGAATGTGCTAGGGTAGACAGATGCAATTTTGTGATCTACCTCTAATTATGAGCTGAGCCGAACCCTATTTTTGACTATGTTATCTACTTTGCTATCACTCAAAAGCGTGCGTTACGTTTCTGGCATATCCTTACTGGCCGCTGCCACGCCCGCTCTGGCGCTGATTACCGATACTAAACTCTCGGATACGCCGTTTAGCGATCCCACACGTTTCCAGAAAATGGCCGATGCGTTGCCAGCATTGGGCTATCAGGACGAAACGGCGGCATTCGATAAAAAACTGGCGACCATCGCGAAAAGTATTGGCGAAGCCAGCCAGAACAGCAGTGATGATAATGCCCTGAGCCAGCAAGCCAGTCTCTGGGCTTTTAATCATTTCCGCGATGAAGTGGGAAGTCGGCTGGTGGATGAAGGGCAGTCGCTGCTGTCACCTTATGGCAGAGCGCAGATCGACTTTAACGTCGATATCGACGGAAACTTCAACGGTAGCGGCGCCTCACTGCTGACACCCTGGGCCGATAACTACCGTTATCTGACGTTCAGCCAGGTGGGGTTTCATCAGACCGATGATGGATTGGTGGGCAACGTTGGCCTTGGCCAGCGCTGGGTCGCGGGTAAATGGTTGCTGGGTTATAACGGTTTTGTCGATCGTATGTTCAATAGCGGGCAGCAACGTGCCTCGCTGGGAACGGAAGCGTGGGGCGATTATCTGCGTTTTTCCGCCAATTATTACACCCCGCTGTCAGGATGGCAGGATCGCGATCCCTTCCAGCAACAGCGTCTGGCGCGTGGCTATGACTTCACCACGCAGGGCTATTTGCCTCAGTATCGTCAGTTAGGCGCATCGGTTAGCTGGCAGCAATATCTGGGGGATGACGTTGATCTCTTTAGTTCCGGTAACCGCTACCATAATCCTTCAGCGCTGACGTTTGGTGTGACCTATACGCCGGTGCCGCTGGTCACGCTGTCGGCCAGCCATAAAACCAGCGATACCGGTGAAAGTCAGGATCAGCTGGGCTTACGCCTCAACTACCGTTTTGGTGTGGCGCTGAGCCAGCAGTTAAGCCCCAATAACGTTGCGGAAGCACACTCGCTGCGCGGCAGCCGCTACGATAATGTCACGCGTTCCACCACGCCGGTGCTGGAGTTCCGTCAGCGCAAAACGCTATCGGTATTTCTCGCTACGCCGCCGTGGCAGCTGAATGGCGGGGAAAGTTTGCCGCTTAAATTGCAGATTCGTAGCACCAATCCCATCGCGAAAGTGCTGTGGCAGGGCGATACCCAGGCGCTGAGCCTGACGCCAGGCGCAAATCCGAATGATCCACAGGGCTGGAGCGTGATTATCCCCGCGTGGGATAGCTCGCCAGGGGCTCGCAACAGTTATCGCTTGTCGGTGATGCTGGAGGACACTAAGCAGAATCACGTCACATCGAATGAAATCATCCTACAGCTGCAGCCGCCATTCTCGCTGGATCAGGACCAGGAGAGCCGCTTTAATTTGCTGGCACCCTGAGAAAACAAAAAAGGGCAGCTTGCGCTGCCCTTTGCTCATCTTCAGCCGACACTAGCCGAAGATGCCATGAGGGTACTGCCGGTTAAAACTGATACACCAAACCTACCGCGGTCACATCGTCAGTTGGAATATTCAGCGCATTGTTGTCTTTCAACAGGTTGATTTTATATTCGCTGTACACAGACATGTTTTTGTTGAAGTAGTAGGTTACGCCGACTGCAACGTATTTAAAGATGTCAGCATCGCCAATATTTTCAATGTCTTTGCCTTTCGACGAGACATAGCCAACAGAGGGACGCAGACCGTTCAGGAACTGATACTGCGCAACCGCTTCAAAGTTCACTGCTTTGTTCGCAAAGCCACCGCTAATTGGCGTGGCGTTCAGCGTTTCGCCGTAGATGGTGGCCAGGTAGATCTGGTTAGCATCGTATTTCAGGCCGGCAGTCCAGTGCTGTGCTTTCTCGCCTTCACCACGTGTGGCCAGGTTCTGCGCATTGGTGCGATCCAGGCTGGCGTATGCGCCGACCAAACTCAAACCGAAATCGAAATCATAGGAGGTAGAGAGCGCGTAGCCATCCCCATTCGAACGGCGCACCGCGACACTCGGATCGGTGCGATCGTTTTTACCTTCATACTGAGCGGCCACGCTCCAGCCTTTTACCAGACCGAAGAAATCTTTATTGCGCCAGGTCAGCACGCCGCCCGAGCGGCCAGAAAGAAATGCATCGGTATAACCGGAATCACCGCCGAAGAATGGCAGCATATCGGTATAGCCCAGCACGTCATAGATCAGGCCATAGTTACGACCATAATCCACGGAACCGAACTGACCAAACTTCAGACCGGCAAAGCCCAGACGGGTTTTGTTGCCGGTCTGCGCGTCGGTGCCTTCAGAGTTGCTCAAGCTGTACTGGTACTGCCACTGACCATATCCGGTCAGTTGGTCATTAATTTTGGTTTCGCCTTTAAAGCCCAGACGGGTATAAGACGAATTATCACCATCGGCCGCATCGTTATCAGAAAACAGATGCGAGACGTTAATTTTGCCGGTCAGATCCAGCTTATTGCCATCTTTGTTATAGATTTCGGCGGCCTGAGCCGTAGAAAGTCCCAGCAGTAAAGGCATCACTGCTGCCAGTAAGGAGCGCTTCATCATTTAATTTTTACCCTGTGATATTTTTTAATTTTATCCCCAGCTTTGGGGTGAAAAGAAAATGACACAAAAGGTTCAAGATCGACAGTGCAATATATGTAACTAAATATTTCCAATTGGCTTTTTGTGTGATTTTTAATCTTTAATTCCATTATGCGGAATTTTACATTGGAGAAACTTATCCATAATAAGCAAGGGTTAAAACTAGAACTAATACTTAGTTAATTGATATTAGTGCAATTTTTATAAATTAAAGATGCGTAAATATCTTAAATTCATTGTTGGTTAAATAGCACAAGCCTATGCATTATTGTTCGAAAGGAAATATTCAAATCTGGCTAATCATTAGCAGGGTAATTACTTGGTTCATGGCTTTGTGTCTGTTTATTTCCATTATGATAATAACCTTCGTCATGAAATGATATTGAACGTTGGATAAACGCATGCCTGCTTAAATAATATTCAACCCTGCCACGCAATTGTTAAAACACTCTGACATTGAGCACGCCCGGTTCGACCCACTTTTTATCTTTATTTGCACCACGCGCGAGCATGTATGCCCCAAAAAAGTGCTTCAGCTGCGCCTTTTTGGCGAAATATTTCCTGTGCGATCACAAAAGCAATATTTCATTTTGCAGATGCATAAATCAGCTAAATAAATCTCTGGCGTTCAACGTTCATCAGACATTTATTCACTTTTTATGCAATTTATGTGAATAGTGGTGGTGATTAAGTTATTGATATTTCGTAGTGTCCAGGCATTTATGCATTTTCCCTGCTGGCTGGCACGCTAACTGCAATATACAGTAGAGCGGTCACTTAACATTTTTAACAATTTTAAAACAAAGGCTTTGCTAAATGTGAAGCAGGAGAACGGGCTATGTCACTGCAGGTTTCGCGTCACGATTTCGATCAATGGATGATGCCGGTTTATGCTCCGGCGGCTTTTGTACCGGTACGCGCTGAGGGCTCAACGCTGTGGGATCAGCAGGGAAAAGAGTATATCGATTTTGCCGGCGGCATTGCCGTTAACGCGCTGGGTCATGCACATCCTGCGTTACAACAGGCGCTGACTGAGCAAGCCGGCAAATTGTGGCATACCGGGAATGGCTACACCAATGAACCGATTCTGCGTCTTGCCAAACAGCTGATTGATGCCACTTTTGCCGACCGCGTGTTCTTTTGTAACTCCGGTGCTGAAGCGAATGAAGCGGCACTTAAGCTGGCGCGTAAAACGGCACACGATCGTTTCGGGGCCGAGAAAAATGGCATCGTGGCGTTTAAGAATGCCTTCCACGGCCGCACGCTGTTCACCGTGACTGCGGGTGGGCAGCCAGCTTACTCCCGCGATTTTTCTCCGCTGCCTCCGGCGATTGACCATGCTGTCTTTAACGATTTGGCGTCAGCGGCGGCATTAATTAATGATCAAACTTGCGCGGTGATCGTCGAGCCTATCCAGGGTGAAGGCGGCGTGCTGCCTGCCGACCCTTCTTTCCTGCGCGGCCTGCGTGAACTGTGCGATAAACATCACGCGGTGCTGATCTTTGATGAGGTACAGAGCGGCGTAGGCCGAACCGGTTCGCTGTATGCCTACATGCACTACGGTGTGACGCCAGATGTGCTCACCACCGCTAAAGCGCTGGGTGGCGGCTTCCCGATTGGTGCCATGTTAACGCGCGAAGATTTGGCGCAGGTGATGGGCGTGGGTACGCATGGCACCACCTATGGCGGCAACCCGCTGGCCGGTGCCGTGGCGGGAAAAGTGATGGAGCTGATCAATCAGCCTGATTTCATGGCGGGCGTGGCCGAGCGTCATCAATGGTTTGTCGCCGCGCTGCAAGAGTTGAATCAGCGTCTGCCGGTATTTAAAGAAGTACGCGGCCTTGGCCTGTTAATTGGCGCGGTACTCAATGACGACTTCGCCGGTAAAGCCAAGCAGTTCAACCTTACTGCTGCCGAAGAGGGCGTAATGGTTCTGATTGCTGGCGCCAACGTGGTGCGCTTTGCGCCCGCGCTCAACATCAGCGAGCGTGAGGTGAAGGAAGGATTGGCACGCTTCGAACGTGCCTGTGAACGCGTGCTCAAAGGAGCCACATCATGATGGTCATTCGCCCCGTCGAACGTGACGATCTTGCGCAGTTATTGTCGCTGGCGGGCAAAACCGGAGGCGGCTTAACCTCGCTGCCTGCGGATAGCGATACGCTTAAAGCCCGCATTGAGCGGTCGCTGCTCACCTGGCAAGGCGCGCTGCCGCGTGCCGAACAAGGCTATGTGTTCGTGCTGGCCGACAGCGAAGACAATCGCGCCGTCGGCATCTGTGCCATTGAGGTCGCCGTTGGCTTGCAGGATCCCTGGTATAACTTCCGCGTGGGGACGCAGGTGCATGCCTCGAAAGAACTTAACGTTTACGCCAGTTTGCCCACACTATCGCTGAGCAACGATCACACCGGCAGCAGCGAGATGTGTACCCTGTTTCTCGATCCCGATTACCGCGATGGCAAGAATGGTCATCTGCTATCGAAATCGCGCTTTCTGTTTATGGCTAACTTCCGCGATCGCTTTATGAAACGTGTTGTCGCGGAGATGCGTGGCGTCAGCGATGACAACGGGCATTCGCCATTTTGGGATAGCGTAGGTAGCCGCTTCTTCTCCATGGAGTTCAGTAAAGCGGACTTCCTCAGCGGCACCGGACAGAAAGCGTTTATCGCCGAGCTGATGCCGAAACATCCGCTCTACATTCACTACCTGTCTGAAGCGGCGCAAAAAGTGATTGGCGAGGTGCACCCCAAAACGGCACCGGCGCGCGCGGTGCTGGAGGCCGAAGGATTCCGCTACCTCAACTATGTCGACATCTTTGACGGCGGCCCCACGCTGGAGTGCGAAATCGATCGCATCCGCGCCATTCGCAAGAGTCGGCTACTGCATGCCGCCGAGGGTGAAGCCGAGGAGAGTTGGCCGCTTTGCCTGGTGGCCAATGCAGATTACCAACATTTCCGGGTAGCGATGCTGCCGGTAGATATCGCTTCCGGCGTGGTGCGTCTTAATGAGCGCCAGCGCACGGCGCTGCACTGTAATAATGGCGATGAGCTGCGTGTGGTCACGCTGTGTCGCGAGGAGAAAAAAGCATGACGCATTTTATTAATGGTCAATGGGTGACCGGCGGCGCTGACGCCTTGAGCAAAAACAATCCGGTTACCGGCGAGACACTGTGGCAGGGCAAGGCCGCCAGCGGTGAGCAAGTAGCGGCAGCCTGTGAAGCGGCGCGCGCGGCGTTCCCGCAGTGGGCGAGAATGCCTTTTACGCAGCGTCAGGATCGGGTAGAGCGCTTTGCGCGTTTACTCGAAAGCCATAAAACCGCGCTGGCGGAAACCATCGCGCAGGAAACCGGCAAGCCGCGCTGGGAAACCCTGACGGAAGTGCAGGCGATGATCAATAAAATTGCCATTTCAATTAAGGCTTACCACAGTCGCACCGGCGAGCAGGCGGAAGGTGAGAGTTCACTGCGCCATCGTCCACACGGCGTGCTGGCTGTGTTTGGTCCTTACAATTTCCCCGGCCATCTGCCAAACGGTCATATTGTACCTGCGCTGCTGGCAGGTAACTGTGTGGTGTTTAAGCCGAGCGAACTGACGCCTAAAACCGCCGAAAAAACCGTTGAGCTGTGGCAGCAAGCGGGATTACCCGCAGGAGTGATTGCGCTGGTGCAGGGCGGCCGTGAAACGGGTCAGGCGCTGGCGAACGCGTCACAAATTGATGGCCTGCTGTTTACCGGCAGCGCCGCCACTGGATACCACCTGCATCGTCAGTTTGCCGGTCAGCCGGAAAAAATGCTGGCGCTGGAGATGGGCGGCAACAACGCGTTGATTGTCGACGATCCTGCCGATCGCGATGGCGCGGTGCATATTGCCATTCAGTCGGCCTTTATTACTGCTGGACAACGTTGCACCTGTGCACGCCGTCTGCTGGTGAAGCGGGGTGCGGCAGGTGATGCCTTCCTGCAACGTTTAGTCGAGGTGTCCGCACGCCTGCAGCCTGGCGCGTGGAATGCCGAGCCGCAGCCGTTTATGGGCAGCGTCATCTCGCCAGCGGCGGCCGGACAGATTTTTGCCGCCTGGCAGCAGCACGTTGAACGCGGCGGCAAAGTGTTACTGGCGATGCATTGGCCGGATCGTGACAGCGCAATCATCACCCCGGGCATTATTGATGTGACGAATGTTGCTGACCTCCCCGATGAGGAGGTGTTTGGTCCGCTGCTGCAGGTGATTCGCTATGACAGCTTTGAACAGGCGATTGCTATTGCCAATAACACTCGCTATGGCTTGTCATGCGGCTTGATTTCACCGCAGCGCGCGCAGTTTGAACAACTGTTACTGGAGGCGCGCGCCGGGATTGTTAACTGGAACAAACCGCTCACCGGCGCGGCCAGCACCGCGCCATTTGGTGGCATTGGTGCCTCGGGCAACCACCGCGCCAGTGCGTGGTATGCAGCAGATTACTGCGCCTGGCCGATGGCCTCGCTGGAAAGTCCAAGTCTGGCCATGCCTGCCAGCTTGTCGCCGGGACTCGATTTCTCGCCACAGGGAGCAAAATAATGAAAGCGTTTGAAGCCAACTTTGATGGATTGGTCGGTTTGACGCACCATTATGCCGGGCTGTCGTTTGGTAATGAGGCGTCGACGCGCAATCAGCTGCAACCTTCGAATCCGCGTTTGGCGGCGAAACAGGGGTTGCTTAAGATGAAAACGCTGGCTGATATGGGCTACGTGCAGGGGGTGATCCCGCCGCATGAGCGTCCTAATCTGCCGCTACTGCGTCAGCTTGGCTTTAGCGGCAGCGATGAGCAAGTGCTGGCGCAAGCGGCAAAGCAGGCACCGCAACTGCTTTCGTCGGCTAGCTCGGCTTCAGCTATGTGGGTGGCGAATGCCGCTACGGTTTCTCCCTCGGCTGACAGCGCCGATGGTCGCGTCCACTTCACCGTCGCCAACCTCAATAACAAATTCCACCGCGCTATCGAAGCGTCGGAAACGGCCGATCTTTTGCGCGCCATTTTCCGCGACACCCAGCACTTCAGCGTGCACGATGCGTTACCACAGGTGGCGCAGTTTGGTGATGAAGGTGCGGCGAATCATAATCGCTTTGGCGCTGACTATGGTGAAGCTGGCGTGCAATTGTTTATCTATGGTCGTGATGGCCAGCAGCAGGGTGCCACACCTGCACGCTATCCGGCACGGCAAACGCGTGAGGCCAGCGAAGCGGTGGCGCGTTTGCATCAGCTTAACCCTGAGCGCACGCTGTTTGCCCAGCAGAATCCAGCGGTTATTGACCAGGGCGTATTCCATAACGACGTGATTGCGGTGAGTAATCAGCAGGTGCTGTTCTGCCATCAGGATGCATTTGTTAATCAACCGCAACTGCTCAACGATCTCGCCGCGCGCGTCAGCGGTTTCCAGCCGATTGAAGTGCCGCGTGATAGCGTCTCGGTTAGCGATGCAGTAAATACGTATTTGTTTAACAGCCAGCTGTTACAACGTGCTGAGGGCGGCATGCTGCTGGTGCTGCCGGAAGAGTCGCGTCAACATGCTGGCGTGTGGCGCTATCTCAGTGAGCTGGTAGAGAGCGGCGGCCCCATTCGTGAACTTAGCGTGTTTGACCTGCGAGAAAGTATGTTTAACGGTGGCGGTCCAGCATGTTTACGCTTGCGCGTGGTGTTAACGGAAGCTGAGCGCCAGGCGCTGAATCCAGCCGTACTGATGAACGATCGTCTGTTCGCCACATTGAATGATTGGGTTGACCGTCACTATCGCGATCGCTTAACCCAGGCGGATTTAGCCGATCCGCAGCTTCTGCGTGAAGGGCGTATTGCGTTGGATGAGCTGACGCAGCTGCTAGACTTAGGCAGTGTCTACGCGTTTCAGCGTTAACGCCGGGGCGAGAGGTTCGCCCCACGTCGTTAAAAAAGGAGTGAACATGCAGGATTTTTTACAGCAGACACTGTCTGGTGTGCCGCCACAGCAAAAAGAGGGCAGCAACGAACATCTTCGTTGGCAATGGCATAATGAGGGACTGTTGTCTCTCACACCGCATACCGCGACGCAGCAGGCTTTGGTGCTTTCCGCCGGCATTCACGGCAATGAAACCGCGCCGGTTGAAATTCTCAACCTATTGCTGACGCCGCTGTTAAAAGGTGAAAAGCCGCTAGCGGTGCGCCTGCTGGTGATTTTAGGTAATCCCGCGGCGTTACGCAGCGGTAAACGCTATCAGCAATACGATATCAACCGGCTGTTTGGCGGACGCTGGCAGCAGGTGGCTGATGTGCCGGAAGCGCAGCGTGTGTTACAGCTGGAGCAGGAGCTGGAGAATTTCTGGCGTGCCTGCCTCGATCATGAAGTGCGCTGGCATCTCGATCTGCATACTGCTATTCGCGGCTCATATCATGCGCGATTTGGCGTGATGCCGCTCAATCCGAATCCGTGGCCTGAAGAATTTATGCATTGGTTAGCGGCGGCGGAACTGGAAGCGCTGGTGTTCCATCGTTCACCCGGCGGCACCTTTACCCATTACAGCTGTGAACACCATGATGCGGCGAGCTGCACGCTGGAGCTGGGAAAAGCTTTACCTTTTGGTGAAAACGATTTGAGCCAGTTTGCAGGGGTACAGCAGGCGCTGGCGGCGCTGCTGTATGGCGAGACGTTGCCGGAAGTGCGTGAACGTCCGCGTCATTATCGCGTGGCGCAGCAAATTACCCGCCACGGTGAGAAGTTTGTCCTGCATATGGGGCCGGAAACCTTGAACTTTACCGCCTTCCCGCAGGGCACGCTGCTGGCAGAGGAGGGCGACACGCGCTATTACGTGCAGCAAGCGCGCGAATTTGTGCTGTTTCCCAATCCTCACGTCGCACCAGGATTACGCGCAGGACTGATGCTGGTGGAAGAGAATGAGCAGACGCAGGCGCTGGCGCTTTAATGTGCTTTCACCTTCACCCTAATCCTCTCCCGCCGATGGGAGAGGGACATTTCGGAGATGACGCTGGCACCGCCCACATTTCCCTTTCTGAAAACCGACAATGCCGTTACACTCCTCCTTAATTCCTGCCTTTTTCCTTTGATTGTCATAAACTTTTTCAATTCCTCACGCATTTCTTCGCTTTCTCTCCATGATTGCCTGATTTTTGTCTTTTATGCTTTCAGGGCTTTACTCAGCCTCTGAGTAGTTGACGTTCAGCGTCGTATGCTTGTTTCCGAAGACGCGACACAGGCTGTCGTCATTAAACTGATAAGTAAGGACAATATTATGCGTAAATTAACTTCTGTTTTCCTGGCTACCGCAATGGCTCTTGGTGCTGCAAATATCGTCCATGCTGCGGCAGACAACCTGACTCCGCCGCCAGCGGGCAGTGAAAAACCGATGCACAAGCCGCCGATGCGCCATCACGGCATGGAGATGATGTTTAAAGGACTGAATCTGACGGATGCGCAGAAAGCGCAAATCAAAACTATCCTGCGAGATAGCCATAAAGAGATGAAACGCCCGTCGCTGGAAGAGCGTCGTGCTGACCATGCCATCATCGCTTCCGATACCTTTGACCGCGCGAAAGCCGAAGCGCAGGCCGAGAAGATGACCGCGAACGCGAAAGATCGCGCTCTGCAGATGATGGAAACCCAGAACAAAATCTATAACGTGCTGACGCCAGAACAGAAAAAACAGTACAACGCGAACTTTGAGAAACGCTTAACGGAAAAAGGTCCGCACGATGGCAAAACCCCGCCAGCGCCGGCTGATGCTGAGTAAGCATTTTCGCTAACTGAATAGAGACCGCCGACGTTGTCCATTGCGTTCGATGCTTTGGGCAACGTTGGCGGTTTTTTTATAGCTCGATCAGCGGGAACACGCCTGAGAGCAGCGGACGGCAGAGAATTTTGTAGCCATCATGATCAAAGCCGTGCGAGGCACGCTGCAGCTGGCGCGCTTCGGCTTCGCTACTCACCGAACCCAACCAGAACCAGTGATCGATCACATGGATTTGCGTAATATCGGCACCGCGCTCCACCATGCCAACCGGACCTTGCCATGGCCAGCACAGGATACGCATCTGCTCTAAGGCGGCATGCAGACGCTGCTGATGCGCAGCAACCGACTCCTTTCCGCAGCACGCGCCGGCACAGCGGTTAAGCGCCGCACGAAAACAACCTCGCCCCGGACGCAACGATTCCAGTCCCAGCAGGCCGTGACACAAGCGCTGCTCATCGGCAAGCGTTTTCAGTTTCTCCAGCGCGGCAAAGCGGCTGCGAAACAGGCCATAAAGGTTGGGCGAACGGGAGAAGTCGAGATCCTTCGCATAAACCACCTGCGGCGCGCCGTCGCCTAATTGCAGCGAACAGAGCTGACGATTTTTACGAAGTCGCTTGTTGAATAGCGGCTGCTGAGTTTTGATCATTTGTGCTTCCAGCAGCTGCGCACCGACATCTCCTGCGGTGGGGATCCAGGTCACGCGCCGCGCCTGACGCAGCATGCTGGCTTCATCTGGCGTACGAAAATGTGCCATGACCCGACTGCGCAGGTTAACGCTTTTGCCGATATACAACGGCAGATTTTCATTTTCGCCATGGAAGGTATACACGCCTGGCTGGTTAGGTAACCCTTCCAGCCATTGACGTAGATGTTCGGGATATTGATAGATTGCTGCCGCATCGAAATCGAGGCGGTGGCTGGCTGCACGTCTGACCAAAGCACACTCCGATTACTGGTTGTCCATCCAGTGTATCAAAGTGTGCTTTTTCTCGCCAGTCAGCGGGGAGGAGAAAGTTTCCCGCATAGACGGCGGGAAAGGAGGAGCGCTTACTTCTTCCAGAAGTCGTCGAACACGGTAATCGGCGGACGACGTTTGTGCTCGGTTTTCAGATACCAGCCTTCAATGGTTTTTGCTGCGGCGGCATCAATGGTTTTGCCTTCCAGATAAGCGTCGATTTGCTGATAGGTGACACCAAGCGCCACTTCATCCTGCAAGCCGGGGCGATCATCTTCCAGATCGGCCGTCGGATGCTTCAGATAGAGATGTTCCGGGCAGCCGAGCGTTTTCAGCAGCTGTTTGCCCTGGCCTTTGTGCAAGCGGAAGATCGGATTGATATCGCTGCCGCCATCGCCGTATTTTGTGAAGAAGCCGGTGATCGCCTCAGCCGCATGATCCGTTCCTACCACCACACCTTTGGTCATGCCGGCAATGCTGTACTGCGCTTTCATGCGCTCACGGGCTTTCTCATTGCCACGCACGAAATCTGAAACGGTAATACCCGCCTCTTTCAATGCACGTTCACTGGCTAGGATCGCTTCTTTAATATTCACTACCAGCGTGCGGTCCGGCTGGATAAATGCCAGCGCATCCTGACAATCCTGCTCATCGGCCTGCACGCCATACGGCAAGCGTACGGCGATAAAGGTGTAGTCATTATCGCCGGTCTCTGCACGCAGTTCGCGAATTGCCGTTTGTGACAAAATGCCGGTAAGCGTGGAATCCTGGCCACCGCTGATACCGAGGACCAGCGTTTTCAAAAACGGGTGGGCTTGCAGATAGGATTTCAGGAAATCAACGCTGACGCGGATCTCCTGCTGCGGGTCAATAACGGGCTTAACACCAAGGGCTTCAATGATTTCCTGTTGCAATGACATGGACCTCTCCTCAAGTCAGTAGCCTGACGGCACAATGCGAATCATCTGCTAAAGCTAACGCCTCTGTCCCCAAACAACAAGCCGCACGGATTATTGTCGAAGTTAAAAGCTTACAAATCAGGCGCTTTTTGATTTCTGTACCAATATATTGAATGACACAATCGCCAGCATGAAGCAGCCAAAAATCGTGCCCGTCATGCTCACCACCGAGGTGCCGCCCAGGCCGGTGATTGGCACGCTAATGGCACCAAAGGTAAACATACACACGCCGATAACCGCCGATGCGCTGCCCGCACGATGTCCCTGGCTCTGCATTGCCAGGGAGGAGGCTGTAGTGGCAATCACGCCATTACTGGCAATGGTGAAGAACAGGGCCACCAGCAGGATCGGCAGCGCGGCACCTGTTAGTCCAGCCAGTAGTAAACAGCTTGACGCCACAAACGCCAGCGTAAGACCGCCTTTCAACACACGATACTCTCCCCACAGCGGGCAGAGGCGTGCACTGGTTTGGGATGCAATAATCAGGCCGAGGCCGTTGGCGGCGAAGCAGAAGCTGAATGCTTGCGGCGTGAGTCCGTAAAGCTGCTGCAGCACAAACGGTGACGCCCCGATGTAGGCAAACATACCGGACATCATGAAACCCTGCGTCAGGCAGAAGCCCATGAACTGACGATGCGTCACCACCTGGCCCAGTGCTGCCCACGCTGAAAAAATCGAGCCCTGGCTACGACGTTCGGCCGGTAAGGTTTCATGCAGCTTCCAGCGCGTGAGGAAAATTAACACAATGGCAATGCAGCCGAGCACCACGAAAATGCCGCGCCAGTTAAGCACCGTCATTAACGCGCCGCCCAGCACCGGCGCACCAATCGGTGCCAGGCCGTTGACCAGCATCAGCAGAGCAAAGAAACGCGTTAATTCATGGCCGCTGTACATATCGCGGGCAATGGCGCGCGACAGCACGGCACCGCCCGCACCGGCCAATCCTTCAAACAGACGAGCCACCAGCAACGCGTTGATATCTTTTGCCAGCGCGCAGCCAATCGAGGCAATAAACAGCAATATCAGCGATAACAGTAACGGACGGAGGCGACCAAATTTGTCGCTCATTGGTCCAAACAGCAGCTGACCGGCCCCCAAACCGAGCAAACCTGCCGTTAGGCTCAGCTGCGCCGTGGCCGTTTCGGTGTGCAGATCGCGCGCCAGTTCCGGCAGCGCAGGTAGATAAAGATCGATACAAAGTGGCCCGAGTGCCGCGAGCAGCCCCAGCGTAATGGCATAAACCAGGCGGTGAGAAGGTGCAGGTGTCATTTATCCTCAGTCTTAATTCATTGCTATCGGTATTTTTTCGCGGGTGATTATACGAACCCTGGCGCATCAACACAGCATTTTTACGAAAACCTGACGCTTAAGATTTTGGTGAAATTTATCCCATAAAGTTGATAAATCTGGATTTATGTTCCAGGCTTACTTCACATGGACAAAAAAACGAGGAACAACAACATGAATAAAGTGATGGGATGTATCGCTGCCGCTATGACGCTGGCAGCCCTGTCGGGTTGTACGACTTATGACAAAGCTGAAAGCTACGTAACCAAGCCGGTGGTAAAGGATGTGAAAAAAGGCATGACGCGTGATCAAGTGCGTCAAATCGCAGGTCCAGCCTCAACCGAAATCACCATGGTTCATGCGCGCGGTACCTGCCAGACTTACGTGATTGGCGAGCGTGACGGTAAACCGCAGACCTACTTCGTGAGCTATAACGATACCGGTCGCGTGATGAATTACGGCTTCCAGAGCTGTAAGGATTACGATACCGACCCGCAAGCGGCGCAATAAGCGCAGCAGAATAATAAACGGCCCGTCATTGACGGGCCGTTTTTCGTTGCAGGCTTATAAGCCGTAAGGGCGAGGCACTTCAATATAGCTGCCGCCGATTTCGCGCTGGTAGTAATGGCCTTCCTGCACATAGTAGCGCTTGCCATTGAAATCGAGCACGCGCATGCCGCCAGCGGGCGGGCTGTCAGGCGGTTGTACTACCACGTAAGTGTCGCCCTGACGCTGATAGTAGCTGCCATTCAGCATGTAGTAGGTGAGTCCGCCAATCAGCACCGCCGTTGCCGCTTCAGGTAAGAAGCGTAGCGGGCCAGGCCCACCCCAATGCGGGCCTCTCCCCCAATGTGGACCAGGGCCCCAACCGCCGGGATACGCATGACTGATAGCTGGTGTTAATAAGGTTAACGCCAGCACCGAGGCGATAACATTTTTCATCGGTGATTCTCCTGCTGTGATTAGCAGCAGAATTGGCCTTCTGGCGGCAAAACTCAAGCGAAAAGCGGTCGATTTTTCCTCTTTTTACTATGCTTAACGCTTTCCTGACACAGCCGCCATGATTGGGGTGAATTGGGGAGAAAAGAGCATAAAAAAACGGCAGGCCCATTGGCCTGCCGTTGTGTTAATGCGGTGCGTTAGCGGTGCGCCAGTTCAGCGTGTTCGTCGCTCTCCAACACTTTTTTGTCGGTCAAACCGAGCCAGCGGCTGGTAAGTGAACCGGCCGTCATTGAGCCATTAACGTTGAGCGCGGTACGGCCCATATCAATCAGCGGCTCGATGGAGATCAGCAGCGCGACCAGCGTGACCGGCAGGCCCATCGCCGGCAACACGATCAGCGCGGCAAACGTTGCACCGCCACCGACGCCCGCCACACCGGCGGAACTCAGCGTCACGATACCCACCAGCGTGGCAATCCACATCGGATCGAAGGGATTGATGCCAACCGTAGGAGCAACCATTACCGCCAGCATCGTCGGATACAAGCCCGCACAACCGTTCTGACCAATGGTGGCACCAAACGATGCAGAGAAGCTGGCAATGGATTCGGGTACGCCGAGGCGACGCGTCTGCGTTTCCACATTCAACGGAATGCTCGCGGCGCTGGAGCGGCTGGTGAAAGCGAAGGTGATCACCGGCCACACTTTACGGAAGAAGCGCATTGGGTTGATACCGTTGACCGACAGCAGCAGGGCGTGCACGGCAAACATAATGGCCAGACCGAGATACGATGCAACAACAAAACCACCCAGCTTAATGATGTCCTGCAGATTGGAGCCGGCCACCACTTTGGTCATCAACGCCAGCACACCGTACGGCGTCAGCTTCATGATCAAACGTACCAGCTTCATCACCCAGGATTGCAGAGTATCGATCGCCACCAGCACGCGCTCGCCTTTGACCTTGTCATCTTTCAGTAGTTGCAGCGCCGCCACGCCGAGGAAGGCAGCGAAAATCACCACGCTAATGATGGAAGTAGGGTTGGCACCGGCCAGATCGGCAAACGGGTTTTTCGGAATGAACGACAGCAGCAGCTGCGGCGTGCTGAGGTCAGCGACTTTGCCAACATAGTTGCTTTGAATTGCACTCAGACGCGCGGTTTCCTGCGCACCCTGTACCAGACCTTCAGCGCTTAGGCCGAACAGGCCGGTAACCAGTACGCCGACCAGCGCGGAAATCGCGGTTGTCACCAGCAGCACGCCAATGGTTAGCACGCTGATTTTACCTAGCGATGAGGCATTATGCAGACGCGCAACGGCGCTCAGAATCGAAGCGAAAACCAGCGGCATCACAATCATTTGCAACAGCTGAACGTAGCCATTACCGACGATATTGAACCAACCAATTGACGCTTTTACCGTGGCGCTGTTTTCGCCGTAGATGGTTTGCAGCGCCAGACCGAAGGCCACGCCTAATACCAGACCGGTCAGCACGCGCTTTGACAGGCTCCAGCTTTGGTTGCCAATGCGGTTCAACAGAATCAGTAGCGCGATAAACGCCACAATATTAATGATTAGGGGAAAATCCATGCTCAACTCCAGAGTGTGCCGCGCCAGCAGATTATGATGGTGCGGATAACAGTAAGTCCCCGTTAGGGAATATTTAGAATGTTATCAGTTCAGCGTTGGGCGGGCTTATACCCAAAAAGAATGTTTTATAACTTTATCGCTGTATTTGTGTGGTTATTGACCGTTTCGACCATTAACCATGCGACCGACGCCATTTTGTAGCGTATTGAACAGTTGTTCCGGCCAGCCATTGGCACCAAAAGAGGGCATTCCGGGCGGGAACCATAAGGCATAACCGACCAGCGCGAGACAAAGCGCGCGTTCAAGTTGGTTACCTTTTTGACTATTAAGAATCGGTAAGCGGAAGCGCCAACGGCAGGGCCACAGCAGCGGCACGCCTGCGGGGGTGAGCATATCGGCCACGATATGGCTGAGATAGCCAAGCGTCATGCCTTGCAGCACATCAGCGGGCAAAAACCAGTCGGCAGGCACGTTAATCTGGAATAGCCACAACCCCACCGCCACGGCCAGTAAACTGTGAGTAAAGCCGCGGTGACCAAAAGCGCGGGCAATGGGGTGCGATAGCCACCTTAGCCGCTGGCCTAACACGGATTTAGGGTGATCGATATCGGGCAGCAGACAGGTTAGCAATGCAGCAGGCACCAAATGCCACCAGTCGGCGCTGGCCAGGACTGGCGTCAGTTCCGCACGCTTGGCAAAAATGGCGCTGGCAATGGCAAAAATGATATGGCCTTCGGCCGTCATGATGGAACCTGGCTGCATAAAACTGTCGATGCATCCAGTATAGGGATTTATCCAGTAAATGAGAATGGTGACGCTGTAACGAAGCGTTAATAATTTCTGCTTTCCCGCGCCACAATGACGCGGGAAAATAAGGGGTTAGCTTAGCGTGCTAACCATCCGCCGTCGACAGCCAGCGTGTAACCGTGCACGTAGTCTGCAGCGCTTGAGGCAAGGAAGACAATCGGCCCCATCATGTCGTCAGGAATGCCCCAGCGTCCGGCAGGAATACGGCCTAAAATCTCCTCATTGCGCGCTTCATCACTGCGCAACTGCTCAGTATTATTGGTCGCCATATAACCCGGCGCAATGGCGTTGACGTTGATACCGTGTTTTGCCCATTCATTTGCCATCAGGCGTGTTAAGCCCATCACCGCGCTTTTCGAGGCGGTATAGGAGGGCACGCGAATGCCGCCCTGGAACGAGAGCATTGAGGCAATATTGATGATCTTGCCGCCATGGCCTTGCGCGATAAACTGACGCGCCACCCGCTGCGACAGGAAGAACAGACTCTTACTGTTAATGTTCATCACATCATCCCAATCTTTTTCGCTGAAATTAAGCGCATCTTCGCGGCGAATAATGCCAGCGTTGTTGACCAGAATATCAATACGACCGGCGTGGGCTACCGCCTGTTCAACAACGTGTGGAACCACGGAAGATTGGGTGAGATCGGCCTGTATCGACCAGAAGCGGCGTCCTAGCGCCGCGACTTTAGCTTGGGTATCGTCAGGCCCCGCGCGGTTGACGCCAATAATGTCACAACCCGCCTGCGCTAAACCGAGCGCCATGCCCTGGCCCAGTCCGGTATTGCAGCCGGTGATCAGCGCCACTTTGCCTTCCAGATTAAATGCATTGAGTATCATGATTGCTCCTTGTTAGCGCAGCGCGCTGATGTTGACGTGGTCCATGTCATCAAATACCTGGTTTTCACCCACCATCCCCCAGATAAAGGTATAACGCTGCGTACCGACGCCAGCATGAATCGACCAGCTGGGGGAAATCACCGCCTGCTCATTGTGCACCAGCAAATGACGCGTCTCTTGCGGCTGGCCCATCATGTGGAATACCGCGCTGTCATCGGCCATATCAAAGTAGAAATAGACTTCCATGCGGCGCTCATGCGTGTGACACGGCATGGTATTCCACAAGTTACCGTCATCGAGGCGGGTTAAGCCCATGGTCAGCTGGCAGGTAGGCAACACATCCGGCACGATGAATTTATTGATAGTGCGACGATTCGAGGTGGCGGCATCGCCCAGCGTGGCTTTAACCGCTTCGTTGAGGGTGATTTTTTTGTCAGGATAACGCGTGTGCGCCGGTGCGCTGTTGTAGTAAAACTTCGCGGGATGATGGGCATCGCTGCTGCGAAAAATCACGCTCTGCGCACCTTGCCCAACATACAGTGCTTCCTGCTGGCCAATCTCCCAGGTTTTGCCGTCTACTTCAATTAAGCCCGGTCCGCCGATGTTAATCACGCCGAGCTCGCGGCGTTCGAGGAAGTAACTGACGCCTAACTGCTTGCCGACTTCATGGCCAATAGTGACTGCAGTGTGCACCGGCATTACGCCACCGATGATGATGCGGTCAATATGGCTGTAGGTGAGGGTGTAATTGTCAGCGTCGAAAATTTTCTCGATGAGAAACTCGCGGCGTAAACCGGCGGTGTCGAGGGTTTTGGCGTGATCGCTGTGTATGCTTTGACGAACGTCCATCTCAGGCCTCTCAAGAGTCAAAGGAAGTGGTCCCGATGCGGGTCTTTGGGCATCTTAGGCAGGATGGGATGTGAATTCAATAAAAATGAAACGATGTTTTATTTATTTGAGCAGTTGATCAAATTGCATAAAAAAGCCCGCGTTCAGCGGGCGACGGTTAACCGTGCAGATGCTCGGGTTTGAGCTGGGTTAAATCATCAAGAATAACATTCGCCAGCGACCAGCGCGCATCATCACGATGTTCGGGGGCAGGCACTACAATCGAACGCATGCGTGCCGCTTTGGTAGCGATCATGCCGTTGAACGAGTCTTCCAGCGTTACGCAGTTCAAGGGATCAATCCCCAGTTTGGCTGCCGCATCCAGGTAAACCTGCGGGTGCGGTTTGCTGTAGGGCAACGCTTCGGCTGAAGCCAGCACGTCAAAGTAGTTGCGCAGGTCGAACATCTCCAGCACGCGTTCCAGCATGTGCAGGGGCGAAGCGGAGGCGAGACCGATTTTCAAACCCTGCTGCTGGCACAGTTGCAGTGCCTGCTCCACGCCCGGCAGCAGCGGACGTGTCTCTTCAACCAGCGCGATCGCACGCGCAATGATGCGCTTTGTCACTTCCTGCTGGTCCGGACCGCTCCAGGGCAGCGCTTCAAACCACATGCGCACGGTTTGATCGATGCGCAGACCTAGCGTATCCGGTAATTCATGGCGGCGGGTGATATCCACATTGAGGCTGGCGAAAATATCCAACTCAGCCCGATCCCATAACGGTTCAGAGTCAATCAACAATCCGTCCATATCAAAGATGGCGGCCAAAACAGGACGACGGTATGACATAAAACTGCTCCCTAAGACATTTTGCTTACCTTAGCACGAGTGCTCAAAAAAGCCGACTTACGGCAGGTTACGCATTTTTCAGGAAAAATTGCGATAGTGCAGGTAGACTTAGGCAAAACGATGATCAGTTCAGGGAGACTCCATGACTTACCAACAGGCTGGCCGCATCGCCATCCTTAAGCGCGTGGCTGGTTGGGTGATTTTTATACCTGCATTGCTGTCCACCCTTATTTCGCTACTGGGTTATATGTTTAAGCACAGTGAAAAGCAGCCCGGCATTGATGCGGTGATGCTCGATTTTGTGCATGTGATGGTCGATATGGTGAAATTCAATACGCCGTTTCTTAACGTGTTTTGGCAGAACTCGCCGATACCGGAATTTCACGGCGGCACGAATGTGGGCTTTTGGCTGATCTACATTCTGATTTTTGTTGGCATCGCGTTACAGGCTTCAGGCGCACGCATGTGGCGTCAGTCACGCCACATTAAAGAAGGTATTGAGGATCAGTTGATTCTGGAGCAGGCCAAAGGAAGTGAAGGGCGAACGCGTGTGCAGCTGGAAGATAAAATCCACATACCGCGTCACACCATTTTCTTACAGATTTTTCCGCTCTATATTTTGCCCGTCATTATCGCTATCGCCGGATACTTCGTGCTGAAGCTGCTCGGTATGTTGTAAAGCGTCAGGCCGGTCTGGCCTGACGTTCTCCCAATACATCTTCATCTAACAACTGGCCGACGGCCAATTGCGCTGCGCCGGTCCAGTTGCCGCCAAAGACATTGGCGCGATTGAGCAGGTAATAGAGCTGATAAACGGGCTGTCGCTGCGAGAAACCGTCCGCCAGCGGCCACACAGCCTGGTAGCCATCAAAAATCTCACGCGGAAGATCGGCGTAGTAGCTCAGCATCGCCAGGTCGCATTCACGATCGCCCCAATAACAAGCCGGATCAAAGAGCCAGGGCCCGTTCGTGCTGCCCGCACAGTTGGCTGGCCATAAATCGCCATGCAATAAAGAAGGCTGCGGGTGATGGTTGGCCAGCGCGCGCTGTACGCAATCAACAATCAGTTCGGTATCGCCGTAATGCACGCCTTTTTCCGCTGCTAACTGCAGCTGCCAGCCGATGCGTTGTTCAGCGAAAAACACCGACCAGCGGCGTAGCCAGCTATTAGGTTGTGGTGTGGTCGTGATGTTGTTGTCGAAATCGAGGCCAAATTGCGGTTGCTCGCTCCATTGATGCAGATGCGCTAATTGCTGGCCGAGCTGAAAAGCACTTTGATGATTGAACGGCTCGGGCGAGATGTACTCCAGCAGCAGGAAGCTGGTGTCGCGATCGTTACCGACGCCATACACTTTTGGCACCCGTACGGTCTGCGTGCGCGCTAACAGGTCAAGCTGGTCCGCTTCCCAGCTAAATAGGGTGAGCATATCGCGAGTGTTGCATTTAACGAACACATCTAACTCGCCATAACGAATGCGCCATGCCGGATGGACATCGCCGCCGGGCAGTTCCTGACGTTCGGTAATGTCGGCATCGCCGGCGTACTCGCTTAACAGTCGACTAATGGCTGACCACATCGGGTAATCCTCTTTATTCGCTGTGTAAGTTCGATTGTAACGCGCAAAACTTCAGCAAACCTGACGTCGATGCCGTTTTTTGCAATGAGTCAGGATTGTTCTTTCAAAAAAGCGTCCAGCGTCGTGATTTTAACCTCAGGTTTATGTTTCAAGGCAATTTCGGCATAGCCCGCCGCTTGCTCTGCCACTTCACGTTCCTCTAAAGCACTGACGAAACCGAAGCTATTGGTTCCCAGTTCGTGTGGATGGCCGTCATCATCGCTGAGAGTGGTGCTAAATCCAGCATTGATCATTGCACTGTTAACCGACTGGAGGTCACCCAATCCATTTTCTTGATACTTCAACGTGACAATGTAACGTTTGACATCATGGTCGCTCATTATTCACCTCATTGTTATCGAACAGATTTCAGCGTAGACCAGCAGGCAACATAGAGCGAATTTTAGGCGATTTAACGCTGCTAAGTGGAGGGTAAATCTTCGTCAATAAGGTTCGGAAAATTCTTGTGGCTTTTGGGCTGCTATTTAATTAATTGCCTCCTATAATGCGCAGCGAAAATGGGAAGATTCCCATTAAATAAGCGCTTCAGCGACTTTTTTGGCTTTTTTTGTGAGTACATGCTTTTTTACAAAACTTACGCTAAATTGCATTGCTTGGCCGGAGAAACGCTTCAAACTCTTCGTTTTTTAAACTGTCGTACGGGTTACTTTTAATGAAAGCCTTCAACAAGCTGTCCGCTGTTTTATTGCTCTCTGCTGGAGCATTTTGTCACCAGGCATTTGCAGATAACGCCGTTTTCACCTCTATGGATGACCCTTCCACGGCAAAAAAACCGTTTGAAGGCAATCTTTCAGCGGGTTATCTGGCTCAAACAGGTAACACCACCAGCTCGTCGCTGAGTGCTGCTACCAATATGACATGGTACCAAACCAATACCGCATTGAGTCTGTGGGGCAACGCTTCGAACAACTCTTCAAATGATGAGCGTTCGTCTGAGACCTACAACATTGGTGGCCGTAGTCGTTATAACCTCAACAGCGCCGATTACCTGTTTGGCCAGGCAAGTTGGTTGAGTGACCGTTTCAACGGTTATGACTCACGCGATGTACTGACTGCCGGTTATGGTCGTCAGATCCTTAACGGTCCTGTTCACTCACTGCGTGCTGAAGTCGGTCCAGGTGTGCGTTACGACGACTTCCATGATGGCGGACATGAAACCAAAGCGCTGGGTTACGGTGCGGTGAGCTATCAATGGCAGCTGACGGATACCACCAAATTTATTCAGGGTGTATCTGTGCTGAGCAGCTTCGGTGAAGACACCACGCTGAACTCAGAAACTGCGCTGCAGGTGGCGATTAATGACCACTTTGCGTTGAAACTAGGTTACAACGTGACCTGGAATAACAATCCGCCAGAATCTGCACCGGATCGTACTGATACCAAAACGACGATCCAGCTCTCATACGCAATGTAAGCGAGCCCGATATAAATCACCGCTGCCAGGCCTGTGCCTCGCGGCGGTTTTTTTTATTTCTCTTTAGCTTAGCGAATCTCTGCACGGGTTTTGATCGGCAGCGAAAGCTGCTATTATCATCGCCGCTTTACATTCCTGGCGTCATTCCGACAACGTGGGTCTGACATTACGCCGGGTTACTTATTACCAAACTGATTTTTGCATGTAGGCTTTCGTGTGGCTTACCACTGCAATTAAGGATATGAAATGCCAGTAATTACTCTTCCTGATGGCAGCCAACGCAGCTTTGACCGTCCCGTCAGCGTGATGGATATCGCTTTGGATATTGGGCCAGGTTTGGCGAAAGCCTGTATCGCCGGTCGCGTGAATGGCGAATTGGTTGATGCGGTTGATCCGATCACCGAAGATGCTCAGGTAGCGATTATTACCGCTAAAGACGAAGCCGGTTTAGAAATCATTCGTCACTCTTGCGCGCACCTGTTAGGGCATGCGATTAAGCAGCTGTGGCCAAACACCAAGATGGCTATCGGCCCGGTGATTGATAACGGTTTCTATTATGACGTTGATCTGGACCACACCTTAACGCAGGAAGATCTTGAGCTGCTGGAAAAGCGTATGCACCAGCTGGCTGAAAGCAATTACGATGTGGTTAAGAAGAAGGTGAGCTGGCAAGAAGCACGTGATGTGTTTGCTGAGCGTGGCGAAAGCTACAAAACCACCATTCTTGACGAGAACATCAGCCATGACGATCGTCCTGGCCTGTATCATCATGAAGAATATATCGACATGTGCCGCGGTCCGCACGTGCCGAACATGCGTTTCTGCCATCACTTTAAACTGCAGAAAATCTCCGGGGCTTACTGGCGCGGCAACAGCGATAACAAAATGCTGCAGCGTGTTTACGGTACGGCCTGGGCGGATAAAAAGCAGCTGGCTGCTTACTTGCAGCGCCTGGAAGAAGCGGCAAAACGCGACCACCGTAAAATCGGTAAGCAGCTTGATCTCTACCACATGCAGGAAGAAGCGCCGGGCATGGTGTTCTGGCACAATGACGGCTGGACCATCTTCCGCGAGCTGGAAGTGTTTGTGCGTACCAAGCTGAAAGAGTACGACTATCAGGAAGTGAAAGGTCCGTTTATGATGGACCGCGTGCTGTGGGAAAAAACGGGTCACTGGGAAAACTACAAAGAAGCGATGTTCACCACCTCATCCGAGAACCGTGAATATTGCATCAAGCCCATGAACTGCCCAGGCCACGTGCAGATCTTCAACCAGGGTCTGAAATCCTACCGCGACCTGCCGCTGCGTATGGCGGAATTTGGTAGCTGTCATCGTAACGAACCTTCAGGTGCGTTGCATGGCCTGATGCGCGTGCGTGGCTTTACTCAGGATGATGCTCACGTCTTCTGTACCGAAGATCAGGTACGTGATGAGGTGAACAGCTGTATCCGTATGGTATACGACATGTACAGCACCTTCGGTTTTGAAAAAATCGTGGTGAAACTGTCGACCCGTCCGGAAAAACGTATCGGAACCGACGAAATGTGGGACCGTGCGGAAGTAGATTTAGCAGAAGCCCTGAAAGAGAATGACATTCCATTCGAATATCAGCCGGGAGAAGGTGCCTTTTATGGCCCGAAAATTGAGTTTACCCTGTACGATTGCCTCGATCGCGCCTGGCAGTGTGGCACCGTTCAGCTAGACTTCTCCCTGCCTAAGCGTCTGGACGCTACTTATGTAGGCGAAAACAACGATCGCCAGACACCGGTAATGATTCACCGTGCAATTCTCGGTTCGATGGAGCGCTTTATTGGCATCCTGACCGAAGAATTCGCAGGATTCTTCCCGAGCTGGTTGGCGCCGGTGCAGGCTGTGGTGATGAATATCACCGATAGTCAGTCAGAATATGTCAGCGAATTGACAAAGAAATTGCAGAATGCGGGCATTCGTGTCAAAGCAGACTTGAGAAACGAGAAGATAGGCTTTAAAATCCGCGAGCACACATTACGTCGCGTCCCTTATATGCTGGTTTGCGGTGACAAAGAGGTGGAAGCAGGCAAAGTTGCCGTGCGCACCCGCCGTGGTAAAGACCTTGGGAGCATGGACGTAGATGTGTTTGTTGAGAAGCTGCAACAAGAGATTCGCAGCCGACATCTTCACCAATTAGAGGAAACAGGTTATTAAAGGCGGAAAACGAGTACAACCAACACGTCCGAACCGTATCAACGGCGAAATCCGAGCCACCGAAGTGCGCTTAACTGGCGTAGACGGTGAGCAACTTGGCATTGTCACCTTGCGTGAAGCCATTGAGAAAGCTGAAGAAGCTGGCGTAGATTTAGTTGAAATCAGCCCGAACGCCGAACCGCCGGTTTGCCGTATTATGGATTACGGCAAGTTCCTTTATGAAAAGAGCAAGTCTTCTAAGGAACAGAAGAAGAAGCAGAAAGTTATCCAGGTTAAGGAAATCAAATTCCGTCCTGGTACCGATGATGGCGACTATCAGGTCAAACTACGCAACCTGATTCGCTTTCTGGAAGAGGGCGATAAAGCCAAAATCACGCTGCGTTTCCGCGGTCGTGAGATGGCGCACCAGCAGATCGGTATGGAAGTGCTTAACCGCGTCCGTAAAGACCTGTGTGAAGACATGGATTTGGCGATTGTCGAATCCTTCCCTTCGAAGATCGAAGGTCGTCAGATGATCATGGTGCTCGCTCCTAAGAAGAAGCAGTAGGCCTTCAAGTAATAAAACCGCGCAGCGCTTGCGTTGTGCGGATTTTTATTCGCCTATCTGATTCATTTTATTAACAATGCGAAGTGGATATTTGTAAAAATGCCAAAGATTAAAACTGTACGTGGCGCCGCTAAGCGCTTCAAGAAGACCGCTTCTGGTGGCTTCAAGCGTAAGCACGCAAACCTGCGTCATATTCTGACTAAAAAGTCTACTAAGCGTAAACGTCACCTGCGTCCGAAAGGCATGGTGTCTAAAGGCGATCTGGGTCTGGTTATTGCCTGCCTGCCGTACGCATAAGTAAACTTTTTATAAATTTGCCTGAAAACGTTGCGTAACAGCCATTGGCTTGCAGGGTATAAGGCGTCACAGAATATGATATAGGAGAGCTCACATGGCTCGCGTTAAACGTGGTGTAATTGCTCGCGCACGTCACAAGAAAATCTTAAAACAAGCTAAAGGCTACTACGGTGCACGTTCACGTGTATACCGCGTTGCTTTCCAGGCTGTTATCAAAGCTGGTCAGTATGCTTACCGTGACCGTCGTCAACGTAAGCGTCAGTTCCGTCAACTGTGGATCGCGCGTATCAACGCTGCGGCTCGTCAGAACGGTATCTCTTACAGCCGTTTCATCAATGGCCTGAAAAAAGCCTCTATTGAAATCGACCGTAAGATTCTGGCTGACATCGCTGTATTCGACAAAGTGACATTTACTGCACTTGTTGAAAAAGCAAAATCAGCTCTGGCGTAAGTCAGTTGAAAAAGGGAGCTTGCTCCCTTTTTTATTGCCTGCAACTCACGCAAAAGATTGACATTTTGGCCGCTGCGCATTTCAATAGTGCGTTTTCTATCATTACCAGGTAACGCAAGCATGCATGCTGCAATTTTCCGTTTCTTTTTTTACTTTAGCGCCTGAACATCAGGGGCTTTTGCGCATTAAGAAAAGAAACGAAAAATCGCGCTGAAAGCCTCCCTCGTGGAGGCTTTTTTGTTTCTGGCGACACTTAATCGGATCACACGATCCCAACGAGAACTGACCAGCCCGGCTGGAAGAAGAGGAAATCATGTCCCAACTCGCAGACCTGGTGGCCCGTGCCACGGCCGCCATCGACGAGGCGGCGGATATCGCTGCTCTGGACGCCGTGCGCGTCGAATTTCTGGGTAAGAAAGGGCACCTGACGCTGCAAATGACCACCCTGCGTGAATTGCCGGCAGAAGAGCGCCCGGCCGCAGGTGCGGTTATTAACGACGCCAAGCAGCAGGTGCAAGACCGTCTCACTGCCCGTAAAGAGACGCTGGAAAGCGCCGAGCTCAACGCGCGTCTGGCTGCCGAAACTATCGATGTGTCATTGCCGGGTCGCCGCGTTGAGAATGGCGGCTTGCATCCGGTGACGCGTACCATCGATCGTATCGAAAACTTCTTTGGCGAATTGGGTTTTGCGGTGGTAACCGGGCCTGAAATCGAAGACGATTATCACAACTTCGATGCATTAAACATTCCGGGCCATCACCCGGCACGTGCCGATCATGACACCTTCTGGTTTGATGCCACGCGTCTGCTGCGTACCCAAACCTCAGGCGTGCAGATTCGTACCATGAAAAATCAGCAGCCGCCAATCCGCATCATCGCGCCAGGACGCGTTTATCGTAACGACTACGATCAGACGCACACGCCGATGTTCCATCAGATGGAAGGTTTGATCGTCGATAAAGACATCAGCTTCACCAACCTGAAAGGCACGCTGCATGATTTCCTGAACAACTTCTTCGAAGAGAATCTGCAAATCCGCTTCCGTCCTTCTTACTTCCCGTTTACCGAACCCTCTGCTGAAGTGGACGTGATGGGTAAAAACGGCAAGTGGCTGGAAGTGCTGGGCTGTGGGATGGTACATCCCAATGTTTTGCGCAACGTGGGCATCGATCCGGAAGTGTATTCCGGCTTTGCCTTTGGCATGGGCATGGAGCGTCTCACCATGCTGCGCTACGGTGTGACCGATCTGCGCGCCTTCTTCGAAAATGATTTACGTTTCCTCAAACAATTTAAATAAGGGCAGGTTATCCAATGAAATTCAGTGAACTCTGGTTACGCGAATGGGTAAATCCAGCCCTGGATAGCGCTGCGCTGTCTGAGCAAATCACCATGGCCGGACTTGAAGTCGACGGCGTGGAGCCGGTTGCCGGTGCGTTCCACGGTGTTGTCGTGGGTGAAGTGGTTGAGTGCGGCCAACATCCTAATGCTGACAAACTGCGCGTTACCAAAATCAACGTCGGTGGCGACCGCCTGCTGGATATCGTCTGTGGCGCACCAAATTGCCGTCAGGGTCTGAAAGTCGCGGTTGCCACCGTTGGCGCGGTACTGCCGGGTGATTTCAAAATCAAAGCGGCAAAACTGCGCGGTGAACCCTCTGAAGGCATGTTGTGCTCGTTCTCGGAACTGGGTATTTCCGACGATCACAGCGGCATCATTGAGCTGCCTGCCGATGCACCGGTTGGTGCCGACATCCGTAGCTATCTGCAGTTGGATGACAACACCATCGAAATTAGCGTGACGCCAAACCGCGCCGATTGCCTCGGCATCATCGGTATTGCGCGTGACGTCGCGGTGCTGAACGGATTACCGTTGACTGCACCAGCCATTGAGCCGGTTAACGCGACCATCGCCGATACGTTCCCGATTCGCGTCGATGCGACCGCCGCGTGCCCACGCTACCTTGGCCGCGTGGTGAAAGGTGTGAATGTAAAAGCCGCCACGCCGTTGTGGATGCGTGAGAAGCTGCGTCGCTGCGGCATTCGCTCAATCGATCCTGTCGTCGATATCACTAACTATGTGCTGCTGGAACTGGGCCAACCGATGCATGCGTTTGACCTCGATCGCATCGAAGGCGGCATCGTGGTGCGCATGGCGAAAGAGGGCGAAGTGCTGACGTTGCTGGATGGCACCGAAGCCAAACTGAGCAGCGATACGCTGGTGATTGCCGATCACTACAAAGCGCTGGCGATGGGTGGCATCTTTGGTGGCGAGCATTCTGGCGTCAACGAAGAGACGCAAAACGTCCTGTTCGAATGTGCCTATTTTGATCCGCTGGCAATTACCGGCCGCGCGCGTCGTCAGGGCCTGCATACCGATGCCTCGCATCGCTACGAACGTGGCGTCGATCCGGCGCTACAGCACAAGGCGATTGAACGCGCCACGCAGCTGCTGCTGGATATCTGTGGTGGCGAGGCGGGCCCGGTGATCGATCAAACTGACGCCAGTGCACTGCCGCCGCGCGCCACCATTACGCTGCGTCGTGAAAAGTTAGACCGCTTAATTGGTCACGTCATTGCCGACGAGCAGGTGACGGATATCCTGACGCGTCTCGGCTGCGAAGTGACGATCGGCAAGGGTGAATGGCAAGCCGTTGCGCCAAGCTGGCGTTTCGATATGGCCATCGAAGAGGATTTAGTGGAAGAAGTCGCGCGTATTTACGGCTACAACAACATTCCCGATGTGCCGGTTAAAGCCAGCCTGATCATGACTCAGCATCGTGAAGCTGATTTGTCGTTGAAGCGTGCGAAAAATCTGTTGGTCGATAAAGGCTATCAGGAAGCGATTACCTACAGCTTCGTTGATCCGAAGGTACAGCAGTTGCTGCATCCGGGCGAAGAAGCGCTGATTCTGCCAAGCCCCATCTCCAGTGATATGTCTGCGATGCGTCTGTCGCTGTGGACCGGCTTACTAAGTGCGGTGGTGTACAACCAAAACCGTCAGCAGGGGCGTGTACGCCTGTTTGAGAGCGGCTTGCGCTTTGTTCCTGATACACAGGCCGATCTGGGCATTCGCCAGGATCTTATGCTGGCCGGTGTTTTAAGCGGTAATCGCTACGAAGAGCATTGGGATCTGGCGCGTCAGACGGTTGACTTCTATGATTTGAAAGGCGATTTAGAGTCGCTGCTGGATTTGACCGGTAAACTTGATGAGATTTCCTTCCGTGCGGAAGCCAATCCGGCGCTGCATCCAGGACAAAGTGCCGCAATTTATTTACGCGGCGAACGAATCGGATTTATCGGGGTGGTTCATCCAGAGCTGGAACGTAAGCTGGATCTTAACGGTCGCACCTTAGTGTTTGAACTGCTTTGGAATAAGGTCGCAGACCGCGTCCTGCCTGATGCGCGCGAGATTTCCCGCTTCCCGGCAAACCGTCGTGATATCGCCGTTGTGGTGGCTGAAAACGTGCCTGCAGCAGATATCATTGCGGAGTGTAAGAAAGTTGGCGTAAATCAGGTAGTTGGCGTAAACTTGTTTGACGTGTACCGTGGTAAGGGCGTAAACGAAGGCGAAAAGAGCCTGGCGATTAGCCTAATTTTGCAGGATACCAGCCGGACACTCGAAGAAGAGGAGATTGCCGCGACCGTTGCCAAATGCGTTGCGGCATTAAAAGAGCGATTCCAGGCAACCTTGAGGGATTGAACCTATGGCGCTTACAAAAGCTGAAATGTCAGAGTACCTGTTTGAAAAACTCGGGTTGAGCAAACGCGATGCCAAAGAGTTGGTGGAACTTTTTTTTGAAGAGGTTCGCCGCGCGTTGGAAAACGGAGAACAGGTAAAGCTGTCCGGATTTGGTAACTTTGATCTGCGTGACAAAAACCAGCGTCCGGGCCGTAACCCGAAGACGGGGGAAGATATTCCTATCACCGCGCGCCGAGTGGTGACATTCCGTCCGGGACAGAAGTTGAAAAGTCGCGTCGAGAACGCGACACCCAAGGATGCTGACTAATTTCAGTACGACAAAAAGGCCGCTTAGCGGCCTTTTTTTTGCCTGAAAATTGGCCGTTCTGCATGATTTATACATGATGTAAGGATTTTGTAAGTATGCAGAAAATATGACGAAAATCGGGACCCGCTGATAGTGACCGCTGCAAGCTATTTGTTATAACAGCGCCATCACATTACAAGAGGTTTCGCTGATGAAAAAGACAGCACTTTTATTAAGCATCCTATTAGGGATGCCGCTGCTGGCAAGCGCCAACGTGTCCGTTAATATCAATTCGCCGGGCGTTTCGATTCATATCGGCGATCAGGATAAGCGCGGCTATTATTGGGATGGCTACGACTGGCGTGCGCCAACGTGGTGGAAGCAGCATCACAATCAGCGCATTGGCACCAAGGGTCCGCACGGCTACTGGAATGGTAACGGTTGGCAGGCGCAGCATCCGGGCAAAGGGCCGCACAAGGAGAATTCGCGTCAGCCGCATCCGCAGCAGCGTCACGATCAGCACGATGATCATCAGCAGCATGATAATCACGGTCAGCCAATTCCCCCGCATCAGTAATGCACTTCCAGCGGCGCCTGCACAGCGCCGCTTTCTTTTTGCTGCAATCCCACTACAATCAAATCTCTGTTTTCTCAGCCAATCTTACCTATGACTCTGCTGGATCAGCTTGCCCGTCAGGCAAATCGCCGCAGTCAGCGCTGGCTCATCGCACTTAGCGTGCTGTTAATGCTGCTCATCGGACTTAGCCTGTGTGCCGGTGAGAGCTGGATTTCTCCTGGCCAATGGTTTTCGACCCGCGGCGAGCTGTTCGTCTGGCAACTGCGTATGCCGCGCACGCTGGCGGTGCTGCTGGTGGGCGCGGCGCTGGCGGTGTGCGGGGTAGTGATGCAGGCGCTGTTTAATAATCCACTGGCTGAACCGGGTTTACTTGGCGTCTCCAACGGTGCAGGCATTGGATTGGTATTAGGCGTGATGCTCGGCAACGGTTCGCTCTGGAGCTTAGCGCTGGCGGCGATGGCGGGAGCCTTACTGATCACGTTGATCCTGCTGCATTTTGCCCATAAACAGCTGTCAGTGAGCCGTTTGCTGCTAACCGGCGTGGCGCTGGGCATTATCTGTAGCGCCATCATGACGTGGGCGGTGTACTTTAGCACCAGTCTCGATCTGCGCCAGCTGATGTACTGGATGATGGGCGGCTTCAGCGGCATTGACTGGCGCTATGGCTGGATGATGCTGGCGCTGCTGCCGGTAACGCTATTGCTGCTAACTACCGCACGAACGCTGAATTTACTGGCGCTGGGCGAAACCTCGGCACGTCAGTTGGGATTACCTCTGCTGCTGTGGCGCAATCTTCTGGTACTGGCGATGGGATGGCTGGTCGGCGTGAGTGTGGCGATGGCCGGTGCGATTGGTTTTGTTGGCCTGGTGATCCCGCATTTATTGCGGCTGAGTGGGTTTAGCGATCATCGTTATCTGCTGCCCGCCGCGGCGTTGGCCGGTGCGGGTGTGCTACTTGGCGCGGATATCATTGCGCGGCTGGTGCTCACCTCCGCTGAACTGCCAATTGGTGTCGTCACCGCCACACTCGGCGCACCCTTGTTTATCGTGTTATTAGTGAAGTCTTCGCGCTAGCTTTGGCTGGCAACTTGTTATCAACAACAGGAATCGACTATGAGCATTTATCAAACTGCACTGGTTACGCTGGATGGTGAGAAAACCTCTCTGGCAGAGTTTGAAGGCAAAGTACTGCTGGTCGTAAACGTGGCGTCAAAATGTGGTCTGACGGCACAGTATGAGCAGCTAGAATCGCTGCAGAAGGCCTGGCAGGATAAGAACTTCAGCGTACTGGGCTTTCCGTGTAATCAATTCCTCGAGCAAGAGCCGGGCAGCAATGAAGAGATTAAAACCTTCTGCAGCACCACATATGGTGTGACCTTCCCGATGTTCGATAAAACCGACGTTAACGGCGAGCATCGTCATCCTTTATATGCCCAATTGACTGCGGCGCAACCGGTGGCGCAACGCCCGGAAGGCAGCGGTTTCCTTGAGCGGATGGAGAGCAAAGGCCGCGCGCCGAAAGCGCCGGGCGACATCCTGTGGAATTTCGAGAAATTCCTCATCAATAAGCAGGGCAAAGTGATTGCGCGCTTCTCGCCGGATATGACGCCAGACGATCCTATTATCCTCAAAAGCATTGAGCAGGCGCTGGCCGGGTAAATGGTATTGCAGTGTCAGGGAGTCAGCGTCCCAGGACGGTTGGCTCCCGTTGACCTCAACGTCAATGCCGGTCAGCTGGTGCATCTGGTCGGGCCGAACGGCGCAGGGAAAAGCACTTTGCTGACTGTGCTTTCTGGCCTGCTATCAAGTCAGGGTACGATTCTGCTGGATGGCAAGCCGCTGTCCGCCATGAACGGTGCTGCACTGGCGCAGCTGCGTGGCTGGTTGCCGCAGCAGCAGATAGCGCCGGGACAAATGCCGGTATGGCACTATTTGCGCATGCACGCTGCCACGGAGGCGGTACAAGCGGACGCTATTTTGCACGATGTGTTAGACCAGCTCGGCCTGCAAGACAAATTATTGCGCAGCCTAACGCAGCTTTCCGGCGGGGAGTGGCAGCGCGTACGCCTGGCGGCGGTGGTCATGCAAATTCATCCGCAGCTCAATCCACGTGGGAAAGTATTGCTGCTGGATGAGCCGATGAGTGCATTAGACGTGGCACAGCAGCGGGCTGTAGACAGGTTGCTGGCAGAACTTTGTCACAGCGGTCTGGCGATTGTTGCCAGCGGGCACGATCTCAATCACAGCTTGCGCCATGCCGATCGTGTGTGGTTAATGCATCAAGGTAACGTCGTGCGCCAGGGAAGCGGCAAAGAGGTGTTAACCGCAGCCCAATTAGCGCCGCTCTACCAAACCACGTTTGAGCAAATCGATACCCCACAAGGGCCGCTGCTGTTTATTCCCTGAGACCTTATTGCACGCTGAGGCGCTTTGCCGCTAAAGTGTTTGCCGGGCGAGGGATGAAGGAAAACACTGATGCGGCTACTGATTTTTATTCTGGCACTGTTGTTGGCGGGCTGTAGCCATCACGCGCCGCCACCCAATGGTCGCCTGTCTGACTCCATCACCGTCATTGCCCAACTTAACGATCAGCTGAGCCGCTGGCGGGGAACGCCGTATCGTTATGGCGGTCTTAGTCGCGGTGGCGTCGATTGTTCTGGCTTTGTCTATCTCACTTTCCGCGATAAATTTGATATGCAGCTGCCGCGCTCAACGATCGATCAGACCGATATTGGTACGCGCATCGACAAGGATGAACTGCTGCCAGGCGATTTGGTGTTCTTTAAAACCGGCAGCGGTGAAAATGGTTTGCATGTGGGTATTTATGATACAGATAATACCTTTATTCACGCCTCTACTAGCCAGGGTGTGATTCGCTCTTCGCTGGATAATGTTTACTGGCGTAAAGTATTTTGGCAGGCGCGTCGCATCTAAACGCGGTTTACTTGTGCGTTAAAAGGCGCGAAAAAAGAAAGGTTATCCCACCCTGAATTAATTCCGAATTGTGCCGATATTTAACTATCATTTAAAATGGCACTTTACCCGCCATTGATTTAATACTAAAAATAAAGCTAAGTTTATTTAATTGGTATGGACATTAACCCCGGCTATTTGGCTTAAGTGTTATTTACGGCTTAAAACAGCGTAATAGTACAAAAAACGTCTTCTCTTCTAACGTTTGGTCCTATTGCCTGACTGTTTTCGTTGATATACGATGCGCTAATTGCCACTGCCTCTGGCTTGTAAAATGAAAGTCCATTTATCTGCCGACTATCAGTCGGAAACCTGGTTTTATCCAGCATACTCTCCGACGGGCCAACTGACCGCGGTGGAGCTGGTTACGCAATTTGTTCATGATAGCGCGCCTATTACGCTGCCTCAGGATCTGCTGTTGCCACAGTTAGATGATGCTCAGCAATTGCGTTTGCTCCAGAGCCAGCTTTCATTGCTGGAAAAGTACCGCGACTTTTTTGAGCTTAATCAAATTATCGCTTTGGTTCGTATTGATGATTCGATGGCAAATACGCTTTTATCCAGCGAGTTTTTGTTAAGGAAATTCAAACAAATTTCTTTTCTTGTTTTGGATATCAGTGAAGCATTTCCACAATTATCATTGGGTAAAGAGCAACCGTTGCTCGCGGCTTTACAGCGGGAATTCCGCTTATCGCTTTCTCAATTTGGTGCAGGAAAAGCACCGGCAACCGCAGTGTACGATAATCTGTTTAGCGTGCTAAAACTGGATAAAACCTTTATTCAAGAGTTGGCTAAACGTGCATCCTTTACGCCATTTATTCAGACGGTTATCGATAACTTTTCGGATTTTGCCGAGCAAATTATTATTTGCGGCATTGATGATAATTTGATGCTGGAAAAAATGACCACGCTTCGCGGCGCACATCTGCAGGGTAGCCTGTTTCCGGTGGTAAAAGCCGACCGATTAAGCGATCTCATTTATTCCGATCTTAATTTACACACGCCTTCTCAGCAGTAATCCTTTCACCTGTCATCCTGGCAGCGTCAGCGTTACACTCTTCCTTATGTTAAAAACTCAATGCTGGTGCCTTATCTAAGTGCACCTTCAGGAGTATCGATGCAATTTACTAATAGCTGGCAGCAAGAATTAACTGGATTCTACACCGCACTGGACCCAACGCCGCTGGCGGGAGGACGACTGTTTTACCACAATGCTGCGCTGGCAAAGGAGATGGGGTTAGATGATGCTCTGTTTCAGGGCAGCGGTCATGGCGTGTGGTCAGGACGTGAAATGCTGCCGGGTATGTCGCCGCTGGCGCAGGTCTACAGTGGCCATCAGTTTGGCGTCTGGGCCGGGCAGTTGGGTGATGGACGCGGTATCTTACTCGGCGAGCAACAGCTGGCGAATGGACGCAAGCTTGATTGGCACTTGAAAGGCGCGGGGCTAACGCCTTATTCGCGTATGGGTGACGGACGCGCCGTCATCCGCTCCAGCGTGCGCGAGTTTCTCGCATCAGAGGCGTTGCACCACCTTGGCATTCCTACCACGCGTGCGCTGGCATTAGCGATTGGTGATGAGCCCGTACTGCGTGAAACCCAGGAGCGCGGCGCGATGCTAATGCGTATCGCCGAGAGCCATTTGCGTTTCGGCCATTTTGAACACTTTTATTACGGCGGCGAGCAGGACAAGGTACGCATGCTGGCGGATTACGCTATTCGCCATCACTGGCCCCACCTGCAGGATGAGGCCGATCGCTACCTGCTGTGGTTTACCGATATCGTGAAACGCACGGCCGGATTAATAGCACTTTGGCAAAGCGTTGGCTTTGCGCATGGCGTGATGAATACCGATAACATGTCGATTCTTGGCTTGACGTTGGATTATGGGCCTTATGGATTCCTTGACGACTATCAGCCCGGTTACATCTGCAATCACAGCGATTATCAGGGGCGCTACGCCTTCGAAAATCAGCCAATGATTGGTTTGTGGAATCTGAATCGCCTGGCTCACGCGTTATCCGGCCTGATGACCACCGAGCAGCTCAAGCAGGCACTAAGCCATTATGAAAGCGAGTTGATGCGAGTTTGGGGTGAAAAGATGCGTGCCAAACTCGGTTTGCTGACCGCGGAGAGTAACGACAACACCATCCTGACCGGCTTGCTGGCGCTGATGACGGCAGAGCGCAGCGATTACACGCTGACTTTCCGCATGCTTAGCGAGACGCAGCAGGATGAAACCCGCTCGCCGCTGCGTGATGAGTTTATCGACCGCGCCGCTTTTGATGGCTGGTATAGCGATTACCGCCAGCGCTTGTTACGCGATCAGGCTAGCGACGAGCAGCGTCAGACGGTGATGAAGGCGGCCAATCCAGCGCTGGTATTGCGCAATTATCTGGCGCAGCAGGTGATTGAAGAGGTAGAGAAAGGCGAAACGGCCGCATTAGAAAAGCTGCATAACGCACTGCAACAACCCTATAGCGATGCGGCCGTGAGCGCGGAGCTGCGCCAACGGCCGCCTGAGTGGGGCAAAACGCTTGAGGTAAGTTGTTCGAGCTAGGCGTTAATTAAAGCGGCTGTCGACTGCGGCAGCCAGTTTCTCCAGCACCTCAGCGCTCTCTTCCCAGCCGAGACACGGATCGGTGATTGACTGACCATAGATCAGCGTTTCGCCGCTGACCACTTTCTGGTTCCCTTCCTGCAGGAAACTCTCAATCATCACGCCCGCGACCGCTCGTGAACCGGCGCGGATTTGCGCCGCCACATCATCGGCGACATCCCGTTGGCGACGATGCTGTTTCAGGCAGTTGCCATGGCTGAAGTCGATCACCAGCTGTTCTGGCAGATTGAAATCGCGCAGGTTGGCCGCCGCCGCCGCCACGTCTTCAGCGTGATAGTTTGGCTGACGACCGCCGCGCAGAATGACATGACCATGTGGATTGCCGCTGGTTTGATAAATGGTCATCTGACCGTTTTTATCCGGCGACAGGAACATATGACTGGCGCGCGCGGCGCGGATCGCATCAACCGCGATTTGCACGTTACCGTCGGTGCCGTTTTTGAACCCCACCGGGCAAGAGAGCGCCGAAGCCATCTCACGGTGTATCTGGCTTTCAGTGGTGCGAGCACCAATGGCACCCCAGCTAATCAGGTCGGCAATAAACTGGCCGATCACCATATCAAGGAATTCGGTGGCGGTCGGCATGCCCAGCGCGTTGATGTCCAACAGCAGTTTACGTGCGATAGCGATACCGCGATTCACATCGTAGCTGCCATCCAGATCGGGATCGGAAATAAGACCTTTCCAGCCAATCACGGTACGCGGTTTTTCGAAGTAGGCGCGCATCACGATCTCCAGGCGATCCTGATGACGTTCACGCAGTTCATTCAGACGTTTAGCGTATTCAATCGCTGCTTTAGGATCGTGTAGCGAGCAGGGGCCAATAATGACCAGCAAACGCGGATCTTCGCCGGTCAGAATACGTGCAATACGTTGACGGGCCGCAGTAACGTTGGCGGCGATTTCCGCCGAAATAGGATGTTCTTGCGCGAGCGCAGCTGGAGTCAGCAGGCTGCCGATGCGCGCAGTGCGCAGTTCATCAGTCTTGTTCATTGGGATTCTCAAAAAATGGTTCTTCGCAGCGGTGAAATACCGGGAAGTGATGGTGATCACAATAAACCATTAGCCTGCGAATTCAACCTGCTAAAAACAAAGGTCTTAAAACAAGACGGAAGCCAGGCTTTACGATCGTATTACCGATGAGGTCACCATAAATGGCGACTCTACGTTTACAGAGCTGGGTTTTTGTAGGGTGCGCATTCATGCGCACCTGCATAATCAGGCAATGATTTGCTTAAGTGAGCAGCATTACGCCATAAATGGCGACCCTACAGAAGGCAGTTAATACATGCTACGACTCAGGCCCATGATATCGAGGATTTTGGTGGCAATCTCTTCCACCGAATAGTTGGTACTGTTGAGGTAACGAATTTGGTTGGTGCGGAAGAGCGCTTCTACTTCTCCCACTTCCAGACGACATTGGCGCAGCGAAGCGTAACGAGTATTTTCCGCACGCTCCTGACGAATCGCTTCCAGACGTTCCGGATCGATAGTTAATCCAAACAATTTATGCTGATGCGCACGCAGCGCCGGCGGCAGCTTCAAATTGTCCATATCATCGGCGATAAACGGATAGTTAGCGGCCCGCACGCCAAACTGCATCGCCAGGTACAAGCTGGTGGGCGTTTTACCGCAGCGCGACACGCCAAGCAAAATTACCTGTGCATCTTCAAGGCCGCGCAGGGAAATGCCATCGTCATGCGCGAGGGTATAGTCGATTGCCGCGATGCGCGCGTCATATTTGCCAAGGTTACTGGCAGTCAAACCATGCGTACGGTGCGCCACCGGCATCGAAGCCACACCTAATTCGCTTTGTAACGGTGCCACCAACGCTTGAACGATATCCTGACAAAAGCCTTCGCTCTCCAGGATAATTTCACGCACATCGGGCGTGACAATCGAAAAGAATACCAGCGGCCGCACGCCGCTCTGCTGATAGAGTGCATTAATCTGCGCTTTCACGGCTTGTGCACGCTGAACATTCTCCACAAAGGGTAGCGTGACGCTGTTGGTGATAACCGGGAACTGTGAAAGCACCGCGTGCCCCAGCACTTCGGCAGTGATGGCGGTACCATCAGAAATGTAGAAGACGCTACGTTCAGTGCTCATAGTCTGCTTAACCCTCATGTCTATAAATGACAGATATCATCAACCTTACTATTTCATTTTAAAGTGATAAGAAATGAAATATCCATACTGTTTAATGCTCGTTGGCGAAAATGAGCAAGTTGATAATCAATATTAGATGAAATGCTGTTTTGAAAAGCGTTATTTTCGCGCATTTTCTTTTTCGCGCATGAAATAAAGTTTGCAGGCGTTGCGCAACGTAAATCAATGGCTAACCCTCTGAAAAAGGGAAAAATAACGATATAGCAGTTTGTTAGCGTTAAATCGGCCGTTTGCGCAACATCATTAATTCTGGGTACTAATCCTATTTTGCCGCTCTTTTCCTGCTTTAACGATTCAACACTTAGTCTTTATTTATGGGTTGTGCCAAGCTATTTCTGCGAATAGCAAAATGTTCCATGTGTGAACCAATCATTTAAAAGGATAATCTCAATGTCCATTCAAGACCAACAGTCGCTAGTGCTCTGGTACAACCAGCTTGGCATGCATGATGTTGATCGGGTGGGAGGCAAGAATGCTTCCCTCGGAGAAATGATTACGAATTTGTCGTCGCTGGGTGTTTCCGTTCCCAACGGTTATGCGACCACATCTTACGCGTTTAATCTGTTTCTCGATCAAAGCGGACTGAACCAGCGCATTTATGATTTGCTGGATAAAACGGATGTTGATGATGTTGCTGAGCTCGCGCAAGCGGGTAAACAGATTCGTCAATGGGTGGTGGACACGCCATTCCAGCCTGAGCTGGAAGCGGCGATTCGCAGTGCCTACGAACAACTCTCTGCTGATGATGCCGAAGCCTCCTTCGCTGTGCGTTCGTCGGCCACCGCCGAAGATATGCCCGATGCCTCATTTGCCGGTCAGCAGGAGACTTTCCTGAACGTGCAGGGCTATGACGCGGTGATTATCGCGGTTAAGCACGTATTTGCTTCCTTATTTAACGATCGCGCCATCTCTTACCGTGTGCATCAGGGCTACGACCATCGCGGCGTCGCGCTCTCTGCAGGTGTTCAACGGATGGTACGATCGGATCTCGCATCGTCCGGCGTGATGTTTACCATTGATACTGAATCGGGCTTTGATCAGGTGGTGTTTATCACCTCGGCGTTCGGTTTGGGTGAGATGGTAGTGCAAGGCGCTGTCAACCCGGATGAGTTCTACGTGCATAAACCGACGCTGGCAGCCAATCGCCCAGCGATTGTGCGCCGTACCATGGGCTCGAAAAAGCTGCGCATGGTCTACGCCGATTCACAGGAACATGGCGAGCAGGTGCGCATTGAAGACGTCGAGCAAGAGCAGCGCGATCGCTTCAGTTTAACCGATGACGAAGTGCAGGCGCTGGCGCGTCAGGCGGTGCTGATTGAGCAGCACTACAAGCGCCCAATGGACATTGAGTGGGCGAAAGATGGCCACACCGGTAAGCTGTTTATTGTGCAGGCGCGGCCGGAAACAGTGCGATCTAACGGTCAGGTGATGGAGCGCTATACGCTGCAAGGCAAGGGCAAGGTCGTAGTAGAAGGACGCGCCATAGGCCATCGCATCGGTGCCGGTGAAGTTAAAGTTATCCATGACATCAGTGAAATGCACCGCATTGAAAAAGGCGATGTGCTGGTCACTGACATGACCGATCCCGATTGGGAACCGATCATGAAGAAAGCCTCAGCGATCGTAACCAATCGCGGTGGACGAACCTGTCATGCGGCCATTATCGCCCGTGAGCTGGGCATCCCTGCCGTAGTGGGTTGTGGTGATGCGACCGACCATCTGAAAGATGGCCAGAAGGTGACGGTGTCCTGTGCCGAGGGCGATACCGGTTATGTGTATGGTGAACTGCTGGACTTTGAAGTCACCAGCTCGCAGGTGGATACCATGCCGGATCTGCCGCTGAAAATTATGATGAACATCGGTAACCCCGATCGCGCCTTCGACTTTGCCTGCTTGCCGAACGAAGGTGTGGGTCTGGCGCGTCTGGAATTCATCATTAACCGCATGATTGGCGTGCATCCGAAAGCGCTGCTGGAGTTCGATCAGCAAACGCCTGAGCTGCAGCAGCAGATTCGCCAGATGATGAAAGGTTTTGATGATCCAATTGAGTTCTACATCGGTCGTCTGACAGAAGGGATTGCCACCCTGGGGGCGGCGTTTGCGCCGAAGCGCGTTATCGTTCGTCTCTCTGATTTCAAAACTAACGAATACGCTAACCTGGTGGGCGGCGAGCGTTATGAACCGGAAGAAGAGAACCCGATGCTGGGATTCCGTGGCGCCGGCCGCTATGTGGCTGACAGCTTCCGCGACTGCTTCAAGCTGGAGTGTGAGGCGGTGAAACGTGTGCGCAATGAAATGGGATTGACCAACGTCGAAATCATGATCCCCTTCGTGCGTACAGTGGATCAGGCCGAAGCGGTGGTTGCGGAGCTGGCGAAAAATGGCCTGAAGCGCGGCGAAAACGGTTTGAAGGTCATTATGATGTGTGAAATCCCTTCAAATGCCTTGCTGGCAGAGCAGTTCCTCGAGCACTTTGATGGCTTCTCGATTGGTTCCAACGACATGACGCAGCTGGCGCTGGGTTTGGATCGCGACTCCGGCGTGGTGTCAGCGCTGTTTGACGAGCGTAATGATGCCGTCAAAGCATTGCTCTCCATGTCCATTAAAGCCGCGAAGAAACAAGGTAAATACGTGGGGATCTGTGGTCAGGGTCCATCTGATCATCAGGATTTTGCCGCGTGGCTGATGGAGCAGGGCATTGACAGCCTGTCCCTCAATCCAGACACGGTAGTAGAGACATGGCTGAGTCTGGCAGAACTGAACGCCGTGAAACACTGATCAAGAGGAATAAAGACACGTTAGAGGTGAATCTAATGTGTTCTTAATGAAATCATTAAGGCCAGCGCTGCTGGCCTTATCTTTTTACGTGAAAAACAGGCAAAAAAAAGCCCATCACAGGGGATGGGCAAAGACTACACACAGCAATTCTTCACTTTACTCAGGGGAATAAGGTTGTTTAGAAATCAGTAGCTTGATTTCAAACATAGGAAACATGTTATTCATCAGGCCTTGTGGCGTCTTTAAGAATCCTCTTATTAGTTTAAAGCTGATAATCTTTCATGGTCATTTTCATCGGTGTACCCCCTTGATTCAGTCCGAAAAATAATCATTCCATTAGCCAAACCCCGCTAAAGCCGCTAAAACATCGTTTTTTCTTAAAAATCGCTTATGAAAAAAAATAATTCCTGCAGGGTAATGACCGATGACGATGAAGTGGCATTAGGCCGGTTTAAGTAAGGCCAATCTAAAGCGGAGAAATTGCAATGTTACTTTGCAGAGCGTAATGCTTACGGGGCGGGGGTAAAGCGGGTCGCCATTCACGCGCGGCGACCCTACAACGGTGCGCGACAAAACTTAATGTGGGTGTTCTTCGTGATCGTCAAGCGCTTCGATAGCCGTTTGCATATCATCATCCGGCTCGGGTGCTTCATGCATCCACACCGTTACCAGGCGATAAGAGACCGCCAGCACCACGGGGCCAATAAACAGCCCAATCATGCCAAAGGCAATTAAGCCACCAATGACGCCGGAAAGAATCAGGATCATCGGCAAATCCGCGCCCATACGAATCAGTACCGGCCGCAGCACGCTATCCAATGTGCCTACCACGCAACTCCAGACTAATAGCACGGTGCCCCATGTGGTATCACCGCTCCAGTACAGCCAGATAATGGCCGGGACCAACACCACCAGCGGGCCGAGTTGCACCAGGCAAGTCAGAATCATCAGCACGGTTAATAATGTGGCATAGGGGATACCGGAAATGGCCAGGCCAATGCCGCCGAGCACGCCCTGTACCAGCGCCGTGACCACCACGCCCAGCGCCACGGCACGAATCGCCTGACCTGCCAGCAGCACGGCGGCATCACCGCGGCGACCACTCATACGGTAAGCAAAATGTCGGATGCCTTGCCCAACTTGCTCCCCGCGCCAATACAGCAGCACGCTGAACAGCAACATCACGACGAGATGCATCATGAAGCGGCCAAAGTGTCCGGCCTGCGCCACAAAGAAGCCGGTAGTACGACCTATATAGGGTTGTACCTGGCTCAACATCGCCGATCCTCCGCCATCCACTAATTTGTGATAGCTCGAATAAAGCTTGTTGCCACCATAAGGAATGTCACGTAGCCAGGCAAAATCGGGCATCACCAAATGGCGTTGCGTTGCCCAGGCGATCACCGGCGCGCTGTTATCAATTAAGCTGCTTACCAGCAGGGCGATAGGAATAATGAACAACAGCAAGAGCAGTAGCGTCATGGCAATAACCGCCAGCGAGCGTCTTCCCCACATCAGCTGTTGCAGGCGGATCATCAATGGCCAGGTAGCGATCACCACCATGCTGGCCCAGGCGAAGCCCAGAATAAACGGCTGAACCACCCACAGACAGGCGACGATCATGATCAGAATGAACATCAACGAGAACAGCATTTGCGGTAAATCCATACCGCGTTGCAGGCTTTTCATCACAACATTTAACCTCGATTGAATCCTTCAGAGTGGGGCTGAACGGCCCTAATTAATGATGATCTATTTCCGGGAAATTAAACAGGAAAAGCAGCGGCGGCCATGCGCTTTCCTGAAAAAACAGCGTGCGGCAAAAAAGTATGATAAAACCAAGGGCTGAAAAAAATCACGACGCAAACGTTTACAACATCTCGGTCACTCAATAATGATCCCACAGATTTCTCAGGCACCGGGCCTCGTTCAACTGGTGCTGACATTCCTGCAGTCCTTAAAAGAGCAAGGGTTCACTGGCGATACGGCCACCAGCTATGCCGATCGCCTGTCGCTATCCACCGATAACAGTATTTACCAACTGCTGCCTGATGCGGCGCTGTTTCCGCGATCGACGGCTGATGTGGCGCTGATTGCGCGTCTGGCCGCAGAGGCGCGTTTTAATAGCCTGGTCTTCACCCCGCGTGGTGGTGGCACCGGTACTAACGGGCAATCGCTTAATCAGGGCATCGTGGTTGATATGTCGCGCTACATGAACCGCATCCTCGAAATCAACACCGAACAGGGTTGGGTGCGGGTTGAAGCGGGCGTGGTGAAGGACCAACTTAATGCGTGGCTAAAACCTTACGGCTTCTTCTTCTCGCCGGAACTCTCTACCAGTAACCGCGCCACCTTAGGTGGCATGATCAATACTGACGCCTCCGGGCAAGGTTCGCTGGTGTATGGCAAAACCTCCGATCACGTCGAAGGGCTACGCGCGGTGCTGTTGGGCGGCGATATCCTCGATACGCGCGCGATGCCAACCGAACTGGCAGAACAGCTGGCGAGCACGCCAACCGCTGAAGGGCGCATCTATCAGCAGGTATTAACGCGCTGCCGTGAACAGCGCAGTTTGATTCTGGAAAAATTCCCTAAGCTGAACCGCTTTCTGACCGGTTACGATCTGCGGCATGTGTTTAGCGATGATCTGCAAACCTTCGATCTCACGCGCCTATTATGCGGTGCGGAAGGTACGCTGGCCTTTATCACTGAAGCGCGCCTGGATATCACGCCCATTCCCAAAGTGCGTCGTTTGGTGAATATCAAATATGATTCGTTCGACTCGGCGTTACGCAATGCACCTTTTATGGTGGAAGCCAAAGCCCTGTCGGTGGAAACGGTTGATTCGAAAGTATTGAACCTGGCGCGTGAAGATATCGTCTGGCACTCGGTGCATGAATTGATTACCGATGTGCCAGATAAAGAGATGCTGGGCCTGAACATCGTGGAGTTTGCCGGTGATGATGCTGAGCTGATCGAGCAGCAAATTGCAACGCTGTGCCTGCGTCTGGATGCGTTAATGCTGCAGCAATCCGGCGGCGTCATTGGTTATCAGCTGTGTAACGATGTGGCCGGCATTGAGCGCATCTATAACATGCGCAAAAAAGCGGTGGGCCTACTAGGTAACGCCAAAGGGCGCGCTAAGCCGATACCGTTTGTTGAAGATACGGCGGTACCGCCAGAACAGCTGGCCGATTACATCGTTGAGTTTCGCGCGCTGCTCAACAGCCACGGCCTGAGTTACGGCATGTTTGGCCACGTGGATGCGGGCGTGCTGCACGTGCGCCCGGCGCTGGATATGTGCGATCCGCAGCAGGAGCTGTTGATGAAGCAGATCTCCGATGAAGTGGTCGCGCTAACCGCCCGCTACGGCGGTTTATTATGGGGCGAGCACGGCAAAGGTTTCCGCGCACAGTACAGCCCGGCATTCTTCGGTGAAACGCTGTTCAATGAGCTACGTCGTATTAAAGCGGCGTTCGATCCCGACAACCGCCTCAATCCTGGCAAGATCTGCACACCGCTGAAGAGCAACGAACCAATGATGCAGGTGGATGCGGTGAAACGCGGTACCTACGATCGTCAGATTCCCGTCACGGTGCGCAATGAGTGGCGCGGTGCGATGGAGTGTAACGGCAACGGTTTGTGCTTCAATTTTGACGTGAACAGCCCGATGTGCCCGTCGATGAAAATTACCCGTAATCGCATTCATTCGCCGAAAGGCCGCGCCACGTTAACGCGTGAATGGTTACGTTTGCTCTCTGAGCAGGGGGTTGATCCTCTGCAACTGGAACAGGCTTTGCCCAAACAGGGTGCCAGCCTGCGCACCTTGATTCAACGCACGCGTAATTCCTGGCACGCGAAGAAAGGGGAATATGACTTCTCCCATGAGGTAAAAGAGGCGATGTCGGGTTGTCTGGCCTGTAAAGCCTGTTCGACGCAGTGCCCAATCAAGATTGATGTGCCGAATTTCCGTTCGCGCTTTTTGCAGCTTTATCACACCCGCTATTTGCGTCCAGTGAGCGATCATCTGGTGGCAACCGTTGAAAGTTATGCGCCGTTGATGGCGAAAGCCCCTAAGGTGTTCAACTTCTTCCTGAAACAGCCGTGGATGCGCGATCTCAGTAAAACGCACATTGGTATGGTGGATTTGCCGCTGCTGTCATCACCGAGCCTCAAGCAACAGTTGAGCGGTCATCCGGCGATGAACCTCACGCTGGAGCAGCTAGAGGCAATGGAGACCACACAACGTGAAAACTGTGTGCTGGTGGTGCAGGATCCCTTTACCAGCTATTACGAAGCGCAGCTGGTGACCGATTTCGTCAAGCTGATCGAAAAGCTCGGTTATCGCCCGGTGCTACTGCCGTTCTCTCCCAATGGCAAAGCGCAGCATGTAAAAGGCTTCCTGCAGCGCTTTGCGCGTACCGCCAGTAAAACCGCAGATTTCCTCAATCGCGTGGCGAAACTTGGCGTGCCAATGGTGGGCGTCGATCCGGCAACCGTGCTTTGTTATCGCGATGAGTACAATCAGGTGCTGGGTGAGCAGCGCGGTGAGTTTAACGTGCAGCTGGTGCACGAATGGCTGCACACGGCGCTGGCTGAGCGTGCGGTGCAAACTGCCAGCGGCGAGGCTTGGTATCTGTTCGCGCACTGCACCGAAGTAACGGCACTGCCGTCCACGCCGAATCAGTGGCAGGGCATTTTTGCTCGCTTTGGCGCAAAGCTGGAGAACGTCAACGTGGGCTGTTGTGGCATGGCAGGTACTTACGGCCATGAGAGTAAAAATCTGGAGAATTCGCTGGGGATTTACGAGCTGTCATGGCATCCAAAGCTGCAAAAGCTGCCACGTCAACGCTGCCTGGCTACCGGCTTCTCCTGTCGCAGTCAGGTGAAGCGCGCGGAAGGCAACGGGATGCGTCATCCGTTGCAAGCATTACTGGAAATGATGTAAACAAATTGTAGGAGTCGTCACAAAGCTGGATTAGAATATCCAGCCTGCGTGACGGACGAAATCACTCTGCAGGCGGGTAGCTTGATCCCACTCGCCGCTGAGCGCCAGTTGATGACACAAACGTGTTAATGACAGGCGCGCCAGTTGATAGGCCTGAATGCGAAATAAACGGTCACGATCGGCATTGCCCATCTCCTGGACTAAGCGGTGATGGAGCTTACCCATGGCGTGCAAAAAACTGAGGTCGTCACCATTTATCTCACAGATTTCTGCCATGTCGAGACAGGTGTCATTGAAACGGCGCAGTTGTTCGAGAGTGCAATCGGTGCGGTTGAGCTTTGCCTGAGCCATATAGAAGTCCACGGTGATATCGCGCACCGCAAACTTATAGTCGTCGATTTTATGTTGTAACCAGGCTGAGACGGTAAGCGTCATATCGCCACCTTAAATAGGTTAATGATAATCATTATCATATTCAACCGTGTCAGGAATGCAATTCCCGCCGTGAATTTTATTGATTCCCTCTGCCTGTTAATAAAATCGGCAATAACAATTTCTTTACATACTAGAAAGGCGTAACCTATCAATTATGAATGAAACGTAAAATTGATTTATAAAATTTTACGCCAATTTAAGGGGTTACGTTGCAGTGGTGCGCACGGGAATGCCGCCGTCAATCTGCTTTGAAGCGACTATGCTTAATAAAGCAGCAGTAAAAATAGCACGAGATGATTATCCCTGCAAAACAAGAGGTTGAAGTGATATCTGATATCACTACCATAGGGGGATAGCCTGAAAAGGCCCAGACTTACGAGGTAGCACAATGTCATCAGTTAATGCCGACTCTTTTTCACCCGAAGATTTCGTCTGGAAAGGGCTCACGCTGACCGAATCGGCAGCGAAACAGATTCTTAACCTGGTAGAACAAGACCCTGAAGTCAAGGGTTTGAAACTGGGTGTGAAAACGTCCGGCTGTGCCGGTTTTGGGTACGTTATGGACCTGGTGAAAGAGCCTGCCGATGACGACCTGCAGTTTGAGCAGTTTGGCGCAAAACTGTTTGTGCCGCTTCAGGCGATGCCGTTTGTTGACGGTACCGAGCTGGATTATGTCCGCGAAGGCCTTAACCAGATTTTTAAATTCAACAACCCTAAAGCTCAACACGCCTGCGGGTGCGGTGAGAGCTTTGGCGTCGAGTAAGTGAAATATGTCACGACACAGCGAAGCATCTGACGATGTACAAATGTGGGAAGGCAAGCTCAATTATAAAGAGGGCTTCTTTACCCAGTTACAAACCGACGAATTTGCCCACGGCATCAATGAAGATGTGGTGCGCGCGATTTCGGCCAAACGTAACGAACCTGAATGGATGCTTGAATTTCGTCTGAAGGCGTTCCGCGCCTGGGAACAGATGGAAGAGCCGCACTGGCTGAAAGCGCACTACGAAAAACTGGATTATCAGGATTACAGCTACTACTCCGCGCCGTCCTGCGGCAACTGCGACGACAGCTGTGCGTCTGAACCCGGCGCTACCCAAACTTCCGGCAGCGTCGCGTCCAGCGATTATCTGACTCAGGAAGTGGAAGATGCGTTCAACCAGTTAGGTGTTCCGGTGCGTGAAGGACGTGAAGTCGCGGTCGACGCTATTTTCGACTCCGTTTCCGTCTCAACAACTTACCGCGACAAGCTGGCCGAGCAGGGCATCATTTTCTGCTCCTTCGGCGAAGCGATTCACGATCATCCTGAGCTGGTACAGAAGTATCTTGGCACGGTCGTGCCGCCAAACGATAACTTCTTTGCTGCGCTGAACTCCGCTGTGGCCTCCGACGGTACCTTCGTTTACATCCCGAAAGGCGTACGTTGTCCGATGGAGCTGTCGACCTATTTCCGCATCAATGCGGCAAAAACCGGTCAGTTCGAACGCACCATTTTGGTGGCCGATGAAGACAGCTACGTGAGTTATATCGAAGGTTGCTCGGCACCGGTGCGTGACACCTATCAGCTGCATGCCGCTGTGGTTGAAGTGATTATCCACAAAAATGCCGAAGTGAAATATTCCACCGTACAGAACTGGTTCCCGGGCGGTGAAGGCGAGGGCGGTATCCTCAACTTCGTGACCAAACGTGCGCTGTGCGAAGGCGATCACAGTAAGATGTCTTGGACGCAGTCCGAAACGGGTTCAGCGATCACCTGGAAATATCCTAGCTGCATTCTGCGCGGTGATTACTCGATTGGTGAGTTCTATTCCGTTGCCCTGACCGCAGGTCGCCAGCAGGCGGATACCGGCACCAAGATGATTCACATTGGTAAAAACACCAAGTCGACCATCATCTCAAAAGGGATTTCTGCCGGTAAGAGCCAGAACACCTATCGCGGCCTGGTGAAAATCATGCCAACCGCCACCAACGCGCGTAACTTCACCCAATGTGATTCGATGCTGATTGGTGCTGAGTGCGGCGCGCACACTTTCCCGTACGTGGAAACGCGCAACAACACGGCACATCTGGAGCACGAGGCGACCACTTCGCGCATCGGTGAAGATCAGATGTTCTACTGCTTGCAGCGTGGCATTAGCGAAGAAGATGCGATTTCAATGATCGTCAACGGCTTCTGTAAAGACGTTTTCTCCGAGCTGCCACTGGAATTCGCCGTGGAAGCGCAAAAATTGTTAGCTATCAGCCTTGAGCACAGTGTGGGCTGATGCCCGTTGCCGGAAGCAATGTGAAGGAAAGAGTATGTTAAGCATTAAAGATTTGCAGGTTAGCGTTGAAGACAAAGAGATTTTGCGCGGTCTGAACCTTGAAGTAAAACCGGGCGAAGTCCACGCGATTATGGGACCAAACGGTTCAGGTAAAAGTACCCTGTCTGCAACGCTGGCTGGTCGTGAAGATTACGAAGTCACTGGCGGTTCGGTTACCTTTAAAGGCAAAGATCTGCTGGAGCTGGAGCCAGAAGAGCGTGCCGGTGAAGGCATCTTCATGGCGTTCCAATATCCGGTAGAAATCCCGGGCGTCAGCAACCAGTTCTTCCTGCAGACTTCAGTCAACGCGGTACGTAAATACCGTGAGCAGGAGCCACTGGATCGTTTCGATTTCCAGGATTTTATCGAAGATAAAATCCAGCTGCTGAAAATGCCGGAAGATCTGCTGACCCGTTCAGTAAACGTCGGCTTCTCCGGTGGTGAGAAGAAGCGTAATGACATCCTGCAGATGGCGGCTCTGGAACCTGAGCTGTGCATCCTTGATGAAACCGACTCCGGTCTGGATATCGATGCGCTAAAAATCGTGGCAGAAGGCGTGAACAGCCTGCGCGATGGTAAGCGCTCTTTCATCATCGTTACGCACTACCAGCGCATCCTGGATTACATCAAGCCAGATCATGTACACGTGCTGTATCAGGGTAAAATCGTTAAGTCTGGCGATTTCTCACTGGTTAAACAGTTGGAGGAGCAAGGCTATGGCTGGCTTACCGACCAAGAGTGATAACGCTCTGCAGCAGTGGCATCATCTGTTTGAATCGCGCGGTGAAGTCCGTTCACTGCAGGCACAGCAGCACTGGCAGCAACTGATGCGCGTCGGCCTGCCGACGCGTAAGCATGAGAACTGGAAGTACACGCCGCTTGATGGTCTGCTGGCGCAGCAGTTTGTGCTGCCTCAGCCGCAGGACGTGAGCGCGGAACAGGTTGATGCGCTGGCATTGCCAATTGATGCGGTGCGTCTGGTGTTTGTTGATGGCCGTTTCCATGCCGAGTTAAGCAGTCGCGATACTGGCCTGTTTGAGATTCAACATGCGCAAGCCTCCGATCGTCGTCCGTTACCGGCACCTATTCAGCCGGAAGTGTTCCTGCATCTGACCGAAAGCCTGGCAGAAGAGGCCACGACGATTCGTCTGGCGCGTGGCAAATCAGCGGCCAAACCGCTTTATCTGCTGCACATTACCAGCGGTCAGGATGCAGGCACTACTACCGTGCATCATCGTCACCATCTGCAGCTGGAAGCCAGTGCAGAAGCGGAAGTGATTGAACACTACGTCACTCTGAATGATGTGGCGCATTTTACCGGCGCACGTTTTACCTTCGACGTGGCCGATAACGCTAAACTGCAGCATATCAAACTGTCATTTGAGAGCGAGAAGGCTTACCACTTCGCGCACAACGACGTGGTGATGGGCCGTGATGCGAATGTGTCAACCACCAGCTTCCTGCTAGGGGCCGGCTTATCGCGCCACAACACCAGTGCGCAGCTGAATGGCGAAAATACCAATCTGGCGATTAATAGCTTGTCATTGCCGGTGAATCAGGAAGTGTGCGATACCCGCAGCTACCTCGAGCACAATAAAGGCCACTGCATTAGCCGTCAGATGCACAAAGTTATCGCGCGCGACAAAGGGCGTGCGGTGTTTAACGGTATGATCAAAGTGGCACCTCACGCGCTGAAAACCGACGGCCAAATGACCAACAATAATCTGTTGCTGGGCCGTTTGGCGGAAGTGGACACCAAGCCGCAGCTGGAAATCTACGCTGACGACGTGAAGTGCAGCCACGGTGCGACCATTGGTCGTATTGATGAAGAGCAGATGTTCTATCTGCGCTCGCGCGGCATCGATGAGACTGCCGCCCAGCGTATGATCATTCATGCTTTTGCCGCTGAACTCACCGAAACGCTGGAGAATCCGGTACTGCGTCAGGTGGTGCTGCAGCGCATTGCCGCGCGTATCCCGGGAGTTGAGTCATGAGTTTCGATCTCGAACGCATCAGAGCGGAATTTCCGATTCTGAAACGTGAGGTCAACGGACATCCGCTGGCCTACCTTGATAGCGCGGCCAGCGCACAGCGCCCGCTCGCGGTCATCAATGCGGAAAGTTATTTCTATCAGCACGGCTATGCAGCCGTGCACCGCGGTATCCATTCGCTGAGCGCGCAGGCGACCACCGACATGGAGAACGTACGTCATCAGGCGGCGCGTTTCCTCAATGCTGCTACGCCCGAAGAGATCATCTTTGTCAAAGGCACCACTGAAGCCATCAATCTGGTGGCGAACAGCTGGGGTGGCAGTCAGCTGCAGCCGGGCGATAACATCATCGTCACCGAGATGGAGCATCATGCGAACATCGTGCCGTGGCAGATGGTGGCACAGCGCACCGGCGCAGAGATTCGCGTACTGCCGCTTAATGCGCAGGGTGAACTGGCGCTGGAGCAGCTGAGCGGCTTGATCGACAGCCGTACCCGTTTGTTGGCGGTGACTCACGTTTCTAACGTGCTCGGCACGGTTAACCCGGTGAAAGCCCTCGTCGCGCAGGCGAAAGCGGCCGGCGTAGTCACCCTGGTGGACGGCGCGCAGGCGGTGATGCATCACACGGTGGATGTGCAGGATATTGACTGCGATTTCTACGCGTTCTCAGGCCATAAAATTTATGGTCCGACTGGCATTGGTGTGTTGTACGCGCGTAAAGCGTTGCAAGAGATCATGCCACCATGGGAAGGCGGCGGTTCGATGATTTCTGAGGTTGTGTTGCCAACGGGCACCACCTGGAATACTGCGCCGTGGCGTTTTGAAGCGGGTACGCCCAATACCGGCGGTATCATCGGTCTTGGTGCAGCGTTAACCTGGATCACCGAGCTGGGCCTTGATGTGATTCATCAGCGCGAATCAATGCTCATGCGCTATGCGTTGGATAAGCTGGCGTCGGTACCGGATCTGATTATTTATGGTCCGGAAAGCCGCAGCGGTGTGATTGCCTTTAACCTCGGCAAGCATCATGCGTTTGACGTTGGCAGCTTCCTTGATCAATACGGTATTGCGATCCGCACTGGCCATCACTGCGCGATGCCGCTGATGCGTCATTATGCGGTGCCGGCAATGTGTCGTGCCTCCTTCGCGTTGTACAATACCGAAGAGGAAGCCGATCGTCTGGCCGCAGGTTTAACCCGTATTCATCGTCTGCTGGGTGGTTGAGCAGATTTCAGGAGTGATTCATGGCGAATTTGCCAGATAAAGAGAGACTGGTGCGTAACTTTAACCGTTGCGCAAACTGGGAAGAGAAGTACCTCTACATCATTGAACTCGGTGGGAAATTACCAGAATCCTCCGAAAGCTTACAGCAGCCTCAATACGTAATTTCAGGTTGTCAGAGCCAGGTGTGGATACGCATGACACCACAGGCGGATGGTACCATCGCTTTCGAAGGTGATAGTGATGCTGCCATTGTTAAAGGCTTGATTGCAGTGGTATTTAGCCTGTATCAAGGGCTTAAGGCGCCGGAGATTCTCGATCTCGATGTGCGTCACTGGTTCGGCGAATTAGCGCTAACCTCACATCTCACCCCCTCGCGTTCGCAGGGGCTTGAAGCGATGATTCGCGCGATCCGTCATAACGCTCAGAGCCTCAGCTAAGTTACACTCTCCAGACCCCGGCTTGACCGGGGTCTGTTCTATCCGACAAAGAGAAAATTGCATGAAACCTGCCTTACGTTTAGCCGGTGCATTGCTGTTGTCCTGTTGCGGACTCTCTGCACCTGCATTTGCAACGGAATATCCCCTGCCTGCCGATAACAGCCGTTTAATTGGCGAGAATACCCTGACCATCGTACCAGATGACAAAAGGCCGCTAGAGCGCATTGCAGCGCATTACAAGATAGGCTTACTTGGCATGCTAGAGGCCAATCCTGGCGTCGATCCCTGGCTGCCGAAAGCGGGCACCCAATTGACCGTACCGCTACAGATGCTGCTTCCCGATGCGCCACGTGAAGGAATCGTCATTAACCTTGCTGAGCTGCGGCTTTACTACTATCCCAAAGGCGAAGATCGTGTCGTGGTCTACCCGATTGGTATCGGTCAGTTGGGCGCTATGACGCCGACGATGGTCACCAGCATTAGCCAGAAAATCCCAAATCCAACCTGGACACCGACCACCAATATCCGTAAACGCTATGCCAAAGAGGGCATCACCTTACCTGGCGTGGTGCCAGCAGGACCGGATAATCCCATGGGCCTGTTTGCCATGCGTCTGGCGCGCGGTACCGGGCAGTACCTGATTCACGGTACCAATGCGGATTTCGGGATTGGTATGCGAGTGAGTTCGGGCTGCATTCGCCTGCGTCCTGATGATATCGAAGCACTGTTTAATAGCGTGCCAAAAGGAACGCGCGTGCAGGTCATCAACCAGCCAATCAAGTATGCGATCGAACCTGACGGTAAGCGTTACGTTGAGGTGCATCAGCCCTTGTCGCGCAATGAGCAGGACGATCCGCAAACGATGCCGATTGCACAATCCACTGCGCTGAAATCTTTCATTAAGAGCGCGGGGAGCGATACGGCCCTGATCAAGGAGGCGATAACGCGCCGTTCTGGTATGCCGGTGTTAGTGAGCAGCGGAGAGCCGGTAACGGATGAGGCAGAGATACAGCAGGGAAGGGGTTCGGAGCAGACAAAGATTGTCGAGGCGAAAGGTGAAGCGGTGACGCAACCTTAAATTCGGGCCAGCGCATCACAGAATCAAGACAAAAAAAATGGTGCCACATGGGCACCATTTTTCAAACCAGAACTCTTACTTACGGTAAGAGTGAGCCTGGTTGTCCAGACGCTGGTTAGCGCGAGCTGCGTCATCTTTAGCAGCCTGAACGTCAGAACGGATTGCGTTCACGTCGTTGCTCAGCTGATCAACTTTAGCGTTCAGAGTCTGAACGTCTGAAGACAGCTGATCGATTTTAGCGTTGCTTGAGCAACCAGCCAGCATAGTTGAAGCCAGGATTACCGCGCCCAGTACCAGTTTAGTACGATTCATTCTTTATACCCTCTAGATTGAGTTAATCTCCATGTAGCGTTACAAGTATTACACAAAGCTTTTTGAGTTGAGAATAAATTTTTGATGAGAACATGCTTAAATTTGATCGTTCGCTCAAAGAAACAGCATTTAACAGAAGATGATGAAAATAATTAGCTAAAACAGAGAGATTTAATCGGACTAACCTTAATCATACGAGATTTTGAATAGTTAATTTCGATTGGAAATTTCTACTATTTGTATTACCCGAGGAATAAAAAAAGCGCCTGTAAAAGGCGCTTTTTAAATAAATATTCAGTAGCTAATCAGAGTACGTGCACAGAAGCGGTGTTTGTCGTTCCGCTTGGTACTAATGCACCTGAAACCATTACCACAACATCGCCTTTTTGCGCATATCCGCTTTCCAGCGCCATTTCTTTTCCAATGCGGTAGAAATCATCAGTTGAGGCAATTTCTTTAACCAGATGCGTTTCGATGCCTTTGCTCAGAATCAGCTGGCGAGCAGTGGTTTCATTGGTGGTCAGCGCCAGAATGGTGGCATCCGGGAAATATTTACGGATAGCTTTCGCTGATTTACCGCCTTCGGTAGCTACAACAATCAGTGGTGCTTCCAGCTTCTCGGCAGTTTCCACCGCGCCACGGCACACCGCTTCGGTAATGCGCAGTTTACGTGAGTCCTGCAGTGAATCGATGCGGGATTTCATCACGCGATCGGTACGCTCACAGATGGTTGCCATGATGGTAACCGACTCCAGCGGATAACGGCCTTTTGCGCTCTCGCCAGACAGCATTACCGCATCGGTACCATCAAGGATGGCGTTAGCCACATCGCCTGCTTCCGCGCGGGTAGGGCGTGGGTTTTTGATCATGGAATCCAGCATTTGCGTTGCGGTGATAACCACTTTGCGTGCTTTATTACATTTTTTGATCATCATCTTCTGCGCGAAGATCACTTCTTCAACCGGGATTTCAACGCCCAGGTCGCCACGTGCCACCATGATGCCGTCAGAAGCTTCCAGGATTTCGTCAAAGTTGTTCAAGCCTTCCTGGTTCTCGATTTTCGAGATGATCTGAATGTGCTCGCCGCCGTGAGCTTTCAGGTGCTCACGGATTTCCAGCACGTCAGAGCGCTTACGGATAAAGGATGCTGCAACAAAATCAACGTTCTGCTCGCAGCCGAAGATCAGGTCGCGTTTATCTTTTTCGGCCAGCGCAGGCAGCTGAATGGAAACACCCGGCAGGTTAACGCCTTTGTTCTCACCCAAATCACCGTTGTTCAGTACATTACATACCACGGTATTTTCAGTGACTTCCGTTACCTGCATACCGATCAAGCCATCATCGACCAGCACGGTGTTACCAATTTTCAAATCTTCGGTGAAACCGGCGTAGGTAACGGCAACACGTTCGCTGTTACCAATTACCGATTGATCGGTGGTGAAGGTGAAGGTTTGGCCCGCTTTCAACGACACATCATTGCCACCTTCCAGCTTCATGGTGCGAATCTCTGGGCCTTTGGTGTCCAGCAGAATGGCGGCCTGACGACCGGTTTTTTCCATAACGGCACGCATATTAGTAATGCGTTGACCATGCTCGGCGTAATCCCCATGAGAGAAGTTCAGGCGCATAACGTTCATGCCTGCTTCCAGCAATTGGGTCAGCATCTCTTCAGATTCGGTTTTTGGGCCGATAGTACAAACGATTTTGGTCTTTTTCATGTCAGGTTTTCTGTAAGTTGTGATGGATGATAAAGGTCGGAATTCGATGCATACGGCACCGAAGTGAGAATGTGTATGGTGTTGGAACGGATTTCACAGAAATAAGAATAGGAGACGAAAGCAAAGCGTGCAGAGAAGTTATGCAGTACGCGAGAGAACTGGCTGAGCAGTGTTGCGCAAATTATGTGAGTTGTTTGCATAGGCACGTTAGCGCTGAAACCTTTCAGTGGAACAACGCGGCATAGTATAGTCGCTAAGTATGCGAAAACCAATATAAAAGCGGCGCCAGAAAAACGATGCAGATCAAGAAAAGGGTGTTGCGCAAGGAGATAAACCAGAGTGGTGCGCTCTAATGGACTCGAACCATCGACCCCCACCATGTCAAGGTGGTGCTCTAACCAACTGAGCTAAGAGCGCATTCAGAAAATTCAGTAATTGGTGCGTCCGAGTGGACTCGAACCACCGACCCCCACCATGTCAAGGTGGTGCTCTAACCAACTGAGCTACGGACGCACTTGGTGCGCTCTAATGGACTCGAACCATCGACCCCCACCATGTCAAGGTGGTGCTCTAACCAACTGAGCTAAGAGCGCAACACGCTGTCAGGGCGACAGCGGGGACGAATATTAACGGCAGGCCGTGATGCTGGCAAGGGGAAAAAGCGATTTTCCCCGGTGACTGACCAGCAACTGTGCTATGCGTCGTTTTTTTCGCCGCTGGGAACCAAATAATGCACGTTCAGGAACTTAGCGCGCAGCACGTGCCAGAATGACCTGCGCGGGTAAGCGCTGTAAACGACGTATACGCCAAATCATCATTACGGCTGCCGAGGTGAGTCCGACAATAAAGCCGCACCAGAATCCGGCAGGACCAAGCTTCGGTAATACCCGATCTGTCATCGCCAGCACATAACCCACGGGCAAACCCAGCACCCAGTAAGCAATAAAGGTGATGAAAAAGATGGAACGGGTGTCTTTGTAACCACGCAGTATGCCGCTGCCAATCACCTGAATCGAGTCGGAGAACTGATAGAGAGCCGCCAGCAGCATCAGCTGCGCGGCAAGGGTAATCACTTCCGGATTCGCGGTATACAGCGCAGCGATATCATGACGGAAGATCACGGTAAACGTTGCCGTCAGCACCGCCATGCTGATGCCTACACCCTGTCCAGTCCATGCGGCGACCCGCGCCTGTTCGGTCGATCCTTGCCCCAACCGATAGCCAACACGAATGGTCGTTGCCACACCCAGCGACAGCGGCAAGACAAACATCAGCGAGCTGAAGTTAAGCGCAATTTGATGACCCGCGACTTTGACAATGCCGAGCGGTGACACCAGCAGAGCGACGACGGCAAACAAGGTCACTTCAAAGAACAGCGCTAAAGCCACCGGCAAGCCCAGCGTGAACAGGCGAGACAGGATAGCTCTTGAAGGCGCAGACCAGCGTGCGTTCATACGGATATCGCGCATATTCGCCATGCGTTTTACCCAAAAGCGCATCACCAGGAACATTACCCAATAGACCGAAGCCGTTGCAACACCGCAGCCAACCCCGCCCAATGCCGGCATGCCAAAGTGACCATAGATGAATACATAGTTAAGAGGAATGTTCACCATTAATCCGAGGAAGCCGAGCAGCATCGCAGGCTTGGTTTTCGACAAGCCTTCACACTGGTTACGCATTACCTGGAAGAGGAGATAACCGGGCGCTCCCCACAGCAACGCATGCAGATACCCTTCGGCTTTCGCGGCCAACGCAGGATCAATATCATGCATGGTGTTAATGAAGTAGCCGGCGTTCCACAGCACCACCATAATTAATAGTGCGACGCCGATCGCCATCCAATATCCCTGACGCACTTGTTCCGCGATGCGTTCACGTCGTCCTGAACCGTTGAGTTGCGCAACGGTGGGCGTCAAAGCCAGCAGTAGACCATGGCCAAACAGAATGGCGGGAAGCCAGATAGAGGTGCCGACAGCAACGGCGGCCATATCCGTGGCGCTTACCGCACCGGCCATAACAGTATCTACAAATCCCATTGCAGTCTGAGCCACCTGAGCAAGGATGACCGGGATCGCAAGGGCCAGCAATTGACGCGCTTCTGTAAAATACTTCTGCACGTAACACCTGCTTAATTTAAGAAGAGAGCGGGGAGAAATCCCCAAAGAATGCGCGGCATAGTGTAGCGGTCGCGATGGCTTCCGCCAAACGTTGTTCGCATTTTGTTTCGTTATTTGTGTAAAGTTTGAACTCCGCCAAATTAAGCTGTGGCTGACAAGCTGTGATAAACTGACGCAAACTTTGCAGAGGCTGAGATTATGTTTACTGGAATTGTGCAAGGCACGGCTGAGATTGTTGCCATTGAAGAAAAAGAGCTGTTTCGCACTCATACTGTACGTTTACCCGCAGATCTCGTGCCGGGTCTGGCGCTGGGCGCATCAGTGGCGCATAACGGCTGCTGCCTGACCGTGACAGAGATTAAGGGCGATCTTGTTAGCTTTGATTTGATCAAAGAAACACTGCGCATCACCAACCTTGGCGAATTAAGCGCCGGTGATGTGGTGAATATTGAACGTGCGGCGAAGTTCAGTGATGAAATTGGCGGCCATTTAATGTCCGGTCATATTATGACCACGGCGGAGATCTGCAAAATAATCCAGTCAGAAAATAATCGCGAAATCTGGTTTAAATTGCAGGACGCCAGCCAGATAAAATATATTCTGCATAAAGGTTTTGTGGGAATAGACGGAATAAGTCTGACGGTAGGCGATGTCACTAAAAGCAAGTTTTGTGTCCACCTCATCCCAGAAACATTAGAGCGTACCACCCTGGGCGCCAAGAGATTGGGTCAAAAGGTCAACATTGAGATCGATCCCCATACCCAGGCGATTGTGGATACCGTTGAACGCGTACTGGCTCAGCGAGAAGCGGCCTTAATTCACGCGGATAGCACAGAATAACGCAATAAAAAAGGCGCCATTTGGCGCCTTGATTTTTTCATCAGATGATTAACGCGCTACGCGCAAACCACCCTCTTTACCGCGACTGAATACGACCTGCCAAAGCTGAATATCACGCGCGCGGAATGCACCCGCGCAAGCATTGAGATAATAGTCGAACATGCGTTTAAACCGTTCACCATATTTCTCGGCCAGCTGTGGCCAGGCAATTTGAAATCGTTCATGCCAGGCCATTAGCGTCGTATCATAATCTGCGCCAAAGTTATGCCAATCTTCCATAACGAAATGAGGCTCACTGGCTTCGGCGATTTGTCGAACAGACGGTAGACAACCGTTCGGGAAGATATATTTGTCAATCCACGGATCAACGTTCATATCCGTGCTGAGGGCACCAATGGTGTGCAGTAAAAATATGCCGTCTGGTTTTAGGTTGCGATCGGCAACTTCAAAATAAGTGGCATAGTTTTTCGGCCCGACGTGTTCAAACATGCCGACGGAGACAATACGATCATATTGCTGATTAAGATCGCGATAATCCTGCAGCAAAATCGTAACGTCTAATCCTTCACAGCGTTGCTGTGCCAATTTCTGTTGCTCGGCAGAAATGGTAACGCCATGCACCTTCACGCCATAATTACGTGCGGCATATTCCGCTAATCCGCCCCAGCCGCAGCCAATATCGAGAAGTGTCATGCCGGGCTCGAGTTGCAGCTTACGGCATATCATATCCAGTTTTGCCTGCTGAGCATTTTCCAGCGTGTCCGCATCTTTCCAGTAGCCACAAGAATATTGCATATAGGGATCGAGCATCAGTGAGAAAAGATCATTACCCAAATCGTAATGTTCTTTACCGACAATCCAGGCACGCTTTTTCGACTGTAAATTAGTAAGACGTGCCGCTGCAATTCGCAGCGTGTCTTTGAAATGACGCGGTAATTGTTTATCCAGATGGTGTTTCAATACGCGATGGAAGAACATATCGAGCTGTTCGCACTCCCACCAACCATCCATGTAACTTTCACCTAAGCCCAGTGAACCTTCTTCCAGGACGCGTTTAAAAAAATCTGGATGCTTTACCTGAATATCCCAGGGACGAGTGCCATTCACTGCAATATCAGCGCGCTCTAGCAGTTCATTGACGATACGATACCAGTGGTTTTCTTCAAGGCTCACTTCTTCTATAACAGATGAACTCATAGCTTCTCCATCACCTTCCGATCTGAACCTGAGAAATAGAATAGTCAATTTCTCAAGAGCTGTGAGAGAACTCACGGAAATTCCGTGCGCCAGAAATCCGACGTTTTACAGAGGTATGCTTTTGAATAGAACAGTTTGACGCAACACAGCAGCATCGTGCAGACGCCATCCCACGACAGAGTCGTAAAGGTATTACATTTATATTATTGATTTATAGCAGAAATACTGACCCAGTGATTATATGCTCACGTGGGTCAATATTCAACGGCTTATCGTTAGTTTGCTAACGATAATCGTTGCCTTAATGATTATCTTCGCAGGGACGGGAAGTGTGGGCAATATCACTTTGTGCGCTTACACCGCGTTGGCAGACAAAGCCAACCCAAGCGAGTGCGACGGTTGCTACCATGACAAGTGTGGTGTTGTAGAGCGCATGCGCTAATCCAGCAGAGACCAGCAGGCTGGCAACAAAACACAGACCTAGCTGGAAAAGGTTTTGCAAACCTGCTGCTCTCCCGGTCGCATGCGGGAAAGGGGAGAGCGCGCTAGCCACCACAATGGGATAGATTGCGCCATTAGCGAGCGCCATGCCGCAGAAAGGCATCAGCAATGCAAACAGTGGCGTTGCTGGCATTAATGCCACCACAAACAGGCTAAGGATGCTCAAACTGTAAAGCACCAGCAACCATGGCAACAATTGAGCGCCTTGATAGCGGTTGAGCAGCGCGCGGCAGCCAAATCCGCCCATTAAAAAGGCGATGGTTTGAGGAATATAGCTCAGCCCAATATCGGCAGGCGTTAAGCCGGCGGCGGCGAGAATAAAGGGCGAACCGGTCAGCCAGGCAAAGAAACTTGCGGAGCAGGCTGAATAAATCAAGACGTTACCACTATACACTCGCGTACTAAGTAAAGTTAGCCAGCCGGGCTGGGTGCTCTTAGCGACGTTTTCGCGTTTCGGCGAGGTTAACCGCAGCGTGCCAACCAGCAATACCACTGCGACAAGCGTGAGGGTGATAAAGATGCTGCGCCAGTGGAAGTGACTGATTAGCCAGGCTCCCAGCAGCGGAGCGAGCGCCGGTGACAAGGCGACCAGCGGCATAATCGTGGCAAAAACTTTATGAGCCTGTGCTTTTGGATAGCGATCAACGACCAATGCCTGCCAGCTCACCGCTGCAGCACATACCCCAATCGCCTGCACAAAACGTAACGCCAGCATCAGGCGTACATCGGTCACCCAAAGCATACCAAGACAGCCAAGTGCAAAGATGGCTAAGCCCGCCAGCAGAATAGGTTTACGACCGTAGCGATCTGATAGCGGTCCCCAAAAGACCTGCGCACAAGCAAAGCCGGCAAGGAACAGACTCAGGCTGGCACTGATGGTGCCCGGTGCAGTGGCAAAATCACGTTGCATATCGCCAAAGGCGGGTAAATACATATCCGTGGCAAGAAAGCCGAGCATGCTGAGCACGGCAAGGTAGGGCATAAATGCTTTAGACGACAACATGTTATTTCTCTTATGGGCAGGTTGAACGCGGGGGAGTGTAAAAGGATGCAACACGCTTTGTGAAACGCTAATATTTGCACAGTGCTGTTAAATTTTTTGAAGGTGAATTCATGTGGTCAGAATACGCGCTTGAAGTGGTAGATGCCGTAGCGCGAACCGGCAGCTTCAGCGCCGCGGCGCAGGAGTTGCACCGTGTGCCTTCTGCCATCAGCTATACCGTACGCCAACTGGAAACCTGGCTGGCGGTACCGCTCTTTGAGCGCCAGCATCGGGAAGTGGTAATGACACCGGCAGGTGAGCATTTTGTGCGTGAAGGACGATCTGTTATCAAAAAAATGCTCGCCACCCGCAGGCAGTGTCAGCAGCTGGCCAATGGCTGGCGCGGTGAGTTGAGCATCGCCATTGACTGTATTGTAAAACCGCAGCGTACGCGGCAATTAGTGAAGGACTTCTATCGCCATTTCCCGGACATGGAGTTGATCATCAGTTATGAAGTGTTTAATGGCGTCTGGGACGCGTTAGCCGATGGACGCGTTGATGTCGCGATTGGCGCCACCCAGGCAATTCCGGTTGGGGGACGTTTTGCTTTTCAGGATATGGGGGCGCTTAACTGGCGCTGTGTCGTGAGTCCTCATCATCCTTTAGTCAGTAGCGTTGAACTGGATGATGAAACTCTGCGGGCATGGCCTTCGCTGGTGCTGGAAGATACCTCGCGAGCGTTGCCGCGCCGCATGACATGGACGCTCGATAATCAGCGGCGCCTGGTGGTGCCAGAATGGGAAACCGGGCTCGACTGCTTGCAGGCAGGATTGTGCGTTGGGATGGTGCCGGGCCATTTAGCCCGACCGCTGCTGGATAACCATGCGTTGGTGGAGCTGCAATTGCCGCAGGCCTTTCCAGACAGCCCCTGCTGCGTTAGCTGGTCAGAACAGCGCGCGTCGCCGGCGCTGGATTGGCTATTAGCCTATCTCGGGGATGCCGAAACGCTGAACCACGAATGGCTCAGTGAAGTGACACACTAGCGACGATAGTCGCGGAATGGCCCGTCTGCCACGGAGCGGCGCTCAATCAGCGTGGGTTGAACCTCAATGGTTTGTGGCTCTTCGCGCTTGCTGGTGATGCGATCGAGCAGCATCTCCAAAGCTTTTTCACCTAATTCGGCTTTAGGCTGATGCACGGTGGTCAGGGCGGGCGTGAAATAACGCGCGTTGCGCACGTTATCATAGCCAATCACTGAGATATCCTGCGGCACGCGCAAACCCATTTCATCTGCTGCGCAAATTGCGCCCATCGCCATAATGTCACCACCGCAGAACACGGCGGTGGGGCGCTGTTTCTGATTAAGGATTTGCTGCATCGCCTGATAACCCGATTCCGGTTCAAAGTCGCCCTGAACGATCCATTCCGGGCGCACAGTGATGCCCGCTTCATTCATCGCCTGAAGGAAACCGGCATGACGTCCGCCGCCGGTATTGCGCTCCAATTGGCCAGGAATTGCGCCAATGTCGCGGTGACCACGTTCAATCAGATATCGACCAGCGAGATAGCCACCCTGGAATGCATTATCCTGCACGGTATCGGTAAAATCGCCGCGCGAAGCACCCCAATCCATAACAACCATCGGAATATTGCGATTTTCTTCAAGCATTTGCAGCAAATCATCGGGATATTCTGAACACATCACGAGCAATCCATCGACACGCTTCTGCGCCATCATGGAGAGATAAGCGCGCTGCTTTTGTAAGTCGTTATGCGCGTTACCCAGAATCAACGTATAGCCGCGATCGAAGCAGTGATTTTCTACCGCTTCAATAATTTCGGCAAAATAAGGCGCTTCACTGGAGGTCGCCAGCAGGCCCAACGTTTTGGTGTGATTGACTTTCAGGCTACGCGCCACGGCGCTTGGCGAGTAGTGCAATGCTTTGATCGCTTCCCATACGGCGTTACGCGTCTCTTCTGCTACGAAACGCGTTTTGTTGATGACATGCGAAACCGTGGTGGTCGAAACACCCGCGCGTTTTGCCACATCTTTAATTGTTGCCATGAAAATGGTACTCCTGGGCTTATCGCAACTTACTGATAAGTATATTGTTAAACGTTTGCGTCTGCTAATGCTTTTATCGCCCAAAATAAGGGGCAAAACGGTGTGGTTTAGCAGACAAAATCACTTTATCGCGCTGTAAACACACCCTGCACAAAATGTGTTGCGCAACGAAAGGCGGCGATTCTAGCAAGCCCGGGCGGATAACACGAGATTTTTGCCCATCGCTGTGCGAAAATCGGTTTAACCCTAAGAAATGTGTGACTAAGGAGGAGTAATGAGTACGGATTTGAAGCTGGCGCTAATGACAACCGTTGGTGCTCTGTTAATGATTATTGCCTTTAGCTTTACTGCAATCATGCATTAATAAAAAAAGCCGGAGCAGCTCAATGCAGCGTCCGGCTTTTTTCTGCGCGTTGCGCAACAACTAACGAATGGTTTTCGGCGTCATCATACGACGCGCCCCAACATAGTGTTTCTGCCAGTAATCCTCACCCAACGCGCTAATCTGAATATCTTTGCCGGTACGCGGCGACTGAATGAATTTGCCATTACCAAGATACACGCCAACATGATCGGCAGTGCCACGATTATTGATGCGGAAGAACACCAAATCACCTTTTTCCAGCATTTCACGCTTAATTGGTGCAGCATCGCGCAGGTGATACATCTCATTGGCGGTGCGCGGGAACTTGAACTTCACCAAATCTTTATAGGCGTACCACACCAGGCCGCTGCAGTCGAAGCCGGTATGCGGGGAGGTGCCGCCCCATTGATAAGGTTTGCCGAGCTGGCCCATTAATTTTGTCATCGCAGTTTCACGCGCCTTTTGATAACGCTGGCGATGCGCCTTGCTCATTTTGATGCCGGTGAGCGGCAATGCTTCATCATCAACGTCGACGTCTGCGGCTTTTTTTATCTGTCGTTGATGACCATATTTCTTCGTCGTGGGTTTTAGCAGGGATTTTTTGCGGCTGGTTTTAGTTAGTGCGATTTCTGGCTTTGCCAGTTTTTTAATTTTGAGTTTTTGGACGGCAGGCAGCCGCGATTTTTTCGTAGTGGTTTTCACCGGACGTCGTTTGCGGCGCTCGTCTTCACGTGCGCTCTTTTTCTCTGCTTTTTGCGAGCTGGCATTAACCGGCGCATGCGGAGACGCAGAGGCCACGTTAAAGAACAGTTGGGCAAAAGCCAGTATGAAAAGCGTAATCAGTAAACGCATAATCCGGTTATAGGTTCAGCAGGCTGGAAACAAACAGACTGCGGCAGAGTGAGAGTAATCTGATCAAACGATCAGCGCCGAGGCAATTCTAATCCACTTTTTTTCCAAAAGGTAAGGCCTTTTTCTATTAAACTGTTACCAGATTGATTCTGTCGCAAAAATGAACTAATTCAGCTGGTTAACGCAGCGAAACTATTGCTAATTATTAATTTAGTCATGCCTATTAATGATATGAAAATGTTATTTGTGGCGGCCCAACTTAACAAACATGGCGATTCCCCGACGCTAACGTAAAATCCCGTTTTCAGTACGGGAGCGAAATCGCTACAATAAACAAACACGAAGTGAAGCATTAAGGAAGGCAATAATGAGTACTGTTGAAAAAATTCAGCGTCAGATCGCAGAAAACCCGATCCTGCTGTACATGAAAGGTTCGCCAAAGCTGCCAAGCTGCGGTTTCTCGGCGCAAGCCGTGCAGGCGCTTTCTGCGTGTGGTGAGCGTTTCGCCTACGTGGACATTCTGCAGAACCCGGATATCCGCGCTGAAATGCCTAAGTACGCTAACTGGCCAACCTTCCCGCAATTGTGGGTAGATGGTGAACTGGTTGGCGGCTGCGACATTATCGTTGAGATGTTCCAGCGCGGCGAACTTCAGCCCCTGCTGAAAGAAACCGCAGAGAAGTATAAAGAAGCGGAATAATGAAGAAGGCCGACAACGATGTCGGCCTTTTCTTTTTACTCTTCGGACGATGCGTCTTCCTTCGGCGCGTCATCAAAGGCCAGCGGCCAGCCGCCAAGGCGCTTCCAGCGGTTCACCAGTTCGCAGAACAGCGTTGCGGTTTGCTCGGTGTCATACAGTGCCGAGTGCGCCTGAGTGCTATCAAAATCCATTCCTGCCGCTTTACAGGCTTTCGCCAACACCGTTTGCCCGAACACTAAACCGCTTAACGCGGCCGTATCAAAAGTGGCAAAAGGGTGAAAGGGATTGCGCTTCAGGCTGGCACGCTCGGCGGCTGCCATCACGAAGTTGAGATCGAAAGTGGCGTTATGCGCCACGATAATGGCGCGATTGCAGCCGCTGTCTTTTGTGCCTTTGCGCACCATTTTGAAAATGGCATGCAGGGCTTCGTATTCACTTACGGCGCCGCGCAGCGGATTAGTGGGATCGATACCGGTAAACGCCAGCGCCGCTGGATTAAGAATGGCGCCTTCAAACGGTTCCACGTGGAAATGCAGCGTTTCGTCACGATGCAACCAGCCATCTTCATCCATCTTGAGCGTGGTGGCCGCAATTTCCAGCAGCGCATCGGTTTGCGCGTTAAAACCGGCCGTTTCGACGTCGATCACTACAGGATAAAAACCGCGGAAGCGTTGGTGGAGAGCGTTTAAAGCGTTCGATTCAGACATCAGGATCTCATGGCAATAAATAGGGCAGCGCGCATTATGGCAAAAATCGCAGGAGGGTGCAGCAGGAGAGGGAAGTCAGCCCGCAAATAAGCAGGCTGACAAGCAACATTAGTTGCCGAGGCCGTGACCGGCATGTTTGTTTTCAATCAACTCGATTTTATAACCGTCTGGATCTTCAACAAACGCAATAATGGTGGAGCCGCCTTTTACCGGGCCCGCTTCACGCGTCACGTTGCCGCCAGCGCTGCGGATACGCTCGCAGGTGTCAGCCACGTTATCCACGCCCAGCGCGATATGACCGTAAGCATTGCCGAGGTCGTATTTATCCACGCCCCAGTTGTAAGTAAGCTCAATCACCGCGCCTTCACTCTCTTCGGTGTAGCCAACAAACGCAAGGGTGTATTTGTACTCGGTGTTTTCGCTCTGGCGCAGCACGCGCATGCCTAGCACACGGGTGTAGAAATCGATTGAACGTTGCAAATCGCCAACGCGTAACATGGTGTGAAGTAAACGCATAACATCCTCTTTTTTAAAACGTCATCAGTGAATGACAAGACAACTTAGTATACACACTGATGAAACAACGCTGCCGCCTATCCACAGCGGCAGCCATTACTTACAGCGTTGGATAATCGGTATACCCTTCTGCTCCGCCGCCGTAGAAGCTTTCTGGACGCTGTGGGTTGAGTGGGGCATCTTGCTGCAGACGCGCCACCAGATCCGGGTTAGCGATAAAGTCGCGACCAAAGGCCACGGCATCAATCAGGCCGCGCGCGATCAGATCGTCGGCTTTTTCAACGGTATAAGCGCCAGCGCCAATGATCACGCCAGGGAACAGCGCACGCACTTTCTCGCGGAAGGCATCGCTGTAAGGCTGGCCACCCGCCCAGTCTGGCTCGGAGAGATGCAGATACGCCAGGCCACGTTTGCCCAGTTCCGCGATATACCACAGTGCGGCTTTCTCTTCTTCCGGACCATTTTCCAGGTTTTGGAAGGCACCGATAGGCGAAATACGGATGCCGATGCGATCGGCCGACCAGTTGGCAATCGCCGCATCCACCACTTCCAGTGCGAAACGGCCACGTTTCTCGATGGAACCGCCGTATTCATCGTTGCGCTGGTTTGAGTCTGGCGCGAGGAACTGATGCATCAGATAACCGTGTGCAGAGTGCAGTTCCAGCAGGTCAAAGTCCGCTTCGCGTGCATTTGCCGCCGCCTGGCCAAAATCTTTCACAATCTGCTGAATTTCAGCTACCGACAGTTCGCGTGGCAGCGACGTATCCTCACGATAAACGCTGCCATCGGCGGCACGCAAAGAGGTGCGGGTGCCTGCGGCCAGCGCGGTTGGTGCCACCGGCGCTTTACCTTCTGGCTGCACGCTGTTGTGAGAAATACGGCCGGTATGCCACAGCTGTACAGCGCTGTGACCGTGCGCAGCGTGGATACCTTCATTAATTAATTTCCAGGCGGCGATTTGCGGCTCAGTGTGCAGACCCGGCGCACCGGCATAGCCTTTCGCCTGGAAAGAGATCTGGGTTGCTTCGGTGATGATCAAACCGGCACTGGCACGCTGCTGATAATATTCAGCCATCAGCGGCGTGGGGATATCGCCCGGTTCAATACTGCGCAGGCGCGTCAGCGGGGCCATGAAAATGCGGTTTGGTACGGTAATCGCGCCCACTTTCAGTGGGGAGAACAACTGCTTACTCGCCATAATGACTCCTCTGGGAAGACCGGTCGTCTAGTAACTGCGGTTTTTTAAAAATCAGCGACTTATCAGCCACTGTTCGATAGTTTCAAGAGCCAGGCTAATGGGGCCAGGCTCGCGGGAAATCTTGCTTTGTAAGCTGGCACCCAGCCAAAGTAAGTAACAACGCTGTGCCAGCTGCTGCGGCGTTTGGTTAAAAGGCAACGGCTGCTCAGCCGCTACCTCGGTTAAGCAGCGCGTGTAGGCGGCAATAATCGCATTAGCGCCATGCTGCAATGCATCACGCATCGGCTCGGAGAGATCGCACACCTCTGCGGACAATTTCACGCCCAGGCAACCCACAATATGGCCCTGCTCGATAAACAGCGTTTCGGCATAACGAAAATGCTGTAACAGACGCTCAGTCGGCGTAAGACCCGGCTGGTTTAATTGCTGTTCAATCTGCTGTAAAAAGTTGGCGAAGTAGCGTTCAAGCAACGCCACGCCGAACGCTTCTTTTGAGCGGAAATAGTGATAGAACGAGCCCTTGGTGACGTCTGCCAGCGCCAGCATCTCGATCAACCCCATGCCGGTAAAACCGCGCTGCAAACAAACCTGCTCGCCAGTAGCGAGCAGATGTTCACGGGTGTCGATGCGTTGCGATGTCTTATTCATGGCACGCAGGTTATTAGACCAGTCAGTCTAATGCAACTGTCCGGCTCAGCTTTGGCACGATCTGATCATATCCAGCTGCGGCTGGTACGCCTGTGTTTGCACGTTAAACATGGCAAGCACCGTATGGAAGAGATTGTCCTGCGAGACTTTCGCGTCCGCTGCTTGCTGGCGCAAACAGGATGCGTTGATGTGCAAGGCGGCGGCATAGCCGGGTGACATCCACAGCAGCAGAGGGATGTGCGTTTGCTGGGTTGGGGCAAAAAGATAGGGCGCACCGTGCAAATACATGCCGCGTTCGCCGAGTGATTCGCCATGGTCAGAGAGATAAATCAGCGCCACATTAAAGCGGTCGCTGAGCCCTTTCAGTTTATCGATGGTGCGGCTGACCATATCGTCGGTGTAGAGCAGCGAATTGTCGTACGTATTGACCAGCGCCTGATGGTCGCAATCCTGGATTTGGTTGCTGTCACAGGTTGGTGTAAACCGGCGGAACTGCGCGGGGTAACGCTGATAATAGGCTGGACCGTGGCTGCCCATCTGATGCAGCACAATCATCCCGTCGTTGTGTAAGCCAGCAATATAGTTATCAAGGCGGTGCAGCAGCACATCATCCTGACAGAAACCGTCATGACAATATTCCGGCAATTTCCATTGGGTCATGTCCGTGTGCGGTACACGATCGCAGGCGCCTTTACAGCCACCGTCATTCTCACGCCATAGCACGCTGACACCAGCGTGGGCAAGGATGTCAAGCACGCCTTCCTGATGATGCGCCAGATTAGCGTCATAGTGCACGCGTGGCATATTCGAAAACATACAGGGCACTGAAATGGCGGTTTCTGTACCACAGGAGGTGGTATTTGGATAATAGATCACCTGCTGTTTTTTCAGTTCTGGGTTAGTTTCTCGCCCATAGCCCCCGAGTGAAAAATTCTCCGCACGCGCGGTTTCACCCACCACTAATACCACCAGCGTTTTTTTGGCTGCTGCGCTCATTAACGGGCCTTTGTGTGCATCCTGTCCGATTTTCACCAGCGCCTGGTCACCTTGCAGATAGCGCTGATCGACATAATGGCCAGTACCGCTGACGATATTGGCTGGCGTAATCATTTTCACCAGACCTTTGTTATTGCGGATCAGCGAGGCGTAATCTTTGTAAAACAGTACCGCCATCAGCAGAATCAATAATATCGCGCCCAACGCGCCGACCAGCCGTTGTAATAGATTCCACCACCAACGTTGTCCCCGACGAATGCGCACTAAACAGAGGACGACGGCCGGTATCACGCCCATTAAAAACATCCATACCACATAGCGACTGCTTATCAATGCCCCGGCTTCTTGCGGATCCGATTCAAAGACATTTTGCATCATATTGGCATCGATAACCGTGCCGAAACTGTGCATGAAATAGTTGGCGGCAGCGCTGATGAAGACCAGCACAATCAGCAATGGCTTACGGATATAAGGCCATGCAGCAAGCGAGAAAAGAAAATAAAAAGCGCAGGCGAGGACGACTGGAATACTGGCGGCAAACAGATAGTCGTGAAGATGATCGTAGGAAATCATTTCCCAGGCGCGCAGCAAGAAAAGTGCATTCAGTACGAATGCGAAGAACAGAGCAGCAATAAGGTTAAACCCGCTGGTGCCGCACTGCAGTGTGTTCGGGAATCTCATGAAAACTCAACGGTAGGGAGTAGTGTGACAATCGTATGAAGACAATATGAGGAAAACCTTAACCAAGGTTAAACATACCCAATCTAAAACATCATCTTGCTGGATATTTGGTAAACAGTGGTTACGAAGTGCGGCGATGTATTGATTGCGAGCAATTAACGTTTACTCTTTGTACTATGTCATCAAGCTGTGATCGCTGTGCAACCAGATGTTAATTCCGGAGTGGATGTGGCCGAACAATTAGAGTTCTTTCCTGTTCCCAGCCCGTGCCGTGGCATTTGCCAAAGTGATGCGCGTGGCTATTGTCGTGGTTGTTTGCGCAGCCGGGAAGAGCGCTTTAACTGGATGAAACTCACCGATGCGCAAAAGCGAGATGTGCTGCGTTTATGCCGTCAACGCTGGCTGCGGTTGCATCGCCAGCAGAAACTCGATGAAGATCATGATCCGCAACAACCAGAGCTGTTTTAACAAAGCGCTGGATTGCCGTTCCGTTATACTCCTGCTTTCGCCATCTGGATTTGTGATTGAGGGAGTTTAACCATGTTACAACCGCAACTAATTGCACCGCAGGGACCGTCTTTTTCACCGCTGATTGCGGGCTACTGGCGCTTGATGGAGTGGGGCATGACGCCACAGCAGGTCGTGCAATTCATTGAGCACCATCTTTCTCTCGGGGTCACCACCGTCGACCACGCCGACATTTATGGCGATTATCAGTGTGAAGCCGCCTTTGGCGCTGCGCTGCGGCTGGCGCCGGGATTACGCGAAAAACTGCAGATCGTCACCAAGTGCGGTATTGCAACGCGTGCAAAACCAGAACACCGTATCGGTCACTACATTACCGAAGCCAGCCATATTCTGCACAGTGCCGAAAACTCGCTGCGTCATTTCAATACTGATTACCTCGATCTCCTGCTCATTCACCGTCCCGATCCGTTGATGGACGCGGATGAAATTGCCCAAGCCTTTGTTGCACTGCATCAGAGCGGCAAGGTGAGCCATTTTGGCGTTTCTAATTTCACGCCTTCCCAATTCACACTGCTGCAATCGCGCTTACCTTTCAGTTTGGTCACCAACCAACTGGAAATTTCACCGCTGGAGCAAACCGCGCTGCTGGACGGTTCGCTCGATCAGTGCCAGCAGGGACGTATTCGCCCCATGGCATGGTCGTGCCTGGGCGGCGGCCGACTGTTTAACGATCCGCATTATCAACCGTTGCGTGATGAGCTTGAACAGGTGAAGCAGGAAATTGGCGCGCGCAATATCGAGCAGGTGGTGTATGCGTGGGTGATGAAACTGCCAAGTCGTCCACTGCCGATTATCGGCTCAGGTAAAACCGAACGCGTTACCGAAGCGGTGGCAGCAAGCCAGTTAACGCTTGATCGCCAACAGTGGTTCCGTATTCGTAAAGCCGCAATCGGCTACGATGTGCCCTGAAGCGTAAAACTGCGTCAAATTACGGCAGCCTGGATGAAAGCGGTCCAGGCTTAGTGAGTATCTCAACCGTAAGGAGACGTTATGAAGAAAACCCTGATTGTTATGCTTGCTCTGGCCTGCGCCGCTGGCGCGCAAGCTGCCTCTGAAGAAGTCACGCTGCATCAAACCACGGCGCAAGGCATTGGCGCGGCCATAGGTAAAGTCACCATTAGCGAAACACCCTATGGTCTGCAATTTACGCCCGCCTTAACCGGCCTGAAGCCGGGCATTCATGGTTTCCATGTGCACGCTAAAGGTAGCTGTGAACCGGGTGAGTCCGATGGCAAAACGGTAGCGGCCGGCGCGGCGGGAGGACACCTCGATCCGCAAAACAGCGGCAAACATCTTGGGCCGTATGCTGATGGGCATCTGGGCGATCTGCCCGCGCTGTTCGTCACGGAAGAGGGCAAAGCGGATTATCCCGTGGTTGCGCCACGCATCAAATCTCTAAGTGAAATCAAAGGTAAAGCGTTAATGGTGCACGTTGGCGGTGATAATCATGCCGACCATCCGCAACCGCTCGGCGGCGGCGGGGCACGTTTCGCCTGCGGCGTCATTTAACGGCTAGGGCGGCAGCGCCTTGTCGCCCTCATTAACCGCGCCTGAAAAAAGTTGACCCATTTTGTTGCTACTCTCTGCGTTTTTTCCGTCCTATGATATTGATTCAGGAATAAAACGTGCAGGGGCAGGAATGAAAACGCGTGGGATGATGCTGTTATGTTTATTGTTGGTAGGATGCGATCAGCCGAATGACACGCAGCTGCGTCTGGATGCCAGCCGGCAATTGCAGCGCACCATCGATACTAATCCGCTACGCAGCAGCTGTGAAAATATTGCCCGCGGTCGCGAATGGTTGACTCAGCACACCGTTGAGCGTCTAAAAGCCCAGGGCTGTGAAAATGTATTTCGTAGCGCCACCGAAACCAATTTTGTCCGCAGTGAAACGTATCGTCATGCAATGACGGTAGTTTGTGGTGCCATTGAGGGTAAAAGTTTCACGGGGAGCACGCTGAATCGACGTTTTATCTACTCTTCTGAAGAGAAGGCGCTGGTGATCGAGCCCATGTCCGATCAGGATAAAACCCGGTTTGAAGGGCAGAAATCGCTGCAACAGCTGCAGGACGATTTCAACCGTCAAACCAGCCAGTATTGCCAGTGATCAATCCGGTACTGCCTGCGCTAACTGTGCAAGTGAACAGCGCAGCCGCCACAAAATACCGGCCAGAGTGTTGGCTTCGCTCTCCGGCTGCCGTTGAAGCTGATCAATCATCGTTTCCAACTCATCCAGCGTGGCTTGTAACGCAGTGTGATGTACGCCACGCAGGCTCATAATGCGCTGTAAATCCTGCAGGCCGCTATCGCGCATCTGAGTTAAGGTCGCGGATGCGGGCTGCCATTCGCGGAGTTGCCAGACAATGTGCGAACAGTTCAGCAGCACCACGCCCCAGCGCAATAGCCAGACTCGTGCCTGCTCATCGCGGCTACTGCTTAGCTGACTAATGTGGTGATAAATCTGCGATTCAAAATGGCTTTCACTCAGCCGTGGATGGCGACGTAACTGATCGAGGAAGGCATGACGCAAGGCGCGAATATGGCGACGGCTGCGGCGTGCATCGGAACTGGGACGCAATACCTGAAAGGCTAACCACGCTAATAATACCCCGCACACTTTGGCCAGATTATCATTCAGGAAGCTTTGAAAATCCCAATCCGGCGGATTGGTAACGGCAATAAACGATCCCATAAAAACAATAAATTGCCCCCACATGCCTGCGCGCTTCTTCTGCTGCAATTTGAATAACTGCAAAGTGATGAGCAGCGGGAAGAGCACCAGTAAAAATTGCCACAGCGCGCTAATCTGTACCATCAGGCCAAACTGCAGCACAAAGCTAAACACGGATAGCCATAGCAAGGTTTTCAGCAGAAGCGATACGCTACCACTCGGCGAAGGCGCGGAGGAGTAGAGCACGCAGGCAATCGCCGTCAGCGTTAGCGCGGCAGCGCCTGAATCCCACTGGGTGATGATCCAAAAGGCGCAGCCGAGCATGATCACGCTAAAAGTGCGTAATGCGCTCCAGCCGGCTTCTGCGCTATCACTCTCGCGCGCCAACGAAGGGGCATATGGCGGCTGGAAGCGGGTATCAGCGTCGGCGCGTTCAATCAAACGAATCCACCGATTCACATTGAGGTATACCCAGCAGAAATAGCGCAGGCGCTGTACAAAGGCGCGCTGACGAAAATCGCCGGTTGCGGGCGGCGTAATGCCGCGCAGGATCAGCGCCAGCCGGTACTTATCACACTGCGGTGCGGCGAGCTCTTGCAACAGCTGAGACATCGCATTGTAGAGTTCCGGTGGCGCATCGGGCCAGTTCAGCAGCATCCGGCGCAGACTGGAAAGGACGCTGGTAAGTCGCAGTTGCTGATGAAGCACATAGTTCAGCACGTTGTTCTGCCGGCGGAAGCGGTAATGACTCCAGAATGCCTGGATACGCAGCAGGTTCATCGTCAAAATCTGGCTGATGACATTCTCATGGGCGGTACGGACGTTATCGGTGCTGCCCTGCTGCAATAGCAGCACCGCATGATCCAGCAGGCGCGCATGCATCTGGCGCAGCGAACTCATCAGTGCGCTGCCATCAGACGTACTGGGCAGAATCATCATCATGAGTCCGGCGCACAGAATGCCTGAGATGACTTCACAGACACGCGCCTGGGCGATATCCCACAGCTGGGTCACGTCGGTGATATTTACGCTGCTAAAGGCAATAATAGCGGCGGTGTAGCCCGCCAGCGAGAACGCATAAGCGACGTTATTTTGGTAGTGATTGGCAATCCAGGTGCAAAATGCCAGCCAGCCGGCCATGAAAAAGGCAAATAGCCAGGGTTCGTTTAGTGTATGCCCGGCAATCAACAACGCTGCTGAGGCACCAAGCAGGCTGCCGACAATACGTCCCAAACTTTTACTGATCGCACCGCCAACGGTGGGGAAACTCACTACCGCCGCCGAGGTCATCGCCCAATAAGGCTCGTCAAGTTGCAGCGCATAGGCGATGGTCAATGCCAGGCACATCGCAATAGCGTTGCGCAACGCGTAGCGCCACTCGCCACCGGTTGCTTTTATCCAGGGTAAATTTTGCCAGGCCAGCCACTGAAAATTCATCGCGGCCTCAGTGGGCAATAGAAATGGTGCAGGTGGTGCCTGCGACCAGCGCCATGCCATCCGGCAGCGCGTCCAAACGAATACGTACCGGCACGCGCTGCGCCAGACGCACCCAAGGCACGTTGGGCTTAATATCGGGCACCAGGCCACCATCGCTGGCGACGCTCTGGTCATAAATCGCACGGCCAATACTTTCCACCTGGCCTTTTAAGCGTGCGCCGTTGCTGTACAACACAATGTTTGCCGCCGCGCCGGGTTGGATGTGACGCAATTTAGTCTCTTCGAAATAACCCATCACGTAATAAGAGTGGCTATCGACTAATGCGAACAGCGGCGTGCCGGCGCTGGCATAGTTGCCGGTGCGCAGCGTCAGGTTGCTGATCCAGCCATCGGTGGGCGCGGTGATGGTCGTTTGATCGAGGTTCCAGCGCGCCTGATTGAGACTGGCCTGCGCAGCTTTCGCTGTGGCTGCCGCCGCATTGGCAGTTAAGCGCGATGCGTCCATATCCTCCGCTGAAATCACATTGCGCGGCAGGCTCGCACGGCGATTAGCTTCATGCTGCGCCTTGGCGAGATCGGCTTGCGCTTTAGCCAGTTGCGCTTCGGCGTTCGCCTCGGCAATCTGCCATGGCACGGGATCGAGCTTGAGCAGCGTGTCGCCTTTGTGCACAAACTGATTATCTCGCACCTCAAGCGCCACAATGCGTCCTGAAACTTCGGGCGTGATATCAACCAGTTCGGCGCGCACTTTGCCGTCGCGCGTCCACGGCGATTGCATGTAGTAATTCCACATCCACCATCCCGCGAGTAAAGCCAGTGCAAAGATCACTACGGTTGAAAAGTATTTAAAAGGGTTGAATTTCATAGTGATTTATCCGAGGCTCAGTAACCACAATGCGCTCGCAACGCAAAGTACAAAGAGGGAAAGATCCATTAACGTGGGATGCCAGACATCGCCGGAGTACATCCAGCCACGCAATAGCGGGTGGATCAGCAGCCAGAAAAAGAAACCGAGCAGTACCGCTTTAAACAGCGGTGGAAAAAATAGCGAGGCGCCGAAAACCAGATCGGTTAGCGGTGCGCTGGTGGAAAAAGCGGTTAGGGACACGTGTCATCATCCTTTTTGACCGGGAATCATCTCAATAGAGTCTAGACAGCAAGCGTATCGTCCGGGGTGGGATTTGTAATTTGCCCTGTAAACTCGCAGAATAGTGTAAAATCTGGCTTAATAGCTAGCAAGCTAATTATAAGGAGATGCAATGGATACGCCCTTGGGAACCGATCTATCTCGCTTAGTGCGCATTTGGCGCGCGTTAATCGATCAGCGTTTGAAACCGCTCGAGTTGACTCAAACACACTGGGTAACGTTACACAACATTCATCAACTTCCGCCAGAACAGTCGCAAATTCAGCTGGCAAAGGCGATTGGCATTGAGCAACCTTCGCTGGTGCGCACGCTGGATCAGCTGGAAGAGAAGGGGTTAATTACGCGCGCTACCTGTGCCAACGATCGCCGTGCTAAGCGTATCAAACTGACCAAGCAGGCTGAGCCTATCATTGAACAGGTCGAAAATGTGATTGATGCGACGCGCGATGACATTCTCTCCGGTATCAGTCTGGAGGAGATCAATCAGATGGTGACGCTGATTGCGCGATTGGAAAAAAACATTCTCGAATTTCATAACCGCGAGAAATAAAAAAACCGACGCCCAGCGTCGGTTTTTTTTATCTGCCTGCTTAACGCGGAGAAACGGTAACCTGGCTGCCGTTGGAGGCCATCACAACGCGCTGACCCACCGAGTAACGGCTGGCGGCCTGCTTCTGAACCACCATGATGGTATTGCCATCATCCTTGCGGATCTCCAGCTCAACACCGTCAGATTTGTTGACTGCACCCTGAACGCCCTGACCGGCTACGCCACCGAGTACTGCACCGCCCGCAGTCGCCAGACTGCGTCCCGCACCGCCACCAATGGTGTTACCGAGGAATCCACCCAGTACCGCACCACCAATCGCGCCAATCACATTGTTCTCATCGCCACCCTGGATTTTTACCGGACGAACCGATACCAGCGTACCGTAAGAAACACTTTGTACTTGTTTGGCTTCGTTGGCACTGTAAACGTCCCCGGAGAGGGTGTCGTTGTTGGCACAACCTGCCAGAGTTAAGCCGGCTAATGCCACGGCTACATAACGCTTAATCATCAGAACGCTCCTTAATGCAAAATAACACCATGTTCTCATCCTGTACTGCAAAGAGTATAAGACAGAAAGCTAGTAATTGACGCTAAGTCCGAACAAAACGCGGCTGGGCGAAGCATAGACCATCTCCCCTCAACAAAAATTCAATTACATGACGAAAATATTTCTTCGCTGGAATAGATGGCGCAGTGACGCTGAAAAGCGGAATTTTATCATAGAATTAGCCTGTGTAATTTGCCAGGCTTAACCCAGATGATGTTAAGGGAGTGAACCGCGATGAAATCAGGACGCTATATCGGCGTGATGTCTGGAACCAGCCTTGATGGTGTAGACGTGGTGCTGGCAGCGATTGATGGCCAGATGGTGGCGCAGCAGGCCAGCTACTGCCATCCCATACCGCAGGACATACGGCAGCAGGTGTTGGCGATTTGCCAGGGACAAACGCTCACGCTATCGCAACTTGGGCAACTCGATACGCGTTTAGGCAAGCTGTTCGCCGACGCAGTGTTGACGCTGATGAAGCAACAATCGCTCGAGGCCAGCGACATCATGGCGATTGGTTGTCACGGGCAAACGGTATGGCATGAGCCGCAAAGCGATGCGCCGAATACCCTGCAAATTGGGGATAACAATCAGATTGTCGCCGCCACCGGGGTTACGGTGATTGGTGATTTTCGCCGTCGTGACATGGCGCTGGGTGGGCAGGGCGCGCCGCTGGTACCGGCCTTTCATCAGGCGCTGCTAATGGATAGCGTAGAGCGCCGCATGGTGCTGAATATTGGTGGCATCGCGAATCTCTCCCTGCTGATCCCCGGGCAACCGGTACGCGGCTTTGACACCGGTCCTGGCAATATGCTGCTTGATGCATGGATTTGGCGCAATAAAGGCCTGCCTTATGATAAAGATGCGGCCTGGGCGCGTAGCGGTCAGGTGGTTCCTGCACTACTGGAGTTGATGCTGAGCGATCCCTGGTTTGCATTGCCGCCGCCGAAAAGTACCGGGCGTGAATACTTCAATCTCGGTTGGATCGAACAGCAATTGCAGCGTTTTCCGGCGCTGGCTCCTCAGGACGTACAGGCCACACTCAGTGAACTCACGGCTCTGACCATTGCGCAACAGGTGCAACTTAATCACGGCTGTGACCGTTTGATGGTATGCGGCGGCGGCGGTCGGAACCCTCTGCTGATGGCGCGTCTCTCAGCGCACCTGCCAGGCACTGAAGTGGGTAGCACCGACGAAGCGGGCATTCGCGGTGATGATATGGAAGCATTAGCATTTGCCTGGCTGGCGTTTCGCACGCTGAATGGTTTACCGGGAAACTTGCCGGCAGTAACCGGCGCACAACAAATGAGTGTATTGGGCGCGATTTATCCGGCCAATGCCCGACCAATACGTTAAGAGGTGAACATGAAAAAAAGGGTGATAGTGCTGACGAGCATTGCGATATTAAGCGGTTGCGGCATGCTGCATAAACCAGAGCAAACGCCGCAGCAGTTGCATTACCAGTGCGGCACGCTGCCGCTGACGGTCACGCAAGATAACGCAAAGCAGCAGGTAAGCTTTATTCTTGATGGCAAACCGCTGACGCTGACACAAACCGAAGCCGCATCCGGCGCGCGCTACAGTGATGGTACCTACGTCTTCTGGTCAAAAGGCGATAGCGCTTTTGTTGAACGTAACAACAAAATCGTGATTAATGATTGTGCATTGCAGAACGCGGATACGTCCGTTAAGTAAACGTCAGAGAATGAGAAACAGCATGAGCGACAGTGACAGCTTGCAAAATATTGCCCATCTGCGTCGTGAATACACCCGCGGTGGGCTGCGACGTAAAGATTTGCCAGAAACGCCTCTGGCGCTGTTTGAGCAGTGGTTGCAGCAGGCCTGTGCTGCACAGCTGCCCGATCCAACGGCGATGACGGTGGCTACCGTTGACAGCAGCGGTCAGCCGTATCAGCGTATTGTGTTACTCAAGCACTACGACGATAAAGGGATGGTGTTTTACACCAACCTTGGCAGCCGCAAAGCGCTACAGCTGGCTGAGAACCCGCGCATCTCGCTGCACTTCCCGTGGCACTTCCTGGAACGTCAGGTGATGGTGCTGGGTGAAGTGGAAAAACTGTCGCCGCTCGACGTGCTGAAGTACTTCAGTAGCCGCCCGCGCGACAGTCAGATTGGCGCCTGGGTGTCGAAGCAATCGAGCCGCATCTCGGCACGTGGCGTGCTGGAAGGTAAGTTTCTCGAACTCAAACAGAAATTCCAGCAGGGCGAAGTGCCGTTGCCAAGTTTCTGGGGGGGTTACCGCGTTAAATTTCATACCATGGAGTTCTGGCAGGGCGGCGAACATCGCCTGCACGATCGCTTCCTCTACCAGCGCACAGAAAATGGCTGGACGATTGACCGCTTAGCCCCGTAAAACTACGTTTTAACGCCTTTCAACGCTGGCGCAGTTGGCGTCAGCGCTTTATGCTATAGCCCTCTTTTTTTTCGTCTCCGCGCGTCGGCGGAAAGCTGTGTACCAGCCAAGGTGCAGTCTGATCAATTTGGAGTCAGTGATGACCAGCAGTAACCTGATACAACAATTGCAAGAAAGGGGCTTAGTCGCCCAGGTAACGGATGAAGAAGCGTTAGCAGAGCGACTGGCGCAAGGGCCAATTGCACTCTATTGCGGCTTCGATCCGACCGCTGATAGCTTGCATTTGGGCCATCTGGTGCCGCTGCTCTGCCTGAAGCGTTTTCAGGATGCCGGACACAAGCCGGTCGCGCTGGTGGGTGGTGCCACCGGCTTGATTGGCGATCCCAGCTTTAAAGCAGCAGAACGTAAACTCAACACCGCGGAAACCGTGGGTGAGTGGGTAGATAAAATCCGCAATCAGGTTGCGCCATTCCTGAGTTTTGATTGCGGTGATAACAGCGCCATCGCGGCTAACAACTATGACTGGTTTGGCGGCATGAATGTACTGACCTTCCTGCGCGACATTGGCAAGCACTTCTCCGTAAATCAGATGATCAACCGTGAAGCGGTGAAACAGCGTCTGAATCGCGAAGATCAGGGTATTTCGTACACCGAGTTCTCCTACAACCTGCTGCAGGGTTATGATTTTGCCGAACTGAACAAGCGTCACGATGTGGTGCTGCAGATTGGCGGTTCCGATCAGTGGGGCAACATTACATCAGGTATCGATCTGACGCGCCGTCTGCATCAGCAGCAGGCTTGGGGGTTAACTGTACCGCTGATCACCAAATCTGACGGCACCAAGTTCGGCAAAACCGAAGGTGGCGCGGTGTGGCTGGACGCGAAGAAAACCAGTCCGTACAAGTTCTATCAATTCTGGATCAACACGGCGGATGCCGACGTTTATCGCTTCCTGAAATTCTTCACCTTCATGAGTATTGAAGAGATCAATGCGCTGGAAGAAGAAGATAAAACCAGCGGTAAAGCACCGCGTGCGCAATATGTATTGGCCGAGCAGGTGACGCGTCTGGTGCATGGCGAAAGCGGTTTGACGGCGGCGCAGCGTATTACCGAAAGCCTGTTCTCAGGCAGCCTGAGCGCAATGACCGAAGCTGACTTCGAGCAGCTGGCGCAGGACGGTATGCCAACCATTACGCTGAATGCGGAAGACGATCTGCAGCAGGCGCTGGTGGCAGCAGAGTTGGTACCATCACGCGGTCAGGCACGCACCATGATCGGTTCTAACGCGGTATCACTTAACGGTGAAAAGCAGTCAGATGCTGAGTACCGCTTCAGCGATAGCGATAAACTGTTTGGACGCTTCACGCTGTTGCGTCGCGGTAAAAAACATTACTGCCTGATTAACTGGCAGTAAGCGTTGAGGGCCGGCAACCGGCCCTTTTTTCATGGCAAGGCAGTACAGGGCAATAATGAAAAATATCCTCGCAATTCAATCTCACGTTGTTTACGGACACGCCGGCAACAGCGCCGCCGAGTTCCCGATGCGCCGCATGGGCGCAAACGTTTGGCCGCTGAATACCGTGCAATTTTCTAATCACACGCAGTACGGTCACTGGACCGGCACCGTGATGCCTGCTACGCATTTGACGGATATCGTCAAAGGTATCGCTGCTGTCGATCGTTTAAAAACCTGTGATGCGGTGCTGAGTGGCTATTTAGGCTCGGCCGAGCAGGGCGAACAGATCCTGGAGATCGTGCGTCTGGTCAAAGAGGCGAATCCGAAGGCATGGTTCTTCTGCGATCCGGTGATGGGTCATCCGGAAAAAGGCTGTATCGTGGCACCGGGCGTGGCGGAATTCCATTGCAAAATGGCCTTGCCTGCGAGCGATATTATCGCGCCAAATCTGCTCGAGCTGGAAATGCTCAGTGGACATGAAGTATCCAATATTGAGCAGGCGGTGGTTGCCGCGCGCGAATTAATCGCGGTGGGCCCGAAAGTGGTATTGGTTAAGCATCTGGCGCGCGCCGGACGCCGTAGTGACCGTTTCGAAATGCTGCTGGTCACCGCCGATGAGTGCTGGCACATCAGCCGTCCGCTGGTGGACTTTGGTGTGCGTCAGCCGGTGGGCGTGGGCGATCTTACCAGCGGTCTGCTGCTGGTCGATCTGCTGCACGGTAAGTCGCTGCAGGATGCACTTGAGCACATCACCGCTGCGGTATATGAGGTGATGCTGAAAACCCACGAAATGGGCGAGTATGAATTGCAGCTAGTGGCGGCGCAGGACGCAATTGCTAAGCCGACCCAACATTTCTCAGCCGAAAAGCTTTAAGCGCACACATTGTAGCGGCGCAGTTCATTGCGCTATAAATCGCGCCGCTACAGAATGTGCGGTGATTTAATGCCGCTCAGTTAGGCGTGAATCGGGCACCATGCATGGCGCCCCTGGGTGGATATAGCCGGATTTTCGTAGGGTGCGCGTTCATGCGCACCCTGGCATCAATGTTTACACCAAACCTTCTGCTTTCATCGCCGCTTGCACCGCAGGGCGCTCCGCGACGCGGCTAAACCAGGTTTCCAGCGCATCCAGTCCACTCAGATTCAACTTGATAGCTTTAGCCCAGCGGGTCACCACGAACAGATAGACATCCGCGACGGTGAAGCGCAGCCCTAACAGCCACTGCTTATCCTGCAGCGCCTGATTCACCGCCTGATACTTTTTCTCCAGCTGTGCACGCACAATGTTTTTGTACTCTTCTGGCGTATCCGAGCGAAACAGCGGGCTGAAACTCTTGTGCAATTCGCTACTCACAAAGCTAAGCCACTCCAGGGTGTGGTAGCGCGTCAGGCTGCCCGTCGGCGCCAACAGATTGCGATCCGGTTTGAGGTCCGCCAGATACTGCACAATAGCCACACCTTCCGTCAGTATGCTGCCATCATCTAACTGCAGTGCCGGCACTTGTCCTTTCGGGTTTATTTGCCAGTAATCGTCTCCCTGCTCGGTAACTTTCTTTTGCAGATCGACATTGACCTGCGTAAAGTCCAAATCGCATTCAAGCGCGACGATATGCGGTGAAAGTGAACAGGCTCCGGGCTTGCAATAGAGTTTCATCGAGGCTTCTCCTGAAGTGATGTTGCGATCGAGGTAGCATAAGTCTGCCCGCTATTTTTACCAATGATCGCGTTCAGGATTTGCGGTTATCCTTCAGCTTTTATTCAGCAAAGCAGGGCAGTAACGGCAGCTTTTCGAGCGCAAAATCCCAAAAATGCCGGACTTTGGGCGTCATATTTTTAACACGTTGTGTCACCAACTGTACCGGCAACGGTGCGGGTTCCCACTCAGGCAGTAAATGCAAAAGCTTACCATCATGGATATCGTCAATAACCTGATACGACAATAAACGACCGATACCCTGGCCGCTACGCAGGGCCTCCAGTTGGCTCTCCACATCATTTACACGTAGACGCGGCGCAATACGCACCCGCAAATCCTGGGCGAAACGCCATTCACGCGTATGACGCAGGCTCGTCACGATGGCATGTTGCGCGAGCTCAGTGGGATGCGTTGGCGTTCCAGCTCGTGTTAGATACTCAGGACTAGCAACCAGCGTTGAACGTACGCTGCCAACCTGACGCGCCACCATCGAGGAGTCTTGCAGCTCGCCGATTCGCAGGGCGATATCCAGAGCGTTTTCGATCAGATCCTGATAACTGTCGCTCAGCACCACTTCAATCTGCATTTCCGCATGCCGCTGCAAGAAGGCGTTGACTAAGGGCATAACGTGCCGGCGACCGAACTGCACCGGCGCCGTTACCCGCAGCAGGCCGTGCAGGCCACTATGATGAGCGCTGTCCACGGCACGCTGATAGTCACTTAGCAAACGTTGTGCCTGTTCAAACAGCTGCCAGCCGGCTTCCGTTGGTGCCAACTGGCGCGTGGTGCGCTCAATCAAGGTCGTTGCAAGACGCGCTTCGAGCGTATTCAGCGTACGGGTAATAACCGGTGGCGATCGCTGTAATAGACGCGCGGCACCCGCCAGGCTGCCTTGCTGAATGACAGCAACAAATACCTCTAGCTCATCAAACCTATCCATGATTGTTCCCGTCTGGTAACCGTGAGCTGTCATGATGAAGTTAAGTGAGTGAAAAGCGAAGCGTTGACGGCAGAAAACGTTAAAGGGGATGCGAACAATGGGAAGATGAGAGAGTGGGTGAAAAAAAGCCGGGACATGCCCGGCTCTGATTTTACTGATTCGCGTTAGCGCGTTTCAGTTCAGTTTGTTCATCATCCTGTGTCATGCGATTAAGCAGCGGCGCAGTGATCAACATCAGAAGAGCGATTGCGCCGGTGGCGATACCAATCTGCTGGAATACCTGGCTGTAAACGGCCAGCGAAGCGTGCGGGTCGGTTACGTTTTCGGGCACTGCCATCAGATTAGCGACTTTACCGGCAATCATCGCGGCACCGGCGGTAGTCAGGAACCATGAACCCATGATAAAGCCCATCAGACGCTGAGGGACCAGCTGCGCCACCATCGCCAGGCCCAGGCCGGAAATCATCAGCTCGCCAATACTCTGCAGGGCGTAGCTAATAATCAACCAGTTAACAGAGACGATCCCGGCGTCATTGGCAAATTTGGCACCAAACGGCAGCACCAGGAAAGCACCTGAACACAGCACCATACCGATGGCAAATTTGTGCGGCATCGGCATTTTGTCACCCAGCTTGTTATACACCGCGGCCAGAATCGGACTCGCCAGCATAATCCAGAACGGGTTCAGCGCCTGGAACTGCTCTGGCTCAAAAGTGATACCAAGAATCGCGTGTTCAACGTTGCGGATAGCAAAGAAGTTGAGTGAGGTTGGCATCTGCATATAGAGCACGAAGAACACAATCGCTTCAACCATCAGCAGGAAGGCGACAATCATCTTACGACGTGCAGCGCCCTTGAGAGCAAAGGCTTCTTTAGCGAAGATCACTACGATACCCGCGGCAATCACGCCCAGCGTCATGCGTGCGATGCTCTGGTGATGCAGCAGCCAGGCCGCCAGCGCAACCAACGCCACTACGCCGACCAGCGTCATCAGTAATTTACCCATCTGCAAGGGAGCAAAATCAGGCTTGGAGCCGTAATTCTTCACCAGACGCTGGCAGAACAGGAAGTTCAGCAGAGTGATGACCAGACCCACCACGGAGAGCGAGAACGCCGCGCCCCAGCCATATTTTGCCGCCAGCCACGGTGTCAGCATCATGGAGAACAGCGAACCAATGTTGATCGACATGTAGAACATGGTGAAAGCACCGTCGAGGCGCGCATCATCTTTCTCATAGCAGGTCGAAAGCAGGGAGGAGGGGTTCGCTTTGAACAAGCCGCTACCGACGGCGATGGTCGCCATGCCGATATAGACCATTGAGGTGTCATGGCCGGAGAAAGCGATCAGTGCGTAGCCCAGCGCCAGTACAATAACGCCCAGCACGATCACACGTTTGGTGCCCAGCACTTTATCACCGAGCCAGCCGCCAATGGCGACTAAACCGTAAACCAGCGCGCTAAACGAGGTAAACAGCGTAATGGAGTCCGCTTCGGACATCCCCAGCTGCTTCACCAGGTAAACCGCCATAATGGCCTGTAGGCCGTAGTAGCCAAAACGTTCCCATAGCTCGATGGAGAAGATCAGATAAAACGCTTTGGGTTGCTTAAAAGCGTTGAGGCTTGGCGCCCCTTCAGTGTGTTTGTTTGCAGTTGACACATGTACCTCAGTTTATACATAGCCTGTTTTGCGACAGGAATTAAGTCTGCGTCGGGCTGGGTAATCCCGCGCAACATTGTTATTAGAAAGGAAAAACGGCGACTAATTTGGCTGAATCAGTCCATCAGGGCAAGCATTTTCTGCACGCTGAAATACTTGCTATAGGTAGGGTTAATGCCGTTATACAAAGTTGTAAATCAGTGTTAAATCTTGCTGTGCGGTATTATATCAGGAGAAAGATGCTAAATGGAGATCTGGAAGCGCTTTTTCCTGATATAAACTGCTTCTGCGCTGTTTTTTGGAATATAACGCTAAAGTACGTAATTTATACCAATTATTTTATTGTCTATGCTCACAATGTAAGCACAATAGATTGATTGATGAGCATATTAAGCAGTCAAAAGATTCCAGAACGCTAATTAATTGATCCTGCGCACAAAACCACGAATTAATTAAATCGGCAAAAGAAGTAAACGTTTGCGCCGCTGGCGATTGTCGAATATTTCCTCACCTTAAGGCGGTTTATACCGCATAAAGATGCTGCTTTAAACGCAATGCGTGGAAACGAAAGGCAGAAAATGAAACCGGTTTTGCTATTTAGACAGCGTGGCAACTTTGCTGTAACCTCCTTTTTTCCCTGAAAGGACGTAATCATGACGCAGTCGATTCGTGTCGCCCTGATTGGCGATTACCGTGCAAATGCCGTAGCACATCAGGCTATTCCTCCCGCTATACAACTTGCCGCACAAGCCCTTTCCCTGAACGTCAACGCAAACTGGATTGCCACGCCTGAACTCGAGCAGCATAACCTCGCCGACTACCATGCGATTTGGCTGGTGCCGGGAAGTCCTTATCTTAATGATGAAGGCGTGTTTGCCGCGCTGCGTTGGGTGCGTGAAAGCGGAAAGCCTTTTCTGGGATCTTGCGGGGGCTTCCAGTATGCCATCGTGGAGTACGCGCGTAATGTGCTGGGCTGGGCAGATGCCTCGCATGCCGAAACCGATCCTGCTGGCCGCTGGGTGATTGCGCCGCTGGCCTGTTCGCTGGTGGAACAGCGCGGTACCGTTAGCTTCCAGCCAGACTCACGCATTGCGCGTGCTTATGGCGCCCTGCAGAGTGATGAAGGCTATCACTGCAACTTTGGCGTTAATGCGGAATTCAGTGATGCACTGGCGACACAAAATCTACGGGTGACTTCCTGGGATCTTGAAGGCGACGTGCGCGGCATTGAGTTAACCGATCACCCGTTCTTCGTCGCCACGTTATTCCAGTCTGAGCGGGCGGCGCTACAAAATCGGTTATCGCCGCTGGTGGTCGCCTGGCTGCAGGCCGCCGCAGGCTAAACCTACACCTGACGACAATCGCGTAAAGCAGCCGTAAGGTCGCCATTCATGGCGTAATGCTCGTCAGTTAAGCGTGAATCGGTCACCATGAATGGTGACCCTACGTGAATATCGCCGGGTTTTCGTAGGGTGCGCATTCATGCGCACCTGCATAAACAGGCATTTTTTTGCTTAAGTGAGCGGCATTACGCCATTCATGGCGACCGTTATTACAATAGCTGTAACAACGGCTTACGATCCCGGCCCGATTGATGATAGCAGTGGATCGCCTCGCGCCATTGTGCCAGCGGGAAAATCTCTACCTCACCGCAATCACTGACACGTAACAGCGGCCAAAGCGCCTCAAACAGCCGCCGTGGGCAGCGCTTGCCAAATCGATTGCCCGATGTCCCCGCCGACCGCATCAAACACGATATCGCAGTGCCGCGCGGCGATGGCGATGTCTGCACGCTGGTTTTCGAGCAAGGAAGCAATGCCTAACGCTTGCAACCAGCGCACGATTTTGCGTGGCTATCGGCAGCGTGTCACAGGTCGGTTTTGGCGTCGAACTCACACAAATCTTCGATCAGGCAGGATCCGCAGCGCGGTTTACGCGCCACGCAGGTATAGCGGCCATGCAAAATTAGCCAGTGATGACAATCAACCTTAAACGCGGCTGGTACCACTTTGAGCAGCTTATCTTCCACTTCCTCGACATTCTTGCCGGGGGCAAAACGGGTGCGATTGCTGACGCGGAAAATATGGGTGTCAACGGCAATGGTCGGCCAGCCGAACGCGGTATTAAGCACCACGTTGGCGGTTTTGCGGCCCACGCCCGGCAACGCTTCCAGCGCCGCGCGATCTTCCGGCACTTCGCCAGCGTGTTGCTCCAGCAAAATGCGGCAGGTCTTGATGACGTTTTCGGCTTTGCTATTAAACAGGCCGATGGTTTTGATGTATTCCTTCACGCCATCGACGCCCAACGTCAATATGGCCGCCGGCGTGTTCGCCACCGGATAGAGCTTAGCGGTGGCTTTATTGACGCTCACGTCTGTCGCCTGTGCGGAAAGCAGTACCGCGATCAGCAATTCAAACGGCGAGCTGAAGTTCAGTTCGGTGGTTGGATGCGGATTCTCATCGCGCAGGCGCGTCAAAATCTGGTGACGTTTCTCTTTATTCACACCACTTTCCCGGCTGCGCCCTGCGGCTCTACGTCTGGTGCTGCGGCGCGAAGGGCCGCGCGCTGTTTCATCTTCTGATCGATCAGGTATTTACCCGCCAACAACATGCCAAGGCCGATAAAGGCGCCCGGCGGCAGCATCGCCAGTAGCATCGGTGAATCAAAATGGACGACTTCAATGCGCAGCGCTTTGGCCCACGGGCCTAGCAGCTGATCCGCTCCGTTAAACAGCGTGCCGCTGCCAATCAGTTCGCGAATCGACCCCAGCGTCACCATCGCGCAGGTGGCGCCCATGCCGATGGCAAAGCCATCCAGCGCGGACAATGGAATGCTGCTTTTTGACGCAACCGCTTCGGCGCGGCCCACCACGATGCAGTTGGTGACGATGAGCGGGATGAAGATGCCGAGCGACTGATACAAACCGTATGCATAGGCATTGATCAGCATCTGCACGCAGCTCACCACTGACGCAATGATCATGACATAAATAGGAATACGGATTTCCGCAGGCACCCAGCGGCGCGAGGCTGAAATTGCGCTGTTGGTGATGGTCAGCACCAGCGTAGTTGCCAAACCCAGGCCTAAGGCGTTTGTGGCGGTAGAGGTGACCGCCAGCAGCGGACACAGGCCGAGCAGCTGGACCAGCGCAGAGTTATTTTTCCACAGTCCGCCGACCAGTAAATTTTTGGCTTCACTCATTTGCATCTCCACATTCAGGCAACGAAGCGAGCTTCGCTGGCAGTGTTTCAATTAGCAGCGCGGTGCGCTTAGTGGCATTCACCACGGCGCGAGGCGTAATGGTTGCGCCGGTAAATTGGTCGAATTCACCGCCGTCTTTTTTCACCGCAAAACTTTTATCATCTGCACCGTGGATCACCTTGCCGTTAAAGCTGTTGATCCAGTCGGAAATACGCAGTTCGATTTTATCGCCGAGCCCCGGCGTTTCATGATGCTCAACAACGCGCACGCCCAGCACTTTGCCATGGAAATCGGCACCGACTAACATCTGAATCGCCCCAGAATAGCCATCTGGCGCGGTGGTCTCAAGCGCCGCCGCCACCGGTTGGTCGCCTTTACGCGCGATATAGAGATGGTGCGGCTTATCATTACCGAGCGCCACGGCATCAGTCACCAGAAAACACTCTTGCTGGATGTGATTGTCGTACAGATCGGTCGGCACCACCTGATCTAACAGATTTTTCTGTTGCAGTGCAGTTTGATGTTCTACCGTGGGTTTCGTGACATAGTTAACCACCGCCGTCACGCCGGTGGTAATCACAGCAAAAGCTGCCAGCGTTACCGCATTTTTACGAATAGCCTCGATCATCTTCAATCCTTGCGATGGCCGTAAACGCGCGGCTGGGTGTAGTAATCAATCAGCGGCACACAAATGTTAGCCAGCAATACAGCGAAAGCGACGCCGTCCGGATAGCCGCCAAAGCTACGAATCAGCCACACCAGCAGGCCAATCAGCGCGCCGTAAACCAGGCGTCCGCGATTAGTGGTCGATGCCGTTACCGGATCGGTAGCAATAAAGAACGCACCCAGCATGGTGGCGCCGGAGAACAGGTGAATCAGCGGTGAATTCAGCGATTCCGGCGCGAACAGCCAGCCGAGCGTGGCGCAGAACGCCAGCGAAACCAGGAAACTTACCGGGATATGCCAGCGAATGGCATTTTTTGCCAGCAGCAATACGCCACCCAATAAATAACCGAGATTAATCCACTGCCAGCCCAGGCCGGCTAACACGCCGGTATAGATTGGCTCGGCCAGCAGCTGTTCGGCGCTGTGTCCGGCACGCAGACCGGTTTTGAACGTATCCAGCGGTGTCGCCTGGCTAACCCCATCAGCGCCGAGCTGCAGCTGCTGCATGGTCTCACCGGCCAGCGTGTGGTGGGTGAAGATCATGCTGAGCGAATCCATCAGACCGGGCTTGATGGCCTGTAAGCTATCAGGCGGCAGCCAGCTGGTCATCTGCACCGGGAAGGAGATCAGCAGCACCACGTAACCAACCATGGCTGGGTTGAACGGGTTTTGCCCCAAGCCGCCGTACAGCTGTTTGGCGATAACGATGGCGAAAATCGTGCCTAACACCACCAACCACCACGGCGCGAGCGGCGGCAGGCTGATACCCAACAGCAGCGCGGTAAGCAGAGCAGAGTTATCAGACAGGGTTGGCACCACCGGAGCTTTGCGCAGGCGCAGAATCGCCCCTTCGGTTGCCCATGCGGTGGCGATGGCCAGCAAAACCTGAATCAGGAATCCAATGCCAAAGAAATACCACTGTGCAGCCATGCCCGGCAGCGCGGCGAGTACCACCAACAGCATGATATTGCCGGTGCTGCGGCGGTTGTGGGTATAAGGAGAACTTGCAATACGAAAAGCCATTTATTCCTCAGTCGTCGAAGGCTGCTGCTGCGCTTTACGCGCTTTGGCACGGGCGACCGCAGCGGCAATCGCCGCTTTACGTGGGTCGGCGGGGTCAGGAGAGGCAGCAGCCTCCACTTCAGGCGGTGTTGATACTTCTGACGGCTGCGCGGCAGAAGCCGCCGCCTTTTTGGCTTTAGCGCGGGCAATCGCCGCTTCAACTGCGGCTTTGCGTGGATCGACTTCGGGTTCAGCCGCCGGTGCGACTTCGGCCGGTTGCGCGGCGGCGGCCTTTTTAGCCTTAGCGCGGGCAATCGCCGCTTCAACCGCGGCTTTGCGCGGATCGACTTCCGGTTCAGCCGCCGGTGTGGCTTCGGCCGGTGGCGCGGCGGCGGCCTTTTTAGCCTTAGCGCGGGCAATCGCCGCTTCAACTGCGGCTTTACGCGGATCGACTTCTGCCTCCGCGGCCGGCGCTATCTCAGCTGGTTGCGCTCCGACTTTTTTGGCTTTAGCGCGCGCAATCGCCGCTTCAACCGCAGCTTTGCGCGGATCAACAGCTTGTCGGCTCAGCGCCTGAGTTTCGGCTTGTTTCTCGGCCTGCTGGGCTAAGGCCTGAGCGTGACGTGCTTCGCGTTCGGCGGCATCTTGTTCCGGCGTTTTTTCCTGACGTGCTTTAATGCGTGCCACGGCAGCATCGCGTTCACCCTGATCGCTACTCGCCACGCGCTGTTTAGCCTGCTCATGGCGGGCTTCACGCGCCTGTTTTTCACGTTCTAAACGCATCTGCCGCGCTTCAAAACGGGCCTTCGCTTCGGCGGTGCGCTGCGCCTCGAGGTCGATAGCGCGCAGTTCAGCTTTCTCCTGGCGATAATATTGCACCAGCGGAATGTTACTTGGGCAAACATAGGCGCAGGCGCCACACTCAATGCAGTCATCGATATGGTGCGCGCGGGCTTTGTCGTGATCGCCGCCCTGGCTATACCAAAACAGCTGCTGAGGCAGCAGCTTGGCCGGGCAGGCATCGGCGCAGGCACTGCAGCGAATGCAGGATTGTTCTTCCTGATCGTTGCCCATTTCGCTGGCGGAAGGGGCCAGAATGCAGTTGGAGATCTTCACCAGCGGCACATCCAGCGATGGCAGAGTAAAGCCCATCAACGGACCGCCCATGACCACCATCTGACGTGATCCTGGCGTAAAGCCTGCGTGCTGCAGCAGGTGGCTAACCGGCGTACCAAGCCGTCCCCACACATTGCGCGGGCGTGCCAGCGCTTCACCGGTCAGCGTTACCACGCGTTCGGTAATCGGTTCACCATCAACGATGGCGCGCTTCACCGCCCAGGCGGTGCCCACGTTCTGCATCAGTACACCGATATCGGTGGATCGTCCGCCGTGCGGGACTTCGAGTCCGGTCAGAATTTGCGTGAGCTGTTTGGCGCCGCCGGACGGATATTTGGTGGGGATGACGCGAATTTGCAGTTCACGATCGCCGCCTAAGGCCTTTTTCAGCGCGGCAATCGCCTCTGGTTTATTATCTTCTATGCCGATCAACACCCGCTCAGCCTGCAGTACCCAGGCGAGAATTCGACAACCTTCCAGCACTTCTGCGGCGCAATCCTGCATTAAGCGATCGTCGGCGGTAATATACGGCTCGCACTCTGCAGCATTGATGATCAGCGTTTTGACGCCGCGCAGGCCGCCGCGCAGTTTGGTGGCGGTGGGGAAGCCCGCACCGCCCAGACCAGCAATACCGGCATCGTGGATACGCTTAACGACGTCTTCACGTGAGAGCGCGCGATAATCGGGCTGCGGATCGAGCGTGGTCCAGCGGTCTTCGCCATCGGCGCGCAGGAAAATGCACAGCTCCGATAAACCGGAAGGATGCGCCGTCATATGTGGCGCAATAGCTTCGATGGTGCCGGAGGTCGGCGCGTGCACCGGCAACATGCGTCCGCCGCCAAACGTCAGCGGCTGCCCGCGCAGCACCTTGTCACCGGGTGTGACACAAATTTCGCCTTCATGGCCAATATGCTGTTTCAACGGAATAATAAAGCGTTCAGGCAGCGGTAGCTGGCTGAGCGGCGTACCGTTTGACTGGGTTTTCATTTCCGGCGGATGGATGCCGCCCTGAAAATCCCACAGTTTCTCTTTGCGGAACAGGTTGAACAAATTAAGCATGGGTTTCTACCGGGATCACCCGTACAGGAATGGTGTCGAGATTCCACTTCCAGTTGGCCGTGGTGGTGGCAACCGGGCGCATCTCAATACAGTCGGTTGGGCAAGGCGCAACGCAGAGGTCGCAGCCGGTGCAGACGTCGCTCAGCACCGTATGCATAGCGCGCGTGGCGCCTACAATGGCATCAACCGGGCAAGCCTGAATACATTTGGTGCAGCCAATGCAGTTCGCTTCATCGATCCACGCCACGGTACGGATCGGCTCCAGTACCTCGGCACCGCCGTCCAGCGGTTGTGGTTCAACGTTGAGCAGCGATGCCAGCTTGAGCATGGTTTGCTCGCCACCGGGCGCACATTTATTGATTGCTTCGCCGTTATTACCCACCGCATCCGCGTACGGGCGGCAGCCGGGATAGCCGCACTGACCACACTGGCTCTGCGGCAGAATGGCATCAATCTGCTCAACAATCGGATCTTCTTCCACCTCGAAGCGACGCGAGGCGTAACCGAGCAGGGCGCCAAACACCAGGCTCAGCGCCGCGAGTACCGCAATAGCAATCCAAATCGCGGTCATTAGAATTTCACCAGCCCGGTGAAGCCCATGAAGGCCAGCGCCATCAAACCTGCAGTGATCAGCGCGATCGAATTGCCTTTGAACGGTGCAGGGACGTTAGCCAGCACTAAACGTTCGCGCATGCCGGCGAATAACACCATCACCAGCGAGAAGCCGAGTGAAGCACTGAAGCCATACAGCGCGGCCTGCAGGAAAGTGTGGTTCAGGTTGACGCTCAGCAGCGGCACACCCAGCACCGCACAGTTGGTGGTGATCAGCGGCAGGAAGATGCCCAGTAAACGATAGAGCGACGGACTGGTTTTACGCACCACCATTTCGGTGAACTGCACCACTACCGCGATGACCAGGATGTAGGCCATGGTACGCAGATAAACCAGATCGAGCGGTACCAGGATCAGATGATTCACCAGCCAGGCGCAGATCGCCGCCAGCGTGATCACGAAAGTGGTGGCAAGTCCCATGCCAATGGCCGTTTCCAGTTTTTTTGACACGCCCATAAATGGGCAAAGGCCGAGGAATTTGACCAACACGAAGTTGTTCACCAGCACGGTGCCAATAAAGAGAAGTAAATAATCGGTCATTTTTTAACCTGGGAAGCCGAAAGGCGTCTATTATCCGGAATTGAGAGGTGCATCTCAACCTTCACGCCGTTTGTGTGGTCGTTGAGAGCACTCAGAATTAAATTGCTGACGAAACTGGCGTCATTCGGGCTGGATAAACGTCTGTTTTACGCGTTGCGAGCGTTTGAAATAGGGCACAAACACTGCCGCAGCCAGCAGCGACAACAGCAATGTCTGAATCGCTTTACTGTCCGCAACCGGAGTAAATGCGAAGGTTTTTAGCGCCAGCAGCACGGTCATCAGCAACCACAGGATGTAATGGCGGGGTAAACGTTGCGAACGTTTACAGAAAATCCAGCACACCCAAATGCTGTAAAGCCAGACGACAGCAGCGGTGAGCAACGAAATGGACCATTGCGTCAGCAGCGTGCCGCCGTGTGAAAACAGCGTCGTACGCAATTCGGTATTAAATAGCGGGCTCAAATACATCGCCACGACAAGCGCACTGGTGAGCATGGTCATAATCAGCCACGCCAGCGGCAGCAGCAGCCAGCCAGCAATACGTGGCGGATTCACTTGTTTGATCATCTCAAAGATCCTGTTTGCGAAAAGAGGGCGATGCAGAGCGTATCATGTCCAAACGGGACACGCCCGACCTGGACAACGCAAAAGCGCAGATAAAGAGAGGGGGAATCAATTAGATCACGTAGCGCCATACAGTTTTAGGCACGCGTCCAAGATCGTACAAACGACCGCCTGAAACCAATTCGGCACGTCGATGGTCAGCCGCACGATACATATTGATGATCTCATTATCATCAGTCAGCGAATAATTGAGATGGTCATAGAGCTTTTCCAGACTATCGAGATTATTCACCTTACGGAATTTCAGCAGGTAATCTAATGCAGTCATGATTGCCATTTAAAAATAAAGTACTCGGAAGTGCCCAAGTATAGGGAGCGGGCGGCCAGAGTCCATACGCTGCTTATAAAAAAATACAAAATTCAGACAACATGCGCTAATTCGCTCATGAAAGGACACTTTTGTGACTTTTTAACTTTTTTAACGCGCATTTATTGCGCGATATCAGGCAAATTAAAACGCGCGATACCCGGGGTTGTGAGAAAAACTCACCATATTTGGCGTGTTAATCAAGGCCGCTATTTGTGCGTCTCTATAATAGTATTTTCCTCTATTGTCGCCGGGTAATCCGTTATTTATTCCGAGCAGGTTGGCAAAATCATGAACACGCAATGAAACTGTCATTCACAATCTGTGCGAATAATCACAAATCTCATAATTCCTCGCGGGTTCTGCCCACAACCATTCTTTACGTATTCGCTGTAATCGTTTCCAGTACTTTGCTGCATAACCGATTCTGTTTATTACATTTATTTAACGACAGAAGCGTTAAGCACCAATCGTTTTGTCCATAACGATTAGACTTTATAAGTTATACCCATTCGCGTAACTCCTTTAATTCACTCTGATTTGTGAGGTATGTCGCGCTTGTTTACGCGCTTTTAGGCCAGGCTTAATTCGCGTTTTGTACCCCTACAGCACACTCCCTTCAGAGGAATGAAATTATGTGGAAACGTTTACTCTTAACCGCCATGGTGAGCTCGGCACTGAGTACGTCGGTGCTTGCCGCTGATATGACGGTGGGCTTCTCACAGGTTGGCTCGGAATCTGGCTGGCGTTCAGCGGAAACCAACGTGGCGAAAAGTGAAGCGCAGAAGCGCGGTATCACCTTGAAAATCGCTGATGGTCAGCAGAAGCAGGAGAACCAGATCAAAGCGGTACGCTCCTTCATTGCACAGGGTGTCGATGCCATCTTCATTGCGCCCGTGGTGCAAACGGGATGGGAACCGGTGCTCGAAGAAGCGAAAGACGCCAAGATCCCGGTGTTCCTGTTAGACCGCGCTATCGTGGTGAAAGACAAGTCCCTCTACATGGCGGTGGTCACCGCGGACAACGTGCTGGAAGGCAAGTTGATTGGCGACTGGCTGGTAAAAACCGTTGCTGACAAAAAATGTAATGTCGTTGAGCTGCAAGGCACGGTTGGTGCCAGCGTGGCGATTGACCGTAAGAAAGGCTTTGCCGAAGCCATCGCCGGCCATAACAACATCAAAGTAATTCGCTCGCAGTCGGGAGACTTTACCCGCAGTAAAGGTAAAGAGGTGATGGAGAGTTTTATCAAGGCGGAAAACAACGGCAAAAACATCTGCATGGTTTACGCACATAACGATGACATGGCCATCGGTGCCATTCAGGCGATTAAAGAAGCGGGCCTGAAGCCAGGCAAAGATATCCTTACCGGCTCAATTGATGGCGTACCGGATATCTATAAAGCGATGTTGGCTGGTGAAGCCAATGCCAACGTGGAGTTAACGCCAAACATGGCGGGGCCGGCCTTTGACGCCCTGGAGAAATTCAAGAAAGACGGCACGCTGCCGCCAAAAATCATCAAAACCGAATCGAAACTGTATCTGCCCGACTCCGCGCAGGCGCAGCTCGATACCAAAAAAGGCATGGGTTACTGATCCCCGCAACCGCCCTGCGGGGCGGTTTTTGATGACGTAAGGCGAGGTAGAACCTGATGAGCACCTCCGATGAAACCGCACTGCTGACCATCAGCGGCGTCAGCAAAGGTTTTCCCGGCGTGAAAGCGCTGGATAATGTTTCGTTCAGCATTCGCAAAGGCGAGATCATGGCATTGCTGGGCGAAAACGGCGCGGGCAAATCCACGCTGATCAAAGTGCTGACCGGCGTCTATACGCGTGATGCCGGCACAGTCACGCTCAATGGCAAGGCGATTACGCCACACAATACCGCCGATGCGCAGGAAATGGGCATCGGCACCGTTTACCAGGAAGTGAATCTGCTGCCGAACATGTCGGTGGCGGATAATTTATATATTGGCCGTGAACCGCGCCGTTTTGGCATGATCGACCGTAAACGCATGGTACGTGATGCGGATACGTTAATGCACAATTACGGTTTTGCGCTCGATGTGACGCGCCCACTCGGCCACTACTCGGTAGCGATGCAGCAAATCATTGCGATTTGTCGCGCGGTGGATCTCTCTGCGCAGGTTTTGATTCTGGATGAGCCAACCGCCAGCCTTGACGCCAGCGAAGTTGAAATGCTGTTTACCCTGATGGCGCAGCTTAAAGCCAAAGGAATGAGTCTGATTTTTGTCACCCATTTTCTCGACCAGGTTTACCGCATAACCGATCGCATCACCGTGCTGCGCAACGGGCAGTTTATTGCTACCCGGGATACCGCCACGCTGCCGCAGATTGAACTGATCAAACTGATGCTGGGCCGCGAGCTGCTGGAAACCGCCTTACAGCGTCAGGGCAGTACGCTGCGCAGCAACCAGCCAATCGTTTCGTTTGAAGATTATGGCAAGAAGGGCACCATCGAACCGTTCAATTTGCAGGTGCGGCCCGGCGAAGTGGTGGGTCTGGCCGGTTTGCTGGGTTCAGGTCGTACCGAAACGGCGGAAGTACTGTTTGGCATTCGCCGCGCCGATCGCGGCACCGCGACCATTAAAGGCAAGGTGCAAAACATTCGTACACCGGCGAAAGCATCCCGCCTCGGCATGGGCTTCTGCCCGGAAGATCGTAAAACTGACGGCATTATCGGCGCTGCCTCGGTACGCGAAAATATCATTCTGGCGCTGCAGGCGCAGCGCGGCTGGCTACGGCCACTCAAACGCCGTGAGCAGCAGGAGATTGCCGAACGCTTTATTAAAAGTCTGGGCATTCGCACGCCGCATGCCGATCAGCCGGTTGAGCTGCTGTCCGGCGGCAATCAGCAGAAAGTGCTGCTGTCGCGCTGGCTGGTAACCAAACCCCAATTCCTGATCCTCGACGAGCCGACGCGCGGCATTGATGTGGGCGCGCACGCCGAGATCATTCGCTTAATTGAAACCTTATGTGCCGACGGACTGGCGCTACTGGTTATCTCCTCTGAACTCGAAGAGCTGGTGGGCTACGCCGATCGCGTATTGATCATGCGTGATTTGAAGCAGGTGGCTGAAATCCCGCTAGAACAGCTGTCGGTGGCATCCATCGTCAACGCCATCGCCGATGGAGGAGCACAACATGCTTGAATCCCCTATGACACATGAAAAACCCGTACGGCGTAAGCCGAAGCTGCCGCCTGGGATGCCGCAGATTATTGCGCTGATTCTGGTGCTGCTGGTGGATAGTCTGGTGGCGAATAACTTTTTTGCCATCCATATACAGGACGGGCGCCTGTTCGGCAGTCCGATTGATATCCTCAATCGTGCTGCGCCGGTTGCGCTGTTGGCCATTGGCATGACGCTGGTGATTGCCACCGGCGGCATCGATTTGTCCGTGGGCGCAGTGATGGCGATAGCCGGGGCCACGGCGGCAACCTTAACCGTCGCGGGACACAGTCTGCCCTTTATTATTCTGGCCACGCTCGGCACGGGTCTGGCGTGTGGTTTGTGGAATGGCGTACTGGTGGCGCTCCTCAAAATTCAGCCGTTTGTTGCCACGCTGATTTTGATGGTGGCGGGGCGCGGTGTGGCGCAGCTGATTACCCAAGGTCAAATTGTCACCTTTAATAGCGATAGCCTGGCGTGGTTCGGCAGCGGTTCGCTGTGGCTACTGCCGGTGCCGGTGTGGATTACGCTGCTGGTGGCGTTGCTGGTATGGCTGCTGACGCGCAAAACCGCACTTGGGCTGTTTATCGAAGCGGTGGGCATCAATCTGCGCGCGGCACGTAATGCGGGCGTCAATGGCTGGCTGGTGGTGATGTCAACCTATGTTATCAGCGGCGTGTGTGCGGCAGTTGCGGGGATGATTGTCGCGGCGGATATTCGCGGTGCCGATGCTAATAACGCCGGTTTGTGGCTGGAGCTGGATGCGATTCTGGCGGTGGTAATTGGCGGCGCCTCGCTGATGGGTGGACGGTTTAATCTGGTGCTGTCGCTGATTGGTGCGCTGATTATCCAATCAATGAACACCGGCATTCTACTGTCCGGCTTCCAGCCTGAACTCAATCAGGTGGTGAAAGCGGTGGTGGTGATGTGCGTGCTGTTGCTGCAGTCGCCTCGCTTTATTGCCATGTTGAAACGGAGACGCCCGAAATGATTAAACGTCATCTGCCTTTAATGATCACGCTGCTGGTGTTTGTCGCGGGTTATCTATTCTGCCTCAGTCAATTTCCCGGTTTCGCCTCGACGCGCGTGATTTGCAACATCCTCACTGATAACGCCTTCCTCGGGATTATTGCCGTGGGGATGACCTTCGTGATTTTGTCCGGCGGCATTGATTTGTCGGTGGGCGCGGTGATTGCCTTTAGCGGCGTGTTCCTGGCGCGGGTGATTGGCGATTACCATGTCGATCCGCTGCTGGCGTTTGCATTGGTATTGGCGATGGGCGCGCTGTTTGGCGCGATGATGGGCTGGCTGATTGATGCGCTGAAAATCCCGGCCTTTATCATTACGCTGGCGGGGATGTTTTTCCTGCGCGGCTGTAGCTATCTGGTGTCGGAGAATTCGATTCCTATCGACCATCCGCTCTATACCACGCTGTCGAGTTTGGCATGGAAGATACCGGGCGGCGGCCGACTCAGTTTGCTGGCGGTGATTATGCTGATAGTGGTGAGCGGCGGCATTATTTTGGCGCACCGCACGCGCTTTGGTAATCAGGTGTACGCAATTGGCGGCAGCCTGACCTCGGCGCAGCTGATGGGCGTTTCAACCCGCGCGACCACCATTAAGATTTATATGTTATCGACCACGCTGGCGACGCTGGCGGGCATTGTGTTCTCTATCTATACCTCGGCGGGTTATGCGTTAGCGGGATTAGGCGTCGAGTTGGATGCCATTGCCTCGGTAGTGATTGGCGGCACCTTGCTGTCTGGCGGCGTGGGCACGGTGTTGGGCACGCTATTCGGCGTGTTAATTCAGGGATTGATTCAGACCTGGATTAACTTTGACGGCACCCTGAGTTCGTGGTGGACGAAGATCGCCATCGGCATTCTGCTGTTCGCTTTTATCGCGCTGCAACGTCTGCTGACCGTGATGTGGGATCGCCAGCAGAACGCGCCGGTTAAGCGTTTAATCTCTTAAGTACTAAACCCCATTGTTTCTGAAACATCGTAGGGTGGCCATTTATGGCCACCTGGTTTGCCTTGTGGCTGTGGGATTGGGTGCTCCGGCCAGGAAAGGCCTTGTGGACAATCTCATTGCTGCTATGGGCAGTAAAATTAAACTTTCTGCCCGGTCGTAGCGGCGCAATTTATTGCGCAATGTTGGGATGGGCTTGATGCCGCCATCGCCATTCTGCTGTTCGTCTTGCTCACTTTCGTAGGGTGGCCATTTATGGCCACTTGGTTTGCTTTGTGGCTGTGGGATTGGGTGCTTCGGCCAGAAAAGGCCAGCCCGATCGCAAAGAAACCCTGCATCCATGCAGATCGGCCTCGCCATCCCTGGCTCGGACGCTTTGCTCTTCGGGCTGGCCTTTCCCGGCCTTGTGGACTATTTCATTGCTGTTTACACCTGGTGCGCATAAATGCGCACCCTACAGAACTCCGGATCGACTTTTGTAGGGGCGCCATTCATGGCGACCAACACCGATAAAAAAAGCCGCGAATCATCGCGGCCTTGGTTAATCCATTTCACTTCAACGCGCTAAGCGGTAATACGCCTCGTTCCAGCGCAGCGCATCTTTAAAGGCCGGCAAACGCGTTTCTTCATCAATCACCACGACTTCAATGCCGTTCAGCTCGCCGTAAAGATACATATCATCCAAATCCAGCGCCTGGCTAAACACCGTGTGGTGCGCGCCGCCGGCCAGAATCCAGGCTTCGGAGGCGGTGGCCAGCGACGGCTGCGCACGCCACAGCGCACGCGCCACCGGCAGCTTCGGCAGCGGTTTTGGCTGTTCGATGGCATCCACCACATTCACCAGCAAACGGAAACGATCGCCGAGATCGATCACGCTGGCATTCACCGCGCGTCCTGCCGGCGTAGAGAAAATCATGCGCGCCGGGTCGGCTTTAGCGCCAATGCCGAGGAACTGCACATCAATCAGCGGCTTCTCCTCTTTGGCGATAGACGGGCACACTTCCAGCATGTGCGAGCCCAATACCAAATCGTTACCCGGTGAGAAGTGATAGGTGTAATCCTCCATAAAGGAGGTCCCGCCCGCACGAGCGCCCGCTTGTACCTTGAGGATGCGCAGCAGCGCGGCAGTTTTCCAGTCGCCTTCACCGGCAAAACCATAGCCCTGGCCCATCAGGCGCTGCACCGCTAAACCCGGCAGCTGCGTCATGCCATGCAACGTCTGAAAGTTGGTGGTGAAGGCTTTGCAGCCTTCGGCTTCAAGGAAGCGCTTCAGTCCCAGTTCGATGCGCGCCGCATCCAGCACGTTTTGACGTTTATCCCCGTTGACGGCGGCCACCTCGCTAAAGCGATATTGGCTCTCATATTCGTCGATCAGCGTGTTGACGTCGCCATCGCTGACGCTGTTCACCACCTCGACCAAATCACCGACGCCCCAGCCGTTCACCGAGTAGCCGAACTGAATCTGCGCCGCCACTTTATCGCCTTCGGTCACCGCCACTTCACGCATGTTGTCACCGAAGCGGGCCACTTTCAGCTGCTGGCTGGCCTGTTTCGCCAGTGCAGCATTGATCCAGCGTCCAATGCGCTGCTGGCTGGTTTTATCCTGCCAGTGGCCGGTCACCACGCTGTGCTGCAAACCCATGCGCGCGCCGATAAAGCCGAATTCACGGCCGCCGTGTGCGGTTTGGTTGAGGTTCATAAAGTCCATATCCATGCTGTCCCACGGAATTTCTGCGTTGAACTGGGTATGGAATTGCAGCAGCGGCTTATTCAGGATGCTCAGGCCGCCAATCCACATCTTGGCCGGAGAAAAGGTGTGCAGCCAGGTAATGATGCCGACGCACTGATTGTCGTGATTAGCATCACGGCATAAGGCCAGCGCTTCGTCGGGTGATTTCACCAGCGGCTTCAGCACCAGCGGCACCGGTAAGGTTCCAGCCTGATTTAATCCTTCCATCACCTGGCGAGCGTGTTGCTCCACCTGACGCAAGGTTTCCGCGCCGTAAAGGTGCTGCGTGCCAATAACAAACCACACCTGTTGTGCGTTGTGCTGTTCCATTAAATCTCTCCTTTACTGAGCGGATGCGGTGCGTGCGGCATACTGCGGTTCAGCGGCCTGGCACCAGTGTTGATAACGTTGATAAAGTCGCTGATAAACCACAACGCGCTCGGCGTTGGGTTGTAGCGTCACGTCGATTGGACTTGCCATTACCTGTTGCGCAGCAGGTACATCGGCATATACGCCAGCAGCCACGGCGGCAAAAATGGCGGCACCCAGCGCGCAACATTCGTCAGAGGCAACGATATCCAGCGGCCGGTTCATTACATCGCAGCAGGCCTGCATGATGGCGGGGGATTTGCGTGCAATGCCGCCGAGCGTCAGGATGCTCTGCACCGGGATCTGCTGCTGCTCGAAACACTCCATAATGGCGCGCGCGCCAAAAGCGGTGGCGGCGATAAGGCCACCAAACAGCGCAGGCGCATCGGTACCAAGATTGAGATCGGTGATCACACCTTTTAAGCGCTGATTGGCATCCGGCGTGCGACGACCGTTGAACCAGTCCAGCACCACTGGCAGGTGATTAAGCTGGGGATTAGCGGCCCAGGCTTCCGTGAGATTGTGGATCAGATCCTTTTGCAATGCGGCCAGCTGCGGCTGCATTTCCGGATGCTGCAGCGCGGCCTGTTGCAACGGCCAGCCCAGCAGGCGGCTGAACCAGGCATAAATATCACCAAATGCTGATTGACCGGCTTCACAGCCGATCGCGCCCGGCACCACGCTGCCATCCACCTGGCCGCAAATGCCTTTAATGGCGCGGTCGCCGACGGTGTCGCTGTCTGCAATTAAGATGTCGCAGGTTGAGGTACCAATCACCTTCACCAGCGTATAAGGCTGTGCGCCAGCACCAACCGCGCCCATATGGCAGTCAAAAGCACCACCCGACAACACCACCTGTTCGGATAAGCCGAGACGCTGCGCCCACTCGCGGCTCAGCGTGCCGACCGGGATATCGGCGGTCCAGGTTTCAGTGAAGAGCGGGGAGTCGAGCTTATCGCTCAGGATCGGATCGAGCGCGTTGAAGAAGTCAGCCGGCGGCAGGCCTTGCCATTCCGGATGCCACAATGATTTGTGTCCGGCAGCACAGCGCCCACGGCGCAGTTGCGCCGGTGCGGTGGTGCCGCTCAACAACGCGGGAACCCAATCACACAGTTCCACCCAAGACACTGCCGCATCTCGCACCGTAGCATCCGCGCGCGACACGTGCAGTATCTTGGCCCAGAACCACTCCGACGAATACACGCCGCCAATATAGCGGGTGTAGTCGTTGAAACGACCGCTGCGACACAGCTGATTGATCTCTTCGGCTTCCTCAATCGCGGTGTGATCTTTCCACAGCACAAACATCGCATTTGGATTGCTGGCGAACTCAGGACGCAGCGCCAGCACGTTGCCATCGCGATCGATCGGTGCCGGTGTGGAACCAGTGGAATCGACGCCGATGCCGACAACCGCAGCGCGCTGCTCCGGTGTTAACGCCTTCACCACCGCCACAATCGCCTGTTCCAGCGCATCAATGTAGTCCTGCGGATGATGGCGAAAGCGGTTGCTATGGGGATCGCAGAATTCCCCCCTGGCCCAGCGCGCGTAGTTCACGACGGCTTTTTCCAGCTCTTTACCGCTGTGGCAATCCACGGCCAACGCGCGCACCGAGTCACTGCCAAAATCCAGCCCAATTGTTATGGTGCCAGCACCCATTGGGATTCTCCTGTGTGAGTTATCTGGCTCTATCCTGGAATGGGGGGCAATTAGCGGTTAGTCACCAGCGGCTGAGAATATGCACTTTTCTGTCATCGGTAAGGTTGTGTGATCCATAGCAAAAGTTAATGGCCGGTTAAATTCGCTGAATATATGGAGGATTTTGTCATCGTTTTGGGATGTGATACCGCTCTACATTTTTCCTTTCCATTCTCGCTACAACTAGCCCAGCGTTTGCGCAGCCTTTGCACAACCGTTGCGCTAACGCACTGATTTTCAGCCTTGCCCTACAAGTAAATTTGATTGGTAGCGTTTACACCGATTGGTTAATAACAGCCAAAAACACCATTGTGCCGGAGAGCATCATGCATAAATTCACTAAAGCGCTGGCGGCGGTTGGTCTCGCCGCGGTTATGTCACAATCCGCTATTGCCGAGACCATGAAGCTCGGTTTTCTCGTTAAGCAACCGGAGGAACCCTGGTTCCAGACCGAATGGAAATTCGCTGATAAAGCGGGCAAGGATCTTGGCTTTGAAGTGATCAAAATTGCGGTGCCTGACGGTGAGAAAACCCTCAACGCCATCGATAGCCTCGCCGCCAGCGGCGCGAAAGGCTTTGTTATCTGTACGCCTGATCCTAAGCTGGGTTCGGCGATTGTCGCCAAAGCGCGCGGTTATGGTCTGAAAGTGATTGCCGTTGACGACCAGTTCGTCACCGCCAAAGGCAAACCAATGGATACCGTTCCGTTAGTGATGATGGCGGCGACCAAAATTGGTGAGCGCCAGGGACAAGAACTCTACAAAGAGATGCAGAAACGCGGTTGGGATGTGAAAGAGACCGGCGTGATGGCGATCACGGCTAATGAGCTCGACACCGCGCGTCGTCGTACCAGCGGTTCGATGGACGCCCTGAAAGCCGCCGGTTTCCCGGAAAAGCAGATCTATCAGGTGCCGACCAAATCTAACGATATCCCAGGCGCGTTTGACGCCGGTAACTCGCTGCTGGTGCAGCATCCGGAAGTGAAACACTGGCTGGTTCTCGGCATGAACGATAACACCGTGCTGGGTGGCGTGCGCGCCACCGAAGGTCAGGGCTTTAAAGCGCCGGACGTCATCGGTATCGGCATCAATGGCGTGGATGCGGTGAGTGAGCTGTCGAAAGGGTCCGCCACCGGTTTCTATGGCTCGCTGCTGCCAAGCCCGGACGTGCACGGTTATAAGAGCAGCGAAATGCTCTACAACTGGGTCACCAAGGATCAGGAACCGCCGAAGTTCACCGAAGTCACCGATGTGGTGCTGATTACCCGCGATAACTTCAAAGCCGAACTGGATAAGAAAGGGCTGAAGTAAGCATCAGCGGTCGCCATTAATGGCGACCCTACGATGCGGTTTTGTAGGGTGCGCATTTATGCGCACCTCGGCCAATGACTGAGGAGTAACCATGAACTTAGATTCTGAATTTCTTTCGTTTCATGGCATTAGCAAGACCTTCCCGGGCGTAAAAGCGCTGCAGGACATCTCATTCAGCTGCCGCGCCGGTGAAGTGCACGCGCTGATGGGGGAAAACGGTGCCGGTAAATCGACATTGTTAAAGATCCTCAGCGGCAGCTATCAGCCGAGCGGCGGTGAAATTCGCATCAAAGGCCAGCCGAAGAGCTTCAACAATACGGTGGATGCGCTGGATGCCGGCGTTGCCATCATTTACCAGGAGCTGCATCTGGTGCCGGAAATGAGCGTGGCCGAGAACATCTATCTTGGCCAGCTGCCGCACAAGCGTGGGCTGGTGAATCGTAAACTGCTGCGCTATGAAGCCGGGTTACAGCTGCAAAATCTGGGGATGAATATTGACCCGGATATGCCGCTGAAATACCTGTCGCTGGGCCAGTGGCAGATGGTGGAAATCGCTAAAGCACTGGCGCGTAATGCACGCATCATCGCTTTTGATGAACCCACCAGTTCGCTGTCAGCGCGCGAAATCGACCATCTGTTTCGCGTGATCCGCCAGCTGCGCGAGCAGGGTCGCACCGTGCTGTACGTCTCGCACCGCATGGAGGAGATTTTTGCCCTTAGCGATGCCATAACCGTGTTCAAAGATGGCCGCTACGTGCGCACATTCACCGATATGAAAAACACCCATCACGATGATCTGGTACAGGCGATGGTGGGACGCAATCTCGGGGATATTTATGGTTACGCGCCGCGTGAGCTGGGGCCGGTGCGGCTGCAGCTGGACAATGTTGAGGCGAAAGGCGTGCGTATGCCGATTTCGCTGACGGTGCGTGCGGGTGAAATTGTTGGCCTGTTTGGTCTGGTCGGCGCGGGACGCAGCGAGCTAATGAAAGGGCTATTTGGTGCCACCAAACTGCGTGGCGGCACGGTGACGCTGGATGGCAAAAAGCTCAATATTCGCCAGCCGATAGATGCGATCCGCGCCGGCATTATGCTGTGCCCGGAAGACCGCAAATCGGAAGGCATCATTCCGGTGCATTCGGTGCGCGATAACATCAACATCAGCGCGCGTCGCCACAATCTCACCGCCGGCTGCCTGATTAAACCGGGCTGGGAAGCGAAAAACGCGGACATCCACATTCGTTCGCTGAATATCAAAACGCCCGGCCCACAGCAGCTGATCATGAACCTCTCCGGCGGCAACCAGCAGAAGGCGATTCTGGGGCGTTGGCTGTCGGAAGAGATGAACGTGATTCTGCTGGATGAGCCGACGCGCGGCATTGATGTCGGTGCCAAACACGAAATCTACAACCTGATTTATCAGCTGGCGAAGAAGGGGATTGCGGTGCTGTTTGCCTCCAGCGATCTGCCCGAGGTGATGGGCCTGGCCGACCGCATTCTGGTGATGCGCGAAGGCGAAATTGCCGGTGAATTGCCACACGATACCGCCACAGAGCAGCTGACGCTGAGCCTGGCGATGCCGAAAACCCCTCAAGCGGCCGCCGTGGCCTGATGTAAAGGAGAGCAATAATGGCTTCATCTACCACTTCCAACACGCCACCGGTACAGCGCAATGGCTTGCAGCTGGGGCGAATTTGGGACAACTTCGGCATGCTGGTGGTGTTCGCGCTGCTGTTTATCGTCTGTGCCATTTTTGTGCCGAACTTTGGTTCAATCATCAACATGAAAGGGCTCGGCCTGGCGATGTCGATGTCCGGCATGGTGGCGTGCGGCATGCTGTTCTGCCTGGCATCTGGTGACTTTGATCTGTCTGTGGCTTCAGTGATCGCCTGTGCCGGTGTGGTCACCGCCGTGGTGATCAACATGACCGAAAACCTGTGGATTGGCGTGGCAGCCGGTTTATTGCTGGGCATGGCGACGGGTTTTATCAACGGTTTCGTTATCGCCCGACTGAAAATCAACGCCTTAATCACCACGTTGGCCACCATGCAGATTGTGCGCGGCCTGGCCTACATCTTCTCCGACGGTAAAGCAGTGGGAATCGAAGATGAGCGCTTCTTTACCCTCGGTTACGCCAACTGGCTCGGCGTGCCCGCGCCCATCTGGCTTACCATTGCGACCATGGTGCTGTTTGGCTTCCTGCTGAATAAAACAACGTTTGGTCGTAATACGCTGGCGATAGGTGGCAACGAAGAGGCTGCCCGTCTGGCGGGTGTGCCGGTGGTGCGTACGCGCATCATTATCTTTATCCTGTCCGGCCTGGTGTCGGCGGCGGCGGGGATCATTCTGGCTTCACGCATGACCAGCGGCCAGCCGATGACCTCACTCGGTTATGAGTTGATCGTCATCTCGGCCTGCGTGCTGGGCGGCGTCTCGCTGAAAGGCGGCATCGGCAAAATTTCTTACGTGGTGGCGGGGGTGCTGATTCTCGGTACGGTTGAGAATGCGATGAATTTATTGAATATCTCGCCATTCTCACAGTATGTGGTGCGCGGTTTGATACTGTTAGCGGCGGTGATTTTTGACCGTTACAAACAGAAAAACAAAACCGCCTGATAATCCCCGGCTGAGCGCCTCATCTAGGGCGCGCTCAGCGCATTTCACGCGAAAAGTGAGGGCACTATGTACCATCGTGAACCCCCGAGTGAGCAGCAGAATCCCTTATTGCCGGGTTATCCCTTTAACGCCTGGCTGGTGGCGGGATTGACGCCGATTAACGCCAACGACGCGCTGGATTTCTTTATTGACCGTCCGCACGGCATGAAAGGCTACATTCTGAACCTGACGATCAAGGGCCAGGGCCGCGTGTTCGATGGTGAATCGGCTTTCGATTGTGAACCCGGTGATTTGCTGCTGTTTCAACCGAAAACGCCGCACTATTATGGCCGCGCGCCGGATAGCCCGTGCTGGTTCCATCGCTGGGTCTATTTCCGTCCACGCGCTTACTGGACGGATTGGCTGCAGTGGCAGGATGAAAGTCAGGGCGTCGGGCGGTTACGTTTGTCGGAAGCTCAGCGCGCCGAGTTTGATCGCCTGTTTGCCAGTATCGAACAGACGCACAACTCCGGGCGCCGTTTCGCCGAAGAATTGGCGATGAATCTGCTGGAGCGTTTGCTGCTGCGTGCAGTGGAAGAGGATCCGCGCAGCCATCAGCAAATTCGCGATCCGCGCGTGATTGAAGCCTGTCAGTACGTCACCAATCATCTGGCGGGCGAGGTGAAGATTGAAGAGGTGGCGCGCCACGTCTGTTTATCGCCGTCACGTCTGGCACACCTGTTCCGTGAGCAGATGGGGATTAATCTACTGCGCTGGCGTGAGGACCAGCGCGTGATCCGCGCCAAGCTGCTGCTGCAAACCACCCAGGAACCGATTGCCTCGGTGGGGCGTGAAGTGGGGTACGATGACCAACTCTATTTCTCGCGCGTGTTCCGCAAACGCGTGGGTGTTAGCCCCAGTGATTTCCGCCGCCGCAGTCAGGATGCGCAGGATGCTTTAGTGGCGCATGAGAGCTGGCAATCCGCACGGAGTGCTATTTCCTGAGTTTTCAGGTGATTCCGCCTTGTTCTTATAGACTGATTCGTCTTAAATCAGTCTGGTAACGAACAAGAGGAATGAGAATGAGCGATAAATTACGTGTCGGCCTGATTGGCTACGGTTTTGCCAGCAAAACCTTTCATGCACCCTTGATCGCCGGTACGCCGGATGTTGAGCTGGCGGCGATCTCAAGCAGCGATGCCAGCAAAGTGCATGCAGACTGGCCTTCAGTGCAAGTGGTATCCGATCCACAAGCGCTGCTGGATGACCCGACACTGCACCTGATTGTTATTCCCACCCCGAATGACACCCATTTCCCGTTAGCCAAAGCGGCGCTGAACGCCGGTAAACATGTGGTGGTCGATAAACCCTTTACCGTGACGTTGTCACAAGCTCGCGAACTGGATGCGCTGGCAAAGGCCAAAGGTCTGCTGCTATCAGTGTTCCATAACCGCCGCTGGGACAGTGATTTCCTGACGCTGAAAAATCTGCTTAACGAGGGAACGCTGGGCGAAGTACGCTACTTTGAATCCCACTTTGACCGCTTCCGTCCGGAAGTGCGTCAGCGCTGGCGCGAAATGAAAGGTGCGGGCAGCGGTATCTGGTTCGATCTTGGACCGCACGTGCTGGATCAGGCTTTGCAGCTGTTTGGAACGCCGGTGGCTATCAATGTGGATATGGCGGAGCTGCGTCCAGGCGCACAAACCACCGATTACTTCCATGCGGTGCTGACCTATCCCTCCCGCCGCGTGGTGCTGCATGCCAGCATGCTGGTGGCGGCAGAATCTGCGCGCTTCGTGGTACACGGCACGCGCGGCAGCTACGTTAAATATGGTCTTGACCCGCAGGAAGATCGCCTGAAAGCAGGTGAACGGCCGCCGCAGGAAGATTGGGGCTATGACATGCGCAACGGCACGCTGACGCTGGCGGAAGGCGATGTGATGGTCGAAAAAGAGTTGCTGACGCTGCCAGGCAACTATCCGGCGTACTATGCAGGCATTCGCGATGCGATTGCGGGTACCGGTGCCAATCCGGTGCAGGCGGAAGAGGCGATTCAGGTGATGGAGTTGATCGAGCTGGGCTTGCAGTCTGCCGAGAAGCGCCAGACTATGTCGTTGCGATAATCGCTTACTACCTTTCCGTTGGGAGCGCTGATACTCGCTTTACTCCCTCTCCCTTTGGGAGAGGGCCGGGGTGAGGGAAAGAAGACTCCGTGCGCTTTATCCCTCACCCTAACCCTCTCCCGCATGCGGGAGAGGGAATGTTTTATCCCGCCACGCGCGCACGCAGCGCTGCTTTCTCTGCATCGTTGAGGAACGCGATGGTCACGCCATTGTCCTGCGCCTGACGTATCTCTTCAGCGCTTAATCCTGCCTGCGGCGCCGCCACTTCATATTCATGTGCCAACTCAACGCCCTGAACGGCCGGATCGTCAGTGTTAATGGTGGCGAGAATGCCGTGTTGCAGGAAGGTTTTCAGCGGATGATTGTTCAACGACGACACCGTGCTGGTTTGAATATTCGACGTCAGGCAAGATTCAATTCCAATACGTTGTTCGGCGAGGAAATCCATCAACGCGCGATCTTCAATCGCTTTAACGCCGTGACCAATACGTTCTGCACCCAGTTCACGAATCGCCTGCCAGATACTCTCCGGGCCCGCCGCTTCACCGGCATGCACCGTAATGCGGAAACCGGCATCGCGTGCACGATTAAAGTGGCTTAAGAATTCGCTGCCCGGGAAGCCAAGCTCGTCGCCTGCCAAATCGACCGCAGTGATGCCATCGCGATGCGCCAGTAAACCTTCCAGCTCACGCAGGCAGGCTTCTTCGCCAAACGTACGGCTCATGATGCCCGTCAGGCGCACATCGACACCGTATTGCTCAATACCGGCACGCACGCCGTCAATTACCGCTTCAACCACGCCGGCAATCGGCAGGTTGTGCGTCATCGCCATATAGCCTGGAGAGAAGCGCAGTTCCGCATAATGAATACCGGCACGCGCCGCATCCTCGACGTTTTCCAGCGCAATGCGACGGCAGGCATCAAGATCGCCCAGCACTTTCACGCCCCAATCCAGTTTCTGCAGGAAGCTCACCAGGTCCGGCTCATTGGCGGTAACCTGCACGTGCGGACGCAATGCATCGAGTGAATCGGCGGGCAGCGCGAGATTATACTGGCGACCTAAATCGAGAATGGTTTGTGCGCGGATATTGCCATCAAGATGGCGGTGAATGTCGGTGAGGGGGAGTTTAAGATCAATCATGGCGCACTCGCTTAAGTTTCATAAAGTGCAGAGGATTATAAAAACATCTTGCGCAACAGCGCCAGCGATTTGCGCAAACAGTAAAACGGATGCTGAATTAATCAGCATCCGTGGCATTTTAGAACGATTTTAACCCGGCGATCAGCCGATCCAACCCATCATCGAGTTTGCTGCGCGGGCAACCGGCGTTGAGACGCAGATAACCGCGACTCGCCGTACCGTAAGTCGAACCAGGCATGATCGCTACTTTGTGTTGCTGTATCAGGCGCTGTTGCAGCGCCTGTTCATCAACGCCCAGCGGATTAAGATCGATCCACGCCAGGTAAGTGGCAGCGGGCGGCTGCCAGTTGAGCTGCGGAAACTCAGCATTCAGGCGCAGGGCGATATGTTGCAAATTGCCGCGCAGGTAAGCGCGCAGCGCATCCAGCCACGGTGCGCCATCACGATAGGCGGCGATGGTTGCCGCGATCGCCATCACCGCCGGCGAGGAGAGGCCGTCTTGTTGCTTCAACGCGCGAAACCATACCTGACGATCGTGCTCGTTGGGAATGATGCCCCACGCGCCGGTCAGCGCCGGAATATTGAAGCTCTTGGAAGCCGAGGTAAACAGCGCCCAATCGGAAGTTGCCACCTGGCTCCATGGCGTATGCGGCATATCACTTAGCACCATATCCATATGGATTTCATCGCTGATAACCTTGACGCCATGCCGTTCGCACAGCGCCGCCATCTGCTGCAACTCCTGCAATTGCCACACTTTTCCTGTTGGATTATGTGGACTGCAAAGCAGCATCACTTTGCAGCGCGGGCGTGCCAGCAGCGTTTCCAGCTGTGCCATGTCACAAACCCATTGGTTACCGTGACGCTGCAGCGGCAGTTCCAGCACGTGACGCTGATTGCCGTTGATGGTGTTGTAAAACGCATCGTAGGCGGGCGTGTGGATCAGCACTTCATCGTCGGTCTGCGTCCAGTGGCGCAGCAGCTGCGCCACCATATAAATCACTGACGGACCATAAACGAATGATTCTGCCGGGATTTCAGTATGAAAACGGCTGCGCATCCAGTGCTGAAGTGCGGAGAGAAAATCAGCGTGCTGCCAGCGGCTGTACCCGAACACGCCATGCTCGAGTCGCTGCTGGAGCGCCGCAACAATGCACGGGGCGGTGGCGAAATCCATATCGGAGATAGTGAAGGGCAGTAAGTCCGCCACGCCGAAGCGATCGGCGACGAAATCCCACTGCGTACACCAGCTGCCGTGGCGATCGACCACGTGATTAAAATCGAAATCCTGCATCATTACACCGTTGCGCTCATCAGGTGCGCCATCTCGTCTTTCACCGACTGCACCTGCGGCCCCATCACCACTTGCAGGTTAGTTTGATTAACGTGCACCACGCCAATCGCGCCGTTAGCTTTCAACGCTGCGTCATCCACTTTGCTCATATCGACGACGGTCAAACGCAGGCGCGTCAGGCAGTTATCCAGCGAGGCGATGTTCTCCACGCCGCCCAACGCTGACAGAATCGCCGGCGTATTAAAGCCAGATTTACCTACGCTCGCACGGCTAACCTGCTGTGCAACGCTGTTAGTTTCAACTTCGCGGCCCGGCGTTTTGATGTTGAAGTGACTGATTGCAAAACGGAAGATGGCGTAATAACCCACGAACCACACCGCAGCAATCACTGGCACCCAATACCATTTAGTTGAGAGACCATGCAGCACACCAAAGACGAAGAAGTCGATCACGTTACCGTCGGTATTACCGATAGTGACGCCGAGTATCGCCATGACGGTAAAGCCTAAGCCAGTCAGCAGCGCGTGGATGAGATACAGCACTGGCGCGACAAACAGGAACAGGAATTCGAGGGGTTCCGTGGTACCGCCTACTACGCAAGCCACCACGCCGGAAATCAGCAGGCCTTTAATCTTGTGGCGATTTTCAGGGCGTGCGCAGTGATACATCGCCAAGGCTGCGCCCGGCAAGCCACCGAGGAAGGCCGGCATTTTACCCTGCGACAGGAAGCGTGTGGCGCTCTCGGCAAAGCCGTGCGTGTCCGCACAAGCAAGCTGCGCCTGGAAAATAGTTAATGCGCCGCTGACGCTTTTGCCGCACACATCCAGCGTGCCGCCAGCATCGGTAAAGCGAATGATCGCCACCAGAATATGTTGTAAGCCAAACGGCAGCAGCAGACGTTCACCGGTACCGAAGATCATCGGGCCAAATTCACCGGCGCTGTTGATCACCCAGCCAAGGCCGGTAATGGCGCGCGCAAAGAAAGGCCAAATCAGCGGCACCACTAAGCCCAGCACGCCCATGGCCATCGCCGTGACGATCGGGACAAAGCGCGTCCCGCCAAAGAACGCCAGCGCATCCGGCAGGCGAATGTTATGGAAACGTTCGTGCAGCCAGAACACCACGATGCCAACAATCACCGCACCGAGAATACCGGTATCTATCGATTGGATGCCAAGGATGTTTTGGACGTTATTGGCTTTCAGCACGGCCGCATCGGTCGTGGGCAGAATGCCATTGATGTTGAGCCAGAAATTGATGCTCAGGTTCAGCACCGCATATCCGACAAAGCCGGCAAATGCCGCGACGCCTTTGTTCTCACGCGCCATGCCCAGAGGAATCGCGATAGCAAACATCACCGGCAGGTAGCTGAAGGCAAAAGAACCGATCTTCGCCAGCCAGATAAACAGGTACTGCAGCAGCGGCTGATCGAGCAGTGGGATCAGCGTAAGTACGTCGTGGCTGCTGAGTGAACTGCCAATCCCTAACAGAATGCCGCAGAACGACAGCAGGGCGACGGGCAACATAAAGGTTTTACCCAGACTTTGGAAAAACTCCCAAAGCGACATTTTAGGACGGCTAGCGGGCATATTCTCTCCTGGCAATAAAAAGGAAGGTGTTCAATGTGGTCAAGGATGATAAAACGTTTTATCACTTATTTTTGTGGCTATAATCACAAAGAGTGACTAATTGCAGACTTTATTTTTGATGAAATCAGTGTAACGTTTTAGCCCTTTGTATCTGGACGTTGGTAACGGAACGCTATGTCCCAGCAGAAAACCACAATTCATGACGTGGCATTGGTCGCCGGGGTTTCGGTCTCAACCGTGTCATTGGTGCTCTCCGGAAAAGGGCGCATCTCACCCGCCACAGCCACACGCGTCAACCAGGCGATTGAACAGCTCGGCTACGTCCGCAATCGCTCGGCATCCATTTTGCGCGGTGGTGAAAGCGGCGTGATCGGCTTGATTGTGCGCGATCTCAGCCAACCGTTTTATGCGGCGATGACCGCTGGACTCAGCGAAGTGCTAGAGCAACAGGGCAAAGTGCTGGTGCTAACGCAAAGCGGTCAGCATGGGCAGCACCTTAAACGGTGCTTTGATACGCTGGTGGCGCAGGGTGCGGAGGGTATTGTGCTCGGCGGTGCGGTAGCACAGGCGGAAACGCTGGTACCGTTAGCGCAGGAGCAGAGCATTGCTTTAGTCTGCGCCGCGCGCGCCAGCAGTCTGGACAATGTCGATTCATTACGTCCCGACAACAGCCAGGCCGCGCGCATGGCCACCGAATATCTGATTCGACAGGGACATCAACGCATCGCCTGGATGGGCGGATTAGGTTCGTCATTGACGCGCGCTGAACGCATTGGTGGCTATTGTGCCACCTTGCTGCAGTACGGCTTACCTTTTCGATCTGACTGGATTATTGAGTGCGACGATCGTCAGCAAAGCGTCTCGGCGTTGACGCTTGAGTTATTGCGGCAACATCCGGGCATCACGGCGATTCTGGCGCACAACGGCAGCACCGCGCTCGGCTGCTATTTTGGTGCGCTGCGCTGTGGGCGAACGTTTGGTGAAGGGGCGGTAGACAGTTATTACACGCAGCAGCTGGCGTTGGTTGGATTCAACGACGATCCGCAGCGCGAGCTGCACGATCCCACCATGACCTTTGTCAGCAGCGAAGCGCGGGACGTGGGAAGGCGAGCGGCCGAACGAATGATGCAGCGACTGGCACAGCCGGAAGCAGAAATACAAAGTTTGATCGTGCCGCCCCAGCTGGTGCGCGGGGAAGCGTAAGGGCGGCCGGTCGACCGCCCACGAACGATTACTCCGGCATACCTTCGCTGGTTGGCGCACCCAGCATATAGCGTGACAGGAACTGCTCAAGCGTCATCTTATCGCCATTCATCGTCACCTGACCGTTGCCGTACTGCAGGCTGGTAACGATGTTGTCATCCTGCTGCTGCGTCAGGCGGAACATCTGGCCCATCGCCGCTAAACCTTTCACCTGCTGGTCCGCCAATTTCTGCGCATCGTCGCCCTGATAGCCTTCCGCCAAACCAACGTGACGCATGGTTTCGGTCGCCATTGGCATATTAACCGTCAGCTTGCCGTCGAGGGTTTTCAGCACGCGATCCACTGCGGCCCCCAAACTTTGCGCTTCGCCGGTCACGGTAGCCGGATCGTTAAAGCCCAGGTTCAGAGTGAAGCTGCTTTCGCCCTTGTCATTTTTCCAGCTCAGCGGCGCAATGCTTAACGTTGGCGAGCCTTTTAACAGCGTGGGCAGGTTGTTACGCAGGATGGTTTGCACGCTGGCCTGATAGCGAATCGGATCTTCCGCTACGCCCGGCTGGCTCAGCAGATCCTGCATCTGGGCATTGTAGGTGTCGGAGAAGGCTTTCACGGCCTGCGCATCGAATTGCGCGAACGTCATCGCCAGTTTGGCTTCACCAAACGGCTGCTTCTGCAGGGTGATTTTGTCAACGTTGACGTCCAGCTTGCCGCCAATCTTGCCGTCTTTATTATCGAAGGAAGAGGTGGTTTTCAGGTTCTCCAGCGAGAGACCTTCCTGGCCGTTGATGCTGGCATTCAGTTTATCGAGGGAAACCGATTGATCGCCTACGCGCACGCCTTCCGGGCTGAGATGGGTATCACCGCTCAGTTTCAGGCCATTGAGCGTGAATAGCACCGGCATGTCGACCTGATTTTTACTGGTTACCGCAATGCTGGAGAAATCGCCGTCAAGGCTGACTTTATCGCCTTTACTGTCGGCGCTGATGTTGAGCGTGCCGCCGTTGGTCGCCAGACGATCGCCAGTTTGCGCATTATTGTAATCCACGGCTAACAGGTTGAGATCGGTGTCGGTGGCTCCGCTGTAGCCCACGCGGGTATCCGCGTTAACCAGTGATTTACCGTTGGTCAGTTCAAATAACTTCTTCACCGCATCGGTGTTTTCCAGCTCGGTGTGCACTGACGCCATGCTTGGGATCAGGCTGCCGCGCTTCAGCTGTGCGAACGGGAAAGGGCCGTGATCGATAATCTCGTTTAGCACGATGCTTTGACCTGGCTTCAACAGCGGATTGTCATTGGTTTGTGAACTGGCCTGCACCACCAGTTTCGTTTTGCTGCTGAACACGCCGCGCTGATAATCCTGATAGCTCAGCGTTAAGCGGCTGTTAGGCGCATAGGCATTCAGCTGTGCGTTGGCATTCTGCAACATTTCATCCATGTGGCTTTCAAGCTGTTTACCGGTAAACCATGAAGCGCCAGTCCAAATCACGCCGAGCGCCACAATCACACCTACGGCAACCTGGGTCTTTTTCATCGCTGTGTCGTCCTTATCCTTGCGTCCGCACGCCGCTGGTCGGTGCGCGACGGGTGAAGAAAAACGCCCGCAGGCGTTTTAAATTAATAGTTTGAAAGAATAGCAGTTAATGCTGGAAGCGTCAGCCGGATCAGTTCAGCGTATTAAACACGCGCGCCAGACGTCCGGTGCCCGCGGCGCTCACCGGCGACTCTTCAGCGGTGATAAAGCAGGATTCACCGGGTTTTAGCACCAGCTGTTGACCGGACTTCTCAATCACCGCCTGGCCTTCAATGCAGAACAGCACCGCCGCGCTGTTTTGCGCCAGCGATTGGGGTGTGGCAGAAAGTGCATGAATGGCAAAGGCAAAATCGTCAACCGGGATCGGGAAGTTCAGCGTGTCGCCGTCACGCTGGGGTTGGGTCAGCAGCGTGGCGGCCGGTTTTGCCTGGAATTTCAGATTGGCCAGCAGCTCCGGGATATCGATAAACTTCGGCGTTAAACCGGCACGTAATACGTTATCAGAGTTCGCCATCACTTCCAGCGCCACGCCTTTCAGATAGGCGTGCGGCGTTTCAGCGAACAGGAACATCGCTTCGCCTGGTTGCAGCGTGATGACATTGAGCAACAGCGGGGAAAACAGCCCGCTATCGTCCGGATAATCGACGGCAATCGCTTTAATGGTTTGCCATGGTTCGCCTTCACGGGCATTCAGCGCGGATTTCAATACGCCAATCGCGCGCGATTTCGCCTCATCCTGCAAGGACAACAGCGTGGCGAACAGTTTGGCCAGATTGGCTTCGTTGGCATTTTCCAGGAAGTGCGCGATTTGCGGATGCGCACCGGCTACTGGTTCAAGCAGCGAGACAATCTCATGCAGCTCGCGGAAGCCGTTCATCGCCTGGAAGGAGGTCAGCGCATACACCAGCTCCGGCTTATGATTGGCATCTTTATAGTTGCGTTCGGCGGCGCTGAGCGGAATACCTGCCGCATTTTCACGCGCAAAACCTTCTTCAGCGGCGGCTTTGCTGGGATGGACCTGAATTGACAGCGGCTGATCGGCGCACAGCACTTTAAACAGGAAGGGCAGCTCGCCAAACCGTTCAGCGACCGCTTTGCCCAGCGTCGCTGGCTTATCGGCATCAATCACCTCACGCAGCGAACGCGCTTCACCGTTGATCTCCACGGTTGAAGGACTTTTCGGGTGCGCGCCCATCCACAGTTCTGCCATCGGCAATCCCTGCGGATTCTCAATGCCGTAAAGTTCAGTCAGCGCAGTTTTGCTGCCCCAGGCGTAATTTTGCAGCGAATTGTTCAATTTTTGCATCGTTTACCCTTAATAACCGTAAGTAAATAGGCTTATTAAAGCAGAAAGTGCCATAGAAAATACACGAACATGTGCAATAAACGCGATAGGCTCGCATAATGTTAAATTCTTGTATGTGACAATCTTGCTCGTTCTGCAGCGCCGCGGGAAGGCGTTGGGAGCGGAAACCTCAAAATCTGAGCTAAGGAGACGTAGTCATGGCAGCCAATCGCATTGAAAAAGACTCAATGGGACCGATCGAAGTACCGGCAGATAAGTTGTGGGGCGCACAAACGCAGCGATCGCTGGAGCATTTCAAAATCTCAACCGAGAAGATGCCGGTGGCACTGGTGCATGCGCTGGCGCTGACCAAGCGTGCGGCAGCTCAGGTCAATCAGGATCTCGGCCTGCTGCCTGCCGATCGTGCAGAAGCGATTTTGAAAGCCGCTGACGAAGTACTGGCTGATAAGCACAGTGATGAGTTTCCGCTGGCGATCTGGCAGACCGGCTCCGGCACCCAGACCAACATGAACATGAATGAAGTGTTGGCTAACCGCGCCAGTGAAATTCTGGGCGGCGAGCGCGGCATGTCCCGTTTGGTGCATCCGAATGATGATGTGAATAAAAGCCAAAGCTCGAATGATGTGTTCCCCACCGCCATGCACGTGGCCGCGGTCATCGCCGTGCGGGAGCAGCTGATTCCGCAGATTCATGTACTGAAAAAGACGCTGAGTGAGAAATCCGAGGCATTTAAAGACATCGTTAAGATTGGTCGTACCCACCTGCAGGATGCAACGCCGTTGACGCTGGGCCAGGAGATCTCCGGCTGGGTCGCAATGCTGGAGCACAATCTCAAGCACATCGAAAACAGTATCCCACACGTGGCGGAGCTGGCACTCGGCGGCACCGCCGTTGGTACCGGCCTGAATACGCATCCGGAATACGCGGTGCGCGTAGCAAAAGCGCTGGCCGAACTGACCAAACAGCCGTTTGTTACCGCGCCGAACAAGTTCGAAGCGCTGGCAACCTGTGATGCGCTGGTGCACGCGCATGGCGCACTGAAAGGTCTGGCAGCCTCGCTGATGAAGATTGCCAACGATGTCCGCTGGCTGGCATCCGGCCCGCGCTGCGGTATCGGCGAACTCGCTATCCCGGAAAACGAACCGGGCAGCTCTATTATGCCGGGCAAAGTAAACCCAACGCAGTGCGAAGCGCTGACGATGCTGTGCTGTCAGGTGATGGGCAACGATGTTGCGGTAAACATTGGCGGCGCATCCGGCAACTTTGAGTTGAATGTCTTCCGCCCGATGGTGATCCACAACTTCCTGCAATCAGTACGCCTGCTGGCCGACGGCATGGACAGCTTTAACCATCACTGCGCGGTGGGTATTGAACCGGTGCGTGAGCGCATCGATCAGCTGCTAAACGAATCGCTGATGCTGGTTACCGCGCTGAATACGCATATCGGCTACGATAAAGCGGCGGAAATCGCGAAGAAAGCCCACAAAGAAGGTCTGACGCTGAAAGGCTCGGCGCTGAAATTGGGTTATCTGACCGAAGAGCAGTTTGACGAGTGGGTGCGTCCGGAAGAGATGGTTGGCAGCATGAAGCAGTAATCTGCCGCTAACCGTAATGAAGGCCGTTCATCTGAACGGCCTTTTTTATGCTACAGCTGCCCGCTGTACAATACCGGTCCGGTTGGCTGACCGGTAGGCGATCCGCCCTGCGGCTCCAGGCTGATGGCAATGATGCCCGTGCCCGTAAGTTCGCGATCGTTTAGCGCAATGGCGGTGGCAGTATTGCTGTTGAGCAAGCCCAGCGAAATCGGCGCTTTGCCGGCCAGAATCAGCCACAGTTCAAGGCTATTGCTGGAGGCGACCGCGATCGGATGCAGCGGCGTCAAACTCAGTTGCTTAAGTTTGTTATCAGCACTTACCACCCATTGTTCACGATGCTGTGTGTCGCTCAACACGGTTAATGGCGAGAGCGTTGCGGGCTGCAAAACAAGCTGAACGATCAATGCAATCGCCGCAATACTGGCGGCCACCATCCAACCAGCGTAGGAGCGTTTAGCCGGCACCACAGGTTTCTCAGGCAAGCTGAGCGTAATCTTTTTCCACACTTTTTCTGGCGGAGTGATGGGCGCGAGCTGACTATCGAGCCCTGCCAGCAAGGTCTGCCAGCGCGCCACGCTAGCCGCGAGTTCCGGCTCAGTGTGCAGCCTTCTCGCGAAGCGCAAACGCGCAAGGCCGCCTAATGTTCCCAGCGCATATTCCGCGGCTAACGCATCATCACGTTGTTGTCTATCGTTCATAGGCCCACACACTCCCGCAGATGCTCCAGCGCGCGGCGGATCCAGCTTTTTACCGAGCCAACCGGCTGCTGCAGCCAGGCGGCAATATCACTGTGTGACATCCCCTGATAATAGGCGAGCGTGATGCTTTGCTGCTGTTCGCTGCTCAGGTGGCTAATGCAGTGTCGCAGGCGATCGGCTTGCGCCGGATCGTGCCAGTTATTGCGATCCTGTTCTTCGGCGATCTGTAGCTCATCATTAAATACCTCGGTGGCCAGCGCCACGCGCGCTTGTCCACTTCGCAAACCGTCAATACAACGATTGCGTACAATGTGCGTTATCCACGTCATTGGGGCGCTAAGGGCACTATCATAAGATGCTGCGCGGTTCCAAATGGTGAGATAACAGTCATGCAGCACCTCTTCAGCCCAACCTTGCTGGCGCAACATCCGTAAGGCGAGGGCGTAAAGGTGCGGTGAAGTGAGTCGATAAAGCTGCTCAAAAGCGCGGCGATCGCCCTTAGCGATCGCCGGCAATAATGTCTCTAGCCGTTCAGTCAGCTTTGCGTCCATATTTATCCCGGTTGGCTAAAACGCCCAATCCGAGTATAGGCAATTACTTAGGCATCAATACGGTATCAATCACATCGATTACGCCATTTTTCTGATTGACGTCATAAGTGCTGATATTTGCCACATTGCCCTGACCATCTTTCAGCTGAATGTTGTGCGGGCCATTGTTCATGATCCACAGCGGCTGGCCGTTTACGGTTTTCAGCTCAGCATGTCCGCCACCTTGCTTAATTTTCTTCTCCAGCGCTTGCATGTCGTATTTACCGGCCACCACATGATAAGTGAGGATCGCGGTCAGTTTGGCTTTGTTCTCCGGCTTGACCAAATTATCAACGGTGCCGGCAGGCAGTTTAGCGAAAGCCGCATTGGTTGGCGCAAAGACGGTAAACGGCCCTTTGCCTTCGAGGGTTTCTACCAGGCCAGCAGCTTTGACTGCCGCCACCAGGGTGGTGTGATCTTTGGAATTAAGCGCATTTTCGACGATGTTTTTTTGCGGGTACATCGCGGCTCCGCCTACCATCACCGAGCCATTGTCCATGGCGGCAAATGCGCCCGCGGTGAACAGTAAGGTGCCGGATACGACTGCAATGCTCATTAGCTTTTTCATCATGAATCCTCTTAGAAGGGAGCGAAGAAGTTGCTCACATCTGGATATACGAGAGAAGGTGGCGAATTGGATGCACGCATTTTTATCTTTTTTTATGCCAACCTGTCGCTCCATAGATGCAGGCGCGGAATGATCAGGTGTAGCGGCTGAGCCAACGGTTTGTGGCGATACGCGACATTTTCCGCATCATAGTTCAGCAGTTCCCCCAAAATGGGCACCTGGGTTTTATCGCGACACAGCACCAGCAGGGGAGAGGGGCAGGCAAGCTGCACCTGTTTTTTAACGCTGGCGCGCCATACGCGAGCAATCGGCTGTACTTTTACCGGGCGTTTGATTTTCAGTTTGGCGCCAACCGGTAACGCGAGAAGCGCCTCCAGTTCTTGCTGAACTTTCTCCGCCCATTGTTCCCGCGTCCACGGTGCCTGGGCACGATTGGCCTTCAGGCTGCGTTCCAGCTGTTCGACCACCGCATCCCGCGTGACATTTTTGATAATGTTTTTATTCGCCCAGCCGAAACGCAGGCTATCCGGCGAATTGAGTAGCGTCACGCTGCGGTAAGCGTTGAGAGTAATCAGGCCGCGCAGATGTTGGTGGACAAACTCAAAGCGCGCCTCGCTTGGTAAGCCGGACTCTACGGTAATTAACTGTTCCAGCCGCAGTTTGAGGGCATTGATTTCTGCCACCTGTTGGGTGATGCGATCGTGGATATCACCGTCGGCCTGAATACAGATCGCACCCGGCAAACGCACGGCGGCTTTCGTACTGAGTTTTTCCGATTGATGCTGCATAAACAGGCGGCAGTAGTGGGCCAGCGCCATGTCGCGCGCGGTTTTACCTAAATGTTGCGTCACCGCAATGCGTTCAATTTCATCATTTTCGCGGCCTTTCTCAATTTCCGGCAGGCTAAACACGCGGGCGATCAGCAACGGCTGCTGTTCAACTTGCTGGCGTAAAGCATTTAAACCCCGCTCCAATGCGTTCACACATTCATGTAAATCGCTCACCAAATCATAGCGCGCCATAAAAACCTCATTATAGTTACAACATACTATTAAGCATACTCGCTCTGGTGCCAATCTGCCAGAAGGGCGCACAATTTTGCTGAACAGGAAAGGTCGGGATTTTTCCGCCAGGATTAGCGTGTTATAACAATGCTTTGCCTGCTAACGGAAAACTGTCGTGACGTCTCAGCCAAAGCCACCTGTTCCCGCCATCATTACGCTGGGATTAGTTCAAATCCTTTCCTGGGGCGGTTCTTTCTATTTAATGGCGGTAATGGCCAATCCTATCGTGGCGGAGACCGGCTGGTCGCAACAATGGGTTTATGGTGCGTTATCACTCGGCATGTTGGTTTCCGGTTTGCTGGCACCCTTAAGTGGCCGTCTGATTTCCCATTCCTATGGACGTCTATTACTCGCCGGGAGTGGGGCGGTGATGGCGCTAGGGCTGATCATTATGGGCCTAAGTCATAACCTGTTGCTGTTCCTTTTTGCCTGGCTGGTCATCGGTATCGGTATGGCGATGGGCCTTTATGATGCGCTGTTTGCCACGCTTGGAACGCTGTATGGCGGCCAGGCGCGCGGTGCTATCACGGGCATCACGCTGATTTCCGGTTTCTGCACCACCCTTGTGTGGCCAGGCATTGCACTGCTAATTCACTGGCTGGATTGGCGCGGCGCCTGTTTTACCCTTGCGGGAATGTTGTGCCTGCTGGTGTTGCCTGCGTATTTTTATGCGCTGCCCGCGCCAGAACCTAAAATTTCTACGGCAAAGCCCAAAACCTCAGCTGATGGCACCGAATTATCTTCAACGCTGTTCTGGCTGCTGTGCAGCATATTCACCCTCGCTTCAGTGATCATGACAGCCATCTCCGTGCAGCTGATCGCGTTGCTGCAAGCCAGCGGACACACGTTGACGTCGGCTTTAGCCATCAGCGCCATTCTGGGGCCGTGTCAGGTTGGCTCGCGTATTGTCGATATCGCGTTTAAGCGTGGTCATCCCATCTGGACCACTTTTTTCTCGGTAGGCTTAGTGGCGCTCGGCTTATTGCTGCTAGCGTGTTATCCGCAGTTTGCCGTGCTGAGTATGGTGTTATACGGCGCCGGCAACGGTTTACGTGCCATCGTGCGTGGAACCTTGCCGCTGGTAATGGTGAAACCCGAAGCTTACGCGATAGTGGTAGGGCGGATGGCCCGCCCGGCGTTGATCGGCCAGGCTTTAACCCCGCTGGTGGGTGGCTACGTCTTCCAGCATCTTGGTGCCAATGCCACGCTGTGGTTACTGTGCCTGCTGGCGCTGTGTAACGTGTTGTTGGTGGTGCTATTAAAGCAAAAACTCCCGCGCGCCAGCCTGGCAGTGCAGGAGAAAATATAAATCAAAATTTCGATCTGGCCGCTGCCAATGCTGTCGCACGGCGGCTCAGACGGAATGGAGTCAGCAGAGCCCCCCAAACCACCAGATTGCCGATAGTTGTTAAGACCAGCTTTGCGATACCGGTGACGGTAAAAAAAGACAATCCGGTGATATTTTCGCCATATGCCATAAAACAAAGGCCAATAATCATCATTACAATGAAAAATGTTGCGCAGGAATAGAGCGTCCAGCAATTGCTCGCCGTCGCGAATTTCCACATGAGAAAGGCATTCACCAGCGCAACCAGCAGTGCGGCGTTGAACAGATCGCTGCCATGCGGCAGATGGCGTAAATATGTCATCTGCACGATCCCCAGCAAAATGAGCAGCGCAAGGACAACAACCGCAGCGGCTTTGGCAACAGATATTTTTGCTGTCATAGCGCATTCCTTTCTGACGTATCCTCTTCTTCCTGAATTTGAATAGAGACGATGTTCCAATAGCGATATTTCCAGCGCTGCCCTTCGACTATCACTGAAATAACCTGATTTTTGTCGTCCCACTCCAGTCCATCAATCAGATGAGTGAAACCTTCATGCGCAATGAGTCGTTGTCCACGCTGCAGGTGTTCGGCCTTAATGCTTTTTTCAATGGTTCTAAATTTACGCTTCATATCAGGAGTGATGGCCTCACCAATGACCGACGTTCTGGCTACCTGATTGTGCAGCGCCGCCGCCAATGTGGTTTGCCCCACCCATGCCGTGTGCGCTGTTAGTGTTCGCTGCGTTGCTTTCACCATTGCCCTGGCCACCATTGTGCGTATGTCCATGGTCGTGGCTTTGTTGTCCACCTTTCAATGACGGGCTGTTGATGATGGCATCAACATGTGGAACAGAGACCTGTACCGCAGGAGAAAGAGTCGAAGCCGCAACAGTGGTTATTTTTCCATCATTCGTTTGCACTTTAACCGGTGTGTTCGCTGGCAGGCTGCCCGCACTGACGTTGATAGAACCCGCAGCTACCTGTGTAGCATTTAATTTTACTGCTGCGACCTGCATCGCTGCAACCTGAGTGCGATAGTTGATGCCATTTACGGCTGCGTCTGCTGCTTGTTCTTTATTATAAGCTCTATGAAATGCGACATTTGCATTCGCTGCGTTACGGTCGGCCACATCAGCAGCATGGGCTAAGCTGTCATTGATAGACATATCTGTAGAACTGCGTTCAGTGTTGTAATGAGAGTCAGCAAGGGCCGCTATTTTATTCGCTCGCTGTGCAGAGCTAAGAGCTGAATTAAAGTTGGATTGCATTACGGCTCGATGGCTTACCGCATCATCAAATACGGCAGCAAAAGTGCTAAATGAAGTGGCAACAGCGATAGCGATAACAGCGAATTTCAATGAGTTTTTCATTCTGTATTTCCAGGATTTTTATGCTGAAAGAACGGTGCATTTAACGTTCGCCTAGCGGGGGAATTTATTTTTCACCAGAACTTAATTTTCGCTGAAAAATGTCGCTAACGGCTTTCGTCTGACAGCATTAAATCGATTGGCGATTTGCTCGATATTGATCGTGATCAACATCACAAATCGCACTTTTGGTCAAAGAGTATAGGTACTTAATTTACAAAGAAAAATAATTGGATTGTTTCTTCTATAGAAACACCTTGTCTTGAATGAAGTTTGGTAGAGGAGTTGAGAACGGATAACGCTGGACAGGATGAACTGATAGTGCGGTAAGTGAGATCAAGTTTGCATTTTATGCCTTTATCATCATCTGATAATTGAGGCGGAATAAGCATCTGATATTGATTTATTTTATTGATAATAAAGGTTATTTAATGACGCTCCGGCATGCGTTATAACCACATGTCGTACTATTTGGCCCTTCTAAAAAGCAACAGTGTTTGTTATATTTATTGCTCATTGATTACTCACTGTCGCGGCATAAAAACAACAAGATAACCGCAACTCAGGATATAGAAATGCTTGATTACCGCTTCCCGACAGCTTTGCAGATGGTTTTGAGCGTAGCGATGGCGGAGCAATTGGGTAAACGCTCGACCAGTGCCATTTTGGCGTATGGTCTTGAAGCGAATCCCAGTTTCATTCGGAAACTGATGGTTCCGCTCACGCGAGATGGCATCATCGTCTCAACGCTTGGCCGCACTGGCTCCATTCATTTGGGGCGTCCGGCTGCTGAAATCACGCTGCGTGACATCTACACCTCTGTGATAGAGGACAAAAAGCTCTGGGCCTCACGTCCGGACGTTGCTCCACGTTGCCTGGTGAGCGCCAACTTGTGTTGGTACTTCAAATCGATTGCTGAAGAGGCTGAAGAAGCCTCGTTGAAAGTGCTGGAAACCCGCACCGTGGCGGATGCGCTGGCCGAGCTGAAGCATAACGACACCAGCAATTGTGAAGAGCTGCCCGACCTCGAACTCGCCGACCTGTGTAAAAAAGGTCGCTAAAACCGCACCAATCCCGTAGGGTCGCCATCCGTGGCGACCTTTTTTTTCGCCGAACTCCAGCCATAAAAAATCCGGGCACCTTGGCCCGGATTGTTCATCTCACACTTAACGTTTACGCCGTCTGCACTTCCGCTTGTGGCTGCTTGCGCGTCACCAGCTTACGCAGCGTCACGTAGAACACTGGCGTCAGGAACAGACCAAACAGCGTGACGCCCAGCATCCCTGAGAACACCGTAATTCCGGTCACGCCGCGCACTTCCGCACCCGCGCCTTCGCCCAGAATCAGCGGAATAGTACCGGCGATAAAGGCGATTGAAGTCATGACGATGGGGCGCAAACGCAGACGACAGGCTTCCAGCGCCGCATCGACAATGCTCTTGCCCTGCATCTCCAATTCGCGCGCAAATTCGACGATAAGAATCGCGTTCTTACATGCCAGCCCCATCAATACCACCAGGCCAACCTGCACAAACACGTTGTTATCGCCGCCGGTCAGCCACACGCCGACCAGCGCGGAGAGCATGGTCACCGGCACGATCAGAATTACCGCGAGCGGCAGCGTCCAGCTTTCATACAGCGCCGCCAGCACGAGGAAGGCCAACAGTACCGCCACCGGGAACACAATCAGCGCGGTGTTGCCCTGCGTTGATTGCTGATAGCTCAGATCGGTCCACTCGATATTCATCCCGTTCGGCAGCACCTGCGTGGACATCTCTTCCAGCTTTTGCATCGCCTGCGCTGAAGAAAGTACGCGCGGATCGGCATCACCAATCAGGTCCGCCGCCGGATAGCCGTTGTAGCGGATCACCGGATCGGGGCCGTAAGTGGTGGTGATATTGACCATGCTGCCAATCGGCACCATCTCGCCACGATCGTTACGGGTACGCAGATTACCAATGTCCTGCACGCTATCACGGAAATCACCGTCCGCCTGCGCCATCACGCGCCAGGTACGTCCAAACTTATTGAAGTCGTTAACGTACGACGATCCCAAATAGGTTTGCAGCGTACTGAACAGCTCGGTCAACGACACGCCTTGCGCTTTGGCTTTGTCACGATCCACCTGCACATCCAATTGCGGCACGTTGGCCTGATAGGAGGAAATCGGGAACATCATGCCCGGCGTCTGCAGCACTGCGCCGGTCATGGTATTGATGGCGGTTTGCAGCGCCCCATAACCCAGTCCAGCGCGATCCTGCACGTACAGCGAATAGCCAGAACCTTGTCCCAGACCCAAAATCGGCGGTGGCATAATCGAGAAGCCGAAGCCTTGCTGAATTTTGGCTATCTTGGCGTTGATCTCCGCGTTAATTTCCGCCGCGCTACGCTTACGCTCGTTGAATGGCTTCAGGCCGAAGAACACCGTGCCGGTATTTGGCGTGTTGGTAAACTGCAACGCATTCAGACCGGGGAAAGCGACCGAATAGGCCACGCCTTCGGTATTCATGCCGATTTCGCTCATCTTACGAATCACTTCATCGGTACGCGCCAGCGAAGAACCTTCCGGCATTTTCACGCCGCCAATCAAATACAACTTATCCTGCGTCGGAATAAAACCGCCAGGCACGGTATGGAACATAAAGCCCGCACCGGCCAGCAGCAGCACGTAAACGGCAAACACCGCGCCGCGCCGACGCAGCGTTTTGCCCACCAGTGATTCATAGCCATCTGAACTGCGCTGGAAGAAGCGGTTGAACGGACGGAACAGCCAGCCGAGCAGGCGATCAATAATGCGCGTCGGCATATCTTTCGCGGCGTTATGCGGTTTCAGCAGCAGCGCCGCCAGCGCCGGAGAGAGCGTCAGCGAGTTAATCGCCGAGATCACCGTGGAGATGGCAATCGTCACAGCAAACTGCTTGTAGAACTGACCGGTCACGCCCGACAGGAAGGCCATCGGTACGAATACCGCACACAGCACCAGCGCGATGGCGATAATCGGTCCTGATACTTCCCGCATCGCCTGATGCGCCGCCGCGGTGGGTGACAAACCTTGTTCGATATTTCGTTCAACGTTCTCTACCACCACAATGGCGTCATCCACCACGATACCGATCGCCAACACCAGGCCAAACAAACTCAAGGTATTGAGCGAGAAGCCCAGCAGGTAGAGGATGCTGAAGGTACCGACCACCGAAACCGGCACGGCCAGCAGGGGAATGATCGAAGCGCGCCAGGTTTGCAGGAAAAGAATCACCACCAGCACCACCAGCACAATCGCTTCAAACAATGTCTGCACTACAGCGCGGATCGAATCACGCACGAATACGGTGGGATCGTAAGGCGCGGCCCACTGCACATCGTCCGGGAAGCGGGTGGCCAGCTCGGCCATTTTGTCGCGCACCGCGTTGGACAAGTCGATGGCGTTGGCACCCGGCGCCTGGAAAATACCAATGCCGACCGCATCTTTGTTATTCAGCTGCGAACGCAACGCATAGCTACCGGAACCCATCTCGATACGCGCCACGTCACGCAGGCGTACCAGCGTGCCGTCGTCGGCGGTTTTCAGAATGATATTGCCGAACTGCTCCTCGCTCTCAAGACGACCTTGGGTGTTGATCGACAGCAGGAAATCACTTTGCTTCTTCAGCGGCTCCGCACCAAGCTGACCGGCAGAGACCTGCACGTTCTGCTCCTGCATCGCGCTAACCACGTCGGAAGCGGTTAAGCCTCGCGCCGCCACTTTGTTGGGATCGAGCCATACGCGCATCGCGTATTCACCGGCACCGAAGATCTGAATCTGACCAACGCCCGGCAGGCGCGCCAGCTCATCCTTCACTTTCAGGGTGGCGTAGTTACGCAGATAGAGCGAATCGTACTTGCCGTGCGGCGAGAACATGTGCACCACCAGCGTCAGCGTCGGCGACATCTTCTGCGTGGTGAGGCCAAGTTGGCGCACCTCTTCCGGCAGACGCGCTTCGGCCTGCGCTACGCGGTTCTGCACCTGCACCTGCGCCTGATCCGGATCGGTGCCTGGACGGAAGGTCACGGTCGTGACCAGCACGCCATCGGAACCGGCCACCGACTTCATGTACATCATGTTTTCCACCCCGTTGATGGCCTCTTCCAACGGCGTCGCCACGGAATCTGCAATCACTTTGGGGTTAGCGCCCGGGTATTCGGCGCGCACCTGCACGCTGGGTGGCACCACGTTGGGATATTCACTGATCGGCAGCAGCGGAATGGCGATCAGTCCGGTGGTAAAGATCAAGATAGACAGCACCGCGGCGAAGATCGGTCGGTCGATAAAAAAGCGGGAGAAATCCATAAAAGGCAGTCTCGAAGGTTATTGAGCGGAGCGCATCGCCACCGGTTGGGCGGTCACCGGCATGCCAGGCATAAAGACTTTCTGCAAGCCATTAACGATCACCTTGTCGCCGGGCTTGAGGCCCTGCTGCACAATGCGCAGACCATTGGCTAAATCACCGGCCTGAATATCGCGGCGCTGGGCTTTGCCCTGCGCATCGACCACATAAACGTACTTACGATCCTGATCGGTCAGCACGGCTTTATCGTCAATCAACAGCGCGGTGAAATCAGCGCTGCCCGGCAAGCGCACGCGCGCAAACAGGCCCGGCGTGAACTGACGCTGCTGGTTGTCCAGCGAGGCGCGCATACGGATGGTACCGGTGCTGGCGGTGAGCTGGTTATCGAGGAAATCCACGGTACCGCGATGCGGATAACCCTCTTCACCGGTCAGCGCCACCTCAACCGGCAGCGATCCGCGATTTTCGCCTTTACGCGCCATCGCCTGATAGTGCAGATAGGTGGCTTCATCGACATCAAAGTAGACATACATGCGATCCTGCGACACCAGCGTGGTCAGCACGCTGGCGCTGTCGCCCGCGGTGACGAGGTTACCGGTGGTGATCATCGCGCGGCTGGCGCGGCCCTCAATCGGTGCGGTTACGCGGGTGAAATCAAGGTTCAACTGCGCCATATCGACTGCGGCTTGTGCCGACAGCACGTTGGCCTGCGCCTGATTCGCCGCAGAACGACGCTGTTCCCACTCTTCGCGTGACACCACATTGGTGCCGATCAGCTTATCGGTACGTGCCGATTCACTGCGTGCCAGCGCCGCCTGGCTACGCGCATTTGCCAGCTCGGCCTGCGCCTGCTCCAGCGTAGCGCGATAGGTGCGATCGTCGATGGTAAACAGGACCTGGCCTTTCTTCACTTCATCGCCTTCGCGATAATTAACCTGATCGATATAGCCGGAAACGCGCGGACGCAGCTGTACGCTCTGCACTGCTTCGAAACGGCCGTTGAAGCTATCCCATTGGCTGACTTTTTGCTCAACCACCTGCGCGACACTCACTTCGGGCGGCGGCGGCGGGGCGTTTTGCGCCACTCCGCGATCGCAACCGGCCAGCAGGCTTCCCAGCAACATCACTCCTGACAGGCTTACTGCCCGACGAACCCCATTTGTTTGCAGATGCATTGTTGTTATTCCGCGTTGGTGAAAAAGAAAGGAGACGTACGAAAAATCTGCAACTTTAAAGATTGCATTAAAACGCGACGAGTGTAGGCTTGTGCAAACTGCATCTGCAAGAATATCTGATACACTTTATGTGCGGTTTTGATCATTGAGTTGCAAAGCGATCAAAGCCCCTACGCGCAGTGCGGCATTTAATGCAATAATAAAACTTGCATTAAATGCCATCATCAGTCACCCTTAAAGTGTAATTGCAACTGATACTGATACTGTTCGCAAAGGCGACGGGAGAGAATGGGATGATGAGCGACGCATTTATTCACGATCTGATCGACTGGATTGATAACAACATTGAAGCACGTCTGGATCTGGACACCGTAGCGGGGCGCGCGGGCTATTCGAAGTGGCACCTGCAGCGTATGTTCAAAGAGCACACCGGCTATCCGCTGGGTGAATACATCCGTAACAAAAAACTGAAAAAATCGGCAGATAGGCTAACCACCAGCAATGAGCCGATTCTTAACGTGGCAATCTCACTCGGTTTCGACTCGCAGCAGTCGTTTAACCGCAGCTTCAAGCGCCAATATGGCGTAGCGCCGGGAGCATGGCGCCGTCACGCTGCGCCATCCGCCAGCGCGATGCAGTAATACCCCCGCCAGGGCCAGCGATGCTGGCCCGCGTTTTTCTCCGTTTTAAATCTGTTATTATCTGCGTCCTGTCATTCAGGATGTCACCATGTCAAAGAAACTCTGGATTGCCTTAATTCTGATCCTGGCCGCACTATGGCTTGGGCTAAAACCGCATTTGTCCGACAAATGGGCGAACAGTCACCCCGACATTTCTCAGCTCACCGATGCCAACACCGTGGCGCGTTGGGTGCAGCAGCACCATCGATTACCCGATCTTTACCTCACCAAAAATGAGGCGCGTCGTCAGGGCTGGAACCCGGGCAAGGGCGATTTGTGTGAAGTGTTGCCGGGCCGCGCTATTGGTGGCGATCGCTTTAGCAACCGTGAAAAAAGGTTGCCGATGCAGGCGGGCAGGCAATGGTATGAAGCCGATGTGAATTACGATTGCGGCCACCGCGATGCCGATCGTCTGCTTTACTCATCGGATGGGCTGATCTTCCTCACCACCGATCACTATCGCAGCTTCAAACCGGTGCCTTAAACATGTTGACGCTCCATTTTGATTTTCAAACCTTGCCGGATCGCCAGGCGTTTTACCGCGCGCTGGTGCAGCAAAGTGCGGCTACAGATGATTTTGGCAACAACCTTGATGCGCTGTGGGATTGGCTGACCGGCGGCATGGCGCTGCCTGCAACGCTCGTTTTGCAACATGCGGAAGATGCCAGCGCAAGTGCAGAGTTCGCGCCCGTACTGGCATTGTTGGAAGAGGCGCAGCAGCAATTGGACGGCGAGCTGCGCCTGGTACGAAAAGGATAAATCAGGCGTGCAGCGGCAGCAGCAAAATCGCTAACATCTGACGCGCATTGGCCGGCAGATCGCCGCCGCCGGTGTAGCCATTGTTCTCGACGATCACCGAGTTTAACCCCACCAGCCAATCATAGATGTAGTACGCCGTATGATTGGCGGGAGCGGCCGAAAGACGCGTTAAACGCTGCCCCGGCGAGAAACTGACGCTTGGCGCAGGCGGACGAGCAAAAATCGTCTGACCACGATTGACGCGGCTTTCCGGACGTTCACTTTCCGGACGCTGTAAAAAGCCTAGCCACGCCACAAAGTCACCCAGTACCGTCATCGCGCGGGACACCTGTCGATCGGTGCGCGCTTCATGTGCGCTGGCTTGCGCATCCGGTTCGTTAAGCGTGCTTTGCAGTTTGCTCAGTACCTTGAGGCGGAAGCTGGCGGTGATCAGCTCTTCCACCAGCAGCTCCAGCGTGGGCTTATCGACATTCAGCAGCGCCAGCAGGCTGCGGCTCTCCGGCAGCTGACGCAAATGCTCCAGCCACAGCGCAAACACCTGCTGCGGGAATTGCTGATCGCGCTGGCCACCGGAACTGCGCGGCTCAGCCGCCGTCACCGGTTCGTCTTTAAACAGATCAAACTCGAAACCGATGCCGAAATAGCTCTGCTCGGCGGCGGCGGTTTTGGCGCTGTGTTGGCTATGATTGCTGCTGCTTTGGCTCAGCCACAGTTGACGCACCGCTTCACGCGAAGGCTGCAAACGCTCCAGCAGTTCGCCGTGCAAACCGGTGCGATGTTGCAAACATTTCAGCAACGTATCGGAGATCGCCTGTTTGCGCGCTGCCTGCTCTGGCGTCGCGCTGGATTCCGTCCACGGCTGCAGGCGTTCCACCAGTTTTTGCTGCAGCGCGCTGAGCTGGATCGCGAGGCGATCGCGTCGTGCTTCCGGCTGCATTTCATCCTGCAGCCAGCTGCCCATGCGATCGACCCCGGCACGATCGAGTGCCAGCATCGATCCCCAGCTTTGCCCCGGCTGGCCAATTTGCCGTTGTACCGCTTCGTCGACGTTAATCTGCTGCTGCTGATAACGCGCATCATGCGGGGTAATCGCCCAAATCAGGCGCGGCTTCTCACCGCTGGCGGCTACGGTTTGATGCATGTGCCATTCACGCAGCGCGCTGGCAGCAACATCGGTGTCCTGACGCTGGCTGGCAGCGGTGCAGATCAGCATCAGGTCAATGCCTTGACGCGCGGCGTACAAACCGGGCAGCAGCGCACGTTTTTGCTCCAGCAGGGTGGCGCGCAGGGGATCGCGTTGGCGTAACTGCGCCAGTTCGTCCTGCTGTGTGCGATCGGCAGGCGTGCCCGGCGCAGGCAGCTCCAGCATATCGGCGTCATCATACAATGCCTGGCGCGGCGTCGAGCTGAGCGGCAGGGCGATTTCCAGCGTCAGCAGCGCCAGTAAACCCAGCGGGACATGCTGCGCTTTACCTACGCGATTGGCGACGATCGGGCAAACTTCGATCATCTCCTGCCAGTCGGCGTCGTTGCCGATCAGTTTTTCTGCAGGCAGCGCGGCATCGTCTACCAGCAGGCTGAGCGGCGCTAACACGCGCGGCGCGTGACGCAGCTGATGGCGCAAATGCATCAGGCTGCGCAGGCTTTCATTCAGCGCGTTTTGGCCCGGCCACAGCAGCGCAAACAGCTGTACGCGATCGTCAACGCTCAGCCACGGCGCCAGCGCAATCGCCTGCGGCCAGAAGTGACGATCCAATACTTCTGCATGACGATGGTGGCGACGGCTCCACCCCCACAGCGTGATCAACGCATCGCTGTCCAGGCCAGGTTGTACGTCGTCCTGACGATGACGCTGCAAACGCTGCAGTGCCGCGTCAATCTGCGGCGTATCGGGCTGCTCCTCGGTTTTGGCGCAGGCCAGCATCAAACGAATCAGCTCCACTTCGCTCAGCAGCGTCATCTCCAGCGGCCAGGCGTTGGATTGGGTTTCACGTTGGTGGCTGAAGCGAGTAGCGATGGCAAAATCGACGTTGCCGGGATTAATGTTCTGGAAATAGTTGAGGGTCTTGTCGCCAAGACGCGCAATCAGTTGACCTTGCGCGTCCCCAACCATTTCACTCAGCAGCCAGGCTTTGCCCGCCTGCGATTGACCAAACAGCGCCAGCGTCACCGGGCGCGCCAGCTGACGCGCCAGCGCATGACTTTCGACGCGTGCGCGACGCAGCTGCAGCGTCAGCGTTTCGGCTTCCATTGCCAGCCGCGGCGCGTGCGCCTGATGGGTTTCCACCCAGTTCAGCGCGCCATCCAGCGTTTCCTGCATCAGGCTCAGACGTTTCGCTGGCGTAACCGGCGAGGCTTTTTTGGCAGTTCTCATCGTTTGCAGACGCTCCCGCTGTCGATCCAATATTGCGCATTCACGTTGCCGGTGGCAGAAAGCGTGTTCAGTTTGAGGCTCAGTTGTTCCAGCGGCACGCGTGTGCCGTCATCCATGCGGGCATCGCTCAATACTAAGCGCTCCGGGCCAAAATTATCCGGTCCTGGCTGCACTGCCAGTTTAATGCGCAGCACGCTCTCTCCGGCAACCTGACGCGCCAGCGTCGGATCGACAATGCTTAAACTATAGAGCGGTGACGCCGGCCAGCGATCGTTCTCCAGCTGGCGGAAGCCGAGGCAGACATTGCCGCGGATGCGGAAGCTGCTTTTGCGATCCAGCGCGAAGTCGCTGCGGTCGAGATCGATCTCGCTGTAGCACAGGTTATCGTCGCTCAGCGCGCTCGTTTCATCCAGCACGCCAAGATAGCGGATGGTGGAGTAAGGTTCGAAGTCACCGGCGCGGAACCAGAAACTGCTCAGGCGCAGGTCGAGCGCCAGCAGGCACAGCATCGCGCCCACCGCCGCGGTCGATTTCGGGTTATCAATGCGGCCCTGTTTGTTAAACGGATACCAATCGCTGGTGTGATAGCCCTCCAGCGACAAAATACGGCTGCCCGGCAGCGGCTGCAGATGGCGCACCAGCGCCTGAATGCCGGGGAAGCGCGACGGACGACCGGTGAGTAACAGCACATCGCACTGATAAAGCGACACCACTTCACACATGGCGCGCAGCGCTGGGATGATGGCCATACGATGTTGCAGGAACTCGCCGTGCAGCTGCGCCATGCTGACCACCAGCGGCACGTCGAGCAGATCGAAACGGCTGTCGCCACCGAGCGTGCGCTGAATTTCGCCATTTACAAACGCCAGCACCGCGCTTGCCGGTTTTTGCGGTACCAGCTCGCCAAACAGCGCATTGATTTCGCTGTGGCTGTCGAGCGGATCCCAGTTTTCATAGCGCTCAAGCACCGCCTGCGCCAGCGGAATAAACAGCTGCAGCGTCACCTGCTGACGCAGCGTGGCCTGACCATCCATGCGGCTGTCGTGGCCGAACAATTTGTTCATCAGCGGTTCGGCCAGCGTTAAGCCGGCTTTCTGCAAACTCTGCTGCAACGCCGGCAGAATCCACAGTTGAATCACATCCAGCAGAATGTCATCGCCCGCGACTTTAAAACCTTCGCGGAATAATAAGCGCGGGGTAATTTTGACGTTGTTGCCCTGGCCATCGTCGAGGCGATATTGGGTAATCGCCAGGTCAGTGGTGCCGCCGCCAATATCGATGGAGGCGATGCGCAGGCTTTTGCCCGGCAGTTCATCGGCTTCACGCGGACGATCCGGGCGCGCCATGCTGCTGAAGAAATCTTCGGCACGACCGGCAAAGTTGACCTGGGTTTCGTTGAACAACCATACCATTTGACCGCAGGTGGCTTCATCCCACTCCATTTGCACATCGGGCACCGGGCGCAGGCTTTTCGTCTGGCTGGCGGCGGAGAAATCATCTTCAGCCGGATGCCAGCCTTCCGCTTTCCACACCAGCGCGATGGCTTCCTGCATGCGACGACGGAAAATTTCCCGCTCGGGTTTCGGCATGGCGGAAGGCAGCGTCAGAATCACATGACGCAGCTGGCGTGGCGCCTGGCTTTGCGGCATCCGCTGACGCTGCGCTACGCTGTTCATCTGCATCATCGCCTGCGCCAGCAGTTCGCACAGCATAAAGGTCATCAGCGAGCTACGGCTGTAGCTGGCGGAGAACACCGGCAAGCGGTCATCTTCTGCCAGCGCGTGCAGCGGTTGACCTTCATCATTGATCAAGAGAGTGAACGGCAGTGCGGTGGCCTGTGGTTCATCGCTGCTGCCGTTGGCGTTGAAACGCCAGCCTGGCAGATAACGTGCTTCATCCCACAAATAGCGGCGTGGGCTGGATAAACCGGTACTGCCTTCGGTGCCCGCGCGCAGCAGCGCCAGGCGGCTGGCTTCACGTCCCACGCGCGTCAGCGATGGCCACATAAAGGCGTTTTCACGCCCGCTTTCCAGCGAGAAGTTAGATTTGCCGAACTTCGTTTCGGCAAACTCCAGGCGGCTTTCGAACAGTTCGTTATAAACCTGATGCGGCTCGGAAAGATCGCGCAGCTGCAGTTCATAGGTTTGGCGCAGGCCGTTGCTCTCTTCGGCGTGGTCTTCCACCAGAATGCCGCAGGTGTGCGAGTTGCCCACATCCAGAATGATATCGACATTCACCGCCGGCGTTTGGTGTGACGCGGCATGCAGGGTGATCTCCGCCAAATCAAGCTGTTCACCGAGCAGTTCCAACAGGTTGAGGTAGTGCGCCTGATACTCGAATTCACGCAGTGCCTGATTCACTTCCTGCTCACGACGTGACTCTTGCGCATGCACTTGCTGAGTAAAGGTTTCACGCAGCCAGCCATCCACCCAGGTATGATCGAGGAATTCGCCCAGCTCATAGTTATGCCACGCAAGGGCGAAACTGACGCCATTCTGCGCATCGGCTTTACTTAAACCGTGCTGCTCGCCGCCATCCTGTTCCGGTACGATACGTGTATCGAACGCAAGGGTGATGCGATGGGTGTTGCCTGCGCCGTCGGGCTGGCTGAGCGGCGCCAAATGCAGCCGCGCCCAGTTATCCGGTCCACCAATAAAACGGCGTCCGCTGTTGCAGCGCAGCACCGGCAGCGGCAGCCATTGATGGGCCAGCAGCGCCAGCGAATCGGCCAGTGCGATATCCGATTCCGGACGCACCACTTCTGCCGGTCCGCCATCTTCCGGATAGAGCAGAAACTTACCGCTGTTACCGTCAACGTTCAGGCGCAGCAGCGGGCCGTTGGCCGTTTGACGCACAAACTGACGGCGTGCCTGTAGCGCAGGCAAACGCAAACCGAAATCAAGAAACTGCACACCGCTATCTTCAATCAGCGTGATTTTCTGTTTGTCATCGATGAGGGGAGCCAACATGTTTACTTACTCTCACGCTTAATCGTCAACGGGAACACCTGGTCTGCGCCATATTGCGCAGTACAGCTGGCAATGCCATCACCGGCTTTACACACCAGTTCCGGCATGCGGTAGCGCGATTTATCGCTGCAGCTGGCAGTATAGCGGCTGCGCACTTCCATGGTGCCGGCGGTCGTCATCGCGGCGGTGACATCGGCTTTGCAGCGGATGTTGTCGCCCTGGGTAATGGTGGCGGTGCCTTTACCATTTTTGATCTGATATCGCAGGCTGGGCGGCTTACCGGTGGGCAGATTGGTCTGACGCAAGGTGACGCGCCAGGTACCATTAATGAATTTCACTGAGCCGAGACGCGCATCTTCTGTGGTCATCACCAGATCGTCCGCTTTTGCCGGTTCGGTGTGCTCAGCCACCACTTCCGGCGGGGCTTCAGGTTTCACGGGGGCAACCTCCGGCGCAGCGACGATCACGGTCGCGTGAGTTTGTGGCAGCGTGGCGGGCAATTTTACCGCTTTTAACACAATCGCAGGCGGCGTACTGACGACGGCGGGCGCGTCGGCCACCGCAGGCGTCTGGGGTTCAGGTGCACTGTGCAGCCAGAAGGCGACGCCAGCGGCAACCGCCGCCGCAATCGGCAGCAGCAGCGCCAATGGACGCAGGCCGCGACGGGTAGGCGGGGTAGGTTGCGCTGCGGGTTGCGGTTCTGGCGGCGGAACGTCCTCTGCGGGTGCGATTTCTTCTGGCTCCGGCTCAGCAACCGGCTCGGCCGCCACGGCAGGCACTTCGATCAGCGGCGCAATAACCGGCGCAACCACTAATGGCGTAACCGTCGGTGGTTCTGGCAACAGCGGCGGCAGCTCATCTTCAAGCGTATCGCGCAGACAAGCCAGCGCGTCATCACGCGAACGCGCCTGAGGATCAACAAAACCCCAGAAGGTAATCACTGGCTTGCCATCCACCAGATAAACGTACTGCTGATCGGGGAACTGCAGGGTTTTGCTTAGCAACGCACCGAAAAGACGCAGGGCAGGATTATCTGCATCACGCGCACGCAGGCTCAGCGCCTGAAGATCCTGCTGGTTTAACGTCAGCAGTTCCAGCGCCTCACGGCGCTCGCGATCGCTGGCACCAAGCCAGGACTTTACTTTGCCGTTAAAAGGGGCGTACCAATCGAGGCGATCACCGCGCTCATTGGCCTGCGGAATGGCCAGGCAGTTGGCCAGCGTAGTTTGGCGGCGCAGACGCAAGGTTTCACGGATTTGCAGCGCGGAGGTCCAGACGGGCTGGCCGTTTTCACCCAGTGCCAGTACCGTATCCAGATTGCCGCTGCGCAGAAAAGTTTTTGCCACTCGTTGGGCCCTTATCGGTGGTTGTCTGAGGCAGAACAGTGTGTGTTTTTGGCGATGGTAGTGATCTTAAGCCAAATGCAGGAAAATCAAACGGCTGATAAAGGGGGAAAAACAGGGCGTTTTTCCCGCGTGTAAACCTAAGTTGTTGAAGTTTTAAGCGCGAGAGCGCGGCGTGAGAACAAAATAAGTGAGTGCGCCGCCGAGCAAGCCCCAAAATGCCGAGCCGATGCCGAGCAGGGAAATGCCGCTGGCGGTGATGAGAAACGCGATAATCGCGCTGTCCCGCTGCTGCGGTTCGGCCAGCGCGCGCTGCAAACTGCCGGCAAGCGTTGCTAATAACGCCAAACCTGCCAGCGTGGCAATCAACACCGGCGGCAGTGCGCTCAACATCACGGCAATTAAGCCGCCTGTAAAGCCGGTGAGCAGATAAAAAACACCTGCCAGTGCCGCAGCCATCCAGCGCCGTGCCGGATTCGGATCGACATCCTCACCCATGCAAATCGCGGCGGTAATGGCGGCGATACACACTGAAAACCCGCCAAAAGGTGAGAGAACTAAAGCAATAAAGCCAGTCCAGCCCGTTAGCGCCGACACCGGTGGTTGGTAACCGTGCGCCTGCAAGGTCGCGATCCCTGGCGCGTTCTGCGATGCCATCGTCACCAGGAAATAGGGCAAACCCACGCCAATCAGCGATGCCAGCGTAAATTGCGGCATGATAAACACAGGCCAACTGATGGCCAACGCATGCGGCGGGAAATGGATGGTTTGTTGCCCCAGCGCCACCAGTACCCCTGCGACAAGCGCCAGCAGGATGGCGTAACGCGGCAGCCAGCGTCGACTTATCAGCCAGACCAAACACATGCTGCCACACAGGGCGAAATGGCTCTGCAATCCGCTAAACGTGCCGATACCAAAACGCAGCAAAATGCCGGCTAACATGGCGGCCGCCAGCGATTGTGGAATGTGGTTCATCAGTTTGGCAAACAGGCCGGTAATGCCAGCAAGTACAATCAACAGATTGGTCGCGACAAATACGCCGACCACTTCATTCAGCGTTAATCCTTGCACGCTAGTGGCGAGCAGAGCCGCGCCGGGCGTGGACCATGCTGCAAGAATCGGCATGCGTGTCCAAACGGATAAACCCAATGAAGCCAGCCCCATACCGATGCCGAGCAGCGAAAACCAGCCCCCAATCTGTTCTGGCGCAGCGCCCGCCGCCTGTGCGGCCTGAAAAATCAGCGCGGCCGTACTGCTGTAACCCACCAGCACGGCGATAAAGCCAGAAATCAGCATCGGAAAAGAGAAAGCGCTGCGCGGGGTAGCAGTAATCATCAGGTTACATCCTCTTGTGCGTTATAACGCACATTGTTGCATGGGACGCTATAGCGCACAAGTGCTACACTGCGCGCCAGCAAGAGGGGAGAACACATGGAAAATCTGCATCAACATCTGAGTCTGGCGCTGAAACAGCTGCGTCAGGCGAATGGCTGGAGCCTGACGCTGGCAGCGGAACGCACAGGCGTAAGCAAGGCGATGCTTGGCCAGATTGAGCGCGGCGAATCAAGCCCTACGATAGCGACGCTCTGGAAGATCGCGACCGGCTTTAATGTGCCGTTTTCTTTCTTTGTGCAGGGCAGCGATCAGCCGCCGGGCAGCGCTGCGACTTTCCGCCAGCCAAACGCGCAGATGCAGGTCAAACCGCTGCTGCCGTACGACGCGACGCTACGTTTTGATCTGTTGGAAGTGATGCTGGCGGCTGGCGCGCAGAGCGATTCATCAGCGCACGAAAGTGGCGTGATTGAGCAAGTGGTGGTGCTGGAAGGTGAGTTGCTGTTGGGATTGGACGGCACATGGCGCCGCTTACAGTGCGGCGAGGCCAGTCAGTTCGCCGCCGATAAACCACACAGCTATCGCAATCCGCTCAGCACGCCGCTGCGTTTTCACAGCCTAATCCACTATTTGCAGCGGCCATAGGGGCGCCATTTATCGCGGCTAACACCCGCTGCGCATAAATGCCGCACCCCACGAAACCCGGCGACAGCGCGCGCAATTACAAATTGATACGAAGGTAAACTACACAGTTTGCCTTCCTATTTATATACTCGCGCTTCATTAGTAAGGAGAAGGTGCCATGAGCGACCTTAATAGCGCGGCCGCGCTACTGCGCAGCATCAATGGCAAACTGGCGCGCCGCCTGCGTGAATCGGCCCCACCGGGCGATCTCACCTGGCCGCAGGTTTCGGTGCTCGGTTATCTGGTGCGCGACGGTGCGATGACGGTGACGGAATTGGCGGCTCGGGAAGCGGTACGAACCCAATCAATGGGCGCGACCGTTGCCAGCTTACAGGCGCTGGGTATGGTGCAGGGTGCTGTCGATCCGCTGGATGGCCGCAAAACCCGCTATCAGCCCACCGACGCCTGTTTAGCGCTTATCGCCGCCAACCGCGCGCAGCGGGATGACTGGCTCGTTGAGAGCATCGCTACACAGCTAACGCCACACGAGCAGCAAACGCTGCTGGCCGCCATTCCTTTACTTCAACGACTTGCCGACCATTAATCCTGAGAGGACTCAACATGGCTTTAACTACCCTTGATGACAATACCGCGCTGATTGTGATTGACCTGCAGAACGGCATCGTCGCGCTGCCCGTGGCACCGTTAGAAGCCAACGAGGTGATTGAGCGCTCAGCGCGTTTAGCGGATGCCTTCCGGGGGCAAAAACGTCCGGTGGTGCTGGTTAACGTAGCGGGAGGCGCGCCAGGCCGTAATGAACAACCTCGCCACGGCGGCGATCTGCCAGCCGATTGGGCAACATTAGTGCCGGATTTGGCGCAGCAGCGCGGCGATATCGCCATCACCAAAAAGACCTGGGGCGCGTTCCACAACACCGACCTGCATGAGCAGCTGCAGCAACGTGGCGTTACCCAGGTGGTCATCTGCGGTATCGCTACCGCTATTGGCGTAGAGTCCACTGCGCGTCAGGCTTATGAGCTCGGTTACAACGTCACGTTGGCAACCGATGCCATGACCTGCCTGGATGCCGAAACGCACAAAAACAGCGTTGAACGTATCTTCCCGCGCTTGGGTGAAACCGGCACAACGGAAGACGTGCTGGCGTTGTTGAAGTAATCGACAGTTTCGGTCGCCATGCATGGCGACCCTACGTGTATATAGCTGGGTTTTTGTAGGGTGCGCATTCATGCGCACCTGGATATCAATCTTGGCAACGCGTTTATTTACTGAAACGCATAACTCACCGTTAAACCGACGCTGTAGTTGCGGCCCGGTGCCGGTTCGTAATAGCGGCCGTTGCTTTCGTTGACAATCACCGAGCCGATGTAGTTACGGTCAAACAGATTATCGACGCGGCCAAACAGATCCAACGTCCAGTTTTGCACCAGCCATTTATAACCGCTATTTACCCCCACTACGGTGTAAGACGGCGCTTTCACATCGTTCTCATCATCAGCGGCGATATCGCTCAGGTAACGCACATCTGTTCCAGCATACCAGCCTTGTTCTGGCGCATAGGCCAATCCGGCATACGCCATATTGCGCGCAATGCCAGGAATGCGGTTGCCGTCGCAGCTTTCGGTACCACAGGCGTTGGAGCGATAGCGGGCATCCAGCAAGGTCCATGCGGCTTTAAAACGCCAGCTTTCACCGAATTGCTGATCCAGCCCCAGCTCTAAACCACGACGACGCGTTTCACCGGCGTTTTTGTAGCTGGTGCGGCCCTCAAAGCTGCTATCGGAAACGATCTCGTTTTTGGTATCCGTCTGGAATACCGCCGCGGTTAACAGACCATTGCCAATACGTTTTTTGCTGCCCAACTCAACCGTCTCGCTGGTGGCCGGTTGCAGATCTAAATTGAGGCCGGCCTGATTGGCGGCACGATAGGACAACTCATTCAACGTAGGCGTTTCGAAACCGCGTCCGGCAGAAACGTAGGCGTTCCAGCTGTTATCAATCGCGTAGTTCAGCGCCGCCGCCGGCAGCCAGCGATGGTAGCGACGGTTGCCGCTGTCGTCCGGATCGGTAGCGGTCACGTAATAGTCGTTGGAGTCAAAATTCACCGTACTGAAACGCACACCAGCATCCAGCGACAGTTTATCCGTTAGCTGCCACGCGGTTTGCAGATAGGGATCGAGATTCCACATCAGGTTGCGCTCGTTACGACGCAGATCGCCCTGTACACCAAGCTCGTTGGCGGTGAAGTTTTGATAGCCCTTACGCTTTTCGGTCATGGTTTCATAGTCTACACCGCCGGTGAACGTCACCGGGATGGTGAACAGCGCGTCGCGGTGCGTCCAGCGCGTATCAATGCCCTGATAATGACGCGCCAGCGAAATCACGCCGCCCGCATTGCCTGCGCTTTGCTGAGCACTTTTAGGAATCGATTGGTACTGTGTGGTTTCACGCTCGCCTGCATACATCATGACGCTTAGATCATCGTTTTCACTCATCTGGCGCTGATAGTGCAGGCCTGCTTGCGTCTGATCGACGGTTTTACGTGCGTTGTACAAGGTCACATTGCTGGCCACCTGGCGCGGATTATCTTTCCACTGATCGGCGGTTAAGCCGCCCGGATCCTGCGCATCCACGTGTACGCTGTTAAACAACAGCGTCAGGGTGCTGACATCGTCAATGCGCACGCCGAGTTTGGCGTTACCCAGGTTTTTTTGTGCCGAGCTGTGATCGCGATAGCCGTGCGTGGTAAAGCGTGAGGCGGAAACGGTGTAATTGACGTCGCCGGCGTGCGTGCCGTCGCCGGTTGCGCCGCTGGCTTTCACACTGTTGCGCCAGCTGCCGTAGCTGCCATACCAGCTGCTGGCTTCCAGCGTGGTGGGCTGCTGACCGGTTTGGGTTTCGACGTTAATCACGCCGCCGGATGAGTTGCCGTACAGCGCCGAGAACGGGCCGCGCAGCACGTCAATATGATCAATCGATCCGATATCAATATTGGAGGTTTGGCCCTGGCCGTCTGGCATGGTGGCTGGGATCCCGTCAACATACATGCGGATGCCGCGCAGGCCGAAAGTGGAACGCGAACCAAAGCCGCGCACCGAAATCTGTAGGTCCTGGGCGTAATTTTGTCTGTTTTGTATCTGCAAACCGGGCACGCTGGCGAGATTTTCAGACAAATTCACGCGCGGTGCCGCGTGGCGCATATCGTCGCCGGAAACCACGCTAACCGCTGCTGGCGTATCCAGCTCAGAGAGTCCGGAAGCCGCTGGTGCGGCACTCACCACCATGGTATTGCTGCCTGCATCCGCCGCGATGACAGCAAGCGGGAACATTGCGGGCACCATCAGCAACGAAGCCTGTCGCAGTAAAGCTATTTTCATTATGAAAGACCGTAAAAAAGGGCGTGGAATGTACCGAATGGAACATTTATGGCGCGTATGTTAATCGTTTTTTCATTTGTTTGAAAAGCGTTAATAGTATGACGGATTATTACTCTTTGCGGTGTTGAATATGTTTTTTCATCGCATCTCTCGCCTGGCTGCGTGAGGAAAATTCTGTCAGTCTGGCGGTTTTGTCTGTAGGCACAAAAGAGAGGGATAGATGAGTCAGCAACCTGTGGTAGCGGTACTGGGATTGGGCGCAATGGGTCATGCATTTGCCGCCAACCTGTTGAAAAAAGGCTTTACGGTACGCGGCTGGAACCGCACGCGCGCCAGGGGCGAAGATCTGCTGGACGCTGGCATCACCTTAGCCGATAGCGCCGCACAAGCGGTTGAGGGCGCGGATGTGGTGATCGCCATGCTGGCTGATGGGACCATTACGCAACAGGCGTTGAACGATGCCCGCAGCAACCTTAAGCAGGGCGCAACCCTTTGCCAGATGGGCACCATCGGCGTGGAAGCCACCGATCAACTGATCACCGAATTCAAAAGCGCGCGTCCGGACGTGGTGTTTATCGATGCGCCGGTTTCCGGTACCAAAGCGCCGGCAGAAAATGCGCAAATTCTGGTGATGGCGAGCGGCGATCAAAGCAAAGCGCAGGCCGCCGAGCAGGTGTTTGCTGCCATCGGTAAAGGTACGCAGTGGCTGGGCGCAGCGGGTGCCAGCTCGCGCATGAAGCTGGTGGTGAATAGCTGGCTGATTGGTCTGATGCAGAGCCTGGCGGAAAGTACCCGTTTGGCGGAAGAATTCGGTTTCAGCACCGACGATCTGTGGAAAGTGCTGGATGGCGGCCCACTCGCCGCGCCGTATGCCAAAATGAAACTCGGTATGATCGCCAGCGGTGATTTCACCCCACAGATGCATCTGGTGTGGGCACTGAAAGACGCCAAACTGGCGCTGGACGCGGCGGGCGACAGCAAACTGCCGGCGCTGGAAAACATCGTTGACGTCTGGCAGCAAGCGGTGGACGCCGGTTATGGCGAGCAGGATCTGGCGGCGGTTTATCAATATCTGAAACGCTAGCATGAGTGCGCGGCTCAATTTCGACTTCACGCATCGCCCGCTGGTGCCGTATGCGCATGATTACGCACATGGCGACGCCGAGCCGTGGCATCACCACGCTTGCGCGCAGCTGATTCACACGCTGAGCGGGGTGGTAAAAGTTGAAACCCAGCACGGCAGCTGGATTGTGCCGCCGAGTCGCGGCGTCTGGTTACCGGCGGGCACGCGCCACGCGCTGCAGATTGTTGGCGCGGTGGCAGCGCGCACGTTGTTTGTTGATCCGCTGGCGCGCGCCGATCTGCCCGCCAGCTGTCAGGTGGTGCAGATTTCGCCACTGCTGCGCGAGTTGATCGTCAGCGCGCTGGCGTTGCCGGAGCAGTACGGTTCCGGCAGTCGCGCTGAGCGCATTTATGAGCTGATTCTGGATGAAATCCGCGTGATGGATGTGCTGCCGTTTGGCCTGCCGCTGCCGGAAAGCAGGCGGCTGCTGAGTTTGTGTCAGCACATTCAGCACGCGCCGGGGGAAAACTGGACGCTGGCACGCGCCGCCGCTGAACTCTGCGTGGCCGAACGCACGCTGGCGCGCCATTTCAGTCGCGAAACCGGTTTGCAGTTCAGCGACTGGGTACGACGCGCGCGCCTGAGCGTAGCGTTAACCCGTTTAGCTCAGGGAGAAAGCGTGCTCACGGTGGCGCTTGAGCTCGGTTACGACAGTCCAAGCGCCTTCAGCGCCATGTTCCGCCGGGTGCTCGGCGTTACACCAGCGAACTACTTTCCTGCGGCAGAAAAGCGTGCGCCGCGTTGAGCAGCGCCTGCAACGACGCGCGCGCCACATCATTGTCAATTCCCACGCCCCACGCCCGTTCACCGCGGGCGTTAATACAGCTGATGTAGCTCACCGAACGGCTATCGCTGCGTTTACCCAGCGTATGTTCGTGATAATCCTCAATGGTGATGGCTAAGTCATAGCGCTGATGCAGCGCGGAAACGGCAGCGGATAGCAAACCATTGCCTTTACCTTCCAGCGTTACCTGCTGCGCACCTTGCTGCAATCGCGCTTTGAAACGCGTTTCGCCTTTGTCGTCGCTGTGGCTTTCCGCTTCCAGCAAACGCCGTGCGGGCTGCGTTAAACCATAATGCTGGCAGAATAGCTGCCACAGGGCGTGATGCGTCATCTCCTGGCCATGGCCGTCGGTTTGCTGCTGCACTAATCGGCTGAAATCCTGCTGTAAAGCGCGCGGCAGCTGCAGGCCGTGGTTCTGCTCCAATAGCCATGCCGCACCGCCTTTGCCCGATTGACTGTTCACGCGGATCACCGCTTCATAGCTACAGCCGATATCCAGCGGGTCGAGCGGCAGATACGGCATTTGCCACATTGTTTCTTCCCGTTCAGCGCGTTCGGCAAAGCCTTTACGAATCGCATCCTGATGCGAACCGGAAAACGCGGTAAACACCAGTTCACCGGCGTAAGGATGGCGCGGGTGCACCGGCAGCTGATTGCAGCGCGTCACCACTTCCAGCACCTGCTGGATATCGCTGAAATCGAGCTGCGGCGCAACGCCCTGGGTGTAGAGATTGAGCGCCAGCGTAACGATATCAACGTTGCCGGTGCGCTCGCCGTTACCAAACAAACAGCCTTCTACGCGGTCTGCTCCCGCCAGCAAAGCCAGCTCGGCACAGGCGATGCCGGTGCCGCGATCGTTATGCGGGTGCACGCTGATCGACACCTGCGATCGCTGGCTGAAGTGGCGACAGAAATACTCAATCTGATCGGCATACACGTTGGGCGTATTCACCTCCACGGTCGCGGGCAGGTTGATGATCATCGGGCGCGTGGGACCCGGTTGCCAAATCGCGGCAACCGCTTCGCAAATTTCCAGCGCAAATTCGGGTTCGGTAAAGCAGAAGGTTTCTGGTGAATACTCGAAAGTCCACGCAGTAGCGGTTTGTGCTTCACAGCGGGCGCGAATCTGCCGTGCACCGGCGCACGCCAGCGCAATGATTTCACTTTTGCTTTGACGGAACACGCGCTCGCGGAACAGCGGCGCAGTCGCGTTATACATATGGATGATGGCGTTTGGTGCACCGCGTAGCGCCTCAAAAGTACGATCGATCAGGTCGCTACGCGCCTGCGTCAGTACCTGAATGGCTACGTCGTTGGGAATGTGATTGTGCTCGATCAACAGGCGCACAAAATCAAAATCGGTCTGCGAGGCTGCCGGAAACGCCACTTCTATTTCCTTGAAGCCACAGCGCAGTAACAGTTGCCAGAACTCCAGCTTGCGCGCGCCATCCATTGGCGTGGCGAGCGCCTGATTGCCGTCGCGCAGATCGGTGGAGAGCCAGCGCGGGGCGTGCGTCAACTGACGCGATGGCCACTGGCGGTCGGGTAAATCGATAACCGGAAACGCGCGGTATTTGCTAGCAGGTTGAGTGAGCATAACAGTCTCCTTGTGGTGTTGTGATGAGTCTCGCCTGGCAGCACGCTGCTCGGCTCGCGCATTGCTGACAACCACCCGCGCGTAACTGACAACCTCTGCGTCACGTAACCCTTTGTGCGCCCACATTTGGCGAAACCGCAGCGCGCGCGTAGCATGGTGGCATGTTGTTTCACCAAAGATCGCCTCATGTTACTCACTACCTTCGACGGTCATAATGACCTGCTGCTTAACCTGTGGCTGCATCATCGTGATGCGCCCGCCCAGGCATTCTTTCACGGCATTGAAAAAGGCCACCTCGATTTTCCGCGTATGCAGCAGGGCGGCTTTGCCGGTGGCCTGTTCGCCCTGTTTGTGCCGCCGCCGCGCTATGTGCAAGAGGTGGCACCGCTGCGGGCGGCGGAGAATCTGTCGCCGCTGGCGATCCTCTGGCAGCAGCTCGATATTCTCAAAGCGCTGGCTGCGCAATCTGACGGGCGGGCGCGCTTATGCCTCAACGCCGCCGATATGGCCGCCTGCCGCGCTGAAGGTGTGCTGGCGCTGGTGGCGCATATCGAAGGCGCGGACGGTTTTGATGTCGATGGCGCAGCGCTCGATGCGTTCTATCAGGCTGGCGTTCGCAGCATCGGGCCATTCTGGAATTTGCCTAATTGCTTTGGTGAGGGGGTTAGCGGCTCTTTTCCGCATTCGCCGGATACCGGGCCAGGATTGACGGTGGCTGGTGAGCAGCTGATTGCGGCGGCCAATCATCATCGCATGCTGATCGATATGTCACACATGAACGAAAAAGCCTTTTGGGACACGGCGCGCCTCTCATCGGCGCCGCTGGTGGCGACGCACTCTAATGCGCATGCGCTGTGTGCGCAGCCGCGCAATCTCACTGACGACCAACTGCGCGCAATTCGTGACAGCGGCGGCGTGGTAGGTGTGAATTTTGGTAACGCTTTCTTACGCAGCGATGGCAAACGCGATAGCGATACGCCGTTGATCGAAATTGTTAAACATGTTGAGCATTTGATCGCGATAATGGGCAGCGATCATGTAGCGCTGGGTTCCGATTTTGATGGCATCAGCGTGCCTGATGCGCTGAAAGATGTTTCCGGATTACCGCGCTTGTATGCGTTATTGCGCTCACTGGGCTACGATCAAACGGCTCTTGAGCAGCTCGCCTGGGGCAACTGGCAGCGCGTGTTGCAACAGATTTGGCGGGATTAGCACAATTCCCTTACCGAATCAGGGTTGATCTGCTCGCTACATTGGCGCAACATCTGCGCGCGTCATGATTGCAATGTGATCTACGTCACAGCTGCAATGATCTCCAGCAGAGCGTGCTCTGCATTTTTGAATGAATAAGAGGAAGAATATTATGTGGAAAAAACCTGCGTTTATTGACCTGCGTCTGGGCCTGGAAGTGACTCTGTACATCTCCAACCGCTAAGACTTCTGCCCGCCGCTCGTGCGGGCATTTTGTTTTCTCTCTCTGGTCAAATTTCATGTTTATTAAAGTCCTCGGTTCAGCGGCTGGTGGCGGCTTCCCGCAGTGGAACTGTAACTGCGCCAACTGCAGCGGCCTGCGTAACGGCACTATTCAGGCGCAGGCGCGCACGCAATCCTCGATCATCGTCAGTGATAACGGTGAAGATTGGGTGCTGTGCAACGCGTCACCGGACATCAGCCAGCAGATTGCCCACACCCCAGAATTGATAAAAAAGGGCGTGCTGCGCGGTACGGCCATTGGCAGCATCATTCTCACCGACAGCCAAATCGATCACACCACCGGTTTGCTGAGCCTGCGTGAAGGTTGTCCGCACCAGGTGTGGTGCACGCCGGAAGTGCATGCCGATCTCACCAGCGGCTTTCCGATTTTCACTATGTTGCAGCACTGGAACGGCGGCTTGCAGCATCATGCCTTAACACCGCTGGAGCCATTTCGCGTCGATGTGTGCCCGAGCCTGCAGTTCACCGCGATTCCGATTCTCAGCAATGCGCCGCCGTATTCGCCATATCGCGATCGTCCGCTGCCGGGCCACAACGTGGCGCTGTTCATTGAAAACACCGCCAATGGCCAAACGCTGCTGTACGCACCGGGACTCGGCGAGCCCGATGCGGTGATCATGCCCTGGCTGGAAAAAGCCGATTGCCTGCTGATTGATGGCACGGTATGGCAAGATGACGAGCTGCTCGCCACCGGCGTCGGCAAAAATACCGGCAAGGCGATGGGGCATTTAGCGCTGGCCGAAGAACAAGGTTTAATGGCGCTGCTGGCCTCGCTGCCGGCCAAACGCAAAATTTTGATTCACATTAACAACACCAATCCCATCCTTAACGAGCAATCGCCGCAGCGCGACTATTTAGCGCAGCAGGGCATTGAAGTGAGTTGGGATGGCATGGCGATTCATCTGCAGGAGTTTGCATCGTGATCATTACCGAAGCACTAGCGCCCGCCGCTTTTGAGCAGGCGCTGCGCGATAAAGGCGCGTTCTACCACATTCATCACCCGTACCACATCGCGATGCACAATGGTAATGCCACGCGCGAGCAGATTCAGGGCTGGGTGGCGAACCGCTTCTATTATCAGACCAATATTCCGCTGAAAGACGCGGCGATCATGGCCAACTGCCCGGATCCCGCCACGCGGCGCAAATGGGTGCAGCGTATACTCGACCACGACGGCAGCAACGGCCACGAAGGCGGCATTGAAGCCTGGCTTCAGCTTGGTGAAGCGGTCGGGCTGGAGCGCGATGTTTTACTTTCAGAGAAGCTGGTGCTGCCGGGCGTGCGCTTTGCGGTAGATGCCTACGTTAACTTTGCGCGCCGTGCCAACTGGCAGGAAGCCGCGTGCAGCTCGCTGACCGAGCTGTTCGCGCCGCAGATTCACCAATCGCGCCTTGATAGCTGGCCGCAGCACTATCCGTGGATCAAAGAGGAAGGCTACTTCTATTTCCGCAGTCGCCTGAGCCAGGCGAATCGCGATGTGGAACACGGTCTGGCGTTGGCGCTCGAGGTGTTTACCACCGCCGAGCAGCAGAACCGCATGCTCGAAATCCTCCAGTTTAAGCTCGATATTCTCTGGACCATGCTGGATGCCATGACCATGGCGTATGCGCTGCAGCGTCCGCCTTATCACACGGTCACCGATCGGGTGTCCTGGCACAGCACAAGGTTGGTATAACGATATGAAAGATAATCTGATTCCGGCTTTCCGTCGTGGCTACCGCATGCAGTGGGAAGCGGCGCAGGAGAGCCATGTCGTGCTCTATCCGGAAGGCATGGCCAAGCTGAACGAAACCGCCACGATGATCCTTGAACTGGTCGATGGTAAACAAGATGTGGCGGCCATTGTTGCCACGCTGGATGCGCGCTTCCCGGAAGCGGGCGGCGTAGGCGATGACGTGAAAGAGTTCCTGCAATCTGCCATCGAACAAAAATGGATACTGTGTCGTGAACCCGAGTAAAACCGTGACGCCGCCGCTGTGGCTGCTGGCAGAATTGACCTATCGCTGCCCGCTGCAGTGTCCGTATTGCTCCAATCCGCTGGATTTTTCCCAGCAGGAGAAAGAGCTGACCACCGAACAGTGGATTGAGGTGTTCCGCCAGGCGCGTGCCATGGGCAGCGTGCAGCTCGGTTTTTCCGGCGGCGAACCGTTAACGCGTAAAGATTTGCCGGAGCTGATCCGCGCCGCGCGCGATCTCGGTTTCTACACCAACCTGATCACCTCCGGCATTGGCCTGACGGCAAAAAAACTCGACGCCTTTGCTGACGCGGGCCTCGATCACATTCAGATCAGTTTCCAGGCCAGCGATGAAACGCTGAACGCTGCGCTAGCCGGGTCGAAGAAAGCCTTCCAGCAGAAGCTGGAGATGGCAAAAGCGGTGAAAGCGCATGGCTATCCGATGGTGCTGAACTTTGTGCTGCATCGCCACAATATCGATCAAATCGACAAGATCATCGATCTCTGTATCGAACTGGAAGCCGATGACGTCGAGCTGGCGACCTGTCAATTCTACGGTTGGGCGCAGCTTAACCGTGAAGGATTGTTGCCGACGCGCGAACAGATCGCCCATGCCGAAGCGGTGGTGGCCGATTATCGTCAGCGCATGAGCGCCAGTGGCAATCTGACCAATCTGTTGTTCGTCACGCCGGATTACTATGAAGAGCGGCCGAAACCGTGCATGGGCGGTTGGGGATCGATCTTCCTTAGCGTCACGCCCGACGGTACCGCGTTGCCGTGCCACAGCGCGCGCCAGCTGCCGGTTGAGTTCCCATCGGTGCTGGAACGCACGCTGGATGACATCTGGTACAACTCGTTTGGCTTTAACCGCTATCGTGGTTTTGACTGGATGCCGGAACCCTGCCGCTCCTGCGATGAGAAAGAGAAGGACTTTGGCGGCTGTCGTTGCCAGGCGTTTATGCTGACCGGCGATGCGGACAATACCGATCCGGTGTGCAGTAAGTCACCGCATCATGGCAAAATCCTTGAAGCGCGGCGTCAGGCTAACTGCAGTGATATCAAAATCCAGCAGCTGCAGTTCCGTAACCGTAGCAACTCCGAACTGATCTTTAAGCAGCGCGTCACCTGATGAACGCGCGCCAGATCACGCTCGCCAACGGCCTGCGCTGTTATCTGCACCATCAGCCCGGCGCACGCAATGCGGCGGTGCTAATGCGCGTGCAGGCGGGCAGCCTCGATGAGCCGGATCGCTGGCCGGGGCTGGCGCATTTGCTTGAGCATCTGCTGTTTTGCGGCAGTGAAAACTTCAGCGGTGACCATCGCTTCATGCCGTGGGTGCAGCAGCAGGGCGGCCAGGTCAATGCCACTACGCAGCTGAGCCGCAGCGCCTTTTTTTGCCAGCTACCGGCAGCGGCGTTATCAGCGGGCGTACAGCGGCTGTGCGATATGCTCGCGGCACCGCTGCTGAGTGCGCAGGCCATCCAGCAGGAAGCGGCGGTGATTGATGCCGAGTATCAGCTGCTGCAAAGCCATGCCGACACGCTGTGTGAAGCGGCGATACTGGATGCGCTGCAAGGCCGTTTTCAACGCTTTCGCGTAGGCAATCGCGTGGTATTTGGTGACGATGTCACGCAGTTGCGGGCGGCGTTACAGACATTTCATCAGCGTTGGTATCACGCTGATAACATGCAACTTTGGTTGCAAGGTCCGCAATCGCTCGATGAACTGGCGCAGCTGGCGTCGCAGTTTGGCAGCGGCTTATTAACGGGTGGTGCAACTCCAGCGGCAATCGAACCTTTACTGCTGCCAGGCGATGGTTTGCTGCAGCTGGCGGGTGAAGAGAGTTTCTGGCTGGCGCTGCTGATTGACGGCGATGAACCCACCATTCGTGACAACGTCACCTTGCTGAATGCCTTTTGGCAAGATGAAGCACCCGGCGGCTTAGTGGCGCAACTGCGGCATGAAGGGCTCTGTGAGTCCTTTAACGCCCAGTGGCTATGGCAGGATACGCACCACGCGTTACTGGCGCTGCGCTTTGGTGCGCCGCAGCTTACTCCCGCGCAGGCGCAACGTATCGAGCACTACTTCTGGCAGCATCTCACCGCGTTAAGAGAGGCACCTGCGCGGCAGCATCAGCACTATGCGCGGCTGGCACAGCAGGATTTTGCCGCCTCGTCCGCGCTGGAGCAGCTGCGCGGCCGGGCGCTCGGTTTTGCGCCTGGCTTAACGGTTCCAGATAATCTGGCTGACTTTGCCTCTGCGTTACCTCACCGCCCACGCAGGCGTTTGCTCACGCAGCAACAGCTGAAGGGTATGCCGCAGCAGAAACAGGGATTTACGCTGCAGCTGGCTGAATGGTTGCCCGAACAATGGCTCGCCACCGAACCTGCAACGTTTCACTTTTATCCGGCGTCAGCAGAGATAACGTTGCCTCGCTTACCGCCAGTGGCGCAGCCGCTGCCGGTGATTGCGCCCGTGCAATCGGTTGAGACGCTGCTGCTGCGCCCGGCGTTTTATCAGCTGTTGCGCGACGAGGAAGCACAGGCGCGGCAACGCTTATTGCGTCCGGTGCTAGCTGAGTTGCGCCACGCCGGTGGCAACGGCAGCTGGCAGCAAAAACAGGGTAGCTGGCAGCTGGTGCTTAATTTGCCTGCTTGCGCCGATCGCGCTTTGCTTAGCATGCATCAGGCTTTACAGGCGCTTAATGCACCGGTGCAGGATCGGGTCATCAAGACAACGCACTCTATCGTTATTCGTCAGCTGCTGGCCGCTTTGCCCAGCAAACTGATCCCGCCGCAGTCAACACCACAATGGTTGGTCGCGTGGTGTGGCGCAGAGGGTGCGCTAAGCCAGCGCGTGGGCCATCTGCTCAGCGAATTCTCCCTCGCGCTGGCACGCTATGCGCCACCTGCCATGCTGCATCGCGGCGTGATGCCGGTTGCCTGTGACGGGAGCGATCAGGCGCTGTTACTGTTTATGCCGCTGCCGCAGCAGGATGATGCCAGCCTCGCGGCGTTACGTGCGCTGGCGCTGATGCTGGAAACGCGCTTTTTCCAGCGTCTGCGGGTAGAGCAGCAAATTGGCTATGTGGTGTCGGCGCGCTATCAGCGAGTTGCGGATGTTGATGGTTTGCTGCTGGCGCTGCAGTCGCCGAATATCCCATGGCGCACGCTGCTTGGCCACAGCAAACGTTTTATGCGAGACATGCTTGCCGAAATCGCCGCTATTCCTGCGGCACATCTCGCGGCCTGGCAGGCGAACTTAGCGATGCAGTGCGTAAACCAGGACAACAGCGAGCGTGCGGAAGAAGCGCTGCGCCAGCAGCTTGGCTTACCAATCCTTAACCGCACCGCCATCCAGGCACTGACGCTGCCGCAGCTACAGCACCTTCACTATCACCTGCTGCGTGAAAGGCATCGCTGGTTGATTTTGGTTAATCAAAGTTGAAAGGCGATGTGTTTGCCGTTGGGCAACGTAACGTCAATACGCAGTTCACCACCCAAAGCGTCAACATAACGTTTTAATGTGGAGAGTCGCGGGTCGTTGCCGGGATTTTCCATTTTAGCCAGCGTGGGTTGCGAGACGCCAATGACACGCGCCAATTCAGTTTGCGAGAGATTGAGTTCTTCACGCAGCTGGCTCAAGGCAATCTCCTGGCGCAATTTCTCGACTTTTTTAGCGATCCGCTGCTGGCTTTCAGGTGATTGTTTTTCCAGTAACTCTTTCAAAGTAGACATCTTATCCCTCCATCTGCGCCACATGCTTACGGTATTCTGTTTCAGCAAGGCGAATCATCGTTCGGTAAAACTGTTTTTGGTTGCAGCCGGTTTTATTCCCTGCGCATAGCACAATAGCGCGTCGCACCGGATCAAAAGCGAAAAATGCGCTGATGGGGTTACCTGCATGCTGAATGCGCAACTCCTTCAGGTTAGGGACATCGCTACCTTTTAGCGTATCAACATAAGGGCGTCCCAATTGGGGTCCCATTTCACCTAAAATAGTCATCGCGGCTAACACATCCTCGCGCAGTGCTTCACTCTGCGCCAGGAACCACTTATCGAAAACATCCGTTGTCAGAATTTCCCACATAATGCCATCCCATAGCTTTTTTGCTATAAATAACCTATAGCCTTTAGGCTATGAAAGCAACGTGCATGCTACTTACGCGCTGTGATTTTATCGTATGATGATTATTACTCATTGATATATTTGAATATATTTGACAGTCACCAGCAAATCTCTTCACTGGTTAGTTACCAGGTAAAGGGCGACACTCACTGCATTATCCCGAACTAAAAGGAACTGCGAGTGAAAAACATTACCCGTCTTGCGCTGCCACTGTTGGCGGCGGCTACGCTTTATGCCCCCTTGTCACAGGCTGCAGCGATGCAGTATGCCCTCGATCCGGCGCACACCTCGGTCATCGTGACCTGGACGCACTTTGGTTTCTCTCACCCGACGGCCGATATCCCGAATAGCAAAGGGTCAATCGTATTTGATAAGGATCAGCCGCAGCAGTCGCGCGTTGATGTCACGCTGCCGATTACGCAAATTGATACTCACGTACCTGCATTGACCAAAGAGTTTCTCGGTGCTGAGTATTTCGATACCGCAAAATATCCTTCAGCGGTATTCCACAGCACCAAAGTGGAAGCCAAGGGTGATAACAAATTCGACGTGGAAGGTAACCTGACGTTGAAAGGGATTACCAAGCCGGTCACCTTGCATGCCACGCTGAATCAGCAGGGCATGCATCCGATGGTGAAAAAAGAGGCGATTGGTTTTGATGCCACTGGCGTGATTAAGCGTTCGGATTTCAAGCTGGATAAGTATGTGCCAGCGGTAGGCGATGACGTGACGTTGACCATCTCAACCGAAGCATACGCGAAATAATCGCATCGATGTTTGCTGAGTTTCAATCGCGATGAATCCGCCAGGATGCGCATTGATGGTGACCAGGTGCGCTTGAATGCGCACCCTACGAAATCCCGCTAAATAACCGTAGGGTCGCCCTTTATGGCGACCTGGCTACCGATGCTACATTTCCCGCCAAAACTTCTTCTTGCTGGTTTTGCCAATCCCCGGATTACAGCTGTTGGTGGGATCGAGCTGCTTCCAGTGATCCACATGCTCGCATGAAGCCTGATAGAGGTGTCCAACGTTGTGCTCGGCGGGATATTTAGCCCCGCGCTGCTCCAGATACCGCTTCACCTCTTCCTTAAACGCTTTGGCGTCGTAGCCCGGTTTCAGTACATAATCCTGATGATTCACGAAACAGAAGAAATGCCCGCAGCATGAATCGACCTGCACCTGTGCCGCCAGGTGATCCGGTAGCGTCAGGCGCCACGCATCATCATTACGACGCAGCGCCACGTCAAAGGCGACCAACCGCTCGTTAGGGTTATAACCCAGCGCATCGCAGTAGGAAATGGTGCAGCCGCCAACGCCAAAACGTACCAGGAAGGCATCTGCCGCTTCACGTGCATCGCAATGGAAAAAGCCGCCCTGATGAGCCGCAAAGAATGCCTGCAACAGAACGTGTAACTCAGCGCTTTGCTGAGACTCAACTTTGATCATCAAATGGTGTTGATACTCGCTGCGGTAATCCATAATGCGCGGCGCGATAAAGCTCGGTGTGAGCTGATTAAAGCATTGCAGCATCCGATCAACAAAATTGCGCGGCAGGCATTTCAAATGGCTGATGCGCACATCCCATTTGGCTTTATTCGCCATCATTTGCGGAATGGCCTGCGGGCCGAATTTACGTATCGCCAGATACATATGTTTGGCGTAGCGCACCGTCAAATCAAAGGCGTTACGATGGATATATTCCGCCTGTAACGGCAGCTCGCTCATGCGGGTCAACAGATAGCGACGCAGTTCCACCAGCACATGCTCATCGTTGGTACCGATGTAAAAGGTATCGCTACCGGTGCTGGCCTCAAAGGTGGGCAAACGCACGGCAAACACCACCACTTTACCGGCGCTGCCGGAACTGTCGTGCAGATAACGGAGATCGCCATTAAAACGTGCCGGGGAATCAGCGGTGACATCACGCAGGCGATCGGCATAATCTTCGGCCCAAATCTTTCCCTGCCAGTCGGGTTGTTCACCGGTTTGATACTGTTGCTGCGTCAGTGCTTCCAGCATGGCCTCTGGCGTTTCGCCCAGCGCAATACCGAGATGATTAACCATTTCTAAGCGGCCATCGTCATGGATGCGCGCGAACAGGGACTTTTCAGTAAAGGCCGGGCCGCGACGAATCAGTGATCCGCCGGAGTTATTACAAATCCCGCCCACCACTGACGCGCCGATGCAGGATGAGCCAATCACAGAATGCGGTTCACGCCCCAAAGGCTGTAAGGTCTGTTCCAGTTCAGTGAGGGTGGTACCTGGGAAGGCAATGACCTGACGCGCCTGATCAATGACCTGCACACCTTTTAACTGGCGGGTGCTGATGATCACCACATCGCGATCGTAATCGTTGCCGTCGGGCGTTGATCCGCCGGTAACGCCGGTATTTGAGGCTTGCATAAGCACAATGGCGTCATGGGCGACGCAAACCTGCAGTGTCTGCCATAGCTGCAGCAGGGTTTGCGGTAACACCACCGCCAGCGCTTCGCCACGCCCCACACGGAAGCCTTTTATGTACCAGGCTTTATCATCGGCATGGGTTAATAACTGTTTCTCACCCACCACGTCAGCCAGGTGACGCAACATCTCCTGCGGAATACTCATCTTCTCTCTTCTTCGCTAATTATTTGCATTCATATTGGACAAGTGCAGCAGCATTGAGTCAATCATTGACTGGCACGGATGCGGAAATAACGCACGTAATCATTATCCCTTTAACTTTCACGGAATAAACGCGCGTAATCGATAAAAATGCGCGGGAAATCACAAAATAGAGTGAAAGAAAAAGAGCGTCAGTAAAGATATTAAGGGCAGCGGGGCGCAAAGATAAATGTAAATATAACCTTATGATTTAAATGAATAATTCATATTTTAATCAGAATTGGCAATGTGATTTTAATCACAAAAAAGACTCATCAAAACCCTGTGTCAACGATCTCTGGCAGCAAATTCATGGCAAAAGTGTGACATTCGTTGCAAATAGCACTGCGGTTAATCGGAAGAATGAATATCAGACGCACAGCATGAAGGATGATGGCAATGAGAATTGGCATGGTGATCAGCGGTGGAGATGTTACCGGGATTAATAACTTTGTTTATCAAATATCCCGTCTGACAAAAGCGGAAATGGTGTTATTCAATGGCGGCATTCCTGGTTTACTGGAAAACAATCACCGGGAAATATCCCAACGTGATTTAGTCGATTACGCCATCGCTTCAATTCCGGTAATGCAGTCAGGAAGAACGACAAGGAAATTAATTCGCCCGGAATATGAAATCATTGCTAAACACCTCAAGTCGCTGCGAATTGACGTAGTAATTATGGCGGGAGGTGACGGTTCATTACAATTTTTGCACACGCTGAGCGAATTTGGCGTCAACTGTTTTGGCGTGGGTATGACTATCGATAATGACGTCTTTGGCAGTGACTACAGTATTGGTTTCTCCACTGCCTGCGAGCAGGTATTAAAAGAGGTGGCAAAATTACGCAATACCGGCCGCGCGTTAACCGGCCGCGTATTCATGGTGGAGCTGCTCGGCGGCTATTGTGGTGAATTAACGTTACAGTCGGCGATCAAGTCCAATGCGGATTTTGCGCTGATTCCTGAATGCCAGATTGCACCGCAGGAACTGGCCGAGCGCATCACACAGCGGCTGGCCGCGCAGAACAGCGTGATTATATTGTGCTCGGAAGGCTATACCCGTGAATATTCACCGGGCTTTCAGGGCGCCATCGATACCTTAATAAAACAAATTGAACCGCTGATTGGCGTACGTATTCGTAAAACTATTATCGGTTATGGCCTGCGAAATGGCGATCCCACCTGTGAAGAGATTTATCAGGGCACCATTATGGCCAGTGAAGTCGCGCGTTGTATTCAGTCGGGAATGCGCAATAAAGCGGTCATTATTAATGGCAGTAATCGACCGATTCCGATTGATTTGATAAGCATGAAAAAACGCCTGGTCGATACTGAAGGGCATCATTATAAACTCGCTAAACAACTGCAAATTCTGTGAGGAAATAGCCATGCTGAAAATATTATGTGTCTGTGGATGCGGTCTTGGATCGAGTTTCGCAATCGAGATGAGCGCTAAGTCGGTATTAAAGAAGCTCGAAATCGAAGCCGATATTGATCACACCACTATTTCTGAAGCCAACGCCTTTAAATCCGACATGATTTTAACTCAGAAAGCGTTTGCTGATGTGTTAAATGCCGATGCCAGCCCGGAGCAAATTAAGCGGGTGATTATTCTCAACAAGCTGACTGATAAAGCGGAAATTGAAGAAAAAATCGTGGCGTTTATGAAAGAACGTAACTTAAAGGTTGCTAATCATGAATAGTGTGATCGACTTCCTGGTAAAAGATCTATTAGGGCAGGCGTCAATACTGATTGCCTTTATCGCCCTGATTGGTCTGCTACTGCAAAAAAAATCGGCGGGCAAGGTGGTGGAAGGCACCTTTAAAACCCTGCTCGGTTTCTTAATTATGATGGCCGGTATCAACATTATTGTCGGTACCTTAACTTTCCTGAACACCATTTTCACCCACGGTTTTGGCATGCAGGGTTATATCACCGACGTTGCCGCCATCGCCGGGTTAGCGAACCGCGAGCTGGGTTCAGAAGTGGCGCTGACGCTGTTGGTGATCTTTATCGTCAACATCATTATCGCGCGCCTGACACCGTTCAAATACATCTTCCTTACCGGTCAGGCGCTGCTGTGGATGGCGACGATTGGTGCGGTGATTGGCTATAAAGCGGGGCTAACAGGCTTACCTCTGATCCTTACCGGCGGCATCTTTGGCGGCATTATGGCGGTTGTCATGCCTGCGCTAGCCCAACCGGTGGTGCGCCGCATCACCGACTCCGACGACGTGGCGCTCGGACATTTCTGCACCATCGGCTATCTGCTGACGGCGGCGGTGGCGAAGGTGGTCGGCAAAGGCTCGCGCTCTACCGAAGATCTCAAACTGCCCGACAACTTTAAATTCCTGCAGGATACCTACCTGTCGATGGCCGTGGTGATGGTGCCGATGTACCTGATTCCTGCGGTTGCCGCCGGTCCGGAATTTATCGGCCAGTACAGCAACGGCATGAACTACCTGATGTATGCCTTTATGCAGTCAATTCAGTTCGTGTGCGGCGTGTTCGTGCTGTACAGCGGCGTGCGTCTGCTGCTGAATGAATTGGTGCCGGCTTTCCGCGGTATTGCCATGCGCCTGGTTCCCGATGCCAAACCTGCGCTCGATTGCCCGGTGATGTTCCCCTATGCCCCAAATGCGGTGATCGTCGGCTTCCTCGCCACCACCCTGGGTTCGGTGGTTGGCATGCTGGTGTTCCCGATGTTTGGTCTGGCGATGATTCTGCCAGGGCTGCTGACCAACTTCTTTGCCGGTGGCACCGCAGGGGTGTTTGGCAATGCGCTGGGTGGACGTCGTGGTGCGATGATCGGCGGCTTCGTTCACGGTTTATTCATTACCTTCCTGCCGGCGATTCTGGTGCCGATGCTGGAAAGCTATGGTTTCACCGGCGTGACCTTCAGTGATTCGGATGTCATCAGTACCGGGCTGGTGCTCGGCCACGCGTTCCAGAATAACTGGCTGTTCGTCGCCCTGTTTATTGTCTTTATTACGCTTCTCGCCTGGTTTGTTAACGGAAAATCCACGAAATCTAAATCCCATGAGGAAAAGCTCCATGAAACTTTATAATTTTACCGATCTGTTACAGGTGGCAAAAGAACGTGAATTTAAAGCGCTCGGTTCCTTTAATTTACACTGTCTGGAAATGCTGCCGGCCTTTTTTAGCGCGGCAGAGAAAACCAATAGCCCATTAATGATTCAGATATCTACCGGTACCGCGAAATATCTCGGACATAAATTATTGGTGGATGCGATTCGCTCATTATCAGAGAGCCGCAATGTCCCGACCTGTTTACACCTCGATCACTGTTCCGATTTATCGGCGATTCAAACTGCGCTGGATGCTGGCTTCAGCTCTATTATGTATGACGGCTCACATTTACCGATTGAAGAAAATATTGCCAATACGCGTCGTGTTATTGATATGGCGCGTCCGCTGGATGTCTCAGTCGAAGCGGAGTTGGGTGCGATTGGCGGTTCAGAAGACGGCAAAGTCGTCGCCATGAGCGAAACAGCTTTCACCACGGTCGATGACGCTAAGCGCTTTGTGGAAGAAACCGGTGTGGATATGCTGGCCATCTCCATTGGTACCGTACACGGCTTGTATACCGGTAAAGCGCACATTCAGCATCAGCGCCTCGCCGAAATCACTGACGCCACGAAAACACCGCTGGTGCTGCACGGCGGCACGGGGGTGAGCGATGAAGATATGCGGCTGGCGGTGCGCAGCGGTATTGAGAAAGTGAACGTCGGAACTGAGATGAACGTGCAATGGGTAGCGAACTGCAAACAGACATTCGAAAAAGGCAAAGTTAACGACAGCGTACGTAATTTCCTTGTACCGGCTAACGATGCCGTAACCAATGTTCTGGTAGAAAAGATTCAGCTGTTCCGCTAATAGTTTATCACTTATGACGTAATAACCTGAGGTGCCCGGCGCCATTCGGGGCAGGAGACGCTATGTTTGGATTCTTGAAAAAGGGCTTGGAAAATAAGAGCCAGGATTCACAGGAAATAGATCTTCAGGCTGAAGCGATCAGCGGTAAAATAAACGAACTGGAACAACAGTTGGCGAATAATCCGCAGGCGAAAGATACGCAAAAGCAATTAATGCTGGAATATAACCGCGCATTAACGCTTTTTGCTAAAAGCCACCGCTTCCGTCAGGAAATTGATCCGCTGTTCGTTAAAATTGATGAACTGCGTAATACCATTCGCAAATCCTTTTAAGGAGGCAGTATGAGCATTAAACAGCTGCTGCAGGAAGCGAGTGCGATTCAGGTCGGAATCAGCGCCATGGACTGGCGCGAGGTGATCGCGCTGGCCGCGCTGCCGCTGGTCAACGGCGGCTACATCAAGGCCAGCTATCCGGAAGCGGTTATCGCCAACACGCTGGAGCACGGCGCTTATTACGTGTTTGAGGAGGGCATTGCCATTCCTCATGCACGGCCGGAAACCGGCGTGTTGAAAGACTGTTTCAGCATGATCGTACTGGATGAGCCGATTTCGTTTGATGGCAGCGATAAAGCCGACATCGTGATTATGTTCGGTGCGCGTGACAGCAACGCCCATATTGAAGAGGGCATCCGCGCGATTGTCACGCTGCTGGAAGATGAAGAGACGCTGGTGCGCCTGCGCAACGCCAGCAGCGCTGCGGAGGTGATAGATATCCTATGACAACCCATAGCGAAGAGAAAATTGTCGTGCTGGTAAACGGCATTCCCGCCTCCGGCAAAAGCACGCTGACCCGCGCACTGGCAGAGCAGTTTGGCTTTCCGGTATTAACGCTGGATGGTCTGAAAGAACCGTTTATGGCCAGCTTTGCACCGGTGGATCGGCAGCGCAATCGACAATTGGGCTGTGCGGCCTATCAGGCGATCTGGAACGTGGTGGCGCAGGCGCCGACGCGCTGCATCTACATAATTGACGCCTGGTTTGGCTTTCAGCCGCGTGAAGTACTGCAGCAAGGATTGCAAAAGGCGAACGTGACGCGGGTGCTGGAGCTGTGGCTGGCGATTACGCCGGATGATGCGGTAACGCGTTATCAGTCGCGTTTGACGGATCGTATGCCCGGGCATCCGGGGGCGGAGTATCTACCGGAACTGCGCAAGCTTGCGGAAACCGCTCAGCCGATGGGGCTGGGTCCGGTTTTGCAACTGGATGCGCGCGATCCGGACGAAGCAGCGGCTTTTGCCTGGCTGCAACGCCAGCTGCGAGTGCCCATCGCTGCCCAGCCTGCTTTATCAGCATCAGGTTAAATTCCTGTCTGCAACAGGCAAAAGGAGAGGCCTGAACAGCTGCCATTAGACGAAAATTCAGCGCGTGTTTTGCCGTGTCTTTCGATTAATCGCATGTTTCGTCAATGCGTGTCGCTGAGCTTCTACCAGGCTTTTGTGATTACGCTCACAGAGGAAACCTTCATGAATATCGATTTACACGGGAAAACAGCGCTGGTCACCGCATCCACCGGCGGCATAGGTTTTGCCATCGCACAAGGTCTGGCCGCCAGCGGCGCGGAAGTGGTCCTGAACGGACGCAGTGAAGCATCGGTCAGCCGTGCACGCGAGAAGCTCAACGGCCTGGTGGCGGGCGCAAAAATCCATACCGTTATCGCCGACCTCGGCAGTGCGCAGGGTGTCAGGCAACTGCTTAACGGCTTGCCGCCGATCGATATTCTGGTGAATAACGCCGGTATTTACGGACCGCAGGATTTCTTTGAGGTGGATGACGAAACCTGGGATGCCTACTGGCAAACCAATGTGATGTCAGGTGTACGCTTGTCGCGCGCGTTGTTGCCGGAGATGGTGAAACGCGGCTGGGGACGGGTAGTGTTTATCTCTTCTGAATCGGCGCTCAACATTCCCGCCGATATGCTGCATTACGGCGTCAGTAAAACGGCGCAGCTGTCGCTGGCGCGTGGTCTGGCAAAAGTGGCGGCGGGCAGTGGGGTGACGGTGAATAGCGTGCTGCCGGGACCAACGCTTTCCGACGGTTTTGCCGCCATGATGGAAGAAGAAGTGAAACGCACTGGTAAGCCGCTGGAAGTTTTAGCGAAAGAGTTTGTGATGACGCAGCGCCCGAGTTCGGTGATTCAGCGTGCTGCCACGGTGGAAGAGGTCGCGAATATGGTGGTGTACGTCTGTTCAAAACAGGCATCGGCAACCTCCGGTGCAGCACTGCGCGTGGATGGCGGCGTAGTGGATGATATTGTTTAGCCAGATGGCATAATTGAGGTCGCCATGAATGGCGACCCGACGGTGGATCGTGCGGTGTTTAGGTTGCTCGTCACGTAGGGTGGGCATTCATGCCCACCGTCTCAATAACGCTTCGCACAACAAAGACAAAAGTTTACACTGCAAAGCTTGGTGTTTCTGCTGTCGATGCTTAAAATGCCCGCACTTTTCTCTGAGGCTGCGGCATGACGATATCGCTATCACGCGCAAAATGGATTCTGGCACTGGTTTGTCTGGTGCTGGCATTTTGTCTCGTCCAGCGCAGCTTCAATTTGCCCTCCGCGCCGTTCCCGCAGATCAACGCCTCCGGGCAAACTCAATGTGTTGATGATGCCAGCGGCAGCGAAAAGCCCTGTGCACTGAGCGCGAAATCCCTCGGCGGCACGGCACCGCTCCTTGATACTGCATTGCCCTTTCTGCTGTTGCTATTAGCGTTAATGGCTAGCTTTACGCCAGCCATGAAGTCTGTCGGCTATCACCGCACACTACTGTTTCCACCGCTGCGACGGCGGCATCTCACCTTCTGTGTCTTCCGGGAATAACACGACGCGCTGCATCGCGTAAACCCTGTTATTTACTGGAGATATCAACATGTACTTATTAATCAGGAGCCTGCTGCTTCTGCTGGCGAGCTGTGCGATGACCGCGCAGGCCGCCGATTCCGGCTGGCTGCGCAATGCGCAAAATAGCCACGCCGAGGTGCGCCTGCGCAGCGCCAGCTTCAACGACAAGCAGCAACTGCTGCTGGATATTCGTCTGCAACCCGGCTGGAAAACCTACTGGCGCACCCCTGGCGAAGGCGGCGTCGCGCCGGAAATCCGCTGGCAAACGCCGGAGGTCAACGCGCGATGGTTTTGGCCAGCGCCCGAGCGTTTTGACGTTAGCGGTTTGACCACGCAAGGCTACAAAGGCGATATTACGCTGCCCATCGAACTGGCAACATTGTCGAGCCAACGGCTTGCAGGTACGCTGACGCTCTCGACCTGCAGCGATGTCTGCATTCTGACCGATTTCCCATTCAGTCTCGATCTCACCCGACCTGCGGATGTCAATTTTGCCCGCGATTATGCCGAAGCGATGGGGCAAATTCCCGCCGCAGGCGGATTAACCGATCGGCTCGACGCCAGCTTTGTTAACGGCGAACTGCAAATTCGCGCCCAGCGCCAGGATGGCTGGCAAAAACCGGCGCTGTTCTTTGACTATCCGCCGGGCAGCATGCTGGCAGCACCCAGCATCAGCGTTAGCGGTGACACACTCAGCGCGCGGGTGGCGGTGACCGACGAATGGGGCGAAGCGGCACCGGACTTGCGCGGCAAAACGCTGTCGCTGGTGGTAGCCGATGGCGGTATCGCGCAGCAAAGCTCAGTGACGATTGGCGCTGAAAGCCTGGTTTCGGGCGGGGCAGCGTCGACCTTGTGGTCCGTTGTGCTGCTGGCGCTGCTCGGCGGATTGATCCTCAACCTGATGCCCTGCGTGTTGCCGGTGCTGGCGATAAAGCTCAGCAGCCTGGTGCAACAGCAGGGGCAAACACAGCGTCAAACGCGCCAGCAGTTCCTTGCCTCCAGCGCTGGCATCATCTTCTCTTTCCTGCTACTGGCATTACTGATGACCGGGCTGCGGCTAAGCGGCCAAGCACTTGGCTGGGGCATCCAGTTCCAGAGCAGCGGTTTCCTGCTGGTGATGGTGCTGGTAATGTTCCTGTTCAGCGCCAGCCTGTTTGATTTGCTGCACTTCCGCTTGCCGTCGGGCCTCAATACCAAACTGGCGACACGGGGCAGTGATGGTCTGCTCGGACACTTCGGGCAGGGCGCGTTTGCCACCTTATTGGCTACACCGTGCAGCGCACCGTTCCTTGGTACCGCTGTCGCCTATGCGCTGACTGCACCGCTGTCGCAGCTGTGGCTACTGTTTGTGGCGCTTGGCGTGGGCATGAGTTTGCCATGGCTGCTGGTGGCCGCGCTGCCGGGTATGGCGCGTTGTTTACCGCGTCCCGGGCGCTGGATGGTGTATCTGCGCAGCGTACTCGGCTTGTTTATGCTGCTTGCCACCTTCTGGCTGGTCACGCTGCTCATACCTCACTGGGGCGCGACCTTTGCGCTGATGCTGGCGCTCACGCTGCTGGTGGTGCTTTGCATCTGGCTCGTGAAACAGCAGGCGCTCCAACAGGCTGGCGTCGTGCTCATCACGCTTACGCTGGCAGGCGCGCTGTTCCTGATGACGCGTATTGAGCCGGAAGAGGATTCGCTGCACTGGCTGCCGCTGACAGAAGCGGCGCTCAATCAAGCACTTGAGCAGGATAAACGCGTGTTTATTGATGTCACTGCTGATTGGTGTATCACCTGCAAAGTGAACAAATCCCGCGTGCTGAATCAGCCTGATGTGCGTGCTGCGCTAAAAGCCGACGACGTGGTACTGCTGCGCGGCGACTGGACACAACCCGATGCGGCGATTGGTGAATTCCTGCACCGCCGCGATCGTGTCGCCATCCCATTTAACCAGATTTATGGCCCGGCGCTGCCGCAAGGCCAGATTTTGTCACCGCTGCTGACTCGTGAAGCGGTGATTTCAACACTCTCTGAGGCGAAAAAATAATGAAGAAATCCCTGTTACTGCCACTGATGCTCCTTGCCATGCCCGCACTTGCTGCTACGCCGTTTACCCCAGAACAGGAAGCGCGCATTAAAGAGCTGATTCGAGAGACGCTGGTGCAAAACCCGGCGATTCTGGCCGAAGCGGCCGACGCCTTGGACAAAGAAGCCGCGCGCCAGCAGCAAAGCGTGGTGGCGCAGATGGTGGAGAAAAACCGCGATGTGCTGTTCAACGATGCCGCTTCACCGCGCATTGGCGCTGAAAAGCCCGCGCTGACGTTGGTGTACTTCACCGATTACAACTGTGTGTTCTGTAAGAAATTTGAAGCAGATATTGAAAAGCTGATCAAAAACTATCCGCAGGTAGCGGTGGTGATTAAACCGCTGCCGTATCGTGCCGAAACCTCGCTGACCTCAGCACGACTGGCGCTCACCGTTTGGGAGCAGCAGCCTAAAAACTTTCTTAAGCTGCATGAGCGTTTGATGGCTAAAAAGGGCAATCACGATGCGGCCAGTATTGAAGCTGCACTGGAAAAAACCGGCATCACCTTGAAAGAGCCCAGCAAAGCCAGTCTTGACACCATTAACAGCAATCTGACGCTGGCACAGCAGCTTGGCGTCCAGGGGACGCCAGCAACGCTAGTGGGCGATCAGATGATCAGCGGTGCGGTCCCTTATGAACAGCTGGAAGCGGCAGTGAAAGGCGCGCTGCAGGCGAAGAAATGAGTCGCCTGAAGCGCTGGCTACGTGAAGCGCTATTGCTGGTCCTCATTGCCGGAGCGGTACTGTGGGGCATGGATTGGTGGCGTGCGCCGCAACTGCCTGCGGATTTGGCGCAACAGCCGCTGACTTCGCTACAAGGTGACGTCAATCTCGCTGAAATGAGTCAGCATCAGCCGGTGTTGGTTTACGTCTGGGCGACGTGGTGTGGTGTGTGCAAACTCACCACGCCAACCGTGGCGGCGCTCAGCCAGCAGGGAGTAAAGGTGGTCAGCGTGGCGCTGCGCTCCGGCAGCGATGCGCGCGTTGCCACCTGGCTTGAGAAGAAAGGGGTGCACGGTGTGGCGATCAATGATGAAAACGGAGCGCTAGGTCAGCGCTGGGATATCAACGCAACGCCGACCTTTATCGTGTTACACCAGGGAAAAGTCGTTAGCACCAGCAGCGGCTGGACCAGCGGTTGGGGATTGAAACTGCGCCTGTGGTGGGCATCCCGATAAGGTCACTGGCGGCACATGCTCGTGCCGCCAGCAACATCGCGTTTTGCAGAACAATATGTTCTCGCTCCCTCGATTGCATGATCAGTCTGTGACTTGAATCACAGGCAATAAAGCATTTAAGGGCTGCATTTTACCGCTCACTGATTAAAATGAAACGGTGTTTCAATTTAATTTGAGGATGGATCATGAAAATCGCGTTGATGATGGAAAACAGCCAGGCTGCGAAGAACGCAACGGTGTTGAAGGAGCTTCAGTCGGTGGCACAGCCGCTCGGGCATCAGGTGTTTAACGTTGGCATGAGCGACGAGCAAGATCATCATCTGACATACATTCACCTCGGTATCATGGCCAACGTGCTGCTGAACAGTAAAGCGGTGGACTTTGTCGTGGCCGGTTGCGGCACCGGCCAGGGCGCGCTGATGTCGCTTAACCTGCATCCGGGCGTGGTGTGCGGTTACTGCATCGATCCGGCGGACGCCTATCTGTTTGCGCAAATTAATAACGGTAATGCGCTGTCGCTGCCGTTCGCGAAAGGTTTCGGCTGGGGCGCGGAGCTGAACCTGCGCTTTATCTTCGAAAAAGCTTTCACCGGAGAAAAAGGGCTGGGCTATCCGCCGGAGCGTAAAGCGCCGCAGGTGCGCAATGCCGGCCTATTGAACGAAGTGAAAGCCGCACTGCTGAAACAGAACACGCTGGATGCATTACGCGCCATCGATCCTGAGCTCGTAAAGACGGCGGTAAGCGGTCCGCGCTTGCAGCAGTGCCTGTTTGAACATGGGCAAGACAAGGCGATCGTAGGCCTGGTACGTGAACTGACGCAGTAGTGATGCTCTTAGGGCTGATCAGGTGCGCGCTGATGCGCACCTTTTTTTATGCTCGACTGTCATCTTTGCTCACAGCCTGATGATTGCAACTGCTCTGCGCCGCGCTAGACTGTATCGTATTGATTTTGATAGTGAGGCCAGTTCGTGAACGTCATTGAAGGAAAAGCACTGCAAGTATCTGATGCCATTGTGGCCTGTCAGCTTGATGGCGCAGGTGGCATGATTCCCATCGAAGATAAAGATGTGATTAATTGCGAGCGCCCCTGCTGGCTCCACCTCAATTATACCCAACGCCAAAGCGCAGAATGGCTGCAAAACACGCCGCTCATCCCCGATTCCGTGCGCGATGCGCTGGCAGGTGACAGTATGCGCCCGCGCGTGACGCGCCTCGGCGACGGCTTCATGATTGTGTTGCGTAGCGTTAACCATAACGCCGATTCGCGGCCCGATCAGCTGGTCGCCATGCGCGTGTTTATCAACGACAAGCTGATTGTCTCCACGCGCCGTCGCAAGGTGTACGCCGTCGATGAAGTGTTAACCGATCTCCAAAATGGCAATGGCCCGATTGATGGCGGCAGCTGGCTGGTGGATGTCTGCGATGCGTTGACCGATCACGCCAGTGAATTCATTGAAGAGATACATGACAAAATCATTGCGCTGGAAGATGGCTTGATGAACCAGGAAGTGCCTGCACGCGGTGACCTGGCGTTGATACGCAAGCAGCTGATTGTGATGCGACGCTATATGGCGCCGCAGCGTGATGTGTATGCGCGGCTGGCCATCGAAAAAATGGCGTGGATGAATGATGACGATCGCCGTCGTATGCAAGAAGTTGCGGACCGGTTGGGACGCGGACTCGACGATCTCAATGCCGGCGTGGCGCGTACCTCAATTCTGGCGGATGAAGTCGCTTCGATCCTGGCGGAGTCAATGAACCGCCGCACGTACACCATGTCGCTAATGGCGATGATTTTCCTGCCCGCGACGTTTTTAACCGGCTTATTTGGCGTTAATCTGGGTGGCATTCCCGGCGGTAGCTGGCCGCTGGGTTTCACGGCCTTCTGTGTGCTGCTGCTGATGATGGTTGCAGGTGTTGCGGTATGGCTTAAAAGGCGTAACTGGCTGTAAAACAGAAAAGCGGTTTAAACCTGATCGATATCAATATCTCCCGAGACCAACCGGGGCAAACTCTCTCCCGCAGGTGAATGCAACGTCAAGCGATGGGCGTTGCGCTCCATATTGTCTTACTTCCTTTTTTAGAATTACTGCATAGCACATTTGATTCGTACGACGCCGGCCTATCCGCCGGCTTTTTTTTGCCCGCTTGGCTTGCTCGGCCATCCTTTCCTATGCTTATAAGACATTCAGCAATAAGGAGAAGGGCATGCAACCGATCACCGCTAGCGAACCGATTCCTACCGATCCACCCCCCATTCCCGAACCGATTCCACAACCACAGCCGATTCCACCGGAGCAACCGCCTTACGACCCGGAGTTTCCACCGATTCAAGATCCGCCGCCGCATCGCTAATTGCAAATAAAAAAGGCGCGTTGCCGAAGCGACGCGCCTTTTATCTCTCAAAAAACGCTTACTTAATTTCCAGCACGTCCAGACGTACGCTAAGGCTCGGCGCATCATCTTCTTCAGGCTGCCAGCCCGCAGGCTGCACCGGCAACGTTTCGCGATCAAATGCTAAATCACCGCCATAAACAACGTCATCGCCGTGTTTGATACCTTTGAAATCAAACAGATTGATATCTGCCATATGTGATGGCACCACATTCTGCATGGCGGTAAACATGGTTTCGATGCGGCCTGGATATCGTTTATCCCAGTCGCGCAGCATATCGGCGACCACCTGACGTTGCAGATTTGGCTGCGAGCCGCACAGGTTGCACGGAATGATCGGGAACTGGCGTGCTTCCGCAAAACGAATGATGTCCTTCTCGCGGCAGTAAGCCAGCGGACGAATCACGATATGCTTGCCGTCATCGCTCATCAGCTTGGGCGGCATGCCCTTCATCTTGCCGCCGTAGAACATATTCAGGAACATCGTCTGGAGGATGTCGTCACGATGATGACCTAATGCGATTTTGGTACAGCCCAGCTCGGTGGCAGTGCGGTAAAGAATGCCACGGCGTAAGCGCGAGCAGAGTGAGCAGGTGGTTTTCCCTTCAGGGATTTTATCTTTAACTATCGAATAGGTATCTTCGTTGACGATGTGGTACTCAACGCCCAATTCATCCAGATAGGCTGGCAGGATATGCTCAGGAAATCCCGGCTGTTTCTGATCCAGATTCACCGCTACCAGCGAGAAATTCACCGGTGCGCTCTGCTGCAAATTGCGCAAAATCTCCAGCATGGTATAGCTATCTTTGCCACCAGACAGGCAAACCATGATGCGATCGCCTTCTTCAATCATATTGAAGTCAGCAATGGCTTCACCCACGTTGCGACGTAAACGCTTCTGCAATTTATTGAGGTTGTACTGCTCTTTTTTTGTTACTTCTTGATTTTCTGACATTATTTTCACGCTTAAGAGTGAAGACAAGGACCGTTAGCGGCTGAAGCAAACTTCAGCGGCAATAAACCCTTTTAACATGACTGCGTATGGTACGGATTGCGGGCGCGAATGCTAGCCTGAAGTGATCTCTTTTCTGCGAGTCACGCATTGCACTTGATAGCAAAGCGCACACTTTGCCAGCGCAATCTGTGTGTTTATTGATCTAAGCAAATATTTTCCTCATCCGGCCCTGACAGGATGGCCAAATAGTTTTTTTAGTTTCTTAAGGTGAGGAGTGAAAAATGCAAACGTATGACATGGTGTTTGAAGAAGCATGCCGGCTGGTGGGGCAATGTTATCTGGAGCTGGCACAGCGCGGTGCCGCAACCGAGAAAGAAGTGTTAGCGACTGAGTTACGTAATCTACAAGTGCGTTATCGTGAATTAACCGGCGCACCGAATCGCGCCGTGGAGATGGCAATCGTCCAGCTTAAACCCTGTTAAACCAGCAAAAAGCCCGGCCATCTGCGCCGGGCTTTTCCATTTACTCACTTTTCTCCCTTTTTCCTGCTAACTCCGCCAGCCGTTGATAGCGCTGCTCAGCGGCCTCCGTTGCGTCACGCCATAACTGAGACGCCTCTTCGGGGCGCTGGCTTTGTAATTGGCGGAAGCGCTGTTCGTTCATTAATGCCTGTTCCAGCTCTGAGGTGGGTGGACGAGAATCCAGTGACAGCGCGGCTTTACCTTGTTCCGCTCGGCGCGGATCAAAACGATACAAAGGCCAGAAGCCGCTGGTCGTAAGCAAACGCATTTGCTCATGGCTATAGGCGAGATCGTAGCCATGTTCTTCACACGGGCTATAGGCAATGATCAACGACGGCCCTGGCCAGGCTTCGGCTTCCTGAATCGCTTTCACCGTCTGATTAAGCTGCGCACCCAGTGAGATCTGCGCCACATACACATGCCCATACAGTAGGGTGGACATGCCAAGATCTTTGCGTGCTTTACGTTTGCCTTGCTCGCCAAATTTGGTCACGGCGCCCAGCGGTGTCGCTTTTGATGCCTGACCACCGGTGTTGGAGTAGCACTGTGTATCCAGCACCAGCACGTTTACGTTTTCGCTCAGGCTCATCACATGATCGAGTCCGCCGTAACCAATATCATAGGCCCAGCCATCGCCACCAATCAGCCAAACGGATTTCTCCACTAATGCATCGGCGGTTGCAGTTAATGCTACGGCTGCAGGCTGCGACGATGCGGCGAGCAGGGCGCGCAGTTGGGCAATCTGTTCGCGCCGCCGCGATATGGTGACGTTGTCACCTTTAAGGTCAGCAACTAATCCAGCGGGCAATTCTGGAGCACATTGATCGAGCAACCTGAGTGCGCGCTGTTTTTGCTGATCGACACTCAAACGGAAACCCAAACCAAACTCGGCGTTATCCTCAAAGAGTGAGTTAGCCCACGCCGGACCACGCCCTTCAGCGTTAGTGGTATAGGGCGTGGAGGGCAAGTTGCCGCCATAAATCGAAGAACAACCGGTAGCATTAGCAATTAATAGGCGATCGCCATATAGCTGCGTCAGAAGCTTGATATAAGGCGTTTCACCGCAGCCGGAACAGGCACCGGAATATTCAAACAGCGGGGTAATGAGCTGCGAGGTACGGATATCAATCCTTTCCAGCTGTTCTGCCGTTATCTCAGGAAGTGCGAGGAAGGCAGCGTAATTGTTCTTTTCAGTCTCAACATGCTCCAGCCGTGATTTCATGTTGATGGCTTTAATCTCTGGGTGCTGGCGATCGCTGGCTGGACACACCTCTACGCATAAGTTGCAGCCGGTGCAATCTTCCGGTGCCACCTGCAATACATATTTCTGCCCGCGCATATCGCGCGATTTCACATCAAGGGATGCGAGCGAAGCGGGTGCATCGGCCAGCGCTTCAGGGGCCACCACTTTGGCACGAATGGCCGAATGGGGGCAGGCGGCGACACAATGATTACACTGCGTACACAGATCAGGCTGCCAGATGGGGACCGCTTCGGCGATATTGCGTTTTTCCCACTGCGTAGTGCCGACCGGCCAGGTGCCGTCGGGTGGCAAAGCCGAGACGGGGAGCTTGTCGCCAAGGCCTGCCAGCATTGCGGCAGTCACGGTTTTGACGAAATCGGGTGCGCTATCTGACACCACCGGCGGCCGATGTGGGCTGCGGGTATCAACCGGCTGTAGCGGCACCGCGTGCAATGCCTGTTGAGCTAGCGCCAGCGCCTGCCAGTTGCGCTGCACCAGCGCTTCGCCCTTGCTGCTGTAGCTACGTGCAATCGCGTTTTGCAATTCGCTCAGTGCGCTGTTGCCTGGCAGGATCTGCGTCAGCTGGAAAAAGGCCATCTGCATAACGGTGTTAATGCGTGCGCCCAGTTGGCATTCACGGGCAATGCGCGCAGCGTTAATCACATAAAATTGTGCCTGTTTGTCGTTAAGCTGACTTTGAACTTCCTGTGGCAAACGTGACCACACTTCATCCGCGCGGTAAGGCGTGTTGAGCAGAAAAATCCCGCCGGACTTGAGCTGATCAATCATCGAATACTTATCGATAAATTGCAGCTGATGGCAGCCGATAAAGTCCGCTTGCTGAATCAAATAGGCGGACTGGATGGGATATTCACTGACGCGTAAATGGGATACCGTCAGTCCACCGGCTTTTTTTGAATCGTAAACGAAATAGCCCTGCACGTGCCACGGCGTAGCGTTGCCGATAATCTTCAGATTGTTTTTGCTGGCGCTGACGCTGCCGTCGCTTCCCAGGCCGTAAAACAGCGCCTCAAGTCGCGCGCGGTTAGGCACAATATTGGCTTCCAGCGGCAGGGAAAGGTGAGTGACATCATCGTAAATGCCGACGGTAAAGCGCGCCGGAGGTTGTTCACGCTGTAGCGCACGGAATACGGCCAGGACCGCATCGGGTGCGAACTCTTTCGAAGATAAGCCATAGCGCCCACCACTTACTTTTGGCAGCGATGCACGCTCGCCACGGCTGTAAGCCTCAGCCAGCGCAGTCATCACATCGAGGAACAGCGGCTCACCCAGCGCGCCCGGCTCTTTGGTGCGATCCAGCACGGCAATGCGCTGCGCGGACGCAGGGATCACGCTGAGTAAATGCTTCGCCGAAAACGGGCGATATAAGCGCACTTTCACTAAGCCAACTTTCTCCCCGCGCTGCAGCATCTCATCAATCGCTTCTTCCGCAGTGCCGCAACCAGAACCCATCATGACTATCACGCGTTCGGCCTGTGGATGGCCATAAAACTCAAACGGCTGGTAGTGGCGTCCGGTATTTGCGCCAAATGCTGCCATCGCATCTTCAACGTGTTGGGTGCAATTGTCGTACCAGCGGTTAGTGGCTTCGCGTGCCTGGAAGTAGGTATCGGGATTCGCGGACGTGCCGCGAATGGCAGGACGATCTGGCGTGAGTGCGCGCGCGCGGTGGGCGGCAATGGCGTCAGCGGGCATCAGCGCCCGCAGGGTCTCATCGCTGATCGGTACAATCTTGTTAATCTCATGCGAAGTGCGGAAACCATCAAAAAAGTGGATAAAGGGGATACGGCTGTTAAGCGAGGCAATGTGCGCAATCAAGGCAAAATCCTGCGCTTCCTGCACGCTGGATGCGCAAAGCTGTGCGCAGCCCGTCTGGCGAACGGCCATCACATCGGAATGATCGCCAAAAATAGACAGTGCGTGAGTCGCCACGGTACGCGCTGCAACGTGCAGCACAAACGGCATCAGTTGACCGGCCAGTTTGTACAGCGTTGGGATCATCAGTAGTAATCCCTGCGACGAAGTAAAGGTGGTGGAGAGCGCGCCGGTTTGTAGCGCGCCATGCACGGTGGCAATCGCGCCGCCTTCAGATTGCATCTCGATGACACGCGGTACGTCGCCCCAGACGTTAGGGCGGCCTTCGCCAGACCAGCTATCTGCCAGTTCGGCCATAGTGGAGCTGGGCGTGATGGGATAAATGGCAATCACTTCACTGGTGCGGAAGGCGACCGAAGCCACTGCACCGTTACCGTCGACGGTAATCATAAATCGTCCTTTGCTACGCTGAGAAACCCGCAAAATTTACGGGGGTAATCAATTCAGTCTAGCAAAGTGTCATGAAGCGACTTTTTCATCTGTGTGCTCGTATGCTGTGAACGCACAAGCCTCTAAAATTGATGGTTTTTACATCATCTCCAGCGATTGTACTCCTTTGATTTCCATCACCTTGTCGTAAATATTGTGAATTGGCGATCTGCGTGACAACGTCACCTCAACGCTCAGCTCGCATAAGCCGCTCTCTTCATCGCGATTGACCACTGCTATATGCCCGTAGCGAATGTTTTCGCGCTGTAATACCAACAATACGATTGGCACGCTTTTCGGTTTGAGATGGACCAGCAGCGTGTGATGTCGGCCAATCAGCCAATGGCTGATGCGACGGAAGGTTTCCAGCACGACCAGCGCCAGCACCGTGCCATAAATGCCGATTTCATACATGCCGCTACCGATGACCAGACCAATCGCCGCGGTGACCCATAAACCGGCGGCGGTGGTAAGGCCTTTCACCACTTGTTTCTGAATGATGATGGTGCCTGCGCCGAGAAAGCCCATACCGCTGACTACCTGCGCCGCAATACGGCTGGGATCGAGCGCCACGTGTTCGCTGGCTAACATGTCGGCAAAGCCATATTTCGAAACCAGCATAAACATTGCACTGCCGATACCCACCAGAATGTGGGTGCGTAAACCCGCCTCTTTGGCGCGCAGCTGGCGTTCCAACCCGATCAGGCCACCGAGAATCCCGGCCAGAGCGATACGAATCAACATATCCGTTAGCATTTATCTCTCCTTAGTCATTGAAAAATGGGAATGTCACAGGAATAAAATGGGGTAAATATCCCAATCAGGATAATTCTGCTTGTAAAGCGTGGAAGAAAATTTTGTAAAAAGCTGTGTCACCCCTCGATCCCTTGCTAAGCCTGACATATGCTGGTGCGACTTTTTCGCTCATCCCCGGAGCCCAACCGATGAAAGCCGCTCTCTTCCTGCTGGCCGGAACGACACTGTTACTTTCTGCCTGCAGCAGCAATAGTGATAACGAACCGCCGCAACAAGCTACTGCCGCACACGTACAACCGCGCGTTATTATGTCATCGATGGCTGAAGTGAATTGCAGTAATGCCGGAGGATCGCTGGCGTTTTCCCGTCAGTTAGACGGTTCACGTATCGGTATGTGCCAGCTGGCGAATGGTCGTCGCTGTGACGAACAGGCGCTGATGGGTGGAAATTGCGCCCGCTAACGCAGGCGCAATGCGATTACGCCGTTACCTGATTGGGACTGGTTTCACCGCGCTCTAGCTGTTGTAGGTTACCGAGCGTAGTTTCTGAAATCGCCGTCAACGCTTCGGCCGTCAGGAAGGCCTGATGACCGGTAAAGAGTACGTTGTGGCACGCTGATAAGCGACGGAAAATATCATCCTGAATCACATCATTCGATTTGTCTTCAAAGAACAAATCGCGCTCGTTTTCATACACATCCATGCCTAGCGAACCAATCTTTTGCTGTTTAAGTGCATCAATGGCTGCCTGTGAGTCAATTAACGCACCGCGGCTAGTGTTGATGATCATCACGCCATCCTTCATTTGGCTGAACGCCTGCGCATTGAGCAAGTGATGGTTTTCCGGCGTCAGCGGACAGTGCAGCGTAATCACATCGGATTCGGCAAACAGCGTTTTGAGATCGACATATTCCGCGCCCAGATCGAGCGCCGCCTGGCTTGGATAGGGATCATACGCCAGCAGGCGCATGCCAAAGCCCTTCAGGATGCGCATCGCCGCAATACCGATTTTGCCGGTGCCGACCACGCCTGCGGTTTTGTTATACATGTTGAAGCCGGTTAAGCCATCCAGCGAAAAATTGGCGTCGCGGGTGCGTTGATAAGCGCGATGAATACGGCGATTGAGCGTCATCATCAGGCCAACGGCATGCTCGGCCACCGCTTCTGGCGAATAAGCCGGTACGCGCACCACGTTTAATCCCAGCGCTTTAGCTGCTGCGAGATCGACGTTATTAAAACCGGCACAGCGCAACGCGATATGCTTCACGCCCAGCGTCGCCAACTCTTCCAGCACCTCTTTACTGGCATCATCGTTGACGAAAATGCACACCGCATCGCAGCCAGCGGCATTTTTCGCGGTGGCTGGCGATAACAGGAAGTCAAAGAACTGCAGCTCAAATCCAAAGCTGGCATTGACGTGTTCAAGGTACTTCTGGTCGTAGTGCTTGGTGCTGTAAACCGCAACTTTCATTGTTTCGCTCCTGAAAAATGCTACGTCGGTATCATCAAAGGATAACGTTTTCCGCGGCATTTTGCTGGTCTTCAGCCAGACTATATGGCTGAAAACTTCATTTGCGAGACGTAACATGCCATCATTTGGCTCCTCGTCAGGATTGTGTAAAGAACAGGAAAGTTAACTGCATGACGCGTGGCCTTCGCCGAACACTTGCTGCACTACTGGCGCTGATACTGCTGCTATTAGGATTGCTGCTGACACTCACGCAGTGGCTGCCGCGTCTGGCGGGTATCTGGCTGCCAGAAAATACCCGCGTTGAACTCCACGGCACGCCGCGCTGGCAGCAAGGTGCGCTGCATTTTCCTGCGGTGCGCTATCTGGCGGGCGAGTGCGAGCTGGCGAAAGTAAGCGATGCCGCACTCGGCTGGCAGCACAAGCGCTGGCAGCTTAATGCCGAAGACGTGCAGCTCAACAGCGATTGCCTGCAATCGCTGCCGCAAAATGAGACAAACGGTACGCCGCGTAGCCTGGCCGAGTGGCAGAAGATGTTGCCGGGCGCCGATGTGCACTTGCAAACGATCACCATTTTGCCGTTTCAGCAATATGCTGGTCGTTTTGACCTCACCTTAGATAAAGATGTGCAGCAACTGCACTATCAGGGCGACAATCTTAAGGTTGATGCCCGTTTGCAGGGGCAGCAGATGCATATTGCCCAGCTGCAGCTCACACATCCTTTACTGCCCCAGCCGCTGAATTTACAGGGTGATGTCACCTTGCCAACCTTTGCCGATGGGTTACCCGTCGCTGGCCAACTGCACGCAGCGGTAAATTTGCTGCAATGGCCGCAGCCACTGGCGCTCACGCTTAACTGGCAACAACAGCAAGGGATGCTGGTAGTCAATCAACAGGGCGACGATCACCCGCTTTTGCAGCTGCCATGGCAAGGTGACGATCGCCAAATCCGTATTACGCAAGGTCAATGGCGCTGGCCGCAAGCCGAGCAGCCGCTATCGGGTGGCGTTACATTAACGCTGGAAAACTGGCAACAAGGGCTGGAAAACACCCAGGTCAGCGGACGATTCAATTTGCTGACGCAAGGGCGCGGTGGCAAAGGAAATCTGGTGTTAAGCATCGGCCCTGGCAAACTGAGCCTGACAGAGAGCGCGTTGCCGTTTCAGTTGACGGGGGAGAGTAAGTTCGCCGATCTGCAACTGTATGGCAGCATGCCCGGTTTGCTGCATGGCATGCTGACGGATCCGCAGCTCAGCCTGAAGCAAGGAGCACTGCTTCGTTTGCGCGGTCGTTTACTCTCAACATTGGAAGTGGATGAAGCACGCTGGCCGCTGGCCGGTGTTACCGTAGCCACGCGCGGTATTAATGGTCGCCTGCAGGCGATACTCAAGGCGCACGATCCCAACTTTGGTCGTTTCACGCTGCATCTTGATGGCCGCGCCACGGATTTTTGGCCGGACAGCGGCATATGGAACTGGCGTTATTGGGGAGAGGGCGTGATTGAACCGCTGGCGGCCAACTGGGATGTGAAAGGCACCGGCAGCTGGCAAGACACATTAATCACCCTTAGCACGCTGGATACCGGCTTCGATCAGCTGGCCTATGGCATGGTGCAAGTCGCTAAACCGCGCCTGACGCTCTCTGCACCGGTGCGCTGGCAGCGCGATCCCCAGCATCCCGCCTTTAACGGTGGCTTCACGCTGAAATCCGGCCAAACCCAGTTCAGTTACGGCGGCTGGCTGCCCCCTTCAGAACTCAATTTCGCAGCCAAAGGCAGCGATCCCAGCCAGTTTATCTGGCGCGGTCAGCTGATGGCGGAAGATATCGGCCCGGTACGCGTCCATGGCCGCTGGGATGGGGAACGTTTACGGGGTGAAGCCTGGTGGCCCGCGCAATCGCTGACGGTATTCCAGCCCTTACTCAGCAGCGACCTGAAAATGCGCATTCAGTCAGGTGAATTGCGTGCGCAAGTGGCGTTTTCGGCAGCGAGCGAGCAGGGTTTTGAAGCAGGTGGTCACTGGACGGTAAAAGAGGGCAGCCTGTGGATGCCCGACAGTGAAATCAACGGTATTGATTTCTCGTTACCGTTCCGTTTAAAAGATCATCAGTGGCAGCTTGGCCGACGTGGACCGGTTTCATTACGCATTGCCGAAGTGAAAAACCAGTTTTCACTGCAGAACATTACCGCCGATTTGCAGGGTCACTATCCCTGGCGGGAGCGCCAGCCGCTAACGCTCAGTAATGTGAATCTCGATCTGCTCGGCGGGCACGTGAGCATGCCCGAGCTGCGCATGCCGCAGCATCAGCCCGCGCGCGTCTCGCTCAAAGAGATCAACCTGAGCAAGCTGGTGACGGCGATTAAACCGAAGCAGTTTGCTATGTCAGGCAAGGTTAACGGCGAGTTGCCGCTATGGGTGAACAATCCCCATTGGCTGGTGGAAAAGGGCTGGATCGCCAACAGCGGTCCGCTGACGTTCCGCCTGGATAAAGATATGGCCGATGCCATCGTCAGCAATAACTTTGCCGCCGGTGCGGCGCTGGATTGGCTGCGCTATATGGAGATTTCGCGTTCATGGGCCACGATCGATTTGGATAATCTTGGCAATCTGACGATGCAATCAGAGGTGAAAGGGACCAGTCAGTTCAGTAATCGCCGTCAGTCCGTCAATCTCAACTACCGTCATCAAGAGAATCTATTCCAGCTGTGGCGCAGCCTGCGCTTTGGCGATAATTTGCAATCCTGGGTGGAGCAAAATGCCACCTTACCCTCGAAGAAGGATCCCCAACCATGAGCCTCAGGGCATTACTGGTGCTGGTGCTACTGCCATTGAGCGGTTGCGTCCCGCGTATTGAAGTTGCCGCGCCGAAAGAGCCGATCACCATCAATATGAACGTCAAAATTGAGCATGAAATTCACATCAAGGTGGATAAAGATGTGGAAGCGCTGCTGAAGAATCAAAGCGGGCTGTTTTGAGGAGAAGCATGATGAAACGCAAGGGGATTGCCCTGATTGCCGCGCTGCTGCTCGTGCCATCGGCCTGGGCGCTAACGCTGGATGAAGCGCGTCAGCAAGGGCGCGTTGGGGAAACGCTGAGCGGTTATGTGGCTGCACGCCAGCAGGACGACGAGACGCTCGCGCTGGTCAAGCGTATTAACGATGGACGGATGCAGCAGTATCAACGTGTCGCTCAGCAAAATAATCTCAATACCAGCGAAGTGGCACGCATCGCCGGCGAAAAATTGGTGAACCGCGCGGGCAGCGGCGAGTATGTGCGCGGTATCAATGGCCAGTGGCTGCGTAAATAGAACGTATAAAAAAGCCGGGCACTCAGGCCCGGCGATGATGGCATGATACCCGTTATTGGCGGGTATTTATGGTTTAATACGGATTATGCAGCCACGATCTGTTTGATGGCGTCTTTCGCATCGTTAGCCGCTTTGGTCGCCACTTCTGGACCATAAGCAATGCCTTCCGCGAACACAAAGTTCACGTCAGTGATACCGATAAAGCCAAGGAACAGCTTCACGTAGGGTGTCAGCAGATCGCTGGCGGTGTCTTTATGGATGCCGCCGCGGCTGGAGAGGATCACTGCACGCTTACCGGTGACCAGACCTTCAGGGCCGGCTTCCGTGTAACGGAAAGTCACGCCAGCACGAGCAATCAGGTCAAAGTAGTTTTTCAGCTGCGTTGGAATGTTGAAGTTGTACATCGGTGCCGCGATAACGATGGTGTCATGGGCTTGCAGTTCAGCAATCAGTTCATCGGACAGAGACAGCGCTTCCTGCTGACGCGGAGACAGCGGCGCGTCAGACGGACGCAGTGCGCCAACCAGCTCACCATCCAGTACCGGAATTGGCTGAGCAGCCAGATCGCGAACGGTAACCGAATCACCTTTGCCACGTGCTTCTTCAGCGTAGAAGTCGGCCAGTTGATTTGACTGAGAATAACCAGCCAGAATGCTTGATTTCAGAACTAAAACGTTGCTCATGGTATTTTCCTGTGCGTTACGCGGTTGGCTTACCGCTCAATGCTTTACACTGTACGGAGTAAGCCCGTGCGGTAAAAGCGCAATATTTCGAGCTCGATGTTCGAAATAATTGAATAAGCTCGCACGTCGCGTTCAGGCAGGTTTTCCAGATTGTGCTATGATGCCGACCATTAATTGCTTGAATCCGCCGGGAAAGTGTCCGGTTTGCTGCAACAATAGGTAACTCATCGCTATGTCATCACCCGCACCCACTTCTTTAGCCTCCCTTTGGACGCGGCTCGATAATCTGATGCTGCGTGATGGTCAACGCCTGCGCCGACGTTTGCAAGGTGCGGCGAAGGTAAAAAATCCTGACGCACAGCGGGGCATTGTGGCTGAACTTGAGCCAGAATTTGCCGCTGCCGAGCAGCGTATTGCCCAGCGCACCGCCGCTACGCCGCGCATTACCTTTCCGGAAAACCTGCCGGTCAGTCAGAAACAGCAGGATATTGCCGATGCCATCCGTGAGCATCAGGTAGTGATCGTTGCCGGTGAAACCGGATCGGGTAAAACCACCCAGCTGCCAAAAATTTGTCTGGCGCTCGGTCGCGGCGTAAAAGGGCTGATTGGTCATACTCAGCCGCGTCGTCTGGCGGCACGCACCGTGGCCAATCGCATCGCGGACGAACTGGAAACGTCACTCGGTGGCACCATCGGTTACAAGGTGCGCTTTAACGATCAGGTGAGCGAAACCACTCAGGTTAAGCTGATGACTGACGGTATTTTGCTGGCGGAGATCCAGCAGGATCGCCTGTTGCTGCAATATGACACCATCATTATTGATGAAGCGCACGAACGTAGCCTGAACATCGATTTCCTGCTCGGCTATCTGCGTGAACTGCTGCCGCGTCGTCCCGATTTAAAGGTGATCATCACCTCGGCGACCATCGATCCGCAGCGTTTCTCACGTCACTTCCACAATGCGCCGGTGATTGAAGTTTCTGGACGTACCTATCCGGTAGAGGTGCGCTATCGCCCGATGGTGGAAGACGCTGAGGACACCGATCGCGATCAGCTGCAGGCCATTTTTGATGCGGTGGATGAGCTGGGTCAGGAGAGTCGCGGCGATATCCTGATCTTCATGAGCGGCGAGCGTGAAATTCGTGATACCGCCGATGCGCTGATGAAGCGCGATATCCCGCACACCGAGATTCTGCCGCTGTATGCGCGTTTATCGAATGCCGAGCAAAACCGCGTGTTCCAGTCGCACAGCGGTCGTCGTATTGTGTTGGCCACTAACGTGGCGGAAACCTCGCTGACCGTGCCTGGCATCAAATATGTTATCGATCCCGGCACTGCGCGTATCAGCCGCTACAGCTTCCGCACCAAAGTGCAGCGCCTGCCGATTGAGCCGATTTCCCAGGCCTCCGCCAACCAGCGAAAAGGCCGCTGCGGACGCGTGTCCGAAGGGATCTGTATTCGTCTCTACTCGGAGGATGATTTCCTTAGCCGCCCGGAATTTACCGATCCGGAAATTCTGCGCACCAACCTCGCATCGGTCATTCTGCAGATGACGGCGCTGGGGCTGGGTGATATTGCCGCCTTCCCATTTGTGGAAGCGCCGGATAAACGCAACATTCAGGATGGCGTGCGCCTGCTGGAAGAGCTCGGTGCCATCACCTTAAGTGAAGACGAAACCTATAAGCTGACGCCTTCGGGTCGCCAGCTGGCACAACTGCCGGTCGATCCGCGCCTGGCGCGCATGGTGTTGGAAGCACAGAAATTTGGCTGCGTGCGTGAAGCGATGATCATCACCGCCGCGCTGTCGATACAGGATCCGCGCGAGCGTCCATCCGACAAACAGCAGGCCTCTGATGAGAAACATCGCCGCTTTGCCGATAAAGAGTCTGATTTCCTTGCCTTCGTGAACCTGTGGAATTACCTGCAGGAGCAGCAAAAAGCGCTCTCCAGCAATCACTTCCGCCGCCTGTGTAAAACCGAATTCCTTAACTATTTGCGCGTGCGCGAATGGCAGGATATCTACACTCAGCTGCGTCAGGTGGTGCGGGAACAAGGCATGCCGGTCAATAGCGAACCCGCGCCTTATCGCGAAGTGCACTGTGCTTTGCTCACCGGCTTGCTGTCGCACATTGGTCAGAAAGACAATGAGAAACAGGAATTTACTGGCGCTCGCAACGCGCGCTTCTCCATCTTCCCGGGTTCCGGTCTGTTTAAGAAGCCGCCGAAGTGGACCATGGTGGCGGAACTGGTGGAAACCAGCCGCTTGTGGGGGCGCGTTGCCGCGCGTATCGATCCCGAGTGGATCGAGCCGCTGGCGCAGCATCTGATCAAGCGCAGCTACAGTGAACCGCACTGGGAAAAAGCGCAGGGCGCGGTCATGGCGACGGAGAAAGTGACGCTCTATGGCCTGGCGATTGTGCAGGCGCGCAAGGTTAACTACAGCCGTATCGATCCGCAGCTGAGCCGCGAGTTGTTTATCCGTCATGCGCTGGTGGAAGGCGATTGGCATACGCGCCATGCGTTCTTCCGCAATAACCTGAAACTGCGTAACGAAATTGAAGATCTTGAGCACAAATCACGCCGTCGTGACATCCTGGTTGATGACGAAACGCTGTTCGCTTTCTACGATCGTCGCATTGGCAGCGAGGTGGTATCGGCGCGCCATTTCGATAGCTGGTGGAAACAGGCCAGCAAAGAGAATCCGGATCTGCTGAGCTTTGATAAGCAAATGCTGATCAAGGACGGTGCGGATAAAGTCAGCCAGCTCGATTACCCCAACTTCTGGCATCAGGGCAACCTGAAGCTCAAACTGAGCTACCAGTTTGAGCCGGGCGCGGATGCCGATGGCGTGACGGTGCACATTCCGCTGCCGCTGTTGAACCAAATTGAAGACACGGATTTTGAATGGCAGATTCCGGGCGTGCGCCGTGAACTGGTGATTGCGCTGATTAAATCGTTGCCGAAACCGGTGCGCCGTAATCTGGTACCCGCGCCCAACTACGCTGAAGCATTCCTCGGCCGCGTTACCGCGATGGAGCAGCCGCTACTGGATGCGCTGGAGCGTGAATTCCGCCGCATGACCGGCGTCACCATCGACCGCGACGCCTGGCAGTGGGATCAGGTGCCCGAGCACCTGAAAATGACGTTCCGTATCGTTGACGAACATAATCGCAAGCTGCAGGAAGGTAAAAATCTGCATCAGCTCAAGCTGTTGCTGAAGGGCAAAGTGCAAGAAACGCTGTCGAAAGTGGCGGACGATGGCTTAGAGCAGAGCGGTTTGCATATCTGGAGCTTTGGCGACTTACCGCAAAGTTATGAGCAGAAGCGCGGTAGCTATCAGGTTAAAGCCTGGCCTGCGCTGGTCGATGAGAAAGACAGCGTGGCGATCCGCCTGTTTGATAGCGAAGCAGAGCAGCAAAAAATGATGTGGCGCGGTCAGCGTCGTCTGCTGCTGCTGAACATCCCATCACCAACGAAATATTTGCACGAAAAGCTGCCGAACAAAGCCAAGCTTGGTTTGTACTTCAACCCGTATGGCAAAGTGCTGGAGCTGATTGATGACTGCATCGCCTGCGGCGTGGATAAGCTGATGGCGGAGGCAGGCGGTCCGGCGTGGCAGCAGGAGAATTTTGAGCAGCTGCGCGACAAAGTGCGCGCTGAACTGAATGAAACCGTTGTCACTATCGCCAAACAGGTTGAGCAGATTCTGACGTGCGTATTCAATATCAATAAGTTCCTGAAAGGACGTGTGGATATGTCGCTGGCGCTGGCGCTGGGCGATATCAAAGCGCAGATGAATGGTTTGGTCTACCGCGGTTTTGTGACCGGCAACGGCTGGTCGCATCTGAGCGATACGCTACGTTATTTGCAGGGTATTGAGCGACGCCTGGAGAAACTGCCGGTTGATCCGCATAGCGACCGCGCACGGATGTTGAAAGTGCAGGCCGTGGAACAAGCATGGCAGATTTGGCGCAATAAATTGCCACCGCAGCGTCAGGATGATGCCGAAGTGCAGGCGATTCGCTGGATGCTGGAAGAGTTAAGGATTAGCTATTTCGCGCAGCAGCTGGGTACGCCTTATCCGATTTCGGAAAAGCGTATTTTGCAGGCGATGGAGCAGCTGAGTTAAGCGATTCGCATGTGAGGTGGTCGCCATGAATGGCGACCCTACAATGCGGGCATCAATATCACATTAAGGAGAAAAAGGTGGGCAGTGGAATAAAGCGTCCGCAGCTTACTGCGCCAACTCTTCCAGCTTATCTTTAAACGATGGCACCGCAATCGCGCGGTTATCGGCACGATAACGATCGGCCGGTGCCGGTGCCGAACTCTGCACCGCAATTAACTGCCACTCATCGCCATTTTTCAACAGCAACGGTGAACCGCTGTCGCCCGGCAAGGTATCGCACTGATGCGACAACACCGCACGCTGCGCCCAACCGGTAATCAAACAATCACTGTGTGAATAGAGCGTATCCAGATGATCGGCAGGGTAACCTGCCTGCGTCACTTTGCGCTCGGTGGTCTTGAGCGCGGCGGTTAAATCACCACGTGAGCCGTCAAACAGGGGAATCGGCACAATACCCGACGGTGGGTTATGCAAAATAACCAGCCCATAATCGTAAGGTGCGGCGGCTGGCGGTACGATCCAGCCTTCACCGTCAGCTTGCAACCGGCGTGCTAACGAAGGTTCTACGCGCGCATCAATATCATGAATCTCATAACGCCAACCTTTCGCACTGGCCATAAAGCGCAACGCTACCGGCTTATCAAATTTCCCCGGCGGCGCCAGCAAACAGTGGCCGGCAGTCAATGCCAGATGGGCTGAAATCAAAGTGGCGGTACAAAGATTGCCGCTTTCGGTCTCTAACTGACCGATGGCATCCCAGGGCGCAGCACTTACGTCGCGTATCGCCTGGCGATTATCTTTACCAAAGAACAACGTTTTGATGTCTTCCGGGCTTGGCCCATCTTCATCATCGGCATGTGCTGCGAGGTTGAAACTGAAAAGACCAACAAGAAAAAGGGTAGCCAGGCGCATAGTTCTCTCAATGGCGAGAATAAGTAGAGGTTATTGTCATCACGCTTGAGCGATAACTATAGTCGGTGAGCGATGAAAAAGGGAGAAATATTGGAGTAATCAGCACGCTACAACGACTAGATAAAAAAGCTGGCTGCAACTATGCCACAGAGGATCATCACAATCAGAATAATTTCGAAGCGATAGCGACGCACCATTTTTCGCTACTCCAGTAAATAAACACCCGGCATAACCGGGTGTTGTCAATCGTTAAGGCGGTGTTGGCGCTACAAGGCAACCTTATTTAGCCGCTTTTTTCACTTTATGGTGCTTTTTAGCAGCCTGCGCTTTCTGCGCAGCAGGTTTAGTTACTTTTTTGTGGTGCTTTTTAGCAGCCTGCGCTTTCTGTGCAGCTGGCTTGGTTGCTTTGTGGTGCTTTTTAGCAGCCTGGGCTTTCTGTGCAGCTGGCTTGGTTGCTTTTTTGTGGTGCTTTTTAGCAGCCTGGGCTTTCTGTGCAGCCGGCTTGGTGGCTTTTTTATGGTGCTTTTTAGCAGCCTGAGCTTTCTGTGCCGCTGGCGCTTTCTTCTCTACTTTTTTGTGCTTCTTAGCAGCCTGCGCTTTCTGAGCAGCAGGTTTCTTATGATGTACTGCTTTGTGTTTCGCTGGAGCAGCAGTAGTCGCTGGAGTTGCAGGAGCAGCTGTAGTCTCAGCAGCGAAAGCAACAGAAGACATACCCATAGCAGCGGCGATCACCAGTGCAAATAATTTTTTCATTGCAAAATCCTCGAACTATTTTTTCATGTGTAGCCCACTGCGGGGCCGGTGAAAACACTATATGAAAAACAATTGAGGCTTTCCGTGAGGCATTGGTATCGGCGTGTAACCGATTGTACAAAGCGGGTTATAGGCGGAAAAAAGGGCGGCCTAATGGCCGCCGCGCAGTTTACGCAGAGAGATAGCGTTGTTCAAGATGTTGGCGGAAATAGTGCGGATTCAGCGCTTCGCCGGTGGCATTGATCAGCAGCTGTTGCGTAGGGAAGCGGCTGCCATGCTGCCAAATGTTCTGCTGTAACCAATCAAACACAGGCTGCAGCTCACCTTGCTGAATTAACGTCTCGACCTGTGGAATAGCACGCTTCACCGCCTGGAACAGCTGGGCGGCGTACATCGCTCCCAGCGTATACGTTGGGAAATAGCCAAACGCGCCGTCGGTCCAGTGAATGTCCTGCATGCAGCCATCGCGATAGTTACCGCGTGTGTCAATGCCCAGCGATTGCTGCATCTTCTCGTCCCATAGCGCTGGGATATCATCCACTTCAATCTCGCCTTCAATTAACGCGCGCTCAATTTCGTAACGTAAAATCACGTGCGCTGGATAGCTCAGCTCATCCGCATCGACGCGAATAAAGCCCGGCTTCACACGCTGCGTCTGGCGTATAAAGTTTTGCAGCTCCAGCGCCGGCTGATCGCCCATCAGCGCCACCACCTGCGGATGGATGTGCTGCAGGAAGGCTTTGCTACGCCCAAGCTGCATCTCCATAAACAGACTTTGCGATTCATGGATGGCGGTTGAACGCGCCTGAGCGACGGGCTGGCCGCGCCACTGTTGCGGAAGATTTTGCTCGTAACGCGCATGGCCTGTCTCGTGGATCACACCCATCATGGCGCTGAGAAAATCATTCTCGTTATAGCGGGTGGTAATGCGCACATCTTCGGGTACGCCACCGCAGAACGGATGCGCGCTGACATCAAGGCGACCGTGATTGAAATCGAAACCTAACGTCTTCATCACGCTGAGGCCTAATTGCTTCTGCGATTCGACGGCAAAAGGGCCCACTGGCTGATCGGTGGGCGTTTGCTGCTGTTTTGCAACCGCTTTCTGCAAGAGATCGGGCAACCAGGTTTTCAAGTCACCAAAGGTTTTATCCAGCTGCGCGCTGGTCATGCCGGGTTCAAAAACATCCAGCAGCGCGTCATAGCGCGAAACACCGAGCGCGTCGGCGCGTAACTGCGCCTCTTCACGGCTAAGTTTTACCACTTCCTTTAGATTGACAGAGAAACCTTGCCAATCATTCGCAGGCCGCTGCTGGCGCCATGCATGTTCGCAGCGAGAGCCAGCGAGCGATTTGGCTTCAACCAGCGCTGCCGGTAATAGCGTGGCCTGCTGCCATGCACGCTGCATCTCATTCAAGTTCACTTGCTCAACGTCGTTGAGCGATTCCTGCTGCGCCGCATCGAATAATCCACCGAGACGTTTATCGGTAAGCACTTCGTGCATGAACACGCTCAGCTCGGCCATCGCTTCACCGCGGGCCTGGCTGCCGCCCGGCGGCATGGTGGTCTGCATATCGACACCTGCAATGGCACCTAAGTGACCAAAGCGAGAAAGACGCTGAAATGTGCGGCTAAGTTCTTGATAAGCTGAAGTCACGTAAAAAGCTCCTTATGACGGTAAGCGTGGTGCAATGTCCCGCAAGGGTAGATCAACCGGCCAGCAAAAGCGAACGCTGGCGCCGCCTAACGGGCTGCTCTCGATAGAGACATTTCCCTGCATTGCCAACGCGATAGAGTGCACGATCGCCAGGCCCAAACCGCATCCGCCGGTGGCGCGGTCGCGGCTGGGATCGAGGCGTACGAAAGGTTCGAACACGCGGGCGCGTTCTTCTTGCGGAATGCCCGGGCCATCGTCTTCCACCTGTAAACAGCCAATCGCACCGTCAAACCACAAACTGACGCGTAGCCGTTGTTGCGCATAGCGCAGGGCGTTATTCACCAGGTTATCCAGCACGCGCTCCATCAGGCGGGTATCCGCGCTACCGACGTTCTGGAGCTGTGGGATGTCGAGTGCGATCTGCGCCTGCGGGTTCATGGTTTGCACATCTTCGATATGCACGCGCAGCCATTGAGCGAGATCAAAGGTCTGCAGATTGAGATCGACGCGCGGACGATCAAGACGCGCATAGGTCAGTAGTTCTTCAATCAAACTCTCCAACTGTCCAACGTCACGATTCAGCGCCGCGGATTCCGCTTCGGTGAGATTATCGCTCATCTCCAGCCGGTAACGCAGGCGCACCAGCGGCGTGCGCAGTTCGTGGGCGATGCCGTCGATCAGCTGCTTCTTACTGGCCACTAGCGTGTTGATATTATCGGCCATTTGGTTGAAGGCCACGCCCAGACTGTGCAGGCTAGAGGTGCTTTCAAAATGGGTGCGCACATCCAGCTCGCCGCGACCAAACCGCTGAGCGGCTTTTTCCAGCCGCTGCATCTCTTGCCAGTGTGGACGCAGCCAGATAAATACCGGCAGCGCCAGCGACATGCCAATAAATGCCAGCAGCGCAATATCCAGAATACGCATCTGGTGCAGATAAAACAGGTAGGGAATAGGGCCAACGGAAAGTACGTAATGGCTGCGCGGAATGTGCTGCAGAAAAGTGTATTGATCGTCGATCGCCACAATTTCCCCGGCGCGCAGGCGCTTCATATCGGCTTCACCCAGCTGATATTTACTCATCGGTTCGATATTCAGGTCGAATGACAGATCGAGATCGAGGCTACGAATGGTTTTACCCCAGTCGCGCGGTGGGATCTCACGCAGTTCGCTGCGCATCAAAAACAGCGAGCTGGCCATGAGATCATTCATTGATTGGCGACCGGCGCGTTCGGCGGTGAATTTGTACACTAGGCCAACCAGCAGCGTCATCACCAGAAAACAGACGAACAGCAGCAAATAGAACTGAATAAAGAGCTTTCTCATGCGGAACGGGTATCCCAGGCCTGCGGCGCGAACAGATAGCCTTTGTTACGAATCGTTTTGATGCGAAACGGCTCGGTGGCGCTGTCGTATAACTTTTTGCGCAGGCGCGAAATGGCCACATCGATACTGCGATCCATACCGTCGTAACTGACGCCACGCAGGGTTTTCAGCAGCGCGTCGCGATTGAGAATTTGTCCTGCGTGATTGGCCAGTTCCCATAACAGATCGAAATCGGCGGTGGAGAGAATGATATTCTCATCAAATAGCGTAACCTGGCGATTGAGGGAATCGATGGTCAATGAGCCAAAGCGCAGTACGCGCTGTGAGCTTTGTATGGCCGGCGTCACTTCGGGTTGACCAACCTGCGCCTGGCGGAGATGTAGGCGCAGACGCGCCAGCAACACCGCCGGTGGCGTTGTTTTCAGAATGTAGTCGTTTGCGCCCATTTCCAGCGACAAAATGTGGTTCATGTCGCTGTCAAGCGAGGTCAGTAGCACAATCGGACCTTGCCAGCTGGCACGGAGATCGCGGCACAATGTCATGCCATCTTTGCCGGGCAGCATGATATCAAGCATCACTAAATCGGGATCGTGCGCAGCAATGGTCGCTTCGGCGCGGTCACCGCGGGTTTCAACAATCACTTCTATATCGTGGCGGCCAAGATAAGCGGCGATCAATTCGCCAACCTCTGGCTCATCTTCCACATAAACGATTTTGTTCATAATTCACTGTGGCGGCTAAGAATGTCAGCAGCATAGCTTTTCCTGGTCCTGAGCTCTACGCTACCGCACGAAATATCCCTACCTTACTGGTATGTATACCGTGAAATGTGCCATTATTAGCGGCGCGTTGTCGCGCAAGGTTCGGAACCGTAACGAAAAATAGGGGGAGTGCGAGGGTGTCTGATAAAGAGCTGGCTTCAGCCGGATACAGTGATCGCATCTGCTTCAATTACAGTGATTTTCTCTCCGCTTCCTGCAAAAAACGCTGGAGCTTTGTTGACGCCATTTACGGCGTAATGCCGATCTTTGGCATGGTGACGCGTAAATCGACGCATAATCTGCAGGCCAGCGACGATCATCTCAAAGATTTAGCATTACAAATCATTTCAACGCAGGTCAGCGATGAGATTAATATCGCGCGTTTAATTACGCTCGCCGAGCAGCAGCACATCAGCCGTTTCGATATTCAGTTACCTTATCCTTTGTCAGCCGAGCAGCTTGACGCTATTCATCAGGAATACCGTAAGCCGCTTAACCTGACACAGCAGGATGACCTGCTGTGCGTTTCAATTCCCATCCAACCGCATTAATTCGTCAGCTGCCAGGTAGCGGGCAGAGCGGCTGCAATCAATAATACGATCGCGATGCGTTCCAGCTGTGACAATACCTTGTCACCACGGCCACCGCGTCGTGCATACAGGAACAGCATCAGACCAGGCGCATACAGCACCACAGAAAGTAAGAGATGCAGCGGGCCCGATGCATATAGCAACCATATACCATACGCGCTGGCGCCAAGACCGGTGAACATCGCCAGCGGCCTGTTCTGGCCGCGCACCATTTTAATTAAGTAGAGACCAACCAACAGATAAGGCACCAGAATCATTTCCGAGGCGATGGTAAGTAGCGTGTTGTAATCTGCACCGGTAGCGGCAATCAAGATCAGGCAAACCTGCACGCTGCCATTTGTCAGCCATAGCGAGGCAGACGGCGAATTGTGACGATTCTGACGTGCGATGCTGCGTGGAAACGCACCCTGCTGTGCCGCCAGGAACGGCACTTCGGCCGCCATTATCGTCCAGCTCAGATAAGCGCCGCATACCGAGATAATTAAACCGACCGCAATTACCGCATCCCCCCAATGCCCCAGCAGATGCTTCATCAGGCCGGCCATCGACGGATTGCGCATTTGCGCCAGTTCGGCGCGCGGTATCACGCCCAGCGACAGCAGCGTCACCAGTAAATAAACCAGTAGCGCGGCAATCACCGCCATTAGCGTGGCGCGACCCACATCTTTTTTATTGCGCGCGCGCGCGGATACTACCACCGCACCTTCAACCCCAATAAACACCCACAGTGTGATCAGCATGGTTTGCTTCACCTGCTGCCAAAGCGGCTGACCGAGTTCTACGCCGCTAAAATCAAAGCGGAAGCGATCGTAATTAAATGCCAGCAATGCCAATACCACGAACAGCAATAACGGCACTAATTTTCCTAATGTCGCGAGCAGGTTAATGCTGGCCGCAGTCTGTACACCGCGCAATACCAGACAATGCACCAGCCATAGCAGCACAGAGGCGCCGAGCATGGCCTGCCACGTATTTCCATCGCCGAATACCACGCGATCGGGGGTATCGGTAAAGAAACTTAGCGCGGAGAAGACGATCACCAGATAGGAGACGTTAGCGATTACCGCACACAGCCAATATCCCCACGCTGAGCAAAAGCCCATCAGCTCGCCAAAACCCGCGCGTGCGTAGGTAAAAATACCGCCATCCAGTTCAGGTTTCAGCCGCGTGAGTAATAGCATGGCAAGCGACAGGAAGATGATGCCAACGCCGGTGATGAGCCAGCCGATCAGCAGTGCTGCCGGGCCCGCAACCGCAGCCATATTTTGCGGCAAGCTGAAAACGCCAGCGCCGAGCATTGAGCTGAGTACCAACGCGGTGAGCGCGCTAAGACCTAATTTTTTATCCAAAACGCCCATCCTAAGCAGCAGAGTATGCTGGGTGGTGGTCATTCCGTTGGCGTGTTGCAGGGTGTTTTGCCAACTTTAGAACGGAATCACCTGAAAACAGGCGGCAGATTTTACGGAGAGCAGGCAGGTAAGGCAATGCAAGAATATGCAAATCTGCGCAGAGATTATGCAAACGACAGAGAAGGGCGACAGACGTCGCCCTTGAGAGAAATTACTTGAAGAGATCGGCGGTGACGGTGAGGTTGCCACCGCTCTGGTTCTGCCATTGACGTGTGATGTGATAGTACTTCGCACCTTTCTCAACGGCACGTTTGCCAACCGCTTCAGATATTTCAGTTGGTGTACCGAAGTGATCGGAGAAAGTAATGGTATCGAACGGCTGCATCTGAGCAGCGGTAATAGCATTAACTTCCTGTACGCTGCGACCATCCGCGGTTTTCACCGTATAACGTTGACCGGTTGAACTTTGGGTTTCGAAGAAACGACCCACATTACGGCTCGGCGTCTCAGAAGAGGCGACTCCCGGGATTGCCACTTTCGTCGCTGCGGTGCCACCGGCGGCCAACGCGGCTTTACCGGCTTCTGAATCAGCAGGGATGGAGTCTGATGTGTTTTGCACCTTACGCTCTGGCGCATCGGCTTTATACACATAAGCGGTGACGTACTGATTGCCGCCGTTATTGGCATCAACCTGACGCACAATAAAGAACGAGGCCGCGCCCTTATTTTTCGCCGCTTTACCAATTGCTTCGTTCACATCCGGCTGGCTAGAGAAGAATCCGTTGACTGACACAGTATCGTAAGGCTCAAGGCGATAGGCTTCTGCTTTCGGCAGCTCTTTCACGCCTGAGAAGCTGCGGTATTTGGTTGAGTCATCCGCTTTCGGCGCATTGGCTTTGTACAGATCAGCCGTTACGCGCCAGTTACCGCCATTACCGTTGCTGTCATTGATACCCTGAACATAGAAAGAGTCAGCGCCTTTGGCATCGGCTTGTTTAGAGATGGCATCTGTTGCATCGCCAATGGCATTGAAACGACCGCTGATATTAATACGTTCGAATGGTTTCAACGCGGCCGCTTGATCTGGCGTTAACTCTTTAGCAGCGAAAGCATTTGCTGCCAGCAGTGATAACAAGGTAGACGCCAGAATAGTGTTCTTCAGCTTCATAAAAATGATCCTTCGCCTTACGCAAAATGAGTACGAAAACGTGCTGGACTCTTGATGTATAACAGATTAGCCGCTGATTATTGCATGTAATAATCAGCCTGTCTCAGCCAATTTATACGCATCAGATTGACAATAACGGCACCTTATTCGCTGGCCTGTCATTTATTGTTGTTAAGCCCCTTTTTTGCACAGATAACCACTTAATCTGGTAACACTTAGTGCTAATACAGTTAATGCATTGTTAAATAAAGGTTTTTAAAAACACTTAATTCGACATGACACGATTTTGCGCAGCAGAATATTTTTTAATACGTTCCAAATGCAGTGGCAAACCATGGCATTCATTCTTTGCGTCTGAATATTTGTGTGAATGTCATAAGTGCGCGTTATCGCTGTGGATCACTCTTCACATTTTCAGTAGGTTATAAAGACTTTGTTACATTGTGCATTTTGCTCATAAAAAGCTGAAACACTGTTTCGGCTTTTGAGCTTTTGCCACTTACAGAACTCCATCCTTTAATTATTGAAAGGAAACAGTATGTTAATTGGAATACCCAAAGAACGGTTAGCCAATGAGTCACGCGTGGCCGCCACGCCAAAGACCGTTGAGCAACTGATCAAGCTGGGATTCAGCGTAACCGTTGAACAAAATGCCGGCCTGCGCGCCAGTTTTGATGATGAGAGCTTCATAGCTGCCGGTGCCACCCTCGCCAATGGCACCGATGTGTGGCAGTCCGACATCGTATTAAAAGTCAATGCGCCAGACGATCAGGAGATCGAACTGACTCGTGCGGGCAGTACGCTAGTTAGCTTTATCTGGCCGGCGCAAAATCCTGCACTGCTGGAAAAACTGGCTGCGCGAAACGTTACCGTGATGGCAATGGATTCAGTGCCGCGTATTTCACGCGCGCAGGCGCTTGATGCACTCAGCTCAATGGCGAACATCGCAGGTTATCGCGCCATCGTTGAAGCGGCCCACGAGTTCGGTCGCTTCTTCACCGGCCAAATCACCGCGGCAGGTAAAGTACCGCCAGCTAAAGTGATGATCATCGGTGCGGGCGTGGCTGGTCTTGCTGCCATCGGTGCAGCGGGGAGCCTGGGTGCCATTGTGCGTGCTTTCGATACGCGTCCGGAGGTTAAAGAGCAGGTGCAAAGTATGGGCGCCGAGTTCCTTGAGCTGGACTTCGAAGAAGAAGCGGGTAGCGGCGACGGTTATGCCAAAGTGATGTCTGAAGCCTTTATCAAGGCGGAGATGGAACTGTTTGCGGCGCAGGCGAAAGAAGTCGATATTATTGTCACCACCGCGCTGATTCCAGGACGTCCAGCACCAAAGCTGATTACCGCAGAAATGGTGGCCAGTATGAAACCAGGCAGCGTGATTGTCGATCTGGCCGCGCAAACCGGCGGTAACTGTGAATTGACCGTTGCCGATCAGGTGACGCTAACCAGCAATGGCGTGAAGATTATCGGCTATACCGATTTGCCTAGCCGTTTGCCAACGCAATCCTCCCAGCTGTACGGCACCAATCTCGTCAACCTACTGAAATTATTGTGTAAAGAGAAAAACGGCGAAATCACCGTTGATTTTGAAGACGTGGTAGTGCGCGGCGTGACGGTGATTCGTGATGGCGAAGTCACCTGGCCGGCGCCGCCGATTCAGGTTTCGGCGGCGCCAAAAGCGCAACCAGCTGCACAACCGCTGCCGAAGGAAGAAGCCAAACCGGTTTCACCGTGGCGCAAGTATCTGCTACTGGCGCTGGCGGTGGTGCTGTTTGCCTGCCTGGCGAATGTGGCGCCACCTGACTTCTTGTCACACTTCACCGTCTTTGCGCTCTCATGCGTGGTTGGCTATTACGTGGTGTGGAACGTAAGTCACGCTTTACACACGCCGTTGATGGCCGTCACCAACGCCATTTCCGGCATTATTGTGGTGGGTGCGGTGCTGCAGATGGGTCATGGCGGATGGGTAACATTCCTGTCCTTTATTGCCGTGCTGATTGCCAGCATCAATATTTTCGGTGGTTTCACCGTCACCCAGCGCATGCTGAAAATGTTTCGTAAGAATTAAGGGGTAGCAACATGTCTGGCGGATTAGTTACTGCAGCATATATTGTTGCCGCGATTCTGTTTATTTGCAGCCTTGCGGGTCTCTCGAAGCACGAGACCTCTAAGCAGGGTAATATTTTTGGCATGAGCGGCATGGCGATTGCGCTGCTCGCAACTATTTTTGGCCCTCATACCGGTAACGTTGCCTGGATTATCGTGGCGATGGTCATCGGTGGTGCGATTGGTTTGCGTCTGGCGAAGAAAGTCGAAATGACTGAAATGCCTGAGCTGGTGGCCATTCTACACAGCTTTGTCGGTTTGGCTGCGGTGTTGGTGGGCTTTAATAGTTACATCGATCATGCACCGGGCCTGGCGCCGGTGATGGAAAATATCCATCTCACCGAGGTGTTTCTTGGCATCTTCATCGGTGCCGTGACCTTTACCGGTTCGCTGGTGGCATTTGGCAAACTGCGCGGGAAGATCTCCTCTTCGGCGCTGATGTTACCGCATCGCCATAAGATGAACCTCGCCGCGCTGGTGGTCTCTTTCCTGCTGATGCTGTGGTTTGTGCAGACCAATAGCACCGGTGCTCAAGTGTTCGCGCTGCTGCTGATGACCCTCATTGCGCTGGTATTTGGCTGGCATTTGGTGGCTTCGATTGGCGGTGCCGATATGCCGGTTGTTGTCTCCATGCTCAACTCTTACTCGGGTTGGGCGGCAGCGGCGGCAGGCTTCATGCTGAGCAACGACTTGCTGATCGTGACCGGTGCGCTGGTGGGTTCTTCGGGGGCCATCCTCTCATACATCATGTGTAAAGCGATGAATCGTTCATTTATCAGCGTGATTGCAGGTGGTTTTGGCACCGATGTAAGTGTGGGTGGTGAAAGCGAAGAAGCGGGTGAACACCGTGAAATCACTGCAGAAGAAACGGCTGAAATGCTAAAGGCCTCCTCTTCGGTGATCATCACCCCGGGTTATGGTATGGCAGTGGCGCAGGCGCAGTATCCAGTTGCTGAAATTACTGAGAAGCTGCGCGCGCGTGGCATCAAAGTTCGCTTTGGTATTCACCCGGTTGCCGGTCGTCTGCCTGGCCACATGAACGTTCTGCTGGCGGAAGCTAAAGTGCCGTACGATGTGGTGCTGGAAATGGACGAAATAAACGATGACTTTAGCGACACTGATACTGTTTTAGTGATCGGCGCGAACGACACCGTTAACCCGGCAGCGCTGGAAGATCCTCGCAGCCCAATTGCTGGCATGCCAGTGCTGGAAGTGTGGAAAGCGCAGAACGTCATTGTGTTTAAACGTTCAATGAGCACGGGATATGCCGGCGTGCAAAATCCACTGTTCTTTAAAGATAATACGCAGATGTTGTTTGGTGACGCCAAAGCCAGCGTCGAAGGTATTCTGCGGGCGCTGTAATAAAGCAGGGCGGTGATGTGAGTCACCGCCCTGAACGTAATAACCAAGGCGGCCATTGTGGACCGCCCTGGTTTAATTAATCGTCTTCATCTTCTTCATCATCGTACTCAATCGGCGATTTGAAATCGTCCGGCTTGATCGCCAGCAAATCACAGCGCAAATGATCGATAACCTGTTCAGCCGTGTTACCGAGGAACGCCGCAGAAAGACCGGTGCGACCAATGGTGCCCAACACCACGATGCCGGCATCAAGATGCGATGCGATATCCGGAATCACCTCCTCAGGTAAGCCTTTCGCCACGTGGGTGAACTCTTCACTGATGGAGAACTTTTGCCGTAGCGCTTTCATGGCCACCAAGTGCTGGCCACGAATGGCGTCGTTGTAGACGCTGGGATCAAAGTCCGGTAATTCGATGGCAATATTAATGGGGGTAATCGGGTAGGCGCCCACTAAATGCACTTCAGTATGGTTAACCATCTCGGCGAGCAGTGTGGTTTCACGAATCAGTTTCTGGTTGAGTTCGTCATGATGCGGTTCTTCGCTCGCCAGATTAACCGCCACCACGGCTTTACCACCCTCAGGCCAGGCCTGATCTTTTACCATCCAGACCGGGCAAGGGCATTTACGCAGTAGATGCCAATCCGTAGGCGTGAAAATTACCGCTTCCAGGCGGTCGTGCTGGTGTGCCATTTTCAGCACCAAATCGTGCTGATGCGCCAGAATTTCCTGAATGATGGCTTCGTAAGGCCGGTTATGCCAAACCACCTTGATCTCAATTTCCACCCCGGCTTCCAGATACGCGTGAGCCTGCTGGCGAATCCACTCCGTGCGTTGGCTAATCACTCCCTTGCGCATGTTTGAGCGCTCATCGGGTGACAGTAACGTCGTCATTTCGTAGGAGAAGTCGTAGATAGGCAGGAAAGCTTTGATTTTTCCGCCAATACGTTGATTCAGATAAACCGCACGGCGCAGCGCGGGCTGGTCATCCTGTTGGGGATCAATAGCGACCAGAATATTTTGGTACCGGGACATAAGCCGATCTCCTAAACCAAAGCAAGTTGGATTAAAGATAGCCTAAGTTTGTGCAGGGCAGAAGAGGAAAAGTTGTTGCCGGATCAATAAAATAACTTTTACAGACCCGGCAAAGAATCATGCGGCTTGTTCAGTCTGGCCCGCTAATTCTGCCAGTAAAGCATGGTTCTCAATGGTGATATATTTGCCTTTTACGGCCAACATGCCACTTTTCTGGAAGCGACCGAGCAGACGGCTGATGGTTTCTACGGTTAGTCCCAGATAGTTACCAATGTCGCCGCGCGTCATAGTGAGGCGGAACTCACGCTGGGAGAAGCCACGTTGACCAAAACGACGGGACAAATTCCACACGAAAGCTGCCAGGCGCTCTTCCGCATTTTTCTTCGACAGCAACAGAATCATATCCTGATCGCCTTTAATTTCACCGCTCATCAGACGCATCATCTGCTGACGCAGCGCAGGCATTTTACCGGAGAGATCGTCCAGCGTTTCGAAGGGGATTTCACATACCATCGCCGTTTCCAGCGCCTGAGCAAAGCTCGGATGTTTCGCACCGACAATGGCGTCAAAACCGACCAAATCACCCGCCAGATGGAAGCCAGTAATTTGCTCATCACCTTGCTCGGTGATGGTGTAGCTTTTGATGGTGCCGGAACGGATAGCGTAAAGGGATTTCAGTTCATCACCGGCTTTGAACAGCGTCTGGCCTTTCTGAATGGGCTTTTTGCGTTCAATAATATTATCCAGCTGATCCAGTTCGTGCTCGTTCAGCGTGAAAGGAATACACAATTGACTGATGCTGCAATCCTGGCAATGAATGGCACAACCGCCAGACTGAATACGTCGTATGCTGCGTTTTTCCGGGATCATATAATTTCGCTCGATGATTATTGACTGTGGTCAATTTTAACATTTTTCTAAGCGAAGGGAACTCATCCGAGCAGTAAATGTACCTAAAACCCTACTATTGTCGGGTATTCCAGGGTTTGAGCGGGTTTTTTTGCAGGGCCATAATTGATCTGGAACGTTTTCTTGCCAGCTTTACAGTTAAGCCAGCCTTGTTACAACGCAATATGTGACAGATGTTTTGCTTAAAATCCTTTGCTACTCTTTGGCTTTGGCGTCGAAAAAGGGCGCTCAGTTAAACACCAGGCGAGAGGAAACACCATGAATCTTGATGATGAAGACCTTTTCCGGGATGCCATGGGTGATGTGACACCACTTAAAAATTGCGCCAATACTCAGTGGCTGCGTGCGCCTTCGCCTAAGGCACCGCGTGTGCCAGAGCAGAGCGAGGAGCAGGAAAACTTTCTGACGCGCGGCTTTCTGGACATTATCCCGCTCACCACCGCGCTGGAGTATAAAGCCGAGGGCATCCAGCAAGGCGTGCTGGATAAGTTGCGGTTAGGTAAATATCCCATTGATGCCAGTCTGAATTTACTGCGCCAGCCAGTTGAAACCTGCCGGCAATCACTGTTTAGTTTTATGCAGCAAGCCAACAAACACGGCTTACGCAATCTGCTGATTATTCATGGTAAAGGGCGTGATGATGAGTCGCATGCCAACATTGTGCGTAGTTATCTTGCGCGCTGGTTACGGGAATTTCCAGAAGTGCAGACGTATTGCATGGCTCGCCCGCAGGATGGCGGCGCGGGGGCGCTCTATGTCGGCTTGCGCAAAACCGACAAAGCGCGCCTCGAAAATCGCGAGCGGCATGCTAAGCACAGTCGCTAACTATGGAATTTGCGGATGGTCGCAATCAACACTTCAGCGCTAAGGCTCAAAGGACTGCCGCTGCGTGTAATGATGCCAACTGGCTCGCCCGGGCCCGGCGACGCAATCGGTAGTGCGCACAGCGCGTCGTGACTCAAATCTTCCTTAATTGCGCCTGAAGGTACAAACCACACATAGTCATAACGTAGCGCCAGCTGACGCGCCAGCGAGGTAGAGGAGGTTTCCACGCAGTTGGCCGGAAGGGTACAACCCTGTTCATTCAACATGTGCTGCGCAATGCGGCGCGGCGCGGTGCCTTCGGGTGAAATCACCACCGGCCATTGCATCGCCCGTGAAAGCATCACGTTGTCACTTAATAACGGATGATCTGGCCGCACCACAAGCTTGAGCGATTCCAGAAACAGCAGTTCATAAGTGAGTCCCGCCATCATTTCGCTGTCGGCCATGCGGCCGATCCCCACATCAAACTCGCCTGCACGCAAGCCCGCCAACAGCACATTATTATGCAGGGTAGCGACTTGCACGGTGGTATTCGGTTGCTGCTCGTGGAAACGATCGAGGATTTGCGGCAGCATACCCATGGCCGCCGTTGTGAGCGCGCCGAGGCGGATCACCACTGGGCGACCAGGCTGCGGAGCGTTAAAACTCTGCCCGGCATGATTCAGTGCATCCAGCACCTTCACGGCATGGATGAGGAATTGCTCACCCAAAGTGGTGAGCTGGGCGCCAAGGCGGCCGCGTTCGAATAGCCGCGCTCCCGCCAGTTCTTCCAGCTCATTAAGTGTTTTCGATAGGGCGGGTTGACTGAGATTCAGTGTCTCAGCCGCACGACCCAGCGTGCCCTGCTGCGCTACCGCAACAAAGGTATGTAAATGGCGCAAGCGAATGCGCTGATTGAAAAGGATATTTTTGTCCATACACTCAACATAATGAGTTCTGCCGAGCTGCGGCAATGGGGAAACTGAAATTATGTTAACCTGCCTGCAAAATAATATTAACAAAAATGCTGCAAAGTTAGGATTCTAGCTAACCCCTTGTATTGATGGGGTTTCATAAAAATGACTTTTTTTGCATTATCGTTATGCCGCTTAGAATCAAGTGCTTATCGAGCAAAACATTGAATAATTCTCAATTACATCTAAATTTTCTGCCAGTTATTCTTAACGATGAGCTATGATAAGCGCCGTTTTTTTTACTAAAACTGATGCCCTAAACGGTTTAAAAGTGCAGGAGTCGTTAAGTGACCAGCGTTGAAGCAGTAGACGTTCGCCAGCTCATCAATCAGAGTGCGCTAAGCAGCTGGCAGAAGCGCTTAATTGCGCTGTGCTTCGTGGTGGTCGCGCTTGATGGCATGGACATTGCCCTCATGGGATTCATTGCACCTACGCTTAAAGCCAGTTGGGGAGTGACCAATCATCAGCTTGGCATGGTGATCAGCGCCGCGCTAATTGGTCTGGCGCTGGGTGCCATGGTTGCGGGCCCGTTAGCCGATCGCTACGGCCGTCGCGTAATGATTTTGCTCAGCGTCCTCTTTTTTGGACTGTGGACGTTAGCCACCGCCATGGCACAGAACATCGAACAGATGATGCTGTTTCGATTCCTGACGGGGCTAGGGCTTGGCGCGGCGATGCCCAACGTTGGCACGCTGGTTGCTGAATATGCGCCTGAGCGCCGGCGCTCATTTATCATCACCGTTGTATTTTGTGGCTTCACCTTTGGCGCCGCGTCCGGGGGCTTTGCCGCCTCGTGGTTGCTACCACGCTATGATTGGCACTCTGTCATGCTGATGGGCGGCGTGCTGCCGCTGGTTGTGCTGCCTTTTTTGCTGCGTGGCTTGCCTGAATCGGTCCGTTTTCTCATCAGTCGCCGTGCCCCCGCCGCACGTATCCACGCCATTCTTGAACGCATGCTGCCCGGCGTCGTGCAGCCAAATAGTCATTATCAGAGTACTGAACTGCCAACGGCCCGCCGGGGATCTGTCGCCACGGTAGTGTCACGACGTTATCTGTTTGGCAGTTTGATGCTGTGGGGCGGCTATTTTATGGGGCTGTTCCTGGTTTATTTAATTGGTAGTTGGATGCCTTCGCTAATCAGCACGCTAGGTATGTCGGTGACGGAAGCGGCAATTGTTACCGCAATGTATCAAGCGGGCGGCACCCTCGGCTCGTTGTTTGCCGGTTGGTTAATGGACCGCATCAATGCCAATCTGGCGCTGGCAGCGATCTACTTCTGCGGCGGCATTGCTATTGTCGCGCTGGGTTTTTCGCCAGCGCAGGTCGGCCTAATGAGCGCCATCGCCTTCTTTAGCGGTTTCTGTTTTAACGGTGCTAACACCGGTATGAATGCGCTCTCTGCCAGCTATTATCCTACTCACGCGCGCGCGACAGGTTCCAGCTGGATGCACGGCGTGGGCCGCGTGGGAGCCATCATCAGCGCGTTTGTCGGCGCTGAGCTGTTAACTCTCGGCTGGTCATTTAGCCAAATTTTTCTGCTGCTGGCGATTCCTGCGGTACTGACCACCGTCATGCTGGTATTGAAATGCCGCTTTGGTGACCATCCAACCGCCATTGAGTGACAAGGCGATCACAGTTCCACGAAATTCTCACCCAGCGCTAAAGGGTTGATCTACAGTAGCAGCAGCCCTTTAGCCCAAGGTGATGATGATGCCAAACTTCCTTAGCAGCGATGCGATCCGCACGCTTTTCTCTCAGGCGATGTCAGCCATGTATCAGCAGGAAGTGCCTCAATATGGCACGCTGACGCAGCTGGTCACCGCTGTCAATGAACGCACGCTGGAAGCTAATCCCGCGTTAAAAAACCGTCTATCGGCGGCTGATGAGCTCAGTCGGCTGAACGTGGAACGTCACGGCGCGATTCGCGTTGGCACAGCAGAAGAACTCAGCACGTTGCGCCAGATGTTTGCCGTAATGGGGATGGAAGCGGTGGGTTATTACGATTTGTCACAAGCTGGAGTGCCGGTGCACTCCACGGCATTTCGCCCCGTAAGCGACCGTGCGCTGCGGCACAATCCGTTCCGCGTGTTTACCTCATTGCTGCGTCTGGAGTTAATTGACGATGAGGCATTGCGCGCTAAAGCCGCGGCGATTCTTGCCGCACGCGATATCTTTACGCCTGGCTGCCGCGCGCTGATTGCTCAACATCAGCAGCAGGGCGGTCTCAACGCGAATGATGCCGCCCGTTTTGTGCAGGAAGCGCTGGAAACCTTCCGCTGGCACGCGCACACCACGGTGGATAGCGGTACCTATCGCGCGCTCAGTGAACAGCACCGCCTGATCGCGGATGTCGTGTGTTTTCGCGGTTGCCATATCAACCATCTGACGCCGCGCACGCTGGATATTGATCGCGTGCAAGCGCTGATGCCCTCGCGCGGCATCGATCCCAAAACCCTGATTGAAGGCCCGCCGCAGCGTCAGGTACCGATCCTCTTACGTCAGACCAGCTTTAAAGCGCTGGAAGAAGCGGTACACTTTAATGACGGCACGCCGGGTACCCATACCGCGCGCTTCGGTGAGATTGAGCAGCGTGGTGCAGCACTGACGCCGAAAGGACGCGCGCTGTACGATCGGTTGCTGGCTGAAGCCGGCACCGGTAGCGACAATCAGCATCATCAGCAGCATCTCAGCGCTGTGTTCCGTGATTTCCCCGATGATGAAGAAACGTTACGTGAACAGCAGCTGGCCTGGTTCCGCTATCGCCTGACCGAGAAAGGGACGGATGTGCCGCCGCGTGCAGGTGAAAGCGTGGCACAATTGCTGACAGAAGATCGCTTAGCCGTCGAACCGATTGTTTACGAGGATTTTTTACCGGTCAGCGCTGCAGGAATTTTTCAGTCGAATTTAGGTGATGTGGCACAGGCACGCAGTGCGGGCAACGCCAGCAAAGCCGAGTTTGAAAGCGCGTTGGGTGTAGCGGTACTGGATGAAATGGCGTTGTATCAGCAGATGCAGCAGCGCAGTCTGGAACGCTGTGGTGTTGCATCGGCGTAAATAAGAGAGCCGGTCTGTAAAGTTCAGCAGACCGGCTGCTTTTCTTATGGTTATTGCAAGCGCGAATCCCGCACCAGCGTGTACTTCCCAGCCCCTAAAAACATAATGGCGAGTGCGCCAAGCAGGTAAAGTGCCTCTGTCTCCAGTGCCCAGGCACCGACATCAGTGCGATGCCAGACGTCGCCCATTTTTACCAGCAGTGTCGCAACAATCATATTCACCGCAATAATGAACGCCGCAGGGCGGGTCATTAATCCGATGATAACCATTACGGGTGCCGCTATTTCCCCGATGTAAGCACCGTAAGCGATGAAACCTGGCATGCCTTTGACACTGAGCATGTGCGCGATCCAACCCACGCCATGCACCGCTTTGAATGCGCCATGAAACAACAGCAGCCCGCCAAAGGTTAACCGTAACAGCAATTTACCGAAGTCCGGGTGATCGCTCATCCGGGTGAACATCTGGTTGATTCCACCAAACATGCTGTCTCTCCGCCGCGCCAGGTTAACTTGTAACCTTAAAACAAATGGTCGTCTTAGGGTTAACCAAAATATTTGATGAGGTTGTTCAAAGAATCACACCGCGTTTCGGCTTAATCTGCAAATGCTTTCAGAACATGGACATTCGCACAAGGCCTGCAAATAATGGAACGATGCTTTATCAGGGAAGCCGAGATGAAAAATGAACGACGTCTGAGGATCATGACAGCAGAGGGTGAACTCAGAGGCCTGATGGATGAAGATCTTTTTGTCTTTAAGGGAATACCTTACGCAGCAGCGCCGACCGGCGCCTTACGCTGGCGTCCTCCGCAGCCGGTCCAGCCCTGGCAAGGTGTGCGGAATGCAACGGAATGGGGCGCGGCGAGCTGGCAGAATCGCGATTTTTGTGTGGCGGCAGGCGGCGGTGATCCGGGATGTTTCAGTGAAGATTGTCTGTACCTGAATATCTGGACACCGGATGTTGAACCATCGCGTCCGTTGCCGGTAATGGTCTGGCTGCATGGCGGCGGTTTCACAATGGGTGCAGGCAACCTCGATCCTTATCGTGGCAAGGCGTTGGCGGCACAAGGCGTGGTTGTCGTCACGTTAAACTATCGACTTGGCCACTTCGGTTTCTTTGCGCACCCCGCGCTTGATGCGCAATATCCGGTTGGCGGTGTTATTAACAACTTCGCTTTACTCGATAAAATTGCCGCGTTGCAGTGGATTCAACGCAATATTCCGGCCTTCGGTGGCGATCGTCATAATATTACCCTGTTTGGTGAATCATCCGGTGCGCGCAGCGTATTATCGCTGTGCTGTTCGCCACTGGCCGAAGGGTTGTTTCATAAAGGCATCGTGCAAAGCGCTTACAGTCTGCCGGATGTGCCGCAGAAGCAGGCACAGCAACTCGGGCTACAGGTCGCCGCGCATTTCAATTTGCCAGAAAACGCCAGTGCAGAACAATTACGCGAACTGCCTGCCGATCGGTTCTGGCCACTGGAGCGTCCGCTGGCGTTAGCACCGGTTCCCATCAGCGGTGATGCTGTCTTGCCCAAACCGATGCTGCACACCTTTATGGCGGGCAAACAGCATCGTATTCCTTTGATGATTGGCAGCAACAGTGATGAAGCCAGCGTGTTGGATTATTTTGGCGTGGATCCCACCGCGGTATTGAAACAGATGCGTAGCAAGAACCGCATCAGCTATCGCCTGATGAAATGGCTTTATGATCTGCACGATGATGCGCTGCTCGGTCGCGCGGTGGCGCGTGACATGGCCTTTACCGTATTGCCACTAATCGTGGCGCAATCACAATACAATATTGGCATGCCTGCCTGGCGCTATTGGTTCGACTATGTTTCGGAAAATGCGCGCGACCTTTATCCGCACGGCACCTGGCATGGCAATGAAATTCCTTATGTTTTCAATACGCTCGACACCTTCACGCCGTTGAGCGAGCGCACTTACAGCGCACAGGATAAAGCGTTTGCTGCTAAGGTCAGCGCGTATTGGATCGCTTTCGCTCGTGAAGCCAGCGAGTTTAGCGCTCATTTACCGGGAGAGGTGGACTGGCCGGTTTGGCGTGCGGGCGAGGACATCACGCTAGCGTTAGGCGATCGGGGCAAAGCAGAGGCGGTATTGAAGAAAAAATTTATGCGTGGCCGGCTGCGTTTGTTCCGCCTGATGATGCGTAGCCATGTAAAGCTTTAGTTAGCTTGCTAATGGTGCAATTGCGCAAATGATTTTTTAAGGTAAATTTCACGCTATCTTACTGATAAGTATTACAAGCTAGCTTTAGTAACCTCAATTAGTGAGCAATTTATTAGCTTCCAAAACCGTTACATTTTCCCTTTCCCATGCCGATAAACGCAATATGCCCGATTTAATCGGGCCTCCTTCGCGTTTCACACCAAGGGATTATGTATGGGTATCTTAAAAAACTTCACGATTCGCGCCGTCATGCTCACCATTCTTGGGCTGTTTTGCCTGCTGTGGTGCGCTGTCGGATTGTTTAGCGTCCACTCGTTGAACGCTCTGGGCGACGGTAATGAGATTGACCGCCAGTTAGTTAATCAAATGACGGTATTAAGCAAAGGAAATGACCAATATTTTCGCGTAGTGACGCGCCTGTCGCGCGTGATGGAAGGTCGGGCATCGGGCGCACCAATCAAAGGCGAGGCCTTCACACCGGTGCAGCAGGCATTAGATAACATGAAAAGCCTGCTGACTCAGTTCAAAGCAATGGCTCCCGGTCCAATGGACGAGGAAACGGCCAACAGCGTAATCGTTAACTGGCAGAAATTGCTGGATGAGGGCATTGCGCCGCAGGTTGCTTTGGCGCAGCAGGGCACGCTTGAGGCCTACCGCGCGCAGGCGAATAACGTTACGCCGCCGCTTAGCCGTGCTTTTGGTGCCAGTGCTGAAGCCTTCAATAAAGCCGCCGGCAGTAAACTGGATGAGACGCGGGTGACCGTTGATAAGCTCACCAGCATCACCAAAGCGATCATATTGGTGGCGGTGGTGATTGGCCTGGTCATCCTGCTGTTTACCGATCGTTATCTGGTGGCAATGCTGGTGAAACCGCTCGAGCGCGTGCGTAACCATTTTTCCATCATTGCGCAGGGCGATTTGAGTCAGCCGGTGGCTGAGTTTGGTCGCAACTGCGTTGGCAAGCTGGTGCCATTACTTAGTGCCATGCAGGACAGCCTGCGTGAGGCGGTAAGCGCCATTCGCAGCGGTACCGAAAACATCTATCGCGGTGCGGCTGAAATATCCTCAGGTAACAACGATCTCTCTTCACGTACCGAAGAGCAGGCCGCCGCGCTAGAACAAACCGCAGCCAGTATGGAGCAGCTCACGGCCACGGTAAAATTCAATGCTGACAATGCACGTCAGGCTAGCACCCTGGCAGAAACCGCAACCAGCACCGCGCAACAGGGCGGAAGATTGGTCGGTGAAGTGGTGACTACCATGCAAGGTATTTCCGGCAGTTCGAAAAAAATCGCCGAAATCACCAGCGTCATTAATAGCATTGCCTTCCAGACAAATATTCTGGCGTTAAATGCCGCGGTAGAGGCCGCACGCGCGGGTGAACAGGGACGTGGCTTTGCCGTCGTCGCGAGCGAAGTGCGCAACCTGGCGCAGCGCAGTGCGGGTGCAGCTAAAGAGATCGCGACATTGATTGAAGATTCCGTGCAGCGCGTAGAGAAAGGTTCAGAACTGGTGAGCAGCGCCGGCAGTACCATGCACGATATTCTTAAGTCGGTGCAGGACGTTAATGAAATCATGAAGCACATCGCTGCCGCTTCGGAAGAGCAAAGCAAGGGAATTTCGCAGGTTGGGACTGCGGTGACGGAGATGGACAGCGTCACGCAACAAAACGCCTCGCTGGTTGAGGAGGTTTCTGCCGCCGCCAGCGCGCTGGAGCGTCAAACACAAGAGCTACAAGCCTCTGTGGCAAAATTCCGGTTATCGGACAACACACCCGCGAGCAACATGCCTTTATCGCCAGCTGCCCCGGTACTGCGTCGCCCGGTGTTATCTGGCGCCAGCGTTCAGCCTAAATCGACCACCGACGAGTGGGTTTCCTTCTAAGGCTGCGCTAACCACGCCACCAGTTCCGGCAGGAACGGTGGCGCATCTTTTTCCGCTCTCTGCAACAGACTGTAGGTTGCGCCGGTTGCCACACTCGCGGCGAACGGCGCGATTAATCGACCGTTCGCCAGGTCATTCTGTACCAGGGTGACATCCGCTACCGTGACGCCAAATCCCTGAATCGCTGCGCTAATCGCTAAATCCATGGTGGCGAAATGCTGGTTGCGCGCCATAGGCAGCGCTACTTCAACACTTGTCAGCCACAATTGCCAGTCGCGCATATCCTGCGTGGGATGGAGAAACGTAAGCTTTGCCAGTTCGGTGACCTGGGTGGGCGGCGTAACGCTGCTGGCCATTACCGGTGTTAAGCGCTCTTCAAACAGACAAAGCGAACCCGCGGGCGTTGCGCCAAACACAATCGCCGCATCAAAATTCTCGAGCTGCGAGCCATGATCGAGCGTGGTGGTAAGCGCAACGTGAATGTCAGGCCGGTGCTGTTCCAGCGCCACCAGACGCGGCACCAGCCAACGCATAGCGCAGGTGGGTGCTTTCAGGCGAATCGAGGTATTGCTGCGGCTGGCTTTTTCCGTTGCATTCACCAGCAGCGCAAAGCCTTGCTGTAGCTCCGGCAGCAGCGCAGCGCCTTGCTCGGTGAGATGCAGTCCACGCGCGTGACGCACAAATAATGGGAATCCAAGCCAGCTTTCTAACGTTGCAACTTTGCGACTCACTGCGCCTTGAGTAATGCAGAGTTCACTGGCAGCACGCGTCAGATTCAAATGGCGTGCAGTCACCAGAAACGCGTGAATGGCATTCAGCGGCAGAGCGGAACGGGACATAACAACCTCAAGCTATGATTTTTAATCATGGCTATTATGACAACAATTCGCTTGTCGACTCAAGCCACACGCCGTTGAATAGAAATCTATTTTCATTACGTGGTTATGCAACTTACCGAGGCAACGATGACCCTGAATAGCAGTGTTAACATCTCTTCCAAACAGCCTGATGTCGGCACGACGATTTTTAGCGTCATTGGCCAGCTGTCGGCGCAACATCAGGCTATTAACCTTTCGCAAGGCGCACCGAATTTCCCCTGCGATCCGCAGTTGGTGGAGCTGGTAAGTAAAGCGATGCGTGAAGGGCACAACCAATATGCCTCAATGACCGGCTTGCCGGCGCTACGCGAAGCGCTGGCCGAGAAAGTTCACACGCTGTATGGCCAGCAATATGATGCCAGCAGTGAAGTGCTGATCACCGGCAGCGCCAGCCAGGGCATTTATATGGCGATCTCGGCGCTGGTGCATCCCGGCGATGAAGTGATCTTCTTCGAACCGGCCTTCGACAGCTACGCGCCGGTGGTGCGTTTGCAGGGCGCGACGCCAGTCGGGCTGAAGTTGCAGGTGCCCGATTTCGCCATCGATTGGGATGAACTGCGCGCCACCATTACCCCGCGCACCCGCATGATCATCATCAACACGCCGCACAACCCCAGCGCACAGGTGCTGTCAGCGGCGGATTTGGATCAGCTCGCCGCGCTGACGCGCAATACCGATATTGTGGTGCTGTCTGATGAAGTCTACGAACACATTCTGTTTGATGGTCGCCAGCATTGCGGCATGGCAACGCATCCGGAGCTGGCGCAGCGTAGCGTGGTGGTTTCGTCCTTTGGCAAAACCTTCCACGTTACTGGCTGGCGCGTCGGCTATGCGCTGGCGCCGGCCGCGCTGATGGAGGAGATCGTTAAAGTGCATCAGTTCATGATGTACGCCGCTGATACGCCGATGCAGGTTGGCTTTGCTCACTATCTGCAACAGCCGCAAAACTACCTGCAGCTATCGCCGTTCTATCAGGAGAAGCGCGATCGCCTGCTGACCTTGCTGCAGGATTCACCGTTTAAGCTGCTGCCGAGCGCCGGCTCATTCTTTATGTTGGCCAGCTACGGACATTTCAGTGACGAGAGCGATAGCGAAATGGTAAAACGTCTCATCGTCGATCACGGTGTGGCCACCATTCCGTTGTCGGCGTTTTATATGGACGGCACTGACAATAAATTAATTCGCCTGTCATTCGCAAAAGACGACGCAACACTTCAGGCCGGTGCAGAAGCGCTCTGCCGGGTCAAAGGGTAACTTAGGGGTAAATATAATGAAAAAATTGAACGCACTGTTTGTCGCTCTCGGCATGCTGACCTCGGCGCACGCGCTGGCACAGGGAACCTTACGCTACGGTCTGGAATCGCAATATCCGCCGTTTGAAAGCCGCAATGCGCAGGGTGAACTGGAAGGTTTTGATATCGAACTGGGTAAAGCGATTTGTCAGGTAGGTAACTTCGATTGTAAGTGGGTGGAAAGCAGCTTTGATGCGCTGATCCCGGCGCTGCAGGCGAAGAAATTTGATGCCATTAACTCAGCGATGAACATTACCGAAGCGCGAGCCAAAAGCATTGATTTCACCAAGCCGATCTACCGTATTCCCACCATGCTGATTGTGAAAGAGGGTGAGAAGCTGCAGCCAACTGCGGAGTCGCTGAAAGGCAAAAATATCGGTGTGCTGCAGGGTTCCATTCAGGAAACCTACGCGAAGAAACATTGGGAAGCGCAGGGCGTAACCGTGACCTCTTACCAGGATCAGAACCAGGTTTACAACGATATGGTGGCAGGGCGTCTCGACGGCACGCTGGTGATGTCTGCAGCCGGTCAATCAGGCTTCCTGGACAAGCCGCAGGGTAAAGGTTTCGCCTTTGCCGGCAAGCCGGTTGAGGATGACACCATTCTTGGCAGCGGCATTGGCTTTGGTCTGCGTAAAGGGGATACCAGCCTGAAGCAAGAGCTGGATGCGGCCATCACTAAGGTGCAAAGCGATGGAACCGTGACCAAGCTGGCAGCGAAATTCTTCCCAGGCATTGATGTGTCAGCAAGCAAATAAAGTAAAAAAGGTCGCCAAAAATGGCGACCCCAATCCAACCGTAAGGTCGTCATTTATGACGACCTTTTTGTATTATTTCGCCGCTAAATAACACAGCGCTTCCGCCACCTGATACGACTTCACAAACGATGGAACCGGTAAAAACTCAAAGCGCGAATGGAAATTGTGCGCGCCGGTAAAGAAATTCGGCGTCAGCAGACCTTTCGCTGATAGCGCGGCACCATCGGTGCCGCCGCGCATCGGGATCACTTTCGGTTCCACGCCCACTTGCTCCAGCGCGGCAAAAATCAGGTCAATTGCGCGACGATCTTCACCAATCGCATTGCTGATATTGCTGTAGGTATCGTTAATGGTCAGCGCCACATGTCCGGTGGGATAACGCGCGGCAATCTCATCGGCCACCTCCACCAGCTGCTGCTTCCTGGCGTCAAAACCTTTCAAATCAAAATCTCGAATTGAGGCTTTCAGCACGGCACGGCTGGCATTGGCATTCATATCGTTAAACCAGATATAGCCTTCGCGTCCTTCAGTGTGTTCGGGTGTGGCAAGGCGATCAAATTGCGCGATAAAGTCATGCGCCATCAGCAGCGGATTAACCAGCACGCCTTTGCCTGACATCGGGTGCGCCGGTACGCCGGTAAACACCACTTCTGCCGCGGCGGCATTAAAGTTTTCATACACCACTTCGCCCAGCTCACAGCAGTCGATGGTCCAGGCGAAATCGACGTTAAAGCGCTGCTCCAGATCCAGCGCTTTGGCACCGCGCAGGCCAATCTCCTCATCGGGAACAAAGGCCACCACGATATCACCGTGATCGCCCTTTAAATTTTCCAGCAGCGTCATCACTACCGTCACCGCCGCTTTGTTGTCTGCGCCGAGCACGCTGGTGCCATCGCTGAAGATAATGTCCTGGCCAATATAGGGTTGGATTTCCGGATGTTCAGCAACGCGCAGCCAGATATCCTGCGTACGATTCAGACACACATCATCGCCGGTAAATGTCAGGGTTTGCGGGCGGATGTCCGGTGAAAGACCCACATCTACGGTATCGATGTGGGTGATAAAGCCAATACGCGGCGCAGCAGGACGATTGCCTGGTTTTACTGCCGTTACCGTGGCGTGCTTATCGATCACAATATCCTGCAATCCCAGTTCGCCGAGCTCCTTTGCCAGTAATTCTGCCATCGCATGTTGCGAAGGCGTACTCGGCAGCGTGGTTGATTTGGCATCGCTCTGGCTGGAAACCGCCAGATAACGGTAAAAACGCTGGGTCAATTGGCTGGCAAGTTGGTCTGTCATCACAATTCCTTATTAGCATTGCGGCGTCTGTAGTACGCGTGCTGGTTAAATCATGTTATTTATTAGTCAGATGAACATTAAATAACGAAGCTGACTCATGGAAGTCAATAAAAAGCGAGGATAATGATGAAAAAAGTGATGGCAAAACTGACGCTCACGGCACTGGGATTAGCGGTTGCCGGCGGGGTTTCGGCGAAAACGCTGGTTTATTGTTCAGAGGGATCGCCGGAAAACTTCAACCCGCAGTTGTATACCTCGGGCACCAGCGTGGATGCCAGCGCCGTGCCGATTTTCAACCGCCTGGTTGATTTCACCCCCGGTACCACCGAGCTGGTGCCAAGCCTGGCGGAGAGCTGGGATATCAGCGCGGATGGTACGGTTTACACCTTTCACTTGCGCAAAGGGGTAAAATTCCAAAGCAACAAGCTGTTTAAGCCTTCGCGCGACCTCAATGCCGATGACGTCATTTTCTCGTTTATGCGTCAGATGGACCCGAAAAACCCCTACCACAATGTCTCTGGCGGTAACTACGCTAACTTTGAAAGCCTTGAGTTGGCGAAGCTGATCAAAAATATTGAAAAAGTCGATGACAACACGGTGCGTATCACCCTGGCACATGCCGAAGCGCCATTCCTCGCCGATTTGGCGTGGTATTTCGCCTCAATACATTCGGCTGAATACGCCGACCAGATGCTGAAAGCCGGAACACCGGAAAAAGTGGATATGGAACCCATTGGCACCGGACCGTTTGAGCTGGTGCAGTACCAAAAAGATTCGCGCATTCTCTATAAAGCCTTCCCCGAGTATTGGCAGGGCAAGGCGAAGCTCGATCGTATAGTGTTCTCCATCACGCCGGATGCGTCGGTGCGTTACGCCAAGCTGGAGAAAAATGAGTGCCAGATTATGCCGTTCCCCAATCCGGCCGATCTGGAGAAGATGCGCGCCAATCCTGACTTAACCCTTGAACAGAAATCGGGCCTCAACACCGGTTTTCTCTCTTTCAACACCACCAAAGCACCGCTGGATAACGTTAAAGTACGTCAGGCGCTGGCGATGGCGATCAACAAGCAGGCGATCATTGATGCCATTTTCAAAGGCACCGGCACCGTGGCGAAAAACATCCTGCCGCCAGACGTGTGGAGTGCGGATAAAGACCTGAAGGATTACGACTACGATCCGGCGAAAGCCAAAGCGCTGCTGCAGGAAGCGGGTATCAAGCCGGGTACCGAAATTGCGTTGTGGGCAATGCCGGTACAAAGACCGTATAACCCCAACGCACGTCGTATGGCAGAGATGATCCAGGCCGATTGGGCTCAAGTGGGCATCAAAGCCAATATCGTGAGCTATGAGTGGGGCGAATACCTCAAGCGCGTCAAGGATGGTGAACATCAGGCGGCGTTGATGGGCTGGACCACCGCAACCGGTGACCCGGATAATTTCTTCGGTCCTCTGTACAGCTGCACGTCAGCTAACGGCGGCTCCAACTCCTCGAAATGGTGTTATCAGCCGTTTGAGAAGATCATCACCGACGCGCGGGCTGAGCAGAATCATGACAAACGCGTGGCTCTTTATCAGCAGGCGCAGCAGATGATGCACGATCAGATGCCTGCGGTGATGATTGCTCATTCAACCATTTTCGAACCGGTACGCAAATCGGTGAGCGGCTATCAGGTGGATCCGTTCGGTAAGCACATCTTCTATCCGGTGGATATTAAAAACTAAATTACGGCTTCCAGCGCTGACGTAAAGGCTCTTCCAGCGCATCAAGTTGCTGTAGCAAAAAAGTGAGAAACACATTCAGGGCGGCGCTACGGGGCCGCCCTGAATGCGTCTGCAGCTGCAAGGTGCGCTGGCTCAGCTGATCAATGCCCACCGAGCGCAATATCAAACCGTGTGTTTCAGCTTCCTGCAGTACGGTAAAGGCACTGCAAATAGTCACTGCCTGCGGCGTGCGTAGCAGAAATTGAAATAGCATGGAGAAGGTATCGCAGGTCATTACCGGCTCTAGCAGGCAGCCGCTCATGTGGCTGGCGAGTTCAAACAGCTGCCGTACCGTGGTGTTCTGCTGCGGCAATGCCAGCGGATAGTGGTTCAGATCGGCCAGCGTGACATGTGTAGCTTTGGCTAAGGGATGGCTGTGATGCATCACAATGAGTACTGGAGCAGGCCACGAACCCACAACATCAACGCCCCGTTCAGCGTGCAGGCTGAACTGCAGTGCCACATCACAATCGCCGTTGCGCAGTGCTTCCGCCACGCCTTGCGTGCTTAACACCTTTACTTCAAACAGCACGCCAGGATTGTGAACGCGAAAGTCTGCAATCATGCGCGGTAAAAGGGTAAATGCCAGTCCATCGGTACAGGCGATGCGAATCAACGTGCGGCGCACCGCGTTTAAGCCTTTAATTTCCGCTAGCGCGTACTCCATATCCAGCATGTTTTTATGCACGTGGTGCGCGAAGATTTCTCCAGCCTCATTCAGCGCCATTCCGCGTGCGTGGCGGTCAAATAGCGGTGCGCCAACCTGCTTTTCCAGCCGTTGAATTTGGCGACTAATAGCGGAAACGGCAACAAACAGCTGTTGACTGGCCGCGCTTAGCGAGCCGGTATTAACGACGGCGAGAAAATAGCGGATTTCAGTGCTTAACATGCAGACGCCTCATCGTGGAGCATGCCTCATAACCGGGCAGGCGAGTTTTGCTTTAAAAGCAAATGTTACTCGATAATTTGATAATTGTGGCAAAGCAGAGTTTCCGTAAAGATGAAATTACGACAAAACAATAAAAGACAGAGCAAACATGACGGCACAACAAGCGGTGCAACAAGCCAGCGCCTATTTTGATAGCGGGGAATTCCAACGTATTTTGGCGCGTCGCGTCGCCCAGCGCACAGAGAGCCAGCGACAAGATCGTGATAGCGAATTACAGCGTTACCTGCAGGATGAAATCGGCCCACAGCTGATTGCGCTCGGCTTCACCTTGCATTTTATCGACAATCCGGAAGCCGCCCATCGACCGTTCCTCGTGGCGGTGCGCATTGAGGATCCCGCTTTACCAACGCTGCTCAGCTACGGTCATGGCGATGTGGTGTTTGGCGATGATGAAAACTGGCGTGAAGGTTTATCACCGTGGCAGCTGGTGGAAGAGGGCGATCGTTGGTATGCCCGGGGTAGCGCAGATAATAAAGGCCAGCACTGCGTCAATCTGGCCGCGCTTGAGCAGGTTTCCCAGGCGCGCGGCGGCAAGCTGGGCTTCAACTGCAAAATACTGTTTGAGATGGGCGAGGAGATCAGCTCGCCAGGCCTGGCGCAGCTGTGCCATCAGCACAGTGAATTGCTGCAAGCCGATCTGTTTATCGCTTCCGACGGTCCGCGTCTCAATGCGATTCGCCCAACGCTTTTTCTGGGTTCACGCGGTGCCGTTAACTTTCGTTTGACGGTTAACGCCCGTGATAACGCCTATCACTCTGGCAACTGGGGCGGCTTACTGACCAACCCCGGCACGCAGCTGGCTAATGCGATTGCTTCGCTGGTCAACGCGCAGGGCGTATTGCAGGTTGATGCGTTGAAACCCAACTCACTCACGCCGCAGGTGCGCGAGATTCTGGCGGATATCGAGGTCGGCGGCATGCCGGGCGATCCCGCTATTGATGCCAACTGGGGCGAGCCAGGGCTTTCGCCTACTGAGCGGCTGTATGGCTGGAACACGCTGGAAGTGTTGTCATTTCTGACGGGCAATCCGGCGCAGCCGATGAACGCGATTCCAGGCAACGCAACCGCAGTATGCCAGCTGCGCTTTGTGGTTGGCACCGATTGGGAGCACCTTGCGCAGCATATTAGCGCCCATCTGCAACGACACGGTTTTGGCTACGTGGACGTTGAGTTCCTGCGCGGATCGCCCGCGACACGTCTCGATCCCACCGATCCGCTGGTAAATTGGGTGCTGACCAGCATGGCGGAAACGTGCGGCAAGAAACCGGCGCTGCTGCCTAATCTTGGTGGTTCGCTGCCGAATGAGGTGTTCTCCGATATTCTCGGCTTGCCAACGCTTTGGGTGCCGCACTCCTATCCGGCCTGCGGCCAGCATGGCGTGAATGAACACATGTTGAAATCAATTGCCCGCGAAGGTTTGCAGATCATGACGCGCCTGCTGTGGGATCTGGGTGAGCGGGGAACCGAACTGGTGGCGCAGCACCGTGCGCACGTGGGAGGTGGGCGATGAGCAGCGTGAATACCACCTTGTCATTGAGTACCACCAAACCTAACCTGCATAAAACCCTGTTTGCTACCTGTATTGGCAACGCGCTGGAGTGGTTCGACATCGCCGTCTACGGCTTTTTCGCCAGCTACATCGCGCATGCTTTCTTCCCCACCAGCGATCCCTCGGTCTCAATGCTGCTGACGTTTGGCAGCTTTGGCGTATCGTTCCTGATTCGTCCCTTGGGTGCCATTGTGCTGGGCAACTACGCCGATCGCCACGGACGCAAAAAAGCGTTGCTGCTGTCGATTAACCTGATGATGCTCGGTGGCGCGGTGATTACCTTTATGCCGAGCTACAGCAGCATTGGTGTGATAGCGCCATTGCTGATTTTGCTGGCGCGCCTGGTGCAGGGATTTTCAGCCGGTGGCGAATTTGGTAGCTCGACGGCCTTTCTGGTGGAGCATTTTCCGGAGCGCAAAGCTTTTATTGCCAGCTGGCAGTTCGCCACTCAGGGTGCCAGTACCTTGATGGCGTCAGCATTTGGGCTGGGATTGACGCAGGCTCTCACAGAAAGCCAGATTCAGGATTGGGGCTGGCGGATCCCCTTTGCCTTTGGTCTGCTGATTGGTCCGCTGGGGATTTATATACGCCGTCACGTCCATGAACCCGCAAGCTTCGCCGAACACAAACCGGAAGCCGCGCCGCTGAAACGCCTGTTGGGTCGGCAAAAAGAGCTCATGCTATTGGCGATCGGCCTGATGGTGATTTCGACTGCCGTCAATTACATGCTCAACTACGTGCCGACCTATGCCACTAAAAATCTGCACTTGTCGGGGAGCGTCGCGTTCACTGCCACGCTGTTGGCCGGGGTGATTTTGACGGTAGTGACACCGATTATGGGCCTGTGGGCGGAGCGCGTAGGGCGTGTGCCGCTGATGTGGGGTTCACTGATTCTGCTGATCGTCACCATCTATCCGGCATTTAAGCTGGTCGTGGAGCACGCCACGCCAACCACGCTGATTCTGCTGGTGTGCTGGATGGCGCTGCTGAAGTCGATTTACTTCTCAACGGTGCCTTCAGTGATGGCGGATCTCTTCCCGATCGGCACGCGCGCCAGCGGCATGGCCATTAGCTATAACGTGGCGGTAACGGTGTTTGGTGGTTTTGCGCCGCTGATTTGTACCTTGCTGATTAGTGCGACCGGCACCAGTCTGGCGCCGGGCTATTATCTGATGGCGATGTCACTATTAAGCGGTCTGGCCTTGCTACGCAGCCAGAAGCGCATCGCGTAATGATTTTCCGGTGCGTAGCAATGCGCACCGGGTTTTCCTCATGAGAACTGCAAATAGGCGACGTGCGTTTGTAAAAACTCCTCTAACCCGTGACGTCCATCGGCGCCCCCAATCCCCGACTTGCGCCAGCCCGCGTGGAAACCTTGCATCGCTTCAAAATTCTCGCGGTTGATGTAGGTCTCTCCAAACTTCAGCTTACGCAGTGCCACCATTGCGGTATTCAGATTTTGCGTATAAATCGATGAGGTAAGGCCGTATGCGCAATCGTTGGCCAGCGTAACGGCTTCATCAAGCGTTTTAAAGCTCATCACTGGCAGCACCGGTCCGAAGATTTCCTCTTGCATGATCTCCATATCCTGACGCACGTCAGTAATAATGGTGGGTTCAAAATAGAAGCCTTTATTGCCGGCACGTTTGCCGCCCAGAACCACTTTGCCGCCATCGGCGACCGCTTTTGCAACTTTCTGCTCAACGCGCTCCAGCGCGGCGGCCGTAATCAGTGGACCCATATCAATGTCGTTTTGCTCAGCTGGATTACCGAACTTCACCTGCTGCATCGCGCAAGTTAGTGCGCTGATAAAGCGGTCGTAAATGCCCTCCTGCACGTAAACACGCTCAGCACAGTTACACACCTGCCCGGTGTTGATTACGCGCGAGCTGACAATGGCTTTAACCGCTAAATCCAAATCGGCATCATCCATCACGATTGCTGGTGCTTTTCCGCCCAGCTCCAGCGACACTTTGGTGACATTTTTCGCCGCTGCTTCCATGGTTGCGATGCCGGCGTTGACGCTGCCGGTCAGGCTCACCAGGCCCACCTTCGGGTTGCCTGCTAGCTCCTGGCCAATTTCCGGGCCATAGCCGTAAACAAAGTTGATCACGCCTTTTGGCAGGCCAACCTCATGAATAATCTGCGCGAAAATTGCCGCATTGTTCGGCGTCAGTTCACTGGGTTTGATCACGATAGTGTTGCCGGTCACCAGCGCAGGCGCCGCTTTACGCGCAATCAGGAAGAAAGGGAAGTTCCACGGCAGGATGCCAGTGGTGACGCCGATGGCTTTTTTGAAAACAAAGATGTTTTCATTGGGACGATCGCTGTTAATGATCTCGCCGTCATAGCGGCGCGCCCATTCAGCCATGTACTCAAGATAATCGGCGGTGAATAGCACTTCGGTTTGCGCCAGGCCTTGCGTTTTGCCACCCTCAGCAACGATAGTCGCGGTTAGTTCCGGCTCGCGCTGGCGAATAGCTGCCGCAATTTTGCGCAGCCAGTTTCCGCGCTCCACGGCGGGCAGGGCTTCCCAATCAGGTTGCGCCGCTTCGGCGGCGTGAATCGCCTGCGCGGCATCTTGCCTACGCCCTTCGGGTATGCGCGAAAGCAATACTTCTGTCGCCGGATTAATAACTTCTATCCATTTATCATTCTGGTCGGCAACAAACGCGCCATTAATATAATGTTGGTGATGTGTTGTCATATGCAGGCTCCCCGCGATCGTTTTCGTTAAAATTCTGTGAAATAAAGAGTGAAACAGATCAGGGTGTCGCACCTTTTCGTCATTGCCAGGACGAAGGGTGGGATGGCAAAGAAGGGAAGAAGAGCGTGACGGACGCAGCATTCCTGGCGAAATGCCGCGTTTTCAGGTGGTTAGTTGCGCCTGGACAAATGTTAAATTGTTATCAGGAACCTGGTACAGCTGCACCACTTACAATAAACCACGCTAGAAAACTAACGCCGGCAATAATGATGGCAATGGGGAAAAGCAGTCCGATTTTCATAATAATCCCGTGAGTTATGCGAGTTGAACGATCGCGCGATGGGTTTTCATCATACTGAACAGCTGGAATTGCGTTGCGTCATCAACCTGACGCAGATGTTCACCTTTTTGATAATGAATACTGTGGACGTGTCCCAGCTGGCGCCACACCACAATCACCGACGCCAGCAGGGCGCAGTTCTCTTCGCTCTGAAGGCAATCAATCGTGGCGTAATGTGCCTCATCCAGTCCATTAATAAAGACGTTGAGCGCCTGCGCTGGCACGACAGCGCGGATGTCATCGAGCATCACGCGACTCACCGATTGCGACAGCAGCAGCCTCAATCTTTTGGTATTCATCTCAATCCTTCGTCCTGATGATTTTCCCAACGTTATACGGATTATTTGTCAGCGGGGAAAGCCTGGCGCACGGCTTTGTGTGACTGCCATGTTAAAGGACGCTTTGGCAGTGAAGTAAATACTGTGCTGATCGACACAACAAAAAATAAAAATATGCTGAATAATAAGCTACTTATCAAAATCATCCGCTGTCCTGCCTGCAAATGCGATTTTGTGATCCTTATGTTGATGACCCCCCGAATTTTGCCAGTCACCTGCGCTTTCCGGCAGCCATTCAAAGGCTGAGCGAAAGCGGCTCACCGTAGACTGCCGGTAATCGGGAGACCGCCGGTTTCCTGTTGGCCTCAACCTTACGAAGGAATAACAATGAACAGTGCCATCATTGCAGGTATTTTCTGGCATCTGGTGGGTGCCGCCAGTGCCGCCTGTTTTTATGCTCCATTTAAGCAGGTGAAAAAGTGGTCTTGGGAAACGATGTGGTCGGTCGGGGGTATTATGTCATGGCTGATTCTGCCTTGGGCGGTCAGCGCCGTCTTGCTTCCTCACTTCTGGAGTTACTATAGCAGTTTCAGTTTTTCACAGCTGATGCCGGTCTTTCTGTTTGGTGCCATGTGGGGCATAGGCAATATCAATTACGGTTTGACCATGCGCTATCTGGGGATGTCGATGGGCATCGGTATCGCCATCGGTATCACCTTAGTGGTAGGAACCCTGATGACACCGCTGCTGCAAGGGCGTTTTGTCGAGTTGTTCAGCTCGGCAGGTGGACGTATGACACTGCTCGGCGTGTTTGTTGCGCTGATCGGTGTAGGAATCGTGTCACGTGCTGGTCTGTTGAAGGAGCGCGCGCTGGGTATCAATGCGGAAGAGTTCAACCTGAAAAAAGGACTGGTGCTGGCGGTCATGTGCGGCATCTTCTCTGCGGGCATGTCGTTTGCGATGGATGCCGCGAAGCCGATGCATGAAGCCGCTGCCAATTTAGGTATCAATCCCCTCTATGTGGCATTGCCGAGCTACGTGGTAATCATGGGCGGTGGTGCGTTGGTGAATTTGGCTTACTGCTTCATCCGCCTGGCGGTAAAAAGCGATTTGTCTGTGCGTCGTGATTTCTCGGTCGCTAAGCCCATGCTGCTTGTGAATATTGCCTTTGCCGTGCTGGGCGGCACTATGTGGTATCTGCAATTCTTTTTCTACGCATGGGGCCACGCCAAAATCCCAGCGCAGTATGACTTCGTCAGCTGGATGCTGCATATGAGTCTTTACGTGCTGTGCGGCGGCTTGGTCGGATTGGTGCTGAAAGAGTGGAAATCGGTGGGGCAACGTCCAGTACGCGTCCTTTCTCTGGGTTGTGTGGTGATTATCATTGCCGCCAACATTGTGGGTTTAGGCATGGCGGCCTGATGAATAGCCTGATGCGCCAAACGGCGTGTCAGGCTTTGGCCTTTTCTGATAAGAGTTCTCGCTGCGGCAGGAAGCGCTGCCGCCAGGCACTCGGCGTTAATCCCGTTTCACGCGTAAACACCACCGAAAAGTAGTTGCTGTCATCAAAGCCACACCGCGCCGCCACTTCACTGATTAATCCCTCTTGCGTCCGTAACAGATATTTCGCCTGACAAAGCTGGAGCTGTCGTAAATAGTGCCCAACGGTCATCCCCGTTTGCTGACGAAAAAGCTGTTTTAATGCGCGTTCACTTAACTGATTCTGTTGACAAAAAAGGGATAAATCGAAGGGGCGACTGATGGCTCCTTGCAGCGCCGACATCAGGAGATCAAGCTGTTCGCCTTCCGGCAGTGCCCACGGGCGATCGGCTGCATAACCGTGCCGCCGCAAAATGAGCGCCAGCTGTAAAAACAGGGCTTCAGAGAGCTGTATCGAAAGTGAATCACTTTTACGGCTTTCGCGTTCTAGCTGACTAATTACGCCGCGAGCCAATGCCATACCGCGCGTGGTTAAGCGCCAGCAACCGGGAGAATTCTCTTCCTGTGGAGGCAGCAGTTGACTCCAGTCGAGGCCAAGGCGAAAGCGATCGCGACAGTAAAGTATATTGTCGAGCGCCAGATCGTTGACGCTGTCATAGCTGTGGCAATCATTGTCATGGATGTAAAACACATCGCCGCAGGTCACTAACCATGGACGATCGTTTAATACATGCAGGCCGTTGCCGCGCCAGACAATGACAATTTCACTGAACTCATGGCGATGTGGCGGAAAGGAGGGCTGCGGCATGCGCTCGGCCACGGCAATCGGCAGATTGGTGGCCGGGAAATAGTCTTCGCGCGTTAAGAGCAACGGCATGAGAAAACACTCCGGTTATAGCATCTGCTGGCGCTCCGCTCGGGGCGCGCAGCCAAATTCTCGCCGGAACAGCGTGGAGAAGTGGTTACTGTCACCAAACCCACACTGATAGGCGATGTCGGTAATGCGCATATCGCTATGACGCAGTAAATGCCGCGCCTGTAACAGGCGAAGCCGATTAAGGTAACGCTGTGGCGTATTGCCGGTTTGCTGCTTCATCTGACGGTGCAGGGTACGCAACGACAACGAAAAACGATCGGCCAACGCATCCCATACAATATCTTCACTGTAGTGTTCATTGAGCCAGTCAAGCAACCGGTGCAAGCGTGCTTCCTGGTCCTGAGAGTGATCGTTGTGAGCCGCTTCGCGCAGCAGCACCAGCAGTTGTAGAAAGAGCTGTTCCTGGTGTGCGTGGCGTTCCAGCGACCAGCTATCCTGTTGCTTCATCTGCGTCACAATGTGCAACGCTTGCGCCATGACTTTGTGATTAATGCGCCAATGCGAAGCGTAGTTATCCTCTTCCTCACGAGGCAGCAACGCCTGCAACCCGGAAAGAAATCGAAATGAGGCCGGGCTACGGTAAAGCACATTGGTCAGGCACAAATTTTCGGTTTGCTCATACAGGTGGCGGTCGTGATCGCGAATAAAGCATACGCATCCGGCAGATAACGCCTGCGGCTGACCGTTAAACACATGAATACCTGAACCTTGCTCCACCAGCACAATTTCATGGAAATCATGATGATGTTCAGGAAACGCCTGCTGTGGCACGCGCGGCTCAATGGCGATGGCGTAATCCCCGGCTGGGAAGAAATCTGCGCTATGTAGAACAGTCATGGTTCGCCTCTCATTTGACTCAACTGCAGCCGAGTCTACGCAGGCGCCCCGCAGCTTACCTTGAATTTTGAACTGTGTGACGCAGGAAAATGGCTAATTTTTCAAGATCTCATCGGCGAATGACGGAAATGCGGCAAGGCTCACAACTCTCTACTTATCGGGTTATGTGAGCTTTCTCACGAACTTCTTTGTCCGTCTGCCAGCAGATATTCCGGCCTGGCAGTAAGGGGAAGGTGGCCAAAAGCAGAGGTTTCTAATCTGTAGTCATCTCATTACAGGAAGAACACGCCATGAGTATGCGTAACATTGTTGCCATTGATTTAGGCGCATCCAGCGGGCGCGTGATGCTCGCACAATGGAGTTCAGCAAAGCAGCACATTAGCCTGCGCGAAGTCCGCCGCTTTACCAATCAGCGCGTACGCCGTGCCGACTATGATTGTTGGGATCTGGACCGACTGGAGCAGGAGATACGTCTCGGACTCGCCCAGCTAGACGACGAAGGCATCGTGCCTGACAGCATCGGCATTGATACCTGGGGCGTCGATCTGGTGCTGCTGGATGCCAACGGCGAGCGTGTCGGTGAGGCGGTTAGCTATCGTGACAAGCGCACGGAAGGGCAAATGGCGCAGGCCATTAACGACCTTGGCAAAGAAGCCATCTATCAACGTACGGGCATTCAGTTTCTCCCCATCAATACGCTCTATCAACTGCGTGCGCTGCATCAACAGCAGCCCGATTGGCAGGCACGAGTGCGCCATGCCTTAATGATTCCGGACTACCTGCATTATCGCCTTACCGGCCAGATGAACTGGGAATATACCAACGCCACAACGACGCAATTGCTCAATATCCAGAGCGGTGAGTGGGACCACGATTTACTGGCGTGGGCGGGTGTCCCTGCTGAGTGGTTTGGTAAACCGACGGCACCGGGAAATACCGTGGGATACTGGACCAGCGCCAGTGGCAACTATATTCCCGTGATTGCTGTCGCCACTCACGACACCGCCAGTGCGGTTCTGGCGACACCATTGATGCAGGATGATGCTGCCTACCTCAGTTCAGGCACCTGGTCACTGATAGGCATTGAGAGTTTGCAGCCTTGTGTCAGCAGCGCTGCGCTTAACGCCAACGTGACTAACGAAGGCGGAGCAGAAGGCTATCGTGTGTTGAAAAACATCATGGGCCTGTGGCTGCTGCAACGAGTGTGCACGGAACTGCACATTACCGATCTCTGCTCACTGATCGATGATGCTGCACAAGAACCGCTGTGCCACGCCCTGATCAATCCCAACCACAGCCGCTTTATCAACCCTATCAGCATGGTCCAGGAGATTCAAAACGCCTGCGCCGAGCAGAATATGCCGGTGCCGCAAACGCCTGCCGCGCTAGCGCGCACCATTTTTGACAGCCTGGCACTGTTATATCGCCAGTCAATCAGGGAACTCGACCAGCTCCGCGCCACGCCGCTGCGGCAGCTACATGTGGTGGGCGGTGGCAGCCAAAACCCGCTCCTAAACCAACTGTGTGCCGATGCTTGTCAGGTACCCGTATTGGCCGGCCCTATTGAAGCCTCAACGCTCGGCAACGTCGGTTGCCAGTTAATTGCGCTGGGGGAATTGCGTGACGTTAACGATTTACGCCGCTGCATCAGCCAAAACTTCCCGTTGAAAACATTTGAACCGCTAAAAAACAGTGCCTTTGCTGCCCATCAGGCACGCTTTGCGGCGCTGAGCCAACCTGCTAAGGAACTTGCATATGACTAAGCTGATTGAACAAGCCTATGAACTGGCTAAACAACGCTATGCCGCGATGGGCATAGATGTGGAACAGGTGATGGCGCAACTGGATGGCATTCCTGTCTCAATGCACTGCTGGCAGGGCGATGATGTTCGCGGTTTTGAAAATCCGAACGGCGAATTAACCGGCGGCATTCAGGCGACGGGCAACTATCCCGGCCGCGCCCGCAATGCGGACGAGCTGCGCGCTGATGTAGAAAAGGCGATGTCGCTTATTCCCGGCGCCAAACGCCTCAACCTGCACGCGATTTATCTGGAGAGCGATAAGCCGGTTGATCGTGATGCAATTGAGCCACAACATTTCAGCAACTGGGTGGAATGGGCTAAAACGCATAAGTTAGGTCTCGACTTCAATCCAAGCTGCTTCTCGCATCCGCTGAGCGCTGATGGTTTCACGCTGTCGCACGCAGATAAAGGTATTCGCCAGTTCTGGATCGATCACTGCAAAGCCAGCCGCCGCATTTCTGCCCACTTTGGCGAGCAGCTAGGTACGCCTTCGGTCATGAATATTTGGGTACCGGACGGAATGAAAGATCTCACCGTCGATCGATTAGCGCCACGTCAACGACTGGCCAGCGCGCTTGATGAAGTTATCAGTGAAAAACTCAACCCAGCGCATCATATCGATGCCGTAGAGAGCAAACTATTTGGCATTGGGGCAGAGAGCTACACCGTGGGCTCCAATGAGTTCTGCCTCGGGTATGCCAGCAGCCGCCAAACCGCATTAACGCTCGATGCCGGGCACTTCCATCCTACCGAAGTGATTTCGGACAAAATATCCACCGCCATGCTTTACGTGCCGCGTCTGCTGCTGCATGTGAGCCGCCCAGTGCGTTGGGACAGCGATCACGTGGTCATTCTCGACGATGAAACGCAAGCCATCGCCACTGAAATTGCCCGCCACAAGCTGTTCGACAAAGTGCATATCGGCCTCGACTTCTTCGATGCTTCGATCAACCGCATCGCGGCATGGGTGATTGGGACGCGCAATGCCAAAAAAGCGCTGTTACGTGCGCTGCTTGAGCCAACCGATCAGTTACGTAAGCTGGAATTAGAAGGGGATTACACCGGCCGTCTGGCCATGCTGGAAGAACAGAAATCCTTGCCGTGGCAAGCGGTATGGGAAGCATGGTGCCTGCGCCACGATGTTCCGGCTGACGCCAGCTGGCTGAGCGAAGTCCGTCATTATGAACAACAAACACTGCGTCAACGTTAAGGGACACATCATGCAAAATATTCTCTCTTCCGCTTTTGTTCAGGGAATGGTTAAAGCGACCAGCGACATGTGGTTGAAGGGCTGGGATGAGCGTAACGGCGGTAACGTTACCCTGCGCTTGTTACCTGAGGAAGTTAAAGCTTACGCCAGTGATTTTTATACGGAGCCGCGCTGCATTGAGTTGACGCAACCCGCACCGGCCCTGGCCAATGACTGGTTTCTGGTAACCGGTTCGGGCAAATTTTTCCGCAATGTCCAGATCGATCCGGCCGATTGCCTCGCGCTGTTGCAGGTGGATGACAAAGGGTTGTCATACAAAATCCATTGGGGATTGAGTCATGGTGGCTTGCCAACGTCAGAATTAGCTGCGCACTTTCAGTCGCACAGCGTGCGCAAGCAGATCTCCAACGGCGTCGACCGCGTCATCATGCATTGTCACGCCACCAACTTCATGGCGCTGAGCTATGTGGTGGATCTGGACTCAGCGCGCTTTACGCGCTTGCTATGGGAAGGCAGCACTGAATGTCTGGTAGTGTTCCCCGATGGCGTTGGCATTCTGCCGTGGATGGTGCCTGGCACCGATGGCATTGGGCAAGCGACAGCGGATGCGATGGCAAACCACAGCATTGTGATGTGGCCGTTCCACGGCATTTTTGGTGCTGGCCCCAATCTTGATGAGACGTTTGGCTTAATCGATACCGCCGAAAAATCATCAGAAGTGGTGGTAAAAGCGCTGTCGATGGGCGGCATTCGTCAAAGTATCACCACCGAGCAGTTGATTGCATTGGGTGAGCGTTTCAACGTCAAGCCATGGCAAGCAGCTTTACAGGCGGAGCGCAGTGATGTTGCGTAAGGCGTTTGTGATGCAGGTTCATGCACACTGCCACGATGAGTATTTGCGTCGCCATTCGCCTATATGGCCAGAGCTGGCCGAAACGCTGAAAGCCCATGGTGCACACAATTATGCTATTTGGTTAGACGAAGAGCGCAATCTACTCTTTGCAAGTGTGGAGGTTGAGTCTGAAGCGCGTTGGGATGCTGTGGCAAAAACGGATGTGTGTCAGCGCTGGTGGGCATCGATGAAGGAGTTAATGCCAGCAAATCCTGATAACAGCCCGCTGAGTGCGGCTCTCAAACCGATGTTTTTCTTGCCGTAGAATCGCGCGTTAAAAGAAGTTAAGCAGGCCAGCATTCATGTTGGCCTGCATTTTTATCTAGCTCAGCTCACAATAACCTGCCAACGCAGGCCAAATTGCCATCTGCGTATCGACGATCTGGTCAAGATCGGCGCGATTGGCACCTTCGCGAGCCCGTACCGACATTCCCTGCAGCAAGCAGGCGAGATAACTGGCTAATGTGCTGCTGTTAGCGCACTGCGGCAGTTCATTACGTTGCTGCCGCTTATCGAGAAACGCTTTTAACGCAGACTCTTGCGCATGATGCTGCTGCGCAAGCATCTGTGCCACCTCTTCTGAGCCAGACGATAACGCGCTGGACGTACAGATAAAAAAGCAGCCTGCGGGTTTATCGCACTCGGTAAAACAAGCCGCGGTGGCGCGAAAATACGCTTCAATTGCGGTTTTCACATCCAGCGCATCATCATTCAATACCGCATTACGCTGTGCACTGAATGTTTCGATGTAGCGCTGCATTGCCGCACGAAATAAACCCTCTTTGTTTTCAAACTCAGCATAGAGCGTAGGTGCTTTAGCGCCGGTTGCGTTAACCAAATCTGACAGCGAAGTGCCTTCGTAACCATGGGCCCAGAACAGCATCAATGCTTTATCTAGCGCATCGTTACGATCAAAGACTTTTGGTCGACCGCGAGTTTTACGGTTTACCGCTGCGGTAATGTCTGTCATTGGGCACCTCATTGCATGAAAACACCCAATTAAATTACCGATCATTAAATAAATATGCAAGTCGACTTCATCTTACCTGCGTTAGGCTTTGCCCGTTTGTGCTTTCGCTGGCTAAAAGCACCCGAATGGATAAGTCAAAAAAGCGCTGAAAGCCCATAATCACGCCACTCCCGATTAAAATAATGACCGTTAATAAAATGATTGACGAGCATGCCCATTCGGCGTTAGCATTTAATTAACGGTTGTTAAGTTAATCGCATCCGACCCCAATTCATCTGTGTATAAGAGAGAAAATTATGAAAAGCATTAAACTGACCCTGGCCGCTGTGGCACTGTCCTCCATCGCGTTTGGTAGCATGGCTGCCGATCTGGTAAACGAAGCGCCAATGAATCAACAACAGATTGGCGTGATTAGCGCTTCAGGTAGCACTAACCTGACCTCGCTGGAGAACCAGCTATCGGAGAAGGCCAATGCTGCGGGAGCAAAGTCTTTCCGCATAACTTCGACCTCTGGCAACAACAAGCTAAATGGCACAGCAGTCATTTATAACTAAGAGAATTGTGCAGCGTGCCCCGAAGCATGCTGTGAGAAATGAATAAAAGGCTTCAGCAGCGTATGTCTGCTGAAGCCTTTTTTATTATCCGTTAGAACGTAACTGAGGATAGCGACGGAAGATAGCGATACACCAGAACAGGGCGGCAAGCCCAATGATGCCACCAACGTTACCCACATCTGACATTTTCATATGCAGGCTAACCTGGTTGCCCAGCAGCGCGCCTGCACCAATGCCAATATTGTAAATCCCTGAGAACAGCGACATTGCGACATCAGTTGCATCCGGTGCCAGTGCCAACACGCGCACCTGCATAGCCAATCCGATCATCATCATTGCCATGCCCCAGGCGATGCATAGTATGGTGATTGCGGCGGGACGCGCGGCGGCAAAGACCAATAGACCCATGCTCAACGTGATGATAGCAATGGCCGCGATCAGCATCGCTGAGGGGAATTTATTACCTAGCGTGCTGAACAACACGCTGCCGATAATGCCAGCCGATCCAAACAGCAGCAAAAGCAGGGTGGTGAAGTTTTCATCGGCATTGGCCACAACCTGCATAAACGGTTCGATATAGCTGTAAGCGGTGTAATGCGCCGTCACCACCACCGTTACCAGAATGTACATGGCGACCAACGCAGGACGACGGAATAACATCGGTACGCTGCTCAGCGAACCGGTGTGTTCACTAGGCAGGCGAGGAAGTACGCGCATCAGCAGGATGAGCAATACCAAAGCCGACAATCCAATCATACCGAAAGTAGTACGCCAGCCGAGGTATTGACCCACGATGCGGCCAATGGGCACACCCAATACCATCGCCAGCGCCGTCCCGGTAGCCAGCATACTTAATGCCTGTGTTTTCTTACCGGCAGGCGCCACACGAATTGCCAGCGAAGCGGTAATTGACCAGAACACCGCATGCGCCAGCGCAATGCCGATACGGGAGATAACCAGAGAAGTGAAATCCCACGCCACAGAAGAGAGCACGTGGCTGGCAATAAACAGAATAAATAGCACCGACAGGAGTAAGCGGCGTTCAATGTTACGCGTCAGCAACATCAACGGCAGCGACAATAGTGCCACCACCCATGCATAGATGGTGAGCATGATGCCAACGTCGGCGGTCTTCATGGCATAACTGGCGGCGATATCCGACAGCAGACCAACCGGAACGAATTCCGTGGTGTTAAAGACAAAAGCAGCGATAGCCAGCAGCACGACGCGCAGCCAGGCTGTCTTACGGGAGACGGTTGTAGATTGCATGGAGTTCAAATCAGTCAGGCGGCGAATGTCAGGGCCAAATTGCACCCCATAAAGGTGACCTTTGTCACAAAATTGCGGCTATTGTGGAGCATTAATGCGCCGAGGGAAACCGTTTGTCGGGCTTTTATCGCTGAATATTTTTTATCACCTCCGGCGTGGTTAATAGCCTGAGGTTATTATTGTTTTCTGCTCGATAAATAAACAGCGCGAAGAAGTGAAGTAAAATGCTAAGACGGGTTCGGGGCGATCTGGACCTTGGGCGCATTCCTTACATAAAGGTCCAGACAATATTAAGCTGAAATTTATAATTATTATGAAATCCCTTAGTTTCGCTTAACAAAATGGTTTAACCGCTTAAGCCATTGTCAGACCAGTATTATCAGAGTCTCACCATGTGTTTTAGTGCCACACTATTCTGGGTTGTCAGGTTTTTTTTTACACCGACCGGACAACAGTGCTCGCAGCCCATCGCGCTGGTATAAAACTTACGCGCCTGTTGGATGGCGGCGTTCGGCGTATAAAAAGTACCTAGAAAACGGCGTGCATTATCGGAAGGGAGGAACGGGCAGCCCGTTGCATGTACCACATGATTGTCGTTATAGCCGGCATGCTTATCGACGTAATAATAGAGTTCCATCTAACGTCCTCATTGCTGTGAAATAATAAAAGTCTAACTATTGTTGGAATGGAATTATTATAGCGATGAATCGCCATTTTGTTTTATCTGGAACTGTCAGAACGGCGGGTGGCGTAACGTGATAAAAGAAGCGGGGCGCACAGGCCCCGAGAGAAAGGTGAAAAGTATTACAGTTTTCGGCACTGTAAGCGCCATCCGACCAACAAAGCCATTAATAATAAAAGCGTAATGAAGACGGTGACGCCTATCCAACCATAGCTATGCCAGAACACGCCACCTAGCGTTCCTGCCACACTTGAGCCCACATAGTAGCTGAACAGATAAAGTGAAGAGGCCTGGCCTTTAGCGCGGCGCGCGCGTGGACCAATCCAGCCGCTTGCAACCGAGTGAGCGGCAAAGAATCCAGCGGTGAACAACATCATGCCAGGTAAAATTGCCCACAGTGAGTCAAAGGCGGTAAGCAACAGTCCCGCGAGCATGATCGCCGTGGCGCTAATCATCACTGGACCACGCCCAAAGCGGCTGGTCATGGCCCCGGCCTTCGGCGAGCTCCAGGAGCCGGTAAGATAAACAATTGAAAGCAAACCCACCACGGCCTGGCTTAGCGACCACGGTGCGCTCAGAAGGCGATAACCGATGTAGTTAAACAGCGTCACGAATGCGCCCATCAGCAGAAAGCCTTCCGCAAACAGCAACGGCAGTCCTTTATCGCGCCAGTGCAGGCGGAAGTTGATGAACAAACTGCGCGGTCGCAACGATGCCGGACGGAAATGGCGCGATGCTGGCAAAATTTTCCAAAACATCAGCGCACCGGCAAGGGCAAAGCAGCCGATAACGCCAACGGCAATGCGCCATGAGAAAAAGTCAGTGAGAACGCCGGTAAGCAATCGTCCACTCATACCGCCAATCGAGTTGCCGCTAATATACAGTCCCATCGAAAAGGCGATAACCCGCGGATGAATCTCTTCGCTCAGATACGTCATGCCCACAGCCGCGACGCCGCTAAGCGATAAACCTATCAACGCGCGCATCAGCAAAATCCCCTGCCAACTGCTCATGGTGGCTGATATCAACGTGCAAATGGCCGCGAGCAATAGCGCCGTTACCATTACCGATTTGCGTCCAATTGCGTCCGATAACGGGCCGGTAAACAGCAATCCCAACGCCATTAACCCGGTCGAAAGTGAGAGCGAAATGCTGCTCTCTGCGGGCGACACGCCAAATTGCTGTGATAGCACTGGGAGGATGGGCTGTACGCAATATAACAAAGCAAAAGTGGCAAGGCCGGCGGAAAACAGCGCAAGGGTCACGCGCATAAACTGCGGCGATCCGCGCTCAATCCATTCTGAAGGGGGTACAGCGGGTGCAGGCTCTACGGACAACTCGTCTTCATCAAGTATCCCCGCCTGGGAAGAGCGACTCACGGAACATCCTCGGTTGGTGATTAATGACGTTACTGTAGGAAAGCGCTAATAGGTTGTACAATATATTAATAATCTCAAATAAGACGTTTAAAATATGAATATTGAGTTGCGCCATTTACGCTATTTCATCGCCGTGGCGGAAGAGTTGCATTTTGGCCGTGCAGCGCAGCGCCTGAATATTTCGCAACCGCCGCTCAGTCAGCAGATTCAGCATCTGGAACAGGAAATTAGCGCTCAACTTTTTACGCGTACCAATCGTAGCGTGCAGCTCACGCCCGCAGGGCGCCTTTTTCTCCAGGATGCGCGCGCTATTATGCTGCAGGTTGAGCAGGCAACGGGCCGTGCGGCGCGAGTACATAGCGGCCAGGAGGGTGAGTTACGCATCGGTTTTACGTCGTCCGCTCCGTTCACCGGTCTGGTATCCGATGCGCTTTATCAGTTCCGGCAGCGCTGGCCGGAGGTGCACATTCAGATGCAGGAGAACAATACGCGCCAGCAGCTTGCGCCTCTGCATGAAGCGCGGCTCGATCTCGGCGTTATGCGCAATACGCCGCTACCCAACGACCTGCAACATCGGGTGTTACTGCGTGAACCGCTCTGTGCCGTGGTGCACTGGGCACATCCGCTGGCTGATGCGGAATCAATTTCCATCCAGCTATTAGCAAACGAGCCATTTGTGTTTTTTGATCCGCAAGGGGGGACGGCGCTGTACGGAGAAATTCTGGCGCTGCTGCATCGTTATCAAATCCAACCCTTTATTACCCAGGAAGTCGGTGAAGCGATGACTATTCTTGGCCTGGTGGCAACCGGTCTTGGTGTCTCGATCTTACCGGCGTCTTTCCGTCGAGCGCGTCTGGCGGATGTGGTATGGATTCCCTTGCAGGAGAGCGATGCTATTTCTGAGGTTTGGCTAGTCTGGTCGGCGACGCGTGAACCCACCGCGCAGATGGCAAATATGATGACGCTGATGCTCAAAAATGCCGAGAATTGAACCAGCTGTTGTCGCGATATACTCTCTTTATGTGCGATAAATCACATTTCTAATCAAATATTTGACGCTGCCGGTCAATCTGCATCACCATAGCTGCTGTTTATTTAGAAGCGCGAAAATAATGGGAGCAGGGGCGTGAATCTGTACAGTCAACCTGGCCATATTGACCAGATAAAACAGACCAACGCAGGTGTGGTTTACCGACTGATTGACCTTTACGGCCCGATTTCGCGTATTGAGCTGTCTAAACGTGCCCAGTTAGCACCCGCCAGTATTACCAAAATCGTACGTGAAATGCTTGATGCCCACCTGGTGCAGGAAACGGAGTTTCAGGATCCGGGCAGTCGCGGGCGTCCGGCGATTGGTCTGATCCTCGATACCCTTGCCTGGCACTTTCTCGCTATTCGCATCCAACCCGGACAGATTACGCTAACGCTGCGCGATCTCAGCACGCGAGCAATCCAGGAAGATCGATTACCGCTGCTCGCCACGCCTGAAAAGCCATTGCTACAAACCTTGCAAGACATCGTCAATGATTTCTTCATTCGACATCAAAGTAAGCTGGAGCGGCTAACCGCTATCGCCATTACGCTACCAGGGTTAATCAACGCCGCTTCGGGCGTGGTGCATCGCATGCCAGGATATGATGTGGAGGAGATGCCTCTGGGAGAAACCCTGGCTCAGCGCACCGGGCTACCGGTGTTTGTGCAGCATGATATTTCCGCATGGACGCTCGCAGAAGCGCTATTTGGCGCATCGGGCGGCGCGCAAAACGTGATTCAGATAGTGATTGATGAAACGGTTGGCGCGGGCGTCATTAGCGGCGGACAGTTGTTGCATAAGAATGGCCGCACCTTAGTGGAAATTGGACATACGCAAATCGATCCCTACGGCCAACAGTGCTATTGCGGGAATAATGGTTGCCTCGAAACGGTGGCCAGCACCGGAAGTCTGCTGAACCTGACGGCGCAGCGTTTGCCGTCGCAGCCAGAAAGTTTGTTGCATGATGCACCTTTGACCATCGCAAGCCTGTGCTCGGCAGCCCAGCAGGGCGATCGTCTGGCGCGCGATGTCATTGCCGGAGTGGGTCATCATATAGGCCGCATGCTAGCAATGATGGTCAACATCTTTAATCCTCAACAAATACTTATCGGTTCTCCGCTCAACCAGGCTTCTGACGTTTTGTTTCCGGCGGTGAGTAGTACCATTCGTCAGCAGGCATTGCCCGCGTACAGCCGTGAAATCCAGCTCACGCCAACGGCTTTCAACGATCCTGGCACCTTTGGCGGCGCGGCGCTGATCAAAGACGCGCTCTATAGCGGCTCTTTATTGGTAAAACTGTTGCAGGGATAATTAAAGCTCACCTTAAGTTTGCGCTAACGCAATCTGCTTCTCGCCACATTTACTTAAACTGCCTCCTTCGCACGTTACACATCGCTTTAATGAAGGAGGAGAGTGGTGAAAACACTTTTTGTCACCGGTACCGACACCGCGGTGGGTAAAACCGTCGTATCACGCGCGTTATTACAGTGTTTCGCAAAAGCCGATTTATGCGCAGCAGGTTACAAACCTGTCGCCAAAAGCGCGCAGGTCACACCTGAGGGGCTACGTAATAAAGATGCGCTTTTATTACAGCAGTCTTCCGCTCTCACTCTGCCTTATAGCGCGGTGAATCCTATTACGTTGATTGAGGATGAGATCAGCACCAGCTCTTCGCAACGTATTGATTATTCACTGTTGAGTCGCGGGCTTCATGATTTACAAGCGCGCGCAGCCTGCGTTGTGGTTGAGGGCACGGGTGGTTGGCGTAGTTTAATGAACGATCTCCAACCGTTATCTAACTGGGTACAGCAGGAGCAATTACCCGTGCTGTTGGTGGTAGGGATTAAAGAAGGCTGTATCAGTCATGCATTACTCACCGCAGATGCCATTGCGCTTGATGGATTGAAATTAGTGGGCTGGGTTGCTAATCGTATTAATCCAGGTTTGGCCCATTATGCTGAGATTATCGATGTGCTGCGGGAAAAACTGCACGCCCCTTTGTTAGGGGAATTGCCTTATTTACCGCGCGCAGAACAGCGCGAACTCAGCCGCTATCTGGATGTAAATCTATTGAATGAAGCGGTTGCGCGCAATGACAGTGCCAAACCAGCAGCCTGATGAAAGTGAATGCAGTGATGAATTTTGCTCTGGTGCGTCTCGCTGTCGTCACCCTACGCTGAGTCATGCCCCGCGCGGTAAAAAGCGCGGGGCACTTACTCGATTAACGTAGGTTTATTAAGGATTTAACCGACGACGCGTACGCCCTGAACTCAGATAATCGGCGATGTAATCCTGTGATATTTCGCCACTGTAGCGTCCCTCTTCATCGACAATCGGCATCCATACCGTGTTGTGTTCATACAGTTTGGAGAGCACCACGCGCAGGTTTTCTTCAGCTTTCCCCGTCACTTTAAACGTATGCAGCATCTCTTCGCAGCGACCGGTGGCTCCGCGTGCTTCACGACGCTTCACAAATCCCAGTGGCTTGCCATCTTCATCTACTACCGTCACCGAACGCATATCGTTATCGTCCATGGTGGCGAACGCTTCCTGCAGGGGCGTATTACGTTGTACGGTAATGGTGGGCTGTTGATCGGTTACATCGCCTGCCTGCACCAGCAGTAACCGTTTCAGCGTTCGGTCCTGACCGACAAAAGAGCCAACAAAATCGTTAGCGGGTTTGGCTAACAGCTCATCCGGGCTGGCGCACTGCACGATTTTACCCTGACCAAATACCGCAATGCGGTCGCCCAGTTTCAACGCTTCATCGATATCATGACTCACCAGCATCACGGTCTTCTTCAGCTGACGCTGCATCTCGAGAAACTCGTTCTGAATCACTTCTCGGTTGATGGGGTCGACCGCACCGAAAGGTTCATCCATCAGCAATACCGGCGGATCAGCGGCCAGTGCGCGAATCACGCCGATACGCTGCTGTTGGCCACCGGACATTTCGCGTGGATAGCGGTGCAGGAATTTGGTCGGATCGAGCGCCACCATGCTCATCAATTCCGTGGCACGTTCGCGGCAGCGCTTCTTATCCCAGCCCAGCATACGCGGCACTACGGTGATATTCTCTTCGATGGTCATATTCGGGAACAGACCAATCTGCTGGATGACATAACCAATATTACGGCGCAGGGTCACGGTATCTTGTCCGCTGGTGTCTTCGCCGTTGATCAAAATCCGGCCGCTTGAGGAAGGGATCAGACGATTAATCATCTTCAGGGTAGTGGTTTTGCCACAGCCCGATGGACCGAGCAGCACACACATTTCCCCGGCAGGCACTTCAAGGCTGACGTTATCAACGGCATTAAGCGTAGTGCCGTTCTTTTGCGTAAAGGTTTTCGTCAGGTTTTCCAGTTTTATCATTATCGAATCCCCTTAGGAGTCAGCGCCGACTGCAAACGGTGCAGCAGCCAATCAAGCACAATCGCGAGCAAACAAATCATTAAGGCACCGGCAATCAACATACGCACATCGCTGCCGCTGATACCGTCGAGCAGCTGCAGGCCCAGGCCGCCGGCCCCAATCACGGCAGCAATCGCCATTACACCGACGTTCATCACTACCGCTGTACGAATACCGCCGAAAATCACCGGCAGCGCCATTGGAATTTCTACCCAACGCAGGCGTTGCCAGAAGGTCATGCCAATTCCGCGCCCGGCTTCACGCAGACCTGGGGAAAGATTCTCCAGTGCGGTGTGCGTGTTACGCACGATGGGCAGCAGCGAGTAAAGGAACACGGCAGTAATCGCGGGAAGGGCACCGATGCCTTGACCGATCATCGAAAACAGCGGAATCATCAGGCCGAACAGCGCAATGGTGGGAATGGTTAACACGATGGTGGCGATGCCGAGCACCGGCGTTGCCAGCCACTTAAAGCGCACAATCAAAATGCCCAGCGGTACGCCGACAATAATCGCGAAACCGACCGCCACCAGCACCAGCCACGTATGTTGCCAGGTGAGCGTCATCAGGGTGTGCCAGTTATTCATGATGTAATGCAAGGTATCCACAGCGCCTCCTTACAGCATGTTTTTAGATTGAAGGAAATCACGCGCCACCTGTTGCGGTGACTGATGATCAATATCGACACGCTTATTCATCTCGGTAATCGCTTCGTCATTAATCAGGGCCGACAGCTGATTAAGGGCGCTATCCAATCCCGGATGACTTTGCAACACATCCTGGCGCACCACTGGCGTGACGTTGTAACTTGGGAAGAAGTGCTTGTCGTCCTCTAACACTTTGAGTTCAAAACCTTTCACACGCCCATCGGTGGTATAGATCAGGCCGGCATCCACAAAACCATCACGAATCGCGTTGTACACCAGGCCCGGATCCATCTGGCGAATCTGCGGTCGATCCAGCGGCATGTTGTAGGCTTTTTGCAGCGGCTTCAGGCCGTCGGAGCGTCCTGAGAACTCGAGATCCAAACCGAGTTTCCAGTTGTGTTTAGGATCGTTTTTACGCACCTCTTCCAGCTTCGCCACCAGCTGCGACATGGTGGTGATGCCTTCTTTATCCGCGCGGTCACGCTGCATGGCGAACGCATAGGTGTTGTTCATCGGAGCAGGATTGAGCCACACCAAACCCAGTTTGGCGTCCAGCTGTTTGACCGTTTTATAGGCGTCTTCCGTCGACATCGGTTTATTGATGTGATTAAAGATGATCAGCGAAGTGCCGGTGTATTCCCAGGTCATATCAATCTGTTTATTGATCATCGCGTTGCGACCAATGGTGGTGGCGATATTGGTCTTTGGGATCACCTGAAAACCTTTCTTCTGCAACCACAACACCGTCATCGCGGACAGGATGTGTTGCTCGGTAAAGCTTTTGGTCGCCATGGTAATCGGTGTTGCGGCGGCGGCGCTTTGGCTGATTGCCAGCGTCGCGGTCAGTGCCAGCGCCGTACGTTTAACCCAGCGCGCCAGCTTATTGGCAGTAGCCATCACAAAACTCCTTGTGTTTAAGCCGCAGAGTGCGGGCTGAGATAACGTCCCAATGCCGCCAGCAGCATATCGAGAATCAGCGCGACCAGAGCGGTAGCGACTGCGCCAAGAATAAGCGTGGGGAAATCATTGAGATAGATGCCGGGGAAGATCAGCTCGCCAAAGCTGCTGGCGCCAATCAAGAACGCTAATGGCGCGGTTCCTACGTTGATGGCGGTAGCGATGCGGATACCGGCTAAAATCACCGGTAACGCGTTGGGGATCTCCACCTGGCGCAAACGCTGGAATTTGGTCATACCTATACCATTGGCGGCTTCGATTAACGACGGCGGAACCGCGCTTAAACCGGCAAAAGTATTACGCACAATCGGCAATAGTGAAGCGAGGAACAGGGCAATGAGCGCAGGGCGATCGCCGATACCGACAATCACCATGGCCAGCGCCAGAACGGCCAGCGGCGGCAGCGTGTTACCTACGTTGAAGATTTGCATTACATATTCAGCCCAGCGACGGGCGAACGGACGACTAAGTAAAATACCGCTGGGAATCCCGACCAGCAGCGCAAAGAACATCGACCAAAACACTAAAAACAGATGCTGCTGTCCGAGATAAACCAAATCTTCCCGGCGATCGCGCAGCGTATTTAAACCCAGCCCCCATACCAGCAGAGCAATCACCGCGACAATCGCGAGCAGAGCCAGCCCCGCGCGGCGGGCGAGCGATGCATTTTGCATAGCCAGTGTCTCCCTGATTCGAAAAATCGTTCGATATGCTTATGTCATTCCCAGGATGGTGGCGATGTGAGCCATACTCACACACGAAAATCCTTCACCCCGTCAAATTGCAGTTAAAATGACTGTTTGCTAATGCTTTTTCAGCGAATAACTGGAAAGCACCGTTTAGAGCTATAGCAATGCTTGTCGAATAGCGCCAGTTTTTACGGCAAAATCAGACAGATAGAAATCACAGGAAATCACAGCGAACCCGCATGGAATAAGGCATCATCCGACAATAAAAAAATTTCATCGAAATGCGTGACGCTGTCACAAATAGGCGCACGCAGAGGAAACTGCTATTACGAATTTTCAGCTAGCCTTGTTAGAAATTAGGGAGGCGTATGACTGAAACTGCAGAATTGAATACGGAACATCGCCATTGGATTCTCATCGGCTGCATGCTGGCCATGTTTATGGCGGCAATTGAGGTCACCATCGTGGCCACCGCGATGCCGACGATCATTGCCGATCTCGGCGGTTTTTCGCAGTTTGGTTGGGTGTTCTCCATCTATCTGCTCACCCAGGCGGTAAGCGTGCCGCTGTATGGCCGCCTGGCGGACATGTGGGGCCGTAAACGGCTGCTGTTTATTGGTGTTACGCTGTTTTTGCTTGGCTCCATTCTCTGCGGATTTGCCCACAACATGACGTGGTTAATTCTGTTCCGTGCTTTTCAGGGCCTGGGCGCGGGCGCCATTATGCCGCTGACATCGACCATCGTTGCCGATGTCTATTCTCCGCGCGAACGCGCCAGCGTTCAGGGCTGGCTCTCCAGCGTGTGGGGTATTGCCGCAATTATTGGACCACTAAGCGGCGCATGGCTGGTCCAGCACTTTAGCTGGTCGGTGATTTTTTGGGTCAACGTGCCGATTGGCGTGCTTTCGATGCTATTGCTGGCGCGGTTCCTGCCAACGCGTGAGCACCATCAGGATTCCGCACTTAATCTCACCGGCAGCTGCTGGCTGATGATATGTGTAACGGCATTATTAGTCGCGCTGCTGCAAGCGGAAGTACTTGGCTATTGGTTATTGCCGTTCCTGGCGCTGGCGCTCATTGCCGCATGGCGCTTAAAACATCATGAACAGCGCGCCGATGCGCCCCTTTTCCCGCTCGAAATTTGGCGCAGTCGCCTCATCGTCGCGGGTAACGTGGGCAACCTGATCATAGGTGCCACCATGATGGGCATTAGCGCATTTTTACCCACGTGGATTCAGGGCATCACCGGCGGCACGCCGCTGCAGGCGGGCAGCGCATTAGCAATGATGTCGATTGGTTGGCCGCTGGCGAGTACCTTGAGCGGCCGATTGATGTTGGTGACGTCGTATCGATTTACCGCACAAATGGGTGCACTGCTGCTGATTGCGGGCAGCGCGTTACTGTTACTGCTGCGCAGTGATAGCTCCATTATGCAGGCCGGTTTTACCGCGTTTGTAATGGGGACCGGCATGGGAATGACCACCACGACCTTTTTGGTATCGGTACAGAACCACGCGCATTATGACATTCGCGGCATTTGCACCGCGTCGATCATGTTTAGCCGCATGATAGGGTCGGCCATTGGTACCGCTTTGATGGGGGCGGTGCTCAATCTCAATCTGTCACTGCGTTTGCCGCAGGCAGAGGATCCGATGCAGAAAATCATGTCGCCCGAAAGCCGTCAGGCGCTGCCAGAGGCGACGTTGCATGCCTGGACTGGGCAAATTGCCACCTCATTACACTGGGTGTTTGTCGTGTCGCTGTTGATTGCGCTGTTGACGTTGGGAGTGGCATGGCTGATGCCGCGCCAGCGGCCGGAAGCGGAGTAAAAGCAGGGCGGCCAGGATGCCGCCCGAAAGATTATTGCGCTGAGCTATCCTGAGAACTGCCTGCGCTGTCTGGCACGCTGCTGTCAGCATCATGGCCATTTTTCTTGTAAACAATCTTCTGTGTGTCATTTTCACAATGACCAACCACCTGACCACCAGCCTGATCGGCTTGATCGGCTTGATCGTTGGGGACAATATCAAGCGTGAAGTCCGCTTCAGCGACGCCGTTATTGATAATTTTTTTGCTGATATCCGCTTTAACACTTTCACACGATGCCTGTGCTAACACCGGAAGAGCCAGCATGGCCATCAGCAGAACTGCATTACGTTTTTTCATCATTCACTCCTTTGGTAAGAATTCCTTTGCAAACTATAGCAGCGATAACGCATTAGGGCGCAACGGGGCGTCCGGTACGACGATCAAGGCAACGCAGCGTGTTAGGTTCCCAATAGGCGTTAACGTTGTAACTTTTCTCGCACGAATCACGCGTATCAAAGGCTTTATCCGCTTTGTCGAACTCTTTCTCAACGCGGGTATTGACCTTGTTACGCAGATTTTTTGTGTCGTTCCACTGCTCTTTGCTTTGACGCGCTGCTTCATTGCTGGACGCACTGTTGCCATTTTCAATAATCAGGCGATCGGTATTTGCAGAAGCCAGCGGCGCGGCCAGTAATGCGCTGGAGGTCAGCACGGTTACCAGCAGGGTGGAATACAGTTTTTTCATCTTCATTTCCTTCAGTTTAACACCAGCACAGCCGGGATCATGGCTGTAACAACCATGGACGCTAGTATATCATCGCTGCTTCTTTGCTCACCAGCGGTGAGCTATTTGTTTAGGTTAGAGAGAGATTTTCAATGCTGGTGAAAACCACGTTGCTGTTTTTCATTACAGCGATTGCGGAAATTGTCGGGTGCTTCCTGCCGTGGCTCTGGTTAAAGAAGGGCATGACGGCCTGGCTATTGCTGCCAGCGGCGGCGAGTCTGGCGCTGTTCGTTTGGTTATTGACGCTGCATCCAGCGGCAAGCGGACGCGTCTATGCGGCCTATGGCGGCGTGTATGTGTTGACCGCGCTAATCTGGCTGCGTGTGGTAGATGGCGTGAAACTGAGTACCTGGGATTGGGTCGGCGCGCTGGTGGCGTTTAGCGGTATGCTGATTATTGTGGCCGGTTGGGGACGCGCTTAATTTGGTAGGGTCGCCATTTATGGCGACCTGGTGCGCATGAATGCGCACCCAACAAAATCACATTAACCTTTATGCACCTTCAAACCTGCGGTGGTTTGCGTTACGGGCATAATCTCCAGCGTATTAATGTTGACGTGTTTTGGCAGCGTGGTCACCCAATAGACCGCTTCAGTAACATCTTCCGCCGTTAGAGCGGTGGTGCCTTCATATACCTGTTCCGCTTTGCCATCATCGCCTTTAAAGCGCACGTTAGAAAACTCGGTGCCGCCAACCAAACCTGGCTCAATATCGGTTACGCGCAGCGCGGTGCCGTGCAGATCGGTACGCAGATTCAGGCTGAACTGACGCACGAACGCTTTGGTCGCGCCATAAACGTTACCGCCTAAATAGGGCCAGCTGCCGGCAATCGAACCGATATTCACAATATGCCCCACGTTGCGCTCAACCATCGCTGGCAGCACCGCGCGCGTCATATACACCAAGCCTTTGTTGTTGGTGTCGATCATATTTTCCCAGTCTTCAATATTGGCTTTATGCGCCGGTTCAACGCCCAGCGCCAGGCCGGCATTGTTCACCAGCACATCAATATCGCGCCATTCGGCGGGCAGGGCAGCAATCACTTCGTCGATGGCGGCACGATTGCGCACGTCCAGCTGCACGGTATACAGATTGTCGCCCAGCTCCTCTTTCAACTCTTTTAAGCGCTCAGCGCGACGTCCGCTGGCGATCACCTTGTGACCTGTAGCAATGAAGCGGCGGGTGATACTTTGACCAAAACCAGCAGTTGCGCCAGTAACAAAAATAATCATCTCACTGTTCCTTAAACGATTTCAGGTTATCAGCCACACCTTAGCATTAACCTTCAACCCATGCTCATGAAAACCAAAGGCAAGCTGTTGCAGGATTTTGCCTGCACGTTGAGAGTGCAATCGCGCACCACAAAGACGCATGTCATCGAGCTTGGTACGCGCTCAATGAAGCAAAACTCAGCGCAGTGATAAATAGCAACCGTTTGCCAACATAAGCAATCGGTTGCGCATACGATTGCAGTGCCAGCTTGACACAAAAACCAGTCGAATCAACCTATTATATTGAATTTAAACAGTATTTTTTGTTCTTTGCGTTGGCATGCGCTTTGCAAACTATCTTTAAGCCATTACCTGCACATAAAAAAGCACCAAGGAACCGTTATGCCTTACGCATCCGAAACGCTGCTGCGCGCCAGCTTCTTTGATATCACCGCTCTGGCCGCGCAGCCGGACGACATCGCCGCCAACGCACGCTATCTCGAAGATGGCTTATTAACGCTGCGCGACGGCAAAGTGGTCAGCCTCGAAAGCTGGCAGATCGCGGAAGGGCGCGTCAATCCAGCCGAGGTTACCGATCTGCGCGGCAAACTGATTGTGCCGGGCTTTATCGATACCCATATTCATTACCCGCAAACTGAGATGATTGGTGCCTTCGGCGAGCAGTTACTCGAATGGCTGAATCACTACACCTTCCCGGCGGAAAGCCAATATCACTGTCCCGATCACTCAGCAAAAATGTCGGCGTTCTTCCTGCAACAGCTGTTATCAAACGGCACCACCACCGCGCTGGTGTTTGGCACCGTGCACAAACAGTCGGTGGATGCACTATTTAGCGCGGCGCATCAATTGGATATGCGGCTGATTGCCGGCAAAGTGATGATGGATCGCAATGCGCCGGAATACCTGACTGAAACGCCCGAACAGAGCTACCAGCACACGCGAGAACTGATTGAACGCTGGCATCAACGTGGTCGCCTGAGCTACGCGCTCACGCCGCGCTTCGCGCCGACATCCTCACCGGAACTGCTGGACAAAGTGCGTCAGCTGCGCGAAGCGTATCCAGACGTGTGGATGCACACGCACCTGAGTGAAAACCAGCAGGAAATCGCCTGGGTAAAAGCCCTGTTCCCTGAGCGTGACGGATATCTCGACGTCTACCATCATCACCACCTCACCGGCAAACGCAGCGTGTTCGCCCACTGTTTGCATCTGGAAGATAAAGAGTGGCAATGCCTGCACGACACCGATTCATCGATTGCGTTCTGCCCGACCTCAAACCTGTTTCTCGGCAGCGGCCTGTTCAATATCAAACGCTGCTGGCAGCAGGGCGTGCGCATGGGCATCGGCACCGATGTCGGCGCCGGCACCACCTTTAACCTGCTGCAAACGTTGGGCGAAGCGTATAAGGTCGGCCAGTTACAGCAGTACAAACTGAGCGCCTGCGAAGCGTTCTATCATGCCACCCTGGGCGGCGCGCACGCGCTCGATCTGGATGACGTCATCGGCAACTTTAATCCCGGTAAAGAGGCCGATTTCGTGGTGCTCGATCCGGCGGTTTCGCCGCTGCAGAAGCTGCGCCATGCCAATAGCAAAGATATCTGGGAGCGCCTGTTTGTGCTGATGACGCTGGGCGATGACCGCAACATCGCGCAGACCTGGGTGAGCGGCAAACCGGTATGGCAGCGTGAAAGTGAGGAGCAAATCGCATGATTCAGTTTTTACTCAACAATCGTTTAGTGACCGAACACGCGCTGGATCCCAACCTCACCGTGCTCAACTACCTGCGCGGCCAGCAGCAGCGACGCGGCACCAAAGAGGGCTGCGCCTCAGGGGATTGCGGTGCCTGCACCGTCACGCTCGGTAAGGTCGTCGATGGCCAGATGCACTATCAGGCGGTCAACAGCTGCCTGACACTGGTCAGCAGCCTGCAGGGTAAGCAACTGATCACCGTGGAAGATCTTAAACAGGGCAGCGAACTGCACAGCGTGCAGCAAGCGATGGTGGATTGCCACGGATCGCAGTGCGGTTACTGCACGCCGGGCTTTGTGATGTCGCTGTTCACCCTGCAAAAAAACAGTGGCGGCTGGAATCGTCATCAGGCGGAACAGGCATTAGCGGGCAATCTCTGCCGCTGCACCGGTTATCGTCCGATCATGGAGGCCGCGCAGCAGGCATGTGAACACGCACATGCGGATGCGGATGCGTTCACCGCCAACGCCGCCTCGCTGGTGCAGCGTTTACAGGCGCTCAGCAACGATGACGTGCAGATTATTGAAGCCGATGGCAGCCGCTGTTATCTGCCGAAAACCGTGGCGCAGCTCGCCGATCTTTATCAGCAGCATCCCGAGGCACGTTTAGTGGCGGGCGGCACCGATCTGACACTGCAGATCACCCAGCAATATCAACGCCTGCCGCTGTTAATTGCGCTGGAGCAGGTTAACGAGCTGAAGGTTTGCCACGAGGATCATGACCATATTTATCTCGGTGCCGCCGCGTCCTTGCAGCAGTGCTACCAGTTTCTGGCGCAGCACATCCCGGCGTTTAGCCGCATGCTGGAGCGTTTTGCCTCGCTGCAAATCCGCAATCAGGGCACGCTGGGCGGCAACATTGGCAATGCATCACCAATTGGCGATTGTGCGCCAATGCTGCTGGCGTTGAACGCGCAGCTGGTTTTGCAGCAGGGCGAACGGCAGCGAAAAGTTCCGCTCGATCAATTCTTTACCGCATATCGCCAAACGGTAATGCAGCCGGGTGAGTTCATTCACAGTATTACTATTGCCAAAGTGACGGTGTCACCCAACTTTGCCGCATGGAAAGTGGCGAAACGACTGGATGATGATATTTCCGCGGTGTTCGCCGCCATCAATCTGCACATCAGTAATGATGTGATTGTGGAAGCGCGTATCGCCTTTGGCGGCATGGCGGCAACACCGAAACGCGCGCTGGCAGCGGAAACAGCGCTGCTTGGCCAGCCGTTGAATCTCACCAGCATCGAAAAAGCCTGTACCGCGCTGAGCGTGGATTTCCAGCCGCTGAGCGACTTCCGCGCCAGCGCTGATTATCGCCTGCAGGTGGCACGCAATCTGCTGCGCCGCTATTACGCGCAAGCGTCTGGCGAGCTGACCATTACCGAGGTGTCGCGCTATGTCTCATAACCGCCCGGAACTGAATGAAACCCTGCTGAAAACGCAGTTCGCCACCGGCATGCAAACTGGCGTGGGGCGCAGCAACAAACATGAAAGTGCCGAGAAGCACGTCTCCGGTGAAGCGCTGTATATTGACGATAAGCCGGATTTACCGGGATTACTGCATCTCTGTCCGCGCCTCAGCGAGCACGCGCACGCGCGCATCCTCAAGCTGGATGTGCAACCCTGTTACGCGGTGCCGGGCGTGGTCAGCGTATTGACCTGGCGCGATGTGCCGGGTCTCAACGATGTTGGGCCGCTGGAGCCGGGCGATCCGCTGCTGGCGCAGGACAAAATCGAATACTTCGGCCAAATTGTGATTGCCGTCGCGGCCGACTCACCGGAAGCGGCGCGTGCCGGCGCTGCGGCAGCGGTCATTGAATATGAAGCACTTCCGGCGGTACTCGACGTGCGTGAAGCACTGGAACAGCGCTTCTTTGTGCAGCAGCCACATGTTCATCAGCGCGGTGATGCGGAAGCCGCGCTGGCGCGCGCGCCTCGGCGAATCAAGGGCGAGTTTCATATCGGCGGCCAGGAGCACTTCTATCTGGAAACCCAGACGGCGCTGGTGATTCCTGGCGAAGACGACAGCCTGCAGGTGTTCTCCTCCACGCAAAACCCCACCGAAGTGCAAAAACTGGTGGCGGAAGTGATGGGCATCACCATGAACAAAGTCACCATCGATATGCGCCGCATGGGCGGTGGCTTTGGTGGCAAAGAGACGCAGGCGGCAGGCGTGGCCTGTTTATGTGCTATCGCCGCACGGCAATTGCGTAAACCGGTGAAGATGCGTCTGGCGCGGCGCGACGATATGCAAATCACCGGCAAACGCCACCCGTTTTTTGTACGTTACGACGTCGGCGTTGATGACGATGGGCGCTTCTGCGGCGTGAAAATTGATTTGGCCGGCAACTGCGGCTATTCGCTCGATCTCAGCGGATCGATTGTCGATCGCGCGATGTTTCACGCCGATAACGCCTATTACCTGGGCGATGCGCTGATCACCGGCTATCGCTGCCGCACTCACACCGCGTCTAACACTGCTTATCGCGGCTTCGGCGGCCCGCAGGGCATGGTGGCGATTGAGCAGATCATGGATCACATCGCGCGGGAAATGGGACTGGACCCGCTTGAGCTGCGCAAACGCAACTATTACGGCAAAACCGATCGCAACATCACCCATTATTACCAGCAGGTGGAAGACAATCTGCTGGATGAGATGACCGCCCAGCTCGAAATCAGCAGCGAATATGCGGCACGTCGCCGTGAAATAAGCGCCTTTAACGCCAGCAACCGTTTGATGAAACGTGGGCTGGCGCTGACGCCGGTGAAATTTGGCATCTCCTTTACCTCCAGCTTCCTTAATCAGGCGGGCGCGCTGATTTTGATCTACACCGATGGCACGGTGCAGCTCAATCATGGTGGTACCGAAATGGGTCAGGGGTTAAACACCAAAGTGGCGCAGATTGTGGCGGAAGTGCTGCAAATTGATATCAGCCAGATTCAGGTCACCGCCACCGATACCGGTAAAGTGCCGAATACCTCGCCAACTGCTGCCTCAAGCGGCGCCGATCTCAACGGCAAAGCGGCGCAGAATGCCGCGCAAATCCTGCGCGATCGCATGACCGAGATGCTGTGTCAGCAGCATCAATGTGCTGCTGACGCGGTGAGCTTTAGTAACGGCATTGTGCGCGTTGGTGAGAAGCACTTTACTTTTGCGCAGGTGGCACAGCTTGCCTGGCTTAACCAGGTGCCGCTCTCTGCCACCGGCTTCTATAAAGTGCCGGGTATCCATTACGATCGTGCCGCCGGACGCGGCAAACCGTTCTATTACTTCTCTTACGGCGCCGCCTGCTGCGAAGTGTTGGTCGATACCCTGACCGGCGAATACCGCCTGCTGCGCGCCGATATTCTGCATGATGTGGGCGCCTCACTGAATCCCGCTATCGATATCGGGCAAGTGGAGGGTGGTTTCGTGCAGGGCATGGGCTGGCTCACCTGCGAAGAGCTGGTATGGAATGATAAGGGCAAACTGCTCACCGACGGCCCGGCCAGCTACAAAATCCCGGCGATCAGCGATGTGCCGAGCGATCTGCGCGTCACGCTGGTGGAGAATCGCAAAAATCCGCAGGACACGGTGTTCCATTCGAAAGCCGTTGGCGAGCCGCCCTTTATGTTAGGCATTGCCGTGTGGTGTGCGTTGCAGGATGCCGTCGCCAGCGTCGACAATTATCGCCGCCATCCGCAGCTGGATGCACCCGCCACGCCAGAGCGGGTGTTCTGGGGGATTCAGCGCTTATCAGGAGCAGAGCATGATTTATCATGACTGGATCAGCGTGCTGCACAGCCTGCGCGAAAAGCGCGAAAGCTGCGTGCTCATCACCGTGCTCAGCGAGCGTGGCTCGGTACCGCGCGATCGCGGCAGTAAGATGGTGGTAAGCGCCAGCGATACGTTTCTGACAATTGGCGGTGGTCATCTTGAGTACCAGTGCATTGCGCAAGCGCGTGCCATGCTGCAGCAGCGGTGCACGCAACCGCGCAGTGAAGAGTTCGCGCTGGCCGCACGTCTCGGCCAGTGCTGCGGCGGTCACGCCACGTTGCTGTTTGAGCCGCTGATGCAGCATCAGCCGGAAATTCACCTGTTTGGTGCCGGTCATGTTGGCCAGGCGTTGGTGAATTTACTGGCCACCTTGCCGTGCCATATCACCTGGATTGATAGCCGCGCCGCACAGTTTCGCACGGTACCGGCTGGCGTCACGGTGCGCCAGGTCGACGATCCAATCGACTGTGTGCAGGAAGCCGCACCTGACAGTTACTTTGTGGTAATGACCCACGATCATCCGCTGGATCTGGCGCTCAGCGAGGCGATTCTGCGCCGCGGCGATTTCCGCTATGCCGGGGTGATTGGCTCGGCGACGAAAGCCCAGCGCTTTCGCTATCGGCTGGAGGGCAAAGGCATTGCTGCCGAATCCGTTGCACGCCTACGCTGCCCGATTGGTTTAGCGGATGTGAAGGGCAAGTTGCCAGCTGAAATTGCGGTGGCGGTGGCGGGCGAAATCATCAGCGTTTATCAGCAGCAGGCGATAAGTTGTTGAGAGAGGTGGAAACTGCCAGGATAGAAACATCCCGCCGCCGCCGTGCGGCGTTGCTGATTATCAGGAGCGATAATGACTTCACGAGCCAATCCGTTTTTCACCGCCAGCCGTTTGCCGTATCAAACGCCACCCTTTGATCAGATTCAGGAAGACGATTTTCTGCCTGCGCTAGAAGCGGGCATTGCAGAAAAACGCCGCGAAGTGGCAGCGATTGCCAGCAATCCGGATGCGCCAGACTTTGCCAACACCTATGAGGCGCTGGAGCGCAGCGGTCAGCTGTTAAAACGCGTCAATCTGGTGTTTGGCGCGATGACCTCTGCCAATACCAGCGATCGTCTGCAGGAAATCGACGAACAGATTACGCCGCAGCTCACCGCGCTGAACGATGAAATCTGCCTCAACAGCCAGCTGTTTGCCCGCCTCGATAGCGTGTATCAACAGCGCGGTTCGCAGTGCCCGGACGCTGAAGCCATGCGTCTGGTGGAAGTCACCTGGCAGCATTTCCAGCTGGCGGGCGCCAGCCTGAGCGAAGCCGATAAAACCCAACTGCGCGCCTGCAATCAGGAACTGGCGAGCCTCAGCACGCGCTTTGGCAACAAGCTCTTAGCCGCCACTAAAGCGGGCGCCTATGTGGTAAGCGATGTGCGGGCGTTGGCAGGATTAAGTGAAGAAGATCTGGCGCACGCCAAAGCCGCCGCCGAAGCGCGCGATTTACACGGTGAATGGCTGATCGCCCTGCAAAACACCACCCAGCAACCGGCCTTACAATCGCTGGAGGTACGCGCCACGCGTGAAGCGTTGTTCCAGCAGGCACTAACGCGCAGCGAGCAGGGCGATGATAACGATACGCGCGCCATCGTGTTGCGCATGGCGCAGCTACGTGCTCAGCAGGCGAGCTTGCTCGGATTCAAAACCTATGCCGAATGGAGCATGCAGGATCAGATGGCAAAAACGCCAGATGCCGCGTTTGCCTTTATGCGCCACATTGTGCCTGCCGCGCGCGCGCGCGCAGAACGCGAAGCCGCTGATATCCAGCGCGCCATTGAGCAAGCGCATCACCGTTTCCCGCTGCGCGTCTGGGACTGGAATTTCTATGCCGAGCAGGTACGCAAAGATAAATACGCGCTGGATGAAAGCCAAATCCGCCCTTATTTTGAGCTGAACAACGTGCTGGAGAAGGGCGTGTTTTGGTCCGCCAGCCAGCTGTTTGGTATCCGTTTCAGCCAGCGTCACGATCTGCCGGTGTATCATCCGGACGTCAACGTGTATGAGATTTTCGATGCCGACGACACACCGCTAGCGCTGTTCTACACCGATTTCTTCAAGCGCGATAACAAGAGCGGCGGCGCGTGGATGAGCAATTTTGTCGACCAAAGCACGCTGCTCGGCAGCAAGCCGGTGATCTACAACGTCTGCAACTACACCAAGCCGCAGGCTGGCCAGCCGGCGCTGCTGAGCTGGGACGAAGTGATTACGCTGTTCCATGAATTTGGTCACGCGCTGCACGGTTTATTTGCGAACCAGCGTTATCCGAGCCTGTCCGGCACCGCCACGCCGCGCGATTTTGTCGAGTTCCCGTCGCAGATCAACGAGCATTGGGCCAGCAACGAAGCGGTGTTTGCTAACTATGCGCGTCACTACCAAAGCGGCGAGGCGATGCCTGGCGAATTGCGTGACAAGATGGTGCGTGCCGCGAAGTTCAACAAAGGCTATGACATGACCGAGCTGCTGGCCGCGGCGCTGCTGGATTTGCAGTGGCATTCTCTGACCACAGATGATAATCCGCAGGACGTGAGTCACTTTGAACTACAAGCGCTGGCGGCGGAAAACATCGCACTGGCGGCGGTTCCGCCGCGTTATCGTTCCAGCTATTTCCGTCACATTTGGGGCGGCGGTTATGCGGCCGGTTATTACGCCTATATCTGGACGCAGATGCTGGCCGATGATGGCTATCAGGCCTTTGTTGAACGAGGTGGATTAACACGCGAAAACGGCCAGCAGTTCCGCGACCATATTCTGTCGCGCGGCAACAGCACCGACCTGCAGCATCTGTGGCTGGCCTGGCGCGGCAGAGAGCCGGAGATCGGCCCGATGCTGAAAAACCGTGGTCTGGAGGACGCGTAACGATTGTTTGTAGGGTCGCCATTCATGGCGACCCGGTTCACCCGAGCGGCCCGCCTTCAATGGTTTCGATCATTCCGGCCAGCACGCGCTCGCCGGTTTCGTTTTTCAAATCCGCGTACCACGCCGCGGTCACTTCTGCATCTTTCGCATGCGTCACATCGCAGCGCTTGCGCGCCTTAAGGACCAGATCTTTAGTGCGATCCACGCGCCGTGCTTCGTAGCGTAGCAGCGCATCCTCAATCCCCAGCGAATGCGCTGCCAGCGTCTGCGCCAGCACCACCGCATCTTCCATTGCCGCGCAGCCACCTTGTCCGATATCCGGTGTGGTGCTGTGCGCTGCATCGCCCAGCAAGGCCACGCGACCTTTGACGAAACGGCTGAAGGGTTCGATATCGTGAATTTCTACCCGATTAGTGGTTTGTGGATTGAGGCTTTCAATCAAGCGTTGCACCGGATCGGCCCAGCCGCTGAAGTAGCCTTTAAGATCGTTTTTCAGCGTGGAGCGATCTTCCGGTAAGCCTTTCGGCAGGGGGACATCGAAGAAAAAGTAGAAGCGATTGCCGCTAACCGGCATCAGCGACACGCGTTTGCCTTCCCCAACAAAAGTGGTCCACTGATCGGCAGGCGCGATGGTTTCATCAATGGTCACCAGACCGTTCCAGTTAACGTAGCCGGCATAACGCCGCTCCACGCTCTCGCCCAACACATAGTGACGGATCACTGAATGCGCACCGTCAGCGGCAATCAGGAAATCGCCCTCGACCTGGCTGCCATCATCAAACCAGGCGGTGACGCCTTGCTCGGTTTGCTCAACCTGGGTCACGCGCTTGCCGAAGCTGATACGCGAACGACCGTAGGTGTCGATTAGCATTGCCTGTAATTCGGCGCGTGCCACCGGGTAAGGATATTCACCAACCTGTTGCACCAGCGGCGTCATGCTGAAGCGGGTGAGCGTATGGCCGCTGTAAGCATCGTTGTAAGCCATAAACGCCATGTTGCCGCCCAGTACGCGCAGCGACGCTTTCATGCCTAATGCATTGAGGCATTTAACGCCGTTTGGCCAGATAGAGATTGCCGCGCCCACCGGTTTCATCTCTTTCACTGCTTCAAACACCGTTGTCTCAAAACCCGCTTTCTCCAGCGCAATAGCGGCACTCATCCCACCAATGCCCGCACCAATGACAATCGCTTTCATATTTATCTCCTTTGCTATGCCTTAGAGATTGCAACTTTTGTACCAGTTATGTCTATGGAGAAAATTATCGATATCATTCTGATTTATAAATGATAATTCAGTGTTTATCTCGGCATGCTGCACGGTAAGGGAACGGCCTGGTGCACCTTATCAGGGCAAGCTGCGCATTTTTGTGAATCAAAGGTTTCAGCATGGTAATTGGCCTGGGAACAGCCATACTGATAGAACCTTTCTGCGAGGACTTACTCATGAAGTGGATAATGGCTTTTACGCTGCTATTCAGCGCTAGCGTGCTGGCGCAACCGCAATGGCAGCCGGAGAGAAAAGCGCCGGTCGTGCAGCTAACGCCAATTGCCGCGAAGTGCGATGTGTCGGCGTGTCAGCAAAACTGCTACGTGCAGCAATCGCAGTGCAAGAACGACAACGGAGGCGGCTGCGGCTCGCTGGCACAAATTTGCGTACAAAACTGTTCCAGTCAGTGTCGTTAAGTGAAATAAATCTGTCACAACAGGGTGCTAGCGTGTTTCCCCGGCAAGGTAATATTTTGATAACAGGGGAAAATAATGAAAACCCGCTTCACACTGATTGCAACGGTTCTACTGCTGGCACAGCAGGCGTATGCGGTTTCACTGCCCGACGCTGCTGCGCTGGCCGATCTAACGTCTACCGGTTCCACGCCCGGCTACTCCCAACTTGAACAGCAATCACTGCAGGCTGAACGGCAGGCGCTGCAAGGCAACGCCAGTGCCTTAACGCGTGAACAGTTGGAAAAGGCCAGGCAGACAGCGAAACAGGCCGACACGCAGTGGCTAAAAAACAGCGGTTACGACTTCAAAAGCAAAGAGAATCAGCAGGCGGGCATAGCGTTGCTTTCAGGCTTTAGCGCACTGCCCAGCAGCGTACTGGATGCCAGCCGCGCCACCGTCAGCAGCATCAACCTGAACGCCACGCAAAACGTCCGTCATCAGGCTCTGGCCGATGCGGAAGCGATTAGCTATCTCTATTTCCTCTCCGATGCGCTCGGTCCGCGCCTTGGCAAAGCGTTCCTCACGGCTTACGACAAAGGTGAAATCGGCAAAGCGGCAGCCCTGATTAAAGCTAGCGAAGTCAGCACCAGCGCGGCGAAGAAACATTTTAATTACCCACGGCCTTTTCTACATGAGGGCAACAGCATCCATCTGGTGCCAGACGATGTGGTAGTGAAAGACAATGTACGTTATACCGCCGACGGCGGCTCCTTCCCAAGTGGCCACACCAATACCGGTTACACCGACGCCTTGTTGTTGGCCGAAATGGTACCGGAGCGTTTTGAAGCGCTGGTGACGCGAGGAGCGCGGTACGGTTATTCGCGTGTGGTGTTAGGCGTGCATTATCCGTTGGATGTGATGGGTTCTCGCATGGTGGCGCAGCGTAACGTGGCAAATTACCTCAACGATGCGCGTTATCAGGCGCTGTTCAGTGAAGCGCGCGATCAGCTGCGAGCCGCATTGGAGAAAGAGTGTGGTACTACGCTTGCAGAGTGTGCACGCAGTGAGGGCAAAAACGATCCGTACCGCTCGCCAGCTATGCTGCCGTTCTATCGCTTCACCATGAGTTATAACCTGCCGAAAGCCGCGGTAAAAAATACGCCGGTTAAGGTGCCGCAGGGCGCGGAGATCTTGTTGAAGGCGGCGCTGCCGCAGCTTTCTGATGCGCAGATTCGCGGCCTGATGGTGAAAAGTGCATTACCTAACGGTTATCCGTTGTCGGGTAATAACGCCGAGCAGTCGTTCTGGCAACGTCTGGATTTAACGGCGGCATATGCATTGGCCAGACCGCAGCGCTAATATGTTGATCGCCATTCCTGCGCGCGGCATCACTCCTTAATCCGCCGGTCAAGCGTGAAGGGCGCTGAAGTGGCCTGGGCGAAAAGGGCGGCAGCGGCGGGATGATCGGGATGCAAAATGGCATTGTCTTCACCGGTCAGAATGCTCGGCACCGTCAGCAGCAAAGGCAATTCACTCTCCAGATTGAGAAAGGCCGCGCCAATCGCCTGCGTCTCTTCCTGCTGCTGATATTTATGCCAGTCGCTGGGCAGCTTGCTGCTGTCCAGCGCCATAATTTCGCTTTCTGGAACCGGCACGGTAAAGATCATAAAGCGACTTTTCTCCAGCATGGCTTTACCCGTATGCACCACCAGTTCCAGCGTGGCGAGCGCCTTTGAGCTGCTGAGATAAACCGTTTTAATACCGGGCGGATTCCAGCGACCGCCCCATTTTTCTGCGCCAGCGCCGCTAAAGGCATCGCTGGCGTACTCTTCTTTCACTAAACGATAAAACAGGCGGTAGGGAGCATCCGGTTCCTTCCGTTGCGTCATTACACAATCACTCCGTGTTCCAGACGGCCAATCAGCGTTAACACCGCATCACAGCCCGCGGGCGTGCTCAGCATCTCCATAGGCACTGCATCATCCAGTGCTAACGCAGGTTGATACATCCAGTGCATCGCGGCGTCAACGTCACCACCAAATAATTGCAGCACGGCATCCAGAATTTCGAAGACCTGATAAACACGAGCGCCTTGCTCCACGGATAGCTGTGAACCGGCTTTCTCGCGACGACGATAGGTATTGCGATCGATTGAGACCATTTGCGCGACGTCCAGCGGTGTCGCTTTGAGCACCGTAGCAGCGCGCTCAACGATGCCAACGTCCAATCCTTCGGTGATCAGCTGGTGCGCTTTGAGCGGATTACGCGGCAATCCCATTTGGTCCATGAAGGATTTATGCACATGCTGCATCAGCGTAGGATCGAAGACGCGTGCGGCATTGCCGTGATTGAATGGGGATGCAGTTGTCATAACAACCTCCTGTGTAATGTTCATTTGAACATTTTGATAGTTCAAGTGTACAGCACTACGCAGAGGTTGTCATTTTTTGTCCGTACGTAAAAACAAATGGCGGTTAATCAACAATAAATAACGTTGCGCCCAGCGTTGTTGAGGAGCGATGTGCTTCCGCATTGTCCGCAACCTGGTAACTGACGCCAGCGGTTAAGGTGAAGGTGCGTCCATCATCCAGCTCGGTCACCATTTCACCTTGCAGGCACAGCAAAATATGTCCTTTACTGCACCAGTGATCTGCCAGATACCCCGCTGAATACTCCACCATGCGAACGCGAATATCACCGAAGCGCTGGGTGCGCCACAGCGCAAAACCCTGTTCACCGGGATGCGTTTCAGGCGCGATGTTGTTCCATGTAGTGATGCCAAAAGGAAGCTGATTGATTTGCATGCGGATACCCTGATGAGGTTGAGGCATCCATGATTAGCAGCCAGCGGGCCTATTAGCCAGTAAAATCAACTGGCTTCCTGCCACATCTCGCGCATCGCTAGTTCGAGTTTTTTAAACACCCGGTAACGCGAGTCATGGAACGCAAAACGCTCCGCACGCGGCAGCAGTTCGCCTGGATTGATCTGCACCGCCTGCTGCACCGCCTCGGAGAGGTTACGCCACGCGCCAACGCCCACACCGGCACACAATGCCGCGCCTAGCGCACCGGTCTCTTTACACTCGGCCACGCGAATAGGAATGCCTAATACATCAGCAAACATCTGCGGCCAGATGCAGCTGCGCGCTGCGCCGCCGGACAAAATCGCCTGGGTAAAGGGAATACCGGCCGCGCGTAACCGATCGATATGCGCGCGATGCGCAAAGGTCACGCCTTCAAATAGCGCAAACAGCATATCGGCACGCGTGTGCCAGCCGCCAAGACCGTAAAATCCGGCTTTCGCCGGTTCCGATTTGCGCCCGGAGTAGAGATAAGGATGATAGAGCGGCAGCTGTGCATTAGGTTGTACATGGGCTACCGTGTCGCTGCTGCGCGCCGCGCCCTGGCCGCCGCGGCCATCGTCAAATTCGCGCAGGAACCAGTCGAGGTTAGCCGCCGAGGTGGCGCTGGCTTCAATCGCCATATAGCGATCGGTTTCGATGATCGAGTTCATAAACACCGGGCGCAGATAATCAGGTTTATCCACCACCACTTGATTGATGCTCCAGGTCCCCGCGACAATCGAGGCTTCGCCGCTGTTAACCACGCCGGAACCAATGGCGCTGGCCACCACATCAAAAATCCCGGCAACCACCGGAATGCCCGCCGGTAAGCCGGTGAGCTGAGCCGCTCGTGGGGTAACATGGCCGACCACCTCGCAGGATTCCCGCAGCACGGGTAGCAGGGTGAGGGCGTCTTCAATGCCGTACAGCGCCAGTAACTCCTGGCTGTAACCCCGCTGCCGATAATCAATCAGGCCGGCACCGGCGGCATCCGAATAATCTGCGCTGATGGCGCCACTGAGAAAATGGGCGATAACGTCTTTGGCGCAGAGTAAATGTCCCACCTGCGCCCAGCGTTCGGGCTGGTGCTGCTTAATCCAGCTGATTAATACCGGCGTCGCCGCAGGCCAGGGCTTTTGCAGTGAAATTTGGTAAATGCGCCGATCCGCGTCGCTCGCCTCCAGCGCCTGCACCGTTTCACTGGCGCGATGATCGATGGATTGAATGCCAAACAGCGGCTGCTGCTGTTTATCCAGTGCGTACAAGCCGTTGCCGTGGCCGGCCGCGCCCACCGCAATCACATCACTCGCCGGCGTGCCCGCCTGTTGCAAACAGCGGCTTACGGCATCGCTGACGCCGTGCCAGATATCCGCCACCGGCCGTTCGGCATAACCTTCCTGCGGGCGCTGGGTTTCTCCTGCGCACTCGGCCACCGACAATACGCGACCGCTGAGATCAAACAGCACCGCTTTGATCATGGTGTTTCCGGCATCAATACCCACTATCTTCATATCCGACTCCGTTCTACAAGCGAAGACGGCGCACCGCTTAAGCGCCGGTGCAGGTAAGGCTTAACCCTGCTGATAAATTTCCAATGCGTCGGGGCCGCTGGCGCCCTGATGAATGATCGCCATCAGCGCTTTCACCACGCGCGACGGATTATCGTGCTGGTAAACGTTGCGGCCATACACCATGCCGCTAGCCCCCTGCGCCATTAGCGCGGCGCTTTTTGCCAGCACGCCCGCCAGCTCGCCTTTGCCGCCACCGCGTACCAGCGTGGGGCAGCGCGCCGCTTCGACCACGCGATGAAAATCTTCCACGTGCTCGGTGGGATCGGCTTTGATGATATCTGCACCTAACTCACGCGCCAGCCGCACCAGCGGCACAATCTTCTCCACATCGCCAAGGGATCCATACGCCGCGCCTTGTCCGGCGGGCGCCATCACCAGCGGTTCAATCATCAGCGGCATGCCATAGCGATCGCACGCCTGGCGCAGACGGCCAATATTCTCGACACACATGCGGAAAATGCCCGGCTCATCGGGGATCAGATAGAGATTCACCACCACCGCAGCGGCGTCCAGCTGCAGCGCGGCGAGGATCGGTTCATCGGGATTGTGCAGCACCGCCCACATTTCACGATGGCGCGCGGCGTTGTAGGCGTTGCCGACATCGGTACGCATCACCAGCGCCGGTTTGCGCCCGGCGACGCGCTGTAGCAGATCGGCCTGACCGTAATTCACCTGAATCGCATCTGGCTGCGCGGTAATCAGGTTATCCATTACCGCTGCGATGTTCTCCAGCCCAATGAGAAAATCTGGCTCGTTGGCGATGCCGTGATCGATCGCCACATCCAGACATTTACCGTGCTGGAACAGGCGATGCATGCGCACTTTATTGGTTACTAACATGTCGTGTTTCCTCCTGAAAAACCGTGGGATAAAGACCGGTGAGGCCGTGTAAACGCGCCAGATTGTCACAGCCACGTTGCAGCTGCTGCGCGCGTTCGGTGTCGCTCCAGCCCAGCGTGGTCGCCATGATCTGGGCAATCTCCTGCACCAGCGGCGCGGTCAGTTCACCGCAGATCGCCAGCGAGGTGCGGCGCACCAGCAGATCTTCCAGCTGGCACACCTGTTCATGCTCAATCAGATAGCGCAATTCGATATCGCTGTACGCCGCGTGATGCTGCAGCGGGTGTTCGCCTTGCTGCTGAATCAGCGCCAGCAGCGGCACGGCGCGGCTGCCGTAACGTTTTGCCAGCTGCATTACGCGCGGCAGCGGCGCAGCATAACGCTGCACCAGCTGCGCCAGCCACGCGGTTTGCCCTGAAGGCGGAGGGAAATCGCGTCCGCCGCCAATCGGCACATCGCCGCTGGAAAGATGGCGTTTTTCGCCGAGCAGGCGCAGCACGCGATCGGCTGCCTCTTCACCAAACTGACGAAATGTGGTCCATTTGCCGCCGACTAAACACAGTGTGCTCCACGCCCGATTGGCATCGGGTGGCAGCATCACCAATGAGTGGTTACGTGAAATCTGGCCGTTGAGTTTGGCATCGCTGGCCGGCAGCGGACGCACGCCGCAGAAGGTATAGACGATAGCGGCATCGGGCACGTCGATGTGGGGAAAGACGAAGCGCAGGGATTCCAGGATATACACTTTTTCATCCTCTTCGCACACCACCGCGTCGGGATCGTCAACGCGAATATCGGTGGAACCCACCAGCACCTTGCCGAACCACGGGAACATGATGCAGACGCGGCCTTCCTGATTTTCGAAGTAGACCATTTCGCCATCCAGCATATGCAGCAGTTCGGGATGATCGAGGATCAGATGCGATCCTTTGGTACCGCCAATCATTTTTGGCAGGTCGTCGCGAGAAGAGATGCGCTGGTTGAGCTGGTCGATCCACGCCCCCCCGGCATTCACCAGCACGTGCGGTTGCAGGCTAAAGCGCTCGCCACTTAACGCATCCTGCAGAATAACGGTTTCGCCCTCGGCGCTCACCAGCTGCAGATAGTTGAGCGCCAGCGCTTCCGGACACGCCTGTTGCGCGTCGTCTATGAGTTCAAACCCCAACCGTTCCGGCGCGCTGATCCACGCATCATAGTAGCTGGCGCTGTACTTCACCCAGGGCGCAAATCCCGGCCAGCGATCGCGCGTGGCCGCTTCACTGCGCACCTGATGCTTCGGCATTGAGCCATACTGGCGGGTGTAGATATCGTAGAGGCTGAGGCCGGTTTTAATCAGCAGCGCGCCGCGCCGCGTGGGCTTATCGCTCAGGCGTAGAAAGCGCCGCGTCGCATTGACCAGCCCGCCAGCGAGATTGTCGATTGGCACCGTCGTACGTAAAGGGAATACATAATGCGAGGCGTTTTTTAACAGGCGATCGCGCTCGGTGACCGACTCTTTCACTAACGTGAACTCACCGGTTTCCAGATATCGCAATCCACCGTGGATCATGCGTGAGAGCGCGCCGCTGGCGGCCTGGCACCAGTCGCCTTTCTCCACCAGAATCGCCGGAATACCTTGCAAGGCCAGTTCACGAAAGGTGCTGATGCCGTTGATGCCACCGCCGACGATCAACACCGGGGTGGACGAGCGCTGGCGTAAGAGGTTCAGGCGCTGCTCGCGCGTTTGAATATTATCCATGAGTGACTCCTCGACTCAGGTCCAGTTCCAGTACGCCTGCCGCAGTGGATTCATCCGTGACCATGCTTTTCAGCCACTGACCATGCAGCGCGCAGCGGATGGGATCCACTTTGTCCCGTCCGGCGACTACCGCCATTGAGAATGGAATACGCTGCAGCTCGGGCAAGGTAAGCGCGACCAGCCGACGGTTGGCGTCAAACGGCGCAGGCTGACCGCGAGCATCCAGCAGCCAGGCTAACAGTTCACTGCGCGCGCCGCTGGTTTCAATACTCGCCGAGGCATGACGCGCCGCCAGGTTGAGGTCATAGTAGCTGGAGCTGTCGCTATGAATCGATCCAAGGCCAACCACGGCCAACGTGGCGTTGCGTGCTTTATCCAGCACATTCTCGACGGCGCTGATGCCCATCAGCATGTCGCGTTCTTCGGCGGAATCGGTAAACAGCGGGGCATGGATCTGCCAGGCGTGTCCGCCGAGGCGCGCCGCCATTTCCGATGCCACGTGATTAACATCGGTGTAATGCTTGCCTTGTACGCAGCCCAGGGCGGGCACCACCTGCACATCGTATTTACGCGTGGGCTGTAAGGCATCAACCAACGCGCTAACGCCTTTCCCGCCGGTAATAGCAATCACATCGCCATCTTTGAGGCGCGAGAGCAGATATTCTGCCGCCGCAGCGCCAACCATTTGCAGACTTTGATCCTCGCTGCGCGCCACATTCGGTGCGACCACCACCTGTTGCAGCTGGCCGAGAGCGGCCAGATCGCTCTCCAGCTGGTGCGCTGACAGCCACGGCGATTTGATGGTGATCTCCACCATGCCGCTCTCTTTACCCTGGCGAATCAGCCGATTGACGCTAGCCACAGACAGGCCAGTCTCAACCGCAATATCCGACTGCTTTTTGCCGTCGAGGTAATACATCACCAGTACCTGGTAAATCTGACGTGCGCTGTGAAACGCGGGATGTTCGCTAGTGAATTCCATGGGCGATAATTCCTTATGCAGCTCGGTATTTATTCAGCAAATGGTCAATAGACACCGCGGCCAGCAGGATCAAGCCTTTAATCAACTCCTGCCAGTAAACGGAGACGTTAATCAAAATCAGCGAGCTGGTAACAATCGACAACAGCGCCACACCGAGCACCGCGCCAAGAATCGAACCGGTGCCGCCTTTCAGACTCGCACCGCCAATCACCGCCGCCGCAATTACATTCAGCTCCATACCCACGCCAAACGTCGGGGTAGCAGAGCCGAGACGCGCCATGTAGATAATGCCCGCCAGCCCAGCCAGCGTTGAGGTCAGCACCGTGACCCACAGTTTGATGCGATTGATGTTAATGCCGGAGTAGGCGGCGGCACGTTCGTTGCTGCCGGTATAAAACACTTTGCGGAACAGGGTTGCTTTACGCAGCAGCACGTCGAACAGCGCCACCAGGACAAAAAACAGCACGATGACAAAGGGAATGCCCCAGATAGCGCCCTGGCCGATAAACTTGAAATTCACCGGCAGAGTAAACAGCGACAGCGGTGTGCCCTGGGTGACGATCATGCACAGGCCGCGCACAATCACCATCGCTGCCAGCGAGGCGATAAAATGGCTGAGGCCGATTTTGGTTACCGTAAGTCCCATGAGTAAGCCCACCAACGCCGCCGCGCCAATGCCTGCCAAACTCGCCAGCCAGGGATCCATGCCGCTCAGGAACAGCTGCCCGGCCACCACCATGGAAAGACAAACCACCGCGCCAACTGAAAGATCGATACCGCCGACAATCAGTAAAATGGTCATGCCGATCACCACGATGCCTTCAATCGAAAACGACAGCAGCATCGCCTTCATGTTGGCCCAGGTGAGGAAGTAGGGCGAGGTAAAGCTCATCACCACGAAGATCAGCGCGATGATCACGATCAGCCCCACTTCGCGCTGCTTGTGTATGCCGCCGAACAGCGACCAGCGCGATTTTTGCAAGGTGGGCAGGGTGGTATTCATGGTCATACGGCCTCCGCTTCAGGATTGATGCCGGCGGCGAGCCGCATCAGATTTTCTTCTGTCATGGCATCACCGGTGACTTCACCGCTAATACGCCCTTCATGAATCACAATGATGCGATCGCACAGGCCAATTAACTCGGGCAACTCCGACGAAATCACCACTAAACCCACGCCGTTTGCCGCCAGTTTGGCGAGAATGCTGTAGATTTCCGCCTTGGCGCTGACGTCCACGCCGCGCGTGGGTTCGTCAAGAAAGACAATTTCCGGCTGTACCGACAGCACGCGGGCTAGCGCGACTTTTTGCTGATTGCCGCCCGACAGCGATGACACCGGATCGCTCAATTTGCCATGCTTCAGTTTCACCTGCTGTGCCAGCGCTTCTGCTTGCTGGCGCTCGCGGCCCGGGCTCAGCAGCAGGCGATGATGACTCACGGCGTGGAGATCCAGTGCCGAAATATTCCAGTCGATTGGCATCGAGAGAAACAACCCGGCGTCTTTGCGATCCTCAGATAAATAAACCATGCGCTGTGCAATGCTGGCCGCGTAATTGCGCAGCGTCACCGCCTCGCCTTTAATGCGGATCGCGCCGCGTTTAATCGGCAATAAACCGCAAATCCCTTGCGCGATTTCACTGCGTCCCGCGCCCATTAAACCGCCGATACCGAGGATTTCACCGGGTCGCAGATCAAAATGAATAGCGTGGAAGTGTTTGCCATCACCGAGATCGCGCACCTGCAACAGCGGCGACACGGCGCTAACCGGGCGTTTATTGGGGTAAAGCTGTGAAAGCTCACGTCCTACCAGGCGCGTAATCACTTCATCGGGCGTCATGCTGCGCAGCGGCGCGCTGTGCACGGTGCGGCCATCACGCAAAATAGTGATGTGCTGACACAGCGCAAAAATTTCCGCCATACGATGGCTGATATACACCACCGCAATCCCTTGCGCCTGTAGCTGACGCACAATGGCAAACAGCGTCTGGGCTTCCGGTTCGGTCAGTGCGGCAGTCGGTTCATCCAGAATCAGCAGGCGACAATCCAGCGTCAGCGCCTTGGCAATCTCCACCAGCTGCTGCTGAGACAGTGAGAGTTCGCCCACCTTGCGGGTCACGGCGATCGGCGCCAAGCGGTTCATCACCGTCTGTGCTTTCTCACGCAGCGCTTTATGTGGCATCAGCACGCCACGCTGGCTGGCGGCGTGCGCCATCCAGATGTTTTCATACACGCTGATATCCGGGCACAGCGCAATTTCCTGATGCACTAAACCTATACCGAGCTGCTGTGCCTCGCGCGGCGAGCGCAGGGTGATAGGCTTGCCATCAAGTAACACCTCACCGCTATCCGGGCGCAGAATGCCATCGATAATATTCATCAACGTCGATTTGCCTGCGCCGTTTTCGCCTGCCAGCGCATGGATTTCACCGGCGCGCAGAGTGAGATCTACGCCCTGTAACGCCCGCACCGCGCCAAAGCTTTTACTGATGCCTCGCAATTCAAGAAGTGCCGTCATGATTGTCACCTTACTCGTTGATGCCTTTGGTACCACGGCGTTTCAGATAGGCATCCCAGCGGAAATCGTCGGCATTGTCTTTTGTCACCACCGCATAGCCGTTATCGAGGATGGGGAAGGCGAAAGGATTGGTGCCGTTGCGTTTGGCATCGTTCATGGGATCGATCAGTTCCGGATGAGCGGCGAGGAATAAGGTCATAAAGCCCATATAACCCTGAATGCCCTGATTCGGATTGATGGCGCCAAACACCTGGCCGCTTTTAATCATATCCAGCACCTTGGCGTTAACATCGACGGTCATCACTTTTACTTTGCCGCCATTTTCCGCCACCGCCTGCGCGGCACCGATCGCCGAGCTGGCTTCCGGCATGAAGATGCCTTTGAGGTTAGGGTTGGCCTGCAGCATTGAGAGCACGGCGTTATATGCCTTTGAAGGATCCTGATTGGTGGCGGCGCGCGCCACCAGTTTGCTATCCGGGAAGGCGGCTTTCATTTCGTTGATAAAAGCGGTGACGCGACGATCGTGATTATCCTGCCCCGGGTTTTCCAGTACGGCAAACTCTGCGCCTTTACCCATCGCTTTGCCAAGCTCATCGGCAGCGGCTTTGCCTTCACGGAAGTTGTCCGAGGTGATGTAAGCGACGCGTTTGCTGTTGGGAGAATCGGCGGCGAAGGTCACTACCGGAATGCCCATTTCAGCGGCGCGATTAATCGGTTCAATAAACGGATCGGGATTCATCGGATGAAGAAAGATACCGGCGGGTTTTTGCGCCAGGATTTGCTCAAAGCTGGAGAGCTGTTGGTTAACATCATAGGCTGGCGTGCCGCCGTAAACGGTTTTGCAGCCCAGCTGGTGCGCCGCCTGTTTGAACATTTCATAGACCGGGAACCAGTATTCCACGCCGGTTACCATCACGTTCATATAATAGGTTTCGCCGGGCTTACAGCGAAATTGTGGCGCGTCATCGGCGGCGCTTACGGTGCTGGTGAAACTGCTCGCCAGCAATAAACTCGCGAGAAGTGCGGTGATTTTTTTCATGTTTTTTCCCCGGAACTGACGCTGAATGTGTATGGCTCAGCCGTGACAACAAAACGCGGAAAAACGAGCCGGGGTTAATCGTGAAAATTATTTCTTATGCATGAAATAATTTTCACAAGGTATAAAAGCTGGCGCGAAAAAGATCAATTTATGGTTAACGAATTGTTTCGTAGTTGTGAGTGCGTTCACTAATTGCACTCTTAGGCTGGGTGCAAGCGGCGTTGATCGTCGTTGGTGTGCTCATGCTTTCATATGAAACCTGTCATCAGCTTTATGTGTGACAAAGCTCCCAATTATAAGGTTGCGTGATTGTTAATTGTTCTTCATTAGTTATGAATGAAGTGTAATTTATTTCGAATGAAGATTTTAGGCAATCAAATCGGAGCACCTCATGAACACAACCTTCACGTCTGTACAGCAACCTGATGATTTCAAACAGAACGTCCGCCAGATGAAAAAAGCGCTGAGAGAGCAGATTGGCGATGTCGAAGGGCTGTTTGAACAAGTCAGAAGCAAAATCGTTAACGAAATTGCCGCCGCCCGCGCCGAAGAAGCCCAAAACGGATCGGCATGGCCACAAGTCACTCAGCAGGACATCGCTACCGGACGCATCAGCGAGGCAGTGAAGGATCATATTCGTCGTCGCGGCTGCGTGGTGGTGAAACAAACTTTCGCGCGCGATCAGGCATTGGCGTGGGATGAATCAATGCTCAAGTACCTCAATGACAATGATTTCGATAATGTCTACAAAGGGCCAGGCGATAACTTCTTCGGAAATCTTGAGGCCTCACGCCCGGAAATCTATCCGATTTACTGGAGCGATGCGCAAATGTCAGCGCGCCAAAGTGAAGCCATGGCGCAGACGCAGTCCTTCCTCAATCGCCTATGGAAGTTTGAGTCGCGCGGTATGCGCTGGTTTGAGCCGGACGTCAGCATTATCTATCCCGACCGCATTCGCCGCCGTTTACCGGGCACCACCTCAAAAGGGCTCGGCGCGCATACCGATTCCGGCGCGCTGGAGCGGTGGTTGCTGCCGGCTTATCAGCAGGTGTTCAGTAAAATCTTCACCAACCAGTTTGATCAATACGATCCGTGGGATGCGGCGCACCGCACGGAAGTGAATGAATATCAATCTGGCACCACCACCAAGTGCTCGGCATTCCGTACCTTCCAGGGCTGGACGGCACTATCGGATATGCAACTTGGGCAAGGTTTGCTGCATGTGGTGCCGGTGCCGGAAGCGATGGCCTATTTGCTGTTGCGTCCGCTGCTGAATGATGTACCAGAAGATGAGCTGTGCGGCGTCGCGCCGGGCAAGGTGCTGCCGGTATCTGCGCAGTGGCATCCCGAGCTGATTGAGGGGTTATGTTCGATTCCGGCGCTGCAGGCGGGCGATTCGGTGTGGTGGCACTGCGATGTGATCCATTCGGTTGCTCCGGTTGAAAACCAGCAAGGTTGGGGCAATGTGATGTACATTCCTGCCGCGCCGCTGTGTGAGAAAAATGCGGCTTATGCCAGCAAAGTCGCGCAGGCGCTGGCCAGCGGTGCGTCGCCGGGCGATTTCCCGCCAGAAGATTACGAAACACACTGGCGCAACCGTTTCACGCCTGAGGCGCTGAATGCCAACGGTCGCCGCAGTCTGGGATTGGACTGAATTTCTGGTAAGCTTGGCAAAAATCTTTCGGCAGCGGGTGTTATGAACGCACGTCATCAGCAAATTATTCAATTGGTTAGCGAGCGCGGTAGCGTCAGCGTAACTGAACTGGCGCAAACCACCGGCGTTTCGGAAGTGACCGTGCGTCAGGATCTCAATCTATTGGAGAAAGGCGGCTTTTTGCGCCGCGTGCACGGCTCTGCCGTGGCGCCAGAGAGCGATGACATTGGTGCGCGCATGCAAACCCGCTTTGCCGTGAAAAAACGGCTGGCGGAATATGCGGCGTCGTTGGTCAACAGCGGGGAAACGGTGTTTATCGAAGGGGGTAGCACCAATGCGTTGCTGGCACGCGAACTGAGCGATCGCAGCGATATCACGATCATTACCGTGAGTCATTACATCGCCGGATTGCTGCGCGAAAAGGGCGGCGATGTGATTATCCTCGGCGGTCTTTTTCAAAAAAGCAGCGAATCGGTGGTGGGGCCGCTGACGCGCTTATGCATTCAGCATCTTAATTTTCATAAAGCCTTTATCGGCATTGATGGCTGGGATGCGGTGACCGGTTTTACCAGTCGCGACATGCTGCGCTGTGACGTGGTGAATGCCATTATGGAAAAACCCACCCACACCATCGCGCTGACCGATTCATCGAAGTTTGGCCAGATTCATTCGTTTGCGCTGGCCCCCACACAGCCGTTTCAAACGCTTATCACCGATGACGGACTGGATACCGCCTATCAAAAGACGCTGCGTGCGCAGGGTGTAGCGCTAAATTTGGTTTAACTGACGAACCCATCACTGCGTGTGTCATTCAAGTGAAAATGGATTGATAAATTGCCTGCCCCATAGACTTGCGCGGTCAACCTGGTTCAGTTCTGCTTCATCACATACGTTGCGCCAGTGGCTTTCGATCGACGTTTTCATCATCATGAACTGCTCATGCGCATCAGTGCGACTCAACGCAAAATGATGGGCCGCGTTCAGACAACTGGTCATGCGGCTTAAATTATTATTGCCGCTGATGAGCATAGCCTGAGAAGCTTCATTACCCGCTCGCCCCTGCGGGCAAATGTCATAAGCTGGCGTCAGACTAAAGGTATTACCATCCCAAAATGCGGCGTGATTTCGCGCATGATCATCGGTATTGCCGCAAAGAATATTGAAACAGAGCCGCTTATACAGTTCCAACAATGTCTGATTGGGTGATGCGAAGCGCTGACGAATTATTTCAGCTAACGTCTCATAACTGGCATAGCGTGCGAGCATATCGTCGAGTTCAAACAAAGTCAGAGCGGAGAGCATAACTTTGCGTGTCCATCCATTGGATTGGTATTCACGGTCAAAGCGCTCAATCATGATCACATCGCGCCCTCCAGCCTTAACAAGCTGCACGGGTGCGACATTTAAGCCTGCGAAATATGCAAGCCGCATTGCAAGAAATTCGCCCTTTACCACATTCCATATATCGGCACTGGCTGAAAATTTAGCGATATATTTTTTTCCATCAAATTCGATTAACGCTTTTGGACGTGCGCCGCCAATCGATGTGCCATGAAACAACGCTTGATCCAGTTCTGCTGTCAACGGCACACCTTTTTCAACCCGATCGGCTGACTCGAGTAATTCAGGAAGACTCACATTTTCAGCGGCTCTGGGAATATAGTCCGTTGCGGAATGTTGGAAATCCAAAGCACCAATGCGATCTGAACCGGACTCCATCAGGTAGGTCAGTTCATCAAGCATTCCGGTATCAACATTGGCACCTTTTCGTCCCATACGACGGTTAATGATGACACGACGGCCCCAAGCATCAGGCGCGCTATCTCGAATACAACCCGCAATTTTCAGGCCATTCAAAGGAGGAATAATACCCGTACGCAAAGGAAGTTCGTTCGGATTAAGCGGAATACGATTTTCTCGTTGTAGGTAACTGCGACCATAGTTGAAAAAGAGAGTGTCTCCCTCAGTTTCCAGTCTTCCCGCTACCACCGGGTGAGTTTCACCCGGCAACCATATCCATACGTAAGCTTCTCTAACATGCTGTTCAGAAGTCATCTTTCACCTTCCTGGTGCTCTTTATTTTACTGGTGTGTTTTGGTAATAGCTTTAGCTTTTCCTCCACACGATTACGATGACTGACCAATGATGGCAAACTCACCTCTGTATCAAAAAGAGGAATACCCAAAATGGCCGCAATCTCAAAATAGGTGCCAATCTGGCATTTAACATCGCCTTGCTCAACGCGATATAACGTTCCCCGAGAAATTCCGGCTCTTTCTGCCAATTCTGCGGCGGGGATCTGTTTCTCAATACGTTCAGCACGAATCAGAGAAGCCAATAACGTAATGGCTTCCTGAGCATATCGAGAGGGGGGGGATCCAACAAAAGTCATGATTTGCTCCATACACAATACAAATAGCCGTTATATGTACTACATATAGAACACTATAAACCGAGGAGAAATTCTAATCCATCTTGGGAAAATGAAGGTGGGTGTTCTCTATACAGCACATATAGGCCTTATATGTACTGTACAGAGAACATTGAGGTTGAAATTACGATACCAGCGCCTGCGCCGTTACTTCATCGGTAATCAAACCGGTTACCAGCCCGCTGGCGAGCACCGCGCGGATCGCTTCAACTTTGCTGACGCCGCCTGCCAGCGCCACAATCTCTGCGCGATGCGCCAGATCCAGTTCCACCGACAAGGTGCGCGACGTCAGATTGGTGTTAATCATCTGCCCGTTAGCGTCAAAGAAATGCCCGAGTAATTCACCGACCGCGCCCGATGAGGAGATGTCGTTGATCTCTGCTTCATCAATCATACCGGCCTCAACCAGCTGCGCCGCCGGTTCCACCGTGCCAATCCCCACCAGTTTAATTTCGCTCTGCGCCGCCATGGCAAACACCTCACTCACGCCACGCTGCGCCAGCAGGACGTCACGATCTTCCTGGGTATTAGCAAAAAACGGTACCGGCATCATGTAGGCTTGTGCACCGGTTTTCTCCGCGATGCGATGCATAACATCGTGCGGATTCAGCGCGTAGTTGCGCGTCAAACAGCCAAGCAGCGAGACAAAACGCATGTGCGGCGCATCGATGCGTGGCAGCTGGTGGATGGCAGCGGAAAGGGTGCGACCATGCCCAAGGCCTAGCGTGGTGGAGGGCGATGAAGCCAGGAGATTGCGCAGATAGTCCGCGCCCGCCATACCCAATGCGCGCACCGGCAATCCCTCTTCACCGAGATCGGGCGCGACCTGGCAAAAGTTCAAGCCGAACTTTGCGCGCAGTCGATCTTCTAACGCCACGCAGGCCACGATATCGCCATCAATGGATACCTTTACCGCGCCTTCCGCCACCACGCGCGCAATCATACGGTGCGTTTTAACCGACGGCAGCCCAAGCCGTTTCGCGACTTCGGCCTGCGTCAAGCCGCCAACGTAGTGCAGCCAGGCGGCGCGCAGCGCCAGAGATTCGTCGCGTTCAGTAGAGGTTGGAGCCGGTTTCATGGTTTACGTCCTGTTAGTTAGACAAATGCAGATCCTGCACGCCGGTATCGATATGCCCGGCCCAGAAGGCGACGCTCTCGGCAATCTCATTGACCACGTTGCTATCTGTCGGCTCGCGTTCTTTAAAGCTCAGCTCCAGACAGATCTCATTATCCTGCGCTCCACCACGCGCCAGCGCGTCCAGCAGCGGCTGGGGCTGAATGCGGCCGCCGGCATTGTACTGCAATGTAAACGGTCTGTGGCCGCCTTTATCCAGCATGCTCTGCTTGATGTGGATAATCGGCGAGTAGCGCGGCACCGCTTCCGCCCACGCGTAAGGATCGAAGTCGCGCGGATCGGCAGAGGTAACATCACCGTGATCGATATCTGCCATCATCCACATCGGTACGGCCATTGCTGCCTGGCTCAGCCGCTGCTGCAGGGCTAAACAGGCCGGGATGGTTTCACCGAATTCGCGGCCCACGCTCATCGGTTCCCAGAACAGGTATGTTAACCCGGCGGATTTTGCGTGTTCGGCCACCTCAGCCCAGCAATCAATGGCAATGTCGATTAACGCGGCGCGGCGCGTCGTATCGTTGAAATCTTGCTGGGTAAAAATGGCAAACTGCGAACCCACTGCAGCACCGCCCAGTTCCGCGGTAATGTCGGCAAAGGTTTTGAACCAGTCTACGTAGTAACGGCGTACCGCAACGTCAGGATGGCCAAAATGGTTGAGGCGGCCATAAGGTCCGGTCATACCCGACGTGATGCGCACGCCCGTTGCGCCCAGCGCCTGCTGCATGCGCCGCGTCATGCGGTTTATGGTGGCAGCGGGCCAGCTGGGATTGATAAATTCGTGGGTCAGCTGCACGTCACGAATGCGAATCTGCTGCGCCACGGTGTGAATCAAATCCTGGGGATCGGCAAAGCGGTTCACCAGCGGGTTGGTATTGAGTGACAGCGTTAACGGCATGGTTCACCTCTTATCCGGCGTGCGCACGCAGCGGTGCGGGGGCAGCATAGGTGGCGTTGAACCACTGCGTGAAAGCCTGCTGCTGCGCCTCATCGAGATGCAGCTTATGCTTGGTGCGGCGCCAGAGCACATCCTCTGCCTGCTGCGCCCATTCGTATTCCACCAGATAGCGCACCTCAGCTTCATACAGCTGCCCACCGAAATGACGTCCCAGATCGCCCAACGCATTGGCGTGATCGATAAGCTTGTCCATACGTGTGCCGTACAGACGCGCGTAGTGTTTCCGCAGCGGCTGAGGCAGCCACGGCCAGCGTGATTTAACCTGCTCTAAAAACGTCTCGAAATCGGCGTGCGGCATATCGCCGCCCGGTAAGGTGGCGGCGCGCGTCCAGTCGGCACCCATGTTCGGGAAGTAGGGCGCCAGTTTTTGCATGGCGTGCTCAGCGAGCTTACGGAAGGTGGTGATTTTACCGCCAAATACGTGCAGCAGCGGGGCGTTTTGCCGATCGTCGAGGTCGAAAACATAGTCTCGCGTGACGGCAGAGGGATTGCCTTTGCCGTCATCAAACAGCGGACGCACGCCGGAAAAGCGCGTTATCACGTCGTTGGCGCGCAGTTTCACCTTAAAATAGCGATTAACCACATCGATCAAGTATTGCTGCTCGCTATCATCGACCGTGACCGCTTCCGCTTTGCCTTCCCACGCAATATCGGTGGTGCCGATCAGCGCGTTATCGCCTTCATACGGGTTAATAAAGATCACGCGCTTATCCGTGTTTTGCACCAGATAAGCCTGCTGACCTTCCCAGAATTTCGGCACAATAATGTGCGAGCCTTTTACCAGGCGCACGTTGCGATTGCTTTTGGTGTGCGTCACCTGATTGACGATATCCAGCACCCACGGGCCTGCCGCATTTACCAGCACTTTGGCAAACACAGTGCGTGACGCACCGCTGGCATCCTGCAAGGTGATTTCCCATTTGCCGCTATGGCGCGTGGCTGCCACGCAGCGGGTGCGCGGCAGAATGGTGGCTCCCCGTTCGGCGGCATCCAGCGCATTCAGCGTCACCAGTCGCGCGTCATCGACCCAGCAATCGGAGTATTCGAATCCTTTGTGATAGCTATCCAGCAGCGCCGCGCCCTCAGGATCGCGGCTTAAATCCAGTGAACGGGTGCCCGGTAATTTTTTGCGGCCCCCAAGGTGGTCATAGAGAAACAGCCCCAATCGCACCAGCCACGCCGGGCGATCGCTCGGGCTGTGGGGCAGAACAAAACGCATCGGCCAGATAATGTGCGGTGCCGCGTTAAGCAACACTTCACGCTCGATAAGCGCTTCACGCACCAGACGAAACTCATAATATTCCAGATAGCGCAAACCGCCGTGCACCAGCTTGCCGGAGCGCGATGACGTGCCCTGGGCGAGGTCATCTTTTTCACACATCATCACCGATAACCCGCGCCCGGCGGCGTCGCGCGCAATGCCTGCGCCGTTAATGCCGCCGCCAATCACAAACAGATCCAGCATGTGTTCACTCATGATTTACTCCTTAAAACTGTTTAAGCGCATGCCAGGCGGCAGGAAGATCGTTACGCATCTGTTGATAGGTGGCGAAAAGCGGGTGATAGCGCTGCATCAGATCGGTAGATGGCGCTTCGGGTGCATCCAGCAGCGGCATGACCCAGGTTTTAACGCAGCTCTCCATTGATGGATAAGCACCAATCGCGACCGCCGCCATCATCGCGGCACCGGCCGCACCGGCTTCATCGCGCTGGCTGATACGCACTGGCGCACCAAGGCAGGCTGAGAGAATCTGGCGTAACGGCTGCGAGCGCACGGCCCCGCCGGTTAAACGAATTTCGCCCGGCAGGCTGCCCATCGCCAGATAGCAATCGCGCGCCGCCATGCCGATGCCTTCGATCACCGCACGCACCAAATCGCCAAAATTGTGGGTGTAGCTCAGGCCGGTAAAGCTGGCGCGCGCCTCGGCATTGACAAACGGCCCGCGTTCACCGGCGATGGAGATGTAAGGGTGATAGAGCAGGGTGCCGGGCTTCGCGTCGTTGAGCCAGCGATCGATATGGCCGACCAAACGGGCATGATCGATTTCACAACCAAAGCTGCTGAGCAGGTCACTGGCGAGGTTTAACAGCCAGTCGAGATTGAGCGTGGATGCCATATTGGTTTGCACCTGCGTGACATAGCCCGGCCACGGCAGCGGAATAACGTAACCGGTTTGCGCCGGATTCAGCCACACCTCATCAATGGTCACGCTGCGCAGGTGCACGCCGGTTGAGCCAACAATCGAGCAGGCGGTATTAGCTTCTCCGGTATGCACGCCAGCACCCAGCGCGGTCATCGCCATATCGACATAGCCGAGGCAGATAGGCGTGCCAGCGCGCAAACCGGTAGCCTGCGCGGCGTCGGCGGTGAGAGGATGAGTCGTTTGCGTACCCTCAATGATCTCGGGCAGCAGATGGCGACGATGCTCAAGGCCCAGTGCGGCAATGACCCGATCGTCGTAGCGCTGATGGCGGAAGTTGCCGAAGGTAAAACTCGCTTCTGAGGGGTCGGTGGCGCGTATGCCGGTGAGGTTCAGGTAGAGCCAATCTTTGCAGTGCAGCGCGACTTCGCTTTGCGCCAGCAGTTCGGGATAGAACTGGTCCATGTGCGCGAGCTGCGCGCCCTGCTGGCAGGTGTTGAGTCCGGTGCCCGTGGCGTTGAAGCGCTGAGCCGCTAAGGGATGCTGATTGAGTTTTTCTACCGTGGGAGCCGCACGGGCATCCAGCCAGATCCACGCATCACCGACCGGCTGATTATTCGCCCCCACCAGCCAGCTACCGTCTCCCTGGGCAGTGACGGCCACCGCCACTACGCGCGCGGCCAGATTGTCGACGCGCTCGCCTAATTTACGTATCGCCGTCACCGCATCTTGCCAGGTTTGCGTCATCGATTGCTGCGCCGCGCCGCCTTCACTGCGGTAATAACTGTTACGCACTGATGCGCATGCCAGCTGCGTGCCTTCCAGATCAAATGCCACCGCTTTAACCACCGAGGTGCCGGAATCCAGACCCAGAATGATATCGCCACTATCCACGTACACCTCCGAGAGAAGAAGAGTGATCACCCGACGTATTACAGCCGCCCGCTGTGTTAACAGCCTGTGATGATTTTGCTAAATAATGTCTTACACCACTTCTCACTGAGATAACATATCTTCTGTATTATTTTTCTTTAAAACAAATAAATTTCAGTAGGGATAGCGAAGTCGATCACGAAAATGATGCTAAAACCGCGGGAGAAGCGATGAGCAACCTTGTGATAAATGCTTGTATTGCGCTGTTAATGCGGTTTGTGACGCGTCCGACATCAATTAAGCGATCCAGATCGCTCTCCTGAAAAAATTGCGGCGTACCTGTTGACAATTTAGTCACATCAGCTCAATTCTCATCACACAAGTTATCACATTTATAACATTATCGGCGCGATTATCGCAGCTGATAACCGTGAGAGGTCACGTTATGTCCGATGTCTCAATACTTGCGAAACAGATCTCCCGTAAGCGTACCAGGCGCTATGCGGCGATTGCGTTGGTGGTCGTCGCCGTCATCGCCGCGATGGCGCTGGATACTAAAGTGGTCAAAATCGGCTCCGCGGATGATGCGCAGGAACAAGGGTTCTCAGCGGATAGCTACGGCCAGAAAACCTTCCCGACCATCCAGCACGACGTCGAATCTCGTGCGGTTGAGGCCAAAACGCTGGCGGACGCGCTGCAGGTAAATCAGCAGGACGCGGTGCAGAAATATGGCGTGGGCACGCCGCTGCCGGTGTTCGCGGTGAAACTGGAAGGCGTGGTGCAAGCGGGTCAGATGGGCATCTTCCCGCTACAGGTTGCCGGATTGCCGGAAGGAACGCAGGTGCGACTGCAAACCGGCCCGGCGATAACCGGCACCGATCTGCGTGACGCCAACGGCAAAATTCAGTTCGGCGACTTTACCAACCAGATTGAGTACCAAAACGCCGGTTCGGCGATCAATCGCGCGATGAAAACGGCGGTACTCGACAAGCTGGACCGCGATGCGCTACCGGGCAAAACCGTGCAGGTGGTCGGCGTATTCCGCCTGCTGAACGCGAAGAACTGGATGGTGACGCCGGTTAGCATGGAGGTGAAATGAAACCGTTCAACGTTAATCCTGCCTTGCTGAAAGGTGAAGTGATCCTACAGGCGCGCAATATCAGCAAAGTCTACGGATCAACGCACGCGCTGAAGGGCGTCAATTTCGAAATTCGTCGTGGCGAAGTGACCACGCTATTTGGTGAAAACGGCGCGGGTAAATCGACGCTGATGAAAATTTTGTCGGGCGTAGTGACGCCAACTACCGGGGAAATTCTGTTAAACGGCGAGGAGAAAGTATTTCGATCCGCTACGGAAGCGCGAGACTGCGGCATCTCAATTATCCATCAGGAACTGAATCTCGCACCGAATATGAACGTGCGCGACAACATCTTTATGGGGCGCGAAATCATGAAGCCGGGCGGCGTGGATTACGCCGAAGAGGCGCGCGTCACGGCGCACCTGATGGCCGCGCTGGAAGAGGAGATTGATCCCCTGACGCCGGTAGAGAACCTGCGTCTCGGCCAGCAGCAGATCGTCGAAATCGCTCGTGCTCTATCGGTAAATTCACAGATTCTAATCATGGATGAGCCCACCTCAGCGCTCAGCGCGGCAGAAGTCGCCGTGTTATTTCAGGTGATACGCGATTTAACCAGTCAGGGCGTGGCGATTGTTTATATCTCCCATCATCTGGAAGAGGCGCTGGAGATTACCGATCGCGCGGTGGTATTGCGTGACGGCGTAATGACGGCCTACGCCAAACGCGATGAGATCGATCTCGAATGGATCGTGCGCAATATGGTGGGCGATCACTTTGATCTGGGATCGCCGCCCACAGGCTATGAGTTCGGTCTGCCAGCATTAACCGTTAACGATCTCACGCTGAAAAGCAAAACCGGCATTCGGCTGGTGGATAACCTGTCGCTGGCGGTGAAAGCCGGGGAGATCGTCTGTATTTACGGCCTGATGGGCGCCGGACGCACCGAGCTGCTGGAGTGTATCGCCGGGCGACTGCACCAAAACAGCGGCCACATTCTGCTGCAGGACACCGATGTCTCTGCGCTGACCATTTCACAACGCATTCAAATTGGGCTGGCGCTGGTGCCGGAAGACCGGCAGCGCGATGGCCTGGTGCAAACCATGTCGGTGGGCGAAAACCTGTCACTCGCCAGTATCAGTGAGTTTGTACGCGGCCTGATGCTCTCCAGAAGCCGTGAAAAACAGCTGGTTAACGACAGTATTCGTAACGTGACGGTGAAAACATCCGGTGGCGAAGCGGCGATTGGCTCGCTCTCTGGCGGCAATCAACAAAAAGTGGTGATTGGCAAAATGCTCGCCACGCGTCCCAAAGTGATTTTGCTGGATGAACCGAGTCGCGGCATCGATATCGGCGCCAAAGCCGAGGTGTTTCGCCTGCTGGCCGAGAGTGCCAAAAAGGGGCTGGCGGTGGTGTATACCACGTCGGAAGTGGGTGAGTGTTTGAGTATTGCGCATCGGATCGTGGTGATGAGCAAAGGGCGCATTTCCGCCATCTTCGACGCAAACGTGAGCAAAGAACGCATTATGGCCGCTTCAGGCGAGTCTCTGGTGGCATGACATGAAAAACGGAGCAAAACAGATGACTGACAGAACACAAACGCTGGCCACGCCGCCGATCGCCACCAAAAAAAACAGCGATAAACAGCTCCATCTGGCGCGTTTGCTGCTGGAAGGGCGCGCATTCATCGCGCTATTGGTGATTATCGCCACCTTCTCTTTCCTGTCGCCTAACTACTTTACCGGCGCCAATTTTCTCACCATGGCGTCGCATGTGGCGATCTTCGGATTACCGGCGATCGGCATGCTGCTGGTGATCCTCAACGGCGGCATTGATTTGTCGGTGGGCTCAACGCTCGGTCTGGCGGGCGTGATGGCCGGCTTTATGATGCAGGGGATCAATCTAGAAGCGTTCGGCGTGGTGCTGTATCTGCCGGTTTGGGCGGTAGCGATTTTGACGCTGGTGGTCGGCGCGCTGGTGGGCTTAGTCAACGGTATCCTCATCGCCTGGTTCCGCGTACCGGCGTTCGTTGCCACCCTCGGCACGATGTATGTGGCGCGCGGTATTGCGCTGCTGATCACTAACGGTCTGACCTACAACAAGCTCTCGGGTAGCGAAGCGCTGGGCAACAGCGGGTTCGACTGGCTCGGCTTTAATCGACTCTTCAACATACCGGTTGGCGTGCTGGTGCTTGGCGTTGTGGCGCTGGCCTGTGGTTTTCTGCTTAGCCGCTCGGCCTTTGGTCGCTGGCTTTATGCTTCGGGCGGTAACGAACGCGCGGCCGATCTCTCTGGCGTGCCGGTGAAACGCATCAAAATCAGCGTTTATGTGTTGTCGGGTATCTGCGCCGCGCTGGCGGGGCTGGTGCTCTCTTCACAGCTCACCTCGGCAGGCCCAACGGCGGGCACCACTTACGAGCTGACGGCAATTGCTGCGGTGGTGATTGGTGGTGCGGCCCTGACCGGCGGACGCGGTAACGTGCGCGGTACGCTGCTCGGCGCGTTCGTGATTGGATTTCTCTCTGATGGCCTGGTGATTATCGGCGTCTCTGCTTACTGGCAGACGGTGTTCACTGGTGCCGTGATCGTGCTGGCGGTATTGCTTAACACCCTGCAATACGGGCGGCGCGCTCGCTAACCCGCGCGTGCTGTATGAGCAGCGCGCGGATATCCGTAAAACCTGTACCCCTATAATAACGGAGCACCTACTATGTTCACCAAACGTCTCTTCATCGCGGCCGCGGCCATGGCCATCACCACCTTTGCTGCGCCAACCTGGGCGGATAACGGGCTAATGACCATCATCGTTAACGATCCTTCTAACCCTTACTGGCTGACGGAAGGCCAGGTCGCGCAAAAAGCCGCCGAGAAGCTGGGCTATAGCGCTAAAGTCAGCGCCCACAAAGGCGACACGAATACCGAAAGCCAGCTGATTGATACGGCGATTACCAATAAATCCAAAGCAATCATTCTTGACCCAGCCAATGCCGACGGCTCGGTTGGGTCGGTGAAAAAGGCCATTGCCGCCAATATTCCGGTGTTTATCATCAATGCTGAGCTCAACCAGAGCGGGCTCGCCAAAGCGCAGCTGGTTTCAAACAACGCGCAGGGCGCGGCTGTCGGCGCAATGGAGTGGGTGAAGCAGGTGGGTGATACTGCCAACTATGTTGAGCTGGTTGGCCCGCCGTCCGATAACAACGCCGCAACGCGCGCGAACGGCTTTGATACCGTGCTGACGCAATATCCCACGCTGAAGAAAGTGGGCCAGGAAGTGGCTAACTGGGATCGCACCCAGGGCTTCAATAAGATGCAGTCGCTGCTGCAGGCCAATCCCAACATCAAAGGCGTAATCAGCGGCAACGATGAAATGGCGCTGGGCGCGATTGCGGCGCTGAAAGAGGCGGGCAAGCTGAACCAGATTAAAGTGGGCGGTTTTGATGGTTCGCCGGATGCGGTTGACGCGGTAAAAGCCGGTACCCTGGCATATACCGTGATGCAGCCGGTAGCGCAGTTCGCGCAAAAAGCGGTAGAGCAGGCGGACAGCTTCCTGAAAACCGGTAAAACGGGCGCAGCCTCTGAGAAACAGCTGTTTGACTGCATTCTGATCACCAAAGAGAACGCCGGCAATTTCGCCTCGCCGTTTGTGTTGAAGCAGTAAGTAAAATCGGGTCGCCATAAATGGCGACCCTACAACTGACCTGTGCGGAGTTTGGCGCACCAGGACAATTTGCCAAAACCGTGTTTAAACGCTGTAATGAGTGCCGAACCCGCTTTTGCTTCTTTTCCCGGATGAAATATGGCGCACAACCCGCAGGACTCTTCCCTTGGCGTATTCATGGCCGAAACCTTACCCAGCGATAGCCGCCAGGCACGCCAGCTGGCACGTCGGCAACTGATTGCCGAAGCCGTGATGGCAGAAGGGGCAATCCGCATTGAAGATATCACCGATCGCTTCGGGATCAGTTTGATGACCGCACACCGTGATATTGATGAGATGGTAGAGCGGGGGTTGCTGCATAAATCGCGCGGTGTGGTCTCAGCTACGCCAACCAGCCTGGTTGAATCCAGCGATATCTACCGCGCCACGCGCCAGCTGGAAGAGAAGCAGGCGATTGCTGACGTCGCCGCCACCTATCTGGAGCCGGGACAGGCCATTTTCCTCGATGACTCCACCACGGTGTTGCAGATGGCGCGGCTATTATCAGCGCGTGCGCCGCTGACGGTGATCACCAATTCACTCACGTTAATGAATGAGCTGCGCAACGGCCGGGATATCACCTTGATGGGGTTAGGCGGCCAGTTTTATCACTGGTGCAATGCCTTTATGGGGCGCATGACGCGCGAAGAGATTGCCAGTCTGCGTGCCGACGTGTTTTTCGTCAGCATGTCGGCGATTATCGACGATGCCGTCTTTCATCAATCGGCCGAAACGGTAGAGACCAAACGCGCGATGTTTGATGCGGCACAGAAACGCATCCTGATGATGGACAACACCAAATTTGAGCGGCGTGCGCTGCACCGTTTTGCCCATCTGCGTGAATTTGATGTGGTGATAGTCAATCAGGGAACACCGATCCCTATTTTACGTCGCATGCAGGATCTGGGCGTGAATGTGGTCGTTGCTCCGATGAAAATATCCAGCAGCGTGTCATCATAAGACGCGTGTTATTGCGCCCAACGCTTTACGTTTATTTAAATATATTGAGACTTCAATGCTTTTTTTAGTTTCTTTAATCCAGGCGTTAATTATTCAGGGATTTCCTGGCAATTAAATGTCCAAATTGCTCTACGTTTACTATTCGGCCAAATTTCAGAATAATGGGGTATCTGATGCTGATTAAACTTAAACGTACGCGTACGCATGATGAGGACAGAAATCTGGCAATGTGGTTAGCCACGGCAGCCGGCGTGCTCAATGCTATTGCCCTGGGCGCATTTGGTTTTTTTCCCTCGCATATGTCAGGTAATACCTCACAATTATCCAGTGAAGTGTCGAACGTTAATTTTCGCGATATCACCTTTCTGGCCACCATTCTCGTTGCATTTGTTTGCGGCGCGGTTACCGCCAGAATGGTGGTGATTGGCGGATTAGCGAATGGCAATCGCATTATCTTTTGCCAAATTCTGTGGGTTGAAGGATTGGCGTTGATAGCGTTATCGCTGTTTGAGTTGTTCTTCTTTTCATCCGCTAATAACCGGGAAGTTATTGTCATTCTGGGCTTTCTGATGGGCGTGCATAATTCCACCTCAACACAGTTATCGAATGGTCGGGTACGTTCCACCCATATCACCGGTACGCTGACGGATGCCGGGATCTCACTGGCGTCGGTGCTGGCGGCACTGTTTCGTCGCGATCCGTCGAAAAATGTTTCGGGGCAAAAGCGGCAGTTGTGGACGCATCTGACCACGATTTTCTCTTTCCTGATCGGCGGGATTGTCGGTTTAATGATGTTTAAACACCTGGGTTTTAAAGCCATGGCAATGGTAGGCGCCATTTTAGTGCTGGTGGCCACGCTGGCGATGGTCAGAACATTAATACGCGCGAAGCGTACGGCGGCATAAACGGAGGTAACGGCTGGCAAAGCGACCACGATTTAACCGCTTTGCTAGTACCATCCTCAAATAGGAATTTTTACCTTTCACAAAAGCGTAAAACCCCTTAAATTCACGCCGACGAGCAGTACCAGTCGCAACAGATTGGGTATTTTAACAACAATCAAATAAACACTATTGCATGCCATAAAATAATGGCAGTGAGGCTTTGTATGCTTTTAAAACGCAGCTGTAAGATTGCTATTGTTATGTTGGTTATGTTTTCTGTTACCGCTTGCGGCATGTCGCATCGCGGGAGAAATACCGCCATTGGTGCCGGTGTGGGTGCCGTAGGTGGTGCGGTATTAACCGGCGGTAGTACGTTCGGCACGCTGGGTGGTGCAGCAATTGGCGGCTTGATCGGACACGAAGTGAGCCGTTAATTGTTTGCAATTTGATTCGCTGCCTCGTTCAGCGGCAGCGAATCAGACCAGCAGCAATTAACTCTTTTCTGACATTCCGCTTATTTCATCTTCTCCTGAACTAACCATTGTTTCACACTGGTTACCTCAATACCTTCACGGTAATTATAGGTATTTACCATTGGCCATGAAACGCCATCTTCCCGCGCAAACGCCAAACGATATGCAGCATACCGATCGTGGGGTGCGTTAATGTTCGCGGCCTTTAGCGTGGCAATACGCTCCACCTGACAGGTAAAATCTGTGGCGAAATGCTGGCCAAGTAATGCCGTGAGCTGCGTATAGGTGAGGGTGTCGCCGGCAATATAAATAACCTCATTACTTATCGCCGGCGTATGGAAAAACAGGCTCGCCGTTAATCGGCCAATATCTTCTGGCGTGGTCAGGGTTAACGCAAATTCAGCGTCTCCCAGTGCATGTACCGTGCGTGATGCAAGATTAACCACGCCAAAATCGGCTTCAAACAAAAAGCTGGTAAACATACCCGTCGAAACAATGACCCATTGCGTTTGCTGCTGGGCACGTAATAGCGATCTCACCGCGAGCTGTTCATCCCATACTGGTTGCCCGCTATTTTCGCCAATTCGATCGTAATCGACACCAAACTGCCAGGGGAAATAACGCGCCACCTTGGCCAACAGCACTGCCTCGGTTATTTTTATCTGTTTACCCATACCGCCCACGAAGCCGCTGCAGTTAATAATGGCATCATAGGGCGTAAACAGCTGGGCCAATTCCCCGATGGATACTGCATTAAAATCAGCCGTTAGGATGCCAATATCCCACCGAGCAAGTTGTTCTGCGCGTTGTTGGGCGCTTTGTGAGGCACTTTGTGGCCGTAATAATACGGTTAACCGGATTTCAGGATGGGATTCCCGCAGCGCATAAAACCCCTTAATTACCGCCATTCCCAATTCTCCGGCACCGATGATCAATATATTGCGCCAATGATTATTCACGTAATTGTTCATACTTTTCTCCTTAGGTTGCTGCTAAGGTTGCCCAGAAGAACGTGGCGCTGCAATCAGGCACATTAATGATACCGGGGAAGAGCATGAAATTAAGCGATGAGCAAATAACGGTGTTTGCCACCATTTGTGCGGCCCTTAACGATGAGGACGATATGCTTAAACGCGAAATTCTCACGCACGCAGGAAATCGCTGGTCGCTAAATGTTATTTATACGCTGGGGGTAAACGGCACCTTGCGACACGCCGAACTGGCCAAGGCGATGCCCGGCGTTACGCAAAGAATGTTAACGCGCACGCTGCGATCGCTTGAACGAGAGGGATTAATTAGCCGCTACGATCATCAGCGTAAACAGCCTCATCCGCGGGTTGATTACAGCCTGACGGAATTAGGTAAGGGGATGTTGACCAACATGTTACCACTGTGGCATTGGGTCATCGATAATGCAGCGTTAATACGTGATTCCCGCACCCGTTTCGATACTAAGGAGGGTCGCTCTGGCATCTAAGAAATAGCGTAACTTTCATAAGTTAATCAACATGGATAGGAGTCAATATATGGAGTTTCATCATAAAAGTTGGGAAGAAAAAGCATTCGACTTAGCCAATCAAGGTATCTCCCTTGAAAGTGATGACCAAAATGTCGCGGCGACATTCTCATGGGCTGCTGCGGCGGAATTAGCAAAGACACATCTGCGGGATAAAGAAATTTATTACTGGATCTTAAGCGGGTATGGTTCTTCATTAGTTAAGTGTCAACGCTATCAGGAGGCCATTGAAGCCGCTAATGAAGCGCTTGAATGGGAAGCAACGAAAGGCCAGATCCTTGCAAGAATGACCCTCGCGCGAGCGCTCTATGGAATGGGGGCAATTGACGGCGCGATAGCTTATTTCCAGCAAATATATGCGATGAAAGGCGAAGCTGTTTTTGATGCGTTTCCGGAATTCGATAAAAAAATGCTGGCAGATTTGATGGGACTATAAAAGCGTATTCCAACCTTCAGAGTGAAAAGAGCCTCAGTTAGGGCTCTTTTCCTACGCGATCGGAAACGTCCTACACGCCTGTGGGAACGGTATGATTTAACCCTAAGACACGCATCCTTACTCTTGCGGCATATAAATCGCATATGTTGCTGAGTGAGAGTCTGATGAATATTGTTTACCGCATTATCTGGAATAAAGTGACCGGGCAGTTTGTTGTCGCCTCCGAATTCGCGAGGGGAAAATGTAAATCAAGCCGTTCCCGCAATAGTGCCTTAATTAACGGCGTTTCGGCGGCCTTATTATTTGCAAGCGGTATGAGCACGGCACATGCCGGTTTGGTGGCGAGTGGCGTAAGCCAGAGCCATTCCGACCAGGATATCGTGACCAGCGCCAGTAATGACTATGGCATTCAGGCTGTTTTAGCCGGCGGTGAGATGAATTTCACCGGCGGCACGATCAACACCAGTGGCATTTCGGGCTACGGTGTGGTTGCTTCGGATCAAGGCATGGTTAATATCAGCGGCACCCAAGTGACCACCACCCGTGCTGACGTTCAGGCCCTGTATGCCACACGCAACGGCACAATAAATGCCGATGGTTTAACCGTGAATAGCAACGGCTATGGTGCGTATGTGACAACCAACAGCGCGATGGATTTCCTTAACGGCAGCATAACCAGCAGCGGCGATGGCGTGTATGTGGTCGGCACCAGCACGGTGAATTTTCTCAATAGCAGTGTCACCAGCAACAACCGTGGGCTGGTAGCGGGTGGACTGTCAACACTGACCGCCAGCGATGCCACGATTAATTCGGTAAATCAGGGCCTGTATGCGAACGGCGCAACCATTAACGGCGAACGTTTAATCGTCAATACCAGCGCTCGTAACGGTTACGGCGTGTTTGCCAATGGCACATCGGGCATTATCAGCCTGAAGAACAGTCGGGTGAATACTTTAGGCGATTATGCCAACGGCTTGTATACGGTCAATGGCACTTTTACTGCAGTACAGAACGATGTAGCGACCTCAGGTATCAATGCTCACGCGGTCTATGCCACTGGCTCAATGGCTAATCTGAATGTCACAGGCGGCTCGCTTAGTACCACAGGTGCAGGCGCTGCTGGCGTTCTTTCGAGCGGCGGTGCGCTTGTTAACGCAGATAATCTCTTCATTAACAGCAGCGGTGTGGCTCTTTCGGCCAGCGGCGCAACACTGGATGCCAGCAATATTACCCTAAACACCGCAGCAGGATCGTCAGCGATCGCTGCCGCTGCCGGTGCGACAATTACCGGAACCGCCATTCAGGGGCAGGTGGGCGATGCGGGTAATCTGGTCACCTTTGATGGCGCTGTCGGTGCCGCCAACAGCGTTACGCTGATGAATTCTGCCCTCAGCGTAACGGGAAATAGCGCAATGGGTATCAACAGCATCAACGGCAACAATCAGCTTGCGCTGACCAATACACAACTGAGCGCGGCTGAGGGCAGTGCCATCACACTGCAGAATGGCTCTTCGCTCACTCTCTCGTTGGAGGGATCCACATTAGGCGGAGCAACACTGCTTGATGCATTGGCCAGCGATACCCGCGCGCAGATCACCGCCAGCAATGGCTCGGTGATGGCGGGTAATATCACCGTTGATCCTGCTGCTACCGCTGCGAGCAGCCTGGCGCTGAATGATTCACAGTGGAGCGGCAGTGCGGCGAACCTGCAGGCGCTGACGCTGGAAAACGGCAGCCTGTGGAATATGACCGACAACTCAACTCTGCATACGCTGGCGCTGAATGACAGCACGCTGAATTTCGATCACAGCAATGGACGTTCAACAACCTTGACGGTGAAGGGTGACTTTACCGGCACGGGCGGCACGCTGATCATGAACACGGTGCTGGCTGGCGATGATTCAGACACCGATAAATTGCATGTAACGGGCAACACCAGCGGCACCACGCATGTCGTGATCAATAATGCCGGCGGTAGCGGGGCGCAGACGTTGAACGGGATTGAGTTAATTACCGTAGACGGCACGTCTGCCGGTGAGTTTAGCCAGCAAGGGCGTATTGCAGCAGGTGCTTATGACTATACCTTGTCGCGGGGCGCGGACACTAAAAACTGGTATCTGACCAGCGATGTCAATGCCGTGGACCCTGTTATCGATCCGGTGGTGGATCCGGTCGTTGACCCTGGCGTTGATCCCATCGAAAAGCCAGTGGTGCAGCCGGGTGCCGGCAAGCCTGCGCAGATGATTGTGCGTCCTGAGGTGGGCAACTATAACGCCAATATCGCGGCGGCTAACACCTTATTCACTTTGCGCCTGAGCGATCGTGGCGGCGAAACACACTATGTGGACGTGCTGACCGGCGAAAAGAAAACAACCAGTCTGTGGATGCGCAACCTCGGCGGCCATCAGCAGATGCGTGACAGCAGCGGACAGATCAAGACAGAAACCAATCGCTACGTGCTGCAGTTGGGCGGCGACCTTGCAACCGGGAGTTTCACCGGCAGCGATCGCCTGCATTTCGGTGCGATGGCCGGTTACGGCAACGCTCGCAGCAATAGCGATTCATCGGTTACCGGTTATCGTTCGCAGGGCCATACCAACGGTTATAACGTGGGCGTATACGGCACCTGGTATCAGCAGCCGGAACAGCACACTGGCGCCTATGTGGATAGCTGGTTGCAATATAGCTGGTTTAACAACAGCGTGAATGGCGATCATCTCGCCGCCGAGCGCTATAAATCAAACGGCTTTACTTACTCGCTGGAGAGTGGATACAGCTGGAAAGTGGGCGAAGATCGGGCGAAAAACAGCTACTTCATTGAGCCTAACGCGCAGTTCATCTGGATGGATGTGAAAGCAGACGATCATACCGAAGCCAATGGCACTCGCGTCAGCAGCCAGGGCGATGGCAACCTGCAATCACGTGTCGGTTTGCGTGCTTCACTGAAAACGGCGGGTGAACCGAATCAGGCGGTTTATCAGCCGTTCCTCGAAGCCAACTGGATTAATAACAGTAAGGACTTTGGTAGCACCCTGAACGGTGTCAGCATGACCAGCGAAGGGCAAAAAAACATCGCGGAAGTGCGCGTCGGCGTGGAGAGCAAACTTCCTTCAAGGGTTAACCTGTGGGGCAGCGTCGGTCAGCAAATGGGTAGCAATGATTACCGCGACACCAGCGCAATGATCGGGGTAAAAGTCAGCTTCTGATCACCATTGTCCACGTTTAGCGATGCCGGGCCGTTTAGCCCGGCATTTTTACAGCTCATTGATGGGCATAACAAAATAGCGCTATGCTTAAAAAAATCAGTTATTGATTGCTCATTTCAATCACAGGACGGATATGCACAACTCTTCACCCTACAGCGCAGTTATCGTCGACGATCATCCGGTGGTTCGCATGGCAATTGAAATGCTGCTACTGCGGGAAAACATTGCCGTGACCGGTAAAGCTCACGATGGCGCCGAAGCGCTGCAGTTGGTGAAAAATCTGACGCCGAATTTGATGATTCTGGATATTGCGATTCCGGTGCTTAACGGGCTGGAAGTTATTTCACGCGTTCACGCGATGGGGTATCCCGTAAAAATCCTCGTTTTCACCTCACAAACGGCGGCATCATTTGTTTCACGCTGCCGTCTCGGCGGTGCTTCCGGTTTCGTCGAGAAAACGGAAGAGATGGATGATTTACTGGATGCTATCCGCGCCATCCGGTCAGGCTATACGTTTTTTCCGGCGGAAAAGATGCCTGCGGACTATCCTGCGGGTTCAGCCACGGGTGAAGAGTCGGCCAAACTCGCGCAGCTCTCTGACCGGGAGATGATGGTGCTGATTTATCTTGCTAAGGGCTACAGCAACATCGAAATTGCCGAGGTGCTGACCCTCAGTAACAAAACCATTAGCACCTATAAGACGCGCTTGCTGCAAAAGCTGGGTGTCAAAACGCTGGTGGATTTAATCGGTATTGCCCATCGCAATCATCTTACCGACTAAGGAATATCCGTGAAGTCTCTGCTGTATAAAGTGGCTCTGCCCGTCATGGTATTTCTGGCGCTTTTAATTCTGCATGATGAGGCGATACCTGCTGCTGAACGCCCCATGGATCTGACCTTACTCAGCCGCTCACCTCAGCTGAAGCATCCGCCCACGCAAAGTTTGAACGCCGTACAGCAACAGTGGCTGGCCAGCAAAACGCAGCTGGTAGTAGGCATCGCGTTGCCGCAATATCCGCCATTTACCGTCATTAATAACAAATCTGAATTTGAGGGTATCACCGCTGACTATATTGGTTTGATGGCCACCCTCATCGGTAAGCCGATCAAGGTTAAAGTGTATGCCAATCAAAATGCGGCCTATGAAGCGTTAGAAAACGGTAACGTTGATTTGCTGGGCGGCATGACGCAGTTCGAAAAGCCGAATGAACATCTTACCCTTACGCAGCCTTATGCTACCGAACAGGCGATTATGGCGATGCGCAGTAACGCCAGCCGCACCCTCAGCAGCGATCTGGCCGGGGAAAATATTGCGATGGCGGCAGGCTATCTGCCGTTGGCATGGGTGCAGCAGCAGTTTCCCCATGCCAGCATCCAAACGTATCCCAGCTACCAACAGGCGATTGGCGCCGTGGCCTTCGGTGATGCGGATGTCTTTCTCGGCGATCTTTATCCGATTAGCCGCAATTTCCTCAACAATATCCGCGTCGTGGGTTTAGCCGACTTCCCGGCAAAAACGCTGGCGTTTGCCACACGCCCGGATAATGTGCTGCTCAAACAGATTCTGGATATTGCACTGGCCGAGGTTAGCAATGAAGAGCGCCTCAACATTCTGCAGCGCTGGCATGTTGGCCGAAGCGCTAGCGTGCTTAATCAACAGATTTTCGAACTCACCGAGAGCGAAAGGCAGTGGATCCGGCAGCACCGCAAGGTCAGGGTAGCAGCCATTGACGGCTTTGCCCCGCTGACGTTTACCGATGATGACGGCAATTATCGTGGCATCACCATCGATGTGCTGTCGCAAATTCGCTTGCGCACCGGTCTGGATTTTGAAATCAAAAGCGCGGGCAGCGTGGATGAAATGCAAAGCCTGCTTCAGCAGGGCGATGTTGATATGATTGGCGCGTTAACACCCAGCCCGCAGCGCAAAAACGGTCTTAACTTCAGCCGTGCCTACTTTACCAGCGCCTTTGTAATGGTGGTGCGACAGCAGGCGAATGCACCGCGCAATCTCAGCGATTTGGGGCGAAAAAAACTGGCGGTAATTAACGGAACGCGCATGGCTGATACCCTGCGCAGCCAATATCCCGACATTCAGATCGTCAATGCCAGTAACGCCAACGATGCATTAGCCATGCTGAGTCGTGGTCAGGTAGATGCCGCAATCAATACGCTGGCCAATACCGAATATCAAATAGCCCGTTATTACCGTAATCGCATGCGCATTAGCGCCACGCTCGGTGAATCTCCGGCGTTTATTTCATTTGGTATTCCGCCCCAGTCACATGAGCTGCAGCAGATTATCGACAAGGTCATGCTGAGCATTCCACCCGATGAGATGGATGTAATTGGCAATCTCTGGCGCCCCAACAACATGGTGGCGTCGGAAAATTTCTGGCGCGAGAACCGCGTCGCCATTCTCACCGGCAGTGCATTTGCGGCGGCACTGATCATGGTTTCATTGCTATGGGCCATCTGGCTGCGTCGCCAGATTCGCATCAAATCGCGCATTCAGCGTGAGCTCAACGATCAGCTCGAGTTCATGCATGACATGATCAACGGCACACCGAATGCGACTTACATTCGTGATGCCAGCGGGCGGTTAACCCAGTGTAACGACAGCTTTTTACAGGACCTGGGCGCCACGCGCGAACAGGTGATCAATCAATCGCTGCTGTCGAGCAATCTTTTCGCAGATGAACAGCAAACGCAGCGTTATATCCACGATTTCTACCAGGTGTTGAGTAGCGGACAGCCGCTATTCAAGGACCGCACGTTTCAGCATCTGGGTTCAGGCCAACTGAAAACTATTTTCCACTGGATTCTGCCTTACCGTGATGCGGAAGGCCGGGTAAAGGGCGTGATTGGCGGCTGGCTTGATATCAGCGAACGGCGGCAGTTACTGGAGGCGTTAAATCTGGCGAAAGAGGAAGCCGAAGCCGCCAGTCGTGCCAAAACCCAGTTCCTCTCCACCATGAGCCACGAGATTCGTACGCCTCTCAATGCCGTACTCGGCATGCTGGAGCTGGCGCGCAAATCGGCCGATAAGAATCGTGTCGATCATCAGGCGCTGGACGTTGCCTCGGATGCGGCTAACGAACTGGTGGAGCTGCTGGGGGATATTCTTGATGTGGCACGCATCGAAGCCGGTAAGCTGACGCTTCAGCCCGAGCGCGCCAACCTGCAGCAGCTGTGCAAATCCGTGGTGCGTATTTTCCAGGGAATGGCGGAACAAAAATCCCTGAGCTTAACGCTGGAGATGCAACCCGATTGCGGCGAGGATGTTTTGATTGACCCGCTCCGCTTTAAGCAGATCCTCTCTAATCTGATCGGTAATGCCCTTAAATTTACCGCTCAGGGTGGCGTCAGTGTTGCCGTGCGCATTGAGCAGCAGGCGCGCTGGCACATCGCGCTCAGCGTGAGTGATAGCGGTAAAGGCATTTCACGAGAAGATCAGGCCAGGCTCTTCGCACCGTTTAGCCAGGTGGGATCTCACGGTGAGCAAACGCAGCGTGGCACCGGGCTGGGGTTGATTATCTGTAAAACCTTGTGCGAGAAAATGGACGGTTCTATTTCGCTGGAGAGCCAGCCGGGAATGGGTACGCGTATTGACGTGCAGCTGTTTGCTGACAGGCTGCCACAGGAAGAGCCGCAGCAGGAGCCGGTTTCTGTCGCCAGCGCGCAGCGCCATTCGAGCTTGCGCATTCTTATTGCGGATGATTTCAGGGCTAACCGTTTACTCCTCACGCGACAGCTCCAGTTTCTGGGCCATCAGGTACTTGAAGCCAGCGATGGTCGCCAGGCGCTGCACCTCTGGCGTCAGCAGCCGCTTGATGTGGTCATTACGGATTGCTGTATGCCGGAGATGGATGGCTATGCGCTGGCGCAGGCGATTCGTGCGGAAGAGGCGTTGCGCAACGGTTCTGCCTGTACCATTTTAGGGTTTACTGCGAACGCGTTGCCGGAAGAAATTATCCGTTGTCGCGAGGCGGGCATGGATGGCTGCATGTTCAAGCCGAGTACGCTAGAGGATCTCCAGCGCTGGCTGGATCCGGTGACACGTCAGCCTGTGCCCGAAGCGTTACCGGGAAACGATGACGTTTCGGATGCGATGCGTAAACTCGCGGGGGGCGATGCCACGCTGGTGAGCGAGCTGATGCAGGAGATGTTGGCGAGTTATCAGCAAGATATGCTGGCCTTGACCGCGGCGTTAGCTGACGACGATCGTGACGCATTGCTGGAGCTGGCTCATAAAGTGAAGGGTAGCGCGCGGTTGACGGGTTCCGCTGAGCTGGTTGCACGGTGCGTCGAACTGGAAATTAGCTGTCATGCACCGTCGCCACTGCGCAAAGAGATTGCGGAAGCGGGGCGGGCGTTGCTGGCGGAGATTCGGCGCGCTTTAAACACACTTTCATCAGCACCTCCTTCCAATTGATGAAAGGCCTTAGTCTTGCGACTAAGGCCTTTTGCTCATCAGTAGAGTCAGCAACGGTTTACTTATAAGTCACTTCTACGATTTTCAGATTAGCGTGATTTTTTACTGTTTCAATGCTGACCGTGCCCAGCTGATAGGGCATAGCCTGCTTGTGCTGGGACATAGCAATCGTTTGTACCTGATTGACACCGTTGCGGTAGCAGTTGATTGAAGCCTGCTGCAGCTGTGTGCTGGTGTCGCAAACGGATTCAACCACTGAGCCATTAAAGGTGATGGTGCCATCTGCCGCTATCGCTGTGGGTAGCATAATCAGACCTGACAATAAAACTAATAGGTTGCGCATTCGAAATCCCCTGGGTTGCCTAAGAGAATTATCGGGCACGCAGGGGAAAAACTTAAGCGAATACGGCAGCTAAATTAAGTAAATACTGCAATTAGCCTCAGAAAAGTCTTGGTTGCATCAGGGGTTCGGCTGACCCAACAGCGTGGTTTCCAGCTGATCGAGTGCGAATAAAATACCGTAACGCCGCGTATTTTTCGCCACCGGCAGCGGCAGCCAAATATCGGCCTGGCTGGCGAGGTCCAGCGTGCTTGGGCAGAGCGCAATCACCGGGGTTTTTTGGATAGTTGCGTGATGTACGGCGCTGAGGACGTGGCTGTTTACGGCATCCGGCGCGAGAATAAACAACACATCATCTGGCTGCAAACGACTCAGCGTCATGCTTAATAGATTGTCATCCTGAATCCAGGCGATGGCTAATCCGAGACGATGCAAACGCTGGTGGACCTCAGCAACCAGCGGCGTTTGTGGGCCTGATGCGCCAATCAGCAGCACGCTTCTTGCCTTGCGTAACGTCTCTGCTGCTCGCGTCCAGGTTGCGCGTTCTGCCAGCGCGAATTGCTGCGTCAACGCCTGGCTGATTGCCTCTAAGGGCGCAATAGCAGGGGAATGACGTACCTGTGGCGCGCGCGCTAAACGCATGCGCAAATCGCGAATATCTTCGCAGCCCATTGAACGAGCGAAGCGGGTGATGGTCGCCGCACTGACTTCAGCACGTCCGGCAAGTTGCTCGATGGTGGCGGAAGCAGCAAACGTTGTGTCACTCAAAATAGCCTCCGCGACGCGCTTTTCCTGCTGGCTCAGTGATGCCTGCCGCTGGCGGATGACATCGATAAAGGCCACGTCCTGCTGCTGGCCGGCTTTCCGCACCTGATGCAAAAAGTCATCAAGATCGCGGCAACCTGCCGAAGCGGCAAAGCGGCGTAGCACCTCCTGGCTTACGCCCGCCTGCGCGGCCAGTCCTTCCATGGTGGTGTGCACATTGGCGTCCAGGTTCGCCAGAATAAAGCGCGCCAGCCTCGACTCTTGCGCATCTGCGCGCTCACTCTGCTGTCGCAATTGCCAGACAATATCCATTAGCTCATCACATCCTCAATAGCGAAGGTACATCATGCATGAAATTAATTTTCATGTTGAGTTTTTTTTCAGCGTTTTTTATGCGTTTTTTGCGATAAGTGATGATTAAGACAAAATAATTACGCGTAAGATCACACTGATGAAAAATATTTTCATACAAAATATTCACATAATTATCTGATTATTAACAAATAAATAATTATTCATCAGAAAATCGTCTGCCCATAGCCACTTTACAGCTTCCCTGAGACAGGTCTTAAATGCCCAAGTCAAATCACACGAGGAAAAATCATGCGCATCGTACTTTGTTGTGCTGCGGGGATGTCAACCAGCATGCTGGTTGAAAGAATGCAGAGTGCTGCGCTGGGGCGCGGACTGAAGATCGACATCAAAGCGGTTCCGGTGGCGGAGTTCGAACGCATACTGCCGGATGCCGACGTGGTACTGCTTGGACCGCAAGTTCAGTTTGAAGCCGCTCGGCTTACCGCCATTGCCGCTCCGCAGGGCAAAACCGTCGCCGTTATCGACATGATGGATTACGGCATGATGCGTGGCGATCGGGTGCTTGAAAAAGCGATGGCGTTACACACCGCGTAATACTCCGAACACCCTCATTTAACCGACATGACACAGCCCGATGCTGTGGGGGATTCTGCATGCCTGAAAACGTGGTTCTCGAGTTTGAAGAGCAAATTATGCTGCTGCTGGTGCAAGCCGGAGCAGCACGCAGCGCAGCGATCGGTGCGTTACGTCTGGCGCGTGACGGGCAGTTTACCGAAGCGCAGCAGCAGCTGGCCGCGGCTAAAGAGTGCATCAGTGCGGCACATCAGCAGCAAACGGCATTGATCAGCCTCGATGAGGGCAGCGGCAAGCTGCCGGTCACGCTGATCCTGGTGCATGCCCAGGATCACCTGATGAACGCCATGCTGATTCAGGATCTGGCAGGTGAAATTATTGAACTCTATCGCCGCACTGCGGCAGGAGCAACCGATGCTTAAAATGGCGATTATTGGTGGTGGCAGCAGCTATTCACCTGAACTGGTAGAAGGGATCATCAACCGCTATGCACAGCTGCCGGTCACCGAACTGGCGCTGGTAGATGTTGAACAGGGCCGTGAAAAGGTGAACGTTATCGCCGATCTGACCCGGCGTATGCTGCAGCAGAATGGATTAGAGCAGGTCAAAGTGAGCGTACATTTTGCGCTGGATGAGGCGATTCGCGGTGCCCGTTTCGTACTGACGCAGCTACGCGTGGGACAATTAGCCGCGCGAGCGGCAGATGAACGGCTCGGGTTGAAGTATGGACGACTCGGCCAGGAAACCACCGGCGTCGGCGGGTTCGCCAAAGCGCTGCGCACCATCCCGGTGATGCTGAATATCGCGCGCAAAGTGGAAGAGCTGGCGCCGGACGCCTTCATCATCAATTTCACTAACCCGGCCGGAATTGTCACTGAAGCCGTGTCGCGCTATAGCAAAGCGAAAATCATTGGGCTGTGCAACGTGCCGGTTAACATGCATCACATGATTGCCGGCATGCTTGATGCGCCGTGGGATGATGTGCAGCTGCGCTTCGCCGGGCTGAATCATCTGGTGTGGGTACATCAGGTGACATGTCGCGGCGACGACGTTACTGAACAGGTGATTGAGCAGCTGTGCGATGGGCAATCACTGACCATGAATAACATCAAGGATATGCCCTGGTCGCCATCGTTCCTGCGCGCGCTGAAGGCCATTCCATGCCCGTACCACCGTTATTACTGGCAAACGCCACAAATGCTGGCGGAAGAGCAGGAAAAAGCGCAGAGCGGCCATGAAGGGACGCGCGCCGAGCAGGTGATGAAAGTCGAGGCTGAGCTCTTTGCGTTATATGCCGATCCGCATCTGGCACACAAGCCGGAGCAGCTTAGCTTCCGCGGCGGCGCGTACTACTCGGAAGTGGCCGTCGAGCTGATCAGCGCTATCCATAACAATAGCGGCAAAAATTTGGTGGTGAACTGCCGTAATCAAGGCGCAATCCACGGCCTGCCGGATGATGCGGTGGTGGAAGTGAACTGTCTCGTTGACGCGCAAGGCGCGCATCCGCTGGTGTTTGGTGCGTTGCCGCCGCTGATGAATGGGCTGACGCAGCAGATCAAAGCCTTTGAACGCCTGACCATCGAAGCCGCAGTGCATGGCGATCGGCAGCAGGCGCTGCTGGCGCTGGTTGGCAATCCGTTGGTTGGTGACGTTACCACTGCTGAAGCGCTGCTTGACGAAGTCCTCACCCTGAATCAGCCGTGGCTGCCGCAGTTTGCCACTCCTTAATCTGTTGCGCCATTGAGCCTGAGGAGGCCCTATGTCCAACCGTACTTTTATTGATCGTTATGTCTTGCCCGCTGCACTGAAAGTCGCCGGTCAGAAGCACGTGCTCTCGGTGCGTGACGGCATCATTCTCAACATGCCGTTTATGCTGATTGGCAGTTTCTTCCTGATCTTTGCCTATCTGCCGATTCCGGCATGGGGCCATTTGATGGCGGACCTGTTTGGCGATACGTGGCGCAACAAATTGCTTTATCCGGTACGCGCTACCTACGACATCATGGCGTTGATCTCCAGTTTCGGCATCGCTTATCGACTGGCGGAGAAGTATCGCACGCTCGATCCGCTGACCAGCGGCGCCATGGCCTTAGTGGCGTTTGTGATGACGATTCCGCAGCAGACGCTATTTGCCCCGGTGGAAGGCGCGCCGACACAGCTGGTCACTGGCGTACTGCCGATTTCGCTGATCGGTAGCCAGGGATTGTTCGTGGCAATTGTGATTGCGCTGCTCTCAACGGAGATTTACCGCTTTGTTCATAACCGTAATCTGGTGATCAAAATGCCTGAAGGCGTACCGCCGGCGGTGGCAAAGTCCTTCCTCGCGTTGGTGCCGGGCTTTTGCGTGCTGGCGGTGGTCCTGGTCATTCGCCTCGCGGTGGAAGCCTCGCCGTTCGGGGATATCAACAACCTGATCGCCACCGTGATTGGCTTACCGATGCACCACGTCGGCGGCACATTACCCGGCATGATCTTCTCGGTGTTGTTGATTGGCATTTTGTGGACGCTCGGGCTGCATGGCGATGCGATTGTGTTGGTGTTTATTCAGCCCGTTTGGCTATCGAACATGAGTGAAAATCTCGAGGCATTCCAGCATAACCAACCCATTCCGCACATCTTCACCCAGCAGTTTTATGATTTGTGGATTGCGCCCGGTGGAACCGGTGCCTTACTGGGGCTGGTGATCTTTATGCTGATTCGTTCACGCAGCCGTCAGATGAAGCAGCTTGGCAAAATTGCCGCGCCTGCTGCACTGTTCAATATCAGCGAACCGTTAGTGTTTGGTATTCCACTGGTGATGAATCCGTATCTTTTCCTGCCTTTTATCCTGACACCTGTGGTATTGGTGATTGTGTCGTGGGCCGCGATGAGCACCGGTTTAGTGGCGCCACCGGCTGGGATTGCGCTACCGTTCACCACACCGATTTTCGTGAGCGGCTATCTGGCAACGGGCGGGCACATCTCCGGCACCGTGCTGCAAGTGGTTAATTTAACGCTTTCACTGGTTATCTATTATCCATTCTTCCGCGTATGGGATCGGCTCAAATTCCGTGAGGAAGAAGAAAGTAAACAGCAAGCCCAGGTTGCCACGGGCGAGGCGATAACACCGTAGTGACTTTGCGCCTGCCACCCATTAGCGGTGGCAGGCTTGGTTAATTGCGCTGGGCACGAATACTGAGTTCAATATCTACCCGGTCATCAACAATACCTACCAAGCGATCAACGCGAAAAGCGGTGCGGGAGATCGCCGTGGAGGCGTGCAAAGCCATGGTGTTTGAGGTTGGCGCTACTATTTCGCCGTTATCCAGCTTAGCGATGAGAATCACAGGGCGACTAACATCCTTCACAGACAACGTGCCGATAATTTGAAATTTTCCTTCACCCAGTGACGAAACACGACTGCTGCTGAAAGCAATATTGGGGTAGTGCGGGGCGTCAAAAAAAAGATCGCTCTTGAGTTGATAGGTTAATAAGGCATTCGAAGCCACAAGCGTTTTCACGGGAATCTTCACTTCTATATGATCCTGCCACTCTTGGCTGGGATTGAGGGTGATATAACCCGTCACACCATTCAGGTGCGCCTGCGAAAAATTGTGGCCAAAAGCGCGCCAGGAGAGCCCAATGGATGATTGCTGCGTGTTGATGGCATACGTTTTTGTCTCGGCGTGCGCGACCGGAGATATCAGTAATATAACGGCAGCGAGACAGGCGGTGCGAATCATGGGTTTTACTCCAGTGTGGCAGATAGAGAGTAAACACCTTAAGGGGCAGATTTATTCATCGCGTTTTTATTAATGAAGAAAGTAGGGCGGCGATGGTTTATCAGCGGCGGGCTAATAACGTAACCGCTTGATATTGTCATCCATGCGCGTCTGAATGGTACGCAATGTTTCTGCGGTGATTTGCCCGGGGAACATATCGGCAGCCTTTGCCGCAAAGCGAGCCGCCACGTCACAGCACTTCGCGATAACATTATTGGCCTGTTCTGAACTCAGCTCGGCTTCCTGCTCGGCCAACGCGAAAAGATGTTCACGACCAATTTGCAACGCTTCGCCCATCACATCCATTTGATGATAGCCACCGGGTCCTTCGCACCAGGTCACATCGTAGAAAGGAGCCAGCTGCCATTGTCCATTCTGCGTCATGATGTAAGCAAAGTTTTTCGGGTGATCGTCGCGGTTGTTGAACACGACATTGAAAACCACGCGCTCAAACGCCAATGCTTTCTGGCGGACATCATTGGTACAGATCTGCGTTGCGCGCAGGAAACTGGTGTAATCCAGCGCACCTGGTATCTGATAGTTTGCGCCGGTAAAGGCCGCAAGACTCTGCATCGGTATCCGCACTCCGTTGTGACGATCAAACCGCTTAGAGGCGAACGCCGCCTGTCCATTTGGCAGAGAGAAGTAGGCGGTATCAGGCGTTGCGATCTGGCATTCGCGCAGGCACTCTGCATACACCGCTTCAATCGCGCAGACTTCGGGATGTTCCTTGCTGGCGGGGAATTTAATCAGCCACGCATCCATTTCAGCGGCGGCGGCAGTGGTAAAATGACCGCTAAGCGGATCGCGGTACAGCAGCGCTTTTGGCCTTGCTCCCTGAGGTGAGCCGCCCATCTGTAACAGCCGCTGCAGGAATTCACCGCCTTCGCCATCCAGCACTTCCTGAACTTCTGCCGCCAGTTTTGTCAGCGAAATATCTTCCGCCAGCGAAGTCGCTTCAGGCTGGGAGGGTACAAACGACATTGCGCCCATCGCATTGCTGCCGATATAGGTGAGACGTTCCAACGGTCCGATTCGCGCTGCATTCAGACCGCGCTGGCGGAATAGGCGATCCATCAGCAGCATGCCCCAACCATCGGGTAACGCATCGTAAACCGGGCCGGGTAGAGCAAGCTGATGCGCGGGGAAATCCCTGCGCAGCCGCGGTCCTTTTAGCGGCAGGCTAAGCGACGAGAGTTCTAGCCCGCGCCGCGCTGCTTCTGCGCTGTATTCAAACATGATCAGCGGACGACCGGTGAGCGCGGTAGAAGAGACCAGCGTTCCCCAAAGCCATCGTTCACCCCAGCCTTCGTAGTAAACATCGACTTTACTGACCATCGTTAGCACTCCTTTTTACGCGCTGACGATCGGTGTTCTTCTCGTAGCGCAGCAGATCGTCGAGACTGTCGATCTGCGGCATAAACAGCGCCTCCAGTTCTTTACCGCGTCCCAGCACCATCGCCACCCGCACCAGATTTTCAAATCCCACGTTACGTCCGGATTCGAGATTTGACACGGTATTGACGCCAATTCCCGCCCGCGCGGCGATATCAGCCTGCGTCATCTGCTGCGTCAGGCGCTCTTTACGCAGTCGCTCACACAGTAGCTTGACAATTTCGCTGGGTTTTCTAAGGGTTAAATCCATCATATTGTGTCTTATCATCCAAATATGCGGTTAATACCCAATATTATAGAATTAAAAACAATGCGGGTAAATTTTTTTAAATCCATTATTTCAGGTGTTAAGGGGGAAAGTAGGGGATAAACCACGAAATTATGGAGTTAATCAGCCTGATGGGTAAGATTTAGGTGCTCAGTCTCAAAGTAACATTATCGCTTCGCACGAATAATTCGCGTGAGGCCAATGTTAAAATGTCCTAATGACGCTCACTTAAGCAAAAATGCCTTTTTACGCAGGTGCGCATGAATGCGCACCCTACAAAAACCCGGCTATATCGACGTAGGGTCACCATTCATGGTGACCGATTCACTTATTGACTCACGAGCATCAGTTTTAAATGTCCGGGTTTCAGCTCACGGTAAGCCATCATTAGTTGCGTCCTTAGACGGGGTACTCTGGAAAAATGACGATTAAGCGGATTTCTCAATGTATCCAGAGGCGGACATCTGAATTTAGCCGTTAAACATCAAAGTGCACATAATGTATATTATGTTAAATTTAATGACGCAATCTTTATCTCACACGCCCAGGTGCTGGCCAACAAGCCCTGCACCGCTAAATAAGCCATCATTTGGCTTCATATTCTTTCACTGCCCGTTTCGTAGCGACGCAAGTTATCGCGCAATAAAGTGCGTCACGCTACTCTCACGAGAAACTAGCCGGCTATAGCTACCCAACCGCGAAATGAGAAAGCGGCATAAAAAAGCGATGGTTCGAGAAAACCAGCCTCCCGCAAAAGCGCTTCTTCCTCGGATGCAGATAAAAGCACAAGACGCTCAGCCATCGTTTTAGCTGACGAGGCAGCATTTACCGGGTTGGCAGCAAAGCTGGTAGAACGCGTCAACCATTGGAGCGAGTTGGAGTCAGGTGCCGCATGGTGAGCGATGACGATTTGACTGCCCTGCTTCATGCGGCGACGAATCTGCCTCAGTGTGTGCAGCCGTTCGCTTCTATTAAGAAAATGTAGCGTGAGTAAACATGTTGCGCCGTCAAAAAGAATGTGTGGCGCGTTGTCTACTTTGCCGGTCACGAGCTCAATTCGATCGGCATAAGATGCGGTTGTCTGACGTGCAATATCAAGCATAGCCGGCGACGGATCTACGCCGGTAAACCGCCAGTCGGCCTGTGCCTGTGCCATGGCCAGCAGCTCCAAACCGCCACCGGCACCCACAACAAGGATATGCGCTGCTTCAGTCGCACCTTCACCCAGCAGAATGGTTGTCATCCGATGGAGATCGGACAGTCCGGGTACCTTTTTCGGCGTGTCCTGAACATAAGCCGCAACGGTACTTGATTGCATAAACGGTGTAATATTGGCATTCATGCCGATGGTTATCTTATCGTCATTCAAGGCGAAACCTCGCTGGATCAGATGTTGGATGTCACGACAGGAATGCTCCCAGGCGATGAGAGATCTTTTGATGATATATAACACGCTGCATTTCATGCATCAATAACAGTTACATGAATTGGTTTAATAACGCCCGCTATGAACGGCCTCAAACGGGCGGAATAATTGCTAAGCCTGGCGACCTTAGCAGCGCCTTCGTCTACATTTAAACCCATCTACCTCACGCAGAACAACTTATCTCATGGGCTCTTCGCTAACGACTCACCTCTTCGCTCGGCTGCGATTACTGATCTCAATTATTGCCGGCGTTATTTGCTATTACGTTCTTCCCGCTCAGCTTGGCACTTTGCAACGCCTATTGATTGGCTGGAATGTTTTGGCGTGGTTGTACCTGATTTTTATCTGGTTTCGCATGTTGCGTACTGAAGTGAAGGATATTCAGCATATCGCCAAAATGCAGGATCAAAGCGCTGCGCTAGTGCTGGGCATGGTTATCATTGCCTGTATGGTCAGCATTGTGGCGATTCTGAGTGAGCTCTCATCGTTGCAACATCTCACTGGAACGCCGCGCGTGCTTCATTTATTACTGACAGCAATGACGCTCGTCGTTTCATGGGCACTGCTGCCCAGCTCCTTCGCGATGCATTATGCGCATCATCACTATCTGCATCGCAGCAAAGATGTCACACCGATGATCTTCCCGGAAAAGCCCGACGATCCTGATTATTGGGACTTTCTCTATTTCGCCTTCACCATCGCCGTCGCGTCACAAACGGCTGATGTTGCAACGGGAACCACTGAAATGCGCAAGATTACGCTGCTGCAATCTGTAATCTCGTTTATCTTCAATCTGGCGATTTTGGGATTATCGGTCAACGTAGGTGCCGGATTGCTGAGTTAAAGGTGCAGCAGCAATAGCGCTATCTGCGCCCTTTTATGACGGATGCCTTCCAGTTGAAATCACTGACTTCGCTCTCTTTGAGCGATTCAGGTTTCTTCCTGCGCGTTGGCGTTTTCTTTGCTTTATCAGCCAGTGCTTTCTCTTTTGCTAACTTTGCCGTCATGATCTGTTGTCTGGCTTCCGCCGTGAACTCTTTTTCTTTCTTCGCGTCCGGCTCTTTGCCCGTGCGCTGGCGATACTTCTCAAGCAAACCTTTATAGGCTTCTTCTACCGCCACACGTTCAGAAAGAGTGAACTGATCGATGGAAATCATTTTCTTGTCGTTCATAGCGTATCGTCCATTAGTAAAATCACAGCGACAAGTGTACAGCATTGAAGTGGATTTACCGGTAATGAAGATCGTAGGATTGCCGCTTGCCCGGCTTTCTTGTAACCTTCCCCGTCAACTTTTTAAGGATTTTCCATGAACGATCATCGCTCCAAAGATCCCTTGCACGGCGTAACGCTTGAGATGCAAATTAACGCGCTGGTCGCACATTATGGCTGGGATAAGCTGGGCAAGCTTATCAATATCAACTGTTTCAAAAGCGATCCTAGCGTCAAATCAAGCCTGAAATTTTTACGACGGACGCCCTGGGCGCGCGCGGAAGTTGAAGCGCTTTATCTGGACTCATTGGATGATTTCAGATCGGAGAATGAAGGTGACGTCGCCCCCAATCCCTGGACAACAGGTCGTAACAGCTAATTTTTGCCGATGTAGTCGGCAGCGCTACGTGAAATCTCAGTCACAATCCCCCTGCTTTTTTCACAGAATTCACGTAGCGACGTCATCTCAACATGGACATTTCCGCCCTCTTATTCCGCACAACCTTGCCCGCTTAACAACTTATTAACCTTGCCCGCGTCATCACATTTTCCAATGGTTGATGGTGTTGTATGTTTCCAATCCTCATGACAATATCGCTACATGTATATACATGTAGTGCCAGGATAACTCACACCATACCAACAATAAATGACCCCATTTTGACGCTTCAGCGAGGAAACTATGTCAGCCGAATCACCTGCAGCAGATTACCGCGGCGCGGACAAACAGCGCCTGTCAGAAACACGCTCTATCGATTACATTCCCGCGAGCGAACGCCACGGACATCCGTTTAGCCAGTTCACGTTATGGTTCGGCGGCAACTTGCAAATCACCGCTATCGTGACGGGTGCGCTGGCGGTGGTTTTGGGGGGCGATGTTGTGTGGTCGATTATTGGCTTACTGGTTGGCCAGGTTGTCGGCGCCGCGATCATGTCATTGCATGCCATTCAGGGACCGCGCCTGGGATTGCCGCAGATGATCACCAGCCGCATGCAGTTTGGGGTATATGGCGCGGTCATTCCCCTGGTGCTGGTTTGTATTATGTACGTCGGCTTTTCAGCCAGCGGCACGGTGTTAGCGGGTCAGGCACTCGCCAAACTCATCAATACCAGCAATGCGACCGGTATGATCTTGTTCAGCGCGATCATCGTTGTCATTGCGGTGCTGGGTTATCGTGTGATTCACAAGCTGGGAAAAGTGGCCAGCGTTATCGGCGTGCTGGCCTTTGTATATCTGTTTATCACCCTGCTTTCCACACATGACCTTAGCGCCGTGTGGCAAAACCAGCACTTCACGATTGCTAATTTCCTGCTTGCCGTTTCGCTATCATCATCGTGGCAAATTGCGTTCTGTCCTTATGTCTCTGACTATTCTCGCTATTTACCCACCAATGTCTCGGCGAAAAAACTCTTCAGCTCGGTGTTCTTTGGTACCGTATTGGGCACTCAGGCATCCATGACATTGGGCGTCATCGTCGCGGCCATTGCCGGCAAAGCGTTTCCAGGGAATGAGGTCGGCTATATCGTGAGTTTAGGCAGTAGCGCGACGATGGCGATGGTGATCTATTTTGCCATCTGCTTCGGCAAAATTACCTTCACCACGCTGAATGCTTACGGCAGTTTTATGTCGTTGACGACTATCGTTTCGGGGTTCCGTCAGAAGACATCGCTCAGTCGTGGCGGCCGTATACTCTTTGTGGTGCTGATGGTAGCGGTTTCCTGCGTTATTGCCCTCATCAGCGAACCGGCGTTCCTCAAATCCTTCACGCATTTTCTGCTGTTTTTACTGGCCTTTTTCGTGCCGTGGAGTGCTATAAGCCTGACCGATTTCTATCTTATTACCAAAGGCAAAGTGGATGTACCGGCGCTGTCGCAACCGCATGGCCGTTACGCTCGCTGGAATTGGGCAGGCATTATTGTCTACTTCTGTGGCGTGCTGGTGCAGTTGCCGTTCATTGATAGCCCGCTACATCATGGCTCATTAACCTGGATTTTTGCGGGTAATGACGTGTCCTGGATTATCGGTTGGTTTGTGACAGCCCTGCTGTGGCTAAGCGCGAAAAAGTTTGATCGTCGTGGCACCCTAAAACAATCAATTTATCCCATTGCGTGACGTTGTCACATTGAGGAATTAATGAATCGCGCTCACAAGTGTATTCGGCTTTGAGCGCATTATCATTTAATCAGCCAACCTCTACACTTTATCCACGCTGCACAAATGGAGATAAAGATGAACGAACAATTTGATGGCAATGGCATATTCCCAAAAGGGCCTAAAAATGAAGCGCTTGCGCAATATTTTACCGGCACAAGCTACCTGAACATGCTGACAACGGAAGGCGTTACCATTGGTAATGTGGTATTTGAACCCGCCTGCCGTAATAACTGGCATATTCATCACGGTGGTGGCCAGATCTTATTGGTCACGGGGGGACGCGGGTGGTATCAGGCGTGGAATCAGCCAGCCCGTCAGCTGGTTGCGGGCGATGTGGTTAACATTCCTGCAGGATTAAAGCATTGGCATGGTGCGGCGGCAGATAGCTGGTTTGCTCACATTGCTATCGCTGTTCCGGCCGAGGGCGCCTCCAACGAATGGCTGGAGCCCGTTACGGATGATGAATATCAACAGTTGTCCTGAAGTGGCTGTCGGGTGCGCATTTCTGCGCACCTGCAGCGTTCACGAGGCTAGTTATACGTTACCGTCGTCACCCAATTAGCATCGCCGCCAGCGGCTGCTTCACTCACTCGCTTAAGCTCCCCGCTTCCTGCTTCAATGGCATAGCTGCCGATAACCGCACTCTTCTCACCACTGGCGATTAGCCAGCGACCATCGGATGTAATCGCTATCCCGCGCGGCTGTTTCTCTACCTGCCAGCTATCAATCAGCGACAATTTCCCATCGGCTTTACTCACCCGATAACCGCTAATGGTGCTGCTGGTGCGTTCGCTGACATACAGAAAACGTCCATCTGGCGTAAGACGAATATCGGCAGACCAGATGCGTGGCGTGGTATCGCTATAGCCCGGTGGACGCTCGCGTCCATGCGCAAGTCTGTATTGCGCGGCAACGGCGTTAGGCATTTCTGCCACCTTAACCAGCTCACCGCCTGGCTCACGGCGGAATTGCGTGATGATGCCGCCCATTTCGCCAATGTTATAGAGATAGCGATTATCCGGTGATAGCACTGAATGGCGTGGCCCGTTATCAGCAGCCGTTTTGACGTAGCCGTTGCCGAGCGCCGTCAGGTCACCCTCTTTGCTCAGTTTCAGCTGTAACACGCGATCGGTGCCGAGATTGCCGACATACGCGTTTTCGCCGCTTGCATCCACAATCACCGAATGCGCCGCGTGCCCGGTTTTATAGCTGCCGACCGGCGGCGCAGTGAGTTTGCCATCGCTTGTCAGACGATAAACGTGCACTACGTCACCATCATAGGATGCCCCAAGCAGAAAGCGCCCCTGTCGGTCAGTACTAATATAGGGATAACTGGCCGCAGCCGTCACCGAGGTAGATTGATGTAGATCGCCGCTATTGCGGTCAATGTCCCAGCTCACCAGTTGCAGCGGTTTACTGCGAATTGCCGCATACAGATGTTTATGGTCGGCGCTCAGCGTCATCGGCATCACTTTGCCACCGGCGTGGGTGTGGCCCAGCAGTTGCAGCGCGCCGGTTTGCTCGTTGAGGGCGTAGCGCGCAATGGTGCCATCATCGGCTTCTGAAACATAAACGAAAGTGTGCGCCAGCAAGGGCACACTTGCGGTCATGGTGGCTAAGAGCGTCGCCGCGCGGAATAGGTTTTTCATGCTGCTCGCTGCGCCTCTTGATCGGGGGTGGGTTTTTCTTGATGTCGTGTCATAGCGTCACCTGTAGGGATAAAAGCACCGCTATAGGTATAGGTAGTTGAATAGCGTCTCCGGTATAGGAGATTGCCTGATACCGATTGGGCAAATGCCCTGCACGTTATAAAAATCATGTTGTTACGTTAACTCGCCGCACAAAATTTTAGCGCAGGTTTGTGCGCTGGCTCACTCGATAAATCCTCTGCGCGGCTGTTAGCGCGGCATCAATACACAACCTACGAAAGGTATCCTCGTCTACACTTGCCTGACGTGAAAAACGCTGATAGAGGTAAATCAATGTCGCAATCCAATCAACGCAACCAGGCTTGGCTGCTCGCTTCACGTCCTGAAGGCGAACCGGTAAAAGAGAATTTTCGCCTGGTTGAACAGCCCATTCCTGAACTGAAGGACGGTGAGATCCTGCTGCGCACTCTGTACTTATCGCTCGATCCCTACATGCGCGGGCGCATGGATGACAGCAAATCTTATGCCGCACCGGCGCAGATCGATCAGCCTATGGTCGGCGGCACCGTGAGCGAAGTCGCTGAGTCTAAACATGCCGATTTTAAGCAAGGTGACGTGGTGCTGGCGCAAAGCGGCTGGCAAAGCTATGCGGTTTCAGACGGCAGCGGCGTGGCGAAGCTGGGCGATTTGCCCCATCCTTCCTGGGCACTGGGTATTCTCGGTATGCCAGGATTTACTGCCTATATGGGATTGATGGATATCGGCCAGCCCAAAGCGGGTGAAACGCTGGTGGTTGCAGCGGCAACCGGCCCGGTTGGGGCTACGGTTGGTCAACTTGGTAAACTGAAGGGCTGTCACGTGGTGGGTGTGGCTGGTGGCGAGGAGAAATGTCGCTACGCCATTGAGAAACTGGGTTTCTCCGCCTGCATCGATCATCACCGCGACGACTTTGCTGAGCAATTGGCAGCGGCCTGCCCGGATGGCATCGATATCTATTTCGAGAATGTCGGAGGCAAGGTCTTTGATGCGGTATTCCCCCTGCTAAACACCGCAGCACGCGTGCCGGTATGCGGGTTGGTTTCCGGTTACAGCAGCCGTGAATTACCGCCAGGGCCGGATCGCACACCACAGATCATGGGCGGCATCCTCAAGCGCCGCATTCGTATGCAGGGCTTTATCATCTTCCAGGATTACGGCGATCGTTATCCTGAATTCCTCAAAGCGATGACGCCGCTGGTAGAGCAGCAAAAAATTCACTACCGCGAGCACATGATTGAAGGTTTAGAAAATGCGCCGCAGGCCTTTTTCGATATGCTGAAGGGCAAAAATTTCGGCAAAACCGTGGTTAAAGTAGCGCAGTAACCCGTTGTGTTAACGCCATTTTTCACTTTGCATAGCTGCAATTGAGATATGGCGTGAACTGAGCGCATGAGATGATATTTTTCCCTATAGCGTAATTACCGGGAGTTCTCATGTCGCTCAGTCCCACCCCTAACCTCAAGGTTAATTCTCAACAGGCCGAAGCGCCCGTCCCCTTACCTACCGAGCCGGCTCACCGCATTCGTGATGATGCCGAGGCGATTGAGATTGCTCAGCGGCTGGCCAGCGAGTTTGCCCGTGAAGCCGCGCGGCGTGACCGCGAAGGTATTCTGCCGCTTAAAGAGTTAGACGCATTCTCTCAAAGTGGTTTGTGGGCGATGGCGATCCCGAAAAACCTGGGCGGCGCAGGTGTATCCTGGGTAACGGTAGCGAAAGTGATCGCCATCATTTCGGCGGCGGATTCTGCGCTGGGGCAGCTGCCACAAAACCATCTGGCGGGTGTCGCGCACCTCATTGCCGATGGCACGGAAGCGCAGAAACACGAGCTACTGAGCGAAGTGCTGGCCGGGTTGCGCTGGGGTAATGCTTTCTCTGAGAAAAACTCGCGTACCGTTGCCGATTTTCAGACGCGCTTTAAGCAGGATGGCGATGAAGTGGTGATCAACGGTGAAAAATTCTACGCCACCGGCGCGCTACTCGCGCATCGCATTCACGCGGTAGCGCTTGATGAACAGGATCGCGCCCATCTTATCGTCCTCGACCGCAGCTCGCCCGGCATCACCATCATCAATAACTGGTCGAGCTTTGGCCAGCGCACCACGGCATCCGGCACGGTATTGTTGCATAATGTGCGTGCCCCGCTTTCACGCGTGATCCCCGTGTTTCAAGCCTTTGAGCGCCCAACTGCAGCCGGTCCGATTTCGCAGATTATTCAGGCAGCCGTTGATGTCGGCATTGCGCGCGGCACCATTGAAGACACGCTGCATTTTATCCGCGAGCGTTCACGGCCCTGGATTGATAGTGGTCAAGAGCGCGCATCCGATGATCACTTTACGCTGGCTGCGGTGGGTGATTTAAAAATCCGCCTTCACGCAGCTGAAGCTCTACTGTGGCGCGCCGGTCAAGCGATTGATCTGGCACTGCAGCAGCCCGACGAATCCACGGTCGCGGAGGCGACAGTCGCCACCGCAGAAGCCAAAGTGCTGACCACCGAAATCGCCATTTTGGCCGGCAACAAGCTGTTTGAACTGGCGGGAACCCGTTCTACGTTGCAGGAGTTCAACCTTGACCGGCACTGGCGCAACGCGCGCACGCACACGCTACACGATCCGGTGCGTTGGAAGTATTACCATGTAGGAAATTATTACCTTAACGGCACCCCGCCGCCGCGGCATGCCTGGAGCTAAAGGTAGCAACAGGATCAGCCGAAATTCCGGCTGTTCCTGTTTGCCGCTATCACGCATGACGTCGCGCGCGTAACGCGCCGACCGCCAACACAATAAAAATCAATCCACCGGTGGCAACCTGCTGCCAGTAAAAATTCCAGCCGACCAGCAGTAATCCATTGGCAATAAAGCTCAGCAGCACGACGCCAAGCAGCGTCCCTACGACATTGGGCCGACGGGATGGCGCGAACGTGGCACCAATAAAACTGGCGCCGATGGCGTTGAGCAGGTACGCATTACCCGACAGCGGCACCCAGGCTTTGACATTGGCCGCCAGAATCAAGCCGACGATCCCCGCAACCAACGCGGCTAAAATAAAGGCCATTGCCGTCAGCCGTTTCACCGCGACGCCAGAGTGCTGCGCCACGCTGTATTGTTCACCCATCACCCGCAGCGATCGGCCGGTAGCGCTGCGGTGTAGCAGTTGATAAAGCGCCAGCGCAACCAGAAATAACAGCCAAAGCGGCAACGGAATGGCGAGGAATGCACCGTGTCCCATCGCGGAAAAGCCCTCGGGCAGCTTTTGGCTCAGCAGATAGATCGGTTGCCCGCCGTTTGATGACAGCTGCTGCACGCTTTGTCCAATAAACAGCGTGCCCAGCGTGGCGAGAAACGGCTCCACGCCCAGCTGCGTGACTAAAAAGGCGTTAAACACCCCAACCAACAGCGCGGCAACCAACGCGGCAATCAGCGCCACGGGCAAACTGACCTGATGCAGCATCAGTGTCACCAATACCAGACAAGCAATATCGATGGCCGTGCCAACCGACAGATCAATCGCGCCAATACGTGTGACCAGCGTCATCGCCAGCGCGACAATCGCGAGCGGCGCGACGTTATTCAGCAACACGCTGCGCAGGTTAGAGGCCGTGGCGAAAGCGGGCGCGGCAATAACAAAGAACAGCAGCAGCGCTATAAAGGGCAGCACGATAGCGACGCGCAGCAAAGCGGCCTGACGCGGGCGTTGAGTGACAGGCGATATGAGAGAGTCAGACACCTTGTGTTCTCCGGGATTGGCGACGACGCATTAGCGCGGTTAACGCCACTACTAATAGAATCAATACGCCTTCGACGCCGTTGATCCAGTAACTTGAGACGTTGATAAGCTGGAAGCCGTTGGCGATTAAACTCAGGAACAGCGCGCTGATCAACGCACCGCCCAGTGTCGGCACCAGACGACGGGAAAACACCACGCCTAATAATGCAGCGGCGATCACCATTAGCAGGTTGTCGTTTGCGCCGGGTGAGCTACCGCTGAGCAGCGACACCGATGCAATCGCGGCAATGGCCGCACTCACACCGCACAACACATAGCTCAGTCCCTGATAGCGTTTGACGCCAATCCCCGCCGCATTAGCCGCCTGTGGATGGCTGCCCACGGCCTGCAAACGCAGGCCAAATGAGGTCAATCGGCTCAAGGCAATGGCGATAGAGGCCAGAATGAGAAATGACCAGCCGAGCCACGACACCGCTAAGGGCCCGTTACTTAGCAACAGATTTTGCAGGTTGCTGCTGACTGGCACCGATGCATTGCCGGTTAGCACCATCTCCAGCCCAATGGCGATGTTCATACTGGTGAGCGTTGCCAGCAGCGGTAAGATCCCCAGCCAGACAATCGCCAACGCATTAAACAGGCCCACCGCAGCGCCAGTGAAAAGCGTCAACAGCAGCGCAATAGCGATGGGCTGCCCGGCATTGAGCTGGCTGGCGAATACCGCCGCGCTCAGGCCAAGATTGGCGGCGATCGACAAATCGATGCCGCCGGTGATGCCTTGTAAACCACCGCCGCTTAACACCAGGGTTAACCCCAGCGCCAGAGTACCGACCACCGCGGTTTGTTGCAGCACATTGCCCAGATTCATTACCGTCAGGAATATCGGTGACAGCCAGGCAAACACCGCCAAAACCAGCACAATAATCAGTAAAGAAACGTGCTGCAGCCACTGCTGACCGTTTGCACGTTGCGGGGATTCAAGAGGACCAGATTGGGTAACATCGCTCATGAAGCATGCTCCGTTAACGCGCCAGTGCCAGAAGCCCAGGAGAGAATCTCCTGATGGCTGGTATGCTGTGCCGCCAGGGTAGCGACATGTTCGCCGCGCGCCAGTACCATAATGCGGTCAGCAAGCGTTTGCAGTTCCAGCAGATCGGTGGAAAACACCAGAATGAGTGCGCCATCATTGGCCAGCTGCTGCAGCGTATGATAAATCGCGGCCTTCGCGGCAATATCGACGCCCACCGTCGGTTCATCCAGCAGATATAATCGCGCGCCAGTGTTAAGCCATTTGGCCAGCACCGCTTTCTGCTGATTGCCGCCCGAGAGCTGGCGTAACGGCGCCAGCTGCCCAGGCGTGCGAATCGCCAGCTGCTGAATATTCTTTGCCACCAGTTCGCTTTCGGCCCGACGCGATACACCACCCCAGCGCAGCAAACGCTGTACCGTGGTTAAGGTCACATTGTCACGCAAGCTAAGATCCAGTGCGATACCGTTGGCTCGGCGATCTTCCGGCACAAAAGCGATACCGCGCTTCACGGCCGCATAGGGTGATGAGGGAATGCCAGCCACATTAGCCAGTTTTACCGAGCCGCTCACTGCGGTTTCCAGGCCGAAGAGTGCTCGGATCAGCGCCTTACCGCCCGATCCTAACAGGCCGGTAATGCCAATGATCTCGCCCTGTCGGCCGGTAAAGGAGACATTATGGAAACGACCAGGCGCACTAAGCGCGGCAACCTGCAGCACCTCCTGTCCGGCACGACGTGTCTGACGCGGCGTAAGTTCATGCTGCGTATCCCCTACCATTGCACCGATTAGCGCGCTGGGCGATAACTGCTCAGCCGTGAAATGCGCCACATCTTTGCCATCGCGCAGTACGGTAACGCGCTGGCACAACGTCTGTATTTCATCGAGATAGTGCGACACATAGATCAGCGCGATGCCCTGCTGCCGCATACGTTCAATCACGCGAAACAGCGCGTGCACTTCGTGACGTGCCAGCGCGGCGGTAGGCTCATCCAGCACCACCACGCGTGGCTGATGTTGCAACACGCGGCAGATTTGGACTAACTGCTGCTCTGCCACACTTAACGTGGCAATCAAGGCATTGGCATCGAGCTGCAAACCAAAGTGCTGCTGTAGCTGCTGCTGTGCCTGCTGGCGCATACGGCGCCGCTGGATAAACGGCGTGGCGAGCAAACGCGGTTCGTTGCCGAGCCATAGCGCCTCCGCCACCGTCAACGAACCGGGCAGTAACCGCTCCTGATGCACGATGGCAATCCCCTGCCGCTGCGCCTGTGCGGGTGAGGCCAACGTGAGCGGCTGACCATCCAGCGTAATGCTGCCGCGATCGGCGGCATGAATACCGCCTAACACTTTGATTAATGTCGATTTGCCGGCACCATTATGACCAATCAAGCCATGCACTTCACCGGCATGTACGCTGAGCGACACCGATTGCAGCGCGGGCACGCCATCAAATGCTTTGCTGATGCCGTGCAGGTGTAATAGCGGCGCGTTATTTGCCATCCGTTTGGCCCAGCGTTTTCTGCGCGTCAGCGGCGTTCTCTTTGGTCACCAGAATCGCTGGAACATAGGTGGCTGGCGGCAGCGAGCGATCGCCCGCCAGATATTTCGCCACATTTTGCACTGCCGTTTGACCAATCACGTACGGCTGCTGCGCGACAACCGCCGCCGCACTCGATTTTGCATCTTTAACCAGCGACACCACATCCGGGCTACCGTCAACGGCATAGGTTTTGATTTCGTTACGTCCGGCGGCATCGACAGCCTGAGTGGCGCCAATTTGCGGTACATCCCATGCCGCCCAAATCGCCTGCACCGAACCTTTTGGATATTTATTCAGTAACTGGCTGATTTGCGCATAGGCATCCTGGACCGTATTCGGGATAACATCGCGCAGTTCCGGCTGAATAATTTTAATTTTAGGATACCATTTCAGCACGGCCTTTAACTGGTCATAACGCATCGCAACCACCGGTACGCCATAGAAACCGTTAAATACCAAAATATTGCCTTCGCCGCGCAAATCATTTACCAGCTTTAAGGCTAGCTGCTCGCCAATATAAAAGTTATCTGAGGTGGTGACGTTAATACTGGATGGGCTGGCGGTATCCACGGTAAATAACGGAATACCCGCATCGCGGATTTTTTTCAGCCAGGGTTCAAGTACTGAGGCGGTACCAAGCGTTTCAATGATTGCATCGGGCTTTTGTGCAATAAGCGTCTGAATTTGAGCAATTTGCTGCGACTCCTTGCGACCGCCATCTAAGGCAATCGGCGTACCGCCAAGGCGTTTAACCTCGTCAATTTGTCCCTGATACGCTTTAAGATCCCAGTAGTGGTCGGTACCGGCTACGGTGATACCAATACGTTTTCCGGCGAGTGATGGGATTGGCTGATCTTCGGCGTGCGCGACGCCTAATAACAATGATGCCGAAGCCAACAGCAGGCCAGCCAGACGGTGCTTTTTCATTCTTAATATCCCTGGAAAAATAATAAAATGTTGTGTTGCACCTGTTTGCTGGCGCGTGAAATAAAAATTATCACAGCCATTTTTTATCCATAATGCTATTTTCAACTTAAGCTAGTCGGCAATTGATAATAGTCGGGAAGCGAATAGAGGGAGCAGCCTGCAAATTTAGCGCTTCGCTTATCAATCTATTTTAGCGAAATCGCATTCATTACTGGTAATCCATACAGATAAGGTTCAGGATGGTTGCTCATCCTGGACTAACGTCCACGGCAATTCACCCTCTATCTGAGGGCTCTTTATGAATTTTTACTCAACTGAAACCGTCTGCGCCTTAACCGGTGCCAACCGCGCAAATCTGCGTCGCTGGTTGCGCGGTGGATTGATATCAGAAAACAGTATCAGCAAGGATTGGAGCAGGCATCAGGTTGATGAAGTGCTGGCCATGATGTCATTAACCGCCGGTGGCGCGACGCTGTGGCAAATCCATCAGGAAAAAAAGGGCGAAGCGGATTGTTCATCGTCCGGCTGGCTTGCCCGACGTGGTGATATGTTGCGCCAGCTGGAATTGGGTTCCGATCGCGAACTGGCGCGTACCGTACGTAATCTGGCGGGCGATTACAGTAGCGATGACTTTATTAATATCCTGATGAAACCTCTCAATCGCTGGCTGAGAGACGATACTCGTCGCGGCGCAGCGCGTCGCCTGGCACGTTTTCACCAGGCCATTACTCACCACAGCAATTGCGTAACACGCGCATCAACGCGCCAAAAAAGCATGCCGCTGTTGCTCGAAGTGGTCAGCGTGAGCGATGAAACGGAGATTTGGCTCGAGGCGATTCGTCTTTCCGGTCAGGGATTTTGCGTTGAAATTGATCGCACATCACAGCCGATGCGGTATGGCTCGGAAAGCCGTCACGATCACCATCTATTATGGTGCGGTGCGGGGATCAGTGAAGAGCGGATGGCACAGTTCCAGCGCGGGTTGCGTGCCGGTAAAGCTGTCATGCTGAGTGGACCGGATCGCTCGGTACATCATGCTGTTACTGAGGCTCGGGTTGCCTAGCCGGTGCGTTCAGCACCGGCCATTTCTACTTTGTGTTTTCAGCACACGGCTTGGCAAAAACATCAGCGCCCTTTCTTCTTCCGGCCCGGCTGGGAAAAACGCTGACGATTGGCCGGCTTTGCACCCGCTTTTTCGCCCGTCTTCGCTCCACCTGCCGCAGGTTTTTTCGCGCCAGTGACCGGCTTCTTCTTCGCCTGCGTTTTTTGCGTTTTCTGATCTTCTGAAGATGAATCTTCAATCAGTTTGAATAGATCGATCAGTTCGTCATCGGTCAAATCACGCCACTCGCCCAGCGGAATGCCTTTCAGGCTGACGTTCATAATACGCGTACGCTCAAGCCTGGTGACTTCAAAACCGAAGTGCTTGGTCATGCGGCGAATCTGCCGGTTCAGCCCCTGAACGAGGATGATGCGGAACACAAAGGTCGATTCTTTCTTAACTTTGCATTTCTTCGTGACGGTGCCCAGCATTGGCACGCCCGCCGCCATTCCAGCAATAAATTCGTCGGTGATCGGTTTATCAACGGTAACCACGTACTCTTTTTCGTGATTGTTACCGGCGCGCAGGATCTTATTCACCAAATCGCCATGGTTGGTGAGGAAGATCAGCCCCTGAGAATCTTTATCCAGGCGACCAATCGGGAACACGCGTTTACTGTGATTAACAAAATCACCGATGTTATCGCGCTCGCCTTCTTCCATGGTGGTGATGATGCCTACCGGCTTGTTCAGCGCAATCAGCACCAGATCCTCTTCATCACGCGGCTCAATCAACTGGCCATTAACTTTGACTTCATCCCCAACAAACACCTGTGCACCGACGGCGGCACGTTTGCCGTTAATGAAAACGTTGCCTTGTTCGATATAACGATCGGCATCCCGGCGCGAGCAGATTCCGCTCTCGCTGATGTATTTATTCAGGCGTGTGGATGAAGTAGGCAGCATGGTTCCTCCGAAAAAAAACGGACTATACAGCAACCTGGGGCGTTATGGGGAGTGTTGATTGCTGGTCAATTAACGCCAGGCACCACAACCTGCAATTTATGTGCAGCGGGAATGATGATGGCTGATTTCACCGCCATAACCCAAGACGCGCACTTCCTCGCCGGTGATTTCCACCACCGCAAAGGGGATTGATTCCGCTCCATCCAGCATCCCTTTTAGGGTATAAAAGCCTGTTTGACCGATGCGCGCATAGCTGCCGCGATGATCGTGTCCGGTAAAACGCCCATGTATGTTGTAACTAGAAAGCAGTTCTGCCAATTCACTACCGTTTAATAAGTTGTGGCTGTTATGCGGTGCCAGCGGATAGTGCCCAAACACCACCACGTTCTCCCCCTGCTGCTGCGCCTGTTGTAGCTGTTGTTCGATCCATACCCTTTGCGCGGTTCCAACCGCGCCATTCCACGGCCTGGCCTGCGGTTGCTGCTGCTCCGCCAATGCCACCAGCATCGCTTCTGCTGTTGCACGATCGTCGCCGTTCATCGCGTTACAGTACAGACTGATATCGTTACCGTCATAGACAATAAAGCGCCACCCTTTCAGCGAGAAGGCGTAATAGCTTTTTGGCAGCGCGGCGGCGTCATTAAGATGCTGCGTAATGGTCTGGGCATCGTGATTGCCCAACACCACCGCATGCGGATGTTCCAGACGCTGATAAAGCGGCAGCACCGCTGCATAACTTTCCCAATGACGATCCACCAAATCGCCGAGCGTTACGACAAAATCCAGCGGCTGCTGGTTGAGTGCATCAATCGCCTGCGGCAGCTTGTGCAACGCATGACGATAGTAGAGATGTTTATCGCGGTCGGGGTCGATATCCGCATATTGCGGATCGGCAATCAGTCCAAAACGCAGCGTGTCGCTCAGCGGCGCTGAACGTACGTTTGGCAATGCATACAGCTCAGCGACATCACCCAGTAATTCACGCTGTAGTGCGGTTAGCGGATGCGGATAAGACACGGAAAGCACTCCTTAGCGAATACCGGCACGCATAAATGATTGAATAAACTGACGCTGGAAAATCAGGAACAGCACCAGCAGCGGCAATGTGGTCATCAACGTCGCTGCGCCAATCAGCGCCCACTGCACGCCCTGCTCTGGCGCAGAAAACAGCTGCAGGCCGACGGTGAGCGGCCGCACGTTAACGGAATCGGTAATCACCAGCGGCCAAAGGAAATCATTCCAATGGAAACTGATCGACACCAGCGCAAACGCGACATAAATCGGCTTCGCCAGCGGGATATAAATCTTGCGCAGAATGTAGAATCGACTGGCCCCTTCGACAATCGCCGCCTCTTCCAGCACCAGTGGAATACTTTTAAAGGTTTGCCGCAGCAGAAAGATAGCAAACGCCGAGGAGAAATACGGCAGCGCAATGCCGGTCAGCGTATCGCGAAGCCCTAAGGCGCCGATGGTCTGGTAATTATTCAGAATCAGTACGTCGGGGCTAATCATCAGCTGCAGCAGAATCAGCGCAAAGATCACTCCTGAGAATTTCAGCTGGAAACGTACCAGCGCATAGGCGGCCATCGTTGCCAGAATCAGCTGTACCACCACAATCATCAGCACCAGCAGGCTGGTATTGAGAAAGTAGCGGGCAAACGGCGCGGCGTGCCAGGCATGAATGAAGTTTTGCAGCGTAAGCGGCGACCAGAGCGCGAAGCTGGCCTGATCCGATGCTGGGTGAATTGCCACCCACAGCGCCACCAGAATAGGCAGAAACCACAGCAGCGCCGCCAAACCAATGGCGCTATTCAAACACAGGCGGCCAAACGTCATCTTTGGCTTCATTGGTAATGGGCTCGCTTATCCAGCAGGTTAAATTTGAACAGCGCAAGCGCGGCGAGGATCGCCAGCAGCACCACCGTCATGGCAGCCGCAGCCGGCATATTCCAAAAGCTGAAGGCGGTGCGATAAATATAAAACAGCAGCAGGCTACTGCTGTTATTCGGCCCGCCATTGGTCATGGCAAGTACCTGATCGACAATACGAAACGCGTTCATCGACGCATTGATCAGCACAAATAGCGTGGTCGGCATCAGCAGCGGCCACTGCACGCGACGGAAGAAATAGCGGCGCGACGCGCCCTCTATCGCAGCGGCCTCGCTGAGTCGTGGGTCGATCTGCTGCAGCGCGGCAAGATAGAAGATCATAAAAAAGCCCGCTTCGCGCCACACGGATACCGCCATCAGGCAATAGAGCGCGCTCCCTGGTTCGCCAAGCCAGTTAATCGCCGGCAGGGAAAACAGCGCCAGCAGCTTATTCAGCAAACCGAGCTGCGGCGTGTAGAAGAACAGCCAAAGGTTAGCGATGGCGATCATCGGCAACAGCGAAGGGATAAAGAACGCGGTGCGCACCAGCGCATTGGCGCGCATATGACGATTGACCGCCAGCGCCATCAACAGTGCCAGCGTCACCGCCAGCGGAATGGTGATCGCCGCATACAGCAGATTATTCCACAGCGACTGAATGAAGATATCGTCATCCAGTAGCGCAACATAGTTATCCACCCCAACAAAACGGGCGGGATGGCCATTACGTGCCGCACTGAACAGGCTCTGCCACACCGTCGCCACTGCCGGATAGTGCGTAAACAGCAGTAAAAAGCTCAGCGCCGGTAAAATCAGCAGATAGCCATACAGCTGCATTGACCCTAAGCGGGGACGACGAACCGGCGCGACGGCGAGAGGCGTACTCATGGTTATTGATACGCCTTTAACAGACGATCGGCCTGCTGCTGCGCATCTTTCAGCGCCTCGGCGGGGGTTTTCGCCTGAGTCACCGCTGCTTCAACCGCGTGGTTCAGTGCATCCTGAATCTGCACGCTGTTGTAGGTGGAGAGTTCCGGCTGCGCGTACTTCAACTGCTCACGCGCCACCAATGCCTGCGGCACCTGTTTCACGTAATCCTTCATCACCGGGGTTTCCCAGGCCGCTGGAGAAGTGGCGACATAACCGGTCGCGATACTCCAGCGCGCCGCCTGCTCGGGCGACGTTACCCAGCGGATAAATTCCATCGCGGCTTTCTGCTGTTCTGGCGAGGCATTTTTGAATACATACAGGTTGCCGCCGCCGGTTGGGCTGCCGCGCTGGGTCTTCTCTGGCAGCATCGCCACGCCGAACGGGAATGTCGCGTTGTCGCGTACGTTAGTCAGATTACCGGTGGTGGTGATCATCATCGCGGTTTTACCGCTGATAAAATCCTGCGGCGTGGTGCCCCATGCAATCGCCCCCTTCGGCGACACCTGCTCTTTTTGCCCCAGATCGGTTAACCACTGCAGGGTTTCTACGTTGCCCGGCGTGTTGAAGTTAACGGCGGTGCCTTTACCGTTATCCAGACGACCGCCGTTGGTGGCGGACAAGCCCTGGAAGTTCCAGTAGCCGTTTGGCGTGGAGGGAATTTCGATGCCCCACTGGCTGACGCCGTTGGCGTCGTTAATCGTCAGTTTCTTACTGAACGCCACCACCTGCTGCCAGTTAGCCGGCGGCGTATCGGCGTTCAAACCGGCTTTCTCAAACGCCTGTTTGTTCCAGTACATCACTACGGTAGAACGCTGGAACGGCACGCCCCACACTTTGCCGTCAATGTGACGCAGAAACGCCGGATAGAAACCGTCGATCCACTTTTTACCTTCGTCACCGGTTGCCAGATCGCTGGCCGCCACGATGGCCCCGGCATCGATCAGCGAATAGGCTTCGATATCCCCGATAACCGCCAGCTGGGGCGCATTGCCACCGCGAAACGCCGTCAAGGCTTTGGTGACGGTGGTGGCATAGTCACCGGTATACACTGGCTGAATGCTCACTTCCGGGTGCTGTTTTTGGAAATCAGCGACCAGCGCATCCACGGTGTGGCTCACTTTGCCCCCTACCGCGATCGGATAATACATTTGCAGCTTGACCGGATCGGCGGCGAAGGCAGAAGCCGCACTACAGAGCATGAAAACAGAGGCCAGACGTGAATAACGAATCGCAGACATGATATTCCCTTAAGCAAATGACAACGGTTAAACGGCGTATTTTTTCTGTGAGGCAAACATGTTGGGTTCTGCATGGGCGCAGCGCTTGCCGCTCGCGCTATAAAACAGATACTGGCGCGCGGCAGACCACTGCAATCCCACTTCACAGCCGTCGGCGAAATGGTGCATCCCCGGTACTTTGACCGTCAGCGGTTCTGCCATTCCCGCAAGCATGCACACCAAAAGCGTGTCGGCGCCCATATATTCCGCACCGATCGCTGTTGCGGTCAGTGCAGCGTGCTCCGGCGCAATCAGTTGGATATCTTCAGCCCGTAATCCCAGACTGAGCGCCGCCGCGCGATATTCCACCACCGGCGTCGAGAGATGACTTAGGTAGTGATGATTATCCCGCTGCTGCAGCGGCAGAATGTTCATTGGCGGCGCCCCAATAAACTGCGCGGCGAAGATGCTGGCAGGATTGTTATAGAGGTCGTCCGGTGTGCCGTGCTGTTCAATGCGGCCATCGTTGAGCAGAATAATGCTGTCGGCCATGCTCATCGCCTCGGTTTGATCGTGCGTCACGTAAAGCAGCGTCAACGCGAGCTTTTTCTGCAGGGCGCGGATTTCACGGCGCATGCTTTGCCGCAGTTTGGCATCCAGATTCGACAATGGCTCATCCATCAAGCACAGCGTGTTATTGGCGATGACCGCTCTGCCCAGCGCCACGCGCTGCTGCTGTCCGCCAGAGAGCTGCGAAGGCAAACGGGCGAGCAGTGTATCGAGCTCCAGCAATTGACTGACGTTATCGAGCCGGGCGGCATAGGTGTGCTGATCTTCGCCGCGCGCTTTCAGGCCAAACAGCAGGTTCTCGCGCACGTTAAGGTGCGGGAACAGCGCGTAGGATTGAAACACCATTGAAAGCTTGCGCTGCGACGGCGGTAGATGGGTGATATCGCTATGTTTGAAGTGGATCGTGCCGCCATCCGCCGTTTCCAGTCCGGCAATGGTGCGCAGCAGCGTGGATTTGCCACAGCCCGATGGGCCAAGCAGCGCGACAAAGCTCCCTTCTGCGGCGTCAAAGCTGATGTCATTCAGGGCGATTTTCTCGCCCCAGGCCTTGGTAATATGATGAAGCGACAGGTGGCTCATGCATCGGCAATCCAAAAATCAGAATGGCGGTAAGCTAGCGGAAGGAAATGAAGGATTTATGTCATTGAGATGACGCTACGGTGATGCCCCCTGACATCACCCTTCACGCACATGGCTACTGAACACCGCCTTTTGGATAATATCCACCAGGGTATTGCACAGAATAAAGGCGCAGGCGGCGAAAATGGTGGTGCCAATCACCACCGGAAAATCCCCGTCCAGCGCCGCATCAATCGCCAACCGGCCTACGCCATCCAGCCCGAACATCTTCTCCGTGACGATCGCGCCGCCCATGATCGCCGCCAGTTCCATGCCGGTTAATACCAGCACCGGACTCATCGCCGGCTTAAGTGCGTGATCAAAATAGACGCGCCATTCGCTAACGCCTTTGGCGCGCGCGGTACGAATATAATCGTGATTCAGCACTTCGAGCATGCTGGCACGAATAACGCGCTGAAAAATACCGATCTCGGCCAGCGCCAGCGTCAGCCACGGCAACAGCAAATGCCGTAACCATTGCCAGACATCCTCGCTAAACGCGACATAGCCGCCCGCCGGAAAGAGGTCGATCCCGTGCAGTGAGAGCTGATAGAAGAGAAAAAAGATAATCAGCATACCGCTCAGAAAGGTCGGCAGCGACAGCGCCGCATAGGAAAACAGCGCTAAGACGCGATCGATAAAACCCTCGCGATAGCGTGCCGCGAGCACGCCCGTTACCATAGAAATGGCCATCCATATCACTAACGCACCGCATGCCAGTGACAACGTCACCGGAGCTTTAGACAGAATCAGCTCGGTTACCGGCATCTGGAATCGAAATGAGTAGCCCAGCGCCGGTGGCCAGTGCATTAATCCCACGGCTGTCCCCTGAATTTCCGGGCCACGCCACAGGAAATAGCCAAGCTGCTGATACCAGGGATCGTTCAGATGCAGCGCGCGCGCCACCGCCGCAATGGTTTCAGGCGTAGCGTTACGCGGTGCCAGCATCACCGCCGGATCCTGATAGGCAATGCGTGTCAGCATAAAGGCGGCAATCAGCACCAGCAGCAACGTCAGAGCCGCACGCAAAATTGGTGAGACAATAGCGAAAAATTTAGCCATGAGCGCGGTCCAGATGAGGATCAAACACGTTGCGTAAGCCACTGCTTAACGAATTAAAGCCGAGTACGGTAAAAAATAGCGCCAGCGCAGGTGCCGCCAAAAACCACGGTTGTACCTGATACATCGCCGAACGTTGCACATCGGCAATCATATTGCCCAGACTGGCGGCCGGTGCCGGTACACCGACGCCAAGGAATGACAGCGTGGCTTCGGCAATAATATTGGTCGGCAGCTGAATCGCCCAGTAGACGCCCACGGTCGGCAATACCGCTGGCAAAATTTCACGCCACAAAATGTGCCAGCGCGTCATACCCATCAGCTGCGCGGCGGCAACAAACTCCTGATGACGCAGATGCAGCACCAGTCCGCGCGTAAGACGCGCGAAATAGCCCCATGAGAAAAAGGTAATCACCGCCACCACCACCCAGCCAGGATCGACCTTGGCCCCGCCGTCGCTACTGTGATTGAGCGCCAGCAAACTTAACGCAGTGACGACAAACGGAAACGACAGCACCAGATTAATCACCTGCTGGCACAGCAGATCAATACGTCCACCGCGATAGCCGCCAATCAGTCCCACCAGCAAGCCGATGATCATCGCTAACGTGGTGGCAGGAATCGCCACCAGCAGCGACACCCGCGTGCCGTATAGCGTACGGACCAACACATCGCGGCCATTATCATCCGCCCCCAGCGGAAACGCGCGCGTGGGGCCAAGCGGAATCCCCATGTCGTTTAGCGCCGTATCACGAAACTGTTCAGTTTCGCCATGCCCCAATTCGTGCGCCACCCAGGGCGCACTCAGCGCGGCAAGCACCACCAGCACCACGATAATCAGGCCACGGCGGGCACTGCCTTCTTGTACGATCCGCCGCCATATCCTCGCCGGATGCGCGGCGGGCGCGCTCGGGCTATCGATAAGTGATTGCTCCGTCATGTCACTGCTCCTCTGCCATCGCTATTCCACGCGCTTGTCCCGGAATAGCCGCCAGTAACTGTTGCGTCCACGGCTGCTGTGGACGTGAGAAGATCTGTTGACTGCTGCCCTGCTCAATAATCTCACCGTCCCTGAGTACCAACACGCGGTCGCACAACGCGGCCACGGCGGAGAGATCGTGTGAGATAAACAGCAGCGACAGCGATTGCTCGCGGCGCAAACGCATCAGCAGTTGAATAATGCGATGCTGGGTGGTGACATCCAGCGCCGACACCGCTTCATCAGCTACAATCAGCTGCGGCTTCATCGCCAGCGCCCGGGCGATAGCCACGCGTTGACGCTGTCCACCCGAAAGCTGCGCGGGATAGCGCGTGGCCAGTTCAGCGGCTAACTCAACGGTGTGCAGCAGCTGATTCACTGCCGTATGGAGTGCGCTTGCCGTCAGGGGCTGGCCGGTTTCACGCCGCGCGGTAAGCTGCAGCGGATCGCGCAGGATATCCGCTACGCGTCGCCGGGCATTAAGACTGTTGTAGGGATCCTGAAACACCATCTGCACCGCGTAACGCAGAGGATGCTGATGCAGCCCGCGTGCTTCCCCTGCCCGCTGCCAGATCTCGCCGTTCAACATTATCTCGCCCTGATCCGGCCGATCGAGCCCCACGATAATCCGTCCCAGCGTGGTTTTACCGGAGCCGGATTCGCCAACCAGACCAAGAATTTCGCCTTTGCGCAGGGAAAAAGCGATGTTTTGCAGCACCTGCTGCTGCCGTGTCACCCACAGCGAGCGTCGGACAAACGATCGGGCTAACGCCTTAACCTGCAACAGCACTTCACCCGGTACATGCGCGGGCTGCGGTGGAAACTGATGCCAACCCGCCGCCAGCAGCGCGCGGGTATACGGATGCTGCGGCGCGGCGAACAGGACGTTTTTCTCCGCTGACTCGACGATGCGGCCCTGCTGCATCACTACCACGCGATCGGCGATATCCGCCACCACGCGTAAATCGTGGCTGATAAAGATCAGGGCACAGCCGTGCTGCTGCTGCAGACGTTTTAACAGCCGCAGGATGCTGGCCTGTACCGTGACGTCCAGCGCCGTGGTCGGCTCATCGGCCACGATCAGCTTAGGGTTCAGCGCAATGGCCATGGCGATCATCACGCGTTGCCGCATCCCGCCAGAAAACTGCGCAGGACGATCGTGATAGCGCTGAGCAGCATCACGTATGCCCACCTCCTCCAGCAGCGCCAGCACGCGCGTGCGCAATGCTTTACGACGCAGCCGCTGATGCGCGCTAATCGCCTCTTCAATTTGTTGGCCGATGCTTTTCAACGGATGCAGATTACTCAGCGGATCTTGCGAAATGTAGCCAATCTGCGCCCCACGTAGCCGCCGGTAGTGCGCCGCGCTGAGATCGTTAAGCCGTATCCCATCAAACAGCCGTTCACCCTGCACCTCAGCACTGGCCGGCAACAGGCCCAACACTGCCAGCAGGCTCAGGCTCTTGCCTGAGCCGGATTCCCCGACGATCGCCAGCGTTTCCCCTGGCGCCACGGCAAAGCTCACCTGTTGAACACGTGGTGATTGCTGATGAAAGCCAATCGTTAACTGGTCAACGCACAGCAGCGGCATAGATTCCCCTTATGGCTTCACGGCGATGTTGGTGATATCAGCCTGCGTTGCCAGTGATGACCACGTCCAATGGGTGACGCGATCGGAGGTGATGGCAACGCGGCGTTTCTCAAACAGCGGAATCCACGGCAGATCGGCGGACACTAAACGATCGGCCTGCGCCCAAATTGGCCCTGGGTTATCTGAGCCGTAGGCCTGCTTCGCTAACGCGTTTAGCTGCGGATTGCTATAGCAAATGGCATAGACATTGCCACGGCCGCACGGCGCGGCATCAGAGTTCAGCCAGCCGCCCAGCAACATGCGCGTCGCCGGACCTTGCCAATCAGGCGAGGTCTGCGCCAGTGCCAGATCCCAGCGATTAGCGGGACTTTGCAGATAGGCCATAAACTGCGGTGGCGGAACCGGATTGAGGTTGAGGGTGATCCCCGCTTTCGCCAGGTCTTCCTTCAAAATAACCGCCAGGGTGCTGAACTGATTGTTGGCGCGATACACCAGATCAAAACTCAGCCCATTGGGGAGGCCCGCCTCCTGCAACAGCGCTTTGGCTTTCGCCGGGTCGCCTTTGTTATCGGCGGTGGGATAGAGATCGAGGTTCTCATGCCCTAACAGCGTGCTGGTAATAATCTGCCCCAGCGGTAGCGCCGCAATTTTCCCGCCCTGCGCCTGCACCAGGTGTGCACGATTCACCGCATAGGTCAGCGCCTGACGCACTTTCAGATTTCGCAGTGCGGTAGCGCCTGCGCTTTTCGCTTCCGGCTGGGCGTTAATGGCGATGAAGTTGGCGGCCCCGCTGTTGGCAGCGTGCAGATACGGGCTGTTTTTGATCGCGTACTGGCGGATCACCGCCTGCGGTGGCACATCCAGATAGAGCGACAAATCGGCATCACCGGCCTGAATGCGTTGCGTGACGCTGTCTTCATTGTTACCGGTGAAGCTAATCTCAATGTTATCGACATAGGCCTTGCGCGCCGGATCCTGCGCATGATTGTAATCTGCCACTTTTTTCAGCAATAGCTTCTGCCCACTTTGATACTCCGCCACGCTATAAGGCCCGCTGGAGGGGAAATGCTTACGCAGCTCCGGCGAGTCCGGATAGTATTTCGCCACAATCTCTTCCGGCAGCGGCGTGACGAAGTTCATCGACAGGATATTGAGGAAATCGTAGTTTTTGCTGTCGGAGCGCAGCACCAGCGTTTTATCATCCGGCGCGCTGACGCCGGCGATCTCGTGGGAATCAATAAAGGCCTGGGTGGCCGCTAAATCGCCGGTCGGCACCCTGGAAAAATCTTTGCAGTAGGCAGCAAAACCGGAGAAGGCGAGGTTGAAATAGTTCACGGCGGCCACCGGCTTATTGGGATCGCAGAAGCGTTTGATGGTGTAGACAAAGTCCTTCGCTACAATCGGTCGGGTGGTCGGTCCCGCGAAGTGAATGCCGTCGCGCAGATGGAAGGTATAGGTTTTGCCATCGGCGCTGACGTCCCAGGATTTGGCTAAATCCGGCACCAGCGCCGTATCGTCTTTCAGGCTTTGCGGCGATCCTGCATAGGTCACCAGCTGGCGGGTTACCGCGCGCATAATTTCCCATGAATCCACCGAGTAGCCGGTTTGCGGATCAAAGGCATCGATATCGGACTGCAGCGAGGCAATCCGCAGCGTCCCACCCGACTGCGGCACCTCTGCCGCCGTGGCATTCAGTGCGGCCGTCGCCATCAACGCCAACAGCATACTCTGGCCCGCTAGGGGCCAACGTGCTTTACGCATGACATTTCTCCTGGTTTCAATCAAAAAAACAGCCCGGACCATGGCTGCTCAGCCACGGCAAACAGCCGTTCAAGGTGTTCCGCAACGTGCGGACGATGAATGTGAATGTTTTGGCTATAAATCAACTGCCACACGCGACTGCCGCCCAATATTAAGCTGGCCAGCGCATCAACGCTTAAGGTGGCATCGGGTTGCGCTTCACTGCGCGTGATGCCCTGCGCTGCGATGCGCCAGCGCCCCTGATTGTGCGGCAGCAGCGGATCGCGAATGTCGAGGATCACCGCGTCATCCGTGGCAAAAGTACGTGCCTGTAATACGGCCTGCACATCAACAATGCGCAGCCAGCTTTCATCGCGCTGCGCACTGACGGTGACGGCGCGCGGGTTATCCACCAGCAGCGGCAACGGATCATCGACAGGACGTGAAGGAAAATGCAGGTGCCGGGTGATATCCAGCTGCAACAGAAAAGCGATTAAGCGGCGATAGCTGTCGCCATCCGGCGCATGCAGATCGTCTACCACCAACGTGCGATCGCGGCTGTAAAGCCAGTTGTCATCCGGTTGCGCGTGATAGCGGACAAACGCTTGCGCTTCACCGTGCTGCACATCGAACGCCACATAATGGTTAAGATTGCTGTGCGTCAGACGATGCTGCTGCATCGCCCACCACTGCGGCCAGCGGCTTAACGTCCCTGCTCGCCATGACGGAAAACGTTGCACCACGGCGATTTGCTGCGCCCAGGCATCCGCCGCCGGTCGCAGCTGTATCTGCCCCGGCACGGCGGGCAGCTGCAGCAGCTCCCGCTTATCCAGGTGATAGCTGCTTAACCAACTGGCGATGCCGTAGCCCAGACGACGATACAGCGTGCCCTGCGAGGCGCGCAGCGTCGCCACCGCCACGCCGCGCTGGTGAAATTCGTGCAGCTGAGCGCTCAGCAGCGCACGCATCACGCCGCGCCGGGTAAAATGCGGCAGCACGCCAACATGAGTGACGGCACTGTGTGAAACGCGCTGGCCGCCCGGCAGCGTCAGTTCACCGCTAAAACTGTTGGTGGTGCCCACCAGTTCACCCTCCAGCCAGGCGCCCCATACGCGCTGGGGTTCCAGATAGCGTTCAACCCACTGCTCCTGCGGCGTGACACCGCCCGGCAGGCCAAACATCGCCTGACGAAACGTCTGCGCGGCGGCCAGTAAGGTGGGCGCGTCATCAATTAAACGGACTTGCGGCATGATCGACGCTCTACGCTTTTTTCGGTGGCGCGTAGACGCGCGGGGTTGGCAGTTTGCCCGTCAGCACATAATCCCCCACCTCACGAATGCGGTAGCTCACCGGATCGTGCAGCGTGTGCGTGCGCACGTTACGCCAGTAAACATCCAGTCCGTAGCGATTGTCGGTTGAGCGGCCACCGGTGAGTTCAAACAGCTCATGACTGATTTTCAGCGCCACGTTATTCGCAATCACTTTGGCCTGATCGGTTAACAGCGCCAGTTCGCCCCACTGTGCTTCCGTTAACGCATCGCCAGCATGGAAAGCGGCCTGGTAGGTGCGCGCCGTCTTCTCCGCCAGCGCAATACCCGCCGCAAGTTCCGAGGCGAGTTCACCGGCCTTCAGGCGGTGATAAGGATCATCCAGCGCCTGTTCTACGCCCGACTCTGGCCACGGTCTTACGCTGGTCCGGAAATAGTGGGCGGCTTGCTTCAGCGCGCCTTCAGCGATGCCCAAATAGAAGTGCACGAAAATTAGCTGGCTGAACTGATTACGTAACGCATTACGCAGTACCGCGCTGGCGGGGTTCTGTTCCAGCCCGGTGAGACGATCCTGTGGACGTAGACGAACACGGTCAAAATCCAGCGTGCCGCTGGCGGTGAGGCGTTGTCCCAGGTTATCCCAGTCATCATTAAAGCGGATGCCGGGCTGATCGGCCGTCACCTGATACTGCACCAGCTGGTCATCAATCCAGACGGCGATCGTCATCACTTGCGACACCGCCGCGCCGGTGGCAAAGGTGCGGCGGCCGCTGACTAAGACATCGTCGCCATCCCACTCCAGCTTCAGGCGTGGATCGCGCGGATTACTAATGCTGGACTGGAACCAGCCGTGCTCAACAATGCCGCGCGCAATGAATTCCCACTGCATACGATTGCCCAGGATGTAGCTCCAGACGCCGTTCGAATAGTGATAGGCGATGAGCTGCCCCAGCGAACCGTCGGCGGCCGAGATAATGCGGCTGATCTCCAGCGCCTGCACCAGATCGACGCCGCCGCCACCCAGCGATTTCGGCACCGCCAGTTTTAACAGCCCGCTTTGGCGCAGCCAGTCGATCTCTTCAAACGGATGCTGATTAGCCCGGTCGCGCGTCTGTAAGGTGCTGGCCAGACGATCGGCCACCTGCTGTGCTACCTGCTTCCAGTGCGCGAATTCTTGCTCGCTGACGCCCTGATAAATGTCGTTGGCGTGACTCATAATAGGCCTCTGGTGATGTTATGAAGTGGAAGAAACAACGAAACCTTCGCGACGCAAAATTGCGCCGGCGCCCTCGCCAAACCACCAGGCTTCTTCCAGGTGCGGCTGGCCGGACAAAATAAAGTGGTCGATACCTAACGCGTGATAGGCTTTAATCTGGTCGGCAACCTGCTGATGGCTGCCCACCAGCGCGGTGCCAACGCCGCCGCGTACCAGCCCGTAACCGCTCCAGATATGCGGCGCGATTTCCAGCGCCCGCACGTTCTCCGGCGTGACCTGTTCGGCCTGAATAGTGTTGAGCAACGCAATCATGCGCTGCTGCCCCACCGATTCCGTGCGGCTGAGCAGCGTTTGCGCGCTATGAATGCGCTGCGGCGTGACGTTTTGCAGCAGGCGCGCGGCTTCACGCCAGGCGTCCTCTTCGCTGTCGCGACTGATGACATGAAAACGAATACCCATTGACAACGTGCGGCCCTGTACCGCCGCCGCCGCGCGGACCTCGGCCAGCCGCGGTGCGACCTGCTCCAACGGTTCTCCCCATGTCAGCCAGGTATCGGCATGGGTGGCCGCAACCTGCTGCGCCGCAGCACTGGCGCCGCCAAAAAAGACCGGCGGCACCGCCCAGGGTGACGGCAGCAGCGTCGCCTGATCCAGCTGATAATGTTCACCGTGAAAATCGAAGGGTTGCCCGTTGGCGCGCGCGGCGCTGACGCCCTTAAACGCCGCAATAAATTCGCCGCTGCGCGCGTAGCGCTGATCGTGATTGAGGCGATCGCCATAGCGCCGCTGTTCAACCGGATCGCCGCCGGTCACCACGTTGATCAGTAACCGACCCTGTGTGAGCCGCTGGAACGTGGCCGCCTGATGCGCTGCCAGCGTCGGCGAGATAAAACCAGGGCGAAAGGCAACAATAAATTTAAGACGCTCGGTGTGCTGGCTAATCGCCATGGTGCTCAGCCAGGCATCTTCGCACCAGCTGCCGGTCGGCGTTAGCACACCTTCGAAGCCCAGACGTTCAGCGCTGCGCGCGATATCAATCAGATAGTCGAGCGTGGCGGCGCGGTAATCCTGGCCAATACCGGCAATGTGCTGCGAGTCATCACCGGCACCGACGATTTCGCGGCTGTCGCCGTTGGTGGGTAAATACCAGTGCAGATGAAGGCTCATGCCTCGCTCTCCGGGTAGCGATGCGCACGCAAATCACTAAAACGCAAACCGGGGTGGTCGGCGCGCAGGCGGCGCTGACCTTCGCCCTGCAATCTTTCGCGCAGCGTCAGTGCGCGCCCATCGGGACGACGCATGCGCCCGCGTGCCTGCAGCTCCGGCGCAACCCAGCGCGCAAAATCTTCAAAGCTGCCGGGGCTGATGGCATAGGCCAGATTGAAACCATCAATGCCGGATTCATCCGCCAGTTTCTCAAGCGCATCCGCCACGGTTTGCGCACTCCCGACCAGCGTAGGATGAATGCCGCCAATGCCGATGTAGTCACTGATGTCGCCTACCGTCCACACCCGCTCAGCATCAATACGCGTTAATCCCGCCAATGCCGAACGCCCCGCATTGGTTTCGATATATTGCAATGGGGCATCCAGCGGCCAGGCGGACCAATCCACGCCGGTCCAGGCAGAGAACAGCGCCAGCGCGGCTTCCTGGCTGGTGTAACTGAGATAATCCTGGAATTTGGCGTGCGCCTTCTCATCGGTTTCATCGACCACGACGCTAACCGCCGTGATAAAGCGGATGGCCTCATCGGCGCGCCCTTCTTCTCGTGCCGCCGCGCGGATGCGATCGATATTGTTACGAATCGACTGCGCCGTGGTGCCGCCGAGAAACACCACTTCGGCATTTTGCGCGGCGAACTGACGGCCGCGATCGGAGGTGCCCGCCTGAAATAACACCGGCGTGCGCTGCGGGCTCGGTTCACTGAGATGCGCATCCGGCACGCTGAACCAGCGGCCTTTATGCCGGATAGGATGGACTTTGGCCGGATCGGTATAAACACGGGCTTGTTTGTCGCGCCGCACCGCATCCTCTTCCCACGATCTTTCCCACAGCTTGTAGGTCACCTCAAGAAACTCCTGCGCGCGCTCATAACGTTCGTCATGATCCATCTGGCGTTCGAGTCCAAGATTGCGGGCAGCTGATTCCAGTACCGAGGTGACGATATTCCATGCCACGCGCCCTTTGGTGAGATGATCGAGAGTGGTGAACTTGCGCGCCAGCAGATAGGGGTGTTCATAGGTAGTGGAAACGGTAATGCCGAACCCCAGCTGAGTGGTGACTGCGGCCATCGCCGAGACCAGCAGAAGCGGATCGTTAACCGGCGACTGGGCGGCGGTGCGCAGCGCAGCATCCGGTTTGCCTTGATAGACATCGATCTGCCCGAGCGCGTCAGCAATGAACATCGCATCAAAACCGGCGTCATCCAGCACGCGGGCAATGTGGGTCCAGTAGCCTAGCGACGTGTATTCACTGGCGCGGTCATCAGGATGGCGCCACAGTCCGGCCGAGACGTGGCCCACAACATTCATTATGAAGCCGTTAAACAGCAGAGTTTTTTTCGCGCTGACGTTACTCATCATCGGTCCTTATCAGGGTTAAGCACGTTGCCGGTCACGATCGATAACCGCATCCGGTAACAAATTGGCCGCCAGCAAACGCTGCGTGACAGCGTGCCGCTGCGGGGCATACAGCGCATGACGCGGAAAATCATCCACCACCTTGCCGCCCTCCATCACCACAATGCGCTGGCAAAACTGGGTGACTAACGCGAGGTTATGGCTGACAAACAGGCAGCTGAGCTGACGCTGCTGATGCAGCTGCGTCAGCAGCCGCATTACCTGCGCCTGAATGGAGAGATCGAGCGCAGAGGTCGGCTCATCCAGCAGCAGGCAGCTCGGATTCACCACCAACGCGCGCGCAATATTGGCGCGCTGACGCTGACCACCGGAGAGCTGGTGCGGATAGCGTGCCAGCAGCGCCGGATTCAGCCCCACTTCACTAAAGACCTGCTGCGCGCGCAGCAAGGCTTCCGTTCGGTTGCTGGCGCTGCTGAGCCGTAGCTGCGGACGGATCAGCTGCTCGCGTAGCGTCAGGCGGGGATTAAAGGAAGCCAGGCTATCCTGAAAAACACACTGCACCTGACGGCGAAACGCCCGCTGTGCGTCGGCATCGGCTAGCGTGAGCGGCTGACCGGCAAAGCGCACCGAACCACGCGTGGGGGCGATTAACTGGGCAAGCAGGCGCAGCAGCGTTGATTTTCCCGAGCCGGATTCGCCAATTACGCCAACCACTTCGCCCTGCCCGATCTGCACATCAACGGCATCCACCGCGCTAAAGGCGCTTTTCTGGGGCCACCAGCGCGCGGGCTGCCGTCGCCAGTAGTCGCGACCGATACCGCTGGCCTGCAACAATATGGCGCTATCGGATGGGCTAACCGGCTGCAAATCCGGGCGCGGCACGGCCGCCAGTAACGTTTGCGTGTAGGGATGCTGCGGGCGCGCAATGATGTCGCGGGTAACGCCGGTTTCAACGATGACGCCCTGACGCATCACGGCAACCCGATCGGCCAGCGCGGCGACGACGCCAAAATCATGGGTAATCAGCAGCATCGCCATATTGTGCTGGCCGCGCAGTTCGCGTAGCAGCGACAGCACCTCAAATTGCACGCTGGCATCCAGCGCGGTGGTCGGTTCATCGGCGATTAACAGCGACGGCTGGCACATCACTGCCAGCGCAATCAGCACGCGCTGGCGCATGCCGCCGCTCAGCTCATGCGGAAAGAGATCAAACACGTGCTGCGCTTCGCGAATATGCATGCGCTCCAGCCAGCGCAGCGCTTCCGCGCGTAAAGCCGCACCGCGCAGCGAGGGATTGAGCCGACGCAGGTTGTGTTGCAACTGTTTGCCCACGCGCCAGGAGGGATCGAGAGTGGAGAGTGAATTCTGAAACACCATCGCGATGTCGTGGCCGCGTAACCGATTCAATAGGCTTTCAGGCTGATTGAGCAGTGAACGCCCGCTAAAGTGGATCGCGCCGCTGGCCTGCGCCGTCGCGGGCAGCAATCCCAGAATCGCCGCTGCGGTCAGGCTTTTCCCCGATCCTGATTCCCCCGCCAGCGCCAGCACTTCACCCGGCGCCAGCGTCAACGAAACCTCCTTGACCGCAACCTGATCGCCAAATTGCACCTTGAGCTGCGAGACGGTTAATAGGTTCATCACAGCCCCTTACGATGTGGATCGAGCATGTCGCGCAGACCGTCGCCGAGCCAGTTAAAGGCCAGCGATACCACCACAATGGCGCACGCAGGAAGCGTGGCGATGTGCGGAGCGCCGAGGATCATCCATTGCGTCCCTTCGCCCACCATGCGCCCCCAATCCGCCTGCGGCGGCTGAACGCCAAGGCCAAGAAAGCTCAATCCCGCCAGGAATACCACCATGCCGCCCAGCAGCGAGGTGGTGTACACCAGCAGCGGCGTGGCCACATTGGGCAGCAGCTCACGAAACAGGATGTCGCTATGGCTCGCGCCCTGGGCATGCAGCGCCTCGACATACTCCTTCCTCACTTCTGCACGCGTGTCGCTGTACACCACCCGCGTCAGATATGGCACCACGCTACAAATCAGGGTGATCGTCACCGTGAGATAGCCGCTGCCCAACACGGCGGAGAGACCAATCGCCAGCAGCACCATGGGAAAAGCAAACAGCATATCGGTGATGCGCATGATGAAAGCAGAGAACGCCGAGTCGCGATAACCGGCCAGCATGCCAAACGCCAGGCTGAGCAGCGCAGCAACAATAACCGGTAAGATCGATGCGCCTAGCGCGCTGCGGCCGCCCCAGATCAGGCGACTCAACATGTCGCGTCCCTGATTGTCACCACCAAGCCAATGCCCCGGGGTGCCCGGCGGTGCAAGGCGTAAACCGGTAAACGACTGCAGGGGATCGTAAGGCGCCAGCCACGGTGCCAGCGCGGAGATCATCACGATCAGCAGCAGAATGAGTAAACTGCCCGCCGCCAGGCGCTGCTTGAAAAATGCCTTCATTGATGACCTCGCTGACGCGGATTGAGCCAATCCTGCAGCAGATCGCTCAGCAAATTAACGGTGAGAAAGCAGATGGCGACCAGCATCACGCCGGTTTGAATGGTGGGATAATCCTGGCCAGCCGCCGCGTTATAGAGCTGTGAGCCAATGCCGGGCCAGGCGAAAATTTTTTCGATAAAAATTACCCCGCTCAGCAGATAGCCAATCTGTAAGCCGGTAATACCAACAATGGGCGCCAGCAGATTGCGGCCTACGTGGCGCCACAGCAGCACCGCTGGCGAATAACCCAGCGCGCGATAGGTGCGCAAATAATCTTCATTGAGAATGGTGATGACGCTGTTACGCACCTGACGGGCGAGGATCAGCATGGAGATCAGCGCGGTGGAGAATGCCGGTAGCCAAAGGTGATGCAGCAGATCCAGCAGGCCCCGGTCGCCACGCATGTCATACATGCCGGAAACCGGGAACCAGCGCAATTTGACGGCAAACAGCCAGATAACGAACACACCTAACCAGAAAATGGGGATATTGTGGCCGAGTTGGACCACCAGCATCACCACGCGATCGCGTCGCGTGCCGTGCCACAAACCGCACAGCACACCAATAATCACACCTGGGATCAGGCACAGCAGCACCGCTGCGCCGGTCAAAATCGCCGTATTGGCAAAGGCACCGCTCAGCACCTCAATCACTGGCGTACGCATGGTGAGCGAGATGCCCCAATTACCGGTAAACAGATTTTTAAGCCACAGCAGATATTGCAGCGCGGCCGGTTTATCCAGGCCATAAAGCTGGCGGATTTGCTCGATCGATTCCTGCGAAAGCTGCCCCGCTAAGGCGTTGGTAATCGGATCACCAGGCGCCAGCTTGGCAATCAGAAAGACCAGCAGCGAGATCAAAAACACCAGCGGTATCGCCTGCAACAGGCGCATGGCGATCAATCGCATCATGCTTTTAACCACACGCGGGTTAAATCATAAAAGTTCTGCGCCGGCACGTTGAAGCCTTGTACCGCCGGCGAACTACTGAAGACGCGATTAAGCTCCAGCAACGGAACAAAAGCCGCCTGCTCCTGAAACTTTTGGTTAATCTGCTGCCACAGCACCAGCGCCTGTTGGCGATCAACCGTTACCGCAGCCCGATCGATGAGTGGTGCTACCCCGGTAATCACCGCCTCGCCTTTGCCGCGGCTCACCACATAGTTTTTCCACGCCACGCGCAGCCATTGCGGTGAGATCAGGCCCCACTCCATGGTAAATAAGCCGGTCTCATCGGCCAGGTTGGCGAGGTGCGAGCTGTAAGTGATCCACTCCTGCGAGATAACCTTCACATTGATGCCCACTTTGCTGAGATCGCGCTGGATCCACTCGATCACCGCCTGATTCTGATCGTAGGTAATGATGGTGAAGCTGACCTCGCCAGGCTGGAAACCAGCGTCTGTCAGGAGCTTTTTTGCCCCGTCGGGGTCGTAGGGATAATCTTTCTGGCTGGCGAGAAACGCCTCATTGGAGCGATTAAGAATGTTGTAGCTCGCCACGGCATGGCCGTTAAGCAGGCTCTTTACCAGGCCTTCGCGATCGATGGCTTTTATCACGGCCTGGCGCACGGCCAGCTGGCGGGTAAATTTGTTGGCAAAATTCCAGCCGAGGAACAGTTGATTGGCTTCCACGCTGTCGTGCACGGTGTATCCACTCTGTTCCAGCAGATCGACCGCATCCGTTGGGGTACGCGACAAGATATCAACCTGGCCAGACTGTAAGGCGCTGATACCGGTGCTGCCATCCAGAATCGGCCGGAAGATAATGCGCTGCATATAGGGCTTTTTCCCCCACCAGCGTTCATTGCGCAGCAATTCGGTATGATCGTTACGTACGCGAGAGACAAACTGATACGGCCCGGTGCCAGTGGGATGTTCAGCTAAGCCATCTTGTCCCCATTTCTGCAGGGCGGCCGGGCTGAAGATGCCTGAAACCCAGTTACCTTGCGGCAGGAAGCGCAGGAAATCCGGGAAGGGTTGATTGAAATGATAGGCCACCGTGTGGGCATCAATGACTTCGACAGTTTTCAGGTCGCTATAGACCTGTGCCATAGTGGCCTGCGATTGACGATCAAAATATTCAAATTGCGGATCGGTAAAACGGCGCACATTAAATCTTACCGCTTCAGCGTCAAACGCCGTGCCATCATGAAATACTACGTCGCTGCGCAGATGAAACGTGTAAATAGTGGCGTTTTCATTCACTTCCCAATGCGTTGCCAGCGCAGGAATAATCGGTGGCGTACCTTTAGCGGCAGGAACCGATAAATCTTCGGCAACCAACGATTCATAAATATGTTTATCTACGCGGTAGGTTTCATACGAATATTGACGATTCGGGTCATAAATAGTGGGTTCTAAAGCCTGTCCTACCACCAGGGTTTTACCATAGCGTTGACTCTCTTCATCAGCCGCCAGCAACGGGAGCGAGCTTCCCATGCCAATAAAAACGGCGGAGGATAATGCAGAAAGCTTAAGCAGCAAACGGCGCGCGTGATTAACCGTCTGATCGGATTGATTTTTTGACATGGTGTTTTCCACTGGTTGCAGGCAATTAAATAATAAATCATTAATAATCAATGCATTGATTGATTATCTCTTATAGTGAAATTACGGTAGCACGCAGATTTAGATTATTTAAATGCCTTTTAAGCAAATCATTATCCGCTTTAGCGGATTATTTAATCCCGTTTTGTGCATGTTGATGTGTGAATATTGTCATTGCTAACGCGTTTATTTTTATTACTCTCCTCACTCTCTCGTCCGGCAGGAAAAAACAATGTCCACATCGAATCGTATTATTTTAAGTGCTTTTACCATGGCCGCTGTTTCTCACATTAATTACGGTATGTGGCGTCATCCCGATGAACAAGGCTGGCGCTATACCGATATTGAATACTGGACGGCGCTTGCCACGCTACTGGAAGAGAATCATTTTGATTGTTTATTTATTGCCGATGCGTTGGGCTTATTAGATACCTGGAATGGATCGCCCGCGGCATCGCTAAAAAACGGTATTCAGTCCCCGCTGATTGATCCCTTACTGCTGGTGTCAGCGATGGCTGGCGTGACCCAGCGTTTAGGATTTGGCGTCACCGTCTCCACCACCTACGAGCAGCCCTATTTGCTGGCGCGCAAATTTACCACGTTGGATCATCTCACTGACGGTCGTATTGCCTGGAATGTCGTCACTTCACAGCTCGATAGCGCAGCGCGCAATCTGGGACTGGATCAACAAATGGAACATGACCAGCGTTACGAACGCGCCGACGAGTTTTTGGCGGTGTGTTATCAGCTGTGGCAGCACTCCTGGCAACGCCATGCGCTGCAGCGCGATAAGCTGCGCGGCATCTATACCGACCCGGCACAGGTGAAAGCGATAAAGCATCATGGCCGCTTCTTCACCGTGCCCGATGCCCACTTAAGTGAGCCAAGCCCGCAGCGTACGCCGGTGCTGTTTCAGGCGGGAGGATCGCCGCGAGGTATTCACTTCGCGGCACAGCATGCGGAAGTGGTGTTTGTCGCCGGACTGGATGCCGCAGGGGTAAAAAAACAGGTTCAGGCGATTAAGCAACAGGCTAAACGGGCTGGCCGTGCGCCTGATGCCATCAAATTTATTAGCGCGGTAACGGTGATCACCGGCCAAAATGCGGCGGAAGCCGAAGCTCACTATCAGCAATTACGCGAACTCTACGATCTGCAAGGCGCGCTGGTGCACTACTCCGCCAGCACCGGCGTGGATCTTGCCAAACATGATATTGATTCGCCACTCGACTGGCAGCACACCAACGCCAACCAATCCTTGCTAAAAATGATTACCGGTGCGCCGGGCGAACCGCGTAAGACCCTGCGGGAAGTGTTCAAACCGGAGATCGGCTTCGGCCGACAAAAGACCTTTGTTGGCAGTGGCGACCAGGTAGCCGATCAGATTGAAGCGTGGCTGAGCGCCAGCGAAACGGACGGGATTAATCTGGCGCAATGGCTAAGTCCGCGCAGCCTGGCCGATTTCGCGCGTTGGGTGGTTCCGGTGCTGCAGCAGCGCGGACGGCTGGCGCCGCAGCCGCAGAACAGCACGCTACGTCAGCGGCTCTTTGGCACAGCGTCGGCAGAACCGGCGGCAGATCACCCGGCTATCAATCCTGCGTTTCGCCGCTGAAGTAGTGGCGCACGAGGATTTCGGCACCATCATCAATGGCTTTCAGCAGAATCTTTTCGCTATTGATAGAGTCGCCTGCCTGTAACGCATCCAGCAGACGATCATAGTTATGATGCCCGTTCACCACCTCTGTGGGCTGCGGGTAGAGATAGTTAAAGCATGGACCAATTTGCACCCACAGCTGCTCAATCAAGGCTTCCAGCGTCGGCATTTGCGCATAGCCATACAGCGTAAAACGAAACGCGCGGTTAGCTTCCAGCGCGGCCTCCGCAACGCCACTCTGCTTCGCTTGCATGAAGCGCGCGCAGAGTTTTTTTAGCTCAGCAATTTGTTTTTTCCCCACAAACGGCGTGGCTGCCTTCACCGCTAAACCTTCAAGCTGCTTACGAATTAGGGTGATCTCCTCAAAACGCTGACGCGACATTTCCGGCACCAGAAAGGCCGCTGCGGGCGTGGCATTCAGGGCTCCGGCAGAAACCAGACGCAATAATGCTTCACGCACCGGCGTAATGCTGGTGCCGAGCTGTGCGGCCAGATCGCGCGTCACTAGGCGCGCGCCGGGTTTCAACTTGCCAACAATCAGCGCGTTACGCAGCGATGATTCCACCTGAGCGGTTAAACTCAGTCGCTGCGCTTTGTCCATTTCGATCATAGGTTGCAGGCCCTTTACTGGAATTCGCAAATGGTAAGTTATTTTTAATGTTTTATTGCCAACATCACGAATTATAGGATATATCATGTATTACAAATAAGCACAGTCTTGATTCTGGCAGTATCCACTCTTTTCACTACCTTGCCGTTGGCAATTTTGGGAAACGTTATGAGACTACCTGCAGTGAAGTTTGCCACCACCGCGTTGCTATTTGCTCTGTTGCCATCTGTCCAGGCAGCGGAACTCACCATTGGCCAGCCCACGTCTGCCACGGCGATGGATCCCGGCTTCCTGAAAGAGTCTGCCACTCTGGTAGATAATATTTTCGATACCTTAGTGCGCCGTGCGGATGACATGTCACTGCAGCCGGGTTTAGCCACCGAGTGGAAAGCGATTAACGACACAACCTGGCAATTTACCCTGCGTCAGGGCGTAAACTTCACCGATGGTGAGCCAGTAAATGCCGAAGCGGTGAAATTCTCCCTCGATCGTATTTTAGATCCGGCAAATCACGCACCGACGATTTCTTATATTCGCACCATCAAATCGGTTGATGTGATCAACGATTATCAGGTGCAGATCCACACCAACGGTCCGGATCCGCTGCTGCCGACGCGTATGAGCCGCTATCCGGCCTATATTGTGCCGCCAACCTATGTGAAAAAAGTGGGTGCCAGCGAATTCGCGCGGAAACCGGTCGGCAGCGGTGCGTATAAGCTTGATAGCTTCATCCCCGACGAAAAAGTGGTGATGGTCGCCAATGAAAGCTACTGGCGCGGCAAGCCTGCTATCGATCGTGTGACCTGGCGCCCGATTCCTGAAGCCACCGCGCGCCTTACCGCGCTGCTGACCGGCGAAGTGCAGCTGATTGAAAGCGTGCCGGCCGACATGGTGCCAGCGCTGAAAAATCGCCCGAATGTTGCGCTTGAGCAGGTTAAAGGTGGCGGGTTAACCATTTATCTCGGCCTGAAAGATGATGAGAAACCGCTGAACGATGTGCGCGTGCGTCAGGCGCTGTCGTTAGCGCTGAACCGTCAGGCTTATACCCAGCAGTTGCTGCACGGGTTCGGCACACCAACCGGCACCATGGCTGGCGCCAATGACTTTGGTTATCTGGCGGTTCCGGCCACCGCGCAGGATGTGGCTAAAGCCAAATCGCTGCTGGCAGAAGCCGGTTACGCTAAGGGCTTTACCCTGCGCTTTCAGGCACCGCGTCGCTACATCGCCAGCGCCGATGTAGCACAAGCCATCGTGCAGGATTTAGCGGCGATCGGCGTGAAGGCCGAACTGGAAGTGCCGGAGTGGTCGGTGTATACCCAACAGGTTGCCTCACAAAAACAGGCACCGATGTACATGCTGGCGTGGGGCTCAACCCAAACGCTGGATGCCGATGCCGCCCTGTTCCCCATCCTGCGCAGCGGTGAACCCTACTCCACCGTGCACGATGCAGAACTGGATAAGTTGCTCGATCGCAGCCGCCAGATTGTCGATCCTGCTGAACGCAAAAAAGTGTTAGCGCAGATTCAGCAGCGCGTGGCGGAGCAACAGCCGCTGCTGCCGCTGTATCGGGAAGACACGCTGTACGCGCACAGCACCTCGCTCAACTTTACAGGCCGCGTCGATGCCCGCATCCCGCTGTTTGATCTGAGGCTGAAATGATCTCTCCGGGCACCGTGCTGCAGCGCCGTCCGCGTCGCCTGATATACGGCGATGCGCTGATCGGCTCGACTTTGCTGATCGTGGTGATTGCCACGGCGCTGCTTTCCCCGTGGCTGCCGTTGCCCGATGCATTAAGTAATAACCTGAATGAGATGTTCCTGCCGCCGGGTACGCCCGGCGCGCAGGCAACACATTGGCTGGGTACCGACCAACTCGGCCGTGATTTGCTCTCGCGGATTTTGGCGGGCACCCGTTTGTCGCTGCTGGTAGTGCTGGTCGCCGCCGTGATTGGCGCGGTGATTGGCGTGGCGCTGGGGATGATTGCTGGCTATGCCGGTGGTTGGGTGGATGCGCTGATCATGCGCCTGATCGACATCCAGCTGGCGGTGCCGTTTATTCTGTTAATTCTGTTGGTGATTGCGCTGATGGGCGCGTCGCTCACCAACATCATTGTGATTATGGGCTGCACCAGCTGGGCGATTTATGCCCGCGTGGCGCGCGCCAAAACCTTAGAAATTCGCGAGCTGGAATATATTCAGGCGGTGCGCGCGATGGGCTTCTCGCCGCTGCGCGTGCTGCTGCGCCATATCCTGCCCAATCTGCTGACGCCGCTGGTGGTGTTGCTGACGCTGGATATTCCGCGTTTGATCGTGCTGGAAGCATCGGTAGGTTTTCTCGGCATGGGCATCCAGCCGCCAACGCCAACGCTGGGTAATCTGATCGGCGAAGGACGCTCTTATATGCTGTTGTCGCAGTGGCTGGTGCTCTATCCCGGCCTGGTGATTGCGGCGCTGGTGATTGGCTGCAACCTGCTGGGCGATGCGCTGTTACGTCGCACGCATACAAGGCTGGATTAAGATGCTGAACATTCTGCTCAATCGCCTTGGTCAATCTGTGTTAGTGCTGCTCGGGGTGTCGCTGCTGATTTTCTTTAGCCTGCATATGACGGGCGATCCGGCGGCGCTGATGATGCCGCCGGGCTCCAGCCAGCAGGAGATGGATACCTTTCGCCACAGCATGGGCTTTGATCGTCCGCTGATGTGGCAATACGGCCACTATCTCAGCGGCGTGCTGCACGGCGATTTGGGTGAATCGCTGCGTTACAGTCAGCCGGTGCTGGCGCTGATAGCTGAGCGTCTGCCCGCGACCGCGCTATTGGCGGTCAGTGCGCTGGCATGGAGTTCACTGCTGGGCCTGCTGCTCGGCATTATCAGCGCCCTGCGCCCGCACAGCCTGTGGGATTTGGTCTGCCGCCTGCTGGCTTTTTCCGGCCAGGCGATTCCGGTCTTCTGGCTGGGATTACTGCTGATTCTACTGTTTAGTTTGAAATTACAGTGGCTGCCATCCAGCGGTTACGGCACCTTCGCCGCGCTGGTGATGCCCGCACTGAGCCTCGGCGCGTTTTACATGAGCGCCGTGGCCCGCCTGACACGCGCCAGCCTGCTGGACGTATTGCAACAGGATTACATTCGCACCGCGCGCGCTAAAGGGCTGAGCGCCTGGCGCATCGTGGTGCGCCACGGTTTACGCAACGCGCTGATTCCGGTGATCACCGTGCAGGGCATGTATTTCGCCTCGCTGCTGGGCGGCGCGCTGGTCACCGAGATTATTTTTGCCTGGCCGGGCATTGGTCGTCTGGCGATTCAGGCGATTCAAAACCGCGACTTCCCGCTGGTGCAGGCGATTGTGCTACTCGCCGCGGTGGTGTTTGTGGCGATCAATTTGCTGATCGACCTGCTCTATCTGGTGCTAAACCCGAGGATTCGTTTATGAGTCGCCTTGCTGCCACCTTAGAACTGCTGAGTGAACTGACGCGCTGGCCGAGCGTGGCCGGCCAGTTATCTGCGCAGCGTGGATTGGCAGCCTGGCTGGAACGCTGGATGGTGGAGCAGCTCAATGCTGCCGTTATCCATCCGGTGGCGACTCAACACGACGAGGCCCCGCCGCTGGTGCATGTGCGCATTGATAACGGCAGCGACAGAAGCGTGGTGTTGTACAACATGTATGACGTGATGCCTGCGGATGACGCCGGTTGGGACGTAGCGCCGTTTATCGGCGGCATCGTTGAGTGGCCTGAACTGGGCCAGGTATTTGTCGGGCGCGGTGCCGAGAACAATAAAGGACCGGTGGCTGCCCTGCTGATTCTGCTGCGCGAAATGCAGCACAGCCAACAGCTCAATTTTAATATCGAAATTCTGTTAGAAGGTGAAGAGGAAGTCGGCAGCGGCGCGCTGCGGCGTTATCTGGCGCAGCAGCCTTGCCCGATCGCTCCCGCCGAAGCGGTGTTGTTTCCCTCGCTGTGCGAATACGGCGGTGGCGCACCGCGGGTTTACCTCGGCTTTACCGGACTGGCATCCGGGCGTCTGAACGTGACCGGCGGCGACTGGGGCGGACCGTCTTCAGCAATTCATGCCAGCAATGCCGGCTGGATCGCCAATCCCGCGTGGCGCCTGGTGCAGGCCTTGCATGCCATCGCACCGGCCGAACACAGCGGCGTGCTGGCGCGCAGCATGCCCGATGATGAGGCGAATCAGCTGCTGGCGAGCTTAGCCGAGCAGTTCAGCATTCATGACGAACTGCGTTTTCGTCGCAGCCAGCGCCTGATGATTGCAGGCGACACCTTGAGCAGTCTGCAAACGCTGCTCGGCAGTGCGGTGTTGACGCTGGCCGAGCTGCACAGCGATCCGCCGGGCGGACGCGGCGTGATTCCTTTCCGCGCCAGCGCCGAGTTGGCGTTCCGCATTCCGCCAGGCTTCGATCAGGACGCGATGATTGCCGCCGCCCAGCAGCGCCTGGCGCAGCCGGATTTAGCCGGCTGCGAACTGCAGCTGTTCGATCGCTATCCCGGCGTACGCTTTAGCCGCCACGCCCCCGGCGTAGATGCACTGATCGCCAGCTATCAAACGCTGGGTGCCGCTCCGCAAATCTGGCCGTGGGCACCGGGCTGCGCCCCCGCCTATGCCTTTGCCGCCGTCGCGCCCGCCTTTCTGATTGGCGGATTAGGCCACGGCGGCAACGCCCATGCCGTCAACGAGTTTGTTACGCTGGCAGGACTCGAACGCTTCCAGCAATCCATGAGCCTGTGGCTCACCGCATTCAATGATTCGGCCATTGGCCGGGTCGCGCCACACCAGGGAAACACCGCAGTACATAAAAATACAAGGCTATAAAATGAAATCAGTTGAAGAGTTTGAACGCGTTCCGCTCGGCTTCTTCCCCACGCCTCACGAGCCGCTGCCGCGGCTCAGTGAGGCACTTGGGATTACGCTGACGATCAAACGCGATGACTACAGTGGCTTCGGCGGCGGCGGCAACAAAGTCCGCAAGCTGGAGTATCTGATGGCGGAGGCCTGCAAAACCGGCGTCAATGTGGTGATCACCACCGGCGGGCATCAATCGAACCACGCCCGCATGGTGGCCGCCGCGGCGCGCAAGTTTGGCATGCGTCCAGTGCTGGTGCTGCGGGGCAATCCGCCCGCGAGCTGGCAAGGGAATCTGCTGCTGGACAAGCTGTTCGGGGCCGAGGTGCAGTTCCTCGATCCCGACGGCTACTTCACGCAGATTGAAGGTGCGATGCAGGCGCACGCTGATGCGGCGATCGCCCAGGGTGAAACGCCAATGATTATTCCGCTGGGTGGCGCGACGCCACTCGGCGCGTTGGGTTATGTGCGCGCCGTGGAAGAGATGGCTGCGCAGCTGGCTCCCCACCACACGCCCGCGCCAGATTTTATCGTTGCGCCTACCGGCTCTGGCGGCACGCTGGCTGGATTGCATGTGGGAACGCGGCGCTATTGGCCGCAGACCAAGGTGATTGGCATCAGCGTCAGCGCCAAAGCCGATTGGTTTCAGCCACGCATTGCCGGCATGGCGCAGGATTGTGCCGACCTGCTGCAATGGCCGCAGCGGTGGCAACCGGATGATATCTGGATTGAAGATGGCTATGTTGGCCAGGCTTATGGCGTGCCATCCGATGGCGGTATTGATGCCATCTACAAACTCGCCCAGCTGGAAGGCGTGCTGCTGGATCCGGTATACACCGGAAAAGCGATGCACGGCCTGTTTTCGCTGGTGGAACTGGGGCGCATTCCGCAGGGTTCGCGCGCTACTTTCGTGCACTGCGGCGGTTCTCCGGCGCTCTATCCGTTCGCCGACCGTCTTTTGGAGCCGTGATGGACGCGTTATTGCGGGTGCTGGATGAAGCCACCGTCGCGCAATTGGGGGGTAACGATATCGCCCTGGCGCTTGAGGATGTCAAAGCCGTAATCCGTCTGATGCGCCTCGGTGAGGCGCAGATGCCCGCCGAAAATCACATCGATCTCGGCACGCCGTTGGGTAAAGCTTATGCGTTACCGGCGCGCGTCGGCGGCAGTTATAACGTAGCGGGCGTGAAGTGGACGGCTCATCGTCCTCAGCGTCCGGACGCCCTGCCCGCCGCGTTAGCCTTAACGTTGATCAACGATGCGCAAAGCGGTCTTCCCCGTGGTCTGCTGGCCAGCGGTGCGTTAACTGCCGCCCGCACCGCCGCCGTGAGCGCGCTGGCGTTGCAGCTGGCTGCGCCACAACCCGTGAAACGCGTGCTGTTGCTAGGAGCAGGCCTGCATGCGCAGACGCATCTGCACATGCTGCATCAGCTGTTTCCACAGCTGGAACAGATTGGCATCTGGAATCGCTCTGGCGAAAAACTCACGGCGTTGCATGATGTGCAGATCGAATCCAATCTGCCGTTGGCGCTGGCGCAACCCTACGACGCCGTGCTGACCTGCACCAGCGCAGCGCAGCCGATTGTTGATGCAGCGGCGGTGCGTCCTGGCCGGATTATTGTACAGGTGGGCTACCACGAAGTGAGTTTTGCCGCCATCCATGCCAGCAGCAAAGTGGTGGTGGATGCCTGGGGTGATTTCGCCCAGCGTAGCGCAAAAAGCCTGTTTCAGATGTTCCGCGCCGGTGAGTTTCGAGAGCAAGATGTCGCTGCCGATCTCTGCGCGCTGCTCGTCGATGGCTGGCGCCCAGCAGCGGATGATAGCGTCTATTTCTCCTCGTTTGGCCTCAACGTGTTTGATATCGCCCTCGCCGCTCGCGTGTTACAGGCCGCAGAGCACAACGCACTCGGCACCTTGCAGTCGCTGTTTTCGGGAGTTCAGCATGATCATTGATGTGCAAACCCTTCACCAGCGTCAGGCGCAGGGTGAAGCCTTTCTGCTGATCGACGTGCGCGAATTTGCCGACTGGCAACGCGCCACCTTGCCCGACGCGCAGCACTGTAACGTCTATGACTATTTTATCGACGACAGCAGTGAGCCAGGTTTAGCGGTGATGGCGGCAGAAGCGGCCACCGCGCTGCAACCGATGTTTACTAGCTATCGTGGCGCCACGCCGGTTTTTTTTGAGCAGCAGGTGGGAATGCGTTCGCCGCGCGGCGCGTGGTTTGCGTGGCTGCTACAGCGCGATGATGCGCTAATTCTGGATGGCGGCGTGGAGGCCTGGCAGGCGGCGGGTTTTGACCTCACGCCAGGATTAGGTTTAAGTCGAACGGTGGCGCATCCGCCCGCCGCAAACGCCCGCGCGTGGAATCGCGATGTGGTGTGCAGCCGTGAGCAGGTGTTAGCGGCGGATGGCGTGACGGTAATCAATGTAGATGCCCGTCGTCCCAGCGAATTTGACGGCAGCTTTGCCCACGCCTGCTGTCAGCGCGCGGGACGAATTCCTCATTCTCAGCTGCTGTTTTGGGAAGACGTGGTCAGCGACGGTCATTTCCGCACGGCTGATGACATTGAGGCTCGCGCTACGGCCGCAGGGCTGAATAAAAAAGCGAAATTACAGGTTTATTGCCACCGCGGCGCGCGAGCCGCCACGGTATGGGCGGCATTGAAGCTGGCGGGTTTTGCGCATGTCGCGGTGTATGTCGGATCCTGGCACGAGTGGGCTGAACACCCTGAACTGCCGCTACTACACGGCAGCTGATCGTTGCGCCAGCGCCTGCTGGATATCCGGCGCTGCCGCCAGCAATTGCTGCGTGTAGCGGTTCTGCGGATGGTTGATCACGCTCGCCGTTATGCCCGACTCCACGATTTCACCGTGATACATCACCACGACCCGATCGCACAGCTGCCGTACCGCGCTGAGATCGTGGCTGATAAACAGCACCGATAATCCCAGCTTGTGCCGTAGCGTATTAAACAGCGCCAGAATCTGCCCGCGTACCGATAAATCCAGCGCAGCAACCGCTTCATCCGCCACCAGCAGCTTCGGCTCCATTGCCAGCGCGCGTGCAATCGCAATACGCTGGCGCTGACCGCCGGAAAATGCCCCTGGTAAACGATGCGCATGTTCCGCTTTCAACCCCACTAACATCAGCAACTCTTTTACCCGCTCATCCACCGCAGCGCCTTGTCGCAAGTGCCACACGCGCAGCGGCTCGGCAATCTGTTCACCCACCGAAATTTTGGGATTAAGACTCGCGTATGGATCCTGGAAGATAATCTGGGCGTGACGGCGTAACGTATTTAGCTGGCGACCTTGCAGATGCTGGCCCTGGAAATGCACTTCGCCTGCATCTGCGGCAATCAAACCAATCGCCGCGCTGCCCAGCGTGGTTTTTCCGGAGCCGGATTCACCAATCAAGCCGACGATTTCGCCCTGCGCAATCGTTAGATTAGCCGGGTGTAAAACGGTTTGGCGTTTGGCTGGCCACAGCGGCATGCGACGCGGCAGCGGATAGCTTTTGCTGATATCACGTAGCACCAGCAGCGGCGGCTGATCGGCCATTGTTATGGCTTCCGGCATCTGCACCGCCGAGGCGGCAATCAATTTACGCGTGTAAGGATGTTGTGGCGCGCTGAGCGTATTGAGTACTGCTCCCTGCTCAACCAGCTGCCCGTGCTGCATTACGCACACGCGATCGGCGTAACGTGCCACCACGGACAGATCGTGGGTGATCAATAAGATCCCCATCCCCATTTCTTGCTGCAGCTCTTGCAGCAGCGCCAGAATCTGCGCCTGAATGGTGACATCCAGGGCGGTGGTCGGCTCATCCGCAATCAGCAATTCCGGCTGTCCGCTGATGGCGCTGGCGATCATCACGCGTTGGCGCATACCGCCCGATAATTGATGAATATACTGGCGCGCTCGCTGTGCCGGATTAACGATACCGACGCGTTCCAGCAGCGCAATCGCTTCCTGCTGGGCCTGCTTCCAGCTAAATTGCCGATGCCGCACCAGCACTTCGGCGATCTGTTCACCGATGCGCAGCGTGGGATTCATGCTGGTCATTGGCTCCTGAAACACCGTGGCAATGCGGCATCCGCGCAGTAATTGGGTTTTGCGTGCATCCAGCGGATCCCCATTGAAAACCACGCGACCGCCACTTTGCTGCACACCGGCAGGCAGCAAGTTCATCAGCGCCAGGGAGGTTAAGGTTTTGCCAGAACCCGACTCACCAACCAGAGCCAGTATTTCCCGCTGGTCAAGATGAAACGAGACGTTCTGCACCAGCTGCCGCCGATCGTGAGTTTGTAGTGAAAGATTTTCAACCGACAGCATGCGGGCGCTATTCATCTGGCAGGGATTCTCAATAGGGAAAAATACAGGATATATCCTGAAGATAGGGTGAACAAGACCATTAGGTTATGGTACTGCGCGTGGCGGAATAAGCCTTAAAACACGTCAGGCTTTATACTTCGGACGCGTTTGCACGGGCTGTGGCGAGGTAGGCTAAAACGGCCCCGCTACACTCATTTTTACGGCTGACTATCATTAAATTCGCCGTGAGCATGGGTGCATCCAGCTCACGATAAACCACGCCCGGGATCGCCACCTGCGTTAATGGCGCTGGCACCAATGCAATACCCAGACCCGCGCCAGCCATCGCGAGCACGCTCAGCGTACTGGAAATGCGATATGCAATGTTCAGCGCATCACCCAGTAGGCTAGCTAGAACAGCATCTAAATGTGAATCAACCTGATGAGCTGTGTACATGATCATAGGCTCATGCGCGAGCATCGCCACGGTCAGACGCTGTTTTCCAGCCAAAGGATGATCGCTAGACATCACGACAACGCGATTCCACTCTCCGATTAATTCATGCGCCAGCGCAGAATTCTGCTGCGGATGATAATCAGGCATGTAACCCACATCGAGCATGCCGCTGTTAATCGCCTCATTTTGCAGGTGTGGTGCCAATTCCTGACATTGCAGCTCAGCATGCGGATAGGCATGATGAAATGATCGTATATCGCGCATCAATCTTCCGCTAAATACCGCATTGCCAGCAAAGCCAATGCGTACCCGCCCTATTTCCCCACGTATTGCCTGTTTAACCACGCGCTGAGCGTGTTCGGCTTGTTCCAGCGTGCGCACTGCCTCGGCCTGCAATAGTAATCCCGCCTCAGTCAGTTCAACGCGACGACTGGTACGCAGAAACAAAGGGCCGCCAAGCTCAGCCTCCAGTGCTTTGATTTGCATACTTAACGCGGGTTGAACAATGTTCAACCGTTCCGCCGCGCGGCCAAAATGTCCCTCTTCGGCAACCGTTAAAAAATAACGCAGATGACGTAACTCCATATTCACTTCCATCCATCACTAAAAATGATTGATACGTAAATTCTATATATTTGAGTTTATCGTTATCAGCGCACAAACTGAACCCCGTTAACCAATAGGAGCAACAACATGCAAGACCAACTTCAGGATCGTCAGCAACTCAATAACCTTATGAACGGTTGGATGCATCGCGATCTGGGCGAATGGGATCAATTACGCGAGCTGTTTCACCCTGATGGCACCATCGAAATTACCTGGTTTGAAGGGCTGGCAAGCGAGTTTGTCAGTGGTTCGATGCGGATGGGTAAATCCGATCTTCGCACCAAGCACCTGATCGCTACGCCGATGATCACCTTCAACACCGGTGGCACCAAAGCTATCCTCGAAACCAATGCGATGATTATTGCGGAGAATGTAAAACTGAATGTCGGCTGTGAATGCCATAACCGTTTTTATGATATGGCTGAAAAACGCGATGGCGTATGGCGACTGGTTCATCGCCAAAGCATTTACGATATGGGGACATTTACCTTCCCGCAGGGTCTGGTGGAAATCGACCCAGCCAGAGTGGCGAAATACCCGCGAGAGTATGCAACGCTGGCTTATTTGCTGGAGCTGAGTGGCTTTCCATTACAGCGGGTATTTGCCACTCGTGGGAGTGAACTGGAGCAGAATATCAAACGCGACGCCCAGCAATGGTTGTCGGTTTAGCCAGTTCTATGATTGCGACAAACTCAAAATCGTGCGGATGTTCTGCGCCGTTGTCGCAATAATATCAATCGCCCCCGTGCGCAGTGCGCCAAGAATGGCCATCGCTTTGGTATTTTCAGCAGCGATGGCAATCACGCAGGGAATTTTGCGTAACTCTTCAATGCTGAGCCCAATAACCCGGTCGTTCATCACCGTATCAACGTGCTGGCCCTGCGAATTGAAGAAGTCATAGCCCGCCACATCACCGGTTACCCCCTGATTGACGCTGGCATCAATGATTTCGTGCGGCGTAAACCAGCCAAGTTTGACCATATAGCTGTTTTCGTTCATGTCGCCGATGCCCACCAGCGCCACATCCGCTTTGCGTGCACGATCCAGCGTTTCCTTGATGGTGCCGTTTTGCATAAAGGCATCACGCAGCGCCCGATTCTCAACATAGGCGGGCGCATACAGCGTTTCGCTGATGCCGCCAAATTTTTTCGCCATGCGACGGCTGATGTGATCTGCGTTGATGGCATCCCCCGGACGATGGGTGCCGCCAATGCCGCTGATGAATAGGCAATTGCGTGTCGGCACCTGGCCGGGATGATCGGCAACCGCAGCCACATTGCGCCCTTGCCCAACGGCGACAATGGCGTCGTCTTTCAGCGACTGCGCTAAATGTGACGACACCAGCGCGGCAACCTGACGACGCTGCTCTTCCTGGTCCGGCTGATCCAGCGCAATCAGCGCCCGTTGCAGTTGCGGGAAGCGATTTTGAAGCTGTTGTTCGAGACGGGTGCTGAACACCGGGTGATAACGCACATTGATTTCGACGATGCCCTCTTCACGTGCGCGTTTGAGTAAGCGGCCAACCTTGATACGGGAAATCCCAAATTTACGCGCAATCTCCTCCTGGGTGATTTCGTCCTGATAATAGGCGACGGCAATTTCCGTCAGCAGTTCGGAGTCCTGAGAGAGCGTGTTTTTTTCCATCCGTAACCTGTCTTGTTTGGGTGTTATGCGAAGATGCTGCAAGCGCGCCACGTAGGGTGCGCATTTATGCGCACCTGGTCGCCATGAATGGCGCCCCTACAAAATACCGGCTTGATGTGACTTAGGCAGGGAGTTATATCATTGATACGACTCGCTTCGCCAGATAACCGCGCCGCGAGTCGATCGGGCATCACGCTTAGCGCTTGATAGCGTCGATTTTCAGCATGCGGGCAATCACGATATCCAGCTCTTTCTGATAGAAAATTTGTTTCCAGTCAGGTTTAACGATCTTCTCACGCCCATATTCCATGGCGATCATGCAGGCATCGGAGAACGGGTTGGTGGCACGGAAGGCGACAGCCAGCGCAATCTGAATATGACCATACAACATCGCCTTGGCCGCTTCTTCCGGCACGCCGCTGTGTTTCACGGTTTCGTCCAGCGCTTCTTTCATGAAGGCACCGACCATGCAGGCGACGGTTTCCACCAGCGTCGGTTCCAGATACGCCAGCTGCGTCACGGTTACCCAATGGACGTGCTCAACCGGACCGTACATCACGCTTATCACCTTGCTCAGCTCGGCTTTCTGCGCATCGGAACCGCTTTCGTACGAGGCCGCCACGTGCTGAACCGCTGCGATGCCGCCGAAAGCATCCGCATGCTCTTCTTTGGTATAACGCTCAAGGAATACCGACGGATGGCAAGGATGCGCCACCGCGTATTCAATGCCATCACGATGGGCGATCAAATTCGCGTACGCGGCAGCCGGATCCAGCGTCAGCAGGATCGCGCCCGGTTTCATCTGTGGCACCACGCCTTCAGAGACTTTTCCCAATACGATATCCGGTACCGCCAGAATCACCACGTCACTTAAAGGCACCACGGAGGCGGCATCAGAGAGTTCGCGACCCTGCGCGCTAATCTGTTCTTGCGCTTTTGGTGAGTTCTCACAGTAAAACACCTGGTAATCGCTTTTCTGCAAGTTGGCAGAAATACGCATACCCATTTTACCGCCGGCACCTATCACGGTGATGGTTTTCAGTTGCACGCTCATGTTGTTACTCCTGATTTTGTTTACTGCGTAAGAATTCAACGGTGCGGCGAGTCCATTCGGCTTCTCGCTCGCAGGTCACGGCAGCATCCTCTTGCCACGGCAACCAGTGTTCGACGATTTGGTTAATGCCTTTATCCACCGGGCGCACGCTGGCGATCATCCGATCGTAATCCAGCAAACCTTCGCCCATCGGGCAGCCGGCAAAGGTAAAGCCAACCCAGCCATCACGACGCGTGAAGGCAAAGTCTTTAATGTGCAGATTGCCGACGCGCGCGGCGGTGTTGGCGATCACCTGCTCCGGCAGCTCCAGCCCAGCGACACAGTTGGCGGGATCGAGACACACGCCCAGCCACGGCGACAGGAACTTATTGATGACCGACATCATCACGCCGCTATTGACCTGCTCATACGTCTCCAGGCAGAGACGCACCTGCTGGCGGGCGAAATCAGGTAACACGGCAGCAATCAGATTGGTGGCTTCATCCAGCGACGGGCGATGATCGGCGGTATAAAACATCGAGCGCACCACGTGAGCATCGAGAATTTCCGCCATATGCAGATAACGCAGCAAATGGGCGGTAGCCAGACCACGCGTGCCTAATTCCAGCGTAATACCCAGCGCATCGGCCTGCTGACGCAGCGTAAGCAGCTGCGCGTCGGACCAGCTTTCAATCGCCGGATAGTCGCAAATTTGAAACACCGAGATATCGAGGTCCGCGGTCTGCTGCAGCATCTGCTCCAACGTCAGCGGGTTGGGTACGTTTGACGACATGCGCCAGAAAAAAGCGTAGGTGCTGAGTCCTATCCGGCTCATTAACGGCGCTCCTGAGCCAACACGCTGGCTTCCTCAATAATTTGGGCCAACGCTTGCGGATCGTGAGCAAAACGTCCCAGGAACAGACCATTCACGTCTGTACCAAGGCGTTGAATCAGCCCCGGACCGGCGCTGCCGCCATAAATGACTTTCAGCGTGATACCCGGCGGCGTAGAGAGCTGCTGCAGGCCGGCGCACACCGCGCGGATGTAGCTGTCCGGCGCGGGCTGCGGCGCGCCGATTGCCCATTGTGGTTCGTAGGCAAAGAACACTTCACCTTCTAATCCCTGCTGCGCGGCGTCAGATAAGGCTTCCGCCAGCTGCTGCTCGCACAGCGTGATCGCCTGCTGCGGATCCGCCTGCTGTTCTTCACCGATGCACAGCACGGGCGTGATGCCGTGGCGCAGCGACATCGCGACCTTGGCAGCGATTTGCGCGTTATCTTCATGGAAGTGACGACGGCGTTCCGCATGGCCAATTTCGGCTAGCGAACAGCCCAGCTCTTGCAGCATGCTGGCGCTGACTTCACCGGTCCATGCACCGTTCTCCGCCTGGCAAACATCCTGACCGCCGAAGCGCACCGTCGTATTAGCAAAGATCTCCGCCACTGCCGGAATGGCGGGATAAGCCGGTAGGACAAATAAACCCACTTCACCGCTTTTCACGGCCGGATGCCCGGCAATGGCTGCCACATCGCGACACCACTGCAGCGTTTGTTGATAACCGAAGTACATTTTTAAACTGACGCCAAGCCAGACTTTTGGCTGAGACATGCTTCAAACTCCTTGTTCAGACGTACTCTGTTCTTTTAGCAGATCGCCCACGGTATTCACGATTAATGCAAGTGAAATTGCGCCTGCGTCGGGTGTGCCCAGGCTTTTTTCTGCCAGCGGACGTGCGCGGCCCATTTTTGGTACCAGCTGCGCGGTATCCTGCGCGGCTTTGTCTGCCACCTGCGCCGCCGCCAGCCAGGCATCGGTTAACGATGCGCCTTCTGCAACAGCCGCATTTAAGCTGTCGCTAAACGGCACCAGTACATCAACCATGGTTTTGTCACCCACGCGCGCTTTACCAAAGTGCATGATGCCTTCTTTGGCTGCACGCACACCCGCTGCCACGCGCTGCGCATCGGGTGTAAAACGATCGCCCAGCGCAGTGCCCAACGCGGTGAGCGCCACGCCCCACAAAGCGCCAGACGTGCCGCCGGCGTTATCAGCCCACGCATCTGCCGCCCGGCACAGTAAACTGCCAGCACCCGCACCGCGCGCGGCAACGTCACGCGCCTTTGCTACTGCGCCCAGCACGCCACGCTCCATACCAATACCGTGGTCGCCATCACCAGCGACCGCATCAATGTCGCCAAGCCGTTTTGCGTTACGTTGTAACATATCAGTCACTGATTCCAGCAGTTGCAGAACGCGTTTGGCGCTTTCCTGCGATTCAGCGGTCGCGGCAGGCAAGGCTTCTTCACGGCTTTCCTCTCGCTCCGTGGCGCTCAGGGGTTCTGCAACCAGCACGCTACCTTTGCGATAGGCTGGCGTATTGGTTGGCGCACGCCACAGGGTTTCCAGCGTTTCATCCAGCCACATCAGCGTCAGTGACGCGCCAGCCATATTAAAACTGGTGACAAATTCGCCGACGTCAGGTTCGACAATCTGCACTTTTGCTGCGTCCAGCAGCTGCGCGACGCGGCGATAAACCACAAACAGCTCTTCATATTTCACCGAGCCCAAACCGTTGAGGATCACTGCCACGCGCTGACCTTCAGCTTGCTTTATATCAACGGGTAATTCATTGAGCAGGCGCTCAACGAAGATCTCCGCCAACTCATCTGCGCTCGGCATGTCGGTCTCTTTAATGCCCGGCTCGCCGTGAATGCCTAATCCCAGCGCCATGCGCCCTTTTTCCACTTCAAACAGCGGATGCGATGCGCCTGGCAGAGTACAACCGGCAAACGCCACGCCAAAGGTGCGGGTGCGTTGATTCGCGTGCTGTGCCAGTTTTACCACGGCGGCCAAATCGTGCCCCGCTTCAGCAGCGGCGCAGGCGGCTTTAAAGACGCAAAGATCGCCTGCCACGCCGCGACGCTTTTCCAGCTCTTCTTTGCCCGCGCTGGAGATATCGTCGGTGACCGCCAGCACGTCACAGGCGATGCCTTCCGCCCGTAAACGTTCGCAGGCCTGGCCAAAGTGCAAAACATCACCCGCATAGTTGCCAAACATCAGCAGCACGCCAGCACCGTTATGCGCCGCACGTGCAACGTTGTAGATTTGCTGCGCCGAGGGCGAAGCGAATAAATTGCCCATCGCCGCGCCGTGTGCCAGGCCTTGTCCAACCAATCCAGCAAACGCCGGATAGTGGCCCGATCCGCCGCCGACAATTACCGCCACGGTGTTCGGCTCGCTACGGGTACTGCGCACCACGCCGCCAGTAACCTGACGCACTTTATCGGCATTGGCGGCGACAAAGCCTTCAATCAGCTCAGCGGCGAAGGCTGAGGGTTGGTTAAACAGGTACGTCATATTAATGCTCCTGAGCTAAAGAGATCGGCTGAGACGGCGAGCGACGGCGGTTAAGTAACAGCATGAGAATGGCTGACAGCAGCATGAATCCGCCGACCACAAACATCGGCAAGGCATAGCTGTTAGTCGCGTCATGCAGCGCGCCGGTAATGTAGCCCGCAGAGAAGCCCGCTACGTTTCCTAAGGTATTAATCAGTGCAATCGCGGCCGCCGCAGATGCACCGGTCAGGAATTGCGTCGGTAATGTCCAGAAGTTAGGTAGCGCGGCGAAGATGGCGCTGGCGGTAATCGCAATCACCATGATGGTGGTGAACGGCGAATCCATATACAGCGCCAGCGGCACGCTGATGCCGCCTGCCAGCGCCGGAATAGCGATGTGCCAGGTTTTGCAGCCACGACGCGCAGCGTCTTTCGACCAGAAGAACATCACCACCGCCGCGATCAGGTACGGCACGCCGGTAATCAATCCTTTCTGCATGACATTAAAGGTGGTGCCGAACTGCTGCTGGAAGCCAGCAATAATGGTTGGCAGGAAGAACGCCAGCGCATACAGACCATAAATGAATCCGAAGTAAATCAGGCACAGCATCCATACGCGGCCGTTACCCATTACCGAGCGCAGGCTGTGTTTCTGATGGCCCTGCTTCTGCTGATGCTCGGCTTCCAGCTCAGCGGTAAGCCAGGTTTTCTCTTCGGAGGTCAGCCATTTAGCCTGGCGCGGCGAATCCACCAGCCAGAACAGTGCAGCAAACCCAATCAGAATTGCGGGAATTGAGACGCCCATAAACATCACGCGCCAGCCGGCCATGCCGAACAGACCATGCTGCTCAATTAATGAAGCGGCTAACGGTGCGCCAAATACCACGGTTAGCGGTTGCGCAAGATAGAACAGCGATAGAATTTTGCTGCGATGCCGGCCAGGTACCCACATGCTGAGGTAGAGGATCGCGCCCGGGAAGAAGCCAGCCTCAGCGATGCCGAGCAGCAGACGCAGCGTATACAAACCTTCCACACTGCTTACCCATGTGAACAACAGCGAGACAATCCCCCAGCTGATCATGATGCGCGCCAGCCAGCGACGCGCGCCAAACTTATGCAGCGCCAGGTTGCTGGGCACCTCCAGCAGGATGTAACCAATAAAGAAGATGCCTGATGCTAAACCAAACTGCAGCGCCGTCAGGCCGAGGTCTTGCGTCATGCCGTTGGGGCCCGCAAACGAAATCGCGGTGCGGTCGAGAAAGTTAATAAAGAACATCAGCGCCACGAACGGCACTAAACGCCAGGAGATTTTTCTGATGGTGGACTTTTCCACCGCCGTGACGGTTGGCTGGTTCATAACGCACCTCCAGGACATGCGGAGTTATTCATTTCGTTAAGCGGTGTTGGCCCAGCGCTAAGGGCGCGCTGGCGGCAGGCGAACTGAGAGGTAAGGTGTAAATGCAGCATGTTCGAGTCCTTAATGGGTCTTCTTGTACATTAGTAAAGCTATGCGAACAAATGAACAGTACACGGATAATTGCGCACACCTCAAGCGCAATACACGAAAGTGTGAGCGCGCTCATGAGATTCTATTTTGCAGTTATTATCGGACTTTTGCTCAATGCAGCGGCCAAAACCACACTGGTATGGTGATTTCAAGCGCATTAACGGGCGATATCTGGCACCTCTCATATGAACAACACTTGAACACATGATTAATTCTATGGCAGGCTGCTTATGAACATCTTCTCGCCTGCTGAACAAAAGTGCAGGCGACCATGCCAACCCTGCTGGAGAACGACGATGAAAACAATCGCTATTGGCGCCGATGATGCGGCTATCGAATTGAAAAACGTGATTAAAAAACTGCTGGAAGAGAAAGAGTTTGTGGTAACGGATTACACCAATGATGCGCAAAACGATCGTCCGATGTATCCGGATGTGGCATTTGCATTGGCTACCGCCATTCAGAAAAAAGAGTTTGAGCGCGGTATCCTGCTGTGCGGTACCGGCATCGGCGTGGCTATTGTCGCTAACAAGGTGGAAGGCGTGCGCGCCGCGCAGTGCCACGATACCTTCTCCGCCGAGCGTGCCCGTAAGAGCAACAACGCTCAGATCATGACCATGGGCGCGCGCGTTATTGGCCCTGAGCTGGCTAAGAATATTGTCAATGCCTGGCTGGCATCAGAGTTCGAAGGGGGCGGCTCTACCGCTAAAGTTGAGAAAATCGGTTACTACGAGCAAGTTTCCCACGCTAAATAAGCGCCGCGCTCGCGCCCTGCTGCGTACTTTTGCAGCACCAAGAATGGCGATCAAAACAAAGCGCATAGGGTTTCCCTGGCAAAAACCCGCATAAGGGTGGCTGAGGCGGAAGGACCGTGTTATTGCGCGGTAATACGAATAATTTTCTGCGTCATGCTCATGGCTGAATCAAACGGGCCAGTATGACGCACGATTTTCACCATGATGCTGGCCCCCACCCACAGCTGATAAAGGCTTTCTGCCACGAGGGACGGTTTATCATCAATCACCAGGGATCCCTCTTTCACGCCCGCTTCTAACGCCTCCGCCAGACGTGCGATGATCCCTGAAGTGCCGTTCTGCAGCGTAACGCGCATACTGTCCGAAAGATCGGCGACTTCCGCGCCCAGCTTCACCGCCAGGCACTTGCCCTGACAATCGGAGAACGATTGTGTCTCACGCCACAGCTGCCAGTAGTTCATCAAACGTTGTGCCATGGTGAGATCCGGCTGGGCCAAGGTACTATCGAGATCGGTGAGATAATCATCAAAATAGCGCGCCAACATCGCTACGCCAAACGCCTCTTTCGAACTGAAATAGTGATAGAACGAACCCTTCGGCACGCCAGCATCGGTGAGGATTTCATTCAATCCGACAGCCGAAAACCCCTTGCCTGCCATGATACGTTGGCCGGTAGCAAGGATGTGATCGCGGATTTCATGGCCATGTAATTGGGATGCAGTAGTCATAGCCCAAGATTATCAAATACTAGACCAGTCGTCTATGCTCAGGAAAATGGAAGGCGGACGACACGTTCGCCTCCCGTTAATCGGCCTTTACTGAGCTAATTGCTTTATCAGCTGTTGTGCGGTCTCGGCTGAGGATGTTGGATTTTGTCCAGTGATCAGCAGGCCATCGCTAACCACGTAAGAACTCCAGTCGGCACCTTTAGAATACAGACCGCCCTTGGCAATCAGTTCGTCTTCCACCAGGAATGGCACCACCTTTGTCAGGCCAACGGCCTCCTCTTCGCTATTGGTAAAGCCGGTAACATTGCGCCCCTGCACCAGCGGCTTCCCTTCTGGCGTTTTGACATGGCGCAACACGCCCGGCGCATGACATACCAACGCGACGTGTTTGTTTGCCGCGAGGAAGCCTTCAATCAGCGCGATGGAATGCTTATCCTCGGCCAAATCCCACAACGGGCCGTGACCGCCAGGGTAAAACACGGCGTCGTAATCGGCAGGCGTTACGCTATCCAGACGTACGGTGGCCGCAAGTTGCTGAGTTGCTGCGGCATCGGCTTCGAAGCGATGGGTTTGTTCGGTCTGGAAATCAGGCTCGTTGCTTTTAGGATCTAACGGCGGCTTGCCGCCTTTCGGTGAAGCCAGCGTGATGTCGGCCCCGGCATCTTTGAACGCGTAGTAAGGCGCAGCCAGCTCTTCCAGCCAAAAGCCGGTTTTACGTCCGGTATCGCCTAATTGATCGTGCGAGGTGAGAACCATAAGAATCTTCATCGTCAATCTCCAGTTGCCAGGATTAAATATTCAAACTAGACCAGTCGTCTAGCGCTTAAATTCACGTTAACATCTATTAGACCAGTCGTCTAGAGCCTGAGGCAATTTTAGTAAAATGTCATGCGCCCTCGTTTCTTACCTTTCAATCCACTTAAGCGTAACCTATCTTCCGCTTGCCCTTTCTCATGGAACTGGAGGAATGATGTCCACCTTACGTTTGCTTATCTCAGACTCGCACGATCCCTGGTTTAACCTTGCTGTGGAGGAGTGCATTTTTCGGCAAATGCCGACAACGCAGCGCGTGCTTTTTCTTTGGCAGAATGCCGAAACCGTGGTGATTGGGCGAGCCCAGAATCCGTGGAAAGAGTGCAACACTCGGCGTATGGCCGAGGACGGTATCAAGCTGGCGCGCCGCAGCAGCGGCGGTGGCGCGGTGTTTCACGATTTGGGTAACTGCTGCTTCACCTTTATGGCCGGAAAACCGGAATACGATAAAACGGTTTCTACGGCCATCATCCTGCGTGCTTTAGAACGGCTCGGTATTCCCGCCGAAGCCTCCGGCCGCAACGATATTGTGGTCAACGTGGCGGGCGAAATGCGCAAAATATCGGGCTCCGCCTATCGTGAAACGCCGGATCGCGGTTTTCATCACGGTACATTTCTGATGAATGCGGATTTGTCGCGTCTTGCCGAGTACCTCAACCCCGACATCAAAAAATTACAGGCGAAAGGCATCCGTTCTGTGCGCTCACGCGTGGCCAACATTGCCGAATTAGTGCCGGATATTCGCTTTGATACGATTTGTCGTGAGGTCGTTGCCGCTTACTTTAATTATTATCAGGAAGCCTGCGAACCGGAGCACATCTCCCCCGCCGTGCTACCGAAATTGCCCGGTTTCAAGGAGCAATTTGCCCGACAAAGTAGCTGGGAGTGGAATTTCGGCAGCGCACCCGATTTCTCGCATCTGCTTAATGAACGCTTTGTCTGGGGCGGCGTGGAGATTCACTTTGATGTTGAGCGTGGTGTGATTTCTCGCTGCCAAATATTCACTGACAGCCTTAATCCCTCCCCTTTAGAAGCGCTGGCGATGCGTCTGCAAGGGACATTGTACCGGCCGGACACGATATTGGCGCAATTGCAGCAGTTGAAAACAGACTATCCGGGTCAGATTAATGAATTGAGCCAGCTGGAAACCTGGCTGGTGAGCAACGTAAGCTAAATAGCTTCGGTCGCCACGTGTGGCGACCAACGCTCGATATGCCGTTTGCTTATTTATCCTTGCTCAGACTGCACAGCTTAATCAGTTTCTTTGCCTACCAGTATTATCGTCAGGCTAAAGGACAAGACCAGCGCAATCACTACGCCCGAAACGGCCCAGATAAAGTACGGTCCGATGTAAGCCGGCAGACTAAATATGCTGGAAAGGATATAGCCATATAAACGCACGCCAAAGAAACCAATAAAGGCGGAAGCGAGTGCGCTGGATACGGTGGCGGCGATAAACGCTTTTTTATAGCGCGTTAATACCCCAAACAGCGCAGGTTCAGTGATGCCTAATAACGCTGAGATCGCAGCTGAAAGCGTTACGACTTTATCCTGACGATTTTTACTCAATTTCCAGATGGCAAAGGTCGCTCCTGAGATTGACATATTTGCCATAAACATCATCGGCATCAACATGTCATAACCGCGATCGCTGAAATTCTGCAGCGCGATGGGTGTCATTGCATGGTGCATACCGGTAAGTACCGCCAGCGGCCGAATGGCACCCACAATCAAACCGGCAAAGCTGGATGAAATACTGAACAAGCCTTCAATAAATAACGCTAATCCCTTTCCTAGCCAAATACCCATCGGGCCAATCACCACTAGCGCAGTGAGCGCGGCGAGAAACAGCGTTAACGTTGGCGTAAAGACCGTTTTCAACACTTCCGGCATAATACGATCAACCCAGCGGTGGATATAACTCAGTGCCAGAATTGAAAAGATGACCGGAATAACACTTGAGGCATAGTTGAATACCGAAACCGGAATCAGGCCCATAAACCAGAATGCGTTTACGGCACCTTCCTGATGTGCGGCCAGCGCTTTAGCTGCATCGATTAATGACGGATACATCAAACACGCGGCAACGGCTGTGGCCAGATATTCATTGGTCTTAAAGATTTTAGCCGCAGAGACCGCCAGGAAAAACGGTAAAAAATAGAACACGCCGCTGGCGATTAAATCAATCACCATCACCGTATCACTCTTTGCCGAGATCAGCTGTAATGCCACCAAACCGGCTAGTAATCCTTTTATCATCCCTGCGCCAGCAATGGCGGGAACAATGGGTCCAAATACACCGGAAACGGTATCCATAAACAGGGAAACGATGCTTTTACGCGTTTTTTCCCGCTGTATCTGCGGCTGATTATCGTTATTCAGCACGGGCACGAGTTGCTCATACCAACTATTTACTTTCGGCCCAATAATGATTTGAAACTGTTCGCTTTGCATTTGCGCCCCCAGAACACCGGGCAGCGCTTTAATTCCACTCTGATTAACTTTATTGTCATCAATTAGATCAAAGCGCAGCCGAGTCATACAGTGCCAGACTTTATTGATATTATTTTTTCCGCCCACTAACTGAATGATATTTCCTATGACGTCCTGCGTTCCCATACTTGCTCCTAAGGGAAAAAACTGCCCTGATGAAATCTGCTCTGGATGGTAATAAATGAACGCAGGCAAAACAAACCAATAAATCATGATGAGGATCACAAAACCACACTCAACAGGCTTTATGACACGAAAAATCGCAAATTGGTCTGTTTTTTAAAGAGAAATCACGCATTTTTTTAACCAATATTTATTACATAAAAAGGGTTTGCGTCTTAATAAAAACCCAGCAATCATAGGGTAAAAATTTCATATCATTCTGCCTTACTGTTAAACGCTGTGAGTGTGCCAGAGGAGTTTTCTTTGTGACCCCAACTATTATCGAAAGTATTCACTGCTTTATTACTCGTCCCGATCGCCATAATCTCATTACCGTACGCGTTACGACCAATAAAGGCATTACGGGACACGGCTGTGCCACTTTTCAACAGCGTCCATTGGCGGTAAAAACGATGGTCGATGAGTATCTGGTTCCCCTTTTGGTCGGGCGAGATGCCAATAATATTGAAGATCTGTGGCAAATGATGAACGTTAATGCCTATTGGCGAAACGGTCCGGTAACCAATAATGCTATTTCCGGTATTGATATGGCATTGTGGGATATTAAGGCGCAGCTGGCGGGTATGCCTTTGTATCAATTATGGGGGGGGAAATCACGCGATGCGATTGCAGCTTATACCCATGCCAGTGGTGAAACGCTGGAAGAACTTTATGCCTCAGTAGATCAAGCGCTAGAAATTGGCTACCGTCATATTCGCTGTCAGTTGGGGTTTTACGGCGGTACCGCCCAGGATCTCCATGCTCCAGAAAAGGGTACCGCCGGCGCTTATTATTCTCAGCAACAGTACATGGCAAATACGGTTGAGATGTTTCGTGCATTGAGAACCAAATATGGTCATCAATTTGAAATTCTGCATGATGTTCACGAACGGTTATTTCCGCAGCAAGCGATTCAGTTGGTTAAACAACTGGAACCTTATATGCCCTATTTTCTCGAGGATGTTCTTCCTCCGGCGCAAACCGGTTGGCTGGCACAGTTACGCCAGCAGAGTGCCGTGCCGCTGGCATTAGGTGAATTATTTAATAATCCAGCCGAATGGCATGAGTTGATCATTCATCGCCGAATCGACTTCATTCGCTGCCACATTTCGCAAATTGGTGGCATCACGCCAGCGCTTAAACTGGCGGCGCTGTGTCAGGCATTCGGAATACGGTTAGCATGGCACGGCCCAGGTGATATGACGCCTATCGGTGTCGCCGTGAATACGCATCTAAATATTCATTTACACAATGCTGCCATTCAGGAATTTATCCCACGCTCATCGCTGACGGATGCGATGTTCCCGGGCGCACCTAACGTTAACAAGGGATTTATTTATCCGCCACAAGCGGCGGGTATCGGCGTAACCTTTGATCAAGCGCTGGCGGAGAAATATCCGGTGGTCTACCGTCCGCATGAGTGGACACAAAGTCGCCTGCCGGACGGCACTATTCATACGCCATAATTTAACGCTGTTTCTGACGAAAGCGCAGATTGTCAGGATTATGAGGAATCAGGTAGGTGCAGGTGTAATCAATATCGACAATGTCGCTGATTTCGTATACCTGTCCTCCCTGAAGAATGCCGCGGTTAATGATATGCATCGCCGGGCTGCCTTTTTTACAGCCAAGAAGCGTAGCCTGATCGCGATTGACGCTAATAGCCCGGTAGCTGGTTAGCAAATGTGAAATGTGATAGCCCCTGGCTAAAACATATTGCTGAATAGAACGCTCGATTATTTCCCCCGTAAGATCGGAAAATAATTGCGCGGGCATGCGCGAGGTTTCAATCTGCACCGCGATATTATCAACATAGCGCAGGCGGGAAAATTCCCAGATAAATGCCTCATCGTTGATGGCAAATATTTGTTGCTCGTCGCTATCAGGACGTCGCTTACGCAGGCTAAGAGAGCGGTAATGTATCTGATCAAAACGTTTTTCAGTGATTGAATTATAGACGAGCGGGTTATTACGTACCGTCTCGTTTATCCAGATGCCTGAACCCTGCACGATACGCACGGCTCCAATACTGACCAGTTTTTCCAGCGCTTGCCGAATGGTAAAACGTGAAACGCCATACTCTTCCGCCAGCTGACGCTCAGGGGGCAATTTGCGGGGCGCGGATGTGTCTTCCTGATAAATTTTGCTCAGCAAATCCTGGGTAACGAACTCTTTCTTTTTCATTAGATTACCCTCCTCCTATCATTGACGGAAGGATAATACCACGTCAGCACTACATTTCATTTTTACCGTCATCGAACAAGTCCCATTGCATAATTTCATGCAAGAGTTTCATCCTCAGCGAGATCGATATCCTTCTCATTCGTGAAGACTCCACCTTGCTGGTATTTTTATAATATTGGATAAAAAACTCGCGCATCGGAATATCTCCTTCTAAACTGTTATTAACGTTATATTTTCTGCACGAAATGCATTGTAAAACGCCTTGTTAAGCTGCTCCTCCACCACTAGAACATGGATTTCGTCACAGCCCGCCACCGCGAATCTGGCAACGCCGGGGATTTTATCCGCCGTAAGACCAACAATCGTTTGGTTACTCTGTTTAATAGCCACTTTTTTAAATTCGCAATCGGCAAAATCAAATCCTGTCAGACCTGATTCAGGGCTCATGGCGCATCCGCCAATAAAGGCCTGGTCAAAATGGATGTTGCGCAGTTGCTCTATTGCTGTGTGACTTACGCAGCCTCCGCTTTTTTTATCAATATGCCCACCCAGCATGATGACATCTATATTGGGGTGTTTTAAAAGCACGGCGGCGATATCCGGCGCGTTTGTTGCCACCGTTAATGACAACGCCTCTGGCAAAGCCAGGGCCATCGCCAAATTGGTTGTTCCCGCATCGATAAATACACAGCTATCGTTTTTAATAAGGCTGGCACAGGCCGTCGCGATCATCTCCTTTGCTGCGTGATTCTGCTCTTTTCGCAGCAGAAAAGTGCCCGCTTCAGGTAACTGTATTACAGCGCCACCGTATACTTTCTTGCAAATACCTTCCTTACTCAGTTCGTGCAGATCACGCCGGATAGTGTGTTCTGAAACGCCCAATTGTCTGGCGAGGTCAACACAGACGACCCGTCCCTGCTCTTGCAGGATCTGTTTGATCAGCGCTTGTCGCTGATCCGGAAAGGCAGCATAATCGAGCATAAACATTCCTTAATCCATCAAAAACGATCTACAATGAGCATAATCGCGCAAATGTTTGCAGATTGTCAATCTTGCATGCAGGCGCAATGAACTACCCCGTTGCTCCCAGGGATTGTTATCCATCTATAAAGAGGAATGAAATGATTCAGCATCTCAGCAGCATTACTCCCAGCCGCGCTACGCGTCTGACTTTTTTTATTGCCGGGTTTGTCACCGCCACCTGGGCCGTCATTGTGCCTTTCGCGCGCAATAACACAGGGGTCAACGAAGCGATGCTTGGCACCTTGCTGCTCTGTCTTGGCTTTGGTGCGCTGATCGCTATGCCGGTAACGGGGCTACTGACCAGCCGTTTTGGCTGTCGCCGCGTCATCGTTGTCGCCATCGCATTGATTATCCTGAGCACGCCGCTACTGGCGGTTATTGCCAATCCTCTGCTACTTGGCCTGGTTCTCCTGATTTTTGGTGTGGGTGTTGGCGTGACGGATTGCGCAATGAACATTCAGGCCATTCTCGTTGAGAAGCAATCGGCTGCGCCACTGATGTCCGGATTTCATGGCATGTACAGCTTCGGCGGCATCGCGGGCGCAGGGGTTATGACTGTGCTGCTGTCATTGGGCATGAGCGTGCTGGCCGCAACGCTGCTGGTGACGTTCACGGTGATGGTGTTGGCCATACTCAGTTTTCCGGGGCTTCTAACCTATGCCAATCCTAAAGAGGGCCCAGCATTCGCCGTGCCGCGCGGGCACGTATTACTACTGGGCCTCATCTGTTTTGCCGTATTCCTGACGGAAGGAACGGTGCTGGACTGGAGTGCCGTTTATCTGACGCAGGTGCGGGATATTCCTGAAACCTTGGGTGGGCTGGGTTATACCTGTTTTGCTGTGGCGATGACGCTGGCGAGACTTACCGGAGACCGCATTATTTCTCTGCTAGGACGGCTGCCGGTGGTTCTGGTGGGCGCGCTCACTGCGGCAGCCGGACTGGCGCTGGTAACCTTTATTCCCTCATGGTCTCTCTCGCTGCTGGGATACGTTTTTGTGGGTGCCGGTTGCGCCAATATCGTACCGGTTATGTTCTCCGCGGTAGGACAACAGAAAGTAATGCCACAGGTAGTGGCGGTACCCGCAATGACAACGTTAGGCTACCTCGGGGTTTTAAGTGGTCCGGCGATAATTGGTTACATTGCCCATTACAGCTCTCTCGCGCTTTCATTCTCACTCATCATGGTGCTGATGCTTGTCGTCGCTGCACTGTCACTCACGCTCAATTTAGGCAATAAAACCCCTGCAGGAGAGAACGCATGAAAATTGCACACGTGGCGTTATGGACCAACAATTTGACTGCCCAGCAACATTTTTGGCAGGATTTTTTTGGCGGAACATCTAATGAACTTTATATCAGCAAAAATCGCCCTGGTTTTCGTTCTCACTTCATTCGTTTGCATGAAGGCGCCACCATCGAACTTATGGCTCTGGAAGCGTTAGCACAAGGAGCGAATGGCACAGAACTGACCGGATGGGCACATATCGCGATTAACGTTGGCGCCAGGCAAGATGTGGATGCGATGGTCAAACGGGCATCGGAGCAGAAGATTTTAGTCAGTCCGGCGCGGATAACCGGAGATGGTTTCTATGAAGCCCTTATTCGGGATCCTGACGGCAATCTGATTGAAATTGTCAGTGATGATGAGTAAACCGCGCGATAGCTTTTATTTAACGCGAAGCAGATAAAAAAAGGCGCCGCAATGGGCGCCTTAACTTGACGTAGTCGGGGTTATTTCAAACGGAATGCCACCACGCTGTCACCCGCTTGGGTGCCAAGCGAACCGTGGCCGCCAGCGGCAATCACCACGTACTGCTTGCCGTCTTTACCCATAAAGGTAGATGGCGTGGCCTGCGCACCGGCACTCAGTTCAGTCTGCCACAGCAGTTCACCGGTGGTGCTGTCGTAGGCACGGAAGAAGTTATCCGCCGTTGCCCCATGGAACACCAAATCACCCGCCGTCAGCAACGGACCACCGTGCGCCACCATGCCCATCGGGAAACCGATTGGGAAGCGGCCAGGCAGGAAGCTGGTTTTCAGGTTTTTGGTGACGCCGACGCGGCGCAGCCATTCGGTTTTACCGGTCTTCAGATCCACACCCGCCATACGGCCCCAGGGTGGAGCAACACAAGGAATGCCAAGACCAGACGCCAGCTGCTGAATGTGAATGGCATAATCACCGTGGAAGTTTTCATTCCAGTACGGCTGACCATCTTTGGTGAACAGGCGCTCGGTGGCGGTCTGCTCGCTACGTTTGATCAGATTGTATTTGTAAGCCAGACGCACTGGCGCGGCAATCAGCATTTGACGCTGCGGATCGACGGCGACAGAACCCCAGTTGAACACGCCAATGTTACCCGGGAAGATCAGCGACCCCGCTTCGGTTGCTGGCGTCCACGGGTTACCGTCGTAGCGCAGGCTACGGAAATCCATGCGGCATGACATTTGGTCAAACGGCGTGATACCCCACATTGATTTCTCGGTCAACGGCTGCGGGATAAAGTTCAGGCTGGATACCGGCTGCGTCGCGGCAAATTTCTCGCCCGCTACGCCACCTTCGGTTGAAACCTTCACCTGATTCACCGGATAAACCGGCTGGCCAGTAAGACGATTCAGCACAAACAGGTTGCCGGTTTTGGTTGGCAAAATCACCACAGGCTGCTTTTGGCCCTGATAATCGATGTCCACCAGCGAAGGCTGTGACGGATTATCGCGGTCCCACAGATCGTGGTTGGAGCTCTGATAGCGCCATTTGAAGGCACCGGTTTGCAGATCCAGCGCCACCAGCGCATCGCGGAACTTCTCGGTGTTGCTGTTTGGATCGCGTTCAATACCCACTTCATCCGGTGAAGCGTTACCAAACGGCACGTAGACCACACCATTTTTCAGGTCAGCACTCAGCGTGCCCCACGCCACTGGCGTGTCCTGCGGATAGTTCTGACCCGCGGCGATCGGTGCGGTGTTTTCCGGGTTAGCCGGATCGAAGTTCCACACCAGACGGCCAGTTTGCACGTCATACGCGCGAATTACGCCTGACGGGTTACCGCTGTTGAAGCCGTTGTCCATCACCGAACCGCCAACGATCACCAGCTTGCCCGCCACCAGCGGTGCCGCGGTTTGCATCAGCGCATGGGGACGCACTTCACCCATATTGGCATGCAGATCAACCACACCGTTCTCACCGAAATCGGCGCACGGTTTGCCGGTATCGGCATCCAGCGCGATCAGCTGCGCGTCAGTGGTGGCATTAAAGACACGCTTACGGCAGATCGCCGGGTTGGCGGCATTCTCCTGCGCGGCAACCGGTGCGTCTTCGTAATAGCTCACGCCGCGACAGGTTTGATGCTGCTGCAGGTAAGAGCGATCTTTATTTGGCGTGAACTTCCACTTCACTGCGCCCGTTTCAGGATCGAGCGCGTGGACTTCATTATGCGGCGTACAGAAGTAGAGCATGCCATTGGCTTTCAGCGGCGTCGCTTCGAAGGTGTATTCGGTCGCATCCGCATCCTGACGCAGATCGCCGGTGTGATAAGTCCATGCGACTTCGAGGTTTTTCACGTTCTCTTTGCTGATCTGGTTCAGCGCGGAGAAACGCAGGCCATCAGAGGATCCACCGTAAGCGGTCCAGTCGTTAGCCGCGCCCTGCTCGCTATTTTGCTCGCGCGCATTGCTGATGGTGCCTTCCTGCGGAATCGGATCGTAGAAGCACAGACCAATCACCACCACAATCATGATCATCACCGTGCCGCCCAGGAAGCTATGGAAACGGCGCTCACCGCGATAGAGCGGTTTTACTACCCACGGCATTGCCAGCCACAGGCCGATTACGCCGAACAGGTCGCCGCGCGGGATCCACTGCCACTTGTCAAAGCCCACTTCCCAGATAATCCAGGCCAGCGTAATCCACATCAGTACTGCATATAGCGCCAGCGCACTGCGCTGGTTGCGGAACAGTAAAATGGCGGTGATCAGTAATCCCACCGCCATCAGTGCATAAAATGCACTGCCGCCCAGCATCAGCAGCTTGCCGCCCATATACAACAAGGCAATCGCGAGGATCGCGAGCACGATGCTGGTTAGTTTGTTAACCATGCTAATCCCTCAACCTTTTTCATCAAAAAACCTCAAAAATTAACCCACATAGAATCAACAAAATTTTAACGTACGTTACCGTTAAGTAAAAACCCGTTGCCAAGTGTGTCGTTAGCTCCGCTTATGAATGTAGTTTGGCTTATCGCTGCCAGCCGCCGCTCCGCTCATAATGTGACTGAAATCACGTTTCATTTTCGTTGAGAGAATTAATCATTGATGCAAATAAACCGCATTTTTTGATAACAAAACTGCGCTTAAATGCACGGTACTGACGCGTTTCCTCACCATTGATTGCGCTGCGAAACTGAGTTGTATCGCGCGCTGAGGCGATAAACTCATGCGGTTATGCATACCAGGGAAACGTTATAGAAATCACTTGATTAGTCCGCTCATTATTTTCTCGCTTTCCTTATCATGCAAAAGCGATGAACAGGTACAAAACCCGCCAGACGTACGCAGCGCGATCGTTTGGGCGAAACCATTGCGATCGGAGTTTGTATGCTTAAACATCAGATGAAATTGTTTTATTAATCAGGTTACAGTCATTGCGATTATTCCTGGCAATAATAAACGCGGTAGTATCCACAACCCCATTATTATTCATTTTCTGTTTTTTTAAACTTGCCCTGTGTTTATTGTCATTGATTAGCCATCGGCTTGAAATATTATTTTGGGAGTTTCCTCAGCCTGCGCTGTTCGGGTAAGCGTGATATACATCACCTTACTGCTGTGCGGCTAAGCCGCTTATAAAAAGAAGGTTATTATGATCAGCGCAGACTCCCTTTATCGTAAATTACGTTTTCCTTTTAAATTCACACATGCTGCTTTTAGGTTTCCCGTTGCTAACGCACACGCTCGTCAATATCAGGTGTTGTCACCCGAGCAAACCGTTGACCTGCTGCTCAGCAACGACAAGCTGTCCATTAGTCGCTATGGCGATGGAGAACTGGAGATGACGCTATTTAAAAATATTGGCTTCCAGGCCTTCGATGAACGTCTCTCAATTCGTCTAAAAGAGATTCTGCGTCGCGGAAGTCAGCTAAATAATCCGTGTTTATTATGTCTGCCCGATGCTTTTCGCGGTACCGGCAATATGCGTTTTGGTTCAGCCCTATTCTGGTTTTTTCATAAGGCCTTTTATTTTCGTCATTATGAAGCGTTATTAAAAAAGAATTATCTCTACGGCAATACTTCCGTGACGCGTCCATATCATGATTATAAAGATAAGCAGCAAGCGACGCGTATTTTCACTAAGTTTAAGCAGCTATTTCACGACAAAAAGATATTGATAGTAGAAGGCAGCGGTACGCGCCTTGGTATCGGCAACGATTTGTTAGCCGGTGCCCGAGACATTAAGCGCATTACCACGCTTAATCGTAATGCCTTCTCGGTTTACAACGATCTTTACAGCTTGGTGCTGGCGCATGCGCGCGACTACGATATGGTGCTGATGTCGCTCGGACCTACTGCCACCGTACTGGCTTACGATCTCAGCCAGCACGGTATTCGCTGTATTGATACGGGTCATATCGATATTGAGTACGAATGGATGCGCAGTGCGGCACGTGACAAAGTGCAAGTGGCCGGTAAGAACGTTAATGAGGTGGGCGTGTTGCTGAGCGATACGTCGCGCGACGCTGACGAACACTATCGCCAGCAAATTTTGCTGCATGTCGGGCTGCCACAGGATGCCGTGTTGTCAGCGATGACCAACCATCCCCCGATGGTATGATGCACGTCACACGCCATCGCAACGACATCCATTTTGCGCTGGCGTGTGATGGCAGACGAAAACACGCTGCCGTTTTCTGCCTTCAGTTTGCATGTCGCTGGCAAAAAAGGGTGAGATCGGAAGACTGAAAGTCTGCCAGGTTGGCCATGATTTTCTCCAGCGGCCAGTGCCACCAGGCTATCGCCTGTAGCTGTGCGGCAATGTCAGCGGCGAAGCGCGCACGAATGACTTTAGCCGGAACGCCGCCGACAATGGTGTACGGCGCCACATCTTTGGTCACCACCGCCCCCGCCGCCAATACGGCACCATCGCCCACCATTACGCCCGGCAAGACAATCACACCGTGGCCAATCCACACGTCGTTGCCAATAATAACGCGGTCGGCACGACGATCGGCAAAGAAGCCCGCATCGCGCTGTGATTGTGTATCGTAATATTCCGGACAGTAGGTGAAACGGTGTTGAGAGGCACGATCCATCGGGTGATTAGGCGCACCAATACGTACCTGATTAGCTATCGCCGTAAAGCGCCCAATCTGTGCATCAGCCACGCAGCAATGTTCGCCGAGGTAGGAGAAATCGCCTAATTCGCTATATTCGAGATAGCTTTGCGCCAGCACTTCACATTGCTGACCAATGCTGGTTTCGCGCATGCGCACGCTTGGATCGATAAAGGTCTTTTGCAGTTTTGCCGGTTGCACAGCAGCAAGTGCCATAATACATGCTCCGTTGTGGTCAGATGTCTGGATAACCGGTTGCCGCGGGGCAACCGCCAGCCACAACGCTACAGCGCAAAGATGACAGTAATGCTATTGTGCGCCTCTGTGACTGGCGATTTGAGGAAATGGAATGAGAACACCCTGGTCAATTCTGGCGTTATTGTGGTCAGCCGGACAGGCTTCTGCCGCGCTGCCCGCCGACATTAAAGCCGGTGACATTGTGCAAGTTCAGTTGGCGCAGCTTCATCCTACGCAGGCGGCCATTGGCTATCGCCAGTTGGATTACAAGCAACATCGTTATGAAGCCGAACCCAAAAAGCTCTTTGATGATTACTGCGAAAGCATGGGGCAAAAGGGGGTCGCTAAGTTTGATCGTCAATCCCGCCTCACTCAACCCAGTAGCTTCAGCTGCAAGCTGCCGGTCGGTAGCGAACCAGGCCCGATGAAAACCGCCGTAATTGCACCCGATAACACGCTTTATCTCACCGATGGCCACCATACCTTCAGTAATTTTGCCGATATCGCCGGTCTCAACACGCCGGTTCAGGTGCGCATCACTGATGACTTCCGTAGCTTGCCGACCATGTCGGCATTCTGGCAAAAGATGGAGACGGCACATCTGGTGTGGCTGGATACGCCCTCTGGTAAGGTCCAACCCGATGCGTTACCCAAAGAGCTAGGACGCAAGCATATGCAAAATGATGAATATCGCTCGCTGGTCTATTTCGTGCGTGATATCGGCTTCGATAAAGAACAAAATCCGCCGCCTTTCCTTGAGTTTTACTGGGGAAAGTGGCTTGAAACCCAGCTGCCGCTTAAAACGTTTGATCTGAAAGATCGCAGCGGTTACGCCAATGCATTGAAAACAATCGCTGAGAAAATGACCAGCATCCCGAAAGAAACGGTGATTGCGCACAGCGATAGCGGACCGCTGACCGCTGAAAAGCTGGGCGCGCGTAAGAAAGTGAATGAGAAGAAGCTGGATAAGCTGGTTTCTGATAACGGCAAATTGACGTGGGCCTTTGCGCAGTAATCTCTCTTCAGGCGGAGGATCTTTCCGCCTTTTCTATTATTACGTTGGAGGATGATGTGAAAGCCGAAATCCATACGCTTGTATCTAAAGAGATTTACCGCAATCGCTGGTTAACGTTGAAAGAAGATAAAATTCAGCGGGCGGATGGCAGCGAAGGTATCTATTCGGTAATCGAGAAAGATGACTTTGTGGTCGTTCTGCCCATCGAAGATGACAGCATTTATGTGGTTGAACAGTACCGTTATCCCATTGGTGAACGCACCATTGAGTTACCTCAAGGTAGCTGGGAACTGACGCCCAATGCCGCGCCGGAAGATCTTGCCGCGGGTGAACTCTTAGAAGAAACGGGCCTGGTCGCCGGGGAGTTAAGTTATGTGGGTTATCAGAAGCTAGCTCAGGGCTACTCCGCCCAGGGCTATCACATTTATCTGGCGCGGGATCTGACGTATCAGGGACAAAATCTCGATGCGGAAGAAGTGGGTTTGACGGCGAGTAGAATGAAAACTGCCGACTTTCTGGCGTTGATCCTGGCGGGAAAAATTACCGATGCGACATCGGTGACGGCATTTCTGTTGGCCCGGGCGAAAAAGCTAATCGATTAACGCCGCCACCGCCGTTGTGGCCTGGCATTTGATGATTCTGTTGCGCATCGCTGCGCACCTTAGGAAACCGCGCGGGTCATTATCGATCGCCACGCCTGGCGATCGATAAATAACGCATTACGCAGACGCTATCTGCGCCAATACGACCTCAGCCTGCGCGCTATTCACCTCTACACCGTCAATCAACAGCTTACGCTGTTCACCTACTGGCAATGTCACTTTCAACCTCTGCCATGCCGGCTGGAAAGTGCCCTTGCGGGTAAAGGTGAGATGAATGCTCTGAGCATCGCTGCGCATTTCCCAGTTCAGCCATAGCGCATTGCCCTGCTGGTAGCCCCATGATTCGCCATCATCCTCAAACAGCATGCCGTTCGTCACGCCTTTGCCCTGTAGTGGGAACAGCTGCAGGGTGCGGCAATCGTCAGCGTTGGCATCCACATGCCGCAGGCGCTCGCTGAGCGGTAATCCCGCACCGGCTCGCACCAGCATCGGCTGCGTTTCTAACGGCGCGTCCAGCGTGACCCACTGACCGGCGCTATACCATCGCTGACTGGCAAAATCATACCAGCCGGTTTGGTTATCGGGCAGCCACAGACGACGCGAGCGCTGGCCGGGTTCGACCACGCTGGCCACCAGTAGATCGCGCCCCAGCATAAACTCATCGCATTCGGCAAACGTCTGCGCGTCCTGCTCGTGATCGAGGAAAGTTGGACGCAACATCGGCTCATCATCAGCATGGGCCTGCCACAGCAGCGTATAGAGATACGGCAGCAGACGATAACGCAGCGCAATCGCGGCGCGAATCGCAGGCGTGGCGGCCGGGTACATCCAGGGCTCATTTACGGTGCGATCGTCATTCCAGGAATGAATAGTAAAACGCGGGTGCATCACGCCGTTTTGTATCCAGCGCACAAACAGTTCGGCATCGGGCTTATCGCCGGAGAAACCGCCCACGTCATGTCCTACGTTGTACAAACCAGACAGACTCATGCCTAATCCCATGCGAATGTTGTAGCGTAACGTGGTCCAGTTGGTGCGGTTATCACCGCTCCAGGTTTGCACGTAGCGCTGCATCCCGGCGCAGCCGGAGCGTGAAATCAGGAAAGGACGTTTTTCCGGGGCGAAACGCTGCTGCGCTTCCATAGAGGCGCGCATCATCAGCAGCGGCATCACCGGACGAATGTGTTTGATGGCAATGGGCGTGCCAAAGCCGTGGCAACGCGCCTCGCCATCCCACACCTCATATTCATTGTTATCATTCCAGGTGGAATCAATACCTTTTTCCAGCAGCTGTTTGGTGACATTTTCCTGCCACCATGCCACGGCGCCAGGATGGGTAAAATCAAGATGCGACCCCTCGTCATCCCAAAACACCGAGCGCTCAGGCGCATCGGCCTCAGAGTCGCGAATAAACAGCCCTTGCTCTGCCACTTCGTTGTAACGCGGATGATCCTGCAACAAGCACGGTTTGATATTGGCGGCGAGGCGCAAGCCGGCATCGTGAAACGCCTGACTCATCACTTCCGGCTGTGGCACTTTGTCGTAGTTCCAGTTGAACACGTAGCGCTTGTTGTTAATGGAGGTATAACCCGATGAAAGCTGGAATGAATCACACGGAATATCATGCTCTTCACACAGATGAATGAAGTTCATCAACTGATTTTGCGCGTCTGGCGCATCCGTATAATGCATGGTTGAACCGCTGTAACCGAGGCTCCATTTCGGGCCGAACAGCGTTTTCCCGGTGAGACGCACAAAAGCCTTGGTGACATCCAGTACCTTATCAGCAACAAACAGGTAATAATCGATGTCGCCACTCTCCGCCTGCCAGCGGCGATACGGCTGATGATAATTATCGAGCTCGTTCCCCAGATCAAACCAGCTGCTGCTGAGATTATCGTAGTAGAGACCAAAGCTGACATTGTCGCGGCGCGTAATGGTAAAGGGCACGTGTTTGTAGAGCGGATCGGTCGAAGAAGCGTTATAGCCCATAGCATCCAGGTTGCGCATTTCATAACGCTGACCGTTGCGCTGCAAATCGCCGCTTTTCTCACCCAGCCCATAGTAACGGTCATCAGGCATGCGGCGCTGATAGTGCGCTACGCCATCGCCGTGTGCATTGAGTTGATAGGCGCTGGTCGGGCGATCGCAAGTCAGCAGCTGCCACGCGCCGGCGCCGTCGCAATATTGCCACTCCAGCGCCAGCGGCTGATGCACGATTACCCGTAGCTTATCGGTGGCGATCACCAGGGTGCTGCCCTCCTCCTCAAGCGTAAAGCCCGGCAGTGAGAAGCCCGCCAGACTGTCACGCTGACGCCCTTCCCACGGCACATCACTCTGCGGCGCAATGCTCCATGTTCTGTCGAGGGTATAGGCGCCCTGACGTTTAATCGCCACGCGAAACATCCCCGATTCCAGCACATACAGGCAGAGCGTGTGTTTACCATCGACGGTCAGCGCCACATGATGCGCATCAGAGCCAGCTAAAGACCAATTTTTTAACGTTTTCATCGTTACCTACTTATTCAGGCGCGCTGTGCGCGACGTTCAGCAATAAAAGCAATCAGGAATACCGCACCGATCAGGTCAAAAAAGCCCATGGCGACAAACAGTGGATTAAAACCGATGGTGTCGGCAGTAACGCCGATCAGCAGCGAGAACAGGAAACTGGAGATCCAGGCAAACGAACCGCGCATACCGTTGACGGTTGCCATCTGCCCTTTATCAAACTTCTCTACCACCAGCGCGCTCAGCATGCAGGAGATGATTTGATGACCGAAACCGCCAATTGAGATCAGCGCGATAGCAACATAGGGATCTTTGGTGACCGCCACCATCGCCAGCGACAGCATCAGAAATGCACCGGTCACCGAGCTTGCCACCACGGAGTTAACCTGAGTGAAACCAAAAATTTTGGTGTAAAGGCGGGTCAAATAACCGCTGGCCGCGCTGCCTAAATCAGCGGCGAGGAACGGCAGCCAGGCGAACATGGCGATCTGCTTCAGGTCCATGCCCAACTCTTTCGCCAGATAAAGCGGCACCCAGAAACTCAGCACGCCCCAGGCGGGTTCCGCCATAAAGGCGGGAATGGCGATCCCGTAGAAGCGTTTGTTTTTCGACACGGTTTTCAACGCGGTAAAGAAAGGCAGTTTTACCGCCGGTGGCTCGTTGTCCTGACGAATAAATGCCAGTTCGGACGCCTGCAGATTGGGATGCTGCTCAGGGTCGCGATAGAACAGCCACCACAGCACCACCCAGCCCAGCGCCAGACAGCCCGTGAATAAGAACGCCCCCTGCCAGCCAAAGGAAGCGTGAGCGAAGTAGATAATCGGCGGTGCCAGCATCGCGCCGATGGAGAAACCTACCCCCGCCCAACCGGCGGCAATTGGGCGCTCTTTTTTTGGAAACCACTCGCCTATAACTTTCGCGTTAGCCGGCGTGGCTGCCGCTTCTGCGCCCCCCATCACAAACCGTAGAATCGCTAAATGCACCCAGCTGGCCGCCCCCGCGTGGAACAAGCAGGCCAGTGCCCAAATGGAGGCACAAATGAGAAAGCCGAGCTTGAGGCCAATGACATCGATCAGCCAGCCACAAAGGGGCTGAAAGAAGGTGTACGCCAGCTGGAATGCGCCGACAATCCACGAATATTGTTCGGTGGTGATGCCGAGACTGGTTTTGAGTTCGGGCGCCAGAATGCCTAACGAGTTACGGGTGATGTAGTTGACCGTAACGCCTGCTAAGAACAGCACCAGCACCCACCAGCGCAGATTGCGCCAGGTGCGTTTGGTGCCTGCAGCGGTTATGCCTGGATTTAAACTGCGGTTCATCGGCCTCTCCATATTGAGTCATTTCTCATCATTCGCCAGGAGTGAAACACAGTTGTGGAAAGTGGTCGCCAGCGTGATGTCGCATTTGTGATCTGGTTAACCAAAATCACTCAGAAGGTTGACTTAATTCCACAAAGAGCAGAGTTTTAACCGCTAGCGGCGTGATTATTGATGAATAAAACACGCTAAATGACCACATTGGTCAACCAAATTTAGTGAGGTAACAACATGAAGCAGACCTGGCGCTGGTATGGCCCAAACGATCCAGTCTCTCTTGCCGATGCGCGCCAGGCTGGCGCAACCGGCATCGTCACGGCGCTGCATCACATCCCCAATGGCGAAGTGTGGTCAGTGGCAGAAATCCAGCAGCGTAAAGCGCTGGTTGAAGCCGCAGGCCTGGTGTGGTCGGTAGTTGAAAGCGTGCCGATTCACGAAGAGATCAAAACCGGCAGCGGCCGCTGTCAGCACTGGATCAGCAACTATCAGCAGTCGCTGCGCAATCTGGCGCAGTGCGGCATTACCACCGTGTGCTACAACTTCATGCCGATTCTTGACTGGACGCGCACCGATCTCGAATACCTGCTGCCGGATGGTGCCAAAGCGCTGCGCTTTGATCAGATTGAGTTTGCGGTGTTTGAACTGCATATCCTGCAGCGCCCCGGCGCGGAGCGGGATTACAGTGCACAAGAGATTGCCGAGGCCGCCGAGCGCTTTGGGCAGATGAGCGAACAACACCGCGAACGCCTGACGCGCAACATTATCGCCGGATTACCCGGTGCTGAAGAAGGTTATACGCTGGACCAATTTCGCGCGCAGCTGGCACGCTATGACGGCATCGGTAAAGCTGAACTACGTGAGAATTTTGCCAGGTTCCTGCGGGCGATTATTGCTGTTGCCGAGGAAGTGGGCGTGCGCATGGCGGTACATCCGGACGATCCGCCCCGCCCGATTCTCGGCTTGCCGCGCATCGTATCCAACGCCGACGATTTGCAGTGGATGATTGATACCGTTAGCAGTCCGGCCAATGGTTTCACCCTGTGTACCGGTTCGTATGGCGTGCTGGCAGAAAATGATTTAGCCGGTATGGTGAAACGCTTTGGCCCACGCATCTACTTTGCGCATCTGCGTTCGACAAAGCGTGAAGAGAATCCAAAGAGCTTCCATGAGGCGGCGCATCTGGGTGGCGATGTCGATATGTTTGCCGTGATTAAAGCGATTGCCGAAGAGGAGCATCGTCGCAAAGCAGCCGGTCAGGAAGACGTTATCCCGATGCGCCCCGATCACGGTCACCAGATGCTGGATGACCTAAAGAAGAAAACCAATCCCGGCTATTCGGCGATTGGGCGATTGAAAGGGCTGGCTGAGATTCGCGGCGTTGAGCTGGCGATTCATCGCGCCTATTTTGACACAGCGGCGAATCAGGGAGCCCGGTAATGCGCTTTATGGATGAGGATTTTCTGCTGCAAAGTGACACCGCGCGGCGTTTATATCATGATTTCGCGGCTGACATGCCAATCTACGATTACCACTGCCACCTGAATCCGCAGGAGATTGCGGAAGATCGGCGCTTCGCCAATCTCGGCCAGATTTGGCTGGAAGGCGATCACTATAAATGGCGCGCGCTGCGTGCGGCGGGCGTAGATGAATCCTTGATCACCGGCAAGCACACCAGCGATTACGATAAGTATCTCGCCTGGGCGCATACCGTGCCGAAGACGCTGGGAAATCCGCTCTATCACTGGACCCACCTTGAACTGCGCCGGCCGTTTGGCATCACTGATACGCTGTTCGGCCCGGACACCGCGCCTGACATCTGGCACCGCTGTGCCGAAAAGCTGGCGCTAACTGAATTTTCCGCGCGCGGTATTATGCGCCAGATGAAGGTGCGCATGGTCGGCACTACCGACGATCCGGTCGATTCACTGCGCTACCATCGCCAGATCGCCGATGACGCCAGCATTGATATTGAGGTCGCGCCGAGCTGGCGTCCGGACAAGGTGTTTAAAATTGAGCTGGACGGCTTCGTCGCCTATCTGGGGCAGCTGGAAGCGGCAGCGGATATCGCCATCGATAGCGTCGAGGCGTTGCGCCGTGCCCTGTTGCGCCGCCTCGATCACTTCTCCGCCCACGGCTGCCGCGCATCGGATCACGGCATCGAAACCCTGCGCTTTGCACCGGTGCCAGCAGATAACGTACTCGACGCAATCCTTGAGAAACGTCGCTGCGGTAATCAGCTGGATGAACTGGAGATCGCACAATTTAGCACGGCGATATTGGTGTGGCTCGGCAGTGAATATGCCCGCCGCGGCTGGGTGATGCAGCTGCACATTGGTGCCATACGTAATAACAGTACGCGCATGTTCCGCCTGCTGGGGCCAGATAGCGGTTTTGATTCAATTGGCGATAATAATATTGCCTGGCCGCTGGCGCGCCTGCTGGATGCGATGGACATCGACGATTGCTTACCAAAAACCATTCTGTACTGCCTCAATCCGCGTGATAACGAAGTGCTGGCGACCATGGCCGGTAACTTCCAGGGCGCAGGCATGGCTGGCAAAGTGCAGTTTGGTTCTGGTTGGTGGTTCAACGATCAGCGCGATGGCATGCTGCGTCAGTTGGAACAGCTGTCACAAATTGGCTTACTTAGCCAGTTTGTCGGTATGTTGACCGATTCGCGTAGTTTCCTCTCCTACACGCGACACGAATATTTTCGCCGCATTCTGTGTAATTTGCTGGCGCAGTGGGTTAAGGACGGGATAGTACCTGCGGATGAGCCAATGCTGGGTGGCATGATCCGCGATATCTGTTTCAACAATGCCAGGCGCTATTTTTCGCTGAACACGGCGTGAGAGCAGCCGGTGATACGTGGTCCAGGCCGATTCTTATTCACTATGTTATAGTGCGCGCCTCTGAGCTCGCCAGCCTCAGAGGTTGTGAATCCCTTAACGCAAAGAAAAGAACACAATGAAAACTCCAACTTCAGCTCAGCGTCCGTATCAGGAAGTGGGCGAAATGCTACGTAATATGATTACGCAAAAGCAGTACGCCGTTGGTCAACGGTTGCCGCCGGAACGTGAACTTGCAGCACTGCTCGACGTGACGCGCACGTTAGTGCGTGAAGCTCTGATCATGCTGGAGCTGGAAGGGTTAATTGAGGTGCGTCGCGGTGCTGGCATTTATGTGATTCATGACACCCCGCCACACCCGGCATCATCACAAAAAGCCAGTAACGATGCGGGGCCGTTTGAGATGCTGCAGGCGCGTCAGCTGCTGGAGAGTAATATTGCCGAATTTGCTGCGCTGCAGGCGACGCGTGAAGACATCATGAAGATGCGCCAGGCGCTGGAACTGGAAGAAAAAGAGCTGGCCTCTGGCGCGGTTAACCAAAGTGAAAATGGCGATCGCAATTTCCATTTGGCGATTGCTGAAGCCACGCACAACAGCATGCTGGTTGAGCTGTTTAAGCAATCCTGGCAGTGGCGCGAAGACAACGTGATGTGGAGCCAGCTGCATCGCCATCTGATTAACAACGATTACCGTAAGCAGTGGCTCGACGATCACAAGAAGATCCTCGCTACGCTGGTCAAAAAAGATGCACGCGCCGCTAAACAGGCAATGTGGGAACATCTTGAGAACGTGAAGCAGCGGCTGCTGGAGTTTTCGGACGTCGACGATATCGATTTCGATGGCTACCTGTTTGAATCCTGGCCTTTGTACGTCACCCGAAATCCTAATTAAGAGCGTAATCGAAAAGGTCAACCACATGCTTCGGGAAAACTTTAACGACCTCATTTATTTAATCATGGTGGCGCGCGAATGTAGCTTTACCCGTGCCGCAGCAAAATTAGGCGTTTCACAATCTGCATTGAGCCATTCAATTCGCGGTCTGGAAGAGCGTTTAAACACGCGACTCTTAACGCGCACTACCCGCAGCGTGGCGCCTACCGAAGCCGGTGATAACTTAATAAAAAGCGTTGCTCCGATGATGGCCGACATTGAAAAGGCCTTGCTGCAACTGACCGACAATCAAAACAGGCCCTCGGGGAATATTCGCATTACCGCCGGGGAGCATGCGTTGTCCTCCACCTTATGGCCGCTGCTTAAACCGTTTGTGCAGGCCTATCCAGACGTTAACGTTGAACTTTCGGTCGACAATACGTTAACGGATATCGTAAGTGGCCGTTTCGATGCGGGAGTACGGCTGGGTGAAAGCATTGAAAAAGATATGGTGGCGGTGAGGATCGGCCCAGACTGGAAAATGGTTGCCGTGGCTGCACCGGAATATCTGCAAAAAAACGGAATCCCCGCCACACCTTACGAATTGCAGAACCACAACTGTATCAACATGCGCCTTCCCACGCTGGGCGGTTTATACAGCTGGGAATTCAGCAAAGCGGGCAAAGCGATTCGCGTGAAAGTGGATGGACAACTTATTTTTAATCATCTGGCGTCGCGTATTGATGCCGTGCTTGCTGGCATGGGCATTGCCTTTGTGCCAGAAGATACCGTTAGCAAACACATCGCCAGCGGCGAATTGCAAACGGTCCTGGATGACTGGTGCGAACCGTTTAGCGGATATTATCTTTATTACCCCAGCCGCAAACAGCATACCGCCGCATTTGAGAAATTAATCGAAGCCATAAAATACAAAGGTTAAGATTTTATCTCTCCACGCTCAGCGCCTGATGCTTCGCCAAAAAGAACGGCCTCAAATAGGCCACGCTATTCGACAGCGGTAATACATCTGCGCTGAGCTGAATGCCAATCACCTCTCGCAAATAACGACGGCGGGTCTCAATGCGCTGCCACAGTGCCGGATAGGCGTGACGAATCTCCATTTGTAACGCCGCATCAGCCAGCGCTACGCACTCTTCCGCGCTCGCGCCGCTGTAACCCGCAACCGCGGGGATAATATCAATCTGGAGCATCATGCCGCTTTTCAGCACTTCAACCGAACGCGGATAAATCGGCGATGACATCCACTCTTCATCCGCCACCAGATGTCCGGGATTAAGATGCCAGCCGAAATGCTGCTTCGGCAAAACCTGCTCAATAAGATCGTAAAGCATGCCACCGCGGGTTCCGACGCGAATATTTTCCAGCCAGGCAACCACGGCGCCAAAGTAGGGTTTCGCGATGCGATCCAGATAATCGGACTGGCTTTGCGGCAGTTCACTCGCTTCAGCGATGACAAAACCGCTGCGACTTGAGAGGCCACCTTTGAAACCGGTGGTAAGCGAAAGCGGATCGCCGCGCTGTATTTTTTTATAGGTTGGATAGAGATTCGCGTTAGCGAAACGACTGCCGGTCGCCGCAATAGTTACCACCGTGTGGGCTTGCCCTTCGCCACTCAGTAGTGCGCCCAGCTCGGTTTCACGTACGCCAACCTCAATGGCATTGAGCGCATCCAGCATACAGTTCGACGCGAGGTTGGCACCATATTCGTAATGGGCTATTTCGTTCGCATTACAGGTGGTTCTGGCACCGTTATCGCCAATAAAAAGGTGGACGGCATTTTCCAGCACCGCGTCATCTTTCAACGTCCGTTTTATGGCATCAACGATGAAATACGGCAAATCAAAGAGTGTGTGGCCATTTCCCGCTGCGGGCGTGAACATCTTCCATCCCACCAGCCCAACCTTGTTGCTGTTATTTAAGCCCGCATCAGCGAAAAGCTGTTCCAGCGGAACTTCATTCTCCATCGGCTGATTGGGCAGTGAGAAGAAAGGCGTGTGCACCAGCGAAGCCGCTACGCGTGAAAAACGTGCCAGCTTGAGGTTTTCGTTGCCTAATACCAGAGTGCAGCGTCCGGACTGGTCCAGCAGTAACAGCCCCTCTTCGAAACGCGGAATAAATCCGGTGAGATACTCGAAATTACTCCCATGTTCCTTGTCCGCGTAAATCACCAGGCTATCAAAACCCTGCCGTTTCATGCCTGCCAGAAGCGTATTTTTTCGTTTTAGCAGGGTGTCATCGGAGAGAGAGACCGGCTCAACGTCACTAAACTTCACCGGCGCGGTGAGGGGGCCAAATTTGATTGCCATGATGCGTTTCCTCGCAGTGCAAATAGTTGCCTGAGATAGTAGCGTCTTTTGCCGGGCAGGATTTTGATGCAAACGAAAAAAGGCGGAGGGGTGAGCTCCGCCTTGTTTCAAGTTCCGGTCAGTGCGCCTGACCGGTCAGTTGCAAAAGGGCAACGATGATTTGCAAGATGACCCGGACTAAGTCCAGTAGCAATCGAACAATTTCCATCACTTTCCTTCTCCTCTGACAGGAGCGCGCCTTTCAGCCGCCGGGGCTTTGACTCCACCCGCCGACGGCCTAAGCACATTGTGTGAGGAGTGCTGAGCGGCTCTCATTGTGAAAGCCACAGGCCAGCACCACCTGAAACCTGCCGGGATTTGACTATCCGCGCCCCTGGAGTCATCAGAAAAACAATGAGGCTTCGCTCGTCACTCAACACCTGTATAACCATACAGTATTATTGCAAAACTTGAAATATCTCGCCGCACATTTTATTATCGCCTGTGTGAGGAGTGCTGAGCACCCCGTTCGCAGCGCGGTTACCAGCCGGTTTGCGAACATAAAAAAAAGGATTTGGCGTTTAAGCCAAATCCTTTTTTATTATCTGCGATGCATTACCGCGCGGAACTGATACGCCAGATAGCGTTGCCCGCATCATCCGCAATCAACACGCCGCCTTGCTGATCGGTGGCTAAGCCAACCGGTAAGCCTCGCACCTGCTTTTGATCGTCGGTGAGGAAGCCTGTCACCACCGGCTGTGGCTGCCCTACCGGCTTCCCGTCTTCGAACTTGACCCACACCACCTGATAGCCGTTAAGCGGCGTGCGGTTCCAGCTGCCGTGTTCGCTGATAAACGCCCCGCCACGATACTGCGGCATGTTATCTGCGCCATAGAACAACAGGCCGAGCGGTGCGACATGCGAGCTGAGTGCATAATCCGGTTTAATCGCTTTCTCAACCAGATCCGGCCTTTGCGGCTGCGCGCGCTCATCGACGTGTTGACCATAATAGCTGTACGGCCAGCCGTAGAAGCCTTTATCCTGCACCGACGTCATATAATCCGGCACCAGATCCGAGCCAATCTCATCACGCTCATTCACCACCGCCCACAGCTTGCCGCTCTGCGGTTCCCATTGTAAGCCGGTTGGGTTGCGCAGGCCGCTGGCGTAGATACGACTGGCACCGCTCGCCGCATCCACCTCCAGCACCGCCGCGCGGCGATACTCCTCGCCGATACCATTTTCCGTCACGTTGCTGTTTGAACCTACCCCAACATACAGCTTGCTGCCGTCAGGGCTGGCAAGCAGCGATTTCGTCCAGTGATGATTAATCGGTCCGCCCGGCAGTTCTGTGACCTCTACGGGCGGCGTGCGTATCTCGGTTTGCCCGGTTTCGTAAGGGAACTTCACCAGACTATCGGCGTTCGCCACATACAACGTGTTACCAACCAGCTGCATACCAAACGGCGCCGTGAGGTTTTCAATAAAGCGATGCTGCTCCCATTTTCCGTTCACGTTGCGCAGCAGCGTTATGCGATTGCCACCCTCACCGCCTTTGCCTGAGGCTTTCTGCACAAGGCCCATGATCAGCTGCTTAGGCGCGGTGGTCGGCTTTGGCGTACCATTCGATTCCGCCACCAGTACATCATTATTAGGCAGAACCAGTACCTGACGCGGGTGTTGTAGCCGATCGGCGATCTTCTCGATCTTCAGCCCATCCGCCACTTTCGGCATTTCGCCGGCTTTCCACGGCGTGCCTTCCGGCACCTGCATTGGCGGCATAAAGAAGTTCTGCGCCTGCGGCAGTTCAGGGTTAGCACCAATTTGCTTTTGCGGATCGATCAGTGCCCCGTCATCACAGGCACTGAGCAACATCGCGAGCGTTATCGCGCTAAGTACGTATTTCATGCGCGACCTCCTTGTGTGCGGCGATCTCGCAGCACCAACTGCACGTTAGCGATCAGCAACAGCGCGACCACCAGCGTCGAGAGCGTGACGCCCATGGGCACCACAGCATACGCATCACGGCTATGAATAAAGGCGTTCACCACCGCCAGCACGATCGCCAGCAGCGACAGCCAGAAATGGGTCTTTTCATTCGACCTGGCCCCGCGAAATAAATAAACCAGGCTAATTAAACGTGGCAGGATGGCCAACACCAGACCGATAGCAATCAGCCAGCTGGCGGATTTGGTCCACATGATGACGAAGGTTTGCAGATAGAGGATATCGAAAAACCAGGCCGCAACGAAAAAGCCCAGCGGCAGCGGTTCCAGCAATGTGTAGAGCGTCACGCCGAACACCGATCTTCCTGAGGTATAGAACATTACTCTCTCCCTTTTACCGTATTATCATCAGATGGCGTACGCGGTTCGCTTTATTGCAACAACGTGCCACCACCTGTGAAATATTAGTAAAGATAAACAGTAACGTTTAACACTTATCTAACTTTTTAAAAATGATGACTTATCTGCCGTCAAAGGTTCTCGGCGGCTTAGCGATATCAGTGCTTTTCAATCCACAGTTCGCGGCTATACGCCACGTCTTCTGGATTGGTGATCGGATAACCTTTCACCCACGGCTTTATTAAACGTCCATTGGTGTATTGATAGATCGGAGCAATGGGCGCCTGATCGGCAATGATCTGTTCGGCTTTGTTGTAGTCAGCGTTGCGTGCCGCCACACTGGTTTCCCTACTCGCTTTCGTGAGCACCGCGTCATAATCGCCGCTGTGGAAGCGCGCGATATTGCCGCTATGAGTGGAGGTCAGCAAACTGAGGAAGGTCGATGGCTCGTTGTAATCGCCCACCCACGACGCGCGAATCACATCGAAACTACCGCTATTACGGCTATCGATATAGGTCTTCCACTCCTGATTTTGCAAGGTGACGTCCACGCCAAGATTCTTCTTCCACATCGACGCCACGGCAATCGCGATTTTCTGATGGCTTTCAGAAGTGTTGTACAGCAGCGTCAAATGCAGCGGTTTACCCGGCCCATAACCCGCCGCCGTCAATAACGCTTTGGCCTGGGCATTGAGCTCCTGCTGACTGTGCTGTTGCAAATAACTTTGCTGTGGCGTGAAGCCAGCGGTGACATCCGGCGTAAAATGCCAGGCCGGTTTCTCACCGGTGCCCAGTACTTTCTCGGCGATAATACGGCGATCGATGCTCCACGACAGCGCCTTACGTACGCGCACATCCGCGGTCGGCCCTTTCTCAGTATTAAATGCGTAATAATAGGTACCGAGCTGATCCGGCGTGTAAACCTGGCCAGGTAACTCTTTCTTCAGCAGCGCGTACATATTTTTGGGGAAGGATTCAGTGATATCGATATCGTTGGCGCGATAACGCTTGGTGGCGCTCGACTCTTCGTTAATCGGCAGGAACGTGACCTTGGTCAGTACCGACTCTTTGTCATCCCAGTAATGGCTGTTACGTACCAGTACGATTTTTTCATTCACCACGCGTTCCTGCAGCTGATAAGCCCCATTTCCCACCAGCTTGCCCGGCGAAGTCCAACTATCGCCCTCTTTTTCTAACACTTTTTGCGAGACCGGGTACATCGCGGCGTTGGCGACCATGCTCGGGAACCACGGCACGGGACGTGACAATGTCACCTTGAGATGTGTTGCATCGGTAGCGGTAACGCCAAGTTTATCGGCGCTCATCTGCCCTTTGGTGATGGCTTCCGCATTCTCAATACCGCTGAGCGCAGCAAACCAGGCAAAAGGTGAACTGTTCTTTGGCTCAACTAAACGCTGCCAGCTATACACAAAATCCTGCGCGGTGACCGGCTCGCCATTTGACCAGCGCGCCTCTTTACGCAAGGTGAAGATCCACGTTTTGTTATCGTTGCTGCTCCAGCTTTGTGCCACCCCCGGCACGATTTTGCCGTGGGCATCCTGATTCGTCAGTCCTTCGAACAAGTCGCGCATGACCTGAATTTCCGGCAGGCCTACCGCCTTCATCGGATCCAGTGAAGCGGGCTCATCTTTAATATGGCGGACGATTTCCTGCGAGCTAGCCAACTGTGCACCCGGCGGAATGTTGGCGGCAAATGCGGGTGAAACTGCGCTGGTGATGACTAAGGCAGCCAGCGTCTTGCGGAACGTTAATTTCATTACCACTCCTTAACCCGTAAAAACGGCGACAGCAAACAGGATTATGTCGCCAGCAACTTTCGGCACTTTATCGCAAATCGCTGATTGATATATAGCTATTTCCCTGCGTGCTGTTTACCGTTATGTTGAGGCTGGATTGCCGGTCACATTTTTCTTGCGCGCCAGAACGCTTTTGGCGGAGTTGGAAGCATTTCAATGAGGAACCTTATGTCGTCATACCATCCGCGTCCGCTGCGCGGCAAGCTGGACGCCGTCTGGCAACAATACGGGCAATCGGTGCTGGGCACGCCGCTGCTGTGGTTTCCCGCCCCGGCCGCTGATGCAGAAAGTGGGCTCATTATCGCCGGTACACACGGCGACGAGAATGCCGCCATTGCCACGTTATCCGGCGCGATGCGTACCCTGCCGGACGCGCTGCGCCGCCATCACGTGATTCTGGCGGTGAATCCTGACGGCTGTCAGCTGGGGCTGCGCGCCAACGCTAATGGCGTCGATCTCAACCGTAACTTCCCTGCCGCTAACTGGCAGAGCGGCGACACGGTGTATCGCTGGAACAGCGAAGCGGATGAGCGTGATGTCGTGCTCTCAACGGGATCGGGGCCGTCATCCGAGCCTGAAACCCGCGCGCTGTGTCAGCTGATCCATCAGATCAAACCAAGCTGGGTGGTTTCCTGGCATGAACCGCTCGCCTGCATTGACGATCCTCATCACAGCGAGTTAGCGCAGTGGCTGGCGCAGCAAACGGCGTTGCCGGTTGTCAGCAGCGTTGGGTATGCCACGCCGGGCTCGTTTGGCAGCTGGTGCGACGATCTCGGTCTGCTGTGCATCACCGCCGAAATGCCGCCGATTTCGGTGGACGAAGCCACCGAAGTTTACCTCGAAGCGATGATTAATCTGCTGCGCTGGCAGCCAGCGGCTTAAGTACGCCGTGCGTGAAATGCAGCGACGGTTCAACATCGGCAGCCAGCCAGGTTGGGCCGTCCAAATCCGCAAATGTCGCCCGTGACGTCAGCGGTAACGCCGCACGAATTGCCCGTGATGTGCACAGCATACAGCCGAGCATAATGGCAAATCCCTGCTCACGAGCGGCATCGACCAGCGCCAGCGCCTCGGTTAAACCGCCGGTTTTGTCCAGCTTGATGTTCACCATCTCATAGCGCCCTTTTAGCTGGGCCAAACTCTCACGGGTATGGCAGCTTTCATCAGCACAGATCGGCAGGGGATGGATAAAGTTACCGAGTGCGTCGTCCTGTGCCGCAGGTAGCGGCTGCTCAAGCATGGCGATGTTCAAATCGGCCAGCAGTTGGCAGCGAGCCGCCAATCCCTCGGCATGCCAGGATTCATTCGCATCAACAATCAGCGTGGCATTCGGTACCGCGGAGCGAATCGCCACCAGACGTTCGCTGATGAGATGGTCATCCATTTTGATCTTTAGCAGACGCGCACCATGCTGCCAGAGCGCCTGCGCGCTGCTGGCCATCGCATCCGGGGTATCAATGCTGATGGTATGCGCGGTGATGATTTCCTTAGCCAGTGCAACGTCACACAATTCCTCCAGGCTTTTGCTCTGCTGCTGCCGCTCTAAGTCCCACAAGGCGCAGTCGATAGCATTACGCGCTGCACCCGCAGGTAACGCCTGCTGCAGGGCTTCACGCGTCATGCCGCTCTGCAGCGCACTCAACTGCGAGGCAATCTGTTTCAATACCGAGGCTTCGCTTTCGCCGTAACGCAGATAAGGCGTGGCTTCACCCACCCCTTTGATGCCGTTCTGCTCAATTTCCACCACCACCACATGCGCCTCGGTGCGGCTGCCGCGCGAAATAACAAACGGCGAATGGAGCGGCCAGGCTTCCGGATAACTCTTCACTGTTCTCATTCTTTCTCCTTAAATCCGCATGTTAATTGCGAGCCGGCTCGATTATCGCCCGGAAAGGCGCTCGTAAACCCTTAAAAATTATGTCATAAACAAACGCTATATCTGTTCTGACGCGGCTAAAGTCAGATATTCACTTGTTAAAAAAGGAAATCGTATGTCTCAGACTGTTCACTTCCAGGGTAGTCCGGTACCTGTTGCAGGTCACTTCCCGCAGGCTGGCGAGCAAGCAAAGCCTTTCAACCTGGTCGCCAAAGATCTCAGTGATGTCTCCCTTGCTAAGTATGCAGGCAAACGTAAAGTTCTGAACATTTTCCCAAGCATCGATACTGGCGTGTGCGCCGCATCGGTGCGTAAGTTTAACGAACGCTCGGGTGAAGCGGACAATACCGTTGTACTCTGCATTTCGGCAGATCTGCCTTTTGCGCAGTCACGCTTCTGCGGTGCGGAGAACGTCAGCAATGTAATCACGCTCTCTTCACTGCGTGGTGCTGAGTTCAAAGAAAACTATGGCGTGGCGATTGCTGATGGCCCGTTAAAAGGCCTGACCGCGCGTGCTGTGGTGGTGCTGGATGAAAACGATAAAGTGATTTACAGCGAATTGGTGAACGAAATCACCGAAGAGCCAAACTATGATGCGGCGCTGGCTGCGTTGAAGTAATTTTTTGTATTAAAAACGCCGCCCTATTGAGGCGGCGTTTTTAGTGTGCGCGCCTATCAATGCGCGCCTTGCTGCCACATCATCGCGGCCAGCGGCTACTCGCTCTCGGTGCGCTTCTGCCCCAATCCATACTCACGCAACTTATTAGCGATTGCGGTATGCGATACGCCCAGGCGTTTGGCCAGTTTGCGTGTGCTGGGATAGGAGAGATACAGACGCGTGAGCACCGAACGTTCAAAGCGACTGGTAATGTCATCCAGCGATCCTTCCATCGCCTCTTCGCCCAGCGACACATCCAGCGCCTGCTCCGGTAACACAATATCCTGCGGTCCCAGTTCGTAACCTTCCAGCTGCGTCAGCGCGCGATACAGCGCATTTTTTAGCTGCCTTACGTTACCCGGCCAGTTGTAGCGAGTTAGAAACGGTGCCAGCTGCGATGACAGGCGTGGACGCGGTAATCCCTGCTCATCGGCAAAGCGCGCCACAAACATTTCCGTTAGCGGCAGGATATCCAGCGGACGTTCACGCAGCGGCGGTAGATTCAGCGTCAGCACATTCAAGCGATAAAACAGATCTTCACGAAATTCGCCGCGTTGTACCAACTCAATCAGGTTCTTCTGCGTGGCGCAGATCACACGCACATCAACATGCACCTCATGCTCTTCACCCACGCGGCGGAACGTCCCATCATTGAGGAAGCGCAGCAGTTTGGTCTGCATGCGTGGCGACATTTCGCCAATCTCATCCAGCAATACCGAGCCGCCGTTGGCCTGTTCAAAGAATCCTTTTTTGCCTTCCAGTGCATTAGGATACGCGCCCGCTGCGTGGCCAAACAGTTCGCTTTCAGCCACATCATCCGGCAACGAGGCGCAGTTAAGCGCGAGGAAAGGTTTTTTACCCCGCGCGCTACGCAAGTGGCAGGCGCGCGCCAGCATATCTTTGCCGGTGCCGGTATCGCCCACGATCAGCAGCGGAGCATCGTGCATCGCCAGTTTGCGTGCTTGATCGATCACCTGACGCATTTTTGGCGTTACCGCCACAATATGATCGAATTCTGATTCGTCAGTGACGGTGAGGTTTTGCAGCTGTCGCCCCATGCGCGCCGTTGATTTCAGCGTAATCATCGCGCCGACCGGCAGATCGCTCTGGCCCTCTTCTTCTGCCAGATAAATTGGCCGCGCTTCCATCAGGAAATCGCGTCCCTGTATCACCACATGCTGCGCCTGAGCATCAACCCGCTCATTCTCCAGCCAGCGCTGGAAGTTGAAGCCGGTGATTAGCGTGCCAACGTTTTGATTACGCAGCTTCTGTTCATCAAGCGTGAAAAGGTTTTGTGCCGCGGGATTCGCCAGCTCGACCTTGCCTTTTAGATCGATCGACAACACCGGCTCCGGCATCGCCACCAGCAGCGCGCTCAATGCACGATGTTCGCGTTCAGATGGCATAAACGAGACGGTGCGCACATCTGTCACGCCAGGTGTACGGCGAATTTCCGCCATCAGATTGCTGAAGGGTTCAAACTCCAGCGCGGTAAAATTGAGGTAAATGCGGCCGAGTGGCGCAATTTCGATGCCGCGCAGATCAATATTGCGGGCAACCAACAGGTCGAGCAACTCGCGCGCCAGACCGATTCGGTCCTGGCAGAAAACTTCCAAACGCATTGCGATGAGCCTTAGTCAGGTTTTGATTTTAGTGATAATACGCTAACTTGCAGCGCCTCAGAAGAGGCCTGTCATGAAAAGTTGACAGCCAGAGGCAGGTGATAGAGGGAAGTGTAGCGGAGCGACCAACAAAAATCCCGCCAAATCCAGGCGTTAACACAGATAATTTCACCTTTCACGCTACGGCTAGCGTGAAAGGTAAGCAACAGCTGATTATTTAGCAGCCTGCCCTGGTTTATCCCCACTTTTTACCAGCGTTTCTTTAAGCTGACCGATCAGCTCACGGCGGAAATCACCCAGACGCGGTTTGTCCTCTTCCAGCCATGGCAGTGGACGACACAGCTCCATGGCTTTGATGCCAAGACGCGCAGTGAGTAAACCGGCGCCAATCCCTTGCGCAGCGCGGGTGGAGAGGCGCGCGGCGAGATCCTGCGACATCCAGTCCATCCCCACTTCACGCACCAGTTCCGAGGCACCGGCGAACGCCATATTGAGCAGTACCAGCCGGAATAGGCGGATACGACTGAAGTAACCCAGCTCGATACCATAAATGGCCGCGATGCGATTCACCAGCCGCAGGTTGCGCCAGGCGATAAACGCCATATCCACCAGCGCCAGTGGGCTAACGGCGATCATCAAGGTGGATTCCGCGGCATGACGGCTAATTTCACGTCGCGCCTGGCGATCCAGCACCGGCTGCACCAGCTGGGCATATAAAGTGACAATTTCCCGATCGTTATGGGTTTCATGCAGTGCCGCATGCCAGCGTTGCAGCGCGGGATGCGCCTGGTCCAGCTGCGCCTGCTGCGCCAGTTTTTCGCAAAACGCCCGCCCTTTACCGACGCCGTGGCTGTGCAACAATTCGCGGCCAATATCGCGTTCCTCGGCACGTTGGCGCAGACGATACAGGCGACGCCATTCACCTATCAGCGCGCCAGCGCCCGCCGCAACAATCAATCCACCGGCAATGCCCGTGCCGAGCGCAAACCAGTCGCGCGTGATCCATGAATCGTGCAGCCACTGTGCGCCCTGCGCCACCACGCTGACGCCAAAAATACCGAGCCCAACGCCAACCATTTTGCGCCACAGGCTCCGTTTAGGACGCAGTGCCGCCTCCACCACTTTTTCGCCTTGACCCTCTTCCAGCGGCTCGGCTTCTGCCGTGGCAAGAAACGCGCTCTCACTTTCGGGGGTGAAGGTTTGCGCGGCGCGCAGCGGTTTTTCTGCTTCTACCGTCAGCGGGCGGGCAAAATCAATGCGCCCTTTTAAAGGTGTTTCATCGCTCATCGCAATTTATCTCCCAGTAAAAATTCCAGCGCAGCATCCATGCGAATGTGCGGTAGCGGACGGTCGACATCCAGCTGCTGCGGTCTGAACTGCTCAAATTGAAATCCCTGCTGCTGCCAAAAACCGTGGCCAGGCAAACGCGGCGGCACTTCGCCGGGATAAAACGTGAGCGCTTCGTTATCGGCCAGACGATGGCCACGCAACGCAGGCAGCTTCTCGCCGCGATGATCAACCAAGCCGCTTTCGGTGGCCTGCACCGACGCCAAACCAAGGCAATCCATGTTGATCCCTTCAAACGCCGCGTTCTGCCACGCATCCTGCACCAGCTGCTGCAGCAGAGAGACCATGTTGGCATGTTGATCGGCAGTAACATGATCGGCTTTGGTGGCAGCAAACAGCAGCTTGTCTATGACCGGGGAAAACAGGCGACGGAACAGCGTGCGCTGGCCGTAATGGAAGCTCTGCATCAGCTGGGTCAGCGCCAGGCGCATATCGTTGAACGCCTGCGGTCCGCTGTTGAGCGGCTGCAGGCAATCGACCAGCACAATTTGGCGATCGAAGCGCAGAAAGTGATTCTTATAGAAACCTTTCACCACGTGCTGGCAATAGTAGTTGAAGCGCTGCTGCAGCATAGCAAAGTTGCTGCCCGCAGGGGCTTGCGCCAGTTTGCTGACCTGCATCTCTTCAACCTGCGGCCAGGGGAAAAACTGCAGCGCCGGCGCACCCGCCATATCGCCCGGCAGCACAAAGCGTCCCGGCTGGATAAAGTGCAAGCCTTCGGTTTTGCAGTGATGCAGGTAATCAGTCCAGGCAGCAGCGATCGCGGCGAGGCGATTCTCATCGGCTGGCGCGAAAGGATCGAGATCGGCACACAGGCTGCGCCAGTGCGCTGACCACGCAGCACGATCGCCCTGCAACAGCCCGACCATTTGGCGTGACCAGCTAAGGTAATCCTGCGCCAGCATCGGCAGATCCAACAGCCATTCGCCGGGATAATCGACAATTTCAAGGTACAACGTGGCAGTGTCTTTGAAGTGGCGCAGCAGCGATTCATCGGGCCGATAGCGCAGCGCCAGGCGCATTTCGCTCACGCCCCGCGTAGGCGTTGGCCACATGGGCGGCGTGCCATACAGCTGGGCCAGACCTTCATCGTAGGTGAAACGCGGCGTACCCAGTTCACGCTGCGGTACGCGCTTCACGCCCAGCAGCCGATCTTCGCGCACCACGGAAAACAGCGGCAAACGTGCGCCACTGTGTACATTGAGAAGCTGGTTAACCAGCGAGGTGATAAACGCGGTTTTGCCGCTGCGGCTTAAGCCAGTAACCGCCAGGCGCAGATGGCGGTCAACACCGCGGTTCATCAGCGCCATCAATTCATTTTGCAGTCTTTTCATCGTTCTCCCTGATGAATCGTGCCGACAAGCGTTTGAATGCTTTGCTCAGCAACGGTTCCAGGGCGGCCGCCAGCAACAGGCGCAGCGGACGGCGCGCCACCGATTTCACCGCCCAGCCAGCAATCCCGCCGGGCCCGTAAGTTACTGCGCTAATGATGATAAATTTCCCCGCCGACATCAACGCAGGTGTCGCGCGACGGCGCAGAGCAGTAAAACGTTGAGTTTGCATACAGTTTCCTATTTCACTTTTTACCCAAAATAATTCGAGCGGCAGAAAGGCGGCAAGTGCCTGAATCCCCGGGAGCTTACTCTAGTAAGTGACCGGGGTGAGGTCACGCAGCCAACGCATCTGCCGCTTGAAGTATGACGGGTAAAATCAGATTTGGCGGAAGCGGCTACGCACGCTAAATGTTTCCGAGGTGACATAGCGTTCAATCTCACGCACGTTACGTTCGTCGCTGTGTAGCGTGGCTTCCAGCTCGTCGAGCAGTTCCCGTGCGCTCGGAGTGCGTTCACCCGCGGCATCGGCGGGCTTCTCATCCAGCACAAAACCGAGAATAAAATAGGCAACGATGGTGAACATAAACAACCCAAGGAACAGCGACAGCACCACAATGACGCGCAACAGACGCACCGGAATATCCAGGTATTCGGCGATACCGGCACAGACGCCGCGCACTTTACCCTGCTGGGGTATGCGCCACAGTTTACGACCGTTCATCATGGCTGCCTCCAGTTTGGATGTTCGGCATCCAAAATGGCTTCCAATGCTTCCACACGCTCACGCATACGACGTGCATCCTGGGTGATCTGTTGCAAACGCTGCAAATCATTCGATGACAAATCTGCACCGCCGTTGCGTTTGTTGCTGTAATGCAGCCATAACCAGATCGGTGCGACAAATAGCACAAAGATCGTTAACGGTATGGCGAGAAAAAGTGCGCTCATTAATTCGACTCTCCTTAATCATTTACACCCTTTTAACTCGGGCCTGCGGCCAGGCCCGTGGCGATCACTCACTGCGATTCATTTTGGCTTTTAGTGCGGCCAGCTGCTGGCTGATTTCATCATCGGCTTTCAGTTCAGCAAACTCCTGATCCAAACCTTTCGGTTTACCAAAACGCTGACTTTCCGCTTCGGCTTCCATGTGATCGATACGGCGCTCAAAGGATTCAAAACGCGCCATTGCATCGTTCAGCTTGCCGCTGTCGAGCTGACGACGTACATCACGTGAAGAGGACGCCGCCTGGTGACGCAGTGTTAATGCCTGCTGACGCGCACGGGTTTCGGTCAGTTTATTCTCCAGCTCACCAATCTCGCCTTTCATGCGTTCCAGCGTCTCTTCCACTTGCGCCGATTCCTGCTGCAGGGCCGCCATCAAATCGGTCAGTTTCTGCTTTTCGATTAACGCAGCACGCGCTAAATCCTCTTTACCTTTATTAATCGCCAGTTCGGCTTTGTCCTGCCATTCAGTCTGCTGAATCTCAGCTTGCTCAATGCGGCGCGATAACTGTTTCTTTTCCGCTAGCGCGCGAGCGGAGGTCGAACGCACTTCAACCAGCGTGTCTTCCATTTCCTGAATCATCAGGCGTACCAGTTTCTGCGGATCTTCGGCGCGCTCCAGCAGAGAGTTGATGTTAGCGTTCACGATGTCGGCGAAACGAGAAAAAATACCCATAATGATGTTCCTCTAATTTTGTAGGTAGGTGCGCAAGGCGCTCTTCACTAATACAAATCGCGTGCCAACTTTTAGTTGGTTGATTTTAATGGCTTTGTTTATTTTACATCCGCCACAACATCACTTAAGGTAGTGAAATTGATTAATCAGTGGCGAATTTCATCATGGCAAACGGTAGCGACAATCTCTTGGGCGAGTCGAATAACTTTCTGGAGGTGTTGGAGCAGGTCTCGCGTCTGGCGCCGTTAGAAAAACCTGTACTGGTGGTCGGCGAACGCGGCACCGGCAAAGAGCTTATCGCTAGCCGCTTACATTATCTGTCAAACCGTTGGGAAGGCCCTTTTGTTTCCCTCAACTGTGCTGCGCTGAATGAAAACCTGCTCGACTCCGAACTGTTCGGCCATGAAGCCGGTGCATTTACCGGGGCGCAAAAACGTCATCTGGGCCGCTTTGAGCGCGCCGACGGCGGCACACTTTTTCTTGATGAGCTCGCCACCGCGCCGATGCTGGTGCAGGAGAAACTGCTGCGCGTGATTGAATATGGCCAGCTGGAGCGCGTTGGCGGCAATCAATCACTGCAGGTCAATGTGCGCCTGGTCTGCGCAACGAATGAAGATCTGCCCGCGCTGGCCAGCGCTGGAAAATTTCGCGCGGACCTGCTCGATCGCCTGGCCTTCGATGTGGTTCAGCTGCCGCCGTTGCGCGAACGTCGCAGCGATATCTTGGTGATGGCTGAACATTTTGCGATTCAGATGTGCCGCGAATTAGGTTTGCCTCTCTTCCCCGGTTTTAGCGAGCGCGCCCAGCTGACGCTGCTGAAGCACAGCTGGCCCGGTAACGTACGCGAATTAAAAAACGTGGTAGAACGTTCCGTGTATCGCCATCACAGCGCTGAAGAGCCGCTGGATAATATCATTATTAAACCGTTTGCTCCGCGCACGCCGCTGCCAATTCACTCCGAACCGACAGCAGCTCCCCTGCCTTCTCTGCCGCTTGATTTACGCCAATGGCAAAACCAGCAGGAACGTGAGTTAGTGGAAGTGAGTTTGCAGCAGGCCAAATACAACCAGCGCCGCGCCGCCGAACTGTTACGTGTGACTTACCATCAACTACGCGCAATGATGAAAAAGCACGGCATAGAGATGAAAGTAAATTGAATAATATCGATTATTAAATCTTTATAAATCTCACCGCTATTTTTACGGCTTTTTTACGGGTGAGTCGGCTAGATTAATTCTATCGACAACCCTGAAAGATGCGCAGGAATAGCAATAAATGGAAAATATCGAGTTAACTGGCAGGACTCGGCCGTTCATTAATACGCGCGAACGTTAAATAATGAGCGGCTTTCTTCAATTCCTTTTACATCAACCTTTTTTTAACGCTCTGCCAGAAATCGAGAACAGGCAGGTTAAGCAACAGGTAAAAACTATGTCAGGCTTAATATTGGTTTCGCACAGTCAGAATAGTCACTCAACTCTCGCCACTATTTATGAAAGCATATTAGCGCGCCGCGGTGGAATGTGGGTGAAATGGAGCGGTGAGTTCGAGACTCTCTCTTCAGAGCTGCACCGTGAGCTGAATTTTAATAAAGGCAATGAATATGACACGCTGACATTTCGCTTAACCAAAGCTGAATATGAAGAGGGTTACCATCAATATATTCATCAGGGATTGTGGCCGGTCTTTCATCAGCGACCTGACATGGCTCGATTTTCAACCAGTAGCCAGATTGGCTATATGCGGCTTAATGAAACCTATGCGCGTGCTATTAGTGATTATGCCATGCCCGATGATGATATCTGGTTGCAGGATTATCATTTGATTCCCAGTATTAAAATGCTGCGCGATGCGGGGCTAATCAATCGTATTGGTTTCTTTTTCCATCAACCTTTTCCCGCCGGGCAATCTTTTGAATCGATACCCAACTGGCGCTATTTGGCCGATTCATTATTGTGTGCCGATCTGATTGGTTTCCAGACCACCCAGGATATGAACAATTTCACTGCATGGGTAGGATCGCGTTTCCGCTGTGAACACCTCTCGCCTTATACGCTGCGGATTCATGGCCGCCAGTTAAGCGTTGGTGTATTTCCAGTGGGCATTGATACGGCGGAAACCAGCGCGCTGGCTGAAAGCAACAGCTGCCTTTTTATGGAACAGCAGTGCCGTGAAACCTTACCGGAGAATATCATTCTTAGCAGCGGACACTTCGACGATAGCACCGGCACGCCCTACCGTATCAGCGCGATTGAGGTATTACTTCGTCAACATGAAGAGTACCACCACAAATTTTCATTGGTGCAGCTCGCTTCTATGGCGTCCGGCTATTCTCATCGCATTAAAGAATTGTCGCGCGATCTTGAGACGCGCTGCGGCGAAATGAACGGTATTCATGGTGAGCTGAACTGGTATCCCGTGAGTTATCTGAGCAATCATTATTCGCGAGAAGAGCTGTGCGGATTCTACCGTGCGGCGCGCGTGGCGCTGGTAACACCGCTGATAGCCGGGATGAGCCTGATGGCTAAAACCTATGTCGCCGTGCAGGATCATACTAATCCCGGCGTTTTAATTTTGTCACAGTTTGCCGGTGCCGCCGAGCAGATGCAGGGGGCGCTGGTGGTCAATCCTTACGATCCCGATGCGATTGCAGATGCCATTCATACCGCGCTCATCATGCCACTTTCCGTACGCCGCGAACGTCACGCGAGCCTGATGAAAAACCTTCACCTGCATAACTGCTATACGTGGGCGGAAGCCTTCATCAACGCCTTGCAACCGCGCGAACAAGAGGCCGATTTGAGCGTAAAATCAGGCGTGATGCTCTCGAATGGCTTCAGTGGACGCCTGCGTTATTAACGCTGGCTCGGACCTGGACAAAAAAAAGCCCGCACAGCGTGCGGGCAACTAATACTGGAAGCAATGTGAGCAATGTCGTGCTCTTCTTCGGTAGAGCCACCGTCGAAGCGCAGATGAATAATAATCATTCTTATTATCATCTGTAAAGCCCTAATTGAGAATTTTTCTCATTTCCACACTAAGATTGTGATTACCTCATCGCCACTTTGGCGAAAAACACAGCAGAAGCGTCGCGAATTTTGGGACTCCGAGCGGTTTGGGATACACTCACGCTATTGCCTCAGAATCGTTGAGTTCTATGCCAAAACTATTCCCTTCTCTGCTGCTTGGTCTCAGCATCATGAGTGCGTCAGCGTGGGCCGCGCCAACCGACAATATCCGCCACAGCGGCTTTGTCTATTGTGTGAACGGCACGGTTAATACGTTCAATCCGCAAATGGTAAGCAGCGGCCTGGTGGTCGATACGCTCGCGGCACAGCTGTACGATCGGCTGCTGGACGTCGATCCTTATACCTATCGGTTGATTCCCGATCTGGCTGAGAGCTGGGAAGTGCGAGATAACGGTGCAACCTACCGTTTCCACCTGCGCAAAGACGTGGCCTTCCAGCACACCAACGGGTTTAAACCGACGCGCAAAATGAATGCCGACGATGTGGTATTCAGTTTTGCGCGCATGTTTGACCGTAAGCATCCGTGGCATAACGTCAACGGTGGCAGCTATCCCTATTTCGACAGCCTGCAGTTCGCCGATTCAGTGCAGAGCGTTAAAAAGTTGGATAGCGATACGGTGGAAATCCGCCTCAACAGCCCAGACGCCTCCTTCCTCTGGCACATCGCCACCCATTACGCGCCAATTTTGTCGCAGGAGTACGCCAACAATCTCAGCGCTAAAGGCCAACAAGAGCAGCTGGATCGCGAGCCCGTAGGTACTGGCCCGTTCCAGCTGAGTGAATACCGCACCGGGCAATATCTGCGGCTGGCACGTAATCCGCAGTATTGGAAAGGCGTACCGCGGCTGCAGCAAGTGGTGATTGATTTGGGCGTCGGCGGGACCGGACGTTTATCTAAACTGCTGACCGGTGAATGTGATGTGCTGGCCTATCCTGCCGCCAGCCAGCTGAGCATTTTGCGCGACGATCCGCGTCTGCGTATGACGTTGCGACCCGGCATGAATATCGCTTATCTGGCGTTTAACACCCGTAAACCCCCGCTCGATCGCCCGGAAGTGCGTCATGCACTGGCGCTGGCGATCAATAACGAACGCTTGATGGAGTCGATTTATTACGGCACCGCAGAAACGGCGGCTTCGATTCTGCCGCGCGCGTCATGGGCTTATGACAACGATGCACACGTTACCGAATATAATCCGGCGAAAGCACGAGAAGCACTGAAGGCGCTCGGTCTGCAAGACCTGCATTTACGCTTAGTGGTGCCCTCTTCTTCACAGTCATGGAATCCTAGCCCGCTGAAAACCGCTGAGCTGTTACAGGCCGATTTGGCTCAGGTTGGCGTGCGGGTGACCATCGCGCCGGTGGAAGGGCGATTCCAGGAAGCGCAGCTGATGGAGATGAATCACGATCTCACGCTAACCGGTTGGGCCACCGACAGTAACGATCCCGACAGTTTCTTCCGGCCGCTTCTGAGTTGTGCCGCTATCCGCTCGCAGACCAACTATGCGCACTGGTGTTCGCCGGCGTTTGACGAAGCGCTGCAACATGCGCTGTTGTCGCAACAGCTTTCGGCGCGCATCGATAGCTACGACAAAGCGCAGCAGATTTTGGCGCAGGAGCTGCCGGTATTGCCGCTGGCCTCTTCGCTGCGTTTGCAAGCCTATCGACATGACATTAAAGGCTTAGTACTGAGCCCGTTTGGTAACGCCTCTTTTGCCGGCGTTTATCGTGATGAGAGCAGCGAGGAATAAGCATGATCATCTATATTTTGCGTCGTCTGCTACTGCTGCTGATCACCCTATTCTTGCTTTCGCTGGTGAGCTTCAGCCTCAGTTACTTCACACCCAACGCGCCGCTGGAAGGTGCATCGCTGTTTGATGCCTGGTGGTTCTGGTTTAAAGGCCTGTTGCAGTTCGATTTCGGCGTATCCAGTACCAACGGTCAGCCAATCGATATTCAACTGCGCGAAGTATTTCCCGCCACGCTAGAGCTGTGCGTAATGGCGTTTATTCTGGCGCTGCTGGTTGGCATTCCACTGGGGATCTGCGCCGGCGTGATGCGGAAAAAGTGGCAGGATAAAGCGATTAGCGCCCTGGCGCTGCTGGGTTTCTCAATGCCGGTGTTCTGGCTGGCGCTGCTCTTTACCCTTTTCTTCTCCTTGACCCTCGGCTGGCTGCCGGTTTCTGGACGCTTCGATCTGCTTTATCCGGTGCAAAATATCACTGGCTTCGCGCTGATTGATGCCTGGCTGAGCCATTCGCCCTGGCGCCATGAAATGATGGTGAGCGCGTTGACGCATATGATTCTGCCGGTAATAGTGCTGGCCGTTGCGCCGGCTACCGAGATGATCCGCCTACTGCGCAGCAGCACCAGCGACGTGATGGACAAAAATTACGTCAAAGCTGCCGCAACGCGCGGGTTGTCGCGCTTCACGGTGATTCGCCGTCACGTATTGCATAATGCGCTGCCGCCGGTGATTCCCCGTCTTGGGCTGCAATTCTCCACCATGCTGACATTAGCAATGATCACCGAAGTGGTGTTCAACTGGCCAGGCCTTGGTCGCTGGTTGATTAATGCGATTCGCCAGCAGGACTACGCAGCAATTTCTGCTGGCGTGATGGTGGTCGGTGGATTGGTCATTCTGGTTAGCGTGTTATCCGATATTCTCGGTGCGGCACTTAATCCGCTGAAACATAAGGAATGGTATGCCCTACGATAATGTCTATGACGAGAAGCGGCTGCCCAGCACGCTGCGTCGCAGCTGGCAGCGCTTATACCGCGACACCAGCGGCATGGTCGGTTTGTACGGCTTTGGCATCCTGCTCTTCCTCTGTCTGTTCGGTGGTTTGCTGTCACCTTATGGCATTGACCAGCAATTCCTGGGTTATCAACTGCTGCCGCCTTCGTGGTCGCGCTATGGCGATGTCTCTTTCTTTCTTGGTACCGACGATCTTGGGCGCGATGTACTGAGCCGCCTGTTAAGCGGCGTGGCGCCCACCGTGGGGTCCGCCATTCTGGTTACGGTGTTAGCGACGATCTGCGCGCTGGTGCTCGGTATCTTCGCTGGCATAACACGCGGCGTGCGTTCGGCGGTAATGAACCACGTGCTGGACACGCTGCTGTCAATTCCTTCGCTATTACTGGCGATTATCGTGGTGGCCTTTCTCGGGCCGCGTCTGGAACATGCGATGCTGGCCGTGTTTCTGGCGCTGATCCCACGTTTAGTGCGCGAAATTTATACTGCTGTACATGATGAGATGGAGAAAGAGTATGTGGTGGCGCTGCGCCTCGATGGTGCGCGCAATCTGAATATTCTGTGGAACGCCGTGCTGCCGAATGTGCTGCCGCTGCTGGTGAGCGAAATTACCCGCTCGCTGTCAATGGCGATTCTGGATATCGCGGCGCTCGGTTTCCTCGATCTTGGCGCGCAGCTGCCCTCACCCGAATGGGGCGCAATGCTCGGTGACGCGCTGGAGCTGATCTACGTGGCGCCCTGGACGGTGATGCTGCCAGGCGTGGCGCTGATGGTGAGCGTGTTGATCGTTAACCTGCTGGGCGATGGTATCCGTCGCGCAGTAGAAGCGGGAGTTGAATAATGCCGCTACTGGATATCCGAAATCTGACCATCGAGTTTATGACCGCTGACGGTCCGGTCAAAGCGGTCGACCGCATCAATCTGACGCTTACCGAAGGTGAAGTGCGCGGGCTGGTCGGTGAGTCAGGATCGGGCAAGAGCCTGATCGCCAAAGCCATTTGTGGCGTAACGAAAGATAACTGGCGCGTCACCGCCGATCGCATGGTATTTGACGACGTCGACCTGCTGCGTCTGTCGCCGCGCGAACGCCGACGTATTGTCGGCCACAATGTCTCGATGATTTTCCAGGAGCCGCAATCCTGTCTCGATCCGTCAGAAAGCATTGGCCGCCAACTGATGCAGGCCATTCCGCGCTGGACCCATAAAGGTCGCTGGTATCAGCGCCTGTGGTTCTGGCGTAAAGTGCGCGCGATTGAGCTATTGCACCGCGTTGGCATCAAAGATCATAAAGACATCATGCGCAGCTTCCCGTACGAATTAACCGACGGTGAATGCCAGAAAGTGATGATCGCTATCGCCCTGGCCAATCAGCCGCGCCTGTTGATCGCCGATGAACCGACCAACGCCATGGAGCCAACCACGCAGGCGCAGATTTTCCGCCTGCTGAGCCGCCTCAATCAGAATAACAACACCACGATTTTGCTGATCAGCCACGACCTGCGCACGATGAGCCAATGGGCTGACCGCATCAACGTGATGTATTGCGGCCAGACGGTGGAAACGGCGCAAAGCGAAGATCTTATGGATACGCCGCACCATCCTTATACTCAGGCGCTGATCCGCGCGATGCCCGATTTCGGCAGCGCGCTGCCGCACAAAAGCCGATTAAATACGCTGTCTGGCGCGATCCCGTCGCTGGAACATTTGCCGATTGGCTGTCGTCTTGGGCCACGCTGCCCGTATGCGCAGCGAAAATGCATTGAGACTCCGCGTCTGACCGGTAACAAAGCCCACCTGTTTGCCTGCCACTTCCCGCTAAATATGGAGGGCCAGTAGTCATGGACACCTTGCTGGAAGTACGCAACCTGAGCAAAACCTATCGCTATCGTACCGGCCTGTTTCGTCGTCAGCACGTTGAGGCGGTGAAAGGCGTCAGTTTTACCCTGCGTGAAAAGCAGACGCTGGCGGTGATCGGTGAAAACGGTTCGGGAAAATCCACGCTGGCGAAAATGCTGAGCGGCATGGTGGAACCCACCGCGGGTGAAATGCTGATTGACGATCATCCGCTGGAGTACGGCGACTATGGCTACCGGAGCCAGCGCATCCGCATGATTTTTCAGGATCCCTCCACCTCGCTCAATCCGCGGCAGCGCGTCAGCCAGATTCTTGATTTTCCGCTGCGTCTGAATACAGAACTCGACGATGAAGCGCGCGAGAAACGCATTATCGCCACGCTGCGCCAGGTCGGCTTGCTGCGCGATCACGCTGGCTACTATCCACATATGTTGGCGCCCGGACAGAAACAGCGCCTGGCGCTGGCACGCGCATTGATTTTGCAGCCAAAAGTGATCGTTGCCGATGAAGCCCTTGCCTCACTGGATATGACCATGCGCTCGCAGCTGGTAAATCTGATGCTGGAACTGCAGGAGCAGCACGGCATCGCCTATATCTATGTCACGCAGCACCTTGGCATGATGAAGCACATCAGCGATCAGGTATTAGTCATGCATCAGGGCGAAGTCGTGGAGCGCGGCGGCACCGCCGATGTGCTGGCCTCGCCGTTACATGATCTAACCAAACGCCTGATCGCCAGCCATTTTGGTGAAGCCTTAACCGCCGAAGCCTGGCGACGTGAGCGCTGATGCCGCACCGCAGCGTGGAAAACGCGGTGCGATTTACCGCATTTATAGAGACGTGCTAGACTTCGCACGAGATTAACGTCGGTCGCCTGCTTTTTAACCATCGCGACCGCCAACAACAATGACCAAAAGGATTACAGCTATGGGTTTTCTTTCCGGTAAGCGCATTCTGATTACTGGCGTTGCCAGTAAACTCTCAATCGCCTACGGTATTGCGCAGGCGATGCACAAACAGGGCGCAGAACTGGCTTTCACCTACCAGAACGACAAACTGAAAAGTCGTGTGGAAGAGTTTGCCAAAGATCTGGGTTCAGACATTGTTCTGCCTTGCGATGTGGCAGAAGACGAGAGCATTACTGCGCTGTTCACCGAACTGGCAAAAACCTGGCCGAAATTTGACGGTTTCGTTCACTCCATCGGTTTCGCGCCTGGCGATCAGCTGGATGGTGACTACGTGAACGCCGTTACGCGTGAAGGCTTCAAAATTGCGCACGACATCAGCGCCTACAGCTTTGTGGCGATGGCAAAAGAGTGCCGCGCAATGCTGAACCCGAATTCTGCCCTGCTGACCCTCTCATACCTCGGCGCAGAGCGCGCGATCCCGAACTACAACGTGATGGGTCTGGCTAAAGCGTCTCTGGAAGCCAACGTTCGCTACATGGCGAACGCGATGGGTCCTGAAGGCACGCGCGTTAACGCCGTTTCTGCTGGTCCAATCCGTACCCTGGCCGCGTCAGGCATTAAAGACTTCCGTAAGATGCTGGCACACTGCGAAGCGGTGACCCCGATTCGTCGTACCGTGACCATCGAAGACGTGGGTAACTCTGCGGCTTTCCTGTGTTCTGACCTCGCGGGTGGTATCACCGGTGAAGTGGTACATGTTGATGGCGGCTTCAGCATTGCCGCCATGAACGAGCTGGAACTGAAGTAAGCTTCATAGGGTCGCCATTCATGGCGACCTCTTAATACAAAAACATCCCTCCTTATACTCGTAAGCTATTAATTATTCCCCATCATTCTTTTGCCGTGGACAGCCGTTCAGCGACGATAAGCTAGCCCTTTGTTGCATGCCTGCTTTTCAGATTCGCACGCCGTGCAGCAAGTCCGTTTTTAGCGAAAGGAATGACCATGGAACAACGCCGTTCTCCCGGCCATGACCACTGGTTTTATGAAAGCCAGACTCGCCCGAATACAACCGCCACCGCACCGCTGGTGCCCGAAGCCGCCTATATCGAAGACCGTTTTCTGCTCGGTTTGCAACAGGAAGCCACCGCACTCCAGCCGCTGTTGACGAGTTTTCAGCCCACACTGCTGGCAGCACGCGACCTGAGCCAGATCCTGTTTCCCGATACGCTCGCGACCAGTTTGACCCACACCTTAACGCTGTACGATCGTCTTAGTACCGCGCTGACAGTAGCGCAGGTGGCCGGCGTTCAGCGCCTGTGTAATCACTACTCTGCGCGGCTTAATCCTTTGCCGGGCCCGGATTCCTCACGTGAAAGTAACAATCGCCTGACGCAAATTACCCAATATGCTCGCCAGCTGGCGATGCAGCCTGAATTGATCACCACTAACAGCATCAGCGCGCTGGATGCGGTGGGATTGACGGAGCCCGATATCGTCACGCTGAACCAACTTATCGGTTTTGTCAGCTATCAGTCGCGCGTCGTGGCCTCGCTGCACGCGATGATGGGCTTGCCGGTACGCTGGATCCCTGGCGTTTCTCCACCACCCGATGCCAGCGCAGCGTTGTTTGCCAGCAGCGCTGGCTGGCAGCCTGCGCTAAAACCGGTGGAATTGCGCTATGCCAGCGCCGAACAGCTGGCAGCGGTGACTTTCTGTCAGGGAATTGACGGGTTAGATGACGCGATCTGGTTATTGGTACACGATGCACCAGCGCTATACGGTTTCGCCACTCTGAAGCAGCGACTGAGCACACATTTCGCTGCGGAAGAGGCGCTGGCACAAGCGGTCTGCGCACGCGTGCTGGGTTGTCGCCGCCAGTTCGGGCAACTGACGGGCGAATGGCGCGCGGCGCTGTTGCAGGATGTGGAGAACGCGGGTACTGCATCGCCGGTGATAGCGATTGGCGCCCAGTTAACCCGCCAGCCCGATCGCTTTAGCGCGGCACATCTGCAACCTTTGCTCAATGCGGGCTGGGGCACCGAGCGCATCTTTACGCTGTTACAAGCCGTGGCGTTTGCTAACTGGCAGGATCGCGTGCTGATGGCGTTAGGAGAAACCCGTTAGTCGGGCAGATGCCGACGCGCTTCATCAAAGAAGTGCTGAGCCAGCGGTGAAGCTCTGCCTGGCTCGGCAATCACCAACGCTGCCTGGCGCCCCATTGGGGCAATCTCAATTGGCCGACGCGCCAGATTCTGTAACAGCTCCGGCAGCAGATGGCCGCATGGCGACACCATTACGCCCAATCCCACCTGCGTACTTTGCAACAGTTGCATAATTGACGCGCTTTCAACGATAACGCGCGGAATGAGGCCAGTTTCACGCAGCTGGCCGTCGAGATAACGGCGAAAATAGCGCGTTGGCTCGGCCAGACATAGCGGATGGCTGGCGAGCATCGATAGCGACAGCGTTTCATGCTCAAGCAGTGCCGGAAAATAGTGAGGATTGAAAAGTGCTTCCACGCCGGGATCTTTTAACAAAGCGGTTTGAAAATGCAGCTCGCGTAAGGAGGTCAGCTCAAAGAAGCCAATCCCGCCATCTACCGTATGGCTGTTGAGCGCCTCTAAAAGCTGATCGGCACTCATCGCTGAAACGCGATAATCAAGCTGCGGGTAGCGTATTTCAACCGCCTTTAATAATGCCGGCAGCGCCACGCTGCACTGCGGCATCACGCCCAGCCGCAAGGTGCCATTCACGCCATGCTTGAGCGATTCCACTTCCAGCTTTAAACCCTGATAGACCGAGACAATTTCCCGCGCCCACGTCAGTACGCGCTCGCCTTCCGGCGTGAAACCATCGAAATTGTTGCTGCGATTGATCAGCGATAACCCTAACTCGCGCTCAAGGTTTTTCAGCCGCATTGAAAGCGTTGGCTGGCTAACAAAGCTGGCCTCAGCCGCACGTCCAAAGTGCCGTTCGCGCTCCAGGTTACACAGATAAATTAACTGTTTGATGTCTATTTTGTTTGTCCAGCAATAAGTGATGAAAGATGACGTCGGCTATCTAAAAATGCCGTGTTACCCAGCAGGCGAGCGCCAAATAAACGGGCCGGGAAAAACCGGGGGATGTTCAACCAGCCCGCCAGTGATGTCAATGTAACCCCTTCATTTTATTCCCGGGTATGCCTTACCCATTGAATTCTTTCTCCAACTTCAATTATTTACACCTCGCTCACTGGCCTTACTGCAACCAGCGTCTAAAATTGTCAGCGTGACTAGCTAGTCCTTAAATCTAATGGAACATTGATAAGAGGTCTTCCTATGAACAAACAGAGCTACAGAGGCGGCGCAGGGAATTTTGCCAACAATCCGGAACGTGCCAGAGAAGCTGGCAAGGCGGGAGGCCAGGCCAGCGGTGGTAACTTCAGAAACGATCCTGAAAGAGCCGTCGAAGCGGGTCGGAAAGGAGGCAAAATAAGCCGTCGTCCTCCAACGAAGTCTGAGTAAGGCGCCTTAGGATGTTGTCTGCCAGGGATTGGCATCAGCGTTGCTGTTATCAAGCAACGCTTTACGCCACGCCCAGCGCGCTTTTCACCTCGTTAGCAATCTTCTCAACCTGCGGGCCGTAAATCACCTGCACATCATGTTCGCTGACGCGATTAACCCCATTGGCGCCGGTCGTGAGCAAGGTTTGATCGACCACTTGCTTCATCTCTTTAACCCGTACCCGCAGCCGGGTAAAACAACAATCGACATCTTCTATATTGGCTTCACCGCCGAGCCCGCTAATGATCACTTTGGTGCGCTCATCAGCCGCCACCTGCTCCGGTTTTTGCTCCTCATCAGATTCGCGCCCCGGCGTTTCCACACGCATGCGCGTAATCACAAACCGGAAGGCGTAATAGTAAATCGGCACATACATCACCCCCAGCACAATCGTCCACCACCAGTGGGTTTTCGTGCCGCCGAGAATACCAAATACCACCAAATCGATGGCGCCACCCTGCACGTTACCGATCATCAGGTGCAGCATCGACATCAGCATAAAGGACAAGCCGGTGAGCACCGCATGCAGGATATAGAGCACGGGCGAAACGAAGATGAAACAGAACTCCAGCGGCTCGGTGATACCGGTTGTAAAGGACGTTAATGCACCCGCCAGCACCAGCGCTTTAACGCGCTGTTTATGCTCGGGCCGTGCGGTGTGATAAATCGCGAGTGCGGCGGCCGGTAAACCAAACATCATTACCGGGATTTTGCCTTGTGCAAGGAATTGCGTGGCACCGCGCACCGTATCATCCGGGATCGCGCCGGGATGCGTCAGCGAAGTATTAAAGATATTCAGCGCGCCCACAACGCTTTGCCCCTCCACCGTTGCCATGCCACCAATCGGCGTAAACCGTACGGTTTCATTGAGAATATGGTGCAAGCCGGTGGGAATCAGCAGGCGTTCGCTGGTGCCAAGCAAAAAAGCACCATATTGCCCACTTTTACCAATCATCAGGCCAACCCACGCGATGCCTTCGCCGATGGTCGGCCAAATCAATGCCAGCAGCACGCCCACCAGCGGCAACACCACCACCGTGACGATCGGCACAAAACGACGTCCACCGAAGAAGCTGATGGCCGTGGGCAGCTGCTGCGTATAAAACCGGTTGTGCAACACCACGGTAATCAAACCTGCGATCACGCCGCCCAGCACGCTCATGTTGTAAGTAAAAATACCGAGCATGTCGATGTATTCGGCGGAGGTCATCATCGCGGCGGTTTGGTCCATGCCAGCCTTTTGCAATGCTTCTGGCGTGGTGGTCGCCGCCGTCAAGCCCTTCGACGCCAGCGTGGAGCTGATGCCGACGTTCATGGCGATATAACCAATCACTGCGGCGAATGCGGCGGTGGGCTTCTCGGCTTTTGCCAGTCCAATGGCGCTGGCCACGGCAAAGAACAGCGGCAGATTGGCAAACAGCGCTCCCGCCACTTTACGAATAAAACCAATGATCAGTTGTGGCACCTGCAGATTGGCGAAAGCATCTCCGGTAATTGCCGGATTTTGCATTGCGGCGGCTAACCCAAGAAAGATCCCTGCGGCGGCGATCACCGAGATCGGCATCATCAAAGCTTTACCGAAAGCGTGAATTTGGCTGGCCAGATTCTTCATGCTGCGTGCCCTTCTCATCATTGAAAGAGCAATTATTAGTCAGTTATTCCTGCAGCACGTAACTCACGCACCTGACCAGCGGGAAAAATTTGATATAAGTCACGCTTTGCTACCTTTTTGCGATAAACGCCGCCTATCGCTCCATTAAACCAATCAATTAGACAACTTTTAAGGAGAGTCGCACACTTCCCGCTAACAGAAGACATATTCTGATAACAACTCATAAACAAATAAGCCTGCAACTATGAAATTTAAACGTAAGATTCAACCTTATCGCGCCGCGGCGGGCGGCTGGGGTTCATTGGAAGCGACTACCCGTTTTGTCCTTGATAGCAAAGCAGCGCTGAAAAACATGCGTAACTTAATGCGCATGAACAAAGCGCGCGGTTTTGACTGCCCGGGTTGTGCATGGGGCGATGACAACAAAAGTACCTTTAGTTTCTGTGAAAACGGCGCAAAAGCCGTGACCTGGGAAGCGACGCGACGCGTCGTTGCTCCAAATTTTTTTGCCCAGCACAGCGTGAGCACCCTCTATCAGCAAAGTGATTATTTTCTCGAATATCAGGGCCGCTTAACCCACCCTATGCGCTACAACAGTGCCACCGACCATTACGAACCGATTAGCTGGGATGACGCCTTTGCGCTGATTGCTCAGCACCTGCAGGCGATGGATCATCCAAACCAGATGGAGTTGTATACATCGGGTCGTGCCAGCAATGAAGCGTCATGGCTTTATCAACTGTTTGGCCGTGTGATGGGCACCAACAACTTCCCCGACTGCTCCAATATGTGCCACGAAGCCAGCGGCACCGGCCTGAAACGCAGCATCGGCGTGGGTAAAGGCACCATTCGTCTCGACGATTTTGATCATGCGGACGCAATTTTCGTCTTCGGCCAGAATCCAGGCACCAACCACCCGCGCATGCTGCACAGCCTGCGTCACGCTGCCGATCATGGCGCGAAAATCGTCACCTTCAATACCCTGCGCGAGCGCGGGCTGGAGCGTTTTGCCGATCCGCAAAAGCCGCTGGAAATCGTCACATCGATGGCCGGTACGATTAGTTCTGCCTATTACCAGCCCCATCTCGGTGGCGATATGGCGGCGATTCGCGGCATGGTGAAAACGTTGCTGGAAATGCAGCGTGAACGTTTGGCGGCTGGCGAAGCGGGCATTTTTGACCATACGTTCATTAGCGCAAATACCCAAGGCGTTGAGGAATATCTAGCCGCCGTAGATAACACCCGCTGGGACGATATCGTGCGTCAATCCGGTCTGAGCGAAGCGCAGATACGTGAAGCCGCGGCAATTTATCAAAGCGCTGAGCGCGTCATCGTGACCTGGGCGATGGGTATCACCCAGCATAAACATTCAGTGGACACCGTACGCGAAATCACCAACCTGCAATTGCTGTTTGGCCAGTTGGGCAAAAAAGGCGCGGGCCTGTGTCCGGTACGCGGCCACAGTAATGTGCAGGGCAACCGCACCATGGGTATCGATGAAAAGCCGAGCAAGCCGTTCCTTGATGCACTGGGTACCCACTTTGGTTTTGAACCGCCGCGCGAGCACGGTCATAACACCGTTGAAGCGCTGAATGCGATGTTGCGTGATGAAGTGAAAGTGCTGATTGCGTTAGGCGGAAATCTCGCGGCGGCAGCACCCGACTCCCCCGTCACCGAAGAGGCGTTGCAGCATTGCGGTTTGACCGTGCACATCAGTACCAAACTGAACCGCAGCCATCTGGTGCCGGGCCATGAAGGACTGATTCTGCCAACCCTGGGCCGCACCGAACGCGATCGTCAGGCCAGCGGTAATCAGTACATCACCGTTGAAGATTCTTTCAGCATGGTACATGCCTCAGAAGGCGTGGGGATTCCGCTGGCGGAGACGCAGCGTTCCGAAACCGCGATCGTTGCGGGTATTGCGCATGCCACTTTAGGCAGCGAGAAAATCGACTGGCTGGCAATGGCGGGTAATTACGATCTGATTCGCGATCACATCGCTGCGACCATTCCGGGCTTTGACGATTTTAATAACAAGTGCGACATCCCCGGCGGTTTCTATCTCGGCAATGCCGCCGCAGAACTGCGCTTCAACACACCGAGTAAGCGGGCAGAATTCAGCGCCGCCGTCCTGCCGACTTCCCTGTTCCCGCAGTTGGGCGATGTGGCCGTGCCGTTTACGCTGCAAACTCTACGTTCACACGATCAGTACAACACCACCATTTATGGCCTCGATGACCGTTATCGCGGCGTGTATGGCCAGCGCGAAGTGGTCTTTATCCATCCAGATGATATGGCGTCGTTAGGTTTCAGCGAGGGCCAGCTGGTGGATATTGAGACGCTGTGGAATGACGGATTAACGCGGCGTGTTAGTGGTTTCAAGCTGGTGCCGTACAATATTCCGCGCGGCAATCTCGCCGCCTATTATCCGGAAACCAACCCGCTGGTACCGCTCTCCAGCTTTGGCGACGGTAGCGGTACGCCGACCTCAAAATCGGTGCCGGTCAAGCTGGCATTAACTGCCGCCTTGCCCTCACAACGCATCGCCTAACCAAAGCGTTATCAGAAGGTAAAAAGCCGCGTAAAGCGGCTTTTTAGCCTGTTTTGACCTTGCCGCGCGCACGCGATTCGCGTAAAACTGTCAGCCGCTCTTAGGCCACGAAACTATATAAATTATGTTCCAGGATAATCCGCTGCTCGCGCAGCTTAAAGAGAAGCTTCATGCGCAGACTCCGCGTGTTGAAGGTATTGTTAAAGGTACGGAAAAAGGCTTTGGCTTCCTTGAAGTTGATGCTCAAAAAAGCTACTTCATTCCGCCACCGCAGATGAAGAAAGTGATGCACGGCGACCGCATTCAGGCCGTGATCCACACCGATAAAGACCGCGAGAGTGCCGAGCCGGAAACCCTGGTTGAGCCGTTCCTGACCCGCTTTGTCGGCCGCGTACAAAGGAAGGACGATCGCCTGTCGATTGTGCCGGACCATCCGCTGCTGAAAGACGCGATTCCGTGTCGCGCCGAGCGTAGCGTGAGCCACGACTTCCAGAACGGGGATTGGGCAGTAGCGGAAATGCGCCGTCACCCGCTGAAAGGCGACCGTGGCTTCTATGCTGAACTGACCGAATTCATTGTCACGGCGGACGATCATCTCGCCCCGTGGTGGGTCACGCTGTCACGTCATAACCTCGAACGCCAGGCGCCTGACGTCGGCTTTGGTGAGATGCTTGACGAAAATCTCCAGCGTGAAGATTTAACCGCGTTGCATTTTGTCACCATCGACAGCGCCAGCACCCAGGATATGGATGATGCGCTGTATGTGGAAGAGAATGCCGACGGCAATCTGTCACTGACTATCGCTATCGCCGACCCTACCGCTTATGTCGCGGAAGGCAGCGAGCTGGATAAGCTGGCCGCTAAACGCGCCTTTACTAACTATCTGCCGGGCTTCAACATTCCGATGTTACCGCGCGAGCTGTCTGACAACGTGTGTTCACTGCGTCCGAACGAACGTCGCCCGGCGCTGGCGTGCCGCGTAACCGTGTTGAAAGATGGCAGCCTGGCTGACGATGTGCACTTCTTTGCCGCGTGGATCGAGTCCAAAGCCAAACTGGTTTATGACAACGTCTCCGATTGGCTGGAAAACAGCGGCAGCTGGCAGCCCGAAAGCGAGGCGATTGCTCAGCAAATTCGCCTGCTGCATCAGCTGTGCCTGGCGCGCAGCGAGTGGCGTCAAACCCATGCGCTGGTGTTCAAAGATCGTCCGGACTACCGCTTTGTGTTGGGCGAGAAAGGCGAAGTGTTGGATATCATTTCCGAGCCGCGTCGCATCGCTAACCGCATCGTTGAAGAATCCATGATCCTCGCTAACGTCTGTGCCGCAAAAGTGCTGCAGGAGAAGCTGGGCTTTGGTATCTACAACCTGCATACCGGTTTCGACCTCGCCAATGCAGAGCAGGCCGCAGGCGTGCTGGCAGGTCACGGCATCACCGTTGATCCGCAGGCGATTACCACGCTGGAAGGCTTCCGCCAGCTACGTCGTGAACTTGATGCGCAGCCTACGCAGTATCTCGACAGCCGCATCCGTCGCTTCCAGTCTTTTGCGGAAGTGAGCACCGAGCCAGGCCCGCACTTTGGTCTCGGTCTTGAAGCCTATGCCACCTGGACGTCACCGATTCGTAAGTTTGGCGACATGATCAACCATCGTCTGCTGAAAGCGATTGTGCGTGGCGACAGCATCGCCCGTCCGCAGGATGAGCTGACGACGATCATGAGCGAGCGTCGTCGCCTGAACCGTATGGCTGAACGCGATGTCGGTGATTGGCTCTATGCGCGCTTCCTGGCGCCGTTTGCTGGTACCGATCGCAAGTTCAGCGCCGAGATCATCGACGTGTCACGTGGCGGTATGCGCGTCCGCCTGCAGGAAAATGGCGCGGTCGCCTTTATTCCTGCTCCGTTCATCCACGCGGTGCGTGATGAGCTGGTGTGCTCTCAGGAGAGCGGCACCGTGCAGATTAAAGGTGAAGTCGCTTACCGCGTCACCGACATCATTGATGTGACCATTGCGGAAGTGCGCATGGAAACCCGCAGCGTGGTTGCCCGTCCAGCCGCCTGAGCATGAAAACTCGCGGGATAACAGCCGTTATCCCGCATTTCATTGCAATCACCTTCGCAAAGGTTAAATTTGCATTCTGCTTCACACTTCTGCTGCTAACCCCTGTCGTTAACAATTCATTACATTACTTTTAACTTGTTGTATTCGATCGCCTCTTTTCCCGGTCTCTACAAGGAGTTAACTCATGAACAACGTCAAAACCGGAGTCATCTGGTTAGCGGTGGCGTTAATTGGCGCAGGCGCATTTGCCATGCTGGCGCTCAGTCGCGGCGAACACGTCAACGCCGTCTGGCTAGTGATTGCCTCGGTCGCCTGCTACAGCATTGCCTACCGCTTTTACAGCCTGTTTATCTCTAAACGCATCTTTGAACTGGACGATCGTCGTCGCACACCCGCGGAACGCTTAAGTGACGGCCTCGATTACGTCCCCACTAATAAATGGGTGCTGTTCGGCCACCACTTTGCGGCGATTGCTGGTGCAGGTCCGCTGGTTGGCCCAATTCTCGCGGCGCAAATGGGTTTTCTGCCCGGCACCATCTGGATTCTGGTTGGCGTAATGTTTGCCGGTGCGGTGCAGGACTTTCTGATTCTGTTCATCTCTACGCGTCGTGATGGCCGTTCGCTCGGTGAGATGGCACGTCAGGAGCTCGGTTCGTTCGCGGGCGTGGTTACCATGCTCGGTGCGTTGGGCGTGATGATTATCATCCTCTCAGCGCTGGCGCTGGTGGTGGTAAAAGCGTTAGCAAACAGTCCGTGGGGCTTGTTTACCATCGCTGCCACTATTCCGATTGCGCTGTTTATGGGCGTGTATATGCGCTTCCTGCGGCCGGGAAAAATTGCCGAGGTGTCGATTATTGGCTTCGTACTGATGATGGCGGCGATCATCTACGGCGGCAACGTGGCAGCCGATCCTTATTGGGGGCCGCTCTTTACGCTCAAAGGCACTGAGTTGACGTGGGTGCTGGTGATCTACGGTTTTATTGCCTCTTCGCTGCCGGTGTGGCTGCTGCTGGCACCACGCGATTATCTCTCAACTTTCCTGAAAATCGGCGTCATCATTGGTCTGGCGATTGGCATTCTGTTTGCTATGCCGGAAATGAAGATGCCCGCCGTCACCAAATTTATCGATGGCAGCGGCCCGGTATTCTCCGGCGCGCTGTTCCCGTTCCTGTTTATTACTATTGCCTGTGGTGCGATTTCCGGCTTCCACGCATTGGTCTCGAGCGGAACCACACCGAAGCTGGTGGAGCGCGAAAGTCATATTCGCTTTATCGGCTATGGCGCGATGTTGATGGAATCGTTCGTGGCGATTATGGCGCTGATTTGCGCTTCGGTGCTCGACCCGGGCGTTTACTTTGCCATGAACTCTCCTGCCGCACTGATTGGGACTACGGTGGAAAGTGCCTCGCAGGCCATCAACGGCTGGGGCTTTGTCGTGACGCCGGAAATGTTGAGCGGCATTGCCCGCGACGTCGGCGAAAGCACGATTCTGTCACGTGCCGGTGGTGCGCCGACCTTTGCCGTAGGTATGGCGCATATTATTACCGAGGTGTTTAACAGCCGGGCCATGATGGCGTTCTGGTATCACTTTGCGATTCTCTTTGAGGCACTGTTTATTCTTACTGCGGTTGATGCCGGTACCCGCGCCTGTCGCTTTATGGTGCAGGACCTGGTGGGCACCGTGGTACCGTCGATGGCCAATAACCGTTCATGGCTGGGTAATATGGCCGGCACCACCGTGGCGGTAGCAGGATGGGGCTTCTTCGTTTATCAGGGCGTGGTCGATCCACTTGGCGGGATTAACACGCTGTGGCCACTGTTTGGCATCGGTAACCAGATGCTGGCGTCGATGGCGCTGATTCTCGGCACCGTTGTCTTGTTCAAGATGAAGAAGCAGCGCTATGCGTGGGTCACTATTTTACCTACCGCCTGGCTGTTCATCACCTCAATGACGGCCGGATGGCAGAAGATCTTCCACGAGAAGCCCTCCATTGGTTTCCTCGCGCAGGCGAACAAATTCAGCAAAGGTATCGATGACGGCATCGTTATCGCTCCGGCCAAGACCGTTGCCGATATGCAAACCATCGTGTTTAGCAATCAAATTAACGCGGCCCTGTGCGCCTTCTTCATGCTGGTGGCGGTCACCATGCTAGTGGCAGCCTTCTTCGTGATCCGTCGCGCACTCAACAGCACAGTGCCGACTACCCATGAATCCGAAATCTCCCTGCGCAAAGAGGTGCGAAATGTCTGAGTCCATTTTTCAGTGGAGAAAGCCCACCGGTGCGTGGCAAATTCAGCACTGCTTACCAATCACACCTGCAGCGGGTGGGCAAAATCTTACGCGCTGGCAGCGACTCTGGCGGGGTTTGCAGCAAAGTTTTCGTTTAATGGTCGGCGTTCATGACTATGAAACTTATCTGAAGCATATGCGCGAACATCATCCAACGCTCGCTCCAATGGATGAGCGCGCTTTTCACCGTCACTGCCTCGATGCGCGCTTTCCCAGCCAGCCAGGCAAGCTGGGTAAGTGCCCTTGCTAAAGACTTCAGCCCCGTTTATCGGGGCTTTTTCGTGCCATTCTTTAGTAAAAACAAAAATATATTTAATTTGCACCTTGTGCTGACGCAGGAGGTTGAATACTGTTGCTAAAATAATGAGATACCGCCCGCTGAGCATTCCCCCGGAGGAAGTTTCCATGACCGATGAACAAGGGCAAACGTTGCTATATACCTTGTTTGGCACCACCAGCCCTCATTGGCGTTTAACTTCAGATAGTGATGCTTTGCATTTTGCCGAAGATGAGAACGCTAACACCAATATGGCGGTTCCGCTTACACCCGCGCAGGCCAGTTTACTTCGCGCGATGACGGTCATTACCTCCAGTATCAACCTTACGCTGTCGCTGCACGGCGAGCCGGTGCCGATGCATTTCGTCGGCCGTAAAGTTAACCAATCAACCTGGGCAGGAACCTCCTCAGCTTGGGGCGATACCTCCGCCGTCGCGCGAGATTTGACGCTGGGCTTATCTTTTGCCGAGCAGGTGGTTTCTGAAGCAAACTCGGTGATTGTGATCCTCGATCAACGCGGTAATATTCAACGATTTAACCGCTTGAGCGAAGAGTATACCGGGCTGAAAGAGCAGGAAGTGATTGGCCGCAACGTGTTTCAGCTGTTTATGACTAAACAGGAAGCCCAGGCATCACGGCGCAACATCACCGGCTTCTTCCGTGAAGGCAGTTCATATGAAGTTGAGCGCTGGATTAAAACCCGCAAAGGTCAGCGACTGTTTCTGTTTCGTAATAAGTTCGTACACAGCGGTAGCGGGAAAAATGAAATTTTCCTCATCTGTTCTGGAACCGACATCACAGAAGAACGTCGAGCGCAGGAACGGCTGCGTGTTCTGGCCAATACCGATACGGTGACCGGTTTACCTAATCGCAACGCCATCCATCAGCAGATCAGCCTGGCACTGGAGCTGGCAAAGGGCAGTCAAACCGGCGTGGTTTATCTTGATTTAGATAATTTTAAGAAGGTTAACGACGCCTATGGCCACATGTTCGGCGACCAGCTGCTGCAGGCGGTATCGTTAGCCATCCTCAGCTGTCTGGGTAAAGATCAAACCCTGGCGCGTCTTGGTGGCGATGAATTCGTGGTGCTGGCGGAACACACCAGCCAGGCCGCGCTAGAAGCGATGGCGTCGCGCATTCTTGAGCGCCTGCGCCAACCGTTCCGCATTGGCCTGATTGAGGTCTATAGCGGCTGCTCGATTGGCATCGCCCTCGCCCCGCTGCATGGCGAAGACCGCGAAAGCCTGATTCGTAACGCCGACACGGCGATGTACCACGCGAAAGAGAATGGTCGCGGTAAATTCTGCGTGTTTGCCAATGAGATGAACCAGCGCGTGTTCGAGTATCTTTGGCTGGATACCAACCTGCGTAAAGCGCTGGAGCTGGATCATCTGGTGGTGCATTACCAACCGAAACTCAATGCTAAAGGCGACGTGGTTAGTGCAGAGGCGCTGGTACGCTGGAATTCTCCCGAGCGCGGTTTGGTGCCGCCGGGCGACTTCATTTCCTATGCGGAGGAGTCAGGATTGATTGTGCCGCTGGGTCGCTGGGTCATGCTCAATGTCCTGCAGCAAATCATTAAGTGGCGTAGTGAAGGCATCTACCTGCGTGTCGCCGTGAATGTTTCAGCTAAGCAGCTGATCGATCAAAGTGTTTATACCGATCTAAAACATGCCTTAAGTGAAGCGGGCCTGACGGATTGTCCTATTGATATCGAACTGACGGAAAGCTGTTTAATTGAGAATGAAGCGGGCGCCCTGATGTTGATGAAGCAGTTTCAGGAACTTGGCGCAGAGATTCATCTTGACGATTTTGGTACCGGCTACTCTTCTCTTTCCCAGCTGGCGCGTATCCCTATTGATGCCATTAAGCTGGATCAGAGTTTTGTGCGTAATATCAATATGCAACCTGTTGCACAATCGCTGGTCCGTGCGATTGTTGCCGTTGCTAAAGCCCTTAAGCTGCAGGTGATTGCTGAGGGCATTGAAACCGAAGCTGAAGAGAAGTTTGTGATGGCCAACGGTGTCGATGGGCGGCAAGGTTATTATTATGCAAAACCAATGCCCGCAGAAGAGCTCGGGCATTGGCTGGCTAAGCATCCTGCCCGCGTCTAATGCCGGTTAGCGAGATTAACCGGCTTTGCGCATGGAAGCGCTATGCCGGTTCTGCAGTTGTACCAGACGTTCCATATAGGCAATGTCTTTCGGTTCCAGCGTGAAGGCATAATCTACCCAATCCTCCGTTATATCCATCAGTTCTGCCCGTGACAGCTGCAGCACACGTTGACGTGCTTTGAGCATGGCACGTACGCCATTCAACTTTGGACGAAGCGTGTCGATAAAGGTCCGCGTAGTGCGATAACCATCGCCCGGCTGGAACACTTTATCGACCAGGCCACGCGTCTCATACCACTCCGCGCTGTGTGACTCCCCTTCCATAATCAGCTCTTCGGCCAGCTTCATGCCAGACCGACGCGCCACCAGGGAGTAACCGCCCATGCCGGGGAACAGGTTGAAGGCGATCTCGGGGAACCCCATGCGCGCACTGTTCTGCGCCAGAATGAAGTGGTGTGCCAGCGCCGCTTCAAAACCGCCACCGAGCGCACTGCCTTCAATCATTGCCAGGGTCACCGCTCCGGTATCAAACCCCCGCGCTGCGGAATGGATGCAGTCGACACAGGCACGTGCATAAGCGCGCAGCGCTTCACGACGATTATTGCGAATGCAGTCTACGAAGAAACGCAGATCGCCGCCGGCGTTGAACATCTGCGGTACTAACGAACCCGTGACCCAAAAATCAATTGGCAGACCGGAACGCTGGGCGGAATAGCTCAGGTTCATGATCTCCTCGATTAATTCGTGGTTAAAACTCGGGCGTGGTTGCGCACGCAGCATCATCCACATGGTGTGGCGGCCCTCTTCATAGTAGGCCGCGAGCTGTGTGGTTTGTCCAACTTCGGTGAACAGTCTGCATGTGGGTTGGTTAATTACTGTCATTGTCTCATCCTCTGTTTATGTTTATGTGGTGCGTTAAACGCCACATCAGCGTAATCCAGAGTGAGGCCAGACCAAATGAGAGATTGATTTATAAAGCAAAATCCAGAGATATCCCCGACCATCGGCCGGGGAAGCATTAGCGGGCTTACTTGATGGCAGCGCGTTGCCCTACGGCAACATGAGAACGCTTAACGCGTCTTGAATACACAGCGGTGATGATAGGCACGATTACAGACGTCACTATCACCGACGTGGCGACTAATGCCGTGGCAGCAGGAGCAACCGGTTTAAACTGCGGCAGCATTTCTGCAATCAGGACCGGCGTGGCGACCGCGGCTCCGGCAGTGCTGGAAGCCGCGATTCCCGCCGTGCCGTCGCCGCCACCGATGAAGCGGTCGGCAATAATCAGAGGAATGCCGGTAATAATGATGACCGCAACACCCAGCAAAATGCCCAACATCCCCGTTTGAGCAATCACCGCCAAATCGATGGTATTACCCAGCGCGAAAGCGAAGAAGGGAATCAAGGTGTGAACCGCTTTACCAAAGAAATCACGCAGTTCCGGATCGAGATTGCCAAGCGCAAATCCGACAATAAACGGCAGTACTGCGCCAACAAAAACGTGGGGTTCAAATGAAGCGATGCCTGCGGTACCGAGAATCACCATGGTCATCAGCGGTCCCGATTCCAGTGACATCAACACAAAGGCTCCCGCCTCCTCTTTCGATCCATATTGCTGCATGATTGAGGCATATAAGCCGCCGTTGGTCATATCCATGGCGGCTACCAGGGCTAGCGTAGAAAGACCAGCAAACATCCCCACTTCAATACCATTTTCCGGCATCACGCGTGAGGCAATCGCCGCGACAACCCAGGCGACGGCAATTTTAGTGAGGACTAGCGTACCGGATTTACGCAACACCGTGCCCGTGGCGCTCAGTTTGATTGACGCCCCCATGCAGAAGAACCACACCGCCAGGATCGGTACCGTACCGCTCATCAAGCCATTAGTAAAAGAACCGAAATATTTACCCGCGCCGGGGGAAAAAGTATGGCATAGCGCGCCTAAAAACAGCGGAATCAACATCATACCGCCAGGAATTTTATCGATTGCCCGTTTAATATGCATAGGTCTGTCACCTTAACTGAGCCAAAGGGAGGTGCGTTTCAATTGCCGGAAGGCATGGGGAGCAAGATAACGGCGGGTGACAAGGAAAAAAGTGATCGCACCTTTATTTATGAAACAGTGTTTTATTTTTATTGGTTGATCATTTTGAATTTATGATGTGCATCGCCATACCAGTTGAAATGGCGGGAAAAAGAAAGGCGCCCTCAGGCGCCTGTCTCATTTTGCATACCCTTAATTCTGTCCATACCATGCGTTTTGACCATGTTTGCGCAGGTAGTGTAGATCGAGCAATGTTTGAGAAATGGGCGTTAACTCAGCCTGAAGCCTGGCAGTGTGCAACGCCATATAGGCAACTTCCTCCAACACCACGGCGCTATGCACCGCAGCGTGCGCATCTTTACCCCAGGCAAAAGGACCGTGTGAATTAACCAACGCAGCCGGAACGGCATTGGGATGAATCCCTCGTTGTGCGAAGGTTTCAATAATCACCTGCCCGGTATTCCACTCATAATCTCGCTCTATTTCTTCACGCTTCATCTGACGCGTGCAAGGGATAGTGCCGTAGAAATCATCCGCATGCGTGGTACCCAATGCAATGATCTCACGTCCAGCCTGAGCCCAGATAGTCGCGTGGCGCGAGTGCGTGTGAACAATACCGCCAACGTCCGGCCACGCCAGATAGAGTGCGCGATGCGTCGCCGTGTCAGATGACGGGCGCATTTTGCCTTCTATGATATTGCCGCTGGCTAATTCCACCACCACCATATCGTCGCGCCGCATATCCTCGTATTTCACGCCAGAAGGCTTGATTACAAGTAGACCGCGTTCGCGATCCACGGCACTGACATTGCCCCAGGTAAAGGTCACCAGGTTATAGCGTGGTAAATCGAGATTCGCTTCCAGTACCTGCTGCTTTAACGCTTCCAGCATGATTTTTCTCCTGAGAACTGTGATACCTCAATTGTGAGGAGCAGGCCAGGAAACCGTTATGGAAGGAATCGCTATAAAAGCAGCGAAAAGTGGCTGAGGCACCAAAAATGCGGTGTAAATTAAGACTTTTCTATCTTCGGAAACAATGCGCAAAGTTTAGACTTATCTAAGCATTGATGCGGACCTGATCTCTCCCAGTTTGAATGCTGTTGCAGGATGAATAGGGCAACGCATTTTACGGTGATTATCGACGGCATAGGATGTGACGAAGGAGAATTTTGGAGGACAACATCTATACTTACAGTGTTACCTCTGTGTTAACAATCAAGGAGAAGTGAATGACTACAACAATGAAACGTTTAACCGCAGCCTTACTGGCTACCACTTTAGTTGTTGCCTTGAGCGGTTGCTCCAACTGGTCGAAACGCGATCGCAATACCGCAATTGGTGCGGGTGCGGGTGCCATTGGTGGTTCCGTGCTAACCAACGGTAGCGGGCTCGGTACTATTGGCGGCGCGGCCGTCGGCGGTATCATCGGCCATCAGGTGAGTAAGTAATAAAACAATAATACGCAGGCTACGCAGCGCATCTACCGATCAACGGGCCACCGATAACGTGGCCCGAACTGTTTCAACCGCCGGCGAGTTTTACTTTCATACCTTTGGCTTCCAGCAGCGTCTTAATCACATCGCGCTTGTCGCCCTGGATTTCGATCACGCCCTCTTTTACCGCACCACCACAACCACATTTTTTCTTCAATTCAGCGGCGAGCTTTTCAAGTGCGGCATCATCAAGATCGATACCGCTGATCAGGCAAACGCCCTTTCCTTTGCGACCGCTAGTCTGACGCTGAATACGTACAATGCCATCGCCTTTTGGTCGCGGCGCTTTCTCGTCTTCGTGCGTAATGCGACCGCTATCCGTCGAATATACCAGTCGATTGTCCTGAGCCATTATGCCTCCTGTAAGCTATGCAGGATTTGCTGCAGGGTTGCTGCCGGATCGGCGGATTGGGTAATTGGACGACCAATAACCATATAATCCACACCCGCCAGTTTAGCCTGCTGCGGCGTCATGATGCGTCGCTGATCGCCTGCATCACTGCCTGCGGGCCGAATGCCAGGCGTTACCAGCGCAAAATCCTTGCCAATTACCTGCTTAAAGTGCGCGGCTTCTTGTGCAGAGCAAACCACGCCGTGCAGACCGCAATCATGGGTTAAACGCGCCAGGCGCTCTGCCTGCTCAGCCGGGGAAAGTGTAATACCCAGACCTTTCAAATCGCTCTCATCCATGCTGGTTAACACGGTGACGGCAATCAGCAATGGTGCATCTTTCCCAAAGGGTACTAACGCTTCACGCGCCGCATTCATCATGCGCGCGCCACCGCTTGCATGAACATTTACCATCCACACACCTAAATCGGCAGCGGCTGCCACAGCATGTGCCGTCGTGTTTGGGATATCGTGAAACTTGAGGTCGAGGAACACTTCAAAACCGCGCTCCTGCAGCAGCTCCACCAGTGCAGGACCAAATAACGTGAACATCTCTTTGCCCACTTTCAGCCGACACTGGCTTGGATCAATGCGGTCAACAAACTGCAGCGCGCTGTTGAGATCATGATAGTCGAGAGCCACCAGAATGGGTGAAGTGGTTACAGGCATAACGTTTCCTCAGTGACAGGCACCCGCAGGCGCGATGGACAAACGGCAAGCATTCTACCTGCGCAGAACGGTGACCACAATCACGCTACCAAATCTAACGAACCTGACTGACGAGCCTATGCACGATGTTGAGGAGTCGCAAAAGCGTAAACCCTGTTGTATGTTGTAACTATATCGCGCTATAAAAAGAACATCACGGCCACTATTGGCCGTCGAGTCCACGAATGGGTTTAACGGAAGACCACGCACGACAGGATGGACAATGCCAGTACAGTGCATGCGCCGTAAATCCACACTTCTGGCAGCGATAGCGCGGTTTGGTGCGGATCTGTTCACCTACCATGTCACGCAGGACCATCAAACTCTCTTTCGCGCGTCCATCTTCAGCTTCATGTAAGTGGAAATCCATCAGGCGATGGAATACGCGCATTGTCGGATGCCGCTGCAGCTGACGATTGATGTATAACTGCGCGGCTTCTGGGCCTTGCTGCTGCTCAAGGATGTCGGAGAGATAGAGTTCTGCCGCTGCGCCCGTGTTCTCATCAACGCAGCGTTGTAAAAATTGGGCCCAGTTTTCGGCTTGATTCAGTCGCTGATAGCAAGTTTCCAGCATAGGCAAGGTTTCGCTTACCAGTTCTTTATCCTGCTCCAGCACGCGCTGCAATCGGATGGCAGCTTTGGCGTACTCGCCCTGCTCCATCAGAATACGGCCCATCATGATCGAAACGCGCGCACTCTGATGATCGGCTGATTCACCCTTTTTCAATAGCGTCATTGCACGATCAAGGTCATCACTGCTTAGCGCCTGTAATGCCAGCTCGCAATAGAAATGGGCGATTTCACCTTTTTGTTTGTCTTTACCGAGTTTAACCAGTTTTTCGGCCACTTCGATGGCCTTTTGCCAGTCGCTGGTCGCCTGATGAATCAGTAACAGTTGCTGGAGCGCACCAATGCGAAAATCCGTTTCTTCCACCAGCTGACCAAACATGTCTTCGGCGCGATCGTAAAGCCCCGCTGCCATATAATCACGTCCAAGTTGCTGGATCGCCAGCAAACGCTGTTCGTAGCTGAGCGAAGCGCTTTCCATCAATGCCTGGTGAATACGAATAGCGCGATCAACTTCGCCTCGCGAACGGAACAGATTGCCCAGCGTCAAATGCGCCTCAACTGTGCCGCTGTCCTCTTTCAACATATCGAGAAAGAGATCAACCGCTTTGTCCTGTTGATTGGAGAGTAAGAAGTTAACCCCCGCCACATATTCACGTGACAGGCGATTCGCTTCTTGTTGCTTATCCTGATGCGCACTGCGGCGGCCCATATACCAGCCATACGCCGCCGCAACAGGAAGAAGCAAAAACAGCAGTTCAAGCATCGAAAATTAATCCCGACGGCTAACAGTAGGTGACGTTGTCACAGCAGTAGCTTGTTCATTTTGCGCCTGAATACGCTTTAGTTTTCGCTGCGCGTTGGCCAGTGATACGCGTATGCGTAGCCAGAACAGACCACAAATCGCCCAGCCAAGCAGGAACCCGGCGCCAAACAGACTGGCGAGTAAAGTAGAAATACGAAATTCGCCCTGCGCTAGCAGATAATTAAAAGTGATGACCTGGTCGTTATGCGCTCCGAGCGTAACGGAGATAATAAAAATGACCAAAACCACGAGAAAAATTAGCAAATATTTCACAATGCATCCTGTCGAGAGGTTATCCAAGAGAAGTATGCCAAAAAAGCGCCATTGATGCTGCTTATCCCCGCATCAGTTAGCGCATTTTTCTGCAAGCGCAATCAATCATATGGGGACAAATAGCGTAATTACAATCCATCATCGCGCTGCGCAATCTCCTTCTGCTCTGCGGGGGGAACCGTTAGAGGGCCGCAAAAACGCTGGGCCAACAGGGTTGCTAGCGTCACCAGTACCCAGGAAATGATTGTTGCCATAACTACATCACGCGGCCAGTGCATACCCAGTAATAGGCGGCTTCCCATCACCATTGTTGCCCAAATAAACAACACTGCGACCGTCTTAATATGCCTGCGTGGCCATAACAGGCCGATCGCCAATAACGCCCAGCTGGCTGCAAACATGGTATGCCCGGAAGGAAATGCATAGCCGGTTTCAAAGGCCCAATGATTTTTTAACCATTGAGGCAGCTGCGTATCATTGGCCAATAAGGTTGAAACCATCTCACTGCGCTCGGTACGATGCAGCTGATAGAACTCATCGCCGCTAATGCCATGGCTTTTTTCCAGCCAAATCACATAGGGTCGAGGTTCCTGGACATGCTCTTTAATGGAGGTTTTGGTGTACTGGCCGGCAAGAATTGCGCCATTCATAATGAGAATAAGCAAAATCGCGGGTTTGAGACGGAAACGTAAGCACCACAGCATCCAGGCACTGAGAATAATGCTGGTGAGAATCCCCCATGGGCTGGTTACGGTTTCCGTCATCCAAAACAACAGGCGCAGTATCTTACTGCTTTCTCCTGGCTGCCATTGCCAACCCGATATCCACACGCCCACGGGCATCAGCAATAATAAAAACGCCCCGAAGGTGGTCCGCTTGATGATGTTTAACATTCGCTTCCTTTAAGATCTGCTGCAACACGCGCGGCATGCATAACTTTAGCTGAAAAAAGAATAACATACCCATTGCGGCTTGGATAATTGTGCTTTATCACTACAATCACTGTGACCGATTAACGGCGAGAGTTCGGGTTGTGGCACAATAGCGTAAGTTTCATCGGGCCACCTGGGCCCGTGCGTTATCATGATGATAGCGCATCCTCTGAAGGTTCTGGAGAGTCACATGCAGCTTAAACGGGTAGCAGAAGCCAAACTGCCCACGCCATGGGGAGATTTCCTTATGGTTGGTTTTGAAGAACTGGCAACCGGGCACGACCATGTCGCGCTGGTTTATGGAGATATTAGCGATCACAATCCGGTACTGGCACGCGTCCATTCCGAATGCCTGACCGGCGATGCCCTGTTCAGCTTACGCTGCGACTGCGGCTTTCAGCTGGAGGCCGCGTTAACGGCTATCGCTGAAGAGGGGCGCGGTATCTTGATGTACCATCGCCAGGAAGGCCGCAACATTGGTTTGTTGAATAAAATTCGTGCTTATGCCTTACAGGATAAGGGCTACGATACGGTTGAAGCGAATCATCAACTCGGTTTCGCCGCGGATGAGCGCGATTTCACCTTGTGTGCAGATATGTTCAAACTGTTGGGCGTCAATGAAGTGCGCTTGCTAACGAATAACCCACGCAAGGTTGAGATCCTCAGTGAAGCCGGTATCAACATCGTAGAGCGTGTACCGCTGGTTGTGGGTCGTAATCCAAAAAATGCCCACTATCTTGATACCAAAGCTGAAAAGATGGGTCATCTGCTACCGAAATCTTGAGCAGATAAAAAAGCCGGGAAATCCCGGCTTTTTTTTAGTTGAGCATGTTGCGTATCACATAGTGCAAAATGCCATCGTTCTGGTAGTAGGTTAGCTCATTGCCGGTATCGATTCGGCAGCGCGTTTCCAGCGTCTCTTTACTCCCATCCACGCGTGTCAGCGTTACCGTCACGGTTCCACCTGGCTTAAGTTGCGCCAGATTCGCCACATCAATGTACTCTTCACCGGTTAATCCTAACGTTTTGCGAGTGACACCTGCGGGAAACTCTAGCGGTAAAATGCCCATGCCAATCAAATTGGAACGGTGAATACGTTCGAACGATTCGGAAATAACCACGCGCACGCCTTGCAAGCGTGGGCCCTTTGCAGCCCAGTCACGGCTGGAACCTGAGCCATACTCCTTGCCGGCGATCACCGCTAACGGTACGCCTTCCTGCTGATACTTCATCGCCGCGTCATAAATCGCTAGCTGCTCGTTACTGGGGAAGTGTTTGGTGTAACCTCCCTCCACCCCCGGCACCATCTCATTGCGTATGCGGATGTTGGCGAATGTACCGCGCATCATCACTTCGTGGTTACCACGACGCGAGCCGTATGAGTTGAAATCGGTGCGTTCAACGCCGTGCGAGAGTAAATAGCGTCCGGCAGGACTTTCCGCTTTGATGCTGCCCGCAGGCGAAATGTGGTCAGTTGTTACGGAGTCACCGAGCATCGCCAGAATGCGTGCGCCCTTGATATCTTGTACTGGCTGCGGCGTTTTCTCCATATCATCAAAGAAGGGTGATAAACGAATATAGGTGGAATCGCCGTCCCAATCATAGGTTGCCGCTTCGCTGACCTTGATCTGTTGCCATTCAGGCGTGCCGTTAAAGACCTCAGCGTACTCCTTGTGGAACATATCGCTGGTCACTTTTTGCACCGCCGCTGCAATTTCTTCAGGCGACGGCCAGATATCTTTCAGGAATACATCATTGCCCTGCCGATCTTTTCCAAGCGGATCGGATTGCAGGTTGAGCTTCATATTGCCCGCTAATGCATACGCCACCACCAGCGGCGGTGATGCCAGCCAGTTGGTTTTAATCAAGGGATGAATACGACCTTCAAAATTACGGTTACCAGAGAGCACGGCAGCAACCGTAAGATCACCCTCTTTGATGGCGCTTTCTATAGCATCAGGCAATGGGCCTGAGTTACCGATACAGGTGGTACAACCATAGCCGACCAGATTGAAGCCCAGATCGTTCAGGTAAGGCGTTAATTGCGCGACGTCCAGATAATCAGAAACCACCTTCGAACCAGGCGCCAGCGAAGCTTTAACCCAGGGTTTACGCATCAGTCCGCGCTCAACTGCATTCTTCGCTAGCAACCCCGCAGCCATCAACACGCTTGGGTTAGAAGTATTCGTACAGGACGTAATAGCAGAAATCACCACGGCGCCATCATCTAACTGATAACTTTTACCGGTTTCACTGTCGCGATAGCTCACGGTTTTATGTGGCTTTTGCGCCTGATTGATTTCAAGTTCATTACTGGCAGCAAAAGCATCAGGAACATCACCAAGCGATACACGATCCTGTGGACGTTTTGGTCCAGCCAGACTGGATTCGACTTCGCCCATATCCAGCGCTAAGGAATTGGTAAACACAGGCTCGTCCCCAGCGTTACGCCACATTCCCTGCTGTTTAGCATAGGCTTCAACCAACTCTACCTGCTCCTGGTCACGACCGGTGAGCGTCATGTAACTAAGCGTCACTTCATCAACGGGGAAGAAGCCACAGGTCGCGCCATATTCGGGCGCCATGTTGGCTATAGTGGCGCGGTCGGCAAGCGGCAGGTCTGCTAAGCCATCGCCGTAAAACTCAACGAATTTACCGACTACGCCATGCTTACGTAGCATTTGAGTGACGGTTAGCACCAGATCGGTCGCGGTAATACCGGGACGCAATTTGCCGGTGAGTTTAAAACCGACCACATCAGGAATGAGCATAGAGACCGGTTGGCCCAGCATCGCCGCTTCGGCCTCGATGCCACCCACCCCCCAACCCAATACGCCCAGCGCATTGATCATCGTTGTGTGCGAATCGGTCCCAACCAGCGTATCGGGGTAAGCAACCTCTTGCCCATTTTGCGTTTCATGCCACACGGATTTGCCGAGATACTCCAGGTTCACCTGATGACAAATGCCGGTGCCCGGTGGTACAACGCGGAAGCGGTTAAAGGCTTTCTGGCCCCAGCGCAGGAAAACATAGCGTTCATGGTTGCGTTCCATTTCTAAACGTACGTTTTCGTCGAAGGCTTTATTATCGCCGAAATGGTCGACGGTAACGGAGTGGTCAATGACCAAATCAACTGGCGAGAGCGGATTCACTTTGGCGACATCACCGCCAAGGCGTTTTACCGCCTCACGCATAGCGGCTAAATCCACTACGGCGGGAACGCCGGTGAAGTCTTGCATTAGAACACGGGCTGGCCGATAAGCAATCTCACGATCGGCATGCGCATCTTTTTGCCATGCTACCAGTGCTTCAATATCTTCGGCCGTAACCGAATCTCCATCTTGCCAGCGCAACAGGTTTTCAAGCAGGACTTTCATTGACTTGGGCAAGCGATCGATGTTGCCCAATTGCTGAGCTGCTTTCGGCAGGCTGTAATAGTGATATTTTTTTGCCCGAACATTCAGCGTGTCCTGACTGTGCTCGCGTAACGTTAACGACATAGCGCCTCCATGTAAGTAGATCTCTTTTTAAACCTCAGTGACTGCAAGGTTTAGCTTAAAGATAGACCACATTTTCGTTAACGTTTTGATAACAACACGAATTGACACATTTTAACGTAATAAAAAATGCCCCGACATTTGTCAGGGCATTTCAAGTAATTCATTTTTTAATTTGCGTTAGGGATTACATCATTGCCCAAAAGGCTGCTGCCCAAAAAGCAAACGAAAAGGTATATACGCCAAACCAGGATAAGGTTGTTGTATTGAGGTTCATGATTCACTCCCTCCCGGATTCCGGGCAAAAAAAGTCCACCGTCGTCAGCGTTGTACTGATGACACCGTTTTTTTAATGCTGAGTGTTAAAGGACGGGCTTTTAACTTGCCCACCGGATAATCCGGCAAAATGAGGGACTAAATAGCGCTATAAAGAGCGGAATGCACACTGCGTTATTTGGACTTCGGATCCATGAATGATTCGATAAAATTACGTTGATTCTCACTCAGTTCCCACGATGCAGGAATGGTGACTTGCGGTTCTTTCGAAACAACGTCTTTAACTTTACATGCTGGCGTTTGCGACTGACGCGCAGCAACCGGATGTTTACGACTAAGAGTATTTGCCCACATGGCTTAACCCCACATACGCCAAATCATTAATGCCACCACTACCCAGAACAGTGCTGAAGCAGCGAAGACAGTCAACCAAGCCTTGCGACGAGTGTTACCAGAACGCTCAACTTTGGTGCTTTTAGTCCGGAAATCCGGCTGGACAGTTATTCTCGTGTTCATAGTTTTTGATAATCACTCTCAATAAAACGATTGATGACAACGATTAAGATTTAGGACGAATCCTAAACTTGTTAAGACCGAAAATCCAGTTATTTTTATTGAGCACAACGATTAACGCTATTTATCAAAACACAAAAAATTGATGAGATAAATTTAATTGCCACGATAACTATTAATTAAATAGTTACATTGTAAATTTGAGTTAGCACCAAATTAGATCCACTTTAAATTTGAGTTTAATTCGCTAACCCAGTTAGAAAGCCCTTCTCCATCAACTCTTAACTGGAGTATGGGAATATTCCTGGCGTGCTGCAAAGTAGCAAGGTAAAAATTGTGTACTGATTCGCATTTAATAACTAACAATAGAAAAACATGTGACCCATGTTTCATTTACATAAAAATAATGGAATTTTTTTGATCTACTCGTGGCGCTAAGCGCTATGGGATTCCGAAGGTGCCCACTGGACACCTTGGCAAAATAATGAGTTAGGTAATTATTTGAAAGGTAATTTGATATCGCGGAACATCGCTTCAATATCTTCATTAGAACGCAGTGCTACCGCAGCATCCACCACATCACGCGTAAGATGAGGTGCGAAACGTTGAATAAAATCATACATATAGCTACGCAGGAAAGTGCTGCGTCTGAAGCCAATTTTAGTCGTGCTATTGGTAAAGATCTCTGAAGCTTCTATACGCACCAAATCCGGATCGGCAATGGGGTCTACTGCCATGCTGGCGATAACCCCCACACCTAAGCCTAAACGCACGTAGGTCTTAATCACATCCGCATCGGTAGCGGTGAATACGATGCGTGGCGTCAATCCTGCTCGGTTGAATGCAGTGTCCAGCTCTGAACGCCCGGTAAAACCGAAGGTGTAAGTGACTAAGGGAAAATCTGCCAGCTCTTCAATCGTCACATTTGATTTGCCCGCAAGCGGGTGATCGGGCGTCACAACGATGGCGCGATTCCAGTGATAGCAAGGCAGCATAATCAAATCGTCATACAGATGCAGTGCTTCAGTGGCAATAGCAAAATCCGCATTCCCTTTGGAAACCGCTTCAGCAATTTGTGTCGGCGAGCCTTGGTGCATATGCAGCGAGACGCGTGGATAGCGTTCAATGAAACCCTTAATCACGCCAGGAAGCGCATAGCGTGCTTGTGTGTGCGTCGTCGCGACATAGAGCGATCCCTTATCTGGCCAGGTATGTTCACCGGCGACAGATTTAATCGCATCCACCTTCGATAACACTTCACGCGCAATACGAATAATCTCTTCACCCGCTGGCGTGACCTGAGTCAGATGTTTACCACTGCGAGCAAAAATCTGCACGCCGAGCTCATCTTCCAGCATGCGTACCTGCTTGCTGATGCCGGGTTGCGAAGTGTATAAGCCTTCGGCGGTCGATGAGACATTAAGATTGTGATTGACCACTTCGACGATGTAACGCAACTGCTGCAATTTCATAGTTATATCTTCCTGGTAGCGACAGAGGTGCATTCCCTGCAGGCGTGTTTCCGCCTTGATGACAGCAGAGGGAGGGAAAGCGAGTCAGCGAAACGAAAAGAGTTCTATAACTACTATATCAGTTAAGGGAAGAATGTAGAACGATTAGCTATAAGGATAAGAGAAAGGCCAGCAGACGCTGGCCTTGGAGGATTACTTCTTAGCTTCCTGCCACTTGCCGTCAATATAGAACATTGACCAGCCTGTAGCTTTGCCGTCTTTTTCTGATGAAACGTATTGCTGCTTTGTTTTGCGACTAAAACGTACCATCGTCTTATTACCTTCCGGATCGGCGGCGGGCGCTTCCGACAGATATTTCAGCTTTTCAGGGAGACGATCGGCAAAGCGTTGCAGCTCTTCCACTAAAGGCGCACGTGTTTCACGCGATTTAGGGAAGGTATTGGCAGCAAGGAATACGCCAGCTGCGCCATCACGCAATACAAAATAAGCATCTGACTTTTCACACGGCAACTCTGGCAGCGGCACCGGATCTTCTTTTGGCGGGGCGACATCACCGTTGCGCAAAATTTTGCGGGTATTTTTACAATCATCATTGGTACAAGCCATGTACTTGCCAAAACGCCCCATTTTCAGGTGCATTTCAGAACCACATTTCTCACACTCAACAACAGGACCGTCATAGCCCTTGATACGGAACTCGCCCTGCTCGATTTCGTAGCCATCACACTCTGGGTTGTTACCGCAGACGTGCAGTTTACGCTGATTATCGATCAGGTAGCTATCCATCGCCGTACCACACTTCTGGCAGCGGCGACGTGCGCGCAGCGCGTTGGTTTCGGCATCATCGCCTTCCAGCACGTTGAGAACTTCATTTTCCGGAATCAGGTTAATGGTCTGCTTACAGCGTTCTTTAGGCGGCAAAGCATAGCCAGAACAACCCAGGAAAACACCGGTGCTGGCAGTGCGGATCCCCATAGGACGGCTGCACGTCGGGCAATCAATCGACGTTAATACCATCTGGTTCGGCTGCATGCCACCCTCTTCCGGATCTTTTTCAGCATGGTCTAACTGCTGGCTGAAATCACTGAAGAAAGAGTCGAGCACGGCTTTCCACTCGGCTTCGTTATTGGCAACCTGGTCGAGGCTGTTTTCCATGCGCGCGGTGAAGTCATAGTTCATCAACTCGCGGAAGTTCGCTTCCAGACGATCGGTGACAATCTCACCCATTTTTTCAGCATAGAAGCGGCGGTTCTCTACGCGAACGTAACCGCGATCCTGGATGGTCGAAATAATTGATGCATAAGTCGATGGACGGCCAATTCCGCGCTTTTCAAGCTCGCGCACTAGCGAAGCTTCGCTGAAGCGCGCCGGCGGCTTGGTAAAGTGCTGGCTTGGCATCAGCTCTTTCAAATCCAGCGTGTCGCCGACATCAACCGGTGGCAGCGTCAGATCTTCATCATTCTTGCGCAGCGCAGGCATCACGCGCGTCCAGCCATCAAAACGCAGCGTGCGCCCTTTGGCTTTCAATTTGAATTCAGCCGCGCCCACGGTCAGCGTGGTGGAATCGTACTGCGCCGGTACCATCTGGCAGGCAACAAACTGACGCCATATCAGCTGATACAGTTTTTGTGCGTCAGCTTCCATATCTTTCAGCTGTTCTGCCACGACATTCACATCTGAAGGACGAATCGCTTCATGCGCTTCCTGCGAGTTCTCTTTGCTGGCATAGGTGTTCGGCGCTTCTGGCAGATATTTCTTACCAAAGCTGCTTTCAACGTAGCCACGCGCCATCGCCACCGCATCCTGGCTCAGGTTGGTGGAGTCGGTACGCATATAAGTAATGTGGCCGGCTTCATACAGACGCTGTGCCATCATCATGGTCTTCTTCACACCGAAGCCAAGACGCGTGCTGGCTGCCTGTTGCAACGTAGAGGTAATGAAAGGTGCAGAGGGTTTGCTGCTGGTCGGTTTATCTTCACGATCCAGCACTTCATAACGCGCTTTCTGCAGAATAGCGACCGCAGCGTGAGTTTGCTCACGATTGACCGGGCGGAACGCCTTATCATTTTGATGCGTAACCTGCATCGCCAGATCGGCACCTTTCGGCGTGGCAAAATCAGCATTGATCTCCCAATACTCTTCCGGCACGAAGGCTTTGATCTCGTGCTCGCGTTCCACCACCAGACGAACAGCTACAGACTGTACGCGGCCGGCTGACAAACCGCGGGCTATTTTTTTCCACAGTAGCGGCGACACCATGTAACCGACGACGCGGTCCATGAAACGGCGAGCCTGCTGGGCATTAACACGTTCGATATTAAGCTCGCCCGGCTTCTCAAACGCCTGACGAATTGCATTTTTGGTGATTTCGTTAAACACCACGCGGCTGAAACGCTTGTCATCGCCACCAATCACTTCCCGCAGGTGCCAGGCAATGGCTTCCCCTTCGCGGTCAAGGTCGGTTGCGAGATAGATGTGGTCGGCATCAGCAGCAAGGTTTTTCAGCTCAGCAACCACTTTCTCTTTGCCAGGCAGAATTTGATAATCCGCTTCCCAGCCATGCCAGGGATCAACACCCATACGGTTGACTAATGCGGCTTTCTCATCCTTCTTAACCTTTTTGCCAGTTTTCGCCTTTTCCCCGTCGGCACTTTTACGGGCAGTTGAACCGCTGGTCGGCAAATCACGGATATGACCGACGCTGGATTTCACCACGTAGTCATTACCGAGGTATTTATTGATTGTTTTGGCCTTTGCCGGGGACTCAACGATTACGAGTGCTTTACCCATATGTACCTTTACCTAAATGAAACGTCCTGATAAACGGGAGAGAATTGGAGGTCCCAAAACCCAATGGGTTCAATATTGCTGCCAACATTTCTCATTTCAAGGCAGCAGGGATAATCTCAGGCCAGATTGCGTCGACTTCTGCAACTTTATGATTAGGAGCGAGTTTTCCATCTGACAGTATCACACATCCGGGTGTGATCTCCCTGAAAGCTGAATCGCCCACACTCTACCTGATAAAATCCGTTACGCAACTTAATTAGCATTCTGCTTAATTTTGCGCCAGTTTTATAACGCAATGCTGATTTGCTGAACGCGATGACTCGCAAGTAATATAGAAGGAGAAAATTGGCTGTCAAAAAAAGGAGTGGAAAATGTCAGGACCAATGGAATCTATTTCACGCCAGGCGTTACTGGAAATAGCGAATCAGTTAACCAAAAAGCACGACGATTATTTTATCGGATTAGAAGCGAATGATGTGATTCAACAGGGTGACGTATTGGTGTTTCGCGGCCCCTATTTTCTTGATGATGAAGGCTTGCCCACCGCCAAAACCACCAAGGTGTTTAATGTGTTTAAACACCTCGCCGTTGAGCTCTCCGCTCACTATCGTCTGGCATAAAAAAGCCCGGCATTTGCCGGGCTTGATTACAAGAGTGGCTTGTCGCCGCGCTGCCACATTTTCAGAATCAACCGTTCAACGGCCAAACTGGCGCTGTTGGTAAAGCGATCCATCATTTTACGCTTACGGGCATAATGCACGCCCAGCACGGTGAAGCGCTCCATATGATTAATGATCAGCGCATCGCTGGTGCCAATTTCGTCAATCAGCCCTAAATCCAGCGCCTGACGGCCATACCAATGTTCTCCCGTCGCCACTTTGTTCAGATCAAGTGATGGGCGCATCTGCTGTACAAAATCTTTGAACAGCTGATGGGTTTCGTTGAGATCTTCCTGGAACTTCTCACGCCCTTCATCAGTGTTCTCACCAAATAGCGTCAGAGTGCGCTTATACTGGCCGGCGGTGTGTAATTCGACATCAATATCGTTGCGTTTCAGCAGACGATTGAAGTTAGGTATCTGCGCAACCACGCCAATGGAGCCAATAATAGAGAAAGGCGCCGCAACGATACGATCTGCAACGCAAGCCATCATATACCCCCCGCTCGCGGCCACTTTATCTACCACAGCGGTAAGCTGCAGTCCCGCATCGCGCAGGCGTTGAAGCTGGGAAGCAGCCAAACCGTAGCCGTGCACCACGCCGCCGGGGCTTTCCAACCGTAGCAGAACTTCATCGCCCGGCGTTGCCACTGCCAGCACGGCAGAAATTTCTTCACGCAACGAGGTCACTTCGCTGGCATCCATGCTGCCTTTAAACTCAAGTACATAAAGCGTAGGTTTTGCCGCTTCGCTGATGCCTGCTTTGGCATTGCGCTTTTCGGTTTTGGCTTTGTGCTTCTCTTCTTTCTTATGCTGCTTCAGCCATACTTTTTGCGCCTGTGGCTTCATTTTAGCGAGCTGAAGATCTTCCTTCATCTCGCGATAATCGTCGTCGAGATGCGTCAGGCGCAGTTGACCGCCGCTATGACGTTTACGCAGCGCGGCATTGAGCACAATCAAAACAATAGCTGCAATCGCCACCACCACGGTGACGGCTTTAGCCAGAAATAATCCGTAACTGGAGAAAAAATCCATTCTGCCGCCTTATTAAACAGTAAATTACAACGGGCTCAAGTTTACCCGCTTTACACCTTGCCGTCGCCTGAAATGCCGCCAGGCGGCACAGAATGCGAGGCAGATCGATTGCACCTGACGGCGATTTAAGGCATAAAGCCAAAAACCTGCTGATCCCCTATAAAGGACATCGCTGTGCATTATCAACCGAAAAGCGACCTGTTGGAAAATCGTATCATTCTTGTCACCGGTGCTTCAGACGGCATTGGCCGTGAAGCCGCCCTTACCTATGCGCGCTATGGCGCGCGCGTCATTCTGTTAGGGCGCAATGCGGAGACGCTGCAGCGCACGGAACACACTATCAACCAACTGAATAAGCAGCCTGCCGCGTCATTGTTACTGGATCTCGCCGACGCCACGCCGGAAAGTTGCCAGCAATTAGCGCTGCAGATCGCTGCCCTGGTGCCTCGTCTTGATGGCGTGCTGCATAATGCCGGCATCCTCGGCGAAATCGTGCCGCTGGAAGAACTTGATCCCACCATCTGGCGCAATGTCATGCAGATTAACCTTGATGCCACCTTCTATTTAACCCAGGCCTTGCTGCCGCTGCTATTGAAATCAGATGCTGGCTCGCTGGTATTTACCACATCCAGTGTCGGCCGGACCGGACGTGCTGGCTGGGGCGCTTATGCGGTATCAAAGTTTGCTACTGAAGGTATGATGCAGGTGCTGGCTGATGAGTATAAAAATCGTCATCTGCGCGTAAACTGCATCAATCCTGGCGGTACACGCACCAAAATGCGCGCCAGCGCATTCCCGGAAGAGGATGCGAATTTGCTCAAAACACCCGCCGACTTGATGCCGCTCTATCTCTATTTAATGGGCGATGACAGCCGCCGTAAAACGGGCATCAGCTTTGATGCGCAGCCTGGACGTAAAGCGGGGCCCGCTACCGCATGAGCGATCGCCACCAGCAGCGACAGCAGCGCCTGAAAGAACAGGTAGATGCACGTATTTCCGCCGCCACCGAAACGCGCGGCATCTTGATGGTATTCACCGGTAACGGCAAAGGTAAAACCACCGCTGCATTTGGCACTGCGCTGCGTGCCTGCGGTCACGGCAAAAAGGTCGCCGCCGTGCAGTTCATCAAAGGCGCATGGCCAAACGGCGAGCGCAATTTGCTGGAACAGCACGGCGTTGAGTTTCAGGTCATGTCCACCGGATTTACCTGGGAGACACAAAACCGCGATACCGATACTGCCGCCTGTCAGGTGGTGTGGCAGCAGGCACGCCGACTGTTAGCGGATGAGAGCCTGGATCTGGTGATCCTCGATGAAATCACCTACATGGTAAGCATGGATTATCTGGAGCTGGATGAGTTAATTCAGGCGCTACAACAACGACCATCGCAGCAAAGCGTAATTATTACGGGCCGCGGCTGCCATCGCACGCTGTTGGATATGGCGGATACCGTGACGGAAATGCGTCCGGTTAAACATGCATTTGATGCCGGCATTCAAGCACAGCAAGGCATAGACTGGTAAATCAGTGACGCCACACCATGCGGCGTCACTTTTCGTATCAGGAACCGCGTTTTGTATTATTACGACGCGGAGTATTGCTGACCACGCCGTGACGTTTTACCGCGCGACGGATTTGGTTGGCTTTAGTGCGACGACGATCTTTTTCCACCGCCACTTTGGTCACCGTCTCTTCCGGCATGCTGACTAAGGTACGCAGATAGTTTACCGCCGGTAACTCTAACTCCATCCAGCCGCCGCGAGGCAACCCTTTGGGCAGTTGAATATCACCGTAACGTACGCGCATCAGACGACTCACCTGCACACCAACGGCTTCCCAGAGACGACGCACTTCACGGTTACGTCCTTCGGTCAGCGTTACGTTGTACCACTGGTTGATACCTTCACCACCGGCAAACTTAATGGTTTTGAATGATGCCGGACCGTCCTCAAGCTGCACGCCTTTGCTCAGCTGACGAATTTTATCGTCATCCACTTCGCCAAACACGCGAACGGCATATTCGCGCTCAACTTCACGGCTTGGGTGCATCAGACGGTTAGCCAGTTCACCATCAGTAGTGAACAGCATCAAGCCGCAGGTATTCACATCCAGACGGCCAACGGCAATCCAGCGCGAACCACGCAGACGCGGCAGACGATCAAAGACCGTTGGACGCCCTTCGGGATCGTTACGCGTACAGAGTTCACCTTCCGGCTTGTAGTACGCCAGCACGCGGCACACTTCGGTTGCTGATTCAGCGATTGAAACCAGATGACCATCAATACGGATTTTCAGGGACTTATCACTTTCAATACGATCGCCAAGCGTCGCCAGTTTGCCGTCAACGCTGACGCGTCCGGCTGAAATCATGGTTTCGATTTCGCGACGCGAACCGTGACCGGCGCGCGCTAATACTTTCTGTAATTTTTCGCTCATGGAGCCTCGTTGTCGCCTTCCCAGGCGTCGTGGTAAGAAGAGGTACGATACAGGGATTACCAATTCCCATATCAGAATCTGTTACCGCTGCGCATCGCTTCCGCAATCTCAGACGGCCCGCGATTTTACACTAACGCAAGTTTTGTTAACACCTTTTCCTTTGCTGCCGATAACAGAGGGCCAGATAAACATCGCCAAATAGGGGCGAAGAAATTAAACATTGATCCCACTGATAGATCATCCCGGTTGCTGAACACACATTCAATGCCAAGTGACTGAAATATTATCAGTTAGAACATCGCCTGCTCTTAAGAAAATCAAACCCACTTAAGCGACGTGATACATTAACCCTTTTCATCACTCCTCAGGCAGCAGAGCGCGCCACATGAAAATGCTAGCACCAACATTAAATCTAAGTAAAAACGATAAAACAGCATAAAAATCTAATCAACAACCTTAAGTGAGCCTTTAAAATCCAATAAATTTAAATTAATAGTTAATTGGTACTACAGGTTGGATTAAGTCTGTATTTTTGTATTTTTTGATTCAGATTAAATTTGATGAATTGTTATGATGAGAAAACTGTGTAAAATTTGAGCCTGAAATCCAGTGTGTCGTAATTATAACCATTTTAATATTACAACTTACACCCTTTCAGTTAACAACCCATTAACGGTCACTGTGTAATTTCACTGATATATAAACAAACGGGCGCACGCGGGATTTGATGCGTTTATTCATTTACGGAATGAATTTAATTCGCATGTCGAAAGTCTTCACCAGGGATTTTACTGACATGCTTTTATGAAGATTATTGCCATGAAAACCTCTCTGCTTTGGCCAGCGCTTGCGGCGCTGGCACTGAGCGGTTGTTCCGTGGGCCACACTGAGTACAGTCGTACCGCGATGCAGCACGTTGATATGAGCGTGACGGGCATCCCGACTGTGCTGGGTTTGGGCATCCTCGGCACAACCATTCCTTTAACGCCAGAATATAGCCTGACGGCGGCTCACGTCGCGAAAACCGCCGTTCAGCGGGTGAAGGCGTATCATCCCTATTGCGATGTCGCGATTATTTACCATAAAAACAGCCCGGAAACTCTGGCTAAATTCCGTAATAGTGCCGTTGGCGAACCCATTAAAATGTATGGTTATAGCTTTATTTCCGCCATGCCGGTTGAATCAAGCGGCGTTAATTTAGCGCGCACCGCTATCACTAACAAATGGAATAAAAAGCCCTGCATGGCGATGGCATCTAATGCTGGCGTAGTGCAAGGAATGTCGGGCGGCGCGGTATATAATGCTGACCAAACCATTGGTGGCGTCATTGTGGGTTACAGTCATGAAATTGCGAATGTACGCAGTAAGAAAGTCATCTTAAAAGATGTCTCTCTTTATATTCCGTATAGCGATTTCAGCAAATGGCTGGAGGCAAATATTGGTCAGACGCAGAGCATCACGCCTGACCATGTGTAATCACTGGAAGGGACGGATGTCGCCGACGCCTTCCCGCACCACCACTGGCGCATCGCTGGTGAGATCGATTACCGTAGTGGGCTGCTGTCCCAGCGTGCCACCGTCGATGATCAGATCCACCAGCTTGCCAATGCTGTATTGAATCTCTTCAGGATCAGATTCGGTAAAATCGTTGCCGGGCAACATCAGCGAGGTCGACATCATTGGCTCGTTAAGACGTTCCAGCAACGCCAGCGCGACTGGATTTGATGGCACGCGTAAACCTATAGTTTTACGTTTATCATTCATCAAACGGCGCGGCACTTCTTTAGTCGCCTTCAAAATAAAGGTGTAATTCCCCGGCGTATTATTTTTCAGAATACGGAACGCCGAGTTATCGACCTGCGCATATGTCGACAGTTCCGACAAGTCGCGACACATCAGCGTAAAGTTATGGTTGCCATCCAGTTGACGGATACGGCATATCCGCTCCATGGCATTCTTCTCTTCCAGCCTGCAGCCCAGCGCATAACCAGAATCGGTAGGATAGACAATCACGCTGCCTTTGTTCAGATAGTCGACGGCCTGATTCACCAGGCGTGGCTGCGGATTGTCGGGATGAATGTGAAAATATTGACTCATAGAAACCTCATATCACCTGTCTGCAACAGCAATGCTGGGTGCCAAATCGGGGAAGCGCTCCCAAATGGGCTCGACGCCACCAGGAAGCCATAATTTGCGGCCCAGTTCTATCCACGGACAAGGTTGGTGAAAATCTGATCCTTGCGACCCTGCCAGCTGATTATCACGCGCATAAGTTGCCAACTGCGTACGCTCGTTTGGTGCCTGCTGACACTGCGCGACTTCCATCGCGTCCCCGCCCACGTCGGCAAAATGCGCAATCAATCGCTTAAGCCATTTTGCGGAAAGGCCGTAACGCCCCGGATGCGCTAAAACGGCATAGCCGCCAGAATGATGAATAGCATCAATGGCTTGTTTAATTGTACACCATTGCGGAGGCACGTAGCCGGTTTTCCCTCGCGCCAGATAATTTTTGAATACCTGCGCCATATTATCGGCTTTGCCAATCTCCATCAGATAGCGCGCAAAATGACCGCGCGTGATCATACCGCCTTGCGCCAGACGCTGAGCGCCGGCTAACGCATCGGGAATACGTGCACGCTCAAGCCGTTCAGCCATCTGCTGTGCACGGTCGAGGCGACACTGATGCTGATGCGCAAGGAATTCTGTTAGCGCGGGATGCTGGCAATCCACATTCAGCCCCACAATATGGATTTCATGATTTTCCCATAACGTTGAGGCTTCTAAACCGGCGAGCACGCGGATCGGAAGGTCCTGCTGCTGCACGGCAGCCATCGCCTCCGCGACGCCCGCAACGGTATCGTGATCGGTGATCGCTAACACGCCAACTTTCATTTCAACCGCGCGCTGTACCAGTGCGGTAGGCGACAACAGTCCGTCAGAAGCCAGCGTATGGCTATGTAAATCGTAAAGGGGAAAGCGAGCAATGTCCGACAAGATAACTCCAGCAACAGCGTAAACCGGCAGGCATGATAACGATTTTGCCCCTGGCTGAAAAAGGGTATTGACTTTTTTCGCCCGAACCAGTTAACTAGTACACAAGTTCACACGTAACGGGTATTTAATCATGGCTATTTTGGGTACGCATTTAAATGGTTGGTGGCACGATGATCCCTTGAACGGGCGACGTCGTCGTGCACAACTTGCGTAACCGCTGTGCAGATACCTAAGCCCGCCATCGAGCGGGCTTTTTTTTGAGCGAAATTCAGAGAATCCATTATGGCTATTGCGAAACCTACATTGAAGTTGATAACCGGTACCGCGCCCTACCGCGAAGATCCGGCCGCAGTGTTCCATCAGCTATGCGGCGCACGTCCAGCAACTTTGCTACTTGAATCCGCGGATATCGACAGCAAACAGAACCTGAAAAGCCTGCTGATTGTTGACAGTGCGCTGCGCGTCAGTGCACTTGGCAATATCGTTACGATTAAAGCACTGTCTGAAAATGGTCGCGCTATCTTGCCACTGCTGGATGAGGCGCTGCCCTCTGACGTGCGTATTGAAGTGCGCCCCGACGGTCGTGAACTCCATTTTTCCCAGCCGCAGGGTTTACAGGATGAAGATTCCCGCCTGAAAGCGCTCTCGGTGTTCGATGCCCTGCGCCTGATCCCCCAGCTGGTTAACAGCCCGGAAGAGGAGCGCGAAGCGATGTTGCTAGGAGGTCTTTTCGCCTATGACTTAGTCGCAGGCTTTGAAGATTTACCGCAACTGCGCAACGAACAGCGCTGCCCGGATTACTGCTTCTATCTGGCTGAAACCCTGCTGGTGATCGACCACCAACAGCGCAGTGCGCGCCTTCAGGCCAGCTTGTTTAGCCCGTCCACCAGCGAGTTTCAGCGTCTGCAAGGCCGCATTGAGCAACTACGCGGTCAGATGACGCAAGCCGCACCTGCCTTACCCGTGCAACGCGTTGAGCAGATGACGTTAAGCACCAGCCAAAGCGATGAAGAGTATTGCAGCGTAGTACGTGAGATGCAGGAAGCGATTCGTATCGGCGAAATCTTCCAGGTGGTCCCTTCTCGTCGCTTCTCGCTGCCGTGCCCTTCACCACTCGCCGCTTACGACACGCTGAAAAACAGCAATCCAAGTCCTTACATGTTCTTTATGCAGGATCAGGACTTCGCGCTGTTTGGTGCCTCTCCGGAAAGCTCGCTGAAGTATGACGCCACATCACGGCAGATTGAGATCTACCCGATTGCCGGTACGCGCCCGCGCGGTCGTCACGCTGATGGATCGCTGGATCGCGATCTTGATAGCCGTATCGAACTGGAAATGCGCACCGACCATAAAGAGATGGCGGAACACCTGATGCTGGTTGATTTAGCGCGCAACGATCTGGCACGCATCTGCGTACCGGGCAGCCGCTACGTTGCTGATTTGACCAAAGTAGACCGCTACTCGTTTGTGATGCATCTGGTGTCACGCGTGGTTGGTACGCTACGTGAAGACCTCGACGTGCTGCATGCCTATCGCGCCTGCATGAATATGGGCACGCTGAGCGGTGCGCCGAAAGTCCGCGCCATGCAGCTGATTGCTGAAAAAGAAGGCACCCGTCGCGGCAGCTACGGCGGCGCCGTGGGTTATTTCACCGCTAACGGTGACCTCGATACGTGTATTGTCATCCGTTCGGCCTGGGTAGAAGACGGCGTTGCCACCGTACAAGCCGGTGCCGGCGTGGTACTGGATTCTCAACCGCAAGCAGAAGCGGACGAGAGCCGCAATAAAGCGCGTGCGGTATTACGTGCCATCGCAACTGCCCATCACTGCAAGGAGATTTTCTGATGGCCGATATCCTGCTGCTCGATAATATCGACTCCTTTACTTACAACCTCGTTGATCAGCTGCGCACCTTCGGCCACAACGTGGTGATTTATCGCAACAACGTACCGGCTGACGTGCTGATTGAACGCCTGCAGCACATGGAGAATCCGATCCTGATGCTGTCACCGGGTCCCGGCGCGCCAAAGGATGCCGGCTGTATGCCGCATCTGTTGCAAGCCCTGCGCGGCCGTCTGCCAATTATCGGTATCTGTCTCGGCCATCAGGCGATTGTCGAAGCTTACGGCGGCCATGTCGGCCAGGCTGGCGAGATACTGCACGGTAAAGCCTCTTCTATTACCCATGACGGAGAAGGCATGTTTGCCGGCCTGAGTAACCCGCTGCCGGTAGCGCGTTATCACTCGCTGGTGGGCAGCAATACGCCTGCGGAGTTGACTGTAAACGCCAGCTACAACGGCATGGTGATGGCTGTGCGCCACGATGCTGACCGTGTATGCGGCTTCCAGTTCCACCCCGAATCCATTCTCACCACTCAGGGCGCACGCTTGTTAGAACAGACGTTGGCCTGGGCGCTGGCGAAGTAATAGGGAGATTATGATGCAAACTATTCTGGAAAAACTTTATCAGTCTGAAACGCTGAGCCAGGGCGAAAGTCATCAGCTATTTAGCGCCATTATTACTGGCCAGCTGGAACCAACGCAGCTCGCCGCCGCGCTGGTTGCCATGAAAGTCCGTGGTGAACGTCCGGAGGAGATCGCCGGCGCGGCCTCAGCGCTGCTGGAAGATGCCAAACCGTTTCCGCGTCCGGATTACACCTTTGCCGATATCGTCGGTACCGGCGGTGATGGCAGCAACAGCATCAACATTTCCACCGCCAGCGCCTTTGTGGCGGCTACCTGCGGTTTGAAAGTTGCCAAGCATGGTAACCGCAGCGTCTCAAGTAAATCAGGCTCATCCGATCTACTGGCGGCATTTGGCATTAATCTCGACATGCCGGCGGAAAAAGCCCGCAAGGCGCTGGATGACCTGAACGTCTGCTTCCTGTTTGCGCCGCAGTACCACAGCGGTTTCCGTCACGCGATGCCGGTACGTCAACAGCTGAAAACACGTACCATCTTCAATGTGCTGGGCCCGTTGATTAATCCGGCGCGCCCTCCACTCGCGGTGATTGGCGTGTATAGCCCAGAACTGGTGTTGCCGATTGCGCAAACGTTAAAAGTATTGGGTTATCAGCGTGCAGCGGTGGTACACGGTGGCGGCATGGATGAAGTCGCGCTGCATAGCCCAACGCAAGTGGCTGAGCTGCGCGATGGTGAGATTACCGGTTATCAGCTGACGCCAGAGGACTTCGGTTTTGGCTTCCATGATAAAGACGCGCTGGCTGGCGGGACGCCGGAAGAAAACCGTGACATTCTTACCCGTTTACTCCAGGGTAAAGGCCAGCCGGCCCATGAGCAGGCCGTTGCGGTGAACGTCGCAATGTTACTGAAAGTATTCGGAAATGAAGATTTGCGCGACAACGCACAGCGCGCCATCGCTGCCATTCGCAGCGGACAGGCTTATGAGCGCGTTGTCGCTCTGGCAGCGAGAGGATGAGATGAGTATTAAGGGCACTGTTTTAGAGAAAATCGTACAAGACAAAGCCGTGTGGGTTGAGGCGCGCCAGGCACAGCAGCCGCTCGCCACGTTCCAGAACGATTTACAGCCTGCCGCACGTCATTTTTACGATGCGCTGCGTGGTTCGCGCACGGTATTCATCCTGGAATGCAAAAAAGCATCGCCTTCTAAAGGGCTGATCCGCGAGGATTTCGATCCTGCGGCTATTGCTGGCGTTTATCGTCACTACGCTTCTGCAGTATCGGTGTTAACCGATGAAAAATACTTCCAGGGCGATTTTTCGTTCCTGCCTATTGTCAGCGCGGCCATTACGCAACCGGTGTTGTGTAAAGACTTCATCATCGATCCTTATCAGATCTATCTGGCCCGCCACTATCAAGCCGACGCCATTCTGCTGATGCTCTCGGTGTTGGATGATGAACAATATCGCCAACTCGCCGCCGTAGCGCACAGCCTGAAAATGGGCGTGCTGACGGAAGTGAGCAATGAAGCAGAGCTGGAGCGCGCAATTGCGCTGGAAGCCAAAGTGGTTGGGATTAATAACCGCGACCTGCGTGATTTATCCATCGACCTCAACCGCACGCGTCAGCTGGCGCCGCGCCTTGGGCATGGTGTAACAGTCATTAGCGAATCGGGTATTCATAACTATGCGCAAGTGCGTGAGTTAAGCCATTTCGCGAATGGCTTCCTGATTGGTTCCGCGCTGATGGAAGAAGCCAATCTCACCGCTGGCGTGCGTCGCGTGTTACTCGGCGATAACAAAGTTTGCGGCCTGACTCGCGCCGAAGATGCACGAGTGGCACAAGAAGCCGGAGCCATCTACGGTGGACTGATTTTCGCTGAAGGTTCGCCGCGTCAAATCAGTATTGAACAAGCGCAAGTGGTTCAGTCTGCTGCTCCATTGAAATACGTAGGCGTATTCCGCAATAACGCAATAAGTGACATTGTCACCTCAGCGTTAACCTTGAAGCTTGCAGCCGTACAGCTGCACGGTGATGAAGACCGAGCATTTGTCGCAGAGCTGCGTGCCGCCATCCCCGCTGAGACGCAGATTTGGAAAGCGCTCAGCATCAAGGAGCATTTGCCAGCACGTGATTGGCAACATGTTGATCGCTACGTGTTCGATAACGGCCAGGGCGGTAGCGGTCAGCGTTTCGATTGGTCACTGCTGCAAGGTCAGGATCTCGGCAATGTACTGCTGGCCGGTGGCTTAAGCGCTGATAACTGCGTCGAAGCCGCTCAACTCGGCTGTGCCGGCCTCGACTTCAACTCTGGCGTAGAGTCTGCCCCGGGCATTAAAGATGCCGGTAAAGTCGCAGCGGTATTCCGCACGCTGCGCGCCTATTAATTTCGCTTGCCCGCCATCGTGCGGGCCGAATAAGGAAGATGAAAAAATGACCACGTTATTGAATCCCTATTTTGGCGAGTTTGGCGGCCAATATGTGCCGCAAATCCTGATGCCAGCGCTGCGCCAGCTGGAAAATGCCTTCGTCGAAGCACAGCGCGATCCGGAGTTTCAGGCCGAGTTTACTGACCTGCTGAAAAACTATGCCGGGCGTCCAACGGCTTTGACGCTGTGTAGTAATCTCACCAAAGGCACAAAAACGCGCCTTTATTTGAAACGTGAAGACCTGCTGCACGGCGGCGCACACAAAACCAACCAGGTGCTGGGTCAGGCATTGCTGGCGAAGCGCATGGGTAAAAATGAGATCATCGCTGAAACCGGCGCGGGTCAACACGGCGTGGCCTCGGCGTTAGCCTGCGCCCTGCTCGGCATGAAGTGCCGCATTTATATGGGTGCTAAAGATGTTGAACGCCAGTCGCCAAACGTATTTCGTATGCGTTTGATGGGTGCGGAGGTCATTCCGGTGCACAGCGGCAGCGCAACATTGAAAGATGCCTGTAATGAGGCATTGCGTGACTGGTCTGGCAGCTACGAAACCGCGCACTATATGCTCGGCACCGCGGCGGGTCCGCACCCGTTCCCGACCATCGTACGTGAATTCCAGCGCATGATTGGTGAAGAGACTAAAGCCCAGATTCTGGAACGCGAAGGCCGCCTGCCAGATGCGGTGTTAGCCTGTGTTGGCGGCGGTTCGAATGCGATCGGCATGTTTGCTGACTTTATCGACGAAACCAGCGTGGGTCTGATCGGCGTTGAGCCTGCTGGTCACGGTATCGAAACCGGTGAACACGGCGCACCGCTAAAACATGGTCGCGTAGGGATCTATTTCGGCATGAAAGCGCCCATGATGCAGACAGAAGAAGGCCAGATTGAAGAGTCCTACTCGATTTCCGCCGGTCTGGACTTCCCTTCAGTTGGCCCGCAACATGCACATTTGAACAGTATTGGCCGTGCGGAATATGTCTCGATTACTGATGACGAAGCGCTCAGCGCCTTTAAAGAGCTATGTCGCTCAGAAGGGATTATCCCTGCGTTAGAGTCATCGCATGCGCTGGCTCACGCGCTGAAAATGATTCACGAGAATCCGGATAAAGAGCAGCTGCTGGTGGTTAACCTCTCCGGCCGCGGCGACAAAGACATCTTCACCGTTCACGATATTTTGAAAGCCAAGGGAGAGATCTGATGGAACGTTATAATCAGCTGTTTCAACGTCTGTCGGCGAAAAAAGAAGGCGCTTTTGTGCCCTTCGTCACCCTCGGCGATCCCACGCCTGAACTGTCGCTGAAGATCATTGATACGTTAGTCGCTGGCGGCGCAGATGCTTTAGAACTCGGTATTCCGTTTTCCGATCCGCTGGCAGATGGTCCAACCATCCAGGGCGCTACGCTCCGTGCCTTTGCTTCCGGTACCTCGGTGGCTCAGTGTTTTGAAATTCTGGCGACCGTACGCCAGAAATATCCTGACCTGCCGATTGGTCTGCTGATGTACGCTAATCTGGTGTTCAGTAAAGGTATCGATAATTTTTATGCGCAGTGCGCCGCCGTGGGTGTGGATTCGGTGCTGGTAGCGGATGTTCCGGTGGAGGAGTCGGCGCCATTCCGTCAGGCAGCAATGCGCCACAACGTGGCACCGATCTTTATCTGTCCGCCGAATGCGGACGATGCGCTACTGCACGAAATTGCTCAGCACGGCCGCGGTTACACCTATTTGCTGTCCCGTGCTGGTGTTACCGGCTCAGAGAATCGTGCAAGCCAGCCGCTGCATCATCTGGTTGAGAAGCTGCGTGAATTCAATGCGGCTCCGCCGCTGCAGGGGTTTGGTATTTCCGAGCCAGGTCAGGTAAAGGACGCCATTGCGGCAGGCGCTGCAGGTGCAATTTCCGGCTCAGCGATTGTGAAAATCATTGAACGTAACCAAAACGATCCCGCCAGCCTGCTCAGCGAACTGAAAACCTTCGTTAGCAACCTTAAAGCAGCCACCCTCTAAAATCACGAGGCCTTATTCGCGCACGCGGATAAGGTCTCGTTTCTACATTTTGTTTCCCTGCAACGTCTGTGTTGCCGCTCAGATCTGCTCGTTTTAATCAATCAACATCACTTTTAACCTGCACCACCAGCCTAACCTGGTCGATAAACGTGTTATTGGATCAATAAGTGGCAAAAATCACGCATTTCTAACTTTTTCGCATCGAGAGGTTTGCCGATTGCGCAAGCTCAGACCACAATTAACTGCGCCGCCCCATTGCGGCGAAACATCATCTAAGACAGGGAGATAACCAATGAATTTTTTCAAAGTCGTGGCAGGATTTTTGATGGCTGCAGTAGTGGCACTGACGCTGAGCGCTTGTGCACCAACAGCAACAAAAGAAGGCACGGGTGGATACATCGACGATACGGTTGTCACCACCAAAGTTAAGGCACAGTTGTTAAATGATGAATCGCTGAAATCTACTGAGATCAACGTTGAAACCTTCAAGGGCAAAGTTCAGCTGAGTGGTTTTGTTAGCTCACCACAGATGGCTAACCGTGCCGTTGCAGTAACGCGCAGCGTAGCGGGTGTAAAATCTGTGGTTAACAATATGCAGATTAAATAACACAACGGGCGACCATCTGGTCGCCCGTTTCCTTTACGGCATCCCCGTTAGAAACGGTAACCCACGCCGAAGAAGAATACCCAGGGATCGATGCGAGTATTAATATTTTGCTGCTCACCGTTGGCTTTGAATTTCACCTCTGTATCAATGTCCATGTACCACAGCGATGCATTAAGCATCCAGTCGCGGTTGATTTGATAATCCAAACCAACCTGACCCGCCAGCCCCCACGAATCTTTCACACTGAGATCGCTTAAACCGGCGTCTTTGCCTGTCTGATTGAATTTTGCATCATAAAAAGTGGTGTAGTTGATACCCGCGCCGACATAAGGACGCACTTTGCTATTGCTATCAAAGAAATAGTATTGCGCCATTAATGTCGGTGGCAGCTGGCGCACGGTGGCGAGGTTGCCGGTGGCGCCGAGGCCAACTTTATGACGGAAGGGGGTTGCTGCTAACAATTCAACGCCAATGTTGTCCGTCGCCATATAGGTAAAGGTTAAACCAAGTTGGGTATCGTTACTTACATTGAAGCCGCCCATTCCCAGCACATTGTCAGAGCCTTCGGTCGGACGTACGGTCGCGCTACCTGCGCGCATAAAGAAATCACCTGCTTCATGAGCCAGTGCCAGTTGCGGGATGGCCAGTGCCATTAGCAGCGCGCATTTTGCCAGTTTCATAATCACTCCTTTGCCAAATAAAGTAGGGTCTTAATCGTGTTCGCGGCACAACATTTACCCCTTTTTTGGTAAAAGATCATCTTCCTCAATATAAATTAATCACTTAAAAAACAATGAATTGATTCAGATCAATTTTGGCTTTACACGGCGCAATAATTGTCTGCTTGCGAAAATTTTTTGGGGTGATTATTTTACTTTTTCCTGAGTGATTTTGGTTCGATGCATGAGGAGTGGCGGGCGATCAGATGAGCGATTTACTTAACCCCTGTATGACGTGTGGCGCATGTTGCGCGTACTTCCGTGTCTCCTTTTACTGGGCCGAAGCCGATGATGGCGGCGGTGCCGTCCCCGTTGAGTTAACCGAACCGTTAGGCCTACTGATGCGCAATATGCGCGGCACCAACGATCGTCAGCCGCACTGTATTGCGCTGCAAGGGGACGTTGGCGGCTGCGTATCCTGCGGTATTTATCAGCAACGTCCGTCGCCTTGCCGTGAATTTTCGATGTCTGGAGAGAACGGGGAGGTGAACGAAGCCTGCGATCGCGCCCGTGCGCGCTATGGTCTTCCCGCCCTTTTTCACCCTTCTTTACCTGAGATGACATAAAGTTATCGCAATGCGGGTGCCAGCACGCCAATAGAACATGTACAATCGCCGGGTTAATTAATCCGGTTCTTTCAAGGAGTTTACATGTCTATCACGGCAAGCTCGTTATACCGTGACACAGGAAATTTTTTGCGCCATCAGTTGGTTACTATTTTACTGATGGCACTGCTGACCTCATTCATTACTGTGATTGTCGGCCATGCGTTAACGCCTGGTGAAGAGCAGCTATCGTTGTTAAGTCAGTCAGATGACAGTGCATCGTCGCTGTTTGAGCTCGTGCAGAATATGTCACCCGATCAGCAACGAATTCTCCTGCGTGCATCTGCGGCGGGAACCTTCGCGGCCCTGATTGGCAACACGCTGCTGCTGGGTGGCATGCTATGCCTGATCCCCATGGTTTCTGGTGGACAGCGCGTCAGTGCGCTACGTGCGATTGGCGCTTCTGCACCCATGCTGCCAAAGCTACTGTTGCAAACTTTCCTGATCACGCTGCTGGTGCAATTGGGCTTTATGGTACTGATGGTACCGGGCGTGATTCTGGCGATACTGTTTTCGCTGGCGCCAGTGATTCTGGCCAGTGAAAAGCAAGGGGTCTTCGCTGCCATGCGTGCCAGTATGCGTCTCGCGTGGAAAAACATTAAGGTCATTGCGCCAGCGATCGTGCTGTGGCTGCTGGCAAAAATCGTTTTAATGTTCTTCTTTTCATCGCTGACCGTACTTCCTGCGAACATCGCTTCCGTGGTGTTAAACGCGCTGGGCAATCTGGTCTCCGCTGTATTGATTATCTATCTGTACCGGCTCTATATGCTGTTACGTTAATCGTTAAGGCGCTCAATGGGGCGCCCTTAACTGAACGCTCCTGCCCTAATTGGAAACGCTATGAAGCAGTTACTCGATTTTCTTCCCCTGGTAGTTTTCTTCATCTTTTACAAGCTGTACGACATTTTTGTGGCATCTGGCGCACTCATTGTTGCGACTGGCCTGGCGCTGGTCGTCAGCTGGGTGCTGTATCGTAAGCTGGAAAAGATGACCATTTTTACCTTCGTGCTGGTAGCCGTTTTTGGCACGCTAACGCTGGTGTTCCATAACGATGAGTTCATCAAATGGAAAGTCACCGTGATCTACTCCTTGTTCGCACTGGCGCTGCTTTATAGCCAGTGGTTCATGAAACAACCGTTGATCCAAAGCATGCTAGGTAAAGAACTACAGCTACCTTCAGGCGTTTGGCGTCATCTCAATATTGCCTGGGCGATTTTTTTCCTCGCTTGCGGTCTGGCAAATATTTATGTTGCGTTTTGGTTATCGCAGGAGTTTTGGGTTAACTTTAAAGTGTTCGGTCTGACCGGCCTGACCCTACTCTTCACCCTGCTAAGCGGCGTATATATCTGGCGACAGATGCCGCAACAAGAACAAAAATAAAGCGACTCCGCCCGATATTGTCGGGCTTCTCTTCACCTGCAGAAGAACTGAGCAATGGAAGAAAAACATAAGTCGCCGCAAGGCGAAATGGTATTGCGCACTCTGGCAATGCCCGCAGATACCAATGCCAATGGCGATATTTTTGGTGGCTGGTTGATGTCGCAGATGGACATGGGCGGCGCCATTAAGGCGAAAGAGATTGCCGAAGGTCGCGTTGTCACCGTGCGCGTTGATGGGATGACATTCCTCAAACCGGTAGCGGTGGGCGATGTGGTGAGTTGCTATGCTCGCTGCATCCGCACCGGCAATAGCTCGATGACCATCAATGTCGAAGTGTGGATTAAGAAAGTTTCGTCTGAACCTATCGGTCAGACTTACTGTGCCACTGAAGCGGTATTTGTCTACGTGGCCGTTGATAACACCGGGCAATCTCGCCCCCTGCCGCCCGGCAGAAGTCATCTAAGCGATGTTTAAAACGCAAAAAGCGGTCATCTGACCGCTTTCTTTTTGCTCATCAATCACATGGTTTTACTCAATATTCGCGCCGCCATTAATACGGAACACGATATTCATGGTCAGATTTTTGCCTGGACGACCGGGTTGATAGCGCCATTTCTTCATAGCCTGTTTCACTTCTCGCTCAAACATATTGCGCGGTTCAGCAGATAAAATCTCCACGTTGTCTACGCGACCATCACTATCCACATCAAACTGCACGCGTACGCGTCCTTCTACGCGTAGCGCAAATGCACGCGCGGGATAAGCGGGCTTACTCACATTCATCGCTTTCGGGCCATCTGAAACGCTTGGGGTCGCAGTCGGATTTGCTTTAGGTGCTGTCGTTGGGCGTGTCTGCGTAGTAGGCGCCTCCTGTTTGACCGGATTTTCCTGTGGCTTCACTTCCTGCCGTGGTTTCGGCTCAGGCTTTTTCTCAACCTTAGGCTTCGGTTTGGGTTTAGGCTTCGGCTTAGGTTCAGGTTTAGGAATGGGCACTGGCTCAACCTTAGGCGGTTCAGGCGCCACTTCTGGCTCTGGTTCGGGCTCTGGCGGCGGCGGTGTCACCTCTGCGGGTGCAGGCTCTGGCTGCACTTCCGGTGCCACAAGGGACACGCTAATTGGCTGTGACGCTTTTGGAACTTCAATGACCTGATGAAAGGATGCATAGAGAATGCCAGCAATCAACGAACCGTGAAGTACCACGGATAAAATTACAGCAACAGGAGTACGTGTAGGAAAAGGCGTAGTCAACGTGGTCATATCATTCATGTTCATTGAGTGAAGCGCAGATTTTAAATGCAAATAGCAATCAGTTTCAATAAGCGATGTGTAAGGCACCCATTTTAAGGCTTTTTTTAACCCTCTTTGCGCTGAATGACAGTGTAAATATCTTTCGTTTGCACTCTGATTAACGATCACTTAACGTGTCACGCAATTTCGGCAAGTCTAACGGGAGTATCCCATCGTGCTTTACGTCATTTATGCGGAAGATACCGCTGATTCACTGGAAAAACGCAATTCGGTACGTCCCGCGCATCTTGCTCGTTTGAAGCTGCTGCAGGATGAAGGCCGTCTGATTGCTGCAGGCCCGCTACCAGCGGTTGATAGTAATGATCCAGGTCCGGCGGGTTTCACCGGCTCCGTGATTATCGCTGAATTCTCCTCACTGGAAGTCGCGGAATCCTGGGCCAAAGATGATCCCTATATCGCAGCAGGCGTCTATGAGAAAGTCGCGGTTAAGCCGTTTAAACGCGTTTTCTGATTTATGTGGCAGCCTGTTTTACTGCTTTTGGCGGTGTTTGTACTCATTGGCAGAGCACTTCTGGTATGGCGTCAGCAAGGCTGGCGCAACGCACGACAGCACATCGTCATGCTGATTGTGCTAGCAGCAGCATTACAGATGGTCAACGTGATCGTGGTGCTACGCGGCGCATAAAGCCGCGTATGCCAATCAGACCATTTGTGAAATAAATAGAATAGAGCGGCGATGTTGTTGCGCTACCTGATGACGAATGGTGTGGATACGTTTGTATCGACGCGATTGCCCTTCCAGCCAGCGAGCACGGCGACGATGTACCTGACGTAACATTCTCCAGCGCGCCACTTCATTTTTGCTGCGTCTCATCACATCCTCTCAGACAGGCTAAACTCGGCAGGGATTATAAAGATCTGCTCCAAAATGCCAAATCGAAACCTTCATCGAAGTGTCATTCACGATTAAAGGTTTCACTACCTGTGATCAGCACGTAAACTTTGCACTTCAAAGCGCGAACAGGATGTCCACTTAATGACCACATTTTATACCCTTATCAGTTGGTTGCTGCTCTTTGGCTACTGGTTGCTGATTGCGGGTGTCACGCTACGCATTCTGATGAAACGGCGCGCGGTGACCTCGGCAATGGCCTGGCTGCTGATCATCTATATATTGCCGCTGGTGGGTATAATCGCTTATCTCTCATTTGGTGAACTGCATTTGGGCAAACGGCGTGCTGAACGTGCCCGCACCATGTGGCCTTCAACCGCTAAATGGCTTAACGATCTTACACAGTGCCGCCACATTTTCGCCACAGAACATAGCGAAGTCGCGCGCTCGTTGTTTGAGCTGTGTCGTCATCGCCAGGGGATTGCCGGCGTTAAAGGCAATCAGTTGCAGTTGCTGACCAGCTCCGATGATGTCATGCATGCGCTGATTCGCGACATCCAGCTGGCGCGCCATAATATCGAGATGGTGTTCTATATCTGGCATCCCGGCGGGTTAGCCGATGAAGTAGCAGAATCACTGATGGCTGCATCGCGGCGCGGCGTACATTGCCGCTTAATGCTGGATTCAGCCGGTAGCGTCACCTTCTTCCGCAGCCCGTGGGTCAATATGATGCGCAATGCGGGCATCGATGTGGTTGAAGCGCTTCAGGTAAGCCTGCTACGTGTGTTCCTGCGTCGTATGGATTTACGCCAGCATCGGAAAGTGGTGCTAATCGATAACTACATCGCCTACACCGGCAGCATGAATCTGGTCGATCCACGCTTCTTTAAGCAGGATGCCGGTGTCGGACAGTGGATCGATCTGATGGCACGCATGGAAGGTCCCGTGGCCACCACTATGGGCATTGTGTATGCCTGCGACTGGGAAATTGAAACGGGTAAACGTATTCTGCCGCCGGCACCTGATGCGAATGTCATGCCATTCGAGCAGGAAAGTGGCCATACCATTCAGGTGATCGCCTCCGGTCCCGGCTTTCCGGAAGATATGATTCATCAGGCACTGCTCACCGCGGTTTACTCAGCACGTGAGCAGTTGATCATGACAACGCCCTACTTCGTACCCAGCGATGACTTGCTGCACGCCATCTGCACCGCTGCATTACGTGGGGTTGAAGTCAGCATTATTGTACCGCGCCACAATGATTCGTTGCTGGTTGGTTGGGCTAGCCGCGCCTTCTTCACCGAACTGCTCGAAGCAGGCGTGAAAATTTATCAGTTCGAAGATGGCTTATTGCATACCAAAAGCGTTCTGGTGGATGGGCAACTGAGTTTAGTGGGCACCGTTAACCTGGATATGCGCAGCCTTTGGCTTAATTTTGAGATCACATTGGTGGTAGATGATGACGGCTTCGGCAGCGATCTCGCCACGGTACAAGATGATTATATCGCCCGCTCACGCTTACTGGATGGTGCGCGCTGGGCGAAACGTGCCTGGTGGCAGCGCATCGTTGAACGACTGTTTTACTTCTTTAGTCCTTTACTGTAAAACGAGCGAAAATATTACCGCCTCACGGCAAGCAGGAATGACCATGGATTTAAATAATCGCCTTACTGAAGATGAAACGCTGGAGCAGGCTTACGATATTTTTCTTGAGCTGGCAGGCGACAACCTTGATCCCGCAGACATCATTCTTTTCAATCTGCAGTTTGAAGAGCGCGGGGGCGCAGAGCTTTTCGATCCTTCTGAAGATTGGCAGGAACATGTGGATTTCGATCTGAACCCCGACTTCTTCGCTGAAGTGGTGATTGGATTGGGCGAAGCCGATGGCGAGCCGATTACAGATGTGTTCGCGCGCGTACTGCTGTGCCGTGAAAAAGATCACAAGCTCTGCCACATTCTGTGGCGCGAGTAAGTATCCTTTAAAAAAACGCCGGGCATCCACCCGGCGTTTTTATTTATAGCGGATCGACTTTTAAACACGAAACCGCATGGCGGAAGCTGCCTTCCAGCAGCGGCCGCGTTTTTGCACACTCTGGGCCAGCAATCGGGCAACGCGTACGGAATACGCAACCTGATGGCGGATTTATTGGCGACGGTAGTTCCCCTTCCAGCAGCTGGATCTGCTTATTCTTCTCCAGATCAGGGTCAGGAATCGGCACCGCCGACATCAGCGCACGCGTATAAGGATGCTGCGGATTGTTATACACCGCATCGTAGGTGCCCAGCTCCACGGCATGGCCAAGATACATCACCAGTACGCGGTCGGAGATGTGTTTGACCACCGCCAGATCGTGCGCGATAAAGATCAGCGACAGCCCCATTTCGCGCTGCAACTTTTGCAACAAGTTAACGACCTGCGCCTGGATTGACACGTCCAGCGCCGACACGGGTTCATCGCAGATGATCAGTTTCGGCTCAAGGATTAAAGCGCGCGCTATTCCAATACGCTGACACTGACCGCCAGAGAACTCATGCGGATAGCGGTTGATAAGGTTCGGCAGTAAACCGACCTTCATCATCATGCTTTTAACCTTATCCTTTACTTCCTGGCGCGGCATTTTCGGGTAATAGGTGCGTAATGGTTCAGCAATGATATCGCCGATGGTCATACGCGGGTTAAGCGACGCCAGCGGATCCTGGAAGATCATCTGGATATCGCTGCGTGCCTGGCGCCACTCTTCCTGGCTTTGCCCCAGCAGATCGCGACCGAGCCACGCTACGCGTCCCTCAGTGGCTTTTACCAGCCCGATAATTGCGCGAGCCAGCGTAGATTTTCCGCAGCCGGACTCGCCTACAACGCCGAGCGTTTCACCTTCGTAGAGACGCAAGCTGACACCATCAACTGCTTTTAGCGTGTGAGGCGGCTGCCAGAACCACTGTTTGCCATCCTTAATTTCGAAGTGCACCTTAAGATCGGCGATCTCGAGGAGGACTTTTTTCTCTTCAACTACGGCACTCATACTAACTCCTCCACCGGCTTGAAGCAGGCACGCAGACGACCTTCAGCAAAAGGTTCCAGCGGCGGTGCCTTGGCGCAAATGTCCATGGCGTAGGCGCAACGAGGCTGGAATGGACAGCCTTGTGGTAAGCGCAGCAGGTTTGGCGGGTTGCCAGGAATAGTGGTCAGCGACTCACCTTCTTCGGCATCCAGACGTGGCACTGCACTCAGCAGGCCAATTGAATACGGATGCGCAGGCTGATAGAACACATCGCGCGCGCGACCATATTCCATCGTTCGACCGGCGTACATCACCAGCACTTTGTCACAGATTCCCGCTACGACACCGAGATCGTGGGTAATCATCACGATCGCGGTGTTGAATTCGCGCTTAAGCTCATTCAGCAACGTCATGATTTGCGCCTGAACAGTCACGTCGAGCGCGGTGGTGGGCTCATCAGCAATCAGCAGTTTTGGCCGACACAGTAGCGCCATCGCAATCATTACACGCTGGCGCATACCACCAGAGAACTCGTGCGGGAACATCTTCATGCGTTTACGTGCTTCCGGCATTTTCACTGCGTCCAGCATACGCACTGACTCTTCAAACGCCTGTGCGCTGTTCATGCCCTTATGTAACTTCAGCACTTCCATTAACTGCTCACCCACGCGCATATAGGGATTGAGCGAGGTCATCGGATCCTGGAAGATCATCGAAATCTGCTCAGCACGCAGCTTGTTGAGCTTGTTTTCCGGCAGATTAAGGATCTCTTCGCCGTTAAACTTCGCCGAACCGCCTATACGACCATTTTTCGCCAGCAGCCCCATCAGGGCAAACGCAGTTTGCGATTTACCTGAGCCAGATTCCCCCACAATTCCAAGCGTTTCACCCGCATGCAGTGAAAAGTTGAGATCGTTCACAGCTGTTACATCGCCATCATGAGTACTAAAGGTGACACGCAAATCTTTTACATCCAGTAGCAGGTTACCGTTTCCCGCACGCGCAGCTATTGCTGGCTGAAATTCATGGATAGTCATCGGGAAACTCCTTAACGATCTTTCGGGTCGAGGGCATCACGCAAGCCATCGCCGATAAAGTTAAAACAGAACAGCGTGACCACAAGGAAGCCTGCAGGGAACATTAGTAACCACGGCGACACTTCCATTGAGTTAGCACCGTCGCTAAGCAGCGCGCCCCAACTACTCAGGGGCTCTTGCGTACCGAGTCCGAGGAAACTGAGGAAAGATTCAAACAGAATCATGCTCGGAACCAGCAGCGAGGCGTACACCACCACCACACCCAGCACATTAGGCACGATGTGACGCAGTACGATATTGAAAGTACTCACGCCCCCTACCTGCGCCGCTTCGATAAACTCTTTACGTTTCAGGCCCAGCGTCTGACCGCGCACGATACGCGCCATATCCAGCCACGACACCATGCCAATCGCCACAAAGATCAGCAGAATGTTACGTCCAAAGAAGGTTACGAGCAGGATGACGAAGAACATAAACGGGAAGGAGTTGAGGATCTCGAGGATACGCATCATGACTGAGTCAATTTTACCGCCCAGATAACCGGCTAATGAGCCATAGAGCGTGCCCACCAGTACCGCGATCAAGGCGGAAGCGATGCCGACCATCAGCGAGATACGGCCACCAATCGCGACGCGCACCAGCAGATCGCGTCCCGATGAGTCGGTACCAAACCAGTGGCCAGAAACCGTATCCGGCGCAGCAGACATCATCGCCCAGTCGGTATCGTCATATTTGAACTGCGACAACATAGGTGCAAACACTACGAACAGCGTGATTACTAGTAACACCAACAGACTGATGAACGCAGCACGGTTGTGAATAAAGCGGCGACGCGCATCCTGCCAGAGGCTGCGCCCTTCGACTTCCAGTTTTTCACTGAAGGCATCCAGAGCTTCGCTGTTTTTCTTACTTAACATCATGGGCGAGCTCCACAATCAGTAACGGATTTTTGGATCGATAACGGCATAGAGCACATCAACGATCGCGTTAAACAGAATGGTCAGAACGCCAACCAGAATGGTTAGACTCATCACCAGCGAATAGTCTCGGTTCAGTGCCCCGTTAACGAACAGCTGACCGATGCCAGGCAAACCATAGATAGATTCAATCACCATTGAACCGGTGATAATGCCGACAAATGCTGGCCCCATGTAGGATAAGACTGGCAGCATAGCGGGCTTCAGCGCATGGCGCAGCACGATACGACGCAGCGGCAAGCCTTTAGCGCGTGCTGTACGGATGAAGTTTGAGTGCATCACTTCAATCATCGAACCGCGGGTAATACGCGCGATGCTGGCAATATAGGCCAATGAGAGCGCCACCATCGGCAGCAGCATGTAATTCCATTGGCCGCCGTTCCAGCCGCCGCCAGGCAGCCAGCGTAGGGTTATCGCAAAGACCAGCACCAGTAATGGTGCCACGACAAAGCTGGGGATCACCACGCCGGTCATCGCGACCCCCATCACGGCATAATCCCACAGACTGTTTTGCTTTAAGGCCGCGATGACGCCGGCCGTCACGCCCAGCACCACGGCGAGGAAAAATGCCGCCAGGCCGAGTTTGGCTGAAACCGGGAAGGCATGGCCTACCAGATAATTCACCGAGTAATCTTTGTATTTGAACGATGGCCCAAAATCACCGTGTGCTAACTGCACCAGATAGCTCAGGTATTGTTTGCCTATCGGATCGTTGAGATGGTATTTCGCTTCGATATTTGCCATCACCTCTGGCGAAAGCACACGCTCGCCGGTAAATGGACTGCCGGGTGCCAGTCGCATCATGAAGAAAGAGATGGTGATGAGAATAAATAGCGTCGGGATGGCTTCGAGGAGCCGACGCAGGATGAATTTTAACATTGCCGTACCTACCAGGCTGTTGCTTCACAAATTAAAAAGGCGGTGCCGCAGCACCGCCACTGTCGATAGCCTGAGTGCTATTAATGTTTAATGATATACAGGTTTTTATCGACGGTTTTATCCAGCGGATCGTTACCGGTATAACCACCCACGTAAGGCTTCACCAGACGTGCGTTGACATAGTAGTAAACTGGCACGATGGTGCTGTCTTTATCCAGAATCTGCTCTGCCTTCTGATAATCCGCTACACGCGCCTTATCGTCTGTGGCTTTAACGGCATCGTGGATAACTTTATCGAAGTCAGCGCTCTTATAATGTGAGGTGTTACTGCTGCTGTCAGACAGCATGATGTTCAGGAACGATGTGGGTTCGTTGTAATCGGCACACCATGCGGCACGGGAAACATCAAAGTTGCCCTGATGGCGCGTATCCAGGAAGGTTTTCCACTCCTGGTTCTCAAGCTTGATGTTCACACCGATATTTTTCTTCCAGATAGAAGAAGCGGCGATCGCTAGTTTTTTATGCAGATCGGAGGTGTTGTACAGCAGATTGAAGGTCAGCGGTTTATCTGCGGTATAACCCGCTTCAGCCAGCAGTTTTTTCGCTTCTTCATTACGCTTGTTCTGATCCCACTTGAACCAATCTGGTGGCAACAGTTCCATACCATCGGTGGCTGGCGGAGTAAAGCTGTAAGCCGGCTGCTGGCCTTGAGCCAACACTTTGTTCACCATGATGTCACGATCCAGACCAAGCTTCAGTGCGGTACGTACGCGTGGATCGGTGAACGGGGCTTTCTGGTTGTTAATTTCGTAGTAGTAGGTGCAGAGATACGGCTTCACCATCAACTCTTTGCCATTATCACGCTGCAGCTTTTTGAACAGCTCGATGGGCATGTTGTTATAAGTGATATCGCTGCCGTTTTCAGAGAAGTAACGGTTAACATCACTGACTTCGGAGTTGATAGGCAGGAACGTCACTTTGTTCAATACGGTGTGCTCGTTATCCCAATATTGCGGATTACGCACCAGCGTCACACGCTCGTTAATTACGTGTGATTCAAGTTTAAAGGCGCCATTGCCCACCCAGTTTTGCGGTTGGGTCCACTGATCGCCAAATTTTTCGATGGCGGGTTTATATACCGGAGACATGACGGAGTTAATCAGCAACTTGTAGAAGTACGGCACCGGCTCGCTCAGCGTCACTTCCAACGTATGATCATCAATTGCTTTGACACCAAGATCGGAGGTTGGCTTTTTGCCAGCGATGATGTCATCAACATTCACGATGTGGCCATATTGTGGATAGCTAGCGTACGGGGATGCGGTTTTTGGATCGACCAGACGCTGCCAGCTGTAAACGAAATCTTGTGCGGTTACCGGCTCACCATTAGACCACTTAGCGTTCTTGCGCAGATGGAAGGTCCAGACTTTATAATCTTTATTTTCCCAGCTTTCAGCCACGCCCGGTACCGGCTTGCCATCGCTATCGCTGGTGATCAGGCCTTCATATAGGTCACGCGCGATGTTGTCTTCAGGCACACCTTCAATTTTGTGTGGATCCAGCGACTGTACCTCATCGCCGTTACCGCGGACCAACTCCTGTTTTGCTGCCAATTCAACGCCTGCTGGCACTGTTGCTGCCAGCGCGGCATTCCCTGCCAGCGCGCCGATTGCTGCTAATACGCCTGCAGCAATCAGGCTTTTTTTCGTGATGTTGTTCATTATTACGCTCCAGTTTTATTATCTTTACCAGGTCGATTCATCGCCTGGCGTCCCCTTTTCGGGTGGTCTTCGCCTGTCTGAACGAAGACCCGAATCACCCTTTAGGGTTTACCACGGTAAAGTGCCGTCCGACTGTAGCGTCGGATCGATACATTACTCAATGTTTCTTTATGTAATAGTATTTCAACGCCAGCATATCCTGCGGGTCTTTACCGGTGAAGCCGCCAACCCAAGGCTTAACCAGTCTCACGCTAACGCGGTAATAGACTGGCACAATGGGCGAGTCTTTATCGAGTTGCGCTTCCGCCTGCTGATAAAGCGAGGCACGGCCTGCTTCATCCGAATGCGTGAGTGTTTGCTTCATTAATTGATCAAATTCTGGGCTGTTATAAAAGGCCGTATTAATCGACGAACCGCTTAATAACATATTCAGGAAAGTTGACGGTTCGTTATAATCGGCGCACCAGGTTGCACGGACCACGTCGTACTGCGCCTGATGCCGCGTTTCAAGTAGTGTTTTCCACTCCTGATTCTGTAATGTGATCACAGCACCGAGATTCTTTTGCCACATTGATGCTGCAGCAATCGCCTGCCTCTTATTCTGCTCAGATGTGTTATACAACAGCGTAAAACGCAGCGGATTTTGTGGGTTAAAACCCGCCTGCGCTAATAATTCTTTCGCCGTGGCATTTCGCTCTGCCTGGGTTTGTTGTGCCCAGGCAGGAGGAGAGAGTGTAATGCCGTGGGTGAACGGCGGTGTTAAGCCATAGGCAGGAATTTGTCCTTGCCCCATAATTTTTTGCGCAATTATGTCGCGGTCAAGTGTTAACTTCAAAGCGGCACGCACGCGCCCATCATTGAAAGGCGCTTTTTTATTATTAATTTCATAGTAAAACGTGCATAAAAGAGGGCTGACTTTGACCTCGTCGCCGAGATCCTGCTGCAGTTTTTTAAACATCTCTGGCGGGACCGCGCTGTTAGTCATATCGGTCCCCCCGCTGCGATAGCGATTAATATCACTATTTTCCGAGGAGAGCGGTAAAAACACACCCTCCTCGATTACGGTATGTGCATTATCCCAATAGTCAGGATTGCGTTTAACCACGATTTTTTCATTCACCACCCATTCACTTAATGTAAAAGCGCCATTGCCTATATAGTGATTCGGCTGTGTCCACTGCTCACCCCACTGCTCAATGGCCGGACGATAAACCGGTTTCATGGCACTGTGCGCCAGCATGGCAACAAAATAGGGAACGGGTTCAGAAAGGGTAACCTGAAGGTGATGGTCGTCGAGAGCTTTAACGCCGAGTTCACCAGGCGCAGCTTTGCCAGATAGAACAGCGTCAATATTTTCAAGGTGTGCTGTTTGCAAATAGCTGGCATAGGGCGACGCGGTTTTAGGATCGGCCAGACGCTGCCAGCTATAAACGAAGTCATGCGCGGTTACCGGTTCGCCATTACTCCATCGCGCATCGTTGCGCAGCGTAAAAGTCCAAATACGGCCGTTGTCACTTTGCCACGAACTGGCGACGCCTGGCACCAGTTGTCCGTTATTGTCGGTTTCAACGAGCCCTTCCAGTAAATTACGCATGACATTCGATTCAGGCACGCCTTCTGCCTTTTGCGGATCTAATGTTGCTACTTCACTGCCATTATTAATAACAATCCGTTGCACATCTGATAATGGGGTACCAGCCGGGATTTGTGCTGCCTGGCTCTGTGCCACTATTCCCGCAAGGCATAAGGCTAGCACCGAAGGTGCAGCCATTTTCGCTACCATGCATTTCATCAACAAATATCAACCTTACTCATAAGCCTGATAGGATGTAAGCAAAAAGCGTACACATTTGTCGCTATCAGATAAAAAATTTGTGGATGAGCCGAAATTATCAGAACCGTTGCCCGCGCGCCAAAGCTAAACTGCAAAAATGTTAGCAGATTCTCTTTTATCACGATCGGACATGCAGTGAAAGAGTTAATTTTTATCCAGAATTATCATCTAATTTTTTGATTTTAAAATAATTTTTGATGATTTTGCATGTAATCTATCCATCTTAGCTATTTTTTAATAAGTTATTCCAATATAACCATATAACTCCTCATCATCCCTACTATTCGTTATTGAATTGGCGAATAACCTTTTAGACATGCTAATTAGTACGAATTAGGCAGAAGATTTATCTGTGATAATTATAACAATATTGAAGCGCTTTTAGATGCGGGCTACAAAAGTTAGTAGTAAAAGTGATGATGGCTGCGATGACTTTAGCAACAAGAATAAAATAACCAAAATGGTGCAATTAATCACTTGCGCGCACCATTTTGGGTCAAGCATGCGGCGTTACAAAAAAATAAATGTGGGGTCAGTTAAGGAGTCCAGGAAAAATCGATTTCATGCCAGTTACGATAAACTCGATACCTAAAGCCATTAATAATAAGCCCATGATACGCGTAATGACGTTAATCCCCGTTTGACCAAGTAACCGAACCATTAAAGGTGCAGCACGAAAAAGAAGCCAACAGCTAAAAGCAAAAATGGCAATCGCAATACTTAAGCCAAGTAAATTTTGCCAACTGTTATAGCGCGTGCTCCAGACGATGGTTGAACTTATCGCACCGGGCCCCGCCATTAATGGTAAGGCCAGTGGCACCACGCCAATACTTTCACGAATGGCGCTCTCAGACTTCTCCTGCTTATTTTGCTTATCTTCCCCGAGCTTCCCGCTGATCATCGACATCGCTATGGTGACAACCAAGATTCCCCCCGCAATACGGAACGAATCAATTGAGATACCAAAGACATGTAAAATGCCATCCCCGAGAAAAAGGGAAGTCCAGAGAATGATGGCGACGGCCAAATTTGCCGTAAGATTGGTTTTGTTGCGCTCCGCTACACCCTGGTAGCTGGTCATACTGATAAAAACCGGGATGATGCCCACCGGATTCACTAAGGCAAACAACCCGACAAAAAACTTAATGTAGCCGGAAAGATCGAGTAGTACGGGATTCAAAGTGGGCTCCGGTAAGGTCTGAATTAAAAATCGCGCTTAATGTAGTGCAAAAGCCGGGCGTAAAACCAGAGGTAAAGGCAGAAAATTATGCTACCTGTCGCGGTCATAACCAGTTTATCTGACTGCTGTTACTCAAAAGTTATAACGATGCAGCTTCAGCGTTCAGAGAATGTGGCAAAGCACACTAACTTTACTTGCGAAAGTTAGTGCTGAAAGGTGTCAGCTTGGGTTCGAATTGATCCAAATCATTATTTACCTACCTCAACAGGGGTAATCTTACCCCATCGAAACCACTTCCGGAGCGCTTAGGCATCTTGACCAGGAAACCCTTTTAGTAAGCAAAGACAATACAGTCGTTAACTTGAGCAATTTATAAGCTTAACGTGACTATACTTCTGGATCAGGCTTGTTTACTAAAAGAGTTTAACTTCCTTCAGGAGAGCACTATGGCCGTTACTAATGTTGCCGAACTTAATGCACTGGTAGAGCGTGTTAAAAAGGCACAGCGTGAATTCGCTAATTTTAGTCAGGAACAAGTGGATGCAATTTTCCGCGCTGCCGCCCTCGCCGCTGCAGATGCCCGTATTCCACTGGCCAAAATGGCCGTCGCCGAATCTGGCATGGGTATTGTTGAAGATAAAGTGATCAAAAACCACTTCGCTTCAGAGTACATTTACAATGCCTATAAAGATGAAAAGACCTGCGGTATCCTTGCAACCGACGATACCTTTGGCACCATCACCATTGCCGAACCCATTGGCTTAATCTGCGGTATTGTACCCACCACTAACCCAACTTCTACTGCTATTTTCAAGGCGTTGATTAGCCTGAAAACCCGTAATGGCATCATCTTTTCCCCACATCCGCGCGCAAAAGATGCCACGAATAAAGCGGCTGATATTGTTCTGCAAGCTGCAATCGCTGCAGGTGCACCGAAAGACATCATTGGCTGGATTGATGCCCCATCGGTTGAACTGTCGAATCAATTAATGCATCACCCAGATATCAATTTAATCCTTGCCACCGGTGGTCCAGGCATGGTGAAGGCGGCGTATAGCTCTGGCAAACCTGCCATTGGCGTTGGCGCGGGCAATACCCCAGTCGTGATTGATGAAACAGCCGACATTAAACGTGCAGTTGCATCAATTCTGATGTCGAAAACCTTTGATAACGGCGTGATTTGTGCTTCTGAACAATCTGTCATTGTGGTTGATTCAGCATATGACGCTGTACGTGAACGCTTTGAGAGCCACGGTGGTTACCTGTTGCAGGGCCAGGAGCTGAAGGCCGTTCAGGACATTATCCTGAAAAATGGTGCATTGAATGCCGCCATTGTAGGACAGCCGGCAGCGAAAATTGCCGAACTGGCGGGGATTACCGTACCGGCAAACACCAAAATTCTTATTGGTGAAGTGAAGCTGGTGGACGAGTCTGAACCGTTTGCGCATGAAAAATTATCACCGACATTAGCCATGTATCGCGCTAAGGATTACCACGACGCCGTTGATAAAGCGGAAAAACTGGTAACTATGGGTGGTATTGGACATACCTCATGTCTGTATACCGACCAGGATAATCAGATTGAGCGCGTACACTACTTCGGCGATAAAATGAAAACCGCTCGTATTCTTATCAATACCCCAGCGTCACAAGGCGGTATCGGTGACCTGTATAACTTCAAGCTGGCTCCGTCACTGACACTGGGCTGCGGTTCATGGGGGGGTAACTCCATTTCTGAAAACGTGGGACCTAAACATCTCATCAACAAGAAAACCGTGGCCAAGCGAGCTGAAAATATGTTGTGGCATAAACTTCCGAAGTCTATCTACTTCCGTCGCGGCTCACTGCCGATTGCCCTTGAAGAAGTGGCAACTGACGGAGCTAAACGCGCCTTCATCGTTACTGACCGCTTCCTGTTCAATAACGGTTATGCCGATCAAGTTACTCGCGTACTGAAATCACACGGCATTGAAACCGAAGTGTTCTTTGAAGTTGAGGCAGATCCAACGCTGAGCATTGTGCGTAAAGGCGCGGAACAGATGAACAGTTTCAAACCTGACGTGATCATTGCCCTCGGCGGTGGTTCACCGATGGACGCTGCAAAAATCATGTGGGTCATGTACGAACACCCTGAAACGCATTTTGAAGAGCTGGCGCTGCGCTTTATGGACATCCGTAAACGTATCTATAAGTTCCCAAAAATGGGGGTGAAAGCACGTATGGTTGCCATCACCACCACCTCTGGTACAGGTTCTGAAGTGACTCCATTTGCGGTAGTTACTGATGATGCAACAGGCCAGAAATACCCGCTTGCGGACTATGCACTAACTCCAGACATGGCAATTGTTGATGCTAATCTGGTGATGGATATGCCGCGTTCTCTCTGCGCATTTGGCGGCCTTGATGCGGTGACACACTCACTTGAAGCTTATGTGTCAGTATTAGCCAATGAGTATTCAGATGGTCAGGCACTTCAGGCGCTGAAATTGCTGAAAGAGAACCTGCCTGCCAGCTATCGTGACGGCGCTAAAAATCCGGTTGCACGTGAGCGTGTTCACAATGCAGCGACTATCGCGGGTATTGCGTTTGCTAACGCATTCCTTGGGGTATGTCACTCTATGGCGCATAAACTGGGTTCTGAGTTCCACATCCCGCATGGCCTTGCTAATGCGCTGCTTATCTCAAACGTGATTCGTTATAACGCGAATGACAATCCAACTAAGCAGACGGCTTTCAGCCAGTATGACCGCCCTCAAGCACGCCGTCGTTATGCTGAAGTGGCCGATCATCTGGGACTTTCAGCTGTAGGCGACCGTACCGCGCAGAAAATTGAAAAACTGCTGGCCTGGCTGGAAGAGATGAAAACACAGCTGGGAATTCCAACCTCTATCCGCGAAGCGGGTGTACAGGAAGCTGATTTCCTCGCGAAAGTAGACAAACTGGCAGAAGATGCATTCGATGACCAATGTACTGGCGCCAACCCACGCTATCCGCTGATTGCTGAACTGAAACAAATTATGCTGGATACCTTCTACGGTCGTGAATTCTCTGAGTCTTACAGTGAAAAAGCTGCTGAGACAAAAGCAGAAGTGAAAATCGAGAAGAAAACCAAGAAAGCCTAAATAGTTTTAACTTAAAAAACCCGCTTCGGCGGGTTTTTTCATCTGCCTAAAAACTAAGCCTACGGTTGTTGTGTCCCATATATCGCTCTTAATGAGCCTTCATCAATAGCTTGTTTATAATGTTTGCGGCACACAGAGATATAACGTTCATTGCCACCAATTACGACCTGCTCCCCCTCACTGAAAGGCTTTCCGTTGGCATCGAGGCGTAACACCATGCTAGCTTTACGGCCACAGTGACAGATGGTTTTTAGCTCGACAAGTTTATCAGCCCAAGCCAGTAAATATTGGCTGCCAATAAATAGCTCACCGCGGAAGTCCGTGCGTAAGCCGTAGCACAATACGGGAATATCCAGATTATCTACTACATTAGACAATGCCCTAACCTGTTCTCGCGTGAGGAACTGGCTTTCATCGACCAGCACGCAATGCACGGGTTGCTTAGCATGCTCGTTGGCTATTTCCTGATCCAGTTGCGTGTTAGCGTTATATAAAAAAGCCGGAGACGATAGTCCGATGCGTGAACTGACCTTGCCGGCACCAAAGCGATCATCAATTTCTGCGGTATAAACCAGTGAACGCATACCGCGCTCATGGTAATTATAGGAAGATTGTAGTAGAGCCGTTGATTTACCTGCATTCATCGCAGAGTAATAAAAATAAAGTTGGGCCATTAGAAGGATCTCATCGCAACCTATATTCGTTGCGCCGCAGTTTACCATAAAGTTGTAAAGCTGTAGCGATGCATTATTTTTATCATCTGCTCAATTTAACAACAGCAACACACTCTTTAGATGTCTACATTACGAACATAGCACAATTTGATAAAGTAGTTCATGCGCTAATATTTGATTCATTACTATTACCACTGACGTGAAGGAATTCACGGAATGCCAAGCATACCGTACAAAATCACTACCAAAGAAAGTTACAAAACGCGTAAATATATTTTGCGCAGCGTTCAAAACCCACCTCTATTTTTTAATTTACGTTTTGCTTTTAAATCTGGCTATTGCAGTTATTTTTTTGCACCACTATTATGAGTTGGCAGAACCACTCCCATTTATTATATTTTGAGATTAGGACAATGAGCGAAGCACTTAAAATTCTTAATAATATCCGTACATTGCGCGCACAAGCTCGTGAATGCTCTCTGGAAACATTAGAAGAGATGCTGGAAAAGCTCGAAGTTGTGGTCAACGAGCGTCGTGAAGAAGATTCCCATGCACAAGCGGAAAATGCAGAACGTAATCGCAAACTGGAACAATATCGTGAGATGTTGATTGCGGATGGCATCGATCCAAATGAGCTATTGCAGGCTTTATCTGAAACGAAAGCACCGGGTAAAACCAAGCGTGCTGCTCGTCCAGCTAAATATTCCTATGTTGATGAGAACGGTGACAACCGCACGTGGACCGGTCAGGGACGTACGCCTGCTGTGATTAAAAAAGCTATTGAAGAACAAGGTAAAAAACTGGACGATTTCCTGCTGTAATCTCTCCAGTGCTTCGAATTGTGATTAGTGAAGAGCGCGTTCACTTTACACCAGATAAGAAAAAGGAAGCCAAAGGCTTCCTTTTTTCATAGAGATTTATTGTTGATAGAAGCTTCGGTACCAATCAACAAAATTTTTGACACCCTGCTCTACGCCGGTTTGCGGACGGAAATTAATCGCCTCATAAAGCGGTTGCGTATCAGCACTGGTACTCAACACATCGCCAGGCTGCATTGGCAGCATATTTTTCTTTGCCTCAATTCCCAGCGCTTTTTCCAGCGATTCAATATATGTCATTAAACTGACTGGCTGGCTATTACCAATGTTGTAAACACGATAAGGCGCAGAACTGCTTGCCGGTGAGCCTGCTTCTACAGTCCAGGCTTCATCTGGCTGCGGGATAACATCCTGCAATCTAACAATCGCTTCGGCTATATCATCAATATAGGTAAAGTCGCGGGTCATTTGCCCATTGTTATAAACATCAATTTTCTCACCTGCTAACATCGCACGCGTAAATTTGAAAAGTGCCATATCTGGGCGTCCCCATGGACCATAAACAGTGAAAAAACGTAATCCAGTGGTTGGCAGTTGATAGAGATGCGAATAAGTATGCGACATCAACTCGTTAGCTTTTTTTGTGGCCGCATACAGTGAAACAGGATGGTCAACGGAGTCATCCGTTGAAAAAGGCATTTTGCGGTTCAGACCATAAACTGAACTGGATGAGGCATATAGCAAGTGGCCAATTTTATGATGGCGACAGCCCTCAAGAATATTGAGGTGACCGATTAAATTAGCATCGGCATAAGCGTGGGGATTTTCAATTGAATAACGTACGCCAGCCTGCGCGCCTAAGTGAATTACACGCTCAAATTTGTGTTCTGCGAACAAAGAAGAAATGGCCTGGCGATCCGCCAGGTCCATTTTTACGAATATAAAATTGGGATGTGTAGCATTCTGATCTAAACGGGCCTGCTTAAGGCTGACATCATAGTAGTCATTCAGGTTATCGATACCGACAACCTGGTGACCCACTGCCAGCAAGCGCTGGCTGACGTGAAATCCAATAAAACCTGCCGCGCCGGTGACCAGAAACTTCATACATCCCTCATTATTTATTCTACGATTTGAATAGACGCTCCGCGGCCGATTGCATAGTACGTAAAGCCGCGCTTGTTGATACGCTCTGGATCATACAGGTTACGACCATCAAAAATCACGGGTTGTTTTAACGCGGTTTTGATGACATCGAAATCTGGTGCACGGAAGTTTTGCCATTCGGTGCAAATCACTAAGCCATCTGCTCCCTGTAGCGCAGCTTCCTTGGTGCCCATCAATTTCAGGTCATCACGATGGCCGTAAACGCGCTGAGCTTCATCCATCGCTTCCGGGTCAAATGCCTGAACTGTTGCGCCAGCTTCCCATAACGTTTCCATCAGCACACGGCTGGATGCTTCACGCATGTCGTCCGTATTAGGTTTGAACGCTAGTCCCCACAGAGCAAACGTTTTGCCGCGTAGATCGTCGCCAAAATGGCGCTTAATGAAAGTCGGCAGTTTGTTCTTCTGCGAGTCGTTAACGTCCTCAACGGCCTGCAGCAGGCGTGGAGTGTAACCGATTGATTCAGCAGTGCGAATCAGCGCCTGTACGTCTTTCGGGAAACACGAACCGCCATAGCCACAGCCAGGATAGATGAAGTGATAGCCGATACGTGAATCAGAACCAATCCCCTGACGCACTTTCTCAACGTCGGCTCCCAGACGCTCAGCCAGGTTTGAGATCTCATTCATAAAGCTGATTTTGGTGGCCAACATACAGTTCGCCGCGTACTTCGTCAGCTCTGCACTGCGAATATCCATCAAGATCATACGATCGTGGTTACGATTGAACGGCTCGTAAAGTTCACGCAGCAATTCAACAACTTCATCGTTGTCAGTACCAACCACGATGCGCTCCGGACGCATACAGTCATTAACTGCAGCACCTTCTTTGAGGAATTCCGGGTTAGAAACCACGTCAAAAGCAATATTTACATCGCGTTTCTGCAGGGTTTCAGTCATTACCGCACGAACCCGATCCGCAGTACCAACGGGCACAGTGGATTTGTCGATAACGACTTTATGATCGTTCATGTGCTGTGCAATGGTGCGCGCAACTGCGGTCACATATTTCAGATCGGCAGAGCCATCTTCATCGGGAGGCGTACCCACAGCGATGAATTGCATTACACCATGATTTACGCCCTCTTCCGCATTGGTGCTGAACTTCAGGCGACCAGACTCATAGTTTGACATTACGAGCGGCGTCAGGCCCGGTTCAAAGATCGGAATATGACCTTTCTTCAAGTTTTCGACTTTCTTTTCGTCGACATCAATACAGAGAACGTCATGTCCGACTTCGGCTAACACCGCAGCCTGAACCAGACCGACATAGCCGATACCAAATACAGTGACTTTCATTGAATTATCCTGTGTTTATTGAGTTACTTTTTATTGCCTACTGCGCCTTCAAGCCATTGGGTGAAATCTTTACCCAACACTGGATGACGAACGCCGTACTCAACAAAAGCCTGCATGTAACCCAGTTTGTTACCGCAGTCATGGCTTACACCGTTCAGGTGATAGGCTTCTACCGTCTCTTTTTCCATCAGCATAGCAATGGAGTCGGTCAACTGAACTTCGCCACCCGCACCTGGAGGTGTTTTAGCCAGCAGCGGCCAGATATCAGCAGATAACACATAGCGTCCAACCACAGCCAGGTTTGACGGGGCTTCAGAAGCTTTTGGCTTCTCAACGACGCCAACCATTGGTGCGCTCTGGCCTGGGGCAAGATCGGCACCCTGGCAGTCAACCACACCATAAGCGGTGACATCCGCAACCGGCTCAACCATGATCTGGCTACGACCACTCTCTTCATAACGAGTCAGCATCTCTGCCAGGTTGTCTTTGGTTGGATCAGATTCGTATTCATCAATGATTACGTCGGGCAGGATAACGGCGAAAGGTTCATCACCAATCAGTGGATGTGCACACATCACCGCGTGGCCCAAACCTTTAGCAATGCCCTGACGAACCTGCATGATGGTGACATGCGGTGGGCAGATAGATTGGATCTCATCCAACAGTTGGCGCTTAACACGTTTTTCCAGCATTGATTCCAATTCAAAACTGGTATCAAAGTGGTTTTCAATGGCGTTTTTAGAAGAGTGTGTAACCAGCACAATCTCATTAATGCCTGCTGCAATGCACTCATTCACGACATACTGGATCAACGGCTTATCGACAAGCGGTAACATCTCTTTTGGAATAGCTTTCGTCGCAGGCAGCATACGCGTACCAAGACCTGCAACAGGGATTACCGCTTTTTTTACTTTAGTCTTATAGGCAGACATCTAAATACCTCTCTTAATAGGCCGTTCAAGTTAATACTTGATATGTCGGTTTAAAAACGAAATGAGTATACCAGTTACTATCAGACGGATTTATCCTGGATGGAGTTAATCCGCGGAATTTAAGACTATTACCCAAGTGTAAAGCCTGCCCCTGGTCCTGTCTTCAACCCGCGAAAAATTTTAATCCGATGGGTTATTCTTCCGCTGATAGCATCAGGCGAAGCCTCCCACCGGCGCCCCAGATATGACACTGCCAGGCATCGGCACGTTGGCTGATTTGGTTGAGATGTGTGCTACCCATAGTACCAAGCGGCACACCATTACTGAGTTGAATTTGATGAGTATTAATATGCAAAGTCGCATTAAGCCCAGCTGAAACCAGAATCAGATTCTTAAGCTGACGATGATAATAGCCAACTAATAGCGGGAATTGTCCGCTCAAATTGGCCTGCCGCAACAACATGTTAACCTGACGTAATAATCCATTAAGCTCTGGCAATCGCTGTTTCTGACCGGATAATTGTTCCTGTAGCAAGCCATTAAATAACGCCCGCAATAAAAGTGCGGCCAGAACCCCGTTGTCACCTGCCCTGGTAACATCAAGACAGTAGAAAGCAAGATCGTTATCAGACAGTGCCGCAATATCCAGCACTAAACCCGGCTGTTCTGCCATCGTCAACTGACGGTAGTTAATGCGGCAATTGGCGATCGTTTGCTGCACGGGTGGTTGCAACTGTTTTAGCAGCTTGGAGGCGGCAAGGGGATCGCTGACTAACGCATCCCAATCCTGGAAAAGCTGCTCGTCCTCCTCGACTTTCGACGTGAACATCGAGGGATAAAGGCACTCAAAAACCGCCTCTCTGAAGCGCTCAAGGTTTTTTAGCGGCTTAAGGAGCACATCTTGTACCCCCAGTCGCAGCACATGGGCAATGTCGGCCATATTTTGCGTTGCCGAGATAATCAGTATGGGGACGTTATTGCCGCGGCTGCGAATACGCTCAACAAACGGAATGCCGCCCATACGCGGCATTTCAAGATCGCAGACAACCAAATCCACCGACTGCGCGGATAATAGTGTTAAGCCATCGAGACCATCACCTGCTGCTAATGTGCTGGCGCCCAAGTTGGTCAATAAGTTGTCAATTAATGAACGGAAAACGACCTCATCTTCGACAATGAGAATCTTTTTGCCGATTAGCGGTTTCTCCATTCTCTCCCCCTGCGTACCAGATAATTCAATAGTGGTTCATAAAATGCAGTTGCGCCTTTCAGAATTGGCTGAAGTAGCAACACCTGTGAATGAACAACCTGACTATCTGCTACGGACCAGCGGTAATAGTTCATCCATTTTTTTCTCAACGGCGGCCTTGCCAGCCGCGATGGCTTCTTCTGCACGATGAAAGTCCAATGTGGAAATTTGAGGACAAAACGGCTGAATCAGCACATCCGGCGGGTCGCCCGCCATGCGGTTACGTTTCAGGCGATTTTCCAGTACCTGGATGGACGTAGACATAATCTCCATCGCACCCGGCGTTTGAGTAGCTCGGCGTTGCGTCAAACCCACAATGCGCTGACGCAATTTTTTTCCCCAACTCAGCGCTTCAACTGCCGCCGCTTCTTCACCGCTTTGCGGTGTCACTGAAAGTAAATCTTGCTGCATCAGGTGTGCGTCATGCTGGAGATCCACAGCAATAACGATGTCGGCACCTAGCGCGCGGGTTAATGAGATGGGTACGGGATTCACTACTGCACCATCCACCAACCAATATCCATTGTAAGCGATAGGTGGTAGTAAGCCTGGCATACTACAGGACGCACGCACAGCCTGATGTAAATCTCCCTCCGTTAACCACACCTCTCTTCCCGTACTGAGATTGGTTGCCACAACGCCAAAAGGTTTATCGCATCCATCAATTAACTCGTTTGGGATGAGTTGCCGGATATGGCTAAAAACCCGATCCCCCCGCAGCAAACCACCGCGCTGCCACGAGAGATCCATTAGACGGATGACATCCCAATAGCGGAATGCGCTCACCCATTTTTCCATCACACCCAGCCGGCCATTCACATAGGCTGAGCCAACCAACGCGCCGACGGAACAACCCGCCACAACATCGATTTCAATGCCTGCTCGTTCTAACGCATTAATAACACCAATGTGTGCCCAACCTTTAGCGGCACCTGAACCCAGTGCCAGCCCGATCCTTACTTTTCTCATCTCACCTCGTGATTGGCTTGTTGCGTAGCATCACGCCTGACAGTCGGCTACCATAGCGCACGCTTTAATTTACTTTAATCACTTCCAGGAGATGACGTGTCTGAAAAGTGCCCTTGCTGCAGCGGAAAGGAGTATAGCTTATGTTGTCAGCCCTTTCTGATTGGACAAGCGAACCCATTAAGTGCTGAGCAATTAATGCGCTCACGCTACACCGCCTATGTTGTTAAAAATGCTGCCTGGCTGGCTGCAACCTGGCACTCCAGTAAACGGGTGGCGGATCTCGAGACGTTATTATCCGAAAGTTTTTCCGGTACTGAATGGCTGGGTTTGAATGTAACTTGTTGTAATCAAGGAAGCCATGAGAATGAAGCCTTCGTAACGTTTTTTGCGCGATACCTCGAAAAAGGCCGTACTTCGGCGATCTATGAATGTTCACGCTTTCTTCGCGAGGATCAACGCTGGTACTATGTAGACGGAACAACACCTGAGTTGGGACGTAACGATCGCTGTCCTTGTGGCTCCGATAAAAAATACAAAAAATGTTGTGGCTAATCTGGACAGATACACAACGGCTTTACCATTCATCGCTTTGACAGGACTCTGATCGAGATGCAAGCGCAAACCATCCAACGAAAAGTATTACGTACCATTTGCCCAGATGCGAAAGGTCTGATCGCCAAAATTACTAATATTTGCTACAAGCACGAGCTCAATATTGTGCAAAATAATGAGTTCGTCGATCACCGTACCGGGCGCTTTTTCATGCGCACTGAGCTGGAAGGTATTTTCAACGACAACACCTTGCTGGCCGATCTTGATGGTGCACTGCCAGCAGGATCAGTGCGTGAATTACAGAGCGCAGGCCGTCGTCGTGTTGTCATTCTGGTCACCAAAGAGGCACATTGCCTGGGCGATTTGCTGATGAAAAGCGCTTTTGGCGGTCTCGATATGGAGATTGCGGCGGTCATTGGTAACCATGAAACGCTGCGCTCGTTGGTCGAACGCTTCGATATTCCGTTTGTGATGGTGAGTCATGAAGGCCACACGCGCGAAGAACACGATAACCGTATGGCAGACGAAATTGACCGCTATCAGCCGGATTACGTGGTGCTGGCCAAATACATGCGCGTATTAACACCGGCCTTCGTGCAGCGCTACCCTAATCAGATCATCAATATTCACCACTCCTTCTTGCCGGCTTTCATCGGCGCACGTCCGTATCATCAGGCGTATGAGCGCGGCGTGAAAATCATCGGCGCAACCGCGCACTATGTGAACGATAACCTTGATGAAGGTCCAATCATCATGCAGGACGTTATCAACGTCGATCACAGCTATACCGCAGAAGAGATGATGCGTGCTGGACGTGATGTAGAGAAGAATGTATTGAGCCGCGCACTGTATAAAGTGCTGGGTCAGCGCGTGTTCGTTTACGGTAACCGCACGATCATTCTTTAACCGCTTTGGCGCTGAACTGCACAACTCTTCAGCGCCACGCATAAAAAGTGGGCAAACGATTTTTATTTTCAGTGACGGTGCTTTACAGGCTGAGCGCATTTGGTATGATGCGCCCCGCTTTAAGAGGCAATGATTCAGGCCAGTGGTGGGATTCCCGAGCGGCCAAAGGGAGCAGACTGTAAATCTGCCGTCACAGACTTCGAAGGTTCGAATCCTTCTCCCACCACCATCTGAATCGTCTCCCTGAAGCCACAATATGTAACATCCCTGGTGGGATTCCCGAGCGGCCAAAGGGAGCAGACTGTAAATCTGCCGTCACAGACTTCGAAGGTTCGAATCCTTCTCCCACCACCATCCAATGTCTTCCCTCCCTTTCGCTTTACTTGTTGATTTCTCCCGCTACGCACCATGACTTTTGCCGAAAAACTCGTTACCATCCCGACACTCTTTTGCGGATAAAAATGGCAGCGAAATGAAATTTGTCTCCTTCAACATCAACGGTTTGCGCGCACGCCCGCACCAATTAGAAGCATTAGTTGAACAGCATCAGCCAGATGTCATCGGCTTGCAGGAAACCAAAGTGCATGACGATATGTTCCCGCTCGAAGACGTTAGCAAACTGGGCTATCACGTGTTCTATCATGGGCAAAAAGGACATTATGGTGTCGCGCTGCTGACTAAAGCTGAACCAATTACCGTGAGTCGTGGTTTCCCAGGTGATGACGAAGAAGCACAGCGTCGTTTGATCATGGCGGAAATACCGAGTTCTATCGGTAATATTACCGTAATCAATGGTTATTTCCCTCAGGGTGAAAGTCGCGACCATCCGACCAAATTCCCGGCCAAAGAGAAGTTCTACCGCGATTTGCAAAACTATCTTGAGCAGCAGCTGGCCGTTGATAAACCGGTGTTAATCATGGGTGACATGAATATCAGCAGCACTGATTTTGACATCGGCATCGGTGAGGATAATCGCAAACGTTGGCTGCGTACCGGGAAATGTTCGTTCCTACCAGAAGAGCGGGAATGGATGGATCGCTTACTGCAGTGGGGGCTGGTTGATACCTGGCGCGATAAATTCCCAGCAACCAACGACCGTTTCTCATGGTTTGATTACCGTTCAAAAGGCTTCGATGATAACCGTGGACTGCGCATTGACTTGCTGTTAGCGAGCCAACCGTTGGCCTCGCGCTGTGTTGATAGTGGCATTGATTACGACATTCGCAGTATGGAAAAGCCGTCGGATCACGCACCGGTTTGGTCAACATTCAAGCTGTGATACAGCAGCGTGGCGTTTTTACGCCACGCGCTTTTATTTGATGATCTTCCAGATAAGCGGATTGGTGCCTATCGCTTTCTCATCACGTCCGCACTGGAGTAATACACCTTCCGCCTTTACTACCGCCCCTTCTGAATAGCTGCGGTTCTCATAGGTACAGCATTGCATGCAGTTGCTTTGCCGATTATTTTGTCCCTGTGTCCAGACTTCTGGCGGCATATCTACCACGACATCGGTATTTCCCATTCGATTATTTTCCGGCTGGCGATTAGCCAGCGCGGCAGTGCTGCATAACAGCAGTCCACTGAGCAATATCATTACATTCCGCATCACTCTGTCTCCTTGGTTTTGCGACGAGCCGTTTTCGGTTTGGCTTTCTTTTTTGGGCCAGGCGCTGTCAATCCGCGAAAGGCCTGTAACGAGGGACGCTGGCGCGCTTCACCAATCAGCCCAATCAAGGTGCTGACCAGCGGCTGCATAAACTCATCATATCGGCAGGCTTTTTCACTGATGCGTGTCAGTGTGGACTCCCATTGCGCCGTCATATCCGGACGGGCAGCCATTTCAGGCAACGCATGAATCAGCGCCCTACCAGCCTCCGTTGAATGAATATAGCGTCCATTTTTTACCAGGAAAGTGCGGCGGAACAGTAATTCTATAATGCCTGCACGCGTAGCTTCCGTACCTAAACCATCGGTCGCACGCAGAACTTTCTTTAATTCTTTATCCTGAACAAAACGCGCTATGCCTGTCATTGCCGATAACAAGGTCGCATCGGTGAACGGACGCGGCGGCTGCGTTTGCTTTGCCAGCACTTCACCACGCTCACACAGCAGTTCATCGCCTTTGCTGACTACCGGCAGCGGCGTGCCATCGTTCTCTTCATCACGCTCTTTGCTGCCTAACAGTGCACGCCAACCTGCCTCAGCCAAAAAGCGTGCTTTGGCAATGAATTTTCCTCCGCCGATGTCGAGATCGATAACGCATTTGCGAAAGATCGCATCCGGACAAAACTGCATAAGATACTGACGCGCGATTAACCCATAAATGCTGGCTTCATTTTCCGTAAGATTCACTTTGCTGGCGCGAGCGGTGGGGATAATCGCGTGGTGAGCATCCACTTTTTTATCGTCCCAGCAGCGATTCTTCTGGTCAGGATTAAAATCAGCGGGTGGCGTTAAATTGGGCTGATGTGCCTGTATGGCGTTCAATACCGCATGACGCCCAGCAAAGTGCTCATCAGGCAGATAGCGGCTGTCAGATCGCGGATAAGTGATCAGCTTGTGAGTCTCATACAGCCGCTGGCAGCAATCTAATACGGTCTGCGCGCTGAGCCCGAAACGCTTACCTGCTTCAATTTGCAGGCCTGAAAGTGAAAACGGCAGCGGCGCAGTATCCGATTCGCGCTTATCGTTATAGCCGGTGACCAGCGCAGGTTTGCCGTTAATACGCTCCAGCACGTGATCCGCCAGCGGTCGATGTAACAATCGCCCCTCTTCATCCTGCCAAGGCTCGCAGGCATCACTCGGCACCCAGCTGGCAACAAAGCGTTCGTCTTTTGGCGTGACGATGTGTGCTTTGACTTCGAAGTAATCCTTCGGGATAAAGTTCTCAATCTCTTCATCGCGACGCACCACCAAGCCCAGCACCGGCGTTTGTACACGCCCGACTGACAGCACGCCATCGTAACCGGCATTACGCCCCAGCAAGGTCCATGCGCGGGTCATATTGATGCCATACAACCAGTCGGCACGTGCGCGCGCCAATGCCGACACGCACAACGGAATAAATTCACGATTTTCACGCAAGCGCCCGACGGCACGTTCTACTGCCGAAGGGTTGAGGTCGTTAATCAGGCAACGCTGTACCGTTTGGCGTTTTTCTGGCGCGAGTTGCAGGTAATCCAGCACCTCATCCACCAGCAGTTGGCCTTCACGGTCGGGGTCTCCCGCATGCACCACAACGCTGGCTTGCTGCAGCAATCCTTCGATCACTTTCAGCTGCTTCGCTACCGAAGGACGCGGCTGTAAGCGCCACTTATCAGGAATGATCGGCAGATCGGCCAGATTCCAGCGCGCATAGCGGCTGTCGTAACTATCGGGCTGCGCCTGCTCCAAAAGGTGCCCAACACACCAGGTCACAACCTGGTCATTCCCGCAGGCAATATAACCATCACCACGACGATGCGGTTTCGGCAACACGTCGGCAATCGCACGCGCTAAGCTAGGTTTTTCAGCAATAAACAAACGCATGGATGGCGTCGTTCCTTAACATCAGGTAATTACGGTAATCAGAGGATGATCTGCGTTGGCGGCAAACAACTCGCCTATTAGCGCGGCAGTGACACCTGCTTCTGTCGCGCAACGCTGAAACTCTTCTACGGCGTCATGTTGAACCGCGACTAACAGACCGCCGGAAGTTTGCGGATCGCAAAGCAGTGCGCGTGTTGCATCATCAAGAGGAGAAATAGATGCACCGTAGCTGGCAAAATTACGGCTGGTGCCACCCGGTACCGCACCCGCAGCGATGTAGTCATCTACGCCCGCCAGTCGCGGCACATTCTTTGCTATCAGCTCAGCACGCAGCCCTGAACCCTGGCAGATTTCACTCAAATGCCCCAGCAAGCCAAAACCCGTCACATCGGTCATGGCACTGACGCCATCAAGTTTGGCAAAGTCTGCGCCGGCGTTGTTGAGCTGGCACATCACCTCAGCCGCTAAGGATTGATGCTCTGAACGCAACAGGCCTTTTTTCTCAGCGGTAGTCAGAATGCCAATCCCTAACGGCTTGGTAAGGAATAGCTGACATCCTGCCTGTGCCGCACTGTTCTTTTTCACTCTTGCCACATCAACAATGCCGGTAACGGCCAGACCAAAGATAGGTTCTGGCGCATCAATCGAATGACCACCAGCCAGCGCGATTCCCGCGGCCTGACAAGCGGCGCGGCCACCTTCGACCACCTGTTGCGCCACCTCCGGACTCAGCACATTCACGGGCCAGCCTAGAATGGCGATCGCCATGATCGGTTTCCCGCCCATGGCATAGATATCGCTGATGGCATTGGTGGCGGCGATACGGCCAAAGGTAAAGGGATCGTCGACGATCGGCATAAAGAAATCCGTGGTGCTGACCACCGCTGTACCATTGCCAAGATCGTACACTGCGGCATCATCACGCGTTTCATTACCGACCAGCAGTTGCGGATCGTGAAATGGGCTCAGCTCACTGTGGAGAATGGTTTCCAATACCTGCGGCGAAATTTTGCAGCCGCATCCAGCACCATGGCTGTACTGCGTTAAACGGAGTGATTCACTCATGGCGAGGTCCTTATGCGCTAAACAGAAGGCGCTATGTTAGCCTGGCTGCAAGCTGGTGGTAAGTGCTGCGCGGCCTAACCTCGATCTTTCGCACAGGCTGTGTGCAATCTCTGTAACAGCGCATAACGTGCCGCATAAACTCGCCGCTGTCTGTCAGAAATAACTGACAAACCGTGCAGTGTCAGGCGCCACAACCGTGGTGTTGGCTTTCAACTGCGGCGTACCCAGATAGAGAAAACCAACAATCGCATCCTGCTCACGGCAGCTAAACGCTTCACGAACGAGTGGATGATCGGTCCATGGCCCGCTACGCCAGATGCCGTTAAAGCCTTGCGCGACAGCAGCCATCTGCATCGCCATTACCGCGCAACTGGCAGAGGCCAACTGTTCCCAATGCGGTACTTTGGCATTCTCTTCACAATGCGCCACTACAGTGATGATCATCGGCGCGCGGAATGGCGCCGAAGCCGCTTTGTCGATGGCTTTTTGCTCTAAGTTGCTATCGCGTGCGGCTTGTTCCAGCACGTTGCTAAAGCGATCGCGCCCTTCATTTTCAACAATAATGAAGCGCCATGGCTGCAGCGTGCCGTGATCCGGCGCGCGCATGGCGGCGTGCAGAATATTTTGCAGGGCTTCACCCGTTGGAGCCGGTTCTGCCAGGCGTGAGGCCGAGCGACGATTCACTAATAAATCCAATGCATCCATTATTCTTCTCCCATGAATAAAAAGCGTGGCCTAATCCTGGCACAGCACGATCTTTTGTAACAGTCTGGCGCGATTTCCTGCTGACTTTTCGCACGCCGCTCTTTAGGATGAACGCGACATCGGGGCTGACCGCGTGCTGGCTGCCCTGTTACGTGAATATGGAGAGTTTATGCGCACACTGTGGCGAATTATTTCCGGTCTGTTCCGCTGGAGCTGGCGGGTACTGAATTTTATTCGGGAATTTATTCTTAATTTATTTCTTATTGTATTGATTCTGGCAGGCGTCGGGATTTGGATGCAAGTTTCCAGTTCAAGCAGTAATGAACCGGTCCAGCAAGGTGCACTGAAAATCGATCTGAGCGGTGTTCTGGTCGACAAACCTTCCGTCAGTAATCGTCTAAGCCGCATCAGCCGCCAGCTGTTGGGCGCGAATAGCGATCGTTTGCAGGAAAACTCTCTGTTTGATGTGGTTGATGCGATCCGCCAGGCGAAGACGGATAAAAACATCACTGGCATCGTGCTTGAACTGCGTGACTTTGCCGGCGGCGATCAGCCTTCCCTGCAATATGTTGGTAAAGCGCTGCGTGAATTCCGCGATGCTGGCAAACCGATTTATGCTGTGGGCGATAGCTATAGCCAGGCACAATATTATATTGCCAGCTACGCCAACAAAGTTTATCTCTCGCCGCAAGGTACGGTGGATCTGCACGGTTTTGCCACCAATGGCCTTTATTACAAAACGCTGCTGGATAAATTAAAAGTCAGTTCACATGTTTTCCGCGTCGGAACCTATAAATCTGCCGTTGAGCCATTCCTGCGCGACGATATGTCACCCGAAGCGCGCGATGCCGACGGTCGCTGGGTTGGTCAGCTTTGGCAGAACTACCTGAATACGGTGGCGGCTAACCGCCAGATCACAACCGACCAATTGTTCCCAGGCGCAGCGGGCATTATTAGCGGCCTGCAAGCCGTTCAGGGCGATTCAGCGAAATATGCGCTGAATAATAAGTTAGTGGATGTACTTGATACGCGCGCAGCCGCCGATCAGGAGCTGGTCAAAACCTTTGGCTGGGATAAAGCGAATAACGATTATCGAAGCGTGAGCATTTACGACTATACCGTTAAACAACCGCCTCAGAATCAGGATGGCAACATTGCGGTTATCCTCGCCAGCGGCGCCATTATGGACGGTGAAGAGAGTGCCGGAAATGTCGGTGGTGATACCACTGCATCTCAGATTCGTGATGCGCGACTCGATCCAAAAATCAAAGCCATCGTACTGCGCGTCAATAGTCCTGGCGGCAGCGTTACCGCCTCCGAGGCAATACGTGAAGAGCTGGCTGCGGCGCACGACGCCGGTAAACCGGTGGTCGTTTCGATGGGCGGTATGGCGGCATCTGGCGGCTACTGGATTTCAACACCGGCTGATTACATTGTGGCGGCACCGAGCACCCTGACCGGTTCCATCGGTATCTTCGGCGTGATTAACACCGTTGAAAACAGCCTTAGCGCCATTGGCGTGCATACAGATGGTGTTGCCACCTCACCGCTGGCAGATATGGCCACGACTAAAGCGCTGCCGACTGAAGTACAACAGTTGATGCAGCTGACGATTGAGAATGGCTATCGTAATTTCGTTGGATTAGTGGCGGCATCACGGCATAAAACACCCGAGCAAATTAACGCCATTGCGCAGGGCCACGTATGGACCGGAAGTGATGCCAAAGCCAATGGGTTGGTTGATGCGTTGGGCGACTTTGATGATGCCGTGGCAAAAGCCGCTGAGTTGGCTAAGGTCGGCAAACCACAGCTGAGCTGGTATCAGGATGATCCGGGTATGATTGATCTGCTGTTAAATCAGATGAACGCCTCGGTACAAGCCGTTTTACCCGCCGCCCTTAAGGTTTGGCTCCCTGCTCCAATGCTCGATGTGATGAGCGCTGTGAAAGAACAACCGGGATTGCTTAATAACCTTAACGATCCGCAAAACCGCTACGCTTTCTGCCTAAACTGCGGCAACGTACGCTAATCTTTACAGCCCGGCCGCTGGTCGGGCTGCTTTTCGTTGGCAATCCCCTTATACTGCGCGTTTTACGGCAAGTCTGAGCTTCTTCATGCAAAAGAAAAATATCTATGTGGCCTACACGGGCGGCACCATCGGGATGCAGCGTTCGGCGCAGGGCTATATACCGGTATCCGGTCATCTCCAGCAGCAGCTAACTACGATGCCGGAGTTCCATCGACCTGAAATGCCCGATTTTACCATCCACGAATATCAGCCGCTGATGGACTCCTCGGATATGACGCCGCAGGATTGGCAATCGATTGCTAATGATATTAAGCAAAACTACGATCGCTATGATGGTTTTGTCATCCTGCATGGTACTGACACAATGGCCTTCACCGCGTCAGCCCTCTCATTCATGCTGGAGAACCTCGCCAAACCGGTCATTGTGACAGGTTCACAAATTCCATTGGCCGAATTGCGTTCTGACGGGCAACAAAATTTGCTCAATTCACTCTACGTTGCAGCAAATTATCCTATCAACGAAGTGGCCCTGTTCTTCAATAACACGCTGTTTCGTGGCAACCGAACCACCAAAGCGCACGCCGATGGCTTCAATGCCTTTGCTTCACCGAATCTGCCCCCCTTACTGGAAGCAGGGATTCATATAAAACGCCTGAATACGCCCGCAGCACCTCAAGGCCATGGTGAATTGATGGTGCACCCGATTACGCCGCAGCCGATTGGTGTTGTCACGATCTATCCCGGCATTTCTGCGGATGTGGTACGTAATTTCCTGCGTCAACCGGTGAAAGCGCTGATTTTGCGTTCTTATGGCGTGGGTAACGCACCACAGAATGCTGAATTCCTCGCAGAACTGCAGCAGGCCAGCGATCGTGGCATTGTCGTCGTGAACCTCACGCAATGTATGTCTGGCAAAGTGAATATGGGTGGTTATGCTACGGGTAATGCGTTAGAGCATGCCGGCGTCATCAGTGGTTTTGATCTCACGGTTGAAGCGACATTAACCAAACTGCATTTTTTGTTGAGCCAGAATCTTACCAGTTCGGAAATTCGTGCCAAAATGCAGCAGAATTTACGCGGCGAACTGACCGAAGATTAATACGGAGCGAAACTGATGAAACGGGCATTGATAATTATCGATATTCAAAACGATTTTTGCCCCGGCGGCCCAATGGCGGTTCGTGATGGTGATCAAACCGTGGCGGTAGCGAATCGCTTTGCGCGAGAGTTTCATGACCGGGGCGAGTGCGTCGTGGCCTTGCAGGATTGGCATCCTGCCAATCATGGCAGTTTTGCCTCCATTTCAGGTGAACCCGTTTACACGCTAGGTGAGTTAAACGGATTAGCGCAAATCTGGTGGCCGGATCACGGCATTGAAAACACTCCAGGCGCGGATTTCCATCCTCAACTTGATCGCGCATTGATTGATGCGGTATTCCACAAAGGTGGTGATGTCGAAGTCGATAGCTACAGCGCTTTTTTCGATAACGGACATCGACGCAAAACAGAACTCGACAACTGGCTGCGTGAGCGAGGCATCAGCGATTTAGTGATGTTAGGTCTTGCTACCGATTACTGCGTCAAGTACAGCGTGCTGGATGCGTTAGAACTGGGCTACAACGTCGAGGTCGTTAAAGAAGGCTGCCGCGGTGTGAACCTGAATCCGGATGATAGCGATATTGCGTTCGCGCAGATGGAAGCGCAAGGTGCGGTATTAATCTGAAAATGTGGGCTGGAGCAACCAGCCCTTTTTTATTTTTAGTGCAGGTTGATGCGCGTGACATCGGGCTCGATACCGAAATCTTCTTTAAGCTGTTTCTTCGACTTCATCACCATATCCCCACCTTTACTGATGGTCATATGTTGCGGATCGTCATTGTGGCGTGCCTGCCACAGCATGACCAGCTGCAGGCAGTTATCTTTCTGCTCTTGCGTCAGCGCGACGCCGTCCGGCCATTTGCCCGTTTCAACTGCCGTAGATAAACGCGCATACACTTCCGGCGTCATTGCCGCCAGCATCGCTTCCAGTTCCTGTTTCATGCTTAACCCTCTTGCTGATTGCCCTGCTCATCAGTGAAATTCAACGAGGCGGAGTTTACGCAATAGCGCTCGCCGCTTGGTTGAGGGCCGTCCGGGAATACATGCCCAAGATGAGCATCGCAATTACCACAGCGAATTTCGACGCGGTGCATACCATGCGTATCGTCTTCCAGATAGCGAATAGCTTCATCACTATAAGGTTGATAGAAGCTTGGCCAGCCACAGCCTGAATCGTACTTCGTTTCGGAGAGGAACAGCGGCGAATTACAAACTAAGCAGTGGTAAATTCCTTCCTGCTTGTTGTGCAGCAACGCGCCCGAAAAAGGGGGCTCCGTTCCACGATGCTGAGTAACATAGCGCTGCATTTCGGATAGCTGCGCGATTTTTGCCTCGGGTGCGGTGTCTTTAGCCATTTTATCTTCCGGAGTGTCATTCTGAAAAAATCGACTAGTATTCTAACAAACGTACAACATCTATCGGGTCTTTTTTCGTGCTAACGCTTCTGACATCTCGGCAAGAGCACGATTTTGTGATGGGGATCACCCTTTGCAAAACTCATCCCTTTTCAGCCTGCATTCGGCGTAACATAGGCGCGCAATAAGGGTGCTGCGTAAGCGATTGCGCAACGAATTATTCCTGGTGTCGGAATTGACCTGTCGCAACAATTGACACGATTCCGCTTGACGCCTGGTAAGGTTTTTGTAATTTTACAGCCAACCTTTTATTCACTAACAAATAGCTGGTGGAATATATGACTATCAAAGTAGGTATCAACGGTTTTGGCCGTATCGGTCGCATCGTTTTCCGTGCTGCACAGCAGCGTTCTGACATCGAAATCGTCGCGATCAACGATCTGCTCGACGCCGATTACATGGCTTATATGCTGAAGTACGACTCTACTCACGGTCGTTTTGACGGCACTGTAGAAGTTAAAGACGGTGCGCTGATTGTTAACGGTAAGAAAATCCGTGTTACTGCTGAGAAAGACCCGGCTAACCTGAAGTGGGACGAAGTGGGTGTTGACGTTGTTGCTGAAGCGACCGGTATCTTCCTGACCGACGAAACTGCACGTAAACACATCACCGCTGGTGCGAAGAAAGTAGTTCTGACGGGTCCATCTAAAGACAGCACCCCAATGTTCGTGCGTGGCGCTAACTTTGACAAATATGCCGGCCAGGACATCGTTTCTAACGCATCTTGCACCACCAACTGCCTGGCACCGCTGGCTAAAGTTATCAACGATAACTTCGGCATCGTTGAAGGTCTGATGACCACCGTTCATGCAACCACCGCTACGCAGAAAACTGTTGATGGCCCGTCTCATAAAGACTGGCGCGGCGGCCGCGGCGCAGCACAGAACATCATCCCATCTTCTACCGGTGCGGCTAAAGCAGTAGGCGTAGTTCTGCCAGAACTGAACGGCAAACTGACCGGTATGGCATTCCGCGTTCCAACGCCAAACGTGTCTGTTGTTGACCTGACTGTTCGCCTGGAAAAACCAGCGACCTACAAAGAAATTTGTGCAGTGATCAAAGCTGAGTCAGAAGGCAAAATGAAAGGCGTGTTGGGCTACATCGAAGATGACGTCGTTTCTACCGATTTCAACGGCGAAACTCTGACTTCAGTATTCGATGCTAAAGCGGGTATCGCTCTGAACGACAACTTTGTGAAACTGGTTTCCTGGTACGATAACGAAACAGGTTACTCACACAAAGTTCTGGACCTGATTGCACTGGTTGCTTCTAAGTAAGCAAAGCGGTGAAACAGACAAGGGGTGACTTCGGTCACCCCTTTTTTTCGACTGGATGAAGAGAAGGTCTGACAATGCAAGATACGCTATATACCCTTCCGGTAGTGAATCAAATCACCCCCTATCTGTCACAGCGTCAGCAAGGTGATTTACCGATTCTGGTGGTAAGCCATCCAAAAGTCCGCGCGGCCATTGCGCTGCAGGGCGCACATCTCCTTTCATGGCAGCCGAGTGGACAACAACCGGTAATTTGGCTCAGTGAAAAGACACCATTTACTGCCGGTAAAGCGATTCGTGGTGGCGTGCCGATCTGCTGGCCATGGTTTGGTCCAGCAGGCGAACCGGCGCATGGCTTCGCGCGCAATATGCCGTGGACGTTGACTGCGCATGACGAAAACGATGATGCCGTCATGCTGACTTTTACGCTGGAAAGCAACGCACAGACCAAAAAACTGTGGCCGCATGACTTTACTCTGCTCGCTCGCTTCCGCATCGCAGAGCACTGTGAAATTGAGCTGGAAGCATATGGTGACTATGAAGCGACAGCCGCGCTGCACAGCTATTTTCAGGTTGCCGATATTGCGCAAGTGGAAGTCAGTGGCTTAGGAAAGAGCTTTATCGATAAAGTTAACGATAATTCGATTGGGGAATCCGATGGCAAACAGACCTATCCCAATCGAGTGGATCGTGTCCATACTGCCGCAGATGATTGTAGTGTAATCCATGATAGAGCGGGTAAACGTCAGATTGAAGTTTATCACCATTATCAAAGTGACGTTGTCACGTGGAATCCCGGTCCTGAACTATCCTGCAGCATGGGCGACATGGCCAATGAGGGATATAAAACCATGGTATGTGTTGAAACGGCACGGATTAGTAAGCCATTAAAAAGTGCAGGTGAATCTCCTGCTCGCCTGAGCGCCACCCTTCGGGTCGTCAACAAATAAACTTCTGCAGGGCTATACGATATCCAGCGCTGTTTTACTCTGCGGCGCTGGAAACACCCCATCAATAATCGTGAGTTCTTCCTGACTGAGATGAATACTTAGCGCGGCAGCATTCTGTCGCACATGATCTTCACTGCTGGCTTTAGGGATCGCTAAAATACCCTCCATGCGAATGATCCACGCCAGCATTAATTGTGCCACGCTAATGCTCTTCTGTTGTGCAATTTGCTGCAGATGCGCATTCTCGAACAGCGCCTCTCTTAAGCGTCCCGCCTGCGCTAACGGACAATACGCCATGATTGGCATGCCACGGCGTTGGCATTCAGGCAGCAAATCATACTCAATGCCCCGGGAGGCTAAATGATAAAGCACCTGATTAGTTAAGCAGGCTTTGCCGCCTGGCTCATTCCACAGTTCCAGCATGTCGGCACTGTCGAAATTGGATACGCCCCAATGACGAATCTTACCTTGCTGCTGCAATGATTCCATCGCACGCAGGGTTTCTTCTAAAGGCACATTACCGCGCCAGTGTAATAGGTAGAGATCGAGGTAATCGGTTTGCAGACGGCGAAGACTGCGCTCGCAAGCCTCAATGGCATCAACTTCCCCGGCATTCCATGGATAAACTTTTGACACCAGCCAGGCTTGATTGCGACGCCCGCGCAGCGCTTCACCAACTACCTCCTCCGCACCCCCTTCGGCATACATCTCGGCGGTATCAATAACTTTTAATCCGAGTTCCAGCCCCGCCTGTAGCGCGGCAATTTCCTGACGGCGCTGAGCAACATTCTCGCCCATGTACCACGTTCCCTGCCCAATTGCAGGAATGGCGGCTTCGCCGGGAAACGTTATGGTTTTCATCACTCCTCCTCCGCTCCATTACGGGGCTCATTATTGGTGCAATGTAAGAAAAACGCCTCATTATGAGGCGTCAACTTTGCTTATCAGAAGGTATAACTAATGCCGGTCCAGAGGGTGAACTGCCCCTCTTTATTGACCATTGGACTGTCTTTAATTTCGCTGTCAAAGCGCGTATAGCGACCGGATAAGCTGGCATTCCAGCTATCAGTAATTTGATAGCTGGCGTTCATTTCCACATAAGGCGACCAACTGTCATCTGGGTGATATTCAGCGATGCCAGTACGGGTACTTTCGTGTGATGAAACACCATAGTAATAGCGGTTCTGATTGGCACTGTTCCATATCGCACCGATACCCGGCGTCAGACTCAATGCGCCAAAATCGAAACGATAAAGATAGGTAAGATCCCACAGCATACCATTGCTGTTATTGAGTACATCGCCGAGCAGCGCGGTACGCACAATCCCCCAATCGGCGACGTGACGATAAGTAGCACCTGCCATCAGCGTCATGCGACGCTTATCGAGCGCTTTCATGTCGCCTAAATCGTTATCTTTAGGATCATACTCCTGAGGCGAACCCAGTACGGTTAGCGAGAGCTGATTCTGTGGGTCTTTCCACAAGTAATAGCCGCCTTGCAGACTGTGGAACCAGAAGTTTTCACCTTCATAATTAATCACAGGAATCGGCAGATAGCGGTCTTGTCCCCCCTTATAAGGAGACTGGGCATAAATGACCGAAGCCCCAAGAGTTAAGGTTTCTGCATGAGTGGCGAACGCCACAAAATAACAAGGAACAACAAGAGCAAGCGCTTTAAGTTTGAATTGGTTCACAATTTATTCAGTCCATTAATATAACAATCACACGTAGAGTCTAACCAAATTTTTGCTATCGGTTAACGTTTAATGATGCTCTGGAGGCGGCGCGGAGGAATTATCTGAGCCGCCTCCTTGCTATCCATGCTTAGGTTGATTGTCTCAGTGCTTATGAGACTTTGTTATTGATATATCGCTGATTAAGGTTAAAAGTGGCAGCAGGTTTTCTGATTGCCTTCTACAGTTAAATGTAAGACGAGACTTTTTGTACGAGCAGAGTAACCGAAATAATTGTGTATCCCGATAAAAAAACGTCAGGTTGGCATAAGGGTTGCTGTACTCATTAAAGAATATCTTCCGGGAGCTGCTATAACCTTTAATTACGCTCCTTTACCTGTGCTAAAAACGAAAGGACGGGCATCGCTATGAATATATTCGATCACTATCGTCAGCGTTATGAAGCTGCCAAGGATGAAGAATTCTCACTACAGGAATTCCTCGCCATCTGTAAACAGGATCGTAGTGCATACGCCAACGCTGCCGAACGACTCTTAATGGCCATCGGTGAGCCGGTGATGGTTGACACTGCGCAAGAGCCACGCCTTTCCAGAATTTTCTCCAATCGCGTCATGGGACGCTACCCTGCCTTTGAAGAGTTTTACGGGATGGAAGAAGCGATTGAGCAAATCGTCTCCTACCTGAAACACGCTGCGCAGGGTCTGGAAGAGAAGAAACAGATTCTCTACTTATTGGGCCCAGTTGGCGGCGGTAAATCGTCGCTGGCTGAACGACTGAAAGCGCTGATGCAGCGAGTGCCGATTTACGTGTTAAGCGCGGATGGCGAACGCAGCCCGGTAAATGATCATCCGCTGTGCCTGTTCAACCCGCAGGAAGATGCCAATATCCTGGAAAAAGAGTATGGCGTACCGAGGCGTTATCTCGGCACCATCATGTCGCCTTGGGCAGCGAAGCGTCTGCATGAATACGGCGGTGATATCACTCGCTTTAAAGTGGTAAAAGTCTGGCCGTCAATTTTGGAACAGATTGCTATAGCTAAAACCGAGCCGGGTGACGAGAACAATCAGGACATCTCTGCGCTGGTTGGTAAAGTGGATATCCGCAAACTGGAAAATCACGCGCAGAACGATCCTGATGCCTACGGCTACTCAGGTGCATTGTGCCGCGCGAACCAGGGTGTGATGGAATTCGTTGAGATGTTTAAAGCGCCAATCAAAGTGCTACATCCGCTGCTGACCGCCACGCAGGAAGGTAACTATAACGGGACTGAGGGCATCTCTGCTCTGCCGTTTAATGGCATCATTCTGGCGCACTCCAATGAATCAGAATGGGTCACTTTCCGTAATAACAAAAACAATGAGGCGTTCCTTGACCGTGTTTACATTGTCAAAGTGCCTTACTGCTTACGCGTTTCTGAAGAGATTAAGATTTACAATAAGCTGTTGGATCACAGTGAGTTAACCACTGCTCCTTGCGCACCGGGAACGCTGGAAACGTTGGCCCGCTTCTCAATTCTGTCGCGCTTGAAAGAGCCGGAAAACTCCAGCATCTACTCAAAAATGCGCGTATATGATGGTGAAAGCCTGAAAGATACCGATCCAAAAGCGAAATCCTGGCAGGAGTATCATGATTACGCGGGCGTAGATGAAGGCATGAACGGGCTCTCTACGCGCTTCGCGTTTAAAATTCTGTCACGGGTGTTCAACTTTGACCATGCCGAAGTGGCGGCTAACCCGGTGCACCTGTTTTATGTGCTGGAACAGCAAATTGAGCGCGAACAGTTCCCGCAGGATCTGGCGGAGAAATACCTTGAGCATCTGAAAGGCTACCTGATTCCGAAATATGCCGAGTTTATTGGCAAAGAGATTCAAACCGCCTATCTGGAATCCTACTCTGAATACGGCCAGAACATTTTTGACCGCTACGTAACGTACGCTGACTTCTGGATTCAGGACCAGGAATATCGCGACCCTGATACCGGGCAGCTCTTCGACCGCGAGTCACTTAACGCCGAGCTGGAAAAGATCGAGAAACCTGCAGGGATCAGCAACCCGAAAGATTTCCGTAATGAGATTGTTAACTTTGTTTTGCGTGCCCGCGCGCAGAACAGCGGCCGCAATCCAAACTGGACCAGCTATGAAAAACTGCGCACGGTAATCGAGAAGAAAATGTTCTCGAATACCGAAGAGTTGCTGCCGGTGATTTCGTTTAATACCAAGACCTCGACGGACGAACAGAAAAAACACGATGATTTTGTCGATCGCATGATGGAAAAAGGCTATACCCGCAAGCAAGTACGCCTGCTGTGCGAGTGGTATCTGCGCGTGCGTAAATCGTCATAATCGTTACCTGTAAGCGATACGGCATCATGGTGCCGTAACATGAGGCCGGGTATCCCGGCCTGAGCTTGCAATGCAGTTTGGGGGAGTTTTATGGCCTATTTTATCGATCGGCGTCTGAACGGTAAGAATAAAAGCGCCGTTAATCGGCAGCGCTTTCTGCGCCGTTATAAGTCGCAAATCAAGCAATCGATCTCCGAGGCCATCAATAAGCGTTCGGTGACCGATGTCGAGAGCGGCGAATCGGTCTCGATTCCAATTGACGATATTAATGAACCGAGTTTCCATCAGGGTCGCGGCGGCAGTCGCCATCGCGTCCACCCAGGGAACGATCACTTCGTGCAGAACGACCGTATCGAGCGTCCACAAGGCGGCGGTGGCGGTGGAAGCGGCCAGGGCAACGCCAGTCAGGATGGTGAAGGCCAGGATGAATTCGTTTTCCAGATTTCTAAAGACGAATATCTCGATCTGTTATTTGAGGATCTTGCGCTGCCGAATCTGCGCAAGAATCAGCATCGTCAGCTAAATGAGTACAAAACGCACCGTGCTGGATTCACCTCAAACGGTGTGCCTGCCAACATCAGCGTGGTGCGTTCGCTGCAGAATTCGCTCGCTCGTCGGACGGCGATGACTGCGGGTAAACGTCGCATGCTGCATGAGCTGGAAGACACACTGAAAGAGGTGGAGAACAGCGAGCCGGCTCAATTGCTGGAAGAAGAGCGGTTACGCAAAGAGATCGCTGAATTGCGTGCGCGCATCGAGCGGGTGCCGTTTATTGATACCTTTGATCTGCGTTACAAAAACTTTGAAAAGCGGCCGGAACCCTCCAGCCAGGCAGTCATGTTCTGCTTGATGGACGTGTCAGGTTCGATGGATCAAGCGACTAAAGATATGGCGAAGCGCTTTTATATCCTGCTGTATCTGTTCCTGAGCCGAACCTATAAGAACGTTGACGTGGTATACATTCGCCACCACACGCAAGCGAAAGAAGTGGATGAACAGGAGTTCTTCTACTCGCAGGAAACCGGCGGCACCATCGTTTCAAGCGCACTTAAACTGATGGATGAGGTGGTGAAAGAGCGTTATGACCCGGCACAATGGAACATCTACGCGGCGCAAGCTTCGGATGGCGATAACTGGGCTGATGATTCTCCACTCTGTCACGAGATTTTAGCTAAACATATTCTGCCAGTAGTACGTTATTACAGCTACATCGAGATTACGCGCCGAGCTCATCAGACCTTATGGCGCGAGTACGAGCACCTGCAGGCGATGTTCGATAACTTTGCGATACAACATATTCGTGAGCCAGAAGACATCTACCCTGTATTTAGAGAACTTTTCCACAAACAGGCTGCTGAAGCCTAAGTTTATAAGCCGGTCACCGACCGGCTTTTTCTTTTCCGCGGCTACGCTCACTCCCCCTGAAAAACTGTGCTTTTTTCATACGAATTTAACCTTATATGGGATGCCGACCCGCAGAATGAAAAAAAGTGCAATTAAGCGCTGACAAGCTATTGATAAGGCATTATCTTTTCAGCTTGTCTGTGTGAATCCCCCCGCAGTTTGTTTTTTTGGTCCCGCCGCAGGAGAACGCCGTTGAATACCAGCATGATTTACAGTTTGTTCATTATTGGTTCCGTGCTGGTTGCAGCAAGTATTTTGCTGAGTTCATTCTCTTCACGCCTTGGCATTCCCATTCTGGTCATCTTCCTTGCGCTCGGCATGCTGGCCGGAATTGATGGCATTGGTGGTATTGCCTTCGACAACTACCCGGTTGCCTATCTGGTTTCTAACCTTGCGTTAGCTATCATCCTGCTGGACGGCGGTATGCGTACCAAAGCCTCCTCGTTGAAGGTGGCTCTTGGACCGGCGCTATCGCTGGCGACCGTCGGCGTGATGATCACCGCCGGTTTAACCGGCGTCGCTGCCGCGTGGTTATTCAAACTTGATTTAATGCAGGGCTTCCTGATTGGGGCGATTATCGGTTCCACTGATGCCGCCGCGGTGTTTTCGCTTTTAGGCGATAAAGGTCTCAACGAGCGCGTGAGCTCTACGCTGGAAATCGAATCCGGCAGCAACGACCCGATGGCGGTGTTTCTTACCATCACGCTGATCGACATGATTCAGCAGGGCCAATCCGGTCTGAGCTGGATGTTCGTGGTGCATCTGGTACAGCAATTCGGTTTAGGCATCGTATTAGGCCTTGGTGGCGGCTGGGCGCTGCAGCAGTTAATTAATCGTATTAATCTCGCGCAAGGTTTGTATCCACTGCTGGCGGTAAGCGGTGGCATCATCGTCTTTGCGCTAACCACCGTCATGGAAGGCAGCGGCATTCTGGCGGTTTATTTGTGCGGTTTCCTGCTGGGTAACAGCCCCATTCGCAACCGCCACGGTATTTTGCAAACCTTTGATGGCATGGCCTGGCTGAGCCAAATTGGCATGTTCATTGTGCTGGGCTTGCTGGTGACGCCGTCCGACTTATGGCACATCGCTGTGCCGGCGATGATTCTCTCCTTGTGGCTAATTTTAGTCGCGCGCCCCCTTTCCATTCTGGTTGGTCTTCTGCCCTTCAAAGGCTTCACCGGACGCGAACGCATCTTTATCAGTTGGGTTGGCCTACGCGGCGCCGTACCGATTATCCTCGCGGTATTCCCGATGATGGCTGGATTAGAAAATGCCAAACTCTACTTCAACATCGCCTTCTTTGTCGTGCTGGTGTCGCTGATGCTGCAAGGTACGTCACTGGGCTATGCCGCTAAACGTGCAAAAGTTGTGGTACCGCCAACCGCATCGCCAATCAGCCGGGTTGGGCTGGATATCCATCCTGAGAATCCCTGGGAGCAATTCATTTATCAATTGAGCGCGGACAAATGGTGTGTGGGAGCAGCGCTGCGTGATTTGCAGATGCCGCGAGAAACACGAATTGCTGCCCTGTTCCGCGATAACGCACTGATGCACCCGAATGGTAATACGCGGCTAAAAGAGGGTGATGTACTCTGCGTTATTGGTCGTGAACGTGATTTACCTGCCCTTGGCAAAATGTTCAGCCAATCGCCGCCGGTGGCGCTGGATCAGCGCTTCTTTGGTGATTTTATTCTGGATGCAGACGCTCGCCTGCGCGATGTGGCGCAAATATACGGGCTCGAGTTGGATGAGCAGACGAACGATCAACAGTCGCTGGGTCAGCTGGTGATGAGCCTGCTGGGCAGCACACCGGTGGTTGGCGATCAGGTCGAGTGGAACCAACTCACCTGGACCGTGGCCGAAAAAGAAGATAATCAGATCGTCAAAATTGGCGTGCGCGTAATGGAAGAGAAGGAATAATCCGAGCTCTTAACGCTCGTAAACTGCGTGTTAACGACTATGCTCACTATTCAACCCAGCAAACACGGGAGAATATAATGGAACACGTGGTAAAAATCGGTCGCTATGAAATTGTTGATGCAACGTTCAATAATGACAATATGGAGACTGTGAGTATTCCTGGCAAAACCAATCCCGGCCTGGTGGACCAACTCGACGGCTGGGACAGTGAAACCAGTGTGCCAGCGTCAATTGATGGTAAGGCTGTCGATTTGCAAATTGGGCACTATGACAAGGAGCAGGACCTGTGGGTACTAAAAAAACCTGCCTGATTGCCGTTACCGCCATTTATTAAAATGGCGGTGATTCCGAAAAGCAGTCTTAAAAACAAGCATTATATTGTCGAACATTGAGATTTTAGCCTTATTTTTCATCAGATTACCCCATTATTTCTTTAGTCATTTATTTCCTTTTCAGACTATTTCCATATTAACTCTGTCAAATAACTCCTGCATACTCTTAACCGTTGCTGCAGCTTTTCGTGACGTGTATCACGTCTCAAACGGTCCTTTCCATGCAGCGCTTATGGCAGCACTGACTTATATCTCGCTGAAAATATTATTTTTCCTGATTTTCAGCGGACCACTCCTGAGCGCGTACTTGATTCTGGTCAGGCCATCTTTTACTTAAGAAAAGAGAGCAGGTTTTATGGCAAGTACTTTAATAATGAACAATGCAACCCGCTCGTGGAGCGGACTGCGCAAAAACCTCATCGCAAAAGTCGCACTGAGTGTCTCCGATTTAATAGCATTAAATTTGGCATTGTTTTTATCTGCCGCCACCGTGCAAGGTATTTGGGGTGAACTGGATACGTTTATTCCGCCGCAACAGATTGAATATCGTTTTATTGCGCAGTTAGGTTTATCCGTACTTTGTACCGCCTGGTTCTGGGTACGGATGCGCCATTACACCTACCGCAAACCGTTTTGGTTTGAATTAAAAGAGGTGATTAAAACGCTGTTTGTTTTCTCTCTGCTTGATCTGGCGCTGATTGCCTTTTCAAAATGGGACTTCTCCCGCATGGTATGGGTGTTCAGCTGGACCTATGCCCTGCTGCTGCTGCCGCTGATGCGAGCCGTGGTTAAGCGGGCCATTAACCGCGCAGGTCAATGGCAGAAGGAAACCATCATCATTGGTTCTGGTAAAAACGCCATGGAAGCCTATGCCGCGTTACAAAGCGAGGAGATCCTGGGCTACAACGTGCAGGCCTTTATCTCCCTCGATGATGACCAGCAGCATGAAAAAGTTAACGGCGTACCGGTTATCACCTGGAAAGATATCAACTGGCAAACCATGGACCGCGACAACACGCAATTTATCGTCGCCACAGAATATGAACAGCAAGTGGTGCGCGATAAATGGCTGAAGTTCCTGTCTAAAATGAAGTGTCGGTCGATCTCCGTGATCCCAACGCTGCGCGGTGTACCGCTGTATGGTACCGATATGTCATTCATCTTCAGCCATGAAGTGATGATTTTGCGCGTGAGCAACAACCTGGCGAAACGCTCTTCTCGTTTCCTGAAGCGTACCTTCGATATTGTTGTAGCTTCTATGCTGCTGGTGTTCCTTGGTCCGGTATTTGGATTGCTATGTGCAATGGTGAAGCGTGACGGCGGTAATGCGATTTATGGTCATGAGCGCGTCGGTCAGGATGGCGTGAAATTCAAATGCCTTAAGTTCCGCTCAATGGTGACCAACTCGCAAGAAGTGCTGCAGAACCTGCTGGCAACCAGCGACGAGGCGCGTGCGGAATGGGATCGTGACTTTAAACTGAAAAACGATCCGCGCGTGACCAAAATTGGTAACTTCCTGCGTAAAACCAGCCTTGATGAGCTGCCGCAATTGTGGAATGTGATTCGTGGTGAAATGAGCCTGGTGGGCCCACGCCCCGTCATCGAGGCAGAGCTGGAACGCTATGCGGGTGATGTGGATTATTACCTGATGGCCAAACCCGGCATGACAGGTTTGTGGCAGGTCAGCGGCCGTAACGATATCGATTACGATACGCGCGTTTACTTCGATTCCTGGTATGTTAAAAACTGGGCGCTATGGACGGACATCGCCATTCTGTTTAAAACCGCGGGTGTCGTGGTGCGTCGCGACGGCGCTTACTAATACCCTCGACGCGATGCCTGCGCAGTTTGGCAGGCATCGCCTTTTCTTTTTATCCCTTTCTTTTTCCTCACAGAGTCATTACCCTTCCCGCTTGTTTAACAGGTCGTTTCGGTACGTAATGCAAAAATTCACCCTGATACTTCTAAGCCTCGTGCTGCTGGCACCGCTTGGCATTGATCTTTACCTCCCCACTCTGCCGCAAATCGCCGATGGCCTGAACAGCCCGGTGAGCCTCATCCAGCTCACCATTCCCCTGTTTTTGCTGGTGATGGGTATCGGTCAGCTGGTAACCGGACCACTGGTTGATAATTTTGGCCGTAAGCCAATCGCGCTGATTGGCCTGGGCTTGTACATCATTGGCAGCATCGTTGCGGCCACCGCCACGCAATGGCCGGTGTTCTTCCTGGCGCGCATCATCCAGGGTTGCGGCGTGTGCTGCAGCGCAGTAGTGGCCTTTAGTGGCGTGCGCGATCGCCTGAGTGGTGAAGATGCGGCTCGCGCTTACGGTTTTCTCAATGGCGCATTGAATATTGTTCCGGCTCTGGCTCCGCTGCTGGGTGGTATTCTGGCGGAAGCCTATGGCTGGCGCGCACCATTCTGGTTCCTGTGCGGTTATGCGGTAGTTATCGGATTGATTGTCGTCATCTGGCTGCCAGAAACGCGCCCTGCAGACACGCTGCGGGTAAAAGGGTTGCCGCTGGCGCAGTATGGCGCAATTGCGCGTGAACCACGCTTCCTTGCCTTCGCATTTGCTAATGCCGGTGCGTTGGGCATGGTGCTAACGTATGTTTCACTGGCGCCGCATGTGTTGATGACCGAAGGCGGCCTCACGCCACTCCAATTCTCCTTCGCCTTTGGCGCCAATGGTTTTTGGATCATGCTGGTAAGCGCCTTCGTGAATAAAACCATTCGCAAAGCGGGACGCCCGTTCTGTCTGGCGATGGGTTTTGCGACGATGTTGATTGGCGCCATTCTGCTGATGATGGGCACTGCACTCTTTCCGGCCGCATGGCAAAACCATTGGGCGCTATACATGATCCCGGTGGCCGTTTCTGTGGCAGGATTAGCGTTTACCGTCGGGCCGGCCACCAGCTACGCGCTGGAGCCGTATCAACAGCAGGCCGGTGTCGCTGCAGCCTTACAAGGATTTATACAGATGGCGTGCGGTGCCGGTGGAAGTATGGCCATCGTGGCCCTACCGGTGGCGGAGAAATCGTCTCTGGCATTGATGATGCTGACGGGTGCAGCGCTGGCCCTCATCGCCTGGCGCTGCAGCAAAAATATGCGCGGCAGCGTGACCGCGCTTAAATAACTTCAACCGGAACGCGTGGCGCGAGCGCACACATCAGCTCGTAGCCCACCGTTCCGGCGGCTTTTGCAACCTCATCGATCTTAACCTGATTACCCCACAGCTCAACCTTCGAGCCAATTCCAGCCTGCGGGCAAGGTTCCAAATCGACCATCATCATGTCCATGGAGATCGCGCCCAGGGTTTGCGTGCGCACACCATCAACGCAAACGGGTGTGCCCGTTGGTGCGTGGCGTGGATAACCATCGGCGTAACCGCAGGCGACAATACCAATACGTTGTGCGGCACCAGCATGATAGCGATACCCATAACCAACACCATCACCGGCATTTAATTGCTGTACGCCAATGATCTCGCTGTTAAGCGTCATCACCGGCTGCAATCCGGTGCTGGCGATATCCTGCCAGTCGCCGCTGGGTGACGCGCCATAGAGAATAATGCCGGGACGTACCCAATCGAAATGTGCTTCCGGGTGCCACAACGTGGCCGCAGAGTTCGACAAGGAACGAGGACAATGCAACCCTTCTGCCGCCAGCTCCACACGCTTCATCGGCTCAATTAAGCCATCCGGATTTTCCGCATCGGCAAAGTGCGCCATCAGCGTCATCTCACCTACAGTCGGCAAAGCCCGCAGTTTTTGCCATGCCGCCTGCGCCAGTTCCGGTCGGAAACCCAGCCGATTCATGCCGCTGTTAATTTTCAGATAAACATCAACCGGCGCCGACAGCCGCGCTTTCGCCAGCGCCTGAATTTGCCAGTTACTGTGCACGCTGGTTGTAAGGCGATAACGATCGATCAGCGTTAAATCTTCCGCATGGAAAAAACCCTCCAGCAGGAGAATCGGTTTTTTCCATCCCTGCTCACGCAGCAGGATGGCCTCTTCCATATTTAACAGGGCAAACCCATCAGTTTCGGCGAGACTTTGCCACACGCGTGCAACACCGTGACCATACGCATTAGCCTTTACTACCGACCAGACGTGCGAGTGTGGAGCAGCCTGACGCACAGTAGCAAGATTGTGACGCAGCGCCTGTTGATTGATGGTGGCACCGGTTGGACGTGACATGCTTTAACTCTCCCTGAGGTTTTAACGCGTCGCGCTGGCGTTACGCAGTGGCGACGAATGGGGCTCAAAACCCGGCAGGTAGCGCAGCACGGACAAATCATCTGCGGCGATCGCCGGTTTCTGACCGGAAATTAAATCAGCCAGAAGCTGACCGGAACCACACGCCATCGTCCATCCCAACGTGCCGTGGCCGGTATTGAGATAGAGATTGGAGAGCGGCGTGCGTCCAACAATGGGCGTTCCGTCCGGGGTCATAGGACGCAATCCGGTCCAGAACGTGGCCTGTTCAACATATCCGCCCTCAGGATAGAGATCGCGGACCACCATCTCCAGCGTTTCACGTCGTGCTGGCAACAGTTTGGTGTTAAAACCAACAATTTCCGCCATGCCGCCCACGCGGATGCGATCGTCGAAGCGCGTCACCGCCACTTTGTAGGTCTCATCAAGGATGGTGGAAACCGGCGCAGCATCGGCATCTTTAATTGGAATCGTCAGCGAATACCCTTTCAGCGGATACACCGGGATTGAAAGGATATCTTTCAACAGCGCCGTCGAATAGGAACCAAACGCCACCACATACGCATCGGCTTTAATCACTTCATCGCCACACTTCACGCCATAAATGCGGTTACCTTCGCGCAGCAGTTGATCCACCGACGTGTTATAGCGGAAGGTGACGCCCGCCGCTGCGGCCATCTCAGCCAGACGCTGGGTAAACAATTGGCAATCGCCGGTTTCATCGTTAGGTAAACGCAGGCCGCCGGTAAGTTTGTGTGCCGTGGCCGCTAGCGCCGGTTCGACATTTTTCAGTTGATGCGCTTCCAGCAACTCATACGGCACGCCGGCATCGCGCAGCACAGCAATATCTTTACTGGCGCTTTCAAACTGCTGCTGAGTACGGAAAAGTTGCAGCGTCCCGCCCTGGCGACCTTCGTAAGCGATACCGGTGCTGGCACGCAGCGTTTTCAGGCAGTCGCGGCTGTATTCCGCGATGCGCACCATACGGCTTTTGTTCTCTTGATAGTGCTGCATGTCGCAGTTACGCAACATATTCCACATCCATTCCAGCTGGAACTTGCTGCCATCGAGACGAACCGCCAACGGGGCGTGACGCTGGAACATCCATTTTACCGCTTTGAGCGGCACGCCCGGCGCCGCCCAGGGCGCGGCATAGCCTGGCGATATCTGTCCGGCGTTACCGGCGCTAGTTTCTAACGCCGCTGCGGGCTGACGATCGATCACCGTGACGTCATGTCCGGCCTGAGCCAAATACCAGGCGCTTGCAACCCCAACCACACCACTACCAAGAATCACTACGCGCATAAGCCCCTCGTCGCAGCAAAAGAACAATTAACTACTAACCAAGCCCAAGGCAGCATAATTTCACCGCCAATCAAATCTTACATTCGATCGACATATTTCACATGTTTTTCACCTGCCTGCACACTGAAATCATGCAGCACATCAAAAATCAGGATTTTTTATGCCTTAAAACCGTTATTCAGCCATTTATTATGCGTCAGGGAGTGGTTTACTCTTTTTTCAGGAGAAAGCGCCGCAGTCATACATTTAACTTATAAACAGAGCATTACTCTGCAATCCATAATAAAACCAATATTTATCACATGCGGCGTCTTAACTGGCGCTTTTTGAATGATTTTCTGCCAAAAGAATTCGATTGAGATCCAGTTTCGGATAAGCGACAGTGGACTATCATTGAAGTGTTCGCTCAGTTTTATTGGGCCATCTTTACTCAGGATGAGGCCTTAAACGATCGTGACAGGTAATCCCTGCCGCTTGCAAAACAGAGGTGCGCTATGACGACAATCTTTGACGAGCCAACCCGCAGCAGTAAACGACTCAGTGACGGCCCAGACTGGACCTTCGAACTGCTGGATGATTATCTGGCGGAAATTGACCGGGTAGCGAAAAGCTACGGGCTGGAAACCTATCCGCACCAAATTGAAGTGATCACCTCCGAACAGATGATGGATGCGTACTCCAGCGTGGGTATGCCGATCAACTATGCACACTGGTCGTTTGGCAAGAAATTCATCGAAACCGAACAACGCTATAAGCACGGTCAGCAAGGCCTGGCTTATGAGATCGTCATTAATTCCAATCCGTGTATCGCCTATTTGATGGAAGAGAACACCATGACCATGCAGGCGCTGGTGATGGCGCACGCCTGTTATGGTCACAACTCTTTCTTCAAAAATAACTATCTGTTCCGTAGCTGGACCGATGCCAGTTCAATCGTCGATTACCTGCTGTTTGCGCGAAATTACATTACCGATTGCGAAGAGCGTTACGGTGTGGAAGAAGTGGAACGTCTGCTGGATTCCTGCCATGCGCTGATGAATTACGGTGTTGATCGTTACAAGCGCCCGCAAAAGATTTCACTGCAGGAAGAGAAAGCACGGCAGCAGAGTCGTGAAGAGTATTTGCAGAGCCAGGTGAATACGCTGTGGCGCACGCTACCGCGCAAAGAGAAGGAGTCGGTACACGTTGAGGCTTCACGCTACCCTTCTGAGCCGCAGGAAAATCTGCTCTACTTCATGGAGAAAAATGCACCGCTGCTGGAATCCTGGCAACGTGAGGTGCTGCGTATTGTCCGCAAAGTCAGTCAATACTTTTATCCGCAGAAACAGACGCAGGTGATGAATGAAGGTTGGGCCACCTTCTGGCACTACACCATCCTGAATCATCTGTATGACGAGGGCAAAGTGTCGGAACGCTTTATGATGGAGTTCCTGCACAGCCACACCAATGTTGTGTATCAGCCGCCGTATAACAGCCAGTGGTATAACGGCATCAACCCGTATGCACTGGGCTTCGCAATGTTCCAGGATATCAAGCGCATCTGTCAGACACCTACCGAAGAAGATCGCTACTGGTTCCCTGATATTGCCGGTTCAGATTGGCTGAAGACCCTGCATTTTGCGATGCGCGAGTTTAAAGATGAAAGCTTCATTAGCCAGTTCCTGTCGCCAAAAGTAATGCGTGATTTCCGGTTGTTTACGGTGATGGACGATGACCGCAACAATTTCCTCGAAATTGCGGCTATTCATGACGAAGCGGGTTATCGCGCCATTCGGCAGCAGCTATCGGCGCAATATAATCTGAGCAATCTGGAACCTAACATTCAGGTTTATAACGTCGACTTACGCGGCGATCGTTCTTTAACGTTGCGTTACGTGCCGCAACAGCGGGCGCCGCTTGATAAGAGTCGTAAAGAAGTTCTGAAGCATGTACATCGCTTATGGGGCTTTGATGTCATTCTTGAGCAGCAGAATGAGGATGGCAGCGTAGAGTTGCTGGATCGATCGCCCGCGCGCGGTCCATCGCTATAACAAAAAAACCGGACTGTGAAGTCCGGTTTTTCTTTATCGTTTGCTGGCTAAATCATCCGGCATGCTTTTCTGCATTTTGTGCCAAATCTCGCCGCTGCGACGACCATAGTCGCGCACGCTATCAACGATCTGCTCTTGTGAAGGGTTGGCAACGCACAAATCCGCCAGCTGACGATAGAAGTTACGCGCCAGCTCACGCGCTTCGAGGTTGGAGAAATAGTGACGACCAACGCGGGTATAAAGTCCTTTAAGGCCATTTAAAATCAGACCATAAATAGGATTTCCAGAAGCAAAAGCCAATCCGCGGAACACACGGTAATCCAGCTCGGTATAAGCCTCTGCTTTGTCTTCCTCACTCAACGCATTTTCCAGTACTTCACGCGCTTTATCTGGATGATGACGCAGCGCACGGCTGATAAAAATGGAAGCAATATTCGTGCGCACCGACAGCAGATTATCAATCAGCTGCGGCACGCTATCGTGGTCGAGACGAGCCAGAGTTTCGAGAATGTTTAAACCGGAGGTTTCCCAGAAATCGTTAACGCGCGTCGGTTTGCCGTGCTGAATGGTCAACCAGCCATCGCGAGCTAGTCGCTGCAGCACTTCGCGCAACGTGGTGCGAGTTACGCCAATCAGTTCAGAAAGCTCACGTTCGGCAGGCAGAATAGATCCCGGTGGAAAACGACTATTCCAGATGCTCTCAATAATATACTCTTCAGCAAATCCCGCAGGGCTCTGCGCCTTAATCACCATAGCATTTATTTCTCGTTACTTTCTTTATCGTAATGCGACTCATCATACCAGAGCGGCTATAGCGGAAATAGCCTGCCAACCGATTAAAAGCGCGCGCTGGCGCAAAATTCAGTCGCGATCTCAGGGCCCCTTCAAGCAGAAGCACAGGGTTGCGCTATGCCGGCTTATCCTCTTTCACTCCATGCCCTCTTTTTTCAACGGAACTCGACTTAAGTCATTTTTGTTTAAGATTTTTTCCTATTGCCTGGCTGGCACGGTTACGCTTTTGGTTTACACTGCGACACATTAACGGTTACAGGAAAAGCACTATGTTGCGATATTTGAATCAATGCTCGTATGGAAGAGGTGCCTGGCTACTGCTGGCCCTAACAGCACTGGCCTTTGAGTTGACTGCGTTGTATTTCCAGCACGTTATGGGATTACAGCCTTGTGTGATGTGTATTTATGAACGCTGCGCGCTATTCGGCGTGATGGGTGCGGGTATCGTCGGAGCGATTGCACCGAAAACGCCACTGCGCTGGGCGGCGATCCTCATCTGGATCTATAGCGCCTATGAAGGGGCTCGTCTCTCTTACGAACACACCATGATTCAGCTGCATCCTAATCCGTTTGTGACCTGCGACTTTGCCGCCCGCTTCCCTACCTGGTTACCGCTGGATAAATGGCTGCCAGCGGTGTTTGTGGCGAGTGGCGACTGCGCCGAGCGTGGCTGGACGTTCCTCACCTGGAGCATGCCGCAGTGGATGATCGTCATTTTCGCGGCATATCTGTTAGTCGCGCTGCTGGTACTGATTGCGCAACCGTTCAAACCAAAACGCCGCGATCTGTTCGGGCGTTAAGCAGTAACAAAACAGGCAGCCAAGGCTGCCTGTTTCTCGCTTACCCGTTGCGATCGGGTCGATCAATGATATGCTCTTCCCAATCGCGCACTTCACTCTCGCGCACCGCAATAAAACGCACTGAAATGCGCTGAGCATGCATCGCCTTTTTCGAACCGGCAATCAGCGGATGCCAGGCTGGCAAGGTTTTCCCTTCCCCTAACACGCGATACGCGCAGGTACGCGGCAACCATTCAAAACTGGTGAGATTTTCACGCGTCAGCTTTATGCAATTCTCTTCTAACTCAAAACGACGCTCGTAGCTTCGACACTGGCAGGTCTTGATGTTCAGCTGATTGCAGGCCACGTTGGTAAAGTAGATTTCATCCGTGTCCGCATCCTGCAACTTATTCAGGCAACATTGGCCACAGCCGTCGCATAGAGATTCCCACTCTGCGTCGTTCATTTGGTCAAGGCGTTTTGTCTGCCAGAAAGGTTGTTCAGTCATGATGGCGGTCCGGGTTAATAATAAGACCGCACCTTATAAAGGTTCAGGTGCGGTGATGCAAGTTTTACAGTACGCGAGTCGCGATACCGTGGCCGGCAAGCGAGACTTCCAGCTTATCACCTGAGCGCATTGGGCCAACGCCTTCAGGTGTACCGGTCAGCACCACATCGCCCGCGCGCAGGGTGAAATATTGGCTCATGTAGGCAATCAGCGGCAGGATTTTGTGGATCATATCCGCAGTAGTGCCATGCTGGCGCACTTCGCCGTTAACAACCAGCTTCAGTTCGGTGTTCTGTGGATCGCCGCTAAACTCAGCAACGGGAATAAAACCCGACAATGGACACGAGTTATCGAACCCTTTGGATTTTTCCCAGGGTTGGCCCGCTTTCTTCAAACCGGCCTGCACATCACGTAGGGTCAAATCCAGCGCGACGCCATAGCCGGCAATGGCCTTCGCCACGTGTTCTTCGTTCGCCTGCTTCAGCGTCGAGCCAATCAGTACCGCCAGCTCAACTTCATGATGCACTTCACCAAAATTTGTCGGAATCGACAGCGGCTGGCGCAGATCGCATACCGCGGTTTCTGGTTTGATAAACACCACCGGTTCAGTGGGCGTGGCGCTGCCCATCTCCTTGATGTGCTTCGCATAGTTGCTGCCAACGCAAACCACTTTGCTGACAGGATAATCCAACAGAGCGCCTTGCCAGTTACGATGCTGATACATGCTATTCCCCTGCTTTAGTTGTGTATGCCGCCAGTGATGCTGGCGACGCTGTCTGTTTCAGCGCCGGAACGCGGCAGGCTGAGGAGGAATATATTAGCGGGTTTATCACGGCTGGCGTGGCGGAAATTGTCAAGAGTCGTTAATTCTTTGCGACAAAATCGACTAAGCGTTTTGATAATTGCCCGCAATAAAAGTTTTACACGGGCAGTTAATTAACGCAAATAGCACTGATTATTTCTACAGGATATATTTACAGATGAATCTGAATTAATCTTTTTTACCCTGATCGAGATGAATGTTGAGCAGACTTTCAACCGGCGGCGGAATCTGCAAATAATAGCCGTTATCGCTCAATCCTTGCTTAACTTTATTGATATCAGCGTTGGCTAGCTTGTCACGCTTATCCAGTGACAGCACCATTGCCAGCTGGGGTTTGCCGAAGCCACGCAGCAGTTCTTCAGGCACACGTGAGAAATCGTCTTTTTTTTCAACATACAGATAAGTCTGTTCACGTTGCGGGCTTCTGTAGATCACACAAAACATATTTTTTACTCGAATTAACCGGTGGCGTCACTTGCCTGAATATAGCAGTAACTATAACATGCTTGCAGAACTTCGAATATTGACCGTTTGATGTTATTGCCGATTTTATCGACGTACATTTAAGGGTCGTAAAACAGGACTGAGTCAGCACAGATGTCGCAAACGCCAATCGAATTTAAGGGAAGCAGTTTTACCCTATCAGTCGTTCATCTGCACCATTCGCAACCCGAGGTGATTCGTCAGGCGCTACAGGACAAAATCGATCAGGCTCCCGCCTTTTTGCAGAATGCACCTGTGGTGCTCAATGTGTCAGCGTTAACCGGCGACATTAACTGGAAGCAGATGCAACAAGCGGTGATGGCTACCGGGCTGCGTATTGTTGGCGTTAGCGGTTGCAAAGATGAAGCCCTGAAAAAAATGATTGCCCGCGCAGGTTTGCCGGTTCTTTCTGAAGGTAAAGAGAATCGCAAACAGACAAGTGCCCCTGTTACTGAGGCCGCGCCGGTTGCCCCTGCGGTAGTGGAAGGCACCAGTAAAACGCGCATCATCAATACACCGGTGCGTTCGGGACAACAAATTTATGCGCGCAATGCCGATCTCATTGTCACCAGCAGCGTCAGCGCCGGCGCGGAATTGGTCGCAGACGGCAATATCCATATTTACGGCATGATGCGTGGGCGTGCACTCGCCGGCGTGGGCGGCCAAAGCGATAGCCAGATTTTTTGCACCAACCTCGCCGCAGAGTTGGTCTCAATTGCCGGGGAATATTGGATGATTGATCAGATTCCGGCGGAATTTTTTGGTAAAGCTGCGCGCCTGAGCCTCCAGGAAGGCGCACTCACCATTCAGACACTTAATTAAGCCCCTTTTCTTTCGTTAAGGAAATCAACATTTATGGCACGCATTATTGTAGTTACATCGGGTAAAGGGGGCGTTGGCAAGACCACGTCAAGCGCGGCCATCGCTACCGGGTTAGCGCAGAAAGGCAAAAAAACCGTCGTTATCGATTTCGATATCGGTCTGCGTAACCTTGATTTAATCATGGGCTGTGAACGCCGCGTGGTTTATGACTTTGTAAACGTCATCCAGGGCGATGCCACCCTGAATCAGGCGCTGATCCGCGACAAGCGCACCGAGCAGCTCTACATTCTGCCCGCCTCGCAAACGCGTGATAAAGATGCGCTGACCCGTGAAGGCGTTGAGAAGGTACTAAACGATTTGGCGGCGATGGAGTTCGACTTTATCGTGTGCGACTCACCGGCGGGTATTGAAACTGGCGCACTGATGGCGTTGTACTTCGCGGATGAAGCGATCATCACCACCAACCCAGAAGTCTCTTCAGTACGTGACTCCGACCGTATTCTTGGCATTATCTCCTCTAAATCACGTCGTGCCGAGAACAGCCAGGATCCGGTAAAAGAGCATCTGCTGTTGACCCGTTATAATCCTGGCCGCGTGACGCGTGGCGATATGCTGAGCATGGAAGATGTGCTGGAAATTCTGCGCATTCCGCTGGTTGGTGTGATTCCGGAAGATCAATCTGTGCTGCGTGCTTCTAACCAGGGTGAGCCGGTGATCCTCGACGCAAACGCTGACGCCGGTAAAGCCTATGCTGATACCGTAGATCGCCTGCTTGGCGAAGAACGCCCCTTCCGCTTTATTGAAGAAGAGAAGAAGGGTTTCCTTAAACGCCTGTTCGGGGGATAACCAATGGCATTACTTGATTTCTTTTTATCCCGTAAGAAGAACACAGCCAATATAGCCAAGGAAAGGCTACAGATTATCGTAGCCGAACGCAGAAGGGGTGACAGTGAGCCCCATTACCTGCCGCAGCTGAAGCGCGATATTTTGGAAGTGATCTGTAAATACGTAAAAATTGACCCGGATATGGTGACCGTTCAGCTGGATCAGAAAGGGGATGATATCTCTATCCTTGAGCTCAACGTAACACTGCCGGAGCCGGAAGACGTTCCTAAATGATTAAAGCGGTTTCCTGATTTTCCCCTGCGTTGTTGCGCAGGGGAAAATGCTGTCTTAAAGCGCCTGCAGAATCTCGTCGATACCAGCTTTAAGCAGATCGCCGCGCCAACCAGAAAGCAGTTCCGGTGTACGCGAAGCGCTCTTCAATCCCCAATGAACACTCAGCACCTGATTGATCTGGCGACGTGATGCCAGCAACTCCTGACTAAATCCGCTCTCTTCACTCACCTGCTGTACCAGCGCCTTAATGGCTTTGAACGCCTGCTTGTAGTGCGGATGATCGATCAGATTTGGCAGCGGCTGCGGCAAGGTAGCTTCATCCTGTGCCAGCGCTTCAGCGACTAATGCCACCATCGCTTTACCGTGGAAGCGGATCTCATGGCCATTAAGACCTAAATGGTCCAACTCGCCAAGACTGCCCGGCATAAAGCGCGCCACTTTCCACAAATTCTCTTCACGCACCACAAAATTCACCGCCATATCTTTCTGACGTGCGATGTTTAAACGCCATGCTGCGAGACGCTGTAAGGCGGCCAGCTGACGCGGACGTAACTGCCATGCGTTAGTGATATCACGCCACGCTTCTTCCGGTTGCAGCACATCAAGACGGCGCTGGCACAACGTATCGCATTCGCTAAGCGCCGCCGCCATATTGCCCGCAGCTTCGGTTTGCGCCACCAGCTGATGGGCGATAGGAAGCAGATAGGCCACATCGGCCGCTGCGTATTCACACTGACGTTCGGTCAGCGGACGCGCGAGCCAGTCGGTACGCGATTCGCTTTTATCCAATTCGATTTGATTGAAATGCATCACCATTGAAGCAAAGCCCCACGATAGTGGCTGGCCGATAAATGCCGCCAGGATTTGTGTATCAACCATCGGATTGGGCAGGCATTTAAAACGGTGCAGGAAAACTTCAAGATCTTCGCCACCGGCGTGCAGGAATTTAGTGATCTGCTTATCCTGCAGCAGAGCGACAAACGGCGTCCAGTCACTAATGTTAAGCGGATCGATCAGGATCAGCTGATCACCATCAAACAGCTGAATCAGGCCGAGCTGCGGATAGTAAGTGCGCGTACGCACAAATTCAGTATCCAGCGCCACGGCTGTATGCTGGCGAGCTTTCTCGCAAACGGCGGCCAGTTGGTCATTTTGGTCGATCAGGGTGTAATTCACGTTGTCTTTCTCGCTGCGGCAAACTACGCGCAGCGCTCCATGTTAAAAGCAATAAAAACGCCGGACTGTGCCGGCGTTAACCTGGGGAGAAGGGTGCGTTACTGCCCTTCTCGCTTCGCCTCATCACGCAATTCACGGCGCAAAATTTTGCCCACATTGGTCTTCGGCAGCTCGTCACGAAACTCAATAATCTTCGGCACTTTGTAGCCGGTGAGCTGACGACGGCAATGATCCAGCACCTCTTCTTTCGTTAAGGAAGGATCTTTCTTCACAATACACACTTTGACGGCTTCACCCGAAAGATCGCTCGGTACGCCAATCGCCGCCGCTTCACGCACTTTCTCGTGCTGCATAAGCACATCTTCAATCTCGTTAGGATACACGTTAAAGCCCGACACCAGAATCATGTCTTTCTTACGATCGACGATGCGAATAAAGCCTTCGCTATCAACGGTAACAACATCGCCGGTATGCAGCCAGCCATTTTTCAGCACTTCATCGGTGGCATCGGCGCGCTGCCAGTAGCCTGTCATCACCTGCGGACCACGAATGCACAGTTCACCCGGTTCACCAGGCGGAACATCTTTATCTTCATCGTCCACGATGCGCACATCTGTTGAAGGCACCGGCAAACCAATACTGCCGGTATGACAGGTAATGTCATAGGGATTGACAGACACCAACGGCGAACATTCAGTGAGGCCATAGCCTTCCAGCAAATAGTGGCCCGTGAGTTTTTCCCAACGTTCGGCCACCGCTTTTTGCACCGCCATACCGCCGCCTGCGGACAGCCGCAGCGTGGAGAAATCCAGTTTGTTGAAATTGGCATCATTCAGCAGCGCATTGAATAACGTATTCACGCCGGTAATGGCGGTAAACGGGAATTTGCTGAGCTCTTTGACAAAGCCTGGAATATCGCGCGGATTGGTAATCAGCAGGTTAGTCCCGCCGAGATCGAGGAAGAGCAACCCATTCACCGTCAGCGCAAAAATATGATACAGCGGGAGCGCGGTAACCACCTGCTCTTTACCCGGACGCAATAGTTTGCCGTAAGTGGCTTTGGTCTGTTCCAGATTGGCCTGCATATTACGGTGCGTTAGCATCGCGCCTTTGGCAACGCCGGTGGTACCGCCGGTATATTGCAGGAATGCCAGATCGTCGTTGGTGATGGCCGGACGCTGATAGGTCATCTGTTCGCCCTGCTGTAGAGCACTGCGGAACGGAACCGCACCGGGCAGATGATATTTCGGTACCAGCTTTTTCACGTATTTAACGACGAAGTTCACCAGCGTCGCCTTTACCGGTGCCAGCTGATCGCCCATGCGGGTAAGCATCACATGCTTGATGGGCGTCTCAGCGACCACTTTTTCCAGCGTATGGGCAAAGTTAGAGACAATCACGATAGCGCTGGCACCGCTATCAATTAGCTGATGTTTAAGTTCGCGCGGCGTATAGAGCGGATTGACATTCACCACCACCATACCAGCACGCAGCACGCCAAATAGCGCGACAGGATACTGCAGCAGATTTGGCATCATTAACGCCACACGATCGCCCTGCTTGAGCCCCAGCCCCTGCTGCAGCCAGGCAGCAAACGCGCGGCTCTGCTTCTCCAGCTGCCGATAGGTCATCGGCTGCCCCATATTGATGAATGCCACCTGATCGGCATAGTGCTGTGTTGCGTGCTCGAAAAGATCGACCAGCGAAGTGTAGCGATCGGCACTAATTTCCGCTGGGACATCTGGCGGATAGCGTTTGAGCCAAACCTTATTCAAAGAATCACCCCGATATTCTTGTTGTATAGCCATCGCCGCCTCGACAATCAGTGTTGTTAACAATATTTTAACTGATTGTACCAGTTTGCCTGTTTTGGCATTTTCAGGTTGCGAAGCGCATCACTAAATTTCGCGCATCGGTTGCGCGCCCAATAAAAAGGCCCGGTCGCAAGCACCGCGACCGGGCCATAAAAATACAGACAACGTTATTCGGTGAGGATAGTTTGCACCTGAGCCGGTCCGCCGAAATTCATCCCCCAATAAGGATTTGGTCCCCAGTAGCCCGGATGATGACGCGTGGGTCCGTACCAAATGTAAGGATCGATAGGTTGTGGCGGCGTCATCACCTGCTGCGTCAAATGCCAGCGCTGATAACCGCGCACATCAACAACGACAAAGTTGTAGCTCGCCTTACCGATTTCCCCTTTTTCCGTCCCTTTAATGTTGCCCAGCACGGTAATGTATTGGTTATTCAAATCAATCGGGTCAACAAACCCGCTTATATCCGCATAAATACGGCCAACGGATGCCGATCCTAAACGCGGTCGCGCACTTTCATCCAGTGGTTGAGTGGCAATTTCCAGACGCGTTGACCCGTTCAGATTCGTCACTTTAACCACTTTACCGCCAAAACGAGATTCCTGACCGACATACAGTTCCGGCGCATTCATCACGCGTAACAAATCTTGCTGTGGAAGTTGCGAGCTTCCTTTAATTGAATCTGGCACCGAAACACAGCCGCTTATCAGCAGTGCGCAGGCTAACAGAGCGCCAGACATCCCTTTACGACTCATTGGCATAGTACTTCTCCTGTATTTCTCTGTTTAGACTGGGCGCGTAGAAATTAGTTGCGCGCCGTTTAGCGTCCCGGCAACTTTTTCCATGCCACTTCATTACGCAGATAAACCGGTTCGGCGTTCTCAACCGCTACCGCTTCATGACGTTGCCAGGCGCTGAGCGCCAGCGGCAGCATATCTTCAGCCGCGGGCAATAACACTGCAGAAGCCTTAAGGACGGCACCAGGCGATGACAGCAGATGTGGATATGCCTGCCAGCCGGTTCCCACCGTGGTCCATTCACCCGCTAACGTGGCGATGCGTTCCTGTGCGGCTTCGGGTTTCAGCACCGCTTCTGTTTCCGCACCTTGCCATTCGCCGTGTTCATCGCGTTGATATTCAGCCCAATAGAGTTCACCCATACGCGCATCAATTGCTGCCAGCACACGTGTCGCACCCGTCAGACGCCACGCGCCCTGCGCCATCGTTGCTAACGAGGAAACACCAATCATTGGCAAATTCGCGCCCAGCGCCAGCCCTTGCGCAATACCGATGCCAATGCGTACACCTGTGAAGCTGCCCGGACCGCGGCCGAATGCCAGCACGTCGAGCGCGGTCAGATCCAGCTGCTGCGCCTGCAACAGCTCCTGAACCAGCGGGAGAATACGTTGGGTGTGATCGCGCGGGGCGATTTCAAAGCGGGCATCAATCTGCTGCAGGTTTTGCAGCGCGGCAGAACAGGCTTCTGTCGCCGTGTCCAGGGCTAAAATTCGGACGGACATAACAACCTCAGAGAGTCAAAATGGCGCGCATCTTATCACAGCCTGGCAGAAATTACCGATCCAGCGGCTGACGAACAAATTCAATGGCGCGAGCGATATCGCGGGTGCGCGGCGTGGGCGGCAGGCTGTTAAGAAACAGGCCGCCGTAAGGACGCGAAACCAGACGTTGATCGCAAATCACCAACACGCCACGATCGTCAGTATCACGGATCAATCGACCCACGCCCTGTTTCAAGGTGATCACCGCATCGGGCAGTTGCACATCATTGAAAGGATCGCCGCCGCGCAGACGACAATCTTCCATGCGTGCTTTCAGCAGCGGATCTTCCGGCGACGTAAACGGTAGCTTGTCGATGATCACCAGTGACAGCGCTTCACCGCGCACATCAACGCCTTCCCAGAAGCTGCTGGTCGCCACCAGCAAGGCGTTACCGGCTTCAAGAAATTGTTTCAGCAACTGTCCTTTACTGGTTTCGCCCTGCAGCAGCACCGGCAAGGTCATTGAGGCGCGAAACTCTATCGCTAACTCGCGCATCATCTTGTGCGAGGTACAAAGGAAGAAACAGCGGCCCTTATTGGCATCGATAAGCGGTTTCATCATGCGTGCCAGCTGCCGCGCACCGCCGGGATGATTTGGCTCGGGCATATTACGCGGGACGCAGAGTAGCGCTTGTTGGGTGTAGTCGAATGGGCTGTCGAGAATCATGGTAGTCGCATTATCGACACCGAGGCGGCTGGAGAAATGGCTCATTTGCTCATTCACGGCCAGCGTCGCAGAGGTGAATATCCACGCCGCTTTGCGGTTATCCATCACCTCGCGAAAACGTTCCGCCACGGAAAGCGGCGTCAGCGCCAGCGTAAAATGACGGCTGTTACACTCATACCAATAGCTGAAGCCCGGCTCATCAATCGCTCGCAAACGCTTCAGGCGCGTGCGATACAACGCGGCACGTTCAAATGCAGCATCCAACAGGGCTGAACGTCCTAGCGAAAGTTTGATGACGTCGTAGCAGAGCTCTAGCGCATCATCCAATAACGTAAACATGCGCATGATGTTGTTATCGCTAAGCAAATCGCGCAAATTGCCGCGGAAGCCGGGCTCTCCCAGCGTCAAACGAAAGTCTTGCGCGCACTGTGCCAGGCGGTCGGCGGATTTTTGCAGTTGCTGCACATCGCGCACTTCGGTGCGATAGGCAATGATGATGTCTTTGGCGAGATCCTGTAGCTGCCGACTCGATAATTGCTGGCCGAAATACTGGCTAGCGATATCCGGTAATTGGTGCGCTTCATCAAAGATCATCACATCGGCTTCGGGAATGAGTTCACCAAAGCCGCCCTCTTTCACCACCAAATCGGCGAGAAACAGATGGTGATTCACCACCACCACGTCGGCATCCATGGCTTTTTTGCGTGCTTTCACTACAAAGCAATCTTTATACAGCGGGCAATCGCTACCGAGGCAGTTATCGTTGGTGCTGGTGACAAACGGCCAGATTGGGCTGTCTTCTGCCACGCCGCTGCAGTTGCTGACATCGCCATCTGTGGTTTCTGACGACCAGCCGCGCACGCTGATCAAATCACCCAGCGCCTGCACGCTAAGATCGCCACCGGTTTGATTTTGCTGCTCAAGACGCTCGAGGCATAAATAGTTGGATCGCCCTTTCAGCAGCGCCGTTTTTCCGCTGAACTTCAAGGCGCGCGCGATGGTGGGCAGATCGCGATTGTACAGTTGATCCTGCAACGCTTTGGAACCGGTGGAGACAATGACCTTTTTTTTCGCACGCAGCGCCGGTGCCAGATAAGCATAGGTTTTACCGGTGCCGGTACCCGCTTCAACCACCAGCTCGCCGCCTGTTTTGACCGCTTCGGTTACCGCTTTCGCCATTTCCCGCTGCGCTTCACGCGGTTTAAACCCCGGAATCGCCTGCGCCAGCGCGCCATCAGCTGCAAAATCGTCTGCCACACTTCCTCACATCATCGTTAAAAACCACTGTAATTATGTCAGGATTCCGCCTGGGCGACCACAACAGATGACATTCGCCCCTGGGATATGGCAGGCTAGCGCGGCAAAACTAAAGGAGAACCACATGACTATTACGCGTATTGATCCGGAACACCGGATGTCCGAAGCCGTAGTGCATAACCAAACCGTGTATTACACCAGCGTACCGGAAAATCTGGATGAAGATGCAGAAGCGCAAACGGCCAATGCGTTAGCCGTGATTGACGCCATTCTTACACGCGTGGGATCGGATAAAAGTAAGATCCTTGATGCCACCATTTTTCTGGTCGACAAGGCTGATTTCCCGGCAATGAACCGCGCCTGGGATGCGTGGGTCTCGCCTGGCAATGCCCCGGTGCGCTGCACCGTGCAAGCAGGCTTGATGAATCCGAAGTATAAAGTCGAAATTAAAATCATCGCCGCGCTGTAAAGCTGTTTGGGCGTTATTCGTTGTCGTCTTCTTCATCCTCATCGTCTTCGAACATCGCCCGAATAGCTTCGCCTTTATAGGTTTGGCGAATTTCTTGCGCAACTTGTGCAATCGCCTGCCCGCTCGACATACCACCCGCCATTAACTCCTGAATACGTTCAACCGCCTGCTGCTGCTGCTCGTGAGATAACGCTGGAAGACCTGTAAACATAATTCTCTCCTGGTACAAGGGGGACGCATTATTACCACGAGGAACAAACGGGTGCCAGCAACAAAAAAATATGCCAGGCTAGCGACCTGCTTGCTGAAGTGATTTGTCCCACAATGGTAAATAGTCTCGTACTGAAGTATACGCCTGAAACGCTGGTACACCTTTTCTCTCCCCTTGCCCATCAACCCTGGGCGATGTTACTGAGTTCTGGCCAGGCCAATCACGCGGATAACCGCTTTGATATCCTCACCGCCGATCCGCTTGCGACGCTGACTACGCGCGGCGAAAGCACCGAAATTATCTGCGGAGATGCGGTGACTCACTCTACAGCCGATCCGCTTACGCTGGTGCAACAGCACTGCGTGGCTTTAGGTCCCACGCCAGATTTCAATCCTGATCTTCCCTTCCAGGGCGGCGCCATGGGGCTCTTTGGCTATGATCTGGGGCGGCGCTTCGAAACGCTGCCGCACCATGCGCAGCAAGATCTCTCTACGCCAGACATGGCGATAGGCATTTATGATTGGGCGCTGATCGCCGACCATCATCAACAGAAACTGACGCTAGTTTCCCTGAATAGCGCAGAAAAACGCTGGCAATGGCTACAAGCGCAAACGGCTGTGGAAACGGATCCCTTTACGTTGACCAGCGAGTGGCAATCAAACCTCAGTTTTGACGATTATGCACAACGCTTTCAGGCGGTGCAGGCCTACATTCAGGCCGGTGATTGCTATCAGGTTAATCTCGCGCAGCGTTTCAAGGCTAGCTATCGCGGCGATGAATGGCAGGCCTTTTTACGCCTTAACCAGGCGAATCGCGCGCCGTTTAGCGCATTTCTGCGTTTGCCACACAGTGCGTTGCTCAGCCTATCACCGGAGCGCTTCCTCTCTCTGCAACGGCAGGAGATTGAAACACGCCCAATTAAAGGGACATTACCGCGCCTCGATGACGCAGAAGCCGACCGCCTGCAGGCGGAAAAACTGGCTCACTCCGAGAAGGATCGCGCCGAGAACCTCATGATCGTCGATCTGTTACGCAATGATATTGGTCGCGTTGCCACACCCGGCAGCGTCAGCGTTCCCGAACTCTTTGTGGTTGAACCTTTTCCAGCAGTGCATCATCTTGTCAGCACCATTCGGGCGCACTTGCCGGAAACGCTGACAGCTACCGATCTGCTTCGCGCCTGCTTCCCCGGCGGTTCAATTACTGGCGCACCAAAAATCCGCGCGATGGAGATTATCGAAGAGTTAGAACCACATCGCCGTAACGCATGGTGTGGCAGTATCGGGTATATCAGCCTGTGCGGTCGTATGGACACCAGCATCACCATTCGTACACTCATTGCAGAAAATCAACAGCTTTACTGCTCAGCCGGTGGCGGATTAGTGGCGGACAGTAACCTCGACGCTGAATATCAGGAAACCTTCCATAAGGTGAACCGTATCTTGCCCAGCTTGCGACATGAGGAATGAGATGAATTTGACGCTGGAACAGTTCGTCAGCCGTTTTGTATTGCAGCCACCGCTACATACCCCAAAAAGTGTCATTAGTGGTCGACGCGCGGCGGTGCTGGTGCCGGTGATTGATGGCGCGGAGCCTGGGTTGTTGCTCACGCGTCGATCCTCTCATTTGCGGAAACATGCGGGCCAGGTCGCCTTTCCCGGCGGTATGCAGGATGCCACGGACTCTTCACTTATCCACACGGCGCTGCGTGAAGCGCAGGAGGAAGTGGGTATTTTGCCACAGCAGGTGCAAATTATTGGCGTGCTGCCACCCGTCACCAGCAGTACCGGTTTTGCCGTTACGCCAGTGGTGGGCATTATTCCTGCCGATCTCGCTTTGCGCCTCAATCCCGACGAAGTTGAAAGCGCCTTTGCCATGCCGCTCTCCGAAGCGCTGCGCCTCAGCCGTTATAGTGGACTGACGCTTCGCCGTGGCCATCGCCAGCATCAGGTGTGGTTGTCATGGTATGAGGATTACTTTATTTGGGGAATGACAGCGGGCATCATTCGCGCGCTGAGTCAGCAGATCGCGCTGCCCTGATCCCTCGATTTCACCAACCTTCCCGCAAAATAATCGATCCGCCTCACAACTGTGCAAATGGATAACTATTTCTGTGGTTTATAATTAGTTTATTTCATGCGAAAAGCTGCTCGTTGTGCGGCATGGGCGATTACTATTAGCCGCATAAACGGCTGGTGCCGTGCAGAATAAGATTTGTGAGGAGTGTCACCTGTGATTAGTGTTTTTGACATGTTTAAAGTTGGCATCGGTCCATCCAGTTCGCATACCGTTGGCCCAATGAAAGCGGGCAAACAGTTTGTTGACCTGCTGGCCGAACAAGGCAAATTGCAAGACGTCACGCGCATATCGGTTGATGTCTACGGTTCGCTGTCGCTGACGGGCAAAGGACACCACACCGATATCGCCATTATCATGGGGCTGGCGGGTTTCGAACCGGCCACCGTTGATATCGATGGCATTCCCGCCTTCATCAAAGACGTTGAGCAGCGCGAACGCTTGCTGTTAGCCAACGGCGCGCGCGAAGTGGATTTCCCTCGCGAAGGCGGTATGGTGTTCCGCAGCGAGAATTTATCGCTGCATGAAAACGGCATGACGGTGTACGCCTTCGCGGGTGATCTACTGATCCTGAGCAAAACGTACTATTCCATCGGCGGCGGTTTCATCGTCGATGAAGAGCACTTTGGTCAGCCGGTGCTGGATGAGGTTTCTGTTCCCTGGCCGTTTAATTCCGCCAAAGAGTTGCTGAGCCACTGCCGTGAAAGCGGTTTGTCGCTGTCGGGTTTGGTGATGAAAAACGAGCTGGCACTGCATAGCCGCGATGAGATTCACGCCTATTTTGGTCACGTGTGGCAAACCATGCAGGCATGTATCGATCGCGGTCTCAATACCGAAGGCGTACTGCCGGGTCCACTGCGTGTGCCACGCCGGGCAGCTTCCCTGCGCCGTCTATTGGTTTCCTCCAATAAACACTCAAACGATCCTATGGACGTCATCGACTGGGTGAATATGTTTGCGTTGGCGGTGAATGAAGAGAACGCTGCCGGTGGACGTGTAGTCACTGCGCCAACTAACGGCGCCTGCGGTATCGTTCCGGCGGTGCTGGCCTACTACGATCATTTTATTGAAACCGTCACACCTGACATTTTCATTCGTTACTTCCTCGCCTCCGGGGCGATTGGCGTGCTGTATAAAATGAACGCTTCTATTTCCGGTGCTGAAGTCGGTTGTCAGGGCGAAGTGGGCGTGGCCTGCTCGATGGCCGCCGCCGGGCTGGCGGAACTTTTGGGTGGCAGCCCGGAACAGGTTTGTGTCGCCGCCGAAATCGGCATGGAGCACAATCTTGGTTTGACCTGCGATCCCGTCGCCGGCCAGGTTCAGGTGCCGTGTATTGAACGTAATGCCATTGCTTCAGTAAAAGCCATCAACTCTGCGCGCATGGCGCTGCGCCGCACCACGGAACCGCGTGTTTCGTTAGATAAAGTCATTGAGACGATGTACGAAACCGGCAAAGATATGAACGCAAAATACCGTGAAACCTCGCGCGGTGGTCTGGCGATTAAAGTTCAGTGTGACTAACCTGAACTCACCGCGTTGGTGATGATTAAAGCAACAGTTGATTATTTTTCAGCATCTGTTGCTACCTCCCTGTGAGTAAACCAGATACATTAATTTCGCGCGCGGCCCTGAGTGGCCGCGCTTTTTTTAGTGCCGTTTTTTTTATTCAGCGGCGCTAAACCTGGCCGCCTCAATGCCGATAACCTACACGTTAATTTGGCTTCAATCTTTGATTTTGCAAGGTGGTTACTGATGCTCGTTCCCCAGCAATTTGTGGGTCAATTTCGCCGTAAGCGTCTGCTTATTGCGTTAGCGATCGCCTCGCTGGTTCTGGTTCTGACGCTGACTTTTCGCTATGTCGAAGAGAAGTCGCGCATTGAGCAGCAGTCACTGAATTTCGCTACCCGCGCGATCGAACGATTTGATCGTATGTTCTCGCCGCTGGACGTTTCCGCCAACAACACGCTCGGGTTAGTGGGCGTGCCTTGCGCTCAGGTGCGCTACCCGCTGATAGAAAAAATCGCCTCACTGCAAACCGTGCGTACCGTGCTACTGGTGCAGGATGATACGCTTTACTGCTCCAGTATTTTTGGCCCGTTAAACCTCTCCTTTAGTCAAACTTATCCTGAGCTGGCACTTAACAATCAGCGCATGATGCTGGTTACCGATAATGACTTGTTGAAAGGTTCGCCGGTGCTGCTGCTCTGGACACCTAAATCACTCAATAATCATGAAGGCCTGCTGCAAGTCATTAATATTGAATTGATGACCAATTATTTGCTAGAACCCCAACTGCCATGGGTAGAGCGTGCCATTTTCAATGTAGGCGGCCAAAGCCTTGAGTACGGCAACCCGCTGATTGAACATACCGTGCCCGCTGATGATGAAGTCGCTTACGATCAAGCGTCGTTGCGCTATCCGTTTAGTATCACCCTGTATGGCCCCTCACCCGCGCGTCTGGCACTGAATACGCTGCCTTCGCAACTGCCGCTGGCGTTGATGCTGAGCCTGTTGATGGGGTATATGGTCTGGCTGGCGACGGCAAACCGGATGAGCCTTAGCTGGCAAATCAGTTATGGCATCGCCGCCAACGAATTCATGGTCTATTGCCAACCGCTGATCAATGCCCAAAACGGAGAGTGTGACGGCATGGAGCTGCTGCTGCGCTGGCATAACCAGCGCCAGGGGTGGATTGCGCCGGACGTGTTTATTCCGCTTGCCGAGCGACAAAATTTGATTGCGCCTTTGACGCGCTTTGTCCTGGCTAAAGTCGTGCATGAATTGCCGAATCTGCCGCAGTGTCCCTCATTCCATATTGCCATCAACGTGGCCGCCAGCCATTTCCGTGACCGTGCAATCGTCGATGATCTTCAAACTATCTGGTGGCCGGCCAACCCGCTTCCGAAGCTGGTGGTAGAGTTGACTGAACGAGATGCCCTGCCGGTGATTGATCAATCAGTGGTAGCGCAATTACATGAGATTGGTGTTCGCCTGGCGATTGATGATTTTGGTACCGGCCACAGTTCGCTGGCTTACCTGAAGGATCTCAAACCCGACGTGTTGAAAATCGACAAGATTTTTACCGCGGCGATTGGTACTGATGCGATTAATGCTACCGTCACAGACATGGTGATTTCGCTGGCGCAGCGCCTTAATATTTCTCTGGTGGCAGAAGGCGTTGAGACTGCGGAGCAGGCGCACTATCTGCGTGAACGGGGTGTTGATCATCTACAAGGCTATTTCTACGCGCGCCCAATGCCGATTGAAGACTTCCCGCTTTGGCTGGAACGGCATCAGGGCGAGTTAAGCGCATAAAAAAACGGCCACTCGTTACGGAGTGGCCGTTTTTTATTTATCCCCGCACAATGATTTACTCTTCATGTTCTTCGTGGTCATAGGGCTTATCTTTCGTTACGCGAACCAGGTCGATGCGGTACTCCGTCGCCTCAATGACCTGGAAATGCAACGGTGGCAGATCAATCACTTCTCCTGGAAGTGGCAGCTGGCCTTTTTGCGCAATCAGCAAACCGGCTAACGAGGCGTGATCTTCATCGGCCTTCACCAATTCGTGATGATCCAGCAGCTGTTGCAGCGAGTGCAGATCGGTGCCGCCCTTCACTAACCAACCGTCACCATCCGCAATGATATCCGGCGTTTCATCTTCATCCGGGAACTCACCGGCAATCGCTTCCAGTACGTCGAGCGGCGTGATTAAACCCTGTACCACACCAAATTCGTTGGTAACGATAACAAAGCTGCCTTTCGCACGACGCAGCACGCCCAGCAGGTTTATCGGATCCAGGGTTTCGGGTACCACAATCGCCGGCGTATTGGCGGCGAAGGTGGCCACATCCATTCCATGTTCCAGCGCCACCAGCAGCTCTTTAGCCCGCACCACGCCAATGATTTCATCCAGTTCACCGCGACATACCGGGAACAAACTGTGCGGCGTATCCAGCAGCTGAATACGGATTTCATCCAGCGGACGCGAAACATCAACCCAGGAGATATTACCGCGCGGTGTCATAATGCTGCGGATAGAGCGCTGAGAGAGCGTCAACACGCCGTTGATCATGTAGCGCTCTTCGTCCTTAAAGGCTTCCTGCGGCATCGCTTCAGTCAATGAGGTTTCTTCCGCGGTGGTTGCCTGTTTGCGCTGACGTCCGCCCATCAAACGCAGAATCGCTTCTGCGGTACGTTCGCGCATCGGCCGATGTTCCTGATGACGAATAAAGTTACGGCGCGCAATCTGGTTGAACAACTCGATGATAATTGAGAAGCCAATCGCGGCGTACAGATAACCTTTAGGAATGTGGAACCCAAAGCCTTCCGCCACCAGGGACAAACCAATCATGAGCAGGAAGCTCAGACACAGCACCACCACAGTTGGGTGTGCGTTGACGAAGTTAGTCAGCGGTTTTGAAGCCAGCAACATCACGCCCATGGCGATAACAACTGCCGTCATCATAATAGGCAGATGGTTTACCATACCCACCGCAGTGATCACCGCATCAAGTGAAAATACGGCATCCAGCACAACAATTTGAATTACCACCGCCCAGAAGCTGGCGTAGCCTTTATTGCCCTGATGTTCCAGCCCGCGGTTCTCGAGTCGCTCATGCAGCTCCATGGTTCCCTTGAATAACAGGAACAAACCTCCGAACAACAGAATTAAATCTCGTCCGGAAAAGCTGAAATCGCCTACGCTGAATAGGGGTCGCGTCAGTGTCACTATCCAGGAGATCAGTGACAGCAGGCCCAAACGCATGACCAGGGCAAGCGACAGGCCGATCAGACGGGCTTTATCGCGCTGCTTCGGCGGCAACTTGTCCGCGAGGATGGCGATAAAGACCAGGTTATCAATGCCAAGAACGATTTCGAGCACGATGAGCGTGAGCAATCCGGCCCAAATTGAGGGATCAAAGAGAAATTCCATCAATGACTCCTTACTGAACGTGAAGATGCACGTATTTGAGCCTGCACCGAAAGGTGAGACGCGAGATCGTTAAAGGCGGTGATAACGCTAAAGTGCGTAAAGGCGTGCGCGGTAACGCGCAGAGAAGATGTTGAGCGACGTCGGTGACGGTCCATAAAGGTGAGCTGAAGCCCGGTACTCCTGAGTAATAAACAGAGGAGTAATGTATCAGTTACATCAACGGCGTCAAAAAAATTTATTACATTTACAAATATCTACGCAAACGCCTGAATAACGCACAAAAGCGTACATTAGCGCCGTTACGCTCTGAATAGCTGACAAACATCACATAATTTATTTTTTCGATCACTAAAATAAATCGCGACCTTATCGCTGTGCAGCGGATAGTTTCGTTTTTTTTATTGATGCCTTTCTTCATCTTAGACCTAACGATCCACCTGAAACACTAACGGTAATTTTCAATGATTCCCGGCACTGCCCGAGAATCTCTCACGCGAACGGAGGTAGCAAGTGACCATTGCTATTGTAATTGGTACACATGGCTGGGCGGCAGAACAGTTGCTTAAAACAGCAGAAATGCTGTTGGGTGAGCAGGAAAATGTCGGATGGATTGATTTCGTTCCCGGCGAAAATGCAGAAACGCTAATCGAAAAGTATCAGGCACGACTAGCCGATCTCGACACGTCAAAGGGCGTGTTGTTCCTGGTCGATACTTGGGGTGGCAGTCCGTTTAACGCGGCCAGCCGTATTGTGGTAGACAAACCTGACTATGATGTCATCGCCGGCGTCAACATTCCGATGTTGGTGGAAACGCTGATGGGACGTGATGACAATCCATCGTTGCAGGAACTGATTCATATCGCAGTTGAGGCCGGTCGTGAAGGCGTTAAAGCGCTCAAAACCGAAACGCCTGCTCCAGCGGCTGCGGCACCGGTGGTGGCAAAAGCCCCTGCCCAGCCGCAAAAACCGATGGGTCCGGGCGATCATATGAAAATTGGCCTTGCGCGTATTGATGACCGCTTGATTCACGGGCAAGTGGCAACGCGCTGGACGAAAGAAACCAACGTCACGCGCATTATCGTCGTCAGTGATGAAGTGGCTAACGATCATGTGCGCAAGACCTTGCTGACTCAAGTTGCACCGCCGGGCGTTACCGCGCACGTAGTGGATGTCGACAAAATGGTCCGCGTTTGGAATAACCCCAAATATGGTCAGGACAAGGTGATGCTGTTGTTTACCAATCCAACGGATGTCTTAAGGATTGTTGAGCAAGGCGTGGATATCAAATCCGTCAATATCGGCGGCATGGCATTCCGTCAGGGCAAAACGCAGGTGAACAATGCGGTATCTGTCGATGAGAAAGATATCGCCGCGTTCCGCAAACTTAACGAGCGCGGTATCGAACTGGAAGTGCGTAAAGTTTCCAGCGATCAGCGACTGAAAATGATGGACCTGATCGCCAAGGTCAATCCGTAGTTCGCCCTTTGCCTGCGAATGCGGGCGAATTTTAGAGACCTTGCAGAGGAGAAATGCAATGGAGATAACCACGCTACAAATCATTTTGATATTTATTGTGGCCTGTATCGCCGGGATGGGATCGATTCTTGATGAGTTTCAATTCCACCGCCCGCTGGTGGCTTGTACCTTAATTGGTGCGGTTCTTGGCGATATGAAAACCGGTATCATCATCGGCGGTACGCTGGAGATGATCGCGCTGGGCTGGATGAACATCGGTGCTGCGGTTGCACCTGATGCTGCGCTGGCTTCCATCATCTCAACCATTCTGGTTATCGCGGGTGGGCAAAGCGTGGGTGCGGGTATCGCGCTGGCTATTCCACTGGCCGCGGCTGGCCAGGTTCTGACCATCATTGTGCGCACCATCACCGTCGCCTTCCAACATGCCGCCGATAAGGCAGCGGAGAAAGGCAACCTGAGCGCAATCAGCTGGATTCACGTTTCCGCTCTGGTCTTGCAGGCAATGCGTATTGCGATTCCTGCGCTGATCGTGGCGATTTCTGTGGGTACCAGCATCGTTCAGGAGTTGCTGAACTCCATTCCTGAAGTTGTTACCAATGGCCTGAACATCGCCGGTGGTATGATCGTGGTAGTTGGTTACGCTATGGTCATTAACATGATGCGTGCGGGCTACCTGATGCCGTTCTTCTACCTTGGCTTCGTCACTGCAGCCTTCACCAACTTCAACCTGGTTGCGCTGGGCGTGATTGGCGTGGTGATGGCGGTGCTGTATATCCAGCTGGCACCGAAATATAACCGCGTTGCAGGTGCTGCAACGGCCGGTCCTGCAAACAATGACCTCGATAACGAACTCGACTAGGAACAGGTGAAATCATGGTTGATACAACTAACACTCCAAAGAAACTCACCCCTGGCGATGTCCGCGGTGTGTTCCTGCGCTCCAACCTGTTTCAGGGTTCGTGGAACTTTGAACGTATGCAGGCGCTGGGTTTTTGCTACTCAATGGTGCCGGTGATCCGTCGCCTGTACCCGGAAAACAACGACGATCGTAAACAGGCGATTAAACGTCACCTGGAGTTCTTCAACACCCATCCATACGTTGCTGCACCTGTGCTCGGCGTAACAATGGCGATGGAAGAGCAACGCGCTAACGGTGCGGCTATCGATGATGCCGCAATCAACGGTATCAAAGTTGGTTTAATGGGCCCGCTCGCGGGTGTTGGCGACCCGATCTTCTGGGGTACCGTTCGCCCAGTGTTTGCGGCGTTGGGCGCCGGTATCGCGATGAGCGGTAGCCTGTTAGGCCCGCTGCTGTTCTTCATCCTGTTCAACGTGGTGCGTATGTTGACCCGTTATTACGGTGTGGCTTACGGCTATCGGAAAGGTGTCGATATCGTCAGCGATATGGGCGGCGGTTTCCTGCAGAAACTGACGGAGGGCGCGTCGATTCTCGGCCTCTTTGTCATGGGGGCGCTGGTCAACAAGTGGACGCATGTGAATGTGCCGCTGGTGGTGTCACGCATCACCGACCAGACAGGGAAAACCACCGTTACGACGGTTCAGTCGATCCTCGATCAGCTGATGCCTGGCCTGATTCCGCTGCTGCTGACCTTTGGTTGTATGTGGCTGCTGCGTCGTAAAGTCAATGCGCTGTGGATTATCGTTGGCTTCTTCGCCATTGGTATCTTCGGCTATTGGATTGGCCTGCTCGGTCTGTAACAATCTGGCCGGGAGCTCGGCTCCCGGCTATTTTCGAACGGCATTACCTGAGCGCCCACGTTGAGGTAAATTCGGTTGAGGAAGAACACCTAATGTCACTGACTGACGCCCTAATCGCCCTGCTTATTGCAGGTTTCGCGCTGTATGCTATCTATGACGAAGCGATCCTACCGCGCCGTAATGGACCGACTAAACTGCGTGTCGCGCTGCGCCGCCGCCACAAGATAGATAGCGCTATTTTCATCGTGTTACTGCTGATTCTGTTATGGAACAACATCGATAATCATGGAACCCAGCTCACCACCAATTTGCTGATGGTGCTGTGTTTCATGTCGGTGTGGTTATTCTGGATTCGCAGTCCAAAACTGCTGATGAAGGAGAGTGGCCTGTTTTATGGTGTTGTATGGATTGATTATCGGCGCATCCAAAGCATGAATCTGTCTGAAGACGGCATTCTGGTGATGCAGCTGGAACAACGTCGCCTGCTGATTGCCGTTAAGCAGCTTGACGATCTGGAGCGGATTTACACTACGCTCGTGGAAGCGCGTTAATCGCGCCGCCACAGTGTGAGCGTGAAATCGGCATCACAGCTAAACTCGCTGGACGCTGCGAGGTTTTGCCAGACTTCTTCACGTGCGCGCCAGGCAAATGGCGTCATTTGTAATAAGCTAACAGCGTCAGCCCCACTTAATCTCATGTTGTAATGCAGGTTCTGCCGATCGGCCAACTTAAAACCTGCATACGCTTTCTCCTCAGCCGCATGAAGCTGCACTTCGCGATAGATAAGCGCTTTAAACTGCCGCAAATGGTGTGGCCCTGGCGTCACCGTCAATACGAAGCCGCCCGGCTTAATGACGCGCGCCAACTCATCTTCGCTGCAGGGCGCATAAATACGCACGACCCCATCCAGCGCTGCATCCGCAAACGGTAAACGCTGGCTTGATGCCACACAAAATTTCACCTTGCGATAGCGCTTAGCCGCCATGCGTATCGCTGCCTTAGCCACATCAAGACCAAACAGTTGTGCCTGAGGCAGTGCTTCCGCCATCGCCGCCGTGTAATAACCTTCGCCACAGCCGATATCCAATACCTGCGATGAGTGCGACCCCAGCTGTTGCGCAAGGAGCCCTGCAACGCTCTGACGTAAAGGTTGATAGTGTCCGGCATCAAGAAACGCTCGACGCGCCTGCAGCATTTCAACACTGTCACCGGGTTCTCGCGAGCCCTTATATTGCACCGGCAGAAGATTGACGTACCCCTCTTTAGCCTGATCAAACTGATGTCCCGCATCGCAGCGGAAGCTGTTGGACTGCTGGAGAAGAGGCTGATGACAAAGTGGGCAAATCAACGACATAGATAACTCCGGGTTAGCGTTTCGCGGCGCAGTTTACCCTGGTCAATTGGTAACAGAAAGAATAAAGAAAAAGCCCTGCTCAGAGAGCAGGGCTTTAAGATTCTTATCAGTGGTGCATGGCACCGAGCCTGAGATCGAAATCAGATTGGGGTAACGTTGACCGCAGCTGGACCTTTCTGGCCGTCCTGGATTTCGAACTCAACGCTTTGGCCTTCAGCCAGAGTTTTAAAACCATTGCCCTGGATTGCAGAGAAGTGTACGAACACATCTTTGCTACCGTCAGCAGGAGTAATAAAACCAAAACCTTTAGACTCGTTGAACCACTTAACCTGACCTTTAATCTTTGCCATTTCGCAAATTTCCTTTCGATGTTTATATTGCCCTAAGGGCAGACTTACAGATAAACCAGAGACATTACTGAATGAGGCACTAATTTAAGGTTCGGCAAGGAAGCGGTATTCAACGTCAACGTCTTTACTCGTAACTTCTTTACTGAAGATGCCATACATAAACAGAACTGTACCTCGTTTGACCCACGATTTGTTATCACATATTCGCAAATTAATGGCAAGCCATTTTTAAACGGTGATCGACGTGACGCACATAATTAGCTAATTCACCTGCTAACGCCTCTTTCTTCATCCTACTGTGTATTGACAGCGGAAGAATAAACTGGGCAAAAAAAGGTTATCACTCAGTATAGTTAGCGTTAATACCCCTATTAGTCAAGCGTAGCGGTGAAGCATTCAACGACACATTTTAAGCCATTAACAATACGGGAAAAATATTGCATTAATATGGCACGAATAAAATATTCCACCAAAAAGTTAGCCTGCCACGCAACAATTGTGCGCAGTACAAATATTGTACAAACAGCTTTATTCGGTATAAGTTAGTAATTGTTCTGCACCAAAAGCAGGAGAAGCAAATAATATGCGCCCCATATAAAAGCATTCATAATGATGTGGCATTTATCTCATTTTTTTCTAAGCACTTAACAATTAAATGTTATAAAAAACAGCACAAGGCCTGATTTAATGATAGCGCCTTAGGATTAATCTTAGATGATATTCACCCGGCCATCTTTCATGGCTATTCATAGTGGTACTTCTCATACAATGAACATCCGGTAGAAAAACTGCTACGCACCATTATAGTGCGCAGCAGAGACTTTATCACATCGCTAACGATGGCTTATGACATGCTTAGCGCTCAGGGATCATCCGAATAAAATCGCGTTGTTCATTCGCGTCTTCATCGACAACTGGTTTTGCTGTGGCGGGCTGTGCATCGACCAGACGACGCAGCAGTACATTCTGTTTCTTTTGCTCTTCTATTAGCGCTTCCAGCAGCTGAATTTGCTCGCTGGCTCGCACGCTGGCCCGATTGACGAAGAACCAGGCGATAAAGGCCACAATAATGATCAGGGACAGGACGCCATAGGTTAACAGCGGACTGGTATTTGCGGCTAATTCATTCATAACTGCCTCTATAGTCAAAAATCAAATCTCTACTCCGCCGCTGATTCTACTCGCTGGCGGCAGAAAAGATAATGGGTAGCGGCTGAAAGCAGATTATCCCGCAGCGTTACGTCTTTCAGTTATCTCTGATCGATCCGTTGGCTAAAGCGAGGCATGCTACTACAGTAGGTTTGGCAGCAACGTCAGGACAGCTGCGTTATGTATCACAAGGAGAAGAAAGCATGAAATTACTTATTCGCACGATTGGGTTGGTAGCGCTGATTTGGCTGGCCATGCTGCTTACGGGCTATGGTGTCCTCACCGGTAGCAATAAGAATGCGGCAGGATTAGGACTACAGTGTAGCTACTTAACAGCGCGCGGCATGATCACGGCACAGTACCTGCACACAGATAGTGGAATCGTTGGCGTAACGGATTGTCCACTGCTGAAGAAAAGTGGCGAAGTCGTCGATAACTAATGATGAAACGGGCTGGCAACAGCCCGTTTTTAATCGTTAAAAAGGATAAGTGTGGTAGCCCATCTGTTCGGACAAATTTCGTGCTGCACGATGCAGCATCGCAACATATTCATTTTTCGCCTCTTCGGAGAAGCGGATAGTCGGAAATGAGATACTGAGCCCGGCGATCACCACGCCAAAACGGTCAAATACCGGTACTGCGATGCAGCGTAATCCCTCTTCCTGCTCTTCATTATCTTCGCCAAAACCTTGATCTTTGACCTGATCCAAAACGGCCAATAGCGCCTCGGCCGTGACAATGGTTTTCGCTGTGCTGCGACGAAACTCCACTTCGTTTAGAATTTCCTGCACTTCAGCGCGCTCACGCCAGGCAAGCAGCACTTTCCCAATTGCCGTGGTATGCAATGGATTACGGCGACCTATGCGGGAATACATTCGCAAATTATACAGCGAATCGATTTTGTGGATGTAGACGATGCTGTCTTCTTCCAGCGCACCAAGATGAATGGTTTCTTTCGTTAAGCGCGAGAGTTCGCGCATCTCAATATCTGCACTACGAATCAGATCAACGTTCTGTAAGGCTTTGGCACCGAGTTCAAACAGTTTGAGAGTCAGCGAATATTTCTCACTCTCCCCTTCCTGCGCCACGTAGCCGAGCAACTTCATGGTCTGCAGAAAGCGATAAACGGTGCTCTTCGACATCATAACGCGCTGGGATAATTCAGTAATACCGTGATCGCGCTCTTCCCCCAGCGCCTGTAAAATGCCAAACACCTTCATTACTGATGAAACGGAGTCCGGCTGTTTGTCATTTTCGCTACTCGCCATGGCGCGTATCCTTTTTTGAAAGTGTTTCAAAAAAAACGGAACAGAATCGTCAGTATATGCGTTTCCCATCGCTGGCGGCAACGACCCAGACTCAGTGACACATTCACACGTAATTTTATGTCAATGAATGCGGTGCTTTTCGCCAGCGAATTGATTAGCATGATGATATTCACCCCCTTCATTTATCTAACTTATGTCTTTAACCGTTTCTCAGGATGGTTTACCCGTTCCCCAGCGCTATGGCGCGATAATCACCATTGCGCTTGGCATCATGATGGCGGTACTTGATGGCGCCATCGCTAATGTAGCTTTGCCCACCATTGCACGCGAACTCAATGCTAGCCCAGCAGAATCGATCTGGATTGTTAACGCCTATCAAATCGCGATCGTTATCTCGCTGCTGTCGCTGTCGTTTCTCGGAGATATGCTCGGTTATCGGCGCATCTATCAGGTCGGGCTGGCCCTGTTCATCGCCACGTCGCTGTTTTGCGCCCTCTCCTCCTCGCTGAATATGCTGACGGTTGCTCGTGTGCTGCAAGGCTTTGGCGGTGCAGCGCTGATGAGCGTGAATACGGCACTGATTCGTATCATCTACCCGCAGCGCTTTCTTGGGCGTGGGATGGCGATTAACTCGCTGATCGTTGCCGTATCCAGCGCAGCAGGACCCACCGTTGCAGCGGCCATTCTTTCAGTCGCCAGTTGGAAGTGGTTATTCCTGATTAATGTTCCTTTAGGGATTATCGCGCTGTGGCTAGCGTTGCGTTTCCTGCCTGATAACACTCAGAAAGCAAAACAACAAAAATTTGATGTGCCAAGTGCCATTATGAATGCACTGTTCTTTGGCCTGCTGATTTCCGCGCTCAGCGGCTTTTCTCAGGGACAGAACGGCTGGCTGATTGTGGCCGAACTGGTGGCGTTGGTGCTGGTGGGTGTGATATTTGTTCGTCGGCAACTGGCCATGCCCGTTCCGCTGCTACCTGTGGACTTACTGCGTATCCCCATTTTTTCACTATCGATTGGCACCTCAATTTGCTCGTTCTGCGCACAGATGCTGGCGATGGTGGCGCTGCCGTTTTTCCTGCAAAACGTGCTGGGGCGCAATGAAGTCGCAACGGGCCTGCTGTTAACGCCGTGGCCGCTGGCGACGATGGTAATGGCGCCGATTGCGGGTCGGCTGATTGAGAAATTCCATGCGGGATTATTAGGCGGATTGGGGTTAGCGATGTTCGCCGCTGGGCTTTTCCTGCTGGCGCTGCTGCCCACGCAGCCAACCGATGCGGATATTATCTGGCGTATGATGCTGTGCGGTGCCGGCTTTGGTTTGTTCCAGTCACCGAACAACCACACCATCATCTCAGCTGCACCGCGTAATCGTAGCGGTGGTGCCAGTGGAATGCTGGGCACCGCGCGTTTAGTGGGACAAAGTAGCGGCGCAGCGCTGGTGGCACTGATGTTTAATCTCTTCAACGATAGCGGTACTCATGCGTCGCTGGTGCTGGCTGGCAGCTTTGCCACCGTCGCTGCGGTAGTGAGTTTGGCACGTATGACGCAATCACGCGCGACCGTCGAATCATAGAAATAACAAGGGCGCCGTTCAGCGCCCTTGTTCTGCAATAAATCGCAATTACTTGAGGTATTCACCCGTACGCAACGCTTCGATACGCTTATCAAGCGGCGGATGTGACATGAATAGCTCACTCAACGATTTGTTTTTGCCGTTAATGCAAAACGCCATCATGCTACTTGGCTCCTGCGGCTCGTAGCTGGTTTTCAGACGCTGCAGCGCCGCAATCATCTTCTCACGCCCCACGAGCTTCGCAGAACCTGCATCAGCGTGGAATTCACGGTGACGTGAGAACCACATGGTAATCAGGCTGGCGAGGAAACCGAACAGCAGCTCTAGCACCATCGAGACGGCGAAATAAACCATTGGATTACCGTTCCCGCTCTCTTCACCATCGCGATTACCGGACAGGAAGCCCGAAGCGATTTGCGCAAGAATTCGGGAGATGAAGATAACAAAGGTGTTCACCACACCCTGAATTAGCGTCATGGTAATCATGTCACCGTTGGCGATATGGGCAATTTCATGCGCCAATACCGCTTCCGCTTCATCACGACTCATGTTTTGCAGCAGTCCGGTAGAAACGGCAACCAGCGAAGCATCGCGGCGCGCACCAGTAGCAAAAGCATTGATATCCGGCGCGTGATAAATTGCCACCTGCGGCATCGCAATGCCGGCCTGCTGAGCCTGGCGGCCAACGGTATTCATCAGCCAGCGTTCCGTCTCATTACGGGGTTGTTCAATGACTTCACCGCCAACGGATCGTAACGCCATCCATTTGGACATCAGCAGTGAAACAAACGCACCGCCAAAGCCAAACAGACCTGCCATAATCATCAGGCCCTGAACACTGCTTGACTGGATTCCTGTCAGACTTAATATCAGTCCGAATACCAACATCACCGCCAGGTTGGTGAGCAGGAAAAGAGCAATACGCATCATAAACGTTATTCTTCCTCAGTTGTTCACGCGCTCATGCGCGGATACCTATCCTATGGTCATTGCCACGCATTTCAAGCAACCTTAATCTTTAAGTGCCTAAAAAGACATAACTTTACATTAGATGGCAGCCTGCGCAATTCAGTGCGTGCCATCCAGTAGAAAATAATTCTCACGCAAAAAAAAGCACCGCCGGAGCGGTGCTGATTTCAAGCCAAAGGATTATTTCGCTGCTTCGGCTGCCGGCTGATTTTTTTCCAGCTGCGCCATATCGTTAGCGATTTTCACCGTTTCATCTAAATACGGATCGGGTTCTTTGTAGTCTTTCGGCAGATCTTCAATGCTCTTAAGCGGTGCTTTGCCTTCCGCCTGATAACGCGCGTTAATACGCTCCAGACGTAATGCATCATCTTCGTGGTTCTCTTTCTCACGCTGGGCAAGATTGAGCGACACGATATTACGCTTATCCTTCATGGCATCAAAGCGTGCAATATCTTTCATGATGTATTGGAATTCACGATCTTTCGCGATGCGGTCTGCATGCTCTTTGGTCAGCTGCGGTACCAGCGGCGCGATATCGCCGGTTTTGGTATAACTGGCCGCATTTACGCTGTCCCATGGAAGTGCATTGTCCTCAAACTTCTCACCCGTTTCTGCAGCCTCTACGCCGGTGGGCATCAGCAGATCAGGCGTAACGCCCTTGCGCTGTGTACTGCCACCGTTGATGCGATAGAACTTTTGAATGGTGTACTGCACGGAACCTAACGCTGGCCACTCTGGACGCAACATCTGATCGTAAATTCGGTTCAGTGAACGGTATTGCTGCACGGTACCTTTACCGAAAGTCGGTTCGCCGACAATCAGTGCTCGGCCATAATCCTGCATCGCCGCGGCAAAGATTTCAGATGCGGAGGCGCTGAAGCGGTCCACCAGTACGACCAGCGGACCTTTGTAATACACAATCCCGTCGTTATCGCTGTCCTGACGCACACGGCCATTGTTATCACGCACCTGCACCACCGGACCACTCGGAATAAACAGACCCGACAGGGAAACCGCTTCGGTCAACGCGCCGCCACCGTTAGTACGGAGATCAATCACGATGCTGTCGACGTTCTGCTTTTGCAGTTTCTGCAGCTGTACTTTTACGTCGTCAGTCAGACCAACGTAGAAGCCTGGAATATCCAGCACGCCGACTTTCTCTTTACCGACGTTATGCACGGTCCCTTTTACGGCACGATCTTCCAGACGGATTTTCTCACGCGTCAGCGTGACCGTTCGGGTTTTGGTCCCTTTACCCGCAGGCAGGACTTCAAGACGCACTTTACTGCCCTTCGGCCCTTTAATTTTGGAAACCACATCGTCCAAACGCCAGCCGATAACATCTTCCATCGGTTTGCCCGGCTGACCAACGCCAACGATACGATCGCCAACGGTGATCGATTTACTCTTCGCAGCAGGTCCACCCGCCACCATCGAGTTGATTACGGTGTAATCGTCATCCATCTGCAGCACCGCACCAATCCCCTCCAGAGACAGGCTCATCTCAGTATTGAATTGCTCGGTATTGCGCGGTGAAAGATAGTTCGTGTGCGGATCGATTTCATGCGCAAACGCGGTCATCGCCAGCTGGAACACATCTTCACTATTGCTTTGCGCCAAACGACGGATGGCAAAGTTGTAACGCTTGGTCAGCGTTTCACGGATATCTTTTTCATCTTTACCGGCCAGTTTCAGGCTCAGTTCATCGTATTTTACTTTGGCATCCCACAGCGCATTCAGCTCATCAACGCTTTTCGGCCAGGGCGATTTTGCTCGGTCAATGTCAATGGTGTCATTGCCGGTGAAATTCATAGGGCGATTCAGAACACTCAGCGCATATTGATAGCGCTCGAAGCGACGTTTCTGCGCCAGATTGTAGAGATCGTAAAACACATCCAGCTTACCGCTGCGGAACTCATCGCCCACGGTGGTTTTTTTATCAGCGTATTGCGCGATATCCGATGCCAGCAGCACGTTGTGGCTGTAATCGAGCAGATTCAGGTAGCGATCAAAAATTTTCGCTGAAAAGTCCTGATTCAAATCGAATTGGCGATAGTGGGAACGGGTAAAGCGCGAGGTAACGCGTTCACTGACGGTTGGATGCTGCGGGTCTTCATGTAGCTGTGGAATCTGGTCGGCACGCGTAATGTTATCTGCGCCAAAGGTGGGGCCTGCCAATAGCAGGCCCGCGATCATACCGATCTTGAAAATATTGTTCATGCCAGGGTCAGCCTCCGTTTCAGAACTGCAAATGTTCTGCGCGCACAATCATTGCCATGCCGGAAGCGAGCTGAACCCGAACGCCATCTTTGGTGATTTCAAGAATGGTAGCGTCCATTGCACCTTTGCCTGCAGTCACCTTGATATTCTGGCCGGGTTGCAATGTTGAGGTATCAGTGACAGGTTTAGCACGTGGCTGCTGCGCAGGCTTACGTTCGGCAGTGGCCGCACGCGGCGCCTGAGGACGTGGCTGACGCGGCGCATCGCCTGCGGCAGCTTTACGCGGAGCAGGTTTACGCGGGCGACGTTCAGCGGTCTCTTCACCGGCTTCACGCTTTTTCGCTTTCTGCTGATCGCGCTGCGCCTGCACGCGAGCTTTGGCTTCTTCCAGTTGCTTGCGCGCATGTTCTACATGTTGCTCATCCAGCACGCCACAGGCGTTACCGTCGAGATCAACACGAATGGCACCGGCTTTGATGCCATAAAGATAACGCCAGCTAGAGGTATATAGACGTAAGGCAGAACGCAGTTGCGTCTTGCTCAGGCTCAGTTCGCCTTGAACACGCTCGACCAGATCTTGAAAAATGCCGATTTTGAGCGGACGCGCCTCGCCTTCGGCGCTAAAGCATTGCGGAAAACGCTCCGCCAAAAAGGCGATGACTTCTTTACTGCTATTCAACTTAGGTTGATTTTCCATGAAATTTCCTGATTACAACGGATTTGCCGACCAGAGCAGGCATGAACAGGCGACATTATAATGACAACATCGCCAAATGCTATGTGATCCAGTCGATTAGCTGTGCGTCAGCTGAATAAATTTTACGATGTCGCTGCCCGCCAGCACTTCACAAAGCCCGTCGGTAAGGGCCACCAGCCCCGCTTCATCCTCGCTATCGAAGCGAGAATAAACCGTACTATCAATGTCTAAAACACCTACGAGGGTGCCATTTACTTTCAGAGGAATCACGATTTCTGCATTGCTGGCTGCGTCACAGGCAATGTGTCCAGGAAATGCATGCACGTCTTCAACAAGCTGCACTTTGTCTTCGGCCACCGCCGTACCGCACACGCCTTTGCCCACCGGAATACGCACACAGGCAATTTTGCCCTGAAAGGGCCCCAGTACCAGCGTATTCGGCTCAGTAAGCAAATAGAATCCTGCCCAATTCACGCCCTCGAGGCGTTCAAATAGCAGCGCACTGCAGTTGCCGAGCGCGGCCAGGAACGAGGTTTCACCCGCCAACAAGGCGCGGACATCGCGATTCAAATCCTCGTAAAAAGCTTTTTTGTTCATTGTTTAACCATAACTCATCACTGGGGTGACCTTACTGTCACTCAGTTGTTAAAATAAGCACTAATAATCCAGGCGCATCAGGTGAATCATTCTGTTAGTTACTATACCCTTAGCATTCGGTGGATAAGACTATTCTTGTACCACTGAATGTTGCAGGCAGATTTGCTCTGCTCAGCATGCCGGTAACCGTAACGAACGATGGGCACTTGCGTCACCTATGAAAATTCACGCTATCAGCCAGACGTTGCCCCACGCACGTTATCAGCGTTGTCCGCAATGCGATACCCTTTTTTCCTTACCGGATGTGAAATCGCATCAGACAGCCTACTGTCCCCGCTGTCATGCTCAAATCCAAAGTGGTCGTGATTGGTCAATGACGCGCCTCACCGCCATGGCGGTGGTGATGATCGTGTTAATGCCCTTCGCCTTCAGCTTGCCGTTGGTGGATATCCGCCTGCTCGGCATGCGAATTAATGCCAGCCTGCTGGAAGGCGTGATTCAGATGGCGCAGCAGGGCAATACCCTCACCGCCTCAATGGTGGCGTTTTGTACCATTGGCGCGCCGGTCACGCTGGTAGCTGGCATTATTTATTTATGGATCGGCAACGCCCTCGGCATGAATCTTCGCCCGGTGCTCTTGATGCTGGATAAGCTGAAAGAGTGGGTGATGCTGGATATCTATCTGGTCGGCGTGGCAGTGGCGTCGATAAAGGTGCAGGATTATGCCGCGCTGGAAGTCGGTTATGGTTTAGTGGCCTATATCGCACTGACGGTGCTGAGCCTGCTGACGCTGATTCATCTTAACGTTGAGCAGCTATGGGAACACTATTATCCCCAATCCATGCCGACCTCGCCGCCGGAAGAGTGGCAGGTATGCCTTAATTGCCATCAAACTGGCACACCCGATGAGCGAGGCCGCTGCACACGTTGTCACACGCCACTTGATTATCGCCGCCGCCACAGTCTGCAGAAATCCTGGTCCGCGTTGATTGCCTCGATTGTGCTGCTGATCCCCGCCAACCTGTTACCGATCTCAGTGGTTTACGTTAACGGGGCGCGTCGCGAAGATACCATCTTCTCCGGTATTCTTGGTTTGGCATCCGGGAATGTGCCCGTTGCTGCAGTGGTGTTTATCGCCAGTATTCTGGTGCCGTTTACCAAAGTGTTAGTGATGTTGACCTTGCTACTCAGCATCCATTTCAAATGCGAACAGGGCATAAAAACCCGCATTCGTCTGCTGCGCGCCGTAACCTGGGTGGGCCGCTGGTCGATGCTGGATCTGTTTGTCATTGCGTTAACCATGTCGCTGGTCAATCGCGATCAGCTTCTGGCTTTTACCATGGGACCGGCCGCCTTCTATTTTGGCTCCGCCGTGATCCTGACCATTATGGCTGTAGAGTGGCTTGATAGCCGCCTGATCTGGGATGCACATGCAACAGGAAACGCCGACTACACCGACTAGCGCCAATCTGCGCAATAAGCGCAAGATTTCGCCGTTCTGGTTATTGCCTATTATCGCCCTGCTGATTGCTGGCTGGCTGCTATGGACCAATTATCAGGAGCGCGGTACGACGATCACCATAAACTTCCAGACCGCCGATGGGATTGTGCCGGGTCGTACGCCGATCCGTTATCAAGGTGTGGAAGTGGGCACGGTGCAAGGCATCGTGCTGAGCGATGATTATCGCAGCATCCAGATTAAGGCCAGTATCAAAAGCGATATGCGTGATGCGCTGCGTGAAGACACCCAGTTCTGGCTCGTCACGCCAAAGGCATCGCTGGCAGGCGTGTCCGGGCTTGATGCTCTGGTAGGCGGTAACTACATCGGTATGATGCCGGGCAAAGGTAAAGAGAGCGATCACTTCACTGCGCTTGATACCCAACCGAAATATCGCGTCAATACCGGTGAACTCCTGATCCACTTGCGCGCGCCGGATCTGGGTTCGCTCAACACCGGTTCTTTGGTCTATTACCGCAAAATTCCGGTAGGCCGTGTTTATGATTACAGCCTGAATAACAGCACCGATGGGGTAACTATCGATGTGCTGATTGAGCGTCGCTTTATCAATCTGGTGAAGAAGCAGAGCCGCTTCTGGAATGTCTCGGGCGTAGATGCGGATGTCAGCCTGAGCGGTGCCAAAGTGAAGCTGGAGAGTTTAGCCGCGTTGGTCAATGGCGCGATTGCCTTCGATTCGCCGAATGACGGCCAGCAGGCCAAGGTTGATGAAACCTATCAACTCTATCCCGATCTGGCTCGAAGCCAGCGAGGCGTGCAGGTCCAGCTGGATTTGCCGAGCGGCAACAACCTTAAAGCAGACAGTACGCCGCTGATGTATCAGGGATTGGAAGTCGGCACCTTAACCAAACTTAATCTGCTGGATGGCGGCAAAGTCACGGGCGAACTGACGGTGGATCCTTCGGTAACCGGCCTGATGCGCAGCGGGACGCGTATCGAGATGCGCACCCCTAAAATCAGCCTGACTGACACCAATTTGAGTAGTCTGTTGACGGGCAACACCTTTGAACTGGTCCCCGGCGAAGGTGAGCCACAGGATCATTTCACCGTGCTGCCCGCCAGCGAAACCCTGCTGCAGAAACCGGATGTGCTCACGGTTAAACTGAGTGCACCGGAAACCTATGGTATTGATGCTGGTCAGCCAGTCATGCTGTACGGCATGAAGATTGGCCAGGTCATCTCACGCTCTCTGGACGAAGACGGCATCAGTTTTGTGGCGGCTATCAATCCGGAACACCGTCAGCTGGTCCACGCTGACAGTAAATTTGTGGTGAATAGCCGCCTCGACGTGAAGTTTGGCCTCGATGGGATGCAGGTGCTGGGCGCGAGCGCGCGCGAATGGGTCGATGGCGGAATTCGCCTGATCCCGGGCGCGAAAGGTAACCCATCAAACCGTTACCCTTTATATGCCGACGCAGAACGTGCGGAAGAAGGCATTGTCGGAGAGCAGCCACCGACTACGCTGAAACTCACTGCTAACAGTTTGCCGGACGTGCAGGCGGGATCGGTGCTGCTTTATCGTAAATTCCAGGTCGGTGAAGTGGTTGATGTCGTACCGCGCACAGATGCCTTTGAAATCTCAATTCACATCCAACCGCAGTATCGCAAGTTACTGACCAGTGAGAGCGTGTTCTGGGCCGAAGGCGGTGCAAAAGTCCAACTCAACGGTAGCGGCTTAACCGTGCAGGCTTCGCCGCTCAACCGGGCGCTGAAAGGGGCCATCAGCTTCGATAATCTCACCGGCGCGCAGGCAGCGAAAGGCGTGAAACGTGTGCTTTATCCATCAGAAACCGCGGCGCGTGCCGTCGGCAGCCAGATCACCTTACATACTTTTGATGCCAGCAAACTGGCGGCCGGGATGCCGATTCGTTATCTCGGCATTAACATCGGTCAGGTTGAATCGCTGGCTCTGAGTGCGGATAACAATCAGGTGGTGGCAAAAGCGGTACTTTATCCGGAGTACGTGCAGGATTTCGCGCGTATCGGCAGCCGTTTCTCGGTGGTGTCACCTGAGATTTCTCCGGCGGGTGTTAATCATCTGGAAACGCTGCTGCAGCCTTACGTTAACGTCGACCCGGGCAAAGGTGCACCCGCACGTACGTTTGAACTGCAGGAAAGCACCATCACCGATTCACGCTACCTCAACGGCCTGACCATTTACGTTGATGCCGCCGAAGCCGGCTCGCTATCGGTAGGTACACCTGTGCTGTTCCGTGGCGTCGAGGTTGGCACCGTTACCGGTACCTCGCTGGGTAACATGGCGGATCGTGTGCAAATCGCCCTGCGCATCAGCAAGAAATACCAACATCTGGTGCGTAACAACTCGGTGTTCTGGCTGGCGTCCGGTTATAACTTTGATTTCGGCCTGATTGGCGGCGTACTGAAAACCGGTACTTTCCAGCAGTTCATTCGTGGCGGCGTGCAGTTTGCGACGCCGCCAACGGTGCCGTTAGCACCACAGGCCGGCGCCAACAAGCACTTCCTGCTGCAGGATGAAGCGCCAAAAGAGTGGCGCAATTGGGGCACGGCAATTCCGGATCCTAATCAACCTTAAGCAAATCGGGCAGCCTGGCTGCCCGATTCTTTTTAGCGTGTTACACTTCGCGCTCATTTTGTTTTCCGGTAGATGCTCGTGTCCGATCGCTTTCCTGAAGATTTTCTCACGCTTATGCGTGTAAGCCTTGCTGACGAAGCCGAACTGCAACGTTTTCTCGCCATCAGCCAGCAACCGCTGCGCCGCAGCTTACGTGTTAATACCTTAAAAATTAGCGTCGCCGATTTTCTGGCACGCACTGCCGATTATGGCTGGCGCTTATCGCCCATTCCATGGTGTGCCGAAGGCTTCTGGATTGAGCGTGACGATGAATCGCTGCCGCTGGGTAGTGTCGCGGAACACCTCAGCGGACTTTTCTACATTCAGGAAGCCAGTTCGATGCTGCCGGTCACCGCGCTGTTTGATGCCGCGCCGGACGCGCGTCAGGTGATGGATGTGGCTGCGGCGCCAGGATCCAAAACCACGCAGATGGCCGCGCTGATGCGCAATGAGGGTGCCATTCTGGCTAATGAATATTCCGCCAGTCGCGTTAAGGTATTGCACGCCAACATTAGCCGCTGCGGCGTGAGCAACGTGGCGCTTACCCATTTCGATGGACGCGTATTTGGTGCGGCGCTACCGGAACGCTTCGATGCCATTCTGCTGGATGCGCCCTGCTCCGGCGAAGGCGTGGTGCGCAAAGATGCTGACGCCTTGCGCAACTGGTCGCTGGCCAGTACCGAAGCGATCGCTGATACCCAGCGCGATCTCATCGATAGCGCTTTCCACGCGTTGCAGCCTGGCGGTACGCTGATCTACTCCACCTGCACGCTGAATCAGATCGAAAACCAACAGGTCATTCACTGGTTGCAACAGCGTTATCCCGACGCAGTAGAAATCGTCCCACTTAATGGTCTGTTTGCCGGCGCGGAACAGGCATCGACACCGGAAGGATTCCTGCACGTTTTCCCGCAGATCTTCGATAGCGAAGGTTTCTTTGTTGCGCGCCTGCGTAAAACCGCCCGCCTTCCCGCGTTGCCTGCCCCCACCTATAAGGTCGGCAAACTGCCTTTCTCGCCCTGTAGCCGTAAGCTAAGCGCGGAAGTGCAACAGGCTGCAGCAAAAGTGGGCTTGCATTGGGATGAGAACCACACGTTGTGGCAACGTGACAAAGAGCTGTGGCTGTTCCCCTCGGCTCTGGAAAGCTGGCTGGGTAAAGTACGCTTCTCGCGCATCGGCCTCAAGCTGGCGGAGACCTTTCCGAAAGGTTATCGGTGGCAACATGAAGCTGTCGTCGCGTTATCACAGCCCGGTAGTGAACTGGAATTTGCACTCACAGATGCAGAAGCGGAGACCTGGTATCGCGGTCAGGATATCCATCCCGATACGTTGCCAAATCGCGATGAAGTGATCGTCACCTATCAGCAGCAACCGTTGGGATTGGCGAAAAAGGTCGGCAATCGGATTAAAAATAGCTATCCGCGTGAGCTGGTGCGTGACGGGCGTCTTTTCCGCTAAGCGTTATTGCAGCTGTACTAGCGTGAGGTGATTACCAAATACCGCGCCGGTATCGATATAGTGCTGATTTGCGATGTTTAGCGGCTGTTCCAGTGGCGTGTGGCCGAAATAAAAGTCGCTGGCACCCTCAATGTTGGCAGAACGTCCGCGCTGATGGTGCCCCAAGCGTTCCCGGCTCCATACCACCTGTTGCCAATCAACATCCTGCCCTAGCACATAGTGACTGGCAGGATAATCAGCATGCGCAATCACTACAACGCGATGCCCCAAATCCAGATGCAGAATGAGGGGTAATTCGGCGCAGCGCTTCAATGCATGTCTCGCCGCAATTAAGCTGGCTCCCTTCAACTGCCAAAACCAGTCACCGCCGTTCATCATCCATAACGTCTGATCTTTTCCTTCCAGGGCCGCGAGCGCCATCTGCTCATGGTTACCCCGCACGCAGCGAAACCACGGCTCCTGCAGCAGCTGTAAACAGCCCGGGCTATCTGACCCGCGATCGATCAAATCGCCAACCGAAAGTAAGAGATCCTGCTGCTTATCAAAATCGCGCTGCAGAAGCTGTGCATCAAGTTGGGCGCGGCAACCGTGTAAATCGCCTACCACCCAAATTTTTCGCCACATTTGGGCACGTATCGTTTGATAAAGCATGTAATCTTCCCCGGTTGAATGGAAGTTTAGTGAACCCGGAATAAAGTATAGTCCGGTGAGGTTTGCCAGCGGAGGGAACAGCATGAGCGGCCGTAAACAATTCATTGGTGTATTAGTTGTCATCTTTATCGGTAGCCTGCTGCTGCTGGAGTCACTCGCTCGTTTGGTGCATTTGTTACTGGTGGGATAGTTACCTGACTTTACATTCGTCCCCAAACGCCTAAACTCCTTTGCGCATCATATAAAGGAGCTTTTATGAGCCAGAATATTTACGACGATCCTGATTTTTTTGCCGGTTATGCCACTCTGCCCCGTTCCGTTCACGGATTAGAAGGCGCGCCAGAATGGCCAGCCTTACGCGCTTTGCTTCCCGATTTGCTTGATAAGCACATTCTTGATTTAGGCTGCGGCTATGGTTGGTTTTGCCGCTATGCACAACAGCAAGGCGCGCGTGACGTGCTGGGGCTGGATGTTTCAGAGAAAATGCTGGAAAAAGCCGCGAAGATGACGCTAGGTGCCGGCATTCGCTATCAGCGCGCCGATTTGGAAACGCTGCAGCTCAGTGAAACCTTCGATCTCGCCTATAGCTCACTTGCCCTGCATTACCTCATCAACATTGATGCGCTTTTCGCCACGCTTTTTAATGCATTAGCGCCGGACGGAATGTTGGTGTTTTCATGTGAGCACCCGATTTATACCGCGCCAACGCAACAGCAATGGATTTTGGATGACAAGCAGCAGCGCAGCTGGCCGGTAAACCACTATCAGCAGGAAGGAGAACGCATTAGCAACTGGTTTGCCGATGGCGTAAAAAAACAGCACCGCAAACTGGCGACCTGGGTTAATGCGCTGATTGGCGCAGGATTTGAAATCGTTCACCTTGATGAATGGGGGCCGAGCGACGAGCAGTTACAACAGAATCCCGCACTGGCAGAAGAGCGCGATCGTCCCATGATGTTTTTACTGGCAGCACGAAAACCTCGCTAAACTTCAACCGTGGCTGCATCCTGCAGCCCCGTTGAAATCCCTTCCGGCGCTTATCTCCGGCGCTCATTAAAGGCGTTAGCTCTGTGAGGGACGGCAGCTACTTTAGGTGTTCAAACGCATTCAAACAAGTTAAATGATATTAACTATCATTATCATCTTTGTGTTTTGTTAGATGCACTAACAGGCATCTTCAGCCACATCATTTTTATGGCCTTTGCTAGACTTTCAGGACGGTAATTTCTTAAGGAGTGAGCCAATGAAAGATTATTATAAGATCGACTTGGAAGCCTTTATGCAAAATAACGCGGATTTGATCCGCACGATAAAAAGTAAAGCCCCTGTTTACGCCGATGAGTTAGGTCTGGAAGTTGTTCAATATATTAATCGGGAAATAAAACAAGCGCACCTTGATTATATCGAAAGTTTAGGTGTAAAGGATCCGTATGAATATTATATATCGCAGCATGAATCTGACCGTTATCTGGCAGACCAACTTATTGCGCAACACCGTGCCACTCTGCACCCTTCAACCTCATAACTGAGGTCAATTGCCACACGCTAAGTGTGGCAAATAGCGGCTACCGCGTTAACGGGTGATAAAGAAAATAGCCAGCAGGAAGAAGGCTAATAAACCTGAGAATGTCATTACGCCGATACGCGGCGTTTTTGCCCGACCAACAACGACACCAATAAAGATGCAAAGCAAAGTTAATGTGCCAATCATTACCCAGAGAAGATATTGTGTGTTTGCCATGAAAGATCCTTATTAGCCGACCATAAAACGGATGCGCCAACGTTATACCATTTTTCACACCTGTTGACTGCAGCTATTTGCCCGCACTGTTCATGCTGCCAATATCACTAATGTCGATAATTGTGTGACCATGCGCTAGCATCCAACTTTCGCTGCTAACCGTAATGGTCAGGCTAAACAGTGCGCAATCATGCCAAAGACGACGCGGGGATTGGTTCATAAACGTGGATTTTTTACATAAAAAAAGCACTGCCTAAGCAGTGCTAGCGATGCTGGTATCAGGCAATCGCCTGATAACCCCTACTAAAAGTCAGGGGAGAATATCCGTTATTATGCAGCTTTCAACACAATCATTGATGATTTGCAGAAAATGCATTTAGCACCATGGGGATTCATTTTAGTAATATCGAACGCTGAGGTGCGATATTGTGAACCCTGGCAATGCGGACATCTTAAACGATGATAAATGCGAATAATTACAGACCTAATACGTTTGTTGCTGACGGGCCTTTTGGACCATCTTCAACTGAAAACTCAACACGCTGACCTTCATCAAGTGAGCGATAATCAGTACCCTGGATGGCTGAGAAGTGGACGAAAACGTCCTTGCTGCCATTTTCAGGAGAAATAAAGCCGAAGCCTTTTTCAGAGTTGAACCATTTTACCGTTCCAAGAATTTTATTAGACATAATTTTTACCTTTTAAATGAGCCTATTGGCGTTAAGGGCCGAGTTGCAGATACGAATCAGAACTTAGGATAAGACTCAAGAGAAAGGGCTTGAAGCGGCACTAACTGGGATGAGAAATACAATGGGAACTAACCTTCTAACTGTCTGCTATTCAGACCGACGAAGCATTAACGCATGTATCCTCAGCACAAGCAAGCGGAAATATTTTATATTTTTGCTTAGAGCAAAAAAGCGGCTACGTTTTGCATGCAAATTTTGTGCGGAAAAATGAATTCAAATGCTTCCCCGCTCAACAGGCGAATACATCTAGCAAAATATTCGTTCATTGAGCCCGCTAGCTATCCACGATATTAAATAAGTTTACTAAAACGGATACCGGTTACGGCTTACTCTGCGTGGATTGACGGCACCTTTAAGTGATAAAACCCACCGAGAGGTGGGTTTTATTGTCAGTCAGGCTGCTTATCTCCTGACTCAGGGGCTAAGCTCTCGTCATCCTTGTCGTGCTCATCTTGTTTAGCCTTAGAATCATCGTCAAGCTCATCAGCTTCAATCGGTCGGTCAGACATATCTCCTCCTTATGTTGCTCTGAGATTTAAGTGTAGAAGGCTGTTTAAAGGTAAGCCTAGCGCATCAGGCAAATGGTTAACAAAAGTCAAAACCATAAGCACTGAGCACCAGTCGGATCTTGTGGGGAGATGAAATAAAAAAATCAGCGAAGAAGTGAGTGTGGAAATGCTAACGTGGCCAGGATTGCGTGAGGAGTTAGACCGGATATCAGTTATTCGGAAAATTTTCGGACACTTAATCTTTTATCGTTATATATCAAAACCATAAAAAAAGACCGAATACGATTCCTATATTCGGTCCAGGGAAATGGCTCTTTGAGAGCCGTGCGCTAAAAGTTGGCATTTTTGCAGGCGAGGACGCCTTGCCATTTAAAGGTAGACCACGAGTGATTAATTTCCAGCCAATCGTCACGATTGGTAAGGAAAGCTGTCAACTCTGTGATCGTGCTGACAGAACGGGAGAACAAGCGCAGCGACAAAACTGTGCGCTACGCCTGATAAAGAAAGGATTACTTACCACACAGCTGCTGAGCACGATCGACAATCGGCTGCAGGCTCATTTTCTGCCCCGGGTGCGCTTTATCGTCAGCAACAATGGTATCAATGGATTGCAGCGTACCTTGTCCAGCAGTTTTGCGCGCATAGGCAATATCGTTAAGCGGATACTGCAACAGCGTGCTGGGGTTAATAGCGAATAGTGCACCATCTTTTTCACACGTGAGCATCACTTCTTCGCGGGTAAACGGCCATTTATCTTTACCAATCTCAAAGCGGCTGACGGTAATAATCTGTGCAGCCATCGCCTGGCCACACAGCGCCATCAATACGCCAGCTGGAATCAATTTCTTCAGCAAAATATCAACCTCGTTTCATCTTCTTTAATTACACATTCAGGCCGGTGACAGCGTGGCGAACACGCTCACTAACCCGATAACGCCCACTGCCAGCAGCAGCTCAAGCTGCGTCAGGCGGATAAACAGCGGTGATGCATCACTGGTTGCGAGGCGAAAACGCGGAACCAAAAGATAACGGTTAACCAGCGCGATCAAAACCATCAGCATCACCAGCAAGACTTTCGCCACCAATAGCTCGCTCCATAGCGTGGCTTGCCAATTCAGCGGTGAACCTGCAATCAACAAACTATTCATAATGCCGGTGAGCAGCGCCAGCGCCACCGCAAGGTGCCCGTAGCGCGAAAAACGCATCATGCAGCGGATTGCATCGCGGCGAAATGCAGTGTGCCGAGCGTCTCGCATCAGCAGCAACAAAGGCACTAAACCCCCAGCCCAGAATGCGGCGGCAATCAGATGCAGCGCGTGGTTAGCCTGCTGTAGCACACCAGCCCAACTATCGCGCATTGCCGCATGGCCCACACCGGCTAAAGCGATAAGCTGCAATAGGCTACTGAGCAATAGCATCTTCTGGCGAAGCGTGCCTTTTAGCAGTAATGACAGTGCGCTGAGCAGTGCGAAGCCAATTTCCCAACGCCAAACCACGCCAAAGCGCGTTTGTAGCACTGCTTGCCATGTGTCAGGATCGCTGATGTTACGCCAATCGCCGCTCATTAAGCCGGTTTGCGTCGCCAGCATCAGCACGCTGCTAAGCAAACTCAGTACCGCACTGCTCGCTAATATCAACCCTAAATGCTGCGCCAGCAAAGAGCGATAGCGTAGCGGTGCCAGCAGAGCGGTATAAAACGCGCTGCCGGCAAGCAACAAGAGCGCCATAAAATGCAGCGCCCGCAAGCTTATCCACAGCGTGGTCAAACTCATCAATTACTTCACGCTGAAGCTATAGCTGCCTTTGGTTTTATGGCCATCGACAGACAGCACATGCCAGTTAACCTGATAGCTACCTGATGGCAGCGGTTGGGCGATCGGTACAATCAGCTGATCATGCTGCTTATCATTGAGTTTGGCTTTTTCCACTGCAACCGGCTGATGCTGCGCGTTAAGCACTTCCACGCCGCTAAAGGCCACTTCAACATCTTCGGTAAAGGTCAGCGTCAGATTCTGTGGGGAGCTATTAACCACGGCTTTATCCGCTGGCACCGGGGTTTTAAGATGAGCATGAGCCAGCGCAAACTGACTAATGGTGAGCGTTGATGACGCCAGCAACAGCGCCATAACACGGCTTAACGCGGTTTTCTTCATCACTTCTTCCCTTTTAAGTGCGGCAACACACCGCAAACGTGGCAGCAGGATACGCCGCCGATCTGCAGGTGTCGAGACTTGCGGTGCGATCCAATCTCCTTGATCCAGCGCGGCGAAACCATTACTTTTGCCCCTGTTTATCAGGAGAAATACATGAGCCAAAACCTTGCCCTGCTCTCGCAGGAAGAGAAAGATAAAGTGAATGTCGATCTGGCTGCCGCAGGCGTCGCCTTTAAAGAGCGCTACAATATGCCGGTGGTTGCCGAAATGGTGGAGCGCGAACAACCCGAAGCGCTGCGTGAATGGTTTCGTCAACGTCTAATGCACTATCGCCAGGCCTCGCTCAGCTTGTCACGCCTGCCCTACGAACCTAAGCAGAAGTAATCTATGTTACGTGTTATTGATACCGAAACCTGTGGCTTACAGGGTGGCGTGGTTGAAGTGGCATCGGTTGATGTCATTAACGGCCAAATCGTTAATCCAATGAGTGATTTGATCTGTCCGGATCGCCCGATCGGTCGCCAGGCCATGGCGGTGCATCGCATCACTGAAGCGATGGTGGTTGGCAAGCCTACCATTGAAGAAGCGATTGGCCGCTATCACGGCGCTGCACATTACGTGGCGCACAATGCCAGTTTTGATCGCCGCATGCTGCCAACCATGCCAGGCGAATGGATCTGCACCATGACGCTGGCACGTCAGCTGTGGCCAGGGATTAAATACGGTAATCAGGCATTGCGTCATAGCCTGAAGCTTGACGTGACGCCACCCGCCGATCTGCATGCGCACCGCGCGTTGTATGACTGCTACGTCACCGCCGCGCTACTGATCCGCATTATGGAAACGTCTGGCTGGAATGCCGAGCAGATGGCGAACTTGTGCCAGCCGGCAGCCGTAAGTGGTGATGTGTTCCCGTTCGGGAAATATCGCGGGCAGAGTATCGGCAGCATCGCGCGCAAAGATCCGGGCTATCTGCGCTGGGTGCTGGAAAATGTACGCGATTTGCGCCCACCATTACGGCAGGCGCTGCGCAAGTACGTGAAAAGCGATCAGTAATCGGCGCGGTCTGGCAAGCTACCCTGTGCCAGGCCAATCAGGAAAGTAAATTCCTGCGCCACACCTTCATAAGCTTTGAAACGGCCCGATTTCCCGCCGTGACCCGAATCCATCTCGGTACACAGCAGCAGCAGTGAGTCATTGGTTTTAAGCTCACGCATCTTCGCTACCCACTTGGCGGGTTCCCAATACTGTACCTGCGAATCGTGCAGGCCGGTGGTAACCAGCAGATGCGGATAGGCTTTAGCCTCAATATTGTCATACGGGCTGTATTGAAGGATGTAATGGTAAAATTCCGCCTGCTCGGGATTGCCCCACTCGTCGTATTCACCGGTGGTGAGGGGAATCGAAGGATCAAGCATTGTGGTGACCACATCCACAAACGGCACCTGCGCCACCACGCCATGGAACAGATCGGGTGCCATATTCACCACCCCGCCCATCAATAATCCACCCGCGCTGCCGCCCATCGCATAGAGCCGCTGTGGATTACCATAGCCTTTCGCCACCAGCGCTTCGGTAACATCAATGAAATCGGTGAAGCTGTTCAGCTTGTTCTTCAGCCGGCCGCCGTCATACCACTGTTGACCGAGTTCACCGCCGCCGCGCACATGAATGATGGCGTAAACGAAGCCGCGCTCCAGCAGGCTAATACGGCTGGTGCCAAAACTGGCATCCATACTGCTGCCATAGGCACCGTAACCGTAAACCAGCAGCGGATTGTTGCCACGCTGAAAATATTTACGGTGATAGACCAGTGAAACCGGAACTTCCGTACCATCGCGTACCGTAATCCACAAATGTTCGCTTTTATAATCCTCAGATTTGAAGCCCGGCACCGGCGTCCTCTTCAGCACGCGGCGATCGCCCGTTTCCATATTGAGCTCAAAAAGTGTGGTCGGCATCGTCATCGAGGAATAGCCGTAGCGCAGCGTGTCACTTTCCGGGGAAGGGTTATAGGCAAGCCAGGTAACATAGGCTGGATCGTCAAAAGCGATCCCAAAGCTCTCCCCGCTTTCCCAGTTGATCTGGCGCAAGGTGTTAACGCCGTGCTGCCGCTCTTCCACGACCAGCCAATGGCGGAATAACTGGAAATCTTCCAACACCACGTGGTCCCGTGCGGGAATTAACGATTGCCAGCGTGCTTCCGCCAGCCAGGCGCTGCGATAGAGACCGAAGTTTTTGCCGTCGCGATTTGAACGGATATAAAACTGGTGGTTGTAGTGATCGATGCTGTATTCGTGGTCGCGTCGACGCGGACAGAACGTCTGCGGCTGCGCATCTGGATATTCCGCGTCGATCAGCAGAATCTCACTGGTTGTGGTGCTGTACAGAGCAATCAGGATGAAATGTTCCGAGGTGGTTTTGTGCACGCTGAGATGGAAGGTATCGTCCTTCTCCTCATACACCAGCTGATCGTCAGACTGCGGGTGTCCTAGCTCGTGGCGCCATACCTGATAGGCCAGCAGCGTTTTAGGATGTTTGCGCACGTAATAAAGCGTGCGGGAATCATTGGCCCAGGCAACGCTGGATGACGCGTTGTTCAGCACTTCCGGATACCAGCTACCGCTGGCAAGATTGCGAAAACGAATGCCGTATTGGCGTCGTGAAAGGAAATCTTCTGCCAATGCCATCACTTGATTGTCCGGCGTGATGGCCAGCGCGCCCATGGTGTAGAAATCGCTGTGGGCGGCACGCTGGTTGCCATCAAGCAGCAGCTGCCACGGCTCATCAGCGGGCGCCTCAATCGGCTGACGGAAATAGGCCGGATATTCGTTGCCGACTTCATAACGGCTTTGATAGCGATAACCATTTTTCACATAGGGTACTGAGTGATCCTGCGGCGGAATGCGATCAACGATCTCTTTCAATACCCGATCTTGTAATGGACTCTGCGACGCCATCATCGCCCGTCCGTAATCATTTTCAGCATGCAGGTGAGCCAGCACGTCCGGATTTTCGCGTTCGTCATCGCGCAACCAATGATAATTATCGGTACGCGTGTCGCCATGCAGATTCATTACGTGAGGGATTTTTTTCGCGTATGGCTGCTTCATAAAACTCTTCTCCCTGAAGGACAATATCCAGCAAGCGTGGCACTAATCACGCACGATGCCAAGCTGCTTGCAGATTTTGCCACCCAGGAAGAAGCGAAAGCCGCGCATGCAGCCTTCGCGCAGAATTATGCCGCTTTTTCAGCCTCAATATCGCGTTGAATGCCATCGCGGACATCCTGAGGGATTTTTAACGCATCGCCCAGCGCGGAGAGATAGCTGCGCTCCATAAAGTGGTCAACATCTATTGCCGCACAGCTAAGGAAATAGAGTTCCAGCGCTTCTTCTTCATTTTTCACATCTGCCGCCAACCAATTGGGATCGAGTGGACGATTCATCGCCTGCTGAATCAGCGCCTCAGCCTGTGCGCCATACCCCGCTTGATGAATGTTCTGCTCAATCGCCGCGCGTTCACGATCGTCGATGTGCCCATCACTCTTCGCCGCGAAGACCAGCGCCGTCACTAAGCGCTCTGCACGCTGATCCATTGGCGTTTGTAGCTGGCCAAATCCCGCGTCGTCCTGATGCGTTTCACGCACGCGCTGCTTATATTTGTTCCACAGCAGAGCCCCGGCCGCCGCGCCGCCGCCCACCAGTAACGCTTTGCCACCATATTTAGTCAGTAGCTTGCGCGTCGATTTGCTGCCGACCAGCAATCCCGCCAATCCGCCCAAAGCGCCGGGTGCTAGCATATCGCTTAAGCCGCCGGATTTTCCGTCTCCACCCTTTTTCGCCAACACCGATTGAATTTGCTGCAGCCAATTGCTCATCGTTTAACTCCTGTTTAAGTTTTCGCTCTCCATGCTGCCGCAGCTTGTGTCAGATAACGTCAGAGCGGGAAAAGTATGGCAAACCTGATGATGGCGAAAGCGTGAGTACGCAAACGTTTTCGTTTATACTGCGCGCGCATTTTGACTGCTAAGGTGAAATTATGACAACTCTCGGAACCGCGCTGCGCCCTGCCGCCACGCGTGTCATGCTGTTAGGTTCAGGTGAATTAGGCAAAGAGGTGGCGCTGGAGTGCCAACGTCTCGGTGTAGAAGTGATCGCAGTGGATCGTTATGCCGATGCGCCCGCCATGCACGTTGCGCATCGTAGCCACGTGATCAATATGCTGGATGGCGAGGCGCTTGCCGCGTTAATCGCCCAGGAAAAGCCGCATTTTGTGGTACCTGAAATTGAGGCGATCGCTACCGAAAAATTGCTGGAACTGGAAGCGCAGGGCCAGAAAGTGGTGCCGACGGCCCGCGCCGCACGCCTGACCATGAATCGCGAAGGTATTCGTCGTTTGGCAGCGGAAGAGCTGTCTCTGCCAACCTCGTCGTATCAGTTTGCCGACAGTAAAGAGAACTTTGTCGCCGCCGCCCACGCGATTGGATTCCCGTGCATCGTAAAACCGGTGATGAGCTCCTCCGGTAAAGGCCAGAGCTTCATCCGTGAAGCCAGTCAGCTGGACAAAGCCTGGGATTATGCGCAGCAAGGCGGACGTGCCGGTGCCGGTCGCGTAATCGTTGAAGGTGTGGTGAAGTTTGATTTTGAAATCACCCTGCTTACCATTAGCGCGGTTGACGGCATCCATTTCTGCGCCCCGATTGGTCACCGCCAGGAAGATGGCGATTACCGTGAATCCTGGCAGCCGCAGCAGATGAGCGAGCTGGCGCTTCAACGCGCGCAGGATATTGCTGCTAATGTGGTGAAAGCGCTCGGTGGCTATGGTCTGTTTGGCGTAGAGCTGTTTGTGTGTGGTGATGAAGTGGTGTTCAGCGAAGTATCACCGCGTCCGCATGACACCGGCATGGTGACGCTGATTTCACAAGATCTGTCGGAGTTCGCACTGCATGTCCGCGCCTTCCTTGGCTTGCCGATTGGCGGTATTCGTCAATATGGCCCAGCCGCTTCGGCGGTGATCTTGCCAGAGCTCAACAGCCACAACGTGCAGTTCGTCAATATCGAAGCCGCGCTGGGTGCAGGCTTGCAGCTGCGTCTGTTTGGTAAGCCGGAAATTGCAGGTCAGCGTCGTTTGGGCGTTGCGTTAGCAACCGGTGAAACCACCGATGAGGCGATTGCGCGTGCTGTAGCCAGTGCAGCTGCGGTGAAAGTTGAAGGGTAAGTGAGTTCAAGAGGTCGCCATGAATGGCGTAATGCCGCTCTCTTAAGCAAAAAAAGGCCTCTTTGTGCAGGTGCGCATAAATGCGCACCCTACGAAAACCCGGCTATATCCACGTAGAGTCACCATTCATGGTGACCGTTTCACGCTAACTGATGGGCACTACGCCATGTATAGGACCCTACAAATCCGTTACGCGCGTGCCCCTTCAACCGCTTCACGCGCCAGACGCGTAATGCGATCCCAGTCGCCGGTTTCCAGCGCATCATTGGGTACCAGCCATGAGCCCCCAATGCATAGCACGCTTTTCAGGGCCAGGTATTCACGATAATTTGCCGGAGAGATGCCGCCCGTCGGGCAGAAACGCACCTGTGGGAAGGGTCCACCAATCGCCGACAGCGCTTTTACGCCGCCGTTGGCTTCAGCCGGGAAAAATTTGAACTCGCGCAGACCATAATCCATACCGGTCATCAGTTCAGATACGGTACTGATCCCCGGAATCAAAGGTACCGGACCTTCAACTGCCGCTTTCAGCAGGGACTCTGTTAATCCTGGGCTGATAACAAATTGTGCACCGGCATCTGTGACTTCTTTCAACTGCTGTGTATTAATCACCGTGCCTGCCCCAACAATCGCTTCCGGCACTTCTTTAATCATGGCGCGCAGTGCATCCATTGCTACCGGCGTACGCAGCGTCACTTCCAGCACGCGCACACCGCCCGCAACCAGCGCTTTAGCCATCGGCACCGCATGTTCCAGTTTGTTCACCACGATGACCGGCACAACCGGGCCAGTTTTCAGGATCTGTTCTGCACTTGTTTTCCAGTTCTTCATCACGTTTCCTTAGTTGCATCAGCCCGGCGCGCAGCCACGCTGTCAATAATTGGGACCTACCATACAAGATTGGCTGGAGCGACGTCTATCGGATATCAATTTTTTTTGAAACCCGGGTTCACTTTTCAGATAAAGGAATTTTCGGCAAAAAAAAGCCCGCACATTCGGCGGGCTTAGCAACACGTGATTATTCGAACTCGTTCCAGGAACGGCCATCGCGCGTAATCATCGCGACAGAAGCCACCGGCCCCCAGGTGCCAGCCTGATACGGCTTCGGCGCTTCGGCATCGGCGTTCCAGGCATCAATGATGGAATCCACCCAGCCCCAGGCGGCCTCTACTTCGTCACGACGCACAAACAGCGCCTGAATGCCGCGCATGGTTTCCAGCAGCAGACGCTCGTAAGCATCGGCCAGATGCGACTGGTTGAAAGTTTCTGAATAGCTCAGATCCAGCTTGGTGGTTTGCAGCTTATGTTTGTGATCGAGTCCCGGCACTTTATTCAGGATTTCGATATCCACACCTTCGTCCGGCTGCAGACGAATGGTTAATTTGTTCTGTGGCAGTTCGGCATAAGAGTCTTTGAACAGGTTCATCTCTGGGTTCTTGAAGTAGACCACCACTTCAGAACATTTCGTCGGCAAACGCTTGCCGGTACGCAGATAGAACGGCACGCCAGCCCAACGCCAGTTATCGATATCGACGCGGATGGCGACAAAGCTTTCCGTGGCGCTCTGCTTATTGGCGCCCTCTTCTTCCAGGTAGCCCGGCACTTTTTTACCCTGCACAAAGCCCGCGGTGTATTGGCCACGTACGGTTTTCTCGCGCACGTTAGTCTGATCAATACGACGCAGGGAACGCAGCACTTTCACTTTCTCATCACGGATGGCATCCGCGCTGAGATCGGACGGCGGTGACATGGCGATCATCGTCAGGATCTGCAACAGGTGGTTCTGGATCATGTCACGCATCTGGCCGGCTTTGTCGAAATAACCCCAGCGGCCTTCAATGCCCACTTCTTCTGCCACGGTAATCTGCACATGATCGATAGTGCGATTGTCCCAGTTGTTAACGAAAATCGAGTTAGCGAAGCGCAGCGCCAGCAGATTAAGCACCGTCTCTTTACCGAGATAGTGGTCAATACGGAAGACCTGGCTCTCTTCAAAGTATTTGCCGACGCTGTCATTGATCTCTTGCGAGGTTTCCAGTGAGGTGCCAAGCGGCTTTTCCATCACCACGCGTGCCGGTTTGGCGTTCAGCTTCGCGGCGCCCAAACCGTCACAAATTGCGCCGAAGGTGCTTGGCGGCATGGCGAAATAGTTGATGGTGACACGATTTTTCTGGTCAAGCATTTTGCCCAGTTTGGTGAAATGCGAGGTGTCATTAACGTCGAGGTTACAAAAATCGAGACGGCTGCTGAGTGTGTCCCACAGCGCTTCGTCGATTTTCTCTTTCATGAAGGTTTCCAGCGCTTCACGAACCACTTTGGTGTACGCATCCTTGTCCCAATCCGCGCGGCCTACGCCAATAATGCGAGTGGTTTCATGAATCTGACCGGCTTTTTCCAGCTGATACAGTGATGGCAACAGTTTACGGCGAGCAAGATCGCCTTTGGCACCGAAAATCACCAGATCGCATGCCTGGGCTGTTTGTGTAACCGCCATTTTCCTCTCCTCGTTGCAGGATATACCCGGCTTGAGCGTTCTCATCACGCCAGGTCCTTATTGTAATTTTCTTACAGCACAATGTACGTTTTTCGCCGGTTCAGGACAACCCGAACGCAGCCTTTGCTGGCGTTAACTGTGAACGAATTAAAGGTGTTAAGTGTGTTGTAGCGTGCCATTTGAGCACTTTTTCTGTTTCGATGTTTGTCGCGGCAAAACACGTCAGCGATCAAAGTATCGCAAAAAATTCGCGCTTACATTTGTCCTTCGCTGCGTGCGTGCCTCTATTACACGGTATATTCTTGAGAATTGGCAGCGATTTCATCCATCGGTGAACGCGGAAAAGTGATTGACGGTCATTAGGTTAAACCATGCTGGAACAGATTCAGGCGCATTTAGCGGCGCTGAGCAAATCGGAACGTAAAGTAGCAGAACAGATTCTTGCTGCTCCTCAACAGGCGATGCACTCCAGCATCGCCACGCTTGCACGTGCCGCTGACGTCAGCGAACCCACGGTGAATCGCTTTTGTCATCGCATGGGCACACGCGGCTTTCCTGATTTCAAGTTGCAGCTCGCGCAGAGTCTGGCAAAAGGCCCAACCTGGGTCAGCCGTGATGTGGAAGAAAATGACAGCGTCGAAAGCTTTAGCCATAAGATTTTTGATTCTGCACTAGCCGGTTTGAGTCGCGTGCGTCAGCAGCTCGATGTTGAGGTGATTCATCAGGCAGTTTTGGCCCTTACAAAAGCGCATAAAATTGCCTTTTTCGGTCTGGGCGCCTCCGCCGTGGTCGCACACGATGCCACCAACAAATTTCTGCGTTTTAATCTGCCGGTCATCTGGTCAGAGGATATTGTGATCCAGCGCATGAGTTGCATAAATAGTGGACCAAATGATGTATTTGTTCTCATCTCACATACTGGCCGCACCAAAAATATGATAGAACTGGCTCGCCTGGCGCGTGTAAACGCTTCCACTGTGCTGGCTATCACTTCTCCGGGTTCACCGCTGGCAGCAGAAGCGACACTGGCATTGACGCTGGATGTGCCGGAAGATACCGATATCTACCTGCCGATGGTTTCCCGCCTGGCGCAATTAACCGTGGTTGATGTACTGGCGACAGGGTTTACCCTTGAGCGCGGCGCCTCTTTCCGTGAGAATCTGAAACGGGTGAAAGAAGCGCTAAAAGATTCGCGCCTGGAGAAACAGCCGCAGGAAAATAATTAACATCACATTCACAATGTGAGTCGAATCACAGCCCATCAATCATATAGAATAGATGAACACTACGTGTCACTTGAGAGCGACACGCTACTTTGCTAACGGAGTCCTTCATGTCCAGACGTCTCAGAAGAACCAAGATCGTTACAACCCTCGGTCCAGCCACCGATCGCGACAATAACCTCGAAAAAATCATCGCGGCAGGTGCTAACGTTGTACGACTCAACTTCTCCCACGGCACACCAGAAGATCATCAGCAGCGCGCCAACAAGGTGCGTGAGATTGCCGCGAAATTAGGTCGCCACGTGGCGATTCTTGGCGACCTGCAGGGGCCGAAAATTCGCGTATCAACCTTCAAAGAAGGCAAAGTTTTCCTTAATGTTGGCGACCGCTTCCTGCTGGATGCCGATTTGAGCAAAGGCGAAGGCGATAAAGAGAAAGTCGGTATTGACTATAAAGGCCTGCCAGAAGATGTGGTGCCGGGCGATATTCTGCTGCTGGATGATGGTCGCGTGCAGTTGAAAGTGCTGGAAGTCCAGGGCGCCAAAGTATTCACCGAAGTAACCGTCGGCGGCCCGCTTTCCAACAACAAAGGTATCAACAAACTGGGTGGTGGCTTATCTGCTGACGCGCTGACAGAGAAAGACAAAGTCGATATCATCACCGCCGCCAAAATCGGCGTGGATTATCTCGCTGTTTCTTTCCCGCGTAACGGCGAAGATATGAACTATGCTCGCCGCCTGGCGCGCGATGCCGGTTGCGACGCTAAGCTCGTGGCGAAAGTTGAACGGGCAGAAGCCGTTGCTTCACAGGAAGCGATGGATGACATCATTCTGGCATCAGATGTGGTAATGGTGGCGCGTGGTGATCTGGGTGTTGAAATTGGCGATCCGGAACTGGTCGGTATTCAGAAGGCGCTGATTCGTCGCGCACGTCAGCTAAACCGCACCATCATCACCGCTACGCAGATGATGGAATCAATGATCACCAATCCGATGCCAACGCGTGCGGAAGTGATGGACGTGGCGAATGCCGTGCTCGATGGTACCGATGCCGTTATGCTCTCGGCCGAAACCGCGGCGGGCCAATATCCGGCAGAGACCGTATCCGCAATGGCCAAGGTGTGCCTCGGCGCAGAAAAAATCCCTAGCGTTAACGTCTCCAAGCACCGCCTTGAGGTGCAATTCGATAACGTTGAGGAAGCCATTGCGATGTCTGCGATGTATGCTGCCAACCATCTGCAAGGGGTTTCAGCCATCATCACCATGACTGAATCAGGCCGTACTGCGCTAATGACGTCACGTATCACCTCTGGTTTGCCGATCTTCGCCATGTCACGTCACGAACGTACGCTGAATCTCACGGCGCTCTATCGTGGCGTTACGCCAGTATTTTTCGACAGTAATAATGACGGTGTTGCCGCCGCGCACGATGCAGTGAATCTGTTGCGCGACAAAGGTTTCCTCGTGTCAGGCGATCTGGTGATTGTCACCCAGGGCGACGTGATGGCGACCACCGGTACCACCAATACCAGCCGTGTGCTGCGCGTAGATTAATACGCACTACCGACAGCGGCTGTAACAACATGGACAAACGCGACTGCCTGGCAGTCGCGTTTTTATTTTTTTGACAAGGAGGCCAGATGGCCCGCTATCAACCTATTACCCAACTTACCGGGCGCGTACTGCTGTTTCCGCTCGCGTTGGTGTTATTCGAATTTGCGACCTATATCGCGCACGACATGATTCAGCCCGGCATGTTGCTGGTAACCTCAGAATTCGGCGTGGGTCCTGAATGGGTATCAACATCGCTGACCGCTTATTTGATGGGCGGCGTTGTATTGCAGTGGCTGCTTGGCCCGCTTTCCGATAAATATGGCCGTCGCCCCGTATTGCTGTTTGGCATTCTGTTCTTTGCTGCCGCTTGTATTCTCACCACCTGGGTCAGCAGCATTGAAGAGTTTGTCGCGCTGCGGTTCATTCAGGGCATCAGCCTGTGTTTCATTGGCGCAGTCAGCTATGCGGCAGTGCAGGAAGCCTTTGCTGAAGCACTGGCAGTGCGCATGATGGCGCTGATGGCCAACGTTGCGCTGCTTGCGCCGTTAGCTGGACCCTTGGCCGGCGCCGCGTGGCTCACGGTTGGCGAGTGGCGCAGCATGTTCTGGCTGTTTGCCATCTGCAGCGTCATCGCTTTTGCCCTGCTTTGGCGCGTAATGCCAGAAACCGCTGGCGATCGCAGCCACTCCATCGCCTTGCCCACGCTGGCACGTGGCTATGCGCGTTTAGCGCGCGATCGCCAGGTCATGTATGGATCATTTGCGATTGGTTTAGTGTTTATTCCCATCCTTACATGGGTAGCCCTGTCGCCGGTGATTCTGATGCACGATGAAGGGCTGTCGCGGATGCAATATGCTCTACTGCAGCTGCCGGTATTTTTAGCAATGATTGCCGGGAATATCACGTTGGGCAAATTGGCGGGCCGCGTTCCGATTGAGCAGCCGGTAAAATTTGCCGCATGGCCAATCCTGATTGGGTTGAGTATTGCGCTGTTGGCGAATTTGCTTAATAGCCACACCTATCTGCTGCTGACAGCAGGTTTGAGCTTGTACGCATTTGGCGCAGGCATGGTGAACGCTGGACTTTATCGCTTAACGCTCTACTCCAGTGACGAAGGCAAAGGCAGCGTCGCGGCAATGCTCGGCATGATCAGTATTCTGACCTTAGCCGTAGGTATTGAGCTGGCAAAAAGTGGCTATTTCAGCGGCGGTACGCCGTGGTTTAGCGGCATCAACTTTGCGGCTGGCGTATTGTGGTTTGGTCTGGTGACGCTCTTCCTGCGTGAACGGAAACGTCGCAGTCATGTAAAAGCAGCGTGATTGACAGATTAGAGCCTGGCATGTTGGAAGGTGCGCATTGATGCGCACCTGGTCGCCATCAATGGCGACTCAACGAATTATTTCTTGCGCGGATAAAGTTCTTTGCGCGCATAAGGTTCGATATCCCCTTCTTTGCGCGTCTTTAGCAGCTTCAAAATCCAGGTGTACTGCTCAGGATGCGGACGCACAAATACTTCCACTTCTTCATTCATGCGACGAGCCAGCGTGTTGTCATCCGCTTCCAGCAAATCGTCCATTGGCGGACGCACATAGATTTCCAGCCGGTGCGTTTCGCTGTTATATACCGGAAAAAGCGGTACCACGCGGGCGCGACACACTTTCATCAGACGACCCACGGCCGGTAGCGTGGCTTTGTAAGTGGCAAAGAAATCCACAAACTCACTGTGCTCTGCGCCATGATCCTGATCGGGCAGATAATAGCCGTAGTAGCCCTGACGCACCGAAGCGATAAACGGTTTGATGCCATCGTTACGCGCATGCATACGCCCGCCGAAACGGCGACGCACGGTATTCCACAGATAATCCATTAACGGATCGCTCTGATTGTGGAACATCGCCGCCATCATCTGGCCTTCAGACGCCAACAGCATGGCCGGGATATCAACCGCCCAACCGTGCGGCACCAGGAAAATGACATTTTCTTTATTCGCCTGCAGCTGCTCAATGATTTCCCGGCCGTGCCAATCAACACGCTTTCGCACGTGCGCAGGATTGCGTAAGCCGAGCTCCGCCATCATTGCCATCGCCTGCGGTGCAGTAGCAAACATACGATCAGCAATCTCTTCGCGCTGCGCCTCACTCAATTCTGGCAGGCAATAATAGAGATTGATCAGCGCACGACGACGCGCACTCTTCGCCAGCTTGCCAGCGAACTTGCCCAATCCACCCAGAATAGGATCGCGCACTTTGGCGGGAAGCAACGCCATGCCAGCCAGCGCGCCAACCGCCAACCAACTGCCCCAGTATTTCGGCTTCAAAAAAGAACGTTGAAAAACGGGAATAAACTCACTGTTATTTTTCTTTCGGGTTTCCATGCACTCGCCTCTGACAATGACCGGTCAATAATAGTGACGATGGTTTATTTTGCAATCTTCATGCGCCAGATAGCAAAAAACCGACGAAGAATCCGTCGGTTTTTCCGGTGTTACGCGAAAATGTGCGCTATTTCAGCGTTAACTGCGGCAGCCAGGTTTTCACTTGCGCCATATAAGTGCTGCGATCTTTACCGGTCAGCCCTTCCATGCGTGGCAGTTTCGCCGTTAATGGATTGACAGCCTGGTTATTGATCCACACTTCATAGTGCAGATGTGGGCCAGTAGAGCGTCCAGTGTTACCCGAGAGCGCAATGCGATCGCCTCGTTTCACTTTTTGTCCAGGCTTCACCAGCGCCTTGCTCAAATGCATGTAACGCGTCATATACTGACGACCGTGGCGAATGGCCACGTAATTGCCCGCCGCGCCGCCGTTCTTCGCCATCACCACTTCCCCGTCACCCACCGCCAATACCGGCGTGCCGATAGGCAGGGCGAAATCGACACCTTTATGCGGTGCGATACGCCCAGTCACCGGATTAAGACGGCGAGGATTGAAGTTAGAGGAGACGCGATACTGCTTAACCGTTGGGAAACGCATGAAACCACGTGCCAGGCCGGATGCGTTACGGTCGTAGAACTTGCCATCTTCCGCGCGGAAGGCGTAGTAATCTTTGCCCCCGGTGCGCAGACGTACGCCAAGCAGTTGGCTTTGTGCACTTTTGCCATCGAGCATTTCACGCGACATCAGTACGCTAAAATCATCGCCTGCGCGCAGCTTGCGGAAATCCATCTGCCACTGCATTGCTTTGATGACGTTACTGGTTTCTGCGCTGGTCAATCCCGCCCGCTGAGCACTGGCAGCAAAACTGCCTCGCACTTCGCCTTTCAGCACGTTGTTCTGCCATTCACCCTTTTGCAGCGCCTGCTGCATCGTAAAGCTACCGTTATCGGCGCGCTGATAAGTACGAGTTTCACGGCGATCGATTTCCCAGCTGAAGGTTTGCAGTTGGCCATCCGCGTCCAGCGTCCAGCTAAGTTGCTGGCCGACGCGCATATTGCGCAGGTCTTTATCACTGCTAACCAGCGCATTGATATCGCCCAGCTCAATACCGTACTGATTCAGCGCACTGCTCAGCGTATCGCCTGAAGAGACGGTGTAATCATGGACGTTTGAATTGTCCGGGACGTCTTTATCAATGTCGTCGGCAGGAATATCTTCTTCCGGCTCTTCGGTGGTTTGGTCGATCGGCTCGCTGGCTTCGGGCAGCAAGGTCCGCAGTTCGTCTTTATCCAGCGCGATAGTTTTCACGATGGGTGCAACATCATGGGGATGATAAACGTATGGCCGCCAAACGGCGACGGCCAAAGTCACTACGGTTAATGAACCCAGCATAACGCGGTGGGGTCGCGGCAAATTATTAAATGCGAGGGCGACAGAGCGGGCTATCTGCTGCACTTTTACTTATTCCTCATGCTCCATTCAGGCAGCTCGCATACTGGCTCGACAGCTGTGAAAGGAATTTCACGTAGCTATCTTTTGTTAAGCTGATCCCCATGCCCAATGGATCGAGCGTGCCTTTACGCACCTCAGTTCCACGAGACACGGCATCGATAACGGCCGGCCTGAATTGTGGTTCAGCAAAAACGCATACGGCTTTCTGCTCAACCAACTGTGTTCGTATTTGATGTAAACGCTGGGCGCCCGGTTGGATTTCAGGATTGACGGTAAAATGCCCTAATGGTGACAAACCGTAATGTTTTTCAAAGTAGCTATACGCATCGTGAAAAACGAAATAACCCTTGTTCCGCACAGGCGCAAGTTGCGCGCCAATGTGTGTATCCGCGTTGGCTAATTCTGCCTCAAACTGCTGCAGGTTAGCGTCAAGTTTGGCTTTGCTTTGCGGCATAAGTTCCAATAATTTCCCATGGATTGCAACCGCAGATTGCCTTGCGATCTCAGGGGACATCCACAGATGCATATTAAATTGCCCATGGTGGTGGTGAGCATGAGACAGGTCTTGTTGCTCGGACTTTTCTGAGGCAAGGTCATGATCGTGATCGTGCTCATGTTCCTCATCATCATCATCGCCGCTAATCAATAAGGGTTTTACTTCCGGCAAAGCGGCGATCTCGAGGTTTTTATTGGCAGGTAATTCTGCCGCTGACTTGGTCAGGAAGGCTTCCATTTCCGGGCCGGTCCACACTACTAAGTCTGCGTTTTTTATACGTTTTACATCGGAAGGACGCAGAGCATAATCATGTTCAGAAGCACCGTCGGGCAGCAACACTTCAACCGGTGTAATGCCATCGGCGATTGCGGCTGCGATAAATCCGATGGGTTTAATTGAAGCCACCACCGCTGAGTGCGCAGGCAGTGCGGAGGAGGTAGCGATTGCCGCAGCAGTGAGGGTGAAAATGAGACGTTTTTTATTGTGTAACATAATACGACATTCCATCGTGACCAGGTGATGGAATGTGATATTATAACATTCGAAATTCTATGCAACCCGTAAATATCATGCCGCCACTTGTTACTCTTGAAAACATTTCAGTGAAGTTCTCCCAGCGCCCGGTGCTAGCAGGCATTAGCCTTACGCTCGAGCACGGGAAAATTCTCACTCTGCTGGGCCCGAATGGCGCTGGCAAATCGACGTTGGTTCGCACGGTGCTCGGGCTGCTTAAACCAACCGGCGGCACCGTCAAGCGCGCTGCTGATTTGCGCATCGGCTACGTGCCGCAGAAACTGCACATTGATCCCACATTGCCAATCACCGTTGAGCGTTTCATGCGTCTTTCGCGCGGTACCCGACGTGATGCGATTTTGCCCGCGTTAAAACGCGTACAGGGTGGACATCTGCTTAATGCGCCGCTGCAAAAACTCTCTGGCGGGGAAACACAGCGTGTTTTACTGGCGCGAGCGCTGCTGAATGGTCCTCAACTGCTGGTGCTGGATGAGCCAACCCAGGGTGTTGACGTGAACGGCCAGGTTGCGCTGTATGATTTGATCGATCAGCTGCGTCGCGAGCTAAACTGTGGCGTGCTAATGGTCTCGCATGATTTACATTTGGTGATGGCGAAAACCGATGAAGTGCTGTGTCTTAATCATCACATCTGCTGTTCCGGGACACCCGAAGCCGTTTCGCAGCATCCTGAATTTATCGCCATGTTTGGGCCGCGCGGTGCGCAGCAGCTGGCAATCTATCGTCATCATCATAATCACCGTCACGATTTACAGGGACGCATTGTTCTGCGCAAAGGAAATGGCCCGTCATGATTGAACTGTTATTACCTGGCTGGCTGGGTGGCGTCTTGCTGGCGCTGGCCGCCGGTCCGCTTGGCTCGTTTGTGGTTTGGCGCCGTATGTCCTACTTTGGTGACACCCTTGCCCATGCATCGCTGCTAGGTGTGGCGTTTGGTTTACTGCTCAACGTTAATCCTTACTATGCAGTGATTCTGGTTACCGTCTGTCTGGCACTGGGATTGGTATGGCTGGAGCGTCGCCCACATCTCGCTATCGACACGCTGCTCGGCATTATGGCGCACAGTGCGCTGTCGCTGGGTTTAGTGGTGGTGAGCCTGATGCAAGGTGTGCGTGTCGATCTGATGGCGTATCTATTTGGTGACCTGCTGGCGGTCACGCCAGATGACCTGTGGATGATGGGCGGAGGCGTAGCGATTGTGTTAGCCGTGATGGCGTGGCAGTGGAACGCTCTGCTGTCGATGACCATCAGCCCTGAGCTGGCACAGGTGGATGGCGTGAACATTCAGCGTACGCGTTTGATGCTGATGCTGGTGACCGCTTTAACCATCGGTGTGGCAATGAAATTTGTCGGCGCGTTGATCATTACATCGCTGCTGATTATCCCGGCGGCGACGGCGCGTCGTTTCTCGCGCTCGCCAGAGCAGATGGCGGGTTTTGCCGTGATTGTCGGTATTGTTGCGGTAACCGGCGGGCTAACCTTCTCCGCCACTTACGATACGCCAGCCGGTCCTTCAGTTGTATTATGTGCCGCAGTGCTGTTCATTATCAGCATGGCAAAAAAACCGGCGGCTTAACGCCGGTTTACTCTTCGCGACTGATACCAAAATGTTTATAGGCATGCTGCGTTGCCATACGGCCACGCGGCGTGCGCTGAATGAATCCCTGCTGAATCAGGAAGGGTTCAATCACATCCTCGATCGTTTCCCGCTCCTCGCCAATCGCCGCAGCCAGATTATCTAACCCAACCGGACCACCCGAGAATTTGTCGATGATCGCCAGCAGCAGTTTGCGGTCCATATAATCAAACCCCTGACTGTCGACGTTAAGCATATCCAGCGCGCTAGCCGATACTTCGCCGCTCAAATTACCGTTGGCGCGCACTTCCGCAAAGTCCCGTACCCGACGCAGCAACCGGTTGGCGATGCGTGGCGTACCGCGCGCACGACGCGCGATTTCTAACGCGCCCTCTTCGCTCAACGCCAAGCCAAGACAGGCTGCGCTTCGCCCAACGATGTGCTGTAAATCAGGGACATTATAGAATTCAAGACGCTGGACGATGCCAAAGCGATCGCGCAACGGCGAAGTTAATGAACCCGCACGTGTGGTGGCGCCAATCAGGGTAAACGGTGGCAGGTCGAGCTTAATGGAACGCGCCGCCGGGCCCTCACCAATCATAATATCCAGCTGATAATCTTCCATTGCCGGATACAACACCTCTTCCACTACCGGTGAAAGGCGATGGATTTCATCGATGAACAGCACGTCATGCGGTTCGAGGTTGGTCAACATCGCTGCGAGATCGCCCGCCTTCTCCAGCACCGGCCCCGACGTCGTGCGCAGATTAACGCCCATTTCATTGGCTACGATGTTGGCCAGCGTGGTTTTACCCAATCCCGGCGGACCAAAGATCAGCAGATGATCGAGTGCGTCGCCGCGCAGTTTCGCAGCCTGGATGAAAATCTCCATTTGCTCGCGCACCTGCGGCTGACCCACATATTCCGTCAGCAGCTTAGGTCGAATGGCACGATCGAGCGTTTCTTCTTCGTTAAAGGAACTGCCAGAGACCAGGCGATCGGCTTCAATCATGCTTTACCTCAAATAGCTGCGCGCAGCGCTTCGCGAATCAGGGTTTCGCAATCCGCGTCCGGTTTTCCCACTTTGCTGATCATGCGGCTGGCTTCCTGTGGTTTATAACCGAGGGCAACCAGTGCCGATACGGCTTCTGCTTCAGCATCGTTGTTATCCTGCGCGGCTGATGGCGTGGTCAATGTAAAGGTTGAGTCACCACCAAACAGATCGCCGTGCATACCAATGAAGCGGTCTTTCATTTCCACAATCAAGCGCTCGGCGGTTTTTTTGCCTACGCCTGGCAGTTTAATCAAAGACGCAATCTCTTGTCGCTCAACCGCAGTAACGAACTGCTGCGCTGACATGCCCGACAAGATCGCTAGCGCCAGCTTTGGCCCCACGCCATTCACTTTCACCAGCTCGCGGAACAGCGTGCGCTCCTGCTTGTTATTGAAACCGAACAGCAGCTGCGCATCTTCACGCACCACGAACTGGGTAAAGATGATCGCTTCCTGATTAATTTCCGGCAGCTCGTAAAAGCAGGTCATTGGCATGTGCACTTCATAACCGACGCCGTGCGCTTCAATTAACACCAGCGGCGGCTGTTTTTCCAGAATGTTGCCTCGTAAACGACCAATCACCTGAGCGATTCCTTAATCTGTAAGTAAGCCTGCGTTTATAGCATAAAAAAAGCTGGATGAATATCCAGCCTCGTATAGCGTTTCGTTTCCGCTAACCCGATCGCATACGACCGCGCGTCATCACCAGTTTTGTGTCACTTATACGTCCAGCATTTTGACTCATATGGCAGTGGGTGATGGCAATCGCCAGCGCATCGGCGGCGTCAGCTTGCGGGTTCGCCGGCAGTTTCAGCAAGGTCCGCACCATGTGCTGTACCTGACTTTTCTCTGCACCACCGGTGCCGGTTACCGTTTGCTTCACCTGCCGCGCCGCATATTCAAATACCGGCAAATCGTGATTCACCGCAGCCACAATCGCCGCACCGCGCGCCTGGCCCAGCTTGAGCGCTGAGTCAGCATTCTTCGCCATAAACACCTGCTCAATGGCGAAGTAATCAGGTGAAAACTGCGTGATGATTTCGCAGACGCCGGCGTAAATCAGTTTGAGGCGCGACGGCAAATCGGTGACGCTGGTGCGGATACAGCCGCTGCCCAAATAGGTGAGCTGGCGGCCGGTTTGGCGGATAACACCGTAACCGGTGACGCGCGAGCCGGGATCGATCCCGAGAATTATCGCCACAGCGCGTCTCCGGTAAGTGGGGTTTTAAGCAACGCCATTACAGCGTTTCTGCGATCTCATCAGAGATTTCACCGTTATGGTACACTTCCTGCACATCATCGCAGTCTTCCAGCATGTCGATCAGGCGCAGCAGTTTCGGCGCAGTTTCGGCATCCATTTCGGCTTTGGTTGAAGGGATCATTGAGACTTCAGCGGTGTCCGCTTTCAAGCCGCCAGCTTCCAGCGCATCACGCACCGCACCCAGCTCTTCCCACGCGGTGAACACGTCAATTGCGCCATCATCATAGGCGACGACGTCTTCGGCACCGGCTTCCAGCGCCGCTTCCATTACCGCATCTTCGTCCTGGCCTGGCGCGAAGGAGATAACACCCTTCTTGCTAAACAGGTAAGAAACTGAACCGTCAGTTCCGAGGTTACCGCCAGTTTTGGTGAAGGCATGACGCACTTCGCCAACGGTACGGTTGCGGTTGTCGCTCAGGCACTCGATCATCACCGCAGAGCCGCCCGGACCGTAACCTTCATAGATGATGGTTTCCATGTTGGAATCATCTTCGCCGCCCACGCCGCGTGCAATTGCGCGGTTCATGGTATCGCGGGTCATGTTATTGGACAGGGCTTTGTCCATCGCTGCGCGCAGGCGCGGGTTGGAACCGGCATCGCCGCCACCGAGCTTCGCAGCGGTAACCAGCTCGCGAATGATTTTGGTGAAGATTTTACCGCGTTTAGCGTCCTGAGCAGCTTTACGGTGCTTAGTATTCGCCCATTTACTGTGTCCAGCCATCTTGCATATTCTCCGATCTTTTACTGGGTGCAGGCTATCTTACTTGCGATCTTGTCCCCCGGCAGTGCTCGCAATCCTCACGTACATAAGTACGCTCCGGTTGCTGTGCGCTGGCGGTGAACAACCTCGCGGCGCCGATTACGCCTGACTGTTCGATATTGTTCGGTGCGTTCATTGAAAACTCACCAGATTCATAAAACTTAATGCATTCGCCACCGGAATAACGCGCGGCGGCGAGCATTCAGATAAATTCTTCAATTGCCTGGCGGTTACTCCAGGACTTGGTGAGGGCTGCGGCAGCGGCGGGGTCGAGCCAGCGCGCGGCGAGATGCTCGGTGAGCAGTAGCTCACGCTCTGCGGGTAACGCCAACCTGAACCAGTGTTCGCGATTGTGCGTGGTGCCCGGCGCGTAACGATGGCGATAGTGCGGGAAGATTTCAAACTCGATCTCTTTGTGACAATCGTCCAGCACTAACTTTTCATCCGCTATGTCGATGGCGAGCTCTTCTAACACTTCGCGCTGAGCCGCCTGATGTGGGCTTTCACCCGCTTCCAGGCTGCCAGTAACCGATTGCCAAAAGCTGTCGTCATCACGTCGCTGCAGCATTAACACCCGGCCGGTATCTCGCGCAAAAATCACTACCAGCACCGATACCGGATGTTTATAGCCCATTACTTGTTCTCTGACTTTTCTTTCTTCGGTACCACTAAAATACCCAGATCCAACAAGGCGGCTGGATTGGCTTCGCTTGGCGCTTCAGTCATCAGACATGCTGCTGCGGTAGTTTTCGGGAACGCGATCACATCACGGATGTTATCGGTACCCGTTAACAGCATGGTCAGTCGATCCAGACCAAAGGCCAAGCCCGCGTGTGGCGGTGTGCCGTATTTCAGGGCGTCGAGCAGGAAGCCAAACTTCTCGCGCTGCTCTTCTTCGGTGATTCCCAGGATGCTGAACACCGTCTGCTGCATTTTGCCGCTGTGGATACGTACCGAACCGCCGCCCACTTCGTAGCCGTTAATTACCATATCGTAGGCATTGGCTACTGCCTGTACCGGATCGGTCGCCAACGCTTCGGCGCTCATCGCTTTCGGCGAGGTGAACGGATGGTGCATCGCTGCCAGGCCGCCCTCTTCATCTTCCTCAAACATTGGGAAGTCGATAACCCACAGCGGCGCCCAGGCTTTTTCATCGGTGATCTGCAGATCGCGGCCCACCTTCAGACGCAACGCACCCAACGCATCCGCCACCACTTTAGCGCGATCGGCACCGAAGAAGATCAGGTCACCATCTTGTGCCGATGTGCGATTCAGGATCGCTTCGACGATCTCTGCCGTGAGGAATTTCGCTACCGGGCTCTGTACGCCCTCGAAGCCTTTAGCACGTTCGTTAATCTTCATCCACGCCAGGCCTTTGGCGCCATAGATTTCAACAAACTTGCCGTATTCATCAATTTGCTTACGCGTTAATGCAGCCCCGCCTGGAACGCGCAGCGCCGCTACACGGCCTTTGGCATCATTAGCGGGGCCCGCGAACACCTGGAACTCGACATTTTTCAGCAGATCGCCAACGTCCACCAGCTCCATGGGATTACGCAGGTCTGGCTTGTCGGAACCGTAACGGTGCATCGCTTCCGCAAAGGTCATCTGCGGGAAGTCACCGAGATCGACGCCCTTGATGTCGATCCACAGCTCACGAATCAGACGCTCCATCTTTTCACGTACCTGCTCAGCCGTCATGAACGAGGTTTCAACGTCGATCTGGGTGAATTCAGGCTGACGGTCGGCACGCAGATCTTCGTCGCGGAAGCACTTAACGATTTGATAATAGCGATCAAAACCCGACATCATCAGCAGCTGTTTGAACAGCTGAGGTGACTGCGGCAGCGCGTAAAACTTACCTTTGTGTACGCGGCTCGGCACCAGATAGTCACGCGCGCCTTCCGGTGTTGCTTTGGTCAGCATTGGCGTTTCGATATCGAGGAAGCCCTGGTCATCCATGAAGCGACGCACGAAGCTGGTAATTTTAGCGCGGGTTTTTAAACGCTGAGCCATTTCCGGACGACGCAAATCCAGATAGCGATAAGTCAGACGCGCTTCTTCGCTGTTGATCTGGTTCGAATCCAGTGGCAGAGGTTCAGCACGGTTGATGATGTTCAGTTCATGCGCAAACACCTCCACTTCACCGGTGGCCATGTCGCTGTTTTTGTTTTTTTCGTCACGTGCACGCACGGTGCCGGTGATCTGGATACAGAATTCGTTACGCAGTTCAGATGCCAGCTGGAAAGCGTCTTGACGATCGGAATCGAAGAACACCTGTGCGATACCTTCACGGTCGCGCATATCGATAAAAATCAGGCTACCCAGATCGCGACGGCGATTTACCCAGCCGCAGAGAGTGACTTGCTGACCCACATGAGACAGATTGAGCTGTCCGCAATATTCTGTACGCATAACGTATCCTTTTAACTTCGCCGCTGCTGCCAGACAACATCAGGCCGCGTAACCTTATGAGATGCTGTCGCAAAAAAGGCGGCTATTATAATGGAAAAACCCAGGCAGGATAAGTGGAGCCAGATCAAAGCGGACAAAACAATAGGCTTTATCGCGCTGTTTTTCCTGCCGACATCAAAACAGGGTACATTATGCCGCCCTTTCCCGCCCCTAAAGGATTAAGGAGTTCGCGTTTGACACTTCGCATTGGCTTACCACAATGGCAGCACGCGCGCTGGAAACAGTTCGGTTTAGAGACGCTGGCCGATTACGCACAGCTGTTTGGCTGCGTGGAAGGCAACACCACACTTTATGCTTTGCCGAAGCCGGAAGTGGTGATGCGCTGGCGGGATATGACCCACGATGACTTCCGCTTCTGCTTCAAATTTCCCGAGAGCATCAGTCACCAATCTGGCCTGCGTAACTGTGATGAATTGCTGACGGCGTTTTTCCGCCTGCTCGATCCGCTGAGTAACCGTATCGGTCAATATTGGTTGCAACTGCCCGCGGCATTCTCTCCCGCACAGCTTGGTGATTTATGGTTCTTTTTGGATAGCTTGCCGCGCAATTTTCACTATGGCGTGGAAGTGCGTCATCAGGCGTTTTTTGCCAAAGGTGAAGCCGAACGCGCGCTGAATCGCGGTTTGCTGGACCGTAGAATTAATCGGGTAATGCTCGATAGTCGCCCGGTGCATGCCTCAAACTCGCAGTCTGTCGCAGCGGTGCAGGCGCGATCGCAAAAACCGCGCGTGCCGCCACATGCTGTGCGTACCGGATCGCAACCTATGGTGCGCTTCATTGGCAGTGATAGCGTGGCGGAGAGCGTGCCCCTGTTTCAGCCGTGGCGCAGTAAACTGCAAGCATGGCAAAAAGAGAGCGATCCCATGCTGTTTATTCATACACCAGACATGGGCGACGTGTTTCCGCTGGTTCAGGCGCTGTGGCCGCAATTGCAGCAGCTGGAGCCGACACTGCGCAATCTACCTGAGTGGCCGCAACAATCGACGCTATTCTAAACTCAACACTACAACGTGCAGCGTGCGGTAGTTTCTGCCAAAATAGCGCCCTTTCCGATTTCTCTCCGGACTTTTCATTATGTCTGATCGCGATACGCTATTTTCCGCGCCCATTGATAAGCTGGGCGACTGGACCTTTGACGAGCGCGTAGCTGAAGTTTTTCCCGATATGATTCAGCGCTCGGTGCCGGGTTATTCCAACATCATTTCGATGATTGGCATGCTGGCAGAACGCTTTGTACAGCCGAATAGCCAGGTTTACGATCTCGGCTGTTCGCTGGGCGCAGCCACGCTGTCGGTGCGCCGCAATATTCATGTGCCAGGCTGCCAAATTATTGCCGTGGATAATTCTCCGGCGATGGTGGAACGCTGTCGCCGTCATATCGACGCCTTCCGTGCCGACACGCCGGTTCAGGTGATCGAAGCGGATATTCAGGATATTCATATCGAGAATGCTTCGCTGGTGGTGCTGAATTTTACCCTGCAGTTTCTTGAGCCGCCCGCCCGTCTCGAATTATTAAAGAAAATCGTTAACGGTCTGAATCCGGGTGGCGCACTGGTGCTGTCTGAGAAGTTCAGTTTTGAAGATGCTGACGTAGGTGAACTGCTGTTCAACATGCATCACGATTTTAAGCGCGCGAACGGCTACAGCGAGCTGGAGATCAGCCAGAAACGCAGCATGCTGGAAAACGTGATGCTGACCGACAGCGTGGAGGCGCATAAAGCGCGCCTGAAAACCGCCGGTTTCAAACATGCAGAGTTATGGTTCCAGTGTTTTAATTTTGGTTCGTTGGTGGCGTTGAAATGATTGAGTTTGGCCGTTTTTATCAGCAGATTGCCACCGGCCCGCTCGCCAGCTGGCTGGAAGTCTTACCTGCGCAAATTGCCGCATGGCAGCGTGAAAACCTGCACGGTAAATTCCGCGATTGGGAGAAGTCGGTTGATTATCTCCCCCTGCTTGCACCGCACAAGCTGGATTTACTGCACAGCGTGAGCGCGGATGCCAACGATCTGACCGATCGTCAACGTCTGGGTATTGAAAATTTGCTGCGCAATTTGATGCCGTGGCGCAAAGGTCCTTATTCGCTGTACGGTACCGAGATCGATACCGAATGGCGTTCTGACTGGAAATGGGATCGCGTGTTGCCGCACATCTCCCCCCTAACGCATCGCACGATACTCGATGTCGGGTGTGGCAGCGGCTATCACATGTGGCGCATGATCGGTGCTGGGGCGAAACTGGTGGTGGGTATCGACCCTATGCAGCTGTTTTTGTGTCAGTTCGAAGCGGTACGTAAGCTGCTGGGCGACGATCGTCGTGCGCATTTGCTGCCGCTGGGCATTGAACAACTGCCAGCGTTACAGGCGTTTGATACCGTATTTTCGATGGGCGTACTTTATCATCGTCGTTCGCCACTCGATCACCTTATGCAGTTGAAAAATCAGTTGGTCAATGACGGCGAGCTGGTGCTGGAAACGCTGGTGATTGAAGGCGACGAGAACGCGGTGCTGGTGCCGGGTGAACGTTATGCGCAGATGCGTAATGTTTACTTTATTCCTTCTGCCGCTGCGCTGAAGAGCTGGCTGGAAAAATGCGGATTTGTGGATGTGCGCATTGCCGATTATGCGGTGACCTCGGTGGAAGAGCAGCGACGCACCAGCTGGATGACCAGCGAATCGCTGGCCGAATTCCTTGATCCTAACGACAGCAGCAAAACGGTCGAAGGTTATCCCGCGCCGCTGCGCGCCGTACTCGTGGCCCGCAAACCGTAAAGCTTAACGCCGCGACAGCGCCAGCTTCGCGGCAAAGCCAATAAATACGCAGCCAGTCAGGCGATCCATCACTTTCAGTACCGCAGGGCGACGCAGATGCGCCGCGAAGTACTGGCTGCTACCAATCAGCACGGCATTCCACACCAGACCAATCACCATGTGCGTCAACGCCATTAGCGTGCACCACAGCGGCACCGATGCGCCTGCCGGAATGAACTGCGGCAGGAAGGTGACATAGAATACGCCGACCTTGGGGTTAAGCAGGTTGCCGAATAATCCGCGCGTGAAGCAGGCGAAATAACGTTGTTCTTTACTCTGCGCGCGCTGCCCTTCTTCCGCCTGCGTGCGCGGATTGATCAACAGTTTGACGCCAAGATAGAGCAGATACGCCGCACCGATCCATTTCAGCAGGTTATAAGCCATTTCCGAGGCCAGCAGCAGCGCGCCCAAACCCAGTCCCACCGCAACGCCCCACACCAAACAGCCGAGCGTGACGCCCAGCGCCGTTACCGAGGCGCGTTTCCAGCCTTGCGCGGCGGCGGAACGCAGTACCAGCGCAGTATCAAAGCCGGGAGTGAGCGTCAGAATGGTGATGGCGAAGAGGAATGAAAGGATTAGGGTCATAGGTTTGTCCGGTACGTTTCAGGCAAAGAACAAGGGCCGCTGCGTAAAGACGTCGTGGACACATCCCTGTGGACTCTGCCTGCGCATCCATGCGCTGGAAGCTTTACTCCGCGGCCCTTGTTCATTGCCTTAATGTTAAATTGGTGTGTTTGGCGTTAATCCTGGGCGGCTGATTCGCCTGGCGAGTTCCAATATTGATATTTATAGGCTGAGCTAAGATGGCGTTCAATGGTGCCTTTGGCAAATACTTCGGTTTCATGCAGATAGCTCAATGTACAGTTGCCCACCTCATCCCACAGCTGGCATTCATCCACCGAGCGCAGCGTGCTAACCGGCGTTGTCGAGGTGCCATTCAGGCGCAGTTCCCGCCACTGGTTGTCATAACTGTAGGTATCTTTGCTGCGTGCGCTGGTGGATGAAATGACCAATCCCTGCGGATTCCAGCGCCAGCTGTTTTCACCGTTGCTCATGCTGTCGCTACCGCGCGCCACGCTTTTTTCAACGCGGAGCTGTTTGTCATAGCGATATGTCGTGTCGGTAAAGCCCTCTTTGCCCATGCTGGTAAATTTATCGGAAGAGCTGACAATGTTGCCGTGCTGTCCGATTTGCCAGCTAATGGTGCCCTGCCGGTTATCTACAACTTCTTCCTGACCAGCCTTGATGACTTTGACCAGATAAGCATATTCCGCCACCCAGCCTCGCTGCACGCGGGCGATATGCTGTTCCATGGTCAGTAAAACGTTGCCTTCATTTTTGTCATAGGAGATATCGGCCACCATCAAATCACCGCACTGATTAAACTGACCGAGCACGCGCTTTTGCGAATTAACATCTTTGCCAAACTCGCCGGCCACCACTTGACGCACCGCACCTTTGGCATCGCCACCCAGCATAATCCAATTGTTACTGCTGGTGATATTTTTGCTCAGCGGCGGACACGCGGAACTTGCCGCCAGCGCGATACCACAGTAAGGAATAAGCAGCACTAAAACGGCACAAGGGAAGGATTTCATGAAGGTTATCCGTACGAAGCCATAAGTAATCAAAGCATCATTTGCTGGAACACGCTATTACGACTTGAAATCTTTCCCAAAAAATTCGAACGACAGGAACGCACGCCGCCAACCTATCTGTAGCCTGAAGTATGAAGGGGATAGACAAAAAGAACCCCAGCAAAAATGCTGGGGTTGGTACTTGCAAACATCACGTCATGTGAACTGGCGTGCTGCGCGGCAAAACTGGTGCGGATTCAGGCTACCCGGGCGTCGGTTAACTGCGTCATGCTTTTCATGGCTTCAACGACATCACCATCAACGCAGTAGCGGCTGAATTCATCGGTTTCCGCTTCGGAGCACATTGAAACACCGGCTTTACGGTAGCGCATCGGCGAAGCGACTAAGCGGCTGGCGGAGCTGTGGACTTCCTGCAATCCACTGTCGATAAACTTCTGAATATTGCTCAAGCGTACGCCCGCACCGGCCATAATAATCGGACCTGTGCTGTGCTCATTTAGTTCCCGTAATAATGCAATTCCTGCTTCGGCACTCTGTTGCTGGCCGGAAGTCAGAATACGCGCGATGCCTAAATCAGCCAGCACTTCTAGCGAACGTTTAGGGCTGTGGCATAAATCAAAGGCGCGATGAAACGTCACCGCCATGCCATCACACAGCGCCATAATCTGCTGCATACGGGCAATATCGACATGCGCATCTTCATCCAGCATGCCTATAACCAATCCCGGAAAACCCAATTCACGCATTAGTGAGACATCAGATTTCATCGTCTCAAACTCTCGCGGGGTGTAACAAAAATCGCCACCGCGCGGACGGACAATAGGATGAACCGGGATCGAAATTTCACGGCGTGCCGCTTCCAGCACGCCAGCTGAAGGCGTCAACCCACCTTCGCGCGGCGCACTGCACAGCTCCACGCGATCGGCACCGGATTGCTGCGCAGTCATTGCACAATCGATGCCGTAGCAACAAATTTCCAGTTTCGTCATACCATGCTCCTTTCATGACTTCTGGCTCGGGAGGAATGCTTCAGTTAATCTGCTTAATTGGATAGTTTACGTGGAACTCGCACAATGGCATTCGATTTTGATCAATGGATAGACCGTCGTCACAGCGATAGTTTGAAATGGCACAAATATGGCGATCGTGATGTGTTGCCGTTATGGGTGGCTGACACGGATTTCAGGTCTCCGCCTGCCGTGATTGAGGCGATTAAAAAGCGTGCGGATCATGGCGTATTTGGCTACGGCGCAGCGCCAGAAGGATTGATTGATATCACTATTTCCCGCTTAGCGCAGCGCTACAACTGGCATATTCAGCCCGACTGGCTGGTGTTGCTGCCGGGCGTCGTATGCGGTTTAAATCTTTCGGTCCGCGCGTTCACAGAGTCTGGCCAGTCTACCGTTGCTCCCACGCCGATTTATCCCCCTTTTCGTACCGCTGCACAATTGGCCGAGCGCACGCAGGTGAACCTACCCATGCGACTGCAGGGCGATCGATGGGTCATGGATCTCAACACCCGCACCATGCAGGGAAATGAACGCCTGCTGATGTTATGCAATCCACATAATCCATGTGGCACGGTTTATCGTCGGGATGAGCTTGAGGCGCAGTTGGCGTTTGCACAGCAGCATGATTTGATTGTTTGCTCCGATGAAATTCATTGCGATTTATTGTTATCACCGGACGTGCACCATATTCCATTCGCGACGCTGAGTGAGGATGCGGCACAGCGCAGTATTACCCTGATTTCCCCGTCAAAAAGCTTCAATATCGCAGGATTAGGCGCATCACTGGCGATCATTCCCAACCGCGAATTAAGACAACGCTTTAAGCAGGTCCGTGAAGGGATCGTGCCAAGCGTTGATATCCTGGCGCTCGTGGCGGCAGAGGCAGCGTGGCGGGATGGCGAGGAGTGGCTGACTGCCCAGCTCGATTATTTACGCGCTAATCGCGATCGGTTGGTGGCACAGGTCAATGCCCTGCCAGCACTGCGCATGACTGCGCCGGAAGCAACCTATCTCGGCTGGATCGATGCCAGTCGACTCGCTGTCGACACTCCCGCGCTTTACTTTGAACAGCATGGGCTGGGGTTTTCACCTGGCGGCGATTTTGGCGATGATCGCTTTGTGCGTTTTAACTTTGGCTGCACCCGCGCCACGCTGGAGCAGGCGGTAACACGTTTGCAGCATGCGGTCGCTGCGCGCGGTTAATCCTGTTCGCTGGCAACGATCTCCTCTAATCGCCAGGGATGAAACTTAATGGTGGTTTGCCCGTCCGTAACGGCCAGCGTCGGGTTGGGCAAGCGCTCGTTCTCCCCTTTTGGCGCACTGGTCTTGAAGGAGATGCCAGGCTGCGTCAAAGCCTCATCGGAAAGCAAGGCCATCGCACGCTTACCCAGCGATTCCGGATCGCCGCGCAGCACAATCTCCACATGCTCCCACCCTTCATGGCGATAGAGTTTCTCGCCCGGCCACGGCAGTTCAATCACATCGACTTGCCAGCCGGCCAGGTTTAGCGGCTGATGCAGTTTAAACAGGCAGATTGGACGCCCATTAATAATTGCCTGTGAAAACTGGTGCCCCATTTGCAAAAATCCGGCTTTCCAGCGTTCCGCTGTCGCAAATTGGTGGCAGCGCACCGCCACATGATCGGCTTCATGTTCCGCCAGATTAATGCCTAAACGTTCAGCAAAATGTTCAAGAGATTGTGCAAAACGCATCAGGTCTTGTTCTAAGTCATCCAGTTCCTGCGGAAAGTGGGTCTGCATCACGCCATTACCTCAATATCAGTTCACGTTTATTAATCAATATGAAATTTGATAAGTGTTGATTCCACTTGACAAAATTGTCGGATTCATCCGATTTCAGTGAAGAAATGCCCTAAAACAGCATAAATAGCCCATTCATTTCAGATTTATCGTTAAAACAGGTCCAGTAGTTACTTTATGAAAGTGACCTAACCCACTGTTATTGTTAATAATAGTTAATACAATGAGATAAGTCTTATTTAAGTTCCAAACAATTGCAGCTTGCTACCCTTTCTTATAAATTTGTGTTTCACCACTACAAGGAACGGCCTTATGTCTATGCTCATTGTTGTCGCGGTCCTGATTGCACTAATGGGATTTGCAATTTCCCGCCACTGGAAGGCCCGTGAAGACAAAACTGTTAAAAATCCTCGTCGTCACTCACGGCGCCGTTAATCGGCGCTGGAGGCCCGACGTGGCCACTCATAGCATACCGAAAAGCTGACGCAACTTAACATTTCACGTATACTTCCCCTCTTATTTTTCCGTCCCGCCGTACAGTTGTGGGATGACGACATCGGCTCGCCGCCTGCTGGCGGGCCTTTTCAGCATATGAAGGTAACGCGGTGAATATTCAGGCTCTTCTTTCCGACAAAGTCAGTCAGGCAATGGTAGCGGCGGGTGCGCCTGCCGATTGCGAACCTCAGGTTCGTCAGTCTGCGAAGGTGCAGTTCGGTGATTATCAGGCAAACGGTATCATGGCCGTGGCGAAAAAGCTTGGTCAGGCACCGCGACAACTGGCTGAGCAGGTGATTCAGCATCTGGATCTCACCGGTATCGCCAGCAAAGTTGAAATTGCCGGCCCCGGTTTTATCAATATCTTCCTTGATCGTCAGTGGTTAGCCGGGCAAACCGCCCAGGCGTTGCAGTTGCCACGTTTGGGTGTGAGCACCGTTAAACCACAAACTATCGTGATTGACTACTCCGCGCCCAATGTGGCGAAACAGATGCACGTGGGCCACGTGCGCTCCACCATCATTGGTGATGCAGCCGTGCGCACGCTGGAGTTTCTCGGACATCACGTTATCCGTGCCAACCACGTAGGTGATTGGGGCACGCAGTTTGGCATGCTGATCGCCTATCTGGAAAAGCAGCAGAACGAGAATCATGAAGCGATCGCGCTGGCCGATTTAGAAGCCTTTTATCGTGAAGCTAAAGTGACTTACGACGCGGACGAAGCCTTTGCCGAGCGCGCACGCAACTACGTAGTGAAACTGCAAGGCGGTGATGAATATTGCCGCAGTATGTGGAAGAAACTGGTTGATATCACTATGAGCCAGAACCAATTGGTTTATGACCGCCTTAATGTGACCCTGTCACGTAATGATGTGATGGGTGAAAGCCTGTACAACGATATGTTGCCGGGTATTGTCGCCGACCTGCGTGAAAAAGGTCTGGCAGTGACCAGCGAAGGCGCCACCGTGGTTTTCCTTGATGAGTTCAAAAACAAGGAAGGTGAACCGATGGGCGTGATCATCCAGAAGAAAGATGGCGGCTATCTCTATACCACCACCGATATCGCCTGTGCTAAATACCGTTACGAAACGCTGCATGCCGATCGCGTGCTTTACTACATTGATTCGCGCCAGCATCAGCATTTGCAGCAAGCATGGACCATCGTGCGCAAAGCTGGCTACGTGCCGGAATCCGTCCCGCTTGAACACCATGCGTTTGGCATGATGCTGGGCAAAGATGGCCGTCCGTTCAAAACCCGCAGCGGTGGCACCATTCGCCTGGCCGATCTGCTGGACGAAGCAGTGGAACGTGCGCATGCGCTGGTGAGTGAGAAAAATCCGGAGATGTCAGCGCAAGAGCTGAAAGATCTGTCAGAAGTGGTCGGTATCGGCGCAGTAAAATATGCCGATTTGTCGAAAAGCCGCACCACCGATTACATCTTCGATTGGGACAACATGCTGGCCTTTGAGGGTAATACCGCGCCCTATATGCAGTATGCCTATACGCGCGTGCTGTCAGTATTCCGCAAAGCGGGTATTGATGCCGATAGCCTGAGCGGCGACATCGTGCTGACCGAAGAGCGTGAAGCGCAGCTGGCAACGCGTCTGCTGCAGTTCGAAGAAGTGATTACTCAGGTCGCGCGCGACGGTACACCACACGTGATGTGTGCTTACCTGTATGAACTGGCGGGTCAATTCTCCGGCTTCTATGAACACTGCCCGATTCTTTCGGCTGAGGATGAGAATATCCGTCACAGCCGCTTGCAGCTCGCCGCGTTAACCGCAAAGACGCTGAAACAAGGCCTCGATACGCTGGGCATTAAAACCGTCGAACGTATGTAATATCTTCAGGCGGAGCATGCCTCGGGCATTCTCCGCTTACTTACACGTCTATCCATCCCCTTTCGTTTTCATTCTCGTCGCCTATTTCCTACGCTGATGCCCGCCCTTTTTCACCCATAGTCCACCGATCTCACCACGCTTTTTCGTCTGCGTTCTCTCCATCCTCTTACGGCTTTTTTTCCTGAATCCGCGGATTTGAAAATTTACGACGCAGCTCACCAAATAAATAAAACTCATACCTTGATAACCATTTTATGGCAGACAAACCTACTCAGCCCCCCTAATTTGGTAATCGAACCCGAAACAAAAATACATTTAACAAGCTGTTTTAACAGCAAAAAATAATAATAACTCTCCCTACCGTCGGGTTAAAGTGATGCCGTTAATGTCAATTAGCGCAGAGAAAAGGTTTAACCCAGCGATGTTATTAATAAAAAAATCAGAGCGTATCCTATGAGCAATCACGACATTATCGATGTAAAAGGCTGGATCGACGCCCGCCCGATCACCGGATACCAGTGGCTGACCCTTGCCCTGTGTTTCATCATCATCATGTTTGATGGCTATGACGCGGCAGCAATGGGCTTCATTGCACCAGCCCTGATTGAGGATTGGGGCATTAGTCATGCGGAAATGGGGCCGATTCTTGGCGCCGCCATGTTTGGCGTGGCAATCGGTGCGCTGATCGCCGGCCCGTGGTCCGACAAATTCGGCCGTAAAAGGGTGCTGCTGCTGTCAATCGCTGTCTTTGCCTGCTTTAGCCTGATGAGCGCTTTCGCTCGTACGCCGCTGGAAATGGGCGCGTTACGTTTTCTCACCGGCCTCGGTCTCGGGGCGGTCATGCCAAACTGCGTCACCCTCGTGTCGGAATACATGCCGGAACGCCGCCGCAGCCTGATGATCACCGTAATGTACAGCGGCTTTAATATTGGTTCCGGCCTGGGTGGTTTTATTGCTGCCGGCATGTTGCCGCACTATGGCTGGCAAGCGGTATTGGGCTTTGGCGGCCTGCTGCCACTGCTGATGTTGCCCCTCCTGCTGTGGCTGTTACCTGAATCGGCCATGTATATGGTGGTACGCAAAGTCAGTCGGGACAAAATTGCCGCCGTGCTTAAACGCCTCGGTGGTGAGTTCGCGGTAGGGACCGCCTTCGTTCTTAATGCCCCGGTGATCCCGAAGAAAGCCCAGGTGCTACAACTGTTCAGCCGTGGTTATGCCGGCGGTACGCTGGTGTTGTGGCTGACCTATTTTATGGGACTGTTTGTCATCTACCTGCTCAACGGCTGGTTGCCGACCATTATGCGGTCCGGCGGCGTGACGCTGGAGCGCGCAGCGATTGTTGCCGGCTTATTCCAGCTGGGCGGAACGGTTGGCGGCCTGCTGGTAGGCGGGTTGATGGATCGTTTTAAAGCTAAATACGTGATTGCTCTGTTCTATCTGCTGGGCAGTTTCTGCCTGGTATCGCAGGGAATCTGGGGCTTTGGTCCTACGGTGCTGGCACTGCTGGTATTCATGGCGGGTATTTGCATCAACGGGGCGCAAACCGGATTGCAGGCATTTTCTCCCGCATTCTACCCCACCGAAATGCGTGCCACTGGCGTGTGCTGGATGCACGGTATTGGCCGTAGCGGTGCCATTATCAGCTCTTCTCTGGGCGGCGTGCTGCTCGGCGTTTTTCCTGGGCAAACCGCTATTTTTATCGTTTTGTCGCTCCCGGCAGTTTTGGCGGCACTCTCCATCACCCGACATCACCCTGCGCAGGTGACGCGTCAGGTCAAAGGCATCGACCTTAATGACCTGCCGTCCCTGTCGCGTACCCTGAATAATCGATGAAATAGAGGTCACAACTCATGGCTAAAATCATAGGCGGTCTGGCAGTTTCTCATACCCCCACCATTGGCTTCGCGGTCGATCACAACAAACAGCAGGAAGGCGCATGGGCGCCAATATTCGATGGCTTTGCGCCGATGCAGCGCTGGCTGGAAGAGAAGAAACCGGATGTGCTGCTGTATGTGTTTAACGATCACGTTACCTCGTTCTTTTTCGATCACTACTCGGCCTTTGTACTGGGCATTGATGATGAATATGCCGTCGCCGATGAAGGTGGCGGACCGCGCGATTTGCCGCCGGTAAAAGGCCATGCGGCGCTGTCGCAGCATATTGGTGCCAGCCTGATGGCCGATGAGTTCGATATGTCATTCTTCCAGGACAAAGCACTGGATCACGGGCTATTTTCTCCGCTTTCGGCGCTGGCACCGTGGCAAGGCGGCTGGCCAATGCAGGTGGTTCCGCTGGCGGTGGGCGTTTTACAGTTCCCGATTCCAACGGCGCGCCGTTGCTATAAATTGGGTCAGGCGCTGAAACGCGCAGTGGAGAGTTTCCCGGAGGATCTTAAGGTTGCGGTGGTGGCGACCGGTGGCGTTTCTCATCAGGTGCACGGCGAGCGCTGCGGCTTCAATAATCCAGAATGGGATGCGCAGTTTATCGATCTGCTGATCAACGATCCTGAACGCCTGACCGAAATCACTCTGGCGGAATACGCCACGCTCGGCGGTCTGGAAGGTGCGGAAGTGATTATGTGGCTGATCATGCGCGGTGCGCTGTCGGCTAACGTCGAGAAGTTGCATCAGGACTATTATCTGCCTTCGATGACCGGCATCGCCACGCTAATCCTCGAAAACCAGTCGCGTGAGGCACCGGTAGATGTACATCAGCGCCAGCGCGACAAGATTAATCTGCAGCTGAGCGGTGTGGAAAAACTGCCAGGCACCTATCCCTTTACCCAGGCGCGCAGCCTGAAAGCGCTGCGAATCAACCGCTTCCTGCACCGCATGATTCAACCTGAATGGCGTAAGCGGTTCCGCGAAGCCCCGCAGGCGCTGTATCAGGAAGCGGGTTTAACCGCTGAAGAGCAAGCGCTCATCACCCAGCTCGACTGGCGCGGCATGATCCATTATGGCGTCAGTTTCTTCCTGCTGGAAAAACTCGGCGCGGTGGTTGGCGTCTCTAACCTGCATATCTACTCGGCGATGCGTGGCGAAACGCTGGAGCAGTTCCAGCAGACGCGCAATCAACAAGTGCTCTATTCGGTGGCGGGGAAAGCAGACTGATGTTTACGCAACCGGTCATCGACTGCCATCACCACGTTTTTGACCCTAAAAACTTTCCCTGGGCGCCCGAAAGCGCCTATAACCCAGACGGGCACGAGCTGGCAACGCCGGATTACTATCGCGCCGTGATGCAGGCCTACAACATCCGCCATTCGCTGATTGTCGGTCCAACCTCGGGTTACAACACTGACAACCGCTGCCTGCTGGATACCATCAAACGCGGTGAAGGCCGTTTTAAGGGCATTGCGGTTACGCCGCGTGATGTGGATAGCGATACGCTCGCCTGCCTGAAATCACAGGGCATTGTCGGTGTAGCGCTTAACGTGGCGATGTTGGGCACCGAACCGTTTATTCAGCTGGATGGCCTGATGGGCAGGCTAGCGGAGCTGGATCTGTTTGCCCAAATCCAGGTGCAAAACGACCAGCTACTGGCACTGATGCCGCTGCTGTCACGCACCCGCACGCGCCTGCTGATTGACCATTCGGGTCGGCCGGATGTGGGCGCAGGCTTAGCACAACCGGCGTTTCAGGCGCTGCTGTCGCTGGCCGGTCAGCAACGCACCAGCGTCAAGCTCTCCGGGCTGGCGAAATTCTCCCGCCAGCCGTATCCCTTTAGCGATGGTCATCCTTATTTGCTGGCTTTGCTGGACGCTTTCGGTGCGGAACACTGCATGTGGGGCTCGGACTGGCCCTTCCTGCGCGCTACTGAACGCATGGATATGGGCACGCAACTGCTGCTCATCGAACAGCTGATCCCCGATGAAAAGAGCCGCCGTCAGGTGCTGTGGCACACGCCGCAGCGGCTGTTTGGTTTTACTGAATTACAGGAGTCACGATGAGAACCATCTATGTTTTGAACGGCCCGAACCTCAATTTACTGGGCACCCGCGAGCCGGAAACCTACGGCTCCGACACGCTGCAAAGCGTGGAAGCGCTATGCCGCGCAACGGCGGAAGAGCTCGGCGTGGCGATTGAGTTTCGTCAGACCAACCACGAAGGTGAAATGATCGAGTGGATACAGCAGGCACGCCTACAGGCGCAGGCGCTGGTGATCAATCCGGCGGCATGGACGCACACCTCGGTAGCGATCCGCGATGCCGTTACCGGCGTGGCACTGCCGCTATGGGAAGTGCACATTACCAACGTGCACAAACGTGAACCCTTTCGTCACCACTCCTATCTTTCGGACGTGGCGCAGGGTGTGATCTGCGGCTACGGTATACGCGGCTACCGCTATGCGTTGATGGAAGCGGCGCGCGTAAGCTGACTATTCACCCTGCCCGCACACTTCACGCAGGCAGCGGATCAACGCATCCGCTGCCGGAGAGTGCAGGCAGCCTGCGCGCACCGTCAGCCCGATGGCGCGTTCGGTATCCGGCAACGGCACCGGCAACGCCACCAGCGCGCCGGAGGCCAACTCAACTTCCAGCTGATGGGCGGAGACGGCCGCCAGCATATCGGATTGCAGCAGCAAGCCACGCACCAGTGCCAGATCGCCGGTTTCTACCACCGGATCCGGCGCCGGAATGCCCATCGCCTGGAAACTGTTATTCAGCAGATAGCGCGCTGGCGTTGCCGAACGCGGCAACACCCAACGCGCAGCGCGCAGATCGTCGGTAGCAATCTCACGTCCCACCAGCGGATGATCGTGGCGCGCCAGCAACACCATACGCTCTGAGAACAGTGTTTCTCGCGTAACGTCTAGCGCCTCTTCATCGCGACGCAGCGCACCAAAGATAAAATCAACATCGCCGGAGCGCATTTCCGCGGCCAGCACGCCAAAGGCGCTTTCACTGGTCACCACGCGAACCCCCGGATAACGCGCCGTCAGCATCACGATCGCCTGCGGCAATATCCGCGTGCGACCCAGCGGCAAGGCACCGACGCGCACTGTCCCCTCCAGAATCCCACTACGCGCGGCAATATCAGCCGGAATATGGCGCAGTTCATTCAGCGCACGTCGCACGTTAGGCTCGATTTCCCGTCCAGCGAGTGAAGGCATCATGCCTTGTGGCGTGCGTTCCAGCAGCGCGATACCTGCTCCATTTTCCAGCACGCGCAGTGCGGCACTCACTGCAGGTTGGCTGAGTTCGAGACGCGTCGCCACCGTCTGCATATGTCGTGTCTGACATAAGGTGATAAAAATTTGCAGGCGCCGCACGTTGAACAACCACAGCGGTTCGGCATCGTTACGCTGTGCGCCACGCCCCTGCAGTTTAGCCAGGCGCTGCGGTACCTGATGCAGCTCCTCAATCGCGCGTAAGGCGCGCGGCAGTACACATTTGCCGAAGTCAGTCAGCATCATGCCGCCAGCGTGGCGCTCAAACAGCGTGACGCCTAACGTGACTTCCAGGTCGCGAATGGCGCGCGTAATCGCCGACTGGGTGCGAAATAATTCATCTGCCGCACGAGAGACACTGCCCTGTGCTACCACCTGACAAAAGGCTCTGATTTGCATCAAGTTTGTCAGTTCCTGACTCGCATTTTTCGCCATCTTTCCCTGCCCACTTTCTCCACCGATCGATGTCGCAATATAAATAAAACGCATACCCGCTGCAATCAAATGAATTATCCGCACCGCGCCCGCAGTGACAGCATGGAAAAAACAGCGGAGGACTAAGCATGACCGAAAATACAGCTAAAAAAACCGCGCTGGTGGTCAGCGCGCACTCAGCAGATTTCGTCTGGCGCGCGGGTGGCGCCATCGCGCTTCATCATGCACAGGGCTACACGGTGCACGTTGTCTGTCTCTCATTTGGCGAACGCGGTGAATCGGCCAAGCTGTGGCGTAAAGGGGAGATGAGCGAAGAGAAAGTGAAAACTGCCCGGCGCAGCGAGGCGCAGGCGGCGGCCGACATTCTGGGGGCCAGCATCGAGTTTTTTGACCTTGGCGATTATCCGCTGCGTGCCGACAAAGAAACCCTGTTCCGCCTGGCCGATGTTTATCGTCGGGTGCAGCCGCACTTTGTCCTGACCCACTCATTGCAGGATCCCTACAACTACGATCACCCGATGGCCACGCACCTTGCGCAGGAAGCGCGCATCATCGCCCAGGCTGAAGGTTATCGTCCGGGCGAAAAAATCGTTGGCGCACCGCCGGTTTACTGCTTCGAACCGCATCAGCCAGAGCAGTGCAACTGGAAACCGGATGTGCTGCTGGATATCACCTCAGTGTGGGATAAAAAATATCAGGCGATTCAGTGCATGGCCGGGCAGGAACATCTGTGGGAATACTACACGCGCGTCGCACAGCAGCGCGGCGTGCAGGCCAAGCGCAACGTCGGGATCACCAGCCAGCGCGATATCGTTTATGGCGAAGGCTATCAAAGCATCTTCCCACGCGTAACGGAGGATTTGGCATGAGCCTCATCGGTAAAAAAGGCGTGGCGGTGCGCACTATTCAACGTGCTGCTGCTGCAGATATCGACGCCCTGGCCCGCTCAGGTGTCGCCACCGTGCACGAAGCGCAGGGGCGCACAGGCTTGCTCAATCCCGCCATTCGCCCCATTCAGCAGGATTGTGGCATTGCTGGCAGTGCAATCACCGTGCTAGTGGCACCAGGCGATAACTGGATGTTCCACGTGGCGGTGGAATTGTGTCAGCCGGGCGATGTGCTGGTGGTAGCGCCCACTTCACCGTGCAGTGACGGCTTTTTTGGCGATCTGCTGGCAACCTCGCTTCAGTCACGCGGCGTACGCGGACTGGTGGCGGATGTGGGGGTGCGCGATAGCCGCACGCTGCGCGCAATGGGTTTCGCGGTCTGGTCGCGTGCGGTGTATGCGCAAGGCACCGTGAAAGAGACGCTCGGTTCGGTCAATGTCCCGCTCGTGTGCGCCGGACAGCTGGTCTGGCCCGGTGACGTGATCGTGGCCGACGACGACGGCGTGGTAGTGGTGCCACGCAGTAACGCCGCCAGCGTGGCAGAAAAAGCGCGTCAGCGTGAAGCGCTAGAGGAGAGTAAACGCGCCCGCCTGGCAGACGGTGAGCTGGGGCTGGATATTTACCAGATGCGCCCGCGCCTGGCGGAAAAAGGCCTGCGCTATCTCGACACGCTTGATCAACCGGAGGAGTAAGCCATGCGCCAGCGTCGCATTCCCTGTTTATTGATGCGCGGCGGCACCTCAAAAGCCGCCTGCTTTCTGGCGCAGGATCTGCCAGCCGATCCCACGGCGCGTGACCGGGTGCTGCTGGCGGTAATGGGATCGCCTGATATTCGCCAGATAGATGGCCTGGGTGGCGCCGATCCGCTGACCAGCAAAGTGGCGATCGTCAGCGCGTCCAGCCGCGACGATGCCGATGTCGACTACCTGTTTGCCCAGGTCAACGTCGATCAACCCCGCGTCGATTACGGGCAAAACTGCGGCAATATTCTCGCTGCCGTTGGGCCCTTCGCGGTCGAACGCGGGCTGGTTGCGGCGGGCCGTGAACGCACCACGGTGCGCATCTTTATGCACAATACCGGGCAAATTGCCGAAGCAACATTCGCCACGCCCGGCGGGGAAGTCGACTATGACGGCGAACTGCGCATTGACGGCGTACCGGGCACGGCGGGCGAGATCGCCCTCACCTTTAACGATATTGCGGGATCGAGCTGTGGCGCCCTGCTGCCGACCGGTCAACCGCGCGATCGCTTTGACGGCATCGACGTCACCTGCATCGACAACGGTATGCCGGTAATCCTGGTGCGTGCTGCGGATGTCAATCGCAGCGGCTATGAAAGTCGCGAAGCGTTGGATAACGACAGCGAGCTGAAACAGCGGCTGGAGTCGATTCGCCTGCAGGCCGGGCCGCGCATGAATCTGGGTGATGTCAGCCAGCGCACGGTGCCGAAAGTGACCCTACTGGCTGAGGCACGCCACGGCGGCGCGATCAGCTCTCGCACCTTTATTCCCCACCGCTGCCACGCCTCGATTGGCGTGCTCGGCGCGGTGAGCGTCGCCAGCGCCTGTCTGATCCCGGGTAGCGTCGCCGACGGCCTGGCGCGCACCAGCGATGCGCCTCAGCAGCGCCTAAGCGTGGAACACCCGAGCGGTGAGTTCAGCGTACTGCTACAGCGCAGCGGTGATAACCCACTGGCGGGCTGCGGTTTGCTGCGCACCGCACGTGCGATTTTTGCCGGTGAAGTGTTGATTCCAGCGGCGATCTGGCCTTTCAGCAAGGAGTAGTTGATGAACATCACTTTTATCGGTTTTGGCGAAGCGGGCGGCATTCTGGCCCATGACTTACAGGCGCAGGGCAATGCGATAACGGTATGGGATCGTAAAGCCCTTGAGGCGGAGAACCTGCCCGCGCTGCAGCAAAAAGCGCAGCACAGCGGCGTGCGGCTGGCCGACTCACTGGCTGAAGCGTTGCGGGATGCCGCGCTGGTGCTCTCCACGGTGACCGCATCGCAGGCGCTAAACGTGGCGCAGCAGGCCGCACCGCTATTGCGGGCCGGGCAGCATTTTCTCGATCTTAACTCAGTGGCGCCGCATACCAAACGTGCCGCGGCTGAAGCGATTAACGCCGCCGGTGCCAGCTATATTGACGTGGCGGTAATGGCGCCGGTACCGCCCAAGCGGCTGGACACCCCGCTGCTGATCGGCGGCGTTCAGGCAGCTCAAGTACAGCTGCTGCTACAACAGCTCGGTTGCAACAGCCGCATGCTGGGTAGCGAAGTGGGTGAAGCTTCGGCGATCAAGATGTGCCGTAGCGTGATGATTAAAGGATTGGAAGCGCTGACCACTGAATGCCTGAGCGCAGCACGACAGTACGGCGTCGAGCAAGCGGTACTTGACTCGCTGCACGCCAGTTTTCCTTCGCTGGGCTGGAACGATCAGCTGCCGCACTACCTGATTAGCCGCGTGGCGGAGCACGGCCAGCGACGTGCGGAAGAGATGCAGGAAGTGGTGAAAACACTGCAAGACGTCAAGGTGCCGGCCGCGATGAGCGCAGCAATTGTTGCGACACAGCAAGGGCTGATAGATGCGTTAAACGCCCGCTCCCTGCGCTATCAACAACTGACACCGTTTATCTGGCAAGAGACGCTGGATAAGATCTATCCACCTCAATGAGTTATACGGAAAGCGGTATGCGTTTTGTTTATCGGCAATTGTTTACATTTTTGCAACAGCGTAGCGTAAGCGAGACGAGAAGCACGTTTAAAACAATAAATATCGGAAGCAAAAAATGAAGAGTAGAGCATCTGTCGCCCTTTCCCTGCTACTGGCAGCGGGCGCTGGCCAGGCCAGCGCCGCCGCGCTGGACGCCAGCCTCACCAATCAGGTTATGACCCGTGTAAAAAATAGCATCAGCGCGCAGCACAGCACCGGCTGCGTGGCCGTGGTTGATGCCAGCGGCACGCTGCTGGCCTTCCAGCGCCTTGACGGCGCCTCGCCGGGTTGTGTCGATGCCGCGATAGGTAAAGCCCGCACCTCGGCGTTGTATCACGCCCCCTCGCTGAAATTTATGCAGCGCTTACAGAGTGGCGAAACCACCGTTCTCGCCATCCCGCATGCCGTCGCACTCGGCGGGGGGTTCCCGCTCCAGCTGCAGAGTGAAGTGGTCGGTGCCGTTGGCGTCAGCACCCCCAAACAGGAACTGGATAATCAGGCTTCAGAGGCTGCCGCTCAGGCGCTGAAATAACTTTCGGGGATTTCCATGATGACTCTTTCACGCCGCCGGCTATTGACCGGCACGGCGGGCCTGCTGGTGGCTGGCGTCCTGAGGCAGGTGCTGCCCGGCAACCTCGCTTTCGCGGCACCCCCGCTGGCCGCCGCGGTTGCACCCTCCGCCAGTTTTCGCGCAATTTCCGTCACCCTCACCGGGCTGGAACAGCCGGATACGCTACTGGCACAGCGCCTGTACAGCTGGCTGCACGACCATGTCCCGCAGTTGGATAGCCAACTTGATACGCTCAGCACGCTACTGCAACAGCAACCCGTCGCCAACGGCGGCACGCTTCTGACGCTGTTGAGTACCCAACCCAAAGCCCTGAACGATCTTTATCAGGCGCTGGTTTCCGGTTGGTATCTGGGCGTCGTCGGCCCGCTGCCAAGGCCGCAGTGCATCGCCTTTGAAAATATTGTCAGCTATCAACTGGTACGCGATTCGCTGTTACCCCCGAGCTATGCGCCGGGACAACCTAACTTCTGGACGCAGCCGCCAGCAAGGAGAGCACATGTCTGATTCATTAAGCGCCGATGTGGTGGTGATCGGAGCCGGTATTGCCGGTTCACTGGCGGCACTGAAGATGGCCAACGCCGGCGCCTCGGTACTCATGTTGGAATCCGGCCCGGAGATTAAGCGCGATCGGGCAGTAGAATATTTCCGCAACTCGCCGTTTAAAGGCGATTTCACTGAACCTTACCCGCCGCAACCGTGGGCGCCGCAGCCGAAATTCATCCCCAGCGATAACAATTACCTGATCCAGAAAGGCCCGGATCCCTATCGCGCCCAATATCTGCGCGGCACCGGCGGCACCACCTGGCACTGGGCGGGACAGGCTTTCCGTCTGCTGCCTAACGATATGCGTATTCAATCACTGTACGGCATTGGCCGCGACTGGCCGATCAGCTATGCCGAGCTGGAACCCTACTACTGCGACGCCGAGTATCAGATGGGCGTTTCTGGCGACAGCGATTTGGCTTCGCCGCGCTCACGTCCTTACCCGCTACCAGGCATTCCGCTGCCGTACGGTTTTGATCGCCTGAAGCAGCGTCTCGGTCCGCTGGGTTATGAGGTTGGCATTGGTCCACAGGCGCGCAACAGCATCGCTTATGATGGTCGCCCGGCCTGCTGTGGCAACAATAATTGCATGCCGGTGTGTCCGATTGATGCGCAATATCACGGTGGTATTGCCGCCCGTAAGGCGCTGGATGCCGGCGTGAAAATTGTCACCAACGCGGTGGTGTTTCGCATTGAAGCTGACGATAAAGGGACGATTCAGGCGGTACATTACCTCGATCAAAACAAAGCGCGCCATCGCGTCACCGGCAAACAGTTTGTCCTGACGGCGAATGGCATCGAGAGCCCGAAAATCCTGCTGCTTTCCACCAGCGAACGCTATCCGCACGGCATCGCCAACCGTTCCGGTATGGTGGGCCGTAATCTGATGGATCATCCGGGATCGTCGGTGGAGTTTTACGCTGATGAACCGGTGTGGTTTGGTCGTGGGCCGATGCGGCCAGGCAGCATTAACAACCTACGGGATGGCGATTTCCGTGCTGAACGTTCGGCGCTGCGCATCGATCTGTCCAACACCTCACCGGTGCGCTATCTCACCGAACGTCTGGTGCGTCAGGGTTACTACGGCCAGGCGCTCAACGACAAACTGGCCTTCCAGGCCGAGCGTTTTGTCCAGCTGAAGTGCCTGCTGGAGATGCTGCCGGAACCGCAAAACCGCGTCACGCTGAGCAAAACGGAAAAGGATGCCTGGGGCATTCCTCGTCTCGAGGTTCATTACCGCTTCCCGGAGTACGTGCATCGCGGCTATGACCAGTCAATGGTCGACTTCCAGCGCATGGTTAAACAGATGGGCGGAACGGAGGCGATTTATAGTCCGCGCGGCGTTTACGATAACAACCAGCATATTACCGGCACCATGATTATGGGTAGTAATCCACAGGATTCGGTGGTGGATGGGCACTGTCGTACTCACGATCACCCGAATCTGTTTATCGCCGGCACCGGCATTATGCCCTCAGCGTCGACGGTCAATTCCACCCTGACCGGTACCGCGCTGGCGCTGCGCATGGCCGATAGCGTGCTGGCAAGCTTGTAAGGAGCATCCGATGAAACCTGTAGTTCTTCAGGCCGCTATCGCGCTGCTCCTGATGCAGTGTGCAGTAGCGCAGGCGGCAGACAACGACGCGCAGATTAAACGCGGTGAATATCTGGCACGCGCCAGCGACTGTACCGCCTGCCATACCGCCACCAACGGTCCACTGTTTGGCGGCGGCTTTGCCGTCAGTACCCCTTTCGGTCAGATTTGGGGCAGCAATATCTCATCCGATAAGCAGTTCGGTATTGGTAGCTGGAGTGACGATCAGTTCGTTGCTGCGGTGCGCGATGGCATTGGCAAAAACGGCGAACAGCTCTATCCAGCGATGCCGTATGACTCTTTCACCAAAATGAAGCGCGATGATGTGTTGGCGATCAAAGCGTATCTGCTGTCGATGCCACCGGTTCATCAGGCGTCACCGCAAACCGACCTGCCATTCCCGTTCAACCAGCGTTGGGGCATGCGCTTCTGGAAGTGGTTTAATTTCGAGAAGGGCGAATTACAGAACGATGCGCAGCAGAGCGCGCAGTGGAATAACGGTCGCTATCTGGTCGAGGCATTGGCGCACTGCGGCACCTGTCATACGCCGCGTAATCTGACCATGGGCATGGACAGCGATAAAGCGCTGGCCGGTGGCGATCTCGGCGGCTGGATGGCGTACAACATTACCCCGGACAAACAGGCAGGCATTGGCAGCTGGAGCCAGCAGCAGCTGGTGACCTACCTAAAAACCGGCTTTGTTGCCAATAAAGCCAGCGCCTCTGGCCCGATGGCAGAAGCGATTGAGCACAGTCTGCAATATCTGCCGGACAGTGACCTGCAGGATATCGCTACCTATTTGCGCACCGTTAAGCCACAGCCGGATAAGCAGCAAAGCCAGCCGCGCGACAGTTGGGGACAGCCCTCAACGGCGCTGATTGCTCTGCGCGGCGCAGACGACGGCACGCGCAACGCGCAGCCCGGCGCGGTGCTGTTTGCCGGTAACTGCGCCAGCTGTCACGGCGCGGAAGGTGCGGGATCGGGCACGGGCTTCCATGCTTATCCATCGCTGTTCCATCACACCAGCACCGGCGCGGCAGATGGGCGCAATGTGGTATCCGTGATCCTCAACGGCGTGCGCCGCCATATGCGCGCAGGTGAAGTGTTTATGCCCGCCTTTGCGCCGGAGCTGAGCGATCAGCAGGTGGCTGACGTCAGTAATTTTGTCAGCCAGCAGTTTGGCAATCCGGCCGCGGCTAAGGTGAGTGCAAAACAGGTTAAGGCATTGAGGCAGGATGCAAAGCTGGCTTCGCCCCCCATCTTTAGTCAGGGGGATAAACCTTAAGCGTGGCTATCGGCGGCACGACAAGCGTCGCCGATAGTTTAAGGGCTACTGATAATTTACCGTCACTTCACTGCTCACCACGCGCAAGCCCGGCGGCAATGCGCCCTGGCCCTGAAAACCAAAGGCCAGATGCAACGTCTCTTCCGCGGCAACGTTGGCTAAACCGCGCGTACTGCCGCTGGCCCCTTCGATTTCGACACAGCGATCGGCGGCACATAAGCGCACCACCAAACCCGACGGCGCAGGACGGCTAAGCTGATAGCGCCAGTTCACTACGGAAATAGTGCCCGGTGCGGATGACGGCGCACGCAGCGCCGGCGTTTTCATCCAGTTACCGCGCACGCCGAGACTCGGGCCGCTGGCGTTGGCGGTCCAGGCACCGCCGGCCGCATTGGCAGCGAGCGGCAACGCTATTATCGGTAACATCATTAATGCCCAGCACCAACGGCGCATTACTTGCCTCCAATGGTGGCTGTCATGCGGATCTGCCGGTTGTCGGTCAACTCCATGTTCGACAGCACGATCAGCTGTGGCAGATTGCGACGCAGGAAGCGCGCCAGCAGCGCACGCAGCGGATGGTTCACCAGCAGCACCGGCGGAGCGCCGACCATCTCTTGCTGCTGCAGCGCACCTTGCGTCTGCACCAGTAAGCGATCCGCCAGGCCCGGCTCCAGTCCACCGCCGCCCTGCAGCGCCTGCAGCAGCAAGCGTTCCAGCGTGGCATCAAGGCCAATCACCTGCACCTCGCCATTTCCTGGGAACCACTGCTGGGTAATCGCGCGTCCCAACGCCACGCGCACCACGCTGGTTAGCTCCTGAGGATCGTTCTGTACCGGCGCATGTTCCGCCAGCGTTTCGATAATGGTGCGCATATCACGAATCGACACGCGCTCGGTCAATAGATTTTGCAGCACTTTATGCAGCGTGGTTAAGGTGATGACACCCGGCACCAGATCTTCCGTCAGTTTCGGCATCTCCTGCGTGACGCGATCCAACAGCTGTTGCGCTTCCTGACGGCCAAACAGCTCGCTGGCGTACTGGCCAATCAGATGATTAAGATGAGTCGCCACCACGGTGCTGGCTTCTACCACGGTAAAGCCTTGAATTTGCGCCTGCTCTTTCAACGCGCTATCAATCCAAATCGCCGCCAGACCAAAGGCTGGATCGACAGTCGGCTCACCCGGCAACGACCCCGCTGCGGTGCCAGGGTTGATCGCCATCCAGCGGCCCGGGTAGGCATCGCCGCTGCCAATTTCCACACCTTTCATCAGAATACGGTAGCGCGCAGGCGGCAACTCCATGTTGTCACGGATATGCACCACCGGCGGCAGGAAACCGACCTCCTGTGCCACCTTCTTACGAATACTGCGGATACGCCCCAGCAGTTCGCCATTTTGCAGGTGATCGACCATCGGAATCAGACGATAGCCCACTTCCATGCCCAGCGAATCTTCCAGCTGTACGTCGGTCCAGGAGGCCTCGACGGTGGCTGGCGTCTCTTGGGTTTTTACCAGACTGGCAGATTCCGCCGGTTTCTTCGGCTGCATTTCGCGCCCGCGCAGCCACCAGGCCAGGCCCAGTAAGCCAGCGGTAAACAGCAGAAAGACAAAGTTCGGCATGCCCGGAACCAGACCGAGTAAACCGATAACGCCGCCGCTCAACATCAGTACGCGTGGATTTCTAAACAGCTGGCTCACCATCTGTTCGCCAACATCCTGATCGGTGCTGACGCGCGTCACAATTACACCCGCAGCCGTTGAGATCACCAGCGCGGGGATTTGCGCCACCAGGCCGTCACCGATGGTCAATAGCGTATAAGTTTCACCGGCGTGACCGAGATCCATGCCGTGCTGCACCACGCCGACCAACAAACCGCCGATGACGTTGATCACCATAATCAGAATGCCGGCGATGGCATCACCGCGCACGAATTTACTCGCACCGTCCATCGAGCCGTAGAAGTCCGCTTCCTGTGTTACCTCACTACGACGGCGCTTGGCTTCATCTTCACCAATTAAACCGGCGTTTAAGTCAGCATCAATGGCCATCTGCTTACCAGGCATACCATCAAGCACAAAACGCGCGCCCACTTCGGCGATACGCCCCGCACCCTTGGTGATCACCATAAAGTTGATGATGACCAGGATGATAAACACCACAATACCGATGGCAAAGTTACCGCCAACCAGGAAGTGGCCAAAGGCTTCTACCACGCGTCCGGCCGCATCGGCGCCGGTATGACCGTCCAGCAAAATGATTCGGGTAGAGGCAACGTTTAGCGCCAGGCGCAGCAAGGTGGAGAAAAGCAGAATGGTTGGGAATGCTGCGAACTCCAGCGTGCGCTGGGTGAACATCGCCACCAGCAGCACCATGATCGACAGCGCGATGTTAAAGGTGAACAGCAGGTCGAGAATGAATGCAGGCAACGGCAGCACCATCATCGAGAGGATCAGCATGATCAGTACCGGACCAGCCAGTACCTGCCACTGCGTGTCTTTAAAGTTGCTCGGTAAACGCAGCTTCTCGGCTAAGTTAGCCATCGTTTCTGTTCTCTCCTGCAAAGTCCATGTCTGCCGGCACCGGCAGGTTTTTAGGTTTATTTGGAATCAGGCCGCCTTCGCGCTTCCAGCGTCGCAGCTGCCAGACCCAGGCCAGCACTTCTGCCACGGCGGCATAGAGTGCGCCGGGAATAAACTGGCCGATTTCCGTGTGTCGATACAGCGCGCGCGCAAGCGGCGGCGCCTCAAGAATGGGAATACGATGCTCTTTGGCTAATTCGCGGATTTTCAGCGCAATATCACCCGCCCCTTTGGCAACCACTTTAGGAGCACTCATCTTGCCTTCCTGATATTTTAGGGCCACCGAATAGTGAGTGGGGTTGGTGACGATAACGTCCGCTTTTGGCACGTCGGCCATCATGCGGCGCCTTGCGGCAGCGCGCATCGCCTGACGAATACGCCCTTTAACGTGCGGATCGCCTTCGTTTTGTTTATGCTCGTCGCGAATTTCCTGACGCGTCATGCGCAGCTTTTTGAAGTAGCTATACAGCTGCCAGAACACGTCAAAGCCAACCATCGGGAATAATCCCAGCATGACCAACCCGCAGCTGGCGGCCATCATTGATAAGCCGTGATGCAGGGCGTTAATCGGCGGTTCACTCATCAGCCGCAGCATCTCTTCCCAGTGGCTCCAGATGTACCAACCGGCAACCAGCCCAACCAACACCGCTTTCATAATCGACTTTACTAACTCTGCAGCGGTTTGGCCGGAGAACATGCGGCCAATACCGCTCAACGGATTGAGCTTCTTGAGGTCGAGCTTGATGGATTTACCGCTAATGTTGAGGCCGCCCAGCGCCATCGGTCCGGCAATCGCCACCACCACAAGGCCGCCCATCAGCGGCAGTAGCGCAATCATGGCCTGCTTAATCAGGCTGCCAATGTGCCCGATAATGACCTTGTCATCGTTCACCATGCCGTGATCGAAACGGAAACCCGTGGCGACCATGCTCGCCAGCCGCTCTGCCATGCTGTTGCCGCCTACCCATAAAATCAGCAGTCCAATCAACAGCATCATCACTGAAGTCAGCTCGCGCGAACGCGGAATCTGCCCTTCCTCACGCGCCTTCTCAAGTCGGTGGGGGGTGGGCGATTCTGTTTTGTCCTCGTTACTCTCTTCAGCCACAACGCACCTCAGCGGGCAGGAATTATGAGCATAGAATGCCAAAAGCCCACGCGGCTAAAGCGCGGATTAAAGGGGAGAAATGTGAGTTTATTTAGCCATAAGTGAAATTGCGGACGGTTATAACCGCTAAGCGGAATAAAAAAAGGCGTCCAGCCACATGCGCGCAACATGGGCAGGACGCCTTTATCCAAAGCACTCGATTCACGCTTAACGAGAAACAAATGCACAATGTCAGTAAAGGTATTGCAAAGTGTGTGCCAAAGGCTAAATGCGTGATGCAGGCCGCTCAAGCAGGAAGAAATGAATTGATTGATAGAAATGTGCACTATCTGGGCGCGCCAACTGCACAGGCTTTGTGCAGCACGGCGATCTGCGTCCACTATCCTTAAGCAAAAGCCATGCCGTGCTACGCTGAATGGCGTGCAGAAAACGCCCGGAAATTCCGAAATTTTGAAAATTGTTTCGCCGGGCAATCTTTTTTAACCCCGATAAATAGATTAATCTTATTTACCATTTTTAATTGGTACTAACACCAGGCAAAAGCAACATCAGCACCGCCTTTTGCTAACCCCAACAAATAAATTAACTCAGCTTATCTTTCGCCAGGACTAAGTGTTTTATATCATCGGCCTGCGCTGCTTTTTCGCCCGGTAGCACGGGATTTCTCTTGGTGCAATGGTTTGAATTCTCAAAAGTCTTAGGTAGACTTAGTTCAGCACTATCTTTCTGTAATCTGTCTGTTTTTTTGATGGCTTTCTCGCTGCCTAATCTGCCTGCCTTAAAGGCTCGTGCCGCAGATTACTCTGCAGCTAATCTGATGAAATTTGAGGATCATGGTGAATAAGAGTCTCGTGCTTGTGTTGCTGGCGGTGTTAAGTTTGGCTGCATGTAAAGCGCCGCCGCCACCCGTTACTGATGACACGCTGGTAACCAGTGAAGTAAATGGTGTCAAACTGGTTCATCGTCATGCGGTGGCAGCACCTGGCGAATTCACGCCGGTTAATGAGAGTTATCGCGCGCTGTATGCTGCATCGGTGATGACCACGCCTGATTTTAGCGGCAAAGTGGTGCGCTATCTCGATAACGCTAAACCGTTTGAAGTGCTTGGCCGTGTTGAACACAGCTGGCTGGCCGTGGCCGATGAGCCAAACGGCCAGTTGATTGGCTATATTCCACCGAAAGCAGGCGTGGAAAGCAGCCGTTATGACGCGACCATCCGTAGCGACCGCCCGCGTCCTCGCCGTAATAGTAAACAGGTCTGTGTGGCCGTTGGAGGCGCGAGCAAAGCTTGTCGCACTAACGATACTGCGACCTGGATTTTAGACTGATAATGCAATCCGGCGCACAATGCCCGCAGATGTTTACATTCTGCGGGCTGTGATTTTCGCCCTTGCCTGGATAACCGAGATTTAATGACTCAGGATTCTTTTGCTCGCGATGGCATTGTCGCGGGCAATGATAACCTTTTGCTTAATGCCGCAGCACCGATCCTGAATGCCGTCGTCCGTATACGGCAGGCTGCCACGCATGACGATCCTGCTGGTCTGCGTCAGTTGCTGATTGAAGAGATCCGTCAATTTGAACAACGCTGTAAGCAAGCAGGCTTGCCGTTTGAGATGATTATTGGCGCGCGTTACTGTTTGTGCAGCGTGCTGGACGAAGCAGCAGCGCAAACGCCCTGGGGCACGCGCGGCGTATGGTCTGGCAATGGCATGTTAGTGACCTTTCATAATGAAAGCTGGGGCGGTGAAAAGGTGTTCCAGCTGCTATCGCGCGTGTCACAAAGTCCGCAGCAGCATGTGTGGCTGCTGGAGGTGATCCACTATTGCCTGCTACTCGGTTATGAAGGCCGTTATCGCGGCAGTGAAAGTGGCCGGGCACAGTGTGAAGCCATCCGCAAACGGTTGGCGCAATTAATTGCTGAAAACCGCCCATCCAGTGCCGAGCCCGCCGTGCCCTTAGTGGAAGTGCATCCACTGGTGAGTACATTAACCCGCCCGATGGTGCCGCTCTGGGCCTGCATTACCTTAGCCGCGCTGATTGCCAGCCTGATTTATAGCGGGCTTAACTGGCGGCTGGGTAATGCGGCTGAACCCTTGCTACGTAACATTTATCAAACGCCACTGCCGCAAATCACTCCGGGACGACGTCCCACCTCACCCCAAGCCCTGCTCGATTTGCATCAACGTCTGAATGATGTCATTGCCGCGGGCCAACTGGAAGTCAGCGACGGTGCTTTTGGCAGCAAAGTGATCATCCCCGCTGACAAGCTGTTCGCCAGCGATGGCACCGTCGTGAATCAGGTCGGTCGTGCCCTGCTAGCACACGTTGCCAGCGCCATGAAAACCGTCAAGGGCACGGTGCTGGTGTCGGTGTACACCGATAATAGTCCGGTGGATGGCCGCTTCGCCTCAAGCTATGAATTCTCTTTTGCCCGCGCGCGCGCGATTACACAGCTGCTTAATCCACAATTAGCCGAAGGTCACAGCGTGAAAGCGGAAGGACGTGGTGACAGCAATCCGCTGCTGCCCAACGACAGTAATGAAAATCGTGCCCGTAATCGTCGGGTTGAAATTACCCTGTTTGCCACTCCGGAAACACTCGGCAATCATCAGGGAGGCCAATGATGCGCGCGTCACTGCAACATCTGTTAACCCATCGCCTGCTGTGGAGCCTGATTGGCGTCACGGCGCTGAGTTGCGTGCTGTGGATGCTTGGACCGCTATGGAGCTGGGGCGATACGCGCCCGCTTGAGCCGGTACTTCCGCGCCAGCTGGCGGTAGGAATGCTGTTCTTGCTCTGGCTGCTCTTCCAGTTTATTCCTGCGCTGTGGCGCGGCTGGTTCAATAGTAAATTGCTTAATCGCCTGCAGCAGATGAGCCATGAAGAGTTGTCCGATCGTCAGGCGACGGACACGCTGCTGGCCCAGCGCTTCAGTGAAGCTGCACTGCGTTTGAAACGCACCCAGTTTGGTCGCCGTCATCAGCAGAGCTGGCTGGCACGCTTTCAAAGCCATTACCTGTATCAGCTCCCCTGGTACGTCATGATTGGCGCACCGGGTGCCGGTAAAACCACGGCTTTACTGAACGCCGGGCTTGAATTCCCGCTCACCGACAGTCTCGGCAAGGCCGCCATTCGCGGCGTTGGCGGCACGCGCCATTGTGACTGGTGGTTTACCGATAGCGCAGTGCTGATCGATACCGCAGGGCGTTACGCCTTACAGGAGAGCCAGCGTGCCCGCGATGGCGCTGAGTGGCAGAGCTTTATCAATCTACTGAAGCGCTATCGTACCCGTCAGCCGATCAACGGCGTGATCATGACCATCAGCGTCTCTGACCTGCTCACCGACTCGGCTGAAGCACGTCATGCCCAGGCCAGCGCACTGCGTGAGCGCATGGCGGAGTTACATCAGCATACCGGCATTCATTTTCCCGTTTACGTGATGGTGACCAAAACCGATCTGCTGAAAGGGTTTATGAGTTTCTATGGTAATCAGAGCAAGCCACAGCGTGATGCTATCTGGGGTTTTACCTTTCCCTGGGAACCCGGTAAGCCGCATAAAGAGGATTGGCATCGCAGCTTCGGCCAGCAATATCAGCATTTAGAGCAGCGTTTGCAGCACCAGCTGGCAGACGTGATGGCCAGTGAACGCGATCTCACGCAGCGTGCCGACAGCTTCCTGTTCCCGCAAGAGTTCAGTTCGCTGCGTCCCCTGCTGAATGAGTATCTCGACGTGGTATTTTCCAGCCATCAGGAGCCGATAGCCTGGTCACCGCGCGGCCTCTTCTTTACCAGCGGGACGCAGGAGGGTTTACCCTTTGATCGCATCATGGGTGAGCTGAATCGCAAGTTACAGCTGCCCCATACCGGTGAGAGCAGCCTGGCGGCCTGGGATAGCGTCAATCGCAGCAGCCCGATTCCCGGCAATAAAGGACAAAGTTTCTTTATTCGCGATTTACTCAGCGATCTGGTATTTCGTGAAAGTGGCCTTGCCGGCAGCAATCGCCGTTGGGAATATCGTAATCGCCTGTTCCACTGGATTGGCTATGGTGTGCTAACGGGCGCTCTGCTATTGCTCTCCTGTTTGTGGCTGACCAGTTACATTCAGAATCAGCATTATTTAGATCAGGTGGCTGAGCGCATCGGTCCGATTACGGTTCAAAGCCAGCAGGTGATTCATCAGCCCGCCGATAATATTTTTGATCTGCTACCCTTCTTAAATAACCTGGTAAAACTGCCGTTGTCTGAGCGCTTTTCCCTCGACAATCCACCGCTTACCATGCGCGTTGGCCTTTATCGCGGCACCCAGGTGAGCGATGCGGCCTGGGTGCTTTATCAAAATGCACTTAAGTCTTTACTGTTGCCCCGCGTAGCACAGCAAATCACCAATCTGCTGCGTGACGACCCGGGTAACGATAACGAATACAGTCGTAATGCGCTGCGTGCCTATCAGATGTTGTATCAGCCACGTAATTATGACGGTGAATTTCTGCGTGGCTGGCTGATGCAAAATCTGCAGCGGTCATTGCCTAACGAGGTGAGCGCGCGCGATCTGCAGCAGCTCGACTGGCATCTCAGTCAGCTGCTGGATCAGCAAATACAGTCTTCGCCTTATGCGCGTGATAACGCTCTAATGATGCGCAAGCTTGCGGAGAATCTGAAAAATGCCGGTGAAAGCAGCAATACGCTGGCGATCACGCCGCGCGTCGTTTCGCAGCGATTGACCAGACACAGTGAGTAATGGTGAGGTAACGATGCCGAAACACACTGCGCCAGGCTGGTATGGCAAACTACCGGCAACCGGCGATTTTTTGCGCCAACGTCTCAGTGAAAATACCGTGACGCCCTGGAGCCACTGGTTTCAGCAGGGTTTGGTGCACTGGCATCAACAACCTGAGGCCAGCACGGCACAATTTCTACGCGCGCCGGTATGGAACTTTGTTCTGCCGCTTTCCCCTCTGCGTCAGCAGGTACAGATGGGCTGTTTGTTGCCCTCCAGCGATCGTGTAGGACGCGCATGGCCGCTGTTAGCTCTGCGCAGCTTCCCTCTCAGTCACTGGCACAGCTCGCAGCTGGCGATGTCCGGCGACTGGTTTCAGGAACTGGGAGCGCTGCTGATGAGCGCAGTGCGCGATCGGCTCAATCCCGATGCTTTAGAGCAGAAAATGCAGCAGCTGTCGCCGCTGATGGTGCCGGATACGCAGCGCAGCGACATCATGGATGTGATTGGTTTTGCCGATCTGCCCTGCACGTTAAGCTGGCGTGAAGTGGCCGACAAATTTGATCCGCAGCAGCACATGAGCTACTGGTGGAGTAATCGCAGTGACGGTTTTAGTCATGCCACACACAAGCATAGTGGTCCGCTGACTGCACAACTGTTTTCGTTATTGTTTAACCCGGCGTCTGGTGCACAGCCGGGCCGCAACGGCCTCTATCCACCCATGTTTGAATAGGCCGCCGCGTTTGCCTTATTAACGGGATGACTCATGCAATTTACCATTGTGCAGTGCAATACGGATGTGCCGGCAAAAACGGTTGCGTTCAAACCGCCCGGCGGCACCATCGGCCGTAGCCAGGATAACGACCTGGTGCTGCCAGACGAATCGCGGGCGATATCACGTCTGCAGGCACTGGTGCACCTTTCTCCTGAGGGGGAATGCCGTTTAACCAACCAGGGAAGCGTCACGTCGGTGGTGCTGAATGGCGTCGCGCTGCAACGCGGTACGCAAGTCGCGTTGCAGGATGGTGATACGCTGCAAATTGGTGAGTACCAGCTTGAAGTTCGCGATCCCAACACGCTCAGTGCGAGTAAGCAGGACGATCCGCTGGCTTTCTTTACCGATAACGCTGACGACCCGCTCGGCATGTTGCAGCAGCCGGAAGTCATTCCCGAACCGGCAGCACGTAGTGAGCGCCGTAACGATCCCCGCCTGGCTATCGATCCGCAAAGCGATGCCCCCACGTTACCCAATGTGTTGCCCGGTGCCAGCCAGGACAAGCTGATTGCTGCGCTGCTGGAAGGTATGGGGCTGAACAACGGTCACCAGACCACGATTACCGAGGAGCAAATGCGGGTTACCGGCCGCATGCTGAGCCTGTTTTCGCAAGGTACCGTTGCCCTGCTCTCCTCGCGCTCGATTCTGAAGCGCGGGGTGAAAGCAGATATGACGATGATCCTTAACGAAGCCAATAATCCTTTCAAAATCCTGCCTTCGGGCAAAACCGTGCTGATGCAGATGTATCAGAGCCAGATGCCTGGCTTTATGCCGCCAGAACCGGCGGTGCGCGACGCGTTGGTGGATTTACAGGCGCATCAGCTCGGCATGATTGCCGGTATCAGGGCCATTATCGCCGCAATGCTGCAATCGTTTAATCCTCAGCGTCTGGAAGAAGAAGCGCGCAAAGATGGTGTGTTGCCGAAGCTGGCGTTAAGCAGCGGGCGTAAAGCAGCATTGTGGGACTATTTCTCACGCCACTACCAGCGTACCGCAGGCGAGATCGAAGATGACTTCCACACGCTATTCGGGGAGGCCTTCTTGCATGCCTACGATATGGAAGTGAATCAATATAAAGATTCCCAAACGCGGACCGAAGACGCATGAAGATGATGTTTGCCAGTCGTTGCCAGCAAGGTATGCGCGACGAGAATCAGGATCGTACCGGCGTCGAGCTGGACGATAGCAGAGCCTGTTTTCTGGTGTGTGACGGTGTTGCCGGCTTGCCCGGCGGTGATATGGCGGCGCAGCTGGTGCGCGATACCCTGCTGAAGCAGCTGCAGCGCAACGCGAGCTTCACGCCAGACAGCACGCGCGCGGCGATAGAACACTGTCAGCAGGTGTTGATTGAGGCACAGGGAAACAATCCGAATTTTTCACGCATGAGCACCACCCTCGCCGCCCTGTTTATCGACCGCGAAAAACAGCTCGCATGGTGGGCGCACGCGGGTGATAGCCGGGTTTATCACTTCCGTCATGGGGTGCTAAATCAGGTGACGCGTGACCACAGCCTGGCCCAGCAGTTACGTGAAGCAGGCTATGAAAATACCGGCATTAACAGTAATTTACTCTATAATGCGCTCGGTGTTGAACCGGCGCGTCCGCCCACGTTTAGCGAAGTGATTTCGCTTACCGATGGCGACGCGTTTCTCGTCTGCAGCGACGGATTCTGGCTCAATCTCACCACCCACGAAATGGAACTTGCACTGCGCATGGTAAATGCCTGCGAAGAGTGGCTGACTTTGATGGAACAAGCCGTTAACCGCAGTGTAAAAAGCGACAATCTCAGTGCTTTGGCAGTCTGGATTGGCGAACCGCAGGAAGCGACGCTGCTTTACTCCCAGGCTGATGCGGCACGTTTTCTGCCGTCACGTTATTGATGCAAGGATTCTTATGAAAGTGTGGTTGACGGGCTTCGCAACGCTGTTGCTGGCCTTTAATGCGCAGGCAGAAGATTATCGCGTGGTGTATTCACCAAGCCTGTCATTGGAAGTCTACATTGATGACGTGGCAAGTAAGGCACCGAACGACTGGTGTAAAGAGACGCTGCCGCTGCGAATTGTCTCGGGCAAAAGCACCGACTCCAGCATTCTGACCAGCTTCTTGCCGCGCGTCGGTACGCTGCTGGCAAATCAATGCGGCCTGCTGGATGAGCTTCCCTGGCAAATGACCAATAAAGACGGCAGCGTACTAGCGAATGGCAGCGCGGCCAAATTACAGAACTGGCGTCCAATTGTAATAAACGATGCCACAGCCAGCGCAACCAGCAGCAATGCTGCACCGCTCGATCTGTCGCGTCCGGCCGATAGCACGCCGCTGCAGCACTTTGCGTTGCCAGGCGGTTGCCACTTCCGCACCTGGTGGGATGACAAAGGCGAGTCGCTCTTTATTCCCGATAATCCACAACAACACTGCTCGACGGAAGGGTGGCTGGAAGGTCCGAGTGAAATGACCTTAATGAGCGGAGGTAAAGCGCGCACGGTGGCGTTGAACTTCACTCAAGGCTATCCGATTGCTGACCTGAAATTAAGCGGCCCGCCGCTGGAAGTTGTTTCGGTAAATAACCAACGCATGATTGTTACGCGTCCGGATGCCGATGATAGCTGGCTCGTGCTGCCCTTTGATGCGCAACAACACGTATGGCGCTTCACCGGCACGCTGTTAGTGAAAATGGATAAAACCGCCGATCAGGATAGCGATGTGCTGAAAAAGCGGGTTGAAACGTTACGCGGCGTTTGGTTGCCGCAATTTATGCCACAGCAAAAAGTGACTGTGTTACTGATTGACACCCTGCATGCGGATCTCGCCGATCCGGCGATTGGTGCCTGGCGTAACATTAATTAATTAGCGGTCGTTGCCTGCCGTCAGTCACCTGACGGGGCGCTACAGGACGTGTTCAGAGAGTTCACTATGTCGGCAAACGAAAACCATACACCCAACGCCCTTCCTGCGGGCTACCGGTTTAATGAATTTGAAATCAAGGAAGTGATTGGCGGCGGCGGCTTTGGCATTGTTTACCGTGCCTGGGATCATCAGCTGGAGCGCACCATCGCCATTAAAGAGTACATGCCGGTATCACTGGCGGTGCGCGCGGCAGACATGTCGCTGGAACTTCGCGGGGAGCGATTCCACAAATTATTTACGGCCGGGCGTAACAGCTTTATTCAGGAGGCGCGGCTGCTGGCGCGCTTCAATCATCCCGGTTTGCTTCACGTACTCCGTTTCTGGGAACAGAACGGCACCGCCTATATGGGGACGCTGTATTACAGCGGGATGACGTTAAAAGAGTGGCAAATCACCAGCCCGGACAGCATTGATGAAGGCTGGATCCGTCGCCTGTTGCCGCCGCTATTTGGCGCTATTGACACCATTCATGCTGGCGGTTATCTGCATCGCGATATCTCACTGGATAACATCCAGATTCAGGAGAACCAGCTGCCGGTATTGCTTGATTTCGGATCAGCGCGCAAAGAGATTGGTAACCTTTCTGACGAAACCGAGATCATGCTGAAGCCAGGCTTTGCCCCGATTGAGCAGTACAGCGAAGAGGGTGAAATCGAGCAAGGTCCCTGGACGGATATTTATGCGCTGGGTGCGGTATTGCACAACCTGATCACCGGTCATGCGCCGCCGGTTAGCGTGGTGCGCTGCATTGAGGACAACTATCAGCCCCTGGTTGAACGCAAACCGGAAGGCTATTCTCTGCCGCTGCTGCACGCGATTGACTGCGCATTGGCGATGAAGCCGAAAGATCGTCCACAAAGCATTGATGCGTTTGCCAACCTGATTGATTTACCGGTCAGCGATGTTGAGTCTCTGTCGACAACGCTTCCGGTCGCTGCTGAGCCGATCCCGCCCGTTGAGCCATTAGCCGCCCCACCAGAGCCTCAGGTGCTGGCGGTGAATCACGGTGCTGCCGCCGTTGAACCCTTAACGCCGCGCAACGTACGCCGTTTGTCCCCAGGTTTAGTCGCTGCCGCGGTCATTGCCGTGTTAGCCGTTATCGGCGTGGTGTGGAAAACCAATCATCACAGCGAAACGCCGCCAGTGGCTGCCACAACTTCACCTGCCACGCCTGCTGTCGCCGATAATAAAGCGGTGGCGAGCAGTGCGCCAACCATGGCGACGGTTTATCTGCGTTTGCAGGCGGGTGAAAACGTGATGCTGAATGGTGAGGCGAAGGATGTGAAACCTTCCAGTAGCGGTTTTGCCTCGCTGAATCTGGCCGCTGGGAGTTATCGCATTGAAGTGCATAATGGTAGCCAGGTGCACAGTCAATCCTTGACCATCGACAAGCCGGGAACCTGGCTGATCAATCCTGCGCAGTAACGAGGTTAGCGCGCTGCTGTATTCTGGTTCTGCAGCGCCCTAACTTCAGCCGCCAGCCGCGTCAGTGCCTCTTCTTGCATGCCACGCTTGCCCAGCTCCTGCTCCAATGCATAGAGATACTGTGCGTTGGTGCCCAACGGGCCGCTGGCCTGCGCGATCAGTGGCGCAATAGTGCGACGACATGAATCGGTCTCGTACAGTGGATGGCGGGGATCCATAATGAAGACCAGCGCGGTGACGTTACGTCCATCCTCCAGCGCCAGTTCGCACCAGGTTGGCAGATAGCAGCCGGTAATCATTTCACGCTTCCACAGCAGTTCGAGCTCATCATGCAGCCGCGATTCTGGCAAACGAAACGCCAGACCGCTGGTCATCCCGCCCTCTTTCAGTGCCAGCATGCGTCCCGGCGCCGTGACCGTACCGCGACCCGCAATCAGACGCAGACAAAAGGCGCGGTGCCAACCTTCCAGCCGGCCAGACGCCACTTCTTCCGCTTCAAAAATCGGGTTCCACATCAGCGAGCCATAGCCAAAGATCCACACTGGACTCTGGTCAGGACGACAAGCAAGCGTTGCCGCCAGCGATGCCGCACGCTGTTCACAGCTCCACAGTAGCGCCTCGTCAATATCACCAAATGATGTTTTGCAATCTGCTTTTAATAAAAATTCCCGGGTTAACACTACGGTCTCCTCTACTATGCAAACATCTCGCCGGTGCAGCATCTTAAAACTGATGTCTTAACGTCGACGCCTGTTACGTCGGCTTAAGAGAAGACATTAATTCATTTTTAACAAAAAATTCAACATTGACCCCGATCACAAAGGGGAAATTCTCTGTAAATAGCATCGGCTGCCTGGCGAGAAACTTGAATAGCGCGGGGAAAAGCAGGAATGCGGGCCAAAATGACCCGCTTCACAGACTAGTTTTTAGGGTGCCACTTATCATCATCACCTTTGGCATACTCTTGTTTAACGGCTGACCAGGCAACTTTGTGGGCAACCTCTTCGCGAGATTCGTCGCCACGTCTGTCGTCAGGATCTTTATATTGATCCCAGGCGCTGTTGAAGGCTTTCTGATAGATGGTTTGTGCGTGACTCGGCAACACATGGCGCACACTGTCGGGCAACTCACGGTTAGATGAATAAGGCATATTTCCTCCTGTTTCACACTAAAACTTAAGCCTGGAACATCTGCGATAAAACGCAAATCGTTACTTTAGCCGGCAGGAGCGTAAAAAAAGATTTAAACCGCTATAAAGTACATCATAAGTACTCATTAATGGCTTTAATTACCGTTGAAACTTAGCAAAATACTATTTCAACATAATGAATATATGCATATATCCGCTGATAACCTGACCTTTCTCCCTGTTATGTATAAGAAACGCCTTTGGTAAAGTCGCGTAAAATCGCAGCAGCCTGGCTGATGAAAAGTTACACTGCGTTGCGTCAGAAAACTCATTATATTTATCAGGCAATGATTGCCTGCTTTGTACTTTTTCCCGGAGAGGATGGTAAATGCCTGGACATGAGAAAACCCGCCACACCGAGTACTCACTGATTTTCCCCGTTGCTGCGCTGGCTGTGCTGAGTTTTTTTGGCAACCAGACAGCGCTACTGCCGGTTATCGGCATCAACTTACTGGCGCTAGTCGCCATTCTGAGCAGCGCCTTTAGCGTTGTACGTCATGCGGATGTATTAGCCCACCGTTTAGGTGAACCTTATGGCTCGCTGATTCTCAGCCTTTCCGTGGTCATTCTGGAGGTAAGCCTTATCTCCGCGCTAATGGCGACAGGCGATGCCGCCCCCGCGTTGATGCGCGATACGCTCTACTCCATCATCATGATCGTCACCGCCGGTTTAGTTGGTTTTGCCCTGCTGCTGGGTGGCCGTAAATTTGCCACCCAGTACGTCAATCTGGCGGGGGTTAAGCAGTACATGATCGCCATTTTCCCGCTGGCGATTCTGGTGCTGGTATTTCCCAATGCATTACCGGGTGGCAACTTCTCCACCGCACAAGCGCTGATTATTGCCGCAATATCGGCCGCCATGTATGGCGTGTTCCTGTTGATTCAGACAAAAACGCATCAGAGTCTCTTCGTTTATGAGCATGAAGATGATGGCGACGATCCGCATCACGGCAAACCCTCCGCGCACAGTTCGCTATGGCATACCGCGTGGCTAATCGTGCATCTGATCGCGGTAATTAGCGTCACCAAGATGAATGCCAATCCACTGGAAAGCCTGCTGACAGAGTTGAACGCGCCGAAGCAGTTCACCGGTTTCCTGGTGGCGCTGTTGATTCTGTCGCCAGAAGGATTAGGTGCAATTAAAGCGGTGTTGATGAATCAGGTACAGCGCGCGATGAATCTGTTCTTTGGTTCAGTGCTGGCAACGATTTCATTAACCGTGCCCGCCGTCACCATCATCGCAACCTTGACCGATCAGCAATTGGTATTTGGCCTTGAGCCGCCGCAGATGGTGATCATGAGTGCCGTGCTGATTCTGTGCCACATTTCGTTCTCAACTGGCCGTACCAACGTACTGAATGGTGCTGCACATCTGGCGCTGTTTGCCGGCTATTTGTTGACGATTATGCTGTAAACCGTAGGGTTGCTATGAGCACACATTCTGTAGCGGCGCGATTTATCGCGCAATAAATTGCGCCGCTACGACACCTGTGAATGGTGAATGACAAAATAATAAAAAAGGCGCCATCGGCGCCTTTTTTACATCTGAAACAATCAGTTGCTGGTGTCCAGCTCTGGGAAGCCCTTCACCAGATCGTCGATCGCTTTCATCTGCACCAGGAATGGCTCCAGCTTGTCCAGCGGCAGCGCGGAAGGACCATCACACTTGGCGCTGTTCGGTTCCGGGTGCGCTTCGATAAACAGGCCAGCAATGCCAACCGCCATACCGGCACGCGCCAGTTCAGCCACCTGCGCACGACGACCGCCAGATGCAGCACCGAACGGATCGCGCGTTTGCAGCGCGTGGGTGACGTCGAAGATCACCGGGCTATTTTTGGTGACATTCTTCATTACATTGAAGCCGAGCATGTCGACCACCAGATTGTCGTAACCGAAGTTGCTGCCGCGATCGCAAAGAATGACCTGATCGTTGCCGCCTTCCACAAACTTGTCATAGATATTACCCATCTGGCCTGGGCTGACAAACTGTGGCTTCTTCACGTTAATCACAGCGCCCGTTTTCGCCATGGCTTCCACCAGATCGGTCTGACGAGCGAGGAAGGCGGGCAGTTGAATCACATCAACCACGTCCGCTACAGGCTGCGCCTGGGAAGCTTCATGTACGTCGGTGATAATTTTCACGCCGAAAGCCTGCTTCAGCTCCTGAAAAATTTTCATCCCCTCTTCCAAACCCGGACCGCGATAGGATTTGATGGATGAACGGTTAGCTTTATCAAAAGAGGCTTTGAATACGTAAGGGATGCCGAGTTTGTCGGTGACCTTAACGTAATGTTCGCAGATGCGCATGGCGAGATCGCGCGATTCCAGCACGTTCATGCCGCCGAAAAGAACGAATGGCAGATCGTTTGCGACCTTGATATCGCCAATACTCACTACTTTCTGTGTCATGACCTTTCCTTATATCTTCTGAGGCTTAGTGCAGCGTCACCTGCTTCTGTTCGATGGCGTGAATCTGCACTTTAATCATTTCGCTAACCGGGTCTTCAGGACACTGTTCAACAAAATAGGTCAAATCGGTCAGCGCGATGTGTTCACACTCTAACTGCGCGTATATCAAGCCGCGATCGCGGATCTCATAGGGATCGTCGGGGTCGATCTGCAGCAGCACCTGGCTTACGTTCAGCGCCAGTTCCATCTGCTTCTCTTCCATCAGCGCCGATTTCAACGTATCAAGCATTTTGCGCATGACGTTGATCGTTTTCGCTTCGTCGAGATCATCATTATACAGCTTAGCGGTTGGGCTAATATTGCCCTTAAGCCATACTTCTAACGTATGCGTATCCAACGTTTCGCCATTGAATGGATTAATTAGCCACATCTCGCCGTCTAACCAGTCCGCACGCAAAATCAGCTGCGTAGGAAAAATGACCGGCATGAGCGGTAACTCTAGCTCATCGGCGATATGCAGCAGAATCACGCCGAGCGAAACCGCAGTACCCTGGCGGCTCGAAAGCACTTTGTCGATCCACAGCGCATCCGAAAGGTTGTAGACGCCGCTGGCACCACCAAATCCCCACTGACGATAAAACAGTTCTAACAGCTTCTCGAGCTGCAGATCGGCATCTTTTTCACTGCTGATAAACGCACGGGCTTCCTCGACCAGCGCGGCCAGCTGCTGCTGCACGGATGGCGCGGAAAAATCATTGCGTATGGCGCATGTGGCACCAATCACCGCTTCACTTAACGGCGTTTTACTGTAATCAAGTTGCTCTGGCGAGGTCATACAATCCCCAATAACGGCATTTTGGTCATCGCCAGCTTAATCACAATCAACAAGGCAACGATTGCAACCAGACAGGCGATCCAACGTGTCCCCATTTTACGTGGGCGACGGCTCAATGCCACGGAACCTAAGGCGATGTAGATAATAACCGCTAACAGCTTCTCCGTCAGCCAGCTTCCTTGCGGTGTGAACGGATAAAAGTGAGTAATCATCACTAACAGCGCGCCGCTTATCAGTAAAAAGGTGTCGTTAATATGCGGCGCAATGCGCACCCAGCGGCGCTGCAGCATGCCTGAACCAGTGCACTGCCAATAGAAACGGAGCAGAAACAGGCTGATCGTTAAGGCTACAGTCAGTAAATGGAAATGTTTGATCAGGGGATACCAGCTCGCCATCGTCGTTCCTTAATTGAAAAATTGTCCCAAAGTGACACGCGGATTCCCGCCGTAATCGTCAACGGTGCTTACCATCTGGTAATTGTGCTGCATCATCATCGCGCGTAGGGCCGCGCCCTGCTGCCAACCGTGTTCCAACAACAGCCAGCCACCAGGCTGCAACCATTGCGGCGCGGTGTGAATAATGAAGCGTAAATCGGCCAGGCCCTGATCGTCCGCCACCAGCGCGCTAAGCGGCTCAAAGCGCACATCGCCCTGCTGCAGATGTTCATCGGCGGCATCAATATACGGAGGATTGCTGACAATCAGGTCAAAGCGTTGGGCAGGAAGATCGCTAAACCAGTGGCTAAGCATGAAGTGCGCGTTGTTGATATGCAGACGCTGCGCGTTGTCTTGCGCCAGTTCCACCGCGGCAGGAATACGATCGCAGCCGATAACCTGGCACTGTGGTCGCTCGCTGGCTAAGGCCAGCGCGATGGCTCCGGTTCCGGTGCCCAAATCCAGCAGTGACGTTGCCGTTGCTGGCAGATGCGCCAGCGCCTGCTCCACCAACACTTCGGTATCCGGACGTGGAATCAGCGTGGCATCACTGACGCGTAACGGCAGCGACCAGAACTCACGCTCGCCCACCAGATGCGCAATCGGTTCACCGTTAACGCGCCTTGCCAGCAACGCCTTGAGCTGTTGCTGCTGCCGTTCATCAAGTTCCGCATCATCAAATGCCACCAGCCAGCTGCGGGATTTGCCCGTCACGAAGCCCAGCAAAATTTCGGCATCGCGCTTTGGGCTATCACCGCCGCAGAGCGCCACCACCGCTTGCTGTAGCCAGCGACGGACATTCATCAATCCTGTCCAGCCAAGGCAGCGAGCTGATCGGCTTGATACTCCTGCACAATCGGCTCGATCAATGCATCAAGTTTGCCTTCCATCACCTCGTCGAGACGATAAACGGTCAGGTTGATGCGGTGATCGGTGACACGCCCCTGCGGGAAATTATAGGTGCGGTTGCGATCGGAACGGTCGCCGCTGCCGAGCAGGTTACGGCGCGTGGAGGCCTCAGCGGCATTACGCTTGGCGGTTTCGGCGGCATGAATACGTGCGCCCAGCACCGCCAACGCTTTGGCTTTATTTTTGTGCTGTGAGCGCTCATCCTGGCACTCCACCACAATGCCGGTTGGCAAGTGGGTGATACGGATGGCGGAATCGGTGGTGTTAACGTGCTGACCACCCGCACCGGAAGAACGGAAGGTGTCGATTTTTAAATCGCCCGCGTTAATTTCCGGCATCTCAGCTTCTGGCAGCTCCGGCATCACCGCGACGGTACACGCCGAGGTGTGAATGCGGCCCTGCGATTCGGTTTCCGGCACACGCTGCACGCGGTGGCCGCCCGATTCAAACTTAAAGCGGCCATAAGCGCCGTCGCCACTGATGCGGGCGATGACTTCTTTATAACCGCCGTGTTCGCCTTCGTTGGCGCTAATGATCTCCACCTGCCAGCGACGCGCTTCCGCGTAACGGCTGTACATGCGGAATAGATCGCCAGCGAAAATGGCCGCTTCATCACCGCCGGTGCCGGCACGCACTTCGACAAAGCACGAGCGTTCATCGTCGGGATCTTTCGGCAGCAGCAGCACCTGCAGCTGTTGTTCTAATTCCTCGCGCTTCTCGCGCGACGATTTCAATTCTTCCTGCGCCATCTCGCGCATTTCCGGGTCTTCCAACAGCATTTCGGCAGTTTCAACATCTTCCTGCACCTGCTGCCATTCACGGAAACAACGGGTGACGTCGCTAAGCTGGGCATATTCGCGTGATAACGCACGGAAACGATCCTGATCGGCAATCACGCCGGCATCGCCCAGTAACGCTTCCACTTCCTCATGGCGTTCCTGGAGCGCTTCCAGCTTGGCAACAATAGAGCTCTTCATGTAATAGCGGGTATCCCAGTGATAGGTCGTGACTGACCAGATTACTCTAAACCGAGGCTGTCACGTAAGATCTGCAGGCGTTCGCTGTCGCCGTCGCGCGCGGCCTGCTGCAGTGATTTGGTTGGTGTATGGATTAAACGGTTGGTTAGCTTGTGGGCCAGTTCCTGCAACACTTTTTCCGCGTCAGCGCCCTGACGCAACGCCATCAAGGCGCGCTCATGCAGTTCGGCACGCACTTCATCGGCCTGTGAACGATATTCGCGGATGGTTTCTACCGCACTTTGTGCGCGCAGCCAGGCCATGAATTCGCCGCTCTCCTGCACCACAATGCTTTCAGCCTGCACGGCGGCCGCTTTGCGCTGCGCCATGTTCTGCTCGATGATGGCTTGCAGATCGTCAACGCTATATAAGTAGGCATTGGCCAACTTGCCCACTTCCGGCTCGACATCGCGCGGGACGGCGATATCAACCAGCAGCATCGGCTGATTGCGACGCGCTTTCAGCGCGCGTTCCACCATCCCTTTACCAATAATCGGCAGCGGGCTGGAGGTGGAAGAGATAATAATGTCGGCGTCGGCCAGGCGGGTTTCGATATCGCCCAGGCCAATCACTTCCGCGCCGACTTCATCGGCCAGCAGCTGAGCGCGCTCGCGGGTGCGGTTGGCAATCATCAGCTTTTTAACGCTATGTTCGCGCAGATGACGCGCCACCAGCTCAATTGTTTCGCCGGCACCCACCAATAGCACGTTGACGGTGCTCAGGGATTCAAAGATTTGCCGTGCCAGTGAACAAGCAGCAAAGGCAACGGACACCGCGCTGGCACCGATTTCAGTTTCAGTGCGGACACGCTTAGCCACCGAGAAGGTTTTCTGGAACATCCGCTCCAGTTCACTGCTCAGCGCGTGGTCGCGTGATGAATCCACAAACGCTTTTTTCACCTGACCGAGAATTTGTGGTTCACCCAACACCAGCGAGTCCAGTCCACTGGCAACGCGCATCAGGTGGCTGACCGCCGCGTTATCCTGATGCCAGTAAAGGCTGTTACGCACATCCTCTTCGCGCAAATCGTGATAATCACACAGCCACTGCACCAGTTTTTCTTGCAGATCCGCTTGTTGCTCTACGCTGAGGTAGAGTTCGGTACGGTTGCAGGTCGAAAGGACCACACCGCTCTGCACCATCGGCTGGGACAGCAGGCTATTCAGCGCCAGTTCCAGCGAGTCAGGTGTAAACGCAACGCGTTCGCGCAGCGCAACAGGTGCAGTTTTGTGGTTGATTCCGAGTGCAAGCAGCGTCATGTGATTCGGGTTGGGATATCCCAATAATTGTCAGGGTTTTGTGCAGCGCATTCTACAAGATGCCACAGGTCAAGAAAAGCCATACAAAGCCTATGACTGTAATAAGATTAAACTGAACGTGCGCAATTATCGCTACAACAGCATTGACGGCTTACCCGCGGATGGTTAGCGTTACCGGTTACGAAGTAAAAACGTGTCTGAGGAGATGACCACGTGATGCATTTGCCCCCGCGCAAGTTACTGCGCCTTTTACCCCTTGCCAGCGTGTTACTGGCTGCATGTACCATTAACAAACCACAAGGTCCGGGCCCAAGCACCACGTCACCGCAATGGCAACAGCACCAGCAGGCCGTCGCAAAAATTAGTCAGTATCAGACGCGCGGCGCGTTCGCTTACCTCTCCGACAAGCAAAAAGTTTATGCGCGCTTTAACTGGCAGCAAACCGCCGCCGATCGCTATCGCTTGTTGCTGACCAACCCGCTGGGCAGCACTGAATTGCAGCTTGATGCGCAAGGATCGGTAGTACAGATCGTGGATAACAAAGGCAAGCGCTACGTAAGCAACGATGCTGAGAAGATGATTTCACAGCTTACCGGTATGGATATTCCGCTCGCCAATCTGCGTCAGTGGATGATGGGCCTCCCGGGCGATGCGAGCGATTATCAGCTGAACAGTAACTATCAGCTGCAAAGCCTGAATTACAGCCGCAATGGACAGCAGTGGAAAGTGAATATCTCCGATTACGACAGCAAAATTAACCCGCCGCTGCCGGCGAATCTGGAGCTAACCGAAGGCGGTCAGCGTATCAAACTGCGCATGGATAGCTGGACCACAAAATGATCACCACGTGGCCGGCGCCAGCAAAACTGAATCTGTTTCTGTACATTACCGGCCGTCGCCCTGACGGCTACCACAATCTGCAAACCCTGTTTCAGTTTCTTGATTACGGCGACACGCTGGAGATCATCCCTGATAGCAGCGATAAGATTACGCTCCTGACGCCGCTGGACGGCGTGCCAGATGAAGAAAACCTGATTGTGCGGGCCGCGCTGGCGTTAAAGCAATGTGCCGCCGCGCGGGGCACATTACCCGCGTTGGCCGGTGCAACGATTGCGCTGAAGAAAGTGTTGCCGATGGGTGGCGGTCTTGGCGGCGGCTCATCGGATGCCGCTACGGTGCTCGTCGCTCTCAATCATCTATGGCAAACCGCTCTCAGCGATGATGAACTCGCAACGATTGGCATCAAGTTGGGTGCCGATGTGCCGGTGTTTGTGCGCGGTCACGCGGCCTTTGCTGAAGGCGTCGGCGAACAGTTGCAGCCAGCCGAACCTGCAGAAAAATGGTATCTGGTGGCGCATCCAGGCGTCAGTATCGCTACCCCCGATCTGTTCCGCGATCCCGATTTGACGCGCGATTCGCCAATCCGCACATTAGATGAACTATTACAGCGGCCTTTTCACAATGATTGTGAGGCTGTGGCAAGAAAACGTTTTCGTAAGGTTGATGAGCTGCTTTCCTGGCTGCTAGAATACGCGCCGTCGCGCCTGACTGGGACCGGAGCTTGTGTGTTTGCTGAATTTGACACCGAGTCCGACGCACATCAGGTGCTGGAGCTTGCCCCGAAATGGATTTGCGGATTTGTGGCGCGCGGGCTTAATATCTCGCCGTTGCAGCGCACACTTTCTGGGCTATAAGCGTTTACGTGACAGTGTCACACGTTCCAGATACTGCACGTTGCGCATTAACACACCCGTATGAACATGCTCTTTGGTATTCGCCGGTTACTCTAGAGCCGTTCATTCTCTGGACGCCAAGCCTGAGGTTCTTCTCGTGCCTGATATGAAGCTATTTGCTGGTAACGCCACCCCGGAACTAGCACAACGCATTGCCAACCGCCTTTACACTAGCCTCGGAGACGCCGCTGTTGGCCGTTTCAGTGATGGTGAAGTAAGTGTACAGATCAACGAAAATGTACGCGGTGGTGATATTTTCATCATCCAGTCCACCTGTGCCCCCACCAACGATAATCTGATGGAGCTGGTTGTGATGGTCGACGCATTGCGTCGGGCTTCTGCTGGTCGTATTACTGCTGTTATTCCTTACTTTGGCTATGCGCGTCAGGATCGCCGTGTGCGTTCTGCTCGTGTTCCTATCACCGCCAAAGTGGTTGCCGATTTCCTCTCTAGCGTGGGCGTTGACCGTGTTCTCACCGTTGACCTGCATGCTGAACAGATTCAGGGCTTCTTTGATGTCCCGGTCGATAACGTATTTGGTAGCCCAATTCTGCTGGAAGATATGCTGCAGATTGGTTTGGAAAACCCAATCGTTGTTTCCCCAGACATTGGTGGCGTAGTGCGTGCGCGCGCTATCGCCAAACTGCTCAACGATACCGATATGGCTATCATCGACAAACGCCGCCCGCGTGCGAACGTTTCCCAGGTGATGCACATCATTGGCGACGTTGCAGGTCGTGACTGCGTACTGGTCGACGATATGATCGACACCGGCGGTACGCTGTGCAAAGCGGCTGAAGCATTGAAAGAGCGCGGCGCTAAACGTGTGTTTGCTTACGCCACTCACCCAATCTTCTCAGGCAATGCGGTGGAAAATCTGCGTAAATCTGTCATTGATCAAGTGATTGTCTGCGATACCATTCCGTTGTCCGAAGAGATGAAATCTCTGCCAAACGTGCGTACTTTAACGTTGTCTGGCATGTTGGCCGAAGCGATTCGTCGCATCAGTAACGAAGAATCTATCTCTGCGATGTTTGAACATTAATTCATCGCATGCAACCGGGCTTCGTGCCCGGTTTTTCTTTGCCAGTCCATAGGATGTTACTCACCGATTAAGCCGCTTTCCCTGCTGATATTTCCGCGATAAATTCCGTTAAAACCCGCTATTCTCGCTGCCATCCACTCTTTTTCTCCCACACCTATTGCCGCACTTTAGTGGTCCAATGATTAATGGTATTTTTCTCGACACTTTTACTAAGAGCTCCGACCACTATGTCTCTCGACATCTACACGCTGTTTGTTTGTGAGCTCTATGTGCTGGGGTTTTTAAGTATCATTTTGATCTTTGCCTGGGTTGGCGGGCAATATGATCGCGTATTGGGTTGCACCACGCTGGCCTTGGTTTTAACGTTAGCGGCGGTATTTCTCAGCAGCATGCGCAGTGCCGGATTCCATTTTCTACCGGTGGTCATCGGCAATGTAATGCTGCTCTTTGCCTATGGCAATCTGCTTAACGCTTTTCGCATTTTCTGCGGAAAACCTATCGGAATGAGTTGGATGGGCGGCGGTTTACTATGGGCCACTTTATGTTTATTCCCCGAATTCTATGACAGCCAACCAAAGCGTGTTCTGGTGGTTTGCCTGCTGTGCATTATCTTTACTGGCGCGCTGATTCGCTTGCTGTGGCGCGTACGCGCATCCCTCACCGTCACCTTCTGGCCAGCGCAGTTTCTACTGTGGGTTCATTTACTGTTTCACGTGACGCGCATCTTCCTTGATGATGCAGTGGCTTCGCCGGTACATGGTGCCATTGGGGGGTCAAGTTTCTCGGTTTACGTCATTCTGGAATCGATTTTGTTTGTCATCGGCCTGACCTTTACGATTCTGGCGATGGTCAACGAGCGCGCTCAGGTGGCACACAAACTGGCTTCAATGCACGATCCTCTCACCAGCGTGTGGAACCGTCGCGCCTTATTTGAACAAGCGGATAAAGTGGTGCTGCGCAGCTCACGCCCATCACAACCGTTTATTTACAGCGCAGTACTGTTCGATTTAGACCATTTTAAAACTATTAATGACCGCTATGGCCATCAACAAGGTGACCAGGTCCTGATAGATTTTTGTCAGGTGGTGCAGTCTGTGTTGCCGGAGGGTGGTCATTTTGCCCGTCTGGGCGGTGAGGAGTTTGCAGCGATATTGCCTGGTGATGAAGATCAAGCACAGCTGATTTGTGAGCGTATCCGGTTAGCGACACAGATATCACAGCCTAACGACGTCCGTTATACCGTGAGTATCGGTTTTGCTACCGCTCTTGAGCCTGGTCAGCCTTTTCCCGCTTTGCTGGCGCTGGCTGATGAAGCGTTATATCGCGCTAAAGCCAGCGGCCGTAATTGCATTGGACGATATCGCGTTCAGGAACGGCCGCTTAGAGAATCAGTAATGACTTAATGTGAAGAGTGATTGCGACGGCAGCGTTTGTCGCCGTAATGACGCAACCAAAAGTAACGATCTTCTACTCTTTCACGTCCGCTGACGCGCGCACCCACCAGCCAAAGTAACGCGCCGACGAAGATGCTAAACATGGCACCATGTGCCAAAAATTGCGGCAGATTGAGTGAAGGAAGCTGGTTAATAATGGAATACCCGACGCCGAGAACCATCGTCAGTAAACCCAAACACATCAAGCTGTTACCTACTACGCGGCATTGTTGACGTTTCATGATTCACCTCCATCCTTATAAAAGCAAAACAGCACGTATGGTTAATTAGCCATAAGCTTAGGCAATAGCTGCCGCTTAAGTTGCGTACAGGATCACAGTTCCTTCACAACCTTTGACGAAACTTTACTGCCAGCACCTTGATTTCGATAGAAATTGATTAGTCACTGAGCGTCATTACCGGTTATTGGTGCACTTTGTGATTCGGACCGACAGGCAGTAAACTATCGCCCTTTCCGCAGCAAGACAGGATAAACAACGTGAGCAGCATTAAACTGATTGTGGGGCTGGCCAATCCCGGCGCTGAATACGCCGCAACGCGCCATAATGCGGGTGCCTGGTATGTAGATTTGCTAGCGAGTCGTAACAATCAGTCATTAAAGGATGAGCCTAAATTCTATGGCTACACCGCACGCTTATCTTTAGCGGGTGAAGATGTGCGCCTGCTGGTGCCGACCACCTTTATGAACCTCAGCGGTAAAGCGGTGGCAGCGATGGCGACCTTTTATCGCATAGCGCCGGAAGAGATTCTGGTGGCGCACGATGAACTGGATTTACCTCCGGGCGTGGCAAAGTTCAAACAAGGCGGCGGCCACGGCGGTCACAACGGCCTCAAAGACATCATCAGCAAACTAGGCAATAACAATAATTTTCACCGTTTGCGCGTCGGCATCGGCCATCCTGGCGATCGCAATAAAGTCACCGGTTTCGTGCTAGGCAAGCCGCCCGCCAGCGAACAAAAGTTGATTGACGATGCGGTAGACGAAGCGGTGCGCTGCACCGAACTGTGGCTAAAAGAAGACAAGATTAAGGCGATGAACCGCCTGCATGCCTTCAAGGCTGGTTAAGGCCAATTCCCGCGCCGCAGAGGGCAATTCTGTGTATAATGCGCGAAATTTTTTGAATCTGTCGGCGCTAATGAGCAGCGCTGCGCACTCAGTGATAAAGGTAATCAGACCATGGGATTTAAATGCGGTATTGTGGGCCTGCCGAACGTCGGTAAATCCACCCTGTTCAACGCGCTGACCAAAGCGGGTATCGAAGCAGCCAACTTTCCGTTCTGCACCATCGAGCCAAACACTGGTGTAGTACCAATGCCCGATCTGCGCCTCGATCAGCTGAGCGAAATCGTTAAACCACAGCGTGTGGTGCCAACCACCATGGAATTTGTTGATATCGCCGGTCTGGTAAAGGGCGCATCCAAAGGTGAAGGCTTGGGTAACCAGTTCCTGACTAATATCCGTGAAACTGAAGCTATTGGCCACGTGGTGCGCTGCTTCGAGAACGACAACATCATCCACGTTGCGGGCAAAGTTAACCCGGCGGAAGATATTGACGTGATCAACACCGAGCTGGCGCTGTCGGATCTCGACACCTGCGAACGTGCCATTCAGCGTTGCCAGAAGAAAGCCAAAGGCGGCGACAAAGATGCCAAAGCTGAACTGGCTGCGTTGGAAAAATGCCTGCCGCATCTGTCTGAAGCTGGCATGCTGCGTGCGCTGAAGCTGGATGCAGACGAGAAAGCGGCCATCCGCTACCTGAGTTTCCTGACGTTGAAACCGACCATGTATATCGCTAACGTCAACGAAGACGGTTTCGAAAACAATCCGTACCTCGATCAGGTACGTGCCATTGCCGAAGCCGAAGGTTCTGTCGTCGTTCCGGTGTGTGCTGCCGTTGAGTCTGACATCGCCGAGTTGGAAGATGATGAACGTGACGAGTTTATGGCGGAATTGGGGCTGGAAGAACCGGGTCTGAACCGCGTGATCCGCGCCGGTTATGCGCTGCTGAACCTGCAAACCTATTTCACCGCTGGCGTGAAAGAAGTGCGTGCATGGACCATTCCGGTAGGCGCTACAGCGCCACAGGCGGCCGGTAAAATCCACACCGATTTTGAGAAAGGCTTTATCCGCGCACAGACTATCGCCTTTGAAGACTTTGTGGCTTATAAAGGTGAACAAGGCGCGAAAGAGGCCGGCAAGATGCGTTCCGAAGGTAAAGAGTACATCGTCAAAGATGGCGACGTGATGAACTTCTTATTTAACGTCTAAATAAAATGTATTGTCTCATGAGGTTTTATTAAACCTCATGGCAACGACAGGAAAACATTAAATCCACGCGCTTGCGTGGATTTTTATTTCATAACGCGAAGCAAAAATTGCGCACAGCATGACCGTTGCTGTTATTTAATCCAAGCTAAAATATTACTCGACGTAAATGTCGCATGTTCAGGAAGCATTACTGGTGTTGCGGCAGGGTCAGTAAATGATAAGAGGCAATCAGCTGATTCAGGTGCATCTCCACCTGTTTCACATTACCCTGCGCGGCATCATCATTCTGGTCAATCAACTGTTTTAGCTGACGTAACTGCTCCTCTACTGGCACGGTGTGACTCAGTGCCTGCGAGATACCGTAGACAGCGGTTTTCAGCTCGCTGACGGTCAGATATCTGCCGCCTTTTTCGTCCACCTCATCTAACCGCTGCGCCAGGGCTTTAAGCTGATCCATACCCTGCTGCCAGCCAACCATGTTTTCCGCTGGCAACGAGGCGGCGAGCAGTTGCTGATTCCAGCGCGTTCTCATGGCCGCCGCATCAACGCCATTTGGCAGCAGTTGGTTCGCCTGCAGAACCAGCGCACTGCCGCGCTCTAGCTGCCATGCAGGGGATGCTGCTAAAAGCTCATCCAACTGCTGCTGTGTAAGATTCAGCCAGTCATCGTCGTTGAGCCAGCCGGGCGCACGTTCCTTCAATTTCTGTACAGATGCAGCATCCAGCAACGGAGATAGTGGCGCCACTGATGCTAAAAGCTCACGCTTAAAAGCGGGATCGCGAACGAAATAACATGCGGCAGACAGCGTTGCGACAACCAGCAGCGCTGAGCCGATACCGGCGAAAAAAGCCCGACGACATAATCGACGCCTTTCCGATACCGTGCTCTCGGCCGTTGCCACATAAACCCAGCCCCCCATTGGCACAGCCAACGCCGAATGTTCATGTTGATTTGCTACGGCGCCATTCTGTTGCACCACATCACCACGCTCCAGAGCAGCTACCGCGTTGCGGATACGATCCAATAGCCTATCCAGCTGGCTACTCTGCCGTAGATCCAGACGCTGCAGATGATCACCGGCTGTATTAAGCAAACTGGCAACCTGATTCAGCGCGGTTAAATCATTCAGCGTTAGCGTCTGGCTGCGTAAATATTGCTGCAAGCGCCGACTCAACGATGCCAGTAATTTAATCCGCGTTTGAACTGGCTGCGGCCAAAGTATTGGCCACTGCCGGGTCAGCATTGCCACCAGCACCGCCAGTCCTTCGCGCATGCCATCAATGCCCGCGAGGTGAGCGCGGGAGACGGTATACCAGGAGGCGGTCTGCAACTCCACGCCGTTTTGTTCGAACAGTGTCAAACATAAATCAGAGGCAAGCCGCCAGTTAACGTCAGGTCGTGCTGGATGGGACAACTTCTGCATTTCGTGGCGAAGCGCGGCATATTCTTTGAAACAGCGAGGATCGCCGCCCGTCTTCAGTTGGCGTGATTGAGATGTGTTCATTGCTGAGTTCCGTTACGCCTGAATGGCAGGCGAAAAAATGATTTCAGAGGGGAGTGCGAATATCCAGATACTGCTGTTGTTTCATATGGCGAATCATCACCCGGCCTTCGGGCATAAACTCTGTACCGAAGCGCACCAGGCCAACGTCTTTCAGTTCAGCGTCAATAGCGTAGCGCAGTTCGCCGGGAATCTTTTGTTCAAGTAAAGCTACATCAATACGTTTCAGACGAGGTTCGTATTTCAGCAGCACTGCTGAGAGTGTAAACAGCAACTGATGTGCGGTGCCGGGCATCCCCTGCAGGATACGTGTCATGTCCGGCAGCCCGTAATCAGGAATATGCGATAGCGATCCAGCGCGGGTATTGAGGATGCGCTGCATGTTGTCGAGCACGGACATAATCACCTGATCCCGCTCATTCACCTGATGCAACTCTAGTCCTCCAGCAAAGCCCCCTTTTAGCAACTCATACAGCGAAGGCTGATGGTGACCAGCACTCATGATTTCTTCTCTACAAGGCTCAAGCTGTTGCTGCTTAATTCAATGACGCGCGCCCTGTCCGGATCTAAATCATTACGTTCCAGCACCAGCCGCCAGTTATTTTTGGCCATATCCGGCTGCTGAAACAGCGCAACCACCGCAATAAAGCGACTCTCTTTTTCCATCGGCATATTCAGCGCCACATCCCCACCGGGGGTTATCACCACATCACGATCGGCCAGAAGCTCACCGTTAAGTACGTTCGTCACATCTCCGGTTAGCTGTTGATACACCGCACCGTCAAAAGCTTTACGTTCGCTCAGCTGAAATACGCGCACCATTACCGGCTGGGACAGCGGATTATGCTCGCGACTGTCACTGTTGAGACTTTCGCGGGCAGCAAAATCAAGATGCAGCGTTTTAATCTGCTTGTAAAAAATTGCATCAAATGCTGCCGCACTTCCGTCACTCACCTTCTGCTGCAAACCACAGCCAGAGATCAGTAGTACTGCACTACACACCATCGCGTAACGAGTTTTAATCAAAGTAGTAACTAACACGTTGTTGTTCCTTGTAAATTTCGGCCGGGCTCAAACCTGAATAACTGCCTAGCTCAGTGGTAAACGTTTGGGGGATATCGGGAGGGCAATTCGCTTCTTCAGCACCCAGCACGCCAATCATGCCGAGCCAGAAAGGCGTCTCTCCTAGCGCCGGCGCTGCTAATAAAGGCGTATCCAGCCGTAGCCGGATGCGTGCCCGGTAACGCCAGCCAAGATAAACTCGCAGCAAAGCCAAAAAATCCTGATAAAGCTGGCCGTCTGGAAGCCAGCGTCGTGCTTCATCCGCGCAGGAAGTTTGCAGTTCAATCAGCAACTGGCTATTGGCATCGATTGCTTCATCGCCGAGCGGTGCATTACCATCCAGCACAAAATCACATTCCAGCGGATGAACTACCAACACCGGGCGTAGGCAGTGCGGCCTCACGCTGACCGAGGTTTGTGGTGCCAACAAACGCACCAGCGCGCGAATGCCCTCTTCCGTTCGGCCCGGCTGACGCATCACCCCTAACAGTGCCAGGAAGCGCGAGACAGGCGTTGCGAGGTGTTTTGCGGTTCCTGGAATGCCCAAGCCCACCAGACCAAGTAACGATTGTGATGTCTTATCACTGCCACCCGACTCGAAGGTGGCCGGATAAGAGTATTTGCGCCAGATACGATAAAACTGCGTCAGAATACGATGGTTAAAAATATCCAGAAATCCCTGCAGCGCTTCATGTCCTTCATCGCGCTGCGTGATGTCATCGACATATGCGCCCGGCAGCGGTGAATCGACGCCGTACAATCCGAGAAAAGTGGTGCGCACTACCGGCGGCGCAGCATCATCGCTGTCGCTGTACTCAACCGCTTTCAGCTCGCCAGCCGGAAACCCCATGCCGGGATGCGGCAGCAGCCGCACCGCGTCGTTTTCCGGTTTGTTAGTGCTGCCCAGTGGCGGCTTATCTTTGTGTTGATGCTCTATCAACTGGCAGAAGCGGTAAAAGTTCAGCCGCGTCAGCTCCTGCTCCAGCCGTGGCGTCAGCCGGAGATGCGGCGGTTGTGCTTCTCTTCCCATACGAGGCGCTCTCCGGTTGGCTGCAGGATTAAAATCAGACGGTTAAACAGGTGGATATCGGTATACAGCGCGAAGAAGCGGCTAAGCATCTCGCCAAACAAACAGATATCACCACGGCCGGCAAAGCCGCTGCTGTCGAGGGTGATTTCAATCTGCACGCCGCGCAGCAGATAGCCCTGCTCAAAGTGTTCAGTCTCTTTGTGGCAAACGTGCAGAATCGCCTCCAGACGACGGCGGTTCATTTCGCTGTGCGTCCAGTCATACAGCGCCAGCGTGCCGCGCAGCACCTCGGCGTTATCCATCATCCACAGGAAGCTGGAACCGAGATGGCTCAGCACACGCCAGTGAAAGCGGTCACGATTGGGCGGATAGCATGGCAGCGTCGGCGCGCACAGGTTGCGCACCTGCATCGCCACGTCGGTGCTGCTCACCGCGGTATCCAGCAGCGTGCTCTGCAGCGCGCGACGCGGCAGCTGGCCGTTGGTACCGGTGACGCTTACCGACAGGCTTTCGTTCTCCGGCAGGCTGTGATTATCAAAGGCTTCGCCGCCGAGGATCATCCAGGTTTCGTGCAGCCCGGAAGGCCCGCGCCGCACGCGCGTGTGATAGTAATGTTCCGGCGCTTCATGACGCAGCATCCCGCCTTTGTGGCGGAAGCTGCTGAAGGGCACATATGGCAGACCTTTCGATGAAATCACTGAATCTACCGAGTAAATTTCGGTATGTCCGTCCTGCACGCGCATCGGTCGCAGCATATATTCGGTCTGTAATCCGTTGATCATCAAAGGATCGGACTCCATCGCGAACAGGTTGATGACCGGCACGGCGTTGAGGCGCAGATGCTTTTCGCTGAACTGGAAATCATGCTCCCAGCGCTGGGCCAGCACCACGTCGAGTTCAAACCACGGCAGCGATGCGGGCAGCGCCACCTGCTCCAGCCCGCGCAGATTCACCGCCATGAATTTTTCGCGGAAGGTAAAGTATTCCAGCAATAGCTGATAACCACTGAAGCTGCCCTCATCGCCCGGCCACAGCCGATCTTTCTCGCTGAAACCCTGCGCGCTGAAGTGGCCGTCAAAGCGGCGGCTGTCGGTTTCGCCTGGCAAACGCAGTGTAATGCTGGCGGCGTTAAGCGTTAATGCTTCGTGCAGCGCGCAGGCCAGCGGCGCATCGGCATTGAGATAGAGCGGAATGTGGCTGACATCAATGCGACTCCAGTCGGCCAGTGCCCCACCGTTAAAGCGCAGGCGGATCACCGAGCGTCCGGCGGCATCGGTTGACAGCTTTGCCGATTCCAGCGCCAGCGGCAGCACCTGCACGGCGCGCGTGGTGGTGTAACGGCAGCGTGTGCCTTTTTCACCGACCGGCCGAGAGATCACTTCAAAGCCACGCGCGAGGCGCATCGGCTCCTTCATCTCGCGCCAGTCGGGCGTGAACTCCACCACCGACATCGACGGGATAGTGCGCAGATAGTGCGGCCACAGCAGGCTCACCAGCCCTTCGGTGAGTTCCGGCAGGTCATCGTCGAGCTTTTCCCGCAGCCGGCCGACCATAAAGGCAAAGCCTTCGAACAATCGTTCAACGTAGGGATCGCGGGCACCGGCTTTATCGAGATTGAGCATCGCCGCCTGTTCAGGGTGGGCGCGGGCGAACTCTTCGCCCGCTTCCTGCAGGTAGCGCATTTCAGCGTCGTAATAACGCAGGGTTAAATCGTCCATGGTATTCACTAAGTAATGTGCCGCCGGAGAGAATCAGGCGACAGGAAGTTGAAAAGCAGAAGTCAGCTGCAGAGGATTGCGGCCCTGAGCGGGTCAAGCGTGATAAGGCCGGACAACAGCGCGTCCATTTCCGGCTGAATGCGCGTGCGTTCACTTTCACTACGCGCAGCCCTGGCACGCAGCAGCTTCAGCCGCCGGGCGCGCACTTCGAATAATAAGGTTGGTTCCCACTGCGCAAGCGTCAGTGTGCCGGCATGCTGGTTAAGTTCATCCAGCAGATGCAGTGCCATTTCGCTCTTACCAAACTGCTCGCATACTCGCGCCATTAGCAGGCGCAGCAGCCACTGATCTTTCGTATTGCTGGAGCCTGGACGCATCTGCAGCCAGGCAAGCGCAGCTTCGACGCTCTCTGTTTCCGCTTTTTCCACCGCTTCACTTTCCAGTGACAGAATGTCGTTGTCCGGCCCGGCAAACGGCGTATCACTGTCCGTTAAGCGTATATCGCCCATCACTTTCTGCGCGATCCAGCTGCGGGTCACCTCATCGGCAAACGGCGTGCCGTCTGAATAGCAGAGCGTTTCCAGTCCCGGCAACCTTGACAGTAGCCCATGCAAATCCTGCTGCACAATGTTCGCCAGCGCCGCGCCCTTGTCCTGACGATTCAGCGCTTCACAGGCGTACCACTGCAGATCGAACCACACGTGATTGATGGCCTGCGCAAACAGCGAGTCGGTCAGTTCCAGCAGCTCCGTCCAGCTTTGCTGCAGATACAGGCGCTTGAGGTGTGCACGATGATCGGGTTTCGGCGGTGGCAAACGCGTATTGCCGCCGGGTCCGAGCGCGGGAAGATTGAGGATGGTATCCCAGCGCACGCTTTTCATCAGATGGTGCGCGGAAAGCCAGCCGCCGGGCTGCTCGCGCAGGTAGTTTGCCAGCACTTTTGCCTGCGCCTTCAGCGTTTCGCCGGAGTTGACCGGCGCGAGTGCGGCAAGGGCTGAATCATCTACGTCCGCATGCGTCGGGCTGTTAAGTGGCACCATGGCGCTGGCTCCGCCGTTCTGCGCCAGTCGCAGCTCCAGCGCACGCAACAGCGGCTGAAGTCCGTTACGCTCATCTTCACTGAGCGCATCTTCAATCAGCAGCAGTGCGCCGCTGATACGACAAACCCGCGCGATATCGGCTTCCGGCCACAGCGTCAGGCTGTCGAGCATTCTGGCGCTGCCGAGCCAGGCCAGCGCGCCCTGGCGACTGCGGCTGCGCTGCGGATGCAGCTTTCCACCAAACTGATGCAGCGCGGCTGCCAGCAGTTCCAGTCCTTCCGCCAGCCCCTGCTCGCCGTCCTGATGCAGGCGCGCCCACGCGTAAAAAGTGATCACCCGGATATCCTTGCTCACGGTTGTCAGCAGCGATTCCGACAGGCGGGCGATGGCGTCAGTATCAAACCCGGAAAGCTTATTCACCTCTTCGCGGATCTGCATAAACTGATCGTCGTAAGCCGGATCGTCTCCGGCGGGCAACGCTTGACTGATCGGTTCCAGCCAGCGCGCCCAGTCGCTGCAGTGTTGCCGCGCCTGGCTTCTCAATGTGGATTCATCCACGCTGCAGGCGCGAACAAGTTCTATCATCGCGGTCATTATTCTGCTCCGTCCATATTGGTGATGAAGTCATCCGTGCTTGTTTCACGCGGGGCCATTGCCTCGGAGGCACTGGCCGCATCCACGCTGAAAATTTCCGTCGGCAGCGTAAAACCCCGCAGGCGCAGCAGCGCCAGCGGACCGTCGCGCATCTGGGTGCGTAGCACCCACGTCAGCGTGCGCTTATCCGGCGTGGTGAAACTCAGCAGCCAGCGGCTGCGATCGAGGCGCTCACGTTTCCCCTCCTCCAGCCAGCGGATAAAGCCCCAGGTGCCGGGATAATCGCCGTATATCTGCGCGCTGCTTTTCACGCCGCTCCAGGTCAGTAGCGTGCCCGGCTTCAGGCTGTCGCCCGGCCAGCGCATCGCCTGCCAGGTCGCCATCTGATTGAAATACCGCAGCGGCTGACCATCAAGCATCAGCTGGGTTTCAATCACCTCTGGCGCGGCGCGGCCCTGCAATTCAAAGCTGATGCCCTGCGTGCCGTCGGTAAACAGAATATCGGAGAGCTCGCGCAGCTGGTTAACCGCCTTGAGGAAGGCAGGATTGAAGGTTAATCCCTGGCTGTGAGCCGCATTCGGCACCCAGCTGCTGCCCTCTTTTTGCAACACGCCACCTAGACGGCTGCTGAGAAAGCTGTCGATACGTCCGGCATCGCGGCGGATAAACTCCGCCAGCATCGGCAGCGACGCGTCGCTTTGCCCGGCGGCAAATGGATAGCGCCCGTCGAACGCAGTGCGCCAGTTTTCCACGATGGAGCGCTGCCACTGCGCATTCAGGCTCACCGCCGATGGCTGCAGGATGGTTTCCCACGCCTGCGTCAGCGGCTGGACGAACATCGTCTGGCCAAAGCCGCTCCACTCTTCGCCGAGGCTGGCCGCCATCAGGCTGCCGTATTGCTGCGTATCAGTAAGGTCAACGCTCTTGCCCTGGAAAACCGTCTGCGCCAGGGTTTGCAGCATCTCCTGCGGATCCGGTGCGGCGGCGACCTGCTGCAGACGCAGGCGCACGCGGGTGATGCGGGTTAGATAGGTTTGCAGCGTCAGGCTGCTGTCGGCGGCCATCAGCTGAGAGCCGCTGTTTTTGCCGGTCAGCGCCAGCAGCGGGCCGAAGGTCACATCCAGCGGACCTTCGGGGCCGGTGGCTTTCTGGCTGATAACCGGCTTGTCTTTCTGGCCGATCAGGTCTTTGGCTGAATTGATCAGCGTGTCGGACAGCGCCTCGCGCTGCTGGCCGGTCCGGCCCTGCCACGCCAGCGTGTTCATTAACGCAATCAGCGGTGACTGACGCACGTCGCTCATTAGCGTCAGCTGGTCCGTGACGTCGGCAATATTCTGCGCAGGGTTAAGCCGGATGCCATTGAGGAAGTTGAGCCAGCTGGCGGCAAAGTCACTGAAATAGCGTTGGGTTAACCGGGCCTTCAGTGCTTCCGGGGAAATCTCCTGCGGCACGGCGCTGCGAGTGTCGCTGAGCACCCAGTCGATTTCATCGCGCCGGGTGTTGGCCGCTTTCTCAATCTCCTGGCGCACGCCGCCTTCCCACGCCTGGCGCGTAAACACGCCCGGAATTTTGTCGTCACTGCTGAACAGCCGGTGCATATCGGTGCCCGGCGTCATATCTTCCAGCGTCAGATCGGTGTAGTTGCGGCGCACGTCGCGCAGGACGTTTTGATATAGCGTCATCTCGGCGTTGCGCTGGCCGGTCTGCAGCAGCAGCACCTGGCGTACCTGACTCAGCAGCGACGCATTGGGTTTGATGCGCCAACCCGGCTGCGACGGCAACGACGCGGCATAGAATGCCCACAAATCCGGGGCCAGCGTCTGCCACAACGACGTTGAAATGCCGGGATATTCCGGCTGAACGGTCGCCATGGTCTGCGCATAAAATGCCGGTTCAGCGCGCTCCGGGCGCGCCATCATCAGCCAGGCCTTTAACTGCTTATAACCCGGCTGCGCCAGCGTGGCGCGCTGCGGGCTGGCGGCAGGCAGGCCGGCCAGATAAGTCAGCCTCTCTTCAAGCGCGATGCGCGCCGGTTCATGGATCAGCCGCTGCGCTGCGACGCCGTACCACGGCAACATCGCATCATGCAGCTGCTGCGTATGGTTAATGCCGAAGCGCTGATACCAGGGCGCGCCGTGCTGTAGCCAGTGCTGCTGCTGCCCGAGATCGTTACGCAGGCCATGCAGCGCAATCAGCTGCGCATCATCAACCTTGGTTGAATTCACCAGTACCTCAGCTTTATCCGCCGCGCTGACAATCTCATGACGGTTTAACAATGAGGAGGCCAGCATGCCTGCGCCGCCGAGCAGCATCAGGCTCATCAGCGACCAGGCCAGCGTCTGTTCCCACGGCAGCCCGATGCGACAGCCTCTGGCGCGGTCTGACGCGATTCCCTGCCAGAGCGCACTGTCGGATAATGCCTGAGGATGCACGCTGTCCAGCGCAGGCTTTGCTTCCGGCAGGCTGAACATCAGACCACGCAGTAAACTGCGACGCGCCGGGTCCAGCCACGGCGCTAAGCGCTGCTGCCAGGCCTGACTTTCACCGCTGGCAAGCTGCTGCGACAGACGCAGCAGCCAGTCGTGGCTGATGTTGTGAGCGACCTGCGCCAGACCGCGTTCACGTAACGGAGTAACCAGGCTTTCCAGCTGTTTAGCTATATCTTCCGGCTGCGCTTTCGCCGGAAACACTGCGCCTACCGCGTTGTTTTCACGCTCTGACTGCGGCCAGTCACTATGACCGAGCTGCCAGATCCACACCGGCGCACGCCAGCGCAGCGCGGTGGCAATCTTCTCTAGCGAGCGCATCGCTGCATCGCTTTTTTGTGGTGTGAGAGCGGTATCGGAACCGTACACCAGAACAATGCCGTCCAATGGGCGACTGCGGCGCAGCTTGCGCAGGAGTTGAACCGTGGTTGTGTTCAGTTCAGCACCAAGGCTGGCGCCATAAATCAGTACTACGCCAGCGCCTTCCAGCCACTGCTGATGAATGAGTCCCGGAATGAGGGCTTCAACAGCGGCCTCATCGCCGGTGATTAGTAACATGCGTACTTTCCGCCGCCATAACCAGCCGTAACGTGCCTTAAGATGCTGACACAGTTCCAACAGCGTGCTCTGCGTGCTGCTATCGGTTGTGCTTTTTGGGGATGCAAAGGGTTGCAACGTAACAGATCGTTTTATCCATAACCGCCAGCACATCACCACGATGACGGCCAGGCTGCCTGTGATTATCCAGACAAGAAAACTGATCAATAGCATTGGGCGCAGCCGTTCCCACTCGGTGGTCAGTTGTAAAGAGAGCCACCACCAGAGTCCGCTACCGACAATGTCGAATAAAGTTACGAAAATAAAAAAAAGGGCTGCGGTTGCCAACGGCGAGGTGACTGAAGGCTTTTGATCCTTATCCATAAGTTTTAACAATTCCCGTGGTGTAACCAGCGGTCAGATCGCGTGCAATCCAGGCGCTGGGCTTTCCTTGTTGTTGCGTATTGAGTGCGGCGAGTGACATGAGAATTAACGCTGCCATATTTCCCGTTATTCCCCAGTTAGCGTCCTGCACATGATGTGTCAGATTCCAGCCATTGAGGTAAGGAAGCTCATCCTCAGGAAGCGTGAAAAGCAGACAGGCGTCAGGTGGCTCGCTTATCTCGCTCTGTTCAAGCGCGCGTTGACAGGCATTGGCCAGCGTGGATGAATCGCAAATTTCACCACGATTTAACTGCACCACGCCCTCCCGCCCCACCAACCACAGCACAGCCGCTTCTCCGGCGGGCAGATCTTTGCTTATTGCGGGTTGTGATGCACAACCCGCAATAAGAATGGTTTGATCCACCGTTGCATTGTTTATCTTCTCGATGACCGTTGCTAACGAGGCTTCCCCCAACCAGTTCTCTGGCTGTTCGGGCAGTAATAGCTGAGGAAACGTAACAGATGCTTGCTGCGTAAATGCTTGCCAGGCTCCAGGCGATCCCAGCCAGTAAAAAAGTCTGGGAGGTAATGCCAGTGCATCAGGCCGCTGTTTTCGCCACTGCAGCACCAATAAACTCGCTAACTGGGCTTCACGTGTGCCTGAGTCTTTAGTAACGATCTGCGGCAATCGCAGTGCTCGACCAGTCGATTCCGTCACTGGTTGCGGTGAACGATGTTCACGCAGCAGCAGCCGGGACCAATGCTGCGGCTCAGTCCCTGAAGGGCCGAGCAACACAATATCGTGTAGCCCAATCACTTGCCGATGCTGCTGCCACCAGAGCTGTTGCTCATACTCGACCAATTGCTGGTAAAAACGGCCGTTATGCATGGCACAGCGGTAACACAAAATGCGTGCTAGCCACGTTAGAAAAAGCAACGCTGCGATCACCGTCGATACTGCCAGGGTATTAACACCACGCTGTTCAACGGGTGTGAGTAAAGCCATAAAGGCAGAGCTGAACGATATCAACGCCACCCCAACAATTAACCAGCGCTTATTATTGGGGGAACTGGCTGGCGAGCATGGCGGAAAACTGGGTGGCATCCTCACGATGCGATACCGCAATCAGGAAATGAGCTGACCAGCGTGCAGCCGCAGGCGCATTTATGCCCATGTAATGCGGCAGGTTGACCATCGAATCGGGTTAACGAACTGCCTTCCGCGATGGTCGTCATACCGTGTTTATTGCACTTCACCGGATCGCCTTTAACAGCAAAACCTTTGCCGAAGCAGTTGTAATGCCCGGCCAATACCTTGCCGCCATACTCGCGTAAGGTATCGCCTTCACGAATAACATTTGTCATGATGTTTTCCTTAACATTAAGGCAAATTTAATTAGCAGGGCAATTCAGAGTTGGAATGACGTAATCTACATCATTAATAAACTTACTCTGCTAATGTCCAAAAAAGATAAATAACTGAAAAAAGAGAAACCAACCAAAGAGCTATAAGCGCGTATATCGCCCGATAAAATAATCCTCGCGCCCCTGCCCAACGCTCATTCAGGCTGCGGGTCGTTAAATCTTTTCCTGCCCATAAGTTCGACATTCCCGCATCAAATAAAACAAGATCGCTTTCGCTATCCAGCAATGTAAAAAGCCGCTCGTCCAGCCATAAACGCCAGCAAAAGTAATGCGTTGTTAAAAACAGGATTAACAACAATAAACTTTGCAACGAATATAATAGGTTAAAAGCCAATACCAGTGGAGGGAGAGTTAACAGTGCAAAATAACGCCAACTAGATAAATGAATTTGCACAATTCGATTAGTTAGCCCGATGTTTTGCATTGAATTTCCTGAAAATGTTCCAGCAGTTGAATATGATCAGATGTCAATACCACCTGCGGACGCTGTTTTTTTATATGATCGATGGCTTGAGCAACGGAACTAACATGTCGTTCTGCTACTAACCAGGCAGCCATAACCGTTGCACTCCGCGATAAACCCAATGCGCAGCAAACGAGAACTGTGCGGTGTTTTTTCTTTAGCTCAGTGAGTTTGGCGACAGCATGGCTGATATTGCTAATATCCGGCACTGTTAAGTCCATCAATGGATGTGCGAACCATGCACGCCGCATACCAGAACTACGATGAAACTCAGCCGTAAGATCAAGCACCGCTTCTTGCTTTGGCGTTTTATCAGGAAAACCACCCAGAGATATACCATCATAAATCAATGATGTTTTGGCTAGTGAATGAGAGAACCACTGTTTTGAAAACCAGGCTCCGATTAAATAAGGGTAAAGTATGAATCGCGCTGAGAGAGACAAATATCCTCCACTACTTTTTTGGAATACACTGATGCCAAGCCCTGCGTAGCCAGACGCGACAATAAATAAAGCAACAGCAGGCCAAAATAGAAAATAGCTGTATGGAATCAGTATCCCTGCCATTAAACAGATTAAGCTACTAAGGAAATATTTGGCAGCCAGACACAATTCATGTGACGAGGGCACCTTCCATCGCCATCGATCTTTTATTGGAATTACATAGCTAATTGCCATTGCCACAATAAAGCCACTGAACACATCAATAAAATGATGCTGCCAGGTTGTCAACACTGAAAGCGCAATAAGCAAAAACCATGCGCCATTAACCAGTCTGGCACTACGGGTTAAATGCTGGCGAAAACGTAACCACAGCAGCCAGGTGAGGATAATATGCAACGAAGGAGCCTGATTAAAAGGCAAATCAAACAGTTCAAGCTGATAAAATAACCAACCAAACATGCCCTGTGTGTCTGGTCGAATAAAGGTAAATTTTAGTGGGAAAAGTAGAAACCCAACACAAGCAATAAAGGATGCAGCAAGCAACCGACAGCCGTGACGGGTCAGCTCTTGTTTTGATGTGCAGATGAAGAGCGAAATGCCATACAGCAGGTCAATGCTCCAGTAAGGCACTATGGTCCACGGCATAAAGGGAATGGCGCGTTCCCAATTGAACACAATGCTGCCAATATCACTCCTTGTCGCCGTGTACAGATTTACTTGCCCGTAGCTGAGGAAGAAAAACGGTCCTAATAACAGCAACCAACATAGCCCCTGTTTCCAGAGGCCATATTTTTTCTGCATGGGAGTTAACTCAGACATGCTGCTTTCTCACTGCCAGCGATACGGTAAAGATGCCAAATTCATCAATTACCTGATGGCATTTCTCGAAACCAGCCTGCTCCACCAACGCATCCATCTCTTTCTGACTACGTACACGCATCATCCACGGGATGCCATTCTGGTGGCTGGTTAAGGTATAAGCGATGGTTTTTAACTGCGGGTGCCAGGGTTGCCCGGTGTAAACCAAAGCACCTCCCGGAGGTATGGCAGCAGCAAGACCCGCTAGCGAGGTTTTTATTAAGTCGTTATCTGGGAACAGTTCATACAAGCCAGAAACAATGCCCAATGTTGGCGCTGGATTGAGAGAGGCAAGAGAATCATAGTCAAATGCGTTGCCTTTTTTGAACTGAGCAATGTGGCTCAACCCGCGCTGCTCAATCATAGATCGGCCTTTTTCCACATTCAAATCGCTGTAATCCCGCAGCAAAATGCTTTCAATGCCCTGCTGTTGTTCTAGCGCATCCAACACGTAGCGACCATGTCCGGCAGCGATATCCACTACTCGCACTGGCATATTGTTGGCCCGGAGCTGCGCAACAGCCTGCTCAATCATCTGCTGGATGTTCACTTTCCGCACGCGGATGCCACGCCAGCCAACACTGTTGAGATAGTTACGGTCGATGATGCGACCAAGAATGCCAAAACCTTCAGCCTGATTGCGGTAAACGTAATCCAGCGTACTACCTGAATCGAAGCCGGTTTCATAACCCAGACGCATGCCTTTAGATTGCCTGCCAATGGTTTTCATGCCAAAACTCAAAGCCGAATAACACATCCCTTCCAGGAATCGGGATTTCAGTGGCACCTGCAATTCACGATATGCATCTGCACTTGGACTCCAGCGATCTTCATTGCTGTAGTCGAATGCATAAGGCGGAGCTTCATAAAGTCGGTCAATAAAACTTTTCATTTTATCGAACGCGAGAGAACGATTTTTCTCACCCAACGTATCGTGATAAAAACCGGGTAAAATATGCTGCTCTTTTATTGCGCTACGGATACCGGCATAAAACTGTTTTTGCGGTTTCGCATGCACCACAAAATCATCACCTGAAATAAGTAATTGCGTAGGCAGAGTGATAGCTGAAGAATCAGCAACAATGCGCTCCGCCGTTTTGTAGAGATCTAGCAAGATATTAGCGGCTATTTGTCGCGTGATTAATTTGTCCTGCTCAAAACTCGCGATACGTTCAGGATCGTGGGTCAGAAACTTACCTTTCACGTAAGAGTTAACGTAGAACAAGCCACGCATACGCTGCATTAATCTCAGACCGACACGAGCAAACGGCACATATAATTTGACCTTAAATGCCGGAGATGCCAGTACCATGCCACGTATTTTTGGCGCGTAATCATGAACCCAAGTTGATATCAATACTGCACCAACGCTTTGTGCAATCACGACAATATCCTCAAGCTTAACCTGCGCATCCTGTGCGACAAAACGTACAAACTCATCAACATCTAATACTGAACGAGCCAGGCTTGGGCTATAACCGCGTTCGCCGGGTGACTTGCCGTGACCGCGTGCGTCCCAGGCATAAAATCGCGTATCGGGCATCATCAATTCATCCACAATATGTTGCAGGCGTCCAGAGTGTTCATGCCCACGGTGAAACAGCACAATTACTTTATTGCTATTCACTTCCGTGGCTGGCCAGTGGCGAAAAAATAACGATGTTTCATCGCTGGCTAAGAATGTACCTTCCTGAAATAAACGCGCTTCCTTACTCATGATGCTTTCCTTGTGGCTAGTTGCTCTAAAGCGACAAAGCGATTTAAGAGTGATGTTTTAAAAATGATTTTATCCGCGTCATAATCGATTGGACTATCAATAAAGATGTCGATAAAAAAAGGGACGGGGATTTTCTGACCTTTCCCCATCGCACGATCCAGACCGTGCATGTAAACAGGAATAATAGGTACATCGGGGCACTGCTGACTTAAATGCCAGATACCCGATTTAATCTCCGAGATTTTTCCCGGCTCTCCGCGCGTGCCTTCTGGGAAAATAATGACGATTTTATTCTTTGCTAATGCATCAATACAGGCTTGTAACGGATTAGCTAAATGGGCGCCGCGATAAACCGGAATAATGCCAATGACTTTCAGCGCGAACCAGCCAATGACTTTGTTCTTTAGAAAATAATCAGCCGCGGCAACTGGCTGAACGTTGACCAGTGTCTTTAGTGGGAACAAGGTAAACAGTGTCAATACATCCAGATGGCTATTATGGTTTGCCACAATAATCGCCGGCCCCTCTACCGGTAATTTCTTGCGATCGCTAACACGCACACCCAACCAAATCCAGATGACGGGATAAGCGATACATAGCGTAAATATCCAGCGTAAATACCGATTCATCTGCGCCTCTACATGTAGAAGTAATAATAGAAATGGAAGAATAGCGGCGCGGTATAAATCAGTGAATCGAGACGATCGAGAATACCGCCGTGTCCTGGTAGCAGTTTTCCAGAGTCCTTAACGCCAAAATCACGTTTAATGGCTGACATCACCACGTCACCGCAAAATCCGCTTAAACCAATGATCACACCAGCGCCAATAGAATGAATCAAATCCATCTGTGTCAGCAGCGGGCCAAAAATGCCCGCCAGCAGCGTTGTGGTGAATACACCACCCAATAACCCGGCCAGGGTTTTATTTGGGCTAACCTTAGGTATGACTTTTATTTTCCCTAACGACTTACCCCAAAGATATTGCGAAATATCATTGAGCTCAGTGCAGCCGACAAGGAAAATAACCAGTAACGCCCCTGCTATAGCATACGTGCCCGGCAGCATCATCAAATAAGCAACATGACTTAATGAAAATACCGTGGTCATCATGCCCCAATGTATAATCGATGCAGAGTTCAAAAACCCCTTGGTATCACCGACAATAACCATGCGCGCAGGCAAGAATAGAAACACATAAATGGGGATGAAAATAATGAACATCCCATACCACGACATTCCCACCCATATGTATTGCAGCGGAATGGCAGCATACATCCACAGCAAAGGCACGCTGTCTGAACGTCGTGTCGGCGCTAACGTCAGATATTCCTTTAACGAAAGAAAACTGAGTAAACCAAAGAAGGTCAGTGCCAACCACTTGGGTGACAACATTGCCAGAGAAAACAGGCTGATGATTACCCACCAACTATTAATTCGCTGCTGTAACTCTAGCCAGTCACGTTGTGGACGAGTTTGTTTCAGAATGAAGAGAGTCAGGGTAGCGAGTAATAAAACGCTAAATATCCCACCAAAGCAATAATATAGTATCTTCGAGGCGTCAGGCATTATTCACCTCCATCGCACTTCGGCAACGATTGATGCAGGTGCATACCAGTAACAACGACATGGCAGTGAAAACCTTATTGGCGACGTCAATATATTGTGGCCAGCAAGCAATAAACAGACCTAATGCTCCTAATAGAAAAGCGCGATCGCTTTTTCCTAATGGTCCCCGATAATTCCTGATGTGCGTCAAAGTCTGAGCAATAACGCCACAGAATTCAGTAAGCCATGAAAGCAACACCACCAGCACGACTAACCATGCAGATACGCCGGTTAAAAAAGCGAATGAGAGGTAGAGTGCAGCATCTGAAATAATATCGCCAACTTCATTAAGAATTGCGCCAAGTGTTGATTGCTGATTGAACTCTCTGGCTAACATGCCATCAATAGCATTTAGCGCCATACGAAAGAATAAAAACAGCGGGAGTAAAATGAATAGTGACGGTTGTGAAAAGAATATTAGCAACCCGCCCAATATTATTGACCCCAGCATTGCTAGTGATGTTATTTGGTTTGCGGTAACTCTTTTCGCATGCAGCATAATTACAATTGGTCTAAGTAAGTTTTGAAACTTAGGTTTGATGTCATATAACGTCATAATAGGGCTCCTGCCATTTATTTTATTTCCAGCTATTTTTTCGAAAAATAAATTATGCAGATAGAGTTTTCTCTTTATTCGACCAATCCGAAAGAATCGAATTCTTAGCCATCATTAAGTTGTGCTCATCGGCGACAGCTTTATAGTTTGCAACCACTGCTCCAGGTTCATCAGTGAATTGCTGTTGTTGTGCCGCATCCGGCAGCATGGGGATAAGCTCATTGGTCTGCACATCGCGCATTTCGATATCGAATGCTTCAAGGCCAGCTGTTGCTGCAAGCCCAGAGACCTTTTTGATATCTTGTTTCTGCTTTAAACTGATAATAACACCCGCCACAGGTGATACCGCGCCAACAACATCGCCGGCAATCACCAATGGTGATAATGACTTATTACTTTTATTGCCGAAATAGATCATTCGGTAACGGAAATATCCACCCCAGGGTTCACGTGTACCTAATGCGGAATACAAAAACCAGGCGCGCGAATCATGTACCTGATCATCGAATAGCGATCTGACCAATCCGGACGGGTTAGTAGCATTACGGGATTCATCTGAGAATGGAAAAAGCAACTTATACATTACATCGCCTTCCGTTCTCATTTTTTTAAACTCTGCCACTTCATCATCGGTATTGATGCGAAAAATCGTTCGACCAACCAGATTATCTATAACGACCTGAACAACACCATTCTGCGAACGAAACTTACCTTGATAATCTTCACGAAATTCACGTGCGGCTTCCCACAGTTGTCGCTTTGCAATATCCGGGTCGAAATCCTTAACGCCAGCAGGCATAACGATATCTTTCAGCTCTTCTTTTGAATACTTATATTTTTCCAAGATTCTTTTGGATTCTATTTTCCCCTGCTTATCCTCTCTATTTTTCTTAGAAATCTGATACTGTTTAGGGTCATTGTCACTATTAGTCGCTTGCTCATAAAAACGTGCATTAATCAGAGTTTCATGCGCATATCGCCCAATACGCCAGCCGGTGATCCATGCCATTTGATCTTCAATCACCGCTTCTAACGACGCTGTTGCTCGTACAGGTTTGTAATCTATTGCTTCTTGAGAGTTGAATTTTTTGGGGGTGGATTGGTTGAGGGTGAATTCTCGCCAAGCGTTGAATCGACTGATTAATAAAGAATCAACATCAAAGAGCTGAATAATATCAAGAGACATTTTCCTCCAGTTATCTTTATCTAATGTGTTTGGTAATGACTCCTCAGGTATTTTTAATGGAGCTCCAGCCTCAAAAGCTTCAGCATATATATCATTTAAAATAATCTGAGAGAGTAAAAAACCATCATGAGATGCAACTGATTTACCTTGATCTCCTGGAGGATATCCCCCACCAACATCTGAGTGCATGCCGGGGTAAACCACCTCAATACTGTTCTCTGGATATTTTCCATTGCCCCTGCGAATAGAATCCAGAGGAAAGCATAGCCGTTGTTCATGGGATGAAACCAAATGAGCGCAACGTTTAATCAAACCACCATAAGTGACTTCGTCAGGCAATTCCATGGTGTCATCGGCCCACGCCATATGGCCTTCCGCTAATGGAGCAATATGGGCAACTCCCACTGAAGCGACTGTATCAAGCAATCCCAGGAATTCAACACTGATCGGAATTTTCAGTTCATCAATAGTTAAGCATTGCTCCGGTTTCGTATTTTCCACTTCTGGCGGTGGGAGCAGCTCACAGAGCCAACGAACAAAAGCACGAGCAGTTGCCGCACCGCGCGAGAAGCCATAAACATACAGCTTGATACCCAACAGTTTTGGTTTTCCTGGCTCGGGTTGATCAAGCGCGGGTTTCAACAGAGACTTGAGTGAGCTCAGCTGCCTCGTGAATTCTTCATAGCGATTATGACTGCCGCCATATCCAAGCCGCGCCCAGGTTGTTCCCATGTTCTTAACAGCCTTGCGAACTTCAGCATTGCTCATCCACTTTTCTTTCAGAACAAAATTCAGCACATCAATAATGCGTAACAGCGCCCAGTTAATACGTTCTTCACCCATATGCGCTAGTGCCAGCCCTATAATACTGTAATCAAGATCGTTTATTTCCGGAAATGGTGTACCGACGCCGGGTAGATAAAATTTGAAATACTTATCAGCTCCGGTATCGTTAATATCAAATAGTTCGCCGTTATCGCGTCCAACACCACCTGCATAGCCACTGCCAATGGTAGCGCGAAATAAGCGCGCAATATTCGTTGGGTGTTTTGGATTAGACAAATATAAATCGTTATTCAGGTTATTACCCGTTCCATCAAAAAATATGCTGATATGTAACGTTTTGCAACATGGCGGTTCTACTCGCTGCCCAGCAGCCACACACAGAGCCTGGCGATATTCAAGTGCCTCACTGTCTTGTTTTTTGCAATTTAATCCAACTAACGCCGCGGAATCCGGTAAACGTCCTTGAGGAGGAAAAGATGGCGGATACCAGACTAAATCTCTTTCAATTACTTTGGACATACGGCAGGCTCCTTCATCCTCAAAGGCTCTTTAATCGGATAGTTAACATTCCGTGGTGACCAGCAACTGGTGGTTACTTTAACTTCATCACAGGGAAGAAAATGCACGGTTATGCCGCAAGTTTCCTCACCATTATAATCAGGGATGAAAACTTTCCTACTATGACCCTTTTTCTGCTCATGATTTTTCTTTTTCCAAGCTTCGTATTTATCTCTGTTAGCAAATCCAGGAAAGTCATCAGAAGAACCTACTCCTGTTTCCCAATCAATCTTAACTGTCATTCCCGGTTGCCATTTAGCTGGCACCCCAAAGCAACAACCGCCGCCGCCCCCTTGATAAGGGCCAATAGAGTCTATGCCGGACTCGCCATCAACACTAAATTGATTAATTGCCCAATGCGTATGGTTGATAGCTTTAATCACCCCGGAACCACCGCTGGCCGCATTAGCATTTTCCTGAGCACAGGCGGACAATAAACAAGTGAGAGAGAATAATAAACAGAAGCGAAAATTTTTCATCACTTTGGACATACGGCTGGCTCCTTCATCCGTAAAGGCTCTTTAATCGGATAGTTAGCATTACGCGGAGACCAACAGCTGGTGGTGACCTTAATTCCATCACAAGAAAGAAAATGAACAGTAATCCCGCAAGTATCCTGTCCGTTATAATCCGGAAGTAATACTATCTTACTGTGCTGTCTCTTCTGCTCGTGGTTTTTCTTAGTCCAGGCTAAATACTTTTCCCAATCGGCAAAACCTGGAAAATCATCTGATGAGCTAACACCTGTTTCCCATTCAATTTTAACCATCATTCCCGGCCGCCATTTAGCCGGCACACCAAAACAACAACCACCACCGCCCCCTTGATAAGGGCCAATTGAGTCTATTCCGGACTGGCCATCAACACTGAAATGATTAATAGCCCAATGTGTATGGTTGATAGCTTTAATCACCCCGGAACCACCGCTGGCCGCATTAGCATTTTCCTGAGAGCAGGCTGATAATAAATAAGTTAGAGAGAGTAATATAAAAAAGCGAAAATTTTTCATTACTTTGGACATACGGCTGGCTCCTTCATCCTTAAAGGCTCTTTGATAGGATAGTTAGCATTACGCGGGGACCAGCAACTGGTTGTGACTTTAACATCATCACAGGGAAGAAAATGAACAGTAATTCCACATGTATCCTGCCCGTTATAGTCTGGTAATAGAACGATTTTCGTATGTTCTCGGTCATTAGCTTTCATTTTTTTTAGCCACGCATTGTATTTTTCTCGGTCAGAAAATCCAGGAAATCCTTTAGTAGATGCTTCACCACTTTCCCATTCAATTTTAACTGTCATTCCCGGTTGCCATTTAGCTGGCACCCCAAAGCAACAACCGCCGCCGCCGCCCTGATATGGACCGATAGTATCTATTCCTGACTGGTCATTAACACTGAAATGATTAATTGCCCAGTGTGTATGGTTGATAGCTTTAATCACCCCGGAACCACCGCTGGCCGCATTAGCATTTTCCTGAGCACAGGCGGACAATAAATAAGTGAGAGAAAGTAATATACAGAAGCGAAAATTTTTCATTACTTTGGACATACGGCTGGCTCCTTCATACGTAAAGGCTCTTTAATCGGATAATTTTCGTTGCGTGGTGACAAGCAACTGGTGGTTACTTTAACTTCATCACAGGGAAGAAAATGGACAGTAATTCCGCAATTATCCTCATTATTATAATCTGGGAGAGAAACTGTCTTCTTATGCTGGCGATTTAGTTCCTGTATTTTCTTTTTCCAAGTCTGGTATTTATCCCAATTTTCAAATCCCGGAAAACCATCCATTTCTCCAACTCCTGTTTCCCATTCAATTTCGACCTTCATTCCCGATTGCCATTTAGCTGGCACTCCAAAGCAACAACCGCCGCCGCCACCCTGATATGGACCTATTGTATCTATTCCAGACTGGCCATTAACACTGAAATGATTAATTGCCCAGTGAGTATGATTAATAGCTTTAATCACGCCACCTACAGCTTGAGCGTTTGGTAGCAAAATGAAGACTGATATAGTTATCGCAATTAAATTAAAGAAAAATAGTATCATTTGTTTCATTCCTTCCTTGCGATTAGTTAGCCGACGATTACTTCAGCCAACTTTCCTTCAACCCAACGCTCGCGATCTTCATCCATAATTAAATCTTTATCTGAGGCCTCGCACATCGCTTTATAACAAATCTGAAACAACGTTTCCTGTGACAGATGTTCGGGGATGACGCTTTGTTGATAGTTCAGCATAATATTTACATCACAAACGCACATTAGATAATCCAGCTGACGATCGCTGAGATCAATATGTGACATTTTTTCACCACTTAAAGGTGCGGCACCATTACCCGCTATCAACTGTGCAACACCATCTCTGTCTATCCAGCTCCAAAACACAACGGGTCTATGAATTTGTGATTTCTGTTCTTCATTTAATAAATCAGCTGTTAGAAGAGGAAATAATCGTGGATCATAAAAGCGGAGAATCCCTGGGCGCCCTTCATGTCGGCCATCGGTACAATTCTGCAACCATTTGGCCAGTAAATCTATTGGCCAGATTGAGCACAGCGCCAGTAACACACTACGGTTTGAATCTTCCATGCAAATTTCATCAAGCCACTGACGCTGTTGCGGATCATCTAAATCGATACGCAACAATAAAGGTGCTTCACTTTCAGCAATTTCTTCAGGAAGTCCCTGAAATAGTGATTGCCATTCTATGGACAAAACCTTACAGACAGGAATAACTGAATACTTCAGACCCGATTGGTCGATAATCAGGTGAAGGTGTTTCCCTCCGAGTTTTTTGCATTGATTTTCCAATTGTGAAATCCATTCATTCACCATATATTTCGCCTTAAAATAGTGATATTGGTATTTATTTCCTCGGGACGAATCCTTGTGCCAATTCCTGGGCGCGTTTTAAACACTCCTTACAAACCGATGAAGGTAATTCAGGTAATGGAAACTCCTGGCTTTGAGGGCCCTTGAAATCATGTTGGCCTTTAAGACTGATTAATCCCGGCCCATGAATTTCAATTTCACCGTCAGGTGAAAGGCGAATATATGCGCCACCGCTGGCAATCGTAATGCCATTTTTCGCCGTGAGCTGCAGGTGACCTTGCGTGGATTGCACCGTGACATCTTTAAGGGATGTCAAAGATAGCGTGTCGGCATGTGACTCCACCTGAAGCGGGCCTTTTGCAGAGACCAGACGCATGCCCTCCTGCTGGGCAAGCAGCGATATTGCCTTCGATGCATTCGCTGACAGTCGCTGTGCACTGGCGAGATTCACTTCGCCAAGACTCTGTAAATACAGGCCTTTACCGCTGTTAAGCAACATCCCTTCCGGCGTTACTGCACCGATCCCTTCTGGCGCGCTGATCAGCATCGCTGATCCTTTCAGTTCATCTGCATTTTTATGTAGGGACTTCAGTGTCTCTATGTCTGGCGAAAAACTCCGGTGTGTCTGAGTAACACTTCCCCACTCAGTGAGCTGATTGACCGCCCCTTTCATCAGGCTGATTGGTTGCTTCATCTCCAGCGCATTTCCCTGCGCCGCCGTCTGCCCGTCGGCGCTGATAAACAGCCCTTTGCTGGCGCGGATGGCGCCCCAGCTGTCGGTGCGCAGCTCAAAACCTTCGCCGCGCGGCTGGCGCTCACCGTCGACCAGATGCCCGAGATTCAGCTGGCTCTTGCCGCCATACTCGGTGCTGAGCTTGATGTGCTCCTGGCCACGCGTGTCGTCGAGGCGCAGCTTGTTGTTGGCGGGCGTGCGCAGCACATTGCGTTTGTAATTGCGGATGGTGACGTGGTCTGCGCGTGACGAATCATGCAGCACGCCGGCAATGTATGGACGATCAGGGTTGCCGTGCTCAAAGCCTATCGCCACCTCGGTACCCGCCAGCAGCGGCAGATGCAGGCCGTAGGTGTCGCCGGCGAACGGACGCGCCTGCCGCACCCACAGGCTTTCGAAGCCGCTCTCCCAGCCAGCCCGGTCAAACAGCATGCTGACGCGATAGCGCCCGTCGCGGTCAATGTGCCCATAAGTGTCGTTGGTGGTGGTGCTGGTGATGCGCGCCGGTAAGGTGCCCGCCATCACCGGGCGCGGTGCGGGTTCCGGACGGTAGCTGTAGCGGCCTTCCGCCGGGATGCCCTGAAACAATGTTTCCATGCTGCTGTCGCGCGCCGCGCGGCAGACCAGCGAGGTGATAACCACGCCGCTGCGAAACATCTCCGCCGCGTTGCTGCCGCTGGCGCGCACCACTACGCCCGGCATCAGCGAGGCACAACTGGATTTGGCGCTCAGCTGCGTCTGCCGGTTGAGGTAGCGCTCGTGGCGCAGCCGGGCGTAGAACGCGCCGCTTTCGGTTGCAGGCGTTGCGCTGTAAACCTCGCCCGCCTGCAGATAGTTATCCGCCCAGTGATAAGCCTCGCCGTAAGTGGTGTCGTCGCCGCCGGTGACATCGGCCTGCGCATTCATGTCGGCGGTGGCGTCGCGATAGTTGTAATCGCGGGTGCTGACGGTTTTCTCCACCACGCGAAAGCGGCTTTCCATCGCCCAAACCGACTCCACGCCACTGTCGTGCAGACCGGATGGCGGCACGGCGGGCAGCGTCAGGCCGGTCACGTAGCCCTGCGGGCCGTCATAGAATTCAACCACGTCGATGTTGAGACGCGTGTCGGTGGTGAAGCGGAACCAGATGCCGACCTCCGCCAGCAGGCGCGAGACGAAGCGCAGGTCATCCTCGTCAAACTGCATCACCTGCTCGCGCTTCGGGTAGTCGCGGCTGAGGTTAAATACAAAATCCTGCCCGCGCATGCCGTGGCGCTCGCGCAGGATGGCTTCGGCAATCTGCGGCACCGACATGTCCTGCCAGATGGCGTTCTGCCGGGTACGCGCCAGCAGCGCCAGGCGCGGCTGCAGCGTGATGGCGTAGCGTGCTTCGTCCGCCGACACGCCAAGCATATCAAAGCCAGTGAGCACGCCCTGCACCACGCGCAGCGGCCCGGCTTTGTGCAGCAGCTCGCTAAGGATCTGCGGGGATGGCAACAACGTCAGCGACGCCGGTTTCCGTAGCATCGCTTCGCGGCTGATGTGCTTGTCAGTGCTGGTGAAGATGATGTTCCAGCTGAACGGCGCGCTCAGCGTCTCCGTGCCTTCAAAGCTGAGCACGTCCAGCGGGAATGAGGCGTCTTTGACCTTCAGCTGGTGATGACTGTGGCTGAAGGTGATAATGGCCTTATCTGTCATGGTGAAATCCTTTTATTGCCGCGTACAGAAAACCGTCGTTCACTCAGAACGTAAAGGTCACATCGCCTTCTTCACTGGTATCCAGCGTCAGTCTGTCTCTTAAGGTGCCGCTGGCGCGATGCTGCAGGATCATCTGGCTCATAACCGGCAAAATCTGCTGATTGAGCAGGCTGTCGATGTTGCGCGCGCCGGTGTCCGGCAACAGGCACGCATCGGTGAGCATGTCGAACAGATCTTCGCCGATGGTGGTGCGCATGCCGTAATGACGTTGCAAACGCTGGCTCACCTGCTTCAGCTTCATTTCCACGATGACGCGCATGGCTTCGCGTGCCAGCGGGCGATAAATCACCGTCTGGAAGCGGGCCAGTAGCGCGGGCTGAAAATGGTCGCGCAGGAGTGGGCGCAGGCACTCCTGAAGTTCGGATTCGGTGGCTTGCGGGTTTTCGTCCAGCAGCTGCATCAGCGGGTCGCTGCCAAGGTTTGAGGTCATCAGGATTACGGTATTGCGGAAGTCGATCTCACGTCCTTCGCCGTCGCGCATAAATCCGCGATCAAATACCTGATAGAACAGATTGATCACGTCGCGGTGCGCTTTTTCCACTTCGTCGAGCAGCACAACGCTGTACGGACGCTTACGCACCGCTTCGGTAAGGACGCCGCCCTGGCCGTAGCCAACGTAGCCCGGCGGTGAGCCTTTGAGCTGGCTAACGGTGTGCGCTTCCTGGTATTCGCTGAGGTTGATGGTGATTAACGACTTCTCGCCGCCGTACAGCAAATCCGCCAGCGCCAGCGCGGTTTCGGTTTTGCCGGTGCCGCTGCTGCCCACCAGCAGGAACACGCCCTGCGGGCCATTTTCTGAGGTAAGCCCGGTTTTAGCAGCGCGCAGGCGCTGGGCGATGGCGTTTAGCGCGGCATCCTGACCGACCACACGCGTCGCGAGCTGACTTTCCAGCGCCAGGAGTTCGGCCTGCTCATCCTTCGTCAGCGAAGAGAGCGGCACGCCTGTCCAGTCGGCAATTACGCTCGCGACGATGCGCGCATCAACGTCGGCGGTGAGCAGTGGCTCGCCGGGCTGCAAAGCATCAAGTTCAGTCTGGAGTTGGGCGATATTGCCATGCTGTGTCCCAGCTTTGCGGCCAGCCAGCAGCTGCTGCATCAGCGACTGCACCTTTGCATAGCGCTGCTCAAGTGTCTCAAGTTCTTCATCAATTATTGCTATCTGGCTTTCAATTTCAGCCAGACGCTCGAGCGGGATAGCGCTGCCGAGCGCTTCATCGTCGAGAATGGCGCGCTGCTCAATGTTCAGCCCGTCAAGCTTCGCTCTCAAACGAATAATCACCTCCGGCACCGTGTCCTGATTCATGCGCACGCGCGCAGCAGCGGTATCAAGCAGGTCAACCGCCTTGTCGGGCAGCTGGCGACCGGTTAAGTAGCGGCGCGACAGCGTGACGGCGGCGCGTACCGCTGCGTCGGTGATATGCACGCCGTGGTGCTCAGCGTAGCGTGACTTAAGGCCACGCAGCATCAGGCACGCGGTGTCGTCGTCCGGCTCGTCAACCTTGACCATCTGGAAGCGGCGCTCCAGCGCGGCGTCCTTCTCGAAGTACTGCTTGTATTCACTCCACGTGGTGGCCGCAATGGTGCGCAATTCGCCGCGCGCCAGCGCTGGTTTCAGCAGGTTGGCCGCATCGGCGCCGCCCGCTTGGTTGCCCGCGCCGATAATGGTGTGCGCTTCGTCGATAAATAACAGCACCGGCTGCGACGCATTCTGTACCTCGGTGATGATGTTTTTCAGGCGCTGCTCAAACTCGCCCTTCACGCCCGCACCCGCCTGCAGCATGCCGAGATCCAATGTATGCACCCTCACAAGTTTGAGGCTGTCCGGTACGTTGCCTTCAGCGATGCGCAGCGCCAGCCCTTCCACCAACGCGGTTTTACCCACGCCCGGCTCGCCGACCAGAATCGGGTTGTTCTTGCGGCGGCGCGACAGGATATCAATCATCTGGCGAACTTCGTTGTCGCGGCCAAATACGGGGTCGATTTTGCCATTACGCGCATCAGCGGTGACGTCGCGGGTGAAGCGCGCAAGCGCTTCGGCAGATGGGGTTTTGTTCGGGCCTGCTGCGGAGGGTTGTTCGAACGTGCTGACCGGCATTTCCGGCTGCTCCGCTTCTGCACGCTCATCGGACTGCGCGTCCAGCATCGGCTGTAGGCGCTCCAGCTGGCTTATGCGCAGACTCAGCAGCGGCCACAGCCCTTCACAGCGCACCAGCGACGGCTGTTCGGCCAGCGCCATCAACAGATGCACGCTGCGGATTTGTGGGGCGTTATCTGAAGTCGAGGCCATCAGCCACGCCTGTTTCAATAAAGCTTCCAGTGCCGAGGAAAGCTGCGGGCGACCACGTACCGCACGCGGCTGACGATCGAGAAATGCCAGCAAATCCTGCCAGATGGCATCCATATCCCACTCATAGCGGCGCGCAATCACGGTGATGTCGCCTTCGCCCTGTTCCAGCAGCTTGAGCAGCCAGTGTTCCGGCTGAATTTCCGCATGCGCGCGGGTCTGACACAGCGAGGCAGCGGCTTCCAGCGCCTGCGCGCAAAACGGGTTAAGGCGACGCAGCAGTGCGGCTGACTGACTATCCATAGTAAAGTTCTCCTGATTGGGGCACGCTACCGCCCGTCGCTATGTACCAAAGCGCATAAGGTCAGTAGGTCTGATGTGGAAATGACTAGTGATTTCACCCGTCGAAGATGGAATCACCAGGCATCTAGAGCGGTACGCGTTTTGGTCGCCATGAATGGCGACCCTACGAGATGGACGGTCCGCTGGGACCGCCCCTACAGCCGTTATGCTGTCGCTCTCTCATTCCATGAATCGGAATGAATAATGTTGCCGTCTTTGTAGGTCCAGGTGATTTTTTCGTAGCGCAACTCAATCTGCTCAAGATGGTTGTGCTTCTCTTTTGACGGGTCTTTAACGTCGTGCATCAACGGATTGACCTTCACCACCTTTACGTTTTCCAACTTGGTGTTGAAGTACTCGACCTCCTGGCCTGCGTCACTAATGCGATACCATTTGAACTCGGCCGATTTAAGCGTCTGCCCGGTGGTTACCGCTTTATAGAGATACGGGCTGGACGAGTCGATCTCCTTGGTAAGCAGGAACGGCGTATGAATACGCGTGCCGGTCAGCTTGCCGGTGTTATTGTCGGTCGGGATGTACAGGTTGTGTTCCTGCGCCACCACTTCGATGCTGCCTTCACGGTCCTGTACATCCACCGATCCTTTAATGTCCGCACCGCCATCGTCCTTCAGCCACAGATAAACGGGAATTGCCATGTGTTACTCCTTTTCTTCATGATTACCGTCACCATCCTGTGATGACGGAGGGAAAGCGCCCGGTGCCTGACAAGCGTCAGCTTGAGGCACGAGACTGATCTCAACGCGCCGGTTTGCTGCGCGCCCCTCGGCGGTTGCGTTGCTCGCCATCGGGCGACTCTGGCCAAACCCCTGTACCGCAAAACAACTCTCATCCACATCACCGGTATCACGTATCCATTCGCGGACTGCGTCAGCACGCTTCAGTGAGAGTTTTTGGTTCAGCAACACATTGCCGGTGTCGTCGGTATGGCCCGCTACCACAATCAACCAACCTGGCTTCGCCTTAACGTTAACCAGTGCGTTAACTAACACTTTGGTTGAGCCCGTTTTCAGGACGGATTTGCCCGAATCAAACAGCGACATGGCATTCAGTCTTACCAGCGTGGGTTGAGGTTTGGGCGCAGGTATGGGTTTGGGTTCTGGCAGCCAGGTGCCGATGGCACGCAATACGGGCAGGTGAAGATAACTGCCCTGGTAAAGGCCTAGCCCAAACCGTAATGGCGCACCCTGCCGTGCATACTTATCTAGCTGCTTCGCGTCATCACGCAGGACCTCAACCGCCGCCAGTTTTGGCGCGTAGTCCGTCATGGCGATGCGGTAATAATGTCCGAGGTCAAACGCGATGCGCTGGATCAACGATTGATTGTTCATGGCAACCGCACACAGGGCGATAGCTGTAGAAACTGCGAATGCATTAAGCGCCATGCGCAGTGCACGCATGCGTGGCGTCAGGCCACGGCCTTGCGGCAGCAACGGAAGGACAAACTCCGGAAGAATGGTTGCAGCGTCAGTAGCAGAACCGGCGCTGGCGATCGTGGTGTGCAGCAGCAGCCATGCACGCCACAGCGAATCGTGCTCCGCATCCAGTGTGCCGGGTTGCAGTTGCATCATGATAGCGCCGGGTTTCACTGAGGCGACGTCGGTATGCGAATCTGTCAGTACACGCAGCACATGCTGGCGTAACCACGCATCCAGTGAGTTGAGCAGGATATACTGCTGCATCGCTGTTGCGCCGCCCGCCTGCATCCATTCATCTAAGCCGCGCGGTGAGGCATCATCCAGCCAGATTTGTGGACGCCTTTCCGCCAGCTGCACCTGCCAGAGTGGAGCCGTACACAAGGTCATCGCGCCAGCAACCGCCACATTAATCAGCAGCGGTAGTGCCTGGCAGGTTTCACGGCGCAGTAGCGCAATTTGCCAGCGGAGGGCAAAGAGTTCATTTTCCAGCACTGCGTTGTCATGCTGCTGCTGCGGAATGATGCTCATATAGATGGAAATCTGGCAGCCCCAGCCGGGACGCATCTGCAATAATTGACGCACGTTGTGCTGCAGTTCGCTGCTATCTACTACGCGAATAAAGCAACCCTGCGGCAAAAGACGTACTGGCTCCGCTTCAGACAGACCATGATCGCCGCAGCACAGCACCACCGGATGCCGGTAAGTCGCAGCGGGTAAATCACTCCATAACTGGCCGGTTGCTTTTATGCGGCGTCTTGAAAGCTTTAACATCACTGTGCCGATAATCAGCGTAATGGTCAGCAAAAGCAGAATGGCGGAGCTGCGTGCCACCGGTAGAAACAGCAGGCACAACACGGCGGCGAGCAGCCATATCCAGAGCGCCAGTAAGCGCTGAAGCAACGGCGTCATCCTTTCACTCCAGGCAACAGCGTTGTGATCAGGTGATCCAGCCAGTGGTTTAGGCCCCACCACAGTGCCGCCAGCAGCAGTGCTGTCAGTCCAATTCGCACTGGCCAAAGGCTTAACCAGCCCATGCTCAGCCCACCGTGTGCCAACGACAGCAAAGGCGCATCTGCTGGGCGCGTGAAGGGAGGCACGCGTTTAGCCAGCGCTGTCATCAACTGCTGACGGGCGGGCGCATCTGCAGAGGCATAACCACCCAGAAAGCCCAGCAGCATCACGCGATGAAAGCAGGTCAGCACTAGCGGATCCGCTTCGGGCTGGGCCAGCACCTGCTGCATGCGATCGCACAGGGTTTCGCCCGCGTCCATGGTCTGTAGAAAGTGCCCCTGCAGCGGCATGTGATACCACTGTAAGCAAGCATCATCCTGCACCCCGCGCCCTTTTACCGCTTCATCCAGCAGCGCGCACTGAGCCAGAAGAATGTCATGACAACCCTCGCGACTCACACCCGCTTCCCGTAGCACACGTTGCACATGCTCGGCATCTGCGACGCAGCGTTGCCAAAGGGTCAGTCCTCCGTCTTCAGTAAATTCTGGCCCGTGCCGTAGGCTGATTACCTGCAGCCAGGTATTTTGCAGCAGCGCATCAATGTCGATGGTTTGTGAGGGTGTACTCATGATCTCAGCACCGCAAAGAGTTCCAGTTCCGGGTCACCCAGCGTGCCGGGGACGTAAAACATGCAGCTACCGCTCTCCAGCATTGCTCGTGCCGCCGGGTGAGACAGATCCAGTGAGAAATACTGATTCTCCAGACGCAGCGGAATAGCAGCCGGAACGTGGCTGAGCGGTTTTAGAGGGATACCCAGCTGCGAGCTATTGACCAGCGCGATGACGTCATCAGGGCTACCCGCTTTACACTGGCGCGGGAATTGCTCTTGCAGCTGGACCACCGGCAGTGGAGAACGTACGGAAAGATAGAAATCGGCTTCTTCGCGCAGGCGGGGATCGTTCAGGCGCGCATGCCACTGACGCAGCCGACGATCGTGGGTCATTTCAATCACCACCATGCGCGACGGCAGGCTGGCTTCGAGCAGCGTACCTAGCAAGCTGAACAACGGCGGAAAAACGTCGTTCAGGTTGTCATGCCGGTAAGCAGGAATGGCACTGACCTGATGCTCCAGCGAAAATGTCAGCAGGCTGCCCGCCAGTCTTGCCAGCTCAGGATAGAGCCGCTCCGGCGGACTTTGCGGATGACGCACAAAATCGGCCAGCACCGGTTCAGCGCTGTTAAGCGCATTCAACAGCCAAAACAATGACACATCAGCAACGGCAAAATCGGCCATACGTTGATTGCTTTCGCGGCGCATCGCCATCAAGCGTGCCAGCCGTGCATCTAGTTGTGTTATGAGTAGATCCAACGCGGTGATAAGCCATGGACTCGACTTCATCATCAGCAGCGGCGGTAGGAATTTATCGTCCAGCATCCAGCCACCCTGCGCATCTTGCTGCAGGCGAGCCACCGGGCAGGTCAGCCAGTCGCTGTTGTCCTGATGCGCATAACGCAGCGTCAACTCGGGTTGCAATACCGCCACCTGCCGGATGTCATCCCCGAACAGATTGCGAACATCACGCCAACGCTGGCGAAAACGCACCGGGCGTTCAGCCACGTCGCTTTCCTGCAGGCAATTGCCGCCGCTGGCGTAGAGCTGCGGCAGCGCCAGAACAACCGTCACTTCCTTCTGCTCCGCCTCAAGCGTTAGCGTGGGGGGAAGCGGATCGGCGTTTTGTGTATCCACCAACGTGCCATCGCTGAATCGCAGGTGCAGATGGCGCGGCTGCAGACGCCCGAGTTTCAGCGCCTCTGGCTCAAACTCCGCCTGCAGCACGCCCCAGGGTTGATTAAGGCCCATACGCGCGATGCATTCGCTCTGCCACGCCTGCCAGGCAGACTGCTGCTGAAAGTGCTGAGGCGAGATCATAGTGCCCCGGCCCCAAAGTGGTTGCTCTGTTTTCATCCCTGATCTCCGCCCTTACGCTTTCGCTTTCGGCATCTGCGACACCAGCGACAGGTTCACGTCCATGCCTTCCACCTGGAAGTGCGGGATGGCGAACAGCTTGACGCGGAAGAAGCCCGGATTGTCTTCGATATCTTCCACCAGCACTTTCGCATCGCGCAGCGGATGTGAAGACTGCAGCTCGTCGCCCGGATCGGTCATCTCGGTGACCAGCGTGCGCACCCAAGTGTTCAGCTCCAGTTCTAGCAAGCGGCGATCTTTGGTAGTGCCGATGTTTTCGCGCTGGATCAGCTTCAGATAGTGCGCGATGCGCGACAGCAGGAAGATATAAGGCAAACGCGCATTGATGCGGCTGTTGGCGGTGGCATCGGCGGTATCGTAGATCGCCGGTTTCTGCGTCGAATTGGCCGAGAAGAAGCAGGCGTAGTCGCGGTTCTTGTAGTAAGAGAGTGGGATAAAGCCGAGATTGGCGAACTCAAACTCGCGCGTTTCCGGGATCATGACTTCAGACGGGATTTTCACCTGGTTGCCGGTGCCGAGATCGTACAGATGGATCGGCAGATCCTGGACTGCCCCACCCGCCTGCGGACCGCGGATTTGTACGCACCAGCCGTTGCTGATGAAGCTCTGCACCATATTGGCGGCGAAAGCGAACGAAGCGTTGGTCCACAGGTATTTGTCGTGGTCCGGACCTTTCACCTCTTCCACATAATTGAAGCTGCGCACCGGCACGGTGTCCGGGCCGTACGGCAGGCGACCGAGCACACGCGGCATGGTCAGCCCGATATAGCGCGCGTCGTCGGTGTCACGGAATGATTTCCACTTGATGTATTCGGCGCGGTCAAAGTAGTTGCCGATATCTTTTATGGCCGCCACCTCTTCCATCGAATCTTTCAGGAAGAACTGCGGGCCAACCGAACCGATAAACGGCATGTGCGCCGAAGCAGCGACTTTCGACAGGTTACGCAGCAGCGCCACGTCCTGTGCGGAAGCATCAAACTCATAGGCAGAAATCACCGCGCCAATCGGCTCGCCGCCCGGCGTGTCGTATTCAGCCACATACGTTTGCAGATAAAGGCCGCTCTGGATGATTTCCGGCGCATCTTCAAAGTCCTGACGCAGGTCATCTTTCGACACGTCGAGCACTTCAATTTTCACGTTCTGCCGGAAGTCGGTTTTATCCACCAGCGATTTCAGGCCGCGCCACGCAGATTCTACCTTCTGGAATTCGTCGTGATGCATCACCGCATCCAGCTGGCGGCTGATCTGGCGATCAAGCTCGGCGATATGATGATCCAGCAGGTTTTTATCCAGCTTCTCGACTTTTGCGCCGCTGATTTTTAAGCGCGTCAGAAACACCTGCATCGCAGCGGTGACGCGCTCGTCAGCGGTGGCATCTGACATCGCCTGGCTGTCCTGCCAGACGTTCAGATCGCTCAGCTCGGAGACCGGATTAAGGTTGATTTTTTCAAATAGCGAAGCGTATACGCCACCTGCCGCCGGGCGATCCAGCACGGTGGTTGCGCCATTAGCATGGGTTTCATTCTGAACTGACATCAGCATTCTCTCTCTATAGTCCGTTACGGGGATGATCAGGCTTGATCGGTGGCCAGCGCAGACAGCTCGCTACGCAGTTCGTCGCTCAGTGCGGGATCTTTCAGGATGGCTTCAAGCTCTTTGCGGAAGGTGACGTTATCCAGCAGGTTCGATTTGAGGTCGCGCAGCAGATTACGCATTGCCAGCATGGCGCGCAGCTGCGGGATTTGACGGGCGACCTGCTCCGGCTCAAAGTCCTTCATGTCGCGGAAGTTAAGCGCCACGTTCTCTTCGCTGCCATCGCCGGCCAAGGTGTTAGGCACGATGAGGTTAACGGAAGGTGCGATGTCGGCCAGCACGCTGTTGAAGTTGTTCTTATTGACGTTGATTTTTTCGCGCTCAGACAGCGGACGATCTTCCTGGCCGTTGCTGAAATCACCGGTGACCAGCAGTTTGAGCGGCAGCTCGGTTTTTTTCGCACTGCCGCCGGTATGCAGGTCAAGTTTGAGGTTGATACGTGCTTTAGGGATTTCATTCTGATAAGAGTTGCTCATATTTACTCCTTGTAAAAATGGCGCGGAAAGCACGCATAGGCACACTTTCCCTGTGTGTTTCGCCGGGAATATATATGAGGTCGCATCAGTAAAGCAACGCACAGCGCTGTCGCTTTATTCCTGTTTTTTATAGGAAATTTCTTGGAATTTCACTTAAGTCATTGAGGGTTTTTAGAAAATCGATTAGGAATTCTCCTAAATAAAAATCTATTTTTTTGATCCATACGACACAAGAAGGGATTTTTCTGAGGGAAATAATACAATTTTGCTAATTATTGGCTGGATAGGCGTTTTCACTCACCCGCCCAGCCCACGGTTGAGCACTGCCGCCGGCACACAATCATTATAATAGGCCGTTCAGTTATTCAGCAGAGCCTGTTTGAAAGAGTAGATATGAATGCGTGCCGCGTCTTCCGCCTGCTCGGCATCGCCCTTCTCCAGCGCCGCAATAATTGCCTCATGTTCAGCAATAACTTCATTCATATGTGCGGCGCTCGACAGTGTCGTCGCCCAGAAGCGTTGTGCCTGAGCATGAATGATGCTCAGGATATCGGCCAGACGGCTATTGGCTGCAATATCCGCCAGCACCTGATGGAACTCGCGGTCAAGCAGCATCATCTGTTCCCGATCGTGTAATTCACTGGCGCGGGCAATGCGCTGGTTAATTTCCCGTAAATAGGTAATCTGCGCAGCGTTGACGCGCTGCGTCGCCAGACGTAGGCACAGCGCTTCATTAACCAGCCGCACTTCTATTAACTCCAGCGCATCATCCATTGACAGCGGCGACACCATCACACCCTTACGCGGAATGATCTGCAATAAACCTTCGGTTTCCAGCCTGTGCACGGCCTGATTGATAGGTGTTCTGCCCATCTCAAGATCATCCATTACCTGCGCGATGTTGAGATAGTCCCCGGGCTTGTACCGCAGGGTGATCAAGCGGTGTTTAAAAGCCAGATAGGCTCGTTCATTAAGAGAAATACTCTTTGGGCTGGCTGGCGAGCTCACATTTTCAGCAATCACATTACTCATCGCGCAAATCCTTATTAGGTAACTGAGACATATTACACAAAAACCTGGCATGAAAATGGCTAGATTGAAATCACTGTGAAATTTCACACGAATTTCTCAAATGGAGATCAAACCATGCAATTACGTTTTACAACTGATAACGCAGACGCAGCAGTACTGGACGTTGAGGTCAAAGAGCTGGTTATCGCCGGCTGGGTGGGCCGCGATCGGGCAGCCGTGTTGCACCATATCAGGGAGCTGGAAGCACTTGGCGTGCCCGCTCCTGGTGCGGTCCCGCTGTTTTATCGCGTTGCGACGAATCAGCTCAGCCAGCAAATACGCCTGGAAGTGGTGGGCGAGGAAACCTCCGGCGAAGCCGAGCCCTTCGTGTTTTTCCATCGCGGCGAGTATTGGGTTTCACTGATCTCAGACCACACCGATCGCCATCTGGAAACCTTTAGCGTGGCGCTATCAAAGCAGGCCTGCATTAAACCTGTCGCCGGACACGCCTGGCGCCTGTCAGAAGTGAAAGCGCATTGGGATCGGCTCGAGCTCCGCGCCTGGATCAAAACAAACGGTGATTGGATTACCTATCAGCAAGGCGCCCTATCCGCTCTTCTCACGCCGATGGATTTATTAAACCGCTATTTTACTGATCGTCAGGTTGAAGAAGGTTTTGCTATGTCATGCGGCACGCTTAGCGCGATCGGTGGCATTCGCCCTTCGAGCGAGTTTCGCATGGCGCTGCACGACCCGCTGCTCAACCGCACGCTGGAACATACCTATATTACTGGCTCGCTGCCGGTCATCGCCTAAGAGGAACCTCTATGACAACGTTATGGCAAGCGAGCCAGCAACTGCTCGCCGGGCACATCACGCCCGAAACGTTAGTGTCTGATGCTCTGCACGCCATCGCGGCGGAGTCCGGCGAAGGTAAACGCGTCTTTACCCAAACCTATCTGGCCGAGGCGCAGCAGCAAGCTCGGCAGGCGAACGCGCGCTGGCAACAGCACCAGCCAAATAGCGCGATCGATGGCCTGCCGATCAGCATCAAAGATCTGTTTGATGTCGCCGGCGAAGTGACGCTCGCCGGCTCGCGTTTACTCAGCAATGCTGCAAAGGCAACGTCTAACGCCAGCATGGTAGAACGGCTGCGCCAGGCGGGAGCAGCCATCGTCGGCAAAACCAATATGACCGAATTCGCTTTTACCGGTCTTGGTATTAACCCGCATTACGGCACGCCCGCCAATCCGTGGCAGCGCACTGAACAGCGAATCCCCGGCGGCTCTTCTTCCGGGGCCGCCGTGGCCGTGGCCGATGGCATGTGTCTGGCGGCGGTCGGTACCGATACCGGCGGCTCCGTGCGTATTCCCGCTGCGCTGTGCGGCTTAACCGGTTTCAAACCCAGCGCCAGTCGTATTGATCAAACCGGAACCTTGCCGCTGGCCGCGTCGCTCGACAGCATTGGTGTGATTGCCCATGACGTGCGCAGTTGCTGGCTGCTCGATAGCGTGATTGCCGACGAACCGCTGTCCATTGATGAACGCCGCCTTTCTGACGCACATTTCGTTATCCCGCAAACGCGCGTGCTGGAAGGCCTTGATCAACATGTCAGTGCGGCATGGCTGCACGCACTCGGGCAGCTTCGTGCGCAGGGCGTAACGCTGACTGAGCTGCCCCTGCACGAACTGGCAGAGCTTGAAACGATCAACTCGCGCGGCGGTATCACGGCCTGGGAAGCCTGGCAATGGCATCAGCATTACGTTCATTCTCAGCCCGATGCCTACGATCCGCAGGTCCTGACGCGCATTAAACGCGGTAGCTTGCTAACCCACGAAGAGGCCAGCGCGCTGTACCAGCAGCGAGCTGACTGGAAACAGCGCGTTGAGAACGCGATTGCGCCCTTCGATGGCATGTTAATGCCCACGGTGCCGCTTATCGCCCCCACTCTTCACGAACTTAACGATCCTGCGCGCTACATGCAGGTCAACATGCTGATGCTGCGCAATACCAGCGTGATCAACATGCTGGATGGCTGTTCGATCTCTCTCCCCTGTCATCAACCTGGCGCTGCGCCGGTTGGCCTGATGCTGTCCTCAACCCATGGCAACGATGCTGCATTACTCAGCTGGGCTGCCGCGATTGAAACCACCCTGAAACGGAGTATCTGATCATGACTCAACCCCATGGCATGCTGTATGTCGCCACCCATATCGAGGCTGCAGATGAAGCGGATTTCAACCAATGGTATGACCACGAGCACGTGGAAGAGCGCGTTGCCATCAAAGGCTTCCTTTCTGGCACACGCTATCAGTCCTTAGAGGCGGAGCGGAAGTATCTCGGTCTGTATGAAACAGAATCGCTTGAGGCCTTCACCAGCGCGGATTATCACGCAGCCTTCACGCGTCAGACGGAATGGTCGGTGAAGAATCTCAACAACATGATCAATCCCATGCGCCGGGTGTGCGCCATCACCCACCAGCATGGTCAGGGCACTGGCAGCCATCTGGCGGTGCTGACGCTTACGTCAGGAACAGATGTTGCATTACTGGACGGCTGGCAAAAAAGCGTGCAGCAAACGCCGGGCTATATCGCTTCGCGTTTGTTAACGCCAGATACCACGTTGAGCTCCCCTCTTCCCCGGGAAAATAGGGGAAATCGCCCCATGCATCCCATGCTGCTAGTGACCTGCCGCGACGTGCAGATATGTAAAACCCTCGCCGCCAGCGCCGCACAGGCGCTGAATGCAGATGCTCAGCTTTACTCCCTCAGCTGGCAGTTAACCAAACAGGAGATGGCACATGGCTAATACCGATTCGACACTGCAGCACACTGCACGCGAGCGCACTGGCCACGCCAAAACCGGTCGTCTTGCGGCGGCCAGCTCGATTGGCACGGCACTCGAGTGGTATGACTTTACGGTTTATAACATCATGGCCGCGTTGGTGTTTAACCACGTATTTTTCCCAGACTTCGATCCACTCGTCGGCACCATCCTGGCGTTTTCCACCTATGCGGTGGGTTACGTCTCACGTCCGGTAGGCGGGATGATTTTTGGCCATCTGGGTGACGTAGCTGGCCGCAAAGCGGTGCTGATCACCACGCTGGTCATTATGGGCGTCACTACCGCGCTCATGGGCCTGCTGCCCGGCTATGCAGTGTGGGGGATCTGGAGTCCGTTGCTGCTGGTGGCATTGCGTTTTATTCAGGGTATCGCGCTGGGCGGTGAATGGGCCGGTGCGGTGTTACTTTCCATGGAACATGGCGATGCCAGTAAACGCGGGCGTAATGCTTCGTTCGCACAGGTTGGCCCTTCCTGCGGCACGTTAATTGGTACCGGATTTATCACGCTGGTCACGGTGGCGTTAAGCGGTGAACAGTTCCAGCAGTGGGGATGGCGTATTCCCTTCCTGTTGAGCCTGCTGCTGGTAACCTTTGGCTTGTGGCTGCGTCGCGGCGTTGAAGAGACGCCAACCTTTGTCGCGATGCAACAAGCCGAGAAAACCACCCATACGCCGCTGAAAGAGGTGTTCCTTCGCTATCCGCGCGAGTTGCTGATCGCGGGGGGATCGCGTATTGGCTCGGATGTGTTGTACGCGCTGGTAGTGGTGTTTACGCTGACCTACGTCACCACGGTGCTACAGTTGCCGCGTCCGCTGGCCCTGATGGCCACCATGCTGGGCGCGATAGGCAATGCGATTACCGTACCGATGTTTGGCGCGCTTTCAGATAGGTTAGGCCGCCGACCAGTCTACATTGTCGGTGCTTTGCTAGCGATTGTCTGGTCATTTGTCTTCTTCGTTCTGCTCGACAGCTCGCAACCGGTGCTGATCGTGCTGGCGGTGATCGTTGGCCTATTGATTCATGCGGTGATGTATGGCCCGCAGGCAGCATTTGTGACCGAGCAGTTCCCCAGCCATGTGCGTTACGCGGGTTCTTCGCTGGCCTATACGCTAGCGGGTATTATCGGAGGTGGCTTTGCGCCGCTGATCATTACCTCTCTGTATAAGGAGATGGGCAGCACACTGTGGGTGTCGCTGTATGTCAGTCTGGCGTTACTGATTACGCTTTTTGCGCTGTGGAAAGCGAAAGAGACAGCGCACCGACCGCTGTAATTCGCTTATTGAGTTTGGCGAGGGAGTGCCAACTTTCAGCCAGGAGAGCAGAATGTTCCGCACCATCGAGTGGATTAATGCAGTTTTTTGGCCAGAATACGAATCGCTTTCTCACAGGCGCTTTTCGTCTTGCTGTCTGACGAGCGTAAGCTCAAACGGTACAGGGCACCAATCAGTTCCTGTACGCTAAGCGCCTCATCGGGCCGGAGAATATGTGAAACCACGCGCCCTACCAGTGCACGAATATCATCCGTAATGTCTGTATCTTCGTCTTTCACTTGCCCTCCTGCCTCACGCTTCGCTTATTTAGGAAGTGCCCACCTCCTAATTAGACAAATGTTAATCCAGCAACTTCATGACTAACTTGATGGTCTCTGGTTCATCTTTTACATCGGCGATCTTGCCTACTACCCGCATACCGAAGGCGATGCACAGAATCAATCCTGCCGCGGTATCGGTATCCAGTTTTTGCGAGACCGATCCATCTTCCTGCCCGAGTCGCAGTAAAGAAGCGAGAAAGTTTTTATTACGCATCACCGCCTCACTCACCAACTGCGACAAGTCGTCATCTAACACCTGTAGTTCAATCGCGCTGCCAACCACCAGGCACCCGGTTCGCCCCTCCACGGCCCGAGCAGAATCGAGGTAAAACTGCAGCAGCTCAGCGAGTTTTTCGCGACCGGTTGTAACCCGCGCCAGCCGTTGACGCAGGTCCGCGTTGCGCACCGAAAGGTAGCGTTCAAACACGTTAAGAAACAGACTGCGTTTATCTTTGAAGGCTTTATAAATGCTACCGGCCGTTAATCCCATGGCGTCGCCCAGGTCATGCATGGAGGCAGCATGAAAACCTTTTTGCCGAAAAACGATCATCGCTTTATCCAGGGCCTGGTCGATATCAAACTCTCTCGGGCGGCCCCGTTCTCGGCTTTTCGCTTCGGTGGTTAACGTTTTAGGCATAGTTGACGCATGACGTATGGCTGGTTTCCAAAAGTGGTCGGCTGGTTCTTTGCAGCGCTAACTTTATCGCAATAGAGAAGAGAATGTACACCTGTTTGCTGTTAATTCATTATATAACCGATAGTTACGTAATCATTAAGCGGGGAACTGCACTGTCGAAGTCAGTGTTTGGTGGAATCATCTGCCGCGATGTTTTTAGCAAAGAAGCTCATTACACCCTCGCCAGATTTCTCATTGTTGTTCATTTCACTGCCGGTCTTAATCGTCTCAAGCGCTAGCCTGGCAACGCGTTTTTTTTCTGGCGTGTCAGCGGCATGCAGCATTTTCTCTAATTGTCCGATGAGCGTGGCGCGCGAAACCGGCGCATCCTCATTAAATAATTCAATAACAGCTTCGCCGATTAAGATGTCGCACAACTTTTTATCATCACTATTTTTCATGGAGTTCTCTGTAACCGTCTTGACCAATCCTGGCCGGAGGATCCTGACTTTGCAGAGCATACCGATTGAGCAAAAAACGTCAAATGCTAAAAAGAGGAGGTTTAATCAACATTCAATCAATAGAAACGCTTGTGGCATTTTCAATAAGTGCCACAAGCTTTATAGCGATTAGCCGCCAACACGCGCCTGCAACGCTGCGGGATACCGTTCACCAATGACTTTGATGGTGTCTAACGCTTGAGGATTGTTTTAATTGGACACGGTAATCAGCCAGGGTTTATTAACTGCATCCATGAGTTGCCCCTTCTGGTGATGCCCACTCAACCTCCTCTTAATCAAAACATTAAGCGGATTTGACCGTGGCGGCGCTGAGCGCCATCACCGCGCTTGCCACGGTAAACAGCGCGATAATCCACGCCATGGTCCAGGGCGTACCATCGCTGAGTAGCGCCAGCAGCAACGACGAGATAATGCCGCTGCCGTATTGCAGCGAGCCGATGAGCGCCGAGGCGGAACCCGCCATAGTTGGCACGGTATCCATGGCGGCGGCCGTGGAGGTTGCCGCGATAATGCCGTTCATCGAGAAGAACACAAACACCGGCAGAATAATCATCAGGATGCCGCCGAAGGCCAGTTTGGCGCTCAGCGCCAAAATTAACGCAGCGAGGGTGGCGGTAGTCACCGCCATTTTGAGCAGGGATTCCAGCGGATAGCGGTGCACTAAACGCCGGTTCACCATGCTTACCGCCATTAACCCCACCACATTCAGCGCGAACAGCCAGCCATAATGCTGCGCATCAATGCCGAAATAGGTGATGTAAACAAACGGCGAGCCGGTAATAAAGGCGTAAGCCGCCACGTAGTAGAACGCCACGCACAGCGTAAAGCGCATGAAATGGCGGTTTTTCAATAGGGCAAAATAGTTGCTAAACGCTCCGTTGAGCGACGCTTTTACCCGCTTGTCCGCCGGTAAGGTTTCGGGCAACCAGCACATCAGTATCAGCATGACGCAGCCGATGGCCGCCAGCAGCCAAAAAATCGTGTGCCATGAGGTGACTTTGATCATCTGCCCACCCAGCAGCGGCCCGGCAATCGGAGCAATCGCCATGACAACCATTAGCGTGGAGAGCATCTGCGCAGCGCGAGTGCGCGCAAAGAGATCGCGGATCATCGCGCGCGCCAGCATCGGTCCGGTACAGGCACCTAACGCCTGAAACACGCGCCAGAACACAATCTGCGTAATATCGCTGGAGAGCGCACAACCCACAGAACCGATCACAAACAGTACCAATCCGATAAACAGCGGCACTTTGCGGCCAAAATGGTCGCTGAGCGGCCCCCAGATGAGCTGGGCAATACAGAAGCCGATGAGAAATCCGGTAATGGTCAGTTCGGCGTCGCCGTGCAGCTCTTGCGCCATCAGCGGCATGGCAGGCAGATAGATATCCGTGGATAACGAGGTGATCGCCATCAACGCACTCAAAATGAGGATAAAGGGCAAACCGCTCGATTTGACGATAAAGGATTGAGAACGCGTGGAGGCGTGATCCATATTGAATTCCAGAGAGATCGAATTCGCCTATAGTAGCGGATGGGATGGTGAAGATAATGGCCTGAAAGAGGATTGCGCCTATGAGGGAAATTCATCAATAGGCGCACTAATTTGCCATGACTCACTGCGCAATGTGTACGCGTTTTTTAATATCCTTGAGAAACAGCGTAATGGTAAACGTCATCATCACCAGTAGCGACCAAGCGCCCCATTTGCCGACATGTACCGTTGCCCACGCCCCTATTTGATTAGGATATTGCCATACGCCCAATAATGTCCCCAGATTCTCCGCTAGCCAGATGAAAAAGCCTATCAGGATAAACGCCACCAGCAGCGGCATACGGAAAGGACGATCGTAAGGCGTAAAAACCACCACCGAGCGCGCATACAAACCCAACGCCACTGCTGCGATATACCAGCGATAGTCGCCGATAAAATGATGGGTAAAGAAATTGGCATACAGCGCCAATGAGAGCAGTACCGCATACAGAATGGGAGGATGATGGCGAATTTTCAGATCCATCAATCGCCAGCATTGGATTATGTAACTGCCTACCGCCGCATACATAAAGCCACTGAATAAAGGTACGCCTCCAATTTTGCTCCAGCCTGCCTCAGGATAATGCCATGAACCAATCGCCGATGAGGTTTTAAACAGCTCTAAACCGAAACCGAGCAAATGAAACAGCGTGATGGATTTCAGTTCATCCCAGCTTTCGAGTTTCGTCGTGACCATCAATAACTGAATAGCGACGGCGATAATCAGCAACAGATCATAGCGTGCAATACCGAACATACCGGCGCGCGGTAACGTGAATATCGCCAGAAAGAATAAGCCGGCAAATAAGCAGGCGCGTGCTTCTTTAATGCCAAACCAGATAAACTCCACGGCAAAACGCCGGATGCCGGTTAAGCGCAGTGCGGGGGGATGGATTAGAAACTGATCGAGGCGATTATGCATAACGAATTCCCTATAAAGTAAAACATCCATTTTTATCAGCATAATAAAAAAGCCACGCAGCGTCGCACAAATGCTTATCAGGCGGGAAGAGCGATCGCCATAATTGGCGACCGCACTATTTTGTAGGGTGCGCATTAATGCGCACCGGGTAACATTTAACCCAACGTTAATTTCCTTTGCGGATGCGACGCTGGCAGCCTGCTCTCTTTGCCAAAAATCTTCTCGCGCAGCGTGCCGGGCTTATACGCCTTCTGCGCCAGACCGCGCTTCTGCAGTACCGGCACCACATGCTCAACCCACTCATCCCACCAGCCGAGCGTGGTGACGGGCACCACGTTAAAGCCATCCACACCCGCATCCGCAAACTGCTGCACGCGATCGGCGATCTGCTCTGGCGTACCGGCAAAACGACCCGGCAGCAACGCGTGCTGGATCAGGTACTCACGCCACGTCAGCACGCGCCCCTGCCCGTAATCCGCATCTACCGCAATGCGGAATTTCGAGCGCATATGCTGGCTAAACTCCTCGCGGCGGCTGAGCTCGGTTAACGGCGTATCAGGATCGATATTCGCCAGATCGATGCCAGAGCCGCCGCTGTAGAACCCCTGCAGCGCGTTGATATCAATGTTGTCGAACAGATATTGCTGCTTGCGCTTTGCCTCCTCCTCGGTGGATCCGATCACGGTAGAAAGCATCACCAGTTTTTTCAAATCCTCCGGCTGACGACCGTAATCCACCACATCCTGATTCAGGATGGCGATATCTTTGCGCGCGGTATCCGGCGTTTGTGATGGCAGGAATGTGACCTCGGCATTACGGGCGGCAAAGCGACGTCCGGCGTCGGAGTTGCCGGCCTGGAAGAACACCGGGCTACGCTGCGGCGACGGCTCAACAATGTGCGGCCCCTCCACGCGATAGCGCTTGCCCACATGGTTAATTTTGTGAATTTTATCGGCATCGAAAAAGCGATTGGTGGCGGGATCGTGCAGCACCGCGCCCTCTTCCCACGACAGCTCCCACAGTTTGTACGCCACATCCAGATACTCTTGCGCCCATTCGTAGCGCTCGTCGTGCGGCACGATGTCCTGATAACCGTAGTTACGGAAGCCGTTGGAGAGATACGAAGTGACGATATTCCAGCCAATGCGACCGCGGGTAAACTCATCCAGCGAGGAGATCTGGCGTGCAAACGAGAACGGGTGCGCCTGAATCACGTTGCTGGTCACCACCAATCCCAGATTCTCCGTGGCCAGCCCCAGCGCCGAGAGGATGGTGATCGGATCGGGTTCGGGGAATTGCGTGCCGGCGCTGATGGTGGTTTTGCCATCGCCATATTCGATGTCGTAAACCCCCACCACATCGGCAATGAACAAGGTATCAAACAGCCCTTTCTCCAGGGTTTTCACCGTCTTGACGTAGGCATCCAGCTGGTTGTAGCCATACTGCACCTGACCTTCCGGCGTGCGCCAGTAGCCGTGGCTGTGGTGGTTGGGCGTGAGGTGCAAAAATCCGTTATAAATCAGTTCGCGTGACATGTTCGCTCCGGTAGCAAAGTTAGGCGATTTCCAGCGCAGCCAGACGTGGCAGCGAGGCAAGTAACTTCTGGGTATAGGGATGGCGCGGACGATAGAACACCTCATCGGCGGCGCCCTGCTCGACTGCCTCACCGTTTTGCATCACCAACACGCGATCGCTCATGTGATGGATAACGCCGAGGTCGTGCGAGATAAACAGATAGCTGACGCCAAGCTGCGCCTGCAGATCGCTAAGCAGATCGAGAATCTGCGCCTGGATAGTGACGTCCAGCGCGGAGACCGCCTCATCCAGCACGATCACCTGCGGATGGGTGGCGATGGCACGGGCAATGGCCACGCGCTGACGCTGGCCGCCCGACATGCGCGCCGGCCATTGGTTAAGATGTTCCGCGCCGAGTCCAACCGATTGCAGCAGGCTGATGGCGCGGTCACGCGGGGTGTGCGTTGCCGGATGCTGATCTAAGGCAATCGCATCCAGCAGGATGTCGGCCACCCGCCAGCGCGGGTCGAAAGATGAAAGCGGGTCCTGATACACCACGGCAATCTGGCGGCGAATGGCACGCTGAGCGGCAGCGGACGCGTGGCTCCACGGCTGGCCGGCAAACAGCACCTCGCCGCTGTCCGGCGCTTCCAGCGCCAGCGCAATGCGTGACAAGGTGGTTTTGCCAGAACCCGATTCACCCACAATACCCAGCGTTTCACCGCGTCGCAGCGTAAAGGAAACATCGGCAACCGCGCTGTGCCCCCGAAAACGCTTCACAATATGGCGCGCTTCCAGCAGCACGTCCGCTGATTTACCCCCCGCTGGCGCTGGCGCGCCGGGCGCGCTGCCGGAAAGGCGCTGTCCTTTGGTGTGTTCGCTGGGAATGGCGTTGATCAACCCTTGGGTATAGGGATGTTGCGGCTGCTGCAACACCTGCTGCGCCGTTCCCGCTTCGACAATCGCGCCGCCCTGCATCACCAGAATCTGATCGGCGATTTTGGCCACCACGGCCAAATCGTGACTGATTAGAATCACGCTGGTGCCGCGATCCAGCATCTGCCGCAGCACCTCCAGCACTTGCGCCTGCACCGTGACATCCAGCGCGGTAGTCGGCTCATCGGCGATCAGTACATCCGGATGCAGCGCAATCGCCGAAGCAATCAGCGCGCGCTGGCGCAGACCACCAGAGAGTTCGCCCGGTCGCTGGCTGGCGCGATAGGCTGCCTGCGGCACGCCCACCTCTTCCAGCAGCGCCTGCACTTTCTGCTGGCGGCTGGCGGCATTGCCCCAGCCGTGCAGCGCCAGCGCTTCGGCAATCTCTTTGCCTACCGGCCGCAGCGGATCGAGTGACACCAGCGCATCCTGCAAAATAAAACCCACTTTGCTGCCGCGCACCCGACGCCAATAACTTTCGCTGCGCCCGAGCAGCGCTTCACCGTGCAGACTGAGCGTGTTGGCCTGCACCTGCAGTTGCTCGCCCGCCAATCCCACCAGCGCGCGTGCGGTAACACTTTTTCCCGAGCCTGATTCACCGACCAGCGCCAGACATTGACCGCGTTGCAGCGCAAAGCTAACGTTCTTCACAATATGGCGCGGCGCGGCATTCTCAGCGCGGGCCCAAATGTTCAGGTCACGGACTTCTATCACGTTATTGCTCATCAGCGCTTCTCTCCTTCGGCCCGCTGCTGGATGTAGCGGCCGATTTGCGTAAACGACAGCGCCACCAGCACAATCGCAATGCCCGGCAACACTTCCAGCCACCACGCCACGGTGACGTTAATTTTTCCCGCTTCGAGCAGCGCGCCCCACTCCGGCGACGGTGGTACCACGCCTAAACCCAGAAACGACAAGCCGGATGCCCACACCACCGATTGTCCGATGCCCAACGCCACCAGTGAGAACAGCGGTCGGAACACGTTGGGCGCGATGTGCTGGATAAACAGCCGATGCCACGGATGGCCAAGCGCACGTGCCGCTTCGACATAGCCGGACTGCTTCACCTGCAGCGCCTGCGCGCGCACCAGTCGCGCGTAGCCCGGCGCGGTGCCGATGCCCACCGAGATCAGTAAACTGCTGGCGGACGGACCCAGCAAGGCGACAAACAGCAGCGCCAGCAGCAAGGTGGGAAACGCCAGCAGAATCTCCAGCAGGCGATTCACCGGTTCGGCCAACCAGCGCGGACCGAGCGCGGCGCTGAAGCCCAGCACAATGGCGCCGAACAGCGCGATGACCATGGCGCCGATACCAATCAGCAACGACTGGCGCGTACCCCAGATAATGCGGCTATACAGATCGCGGCCAATGTCATCGGTGCCGAGCCAGTTAGCCCATGAAGGGGCTTGCAGCGCACGATAGAGATCGGTGGCGAAGGGATCGTGGGTGGCCAACGCGCCAGGCGTTAGCGCTGCGACAATAAAGAACAGCGCTACGATGCCGGAAAGCAGTACCGAAACCGGCAGCTGCCAGCCGGCGCGTTGCGTCTGCGGGCCAGCATAATCAGTGAGATGAGTTGTCATGCGCGACCTCGCAGGCGGGGATCGACGATCAGGTAAATCAGGTCAACCCCCAGGTTAATGACGATGTAGAGGAAACTGATCAGAATCACGATGCCAGAGACCAGGGCGAAATCCTTGTTGCTGACCGCATTGACCAGCACGTTGCCGAGTCCCGGGCGGGCAAATACCGCTTCCACCAGCACCGCGCCCGACAGCAGGTTGCCAATCGCCCAGCCGCTTAAGGTGATGGCGGGGATCAGCGCGTGGCGCAACACGTGGCGCCATCGCACGCCCGCCAGGCTCATGCCGCGCGCCCGCGCCGACAGCACAAACGGCTGCTGCATGCTGCGCTCAAACTCGCCGCGTATTGCGTGGCCAATAAAGCCCGCCAACGGAATTGCCAGCGTGATCGCCGGAAGCACCGTGCCCAGCAGGCTGGTGCCGCCGACGACGGGGAACCAGCGCAGAGCGATGGCAAAGACAATCAGCAGCAGGATGCCAATCCAGTACTGCGGCAAGCCGGCCATGATGGTTTCCACTGCGGAGCCAAACGCCGCCAGCCGACGATTGCGCCCGGCGGTTAACAGCGTCCAGGGAATGGCGATAATCCACGCCAGCAGCAATGCGGCTATCGCCAGCGTAAAGGTCGGCAGCAGCTGCTCAGCGATGATATGCACCACCGGGCGCTGCAACTCGAAGGAGAAACCAAAATCGGCGTGCAGCAGCTGCCAGAAATAGTGCAGATACTGTTCAACGATCGGCTTATCGAACCCGTATTGCGCATTGATTGGCGCCAGCTCGGCCGGCGTGCGCTCAATCACCTGTCCAGAGGTGATATTCAGCAAAATGGTGGCGCGATCGCCCGGCAGCACCGATAGCACTAAAAAGGTCACGGTGATGGTGCCCCACAGCACAAATAGCGCCGAGGCAATGCGCACACTCAGGGTGCGCAACAGCGCCACGCTGCGGCGGCGTGGTAAGGCCCGTTCCTCAACCCGGGTGGCGCTGGTCTGCGGCGCGGAAGTTAATTCACTCATGGCTTCTCCTGCACGAAGTACGCATCGTTAAAGTTCAGCAATCCGTTGCCCTCATCCTGCCAAAGCCCGCGGATGTGGTGGGCGATGGCGACGTTGTAGGTGAAGTTGTAGCCGCCGATGGCAATCGCCTGATCGTCAAACCACTTTTGCAGCACCGCAAACTTCTGCTGGCGCAGCTGGGGATCGGGCTCGCGCTGCGCATCGAGGATTTGCGCTTCCACTTCGGGATTATTGAAAAAGCTGGTGTTGTTGCCGTTGAATGCGCCGTTCAGCGCGTGGTTGTAAACGATGTCGAGGATATTGGGCGAGGGCCATACCCAGTAACCAAAGCTGATTTCCTTATCCGCCGGACGCGAACGCGCACCGGCAAAGCCTTCGGTTTGCGTCAGCGGAATCAGATCCAGCTTGATACCAACGCGTTTGACCTGATCCTGCACCGCCTGCAGCATCAGCGCGCCTTCCTGGTCGATAATCGCCTGGATAAACGGCAAGCGGGCATCGAGCGTTTGGCCGTCTTTGGTGCGATAACCGGCGGCATCACGTCCGGTCCAGCCCGCTTGATCCAGCAGCTGATTGGCTTTGGCGATATTCAGCGAGTAGCGGTCGTCAACGTTCAGGTAGAGCGGCGTACTTTTGCTCAGCGAGCCGTTGCCCTCATACGGCACTGCGCCTTTGAACACCGTTTTGACGATCTGCTTGCGGTCCAGCGCATAAGCAAACGCCTGGCGCACGCGCCGATCGGTGAATGGACCGCGCTGCACATTAAAGGAGAACGCCTGTGGACGACCGGTCGCGACGTACGACAAGGTTTGATAATGCTGTTGCAGCGCCTGCCACTGCGCCGACGGCGGCTGGTAGATCACATCCGCGCCGCCGCTGACCAGCGCGCCCCAGCGCGTGGTGGCATCGGGCACGAATTTCCACTCCAGGTGTTTGATATAAGCCGGCCCGTTATGGTGCGCATTCGGCGGTGCCCAACGATAATCGTCGTTGCGCACAAAACTGATGCCATCGCCGCGTACCCAACGCGCGACTTTCCACGGTCCGGTGCCCACCGGGCGCAAACACTTCTGCTCGCTGCTGTTATGCGCCAGCGAATCTGGCGATTGAAAACCGTAATGCCCATTTGCTAATACGTTATAGATTTCCGGATTGGGCTCGGATAAATGCAGCGCCACGGTATAATCATCGACTTTGGTAAATCCGGTCATATAGGTAAATCCGTGCCAACCTATTCCCTTTTGCCATGCGGGATAATTAGCAATCACCGCGTCGGCATTAAAAATATCGCCATCGGTAAATTTCACGTCATGGCGCAAATGAAAGGTAATGGTTTTACGATCGGCAGATTCACTCCAGCTGGATGCCAGCCAGGGACGGATCTGTCCTTTATCGTAACTGACTAAATAATCAAACACCTGACGTGATAAATACGCTTGCTGCACCCAACCGCCCCATAAGCAAGGCGGCTCCTGCTCATGCAAATAGACCAGCGTGCCATCGCTGGAGGTGGGTGAAGACGCTGCGGCGCTGACGTTAATTGGCAGCGCCGCACAGCTCAACGCCGCCATTATCGGAATGATTAATCGCTGAATGGGCTTTACTCTCATTTTGCTACCGTTTCCCTAATGCAAGCCAATAACTTATTTCCGCGCGGACCTACTCCACGTGAAAAGGTGTTATCTGGAAATTTAATGAATATTTTTGGAATAGCGTTTGAATAGAGCACAGATATAAATCCCGGCAAATAACAATATCGGCAGTGAATATGCGAAATGGGATTTTTTGTTCCACATAGTGAAATATCATTTTTATATCAATGCAGCGAAATAGCTTAGTGAGAAAAAGCATTATTTGGTGTTCGGTGGCGATGACATAGTAATGGGATAATGTCTTTGCCGGAGAGAACGCTATGTCGCAAATCGAATTAGGTTGGGGTGCCGATCCGTCGCCTCGGTATGAACAGCTGGCGGAACGCTTTCGCCCGGTATTTCAGAAAATACGCGCAGGTGCGATTGAGCGAGAGTTAACACGCCAGCTGCCAATCGAGCAAATTGCCTGGCTGAAGCAGAGCGGATTCACCGCCCTGCGCGTTCCGGAAAGCGCCGGTGGACTCGGTGCCACGCTGCCCGAGCTGTTCAATTTGCTGATCGAACTGGGCGAAGCGGATTCCAACCTTGTGCAATCGATTCGCGGACATCTCGGTTTCGTCGAGAACGTGCTGAACAGCGGTAGCAGCAGCTATCGCGCGAAGTGGCTGGCGCGGCTGGGGCAAGGTGAAATTGTCGGCCCGGCCTGGAGCGAAACCGGCGATGCGCGTCAGTCAGAATTCTCCACGCGCATAGAGCGCCACGGCGACGGTTGGCGGCTCAACGGCAGGAAGTTTTACACCACCGGTTCGCTTTATGCCGACTGGATTGATGTTGGCATCACTGATGAAAATGGCAAAGGCGTTTCGGTGACGCTGGCACGTTCCGCACCGGGCGTGACGGTGCTGGATGACTGGAATGGCTTTGGCCAAACCCTCACCGCCAGCGGTACGGCGCTTTTTGACAATGTGCTCATCGGCGCGGATGACATCAAAGAAGAGGTGCATTTCCGCTATTCACCAGCTTTCTATCAGCTGATCCATCTGGCGACGCTGGCGGGTATTGGCCGCGCCCAAAGCGGCGAAGTGGCACAGCAGGTGGCGTCTCGTACGCGTACCTACAGCAACGGCAATGCGCCGCGTGCCGCCCAGGATGCGCAGATTTTGCAGGTGGTTGGACGCCTGCGCGGCGCGGCCTACAGCAGCGGTGCGATAGTGCTGCACGCCGCCAGCGCGATACAACGCGCGTTTGATGCGCATCTGAGCGGCGATCAGGAACGGGAAAACCAGGCGGTGGCGATTGCCGAGCTGGAAGTATCGCAGTCGCTCAATGTGGTGAGCGATCTGCTGCTTAATGCCAGCTCGACGCTCTTCGATGCGCTGGGTGCATCGGCCACGCTGAAACCGCTGGCGCTGGATCGCTTCTGGCGCAATGCGCGCACCCTCTCCTCACACAATCCCCGTATCTATAAAGATCGTATCGTCGGTGATTTTGCGGTGAACGGCACCTTACCGCCGGAGCAGTGGCGGATCGGTGTGGCGGATAAATCGGCTACCTAAGCGTAGGGTCGCCATTTATGGCGACCTGGCATCCAGGTGCGCATAAATGCGCACCCTACGGGATTGGCACCGATCTGTTGTAGGGGCGCCATTTATGGCGACCTGACATCCAGGTGCGCATAAATGCGCACCCTACAGGTTGTGCTAGCTGCTTAACCCATGAGACACTTTGGCTTATTTCGTTAAAGTGTCTTTTTTACGCCATGAAAACCTTTCTGATTATTGTGCCTGACGGTGGCATGCTGTTCGAAGCCGCAGGCATCGCCGATATCCTGATGCGCGCCAATCAACATTTACCGGTGGGCGGTGATCAACAACGCTATCGCGTTAGCCTTGCTACCACCCAATCGCATCAGGTGATTCACGGCCAATCTGGCCTCAATTTACTGGCCGACCTGAAACTGGCGGACGTTGATCCACGTAACGCCTGGGACACCATTATGATCACCGGACGCGGCGACACCGCCGAAGAGGGCAACATGGTGGTCGATTTTATCAAGCTGGCGGCACCGCAGGCGCGTCGTGTGGTATCGGTCTGTGGCGGCGCGATGTTATTGGCTGAGGCGGGTTTGCTTGATGGCCGCCGGGCGACAACACACTGGCGCCTGCTCGATACCCTGCAGTCTCGCTATCCGCTCGTCCACGTTGAAGGCGGTCCGCTGTATATTCAGGACGGTTGCATGTGGACCTCCGGCGGCGTCAGTTCGGGCTTTGACCTGACGCTGGCGCTGGTGGAAGAGGATTTCGGCTTCAGCGTGGCGCGCGATATTGCCCAGGATATGGTGATGTATTTACGCCGTCCTGGCGGGCAGATGCAGTTCAGCCGCTTCCACCTGCAAGCGCCGGGCGGACTGGGCGTAATCGGTGAACTGCAGCGCTGGATCCGTGAAAACCTGGCCGACGAGCTGGCGGTAGAAAAGCTGGCAGAACGTGTCGCCATGAGTCCGCGAAATTTCACCCGCGTCTTCACCCGTGAAACCGGCGTACCTCCCGCGCGTTACGTCGCCGAAGCGCGACTCGCCGCTGCGCGCGAGCGTTTAGAGCAGAGCCACGACACGCTGGAGCGCATTGCCCTTGCCACCGGCTTTGGCAGCAGCATTAATCTGCGCCGTAGCTTTGAGCGCCAACTGCATCTCACACCCGGAGAATATCGCCAGCGCTTTCACTGCAGAAAATTGGCGTAAAGTGATCCTTTTTTGGCGTTTACGCCAGATGCGCATCAGCCTACAGTGACTCCAGCATCTTCGGAAAAGGAGTCAATTATGACTAAGATCGGCATTAACGGCTTTGGCCGTATCGGACGCAACGTTTTTCGTGCAGCACTTGGCAGCGATGATATTGAGATCGTCGCCATTAACGACCTCACCGACAGTAAGACCCTCGCGCATCTGCTAAAACACGATTCTCTGCTCGGCAGACTGCCCGCTGAAGTGGAAGCCGGTGAAGGCGAATTACGCATCGATGGCAAAGCGGTGCGCGTATTCAGCGAGCGCGATCCGGCCAATATTCGCTGGCGCGATGTCGGCGTCGATATCGTAATTGAAGCTACCGGCTTCTTTACCGAGCGCGACAAAGCCGCCGTGCATATCACCAGCGGCGGTGCCAAACGTGTGATTATTTCCGCACCCGGCAAAAATGATGACCTGACCATTGTGCTTGGCGTTAACGATCAACGTTACGATCCGCAACAGCATTTTGTAGTGAGTAACGGCAGCTGTACCACCAACGGCTTAGCGCCGGCGGCGGCGGTATTGCATCAGGCATTTGGTATCGAGCACGGGTTAATGAATACCACGCATGCTTATACCAACAGCCAGGTGCTGCACGATCAGCCCGAGAAAGATCTGCGCGGTGCGCGTGCGGCAGCGCTGTCGATCGTGCCTTATTCCAGCGGCGCGGCAAAGGCGCTGGGGCGCGTGATCCCTGAGCTGGAGGGGCGTTTGACCGGCTATTCACTGCGCGTACCGGTGCCGGTGGTATCGATCGTCGATTTAACCGTAACGCTGCAACGCGATGTCACCGCTGAAGAGGTGAATGCCGCCTTTAAAGCCGCGGCCGCAGAAGGCCCGCTGAAAGGTATTTTGGGCTACAGCGACGAACCATTAGTCTCAAGCGATTATCAGGGCGATGCCCGTTCATCGATTATCGACGGACTCTCAACGCTAGTGATTGGCGGTAATCTGGTGAAGATTCTTGCCTGGTACGACAACGAATGGGGCTTCTCAAATCGTCTGGTGGATTTGGCACGCTTAATGGCAAAACGCGGATTGTGATTTTGGTGCGCATCAATGCGCACCATACGAAAATCGTAGGGTCGCCATTTATGGCGACCGTTTTAACACCTTACTTGAGTCCCATCGCGTCCTTCAGGGTAAAGAACAGATCGGTCTGGTCGGTTAATCCCACCACATTCGCCGCATGCGGACCGTACGCCGCGATGCGCACCTGCGTGCCGGTATGCTCCTGCGAATCCTCTTCTGAATTACCGTAGCTGATGGTCATCACCGCGCCATCTTTGGTATTCACCGCTTGCGTCAGGCCCGGTGCTTTGGTGCCGTTTTCAACGATCTGGCTGCTGTGGGCGTGATCGGCGGTCACCACCACCAGCGTATCGCCATTCTCGCGCGCAAACGCTAGCGCTTCCTGTACCGCTTCATCCAGATCCACGGTTTCACCAATCTGACCGCACGGGTTTGCCGCGTGATCCTGCTTATCAATCGATGCGCCTTCCACCTGCAGGAAGAAACCTTTGTCGTTGGTGCTCAGCAGAGTAATGGCCTTTTTAGTCATCTGCGCCAGCGTCGGTACTGAAGCCGGACGATCTTTATTGACTTCACAGGTCACTACCGGCTTATCAATGTTGCCGTGATAGCTGGCTTTCGGTCCCTGCCAACGCACCGGCATATTGCCATCGGCAAACAGGCCCAGAAGCGGTTTGCTCTGATCGGCCTGCTGAATGGCATTCATGCCCTGCAGATTATCAATCCACTGATAGCCCAGCGCCTGCGCCTGTTCACGCAGGGTTTTGCCCTGATACTCGCCGGCTTTGGCGGTTTCATTAAAGGACTTCGCACCGCCGCCCAACGTGACATCTGGGCGGGTTTTCAGCAGCTGTTCAGTAATCGATCCTTTACCGCCCTGCTCCAGCGCGTTGCCCGGGCACAGCTCGCTGGTTTTCTCCGGGCCGTAGCATTTGCGCGAGGTGACGTGTGCCATTAAGGCGGCTGGCGTGGCATCCTGCAGTTCAGCGGTCGACACGTTGCCGGTGGCTTTACCCGCGGCTTTCGCCAGCTCAAGAATCGTCACCTGATCTTTGCCATTAACATCGACGCCAATCGCGCCGTTGTAGGATTTGGTGCCGGTGGCCCACGCAGTAGCCGACGCGGCAGAATCCGTTACGTAATTGGGTTTATGGGTTTTCTTGTCCAGCGAGTAATGGGTGTATTGACCGGTGAGCGGCAACGCATCCAGGCCGGGGAAGAAACCGCCGGCGCCGCGCGCCTGGTTGCGGGCGGCGGTGATTTCCGAATCGCCCATGCCATCACCAATCAGCAGAATCACGTTTTTCGCGGTGCTATTGATTAATGAGGCTTTTAACGCCTCGGTCTGGTTGCCAGTGAGACGACGCGCGCCGCCGTGCTCGGTAATATCGCCGTTGGCGGCGCGTGAATAATTTGCATCATCTGCCACTGCTAACGTCGCGATCAGAGAAGTCAGCAGCGTAACCGTAAAGAGAGGTATGGATTTCATTTATAAGCATCCTTAGCTGTAAATATAACCAAATGTTTCCGCGGACAAGTCTGCGACAGTGCGGTGACGCTTTTGTGACACAGAGAGGATAATTTGATGACAGAACAGGCAGGGTGAGCAAGCCGAAGGCAATACGCTCAGAGCTTAAGCGGATAGAACAAAAGGAGAAAATAGCGCTTGACCCTTTTCAGCGATCTCCCTATAGTAGCGCCCCGTTGACCCAGCGCGGTTGGCAAAAAAATGTGGTGAGGTGTCCGAGTGGCTGAAGGAGCACGCCTGGAAAGTGTGTATACGGCAACGTATCGGGGGTTCGAATCCCCCTCTCACCGCCACATTCCGAAGAAGAGTCTGAACTCACGTTCAGACTTTTTTTTTGCCTATTCTGCAGAGAGAGGGGGTGAGAAGCCCCGACGGGGTTTGACAACTGGCGCAGCCAGTTGGACAGCGGAGCCTGCGACGCTGCCCGCAGGGTGAGCGCAGCGAATCAATTCCCCTCTCACCGCCACATTATGTAGGAAGTTGCGTGGACAACACCGCATGTAGCCTGACTCCAAAGACTACAGCGAGACCACCGAACTACAAAAGAAGTAGAAAATAGTGCACGTGAAATGCACGCTCATCTTAGATGCAAAGAAAAAGCCTCTGGTTAACGCCCGAGGCTATTCTGTTTTTGTCTAATTGGATCAGGATATTTCATCACATTGCCAATTAAATCGTCGGCCTTTCATCTTCATGCACGGTCGTGATTTCGTATGTTACCACTCCCATCACGCCGATGTCTTCCAGCAGATCATCCATGTAAAACGCGCCATCGTCTGTGATGATGCGCTGCGGCTGAATCATTATCATCGCCCACTTATTCATGCCTGACATATCAACCAGTACAGTGTCACCGTTTACCGGATACCTTTCCTTATCGACTATGCACCGGCGCCCATTCAGCTCAACCATGAATCGGGTCTTACAGGTCGGCAGGATGTGCTGCAGCTGCTGAAGCATAAACGTCACTTCGCCACGGGCAGGTCCGACAAACTGGTTGTGTATGCCGGCGACAACATTTCGCGCTTCATCTCCCAGGATTTCTGAATGCCCTGTTCATGCCCTCGAAGTATTCGAGCTGCTACGACGTCATTTTATACCGGACTGGCTTGCCTTCTTTGTCGGTTATTCAGTAGAGATTGTTTAGGCGCCAGAGCTTGTCACGCAGAAGCGCGATTTGTTCTGGCTTCATGGTTACCCCTTGGCTGGATCATCCATTAAGTCAGATAGTGACTCCACTGCCACCTCTGATTTAACCTGTTCCCGGAACGCCTGGACGCTGACGTGCTTGCCAAGCAGCTCGAGATTCTTCACCTTGTTAGGCCACTTAATTTTTTTCAGCAGATCAGCGGAGTCACCGGCAAGCTCTGTGACGTCCATGCCAGATAGCGTGGTGCGCCAGACTTTAGGCCACTGCGTTATCGGCTTCAGCTCGCCATTAACAAGCAGGATGTCGAGCACGTCCATCTCATTTATCTCAACCAGACGACGAAGCACATAAGCAGCATCTACGTTAACTTGCTCATTGCGCTGAGCTTTAAGTTCGACGATTCTGTTTTGGATGTCAGGTTTTGTTAGGTTCTCGCAACCTGATGCTCGGGCAGACTTCTCGCTGTACCCTGCCCGAATTGCCGCTTGCGTGGCGTTCAAATCGATGAGGTACTCGCGACAGAACATTTCTTGTTTGTCGGTGAGTGCCATTAATGTTCCTTGGAAATTCTATGACTACTTATTACACAGTTGACTCTGGCAATTACTACTCGCCAGGCATGATTGCTAGCCCGATAACTCCTTCCATTCAGCCCATCGAGTTGCAAAATATGGTTACAAGCCTCTTTCCTCGAGGTGTATCAAAACATGGCGATGGTTATTTTCTTTCCGGGAATGCAATGGCAGGTCAAATTGACTATTCAATCGACTGGGGCCTTGAATTTTATAGAAGAGCGATGCGACCTGGCACACCATCACGATATGAGTGCATTTTCGCCTGTGAATCACTGGAAGGAGCGCTGGCGTTTAGGTTGCAATATAGGAGCCAGAACGCTCCTATTTATGAGGTGGAGGCAGATTCAAATTTGGTTCATAGAGGAGACATGGCTCTTTTGAATAATGGTAATACCTGCCTTGTCTATACCTACCAAATCGAACATTACTGGGCTGGAACGACTTTTGCCCCCGAACCGTTTTGGGAGATTTTGATTCCTCTACCGGCGACCATAGGTAATCAAGTTGCTTAGAAAGATGCCAAACAAGCCCGGCAAGCCGATTCGATGGCCTCCCAATCTGGTGATACCATGGTTTATTCCTTAGCGACCTCTTCAGATGGCTCAGGCACATACTCCATCTTGAGCACGTCATCAGGCGCGAGGTATCCCCAAGCGCCATCTTCCTGAATCACACCAATAAAAATACGCAAAATATTTATTTCGGATGTAAACTATAACATCGTGCAACAATGTGTTTTGCACGGGAGATTTCAACATCTATCTACCTCTGGGGCGTCAAAATGAAGACAATAATCTTATTGGCTTTAACTCTGCTCGTCGTGTCATCACCAATATCAGCAAATCAACCGCAGTTATTTGCTCCAAAAGCAGGATCATTTGTTTTGAATGGCGAAATGCCTAGGTTTGTTCCGGCCCAGTTCGCAACATCTACAACTATAGGCGCCGGTAATTGTTCTGTCACACGAACATATGTGGAGCACTATACCTGCAATGATAAGCTGCCAAGATCAATAACTTGCAGTGTATGGACAGATATGGGCAAGGAATGTCGTACAACATGTCAGCCAAAAACTTGCCCTGCTGGTTCGTAAATTAGTGAGGCGGCATAATGCACTTTAAATTATGCCGCTAATTTGAAGCGCAACTCATCATCAGGCCGCTCGCAAATGCGCCTTGTGATGAAGGCCGTTGTGAAAGTGGCTCTCTAAATCCACGAATATGTGGTTATGCTACAGCGTAAAGCAGCTTCATCTGCCCCTTAACCGGGAAAGCAGCCATGCAGCGGGCTTCGAAATCACGATAATCAGAGCACCCATTGCGATACTTGTAACGCGGATAATCTGATGCTCAATCAAAGTCAGCGCATCCGGTTTCAAATGCTGATGGATCTTCTCGCCTTTAGTCAGCCTACCTTTAACTTCCGAGTAAACATCTGGTGGCAATACCGGCCCGTAAATCCACTTCGCGCTTCATTGGGCGGCAATTTTTCTCTGCCGTGGCAATCCAATCATGCGGAAAAGTGCGTCATATAATGGATCTTTAAAGCATTTCTCCCATGCCGATGGATCACTGAGAAGAAAAATTGCTTTAATCCGCTCAGCTACGGCAAAAAGGAATTGAGATTCTTTTGATAGGCTTTCAGTTATATTTAATTATTTATGATCTCTAAAAATTTCATGAACAGAGATGTGAATACCCCTGCTCATTTTTATTAACTTTAATAATTCATCCAATTTTTAGTAACCAGAGCACAATAGCTACAATAACGGGTGCCAGATAAAGTGAGTGGAATTGCTTGAAAAAACTCTCAGATTCAATAGATACATTTTTTGCCACATCTTCAAATTTTCGAGGTGATGCAGCAGCACTATCACCCATCATTGATCGTTCCAGCTCAAGATCCATGATTTTTTGCTTAATACTATTCAACTTTCTCGATAAGTTGTTAGCTGATCCCAAGATTGCCAGGCCGACAAAAAAAAGCAAATAAATTAACAAAAAAGGTATGTTAACAGTAGATAATACGTCTTCTAGATCAATCACCGGACTAACGGGCCAAAGAAATTTCGGAAAGTATGGTAGATAATACAGACCTGCAATTAGCTGTTTTATTCCACCCAGTAATCCCAACCCCTGCTGTTCAAGAAAGTCAATATGGATGTAAAGTGATTTGACTATACCTACGGCAGTCAAACAACCAGCGATTACTGCAATAACTCCGCCGACAATCCTTTTCTGCACTATCTTTTTTTTCGCCTCAAGATAATTCACTAATATACTCCATGTAACAAATGAGATTTATAAATGTAAATGAATCTGAACTCTCATTCAAGTTTTTCTCTATTTTCATGACTCATATCCATTGATGTTTTCACTCACCTCTCAGAGCTTGGGCATGTATTGAAGTAGCCAAATAAACTAGTCCCCAAATCAAGTTTGTAGTCTAATATTCTTTCTGTGACCAGTAGTAATATTTTTTTGTACGGTATGGGCGCTGCTGGAAGCTTCTTCTGGCAAGTAATTTCTCCTTAGAATGTCTTACTTTCGGAGCTTCACACCACTAAGTTCTTACACCTAAGTAGAAAATGTCGACTGCTGTGGCTTGCGGCGACAGAGCTCACTGCCGGGGAAACCCCGGATTCCGCCTTACAGAGTATTCTCATGATCTGTTCCCCCGTAAAAATGCTTCTTTGTGCGGATCCCCTCACTTTACTTATGAAGACATTACCAACGTTGAGATGTCACAATCAGCAGAGAGCAGGTAAGTTACATTTAGAGCAGAAAGTTTTCATTATAAATGTTCGCTTCCAACATGGGCACAATGGTAAAGTAATTTACTGGTCAGGTATCATGTCGCTAGGTAAGCAGCGGGACATCGAAATAAATGGGCGAATGGTTAACGTTTTTTTGAATGTCAAAAAAATATAATACTCGCTATTGGAACCCCCATCGGATCATTATATTTTTCGGCGAGCTTCATAAATTACTAGGGGAATTTTCATGGGAGACATAACGCTAATAATTGAATGGATTCGAGAACATCATGTTTCCTCTATGACATTTGGCATTTTATCAGCAATTTTGTGGATTAAATCGGCCACAGCTAAAGTTACTTTAGGAAAAAAGATTGTTATGGTCACATTTGACGATCCTAATTTTGATGTTAATTTACATGATTTCTTAGCCACCTCAAGGCTACAATCTAAGTATAACGCATTTGCTGCATTAGCTGCAGCAGCCACAGTATTATCTCAGCTAATCGGTTGGTAGAACAGAAATAGGGAATACCCTTTTCATGGTGTATGCATCAAGCCTCGAGATTTTGCACCGAACATCCCCAGCGACATAAACTAGTTCTTATTCAGTCGCTCCTTCTCAGGAGACGGTTAAAATGACTCCATCGTTGCATTGACGTGGGCGTACTTGGCTTCCTTGGAAAAACATGGCGTTCCAATGACGATAATCTTTGCTTTTCATGCTTCTTGTTACGCCAGCCTGAAAGTTGCTCCTGATGCACCTTCCGCGCTGTCTCTTCAAATGTTGGGATTTTGACTTTTTCCGCCTCAATCTTTTTTAACTCGAGCGGATCAATTCCAGCCGCCAGTTGCTCACGCATTGATTGAGCAACCTTCGCTGCCTCTGCAATGCTGGTTTCCGGATAAGTGCCCAACCCTGCGTTACGGCGTTTATTGGTGACTGGGCTCACTTAACCTAATACCCATTTGCCATGCCCTTTGGTTGAAGATGCGTGGAGTGTCAGGCCGGTGACGGTTTATCGTCAGGCTTATTGTGCCTGGCTTTAGTGTCGGTGAGTAATGCCATTTTGATTGCTTCCTGCTCAAGCGAGTATGCCATCCAGTATACCATTTATAATGCACTTCAACTGGATGGCCTGAAACTGATTTGGACGGATTTAAAGATAACTCACTATTATCGCGATAATTATTGTACACGTTTGGAATAGACCGGATTTGAATCAGGCGGCCCCTCTCACCGCCACATTCCGAAGAAGAGTCTGAACTCACGTTCAGACTTTTTTTTGCACCCAGTACAGCGACGAAATTTCAGCCGAGTAGACTAACGTGTCGCCTTAAGCACATCGGAAAGACCGCGCGCCAATAACTCGCGAGGGGCATCTGTGCCGTCTACTGGAAGAAGGGTTCTGCTATGAATTTTCCAGCGCCCTTCATGACGTTCTAACTCCCAGCGATTAACCACTACCCGATGAATGCGATAGCCGGTTGAGTAACCATGATTGGCCATTTCACGCGGCTCACCCTGTTTATCCAGCTGCAACAGCTGTAAATAGGAGGTCACTATGGCTTTGTTGCCGCGCAAATCAATCAGCGGTAATCCAGTAAAATGCGCAAGCCCACTTTTAATCGCTTCCTCGTGTGCCGGTCGGAGAATAAATGCAGCGATCGCATCGACCCCTTTTGCCCCATCCAGTTCCTCACCACGATTAAAAGTGCCCTCCTCCATATAAACAGCAGCGGTATATTCGGCAAGACCGGTATCTGCGCTGGGCGGATGGGAAGCAATCAGCTCATATATTGCTAATTTATCCTCAATGATTTGCAGTCGCTGTTCTAATTTTTGGGTAGTTATTTCAGTCATAAATCTTATCTCCAGCAGCGCGATTTATCGCTATTTATGAATAAGTCTGTTGATGACTGGATGCACAATCTCCTGGAATAACGCTGTGTTTTCGAGCGCTCTGGCGGCCAACATCGCCCCATGAACGGTTGCCATCACAGATTTGGCCTGGATCTCTGGCGCCTCATCAAGCTGAAAAATGCCGCTGATTTCCCCTTTACGCAGTAGCGCTGTGAGCCAATCGGCCAGATCGGAGAAATGCCCGCTCACTTCAGAAGATATTTCTCGCGGCAACTTAGGCAGTTCCACCGAAAGCATGACGCAAATACAGAAAGGAGACGTTCCCTCACTAATACAGGCTGACCAGTAATCGATATAAGCCTGCAGTTCCAGCAGAGGATCGTTGAGGTTCTGCTCCAACGCCGCCATTCCCATTCTGGCCTCCTCGCGATATTCCGCAACGACAGCTTGCACCAGTTCAACTTTACTGGGGAAATGATGATGAATACTGGCTTTTTGAATCTGAACCAATTCAGCAATATCAGCATAGCTAAAGCTGTTATAGCCACCCGAGGTCAGCAACTGCCTGGTGTGGAGGATGATTTCTCTGGCTTTGGGTGAGCGTTCTATCAGCATAAATTTCCTAAACAATGTACTTATTCAACACGCATAACTCTTATCGTAAAACTAAAGAGATAGAGCCTTAAAGTCAAGGAAAACCTACTAGTTGGTAGGCTGAAGATTGAATGCAATTTAGTTAAGAAAAACACTAAATCATTTACCGCTAAAAATAATATTATAATAAATAAATCCTCAAGGCAGCGCGCCCTCTGCTTCCATCTCACGCGCTAATTCAATAAGCGCACTTTTATTTTTGATAATATAACCAGACCTGGCTTTAGTTAATAACCCCTCCTGCGTCAGTTGCGCAATGACATATAAGAGATGGCGATATGACACCCCCATATATTCTGCAACCTGCGTATGCTTTTCGTGATAAACATCATCATTCTGCGTCAATAGGATAAAAGCTGCCAGCCGGTTAACCAACGAGAAGGATTGATTTCTGATGAGTGACACAATATTCCGATAATTTTTATGCGTTAAGCTAATACAAATATGACGTAAAAAAATAGCATCACTTAACAGCCTTTTCCGGAAAGGTTTAACGGGTAACGCCAGACACCAGCACTCCTCTATCGCCTGAACGGCACGCGGTTCATGCTGCTGATCGATGAGTTCAAGCTCCCCGATAAAACAATGCGCTGCAAAGAAATCAATTAATGATATTCGTCCATTGGCTAATGTCGCATACAGTTTCGCCCTGCCTCTTGCAAGATAAAACAGGTATGCCGGTTGCTCACCTTCTTTCACGATATAATCACCGGCCATGATATGAAGCAGTCGGGTTTCCGCCATCACCTCAACAGAAAATTTCGCTGTATAGTCTGAATTTTCAATTAATTTCCTCTTCAGATCTTCATTATGGATTTCTTTCATAATCGTTTCCCGATGTGAGATTTCTCATATTTAACATACAATTTTAGCTGTTAGGGTTAAAGCGTTGACAAAGCATTTTTATCACACAGTTAAAAAATGCATGTTATTCCAACCCTAATTGAGGAAATGAGAAATGGCGCAGAGAAAAATTATTCTGGATTGTGATCCGGGTCATGATGATGCTATTGCAATTATGATGGCAGCAAAACATCCGGCGATTAATTTACTCGGTATTACTATCGTTGCGGGTAATCAGACCCTCGAGAAAACGCTGATCAATGGATTGAATGTTTGCCAACATTTAAACATTGATGTTCCGGTTTATGCTGGAATGCCGCAGCCGATTATGCGCCAGCAGATCGTGGCAGATAATATTCACGGCGAAACGGGGCTGGATGGTCCGGTGTTTGGCCCCTTAACGCGTCAGGCAGAAAGCAAGCATGCGGTTCAGTATCTGATTGACACGCTGATGGCCAGCGACGGAGATATCACGCTCGTTCCGGTAGCGCCTTTGACCAATATTGCAGTCGCCATGCGCATGCAGCCAGCTATTATTCCAAAAATCAAAGAGATCGTACTAATGGGGGGCGCCTACGGTACGGGAAACTTTACTCCCTCTGCCGAATTCAATATTTACGCCGATCCGGAGGCGGCACGCGTCGTATTCACTTCAGGTGCACCGCTGGTAATGATGGGGCTCGATTTAACCAACCAAACCGTCTGCACAAAAGAGGTCATCGCCCGTATGGAGAAAGTTGGCGGTCCAGCTGGGCAACTGTTCAGTGACATCATGAATTTCACCCTAAAAACGCAGTTTGAGAATTATGGCTTAGCGGGCGGACCGGTTCATGACGCAACCTGTATTGGCTATTTGATTAACCCGGAAGGCTTTAAAACTCAGGACATGTATGTCGAAGTCGATGTGAATAGCGGCCCATGCTATGGCCGTACGGTATGCGATGAGCTGGGTGTAATGGGAATACCCGCCAATGCCAAAGTTGGGATCACTATTGATACCCAATGGTTTTGGGATTTGGTGGAAGAGTGTGTACAGATGTACCCCCGATCGTAACGACCCACTCCATTTGCGTTATGGCATGCAAAAGAGGGGAAATTTATTGCATGCCAATTAATCCCGATGGGCAGTTTGCCGTCGCCCATAGAGATATCAGACATACCGAAATCGACTATGACGAGATAATCATTATGAATATAATGAGAAGTTTTTTGGGTATGGTGGTATTACTGGCCATTGCATACTTGCTGTCAGTAAATAAAAGAAAAATCAGTATAAGAACGGTAGGTGCTGCAATCCTTTTACAAATAGCCATTGGCGGAGCGATTCTTTATTTACCTCCGGGCAAATGGCTGGCTGAGAAAGTCGCCACAGGCGTACATAAAATAATGAATTACAGTGATGCTGGCAGCACATTCATATTTGGGGCATTAGCGGGACCAGATATGGACAGAGTATTTAATGGTGCCGGTTTTGTGTTCGCCTTTCATGTATTACCCGCCATTATCTTTATGACTGCATTAGTGAGCTTGCTGTATTACATAGGCGTGATGAAGTTATCGATCCGGGTACTGGGAGCTATTTTCCAAAAAGCGCTCAATATCAGTAAAATTGAGTCTTTTGTCGCCGTTACCACCATTTTCCTTGGTCAAAATGAGATTCCGGCGATCGTTAAACCCTTCATTAATCGTCTGAACCGCAATGAACTGTTTACCGCTATTTGTAGCGGCATGGCCTCAATTGCAGGATCAACCATGATTGGCTATGCCGGGCTCGGTGTACCAATTGATTATTTACTTGCGGCATCGTTGATGGCCATCCCCGGCGGCATTCTTTTTGCCCGCATTCTGAGTCCAGCAACGGAAGAGACTCAGGTTGTTTTTGATAATCTCTCCTTCAGCGAAACACCGACTAAAAGCGTGATTGAAGCAGCGGCGACCGGGGCAATAACCGGACTAAAGATTGCAGCAGGCGTTGCTACGGTTGTGATGGCTTTTGTTGCGATTATCGCCCTTATCAATGGCATTATTGGTGGCATTGCTGGGCTGTTTGGCCAGGGGCACGCAAGTCTGGAAGGGATATTTGGCTATTTACTGGCCCCGCTTGCCTGGGTTATGGGAGTTGACTGGCATGACGCATCGCTTGCTGGCAGTCTGATTGGCCAAAAGCTTGCGATTAATGAGTTTGTGGCTTATCTCAGCTTTTCGCCCTATCTGCACGCGCCTGGCGCATTAGACAGTAAAACGATTGCAATTGTCTCTTTCGCACTGTGTGGCTTTGCCAACTTTGGTTCTATTGGCGTTGTGGTTGGCGCATTCTCGGCCATCGCGCCACAGCGGACGGCAGAAATTGCTCAGCTTGGCATGCGAGCATTGGCCGCAGCCACACTCTCTAACTTAATGAGCGCCACCATTGCTGGCTTCTTCATTGGTATTGCATAAGTAAAGGAATGCGCCAGGCTGATGTTCAATGAGATCTTATAGAGCAGAACAACGCCTGGCGTTTCTACCGATTTTATAACGAATACACTGCATTACATTTTAAAAGCGGCGGGACTCGTTTATCAGCATCACCACAATTTTATCGATAACAAAGGGAGCAATGGCGTTGAGCTCGTTATCTTCAAGCAGTTTCTTCGAAAATGCCAACGCAAATTCACGTGTTATTCTCATTCTCTCTTCAGGCTGAATTTCAATATTTGGTCGCATTTCACCACTGCAGTCTGAGGGAATAACTTTTCTATCCCTCGCGAATGGATAAATATTCATATAGCCTCCTTATCTCAACTTCATGGGCAAAATGCCTCAACGCTTCCGGCTACCTGTCATGCTGCTGAAGACACCGTCTCGTAATATCAGCGCATGGAATAACGCCGCGGCCAGGTGCAGCATCACGGTAATGAATAAGAGCAAGGCGACGATCGAATGAAGAGGACGCAGCAGCGCATACCCATCATTATTCATCGGCAGGATGGGCGGTAAAACGATTCCAGCACCGAGAGTCACAGGATATCCCGCAGCGGACAACATGGCCCAGCCAATCAGCGGTTGAGCCAGCATCAATACATAGAGCACCCCATGTGAAATATGGGCCATAAGACGCTGCCAGCCTGGCAAGGTATCCGGTAAGTTTGGTTTGGCGGTAGCGTATCGCAACCACAGGCGCACCACGACTAATAACAATATCATCACGCCAAGGGGTTTATGGATTGATACCAGAAAGCCGTGCAGCGAGGAAACGGTGGAGACCATTGCAACACCAATAAAAAGCATGGCAAGAATCGCCGCAGCCATTAACCAGTGCAGCGCACGTAAAGCGGGATGGAAATAATCAACTTGTTTCATCATTGAGCTCCTGCCTGGTGTGACTGTTCACGCGTACGCAAATTATAAGATTTGGCATACGCGGATGAGCGTGCATTCAGTATTGGGTCATCCGATGCGGCTATTCCGTCCGGTAAAATAAGCGGATCATAATTAATATCGTTACAGGGTCCCTGCGCCTGTGGAATGGCTTGCGTCAATATCAGCGTCCCTGCATTAATCACTTTTCGATCGGATGGCCATACTTTACTTGAGTCATTACCCTTATCTTCAGGGTTTGCCAGGGTAATCATTAAATTCCACTTTATCGTGCCTTGTTTCAGTCGCTGAACAATATCGTTTTGCAGAAAATCCTTATCTTTTTTATTCTCATCGCTCATCGGTTGAAAAGCGGTTTCTGGCACCATGCTCCAGCGAACCAGATGCTTATTGCCCGCTTTATCAATCAGGAAGAAGGCATTCAGACTATTAAAACTATCGCTTGCCCAACTGGACGAAGGCACATATTTCTTCAACCAACCGAAAAATGCCGTTATTTCCGGGTGCTTGCCAACGAATGCCTTTAATTTTTCCGGATCGGGTTTACCGGTGGCCGGAACAGGCAGCGTTGCCGTTTGCAATTCATAGAATGCTTCAGTGGTCCCCACCGGAAAGAAAGGCATGGCGTTCATTCCCGTGCGCCACTCCTCGCCATTCTTCTGTCGAAACTGTAAAGCCATACTCCGCACCGGAACAGCATAATCCGGCACAGTAGGAACGCCCCCTGCGATAGCAAATCGCCCGATAACTGGCGTGCTACCAGCGGTAAATACCAGGGCACGCGAAAATGCACTAGCGTTACCATTAGATGTAAATTGACCAATAACACAAATCCCTTTGGCATGATTACGGCGATATCCAGGATGTTCTCCGCCAGATTTCTGTAACACGTCAATAATTTTATCTGCGCTCAGTCGATTGGGTGCCAGCCATCCGCCCGCCCATAAAAATAGCAGTACCAGTACAAGTGGAATAAGACCAACAATAGCCAGACGAAACATTTTCTGGTTAGTAGAAAGTGGAGCTGTTTTCATGTTTTTCTCACGCTGCTCAATAAATAATAAAGTATCGCTTAGACTTTTTTTCGCCGAATATCACTCACCGTTAACCACACTGCAGAAATCAGAAAATAAGCGGCCCCCACTGCGGAATAACCGGCAATATTCACTATCGATGGCGGTACGATCATTTGTGCCTGCACAATAAAAAAACCGCCTGCCAGGGCTGATTGAGCGCCGCTAAGGATCATCGTCCACTGTGCGCCATAATTTTTCCAGCGGCCTACTGCGACACCCAGCTGCAGCAATCCTGACAAAATAGCCCAGATGCCAAATACGCCAATAACCCAGTTCATGCTGTGGGACAACGCAAGGTAAACCGCAATGGTTGTCAGCCCGCTGACAATAATATTTGTCATGTGGATCGGGTTATGACGTATTCCGCCGCTGCGCTGCGCATCAACGACGTTAGCAATGGCGTCCCAAAGGGGATAGATAACCAATAATACTGCCCCCACCTTTGCTGAGTGCTGACCCAGCGAAAATGCAGCCGCAACCCAAATAATTGAAAACAGTGCGCGGATAAAGTAATAGCGTTTTAGCCATTGCTCATTGCCAACAGCGGAATTAACAGCCTGTTCTTTAAGCATTGTGACTCCAGACGATTATGGATTGTTAAAAAAGGAGCGAAAGGCTGCCTTAATGACAATCAACCTACTAGTTGGTAGAATTATTGTCAATGGCTGAAGAAACGGATAAAGCGCAGAAGGTTAAACAAAAAAACCCGGCTTTCGCCGGGTTTTACTTTGCTACTACATTCTCAATCAAACGGTTAACTGTAAGCGTGCAGCGTGCGTTGACACAGCGCTGAACGGACGCAATCCTCTTTGCCGAAACGTACCACGCCAATCATCTCATCCTCTTCGAAGCGCGCTAGCGCATCGGCGAGGCCAGATTTGGCATGGGACGGCAGGTCGCACTGGGTAATATCGCCGTTGACGATAACCGTCACGTTCTCACCTAGGCGCGTCAGGAACATCTTCATCTGTGCGGCGGTGACGTTTTGTGCCTCATCAAGGATCACCACAGCATTTTCAAAGGTACGTCCGCGCATATATGCGAAGGGCGCGATCTCTACCTTGGCGATTTCGGGTCGCAGGCAGTATTGCATAAAGGAAGCGCCGAGACGTTTAACCAGAACGTCATATACCGGTCGGAAATAAGGCGCGAATTTCTCGGAAATATCTCCTGGGAGGAAACCGAGATCTTCATCTGCCTGCAGAACCGGGCGCGTCACAATAATCCTTTCGATATCCTTATTGATCAGGGCCTCAGCCGCTTTGGCTGCGCTAATCCAGGTTTTTCCGCAGCCGGCTTCACCGGTGGCGAAAATAAGCTGTTTCGTTTCTATGGCATGGAGATAGTGTGCCTGAGCTTCATTTCTGGCTTCAATCGGCCCGCGGTCACGTGCATCACGTGCCATGCCAATCGAATCCAACCCACCCATCTGCACCAGCGAAGTGACCGATTCTTCTTCACGCTGACGGTGACTGCGAGAGTCGCTACGAATAACGCGTCTGGCTTCACGACGTGCTTTGATCACTGCTTTCTGTCTTCCCATAGTGGCACCTTACAGTTGGTTTCATTTATCACGGCGGATCACCCGCGGCGATGACTTGAACGCTTTAGAGGTTTATTTGGCTTCCTTGTAAGCCGTTTTGAGCCAGTGAGAATGGTGTGCAACAGCGCCGAAACGCAGGCGCGCACCGGTAAAAAAACTGAGATTGAACGAGAACGAAGTGTTAATTGAAGAGAGGTTGCTTTTGAGGGAAGAAATCCCCCGCAGTGTACTGCGTGTATTGAAACTATTTAACTGTCCCAGAGAGAGACGAATCATGCGCGAACTCCAGTGGCTTAGCCACACAACTGACAACGCTTATGAATAAAGTGCATCATATTTGCGGTAGTTTGCAACAGTAATTTTACTTCCCAGCAAAGAAAAAATGATAAGCGAAGCCTGAGCGCGTTTATCTTAAATTAAATTTCTCAAAATTATCAAAGGGATGGTTAATTGGGGATAAGTCTAACTTTTTAGGAACATTCGGAAGCAGCTACGACCAGAGGAAAGTTTAAGGAATGCGTAACAAAAAGCCTGCAGCGCATTCTGACGTGCAGGCATTGTGCATTTATTAATCAGGCTTGCAGTAAAGATTGTGCCAGATAATGATTTTCATCCGCTACGCCTGGCAGCGCGAAAAAGTAGCCGCCGCCAATTGGGCGAATATATTCTTCCAGCGCTTCGCCATTAAGCCGCTGCTGTACGGTAATGAACCCTTTTGCTAAATCATGCTGATAGCAAACAAACAATAGGCCCATATCCAGCTGACCTGAACCGGTAATGCCGCTGGAATAACTGTAACCGCGCCGCAGCATTAAACTGCTGTCGGTTTGCGGCGTACGCGGATTGGCGAGACGGATATGCGCATCCAGCGCAATCAAATCACCATCGGGATCTTTACTGTAATCCGGTACGTCATGCTCGTTTTTCATGCCGAGCGGCGCGCCGGATAACTTCTCCCGACCAAAAATAGTTTGCTGCTCGCCAAGCGGCGTACGATCCCACATCTCGACGTGGAAACGAATGATGCGCACCGCCTGATAGCTGCCGCCGTGCGTCCATGCCGGTTCCTGCTGCTCGTCAGTCACCCACAACAGCTGATTCATCAACGTCGGATTATGGGTATCGGGATTAGCGGTGCCGTCTTTGAATCCCAACAGGTTGATCGGCGTCTCCTTGCCGTTGCTGCGTGCCGCGTGATCGGCGATGAACCCATCACGCCGCCAGCGCACCGCCAGCAAATCGGGCGTGCGCTTAATGATGTCACGCAGCGCATGGATCACCGTGTCCTGGGTGTTAGCGCAGATTTGCAGCAACAGATCGCCGTGGCACTGCTCTGCATCCAGTGAATCATTAGGGAAGCGCGTCATCGTTTGCAGCTGTGCGGGCTTATGCGCGCTCAAGCCGAAGCGCTCGTCAAACAGCGACGCGCCAACCGACAAGGTCATGGTGAGATTGTCAGGCGCGATATCAGCACCGAGAATTCCTGAATCCATCGGCGGCAGCTGCGGGTTGGTCACCACCGGTGCCGGTCCGCCCTGCGTCAGGAACGCAAAGCGCTCGGTGAGTAAGCGAAACAGCCGCTCAAGATCGGCCTTATCACTGGCCAGCACATCAAACGCCACCAGCATCATTGACGCCTGCTGCGGCGTCACAATTCCCGCCTGATGCGCGCCGTAAAAAGGTTGCGCCTGCTGACGCGCGTTGGGTGCAACCGTGCCGGGAGAAAAGCTGTCGGCGGCTGCCGTATGAAACGGACAGCCGCCGCCGAGGGCGGCCGCGCCGCCCAACATGCCTAATCCCTGCAATAAGCGACGACGCGACGGCTGCGCCGCGTCATTTTTATGCGTCATGATTAGTCGAGACCTAAGGTTCCGCGCAGCAGGGAGAGATCTTCTGCCAGAGTGGTAATCGGGCCTTTCAGCGCATTACGATCGGCGGTGGTCAGTTTCTCGTACGATTCAAAACCGTCTTTACTGCGGTATTTGCTGAGAATGCCGTCCACTTTCTTGAAGTTGGCATCCACTTTTGCCAGCAGCTGCGGGTTGTTTTTCTGCAGCAGCGGACGCAGCAGATCAACAATTTTCTGCGCGCCATCAATGTTGGCCTGGAAGTCAGAGAGATCGGTGCGGCTATAACGGTCTTCTTCGCCTGAGATCTTGCTGGAGGCCACTTCTTCAATCAGGCCTGCCGCCCCGCCCACCACTTTCGCTGGTGGGAACGCCAGTTCGCTGATGCGCGTTTGCAGATCCAGCACGTCCTGGTTCAGCTTGGTGGCAAAGGGTTCAGCCCCTTTGGTGGTGTTATCCGCGAAGAGGATTTTTTCCAGGCGATGGAAGCCGGTGAATTTTGGATCTTCGTTTTTCTTCTCGAAGTCGTCTTCACGTGCATCGATGCTGCTATCTAGGTCGGAGAACAGCTCAGCGATGGGTTCAATACGCTCATAATGCACGCGCGTTGGCGCAAACAGCGCTTTGGCTTTTTCGATATCGCCGGCTTTCACCGCGTCGGTAAACGCTTTGGTGCCCGCCACCAGCTCTTTCACTTCATTCATTACATAAACTTTGTAGTCGGCGATAGGCCCCACCAGCTCCAGTACGTCTGGCTTGCCGGTCGCTGCTTTCTTCGCATCACCGCTGACCACCAGCTTGCCTTTCGGGTTGCTGAGTAGGCCGCAGGTCATATCATATTCGCCCGCTTCCAGATTGGCGGTGAGTTTCTGGCTGAAGCCTGGCGCGATATTTTCACGCTCTTCCACCACCATCACCCCTTTCAGGATCTCCCACTCCAGCGCTTTCTGGCTGTTGTTTTTGATGATGAACTGGGTTTTTCCCGCCTGCACATTGAGCGACATCGGCTCACATTGCTTGTCGGTCACGGTAACCGTGACTTGCGGGACGGCAGCAGCAGAAGCGGCGCCGGAAAGCGCCAGCATAGCAACCAACAGCGCCTTGCGGCGGAAGCGAATCGTCATAGTGATATCCCTGTTACATGGAAGAACAGGCGCGCAATCGCGCCTGATTTTAAATTCAGCGCGTAGTACGAGCCGTGGTGATTGATGGGCGAGCCGGAAAGGCAAACAGCAGCAGCGCCGGAATCAGATAGATAAGCCACACCGCCACTTCGCTGACGCTTGGCGTTTCCTGATAGCCCAAAATACCTTCCAATAACGTGCCGAATACCGAGTGCGTCGAAAGCGTATTGCTCAGATCAAACGCCACATCCTGGAAGTGATTCCATAAACCGGCTTCGTGGAAAGCGCGGATAGCGCCCGCAGCAAGCCCTGCGGCAACAAACAGAATGAACAGGCTGGTCCAGCGGAAAAAGTGCGCCAGATTGAGGCGAATGCCGCCGTAGTAAAGCAGCATGCCCAGCACCACCGCGGTAGCGAGGCCGAGTACCGCGCCAATCGGTGGCGCATAGCCTACGTCCTGCGTGAACGCGGCCAGCAGGAAGAACACGGATTCCAGCCCTTCACGCGCCACCGCCAGAAACACCATCAGCACCAGCGGAAAGCCACTGCCGCCCTGTTTTTGCAGCGCGTTATCAACCGATTTTTCCAGCGTGGCTTTGATATTGCGCGACACTTTGCGCATCCAGAACACCATCGATGTCAGGATCACCACCGCAACCACCGCAACAATGCCTTCGAACAGCTCCTGCTGCTTCTGCGGAAACTCGCCGGTGGTTTCATTGATAAAGATGCCGAGTGCCAGACACAGCGCGGCAGCAATAAATACGCCAGCCCACATCGCCGGGAACCATTGTGTGCGCTGGGTGCGTTTGAGATAGCTGGCAATCAGGCTGACGATGAGCGCTGCTTCCAGACCTTCGCGCAGCATGATGAGAAATGGGACGAACATCATCAACCTCTTGAATGTTAAGGAGGGTAAACCTTAGGTAAAAATACGTAAAGTGCGAACGATATCGATTATCATTATCGAAGGGAAAAATACAAGTCACCGCGTGAAATTAATTTTGCTTTTGCGGTTTGCAGAGGGGGAATATTTGGGCTGGTCGCCATGAATGGCGACCCTACCACGAAACGATGCGGAATTCGTAGGGTGCGCATTGATGCGCACCGGGTCGCCATGAATGGCGACCCTACAACGAAACGATGCGGTGTTCGTAGGGTGCGCATTGATGCGCACCTGGTCGACATCAATGGCGACCTAACAAATCATTTGCTTTGATACTGCGCTTCTGCGGCGGCGAAGCGCTGCTGAGCGGCCTCAGATGGAGCTCGCCCCAGCAGGCTGAACACCACAATCGCAATACTGGCGAAGGCAAAGCCCGGGATGATTTCATACAGCTCGGTGTAGCCATAATCTTTCCATAGCAGCACGGTCAGCGCACCCACCACCATCCCAGCCAGCGCACCGTTGCGCGTCATGCGCTTCCAGCACACGCCAAACAGCACCACTGGCCCAAACGCCGCCCCAAAGCCAGCCCAGGCGTAGCTCACCAGGCCAAGCACGCGGTTTTCTGGATTCGCCGCCAGCGCGATAGCGATCAACGCAATCACCAGCACCATCAAACGCCCTACCCACACCAGCTCTTTCTGGCTGGCATTTTTGCGCAGGAAGCCTTTATACAAATCTTCGGTCAAGGCGCTGGAGCACACCAGCAGCTGGCAGCTCAGCGTGGACATAACGGCTGCCAGAATCGCCGACAGCAGAATGCCCGCGATCCACGGGTTAAACAGAATGCGCGCCAGCTCGATAAATACGCGCTCGCCGTTTTGGCTTACGCCCGCCGCATGCTCGGGATGGTTCTGGAAATAGGCAATGCCGAAGAAGCCAACGGCAACGGCTCCGGCAAGGCACAGAATCATCCAAATCATGCCAATGCGACGTGCCGTCCGAATCGTATGGTGTGAATCCGCCGCCATAAAGCGCGCCAGAATATGCGGCTGGCCAAAGTAGCCGAGGCCCCAACCGAGCAGGGAAATCACCGCCACAACGTTCAGGCCTTTCAGCATATCGAGGTTTTCAAGGCTTTTTGCTCTGATCACCGCCAGCGAATCATCCAGGCCGCCCACCGCCACAATCACAATCACCGGCGTCAAAATCAGGGCGAAAATCATCAGGCTCGCCTGCACGGTATCGGTCCAGCTCACCGCGAGGAAACCGCCCACCAGCGTATACAGAATGGTAGCCGCCGCACCGGCCCACAGCGCGGTTTGGTAATCCATCCCAAAGGTACTTTCGAACAGACGCGCACCGGCCACCACGCCGGAAGCACAATAAATCGTGAAGAAGATCAGAATAACCAGCGCCGAGATAACGCGCAGTAGCTTGCTGTTATCCTCGAAACGGCTGGAGAAGAAATCCGGCAAGGTTAAGGCGTTATCGTGATGCTCGGTCTGCACGCGCAGGCGGCCGGCAACGATGCGCCAGTTCAGCCAGGCGCCAATGATCAAGCCGATGGCGATCCAGCTTTCCGAGATGCCGGAAAGGAAAATGGCGCCAGGCAGCCCCATCAATAACCAGCCGCTCATATCGGAAGCGCCCGCCGAAAGTGCGGTTACCACGCTGCCTAAACTGCGGCCACCGAGAATATAATCATCGAAGCTTTTGGTTGATCGCCAGGCGATGAAACCGATTAACACCATCCCAAGGATATATACTACAAAGGTCACCAACATCGGTGTACTTACACTCATCTGTCTCTCCACTTATTATTTGATCCATCAAGAGAAATCTTGTTAATCAGCGCTGTCGGAACGGGACAGCAGCATGATTTCACCGCATCCAGAGAAAGCGATTCCTCTTAAGGCGCGGTATCCTGCCGCAAAGGGCCAGTAGGCACAATGCATTTAACACAGCCGTCACAATGATGACACTAATGCTGCGTTTTTTCTGACGGGAGGTTGCACCGGATCACACTCTGGTTGCACCCTAGTCGCCATGAATGGCGACCCTACGAAGCCAGACATTGTATGTAGGGTCGTCATTCATGACGACCTGCTAGCAACATAGGTTGCACAAAGTTGCAACATGAGTGATATTGCTGCCACGCAAGCGTTGAATCACTATTCGAGGACGAGGAAAGCATGGCAACCACCACCATGGGCGTGAAGCTGGATGAAGCCACCCGCGACCGCATTAAACTGGCAGCACAGAAGCTTGACCGCACATCACACTGGCTGATCAAGCAGGCGATTTTTAACTATCTGGAGCAGCTGGAAGCTGGTGAATCGGTGCCAGAAATCCCCCAGCTGCTGATCGATGCCGCCGCTGATGAAGGCGTGCCAGAAGAGGCGCTGCAGCCTTTCCTCGATTTCGCTGAACATATTTTACCGCAGTCGGTGAGCCGCTCCGCGATCACCGCCGCATGGCGCCGTCCGGAAACCGATGCGGTGCCGATGCTGTTGGAACAGGCGCGCCTCCCTGCTCCGCTGGCGGAGAAAACGCATCAGCTGGCTTACAGCCTCGCCGACAAGCTGCGCCATCAGAAAGGGGCAACCGGTCGCGCGGGCATGGTACAAAGCCTGCTGCAGGAATTTTCCCTCTCCTCACAGGAAGGCGTGGCGCTGATGTGCCTGGCAGAAGCGCTGTTGCGCATCCCTGACAAGCCGACGCGCGATGCGTTAATCCGCGACAAAATCAGCAACGGAAACTGGCAATCACACCTTGGCCGCAGCCCGTCGATGTTTGTCAACGCGGCAACCTGGGGTCTGCTGTTTACCGGGCGTCTGGTGTCCACCCATAACGAAGCCAACTTGTCGCGCTCACTTAATCGCATCATCGGCAAGAGCGGCGAGCCGCTGATCCGCAAAGGTGTGGATATGGCGATGCGCCTGATGGGCGAGCAGTTTGTGACCGGCGAAACCATCGCTGAAGCGCTGGCCAATGCGCGCAAGCTGGAAGAGAAAGGCTTCCGCTACTCCTACGACATGCTGGGTGAAGCGGCGCTGACTGCCAGCGATGCCAAAGCCTATCTGGTGTCGTACCAGCAGGCGATTCACGCCATCGGCAAAGCCTCCAACGGGCGCGGTATTTATGAGGGCCCGGGCATCTCAATTAAGCTATCGGCACTGCATCCGCGCTACAGCCGCGCACAGTATGAGCGCGTGATGGACGAACTCTATCCGATCCTCAAATCGTTAACCTTGCTGGCGCGCTCCTATGACATCGGTATCAACATCGATGCCGAAGAGGCGGATCGTCTGGAGCTATCGCTCGATCTGCTGGAGAAACTCTGTTTTGAGCCGGAACTGGAAGGCTGGAACGGTATCGGCTTCGTGATTCAGGCGTATCAAAAACGCTGCCCGTTTGTGATTGATGCGCTGATCGACCTGGCACAGCGCAGTCGCCGCCGCTTGATGATCCGCCTGGTGAAGGGCGCGTACTGGGATAGCGAAATTAAACGCGCGCAGGTTGATGGGCTGGAAGGCTATCCGGTCTACACCCGCAAGGTTTACACCGATATTTCCTATCTGGCGTGCGCACGTAAACTGCTGGCGGTGCCAAACCTGATCTATCCGCAGTTTGCTACTCACAACGCGCATACGCTGGCGGCGATTTATCAGCTGGCAGGTAATAACTACTATCCAGGCCAATACGAATTCCAGTGCCTGCACGGCATGGGTGAACCGCTGTATGAGCAGGTGGTGGGGAAAGTGGCGGACGGCAAACTGAATCGTCCGTGCCGCATTTACGCGCCGGTGGGTACGCATGAAACGCTGCTGGCCTATCTGGTGCGTCGTCTGCTGGAAAACGGGGCCAATACCTCATTCGTTAACCGCATCGCCGATAACACCTTGCCGCTGGATGAGCTGGTGGCCGATCCGGTTGCCGCCGTAGAGAAGATGGGCGTTGCCGAAGGCGCGATCGGTCTGCCGCATCCGAAAATTCCGCTGCCGCGCGATCTGTATGGCGCGAAGCGTGTTAACTCAGCGGGTCTCGATCTGGCTAACGAACATCGCCTGGCATCGCTGTCCAGCGCCCTGCTCAACAGCGCCAGCCAGCCGTGGATCGCGCAGCCGCTGCTGGCAGGTGAATTAGGTGCAGGCGTTAGCCGTCCGGTGCTTAATCCTGCCGCACCGGCGGACGTGGTCGGCAGCGTGCGAGAAGCCAGCGAAGCCGAAGTGTCGGATGCGCTGGATGCGGCGGTGAATGCCGGTCCCATCTGGTTCGCCACGCCACCGCAGGAGCGCGCCGCCATTCTCGAGCGTGCCGCCGAAGCGATGGAGGGCCAGATGCAACAGCTGATTGGTTTGCTGGTGCGCGAAGCCGGTAAAACCTACAACAACGCTATCGCCGAAGTGCGTGAAGCGGTCGATTTCCTCTACTACTACGCCGGTATGGTGCGCGATGATTTCGATAATGAAACCCATCGACCGCTCGGACCGGTAGTGTGCATCAGCCCGTGGAACTTCCCGCTGGCCATCTTCACCGGACAAATTGCCGCCGCGCTCGCTGCCGGTAACAGCGTGCTGGCAAAACCGGCCGAACAAACACCGTTGATTGCCGCACAGGCGGTGCAAATCCTGCTGGATGCCGGCGTGCCTGCTGGCGTGCTGCAACTGCTGCCGGGCCAGGGCGAAACCGTTGGCGCGCAACTCACCGGCGACGAGCGCGTGCGCGGCGTGATGTTTACCGGCTCAACCGCCGTCGCCACGCTGCTGCAGCGCAATCTGGCAGGCCGTCTCGATCCGCAAGGCCGTCCAACCCCGCTGATTGCTGAAACCGGCGGCATGAACGCCATGATCGTCGATTCGTCGGCGCTGACCGAACAGGTAGTGGTAGATATCGTTGCCTCGGCATTTGATAGCGCCGGTCAACGTTGCTCGGCGCTGCGCCTGTTGTGCATCCAGGATGATGTGGCCGACCACACGCTGAAAATGCTGCGTGGCGCGATGGCCGAGTGCCGCATGGGTAACCCGGAGCGCTTATCAACCGACATTGGTCCGGTCATTGATGCCGAAGCGAAAGCCAATATCGAACGCCATATTCAGGCGCTGCGCAGTAAAGGCTTCAAGGTTTATCAGGCGGCGCAGGAAAATCCGCAGGACACTAAAGAGTGGAACAGCGGCACCTTTATTAAGCCCACGCTGATTGAGCTGGATCAGGTAGGCGACCTGGATAAAGAAGTGTTTGGTCCTGTGCTGCACGTGGTGCGTTTCACGCGAAACGCCTTGCCGCAGCTGGTCGAACAGATTAACGCCTCGGGTTACGGCCTGACGCTCGGCGTGCACACCCGTATCGATGAAACCATCGCCCAGGTCACGGCCAACGCGAAGGTCGGCAACCTCTACGTGAACCGCAATATGGTGGGCGCGGTCGTGGGCGTGCAGCCGTTCGGCGGCGAAGGATTATCCGGCACCGGTCCGAAAGCTGGCGGCCCGCTCTATCTCTATCGTCTACTGGCCAACCGTCCAGACGGCGCGCTACGCATCACCTTTGATCGTCAGGATGCTGAACGTCCGGTCGACAGTTCGGTGCGCGCGGAACTGATGCGCGCGCATCAGGCGCTGCAACAGTGGGCAAAAGACAAACCTGAACTGCTGGCGCTGTGCCAGCGTTACGACGAACTGGCGCAAGCGGGTACCGTGCGTCTGCTGCCGGGTCCAACCGGTGAACGCAATACCTTCACCCTGCTGCCGCGCGAACATGTGCTGTGCATCGCCGATAACGAGCAAGATGCGCTGACGCAGTTAGCGGCGGTCACCAGCGTTGGCAGTCACGCGCTGTGGCAGGATGATGAACTGCATCGTGCGTGGCGTAAATCATTGCCCGTCGAGGTACAAGCGCACATCAAGCTGGTGAAGGAGGTGCTGGCGGCCGAGTTTGATGCCGTGATTTATCACGGTGATGCCGATCAACTGCGCAGCCTGTGTGAGCAGGTGGCGGCACGCGAGGGCGCGATTGTTTCGGTGCAGGGCTTTGCTCGTGGTGAAACCAATCTGCTGCTGGAGCGTTTGTTGATTGAGCGTTCATTGAGCGTCAATACCGCCGCCGCGGGCGGTAATGCGAGTTTGATGACCATCGGTTGATGATAACAGCCAGGTGCGCATCAATGCGCACCCTACACGTAGGGTCGCCATTCATGGCGACCCATTTTTACGCCGCCGACTTATTCCGCTTCAATCCTATCAGCGTTGGGAATACAAACAGCGACTGCCCCAACCCACGATTGGTGACCTGCCATACCGCGACTGAACACAGCGAACAAATCCCTACGATCGCCAGCGGATAGAAACAGGCCCACAGGATGGAGAACCATGCCTGCTCGAACAGGTGATGACGCTGGGCAAACAGAATCGCTGACATGCCGAAAAACTCAATAAAGATGCGGTGTATTACGTAGATTTGCAGCGTATTGCGCCCAACCCAGTTTAAGTAGCTCATCTTGAAGTGCGCATTCAACCAGCGGCACGCCGCTACGCTACCCAGTACCGCGAGAATACACATGAACAGGCTCTTATCCAGGCCAAAGATCATGTGAATACCGGACAATGCCGCCAGCAGAGCCCACGGCACGATGTTTTCACGACGCCATTCGCTCATACGCAGCATCATTGGACTCCAGAAAGCGCCCAACAGGAAGAACAGGAAGTACTGCGCCACGCTTTGGGGTCCCCAGAAGGGGATAATCTTCTCCACCGCCAGGTAGTTAAGAGCAATCGCCACCACCAGCAGCGCCACTTTCTGCTGCTTAAATATTTTTGCGCACAGAAAATAGAGCGCCAGGCCGTACAGATACCACGAGGTGCTCATCGCCATGAACGTCAGCTTGAGGAACTCCAGCAGCGAACCGGCATACGCCGCGTTAAGGTTCTGCGAAATACGTTGCCCGGTGATTTCCGTCGAAATTCCCACAATCGACCACCACTGAATAAACCCCCATAAAATATAGAGATAAAACAGATTGGTGATGCGGCTGGTAAACACTTGTTTCCACTGCCGATTTAAAATACCGTTGGTTGCCAGTAAGCCTGAGACAAAAAAGAAGGCGGGCATACGCAGCGGCGATAACACCGTATTAAACTGCACCCATATTTCTGCCGGGATCCAGCCGGCCGACAATAATTTAACGGTACCTTCAAAGCCAGGTAATACGGTGTGATACAACACCACCAGCAATATGCATGCTCCTTTAAGCGTATTTATCCATGCAATATCTTCTTTTTGGGTGTTATTCATATCATTGACTCCCGCTGCTGTTGCTGTGTAGGTCTTAAGGGGAAATAGGTTCTAATAAGTGATGAAGCATTTATGATTATTAGATGATTATTCAACAGGCCGAGCGGGCATGATGTAGCGAAAGTCTTAAATATTTTTTTGTGGTCCTGATATAACAATACTTTACAGATCCAGACAAAAATAGAACCCTGAGCACACTAAGGAAATCTGCCTTAATTAGAGTCACTAAAAGAATATTAACCAGAAGATGTATAGAAAATATTATGAGAAGAAATTAAGAACAATCCGCCCTATCGCATACCAAATTATTATCAAATTCCGGAAAAAAGAATATTTAATGTGGCAAATGGATAAGCAGGAATATTAGCAGTGTGCTTGTAGGGTCGCCATTCATGGCGACCTGGGATAAAACATATTGAGGACCAGCGAACTGGCCCGGCAGGATTATTTTTACTGCGGTTCACTTTTCGTTGCTAATACCGGTTTGCGCAGCAGGCGGGGATAAAGGAACAGCATGCGGCCCGGACCACGGTTGAGCAGCGTCCACACCAGCAGCGAAATGCTGGTACAAAGTGCAACGCCGGTAATCGGCATCAGCAGTGCCCAAGCCCAGCTAAAGACGGCATTACCAAACCAGCCGTAATGCAGCGCCAGCGCAATCGCACTCAGCCCTAATAGCTCAATAAAGATGCGATGCAGCACGTAGATTTGCAGCGTGTTGCGGCCAATCCAGTTGAGCCACGCCATATTGAAACGTTCGTTCAGGAAGCGGCACAGCACGATGCCAAACACGATGGTCAGCACGCTGTAGAACGGGTTTTTGTAGATGCCGCCGACATGATGCAGCATGCCAATCAGCGCAATGCCACCCAGCAGCAGCCAGTGCTGGCGCTTCAGTTCGCTTATCTCAATTAATGCCTGGCTAAAGAACACCCCGATCAGGAAATAGAGGTAGTTCTGCGCCACGCTGGCTGGGCCCCAGCCGGGAATCAGGCTGAACTGCGCCGCATAAGTGGCAACCACCCCTAACGCCAGCAGCGCGATCTTCTGCTTGTGGAACAGCTTGGTGAACAGGAAGAAACCGGCCAGCGCGTAGAGATACCACAGGCTGGTCATCGAGGTCATCAGCAGCTTAATGAACTCAAACGGCGTATCGGCGTAGGCGGCGTTTTTGGTGCTGGAAAGCCGCTCCCCCAAATGGGTGGAGATATAATGAATGCTGAGCCACTGAATCACGCCCCACAGCAGATAGAGATAAACGATGTTGCTGAACTTCTTGGTGAAGACCTCTTTCCAGCTTTTTTTAGTAATGGAGCTGGCCGCAAGCAAACCGGAAACGAAGAAGAAAGCGGGCATGCGCAGCGGTGAGAGATAGGTATTGAACGCCACCCACCAATGCGCAGGCAGCAGTCCGGCTGTCAGGTGGTGAAGTGAGGGAGCGAAGGTGGTGATGATGGAGTGATGCAGCACCACCATCAAAATACAGCCTCCTTTCAGCGTGTTGATCCAAAGGACCTCTTTCCTGGCAGTACTCATTAATTTGTCCTAATTGCGCCATGAATTTGTAAAGAATTATTTATAATTACAAAGATGTCTCAATCGGGACTTTCCTAATCAGGAAACAGAGGCACACTTAAAACCCTTAAATAACCATATCGTCATAAAAATCATGACATTATAAAATTAGCATGCAGATATTTTAGGAAAAAACTGAGAGGCATTATGGCGAGCGAATTGCAGATAAGCGCCGCCATTGCTGACGACGCTTAAAATTATTGGTTAAGAAATTTGTCGAGAAATTGCCGGGTACGCGCCTGCTGTGGATTGCTGAACAGCGCTTTAGCTGCGCCCTGCTCTACAATTCGTCCCTGATCCATAAAGATGGCGCGATCCGCCACGTCACGCGCGAAGCTCATCTCATGGGTAACGATCACCATGGTGCGTTTCTCCTGCGCCAGCGCGCGGATGGTGCTGAGCACTTCCCCCACCAGTTCCGGATCAAGCGCCGAAGTAGGTTCATCAAACAGAATCACCTCCGGACGCATCGCCAGCGCGCGGGCAATTGCCACACGCTGCTGCTGTCCGCCGGAAAGACGACGCGGGAAGCTCTGTTCCTTACCGTGCAATCCCACTTTCTCCAGCAAACCACGCGCACGTGCAACGGCTTCGGCTTTCGGCTCACCTTTGACGATCACCGGCCCCTCAATGATGTTCTCCAGCACCGAGCGATGCGGGAACAGATTGAAGTTCTGGAACACAAATCCTACCTGCTGCCGCAACTGGCGCACCAGCTGCTTCTGCTTGTTGAGACCGAGCGCCGCATCAATGGCGATATCACCCACTTTAATATGCCCGCTTTCCGGCACTTCCAGCAGATTGATACAGCGCAGCAGCGTAGTTTTACCCGAACCGCTCGGGCCAATAATCGCCACCACTTCACCAGGTGCCACATCGAGATCGATACCGTGCAGCACCGTCTGGCCGTGAAACTGTTTCACCAGCTGACGAACTTCAATTGCACTCATTTACCCTCCCGATCCTGACGATTCACATGCGCTTCCAGGCGATTTTGCAATGCCGACAGCACGGTTGCCATCACCCAGTAAATCAGCGAGGCCGCCAGATACATGGTGAACACTTCCAGCGTACGAGAGGTGATCAGCTGCGCCTGACGGAACAGCTCCGGCACCTGAATGGTGGCGGCCAGCGAGGTATCTTTCACCAGGCTGATGAAGCTGTTGCCCAGCGGCGGCAGCGCGGTGCGCGCGGCCTGCGGCAGAATCACGCGGCGCAGCGTTTGCCACGGCGTCATACCAATACTGGCGGCGGCTTCCCACTGCCCGCGTTCAATCGCAGCAATTGCGCCACGCAATGATTCAGAAGCATAGGCGGCGGTATTCAGCGACAAACCAATCATCGCCGAGGGGATTGGGTCCAGCTCGATACCAAATTGCGGCAGACCGTAATAGATCATAAACAGCTGGGCGATGAGCGGCGTGCCACGGAATATCGACACGTAAATACGCGCCAGCCAGTTAATCGGCCAGAAGTGCGACAGACGCATCAGCGCCAGCACAAAGCCGAGTATCAGGCCGAAGAACATCCCGCCGATACTCAGCTGCAGCGTAAACAGCGCGCCTTTTAAGAGAAATGGTGCTGAATCCAGCACCAGTTGTAAGCTTTCCTGCATTATTTAGTGACGTCCGCGCCGAACCATTTTTCAGACAGTTTGCTCAGTGAGCCATCTTTCTGCATATCGGCGATGGCCGCGTCGATTGCCTTCAGCAGATCGTCGTTGCCTTTGCGCAGCGCCACGCCGGATTCCAGACGGGAGAAGGCTGGCCCCGCTACCGCCATGGTATCGCCGGTTTTCTTCACCAAATCCAGCGCCGCTAAGCGATCCACCAGAATGGCATCAATACGTTTTGAACGCAGGTCCTGATATTTGGTTGGGTCATCATCATAGGTGCGGATATCCACGCCTTTCACGTTGTCACGCAGCCACTGTTCGTAGTTAGAGCCCAGACCGACACCGACTTTCTTGCCTGACAGATCGTCCGGCTTGGTGATGCCTGCCGCGTATTGCTTCAGCGTCAGCGCCTGCACGCCAGAAATGGTGTACGGCGTAGAGAAGTCATACTTCTTCTTGCGCTCTGGAGAAATGGTTACCTGATTGATCACCACGTCGATGCGCTTAGAGTCCAGCGACGCCAGCATGCCGTCCCATTTGGTCGGACGCAGATCGGCTTTCACGCCGAGGTGCTGTGCCAGCGCCTGCGCGAACTCAACTTCAAAGCCGGTCAGCTGGCCTTTTTCATCTTGGAAGCTGAACGGCGGATAGGTGCCTTCCAGACCGACGCGCAGCTCGCCTTTACTCTTTACTTTTGCCAGCAGATCTTCTGCGGCGAAGGATTTGACGTTAACGCCCGCCACCAGCGCGACCGCCATCATGCCCATCACCATCTGGCGACGAATTGGAGAGAAAGTCATGTTTACCCCATATATTGTGATGTGTTGTTGTGTGTTTTGTTGGTGAATCGGTCGCCATGAATGGCGACCCTACGAAAACCGAGCCAATCCGTTGTAGGGTCGCCATTCATGGCGACCGTTTCTTAATAACCGCCGGATTATAAACCGTTTTTAAAATCTTTCTCAGACCGAAGGGTGATAAGCAAATAACGCTGGCGATCCGCCAGTATGCACAAACAGCAACGGGCCTTCGCGGCGGAAGCGGTTTTGTGCAATGCCATCAATTAATCCTGCCATCGCTTTGCCGGTGTAAACCGGATCGAGCATTATGCCTTCGAGGCGCGCCAGCAGCTTAACCGCCGCCATACCCTCTTCGTTCGGCTCGCCGTAACGCGGCGCGAAGTAGTCATCCCACAGGGTAATCGGCGCTTTCGCCTGCACGGCTAACTGCTCGGCCAGTGCGCTACGTATGCGCTCAACCACCGGCAGCTGCGCCTCAGCGCTGCGCGATACGGTCACGCCCACCAGTTCGGTATCGGGTAACAGCTGCTCCAAACCAATGGCCAGCCCGGCATGCGTTCCGGCGCTGCCGGATGCGACTATTACCGCGGCGAAATCCACCACGCCTTCGCTCTGATGGGCGATCTCTTGCGCGCATTCCACATAGCCAAGCGCGCCGAGCGCATTGGAGCCGCCAACCGGCACAATATAAGGACGGAATCCCTGCGCCTCGAGGCGTTCGGCCTGTTCTGCCAGCTGTTGATGAGGATTGTGCAGCGCGTCGACCAAAACAATTTCCACATCCATCAAATCGAGCAGCAGGCGGTTGCCGTTACTGAGATAGTTTTCGGCAGTGGTACCAATTGGATTCTCCAGCAGCGCCACGCACTTGAGGCCGAGCTTAGCGGCGACGGCCGCCGTTTGCCGCACATGATTGGATTGAATGGCCCCCGCCGTCAGCAGCACATCGGCGCCTTCGCGCAGCGCATCGGCCGCCAGGAATTCGAGCTTACGCAGCTTGTTGCCGCCCAGCGCCACCGGCGTAAAGTCATCGCGCTTGATGAAGATATCGCGACCCAGATAATCAGAAAGCCGGGGCAAATGCTCAAGCGGCGTAGGCGCACCGAGTAATTCAAGACGGGGGAACTGGTGCAGAAGATGTAAGGACAATGCAGCCTCCAGGCAATGTGCAATTATCCATACAGTGTTGCAGAAGATGAGAAAAGTCGCACCCGGAAATCATCGTGCGTGCCCTTGTTGCTGTCATGCTCGACAACAACAAGGGGCGGATCGCCATCAGCCCTGCTGCCAGCCTAAAAACTGGTCATATTTACGCAGTGCAATGCGGTAATTGTTGTTACCCGCATCGGGCAGATCGTTCTCCAGACATTCATGCCAGCTATTACCGCGCAAACGATCTGCCGGGAAGTTTTTCGCCTTCAGCATGTCATCAAGCCGACGCAAACGGACCACATACTCACGTATGGTACTGTGGCTCATCTCGGTCTGCTCGAACAGGTATTGCTTAAACGCCATAATGTCGAAGTAATTCGGATGGGTGTTACAAAAAATATCGCTACAGAAACGACACAAGGCGGTCAATTCTGGCTGGAGTTTCATCCACACCTGATCGTCAATCATTTGGTCCATGCGTGCGATGGCCTCTTTATTGATGATCTGGCCGCGAAAGACTAACGCCATACGGTCTAAAACTTTGCCACAGTGTGAACAATTGCTTTGGCTGTGCTTATAGTCTTTAAGATAGCGACTTAAAGGTCTGGCTTTAACTTTGGCTCCCATTGCTGAGTCCCCGGTTTTATTGTTTTTTTCGAACGCCAGGAACTGAGTCTGTTAGCGCGCCCCCGATAATCGGGCACGCAGGCGTTTGATCGCCTGACTGTGCAGTTGACTGACGCGGGATTCTCCCACTTCCAGCACCGCGCCAATCTCCTTCAGGTTCAGTTCTTCCTGGTAGTACAGTGTGAGCACGAGTTTTTCACGTTCAGGCAACGCCTCAATCGCTTCAATTACGCGGTCACGTAGGTTTCCTTCCATTAACTGATGAAGCGGGTTGGCTTCCTCGTGCCCCTCCGTCACCAGCTCCGCACTGTCGCCGTGTTCTTCCCGATACTCGTCGTAGGAGAAGAGTTGGCTGTTGTTGGTATCGAGCAGAATCTGCCGATACTCCTCCAGCGAAACATTCAGTCGCTCAGCCACTTCCTGCTCGGTAGCCGAGCGCCCCAACGCTTGTTCTACCTGATGCATGGCACCGGCTACTTCGCGCGCATTTCTGCGCACGCTGCGTGGCGCCCAGTCGCGACTGCGCAGCTCATCCAGCATTGCACCCCGGATACGCTGCACGGCGTAGGTGGTAAAGGCGGTGCCCTGTAGCGCGTCGTAGCGCTCCACGGCATTCAATAAGCCAATGCCACCGGCCTGCAGCAGATCGTCAAGCTCAACGCTGGCTGGCAAACGTACCTGCAAGCGCAACGCTTCATGCCGCACCAGAGGAACGTAGCGCTGCCAGAGCGAATGCTTATCCATCACGCCATCGGCGGTATAGAGATCGTTCACGTTGACTACCCTGCGTTAATAAAGTTATCGGCATGATTATCCAATTCTGTAGGGGTTTTGATTGGCAGAATAGGCGGGCAAAAGCGAGGTTATTTCAAATTTGTTATGGATGGCGGTGAATCGCTCCGCCATCCGCGCAAGCCTTAGCGCATGTTACGCAGCCGCTGCCGCGTGCCCGGCGGCACCGCGTCCCATAATGCGCAAACCTTGCCCTCAAGTGCCTGATAAAAAGGGGTAATGAACGCTTCAGTTTCCAGCGCTGGATTAAACAACACCTGCCCGGTTTCCGCGTTGATGCTTATCATTTTGTTGATAAATAGCCGCTGCAGGTCACTGCGCAGGAACAATCCGTTGTCGGCGCTGTTGTCCGCGAGAAAACCCTCTTCGTTCTCTTGCGTATCAATATGGCAGGCTTCTACCCACGGCCAGCTGTGCCGCTCAGTCAGGCGCGTACCGGTAATGATGCAGGCGCCGTAACGCGCTTTGACCGCCGAGGTGAACTCCGCCTGGCTGGCGCGCTGGAACACTTTAGCCTTCACGCGTCGCCCCACTTCGGTGCCGGGCATCACGCCGCTCGGCACTTTCTGCTGTGGCGTACTCAGCACCACCACGAACTGAATTTTGCGCGACAGCGGAAAACACGGGTGTGCTTGCGCATCAAACAGCTGCCAATACTCCTCTTCTTCGGTTTGGCGCATCAGCACCAGCTTATAGCCGCGGCTATTGAGCAGGTTTTGCGCCGCTGCGGAGTTGGGATCGAGCATGGCAAACACCTGGGTTTCGCCCACCACCTTCCAGCGCCCCTCCTTACGGCTTTCTTCGTTACGCCGGAAGTAGAGAAACGCCTGCTGACTTTTCAAATAGTGTTCGAAGCGACGCAGATAATTTTTGCGCTCGTTATCGTCTGAGACGAACAGCAGATCCTCCATCGGACTGTTAATCTCTTCCTGCGCGAACACCGCGCGAATCACCAAATTGCGAAAACTGGTCGACGGGCTCAGCAAGCCGCGCGCGGTAAGTTCTTTCTCGTCTGGATGCTGCTGCGTGTAGCGCAGGGCAATCTCTTCGAAGGTCAGTAGCTCACCCGGTAACAAGTCATAATTGAAGCGCATAGACACCCCAGAAACGGAAAAAATGTGGCGAAAAAATGGAAATGATTCTGAGGGGGATTATCGGCAGAAGTGAGGCGGACTGTAACACAATGGTTACTTTTCTAAGGTTGCAAGCGTTAAAGCACCAGCGGCTCCATCGTGCCGCTCGCCATAAATGGCGTAATGCTCGTCAGTTAAGCGTGAATCGGTCACCATGAATGGTGACCCTAAGTGGATATCGCCGGGTTTTCGTCGGGTGCGCATTCATGCGCACCTGGAATAAAAGCGCGATGTTTAACGCCCCTGGTTCAAGCATTACTTCAATAAATAAACCAGCGAAAGATCATCATTCACTTTGGTATGTTCGATCTCTTGCAGGAATGCGGCGGTTGAGATTTGATCGTGCTTGGTTACCGCATGGAAGCTGTAGAGGATATTGATCATGTCGTTTTCATCAATCTTGCCGGTCAAATCTGCACTGGCTGCCATCAGCGACTTAATCAGGAACCATTCCGCCACCAGCAGGTAAAGATTCGCCAGCGGCGTGATGGTGCGATCGGCGGGAAAACCATCGGTGTAGATGCGGTACTTTAAATAATTACTCATGATATGCGGATGCGCGGAGAGCCATGGCATTACCTTCTCATGCCACGCGCAACGTAATCTCTGCATCGGCTGCAGCATATCGTTTTGTTTCAAGCCTTCACTCTGAATATAAGCCAGCCGATGAGCATAATGATTCAGCGCGCCCCAACCGCGAGAAGTGGGTCGCGCGCCCAGATAGCCCTGTAAGCGCACCAGTAATGACCACTGTAGCTGATGGTCAGGCTCAATTTCATTGATGCTATTTTTAATATCACCACGCTGAAGAGAGGCAATGATATCGTAATAATACGCTTCTAATTTTTCATATTTCTCTGCGTCATCATCGAGTTTTTCCAGATAAAGGAACAGTAGCGCAATGCCATATAATCCCTCTTCAACCTCTGTTCCACTGCTATTGATGATGGTGGAGCACATCAAATTAATCAGCTGCGCGCCCTGATCCAGGCTATCCGTATTATAGCCATGAGGCTTCACGATTTTGCTTTCATTAAAGAGCATGGCTTCTGGTCCCGAAAGCAGCTGACGTACGGCTTCCGGACAGGATAAGGTCAGGCTCTTCTGAATATGGTATTTGAAGATGTTCTCGGCGCGCGGATAGATGGCGCAGGTAGGGCTTAATGCTGCAGCCCCCATGCTACTGTGGATGCTACACAGGCGATTTTCATCCATAAACGCGCAGCTCTTATTATCACTGACGTTAATCAAGCCCCACTTTTTATAACTTTTTTTGGTGGTGATAATATTTTCTGCCGCAATAGCACGAATCGTGGCATCCCGGGTTTTCAAATAGCGATTAACGGTAGGTTTATCCAGATCGATATTCCATCCTTTGCAGCAGTGGTCGCGGCACGCTCCACCCGAGCATTTAAACTGCGTAAAAAAAACGGGTTCGACGATGGAAATCTCTTTCATAACCAATCCTGCTGAAATTCAGACAATCTGAAAATTAAAATGGCGGCTAGCATAGCAATATTCAGGCGTATTCAATTTTGTCAAAAGCTGACAAGGCTATTGGCTATCCTGACAATAAAAAACCCCGCCAAAGCGGGGTTTCACACAGAACAGCGGTTTGCACTGTTTTTCACGTCGTTCGTTATGCCGCCTTTAACTGTTGCAGGCGCTTTTCACGGCGAATTTTACGCTCTTCGAATACGGCTACCAGCGCCATCAGGGCGATACAGCCGATTGCGGCCGCATCAAGCGCGGCAAAGGTTCCGGCCCAACCGGTCAAACCAAAAATTGGCGTGCCATCGGCGATCATCCCTAAGCCTAGCTTTGCGAAGCTATCACCAATCAGGTAAGCAAAGGTGCCTTTGATGCCATCGGCAGCGCCAATGGCTTTTTTCGGCACGAAGCCGACGGCGGCAACGCCAATAAGCAGCTGCGGACCAAACACCAGGAAACCAAGGGCAAACAGCGAAGCCAGATAGACGTACTGATTGCTGGCATGTTGATAAATACCGAGTGTGGCAATAATCAACGCCAACGCCACGCACGCCACCAGCGCACGACGGCCATTCGCCAGATCCGATAACCAGCCCCACAGCAGCGTGCCGACCAACGCCCCCACTTCAAACAGCGTGAAGCCCTGAATCGCCACCTCTTTCGACAGTTTTAACTCCTGATAGGCATATACCGTCGACCACTGATCGATACCAATACGCACCACATACAGGAAGATGTTGGCGAAACACAGCAGCCAAATCACTTTGTTCTTCAGCACGTACTCGACAAAAATCTGCCATTTGGTCATGGCCTGATCTTCGGTTTCTTTATCCTCTTCGCTGATCTCTTCACCAAACAGCTCTTCGGCTTTACCGAGCCCATAAGATTCTGGTGAATCACTGCCATAGCGCAGACCGATAAAGCCCACCACCAAAGCGATGATGGAGGGGAAAACGAACATGCCGACAACGTGGCCATCAAACAGGTAGTTAGCACCAAACAGCGCCACGCCCGCAGCCCCTGCACCGCCCAGATTATGCGAAATATTCCACATTCCCAGATAACTGCCGCGCTTACGGCGTGGCGTCCATTTGGTAATGGTGGAGTAGCTACACGAGCCGCCGGTACTTTGGAAAAAGCCGCTAAGGGCATAAAACGCAATCATCAGGAAAAGGCTGACCGAACCCGCGCCCATGCTGGCGCTGAAACCCAGCATGCAGATTGCCGAAAGGATCAGCATAAATGGCAGAAACTGCTTGGTATTTTTCCCATCGGCGTAATAGGAAACCAGCGTTTTACCCACGCCGTAGGTGATGGAGAAACCCAGCCCAATCATCCCCAGCTGGGTCATACTCAGACCGTAGGTGGTGATCATGTCGTTTTGCGCAATATTGAAGTTTTTGCGGATCAGATACATGGTCAGGTAGCCGATAAAGACCACCAGATAGGACTGCATAAAGGGTTTGAACCACATCTTGCGCCGCTCTTCGAGCGACAGATTCAGGGTCGGCTTGCGCACCTGATTTAAGAAAGCCAGCATGGAGTGCTCCTGATTAATGACCTGCGTAATGGCAGGCATTGTAAAAATCAGCAGCGGTTTCGGCCTGCGACAACCGCCCGGCAGAACCGGGAAAATTTCTTAGTTTTGGCGATGTGAACGTAAAAAGCGGGGATACATCACACTTCTTCGCGATGGCGTGGGGTTTGAGCATGCAAAAAAGGCAGCAGCAGCAAGGCCGAAATGCCCGCCGCACAGGCGATAACCGCGAAGAAACCGCTCCAGTGCCACACATCAATCACGCGCGCCAGCGGCCACCCGGAGAGCGACGCGCCCAGATAGGCAAAGAGGCCCACAAAGCCGGTCGCCGCACCCGCAGCGTCTTTGTGCGAGCACTCCGCCGCCGCCATGCCAATTAACATCTGTGGACCAAACACAAAAAAGCCGATGGTAAAGAAGCACGCCGCCTGCATCACATAGCTGGCAAACGGCATCAGCCAGAGCGATCCCACTGACAATAAAATCCCGGCGGCAAAGATCAGGTTCATTGGCCCACGATTGCCGTTAAATAATTTGTCCGATCCCCATCCCGCCACTAACGCACCGCCGAAGCCACCCAGCTCAAACATGGTAACCGCCGAGTTGGCCGTCACTAAATTAACGCCCAGCGTCTCAGACATGTAGAGATTGCCCCAGTCGTTGATAGCGGCACGCACCACGTAAACCAGCACGTAGCACAGCGATAGCAGCCAGATATAGGGATTCAGCAATACATATTTGGTGAGGATCGCTTTGTGGCTCAGCCCTGCGCCCTCCTGTTGCTGCGCGATCTCCAGCGCATCATGGCGCCAGTCGCCTACCGCAGGCAAACCCACCGTTTGCGGACGGTCACGCAGACGCCAGCAGAGAAAAATCCCGGCCACGATCGCCAATCCGCCGGCAATCATCATGCCCGCACGCCAGCCATAGTGCAGTGCGGCGGCACCGACAATCATCGGGATTAGCGCCCCACCGACGTTTTGCGCCGTATTCCACAGCGCCCACCAGCCGCCGCGCTCGGTGCGAGAAAACCAGCTGGTGAGCAGGCGCGCACAAACCGGCGATCCCCACCCCTGAAAAAAGGCATTCAGCACCCATAGCAGCGCGAACGCCCACAGCGAAGTGGAGAAGCCAAACAAGATGTTCACCACGCCGGTGGCGATCAGCCCCATTCCCATGAAGTAGCGCGCATTGGAGCGGTCGCTGACGATGCCGGAGAAAAACTTCGAGAGACCATAGGTGATGTAAAACAGCGTCGCTAACAGGCCGATATCGGTGCGCGTCATCACACCCGCTGCCAGAATTTCAGGCGATGCCGCGTTAAAACTCTTACGGGTGAAATAGAACAGCGCGTAGCCGAGCCAGATAGTGATCATAATATGGCGACGCCAGTAGCGATAACGTGCATCAATCGCCGCCTTATCCTGCAGCGGTGCAGCGCTGGCCGGCGCGTTGAGAAATCTGAATATCATCTTCTGTTGTTATCCATTGCGCAGCGGTAACGTGACGCTGACTCGCGTACCGTGGGTGCAGGAAATCCTCAGCGTGCCGCCCAAGGCCGAAACCCGTTCGCGCATCCCGGCGAGGCCAAAGCCTTGCTGCGGCGATCCCTGAGGCAATCCGCAGCCATCGTCTTCGATCACCAGCATGAGCCCTTCGTCCAGCAACGCGCCCTGCAGCGTCACCGCACGGGCGTTGGCATGTTTAACCACGTTATTGAGCCCTTCCTGGCAGACCCGAAACAGCGTGACGCGTTGCGCTTCGCTCAGTCGCCGTTCGTCAATGTGCCAGTCCAGATGACTAATAATGCCGTGCCCGTCCAGCTCCATTTCCCGCATCAGCGAGCGGATAGCCTGCTCCAGCGTGAGATCGTCCAACTGGCGTGGACGCAAGCGTCCTAGCAGGCGACGCACCGAATCATAAATGCCCAGCGACAGCTGTTCGATCAGCATGCCGCTCTGCTTTACGCCACTTTCCGGGCTGATACGCTGCATGATCCCGGCCTGAGTGCGAATGGCGGTGATGGTTTGACCGATATCATCGTGCAGCTCGCGCGCCACTTCGCGACGTACGCTCTCTTCGGTCTCGAGTAAGCGTTCCGTCAGGCGGCGATTGCGTGCCAACTCGGTTTGCAGCGACTGATTGAGTTCACGCAGCCGCTGGATCCCCGCGCCCAGCAGCAGCCCGGTGAGGCTTTGCGCCAGCAGTGAGAGCAGCAGATCAACCGCGTGATCGTGCCAGGTCTGGCTGGCGATCAGCGCAATCGCATTCATCAACGTGGCGATCAGTGCGCCCTGCCAGCCGTAATGCCACGCCAGCGCGATAATCGGCAGCGCCAGGCAGAACGGCGTGAAGCGTGATAATTCATCGGGAAGCCCCAACTGCAACCACAAGCTGACGATAAACAGCAGCACATAACCAAACAGATGACGCACGCGCCAGTTAACCGGCTGTCCGACCAGCGAAGGGCCGAGCGGCTGCCAGCGCGTGCTGGTGAGATAGTGCCAGATAACCAAACAGGTCGGCGCAATAGTCAGCGCGCCAGTCAGCGTGAGCAGCACGACGTTCAGCGCCGCTGGCTGCGCGATCCACGGCAATGCCTGCAGCAGCGCTGCGCACACCATCGCACCGCCCTGCCACAGCAGCGTGTGCCAGTCGCGCTGATGGCGATAGCGGGAGATCAACGCCACCGGCAGTAGCGTCAATAGGCTACCGAGCATCAGCATTGGAAGATGCGCCAGCGCCACTTCGCGGGAGAGCCAATACAGCTGCAACCACTCCGCAGCCAGCAGCACCGGCCAGTAGGCGCGTGGGCACTGCAACATCAACCCCAGACGCAAACCAAACGGAAACAACAATACCGCCAGTTCGGGACGATCGGCCAGGTGCAGGCTGATACTCCACAGGCAAAACCAAGCGGCGGAGAAGATACAAAAACTGGCGATGACGGCAATCAGCCGCGAAAAAAGTGGCTGCATTACCAGCCATCAAACATGCGGCGCGCCAGCTCAACATCATTACTGACGTCAAGTTTTTCCAGCAAATTGGCGCGGTGAACGTGAACGGTTTTTGGCGACAGGCCCAGTTCGGCGGCGATCTCTTTCACCGCCAATCCTTGCGCCAGTTTCTCGGCCACCTGACGCTCACGCTTAGTGAGCGGATCCTGACGGGCGGAGGCAAGTTTCAGGGCGATATCAGGCGTTAAATAGCAGCCCCCTTTAGCCACGGTATGCACCGCGGCGATCAGCTCATCGGGGCTGCAGCGCTTAGAGAGAAAGCCGCGCGCGCCGGCATTGAGCGCCTGCTCCACCAGCGCCGGACTGTCATGCACCGACAGCATGATGGTCGCCATGCCTTTTGGCAGCTGGCTTAACAGCTCCAGCCCGGAGATATCCGGCATCGAGATATCGCAGATGCACACCTGCACGCCGCGCCCCGGCAGCTGATTGAGGGCTTCGCGCCCGGAACCGCATTCGGCGACAACCTGAAAATCTGGCTCCAGCCCGAGCAACTGAGCAAAACCAGAACGGACAATCATGTGATCGTCGATGAGCGCAATGGTGGTCATGGGGTTTCCTGGCGGCGAAAAAACGCGCTTACCTTAGCGATAAGCCGGGGAAGCTTCAAGCGGATTGCGTGGCGGGGTTAAGTTTGTGCAATGACGTATCGGTCGCCATAAATGGCGCCCCTACGCGGTTCTGTAGGGGCGCCATTTATGGTGACCGACTTGTATCACTTGCATTATTTACCGGCGAATTATGAGCAATTACCTGCATGTTCATAATATGCAGGTATAAAAAAACCCCGCCGAAGCGGGGTTTGATAAGCAAGGAACTTAGAGCGATTAGCCCTGCAGCAGAGACAGAACCTGCTGTGGAACCTGGTTAGCTTTCGCCAACACTGAGTTACCCGCCTGCTGGATGATCTGTGCTTTAGACATGTTTGAAACTTCAGTTGCGTAGTCAGCATCCTGAATACGAGACTGTGCTTCAGACAGGTTAGTGGTGGTGTTGTTCAGGTTGGTGATAGCAGAATCCAGACGGTTCTGCACCGCACCCAGGCTTGAACGGAATTTGTCTACAGACGCGATAGCTTTGTCCAGCAGAGCCAATGGGTCTGAAGTCGCTGAACCCGTGTGAGCATTGGCGTTTGCAGCATCCGCGATATCACCAATGTTGCTAGCAACACCAGTGGTACCACCAGCACTACCGTCAACAATTGCACCTGCAGCAGTATTGTAGTCTTTACCTTGAACAGTGACATAACCCTGCGCAGCGCCAGTTGAGTCTGCACCCACTTTCACGAACTGGCCAGACATAGTACCAGCGGTCACACCGTTAGCTGAGTCAGTATATGAAACATCAGTAGTGTTAAGTGACACCGCACCGGTGGCGTCGTCAACAGATACTGCATAATTGTCGCTACCAGATGAAACAACGTAGGTGGCTGTTGCTGCACCCGCTGAAGTCTGGACGTTTTTCAGTGACAGTGAGCTTGCATCTACTTTCAGTGCAGTAGCTACTGATGACAAATCAACATCTTTTAGTGAACCGCTAGCGCCAACCTGCGTGATTGCATCGCTGGTTTTCAGTGCGTTTGGAGACACGCTGAAACCGCTCAGACCCAGAGTAGAAGAGTCAATCTTCTGCAGGTTAATATCGATAGTCTGGCCATCGTTAGCGCCAACCTGGATAGACATTTTGCCGTCTTTAGCCAGTACGTTCACGCCGTTGAACTGAGTCTGACCAGAAACACGGTCAATTTCGGACAGACGTGATTTGATTTCGTCCTGGATTGAAGACAGGTCAGAATCAGAGTTGGTGCCGTTCTGTGCCTGTACGGTCAGTTCACGTACACGCTGCAAGTTGTTGTTGATTTCTGACAGTGCGCCTTCAGTAGTCTGCGCAGCAGAGATACCGTCGTTAGCGTTACGCGCTGCCTGAGTCAGGCCGTTGATGTTAGAGGTGAAGCGGTTAGCAATCGCCTGGCCCGCTGCGTCATCTTTAGCGCTGTTAATACGAAGACCAGAAGACAGACGCTCGATAGAGGTAGACAGAGCAGACTGGTTCTTGTTGATGTTGTTCTGAGTGATCAGCGAGAGGCTGTTGGTATTAATGACTTGGGCCATGATAATTTTCCTGTTAATCAAGTCTTTCGGTTAAGGTGTGGGCTTCAACCCGCCGGCTTCAGCGCCGTCAAAGTTGTTATCGTCTGCCCTTAAACAACCTTTAGATTTTTTTTAGTACCAGGTGAAAATTTTTCCCTTCAACCTGTCACGCTTATCTTTATCGCCCTCGCCGCTCACTTCTTTAGAGATTTGATGATTTTTTCTAGCGCCAGAAATACCCTTCTCTATATACGCTATTCACTTCATCACCGATTGAGAATTAATTTTAAACTTTGAATATTCAAAGCCGATAACCCGGGTATTCAAACTCCGTGTCGACCACTTAAAGGAAACAACATGGCAAGTATCTCTACGCTGGGTATCGGTTCTGGCCTCGATTTAAGTAGCATTCTTGATAGCCTGACCACTGCTGAGAAAGCGTCATTAACGCCTATCTCTAATCAGCAGACGGCCTATACCGCCAAACTGAGCGCGTACGCCACGCTGAAAAGCTCGCTGTCGACTTTCCAGACCGCGAACACCGCGCTAAACAGTGCCGATCTGTTCAGCGCAACCTCAGCAAGTAGCAGCTCTAGCGCGTTTAGCGCCACCACCTCAGGTTCTGTGGTCGCGGGTAAATACACCATTAGCGTTTCCCAGCTGGCGCAGGCGCAAACCCTGACTTCAGCGGTGCAGACCAGCAACACCACGGCGCTGGGCGACTCATCTGCCAGCAGCCGTACCTTGTCGATTACCCTGAAAGATGGCACCAGCAAAGACATCGCCCTGACCAGTGACCAAACTTCACTGACCGGTATGCGTGATGCGATCAATAGTGCTGATGCCGGTGTTAGCGCCACTATTATTAAGGTGGGCGATGGCAGCTACCGTTTATCGCTGACCTCCAGCGAAACCGGCAGCGATAATGCCGTCAGCAAGATTGCCGTAACCGGTGATGTCACGCTGCAAGGTATTGTTGGCTACGACGCATCCGGCAGCAGCAATGCAATGACCGAAAGCGTGACCGCGCAGAACGCTAAGCTGACGGTAAATAATGTCGAGATTGAAAACAGCAGCAACACCATTAGTGATGCGCTGGAAGGGATCACCCTCAATCTTAACGACACCACCAGCGGCAATCAGACGCTGACCATCACCAAAGACACCTCAAAAGCGGAAAGCGCGATTAAGACGTGGGTCGATGCTTATAATACCCTGCTCGATCAGTTCAGCACCCTGACCAAATACACTGCTGTTGATGTCGGCGCAGACGCGCAAGACACCAGCAACGGCGCGCTGTTAGGTGATAGCACCCTGCGCACTATTCAGACCCAGCTGAAAAGTATGCTGACCAATGCGCAGAGTTCTTCCACCTATAAAACCCTGGCGCAGATCGGTATCACCACCGACCCAACCACCGGTTCTTTGGAACTGGATTCGGACAAGCTGGAAACTGCACTGAGTAGCGATGCGGCTGGCGTGAAAGAGATGATTGTCGGTGATGGTAAAACTACGGGTATCACCACCACTATTGCCACCAATCTAACCGGTTGGCTATCCAGCACCGGAATTGTACAGGCCGCCACTGATGGCGTCAGTAAGACGCTCAACAACCTGACCGATCAGTACAACACCATGAGCGCACGTATCGATAACATGGTGGCTCGATATAAAACCCAATTTACACAGCTTGATGTATTGATGAGCTCGTTAAACCAGACCAGTAGCTATCTGACACAGCAGTTTGAGTCATCAAGCAGCTCAAGTTCTAGCAGCTCATCCTAGTAAGGAGTGACCATGTACAGCGCTACAGGCACACAAGCCTACGCAAAAATTGGTGTCGAAAGCTCAGTGATGAGCGCCAACCAGCAGCAACTGATTACGCTGCTGTTCGACGGTGCGATCAGCGCCTTAGTGCGCGCGCGCCTGTTTATGCAGGACAACAATATCCAGGGAAAAGGTAACTCGATTTCCAAGGCCATTAACATCATCGAAGGCGGACTGAAACAGGGCCTCGATGAGCAATCAGGCGATGACCTGACCGATAACCTGTTAGGCCTTTACGCCTATATGGTTCGCCGTCTGGTCCAGGCCAATCTGCGTAACGATGTGGAAGCCCTCGAAGAAGTTGAAGGCCTTTTGCGGAATATCGCTGATGCCTGGAAAGAAGTCGTACAACCTCAAAACCTTCAGGACGCCGTTTAATGAATATTGCACCGCCACTGATCACCGTTTACCAACAGTTACTCGATCTCAGCCATGGAATGCTGCGTTTGGCAGCAGAAGGCGAATGGGATGATTTGATTAGCAAGGAAGTGGATTATGTCAGTGCGGTGCAAAGACTGGCGCAAACAACCGAAGCCGCCGCACCGTCGCGTCAGCTGCAAGAGCAGCTGCGTCCGGTGTTACGCCACATCCTTGATAATGAGAGCGAAGTTAAACGTCTGCTGCAACTGCGCATGGACGAGTTGACACAGCTAGTGGGGCAATCGTCGATGCAGAAATCGGTGATGAGCGCGTATGGTAAGCAAGGCAGCGTGTATTTGCCGCAGGGTTGATTGGTTGCGATGTACTGCATGAAAAAAGGGTGAGAAGGTTATCTTCTCACCCTTTTTTTTCTGATTTCCAGGTCAACCTAAATGGTGACCTGAGGATTATTGTGCCGGCTTAGAAGACACCGAAACCGGGCGCATAATCTCTGGCTCGATATCCTGAATCACCGCTTCTTGCGGCCGCTTTGCCACTTCTTCCAGCGCCTGCTGGCACTCAACGGTTGGGCGATCCACCTTACGCAGACGCAAACCATCGTAACGCAGCTCACCGTTCTCCAGCACCAGCGGCATCACGCGCACCTGACGCGTCACGTTGACCCACTCATCGTCCAGACGCGTCAATTTACCCGGCTTGGCAATCACGCGCTGCCACTGTCGGCAATCCAGCGTATCGCCCTGCGCACCAATAATCAGGCTACCCATCGCCTGCTTGCTAATCAGCTTGCTCTGCGGGCCTGCGGTTTGCCAGTTGCCCTGCAGTTCCTGCGGTGCCGGGGTTTTCACGGCCTCTTCATAGTTGCTGATTTGCGCACAGCCACTCAGCGCCAGCGCAGCCAGTATCGTCCACTTTTTCATTCTCAGTCCCCAGACTCGCTTCAATGGCGGCTACGTTATAATTTTTCCAGTGAGTTACGCAAGATATCTACCGCCCCGCACGCGTTTTTCTCCACTCAGGCCGACACAAAAAACTCAAGCCGCTTATTAATGCGCCGATAACTCCTCCTGGAGTTAATGGATCTGCAAAAAATAATAATTACCTACTACATACTTATCTTCATTACGGAGAATACCGTTATGCGACTGACCCTTCGTGCGCGCTTAACCGCCATTGTCGGCCTGCTGTGCATTTTACTGATTGTGGCCGCCATCTGGGGAATCATTGGCCTGCGCGCCGCCGACCAACGGGCGCAAAACGCCTACCAGAACGAATTATTACCGCTGCAATACTCCTCGCGCCTGTACCGCATGGTGCAGGAGCAATCCTCTACGCTATTTGATGCGCTGCGCTACTGGACCGACAGCAGCGAAGTGGAAAAACGCCTGGCGCGCATCGCGCAATACGGCGAGCAGATCGGCAAAGATCGCCACACCTGGCAACAGCTGGCGTTTGATGCGCAAACCAGGCCGCTGAGTCAGCAGTTCATCACCCACCTCGACGGCTGGCAATCGGCGCTGAAAGACGCCGGCGAACTGCTGAAAAGCGGTAACCCTTCGGCGGCCTTAGTGGTGATTGAAACCCGCCTGCGCAGTGGTAGCCAGCTGCTCCAGCAGGATATTGATCGGCTGGATGCGCTGATGCGCCAGCATGCGGAACTCACCTACCAGCAAAGCAACAGCGATTACCAGCTGGCGCGTAACAGCCTGATAGTTATCCTGCTCGGTGGACTTAGCGTGGCGTTGGTCGCGGGCTGGCTGCTGATTCGCTCCATCAACCGTTCGATTGGCCAGGCGCGTGAGCTGGCCGAATCGATAGCCGCTGGGGAACTGAACCATGATATCGGCACCGTTTCGCGCGATGAGATGGGCGAACTGATGCAATCGTTACTGCGCATGGATGTGCGGCTGGCAGAGATTGTGCGTGAAGTGGGTGAAAGCGCCACGGCGCTCAGCGATGCGGCGCGCCAGATGGCCGACGGCAATGACGATCTCTCCGAACGTACCCATTCCCAGGCCAGTTCGCTGGAGCAGACCGCCGCTAGCATGGAGCAGATGACCGCCACGGTGAAGCATAACGCCGATAACGCGGCGCAGGCCAACGAGCTGGCGGCCGACGTACGCCATCAGGCGGAACGCGGCAGCAGCGTGCTGCAAGATGCGGTGAGCGCAATGGCGGAGATTGAATCCTCCAGCAAGCGTATCGCAGATATTAACCGCGTGATCGATGAGATCGCCTTCCAGACCAACCTACTGGCGCTGAATGCCGCCGTGGAAGCCGCGCGCGCGGGCGAACAGGGCCGTGGATTTGCCGTGGTGGCCGCCGAAGTGCGTCAGCTGGCGCAACGATCGGCGGGAGCAGCGCATGAGATCAAAGCCCTGATCGATGCCAGCGTGGGGAAAGTTGAGGCGGGGAGCGCGCTGGTACAGCGCTCTGGCGCGATGTTGAATGATATCAATCTCGGCGTGGCGCGGGTGGTGGATATCGTCGGTGAAATCGCTGTCGCCAGCCGCCAGCAATCCAGCGGTATCGAACAGGTGAATACCGCCGTGATCCAGATGGATGGCGCCACCCAGCAAAACGCCTCGCTGGTGCAGGAAGCCAGTGCCGCCAGCCAAACCGTCAGCGAACATGCTGGATTACTGGTGGAGAAGATGTCGTTCTTCCGCCTGCAACAGCGCTAAGGAGCCGCACTATGCGTAAACTTCTCGCCACGCTGCTGGCGTTGCCGCTGCTGAGCCACGCGGCCACCACGCTGAACATCGCCACCATCGCTAACGGCGATATGACGATAATGCAGCAGCTATCATCACGTTACGAACAGGAACATCCTGATATCAAACTGCAGTGGCACGTCATGGACGATGGCGCGCTGCGTCAGGCGGTGCTGTCGGCGATGAACAGCGGCCAGGCGCAGTTTGATGTCATCACCGTTGGCACCTATGAAGCGCCGCTCTGGGGTGAAAAAGGCTGGCTGGCGCCGCTGAATAGGTTGCCGGCAGACTATGACAGCGATGACCTGATTGCCCCGGTACGTAAAGCCCTGTCATGGCAGCAGACGCTGTATGCCCTGCCGTTTTACGGTGAAAGCAGCATGACCTACTACCGCAAAGACCTGTTTGCGGAGAAAGGCTTAACCATGCCTGACAATCCCGACTGGACCGATATTAAACGCTTCGCCGCCAAACTCACCGATGCACAGAAAGGCATTTATGGCCTGTGTCTGCGTGGTCAGCCGGGATGGGGAGATAACGTGGCGCTGCTCACCACCATGGCCAACGCCTACGGCGCGCAGTGGTTCGATGAGAACTGGCAACCCACGCTGAATTCCCCGGAGTGGCGTGAAGTGCTGGGTGATTATCTGCAAATGGTGAAGCAGGATGGGCCGCCAGACACGGTAAAGAACAGTTTCGGCCAGATACTGCGTCTGACGGCGCAGGGTAAGTGCGCGATGTGGATCGACAGTACGGTGGCCGCAGGTTTGCTGGTCAATCCGCAGATCTCACTGGTGGCGGATAAGCTGGCCTTTGCGCCGGCGCCTGGCGGTATTACGCGTAACGGCTCGAACTGGTTGTGGTCGTGGGCGCTGGCGGTACCGGCCAATACCCCGAATCGTGACGCGGCCATCGCCTTTATTAGTTGGGCAACCTCAAAACAGTACATCCAGCAGGTGGCTGATACCGTTGGCTGGGGCGCGGTGCCGCCGGGCAGTCGCAATTCAACCTATCAGCAAGCCCGCTATCAGCGTTTGGCGCCCTACGCCGCGCAGGTGCGTGCAGCCATTGATTCGGCTACCGTGGAGCAACCCACGCTCAATCCGGTGCCGTATCAGGGCGTGCAGTACGTGAGCATTCCAGGATTCGACCAGATGGGCAATGCGGTTGGGCAGAACATGGCGGATATGCTGAGCGGCAAGTTGACGCTGGATGAGACGCTCCAGAAGAATCAGCAGGACGTTACGCGCCTTTATCAGCAGCGGCATTGAGCGGGTTGTGGTCGCCATAAATGGCGACCCTACGGCCGACCCAGTGAGTTTTTTGTGCGATCGCCATAAATGGCGACCCTACGGCCAACCGGTGGGGATGTTGTAGGGTGCGCATTCATGCGCACCGACCAGCCTGACAACATCGCCCATGCACGTTACACTAGCGCGCAAGTTGATATGCAGGAACCGCGAATGAAAACCCCAGAAGAGTATTACGCTAAGGCACGCACCATGTTTTTCGCCGCCCATCCCGATTTCCAGGCCGCCCTGGATGAACTTACCGAGAGTGATGCGCAGCAGGCGAGCCTGTCATTAGCCGATTTACGCGCGTGGCATGCTGAACGCATTTACGCGGCGTTTTTACGTCAGAAGAAGCTGGACGGCATGCTTTTTTCTATTCAGCTGGCTGAGCCAGACAAAGCAGTGGCGGCGGATGCCATTGAAAAGTATCTAAAATCTCACGCGGAAGCGTTAGGCATGACGTGGGAAGCGTTCTGCATTAAAAACGAGCTTTAACCCCAACGTGATGAAAATGCATTAGGTAGATATCTCCAACCACACAAATCGATCAGGAAATAATTGTACAAGTCACTAAAACTTGTATAAGTTACTGCCTACGACATCAGTCGTAGATTGTCCTTGAACGAATGGTGCGGTTGCACCGCCTCTGGAAGTGTTGCTGGATTTCCACTTCCAGAGGTTATATTTTTTTACCCTTCTCGCTCTATCCCTTTGACTTCAATATAACTCGCCACTGCCAAAAGACGATTGACGTGCGTGAGCAGCAGATCAACATCCGACTGTAAAAACTCCTGCGACGCGCGTGATGCCGTAACAATTGCATCCTGCACCGTCTCGGAAATGGTGAGCGAATTATCCTCTTTTGCCTGAATCAGCAGTGCGGCAATCAGCAGTGACTGCGCCTCAACCTGCGCCACCAGCTCTTTTGCTTCCACATCCATTTTTGCCATTTTCAGCAAGATATCGATAACCAGTTGGCGCATCTTAACCCCCGTTAAAAATCTCAATCGACGAACAACCTGATGTGCTGGTACAAATTCGCCACCGTCTGCATGACGCAACAAAAAATGTCATGGTCGTGGCGTCACCGCTTGCCCCTGTTTTTATTTACAGTATTATGACGCACCCGATCCGCTGAATGGAACGCCCTGATGTTTGTGGAGCTGATTTACGATAAGCGCAATGTGGCCGGTTTACCGGGTGCACGCGAGATGATTTTGCAGGAGTTGGAAAAGCGTGTACAGCGCGTCTTTCCGGATATTGAGGTACGCGTCAAACCAATGGAGCGTAATGCGATTGATACCGATATGAGTAAGAACGACAAAGCAACGATTGCGCGGATTGTTGAAGAGATGTTCGATGAAGCGGAGATGTGGCTGGTGGCCGATTAGGCCACCAGAGCGATGCGAACTTAGCTTTCCTGCTCGGCATGGTTAACGGCGATTTCCAGGTCCTGAATCGCCTCATCAATATCATCCAGCAGCTTGCCTTGCTTGTTCAGCAACTTATCGAAACGTCCCGCATATTCGCTGTCTTTATACTCACCTGCATCAAAGGCCAGCCAGTGGGCAGAAAGCGTCTCCGTGTTGGTCTGCGCGTAGTGGCGCATCTCTTTAAGCTGGGAGGTGACATCACGTAAGTAGTCAGTTTTGGTTTTTACAGTTTCTGTATCACTCATGCTATCTTCCTTCTCGCTTAATAAGCCGGTTTAAATAACGCTTGAATGATTAAAGGTAGTGCAAAATATCGAAGTCGCCTTAGGAATAATCGGAACTCTCTAAACCTGTTAATAAACAGGGGACATCCCTGTCCCCCCGGGCGAGTAATTGTGCATTACAGATACTTCCTCGCCAGATCTATCAACTCATCTTTCGCGGCATCCCCCAATTTGATCACCCCCTGCTCTACAAAGCTGAAGGCCTGGGCAAAATCCTTCACGCCCTCCGTGACGTCCTGCCGCGCCTGACTGACCTCCTGCGCGGCGGCGGCCGGTACGGCTTCGGCTGCAGCGGGAGGAGAGACCTCCGTGGGGGTGGCGGGAACGGCCTCCGGTGCAGCGGCAGGAGCCGCCTCGGCAGCTACCGGGGTAACAGGAGCCGATGCGGCGGCGGGTGCCGCCTCAGTGGCCGCTGGCGCCGCAGCAACTGACGCCGGTGCCGCCGTGGCAATTTCATTGGCGAAGTCCTCGGCGGGCGACGACGTTTGCGCGCTTGCCGCCGAGGGGCTGGCTACAGTGGTGCTGGTTGGATCGATTACAGTTTGATCGCTCATCGTTTTCTCCTTCTGACTTAATAAAGACCACAGTCGGCCAAGACTGGCTGCGATCCGCTGGGTAATGCGCATAATGCCCTCCTTAACGCTTGGGTTGAGGCGGCGACGTGTCTCCTTCAGCCGGTTTACCCTTATTAGCGCGCGTGCTAACAGGATGGTTAGATAAATCGTCGAGCTTGTTTTGCAGCGTCACCAGCTGGTTGGTGAGTTCTGCCACGCGGGCTTCACGGCGTTCTGATATCGTCCGATATTGTTGGCGAATCTCCTCCACCCGCTGATTGGCACTGTTGCTAACGAACAAAAACAGCACCGTCATCGCGACGCACATCAGCGATAACATCAGCAGAAAGCCGCCGAGGAACAGTTGGCGCCGATGGTTTTTCACTACGTATTCACTGTTTATCTGCATCATCGCGACTCTCCTCCAGAGTGGTGATAAGTTGGTTGACCTGATGGCGGAACTTCTCACTGTGTTCGGCTTCTGTGGTGGCCAGCAAAATACTCAGCGCGTTTTTTATCAGCCGCAGATCGGTTTCCAGCGAAGAGATACGCCGCAGATTTTTGTCATGCCGAATGCGCAGCTCGTCATTTTCCTGCCGCATCAGTGCATGGCCCTCTTTGAGCAGCATCACCTGCTCTTTGTAGCTGGTGATGATCTCGCCGCCAGCGCGATTGCTGGTCACAATGGCGGCGATACCCGCCATTAATGGTTTCCAGAACACAGCTGCAGCGCCGCCGCCGAGAAGCAACGCACCTACGCTGGTGACCAAACTACTTTCCATGCTTCACCTCTCAACCCTGGCAAGGGTTGCGCCCCAAAAGCACGCTGACCACCCTTGCCAGCTTTGCGGTCAACGCCTGAATTTAAGTTTACTTTAATTTGTGAATTTAAGTATACTTAAGTTAATTCTTCAGGAGATGTCAAGATGATGAAAAAAGAATCTTCCGGTGAACGCATCCGGGCACGACGTAAAGCACTGCAACTGACCCAGCAAACCCTGGCGAAAGGGATCGGGGTGTCGCATGTCGCGGTATCGCAGTGGGAAAAGGAGGAAACCGTGCCGCGCGGTGAAAATTTGCTGCGCCTGGCGGAGTGGCTGCAATGCACGGCAGCGTGGATCATTGATGGCGATGGCGAGGTGTTTACCGCTGCGCCCAGGCGCGCGCCGGTGACCGCGGTGCCATTGATAAGTCTTGCGCAAGCGTCGGAGTGGTTGAGTGAAGCGCGCCTGCTGTTACAGCAGCAGGCTACACATTTTCTCTATCGGGAAGCAACGCTGAGCGATGCGGCGCTGGCGGTGACGGTGGAAGATCAGTCGATGCTGCCCGACTACCGGCCCGGGGACGCCTTAATCTTTGATCCACAGGTTGCGCCACAGCCTGGAGATGCGGTGCTGGCGTTAGTGGATGGCGTAGCAATGGTGCGTTTTTATCGCCTGCAAACCCAGCAGCATGACGAGAAAACGTTCGCGCTGCGCCCGGCTAATGACGATTTCCCGCACCTACACACAGCAACATCCAGGCTGGAAATTATTGGCACGCTAATGGAATTGCGGCGATACCGCAGCCGTTAACCGCTTCGGTTAACCTATTATTTTAAAAAAAGTTTACGCCAGGCGCGACAAGCTCTGGACAGACCCGGGCGGTTGCCTGTTAATGTAGCCACAAAATTAGAAATTAGCCGGACAATCGCCATGCTTACCACGATAATTTATCGCAGCCATTTGCACGATCACGTGCCGATCAAAACGCTCGAAGATATGGTTGCTAAAGCCAACAGTAAAAACAAAAACTTCGATGTCACCGGCATTTTGTTATTTGATGGCCTGCATTTTTTCCAGCTGCTGGAGGGACCACGCGACGCCGTACAGGGCATTTATCAGCGTATTTGCCAGGATGCGCGCCATCACAATCTTGTCGAGTTGATGCATGACTTCGCCCCAGAACGCCGTTTTGGCAAGGTGGGCATGGAGTTGTTTGATCTGCGCGAACATGACAAAGATACCGTGCTGCAAGCGGTGCTGGATAAAGGCACGTCCCGTTATCAGCTGACCTACAAAGATCGCGCGCTGCAGTTTTTGCGGACCTTCGTGGTTGCGCGCGATAAAGAGAACTATTTTGAAATTCCCCCGGCCAATACATGGGAATTTATTGCTGACGAAGCCGATGCTACCGAGCTCATCGATTTTGCTGATACCTTGCAGGATTGTCGTTTTGCGTTTCAACCAATTATCGATCCCTTTGCCCGGCGCGTAACCTCTTACGAAGCACTGATCCGCACCCCGACCGGCGGCTCCCCACAGGAGTATTTTTCCGCCTTCGGGGGCGAGGCCATTTACCATGCGGATATTCAGTCCAAAAGCCTGGCGTTTAAGCTGGCCTATCACTTGGGTATCGGCGATCACCGTTTGTCGGTAAATCTCTTGCCGATGTCGCTGGTGGCGGTGCCCAATGCAGTGGATTTCCTGCTGGAAGAGATTGAAGCGAGTGGATTAATTCCCCAGCAGATTATTGTGGAAGTGACCGAAAACGAGATCATTTCACGCTCCGATGAATTCGCTGCTGAAGTCAGAAAGCTTAAGGCGGCGGGTATCAGTCTGGCGCTGGATGATTTTGGTGCGGGCTTTGCCGGCTTGTCGCTGTTATCAAAATTCCAGCCGGACAAGATTAAAATCGATCGGGAAATTATTCGTGATGTCCATAAAAGCGGCCCCAAACAGGCCATTATGCACGCGATCATTAAGTGCTGCGCGTCACTGGAGATTGCGGTGATTGCCGAAGGCGTTGAGCAAGCAGAAGAGTGGATGTGGCTGGAAGCTGCGGGCATTAGCCAGTTCCAGGGTTTCCTGTTTGCCTATCCGCTGTTGAATGGATTCCCGTCCGTGGCGTGGCCGGAAATTAAATAACCTTGCGGTCGCCGTGAATGGCGACCTAAGCAAAACCGCCGCATTCCTGTATAAGGTGCGCATTGATGCGCACCAAAATAACCGCATTAATAATAAGCCACTTCGATATTGCCGTACTGCTTGTCCATCACCTTACCTGCCGCGTCCGCAGTAATGATGTCGCAGTAATAAGGGACATGATTTTTATATTTGCACAGGTTGCTGACGGTTTTTATTTGATCGTTACGCTTTACCGTGGTGACCACATCCGAGATTTTTTTCTTATCCGCGTCCCGGACTGCGGTGGCACGCGACATTTCTTTTCCAGCTTGGGTAATACTTAACACCGCCATTTCACCGGCATTATTATAAGCCAGATGAAAAGCCACGTCGGAGGCTGGCGATGAGAGTTGCTCAACCAAACCCTGTTTGTTATAGGCAATATCCACGCTAAGCGCTGGCGTAACCTTCTTCACCATGGCGCAGTTTTTATCCAGCGTCACCACAACGTCCTGACCATTCTCGCTGCCGATTAACCGATCGCCTTCGCGCGACACTTCAATCACCTCGCCCTCTTTGCCGACGGATTTAACATGCGCAAGGCAGCCGTCGCGATCGAAATCGACATTCACGTCAAAGATTTGCTGGCCATCGGCAGTGAACAACGTTTGATGGGTATTTTTTACCTTGCCCGGCAGGGCTTCGAATTGATAGAGATAGGCGTAGTTTTTCATTTGCGGGTAATACGTCGCTTCATCCTTGTCGCATCCCGACAGCAGGACAACAGCGATTAACAACAGCAGGCCATTCTTCACGTGAGAATCCTCTTCTCTAAATAATGCCGCGCGTAAGGCCGGGACCCCGGTTGCACACTGTAACAGCCCGCCCTTCCCGCCTGACACGACAACAATCACCGCGCGGAACTATACCTGAAACTACACCTGCATGTTCATGATATCGGTATACGCCGACACCAGTTTGTTACGCACCTGCACGCCCATCTGCATAGATATTGAGGATTTTTGCAGATCGACCATCACATCATTGAGCTGAATGCCCGGTTTGCCCATTTCGAAATCCTGCGCCTGAGTGCGGGCTGCCGTTTGGGTGTCGCTAATTTTGTCCAGTGCCGCTTTCATGGTGGCGCTGAAATCTACCTGATTGGTTGACTCAGCCTGCTTGCCGCTGGCCTGTAAAGACGTCATTTGCAGCTGCTGCAACACGCCATCAATCGCCTGAATTGACATTGCCTGTTCCTCATTGAAGAAGGGATTAAATTTTCACGATGAGAAAGTTAACACAGTGTCAATAGGACAAAGGCGCTAAATGAACGCAAAAAACCCGGCTTATCCAACCATCGAAGTGACACGATTCATCAAATAATGCCCGCATTGAAGTGGAATTTATTCTTTGCCCCTGCCGATTTTAGGGGGGAAATATTAGGGAGTACGTTTTGTCACCACAACACCACACCCGGTCAATTATGTCAGGCAGGAAACGGTCATGAATGCGAGTGCAGCCGCTACACAGGATACAGCAAAGAAAGGCTTCAGTGACCTTCTCGCCCGCCTGCGCGCCAATCCGCGTATTCCCTTAATTGTTGCTGCCGCTGCGGTTATCGCGGTGGTTTTTGCGTTGGTGCTGTGGGCTAAAGCGCCTGATTATCGCGTCCTTTATAACAACCTCTCTGATGAGGATGGCGGCGCGATTGTCACCCAGCTAACGCAGATGAATATCCCTTACCAATTCGCCGAGAACGGTGGCGCGCTGATGGTGCCCGCCGATAAGGTGCATGAACTGCGCCTGCGCCTCGCGCAACAGGGTCTGCCGAAGGGCGGCAATGTTGGCTTCGAGCTGATGGATAAAGAGAAGTTCGGCATCAGCCAGTTCAGTGAGCAGATCAACTACCAGCGCGCGCTGGAAGGTGAACTTTCACGCACTATCGAGACGCTTGGCCCGGTAAAAAGCGTACGCGTACACTTGGCGATGCCAAAACCGACGCTGTTCGTGCGTGAACAGAAAGCGCCATCCGCTTCGGTAACGCTGAACCTGCAGCCGGGACGTGCATTAGATGAAGGCCAGATTCAGGCCATTCAGCATATGGTCTCCAGCAGCGTGGCAGGTTTACCGCCGGGTAACGTGACGGTGGTCGATCAGTCAGGTCGCCTGCTGACGCGTTCTGACAGCGAAGGTCGCGATCTGAACGATGCCCAGCTCAAATATGCTTCGGAAGTTGAAGCGCGCTTCCAGCAGCGCATTGAAGCGATCCTGAATCCAATTGTTGGCCAGGGCAACGTACATGCGCAGGTGACGGCGCAGATCAACTTTGACCGCAGCGAACAGACCGACGAAAAATACCAGCCGAACGCCAATCCGAACAGCACGGCGGTGCGTTCGCGCCAGACCAGCAATTCCGAACAGAATGGCAGCCCCTATCCGGGCGGCGTGCCTGGCGCCCTGTCCAATCAGCCTGCGCCTGCAAACACCGCGCCGGTGACCAATCCGCAGAACAACAATAACAATAATGCCAACGGTCAGAATGCGAATGGGCAAAACGCCAACGCCAATGCGCAGAACAACGGCAGCACCACCAGCACCGCACAAGCGAGTGGCCCAAGCAGCTCCACCCGTAACGACACGGTTAACTATGAGCTGGATCGCACCATTCGTCATACCAAGCTGAACGTCGGTGACGTGCAGCGCCTCTCCGTTGCCGTGGTGGTGAACTACCGCGATGACGGTAAAGGCAAAGCGGTGGCGCTGAACGATCAGCAGATCAAACAAATTGAAGATTTAACCCGCGAAGCCATGGGCTATTCGCAAACGCGTGGCGACAGCGTCAATGTGGTGAACTCGCAGTTCAACATGACCGAGCCAAGCGGCGGCGACCTGCCATTCTGGCAGCAACAAGCGTTCTTCGATCAGCTGATGACCGCAGGTCGCTGGCTGCTGGTCGCGCTGGTGGGCTTCATCCTCTATCGCAAGCTGGTACGTCCTCAGCTGATGCGTAAGAAAGAAGAAGAGAAAGCGGCGGCCGAAGCCGCAGCAGCCCGCGCCGCGGCGATGGAAGAAGAGGAAGCCTATAGCGTGCAGCTCAGCAAAGACGAGCTGGATCAGGAGCGCAAATCCACCAATCGCATGAGCGCCGAGGTGATGAGCCAGCGCATCCGCGACATGTCTGAAAACGATCCGCGCGTTGTGGCGCTGGTTATCCGTGAATGGATGAGTAAAGAACTATGAGTCTGACCGGTACAGAGAAAAGCGCCATTCTGATGATGACCATCGGCGAAGAGCGCGCAGCGGAAGTGTTCAAACACCTCAATCAGCGTGAAGTGCAGCACCTCAGTTCGGCGATGGCCAGCATGCGGCAGGTGTCGCATAAGCAGCTAACCGAAGTGCTGCGCGAATTTGAAGTGGATGCGGAACAGTTTGCCGCGCTGAGCCTCAACTCGAATGAATACCTGCGTTCGGTGCTGATCAAGGCGCTGGGCGAGGAGCGCGCCTCAAGCCTGCTGGAAGATATTCTCGAGAAGAACGAGACCACCAGCGGGATGGAAACGCTCAACTTCATGGAACCTCAGGCAGCGGCCGACCTTATCCGCGACGAGCATCCGCAGATTATCGCCACCATTCTTGTCCACCTCAAACGTGGTCAGGCGGCCGATATTCTGGCGCTGTTCGACGAGCGTCTGCGCCACGATGTGATGCTGCGTATCGCCACCTTCGGTGGTGTCCAGCCAGCCGCGCTGGCCGAACTGACCGAAGTGCTCAACGGCCTGCTGGATGGTACCAACCTCAAGCGCGCGAAGATGGGCGGTGTAAGGACCGCAGCAGAAATTATCAACCTGATGAAAACTCAGCAGGAAGAAGCGGTTATCGAAGCGGTACGCGATTTCGATAGCGAGCTGGCACAGAAGATCATCGACGAGATGTTCCTGTTCGAAAACCTGGTGGAAGTGGACGATCGCAGCATCCAGCGCCTGCTGCAGGAAGTGGAATCCGAGCAGTTGCTGATCGCCCTGAAAGGCGCCGAACAGCCGCTGCGCGAGAAGTTCCTCAAGAACATGTCGGCGCGTGCCGCCGATATTCTGCGCGACGATCTGGCCAACCGTGGTCCGGTACGAATGTCTGCGGTGGAGAACGAACAGAAAGCCATCCTGCTGGTGGTGCGTCGTTTAGCGGAATCTGGCGAAATGGTGATTGGCGGAGGCGAGGAAACTTATGTCTGATGCCTTTTCCGCCCGCGCCTGGCAGCGCTGGCAGCCTGATGATTTAGGCAGCCCCTTCAGCGCCGAACCGGAGCCGCAGCCCGCGGAGCCGGAAGAGGATGTTGAGCTGAGCGCTGAAGCTGAACAGCAACAGCAGCTGGAGCGCATGCAGCAGCAGATGCGGAAAGATGCGCAGACGCAGGGCTACAGCGAAGGCTACCAAAAAGGCTTTGCCGAAGCGCAGCAGAACGGCTACGACGCCGGTTTTCAGCAGGGCTTAGCCGATGCGCAGCAACAACAGGCGCCGTTACAGGCGCGCATGCAGCAGCTGGTCACCGAGTTCCATCACACGCTTGAAGCGCTGGACAGCGTCATCGCCTCACGCCTGATGCAGCTGGCGCTGGAAGCAGCGCGCACCGTGATTGGCCAGGCCACGCAGGTGGATGGCAGCGCCCTGCTGCGTCAGATTCAACAGCTGATTCAGCAGGAACCTATGTTCAGCGGCAAACCGCAGCTGCGCGTCCATCCGGATGATTTGCAGCGCATCGAGCAGACGCTCGGTCCAACGCTGGATCTGCACGGCTGGCGCTTGCTGGCCGATAGCACGCTGCATCCCGGCGGCTGCAAACTCAGCGCCGAGGATGGCGACCTTGACGCTAGCGTGGCCACGCGCTGGCAGGAGCTGTGCCGCCTGGCCGCTCCGGGGACACTGTAATGACCTCGCGTCTCTCGCGCTGGCTCGGCGCACTCGATGCCTTCGAAGACCGCATTTCACAGGTGCAAACGGTGCGCCGTTACGGCCGCCTGACGCGCGCGACCGGCCTGGTGCTGGAAGCAACGGGTTTACAACTGCCGCTCGGTGCCACCTGCATCATTGAACGTAGCGATGGCAGCAAGATCACCGAGGTTGAGAGTGAAGTGGTCGGCTTTAATGGGCAGAAACTGCTGATGATGCCGTTAGAAGAGGTGGACGGCATTTTACCCGGCGCCCGCGTGTATGCGCGCGTGAGCGGCGATAACGGTCAAAGCGGCAAGCAGATGTTGCTGGGTCCGGAGCTGCTGGGCCGCGTGCTGGACGGCAGCGGCAAACCGCTGGATGGTCTGCCCGCGCCGGAAACCGGCTATCGTGCGCCGCTGATCACTGCGCCATTCAACCCGCTGCAGCGTACGCCCATTGAAGATGTGCTGGATACCGGCGTGCGCGCCATCAATGCGCTGCTTACCGTAGGTCGCGGCCAGCGTATGGGCCTGTTTGCCGGTTCTGGCGTAGGTAAAAGCGTGCTGCTGGGCATGATGGCGCGTTATACCAAAGCCGATGTCATCGTGGTGGGCTTGATTGGTGAACGTGGCCGTGAAGTCAAAGAGTTCATTGAGAACATCCTGGGCGCAGAAGGCCGCGCGCGTTCGGTGGTGATCGCCGCGCCAGCGGATGTTTCACCGCTGCTGCGTATGCAGGGTGCCGCGTACGCCACGCGTATCGCTGAAGATTTTCGCGATCGCGGCCAGCACGTGCTGCTGATTATGGATTCCCTCACCCGCTACGCCATGGCGCAACGTGAAATTGCGCTGGCCATCGGTGAGCCACCGGCAACCAAAGGTTATCCACCTTCGGTGTTTGCCAAACTGCCAGCGCTGGTAGAGCGTGCCGGTAACGGCACCCACGGCGGCGGGTCGATTACCGCTTTTTATACCGTGTTGACCGAAGGTGACGATCAGCAAGACCCGATTGCCGACTCGGCACGCGCGATTCTCGACGGCCACATTGTGCTGTCACGTCGTCTGGCGGAAGCCGGTCACTATCCGGCGATTGATATTGAAGCGTCAATCAGCCGTGCCATGACCTCATTAATTGATGAGTCGCACTATGCACGCGTGCGTCAGTTCAAACAGTTGCTCTCCAGCTTCCAGCGTAACCGCGATCTGGTGAGTGTGGGTGCGTATGCCGCAGGTAGCGATCCGATGCTGGACCGAGCCATCAAGCTCTATCCGGAAATGGAAGCCTTCCTGCATCAGGGCATATTCGAACGCAGCGACTACGACGATGCCTGTTTGCATCTGCAGGCGATGTTCGGTTAGCGCTTAGAAGCGAGGTTAAGCCATGAAAACGGCCAGTGCTATCAATAAGCTGCGCGATCTGGCAGAGCAAGAGCTGGAGAGCGCCGTGATTCATCTCGGCGATATGCGTCGCGGCGTACAGCAAGCCGATGAGCAGCTCACCATGCTGCTGGATTATCAGGATGAGTACCGCAATAAGCTCAATCAGGATATGTCCGGCGGCATCGCCAGCACCCGCTGGACCAATTATCACCAGTTTATTCAGACGCTGGAAAAAGCCATCGATCAGCATCGCCAACAGCTTTCGCAGTGGAATCAGCGTCTGGAAACCGCGCTGAGCAACTGGCGCGAAAAGCACAAGCGACTCAATGCCTATCAAACGCTGATTACGCGCGCTGAGGAAAATGCATTACGACAGGAAAACCGTCTCGATCAGAAACGGATGGATGAATTTGCCCAACGGGCCGCATTGAGGAAAGGCGAATGATTACGCTGCCAACAGTTGCAACGCAAACCTCGGGTTTAGGAGACGCAGACAGTTCAGTTTCCAGCGATCTTGTGCAAAGCGTGGATACGCTGCCGCAGGGATTTATTACTGAGCTGGGTAACCGCTTGCTAACCCTGGCGAAGCAACAAGGTGTTAACACGCAATCGTCTGATCTGACAGCAAAAGCTGATGAAAAAGACGTCACAAAAGCGTCATTAAGCGCGTTATTGCAGGCGCTGGAGAAACCCGAGGCGTTAAACACACTTTTACAGCCGGTTAACCCTAAAGCCACGCTGAATTCAGCCGATGATAAAGACAAGAGTGAGGCAAGTTCGTTAAGTGCCAGCGACTTACAGAATGTGCAGGCATTATTTGCCATGTTGCCGGTGGCACTCGAGAACCGCACCAGTCAGTCAACGGTAAGTAACAGCGTGAACGACGGCCATGCCGATACGCGCGCTTCGCTTAATTCGGCATTGTTAAGCAGTTCGCTGCAGGGTGCAGTAAAAGAAGAACAGGCGCAGCCGCAGAGTGGCCAGAAGAAGTCCAGCGATGCTGTAAACCTCTTAACGCAAACGGCTGCCAACACGCAGACCAGCAGCGCGAGCACCACGGCAAGCAACACCGGCGGGCTAACGCTGGATGAAAGTTTCAAACAGGTGCTGAATACGCTAAGCAAACCGGAAGAGCGCAGCGCGGCACAAAGCAGCAATGATCCGGTAACGCCGTTAACCAGCGCACCGCTAAGCAGCACCAGTTCGCTCATGACCAGCACCGCCTCGACCAGCACCACCCCGTCGACGCCGATGCTGAATGCGCAGCTCGGCAGTAACGAGTGGCAGCAGGCGCTGAGTCAGCAGATTGTGATGTTCAGTCGCAATGGGCAGCAGAACGCCGAATTGCGCTTACATCCGCAGGATCTGGGCGCTATCCAGATCAACCTGAGTCTCGATAAGGATCAGGCACAGTTAACAATGGTTTCCAGTCACAGCCAAGTGAGGGCCGCGCTGGAAGCGGCTCTTCCTCAGCTGCGTACAGCGCTGGCGGAGAGCGGTATTAACCTGGGACAGAGTAACGTCAGCAGCGACGCCTTCGCACAGGGCCAGAGTTATCAAGGCCAGCAGGAAGGACGTCGTGACGGACAGCACGGCAGCTTTACCCTCTCCCAGGACAATGACAACGAGATAACGCCTATTGCCGTCCCGGCAGCCCTTCAAGCGCGCGTGGCCGGTAACGGCGCTGTCGATATCTTTGCCTGACAGCCGCTAAACGCTGAAGGTAAGCGTAAAACCCGCGTCTTTTCTTCCCATTGTTTGACTTAAGACGCGGGATAATCTGTCCAGGTAAGCCGAGAGGCTTGCCCATAATTCACAGGAAGTAACTGCAAACATGTCTGATAACGCGAAAGCAAAAGGCCGCAAACGTTCACTACTAATTCCGGTGTTACTGATTGTAACGCTGGCCGCTTGCAGCGTGGCAGGCTATGCAGTCTGGCGAATGATGAATAAACACGAGGGCAGTCAAACGGAAGCGACGAAAGTCGAGCCACCGCCTGCTCCAGTATTTTTTGCAATGGATACGTTTACAGTAAACCTGGTCAATCCTGACAACGATCCCGACCGTGTGCTGTACGTGGGTTTCACCCTGCGTCTGCCCGATGAGGACACCCGTCGTCGGTTGAATGATTACCTGCCTGAAGTGCGCAGCCGTTTGCTGTTGCTGCTTTCGCGTCAAAGCGCAACCGTGCTGGCGACCGAGCAAGGCAAGCAGGCCCTGGTTGAGCAGATCAAACAGGTGCTGGCGCCGCCGCTGGTAAAAAATCAACCGACTCAGGTAGTCAGTGACGTGCTGTTTACCGCCTTCATTTTGAGGTGATTTAATGGGCGATAGCATTCTCTCCCAGGCTGAGATTGACGCGCTGCTTAATGGCGACAGTGACAGTGCGGAAGTAGAGAACAGTTCCAAAGGGGCAGATGGCGATATCCGTCCCTATGATCCCAATACCCAGCGTCGCGTGGTGCGTGAGCGTCTGCAGGCGCTGGAGATCATCAACGAGCGATTTGCCCGTCATTTCCGTATGGCGCTGTTTAACCTGCTGCGCCGTAGCCCAGATATTAGTGTGGGTGCGATCAAGATTCAGCCGTATCACGAGTTTGCCCGCAACCTGCCGGTGCCAACCAACCTGAACCTGATCCACCTGAAGCCGCTGCGCGGTACGGCGCTGGTGGTGTTTTCACCGAGCCTGGTGTTTATTGCTGTCGACAACCTGTTTGGCGGCGACGGTCGTTTTCCGACCAAAGTGGAAGGCCGTGAGTTCACCCATACCGAGCAGCGCGTGATTCGCCGCATGCTGAAGCTGGCGTTGGATGGCTACAGCGATGCCTGGAAGGCGATTTACCCGCTGGACGTGGAGTACGTGCGTTCAGAGATGCAGGTGAAATTCACCAACATCACCACCTCACCAAACGACATCGTGGTTAACACGCCGTTCCAGGTGGAGATTGGTAACCTGGTGGGTGAATTCAACATCTGTATTCCGTTTTCGATGATTGAGCCGCTGCGCGAGCTGCTGGTCAATCCACCGCTGGAAAACTCGCGTCGGGAAGATAATCACTGGCGCGACAATCTGGTGAAACAGGTGCAGCACTCGGAGCTGGAGCTGATTGCCCACTTCGCGGAAACATCGCTGCGCCTGTCGCGCATTTTGCAGCTGAAACCCGGTGACGTCCTGCCCATTGAGAAGCCGGACCGCATCATTGCCCACGTCGATGGCGTACCGGTGCTCACCAGCCAATACGGCACCATCAATGGTCAGTATGCCCTGCGTGTAGAACATTTGATTAACCCGATTTTGAATTCGCTGAACGAGGAACAGCCCGATGAGTGACAGCAAGAAACCGTCCGACGACGACATCTCCGCGGACGATCTGTGGGCTGCAGCTATGAATGAACAAACCACCACCAGCGCGCCCGATCCCACCGAGAATGTCTTCAAATCCCTCGAGAATCCTGGCATTAGCGGTTCGCTGCAGGATATCGATCTGATTATGGATATCCCGGTCAAACTGACCGTGGAACTGGGCCGCACCAAGATGACTATCAAAGAGCTGCTGCGTCTGACGCAGGGTTCCGTGGTAGCGCTGGATGGGCTGGCCGGCGAGCCGCTGGATATTCTCATCAACGGCTATTTGATTGCGCAAGGTGAAGTGGTGGTGGTGAACGATAAGTACGGCGTGCGCATCACCGACATCATTACGCCGTCTGAACGTATGCGTCGCCTGAGCCGTTAAGCATGTTAAAAAACACGCAAACCGCACAGCCGGTTCACAGCCAGCCGGTGGTCTCTACCGGCTCGGTGATTGGACAAGTCAGCAGCGTACTGGCGGTAATTGTGCTGCTGATTCTGGCCTGCGGCTGGCTGGCAAAGCGCCTGGGTTTTGCCCCGAAAACGGTGACGGGCCAGGCGTTGAAAGTCAGCGCCACCGTGCAGGTGGGTCAGCGTGAGCGTGTGGTGATTGTGGATACCGCCGATGCGCGTTTAGTGTTGGGCGTGACAGCTCAGCAAATCACGCATCTGCACTCTTTACCGCCGCTGCCCCCGGAAGAACAGACCGGGAACAGTGCGGCACCGCAGGATTTTCGTCAGCTATTCCAGAATCTGGTTAAACGTCCCGGAAAACCTTAATGATGCGTCGATTACTTCCTCTTCTGCCGCTGCTGTTGCTGGCACCGGTTGCCCATGCGCAGCTGCCGGGTTTAATCAGCCAGCCGCTGGCAAACGGTGGCCAGAGCTGGTCACTGCCGGTGCAAACCCTGGTGTTCGTCACCTCGCTGACCTTTATACCGGCGGTGTTGCTGATGATGACCAGCTTCACCCGCATCATCATTGTATTTGGTCTGCTGCGTAACGCCCTCGGTACGCCTTCCGCGCCGCCGAACCAGGTGCTGCTGGGCCTGGCGCTGTTTCTGACCTTCTTTATCATGGCGCCCACCTTCGACAAGATTTACTCCGACGCCTATGTGCCGTTCAGCCAGGACAAAATCAGCATGGCGGACGCCATTGATAAAGGGGCGCAGCCGCTGCGTGAATTTATGCTGCGTCAAACGCGGGAAGCGGATTTAGCACTGTTTGCGCGCCTGGCCAATACCGCGCCGATTCAGGGACCGGAAGCGGTGCCGATGCGAATTCTGCTGCCCGCCTACGTTACCAGCGAACTGAAAACCGCTTTCCAGATTGGCTTCACCGTGTTTATCCCTTTCCTGATTATCGATCTGGTGGTGGCCAGCGTACTGATGGCCTTGGGGATGATGATGGTACCGCCCGCCACGATTTCCCTGCCGTTCAAGCTGATGCTGTTCGTGCTGGTTGATGGCTGGCAGCTGCTGGTGGGATCACTGGCGCAAAGTTTCTACTCTTGAGTGGCGTTCGCCCTCACCTTTCTTTCTCGAGGAGTGCAGCATGACACCTGAATCAGTAATGGTTATGGGCCAGGAAGCAATGCGCGTCGCCCTGTTGATGGCGGCACCGATGTTGCTGGTGGCCATGGTAAGCGGTTTGATTATCAGCGTGCTGCAGGCCGCCACGCAGATTAACGAACAGACGCTCTCCTTTATTCCCAAAATCATGGCCGTGGCGGCAACGGCGGTGATTGCCGGTCCGTGGATGCTCAACCTGATGCTCGACTATATCCGCACGCTGTTTAGCAACCTGCCTTACATCATTGGCTGATGATCAACCTCGATAGCAGCCAGCTGATCCATTGGGTCGCACAATTTTTCTGGCCGATGGTGCGTTTACTGGCGCTGTTTGCCAGCGCGCCAATGCTGAGCGAAAAATCGATCCCGAAGCGCGTAAAGATTGGCCTGGCGGTGCTCACTACCTGGATCATCATTCCGGTATTGCCGCCGGTGGAGGTCACTTTATTTACCCCAGCTGGATTCTGGTTGCTGCTGCAACAGTTGCTGATTGGCATCAGCATTGGGCTGACCATGCAGTTCGCGTTTGCCGCGGTGCGTATGGCGGGTGAAGTGATTGGCTTGCAGATGGGGTTGTCCTTCGCCACCTTTTTTGACCCCGGTAGTCGATTAAACATGCCGGTGTTAGCGCGTTTTCTCGACATGCTGGCCATGCTGCTGTTTCTGACCTTCAACGGACACCTTTGGCTGATTTCACTGCTGGTGGACAGTTTTCATACGTTGCCGATTAACGATCAGCCACTCAACGCCAATGCCTTTATGGCATTAGTGAAGTCCGCCGGATTAATTTTCCTTAATGGCATGATGTTAGCGCTGCCCTTAATAGTTCTGCTCCTCACGCTAAACATGGCACTAGGTTTGTTAAACCGTGTTTCACCACAACTCTCCATTTTTGCCATTGGCTTCCCGATTACCTTAACGGTGGGCATACTCAGCGTAGGGATGATGATGCCGCTGCTTGCTCCCTTCTGCGAACATCTGTTTAGCGAAGTCTTTGATTTACTCGCCCAGTTTATGTCAGAACTTTCCCGCGCAAGTTGATTAACTATTCTGTAGACGCCCTTAAGTAATAGTTAAGCAATCAAAATCAGTCTGTGCATTTTTCAAACCATATTTCTCAGAAATCAACTGAGGATATTCTGATAAATGCGCATTTTAGGTGAAAATTATTCTTATTAAACCGCGCTTCGCGTATTTTAGTCAGACGATTCTTAAGGTGACAAACCTTGGGGATTGGGTGTTGAAATGCTCAAAGGGCTGTTTTTAAACAAAAAAAAATTCACAGCGATTTTTCTTGTCTAAATCCCTTTTTTCCGGCATTGTCAACGCTCGCTAAAGCGTCACACTTTCGCGATTCAAATGTTTTTAAGAATTGTCCTATCAGATTTGTCTGTGATCTGCGCGATAGTGACAGGGCTCTCAAAACAGAGCGAATTAAACACTTAATACAAATTCTCAGCTATTCCCGCTATGGCTGGGTGAAGAGTGACGTGGATGTACTAAAAAAAATAACTTCGCAGCACGGTTCAGGGAAGAGTCATGATGGCGCATGGATAACTATCGCCAATCTGCCGAGCAGAATAAAAAAGTGTCTTTGGAAATTTCTCTCGTACCGCAAACGCGTATTCATCGTTGATTTAAACGGATAACAAATTGGTGAGGGTCGCTATAATGCCAACGATTATTATGGATTCATGTAATTACACACGCCTCGGATTGTCTGACTATATGTCTGCCAAGGGAGTTAAAAAGAAAAATATTACTCCTGTGTCTGACATTGAACAATTGCAGCAAAGATGTGAACAAATAAAGCCGGGCGTCGTGTTTATCAACGAAGAGTGCTTTATTCACGAATCCGATTCTAGCGATCGTATTCGTGCCATTATTATGCAGCATCCTGATACCTTATTCTTTATTTTCATGGCGATCTCGAATATCCATTTTGAGGAATACCTCTACGTTCGTAAGAACCTGATTATTACATCAAAATCGATAAAAACCTCGACGTTGGATTCCTTACTAGGAACCTACCTGCAAAAGAAACTCAACGCTTCGCCGCGTATTTCTGCTGGGCTCGACGTGCATCCGCTGACATTAAGTCAGACTGAATCTAATATGTTGAAAATGTGGATGTCAGGCCATGACACCATTCAAATTTCGGACAAGATGCAAATTAAAGCTAAAACCGTTTCGTCACACAAAGGTAATATTAAACGCAAAATTAAAACCCATAATAAGCAGGTTATTTATCATGTTGTCCGCTTGACTGATAATGTCACCTCAGGGATTTATGTTAACGTGCGATAATTACCTGAAGTTAATTTCCCAAAATAATTCAAGCGGCAGGAAGGCGGTAGCGGGATGAATTCCAGGGACTTACTCAAGTAAGTGGCTGGGGTAAACACCTGCAGCCATCGCGCCTGCAGCTTGAAGTATGCAGAGTAAAAGGGCTAATCGCGTGATTGGCCCTTTTACGTTTTGCGAGTTTGATCCCACTTTCCTGTCTAATCCTTTCTCCGGCCCTGCCGATGCTTACTCTCATAACACCTACCTACATGAGAGCAAGGATATGAAAACAGCATCGATTGATGAGCAATATAAGCTCAGCGTCTGGCAGAACCTGCGCCTGATGCCTCTGTTCAGTATGATCTTTGGTGGCATTCTGCTGCTTTTTGCCCTGTGCATTGGACTCGCCAGCTACTTTTTAATTCAAAGTAACAACTCCCTGAACGATGCCACGGAAGAGATTCAAATCCGTATGGGCATCTCTAATAGTTCAAACCACCTGCGCACCGCGCGTCTCAATGTACTGCAATCGGGTGCGGCCGCGCGTATTGGTGAAATGGACGGTTATCGTGCCGATTTAGCCCGCACCGAAATGCGGATTAAGCAGGCGCGTGAAGGCTTCAAGATTTATATGGATCGCAAGGCGAAAACCCCGGCTGACATTGCGCTTGATGAACCGCTGACCACCAGCTTTAACGCCTACATCGATAAAGGCCTTAAGCCGATGATTGAATCGGCTAAGCAAGGCAGCTTTGAAGGCATCGTAGCGCAGGAAACGGACGTCACGCGCAAGCTGGATGATGCGTATAACGATGTGCTGTTGAAAGCGATTAAAATCCGCACCGACCGGGCGGAAACGATTAACGCTGAAGCCGCCCATCAATCGCGCGTCGGTTTTATTGCCATGGCGGCCGCTTTTGCCGCGGCTTTAGTGCTGGTACTGCTTACCTTTGTCTTCCTGCGTCGCGTGGTGATCTCGCCGCTGCGTCAATCCGTCGACCGTATCGAACGCATCGCTCAGGGCGATTTGACTGCCCCTGAGCAAGCCTATGGCCGCAGCGAGATTGGCAGCCTGCTGCATAATCTGCAATTGATGCAGGCATCGCTGGTGCGCACGGTAGGTACGGTGCGTGAAGGCGCGGTGGCGATCTATCAGGGCTCCAGCGAGATCTCTGCCGGCAACACCGATTTATCGTCGCGGACTGAAGAGCAGGCGTCGGCGCTTGAGCAAACCGCAGCCAGCATGGAGCAGCTAACTGCCACGGTGAAACAGAACGCCGAAAATGCCCATCATGCCAGCCAGCTGGCCGCAGATGCCTCAGGCAAAGCACGCAGCGGCGGCGATCTGGTCAATGGTGTGGTGCAAACCATGAACAATATCTCCGGCAGTTCGAAGAAAATTGCTGAGATCACCAACGTCATTAATAGCATTGCTTTCCAGACCAATATTCTGGCGCTGAATGCCGCGGTTGAAGCGGCGCGAGCCGGTGAACAAGGCCGTGGCTTTGCAGTGGTAGCCAGCGAAGTGCGTAATCTGGCACAGCGTAGTGCGCAGGCGGCGAAAGAGATTGAAACGCTGATCGCTGAATCGGTGGGTTTAATTACCAATGGTTCACGTCAGGTAGGTGAAGCCGGTAACACCATGGGTGAAATTGTTGAAGCAGTACGCCGCGTCACCGATATTATGGCCGAAATCGCCGCCGCATCGGACGAGCAGAGCCGTGGCATTCAGCAGGTGAGCCTGGCGGTTACCGAAATGGATAACGTGACGCAGCAGAACGCCTCGCTGGTGGAGGAAGCCTCATCCGCGGCGGCTTCACTGGAAGATCAGGCAGGACGCTTGACGCAGGCAGTAGCGGTCTTCCGTTTGCATGACAGCCCGGTGGCCCAGGTTGTTAAAGCCGCGCAGCCCACGTTGCGCACGCCGAACTTAGCGCCGCGCGCCGCTTTGGCGACGTCGGGAAATGATAGTTGGGAGACGTTTTAATTTGGATGGGGGCGCAGTTTGAGATCTAGGTGCGGGTTGCCCCTCACCCTGCCCCTCTCCCACAGGTGGGAGAGGGAATAAGTAGGTAAGGGCAAAAGCCATCAAGCCCCTTCATACGGCTCAACAAACACCCCTTCCGCATGCTCACTTTCATTAAAGAACCAGATGCCCAGCGGATAATCTTCTAGCGCCACCAGGTACATGATGCCTTCGTTAAATGCCTCAACGGCCAGCACCGTACCTACACGACGCGGGCCACCGTCGGTTTTTACCGTAACGCGGTCATTCACCTTCATTGATTACTCTCCACAAATTGTCCTGCGACACAGTGTAACGGAAGATAATCAACAGCGCCTGATCGCGATCAGCGTCGTGCAATAACCCACACCGCATGCACGATGCCCGGAATGTAACCGCACAGCGTCAGCAGAATATTAAGCCAGAAGGCGCCACCAAAACCGACCTGCAGAAATACGCCCAGCGGCGGCAGTAAAATCGCAATCACAATACGAAGAAAATCCATACTAACTCCCTGATATCACTTATCAATAAGCGCTAAGCATAGACGCTGCTGCGCACAATGCACTTCAAACGAGGTAAAACTCTGTCAAGATGCGGCTTTTCGTTTTCTTTACGTTTCGCAGAGAGACTTTTGACGCGGGCTGCTCGTACACTTATTCGCACTGCACCAACCCCAAAGGCGCAGTCAACCTAAAAGTAACAAGGATTTTTGCCCGCGCAGCGCGGGCTTTTTTTTGCCTAAATTCCCCCCGCCGCCCTCTTTGCATCAGCGTCTATACTGAAATGACAGCGGATCGCCTCTGGGAGGCCACCATGACAACGGCTAAAGAGTACAGCGAGAATGTGCAGCGCGAAGTGAATATTGATGTTGATGCTTTACTCGACGCGATACAGAAGAGAACCTCGGGCGAGGTAAAAGAGTTTATGGACGCTGAGCAAGCCCATCGCGTCAGGGTAAACGGTGAGGCCTATGATTCTTACACTGAGCTAGCCGAAGCCTTTGAACTGGATATTCGTGATTTCGCCATCAGCGAAGTGAATCGTTGAAATCGATTTCAAAAAAATACCCGGCGGGAAGGCCGGGTAAAATAATTCAGTAAATTCGTTACACCAGGGAATTCTTAACACCCTGTCAGATTACGCTTTAGCTTACTTAAGACAAGTCTTAACCCTGCACGTAAATCGAACATTTTTGCATAACCTTTCAGCGGTAAAACCCTGCACGCCGCGTCACTGCTCACTATTTTCCATGCACGAAGTGCGCATAGATGATGCGGCTTCCTCTGTCATTTAAGAATTATCCTGGTTATCGCGGCCAATAGCCCGGGAAAAAGTGTGATCGCGATTCCGCTATTATACTGATTACTCTTCGCTTTACGGATGCCACTGGCGTAAGGAGTGTGATGGTGCTGAGTCTTGACTCCCTAATGATCGTTACCGACCTTGATGGTTCGTTGTTGGACCATCATGACTACAACTGGGATGCCGCCAGTGAATGGCTGACACGCCTGAAACAACATCAGGTTCCGCTGGTAATTTGTTCCAGTAAAACTGCGGCCGAAATCATACCGCTGCAGAAGCGACTGGGCATTACCGGCGCGCCCTTTATTGCCGAAAACGGCGCGCGCGTGGTGCCAAGCGGCACGCACACCGCGCCCACCGAACCCAGCGCCGCCTATCGCGCGCTGTGCCAAACGCTCAAGGCTCTGCAATCCCACTTCCGCTTCAACGGTTTTCATGAATTTAGCGATGCTGAGGTCGCGCGTTTCACCGGGTTAACGTTGGCCGAGGCCAGCCAAAGCCGGCTGCGTGAAGCCTCCGAAGTGGTGTTGTGGCGTGATGACGAACACCGCTTAGCGGCATTTCGCAGCGCGCTGGCCGAACATAATCTCGCGCTAACCCAGGGCGGGCGTTTCTGGCATGTGATGCCAGCAGGCTCGGGTAAAGGGATGGCATTGGAGCAGATTCAGCAGCATGTCGCCCAGCAGGAAGGCAAAACACGTATCACCTTAGGCTTAGGTGATGGCCCGAATGATATACCGATGCTGGAGCGCGCAGATTATGCCGTGGTGATAAAAGGCTTCAGTAAAACGCCGGTGAATTTGCAACGTAGCGATACGCAAAATGTTTACCACACCGCGCACGTCGGTCCACACGGCTGGCGTGAAGGATTGGATTATTTTCTGGCGCCGACTGAGTAACGACCTAACCCATACAGGATGAGACGATGAGTGATTTTTACCAGAATGGTGTCATTACTAATTTTCATAATCTCACCCACCGCAGCGTTGAATCGCTGGAAAAAGAGATGGTGCGCTTTGCGCGCAAACGCAAAATGGGGCTCATTTTACCTTCGCTGTTCTCCGAGCTGGAAGGCCCTGCGCTGGACAACATCGTCAACGAACTGGCGAAAGTCCCCTATCTCGACGAGATTGTGATTGGTCTGGATCGCGCCGATCGCGACCAGTTTCTATTCGCACGTGAATTTTTCTCGCGCCTGCCGCAGCGGCATCGCATTTTGTGGAATGATGGACCGCGGCTGAAAGCGCTGGATGCCGAGTTGGATAAAGAGGGATTATCGCCGAGCCAGCCCGGCAAAGGTCGCAACGTGTGGTTCTGTACCGGCTACACGTTGGCCTCCGATCGCACCCAGTGCGTGGCACTGCACGACTGCGATATCGTCACCTATGAGCGCGGTATGCTGGCGCGTCTGCTCTATCCGCTCGCCAATCCGGCTTTTCAGTATGAGTTCTGCAAAGGTTTTTATGCACGCGTGGCCGACGGCAAGCTAAATGGCCGCGTGGGACGTTTGCTGGTGGGACCGCTGTTGCGCTCGCTGCAAAAGGTTTATGGCCATTCCGAGTATCTCGACTACCTCACCAGCTTCCGCTATCCGCTGTCTGGTGAATTTGCCATGCGTACTCACGTGCTTAACGGCATTAAGATTCCCGGCGACTGGGGATTGGAAATTGGCGTGCTTTCAGAGATCTATCGTAATTACACCACCCGCCAAACCTGCCAGGTTGAAATCGCTGATAATTACGACCACAAACATCAGCCGCTGGCTGAAGATGATGGCACCGGCGGATTAAAGCGCATGAGCAATGATATTGTGCAGTCGTTATTACGTAAATTGGCGACCATGGGCGTACCGCTCACCAGCGATTCGTTCCGCGTGCTGAAGGCAACGTACTATCGTAATGCGCTGGATATGATGGAGATCTATAACCACGAAGCCACCATGAACGGCCTCAAGTTTGATCAACACATTGAAGAAGCGGCGGTAGAAATGTTTACTCAGGCGATTCTCGATGCCGGACAGGCCTTTATTGAACGTCCTAACGAGAAGCCTTTTATTCCGAGCTGGAGCCGCGTGCAGTCGGCGTTTCCCGACATCCTGCAACGCATCTATCAGGCAGTAGAAGAGGATAATGACGGCAAGGTGTAGCCTGTGAGGGAGAACTACATTCGGGACGGCGCTGTTACCGTCCGGAATGTATTTAACTGGCCAGCTGCTGCGCGCCAGAAGAAGAGTGGCTGAGTTCGTCACTGTGAAATGCTTCACGGCGCACGCTATAGCCGTCATACCAACGACACTCGACCATTCCGCTGGCATAGCCGGTCACCACCATCGTGGGTCCGCCCTGTTTGTGCTGAACTTCGTCACTGATTGCAAAGATCATACCGCACCCTCCTTTAACCGTTGAATGAACGATTTTAGGTATAGCAGCTGTGCACGTTTTTTTCCTATACGATAAATCTATTACTTCTACTAAATCAGAATAAGCAGTTAAAAATGCTGATAATAAAAAAAGCCGACAATTTTTATTGTCGGCTTTTAGCGCACGTCCTGGACAGGAAAATTAGATTTTGCAGCCTTCGCAATCCGCTTCATCGCTGAGGTCTGCAGGGACTTCGTTGGCTTTTTCTGCTGCTTTGGCCTCAGCCTGTTCCAGCTGTGCATCGATATCAAATTCAAACATATCGTCGTTCATCATCGTTCTCCTGACCGTGATTAGAAATTTACAGCGCTTTATAACCGCTAGCTGCGCAGCTTAGCAATCAGATTTACGCCCAGCAGCACGATCGACCCAATGATAAAGCCGATCACCAAATTAGCACCGTTGCTGAGCAGAGCGGAGATAAAACCGTTGAACCCGGCGCTGTATTCGCTGATGGCATGATGTAACGGCGTGATGCCGTGTACCACAATGCCGCCACCGACCAGGAACATCGCAAGGGTGCCCACCAGCGTCAGGATTTTCATCAGCCAGGGTGCCAGCGCCAGTAACACGCCACCTATTGCCTGCGCGACCGTGGAGGATTTCTCCTTAAGCCAGAAACCGAGATCGTCAATTTTCACAATCATCGCCACGATACCGTAAACGCCGATAGTGACTAAAATCGCCACGCCGGCCAGGATCAGCACCTGATTGAGCAGCGGCGCTTCGGAGACAATCCCCAGGGTTATCGCCACAATTTCCGCCGAGAGGATAAAGTCAGTGCGCACCGCGCCCTTCACTTTATCCTTTTCAAAGGCCCGCGCGTCCTGCTGCGCCAGCTTGTCCAGCCGCTGCTGCCGCGCCTCCGGGCTTTGTTCCGCCTTATCGTGGTTGAGGCTGTGCAGCACCTTCTCCACCCCTTCATAACAGAGATAGGCACCGCCAATCATTAACAGCGGGGTAATAAGCCACGGCGCAAACGCTGAAATAAGCAGCGCCAGCGGCACGAGGATCAATTTGTTAAGAAAAGAGCCCTTCGCCACACCCCATACAACGGGCAGTTCCCGATTGGCTTTTACGCCGCTAACTTGTTGCGCATTGAGTGATAAATCGTCGCCCAATACGCCGGCGGTCTTCTTTGCCGCTACTTTGCCCATTACTGAGATATCGTCGAGCAAGGTCGCAATATCGTCCAGAAGCGTGAGTAAACTGGATCCTGCCAAAGTGGTATTCCTTATTTATTCCGGTTCGTGATCCTGACAACAGGGGCAACGCTCAACTGCCGTGACCGACATATCGGCAATGCCCACACAGTCCCATTCCACGCGTAACGGCCCGGTCAGATCGTCGGCATGCAGATACTTGCTTACCGGACTTTCCGTCATGCCGCTGATCTCTTCGGTGGCTACCAGCCGGTCGCCAAGATAAATGCGCGCCGTGGCGTGGGTATTCACCATCCGCTCATCGCGGAGTTGATACAGGCGCTTAACGGTAAGTTTGATGCTGCTCATGGCTCGATTCCGCGCTCCAGAGAAAAGGGAGATCTAAACTGTTATAACCGCTAAAAGCAACAATCACGCGTTAATCAACGCGATAGTGATGCAAACCCTGATGATCGATTTCGCTGCTGTCGTCAACCGCCAACAGCCACTCTTCAAGGCGTTCTATCAGCGCGCCGTCCTCCAGCTGCAGTTTGCCACGCAGCGCGCACTCCCAAACAATCAGTACTTTCCAGCCTCCTTCTCGCAGTTGTTGAATGTAACGTCTATCGCGTTCGACGTTACTATTGATTTTGCCACTCCAGAATTCAGAGCGCGTGGCCGGCATTTTGAAGAGATAGCAGTGATGGCGATGCCAGAAACAGCCATGCACAAAGATAATTGCTCTCTCCGCGGGCAAGACAAAATCAGGCCTGCCGGGCAGCGCCTTATCCTGCACGCGATAGGTAAAGCCGCGATCTTTCAAAATCAACGCAATGCGCTGTTCTATCGCCGTATCCTTATTGCGAATGGCGCGCATGTTTTTGCTGCGTATAGCTTGCGAGTGGACGTCTGCCATGGCGTCTCCTTGTTTTGGCGCTCCTTCAACTTTAGCGGTTTAGCTCAAAAGCGAAAGCAAGCACCGCGCCAATTTCCTCGTTGCGTGATGAGTGTTAGCATAGCCGCCTCACTGTTAAGGAAATACGCATGCTAGCTCTCGACCCCGCCGCGCCCGTCCCTTCCACCTCTTCTCAGGATGACGCGACGTCGCTGTTACTGCAGGTGCTCGATATCTATGCCGCGCGTGATGTGGTGACAACGCTTAGCGAAGCCGGTGGCCTCGACTGGAGCGTGCCGCGTTTGAATCGCATCCGTACGGGAAAAAGTGTGGCACCGGCGCTCTCAAGCCGTGAAGTGGCAAGCCTGCAAGCCTTGCTCCCGGCACGTCCGGCCCACTATGATCACGCTACATTCCAGTTTATCGATCTGTTTGCCGGTATTGGCGGTATTCGCCGTGGCTTTGAGCAGATTGGCGGGCAATGCGTGTTCACCAGCGAGTGGAATAAAGAAGCCGTGCGCACTTACAAAGCCAATTTGTATAGCGATCCGCTTCAGCATCAGTTCAACAGTGATATTCGTCTGGTGACACAACCGGCTGGCATCGATGATGAGCAGGCGATTTATCACTCTATCGATCGCGCCATTCCCGATCATCAAGTATTGCTGGCGGGCTTTCCTTGTCAGCCCTTCTCGCTGGCGGGCGTCAGCAAAAAGAATGCGCTCGGTCGCGCGCACGGGTTTGAGTGTGAAGCGCAGGGTACGCTTTTTTTCGATGTCGCGCGCATTCTTGCGGCCAAGAAGCCGCCGTTCTTTGTGCTGGAAAACGTCAAAAACCTTAAAAGCCACGATAAAGGACGCACCTTCGCCATCATCATGTCAACCCTGGATGAACTGGGCTATGACGTGGCGGACGCCAACGACAGCGGCTTGCCGGATGCGAAAATTGTCGATGCGCGTCACTTCCTGCCGCAGCATCGTGAACGTATTGTGCTGGTAGGGATTCGCCGTGATAGCGGGCTCAGCAAGGGGTTTTCCCTGCGCGCCCTGCCCGCGCTCTACCCGCAACAGGTTCCTTCATTACAGAGCCTGCTCGAGCCGCAGCCGGAGGCAAAATACACCTTGTCGCCAACCCTGTGGAATTATCTGTACCAGTATGCGAAAAAGCATAAAGCCAAAGGCAATGGATTCGGCTTTGGCCTCAACGATCCGCGTAAAGCCAATATCTGCGTGCGAACCCTATCGGCGCGTTATTACAAAGATGGCTCGGAAATCCTCATCGATCGTGGCTGGGATCAGGCACAAGGCGAAGCGGACTTCCAGCACCCCGCAAACATGGCGCGTCGCCCACGCCGCTTGACGCCGCGCGAATGTGCCCGTCTGATGGGATTTGAAGCGCCAGGCGAAACGCATTTTCGTATTCCCGTCTCAGACACTCAAGCCTACAAGCAGTTTGGCAACTCGGTGGTGGTGCCGGTATTTGCTGCGGTCGCACAGCTGCTATTGCCGCTGATTGAACAACACGCGCGCCAAAACAGTTAGCGCTTCAGGACCACAATTTCATTTAGGGCCGCGCTTTATGCTGTTTTCAGCAGAATCGCGCCCGCTGTCACCAAACTGTCACGCACGCTGCCAATACTCCTTTTTTATTTTTTGGAGGCGTTCGATGTCACTCCTTTCCGTTATCGCGCTGCCGCTGCGGCTGCGCTCGCGCGTCTCTCTGCGCATCCCGCTATGGCTCACCAGTTTGCGGAGTCAGTTCCTGTTGTTCATTGTGCTGTTCTGTTTGCTGCAGTTTGCCGGCGTCCTGCTACTCAACGGGCATGTAAACCAGACGCAGACATCGCTGCAGCAGGCTAATCAGCTGCGCGAACGCCTGGCGCTGTTGGATAAAGCCCGCATCGAACTGCTCACCGCCAGCGACAATAGCCACCGCGCCGGGATTTATTTAATGCAGGATCAGCAAAGTGGCTCGGTGGATAGCTGGAAAAGTCTGGCAGCCGCCGCCAGTGATTCGCTTAACCAGGCCGAGCGGCAATTTACCGCTTATCATGCCAGGGCTGACAGCCCGCTGGCACAAGGGTTTGCCATGCTGGCGGCAGGTTTACAGGAGCAGCTGAAAGGTCTGGCTGCCAACGACATCAATGCCTTCTTTATGGTGCCGATGCAGGCGTTCCAGCAACAGTTCAATGATGCCTGGTTTAATGAGATCGAACAGGCCAATCAGCAACTCGGCAGCGTGAATCACAATACGCTAAGCACGCTGAAGCAGAGCCGTAATCTGTCGCTCATTGTTAGCGCGGTACTGATGCTCTTGTTAGTGCTGGCCTCCGGCTTGCTGATGCGCGGCGTCCTGTTGCCGCTGCGGCGTGCCAACGGACAGCTGGCACAGATTGCCACTGGCGATCTGATCGCCTGTCATGACACGCCGCGTCGTCAATCGCTCGAGACGCGCCAACTGTTCCAGTCGATTGATACCATGCGCAGCGGCCTGCAACAGATTGTTAGCGACATCAACACCGTGGCGGTGAGCGTCGCCGCCGGTGCCGAAGAGATGCAGCAACACAATGAGAAGGTGATGCAGCAACATCAGAAGCAAAACGCCAGCTTCCATCATCTGTCGCAGCGTTTAGATCGCGTCTCTGAAGAGGTGGAGATTGGGACCCAGTTTTCGTTGCAGGCTACCCAGGAAGCACAATCGGCGGATGATCTGATGCGCAACTGCGCCGTAGAAGTCGATAAAATGGAAAATCAGATGCAGCAGATTGTCGCCGCGTCAGGGGATATCGCCGGTATTGTCGGCATGCTGGATAGCCTTTCGATGCAAACGCGCCTGTTATCACTGAATGCCGCGATTGAGTCCGCGCATGCAGGTGCTTATGGGCGCAGTTTCTCGGTGGTCGCCAAAGAGATGGGCTTACTGTCTCAGCAGAGCGGCGCATCAACGCGACAGATCGATGGACTGATTCAGCACACACAGCAGCACGTCAATGATGGTTTCGATAAGGTTAAGGCGCTGGAAGTGCTTTTTGCGCAGATCGGCGGCGCGGTTTCCGGCATTGTGACGCAGCTGAACGAGCTGCAGCAAAACAGTTCGGCACAGAGCCATCGGGTGAAAAAAATAGCCCGAGAAGTGGTCGAGATGAGCGACCAGCTGCAGCAAAACGAAGCCCTGAATGCGCAACAGGTGCAATCTGCCGTGCAGTTGCGTGCGCTATCTGACCGTCTGGCGCAGCGCGCGCAGCAGTTCCGTATTCACGAGATTTAACGCCGCGTAATAAAAAACCCGTCAAAAGACGGGTTTTCTGCTTATTTCTTCTTCTTGCTTTTCTTCAGCAGCGCCCGAACCTGTTTCAGTTCGGCGGCTGAAAGCTGTTCGGTACAGGCTTCTTGCGTATCCAGGCTGTCAATGGCCGGGTGCTCAACCGCATCTAAACTGGCCTGCAGGCGGTTAACGATCTCCTGACTCATGGAGATTTGGTTATCTGCGGCTAACTGCTTGATGTGATCTTTCAGCGCCGGGTCAATTTTAATGGTTAAGTTAACGGTCTCGGTCATTTTCATACTCCCTTTTGATTTACAACAACGTAGCGGAAGCAGGTGAAAGTTAACAGACTGTCATAAAAATTTAATATTAAGAGTGTATGGGGCTAAAATCTCTTAATACTGACTCGTCAATTGAGGTCAGGTTGCCTTGTAGTTCTGCGCAAAGTTTCCCCATGTAGTGCACCAGAAAATCCGCGTTATGCTCCGCCAAAAGACGCCCTGCTTCCGTCTGCATGGTTTGCGGTAAACCGAGCAGCTTTTTCTGAAAATGGTCCAGCGTCCACTTTACATCGTCCAGTTCACGCTCTTTTCCCAGCGGGTCTTCGCTATCAAACAGCGGCCGTCCAAGCGCTCCTGCCGTGTAGAAAACGCGCGCCAGGCCGATAGCACCTAAAGACTCCAGACGATCGGCGTCCTGGACGATTTTCGCTTCCAGCGTTTGTGGCGCAATGCGGGCGCTGAAGCTGTGCGCCTGAACCGCATGGGCCACGGCATCCAGACGCTCAAACGGGAAATCGGGGAAATCCTGCTGCAGAATTCGGCGTGTCTCTTGCGCGGCATAGGTTGAGGCCAAATGGCGCTCAGGGTGGTTTTTAGGCAGGTTAACCACATCGTGGAAATAGCAGGAGGTGAGGACCACCATCGGATCGGCATCGCTGTGCTGCATGATGCGTTTCGCGCTCATCCACACGCGGCGCAGATGCGCGATATCGTGGGCTTTGTCATCGTGCAACCAGTTCAGCTGCAGCCAGTTCTCATAGCGTTGTTGCCAGCGGGTGAGTGACATCGTGCTTCTCCTTTTATTGCTGTTATTTAGCACTGCCTGTACAGGGTGCTGCTCCTGCGGACATCATAGCGGCTGGGTAATGACACTTTTTTTACATCATTCCTGGATGTGCTAAGCAAAAAAATGCGATCCCGATCATGTTATAGCGCTGTTAACGCCGCTTGCCCAGCACCCATTACGCTTTCGGCATTTCCTTAGCGTCGTTTTAGTTAACTAACTCTGTTTAATGGCGGTAATCTATTTAGGTCATCAACAAATTTCGCGACAGGGATTTATTCCAGTTAAATATGCTGTCTTTTTGCCGTTAAAACGGGTTATTCAACGCGACATAATCTGAAAAGGTTCCCATTCTGGCCTTTATAACGTACTGTATCTGGAAAAATTCTGGCTTCCGATTCTGTCGAAGTCTTTTTCAGCACACATTTTGCTTATGAACCATTTTTAAAACCTAAAATTGCAAGAATTGCCTGATACTGAGGCGACAAATTATTAAGCAAACTGATTCAAACCCATTATGCTACTCCTCTCATCTACGGATGCGGAGGATGCTTCGCACTTTCCGGGTTGGTGAAACAATATGAGGTATGCAATGAAAGAACGGCCGATTCTTTTTTCCGAACAGCGGGTGCGCGCCCTGCTGGTTGGCCAGCAGACACAGACCCGACGCATTATGAAAACGCAGGCCTTTGGTCCAGGCCAGGATCACCATGAAGGCGTACATGCGTTTGACGTCAGCGCTAACCATCTGCACGGCTATAAATTAATGTCGATGACCGATGTCAGCTCACACTGCCCGTATGGCCAGGCGGGTGACGGATTGTGGGTACGTGAAACCTGGCGTGGCCCCATCGTTCCTGAAGAGCAGCTGGCTGAATACGAGCGCGATCCGCTGCCGTTCCGCCATCCCGCCTTTTGCCAGTATCGCGCCGACAGCAACGAGCTGGGGCAACTGGATGAGCATTTGCACAATGCCGAGCAGTTTGGCTGGCAAACAGCAATACATATGCCGCGCTGGGCCAGTCGTATCGATTTGCGAATTACCTCAGTGCGGGCCGAGAAAATTCAGGATATCAGTGAAGACGACATTATGGCGGAGGGCGTCCAGACCGATACGCACTTCCTGAATAACTTCTTCACCATGAACATGAATGCGGAATCGCCGAAAGAAGCCTATCGCAAAGCGTGGCAGAAACAGTATGGCGCCACCAGCTGGGAAGTTAATCCTTGGGTATGGGTCATTGCCTTTGAACGTATTGAACGCGCAGGGTAAAGCGTTTGCCATCAACTGCGTCATTTAAGGTCGTCATGCGTGGCGACCTCTCCCCTTCCGATCTTACTTCCCGGTTTGCCACCTTTATCACAGACACATCGCTAACTAACTGGTTGAATAGTCGGCTTTGATTCCGCGCTGGCAATTTTCTCTTCGCCGCGTCAGGATACTGTTTTCGCCCTGAAGAGTGAGTGATGCGATGTTCAAATGGCCGTGGCATGCGCAAAGAGAGACTTCAGTCGTAGCGCTTCCCTGGCAGCAGGCGCTGGCGCAACCGATCTTCTCCCTGCTCGATCACCAGGAACAGCACGCTCTTGTTGCCCTCGCGCAGCGCTTTCTGCAGCAGAAAAAAATCTCTCCACTGCAAGGCCTGCAGCTCAATGAACTGCTGCTCACCCGACTGGCGTTGTTATTTTGCCTGCCGGTACTGAAACTGGGCGTCGAGTGGCTCGATGGCTTTCATGAAGTGCTGATCTATCCCGAACCGTTTAACGTTGACGATCGCTGGGAAGATGACAATGGCCTGGTGCATCACGCGCCCGCAGTGCATGCCGGACAAAGCTGGACGCAAGGCCCGGTGGTGCTGAATGCGCTCGATATTCAGGATTCCTTTGATCTCTCCGGATTTAATCTGGTGATTCACGAAGTGGCACATAAGCTCGATGCGCGCGGCAGCGGCTACACCAGCGGCATTCCGGTGATGGCACTGCGCGATGTCGCTAGCTGGGAAAAAGATCTGCAACACGCCATGGCTGAGATTGAAGCCGAAGTGGAGCTGGTGGGTGAACAGGCCGCCACCATCGATCCGTACGCCGCCAGCGATGCCGCAGAATGCTTTGCGGTGCTGTCGGAATACTTCTTCAGCGCGCCTGATTTATTGGCCAACCGTTTTCCAGTGATGTATCAGCATCTCCAGCAATTCTATCGTCAGGACCCGCTGGCACGCCTGGCGCAATTGACATCAGAACCTGCTTAAATCGCGATCGCTTTGTACTATTGCTAGCCAATTGAATATAAATACGTTTTAAGCTGTTGACACCTGACTGAGGCGCCATTAATATTCGCCTCGTTCACACGATTCCTCTGTAGTTCAGTCGGTAGAACGGCGGACTGTTAATCCGTATGTCACTGGTTCGAGTCCAGTCAGAGGAGCCAAATTCGAGAAGCCTGCTCAGGAAACTGAGCGGGCTTTTTTCTTTTCTGACATCTGTTCAAATGTTCCACAACAAATGTTCAATGACAGTCAACACCACAGAGAATAACTCACAGGGAAAGCAATCCGCGATGCGTCATCATTCTTTTATCAGACAAAGCACATTTCCTCTTTAATAAACTCTGATTGTGATGATGCCAGCCTGAAATGGGCAAGCGGGTAACTGATACCCACCCCGGACAACATTGCCTGACAAAAAAGCGCAATCAGTATCTCCTGCCAATGATATCGACCTGCTGATGCCTTATTTAACGCCGTAAAGCGTCAAAATATGACGTTAAAGCGAATCACTGTTAATAACGCATAAACAACGCCCTTTAGGGTCGCGTTTATTTTAACAACATTCACAACCCGGGTTGATAAATAACCTTAAGCCTGGATATGGATAAACTTTGCCATAATTAGTATTTCCCCTCGCAATAACCCTTTGTTATTCCTTTGGTTCCTGTTTGTATTGCTTTGAGAACCACCGTGGAAATTTATTGGTATCTGACCGCGCCAGACGGTCATCAACCCTGGGCCGCCTCCGGCAGCCGGCAGGTCAACTACGCCTATTTCCAGCAGGTCGCCCGCGCGGTAGATCATCTGGGTTTTACCGGCGCGCTGCTGGCGACCGGTGCACATGATCCCTGGATTCTGGGGGCGTCACTCATTCCCTATACCGAAAGCATGAAATTCCTGATTGCTATCCAGCCGGGTCTGATCTCACCCACCCTGCTAGCCAAAATGGCCGTGACGTTTAACCAGTTTTCGAAAGGCCGGGTGCTTCTCAACGTGGTCAGCGGTGATAAAAATACGCTGGGCGCTTACGGCATGCACCTGGATCACGATGCCCGATATGATCTCAGTGACGAATTTTTGCAGGTATTACGTCCCTTGCTCAATCAGGAAAATGTCAGCTTCAAAGGGGAACACCTGGATATTGAGAACGCCAGGCTGGCATTGAGCAATGGCGGATATCCTCCGCCACCGCTGTGGTTTGGTGGCTCTTCTGAAGCGGCACAGGAAGTCGCGGCAAAGCACATCGACACCTATCTCTCCTGGGGCGAAACACCGCCGCAGGCCGCAGAGAAAATCGCCCAGGTGAGAGCCAGAGCCGATAAACACCTTCGCCAGTTACGCTACGGCATTCGTCTTTATGTGATCGTGCGCGAAACTGATGAACTTGCGTGGCAGGCAGTAGACGCACTTTATGCCTCAATGGACGACAGCGCCATTGCCGCCCGGCAGCATCTGGCCCGCGGGTCAGACTCCGTAGGTCAGTCCCGTATGAGTGCCCTGCACAATGACCAGAAACCCGCCGATCCGCGCGAGCTGGAGATCTACCCCGGACTGTGGGCGGGCATTGGCCTGGTGCGTCCCGGACCTGGCACCGCTATCGTCGGCAGTCCGGAAACGGTCGAACGCACCCTGCGAGCCTATCAGCAGGCGGGGGTTGAGGTGTTTATCCTATCCGGTTTCCCCTTGCTGGAGGAAGCCTATCGCTTTAGCGAACTGGTGATGCCACGACTGTCACTCACCCCGCCGGATGACGCGGCAAAGAATACCTTTACCTGGGGAAATCTGTGGGATCGTCCGGTCAGAAGTGGAGATCCAGCACAATGAAAATCCGTCTGGGAAGCCATCCCAGTAATCTCTCGCTGTTTATTTTGCGCCATCGTGGTGTCATCGAACCTGCCGCCAGAGACAGAGGCTGGCAGCTGGAATGGTTCGACTATACCCAGGGCGCACGCAGCGGCGAGTGGCTGGCTGATGAACAGGTCGATGTGGTTGGCACCGGATCAACCCCGCCGATAAGTGCGCAGGCCACCGGGCTGGACGTCGCTTATCTCGCCAGCTCGCCGCCACGTAATAACAATTGCGCGTTGCTGACATTGCAAAGCAACGCTATCTCCTCGCTGCGTGCTAAGCGACTGACGGGCATGCCCGGTTCTTTCACCGATCATTTTCTGGCGCGTCTGCTGCAAAAACAGAACCTGCGCCGCACCGATGTCACACTGCTGGACCTGCAGGGGCAGGATGCCATGACTGCGTTACTCAATGGCGACATTGACGGCTGGCTGGCAATCGATCCCTGGCTGACTCGTGCGTTACAGATAAAGGATGTCGTTGCGCGCTCCGCCGTCGGCGATGAAATCATTAACCGTTCACTGTTCTGGACGCGTGCCGCCTGGCAGCAACGCTACCCCGAAGTAGCCGCCTGGATCGTGAAACAGTTGCGCGTAAATGATGCCTGGATTGAGCAGCATCCGGTAGGCGCCGCGCATATTCTTGCCGACAAACTCAACCCGGCCATCCTGCCTGATGAGTGGCTGAAAACAATACGCGGGCGTCCCTGGGGTCTCACCCCTGCCAGTGACGCTCTGTTAGCCGAACAGCAGCAGCAGGCTGACGATCTTTTTGCCGTGGGTTTCATCCCGATGGCTTTATCCCTGAACGCCAGGAGACAGATATGACCCGCTGGATACCCCGTACCGCTGTTGCTGCACTGATACTGTGTGCCGGGATGGCGATGGCGACTGAACCGCTCACGCTGCGCATTGGTTTTCTGCGTGGCCCCACGGACTTAGCGCTGGCTAAAGAAAAAGGAACGCTGGAAAAAGCGCTGGCCGCGCATCAGGTGAACGTCGTCTGGTCGGGCCCGTTTGCGGCTGCCGCCCCTGCTTATGAAGCGTTAAATGCCGGTTCAATTGACATGACCACCGGCAGCTCCACAGCGTTTGTTACCGCCATCGCTGCGGGTTTGCCGTTGCGTTTTTTTGCTTATCAGGCCATGCCCGCCGAAGGTGAAGGGATTGTGGTACGCAATAGCAGTGATATCCATTCATTGCAGGATCTGCGCGGCAAAAAGGTGGCGGTGAATAAAGGCGGGACCGGCGAGTATCTGCTCTCACGCGCGCTGGATCGTGCCGGGATTCCGGAGCAGGAGGTGACCAAAGTTTATCTCAGCCCTTCCGACACCGGTACGGCATTTGTGGGGAGACATGTCGATGCCTGGGCGACATGGGACCCCTTCCTCTCTCTGGCCAGACAGAGTTATGACGCCCGCCAGCTGAGTACGGGTCAGCAGATTGGTTCGGAAAATGCAGCAGGTTATTTCGTCAGCGAGGCGTTTTATCAGGCGAACCCCCAAGTGCTTAACTGGGTTTATGACGTATTGCAGCAAGAGAACCACTGGGCCAAAGCCCATCCGCTTGAGGCAGGTAAGATCTGGGCTTCACAAATGGGGCAGCAGGGAAGCACACTGGCGGCTCTGCTGGGCAGGGTCAACACCGTTCCCATCACGCCGGTCGATGACGCCGCGATAACCCATATCGGGCATATAGCCAACTGGTATCAGCAACAGGGTCTGATCGCCAGCCATCCGGATATTCGCCAGCATGTTGTCACGCTGACGCCTTAAAGCCCCGCTATGAGTAAAACAGAATGACGCAACCGGCTATCTCGCATATCTCGTTTCTGACACCGGGGAATTATCCTGATGACGCTCCACTTCAGGGTCTTGAACAGACGTTACAGCTGTTCGAACGCGGTGAACAGCTGGGTTTTAATGGTGCCTGGGTACGCCAGCGACATCTGGAACATGGCGTATCGTCAGCCAGCACCTTTCTCGCCGCCGCCACACAACGTACCCGCCAGATAGAACTGGGCAGCGCCGTGATTCAGATGGGTTATGAGAGTCCATTTCGTCTGGCCGAAGACCTGGCGACAGTGGATATTCTCGCCAGGGGACGGTTGAATGTCGGCCTGAGCGCAGGCGCGCCTAATCATCTTGAGTTAATCGGTCATTCTGTCTGGGGTGATGCCTGGCAGCAGCAGGATTTTTCTTACCAGCGCGTCCTGACTCTGCGCGATAACCTGAGTGGCCGCTTCTTCGGCGATGATAATACGGTCATTCTCTCACCCGGTAATACGCAACGCCCGCGTGTTCAGCCCTTTGCTGCCGGTCTGGTTGACAGATTGTGGTATGGCGGAGGATCACTTCGTTCGGCGCGCTGGGCTGGCAGCCACGGGTTTAATCTGCTCGCGGGTAATCTCACCTCCGGTGAAGAAACGGATGATTTTTACCAGGCACAGCGGGCGCAAATCCAGCTGTATCGTGAAAATCTTGCGGCTTCCGGTCGGCGTGCGGCGCGCATCGCCCTGGGACGCGTCATCATTCCCACCGACAGTGCGGATGCCACCACCCGCAGACATTATCAGCAGTTTGCCGCCAGCCGCTACCCACGCACTCTGGCACCCCAGAGCTCCCGACGCACCCTGTTCTCTCAGGATATCGTGGGCAGTGCGGAGCAGATTCTCGAACGGCTGTTTAACGATCCCGTCTTACGTCTGGTGAATGAGCTGAGAATCGAACTGCCTTATGAATTGCATTATGCGGAGTACAGCCAGATTATCAGCGATTTTGCGACGCTGATTGCGCCGGAGCTGGGCTGGACAGCACTGCCGCAAGTTTCGCACGTTGGGCGCGAATGAAATCCCGAAGAAAGTCAGCGGCAAATGTCCTTATCGCGGCATTCCGGCTTAACACGTAAAAAATAGCGCGGACGTCCAGATTCGTAACCGATCTTTTTATTGTGCCGTAACGTTGATCTGAGTCGCATTCTTGTAATAAAGAAAAGTATTCCCAAGCTTATCCATAAATAACATAAGGACATTTCGTTATTTGTTATAGCGTTTGATTGTTAGACACCGGATCAGGGGAAGATTAATTTTCAGTTTTTGTAAATGAACATTGCCATAATATTTTTGAGGGATCTCTTTTGGTCAGTTTAATAAACAAACAAAGCATGCAGTACAGACTTAAAATAGCACTCTTCAGCAGTCTTGCAGCTTTCAGCGCCATGACGTTTGCCGACGATGCCCTAAAAGAGGGTATCACCCCAGCCACCGATTCCAGCCAGATTCCGGCAGCGGCGAAATTGCGCAAAGACACGGTGGTGGCGGGCATTTCTGAACCTCAGGGGATTTTTAACCCTTACTTTTTTGTCAACGGCTGGGATGAAAATGTCACCAACGTCATTTTTTCACGCCTGATTGACTGGGACAGCCACGGCAATCTGGTGCCGGGTCTGGCGCAAAGCTGGACGGTAAGCCCGGATAACAAAGTCTATACTATTAAGCTTCGCCCCGATCTGACGTTCAGCGATGGCTCCCCACTCACCGCCAAAGACGTTGCCTTTACCCTTACCGTCCTCTACGACCCGAAATATGATGGTGACACCGACATCACCCTCGCGAATATTGCCGGGGGCGCGGAATATAAAGCAGGTAAAGCCGACAGCGTCAGTGGCCTGAAAGTCATCGATCCCCTCACACTCCAGATCACCACCACACAACCTGGCGCAACCACACTGGCAAAAATTGGCGGGCCGGTGCTGTCGGAAGCTTATTACGGCAAAGGCTATCAGCGTGGCAATCTTGACTATCTGCGCACACTGCATGGCAAACCGCTGGGCAATGGCCCCTATGTCTATGACAAATACATCCCCGGGCAGGAAATTCGTTTTCATGCCAATAGCCACTTTTATCGTGGCACACCGCCAACGCCTCGTTTTATTTATCGCGTCACTAACCCCTCAACCAATTTCCAGTTGTTCCAGACCGGTGAAACGGATTACGACGCCTTTACTTCACGACCGGATGATATTGAACAGCTGAAACTGCTCGGCTTTGCCAATATCAATCTCTACGGGTCCAGTGATTACAGTAAAGTCGAGTTCAACGTTCGCCGCCCGGCGTTGCAGGACGCGAAGGTGCGTCAGGCGCTGATATATGGGCTGGATCGTCAGAAGCTAATCGATGTGGTGTACCAGGGGTATGGCAAGGTTGCCATCGAACCTATCGCGCCCATCTCCTGGGCATATAACCCGGATGGCGTGAATCCCTACAAATACGATCCGGCACAGGCGAAAAAATTGCTTGATGAGGCGGGCTGGAAACCCGGTTCCGATGGTATTCGCGTAAAGGACGGCAAACGTCTTGAACTGACCTTACTGGCAAGTAAAAAAGTGCTGAACGACGCGCTCATCCCGATCGCCAAAGAGGACTGGCAACAAATTGGCGTGCTACTGAAACCCCAGGTGGTGGACTTCAATGCGCTGATGGCCCAGCGCAAAGCGGGCAATTACGACCTGGCGTCCTTTAGTACCAGCACGTTAAACGATCCGCATGACGGGGTATGGGATTACCACAGCACCGAGGCTAAGGAGTCCGGTTATAAAAATCCTCAGGTGGATAAGCTGATCAATGAAGGCAATGCGGTGCTGGATGTGGCACAGCGCAAACCGATTTACCACCAGCTGTACAAAGTGCTGGCAGATGACCCGCCGGTGATCCTGCTCGGTTATCGCCAGATCCTCTCCGCCAGCAGCGCCCGCGTGACCGGCTTTAAACCGGATATCTATAACGGCCTGACCGGCAGTCTGCCGGACGTCAGAATCGTTAAGTAACCTTGCCCACTGTTCAGCCGTCAGGACTTCCTGACGGCTGATATGAGAATACCATGAGAAATTTTATCCTGAGGCGGCTGCTGAACACCCTGCCCATGCTGCTGTTTGCCTCTTTTATCATCTTTATGTTGTTTGCAAAGACACCCGGTGACTTTATTGATGGCAACGTGACGCTGACCGCCGCGCGCGCGGCTGAGCTGAAGGCGATTTACGGCCTTGATCAGCCGCTGCTCACCCGCTATCTGCACTGGCTCGGCCAGCTGTTACGGGGTGATTTGGGTTTCTCACTGCAATACCAGATTCCTGTCACTCAGTTGCTCAATCAATACGTCTGGAATTCCTTCCTGCTCGCCAGTGTCGCACTGGTGTTTTACTGGGGAATTGGCCTTGCCGCCGGTATCGCGTCGGCAATCAAACCCAACTCGTGGTTCGATCATCTGGTCAGCGTGCTGGTGTTTGCCGCAATGTCTTTTCCGACCTTTTTTCTCTGCCTGCTGTTAATCAAATGGTTCGCGGTAGACCTGCACTGGTTGCCGGTCGGCGGCATGACCAACACCGGCAGTGATGACAGCGGCTGGGCCTATATTGTGCAGGTGGGGGCCCACCTGATGCTGCCGGTGCTGGCACTGGTGATGTTGCAGGCGGGCAGCCTGACGCGCTATTTTCGCGCCAGCATGCTCGACGTCATCAAAATGGATTTCATCCGCACTGCTCGGGCAAAAGGTTTACGCGAACGCACGGTGATCATGAAACATGCGTTACGCAATGCGCTGCTGCCGATCATTACCCTGCTCGGCTTTGAGCTGCCGGGATTGTTCTCGGGTGCCCTCATCACCGAAAAAGTCTTCAACTGGCCGGGTGCAGGACACATCCACATCGATTCGCTCGCTGCCCGTGACTATCCGGTGCTGATGGGTTTCACGCTGTTTCTGGCGGTATTAACTATCCTCGGCAATCTTCTGGCCGACGTGCTTTACGCGTGGGCTGACCCGCGTATTCGGGTGAGTTCATGATGATCAGTTCACTTTTTTCCACGCAACGCCGCCTGCGCAAAGCGGTAATCCCGGCACTGGCCCAGGCCACGTCCTCACCGTGGCGTCAGGCATGGCAGGCATTACGGCGTAATCCTCTGGCGATGGTGTGCCTGGTTTTACTGGTTGTCATGGCGATCTGGTGCGTGCTGGGGCCAATCTGGTCGCCGTGGCAGGATGACGCCACGGATGCCCTGATGATCAACAAACCGCCAGGGGCACAGCACTGGCTGGGAACCGATTTCCTGGGGCGGGATGTCTACACCCGTTTGCTCCTTGCCGGGCGCATTTCGCTGACCATTGGCCTGCTGACGATGTTGCTATCGGTGGCGCTGGGGTATCTGCTCGGTGCCGTATCGGGCTACGCGGGTGGCCTGACCGACAAGCTGATTATGCGTCTGGCCGATCTGGTCATGACCATTCCCAGTCTGCCGCTGCTGATTGTCGCCGGCGCCATGCTGTCGGAGCTCGATTTTTCAGCGGATGCGCGCATCTATATGGTGGTCATCATGCTGAGCCTGCTAGAGTGGCCTAAACTGGCGCGGCTGGTGCGCGGGCAAATCCTTTCGCTGCGCGAGCGTGATTTTATGCTGGCAACGCAGGTACTGGGCCTGTCATCACGTCGCCGCCTGTTTGGTCATCTGCTGCCCAATACCATCCCGATTCTGGTGGTCATGGCGACGATGGCTGTGGCGAACGCCATTCTGAGCGAGTCGGCGCTGAGCTATCTCGGTCTTGGCGTCGTCCCGCCGACCCCCTCCTGGGGCAATATGATGGATGCCGCCAATAGCCTGATCGACTTCCAGCGTCGCCCGTGGCTGTGGATGCCACCGGGCATCGCCATCTTTATCACCGTGGTTGCTATCAACGTACTGGGCGACGGCTTGCGTGATGCGCTCGATCCCCGCATGAAACGGAGCCAGAAATGAGCCAGCCACTGATCACCTTCGAACAGTTATCCGTCTCCTTTGCCGCCGAACAGGGGCGTGTGCAGGCCGTGCAGGAGGTCTCCTTTACTATTCATGCCGGACAGACCTTGGGTATTGTCGGCGAATCCGGCTGTGGCAAAAGCGTTACCGCCATGTCGCTGATGGGACTGTTGCCGCCGCAGGCCGCACGTATTGACGGCGGAGCCATCCGCTTCCAGGGGCAGGATCTGCTTACACTCAATCCAGCCAGGATGGCCGACCTGCGAGGCAACCAGCTGGCGATGATTTTTCAGGAACCAATGAGCGCCCTCAATCCGGTGCTGACCATTGGCGAGCAGCTGTGTGAGCCATTGATTCGCCATCGTGGGGAGTCGCCTAAAGCCGCCTGGCAGCAGGCGATCGCGCTGATTAGCCGCGTCGGGCTGGCGCGCGCGGAGAGTCTGATGACCAGCTACCCGCACCAGCTTTCCGGCGGCATGCTGCAACGCATCATGATTGCGATGGCACTCAGCTGCCAGCCGAAACTGCTGATTGCTGACGAGCCAACCACCGCGCTGGACGTCACCGTTCAGGCCCAGATTCTGTGTCTGCTGCGCGATCAGGCCCGTGCCAGCCAGATGGCGCTGATGCTGATCACCCATGATCTGGGCGTTATTGCCCGGATGGCGGAGCAGGTAGTCGTGATGTATGCCGGGCGGGTTGTTGAATACGGCCCCACCGCAGAGGTACTGCGTAATCCGCTGCATCCCTATACCCAGGGGCTGATCGCCTCCCGACCGGTTCCCGGCGAGCGGCGACGTCGGCTCTACTCCATCCCCGGCCAGGTGCCGGACCTTACCGCGCTGCCCGCATTCTGCGCTTTTTTTGACCGCTGCGATCGCGCCAGTGAAATCTGCCGGGCAGGCATACCACCGCTGGTGGGTACAACACGGCAGGCCGCCTGTTTTCACCGGGAAAAAGTGGAATCTTTCGCATGAGTTCTGAATACATAATTGAAGTGGACGCGCTGAAGAAGCACTTCCCGATACGCGATGGCCTGTTTGGTCAGGAAACCGGGCAGCTTCGTGCCGTTGACGGTGTCAGCTTTCGCATCCGCCCGGGTACCATCTTCGGTCTTGTCGGCGAATCCGGCAGCGGCAAAACTACCGTAGGCCGCACAGTGCTGGGGTTACATGATAAAACCGCTGGCACGATTAAGTACCGGGGGCAGGACCTGTCGACGCTGACGGCGCGGGAAATGCAGTCACTGCGGCCCAGAATCCAGCTGGTGTTTCAGGATCCCTACAGCTCCCTCAATCCGCGTATGCGTATCGGCGATGCCATTGGTGAGGCGCTACTGGCGCATAAACTCTGCACCCGAGCGGAGTTGTACGACAGGGTGATCGCGGTGATGAAGATATGTGGGCTGGCTCCACAGCATTACCCGCGTTTCCCGCACGAATTCTCGGGGGGACAACGCCAGCGCATTGGCATTGCACGGGCACTGATTCTCAACCCGGACTTTATTATCGCCGATGAGCCAATTTCAGCGCTGGATGTCTCCATTCAGGCGCAGATCATCAACCTGTTTTCCGATCTGCGCGATGACCATGGCGTCACCTTCCTGTTTATTTCGCACGATCTCGGCGTGGTGGAACATCTTTGCGATGACGTGGCTGTGATGTATCTCGGGCAACTGGTGGAGACCGCCAGCCGCGACGCCCTGTTTAGTCAGCCGCTGCATCCCTACACACAGGCGCTACTGGCCGCCGTACCGACGCTCGACCCACAACATGAACCCATCGCGGTGATTAACGGGGAGATTCCGGATCCGTCACGGCCTCCCTCCGGCTGCCGCTTCTCGTCACGCTGCCCGCAGGCAGAAGCGCAGTGCCATGCGACGGTGCCGGAATTACGTGAAGTGTCGCCAGGGCACCGGGTGGCGTGTCATTTTATTCAGTTTAACTAAGATTAAGCCTCACCAGACATCGCAAAGAGATGGCAATGGCGGTCACTTAATCTCAGTGATATCCGATCCCCAGCTTTGATCACGCTGTCACCCGGCAGGCGTCGCGTCAGCAGTTCTTTGATGCCGGGGATCTGATGATATGACAAGATTTCGTGGCCGGTTTTATACACCAACGCCGCATCAAAAGTCAGGTAGTACAGCTTTTCATTGGTCAGAATGAGATGTTCAGGTCAAAACCTATTTCAGAAAATCGACAACCCAAATTAAATTTTAAATGAATTTTCATAATCTTCACCATGTAATTAAACACATTTGAATGCATCTTTTAAACACCCCCAAATTTAGATTAACGATTTGATGATACCTCCCAAAAAACAACCTTACGCTGCAGTATTTTTACAAAATGAGCACCACATATGCCTATTACCGCCAATAGCAACACACCAGAAAACATCGTTGAAAGGCTCATATTGACGGAGCTGGAGGCAATTAAATATCCCAAACCCTGTTGAGCTGACAAAAACTCGGCAACAACGGCTCCAATTAACGCCAGTGAAACACCAATCTGTAATCCAGAAAATATTTCACTGGCAGCCGATGGAAGTTTCACATGAATCAATAAGTAAACTTTCGAAGCTGAAAATGCCCGACAGGTATCTAACAATTCATTATCCGTGCGACGAATGCCATTTACGGTATTAACGAACAACGGGAAAAAACACACGAGAGTGACCAAGACTACTTTGGAGGCGATGCCAAAACCGCACCACACCAGAATAATGGGACCTAATGCGACTTTGGGCATCGCCTGCAAGGCGACCAGCAGCGGATAAACAAATCGTTCAAAGGTAGTGGATTCAGCCAGAACGATGCCGAGAGCGATAGCCAACAGACTTCCAAAGGTATAACCCAAGGCAATTTCACTTAATGTTGCAGCAATATGCGGCCAGATACTGGCATCCGCGAACCCCTGATAAAGGGCTAAGAACACCGCAGCTGGGCCGGGCAGAAGATAATCAGGAATAGCAAAAAGCCGTACCGAAAAGTCCCACAGCAGTAGCAGCACCGCCAAACTGATGGTCGGGCAAAGAAATGGCATAATCTTACGCATGAGTAAAATAGCTCCTCAAATGCTGGCATAACTGCATAAAGTCCCGGTCGGCAAGCGTTTCAAGCGTTCGCGGACGCGGCAACGGAATGATTAAATCTTCAACCAGCGTGCCAGGCCGTGGCGACATCACCAGCACGCGGTCGGCAAGAAACACCGCTTCTTGAATACTGTGGGTGATGAACAGCACGGATTTGCGCTGCTGTTCCCAGATACGCTGTAACTCCAGCATTAACGTTTCTCTTGAGAGCGCATCCAGTGCCGCAAAGGGTTCATCCATCAGCAATAGCTGCGGGTCATGTAACAGCATTCGTGCAATACCCACTCGCTGTTGCATTCCACCGGAGAGCTCAAAAGGATAGTTCGCTGCAAATTCCGCCAAGCCCACCAATTCCAGCATGTGGTAGGCTCTCAAGCGCGCTGGCGCGATAGCCAGACCCAGTGTACGCGCCGGTAGCAGTACATTTTCTAGCACCGTTTTCCATGGCAACAGATTAGGCTTCTGGAAGACCACGCCGGTCTGTTTGCCTGGACCTGACAGGGGATGGCCGCCAAGGGTTATCTCCCCACCACTGGCGGGTAATAATCCCGCCGCAAGTTTGAGTAAGGTCGATTTGCCGCAGCCAGAAGGACCTAGAATGGCCACAAACTCCCCTTCCCGCACGGATAAATTCACGTTCGACAATGCTTGGATCGTGCCGCGACGTGTCGGATATGTAAGTTCAATATCCCGAAGTTGCAGTGCCTCAATCATGACTGAGCCGATGTTGCAGCAGCTAAAAATACCAGTACCCGCTCCCAACTACGTTGGTTGGCTCGTGCATTTTCCAGCGCGGTGCCACCGCCATCAATGACAACGCCGGCCACCGGATGCACACGCGCGATGTCAGTCGTCGGAACACCAGGAAAGCCAATGGCGTGGCCCGCACCGTTATTCTCCACATGTTCCACAGGCCAGCGATGCCGATGAGCCCGCAGCGTTTCTTCAATGCGACGGCAATAATCACGAGAAGGCCAAAACCCGTCATCGCTGCCAGAGATGAGCAGCACCGGTCCGGCAATACGCTCAACAGGTATGCGTGCAGCTGTCAGGCTGGCAGCGTGTTGCTCAACGGCCACGAATGCAGGCGCCTGGCGGATAGGTGCAGCGGGCTCCGGTGGATGATCAAAAGCATGCCAATCCGCTGCGGGGTTTTCCTGCCAGATGTTGCGTAAAGGTTGCCCCTGATAGGTCCAGGCGACGGCATCTCTTGGCTCGTCTGGGCGTCCAGCACGTAATGTGCCGTGCACTACAGCACTCGGCACATAACCCATCACCGCTGAAACCAGATCGGGATAAGTTGCACCTAACAGCAGCGCCAGCTCACCGCCTCGTGAGTGCCCTGCCACCGCGATAAAGTCAGCTCGCGGCTGTAATGCTTGCCGTGCCCAAATTAGCGCCTGCTCAAAATACTCAAGCGGCGTTTCGGATATGTAATCAGGTCTGCCTGGCGCTTTGAAATATCCCAGTGCCAGTGATTGATAACCCTGCGCCGCAAACAGCGCCGCACGGGATTCAGGCATACCGCCGCCAGAACCATTAAGCACAATGACCAAGGGGAAAGGCCCGGTGCCTGGGGGTGTGAACAGCGTGCCAGACAATCCTTGCTCGCGGACTTCGCGTCGGACAACGCCGTCCGCGAGAATACGCTGCGTCAGTGTTGCCGTAGCGACCTCACCTTTCGCATCATGCAGCTGCAATTTCAATTCGCGCGGCGCCAGACTTTCACTTGAACTGGGATCGGTAGGTCCAGATTGCTTTCGCAACGCCCAAATGAATGCTCCCGGTTCCGCTAGCGACCAGTCCCCCTCAATCGGTGCTGCCGTGTCGAGATTTAACACCTCCGATCCATCGATATCAAAGCGAGCAACACTTTGCCAGATGCTGCCATCAGCATGCACAAAGTCAGTGGTCAGCGTGGCGACGCCTTCAGCCAGACCCACTGCATGAATCTGGCGTGGTCGATCAATCAAATCGTCGGGGTGGTCGATGAATAATTGAGCGCTCATTTGGCCTCCTCGGCGCGTTTTTTCAGGGCTTGCTTATCAAAGTCATTAAAAGCGGCGACAAACTGGTTCGAGAAGATGCGATCGACGGGTACGTCAGCGCTGGGGAACTCACCGGCCTGGGCCATGGCGGTGATAGAAGAACGGATCACTTTCAGATCGTATTCACCTGGTGTCCGGCGCGAGCCGTCTTCCCTATAAAGCGTGCGATGCAGGCGGCGTGAAAGAAGCGTGGTTGCATCAGCAAGTGCTTTGGCATCGGCATTTGCCGGCTTGCTTTCCGGGTTCTGCCGCCAAAACGCCTGCACGCAATAGGTTGGATTGATTTCACACACATAGTGCGCTTCGGTATAGGCACGGCCGAAGCGGCGGATGAGATCCGGATTATCTTTAAAGGTATCCTCATGGGCGATAAAGCCATTGCCGGCACTTTCCTGAAACACGTCAGGGTAAGCGATACGTCGAATCGGTGTTCCCGACAATTCCAGAATATCGTCCCAGCTACTGTTAAAATTCAGTGCATCGACCCGCTTATTCCGTAAGGCAACAAATCCTGATCCCAGCGCTCCTACGGCGACGAACTTGACATTTTTACCGGGTTGAAATCCTGCCACCTTAAGCGCGGCTCTGCTGTTAGGAATCGTGCCCCACGTCAGTGCGCCTACACCAATATTTTTATCTTTGAGGTCAGATAGCGTTTTAATGGGTGAGTCGGCTAAAACCGCATATTCCATGGTTTGTGATGGCGTGCCGTTATAAAAAAAACGTAACGGAAGAGGATTTTTGCCGCTGAAATAGCTGGATATCACCGGCTCTGAAACAGGAAAACCAAAAGTCACGCGCTTGCTGGCAACTTGAGGTAATAAAGCGCCAGCACCCTGGAACACCACCAGATTTACCGCCAGATTCTGTTGCTTAAACAGTCCCAATTCCTGTGCTGCCGCGTAAGGTGCGCCATCATGTACGGCTAAGGGTATAGCCAGCGCAACCGTTACATTATCAACCGCTTTAGCCGGAACAACACCTGCACATAAAAGCGAAAATAAAACCCACTGCAGTCGCATCTTTTATTTCCTGGGTAATGAGTATTGGTCACCAGGGTAAAGGAGTGATTTTGAATCAAGAACAAATAACTTTATCTATTTATGTGCATTTCCTGGATGAAGTGGGATGCCCAGAATAATTAAAGCGAATTTATTCAGTAAAATGCTAAGTGTCTATGTGTGAGCAGCCCACACTATGCATTTTTATAGATTAGATTACTGATTTAATTATTAGGAAATGACGATATGTTTAATTAAGAATGCGCTAATTCATCTCTTCAACCTCGCCCTGTGAGCAGCTCACAAGGGCATACTGAGAGGCCAGCGTGACTGATTTTTTATCTCTAAGTGATAAGGCATACCATACGATTCGCCGCGATATATTGACCTGCCGCTTGCTGCCGGGATCGCTGGTGACTGAATCTGAATTGATGGAGCGCTATCACACCGGTAAAAGCACGATACGTCTGGCGTTGGCCCGGCTAAGCCATGAAAAACTCGTCATTTCCCGGCCGCGCAAGGGCTATCGCATTGCACCGGTTTCTGTGCAAGACGTAGAAGAGGTCTTCACGGTGCGCGCCGCGCTCGAACCCCTTGCAGCACGCCTTGCTGTGGGGAAAGTGGATATTGAATTGCTCAAATCGCTGGAGGCGCAGTGCCGCGTTGAAGTGGCTGCTCCGCTCTCTACGCGCATCGATGTTTTTATGAATGCTAATAAACGCTTTCACCTCACCATCGTGGAAGCAACGGGCAATCAACACCTGATTAATACCTTGTCAGGGCTGATGGATGAAATGTCGCGCCTGGTGGCGCTGGGATTTAATGTTCAGCGAATTAAACCCGAAATTAAACATGACCATAACGCCATGATTGAGGCGTTTATAGAAGGTGATGCAAAACGCGTTGAAACTATTGCACGCCGACATATTGAAACTTTCCAGGCGATGACGCTGGAAAAAATATATGCCACCCTGAGCAAGAAAGGCACCTTATTACCTGTGTTGCCGCGGGAGATATTTGAATGAGCGCGGCCATAGAGTTAAAGGATGTCAGTAAATCCTTCGCCCATCAGCCTGTACTGGAAAAAATCTCATTAAGCATTCAAAACGGAGAGATTGTCGCTCTGCTTGGTGCCTCTGGAGGTGGAAAAAGCACGTTGCTCAATCTCATTTCCGGTCTGCTTGATGCCGATGATGGCGACATTCTTATTCAGGGAACAGCAGCGAAGCATTTTCAGCAATGGCAACAGGTAGCCTACTTGTTTCAGGAGGACAGACTGCTACCCTGGCGCTCAGTCCAACAGAACGTGCATTTTGGCCTGGAAAATAGCGCACTGAGCAAATCTGAGAAGCAGCAACGCGTCAGTGATGCTTTAAAGCTGGTGGGACTCGCAGATTATGCCCAGCACTGGCCTCATCAATTGTCTGGCGGCATGCGCAGCCGTGTTGCGCTGGCGCGCAGCCTGGTGGTGCAGCCGCAAATCATGCTGATGGATGAGCCTTTTTCACGTCTTGATCCTCAAACGCGCAGTACATTACACAACGAACTCTTACGCATCCAGGCGCTAACGGCGATGACCATTATTATCGTGACGCATGATGTTGAAGAAGCCGTTGTATTAGCCGATCGGGTCGTTGTGCTGAAGCCGCACCCAGGTCGTATTCACTCGCAAACGGCATTGTCCTTACCGCGACCGCGCATTGCCACTCTCCCTGACGTCAATGAACAGATTCGTTTGCTCAGGCTGGAGGTGTGAAATGACCTTACTTTCACGCACGCTCAGTCTGCTCATCCAACGTCTGGTCCTGATGGGTATTTTTCTGCTGGCATGGTGGCAAGGTTCGCAGCACCTGCCGACGTTTATTTTACCCAGCCCTGGTGCGACCTGGCAGGCTCTGCTTGGGTTGTGGCATACCGGCACCTTATTTCATGACATTGGCGTAACGCTGGGGCGTGTGGTGTCAGGTTTTGCGCTGGCCGCATTTATCGGCACGCTTTGCGGCTTGGTGCTCGGTGCCAATCCGCGTGTCGCACGATTCTGTGAACCGCTGCTGGCAGTCCTCAATACGGTCTCTTCAGCCATCTGGGCCATTTTTGCCATCATCTGGTTTGGCATATCAGACGCCACCACGGTGTTCGTGGTGTTTATGACAGCGATGCCGCTGATTTTAACCAACGTCTGGCAGGGCGCGCTGAATGTGGAAACCCAGTTTGTGGAGCTGGCACGCAGTTTCCGCATGAGCCGCAGACAACTGCTGTCAAAAATTTATTTTCCTTCAATTTTGCCCTACTTCTTCTCCGGTGCGCGTCTGGCGTTTGGTTTCGGCTGGCGCGTGTCTCTGGTGGCTGAAACGCTCGGTTCATCGGATGGGATCGGTTACCGCCTGCGCCAGGCCGGCGACCTGGTGCAAACCAGCCAGGTTTTCGCCTGGACACTACTACTCGTCGCACTGATGTTGTTGCTGGAAGGTGGTCTGTTGAAGCCACTGGAGCGACACCTTTTCCGCTGGAAAAAACGCATATAACTCATTCTTTTCATCAGGGGTATGTCATGAAAAAGCTGCTTGTCTTGTTCACGCTGCTGGCCACGCTGTTACCGCAGCTTAGCTTTGCCAACACAAAAATTCGTATCGGATACTGGACCTCGGGCGTCAGCCTCGGTTACGGCGCAGTGCTTGAAAACCAGGCTTTTCTTAAGAAGCGCGGGATCGATGCAGAGTTCGTGCATTTCCCGGATGTAAACGCACCGTTAAAGGCATTAGCTTCGGGATCGATTGATTTAGCATTCGGCGCACCGGTTGCTGGCGTATTTAGCATGGCATCAGAAGGTGTGCCGGTCAAAATCATTGCCGCTACCCAGCCCGCCGACGTGGCCTTTGTTGTGCCGCAAGGTTCGCCCATTACCTCGCTAGCTCAGTTGAAAGGTAAAAAAATAGGCATGTCTCCGGCAGGCTCATCGGTGGCGGTAATTGGCACCACTCTGTTACAGGAAAATGCCGGCATCACGGCCAATGACTTTGCCTTGATTGGTGGCAACGAGTCCCGCCTCGCGCAGTTCTTGTCGCAAAAACAAATTGATGCCGCAGCCCTGCGTACGCTGACCGTTCAGCAACTTCCAGAGCTGAAATTGCGCGTCATCGCGACCTATGCCGACGAATGGAAAAAGCTTACCCATAGCGATGCGCTGCCGTATATCGGCGTCGGCACCGCACGCAGCGAGCTGATCGCACAGCACCCTGAAGCCGTTGCCCAGGTTATTGCCGCCTTGCGTGACACGCTGGCGTGGGGCCGCACCCATCCCGACCAGGTCGTGAAAATTCTTCAGACTCAAGCAAATCTGCCGGAAGACCAGGCCCGTGCCTATGTCGGCCTGTGGGATCGCATGAACCAGATGTCATTTGAAACAGCCGACATTGACACGCTGAAGCGTGAGCATGCGGTACTGCTCAGTAGCGGCGCAGTCAAAGGTGCATTGAACAATCAGCTGTTTGATAACCGCCCTTACCTTCAATCCAAAACCCTGAACTAAACCGGAGTACAACTCATGAAAGCGCTGGTATTAAACCAACACGGCGACCTTGACCAATTGCAGATTGATCCTGACAAGCCCCAGCCACTTGTCCAGGCGGGCCACGTGGTGGTGCAGGTTCACTCTTCCTCTTTCAACTATCACGATGTGTTCACCGTTCAGGGCATGCCGGGCATCAAGATTCCGTTGCCGGTTGTGCCAGGGCTGGATTTAGCCGGCACCATCGCCAGCGTGGGTGATGATGTCGCTGACTGGGCCATCGGCGATCGCGTGTTGGTGAATCCACTGAAACCCGGCGTCGGTTTGATGGGCGAGATGATTGATGGCGGCATGGCCGAGTATGCGCTGGTTGAGGCCAGCCAGCTGATAGCCATCCCTGAAAAGGTGAGCTTCGAACATGCGGCGGCCCTGCCCGTGGCCTATGGCACGGCGCACCGTATGCTAATAACCCACAATACCGTGAAAACGGGTGACAAGGTGCTGATCTTAGGCGCCAGCGGCGGTGTTGGCACGGCCTGTGTAGTGCTGGCGAAACACCTTGGTGCGGAAGTGATTGCCTGTGCGGGCAGTGATGAAAAAGCCACAGCGCTGAAAGCTTTAGGTGCCGACCATGTGGTGAATTATCGCGAGCAGGACTTCTCGCGCTGGGCGATCGAAAAATATGGAAAACCGCAGCGCCGCACGCATGAAGGGGGCGTTGATGTGGTGGTTAACTTTACCGGTGGAGAAACCTGGCGCCCCTCGCTGAAGTGCCTGAAACGCGGCGGTACGCTACTGGTATGTGGTGCAACTGCGGGTTACGACCCAAAAGAAGATTTACGTTATGTCTGGAGTTTTGAGCTGAATATCAAAGGCTCAAACAGTTTCTATAAGGAAGATTTAACCGCGCTGCTGCACATGGTTGCCAACGGCCAGATTACACCATTAATCGATCGCGTTTTACCTCTTGAACAAGCCGCTGAAGGGTTACGTCTGATTCGCGATCGTGAAGTGCTCGGCAAAGTCATTGTTAATCCCTCATCAGGAGCTCAGTCATGAATGCACATGAAGTCGAACAAAAACTGCTGCAAGGCCCCTATCATCAATGGCTTGGATTGAAAGTATTCAACGTAGCGGAAGGGGAAATTACGCTACAGGTTCCGTTTCGCGCTGAGTTTGTGGTCAATCCTGCGGGTGGCTACATTCATGGTGGAATTCTGGCGACGCTGATTGACCTTGCAGCTGACTGGGCGTTGGTTGCCTGGACACAAAAAGGCGTGCCAACGCTGAATCTGCACGTGGATTACCATCGCCCTGCACGCGGTGATCTTACGGTAAGCGCCAAAGTCATCAAACACGGCAAACTCGCCTCCAGTGCGGAAGCCTGGATCCATGATGCGGAAGGTCGACTGGTCGCAAGCGGACGGGGTCTTTACGCCACGCCGGTCACACAGGGGGTAGCATGATCCTGCCATTGGATCATTTGGTGATTAATAGCCATTTTGCGCTGGATGACAGCGCAAAGCTGTTTGCAGACCTGGGCTTCCACTTAACCCCGCGCGGATATCACAGCCTGGGGTCGATTAATCATCTGATCATGTTTGAGCATCATTATCTGGAGCTGATTGGTCTGCCAGATCAGCGCGAACCCTTGCGACGCGAACTCCTGGAGAGCCCGGTCGGTATTGATGGATTAGTGTTTGCCACGACAGATGCCGCCCAAACTGAAAATACGCTACGTCAGTCAGGATTCGCCGTACAACCGGTACAACACTTCTCACGAGAGGTCGTCAGCGCTCAGGCCAGTGGCGAAGCACGCTTCAGCACGATGCGCCTGCAAGCCGGTAGCTTTAGCGCAGGTCGTGTTTACTTTTGTCAGCACCATACCCCTGAGTGGGTCTGGCGTGACGAATGGCTTCAGCCAGGCAGAATAAAGTCGCTGATTGTGGTCGCAAAAGAGGTTGTCGCTACCGCACAGCAATACGCGCGTCTTGGGCAAACCGATCTTTTACACGTCATCAGTCCAGCAGAATGGCACCAAGAATACGGTGTGCTGCTGCCGTCGGCGACTGAACGTGAAAGCTGGTTTGCTGCCATACAGATTTCGGGGCGAGACCTGACACTGGTATCACAAGTGGCAGCAGCGATTGGCCTTCCGCATGAGCAGCGTACAGGACAACTTCGTGTTGCGATTCCGGCTCTGCAAATGGTGCTGGAGTTTACCGATGACTAACAAGACATTTTTAGACTGGCCAGAAAACCTCGGCGTGTTTCACGCTAGCCTGTGTGAAAGCGATCGGATCGCGTTTCTGATGCCGCAGGATGAGCGACAAAATACCATCACATTCCGCACGTTAAATACCCGTGCAGATGCCATCGGACTTGGCTTGCAACAGTACGGGTGGCCAGCAGGGAGCCGCGTTGCGCTTCTGGCACGGAACTCGATTGAGTATATTGCTTGCCTGCTGGGCATCATGCGCGCGGGTCTGGTGGCGGTACCGATTAATTTTCGTTTTCCGGTTAGCACGATTGAACGCATTCTCACTGACAGCGGCAGCGAACTGCTGCTGGGTGACAGCGATCAACTTGCACGCGTCAGTACGGATTTGCCACAGGTAGCTTTTGGCAGCGCGCTGACTACGCTGGGACGTAACGGTGAATTCACCGCTTGGCTTCCCAAAGCCGATGATCTGGCTTTAATGCTCTATACTTCGGGTTCTACCGGCATGCCGAAAGGCGTTCGTTTAACCCACGCCAGTCACCGTTGGGTAGTACAAACCCGGTTGACCGCGCAGGAACTGACGGGCGAGAAAGTGCTGATTGCGGCGCCCTTCTATCATATGAATGCCCTTGCGCTGGCGTTATTAACGCTCGCCAGCCATGTCACCACCGTCCTGCTGCCGCAATTTGAAGCCCGAGCCTATTTACAAGCGGTTGATCGCTACCGATGCAGTTGGCTGACGGCCGTCCCCCCCATGCTGGCGATGATGTTGCAGGAAAAAGCATTGTTAGCCTCAGTCGATCTCTCCTGCGTAAGGGTGATTCGCATGGGTTCAGCACCCGTCAGCGATAGCCTCTACAAGGCACTGCGTCAGTGGTTACCACAAGCGCGCATTATCAATGCCTATGGCACCACCGAGGCTGGACCGGTGGTCTTCAGTTCGCATCCTGATGGTTTGCCAACGCCGCCGGGGTCTCCGGGTTATCCTCATCCCGCCGTTAGCGTGAGACTGCAGAGCAGAAAGGATAAACCCGCACAAGAAGGCGTATTAGAGATGAAAAGCCCAGCGCTGATGCTGGGATATCATCAACGGCCTGATGTCTCCCCTCCTTTAACATCTGACGGTTGGTACATCACAGGGGATGTTTTCCGCCGTGATGAGCAGGGGTTTTACTGGTTTGTCGGTCGCCATGATGACATGTTTGTCAGTGGTGGCGAAAACATCTGGCCTGGTGAGGTGGAAAAGTTGCTCGAAAGCCATCCGCAGGTACAACAAGCCTGTGTCGTACCGGTGACAGATGATATCAAAGGGCAAAAACCGGTTGCGTGGGTCATTCCACGCGCGGGTGAGCAACTGGATCCCCAAGCGCTTAAAGCATGGGCTTTAGCGCATGGACCCGCCTATCAGCATCCGCGTCATATCTGGCTGACCGACGATTTCCCCCTTGCCGGAACCAATAAAGTGGACCGACGGGCATTGCAACTCACCGCTGAAGAGCGTGTGCATCAGAGGAAAGAGCATGGCTTTTAACTGGGAAAACCCCTATCTGACCGCACGCACGCCTGTTTTTGCGCGCAACGTGGTTTCGACTTCGCATCCGCTGGCTGCCCAGGCAGGCAACCGAGTCCTGCTGGAGGGCGGTAATGCGGTAGATGCTGCTATCGCGACAGCAGCTACCTTAACCATCGTCGAGCCTGTATCTAATGGATTGGGCAGCGATGCCTTTGCGCTTGTCTGGGCAGACGGGCAATTGCACGGTCTCAACGCGTCCGGCCCTGCCCCTGCCGCGTGGGATCTCAACTATTTCCGTCAACGTTATGGTGACAATGCCAGCGGACACGCTAATAGACCCGAACGCGGTTGGGACTCCGTTACTATACCGGGGGCCATCGCCGGCTGGGATGCACTGCATCGCCGATTTGGCAAATTGCCCTTCTCCCGTTTAATGCAAAGCGCATTAGAGATCGCCGAGCGTGGCGTCACGGTCGCACCCATGGTGGCCAAGAAATGGCGGGCAGCCGTCCCGATTCTGGCGGAGCAGCCAGGTTTTGCAGACGCTTTTATGCCAAATGGCCGTGCGCCCCAAGTAGGGGAAGCGTTTCGTTTTTCTGCGGCGGCGAAAACGTTGGGCATTCTTGCTGACCAAGGCGCACGAGCCTTCTATGAGGGAGAATTAGCCGAAAAAATTGTGAAGTGGGCACAAAAAACCGGCGGCAACCTGACATTAGAAGATTTACGTCGCTATCAGCCAGAATGGGTAACGCCGGTCAGCCAGTCTTATCGTGGCTATGAGATGCATGAAATCCCACCCAATGGACAGGGTATTGCCGCACTGATTGCGCTGGGCATTTTGGAAAACTTTGACCTTGCCAGCCTGCGGCTGGACAGCGTTGATAGCCAGCACTTACAAATCGAGGCCATGAAGCTGGCCTTTGCAGATGTCTACCGTTATGTGGCTGACCCAACATCAATGGAAGTCACGCCGGAGCAGATGCTGGATCCCACCTATCTTAAACAGAGGGCTGCCCAGATTGATATTTCTCGCGCCAGCTTACCCGTGGCGGGGATCCCGCGCAGCGGTGGTACCGTTTATCTGACCACCGCAGATGAGAGCGGCATGATGGTGTCCTTTATTCAGTCTAACTATATGGGCTTTGGTTCAGGCGTGGTGGTGCCGGAATATGGCATCAGCTTACAAAACCGGGGGGCAGGTTTTTCTAGCGATCCTAAATCAGCCAATGTGCTAGCGCCGGGTAAACGCCCTTTCCATACCATCATTCCGGCGTTCCTCACGCAAAATGGTCAGCCACAGATGAGTTTCGGCGTAATGGGCGGGGATATGCAGCCACAGGGGCATGTGCAAACGGTGGTTCGCATGCTTGATTATCAGCAACAACCGCAAGCTGCCTGCGATGCTCCACGCTGGAAAGTGAATCGCGATTTCACACTGGACCTGGAAAACCGTTTTGACACTGATGTGACACAGCAACTAAAGGATCGCGGACATCAGTTGAAATCCATTTACGATCCCTACATGGATTTCGGTGCCGGGCAGTTTATCTGGCGACTTTCAGAGAGTCCTGACCACGGCTATGTCGCGGCCAGCGACAGCCGACGTGATGGGCAAGCGCTAGGATTTTAAGGTCAGCGCGGCACACATTTTGGCCTGCAGTACCCAGCTTTCAGAACGGTTCACTGCAGACCCAAATGGCCGCGTAAAGTGTCGTGTTCATAGGCTTCCCTGAAAATTCCTCTTTCCTGTAAAAGTGGAATAACGTGATTAAAAAAGGCATCTGCCGCCCCGGGCCAGGGTGGCATGATCACAAATCCATCCACTGCACGCTGCTGGTACCAAAGCGCCATGCGCTCTGCGAGGCTTTCAGCCGTGCCTGCCACAATAAAGCCACTTCTCGCTATCCATTTCGTGAACTGACGCAGCGTCATGCCCTGCTCTCTTGCGTGATCCAGCATCGGAGCAAAACGTTCACGTCGACTTAGATGGGGGAGAATATCCGGCATGGCTTCATCCAGCGAGTGTTGTGACCAGTCATAATCCATGGTGTTTGAAAGGTGCGTCAGCGTCGCCAGGGGATGATGCAACTGGCTGAGTTCAGCCAGTAACTCGTCTGCTTCCTTTTGTGTCGCCCCGATAATCGGCTGCAACCCCGGCAATACTTTTAGGCTTTTGGCGGAGCGTCCATACTGCACAACTTTGGCTTTGATTGCTGCGTAGTAGGCCTGCGCGGCAGCAAGACTGGGCTTTTCCGAAGCAAAAATGGCGTCCGCGCGCTGGGCCGCCAGCTCGGTAAAGGCCCCTGACCCACCAGCCTGAATCGTTACCGGGCGGCCCTGTGGAGCGCGCGAGAGGTTTAACGGTCCCTGCACGTTGAACCATTTGTTGCTGATGTCAGCGTAATGAATTTTACGGGCATCGGCATAAATTCCCTTTTCTCGATCGCCCACTATGGCACCATCTTCCCAGCTGTCCCATAAGCGGAACACCGCTTCAATAAAGGAACCGGCCTTATGGTAGCGTTGATGATGGCTCAGCAACGGCACCCCAAAGTTCCTGGCTTCACCGCCGCTGGTTGAAGTCACCACATTCCACCCTGCTCGGCCTTGAGAGAGATGGTCAAGCGTCGCCAGCGTGCGTGCCGCCGCAAACGGGCTAGCGAAGGAACTTGAGATCGTTCCCGCGAGGCCGATCTTTTCCGTGACAGCACTCAATGCAGAGAGCACCGAAAAAGGATCGGGCCGTTCGGTGACACGATGGGTGACGGCTTCCGCAAAATCATTGCCATAGATATCATCGACCGACAATTTATCGGCCATAAACACCAGATCAAACTTTGCCTGCTCGGCTTGCATCGCCAACGCTTTGAGCTGTTTGAAATCAGCGGGATGCGGTACAGGTTGAGATGAGGGCATACGCCAACCCGCATAATGGCAACCGGTGGTTTCGAGAAACAAGGCGAGGTGTAAAGAGGACATGATTAATTCTGCCCTCCTGCTGGCGCGTGACTGAGGTCCTGATCAAACCATTTTTCCGAAATGGATTTTAGCGTACCGTCATTACGCAATTGGACGAGCGCAGCATCCACTTTTTTCCGTAACTTGTCTCCTTGCACATCTTTGCGGAACGGCAATGCCACCTGACGCACGCCAAAAGGCTCGCCTACGACTTTAAGTGGCAGTCCTTTTTGTTTGATTTGTCCCAGCAGGATGACCTGGCCTGAAATAAATGCATCGGCTTTACCTTGCGCGACCGCATTCACCACCACGTCCCTGCCTTCATAGGTCACCAGATTGATTTTATGCTCAGGATCTGACTCCTTTAATACGTTGGCGTAGTTAGAACCCAGTTCCGCTGCCACGGTTTTACCGTTCAAATCGCTCAGGCCATGCACCCAGTTATTGTTTTTACTGACTGCAAGCTGTGCCGCTGAATAGTAATAAGGTGTGGAAAAATTATAGGCTTTACGACGTTCTGGTGTGTCGGCGAAGTTACCCACGGTATCCACTTTTCCGGTCTGGAGAGACCCCAGCACACCGACCCAATCTGAAGTAACCCACTCAACTTTGAGTCCCGCTTTCTTCGCGACCGCGTTCAGCACATCGACGCTGAAGCCCTTAAGCTCACCGCCTTCCTTAAAGTAGTGTGGGTAACCATCTGGTGTCGCACCCACACGCAATACATCCTGAGCATCGCTCGTCTGCTTACTTTGATCGCATGCGCTCAACAACACTGCTGCACACAGGCACATCACCAATCCGCCTAACTTCATACCGACTCCTGAACTATTGTTGATAGGGTTTGCCCAGATGGGTTTCCAGTTGCCGCTGCAGTAATGAGAGCAGGAAGGTCACTCCCCAATAGACCAATGCAACAGCGGTATAAGCTTCGAAGAATTTAAGCGAGGCAGTGGCTTCAAGTTTTCCTGCCGACAGCAACTCGGTGACACCGAGTGTAAAAGCCAGTGAGGAGTTTTTAATCAGCCCGATATACATGTTGCCTGTTGCCGGGATCGCATTGCGACAAATTTGCGGAAACAAAATGCGCCAGCAAGCAACGGGTAGGCTTAAGCCGCTAGCCAGTGCAGCTTCAATTTGCCCGCGGTCCACTGAATCAATCCCCGCGCGGAATATCTCAGCCAAATATGCAGCAGTGTTAAAACTCAATCCGGCGATAACCGCGTAAACGGGCCCAACGGAATTCAATACTGGAAATAGTTGTGGCAAACCAAAATAGATAATCAATAATTGAACCAGTACTGGAGTGCCTCTGAAAAAGGAAATATACAGCCGAGCGACACCACGCAGTAGCTTTCCGCCACGCAGCATGAGCGCGAGTAGCAAACCCAGTAAGGTGGCTACAATGATGGAAGCTCCCGAGATCAGCAAAGTGATTGGCAGATAGCCCAGAATGGCGGGAATCAATTTGAACATATAGATCAGGTCAAAATTCATGGTCTAGTTTCCTGACTTATATTTCGTAGTCGTTTACAAAGGCGTCTATTCGGCTTCCCACATCACCTTGAATGATCTCATCGGGTGCACCCTGAGCGATGATTCTGCCTTGCTCCATAAAAAAGAGCCGATCTGAAATTTCTCGGGCAAAATTCATCTCATGAGTCACGATAGCCAGGGTGATATTCTGCGTCGCAATTTCGGCAATCAGTTTTAATATGCCGCGGCGCATTTCAGGATCAAGTGAGGAAGTGGGCTCATCCATCAGAATGACTTCAGGTTCCAGACTGAGCGCACGTGCAATTCCCACCCGCTGCTGTTGCCCTCCCGATAACATCGCCGGATATGATGACGCTTTATCATGCAGCCCGACACGATGGAGATATTCCAGGGCTTTTTCATCCGCTTCCTTACGACCTAGTTTTTTAGCGAAACGCAGGACCTCAGTAATATTTTCCTGTGCGGTTTTATTTCGAAAAAGATTGTAATGCTGGAAGACCATTGAGCTTTTACTGCGCAGCGTATTGATCTGTTTTCGCTGGACATGCTGTGCATCTATAGATGCGTTACCGATTGAAATCTTCCCCGAATCGGGCAGGACCAGAAGATTCAACGTACGTAAAAGCGTGGACTTTCCCGAACCTGACGGGCCAATGATGGAAACCACCTCTCGTGGCTGCACATCGAAACTGATATTGTCGAGTGCCTGGAAGCCGCGAAACGATTTACTTATCCCTGAGACATTTATCATTGATTTATCGGCATACATTAAGAGTCAGCAGCCGATTATCAACAGGTCATTAAATCAGACAAAATGCTTAATAGCGCGAAGCATATGTTTTAATTTGCTAACGAATATTAAGTTAACGAGAATTTACTCGCTTTCATTCGCCGCAATGATAATCGTTCGAAAGAGTGTATTAGCCCCTTTCTCTGACCATTCTGGCAAAATAGCTTCTGCCTCGTTGTGGCTAATCCCTTTTACACAAGGAATAAAAATAATAGCCGTGGGTGCTACACGTTGAATATAACAAGCATCATGGCCGGCCCCGGAGACCATATTGCTTTGACTGAACTCCAAATGTTCCACCGCCTTTTCAATGCGAGACACACAACACTGATCAAACTTAATCGGTGCATAATCAAAAATTTTCTCAACGTGAACTGTCAGATGACGATGGGATAATGTGTTCAGTGCATCATGCAAACCTGATTCCATGACTTCCAGACTCTTTGATTCAGGATGACGAAACTCAACGGTGAAGAAAACTTCACCCGGTACAACGTTACGGGAATTAGGCACCACCCGAGACATGCCAATTGTACCCCGACCATCCTTGCCGCTTTGTTGTGCAATCTTCTCGACAGCCAGCACAATTTCCGCAAAACCGCACATCGCATCCTGACGTAAATCCATTGGTGTCGTGCCCGCATGCGCGGCAAAACCCTGAAGGGTGACTTCAAACCATCGCTGCCCCATGGCGGCATGAACAATACCAATATCCGTGCGAGTTTCTTCGAGGATCGGGCCTTGTTCAATATGCAATTCATAGCAGGCATGAAGGTCAATTGGTTGTACTTTGTGACGACCTTGATAGCCGATCGTTTCCAACGCCTCAGCAACGGAGATACCCGCACTATCCAGGCGGCTCAGTGCAAAGGCCTTAGAGAAGACACCGGCCCAAACTCCCGAGGCCAACATGGCTGGCGCAAATCGCGCGCCCTCTTCATTGGTCCAGTTAACCAGCAGAATATCGCGCTCGGTTTGGATTTCGTGATCATTAAGGGTGCGCAACACCTCCAACCCGGCCAGTACGCCATAGACACCATCATAATTGCCTCCCTGCGGTTGTGAATCAGCATGAGAGCAGATCATGACGGGCGCCAGCCCGGCATTTTTACCGGGTCGTCTGATGAACATACTACCCAACTCATCAATCTCGCAGGAAAAACCCGCTTCAGCGGCCCAGCGCTTCAGGGTATCTCGCCCCTGACGGTCTTCTTCACTTAGCGTAAGACGCGTCACACCGCCAGCAGGGGTCGCACCAAAAGTGGCAAAGGTTTCGAGGGATTGCCACAGTCGTTGCGCGTTGATACGGGCTGTGATACTCATGATTTTACCCGATAGCGAAAGTCACAACGCGGCGCACCAGACATCACTGTGGTGGTGCGCGTTAGCTCAACTTCAGGTGCATAACCGACAATAAACTTGTCATCCCGCGCACAAGAAAGGAGATGCCCAATCTCGCCTAAGCCCATCTCGTGATACATCTCGGCATAGCGACAGCGGGTGACGTCATAGTTATAGCGTTGCCCGTCGTCATCGAGCACTTTAACGTCTAATGCATTGTCTTTTTCCCAGAGATATTGCAGATTGACGAAACTTCGCAGATCTGCCTTTTTGGGCTCTTTTTTGGCAAACTCTTGCCCCGCCTGGATAGCCGCGCTTTCAATGGCTTCTCCAATCAGCGCTTGCGCCTGAGCCTTCCCGAGTTCTCGCACCAGGACGTCATAAATCGGTTTGATAATTTCGGCTTCAATCTTACGCCGGGCAAGAATGCCCAGCTCTTCGTTTTGATGACAACTCATTATGTTCTCCCGTTACTTCGCAGCACCACCCACGACGGTCTGTGGCTGCCATTTACCGTTCACGACTTTGTAAACAGTGAAGGATGGATTTTTGAGGTTGCCTTGCGCATCAAAGGCGATTTGTCCGGTCACGCCGGAAAAATTGATGTTACGCAGTACCGGCAGGTATTGGCTTGCATCCACAGAATTGGCCTTTTCAATCGCAGCAATCAACACGCGTGTAGCGTCGTAGGCAAATGGCGCATGCAGTTCAATGTGAGTGTGATAGCGAGACTGGTAAGCTTGCTCAAAGCCTTTACCACCCGGCATTTGATCTACCGGTAAGCCCGGCTCCAGCGCAACAACACCGTCCCCTTCTTTTTGCGCCAGTGTCAGGAAGGTCTGACTAACAAACCCACCCGCACCCATTAATGTTGCGTTCATGCCAAGCTGTTTAATGCGGCGCGCCAGCGGTGCGGCTTGGCTGTCAACGCCTCCGAAAAACACCAAGTCAGCATTTTTGCTACGAATAGCCGTAAGTACTGCACTGAAGTCTACAGTTTTATCGTCCACATACTGGCGGTCAACGATTTTGACGCCCTGCGATTCCAGCGATTTGATGAACTCATCCGCCAGCCCTTGGCCAAAAGCAGTGCGATCGTCGATGACTGCAATACGCTTCGCTTTTAGCGTTTTAATTGCATACTGACCTGCATAGTTACCGCCATCATCATCATGACCCATGACGCGGAAGCTGGTATCAAAGCCTTGCTGCGTGTAGGCGTGCCCTGTGGCGACCGGGGCTACCTGCGCGATGCCAGCATCATGATAAATCCGCGCGGCAGGGATACTGGTTCCTGTATTCCAGTGTCCCACCACCCCGGCCACACCGCTGTCAACTAAGCGCTGTGCAACGGCAACCGCAACACGTGGATCAGACTGATCATCTTCCGACTGCAATTTGAAGGTCACAGCTTTACCACCCACGGTCGGGTGCGCTTTATTGGCATCATCGATCGCCAGTTGAGCACCGTTCTCCAAATCCTTGCCGATACGCGCTGAAGGTCCCGTGAGTGGGCCCGCCAGACCGATCAGGATGGTTTCGTCAGCATGTACAGGCACCGAAGCAGTCATACCCGCCAGAAGCAGTGCAGTGCTGATGGTACTCATTTTGATTGTTTTCATAGTGTTCCCTGATGTTGGTGAAGTTAAATGGGCAATTCGCCCAAGTAAATTTGTTGAATACGATCGTCGTTCAGCAACGCATCCGAGCGCCCCTGATAGGGTATGGTTCCACTGTCCATCACCCAAGCGTGGTCGGTGGCTTGCAAGGCCAACCGCGCGTTTTGCTCGATCAGCAGTAATGTGATGCCAGTGGTACGCAGAGAGTGGATAACCTCGAAGATGCGCTCCACCATGATGGGCGCCAGCCCCATGGAGGGTTCGTCCAGGATGAGTAATTTCGGATTGCTGAGCAGTGCTCGGGCAATCGCTAAAAGCTGCTGTTCCCCACCGGAAAGCAGCCCAGCCAACTGCTGTTTTCGTTCAGCAAGGCGAGGAAACTGTTCCATTAGCTGCGCAATGTGGTGGCGAACATGGGTGCGGTCACGGCGGTGCCAGGCTCCCATTTGCAGATTCTCCAGCACTGTCATGCGCGTAAAAATTCCGCGTCCTTCCGGTACCAGCACAATGCCTTTTTGGACCAACTCATTGGGATGCAAACCTTTGATGGATTGCCCCTGCCAGAAAATTTCGCCGGAGTAAGGCTGCAAACCGCAGATAGCGCGTACAGTGGAGCTTTTACCTGCGCCGTTCGCGCCGATAAGCGTGCCCTGCTCTCCCGGCTGCAAACTTATATTGATGCTTCGTACGGCCTGTATGCCGCCGTAATGCACGCTAAGATCCTTGATCTGTAACGCAGACTCTGACATGTGCATGGCCTCCCAGATAAGCTTTGATCACCGCAGGATGGCGACGCACCGTCTCTGGATGGCCAGATGCAATCACTTTGCCGTAGTCCAGTACCGAGATGTGATCGCACAATCCCATCATCAATTTCACATCGTGCTCAATAATCAGCAGCGTTTTACCATCGTCCCGAATGCGGCGCAGCAAACCACCTAGCGCGACTTTTTCTGCCGCATTCATGCCCGCTGCGGGTTCATCCAGCGCCAGCAGTTTGGGATCCGATGCCAACGCCCTGGCGATTTCCAACCGGCGCTGATGGCCGTAAGCCAGGTCGCAAGCGCGATAGTGGGCAAACTGAGCAATACCGGTGTATTCAAGCCACTGCCATGCCAGTGTTTCGGTCTCACGCTCTTCAGCACGCGCGCGGCGATGGCGGGAGAGAGCGGCCCACAAACCGTTACGTGTCCGGACATGCCTGCCGATCATCACGTTTTCCAGCACGCTCATCTCGTTGAATAAACGCAGATTCTGAAAAGTACGCGCGATACCCGCTTGCGTGACTTTTTCTATTCTTTGCGGGGTATAGGGTTTTCCCGCAAGGTCAAATTCGCCACTGTCAGCTCGGTATAACCCGGTGATGAGATTAAAACAGGTGGTTTTGCCAGCACCATTCGGCCCAATTAGCCCATAAATGTCGCCCGCCTTAACGTTCAGGCTGACATCATCAACCGCTTTAATACCGCCAAAGTGTTTATGCAAATGACGCACGCTCAGCAGATTCATGATGCCACCCCCGGATGACGCACCGGCCAAAGGCCATGCGGCCTGAACAGCATCACCAGTACCAGCGCCAGTCCATAAAACAGCTGACGTAAAATTTCCGGTTCAATGATCACGCTACCAAACAGTGCCTGCTGCAATGGAATCGCCTGGCTTCTCAGTACTTCGGGCAATGCAGAGAGCAACACTGCACCAAGAATGACGCCCGGCACATGCCCAATTCCGCCCAAGACCACCATGGCGAGAACCACGATTGACTCGTTCAACGTAAACGACTCCGGTGAGACAAACCCCTGGAAAGACGCGAACATCACCCCGGCTACGCCACCGAATGACGCCCCAAGCGCAAATGCCAGCAGCTTGAAGTTACGGACGTTGATACCCATGGCACGCGCCACATCCTCATCTTCACGAATTGCGTGCCAGGCGCGGCCAATGCGCGAATGTTGCAACCGTAAACAGATAAAGATGATGACCGCGATGAGCAGCGCGAAAAGGTAATACCATAAATAGAGTGCCGGAATTTTTTGGCCCAGCAGGTGGTAAGTGCCACTGAATTTCAGGCCAAACAGATTCAGGGAATCAATACCTGAAATGCCTTTTGCACCATTCGTGATATTGACCGGACGATCGAGGTTACGCATCAAAATACGGATGATTTCACCAAACCCCAGTGTGACGATCGCCAGATAGTCACCACGTAATCCCAGCGTGGGTGCGCCCAGCAGAATGCCGCAGATACCCGCAACAAAAGCGCCTAACGGCACCAGCCACAAATAGGAGGTATGCATGCCATGGGAGAACATGGACTGCAAGGCGGGAAAGGCATCCATAAGATGCGGTGACGCCAGAAGCGCCGCGAGATAGGCACCCACGGCATAAAAGGCAATAAACCCCATATCCAGCAGGCCCGTAAAGCCCACCACAATATTCAACCCTAATGCCAACATGATGTAGAGCAGAGTAAAATCAATCACCCTGACCCAGTAATTACCACCCGTGGCAGATGCAAGCCAAGGCGCAATGAGCATGCCCGCGATCAGTAATAACAGGCCTGAATTGAGGCGGCGTTTGGGTACATTTTCAAATGAAATAGCGCTCATAGTCTTATCCTCAGGCACGCTGTGCCACGCGTTCGCCTAACAACCCTGCTGGTCGGAACACCAACACCAGAATTAAGATAATGAAAGCAAAAACATCCTGATAATTACTGCCAAAGACGCCATGCGTTAGCTCTCCCAGATAGCCCGCGCCCAGCGATTCAATAATACCCAGCAGCACTCCGCCCACCATGGCACCACGAATATTGCCAATCCCACCCAGAACCGCAGCAGTAAAGGCTTTAATTCCCGGTAAGAATCCCATCGAGAATCCGGCATTGCCGTAGTTACTTGCCATCATGACTCCTGCTAAAGCGGCGAAAACACCCCCGATGGCAAAGGTCAACGTGATGATGCGGTTTGGGTTGACGCCCATTAGGCTGGCTACGCGAGGGTTTTCAGCAACGGCACGCATACCGCGCCCCAGCCGAGTAAACCCCACCAGCAACCACAACCCTGCCATGGCGCTTAAGGCCAGCAGGAAGGTGACAATACCGGTAACAGTAATAATGGCAGGGGGATGCTGTGCATCACCGGCGGTGATCGCTATCGGATCCATCGATAAAACTTGCGGGAACATCAGCGGATTGCGGCTCCAGATGATCATCGCGCAGGTCTGGAGCAGGACAGAAAGGCCAATACCACTGATCAACGGTGCCAGGCGCGGAGCATTGCGCAAGCGGCGGTAAGCAAAGCGCTCAATGCCCATTGCTAGTAGCGCGCAAACACCCATTGCCAGCAGAGTGGCAATCGTTAGTACGACCAGTGCATTTAAGTGTGGGAAATGTTGAGTAAGCAACTGCATCCCAGACAGGGTAGTCAGTGCCCCAGTCATCAAAATGTCGCCGTGTGCAAAATTAATGATGCGCAAAATTCCGTACACCATGGTGTATCCAAGCGCTATCAGGCCATAAATGCTGCCAAGCATCAGGCCATTAATCAGTTGTTGTATAAATGTATCCACAGTAGTTATCCGGAATTAGCTGTTGCGCGCTTAACATCCGATAACTGAGCAAAATTGTAAAATACGTATATATTCTTACTTATGGCAAAATTAATTACCTATAACCATATGATTTAAGTTAACTTATTTTCAACTAGAGAGTTTCCACCGCTGAGAAATAGTGGTTTATATGAGAAAAACAGAACAATCAATCGATGATGATTTCGCATCACATACAGCGTTTTCGGATGATCCACCTTTACGCGCTGTACGTGTGTTCGAAGCCATCGCGCGTTTAGGTAGCTTGAGTGCAGCGGCGCAAGAGCTAAATATCTCGCCTTCCGCGGTGAGCCATCAGCTTCGCGTGTTGGAAAACTTTTTGCAGCTGCCGCTAACCGATCGCCAAGGCCGCCGGCTGGTTCTTAGTTCGTCGGGCAGGGAATATTATCGCTCCATTCGTTCTGCATTTTCGGTACTCCGACAAGCGACAGGGCATATCATGGAGCAAAATCCCTCACGCAAAGTGACTATCAGCCTGATTCCCCTTTTTGGCATGAGTTGGTTTATTCCCAGACTGCCTAAATTCTCGAATATCCATTCGCAAATTGAAATTAACGTGGTGTATGCCAATCACCGTAATTATCACAGCGATGCCTCTGACCTTTCTATTCGCTTCGGTACCGGACAATGGGCGGGATACAATGCAGAAAAGCTGATCTCCGGGAAAATGGTGCCAGTTGCCAGCAAGGATTTTTTACGCACACATGGCTATATCGATACTCCTGAAATCCTGGCACAAACAAAAAAAGTGCATGATGAGGAGAGGAATGCATGGCAGCAGTGGTTCAACAGTCTCGATATCACGCATTTCAGGAAAGAGGGTCCCATCTTTGAAGATGGGTTACTGACGTTGGCTGCGGTGCGCGCAGGTCTGGGATGTGGCCTGTTGAGGGAGCCGATGATCGCCCCTTTTCTTGCATCAGGCGAACTGGTGAAGCTTTTCGACCACGAAATCGATGATGGCAGGGACTATTATTTATGTACTCGACAGAATATGGATCTGTCTGAAGACAGTCGATTACTGCAGAGATGGTTGTACGGTGAAGCAAAGGGTTCAGAGATGAATCAAATGATAATAAACGCTAAATAACTCACAGGTTGTCAGCGCAGCTGACAAGATTATACCTACATACACGATGCATTATATGATGATCAACCTATGTGTGACATGAATTCTATAAGCCTCGAAACGTTTGTGAAATCAAGTCAACCGCGCCATCGGTAATGGCAGCCTCTCTTGACCTGCTTCCCATTGATTAACACACCGCAAGGTTAGCAATATCTTCATCCGTCACATGAGTACATCCTCATGAAGAATCCTTTTCCGACGATAATGTCATCAATATTGTCCGCGAGGCCGAACCCGGGGTTACGGCCCTGAAACTTTGCCGTAAGCAAGACCCCATCTGCCCCTGATATTGACTGATTAGACAACAAGCGGGTATACCGCATTTGTAACCTTAACGGCTGGGGTGTAAAACGCAGGCGACGCCGCAAGGGTCTGCCGACTGATTGCAGCTGACATGAAGCCGGTTATGCCTGGATCATATTCGGGGGCAGGGTCAACAACCCGATATTACAAACTGACGTTGTTATCTATTACTTGGGACGTCAGTGACAATAGTAGCGATCACCAAATGCACGAGGCCGCACACATCAGTTTGTAGAAACTGCTTCGATTGGTGGTCATTCTGGTGGTCTTGACAGGGAGAGCTTTCAGCATTAGCTTACTTATTAGCCAGTTACTGGCAAAGGCGATCCCAGTCAGAGGAGCCATATTTAGAGAAGCCCGCTTAGGAAACTAAGCGGGCTTTTTGCATTGTGGTTTCCGACAGCGTGAAGATACAAAACTGTTATCAACAACTTAAAAAAATCCCAGGTTTTCAAAATTACCTGTCGCTGGATCATACTTTTAATTAAACACGTATATTTTATGTGGATTTTTGGCTGTCTCACGTTTACTTTCAATTGCGAATGAGCCTTAGGGATTAAGGATACCACTCATAACAAAGGAAAGTCGGATATGTTAAAAGTCAGATTTTTTGATGCAAAAGTGAGAAGCGATTTTTGTAACTATGCTTCAGCTATTACTGGTTGCATCGCTGCGGTAGTTTTATTTAAGGATATCCCGCTAGAATATAAAGATATCGCAGGCGTGACATGCATTATCCTATTAATCCTGGTTTATCTTTTCATCTGGCTCAGGGCGAATAAGCTTAGAACAATTAATTTGACCGTTGAAGGCAGCACGGTAACGATTAAAACGGGTGATATTTTTGCGGAGCAAGGTCTCAAGGCGATTGCTTTTAACGAGTACTTTGATACGAAGGTAGATGATATCGTCATCGCACGTCAAAGTCTCAACGGTAAGTTTATTACTGAGCATCTCTCCTGTTCGCGAGAAAAACTGGATGAACACATTGATAATTATGCCTATGCAAGGGAGGATGTTGCCGCGCTTAATACCACTAGATTATCAGGTAAAAATCAAAGTTATAAGCTTGGAACCATCTGCGTCTGGGACGATTATCTGTTAACGGCTTTTGCCCGGTTTAATAAATTTAATGAAGCCCATTTATCAATGCCTGAATACCTGGCGTTTCTGATTAATTTTTGGGATAGCGTTAATCGTGTGTATGCCCAGAAAAGCGTCACGGTGCCTATTTTTGGGTCAGGCATCACAAGAATAAAGGGACACAAGCGGATCAATGATGAAGAACTATTGAAAATTATGCTCTGGACTTTCCGAGTGAGTGAAATGCGCTTTAAACACCCCGCAAAATTAACCATCATGATTCATAAAGACAAGATCAGCCAAATCAACTTATTTGACCTCCAGTCAGCAAGAAATGGATTGTAGCGTAAAGCTTAACGCTCTGGTTAAGCGAGATGTATTCAAAATAACAAAGGAGTGATTATTTATGGTATACCGTACCAGAACCTATATTGCGGGCGAATGGGATGGCGATAAAGACGCCATCGAACAGTTACATCTCTGGAATAAGAGTAAACATTGGGGTCTTTCTTTTACCGATGCACATGACTTAACACAAGCCCGCGACAGCAGTTTAAACTGCAGTATCAAATCCTCACTGGCAACAAGATTTAATTCATCAAAAAAATTTGTGCTTATTGTTGGAAAAAATACTAAAACGGCCCGAAGTGGCCGTTGTCAGTATTGCGCGAGTTACCGTAGTTGGACAAGCTCTTGTTCAAAAGGGCGGTCGGTAGATCACCGTAGCTACATCGAGTATGAGTGTGAGAAAGCAATAAAGGATAATCTTGAAATCATCGTGCTTTACAACGCGGCCTCTGTTAATAAAGATAAATGCCCTGATGCCATACGGAATACAGGTACTCACGTTGCTATGTGCTTCCTGAGGGATGGTACCTACTATTGGGATTATCAGGCTGTAAAAAACGCGTTCAGTTAATGCCGCACATAAAAAAACCCGCTGGCCTAACAGCGGGTTTTCTATTCCTCAGCGCACAGTTCATTCCAGTAGCTGTAGCGCATTACATGATGTAAGCGCTCATCTCTCATAGTAGCGATACACCGAGGGATGGAATTCAACACCATACAGTTGGCTAAGCGGAATCAGTAGATCGATGTGGTTACTGAGATCGAACTCGCGCTCTTCTGCGGGTTTGGTCGCGCCGTTGAGTAGCTGGTTAAACCATTGCTGCAAGAAATTTTTCATGGTCAGCGTCTCCGTAATTGATTGACGCTGACAGTAAACCTCATCCCGCCATATAACCAAAACGATTAGTTGTGCGCTTCTTTGCCAGCTGATGCATATAAAAAAAGTGCGCATCAATGCGCACTCTACAAATCCATCGCCAGCGGAGGAAATCCCCCTATTCCCTGCTTTTGGCCATCATCTTATGGTAATTGTTCAGCCATTTGCCGCTGTTTAAACGCCACCAGAAGCACAGGCCGCGCACCGTCCAATCGAGGAACATGCCGAGCCACACGCCCACCACGCCCATGCCCAGCACAATGCCGAGGAAATACCCGGCCACCACGCGTGCGCCCCACATACTGAACATCGACACATACATGGTGTAGCGCGCATCGCGTGCGCCCTTCAGGCTGGCGGGCAGCACCCACGAAGCAGTCCAAATCGGCATAAAGGCGGCATTCAGCCAAATCAGATGTTTCGTCACCGAGATGACTTCCGGATCGCGGCTATAAAACTGCGCCAGGGTTCCGGCGAGCGGCACGGTGATTAACGCCAGCGAACACAGTCCGATCATCGCCAGCCAGAACACATGTTTGATTTGCCGTTCCGCCTGCATCACCTGATTAAGCCCCAGCCTTCGTCCCGTAATGATGGTTGAGGCCGATCCGAGGGCATTGCCCGGCAGGTTGATCAGCGAAGCAATCGAGAAGGCGATAAAGTTACCGGCGATTTCATTGGTGCCCATACCAGCGACAAAAATCTGCGTCAGCAATTTACCGCCGTTAAACAGCACCGATTCGATACTGGCGGGAACGCCAATGCCCAACACTTCCATCAGAATATTGCGATCCCAGCGACGAAAATAGCTGGCGATGGAAATTTTCAATGCTGGAGCAATGCCGCGATACAGCACGTAAATCGCCGCCGCCGCACCAATATAGCGTGAAATGGTTAGCCCTAATCCGGCGCCGACAAAGCCCAATCCTTCCCAACCCATACAGCCGTATATCAGTACGCTACTGATCACGATGTTGAGAATGTTCATGCCGCCGTTAATCAGCATCGGGATTTTAGTGTTGCCCGCACCACGCAGTGCACCGCTGCCAATCAGCGCAATCGCCGCCGCTGGATAGCTCCACGCCGAAGTTTGCAGATAGCTCAGCGCCAGCTCTTTCACTTTGGGATCCGCGCTGCCGGCAATCACATCAATGATCAGGTGTCCCCAGAATTCAATGGCGATGACCAGCACAAAAGCCAGCGCGGTCATCAGTCCCAGCGACTGACGCGTCGCCGCGCGCGCACGCTTACCGTTGCGCTTGGCCAGGCTAAACGCCACCACCACCGTGGTACCGAGATCGATTGCCGCGAAGAAGGAGATCACCACCATATTGAAGCTGTCGGCCAGACCCACGCCCGCCATGGCTTCTTTGCCTAACCAACTCACCAAAAAGGTACTGAGGACACCCATGAGCATCACACAGAGGTTTTCGATAAAGATCGGCACGGCTAAGGGGGTAATTTCACGCCAGAACAACGTGCGATAAGAGCGACGTTTGGGATACCACGCCGTATTTCTAACCGCCCGCATCATTACTACGCCAGGATTTTGCAAGGGATTTCCAAATCACTTTGGAGAGGAAGAAGAGTAATAATGATGATAGGCCACTGACAAATATGCAAAGTGTTTCCCATCACCATTTAATCATTATTACAAACTTTTTGTCGCCACCACCGCAGGATCGGCTGCACCTCCCAGATAGGCGCTGCGCACGTCGTCGTTATTGAGCAACTCGGCCCCGCTTCCGCTGAGACGAATCTCGCCATTGACCATCACATAACCGCGATCCGCCAGCTGCAGCGCATGCCTGGCATTCTGCTCCACCAGAAACAGCGTCATTCCCTGCTGTGTTAGCTCGCGCAGGATGGCAAAAATCTGCTTTACCACAATCGGCGCGAGCCCAAGACTGGGTTCATCCAGCAACAATAATTTGGGGCGACTCATCAACGCGCGGGCAATCGCCAGCATCTGCTGCTCGCCACCGGAGAGCGTCATGGCGCGCTGCTTACGCCGCTCCAGCAGGCGCGGAAACAGCTGATACATGCGATCTTTATCCTCCTTAACAAAGCGTTCGCCAATGGCGATGGTGCCCATCAGCAGATTCTCTTCTACCGTCATATCGGGAAAAATGCGGCGCCCCTCCGGCGCCTGCGCAATACCGCTGGCGGCGATAAAATGGGTTGAGCGCTGGCTGATCGCTTCGCCGCGTAGGCGGATCTCGCCGCTGGCGATGCGCGGCTGGCCAAAGATCGACATCAGCAGGGTCGATTTACCCGCCCCGTTGGCGCCAATCAGCGCCACGGTTTCGCCCTGATTAACCGTTAATGAAACCTGTTTCAATGCCTGCAGCGGACCGTAAAACACATCTACCTGCTCAAACGCCAGCATCGGTTCAGCCATGGTCGCTCTCCTCTTCTGCCCCCAGATAAGCGGCAATCACTTTGGCATCGTGACGAATTTGCTGCGGCGTGCCCTGCGCAATCACGTCACCGTGATCCAGCACCACGATGTGGTCAGAAATGCGCATCACCATCGGCATGTCGTGCTCAATCAGCAGTACGCTGATGCGATGGTCGGCGCGCAGGCGATGCAAAATCTGGCTCAGCGCCTCAGTCTCCACTGGATTTAACCCCGCCGCCGGTTCGTCCAGGCAAATCAATTCTGGTCGTGTACACATGGCACGCGCAATCTCCAGCCTGCGCTGCTGACCATAAGAGAGTGTGCCCGCCAGCCGATTAGCACTGGAGACCAAATCAACATTTTCCAGCCAGTAGAAAGCGCGATCGAGTGCACGATTTTCCGCTTGGCGATAGCCGCGCGTGTTCAGTACTCCCGCCAGCAGTTGGCGATTGACCTGCATATGCTGCGCCACCAGCAGATTCTCAATCACCGACATCTCACGAAATAGCCGAATATTTTGGAAGGTGCGCGCCAACCCGGCGCGGTTCACCAGATGCGCGCCGCCAAACATCTTGTACCAGAGACGCGAGCCGAGCCGTGCCGGATGGATAAAGTCTGTTGCATGAATTTTTTGTCCCAACACCTGAATCACATCGGTGCTGCGCTGGTTGGCATTGAGCACAATGCGCCCGCTCGTCGCGCGATAAAAACCGGTCAGGCAGTTGAAGACCGTGGTTTTGCCTGCGCCGTTCGGGCCAATCAGTGAGGTCACCGATCCGCGCTCCACCGCCAGGCTAACATCATTCAACGCCTTAATGCCGCCGAAGCGCATCATCAGGTTGGTCACTTGCAGGATGGCATCACTCATGGCGCACTCCTTTGCGTAACGGCACACCGACGCGTGCGGTGCGCACCAGGCCGCGCGGCCGCCAGATCATCATTAGCACCATTAGCATGCCGAACAGCAGCACGCGATACTCGGCAAAGCTGCGCAACAGTTCGGGCGCCACCGTCAGGACAAACGCCGCCAACACCACGCCGAGCGTCGAGCCCATACCGCCGAGTACCACAATGGCGAGGATCAGCGCCGATTCAAAAAAGGTGAATGACGTAGGATTAACGAAGCCCTGATAGCTGGCAAAAAATACTCCGGCAATGCCCGCGGTGGAAGCACCCAGCATGAAGGCGGAAAGCTTAACTAATACGTGATTGAGCCCCATGGCGCGGCAGGCAATTTCATCTTCGCGCAGCGCTTCCCAGGCACGGCCAATCGGCATGCGCGTCAGGCGATGTTTGATCCACAGCACCAGCAGCACCACCAGAACCAACACCACGTAAATGAAAATAAACTTCATATTTGGGTTGTAGGTGACATGAAAGAACTCGTGATACGGCACGCCACCCTCGCGCGCGCGCCGACCAAACTCAAGGCCAAAGAAGGTTGGCGACGGTACAGAAACGCCGTTCGGCCCTCCGGTAAAAGAGAGCCAGTTAGTCAGCACTAAGCGGATAATTTCACCGAAGCCGAGCGTAACAATCGCCAGATAATCACCGTGCATGCGCAGCACCGGAAATCCCAGCAGCGCACCGGCAAAAGCGGCCAGCAGCGCGGCGAGTGGCAGCATGCTCCAGAAGCCCAATCCAAGGTATTGATAGCCGAGCGCCAGGCCGTACGCGCCGATGGCGTAGAAGGCGACATAGCCTAAATCGAGCAACCCGGCGAGCCCCACCACAATGTTTAAACCCAGCCCGAGCAGCACGTAGATCAGGCCAAGAATCGCCACCGTCAGCAGGTATTTACTGGAAAGAAACGGAAAGGCCAGCGCCACGATCAGCAGCAGAGGCAGAATCCAGCGCAGGCGCGAGCGGTAGCCGGGATCGCGCACGTAAACGCCATCATCCCCGCCGGCAAACTTACGCATAACGCGCTGGCCAAAGGGGGCGAGGATAAACACGCTAAACAGCAAGCGTCCCGCCATCACCACGGCCACCAGCAGCCCCACGCGCTGCGGTGAGAGTGTGAAACTGTAACCATCAAGCACTACGCCAACGATCGGTCCAAAGACCACCAGCGCCACCAGTCCTGCCAGCAGCGTGTCGAGCAGCGCCTGGCGCAGCGGATTTTGCGTCATTGCCTTCATCAAAACGTCCTCACACTTTCGCAACCAGCGGCCGTCCCAGCAATCCTTGCGGGCGGAAGATCAAAATCACCACCAGCAGCGAAAACGAGAACACATCTTTGTAATCCGAGTTCACCATGCCAGCGAACTGCGCTTCCGCCACGCCGAGCAGCAATCCGCCCAGCATTGCGCCCGGCAGCGAACCGATGCCGCCGAGCACCGCCGCCGTGAAGGCTTTAATGCCAATGATGAATCCGGCGTAGAAATCAAAAGTGCCGTAATTCATAGTGACCAGCACGCCAGCTAATCCGGCCATCGCCGCGCCAATGACAAAAACCAGCGAGATCACCCGATCGGTATTAATCCCGAGAATCGATGCCATGCGCCGGTCCTGCTGCACCGCGCGGCAAATTCGCCCCAGCTTGGTGTATTGGATAACCCACGTTAGCAGCGCCATGCCGCACAAGGCCGCGATCAGAATGAAAATTTTAGTCCAGGTGATTTGCACCACGCCGCCATCAATCTCCATGCGCAGCACGCCCGTCAGCAGCGTTGGAATCCCCTGCTGATTCGGTCCCTGGCTAAGCTGTACATAGTTTTGCAAAATCAGCGACATGCCAATCGCCGAGATCAGCGGTGCAAGCCGCGTTGAGTTACGCAGCGGCCGATAGGCAATACGTTCAATCGCCCAGCCGTAGGCCGACGTAACAATGATGGTGAAGATCAGGGTGCCGAAAATCAGCAGCGGAAAGGAGTGAATGCCAAAGAAACTGAGGAGCGATAAGCCAATTGCGCACAGATAGGCGGAGATCATATACACCTCGCCGTGGGCGAAGTTGATCATGCCGATGATACCGTAAACCATGGTGTAGCCGATGGCGATCAAGCCATAAACCGCACCCAGCGTTAAACCGTTAATCAGTTGCTGTAAGAAGAAGGCGTCCATAATCTCGTCTCGTACTCAATGGGAGCGCACACCTCACGCTCAATCGCGAATAGCCCCGCAACGTGCGGGGCCGCGTGGCAGATTACAGCTGGTGGTATTTGCCTTTGTCATCCCACTGATAAACGACGTAATCCGAGACTTTGAGGTCGCCTTTTGTATCCCACGCTTTTTTGCCCATCACGGTATCCACGCTGTTAGCTTTCAGCCAGTCGCTGGCTTTAGCGTTATCTTTACCGGCCGCTTTGTACGCGGCTGCCAGCGTCTGCACGGAAGCATAGGCATATAAGGTGTAACCTTCGGGCTCAAAACCGCCGGCGCGGAATTTCTCGATCACCGCTTTGCCATCGGCAATGGTGCGCGGATCGTTGCCAAAGGTCATGTACACCCCTTTGGTGTACTGCGGGCCGCCTGCCGCCGTCACCATCTCCTCGGTGACGATGCAGTCGCCGGAGAAGAAGGCAGCATTCACGCCTTGCTCACGCATCTGGCGTACCAACGGACCGGCTTCCGGATGACATCCGCCGAAATAGACCACGTCAGGTTTCAGCGCGCCAATTTTCGTGACCAGCGCATTGAAATCTTTCTCACCCCGCGAAAGCCCTTCATACAGCACCTCTTTTACGCCGCGCTTCTCCAGCGAGGCTTTCGTGGCATCCGCTAAGCCCTGACCGTAGGTGTCCTTGTCATGAATAATCGCGACTTTTTTGGCTTTGAGCTTATCAATGATGTAGTCGGCGGCAATTGCGCCCTGCTGGTCGTCACGACCACACATGCGGAACATGGTTTTCATACCACGCTCGGTGATTTGCGGGTTGGTAGATCCAGGCGTAATCGCCAGCACGCCAGCCTCATCATAGACTTCCGACGCCGGCATGGTGGATGAGGAACAGAAGTGGCCCACTACCGCCATCACTTTGTCTTGATCGACTAAGCGGTTAGCGACAGAGACCGCCTGTTTTGGCTCGCAGGCGTCGTCCCCCTGCACCAGCACGATTTTCTCACCGTTAATGCCGCCGGCGGCATTGATGTCCTCCGCTGCCTGGCTGGCGCCTTTCCAGTATTGCGCGCCGTAGGTCGCATTGGGCCCAGAGAAAGGACCGGCCACGCCAATTTTAATATCTGCCTGAGCGTAAAAAGCCACGCTTAAACAACCTGCAATCGCCACCTTCATTGGGTGTTTTATGAATTTCAAAGACATGCTTTCAATCCTCAACGGGTCAGGAACGGAGCCATACCACGGCCTGGGAGAAATCAATTTCTGAAACTTCGGCGGAACAGCGTGCGGCCAATAAAATCCCCTGAGATCGCCACTCATGGCGATCTGCTTTCAGTCACGCATCAATGTGCGCCCTGAGCTCAACAGCATAGGTTCATTAAGGCTACGGTTGAAAATCAAGCAATAATCTCGCCAACTTATTATAACGCGGGCGGTTTTTGCATTGGCATCGCGCCAGGACTGGAGACACGCGATGTTACATCCCTGCTGATCATAAACATAGCCAAGGTTACGCCACACACCAGCACCGCGATGGTGCAGAATGCGGTTGATCACAGATTCTTCATCGTCGTGAGGGGTTTATCCGCTATGCTCTGGTGAAAACGGTCCACGTTTCCTGAAGGAGAATCTATGAACACGCAACGGAACGGATTAAGCAGCCAGCAAGCGCTGGACGAATTAGAGCATCTTTATGATGCGGCGGTTGACGCCCTGCGCAACGCCATTCGCGATTTCACGGCGACCGGACAAGTGCCGGATGAAGCCGCACGCCAACAAGGCCTGTTTGTTTATCCGCAGCTGCGTATCACCTGGCTGGGCGAAGGCCCGCAGAAAAATCGCACCCGCGCCTGGGGACGCTTCACCCATACGGGCAGCTACAGCACCACCATCACGCGCCCGGCGCTGCTGCGTCACTACCTTAGCGAGCAGTTGCACATGCTGGAGAAGGAGTATGACGTGCAGATTGAAGTGGGGCCATCACAGCAGGAGATTCCTTATCCGTATGTGATCGACGGTTTGTCGCTCGATCGCTCCATGAGCGCCAGCATCGCGCGCCATTTCCCCACCACCGAACTGTCGCAGATTGGCGATGAAACGGCAGACGGCCTGTTCCACGCCAATGCCATTTTCCCGCTGTCGCACTTCGATGCGCTGCGCACCGATTTCTCGCTGGCACGTCTGCGTCACTACACCGGCACCAGCGTTGAGCATTTCCAGCCGTTCGTGCTGTTTACCAACTACACACGCTACGTAGATGAATTCGTACGCTGGGCCATTGAGCAAGTGCAGGATCCCAGCACGCCGTATGACAGCCTGGCCTGTGCCGGTGAGGTGGTGATCACCGCCGAGACACCAGACCCAACGGCGATGATGTCCGATCTGGCGTGGAAGAAACACCAAATGCCCGCCTGGCATCTGACGTCACCGAATCGTCGCGGCATTACGCTGGTGAACATCGGCGTGGGTCCATCCAATGCTAAAACCATCTGCGATCATCTTGCAGTGATTCGCCCTCACGCCTGGCTGATGATTGGCCACTGCGGCGGCCTGCGTGAAAGCCAGACCATTGGCGATTATGTCCTCGCACACGCCTACCTGCGTGACGATCACGTACTCGACAGTGTATTGCCGCCGGATATCCCGATCCCAAGCATCGCCGAAGTGCAGCGCGCGCTGTATGACGCCACCAAAGCGGTGAGCGGCATGCCGGGCGAAGAGGTTAAGCAGCGCCTGCGTACGGGTACGGTCGTCACCACCGATGACCGCAACTGGGAGCTGCGCTACTCCGCTTCTGCGCTGCGCTTCAACCTGAGCCGCGCCGTGGCGGTCGATATGGAGAGCGCTACCATCGCCGCGCAGGGTTACCGCTTCCGCGTACCTTATGGCACCTTGCTGTGCGTATCAGATAAACCACTGCACGGCGAGATCAAACTGCCTGGCCAGGCAAACCGCTTCTATGAAGGGGCGATTTCTGAGCACCTGCAGATCGGCATCTGCGCGGTGGAACTGCTGCGTGCCGAGGGCGATAAGCTGCACTCAAGGAAGCTCAGAACCTTCAACGAGCCACCGTTTAGATAATCATGATGAGTTCCGGCCCTTGTGGGGCCGGAACAGTGCAGTAAAGCGCGTCATGACATCTTCAAAACAATATTCTGAACAAACCACGCCAACACCAGAAGGCAAGTCGGTAACATGATTTTCCAGGTAAGACTGTTGTTAAAGGCAGATATTTTTTCTTCCAGCTGATTGAATCTTTGATCAACTCTTTCGAACTTCTCATCAATCCTTGCGAACCGCGCATCTATTTTGTCGAACTTCAGTTCGGATTTCTCTTCCATCCGCTCAAACTTTTTATCGATACGTTGTTCAAGCGCCCCTAGCTCGCCCATAATCTCGACACGCATTGCCCCCTGCTCGGCTCGAACCTTTTCGATATCCGCCTTGGTAGAAAAATGTTCTGAACGCGCGGTTAGCACAGCCACATCCATCTGAATCTGCTGGGTAGTTTTTTCCAGCTGTTCAACCCGTTTGGTTAATTGTTCCATTTGGTGATCTCCTTTGTTACCAAGGTCAAAAATTAGCGGTCGGAACACACGAGTTGTATTGCTAATGGGGTAATCCATCACCGAATCCTTCTCCATCGCTTTCTTTCAATCCGTCCACCACCCAGCCAGTGAAACAGATTTGCGCAGCGTTAACATTCCACGATCCCGCCATTCACAGCACTATTTTACAGGGCAGGATTAAACAACACGCACAGCCTAGGCCGACCCGAGAGGGAAGAGAAGTGAACATCAAAAGGGATTGCGAGGTGTCACGCAGAAAATAAGCAGAGGATTGCAACCACAGACACGGAAGCCCGAACGGGCTTCCGTTAAATAACCATTATGCGCTCAGCCAACCCAGTTTGATGACAAACAGAATTGACAGAATAATCAGCGCCGGATTCACCTCTTTGGTGCGTCCACTCAGCAGTTTCACCACGGTCCAGGTGATGAAGCCAAAGGCAATACCGTTGGCGATGGAATAAGTCAGCGGCATGGTTAGCGCCGTCACGGTCACTGGCGCCGCAGTAGTGATGTCTTTCCAGTCAATATCCGCTAAACCCGAGGCCATCAATACCGCCACAAACAGCAGCGCAGGTGCCGTTGCATACACCGGTACGCTGCCCGCCAGCGGCGAGAAGAACAGGCTGAGCAGGAAGAGGATAGCTACCACAATCGCCGTCAAACCGGTGCGACCACCGGCACTAACGCCTGCAGCAGATTCCACATAGCTGGTGGTGGTTGAGGTGCCGAGCAGCGAACCGAACAGTGCAGCGGCGCTATCGGCAATCAGCGCACGGCCCATTTTCGGCACGTTGCCCTGCTCATCCGCTAATCCTGCACGTTTGGTCACGCCCAGCAAAGTGCCGGTGTTATCGAACACATCCACAAACAGGAAAGCGAAAATCACGCTCACCAGGCCCACATTAAACGCACCAGCAATATCCAGCTGCATCAAGGTCGGCGCAATGGAGGGTGGCGCGGAGAACACACCGCCAAACGGCGTCAGGCCAATACCCATAGAAATGAAGGTGACCACCAGAATGCCGATCAGTACCGCGCCGGTTACGCGACGCGCTTCCAGCACCACAATGATAAAGAAGCCAAGCAGCGCTAACAGCGGGCCAGGTTTGGTCAAATCGCCCAGGCCAACCAGCGTTGCCGGATTGTCCACCACGATACCCGCGCCTTCCAGGGCAATAATCGCCAGGAACAGGCCGATGCCAGCACCAATACCCGCACGCAGCGGCAGCGGAATGCTGTTAATAATCCACTCACGAATTTTGAAAAGCGACATGGCAAAGAAAATCACCGCTGACAAGAACACCGCGCCCAGTGCGACTTGCCACGTGTATCCCATGTGCAGAACCACGGTATAAGTGAAGAAGGCGTTAAGGCCCATGCCCGGTGCAAGGGCAATCGGGTAGTTAGCGATCAGGCCCATCAGCACACAGCCAATCGCCGCCGCCAGACAGGTTGCAACGAAGACCGCGCCTTTATCCATGCCGGTTGCGCCGAGGATGCTCGGGTTAACAAACAGAATGTAGGCCATCGCCAGAAAGGTCGTGATACCCGCAATGATTTCCGTGCGGACCGTTGTGTTATGCGCTTTTAATTTGAAGAGTTTTTCTAACATCATCATCTCTCATGAGCGGAGTCGGCACCAATGCGCGTTCTCACTTGCCAATGTGGTTTACATGTTTATTTTTGTAGTGAAGGCCAAGCGGCGTTGAGTGAAATCTTCCGCTTACCCTTGTCTCTAATAGCAATAGCTATGCCAGCCTCGTACGCAATCGATTACGTTTCTGATTACCTGTGGGGCTAAGATAATTCTGAACCATAACGAGGCGCGATTATGGTGCATTGCACCGCTGCCGCGCAATCGTTTTCCTTCCCCGCGATGATGACGGCAAAATGGTGCTGCACAGCACGCTTTCGTACTGTCACAGGCGATGGCGCTCACGTTTCTGGTGCTGGTTTCAGCAAGCAAAAAACGTCGGGTTACACTGCTTTTAACCCTTTCGTAACAAAAGAGGCGCCCCCATGAAGCCCGCGATTTTGGTGGTCGATGACGATCGTGCGATATGCGAACTGCTGCATGACGTCTTAAATGAACATGTTTTTACTGTTTACAGCTGCCATCAGGGCAAAGATGCGCTCACGCTGCTGGCACTGCATCCGGAAATCTCGCTGGTGATGCTGGATATGATGCTGCCCGATACCAATGGTTTGCTGGTGCTGCAACAGATGCAGCGGCAGCGTCCCGATGTGCTGGTGATCATGTTAACCGGCATGGGCTCGGAAGCAGATATGGTGGTAGGCCTGGAGATGGGGGCGGACGATTACATCGCCAAGCCGTTTAATCCGCGCGTGGTCGTGGCGCGTGCGCGGGCCGCATTGCGTCGCTGCGGGCGGCTGGCGCAGCCGGAAATTCGGCAGGATGAGGGCTGGCAATTTAACGGCTGGCGCCTGGATGATGCGCGCTGCCAGCTCTTTAATCCGCAACGTGAAAGTGTGCCGCTTACCCAGGGCGAGTACACGCTATTGCGCGCGCTGGTGGCACATGCGCGTAAAGTGTTAACCCGCGATCAACTGCTGGAGCTGACGCACAGCGAAAGCCTCGACGTTTTCGATCGCACCATTGATGTGCTGATCATGCGGCTGCGGCGTAAAATCGAAGCCAATCCGCATCAGCCCAGCCTTATCCGCACCATCCGCGGACTCGGCTACGTTTTTTCCGCCGACGTCATGCGACCAGCCTCTTCGGCGCGCGAAACGCAGATCGCCTGATCCATCCAGCGCTGCATCTCGGCCAGTGGCCGGGTGCCGTCCAGCGCATTTGCGGCATGCAGATTAAAACTGGCACAGGTATGCGCCAGCTTCAGCGTTTCCGTTAGCGACCAGCCTTCATGGCTGGCATACAACACGCCAGCGCAGAACGCATCGCCCGCCCCCACGCTGCCCACAATCTCTTCTGGCGTTAAGCACCACGCTGGCTGCCAGCGCCCTTCCCCATTGGTTTGCTGTCCCCACGCGCCCTCCGGTGCATGGATCACCACACGCTGACGCACGCCCTGCTGCATCAGCCATGCCGCAGCGACAGCGAAAGCTTCCGGCGCAGCAAGACCATGCGCTGTCCGTAATTGCACACCGGTCAGCGATTGCGCTTCCAGCTCATTGATCACCAGATAATCGAGCCAACGCAGCGCGGGCAGCACCAGCGGACGATATTCCCCCGCGCGCGAGACCAGATCGAGTGAGGTGAGGTAGCCGCGCTGCTGCATTTGCGCCAATAAACGTGCGCTGCGCGTGCCATAGTCGTCGTCGGGCACATCGAGACTATCCAGCAACAGCAAATATCCCAGATGGAAGATGCGGTGAGGCGTCACAACGGCGGCAAAATGTGCCAGGTCGAGCTGTGCATTCGCGCCGCGCGCGTGAAAGAAAGTGCGCTGGCCATCCGGCGCGGTCATCACCTGGGTCATCGCGGTACTGCTAAGGCGCGTTTGCTGCACAAACTGACGATCGATGTGATGTTCGTCCAGCCGTTGCACAATATACTCGCCATCGCTGTCTTCACCGACCATACCCACGGCCGCCAGCGGCAAATTCACCTGCATGCGCGCCAGCGTAAACAGCACATTGAGCGCCGCCCCACCGCTGCATTTTTCGCTGTGATGAATTTCCGTCAGCCAGCCCTGCTCCGGCCAGTGGCTGATACGCTGTACGTGGTCCACCAGCATGCTGCCCGCCCCGATGATGCCATTACGCGCCATCTTTCAGGCCCTCCCGGCGCTGCCGAACACCTGCATCTGCTGCGCCACCACGTTGGCGATATCACGTTCCACCGCCATCAACAGCTCGGCAAAGGCGTCATAGCGTGCATCGCGCTGGCTAATCTGCGTTTCAATCGCGCCCAGCGCTGCCTGCGACATGCCGGTGTAGAAGTTAATTTTGTTGATGCCAAGGCTGATGGCACGACGGAAGTCAGCATCGCTGATCCCTGAACCGCCGTGCAGCACCAGCGGAATGCCCGCCGTGGTACGAATCGCCGCCAGCCGGTCGAAATCGAGCTTCGGTTCGCCTTTGTATTTGCCGTGTGCGTTGCCAATCGCCACCGCCAGGCAATCAATACCGGTTGAGCGGACAAAGTCAGCGGCCTGCGCCGGATCGGTGAATTTATCGCTGTCAGCTTCGCCAAACAGCGCACCGCCTTCATCGCCGCCCACCGCACCGAGCTCCGCTTCCACCGACACGCCGAGCGCGTGGCACATCTTCACCACTTCGCGCGTCTGGCGCACGTTTTCGTCGTAGCTGAGCGTCGATCCATCAAACATCACCGAGGTAAAACCGAGACGAATCGCCTGCATCACCGCCTCAAAATGCAGGCCGTGATCGAGATGCAGCACCACCGGAATGTCGTGCAGCGCCGCTTCGGTGCGCACCGCCGCCACCAGATGTTCAAGGCTGACATATTTAAAATGCACCTCGGCGATGCTGATGATAAACGGTGAGCGCTGCTGCTCTGCCGCCTGAAAGAGCGCCCGCAGGAAATGCGTGTCGAGGACGTTGAACGCGCCGAGCGCGTAACTGTTTTGCTGCGCATGAGTTAACCCCTGCGCCAGGGAAATCAGTGCCATGATGGGCTCCTTTATGCCAGCCAGCGGTGATAGTCGTTACACAACAGCCAGCGCGGTTCTTCATCTTCATCAAGCGGATTAAAGCGCGCCAGCGGCGTGAGAAAAACATTGTCATGCTCGTCGTCGTTGGGCATTGAGACTTCACCCACCAGCACGTCGCCGTAGCCCTCTTCCCCCCAGAAGCTGTGCCAGATGCCCGGCAGCAAGGTGACGCTTTCGCCGGGCGATAAGCGTAACTGCGAACCGGCGGCATGGGTTTGGCGGATGCCATCCAGCGTGACATTCACCGCCGTATCGGCCAGCTGATTGCCCGCCCGGTTATGCAGCGTGACGATCAGATTGCCGCCGCCGCGATTGATGATGTCTTCCATCTTTTGCGGGTGGTAATGCATGGGCGTGATCTGCCCTTCGCGCACATGCATGATCTTCTCGGCATAGGGCTTGCCCCACGGCCGGCCGCCGCGCGAGCCGTTGCGCAGGGTGAACAGGGTTAAACCGGTTTGCGTAAAATCGTCGGCACCGAAGCTGGTGACATCCCAGCCGAGGTGCAGCGCCAGCAGTTCATCGGCGGCCTGTTTATCCAGCGCGCGCCACTGCGCGAGGCCGAAATCGGCCCACGGCGGCAGATGCACATCCTGACGTATAAAAAATTCGCGGGTACGTTGTAAAATTGCATTCACTTCAGAGCGTTGCATGAAAGCTCCTCGCGTTTCGGGGTTCAGGTCGCCATGAATGGCGACCCTACATCTCTCGGGATTATTTCACCGTCCAGCCCTTGTAGCTGCTTACGCTATTACGATCGATCATCGTCACAGGGATCAACACCGGCTTATCCGGCGCTGGTTTACCCTGCAGAATGTCGTAACCGATCTCGACCGCTTTCGCTGCCATCACCTGCGGGTCTTGCGCCGGCGTCGCGACGAACAGTGAGCCTTTGCGTTTCAGCGCTTCTTCACCGTCTGGCGATCCATCGACGCCAACAATAAAGAACTCGTTACGCTGCGCCTGTTTCGCGGCTAAATCAGCCCCAATCGCCGTGGGATCGTTAATGGCGAATACCGCATCAATCTTCGGATTAGCAGATAGCAGGCCGGTCATCACTTCCAGGCCACCTTCACGGCTGCCTTTAGCGTTCTGGTTATAAGAGAGCAGTTTGATATCAGGATGAGTCTTCAGCTCGTTCATGCAGCCTTCGACACGGTTCTGCACCGCAGAGACCGGCGGCCCGTTGATGATCACCACGTTGCCTTTGGCTTTCAGGCGATCGGAGATGTATTTACACGCCATCGCCCCGGCGGCGGTGTTATCGGAGGTAATGGTTGCGTTGGCGCCGTCAGCCGCCACGTCGACCGCCACCACCACAATGCCGGCGTCACGCGCACGTTTCACCGCCGGCGCAATGCCTTTGGAATCGGCGGCGTTAAGGATGATCATGTCCACTTTGGCGGCGATAAAGTTATCAATCTGGCCCACCTGCTGGCCAAGATCGTAGCCGCTGGACACCAGCGTCACATTGACCTTGTCGCCCGCCAGCTCCCGCGCCTTGAGCTCTGCGCCTTTGGTGATCTGCACGAAGAACGGGTTGGCAAGATCGCCCACCGTCACGCCGATAGATTTCAGTTCTTTTGCCTGAGCCACGCCAGCACTGAACAGCGTCGCCGCCAGCAGCCCGGTTACAATCGGATTAAAACGCATAGTCGATGTTCTCCTGCTTTTTTTGGTTTTTTACCCTCACCCTAGCCCTCTCCCGCCAGCGGGAGAGGGAATGATTAGGTGGAGCGGACTTTGAAATTTCAGCTTGCTCGGGCGGCCCCCTCTCCCGCCTGCGGGAGAGGGCTGGGGTGAGGGCCAGCACGCACAATCTCAACCCACGTGATGCCGGGTGCGATACTTATCGATCAGCACCGCGATAATGATCACCGCGCCCTTAATCACTAACTGCCAGAAATAGGAGACGCCCATCAGCGTCATACCGTTATTCAACGTGGCAATGATGAGCGCACCAATCAGCGTACCGGTGATGGTGCCGATGCCGCCGACAAAACTGGTGCCGCCAAGGATCACCGCTGCAATCGCATCCAGCTCATAACCGACGCCGAGGTTGCCGTTGGCGCTATACAAGCGCGAGGCGCTCATCAGCCCACCGAGTCCGGACAGCAAGCCGCTCATGGCGTAGACAAACAGCAGCACCACGCTAACTTTGATACCGGTGAGGCGCGCCGCCTGCACGTTGCCACCTACCGCGTAGATGTGTACGCCCAGCGTGGTGCGACGCAGAATGAACCAGCACAGCGCAATCACCGCAAAGGCGATAACGATCAGCCACGGTACCGGCCCGAGATAGCCGTTGCCTATCCACTCAAAATTGATGTCGGAGTTAATCACCGTGGTGCCGTTGGCCAGCAGATAGGCCGCGCCGCGCATCGCGGTATAGGTACCCAGCGTAACAATAAAGGGCGGTAGCCCTGCCCACGCCACCAGAACGCCGTTGAACAACCCCATAATCAGCCCGGCTCCCAGTGCCGCCGGGATAGTGAGCGACGCGAAGGCCGGATCGAGCGATACCACCATCGCCACCACCGCCGTGGTGCCGAGCATCGATCCCACTGACAAATCGATGCCGCCGGTGAGGATCACAAAAGTCATGCCCGCCGCCAGCACGATATTGATCGAAGCCTGACGTGTGATGTTGAGCAGATTGCCCTCGGTGAAGAAGTTCGGCGTGACAAAGCCAAACACCGCCACGATCAGGATGAGAATCGGCAGGATGCCGACGGTTTGCAGCAGGTCGCTCATTAACGCGCGCTTGAGCGTCGGGCTTTTTACGCGTGCGGTTTCACTGGTCATTGCGGTCTCCTCAGGCCTGAACCGGCTGTGCGCCGGTGGCCAGTGTCATAATGTTTTCCTGGCTAATCTCTGCCCCACTCAGCTCACCGGCGATAGAACCTTCGCGCATCACATACACCCGATCGCTCATGCCCACCACTTCCGGCAGCTCGCTGGAGATCATTAAAATCGCCACGCCCTGCTGCGCCATCTGCTGCATCATGCGGTAGATTTCGCTCTTAGCGCCGACATCCACGCCGCGCGTCGGCTCGTCAAGAATCAGGATGCGGGGCGCAATCGCCACCCAGCGTGAAATCAGCAGCTTCTGTTGATTGCCGCCGGATAAACCACCGGCCCGCACCTGAGCGTGCGGCACGCGAATGTTGAGCGAATCGATCGCTTCGCTGGCGATCTTCTGCCCTTTGCGCCGGTTCAGCAGGCCGTAGCTGGCATCACGCTCCAGCGTCGCCATCACAATGTTGTCTTGCGCCGCCAGCTCGAGAAACAGGCCCTGCTCTTTACGGTTCTCGGTGAGAAAACCGATGCCGCGCGCAATCGCATCGCGCGGGGAGTGAATCTGCACCTTTTCGCCATCGATCCAGATCTCGCCGCTGCTGGGTTTACGCACACCAAAAATCAGCTGCGCCAGCTCGCTGCGCCCGGCACCGACCAATCCCGCCAGGCCGACGATCTCGCCGGCGCGCACCACCAGGCTGCTGGGATGCACTTTATGTTTGTCGCCCAGGTGATTGACGGCCAGGCGAATGTCGCCAGGCGGAATAGTGCGGTCTTTGTTGAACAGGTCGCTGAGCGGACGGCCCACCATCATGCGCACCAGCTCGCTGGCGTTGAGCTGTTCGCGCGTCAGGCTGCCCACATATTCGCCGTCGCGCAGGACGCTCACCCGGTCTGAAAGCTCATACACTTCCGCCATGCGGTGGCTGATATAGATGATGGCCATGCCTTCGCTGCGCAGACGTTTAATCAGCGCAAACAGCTGTTCGGTTTCGCGATTGGAGAGCGCCGCGGTAGGTTCATCCATCACCAGGATGCGGCTGTTACGGTGCAGCGCGCGGGCGATTTCCACCTGCTGCTGCTCGGCAATGCTGAGACGGCTCACCAGATCGGTGGCATTGAACTGTGCGCCCAACCGATCGATCACCCGCTGCGCCTCCTCCGCCATCTGGCGACGCTTCACAAGCCCGCCGCGCGTGATTTCACTGCCGAGAAAGATGTTCTCCGCCACCGTGAGATTGGGTGCCAGGTTGATCTCCTGATAAATCAGCGTAATGCCCGCCGCCAGCGCCTCTTTAGGGCCTTTAATCGCATAAGGCTGGCCGTCGATAAGAATTTCCCCACTGCTGGCGGTATAAGCACCGGCCAGAATTTTCATCAAAGTACTTTTGCCTGCGCCATTTTCACCCATCAGCGCATGCACTTCACCGGGCCAGACCGTGAGGTCGACGCCCTTTAGCGCATAGAAACTGCCAAAGCGCCGGGTGATACCACGCATCGAGAGTATCGGTGTGCCGTCCATTGAGAGGCTCCTGCTGGCAAAGGTTGCAGCGAGTAAAGCCTGCCCAGATAAATGGAAAATGTCAGCGACCGTTCATATTTGTCATATTTCACCTCGCTCGCGCTTCTATACTCGCCGGGAGTTGAGCGGTAAGAGGTGGCGAAAATGAGTCACGGTCTGCACTGGCACGCTGGCGCGCGTAGTCGCCTGCTGCTGTTTAACCTGCTGGTGATGTCGGTCACGCTGGCAGTCGGCCTGGTGGCGATTTTTGGATTTCGCCACGCCGGTCACATTCAGGAACAGGCACAGGCACAAACTCTGGCCGATATGAATGGCAGCCTGGCGCTGGCGCGCGATACCGCCAATGTGGCGATTGCCTCAGTGCGCCTGTCGCAGGTGGTCGGCGCGCTGGAGTATCAGAGCGAGTCGGCTCGATTGCAGCAAACCCAACGGGCGTTGCAGCAGTCGCTGACGCTGCTAGCCCACGCACCGCTGGCCGCTCAGCAACCGCAGCTGCTCACGCGGATTCGTGAACGCAGCCAGATGCTGGAACTGAGCATTAATCAACTGCTGCGTGAAGGTCATCAACGCCACTTGCAGCGCAACGTGATGCTAAGCGGCCTGTGGCAAGCGCAGCTGCTGCTTAATCGTATTGATCTCCTGACTCACGCCAATTCCCCTTCTGACGCGCTGCGTCAGCAAACCCACAGCCTGTTAAGCGTGGCGATTCAATCCACGGCGCCACAAGCGGCGGTGCAGCAGCTGCAAACGGTGCTGCGCCAGTGGCACGCGTTAGCACTGAGCGGCGTGTTAAATACCCAGGCACAACGGCTGATCGCGACCAGCAGCAGTTTGCTACCCGTGGCGCAGCAGCTTGAGCAGAGTGATATCGCTATCGCCTACGCCACCTACCGCATTAAAGCGCTGGTGGCGATGCTCAATGAAGACATCACCCATTACGTGCAGCTGGTGGCGCAGCAGAGCGATGCGCGCAGCGCAGTGACTCACGAGGAGCTGGATTCCATCATCGGCTTTATTGGCCTGTTTATGCTGCTGGCGCTGCTGATCACCGGTTACGCGGGTTACTACATTTACCGCAATCTCGGCTCCAGCCTGACGGCGATCGCCCACGCCATGACGCGGCTGGCACAGGGTGAAAAGAGCGTCAACGTACCCGGTCTGGCGCGGCGCGATGAGCTTGGCGATCTGGCGCGCGCCTTTAACGTGTTTGCGCGTAATACCGCCTCGCTGGCGCACACCTCGCGCCTGCTGAAAGAGAAAAGCAACCAGCTGGAATCCACCTTTCTGGCGATGCGCGACGGCTTTGCGCTGTTTGACAACAGCGGCCAGCTGGTGGTGTGGAATGCGCAATATGCAGAGCTGCTCGGCATCGCACCGCGCGAACTGCATCGCGGCCTGCACTACCAACAGCTGTTAACCCGCGTCAATATCCAGCTCAACGGCCTAGCGGATGCCCAGGAAGTGCGGCTGGATGATGGCCGCACGCTGGAGCTGCGTTTCAGCCCGGTGCCGCGTCGTGGCATGGTGAACACCGTGCTGGAGCGCACCACGCGCAAAGCGCTGGAAGAAGCACTGCTGCACAGCCAGAAGATGAAAGCGGTTGGACAGCTAACCGGCGGACTGGCGCATGATTTCAATAATCTGCTGGCGGTGATCATTGGCAGCCTGGCGCTCACCGTCGATCAGCTGCCGCCCGGCACACTCGCCAACCGCATCGATCGTGCCCGTCAGGCGGCCGACCGCGCCGCACAATTAACGCAGCGCCTGCTGGCCTTCTCGCGCAAACAGGCGCTCTACCCGCGTGCGGTATCGGTGGTGGAGCTGGTAGACAATCTGCACTCGCTGTTGCAGCACGCGCTGTTACCGGGACAGCAGCTGGTGGTGGATGCACAGCGTCCCGGCTGGCCGGCGTGGATCGATGCCGGCCAGCTGGAAAATGCGTTAATGAATCTGGTGGTGAATGCGCGCGATGCCATGGAGCAACAAAGCGGAGAAATCCGTCTGCGCATCTGGAACCAGCGCAAGCAGGAAGCGGACGGCAAACGCGATCGCGTCACGATTGAGGTTATCGATCACGGTTGTGGCATGTTGACGGAGGTGCGTGAACAGGTGTTTGAGCCATTCTTTACCACCAAAGCGATCGGCAGCGGCAGCGGTTTGGGGTTATCGATGGTGTATGGCTTTGTGCGTCAGTCCGGCGGGCAGATAGAACTGGAAACCGCGCCGGGGCAAGGCACCACCGTGCGCCTGCTGCTGCCACGCGCGCCGGATACCGCGCAGCCGGTGGCGCTGCCGTCGGCCTTTACCCCGGAGATCAGCAGCGATCGGCTGGTATTGGTGCTGGATGATGAACCCACGGTGCGGCAAACGCTGTGTGAACATCTGCATCAGCTCGGTTACCTGACGCTGGAGTGCGGTGACGGCGAAAGCGCGCTGGCACTGCTGCGCCAGACGCCAGATGTTGAGCTGCTGATCAGTGATTTGATGCTGCCGGGCGGGCTTAACGGTGCGGACGTGATTCGCCAGGCGCAGGCGCAGTGGCCGCATCTGGCGACAATCTTAATCAGCGGTCAGGATCTGCGTCAGACGCAGGTCACGCTGCCGCTGTGTGAGCGGCTGGCGAAACCCTGGCAGCAGGCGCAGCTGGTGCAGGTGCTGGAGCGCGCCTGGCAACGCAGTGCACGGCTTAATCGCGCGCGGCAGGCTGCCACAGCGGCACCCCTTTCCCGGTGATATAGCGTTTGCGCAGCTTGCTGGACACCACGTCCATGATCATCACCACCGCCACCAGGATAATGGTCAGGAACATCACGACATCCCAGTTCCATAGACGCATGTTCTCGGCATAAACCAGCCCCACACCGCCGGCGCCGACGAAACCGAGCACCGCCGCCGACCGCGTGTTGGACTCAATCTGATACAGGCTGAGCGCGAGAAAGGTCGGGAACGACTGGGTGAAGATGCCGTAGCGATGTTTTTGCAGGCTGTTAGCGCCCACCGCGCTAAGGCCGCGGCTCGGTGAACGCTCCACCGCTTCGTGCCCTTCGGCATACAGTTTGCCGAGCAGGCCAACGTCCTGAACCACAATCGCCAACACGCCCGCCAGCGGCCCCATGCCCACGGCGCGCACGAAGATCAGCCCCCAGATCGCCATGTCGATGCCGCGCAATACATCAAGCACGCGACGCACCACCAGTGAAATCGGCCGCGTCACGGGATCGTGCATCACGTTACGCGCCGCGAGGAACGAAACCGGCAGCGCAATCAGTGAGGCGGTTAGCGTACCGGAAAACACAATCGCCAGCGTAATCCCCACCTGGGTGAAGTAGTAGCCAAACGGCCAGTTGAGGAAATCCTGCCAGACAAACATGCGCAGGAAGTAGCGGCTGAGCTGCTGGCAGCCGATGAGAAAGCGGCTCCATTCAATGCCAAAAAATGCAAAAAAGAACAGGTAGTAAAGCACGATAGCCAGCGCCACCAGCGCCACGCGACGCAAATAGCGCTGCTGAGCGGCAAACAGGGCGGCATGCTGCTGTTTGAGTTTGGCGACATCCGGTGCCAGCGTAATCATTGCATCTCTCCTTCCACCACGCGGCGACGCAGCCAGCCAGACAAGGTATCCAGCAGCGAAACCACCACAATAATCAGCAGCAGCGTGATGCTGACCTGATCGTAACGATCGAGTTTTATATTGGTCATCAGCTCCTGGCCGATGCCGCCCGCGCCAACCAGGCCAAGAATGGTCGAGGAGCGGAAGTTAACTTCCAGACGCATAAAGCTGTAGGAGAGGAACGTCGGTTTAACCTGCGGCCAGAAGGCGAAGCGCATGCGCTGCAGTTTGCTGGCCCCGCAGGCAGCGAGGCCGCGCACCGGTTTATCCGAGGCGCTCTCAATCGCTTCGTAGAACAGTTTGGTCAAACTGCCGACGGTGTGCAGCGCCAGCGCGAGGAAGCCGGGAATGGCGCCAATGCCGAATGCCATGACAAACATCACCGCCCACGCCAGCTCCGGCATGGTGCGCAGAAAGGCGACAAAGGCGCGGATCGCGATGCGCAGGCTGCGCGGCGTTTGCGTATTATCAGCGGCGAAAAACGCCAGCACGGCGGCAATGCCTACCGCCACGATGGTGGACGACAGCGCCAGCTGTAAGGTTTCCCAGATCAGCGGCAGCTGGAAGTGCAGACGGTAGCCCCAATAGGCCAGCGAACCTTCGGTTTTGCCATCGGCAAACAGCAACGGCAGGTGCAGCACCGGCAGGGTTGCGCCGATGTAATCAAAGAAGTGTGGCAGCGATTGCCAGACGGTGAGCAGATTGAATTCCGCCATCTTGCCCGCGGCCAGATAGAGCGCCAGCAACAGCAGCGACCACAGCAGCGAGTCGCGCTTTTGCTGGCGGCGGATGCGTTGGTAGTAGTGTTCGAAATCGGTCAAGAGGGGATTCCTGTGTAACCCGGTCGCCATGAATGGCGACCTTACAATGTAGGGTGCGCATTAATGCGCACCGTTTTATCGCTTACCCGCGCGAACCCTTCATCAAATCACGCTTCATATCGATAATGTTCTGGTAATCCGCCACGGTTGCCGGGCCGATGTGCTGGGTTCCGCCCACCGCTTTAACAAAGCAGCCGTGATCGTCTTTATCCAGTTTCTTGATGGTGGCCACCACCTTCGCTTTGAAATCAGCGGGCAGGTTGTTGCTCACCAGAATGGGGCCGTTCGGGATCAGCGGTGACTGCCAGATAATGCGGATCTGCTTCATCAGGTCCGGATGATCCATACGAATCAGGCGACCAAACGCGCCGGAGGTATAGCCGCTTTCACGGTCGCCAATCAGCGATGTCCAGGTTACCGCGCCATCAAACTGGCCGTTGAGCACGCCGAGAATGTCCTGCTCGTGGCCGCCGGAGAAGGTGACGCTGGAGAAGGTGTTGTTGTACTTATCATCAACCGTGCCGCCAAACTCTTTCTTGAATGCCTGATTCGGCATCAGGAAGCCTGAGGTGGAATCCGGATCGGCCATGCCGAACGATTTGCCCTTCAGGTCTTCCAGTTTTTTGTACGGGCTGTCGGCTTTGACGATCACCACCGAGTGATAACCCTGTGAACCGTCTTTGTCATCCACCACAATGCCGACTATATCTACCGCTTTCGGGTTCTGCAGGTAAACCGAGGCGTAAGAAGCAGGCGACATGCTCAGCACCAGATCAATCTTGTTGCCCAGCAGGCCCTGAATCACGCCGGAGTAATCTGAGGAGTTGCGCAGTTTGGTATCCACCTGCAGCTCCTTGTCGAAGAAATCTTTCACACACTGGTTATCGCCAATCTGCTGTGTGGCGTTCTGGCCGCCGAGAATACCGAGGTTCAGTTCTTTTGGTGCATCCGCTGCGTTAACGCCAAAAGCCATCGCCATAGTCAGTAAAGCTAAAGAGGTCAGTTTCATTGGTGGTTGTTCTCTTGCCGTGGAAGTTAGTGGAGCTGGTTAATTTCGTCGCCGTACAGCTCATGCATCAGGCCGTCGGTCAACTGGGAAGGATGTCCATCAAACAGCACTTTGCCGCGCTGAATGCCGATAACACGCGTGCAGTAGCTTTGCACCAGTTCGATTGAGTGCAGGTTGACCATCACGCTGATGCCCTGCTCGCTCACCTGGCGCAGCACGTCCATGATGCGCTTGGTATTTTTCGGATCGAGTGACGCCACCGGCTCATCCGCCAGCAGGATGCGCGGGTTCTGCATCAGCGCCCGACAAATCGCCACGCGTTGCATCTGGCCGCCGGAGAGGTTTTCTGCACGCTGTAGCGCCTGCGGCAGCATGTTCATCCACTGCAGCAGTTCAATGGCGCGAGCGCGGTCGGTTTCGGAAAAGACTTTGAAGAACGATTTCAGCGTTGAGGTCTGGCTTAAACGGCCGAGCAGCACATTGGTGATCACATCAAGGCGCGGCACCAGACAGAAATCCTGGAAAATCATGCCGCATTCGCTGCGCCATTCACGCATCTGGCGGCTGTTCAGCGTCACCACATCGCGATCCACTTCGCCCTGACGATTGCTGAGAATCGCGCCCTGTGAGGCGCTGATGGTGCCGTTCAGCATATGCAGCAGCGTCGATTTGCCTGCGCCTGAGCGACCAATCACGGCCACCAGCTCGCCCGCATGCAGATCGAAGCTGACGTTATCCAGCACCTTGTTAGCGCCGTACGCTTTACACAATCCTTGCACCGACAGCACCTTGTTGCCCTGCCCGGTGATGGGCGGGAACGGATTGTCGACGACGGTTTTCAGTAATGCCTGTGCCATGATGCACTCCATCTCTTCTGAGTGGTTGATTGCCCGCTATTACGGGCAAATCGCATGAAAGCTTGATGACAGTAAAGTGATTAAACGGTGACAGCGTGGTACGGACGCGAAAAATGCACATTGGCCCGTCGTAGGGTCGCCATTTATGGCGACCTGCCGCGTCGGTGTGTATTGAGGTCGCCATAAATGGCGCCCCTACAAAATCGCATGCCCGGTGGCGTAAGGTCGCCATTTATGGCGACCGGGTGCGGCGGTGTGTATTACGGTCAATCAGCCAACAATTGCCGCAAATGCTCGAGCGTATCGCGCAATGCACCATCGTTATTCAGCGCATAGCAGTGTGCCGGCAGCGGTTCGGCCGCACGCGCCAGACGTTTTGCGATCTCAACGTCTGACTCCCGCCCGCGCTGCCGCAGCCGCTTCGCCAGCACTTCCGGCGACACCTGCAACACCAGCGGCAGCAGCTGCGTACCATAGTGCTGCTGCACTATCGGCAGATGCAGGCGCGAACCGTTGACCAGCACGTTAAGACCGCGCGCCAGCCACAGATCGATCTCCTCGCCCAGCCCATAATGCAGACCGTGCGCCTGCCAGCTCACGGCAAACAGCCCCAGCGCTTCACGTCGCCGGAACTCCGCCTCGCTCAGCGCCACATGATTCTCGCCGCCGGCATCGGCTGCGCGCGTGATGTAGCGATGGGCGATCAACAGATTATCCGGCGGTGCCTCACGCAGCGCGTTCAGCAGGCTATCTTTGCCCGCGCCCGAAGGTCCGGTCAGCCAGATGAGGCGCGCCATCAGAACACCAACTTGCCTTGCGACCAGACGTGGCGAATGTGTGAATGGCCATGATCGGTATGCGCCAGTACTAAATCGGCGCGCAGCCCTTCGGCGATGCGCCCGCGATCGTGCAGGCCAATCGCCTGCGCCGGATTACACGTCACCAGCGCCGCCGCCTGCGGCAGCGTCAGCGTATTGCGTTCATCGGCGACCAAACGGAACACCGCGTCGAGCAAACTGGCGGGATAGTAGTCGGAGGAGAGAATATCCAGCAGGCCGTGGCTGGCGAGTTCCGCCGCCGCTACATTGCCGGAGTGCGATCCGCCGCGCACGATATTCGGTGCGCCCATCAACACCTGCATGCCACATTCACGCGAGGCGCGCGCTGCTTCCCGCGTGGTGGGAAATTCGGCGATGGCGCTGCCAACATCATGCGATTCGGCGACGTGGGCCGCCGTGGCATCATCGTGGCTGGCCAGCGGAATGCCGCGCGAACGGCACAAACTGGAGATGGCGTTGCGGTTCGGCGTCGAGAACTCAGCGGCCAGCGCCAGCTGTTCGCGTTCAAACTGATCCATCTGCGCGTCGCTGAGCTGATATTTGCCCTGATAATAGGTGCGATACATCTCCAGCGAGGCGTACTGACGCTGGCCCGGCGAGTGATCCATCAGCGACACCAGCGACAGCTCCGGCGTGTTCATCAGCGCCTCAAACAGCGGCAGCGTGGTGTTGTGCGGCAGCTCGCAGCGCAGATGCAAATGGTGATCGGCGCGGTTAATCCCTTTGCGATTGCTGTCCTGAATCGCGTCGATCATCTTTGTCAGATTATCCAGACGATGGCCGCCATCGCGCACGTCACCCACGCCAATCGCATCCAGCACCGTGGTAATGCCGCTGGCGACCATCAGCGCATCGTGGCTGCTCATTGCCGAGTGCGCGGGCCAATCGACTTTCGGTCGCGGCGTGAAGAATTTATCGAGATTGTCCGTGTGCAACTCTACCAGGCCCGGCAGCAGAAAGGCGTTTTCGCCATCCAGCGCGCCCGCCAGCTGGCTACGACTGTCGCTGAAACTGGCAATGCGCCCGTCGCGGATCTCCAGCGATCCGGCCACCACTTCCTGCTCCAGCACCAGCCGGACGTTGTTAATAATCATGCTTCTGCTCCTGTGTTCACTGGCTGCATGACGTGCAGGCGATCGGCGACGCGTGCACGCACCGCTTCGTCATGGAAAATACCGACAATGGCGGCACCGCGGGCGCGCGCCTGTTCAATCAGTTCCACCACCGCGGCGCTGTTGGCGCTATCCAGCGAGGCGGTGGGTTCATCCAGCAGCAGCACCGGATAGTCGGCGATAAAACCGCGCGCGATGTTGACGCGCTGCTGTTCGCCACCGGAAAAAGTGGACGGCGCCAGTGACCACAAACGCTCCGGCACGTTGAGGCGCGTCAGCAGCTCTTTGGCGCGCTTTTCGCAGAAGGCACGCTCGGTGCCGCGCTCCAGCAGCGGCTGCATGACGATCTCCAGCGTCGGCACGCGTGGAATGACACGCAGAAACTGGCTGACCCAGCCGATGGTATGGCAGCGAATCGCCAGAATCTGGCGCGCGGGGGCATTAGCCATGTCGATCCATTCGCCCTGATGTTGCAGCCAGATATGCCCGCTGTTGGCCTGATAGTTGCCGTATAGCGCGCGCAGCAGCGTGGATTTTCCGCTGCCCGAACGGCCATGTAACACCACGCATTCGCCGCCGCTGACGTCAAGATTGGCATCCTGCAACACCGGCAGCGCGGCGCTGCTCTGGTTGTGCAGCACAAAAGTTTTGCTGAGTTGCTCTACGCGCAATAAAGGTTGCATGTTGATGTCCTGATGTTGGTTGGTCGCCATAAATGGCGACCCTACAAGGCGTTACGGTTACATTTGGATATCGTGAGTTCGCCATAAATGGCGCCCTTACCTCTGGCACGTCGCTGTCTGATGGTCGCCATAAATGGCGACCCTACATATGGCACGTCGTAGGGTCGCCATTTATGGCGACCTTATTGATGACCGCGTCGTGGTTAACTCAACACCGACGAAACCAATAGTTGGGTATACGGATGATGCGGATCGTCCAGCACGCGATCCGTCAGCCCGCTCTCCACCACGCGGCCCTGCTTCATCACCAGCAGACGATGCGCCAGCAAACGCGCCACGCCGAGATCGTGGGTGACAATCACCACCGCCAGATTCAGCTCGCGCACCAGCGTGCGCAGCAGATCCAGCAGGCGCGCCTGCACCGACACATCCAAACCACCGGTCGGCTCATCCATAAACACCAGCGTCGGCTGCGTCACCAGGTTGCGCGCAATCTGCAAGCGCTGCTGCATACCGCCGGAGAAAGTGGTGGGCAGATCGTCGATGCGGTTGGCGGGGATTTCGACATCCTGCAGCCAGCGCATCGCCTCTTTACGGATATCGCCATAGTGGCGATTGCCCACCGCCATCAGGCGTTCACCGATGTTGCCGCCCGCCGTCACCTGCGGACGCAAACCATCCAGCGGATGCTGATGTACCACGCCCCATTCGGTGCGCAGCAGGCGGCGGCGATCGCTCTCGCTCAGCTGATAAAGATCCTGCGCACGGTAAAGAATGTTGCCCTGCTGCGGGGCTAACCGCGCCGACAGGCTGCGCAGCAGCGTGGTTTTGCCCGAACCGGATTCCCCGACAATGCCTAACACTTCGCCAGGATAGAGCTCAAAACTCACCTCTTCAAACCCTTTGCCTGGCGCATAAAGGTGCGTCAGATTGTTGACCGCAAGCAGCGGCTGTTCACTGTGCATGCTGTTGTTCCTGCTGCTGGTGGCAAAAATCGGTATCGGAGCAGACAAACATGCGCGTACCGGCGTCATCCATCACCACCTCGTCGAGGTAGCTGTGGCGCGAACCGCACAGCGCGCAGGGTTCATCCCACTGCTGCACGCTGAACGGGTGATCGTCGAAGTCGAGGCTTTCCACTTTGGTAAACGGCGGCAGCGCATAGATGCGTTTTTCACGTCCGGCACCAAACAGCTGCAGCGCCGGCATCATGTGCATCTTCGGGTTGTCGAATTTGGGGATCGGTGACGGATCCATCACGTAGCGATCGTTGACCTTCACCGGGTAGGCATAGGTGGTGGCGATGTGGCCGTAGCGGGCAATATCTTCATACAGTTTCACCTGCATGATGCCGTACTCCTCCAGCGCGTGCATGGTGCGGGTTTCGGTCTCGCGCGGCTCAATAAAACGCAGCGGTTCCGGGATTGGCACCTGGAAAATCAGGATCTGATCCTCTTCCAGCGGCGTTTCGGGAATGCGGTGCCGCGTCTGAATCAGCGTGGCATCAACCGTACGTTCGGTGGTCGCCGCGCCGCTGACGCGCTGAAAGAAGCGACGAATCGATACCGCGTTGGTGGTGTCATCGGCGCCCTGATCGATCACCTTCAGCACATCGGCATCGCCAATGATGCTGGCGGTGATCTGAATGCCGCCGGTGCCCCAGCCATACGGCATCGGCATTTCACGTCCGGCAAACGGCACCTGATAACCGGGAATCGCTACTGCTTTTAATATTGCGCGGCGGATGGTGCGTTTGGTTTGTTCATCCAGATAACCGTTGTTGTAGCCGGTTAACTCACTCATGATTCTGCTCCTGATGCTGTTGGCGCAGCCGTTTCAGCAGCTCAAGCTCCGCCTGGAAATCGACGTAGTGCGGCAGTTTTAAGTGCGAGACAAAGCCCGCCGCTTCCACGTTGTCGGCATGCGACAGCACAAATTCTTCGTCCTGCGCTGGACCGGCAATCCGTTCGTTATACTCCGGTGCCTGCAGCGCACGATCCACCAGCGCCATCGCCATCGCTTTGCGCTCCGAGCGACCAAACACCAGGCCGTAACCGCGCGTGAAGTGCGGCGCGCTGGCGGTTTCGGTGGTGAAGCCGTTCACCATCTCGCATTCGGTTAGCAGGATTTCGCCAATCTCGATGTCAAAGCCCAGCTCTTCCGGGCAGATAGAGACGCTGAGATAGCCGGTGCGAATTTCGCCGGCGAACGGATGGTTGCGACCATAGCCGCGCTGCGTCGAGTAGCCGAGCGCCAGCAAGAAGCCTTCGTCGCCGCGCACCAGCTGTTGCAGGCGTGCCGCACGCGTCGCGGGATAACCGGGCGGTTCACGCGTGATGTCGCACGGCTCGCTGCCGTCATCCTCTTCGCGCGCCGCCAATCCTTCGTGGGTCATCATGCTGAACACGTGCGGGCAACGTTCGGGTAGCGCCTGATCGTCACGCTGCGCCGCCGGCGTTTCACCATTGGCCAGCAGGGTGAAATCGAGCAGGCGATGGCTGTAATCGTAGGTGGGACCCAGCACCTGGCCGCCCGGCAGATCTTTGTAGACGGCGGAGATGCGGCGCTCAAGGCGCATCTCATCAGTTTCCAGCGCCAGGCTATCGGCGAGGCGCGGCAGCGTGGTGCGATAGGCGCGCAGCAGGAAAATCGCTTCCACTAAATCGCCGCTCGCCTGTTTGATCGCTAAGGCCGCCAGCTGCGGATCATAGATGCCGCCTTCGGTCATCACGCGATCGACCGCTAAACCGAGCTGTTGCGCCAGCTGGTCGCACTGCAACTCCGGCAGCGCGCGGTCGCCCCGCCGCAAATCGGCCTGTAGCTCATGGGCGCTGGCAATCGCCTTCTCGCCCCCTTTAACCGCAACGTACATCAGCACACCTCCACGTCGGTGGTGCGTGGCAGCGCCATCATCGCTTCGCCGCAGGTGAAAATCAGATCCACGCCCTGCGGGAAAGGATGCGGACGCTCGCGCAGGTAGTGCAGAATCGCCTCCGGCAGCTGCGGTGCAATGGCGCGCGGTTCACGTAAACCTGGGCCCGAGAGGCGCAGCGTCAAACCGCCGCTCAATGATGGCACCTCGACAACCAGCGTGGTGCTCTTCTCCGGTGACATATTGTCGCCAGACGCAAACAGTGCCGGATCGGGATTGGCCGCCGCATGCGTCAAGGCGAACGGTGCATCGCGCTCAGCGACAATCGGCACGCCGGTATGAAAGCGCAGGTTGCTGCGCACCACCTCGTTATCAATACGATCATCGAGCCACAGTGCGCTCTCCTGATCGACCAGCGTCAACAGCACCGCCGTGGCCGCCGGCGACAGATCGCCCCAGCCCTGTTGCAGCGGCAGCGACACCAGCACGCCCGGCTCGCTCATCGCTTTGAGGATGCGGCGGAAGGCGCGCTGTGCATCGGCAACCGGATGGTTAAAACTTGCCAGTAATGTCATCAGTTATCTCCGCGAACCAGCGTAAAGAAATCCACTTTGGAGCTGGCGATTTCCCGCGCGCGCAGCTGACGCTGCTCTTCACGCAGCGCCGCCAGCGGGGCAATCACTTTTTCCTGTAACAGCGCCTGGGTTTCCGGCTGTTGCAGCAGTGCATCGATTAACGCGCAGCGCTCGGCGTGGGATTTATCGCGCCCCAGCACGTAGCTAAAACCGAGCGTGCCGTCGTGCAGTTTCACCACCGCGCGCGTTACCGTGGCATCGCCCATCACGAAGCGCTTGCCGCTGCCGCCCATACGCGCCTGCAGGCGGGTTAATCCGGTTTCCGCCGGACGCACGCGCTCAAAATCCGGGCTTAAGTGCAGCGGCTGCCAGTGCGCATTCAGGCTGCTGGCTTCGCTGTGGGCCAGCACCGAAAGCCAGTGCTGGCGGGCTGTTTGCTGTTTCATTCGTGCTCCAGAGTCAGTTCAATCATGTCGCCGCGCGTCAGGCTAACGGAGTATTCCGCCACCTTGCCGTCGCGGTGCTTATTCAGGGTGCGCACACACAGCAGCGGCGACTGCAGGGCAATCTCCAGCTGTTTGCACTCTTTCGCCTGCGCGCGGCGAGTACTAATGCGGGTTTGGCTGCGCGTCAGGCTTAAGCCCAGCTGCTGCTGCATAAAGTCATGCAGCGAACCGCTGTGAAACTGCTGCAGCGCGGGCCACCAGCTGAGATCGGCGAGGAAGTGATTAATCACGCAAACCGCAACACCATTAACGCGGCGCAGCGTGCGCAGATGGATAACGTTGTCACCCTCACTGATGCCCAGCGCGCTCGCCACATCGCCGCTGGCCGGACGTATTACCGCCAGCAAACGCTCGCTGGTGGGATGACTGCCCTGCTCCATCAGGTTTTGGCTAAAGCGCGCCTGTGCGTGCAGCGGATAATCGTAAGGACGCATCAGCACCAAAATGCCCACGCCGTGACGCCGTTGCAGCAGGCCTTTATTGACCAGCTCATCGACTGCGCGGCGCAAGGTGTGGCGATTGACTTCGTAGTGGTCCGCCAACTGCTGCTCGGAAGGCAAATAATCGCCGCAGCGATAGCGCTCCTGCAGCGCCTGCTCCAGCTGGGCGGCAACGGCCTGGTACACAGTGGTCGGATGTCTGGATATCTCCATCACGCTCAATACCTCATGTGGTTGAGGAGTGCAGCGACGCTCGCTGCGGGATGGCGATTACATTGCGGGCAGTAGATGACAGCGCCGTGACGGCTCAATGACGCAAAGATGAATTTGCTTTACGGCAGGAGGAACGTGGGGCAAAGCGGGTTAATTCAATAAACTATCTTTAACTGTTTCCTTTGTGACCATGTTCAAAAAATTTGCGTCCATTTTCACTGACTTATCGCTTCCCTTACTCCGTGCAGCCTGGGTAAGTTCTGCTAAGTTAAAAGATGAACCCTTCTTGTCAGGCGAATCTCAAAATGATTAACGCATTAAAACTATCGGATGGTTTTCGCCGTAACTTTGTCCGTGAAGTTATTTTGCCGCTGATGGCTATTTTACTCCTGACCTTTGCCGGCGCGGGGATGGGTCTGTTCTGGGGGACCTCGCTCACCAACAATGAAGCACGCGATCAGCAGCAGCGTATGATTGAGGCTTCCTTCGCGCAAAGTCTCAGTGAGCATCTGCGCCAGCTGCGCAGCCTGACGCGCTGGTCACCGCTGGCCGATCAGCTGGCGTTAGCGCATCCCGACCAAAGCTGGCTGACGCAAAATGTCGGCGGCTGGCTGTATGACATGTTTGACCACCAGCTGGTGATCTTACTGGATCGCGATAATCAGCTGGTTAATGTCTGGCGCAACGGCCAACCGGTGCCCGATAAGCGCGTGGGTCCCTATTTGCAAGAGATGCTGCAGAGTCCGCTGGTGCTCAGCAGCGATGTGGCGGCGGGTCCTGCCGATCGCGCTGATTTTGTGCGCATTGGTCAACGCGCCGCCGCGCTGGCGGTGGGTGACATCAGCAGCACGAAACAGGCGGGACGCTATCGCCTGGTGAGCATTAAATTTCTTGATGATGGCTATTTGCGTAATCTCTCCGATCGCAGCCAGCTGCGGCAGCTGCACTTTAGCGACACTGAACCGGCGGGAAAAACCAAAGCGCGCTACCTGCTCAATTCTCAGCAGGGCAATCCCGTCGGCTATCTTAGCTGGCAACCGGACAAGCCTGGCGCTCAGATGCTGCGCACCATCGGTCCTTCAACGCTGCTGTCGGTGATGTTAATCACGCTGCTGTGCCTGTTTATGGTACGGCGTATCTGGACCTCGTCGCTGAAACTGTCGCAGTCGTTATTGCAACTGGGCGCCAGTGAAGCGCAGGCACAGCATCTGGCGTTTCATGATGTGCTGACCGGTTTACCGAATCGTTCGCTGGTGGAAGATCGTTTAACCCAGGCGCTGGCGCTGGCCGGACGCCACGACCAGCGCGTGGCGCTGCTGCTGCTGGATCTGGATCGTTTTAAAAACATCAATGATACCTACGGTCATCACGCGGGCGACGAAATGATCATGGAGGTGGCGCGCCGTCTCAACGACATCGTGCGCGCCAGCGATACGGTCGGTCGTATTGGCGGCGACGAGTTCATTATTGTCATGCCGGATGTTGAGAATATTGGCCAGGTGCAATCGCTGGCGAACCGCATCATTGCTCGCCTCAGCGAGCCATATCAATGGGTGGGCAGTGAATTATGGGTCGGCGTAAGCGTCGGTCTGGCGCTGGCACCGAAGGATGGCATCGATCGGCTTGAGCTGATGCGTAAAGCGGATATCGCGCTGTATGAAGCGAAAAATCACGGACGCGGCCAGTATCGTCAGTTTGAAAAAGTGATGGATGAATCGCTGCGCACGCGCCAGCAAATGGCGGCGGATTTGCGTCAGGCGTTGGTGAAATATGACGGTCTGGCGGTGTGGTATCAGCCGCTGATGGATATCAGCGGTCAGCGCGTGGTAGGCCTTGAGGCGCTGCTGCGCTGGCATCACGCCGAACGAGGCGATGTCTCGCCGGGTGATTTCATTGCCATCGCTGAAGAGACCGGCATGATTATTCCGCTTGGCGAGTGGGTGCTACGTGAAGCCTGTAAAACCGCGCTCAGGCTGCCCGATATCGTAGTGGCGGTGAATGTTTCGCCGGTACAGTTTCGCGCCAGCAATTTTGTTGAGCGCATTGTTGAAATTGTGCGGGAAGAAGGTGCCGATCCCACACAAATGGAGCTGGAGATCACTGAAGGTGTGCTGATTGAGGATGAACATGAAGCGCGCAATAGCATTATCGCGCTGCGCGAAGCCGGTTTCCGCATTGCGCTGGATGATTTTGGTACCGGTTATTCCAGCCTCAATTACCTCAGCACCTTCCCGGTGGATAAGATCAAAATCGACCGTTCATTTACGCAGTCGCTCGGCGTGGCGCAGAACTCCACCGCAATTGTTGAATCGGTGGTGCGGTTGGGCCACGCCATGGGCTTAACGGTCACCGCCGAAGGGGTTGAAACCGAAGGGCAAAAGAATGCGCTGGCTGATGCCGGCTGCAACCAGCTGCAGGGGTATTTGTTCAGCCACGCCGTGCCGTTCGAAGAGATAGAGAAGATGGTGTGATCGCCAGAATACCAGGTCGCCATAAATGGCGCCCCTACGGTCTCGGTGTAGGGTCGTCATTTATGGCGACCTGAATAACCGCGCCACGCGCAATAAATTAACTCTGAATACGTCCCTCAAAATTAAACAACCTTCATCGCCTTCTCGCCGCAAATAAAATAATATTATGTCGGCAAGGAGGCCATGATGAAGAACCGTAAATATCCACGCTTGAAAAATCATGATTACCGCACCAACGGCGCCTATTTCATCACCCTGGTTTGCCATCGCCGCGCACCTTTATTTGGCCTATTCATCGCAACAGAATTCTGCCTCACGCCGGTTGGGGATTATGCCATTAAAGCCTGGCAGGCCTTATCACAACGCGATACCGCGATAACCCTTGATGCCTTTGTCCTGATGCCGAATCACCTGCATGGCATTATTTGGCTAAATGAAAGCACACATCGGTCCCTGCTGAATATTGTTAATTGGTTTAAAGCGGAGATAACGCGTGAAACTGGAATAAGGGTATGGCAGCGCAGCTTTTATGATCGCGTGATTCGGGATGAACACGAATTACTGAACATCCGCAGATATATTGAAGAGAATCCCATGAAATGGGAACTGGACAGGTTGTATGTATCTGGAAAACCGTAAGGTCGCCATTCATGGCGACCACATTACCAGGTGCGCATAAATGCGCACCCTACAAGCAACGCAGAGATCTGTTTACGATGGAAAATCCGTCTCAATCGAGGTTTGTTTCCACGCTTCGATCTGCGTCAGGCGCTCTTTCAGTTTATTGGTCACCGCATCGTAACCCCATGCGCCCATCACCAGATGGCGCGGTGGATTGGCGTGTTCGGTGATGGCGATCATCGCACTGGCTGCACGAGCCGGATCGCCCGCCTGGGTGCCGCTGTATTCCGAGGTAGATTTCATGCGCGCTGCTGCGGTTTCAGCATATTCCGGCAGCTTGCTGGGGGTTTGATGCAGCGAGCGACCGGCCCAATCGGTGCGGAACGGGCCAGGTTCGACGCAGGTAACGTGAATGCCCAGCGGTGCGGTTTCTAGCGCCAGCGAGTCAGACCACCCTTCCACCGCATGTTTGCTCGCCGAATAGTAGCCCGAGCTGGCGAAGCCAATAAAACCAGCGACCGAGGTGATATTGATGATATGGCCGCTGCGCGCTTTGCGCATGGCAGGCAGCACCGCGCGGGTTAGCGCGAACAGGCCAAACACGTTGGCATCAAACTGGGCGCGAATCTCTTTCTCTTCACCCTCTTCCACCGAACTTTGATACCCGTAACCGGCGTTATTAACCAGCACATCAACGCTACCGAATTTCGCCAGCGCCGCGCTCACGGCCTGTTCGATGCTGGCCTGATCGGTGACATCCAGCGCCAGAGCCAGCGCGTTATCGCGTCCGCTCACCAGGTCCTGCACTTTTGATACATCACGTGCGGTGACAACCGTGTTGAAGCCGCGCGCAATGGTCTGCTGCGCCAGCTCGCGACCAAAACCGGTTGAACAGCCTGAAATGAACCAAACTGGCGTAGTTGCTGAAGCCATAGTAACGTCCCCTTCAATGTGAATAGGCCCAATGAAACCTCACCGGGCAAAGAGAGTAACTATGGCAAACCCGGTCAAGGGTGATTAGCGATGCGTGCGCCATGAACAGGCCGCAGGGCTTGGTTCCCTCTCCAGCCAGCCGGAGAGGGTGAGGGAAAAGTACAATCAGATCTGGAAATCGATGGCCGGTTCGTTCTCGGTTTCGTAGGAGAGCGCCTGACGTTTGATCTCCTCCAGCGACAGATTAGCGTTACACAGCTCGAGGAACTGCCACACGTAGTTGCGCTGTAGTTGTCCGCGCTTCAGTCCCAGCCATACGGTATTGGCATCAAAAAGATGGTGCGTATCGATTTTTACCAGATCTTCGCCTTCGTAAATATCACACGCCTGATCGGCGAGAATACCCACGCCAAGGCCCAGCTCAACGTAGGTTTTCACCACGTCGGAATCCTGCGCGCTGAGCACGATATCCGGCCTGAGTCCTGCCGCCTGGAAGGCACGATCGACGCGCGAACGGCCGGTAATGCCCTGACGATAGGTGATCAGCGGATAGCGGCTAAGGCTGGCAAGCGTCACCGGCTGATGCTGCAGCAGCTCGTGATCGTGCGGCACCAGCAGCGAGTGATGCCAGCTGAACCAGGGAAACGCCGCGAGGCTGCTGTTGTTCACCAACTGCTCGGAGGCAATACCGATATCGGCTTCACCGGCCAGCAGCATGGCGACAATCTCCTGCGGCGACCCCTGATTCAGCTCGAGACGCACGTTCGGATAGAGCTGTCGAAACGCTTTAATCACGCGCGGCAAACTGTAACGCGCCTGGGTATGGGTGGTAGCGATAGTCAGCACGCCGCTGGTTTCATTGGTAAACACATCCGCTAAGCGGCGTACTTTGCCCGCTTCATCAAGGATGCGTTCAGCAATGGTCAACAACGCTTTGCCCGGCTCGGTCATGCCGAGGAGTCGCTTGCCACGACGAATAAAAATTTCCACGCCCAGCTCATCTTCCAGATCGCGAATATGGCGGCTTACCCCGGATTGGGAAGTAAACAGCGTATTCGCCACTTCAGTCAGGTTGAACTCGCAACGGGCCGCTTCACGTATAATTTTAAGTTGCTGGAAATTCACACCCTTTTCTCCTGATTCCTGCCCCTGTTTCGCCCATGTTATGAAGTTGATGTGATTGCAACAAATAATAAAAAACGGTGTGTTATGCGGAATAGTAATAAGGGAAGGCGATGGGAGCTGAATAGCTGACAGGCATTACGCAGGGTAGCGGCGCACGGCATTGCGCCATAAATTGCGCCGCTACAGCGTAAGTAATGAACGTGTGACTTAGCGTGGCTGGCCGTCGACGAGGGAATCCATCAATTCCATCTCTTCGCGACTCAGCAGTTTACCAATGTTAACCAGGATGATCATGCGGGTGTCGATCACGCCAAGGCCCAGCAGATAATCACTGGAAAGCACCGAGGTGAAGTCGGGTGTAGGTCTGATCTGATCGGCTTCCAGTGATAGCACGTCCACCACGCCATCCACCACGATGCCCACAATGCGATCGCCAAAATTCAGGACAATCACCACCGTGTCTTTATCATCTTCCGTAACGGGCAAATGAAAACGCAAACGTAAATCGATGATTGGCACGATGACGCCGCGCAGATTGGTCACGCCGGTAATAAAATCTGGCGAGTTGGGGATACGCGTGGCGCGATCGCAACCGCGTATCTCCTGTACCTTGAGAATATCAATGCCATACTCTTCGTCGCCGAGACGGAAAACTAAATACTCTTGCGCCACGGCGTCTTTGTTGGCCAGGGAAACTGACATGCTAAAACTCCTTCCACACCCGCGCGTTGGCGCGCGAGCGTTTGCTGCTAATCGTTAAGGGTCGAAAGCTCAACCACATCCAGAATCAGTGCCACGCTGCCGTCACCAAGAATCGTCGCGGCCGATACGCCTTTCACTTTGCGGTAGTTCTGCTCAAGGTTTTTCACCACCACCTGTTGCTGGCCGAGTAGTTGATCGACCCACAGCGCATAGCGGACGCCCGCGCTCTGCACAATCACCACAATGCCATCGTCGCTGTGCGCGTCGCCATTGACCGCGAAGCGCTGGCGCAACAGCACCAGCGGCAGATACTCACCGCGCACCTGCAATAGGCGCTCTTCACCGACAAAGCGGCAGATCATCTCTTCTTTCGGCTGCAGGGATTCCATGACGGCGCCCAGCGGCAGCACATAGATTTCATCGGCCACTTTCACCAGCATGCCGTCGAGAATGGCCAGCGTCAGCGGCAGGAAAATGCTGATCGTGCTGCCTTCCCCGGTGCGGGAGTGAATATCCACATGGCCGCCCATCGACAGAATATTTCGCCGCACCACGTCCATGCCCACCCCGCGTCCTGAGACATCGGTGACGCTTTCGGCCGTAGAGAAACCGGCAGCAAAAATCAGCATCCACACGTCGTCATCACTGATCGTTTCGCTGACGTTCATCCCTTGCGAGCGCGCCTTAGCAAGGATTTTTTCACGGTTCAGGCCAGCACCGTCGTCCGTCACTTTTATCACGATGTTGCCACCGTGATGTTCCGCCGAAAGCGTTAAATTGCCGCACGCCGGTTTGCCTTTCGCCAGACGTTCTTCGGGAGATTCGATACCGTGATCGAGACTGTTACGCACCAGATGCGTCAGCGGATCGATAATGCGTTCAATCAGGCTCTTATCCAGTTCGGCCGATCCGCCTTTTAGCGTCAACTCCACCTGCTTATTGAGGCGCGACCCCAAATCGTGCACCAGGCGCGGGAAGCGGCTGAACACGTAATCCATCGGCATCATGCGGATCGACATCACCGATTCCTGCAGCTCACGCGTATTCCGCTCCATCTGCGCCACGCAGTTTTGCAACCTGTCGTAGCTGCCGGGCTCGAGCGAATTGGTGAGCTGTGACAACATCGCCTGGGTGATGATCAGCTCGCCAACCTGATTGATGATCTGGTCAACTTTACTGACCGCCACGCGAATGCTGCTTGATTCCTGATTCGCCGCACGCGGCGCAGCGGCAGCAACTGCTGGCGCAGGTTTTTCTGCCACCACCGGAGGCGGTGCGATAACGGGCGCTGGCGCGCTCACTTCCGCTGCCGCTGTCGATTCAATCAGGATCTGCGTGTCGTCCAGCACAAAGCAGAGCACCGCCGAGATCTCCTCGGCGGTGACGCTGGTGAGCAGATCCACGGTCATGCTGTTGCCGAGGCTTTCCACCTGCATGATTGTGCCAAGATGCTGCAGCTCTTCACGTAGCAGTGTCTGTTCACGCGGCTCAACCGCGCTAAGGGTAACGCGTAAAAGCGATTCATCACCGCTCTGCGCCGGAACGGGGCTGGCAGCGACCGCCGCCGCCGCGGGTGGCGTTACCGGCTCGCCCTGCTCCAGCAAGGCAATCTCACGCAGCGCCTGACAAATATAGTGAAAACTCGCCTCATCGGGCTCCTGCGAAGACTGATACGCTTCCAGCTGCGCTTGCATAATGTCTTTACTTTCCAGAAACAGGTTAATGTGGTTACGGTTGAGCATCAGTTTGCCGCTGCGCGCCTCGTCCAGCAGGTTTTCCAGCAGATGAGTGGTTTGCTGCAGCGCACTGAAGCCAAACGTGCCCGCGCCGCCTTTCAGCGAGTGGGCCGCGCGGAAAATCGCGTTAAGCTGCTCTTTGTCCGGCGAAGCCAGATCCAGTTGGAGCAGATGCTGCTCCATATCCGCCAGCAGCTCTTCCGCCTCACTGAAGAAAATCTGCGAAAAATCATTCACGTCCATCGGTGTAACCCTGAACCTCTTTCAGCTGAGCGCCGTTAATTTCTGCCATTTCCGGCACCTCGGATACCGGCTGCACGCTGCGGGTTTCGCTACGGATCGCCTGCTCTTTACTGCGGCTCAACACCAGAATACTGATGCGGCGATTGCGCGGATCGTCTGGTGCCACATCCTCTAACGGCAAGTGGCTGGCATTGCCGATGACGCGCAGGAAGCGTTCATCACTCAATCCGGCGCTCACCAGCACACGACGAACCGCATTGGCACGGCCGGTGGAGAGCTCCCAATTGCTATAGCCGCCGACGCCGCCCGAATACGGCAGTGAATCGGTGTGACCGGTCAGACTGATCTTGTTAGGCAGCTCATTCAGCAACGGCACCAGCGCTTGCAGGATGCCGTTCATATAGGATTCCGGTATTTCGCTACCGATCTTGAACATCGGTCGATTTTGCGAATCGGTAATCTGGATCAGTAGCCCATCGTTGGTAAGGGTGAGCAAAATATTGGATTTGAAGTTGTTCAGCCGCGGATCGGTTTGAATCATCTGCTGCAGCTTTTTCTTCGCCTGTCGCAGACTTTCCAGCGCCTGCTGGCGGCTCACCGCATCCATTTGCTTTTTAAAGACTTCGCCATCTTTTTTAACCAGATCGTCACCGCCGCCGGGGATCACGCTGTCGCTCAGGCTGGTTTTATTGCCTTGCGCCAGGGCGGGTTTTAACGGCACGCGAAAGTAATCGGCTATCTGCTCACGCTGCGTGGGATCGGATTGCGACAGCAGCCACATCACTAAAAAGAACGCCATCATGGCGGTCATAAAGTCGGCGTAAGCGATCTTCCAGGTGCCGCCATGGTGCGCGTGTTTATGCTTCTTGCGCTTGCGGACAATAATCGGCGTATCTTTTTTCATGCGGCAGCTGCATCCGAGGGTTTGGATTTCAGGCTGGCGTTCGATTTCACTTCGCGCACGTGCTCTTCCAGCTCTTCAAAAGAGGGACGTTCGCTGGTGTAAATGGTCTTACGGCCAAATTCCACTGCAATCTGCGGCGCGTAACCGTTCAGGCTGGAGAGCAGCGTGACTTTGATGCACTGCAAAATCTTCACCTGATCGCTACTTTTCTGGCGCAGCAGCGTGGCCAGCGGCAGAACAAAGCCGTAAGCAATCAGAATACCGAGGAAGGTCCCCACCAGCGCGTGGGCAATCAGCATGCCCAGCTCAGCAGCAGGACGATCGGCTGCGGCCAGCGCGTTCACCACGCCCATTACCGCCGCGACAATACCAAAAGCCGGAAACGCATCGCCGACGTTATTCAGGCTCTGCGCCGGGACTTCCAGCTCCTCTTCACAGGTTTCGATCTCTTCGTCCATCAACGCTTCGATCTCATGCGAATTCATGCTGCCGCCAATCATCAGGCGGAAGTAGTCCATGACGAAGTTGCTGAGCATCGGATCGCTCATCAAACGTGGATAGGCGCTGAGAATCTCGCTGTTCTGCGGATCTTCAATATCCTTCTCCAGCGTCATCAGGCCATGCACGCGGCTTTTGGTCAGCAGCAAAAACAGCATCGCCATCAGATCCATGTAGACCGCTTTGTTATAACGTCGACCTACGAAGAGCCTGGCAACCGCGCGACCGGTAGATTTGAGGGATTTAACGTTGTTACCAACAATGAAGGCGCCAACGCCAGCACCACCAATAATCAGCAGTTCTAGCGGCTGGAACAGGGCGGCAAGTTCACCGCCGGAGAGCACAAAACCACCAAAGACAGTGAAGATAACCACAAGATAGCCAATGATAACTAACACAACTTCTCCTTTCTGATTTTATCTCCGGCGCGGTAAAACCACGCCGGCTACTTGCCATCTTGTTAGCCGCACCTGTCAGGGGATCAGGCGTTTACCAACATAAAGTTGCTGGCAGCCAGCGGGCTCGACTCGCTAGCAAAATTCACCTGAGACTTCTTAAATGCACGCGATGGCGGACTACACAAACTGCACGTGAACGGATTTTTGATAAATTCCGTGGTCACAATAAAACCGCCCTGACATACGCTGCAGGCTTTACGCGAAATAATGCCGCAATCAATAAAGCGTAATAATGTCCAGGCACGCGTCAGCCCCAGTACCGGTTTATCACCCTCTCGTGATGGGCACTGTTCCAGATATAAACGATACGTTTTCATCAGCGTCTGGATGGACGGTGCCTTTTCGGTACTTTTTAAATAGAGGTAGATGTTATAAAACATCGACGAATGTATATTTTGTTCCCAGGACATAAACCAGTCTTCTGAGAACGGCAGCATCCCTTTCGGTGGCGGGCAGCCGCGTAACTCTTTATATAAGCGCAACAGGCGACGACGGCTTAATGAGGTTTCCGTTTCCAGAATCTGCATACGCGCGCCGAGGGTAATCAGCTCCATCGCAATATTTACTTCGTGTACTTCTTGCAGCAGGCTTTTCTCACACATTCCAGACACCTCGCTCTGCAACTTCTGGCGGTGCTTCACTGAGTGAATTAAGCAAATTGGTTGAAAGAATGATGCCAGTATGAATTTGCTGCAGTGCTTCTATACGTGAATCCTTGGTTAGGTTTTCGATGACCACTTCATCATCAACACGAAGTCGGCATATAAATTGATTGGTTGCCGCCAACTTCATTAACTGCGGCAGTGACAACTCTTTTAAGTTATCCATAGTTCCCTCGGATAATCCCAGGCGGAAACCAGCAGCAAACTTATCCTGACGGATTATCTGCTGAGCAAGCAGTAGATATGACAAATTGATATCATGGATGTGTTGAAGATATTCATCGAAATTAGACACTGAGTAACACCTCAAAGTTTATTAATCATAAACAGGTAAAATCAAAAAGGTGATCATTGTTATCAGCTGGAAATTCGCATCTCTGCAACACCGCTCGTTCACATTTATTTCACACCAATGTGTAGAGTGGATAACCCATATTCCAGACTAATGAAAACCACCTCATCGGAAAGTGGAAAAAGCATAACTTCTAGGATTATTCCTGGCAATCAGTCGAAAACAGGCCTAATCCGATGTTATTCACTAACCTTATGATTAAACTATGATTATTGAGCTGTTAAACGTTCTTAAACCTTATGCGTTAATATTAAGCCTCTATTTTAACCGCTGTTAACATTATTAACACCCTGGCTTCATACCTCGAACGAGGTATCATCCATCCTGCTGCGTAAGCGTTTAATTGCCAGACTATGCAACTGACTAACGCGCGTTTCCGTCACGCCAAGAATCAAGGCAATCTCTTTCATGTTAAGATCTTGTTGATAATAGAACTGCAGGATACGCTGCTCGCGCTCCGGGAAAAAACGAATATGCTCAGCAATACTCTCCACCAGCTTATTCTGAATGGTTTCATATAGCGGATTGAGCGATTCATGTTCGTCGGTTGATGTTTCCCAGGCATCCGGAGACATTTCCTGCAACTCTTCTATCGAATACATTTGGCTGGTATTGGTATCGGCCAGCATTTGATGAAATTCGTTGAGAGAAATGCCCATGCGCTCAGCAATATCCAGCTCGCTGGCTTCACGCCCCTGCTCTTGTTCTATTTCACGAATAATGGCAACCATTTCACGTGAATGGGTTCTGACGCGACGCGGTACCCAATCACGTTCACGTAATTCATCCATTAATGACCAGCGCACGCGTTGTATTATCCAGGCGCTGAGCGTGACGCCTTTCTTTGGGTCGAACGTTTCAACAGCACCTAAAAAACCGATGGCGCCAGCCTGAATAAGATCGTCCAGCTCGACACTGGCCGGCAATCGCTTTTGTAAGCGTAAAGCTTCCTGCCGTACCAGATAGTGGTATTTCGACCACAGCGCTGTTTTATCTTCCAGCCCTTCGGCTGTATAAATACCGTTCACGTTACTTTTCCACCCCATATTCTCAGTGAGAATTATCCGGTGAAAACGCCTTTTCAAATAGTGCAATAAGGCTTTATAACATGGCGCTTTCCGGTACTTAATTAGCCTGCTTGCGTAATTACGTTGAGAAAGCGCCAATCGGTGCGGCTATTTATCGCCTTTGAATAAATTAAAAGGTTTCCCACTGGGCGTGGTTATTATCTGGCTTCGCGTGTAAACGTGGCGCGTGCATTTTCATCGGCAGCAAATCGTGCTGATGGGTAACGTGTTCACCAAGCGCAAATTGCGCCACCAGTTTTTCCAGCTCGTCGGAATGCGCTTCCAGCTCACCCGCCGCCATCGCCGCTTCTTCCACCATCGCGGCGTTCTGCTGCGTCACCAGATCCATTTCGTTGACGGCCTGGGAAATCTGATTGATTCCGGCGCTCTGCTCATCGGATGCGGAGGTAATTTCACCCATAATCTGGCGCACCTGCGCCACGGACGTGACGATATCCTGCATCACTACGCTCGCCTGATTCACCTGACGTGAGCCGCTATCCATATTGCTTACGCAGGTATTGATCAGCGTATTGATCTCTTTGGCCGCTTCGGCACTGCGTTTCGCCAGATTACGCACTTCTTCGGCTACGACGGCAAATCCACGCCCCTGCTCACCCGCGCGTGCCGCTTCAACCGCAGCGTTCAGCGCCAGAATATTAGTTTGGTTGGCAATGCTGTCGATGACGCCGTTGATGTCGGCGATCTGACGCGAGCTATCGGTAATTTGCACCATGATCTGCTCAAGGTTTTGCATCGCTTCACCACCCTGCTGCGCATTGCTGCTGGCGCTTTCCGCCAGCTGGCGTGCGGCATAAGCGTTGTCGGCATTTTGCCGTACCGTGGTTTTGATCTGTTCCATGCTGGCGGCGGTTTGCTGCAGCGCAGCGGCCTGCTCCTCGGTGCGAGAAGAGAGATCGTTATTGCCCTGAGCAATTTCTTGTGAATTGGTGTGCATGCGCACTACGCCTTCACGAATGCTGAAAATCGTACTGCTGAGAGAGGCGCGCATCGCTTCCAGTTCGGCCAGCATGGCGCCAATTTCATCGCGATTGCCGTGCTCAATGACGTTACTGAGATCGCCAGAACCCACGCGTTTCAGCACATCAATGGTCATATCCATGCGCTTCACCAGCGCGCGGCGCAGCCAGAAGCGCACCATGAACAACATCACCAGCGCAATCACCACCACCGTGCAGCCCAACACCATCATGGCGTTGTAGTCCGCTTCTGCCGTCGCCACCGCTTCATCACTGTGTTGGTCAGCGATCAGGCTAAACTGATTGATTTTTTCACGCAGCGCGCTGCGCAGTGACTGAAGATTTGCTGGCGTATGACGGTATTCACGCGAGCTATGCACCGCATCCAGATTCGCCTGCACCGCCGTATAAAGATCGTTAAATGCGCTGTTCACTTCAGCGGCAGCCCGCTGTTCCTGGTCATTATTGAACGGGGAAGCCATATAGTCGTCCACGGCATCGAGAGACATTTTCAGCACATTTTTGGTGAGCATTTCGGTTTCCGGCGAAACGGTTTCACCGCGCATCACCATCATCATCATGTCGCCAATATTCGCCTGCGCGGCGCTAATGTTATAGGCGGCATCGCGCATCTGGTCGCTATTAGTTGCAGCCACTAAAATACGTTTAAAGTTAAGGTTATTGATATAGGTGTTATAGGTCGTGAACGCCGTCACGCCCATTAGCGTCACGGCGAAAACGCCAATCACCAGGCTCAACCTGGTATATATTTTCAAATTATTAAACATAGTTTGTGTTCTCTACCGCCAGCAGAGAAACGGCTGGCGGTAAGACGTCCTGGAAAGTGAATAAAGGAGTGAAGCGATTATTTATTGAATAAATTCATCTTCTGCATTGACTGGAATACCATCATCGAAGCCGTGAGGGAAAATTCCGACATTTTGGAATCCATCAACAGGCTGGTCATGGTTTCGTAATCAGAACCAATCGCCGTCTGCACCTGCACGGTTAGATCGTTGATCATCGTATCGCCGTTCATATCTAATGCGTCGATCTGCTGCAAATTAGTCCCCAGCTCAGCCTGCGCCTTACCCAGGCGATCAATGCCTGAATCGACTGCCTTGCTCGCAACACTAAGCGCCGCCTGCATGGCATCCGGGTCGAGGGGATCGCGCAACAGTTCGGTGATTGCTCCATCCAGGTCTTTGAACAGATCGCCAAACACGTCGTTGCCTAGATGACCCACCGTCATTTCGGTGCCGTCCGCAATCGTCAGCTTGCGCGCTTCCCCGCCACCGATATAGGTGCCGCTGCTATCAAAAGCCGGACTGTCGGTTTTAAAACCGGAGAAGATGTAGCGGCCGCTGCCGTCGCGGTTATTCGCCAGATCCAGCAGATTGGCACGAATACCCTGCAGCTCTTTCCCCAGCGCAGCGCGATCTTCTGCTGAGTAAGTATCGCTTTTCGCCGCAACGATTTTTTCTGTCAGGCTGGTGGTCATTAAATTGCCCACGCCGCTTAAAATATTATCTTCATGCTGCAATGCATTACGCGTCGATGAACGGACATTTTTGTACAGCTCCTGCTTCGCCAGCGCATCCTGCGATTTTACCGCGCTGGTGGCAGCACTCGGATCGTCTGAGGCGCGCAATAATGATTTCATATTAGAAAGGCGTAACAGCACATCATTATTATCACTTACGCGCTTCGACATACCTTCAGCGCTTTGTTTAAACATATAAAGCGTACTTAATCGCATTATATTTTCCTTATTTAATGGCTAACAGGGTGTCGAGTAACGACGTTGCGGTTTGCAACATCTGCGCGCTCGCCTGGTAATATTGTAAGAACATCGTCATATTGACGTTTTCTTCATTCAGATCGACACCCGAGAAGGCCTGCTTGGTTTCAAGTTTGGTGTCGGCATCAATTTGGGCTGACGTCATATTCGACTGCACGGCGCGGGCGTTGGAACCGATGGTGCCCACCAGGCTGGAATAGGCTTCGCTCAGCGTGCTTTTACCAATCAGTTTCTCGTCCTGGATTTTCAGCATTTTTTCCAGGTTGTTGTTATTGCTTGGGCCGCCATCTACTTTGTCGGACGCGGCAAAGTCTTGCGCGCTGGCCAGCGCACGGCTAATGCCGGTTGCGGCACCGGCGACCGGGTTGAGCGTAAAACTGTCGCCCGAAGCGGCACCCGCCGGCACATCAATCTCTACGCCGTCAAAGGCCAGGGTATCGCCGGAGAGCGTGGCTGGCACGGTGCGTCCGTCCGCCCCCTTCACTGTCCACTGGCTACCGTCAAAGCTGATGCTGTAATCCTCAGCATTCACTTTGGTGTAATCCGTGACTTTGCCATTGGTGAGATTGCCCGTGCCGGTGTTTTTCGTATTGGCAAAGACCTGCATATCGGGCAGCTTGAACAGGTCGCCACCGGCGTCGCCCGCTGGCGTATAACCCTGACGATGCTGTTCGTTAAAGCGGCTGGCCATCTGGAACGCAATTTGATCCAGTTCGTTGCGCGCCAGCTCCAGATCTTCATTACGGAACTTGAACAAGCCCGACAGGCGGCCTTTGGTAAAGCTGGCTTCGTTAATCGCCTCGCTTTTACCCTCTTTGTTCACGTAAGAGACAATGGTTTTATTGGGATCGCTCGGCGAAGGGGACGTGGCGAGTTTGTACTGCTCTTCACCAAACACCAGCGGGCGACCATCTGACAGCGTGACGTCAACGCGGCCGGTGATTTTATTCTCGGTGACATCAATGCCAACCTGCAAAGCCAACGATTCCAGCAGGGCATCACGCTGATCCAGTAGATCGGCCGGAGCGGAGCCATTCTGTGCCTGCACGCGCTCCAGCTGCTTGTTAATCTCCGCCAGCTGTTGGGTGTAGGCATTAATATCTTTGACGCTCAGATCGATCTGGCTGTTGGTGCTTTTTTCCAGATTATCCAGACGTTTGCCGCTTTCGTTAAAGCGCTGTGTTAACACGCCGAGTGAGCTATACACCGCCGCGCGTGCCGGGCCATCGGAGGCATCGCCGCTCAGCGTTGCCATCGATTTAAACAGGTTGTTCAGTGACACCGAAACGTTGTCCGACACATCGCCCAGCATGTTATCGATATCGGCCAACTGCTGATAACGTCCGTCCAGCGCCCCAAGTTTAGAGCCTGAATCCCGCAGCTGAGTATTGGTAAACGCATCGTAGACACGGCTAATATTGTTCACTCTGGCGCCGTAGCCGTAGAAACCCTGCGCCGTGGCGAGGCCACCCGATTCCCCAATAATCATTTCACGACGACTATAGTTCTGCGACGTAGCATTAATCATGTTGCTACCCACAACATTTAAAGCGGACTGACCTACATTCAGGCCACTTTTCGCTAAATTAAACAGGTTATTCATAAGTTCTCTGTAGATATCAAGATGACCTGCTAATTGCCGCCAGGCCAAAATATTCAGTCGGTATATAACTCATCGGTGATAGTAAAAATCTCTAAAACACCTTCTTCAAAATAATTGCGCCAGGTCAGTTTTATAGGCTGAAACGCCCTGCTGAATATCCCCTTTGACCTTTTGAATAATATTGATGAGTTTGGTTGCGTAGGCCGGATCGGTGGCATAACCGCCCGCCTGCAGCGCTTTCGCGCCCTGCTCCGCCGTGGTGGAATTCACCACACGGCTGTAGCGTGGATTGTTGGTCAATAACTTCGCGTAATCTGCCAGCGCATGTTCGTAGGAGTCGTATACGCGGAAGGCGGCTTTCACTTTCTGCTTCACGCCGTTGATATATTCGGTGGTGGTGATCTCAGCCGTTTTACCTTTCCAGTCGCCGGTCGCCTTAATGCCGAACAGATTGTGGCTTGGGCTGCCATCGGCGGCCGGGATTTCACGCTGGCCCCAGCCCGATTCCAGCGCGGCCTGCGCCAGAATCAGATGCGGATGCACGCCACTCTGCTGCGCGGCCGCCTGCGCCGGACGCATCAGCTTGGCAATAAAGTTGTTGCCGCTGATGTTCTGGTTACCAAACGATACCGGTGCCGGTAAACGTACCGGTCCGGTGGCGGCACGCGCGAAGGCGGTGGGCTTGCCTGCCGCCAGTGACACCGGATCGCTGCCGGGTGCGCTGAGGTTATGTTGTTCACTCTCACCGCCGAGCTGGCGGACGATAAGATCGGCAAAGCCGAGCTGTCCTCCCTCGGCGATGTTTTGTGCAACTTGTTGATCGTGCATGGCGGTAAACATCTCCGACGACTGGCTATGCAGCAGATCGTCTTTGATGGTGGCATCGCGCATGCTTTTCATCATCATCTGCACGAAAATGCCCTCCATCTGCTGCGCCGCGGCTTTTAAGGCGCCGGGCGACTGCCGCCCGGCCTCCCGTTTCAGCTTATCCAGCGAGCGCACATCAAAGGCTGGCCGATCAAACTTATCCATCGCATCCATTAATTGATCTCCAGTTTCGCCCGCAGGCAACCGGCGTTTTTCATCGCCTCAAGAATCGACATCAGCTCATTCGGCGTGGCACCCAGCGTGTTCAGCGCGCGCACCACGGTATTGAGATCGGTGCTGCTGCGTACGCTTTGTAATGAACCGCCGTTATCACGCACCGAGATATCGGTTTGCGGCGTGACCACCGTTTGCCCACCGCCAAACGGCGTGTCCGGCTGGCTGACCACATTGTTTTGCGTCACTTCCACTGTCAGCGCACCGTGCGCCACGGCGCAGGCATCCAGCGAAACATGCCGGTTCATCACCACCGAACCGGTGCGCGAATTTACGATCACTTTGGCATCCTGCACGCTAACGCGTACCGGAATGTCCTGAACCGCCGCAAGGAAGCGTACGCGCTCTGGGCCGGTGGCCGGGGCAAACAGGCGAATGGTACGCGCATCTTCAGGAATGGCCGCCCCGCCGTTATAGCGACGGTTGATCTCATCGCTGATCAGTTGCGCCAGCGAGAAATCGGATTCATTCAGCTGCAAACGCACCACGTTCTGGCTGGCAAAATCATTGGGTATTTCGCGCTCAACCGTGGCGCCCGAGCTGATGCGCCCGCCGTTGAGCTGGTTAACCTGCACGCGGCTGCCGCCTGCAGAAGCACCCGCGCCGGAGATCAGCACGTTGCCCTGTGCGATGGCATAGATTTGGTTATCCGCGCCTTTCAGCGGCGTCATCAGCAGCGTGCCACCGCGCAGACTTTTCGCATTACCCAGCGAAGAGACCACGATATCCAGCTTATCGCCGGAACGGGCAAACGGTGGCAGCTCTGCCGTGACCATTACCGCCGCGATGTTTTTCAGCTGCATATTGGTACCCGGCGGCACGGTAATGCCGAGCTGCGACAGCATGTTATTCAGGCTTTGGCCGGTAAAGGGCGCCTGCATGGTCTGGTCGCCCGTGCCATCCAGACCCACAATCAGGCCGTAGCCCATCAGGGCGTTAGAACGCACGCCCTGCACCGTAGCCAGATCGCGCACGCGTTCTGCCTTCGCCGCACCCGGCAGCATCACCGTACAGGCGATGAGCAGGATGCTAAAAAATACAAACAGGGATTCTTTTTTCATTGCCGTATCAGAATGGAGAAAGGTTCAGGAAGAAGCGCTGCAGCCAGCCCATATTCTGCGCTTCGTTGATATAGCCGTTTCCGACATATTCGATACGCGCATCGGCCACCTGGGTCGATGGCACGGTGTTATTGCCGCTGATGGTGCGCGGGTTAATCACGCCAGAGAAACGAATGAACTCGGTGCCCTGATTAATGGCGATCTGCTTTTCGCCCACCACTTGCAAATTGCCGTTCGGCAACAGCTGGTTGACCGTAACGGTAATGGTGCCGGTGAAGGTATTACGCGCTGCCGCGCCGCCTTTACCGGAGAAATCGTTGCTGCCGCTGGCGTCAAAATCTGCTTTGCCATTACCCAGCCAGCCTTTGAGCTTACCCGGCAAGGCGGTGAGGCCCGCACCGGCAGAGCCGTCACGATTGGCGCTGGCAGAAGAGCTTTTGCTGGCGCTGACGTTTTCCTGCAGCAGCACCGTCAGCGTGTCGCCGACGTTACGCGGGCGGCGATCCTCAAACATCGGCTGATAGCCATAATTCATCGACTGGCCCGCCTGGAACAGCGAACCGCTGGTGACCGTCGTCGCCATCGGCGTCGGCGCGGCCGAGGTGGGGCCGGTGACCAGCGGTTTCTGCATGATGTGGGCGCAACCGCTCAGCAGCAGTGCACAGGCGATGACCGCAACCGGCGGCAAGGTATAGAAAGAAGTTTTCATTTCAATGTCGTAATAGTCCGGGCGTGGCGGATGTTGCAGGCCGCGCCCGGAGAGGGAAATTACAGCTGAGAAAGACGCTGCAGCATCTGATCCGAGGCGGATACCGCTTTACTGTTGATCTCGTAAGCGCGCTGAACCTGAATCATGTTCACCAGCTCTTCGGCCACGTTGACGTTGGAGGTTTCGATGTAGCTCTGCTTCAACGTACCGGCATCTTCCAGGCCCGGGTTCAGCTCATTTGGCGCACCGGACGACTGGGTTTCGCGGTACAGGTTGCCGCCAATGCTCTCCAGACCGGCGTCATTGACGAAGGTCGCCAGCGTCAGCTGACCAATTTGCTGTGGCTGCGCCTGGCCAGGCACGGTGGCGCTGACAATACCGTCGGCGCTGATTTCCAGTTTCTTAGCATCCGCCGGTACAGTGATGCCCGGCTGCACCGGGTGGCCTTCGGCATTCACCAGCTGGCCGTTCTCATTTTTATCGAAATGGCCATCGCGGGTGTAAGCGGTGCTGCCATCCGGCAACTGCACCTGGAAGAAACCTTTACCCTCGATCGCCACATCGGTCTCATTGCCGGTCTGGTTCAGTCCGCCCTGCGTGTGAACACGCTGGGTCGAGACGGGACGCACGCCGGTACCAAGCTGCAGGCCGCTTGGCAGCGAACTCCCTTCAGATGCCTGCGCGCCAGGCTGACGCATGGTTTGGTATAACAGATCCTGAAATACCGCACGCTGACGCTTAAAGCCGTTGGTATTCACGTTCGCCAGGTTGTTGGAGATAACGTCCATGTTGGTCTGCTGTGCTTCCAGACCGGTTTTTGCGATCCATAAAGAACGAATCATGTTGATGCTCCTTGGCGCGGCTTAGCCGACGCTCAGTAACTGGTTAGCCTTTTGGGCATTTTCGTCGGCGGTACGAATCACTTTCATGTTCATATCGAAGCCACGCGAGTTAGCGATCATCTCTGCCATCGCCTTAACCGGGCTGACGTTGCTGCCTTCCAGTGCTTCGGGGCTGAGGCGCAGCTGCTCATCCTGCGCCAGCGCGCCCGCCGCTGCGGAACGGAACAGGCCATCATCGCCGTGCAGCAGGCTGCTCATTTCCGCATTGACCATTTTCAGGCGGCCGACCTGCACCAGCGCGGTGGCATCGTCACCGCCGCCCAGCGCGGAGATGGTGCCGTCCGCGCCAATGGTCACTTCCGACTGCGGCGGCACGGTTAACGCCGCGCCATCGCCCATCAGTGGATGACCACCGACGCTCAGCGCGCCCTGGTTATCCACCTCAATGGTGCCGTTGCGGGTATAGGCTTCGCTGCCGTCCGGCATTTCCACCGCCAGCCAACCGTTCTGTGGCAGCGCCACGTCCAGGTTGCGTCCGGTGTGGGTGATGGGACCCATGCTCTCGTCGTGGAACGGCGTTGATTCCGCCACCAGCGCACGGGTGTTGAGGCTTTCGCCTGCCACCGGAACGGCGCGGAACGCCGCCAGCTGCGCGCGGAAACCGGCCGTTGAGCTGTTCGCCAGATTGTTGGAGGTAACCGCCTGGCGATTGAGCGAGGCGTTGGCGGCGCTCATGGCGGTGTATATTGCGCGATCCATTCAGGCCGTCCTTAACGCAGGTTAACCAACGTCTGCAACAGCTCAGACTGGGTTTTAATGGTTTGCGAGTTCGACTGGTAGTTACGCTGATAAACGATCATGTTGACCATCTCCGCACCCATATCGACATTCGACTGCTCCAGCATGCTGCCGTTGACGTCACCAAAACTGCCGGTGCCGGACGCGCCGAGGAACGGCTGACCTGAGCTCGATGATTCTGACCAGACGTTGTTACCTTCAGACTGCAAACCGCTGGTATTGGGGAAATCGGCCAGCACGATCTGCGCCACGGTTTGACGCTTACCGTTGCTGTAGGTGGCAACCACTTCGCCGTTATCGCCAATCTTAAAGTTCTGGTATTTACCCGGTGCCTGACCATCGATTTCGCCGAGTTTCACCAGGCTGTCACTGGCATTTTTCGTCAGCGCTTTTAAATCAAGCTGCAGATTAAGTGGGTTGGCGCCGTTGAGCGCAGCACCCGTAATGTTCATGACGCCGCCAGCGGGGACGGTAGTGCCAGGGATCAGGTTGCCGCTGGCATCAAACTTCAGCTGCATCTCTGAATAGATAGGCTTCGGCGGTGAACCCGTGTCCATCCGGGGTGACGTTTCATCACCCGCATAGGCTTTCCACTCGCCCGGCGAGGTCTGGACGAAATAGACTTTGACGGTGTGCTTGCTGCCCAGGCTGTCGGTGGCTTCGATCTGGCTGACGAAGTTATAGGTGCTTGGGTCTTCCGCATTAAAGGCGCTGGCGATCACCTTGTCGTCATCGGCTTTCAGATTGCCCGTGAGCGTGCCGGCGGTTGAGGCTTCTGGCTGCATATCATCGGTAGGAATGCGGATCGGTCCAATCGGCGCGCCTGGCTCAATTTTCGGCGGTGTGCCCGTGGCCTGGTAGCCGGTCAGGTACATGCCGCCACTGTTGATGACGTTGCCCTTTTCATCGGTATTGAACTGGCCGTTACGGCCGTAGAACACGCTGCCGCCTTCGTTCACAAAACGGAAAAAGCCTTTGCCATCGATCGCGATATCCAGATCGCGTCCGGTTGATGCGAGGCTACCGCTGTTGAAGTCCTGGTTGATGCCCGCAACCTGCACACCCAAACCGGTGGTACCGGCGAAGATGTCAGCAAATGAAACCGAACCGGCTTTGAAACCAACGGTCTGGGAGTTGGCGATGTTGTTGCCTACCACGTCCAACGCTTTAGATGCTGCATTAAGGCCGCTCAGGCCCTGAGAAAAACTCATAATGAAATTCCAGAAAGTAAGAGGGATTATTATTGGATGACAAAAATATCGGCCAGCGTAACCATGTCGTCGCGACCCACCAGATGCAGGTACGGGCCTGCGTCGGTTAAGGTCACACCCGCGACCGTTTCTGCCGTCAGGCCAGTGACATCAACGGTGTCCTCACCTTTTTTGGCGCTGAAAGTGACGGTGTACTCGGTATCAGGCGCGGGTTCAGCCGGTTTGAATTCTTTCAGATCGTCGAGGCTGAATTTCTTGGTGCCCGCCTTAACGTTTTTCAGATCTGCGGTGTAGGCATTGCCTTCCGCATCGGTCAGCGTCACGGTGACGGTGTCAGCATCGTTCTTCAGGTAGAAGTTGAAGTCTTGAGACTCTGGCGTCGCGTTCGTATCGGCGATCGGCAGAATTTCGTTATTGCGGCCCACGGTCACCTTAGGATCCCCTTCCATCAGCACGCTACGCCCAACCCATGACGCCGCATTCATGCTTCCCAGCGAAATCATCGTCTGCTGCATATTTTGCGCTGCGGTATTCAGCTTCTCGATGCCCGCTGCGGTATTGAACTGTGCCAGCTGTGAAGTGAGCTGGTTGTTGTCCATGGGATTGGTGGGATCCTGATTTTGCATCTGTGCCACCAACAGCTGCATAAAGCTGTCGGATAAATCGGCGGCGGCGCTGCCGTTGCCCGATGATGCTGAGTTAACGCTGTTATTTACTGCAGAAACCATGTGCTCAGTCCTTACTGGCCAAGGGTTAAGGTTTTCAGCATCAGGCTCTTAGCAGAGTTCATCACTTCTACGTTGGCTTGATAGCTGCGTGAGGCGGAGATGGTGTTCACCATCTCATCCACCACGTTGACGTTGGGCATGCGCACATAGCCCTGTTGGTCGGCCAGCGGATTACCCGGCTCATACACCATGCGATCCGGCGCGCTGCTCTCCACAACGTCACTCACCCGCACGCCGCCGACATCCTGACCGGCCTGTGCCTCCACCGAGAACACCACCTGACGTGCGCGATACGGCTGGCCGTCTGGACCGACGACGCTGTCGGCGTTCGCCATGTTGCTGGCGCTAACGTTGAGGCGCTGTGACTGCGCCGCCATCGCTGAGCCGGAAATATCAAATATGCTGAAAAGTGACACTGATCATTACCCCTGGTTTAATACCGTCATCATTTTCTTAATATCCGCGCCAAGGAAGGTCAGCCCGGATTGATATTTCACGCCGTTATCCGCGAAATTAACGCGCTCGCGGTCCATATCCACGGTATTACCATCGGCACTCGGCTGATCCGGAATGCGATACATTAATTGATCGTCGTCAATTAATTTTCCTTTGGCTGCAATATGCCGGTCTGACGTTAATGCCAGTGAGACCGGTGATTTCGCCATTTGTTGATTATCCATGGCGTTTTTTAACTGCTTTGTAAAATCAATGTCACGCGCCTGATAACCCGGCGTGTCGGCATTGGCAATATTTGATGCCAGGATATCCTGCCGGCGCGAGAGTAAACCCAGCGCTTGCTGCTGAAAACGAAACGCGTCGTCCAGTTTATTGACCATTAAAGATGGCTCCTGCTACAGATTATTTTACCGGCGATAGTGTAGACAGCAGCGGTGAATTATCACACTGCGAAGAGTCGACAGAAATAAACGCATTTAGACTCATAAAATAAAGCAATGCGGGTTGAGAGGAATGAAGCGAGTAAATGGCGACAAAGGTGTTGCCATTTACCGCATTAAAAGCAACGCATCAGCGGTTATAATTTAATCACGCTGAATACAGCACACGTTTTCTTTTTATATTTAAGGCACCCCGGATGAAAATCCCTCTTGTAAATATCTTCGCTACCGCGTTGGCCTGCTGTTCGCTGCCGTTAATCGCCAGCGTGCCGGATACGCCCTCCGCCATTGAGCGGCTGCAAACGCGCCTGGATGCGCTGCTTTCACCTCAGGTGGAAGTGAACACTGACATCGTGCGCACCGTGGAGCTGCTGGCCACGCCACAGCAGCTGGCGGCGTTATGTGAAAACCCGGAGCTGCGACTGGCGGGACACGATACGCGCCTGACCGGCAAGCGCACGGTGATCGCCAACTGCGGCAAGCGCAATCACTACTTACCGGTGCGCATCAGCGCCCAGGGCAGCTGGTGGGTGGCCGCCCACGATCTGGCCGGTGGTGACATCATCCAGCCAGGCGATATTAAGCGCGTAACGGGAAATCTTGAGGGGCAACCGCTGGGACTCGTGTTTGAAGCCAATGAGATTGTGGGTCAGCGTTTGACCCGGGGGTTAGCGCTGGGAAAGCCGTTAGTACAGAGTCAGTTGCGCCAGCAGTGGCGCTTGCGCTCAGGACAAACCGTTGACCTGGTCACCACCTCGGCGGGCCTGCGTATTCGCAGCCAGGGCAAGGCGATGAACAACGCGGCGGTCAACGATACGTTAAAAGTTCGGCTCAATAATGGTCGTACAATCAATGGCAAAGTGAACGAAGACGGCCAGGTGACGATTTTTTTACAACAATAATTTTAGTTTTTTCGCCAATCACCGATGACTAGTTTATACGCAGTGGCACACCTAAAACTGGCGAGGATGAATATGAGTATTGAAAGCACCAAAGCAACCGCAGCGATTAACACGATCGCCGCCACGCAGGATATGCGCACCCGCTCACAGACGCAGAATAATGAACCGTCATCTGCTGGCCGCGCAAAAGCGGATAAAACCGAAGTCACCCTGAGTGCGCTGACCAAACAGATTCAAACCAACGACAGCCGCGACGTAAATTATGCGCGCGTTGCTGAAATCCGTGCCGCATTAGCCGCAGGCGAAATGCCGATTGAGCCCGAGAAAATAGCGCAATCGCTGGTGCAGGAACTCTTTCAGTTTTAATAATTGCAGGCCTTTTTAAGTTATGGAAAAGCTTTTTCCTATTTTGACACAGATGAAAACGTCTCTGGACGAACTAGAGGCGATTATGATTGAGGAAGTCAATCAGCTAAATCGCACGCAGATAAACCCGGTTTCACTGCAAATCCTGACCGATAATAAAAGTCAGCTGCTGTCGACCATTCAATATTATGATGAACTGCGTCGCCAGCAGGAGCAGCAGTCTGCGCTTGAAGCGCCCTACCATCAACACAGCAAATTATTTGCCTGCTGGCAATTGGTAAGCGAACGCGTGCGCATTACCAAATCACTTAATCTACAAGTGGAACATCTGCTGCAAGGCCATATGAAGAAGAATCAGCAAATGCAAAAAGTGGTAGAGAAAGTCGGCCACAATACCAGCACACTTTATGGCCCCGCAGGAGAATCCAATAATCTGCCGAGCGGACGCAAATACAATATTAGTATCTGATTTCCTGACCTCTGGATGTTTATTTACTCGCCTTCACGGCGAGTTTTTTTTGCCCGGCGTAAAAGAATAATCACTATCCCGGTAGGCAACGCGCGCAATAAATTGCGTATATGCAGGTGCGCATGAATGCGCACCCTACGAAACTTTAGGGTCGCCATTGATAATAAGCCATGAAATTACCGAGAGCACCTTCCGTAGTGGCGCAATTCATTGCGCGATAAATCGCGCCGCTACGGAAGGTGTGGTGATTTGATACGGCGCTAACCGATCGGCATTACGCCATCAACGGCGACCGCACGCCGGTAACTGACAAGAATTAAACGGCGTTATACGCCTGGGAAGAGCTGCGCGATTTGCGCATTGCGGACATATCCTGGCTGAGAATAGAGAGGCGGGATTTGATAAGGGTGCGCAGGTGGGCATCTTCTGCCAGCAGCGCCGCAAGCTGCTGCGCAGTGAGCGTTTCCGGCTCCTGCGTAAAATCGCGCTGGCATAACGCCTGCATCTGCGCTAAATAGGCACCGATCTGCTCGCTGAAGGCCGCCCACTCTTCTTTACTGGCCAACGCTTGCAGCTGCTGGTTTACCTCCTGCAGCTGCATAATCTGCACCATTATCTTATTTTGCATGGCTCACCTGACGTGCTTGCGGTTCGATGGCTTTCCACGTCTCAGACAAATCAACCATCAGCGTAATCAGGTGCGGCAACTGTTCGCCTGATTTATTGACGCTGGCTTCCAGCAGGCTGCGTGAAACGTATTCATATAAACGCTCAAGGTCGGCGGAAATCTGGCCACCGATGTCGTGGTCGAGCCCGGAACGCAGGCCGTTATCGATAATGTTGATTGCGCGTGAAATCATCTCTCCGCGGCGCGCCACGTTGCCGGTTTGGAAATAGATTTCGGCGCGGCGCATCGCATTTATCGCACCGTCAAACAGCATGGTGATGAGCTGGTGCGGCGTGGCGCCAGAAACCTGGCTATCGAGGGAAACATCAGAGTAGGCATTCTTGCCGGTTTTGCTGTACATCATTTTGTCCTGCCGGGCAGACGCGCTGCCCGGGAATTAGGGGATTAACTGTTCATCATACCGAGCAGCGCAGACTGCAGCTGGGTACTCATGTTATTCATTTCTGTCATCGCTTTATCAAGACGGATGAACTCTTTCTGGCTGCGCGCCAGGCTTTGCTTGATCAGATCTTCAATACGGCTGATCTGCTTTTCATTACGCTTATCCTGGGCCTCAATGCCTTTTTTCGCCGTGGCGATAGCGCCCTCAACTTTAGGGTAACCTTCGTTATCGCCCAGATAGGTTTTGAACAGTCCATCCATCTTGCCTTTCAGGCCTTCGGCGCCATCTTTGCCGAGGAACAGCGCTTCCACCTCTTTCGGGTTGTTTTTCAGCGCTTCTTCGAGCTTTTTGCTGTCGATGGTGAGCGTGCCCATCGTCCCGGTGCTCTCCTGGCCCGCTTTAAATTCATCAAATTTAACGCTAATGCCCAGGCTACCCAGCGAGGGGAAAACTTTGCTGATATCGCTATAGCTCCCCACTGCCGTTGATTTCAGCTGGCTGCTTAAGCGGCGCAGCGTGCCATCACCAAACAGCGCGCCGTTGTTGGGGTTTTGCTGTGCCAGCTCGCCGTCATTCTTGGTAGGCTCTTTATAAACGCTCACGCTGGAAGCAGTGCTGAGGAAGGCGTTGTACTGCTTGACGAACTCCTCAATCATGCTTTTGACTTTGGAGGTGTCGGCGGTTACCGCGAGGGTTTCAGGCTTATATTCGTTCTTTTCAATATCGCCTTCATCTTTGATAATTTCGGAGACTTCACGCAGTTCAAACGTAATGCCTTCAATGGCATCGGTAATGGTATTTGAGCTGCGTACTACAAGTTCTCCGTCAATGTACATCTTGGCGTTAAGCGCTTTGGTCATTTCTTCCATGCCGGAGGTTTTGCCTGGACCATAATCCAGCACGCCAGCCAGCGTATCATCCCCGCTAACCTCCATCTTAATCTCGCCTTCACTACCGGTTTTCTTGGAGGTGACAACCAGTTTGAACTTGCCGCCTTCCGCCGCCATCACCGTGGCGTTGACGTCTCCGTTCTGGGCATTGATCTTTTTCGCGATCTGCACCAGCGATGTCTCATCATTTTTGAGCGTCATTTCCATCGGCTGACCTTCACCGACGGTGATTTTTAAGGTGCGCGTGTCGCTGCCGTCGCCCAATTGCGCATCGTTGGTGTCCTGCGCGGCTGAACCAATTTTGTGCGACTTGGCCAACTGCGCCACCGCCACGGAGTAGCTGTTAGGAATGGCGCCTTTACCTGCGGTGGCTTTAAAGGCTTTGTTATCGCCAATGCTGACGCCATTAAAACCTTCATCCTGCAGTTTACCCAGGTTGGTTTTTAATGCGTCCAGCGAGCTGGAAATCTTGCTCCAGGCAGAGAGCTGGCCGCTATAACTGTTTTGTTTCTGTAAATAGGGGTTAAGCTTTTTACTTTCTGCGGCTTCAAGCTGGCCCAGCAGTTGTTGAATATCGAGTCCGGATCCACCCAAGCCAGAAATTGGTGCAATCGCCATAATAAGGTTCCTGTAAGCAATATAAGAAGTGTTCTTCTTTTCCCATCGGAATTTCAGGGAATAAGTTTAATTTTTTACATTCGCCGCAACAACGCTATCGTCGATAAAATACACACTTTGCCGCTTATTAAGGAATTAGCTGGCGCTAGTCGTATAATTGGCGGCATTTCTGTTGCTATTTATTGGCATTAATAAAAAATTCAAAAAAATATTTATGTGATTTTCCTGCCCACCGATGAATGGAGTATGCGCAACAACAGACGCATATTTCTCAGCAGCAGTTCTTAAAATTAACTTTATAAAGGAATTCGATCATGGCCCAGGTCATTAATACCAACTCACTGAGCTTGATGGCTCAAAACAACCTGAACAAATCACAGACTTCTCTGGGTACTGCTATCGAGCGTCTCTCTTCAGGTATGCGTATCAATAGCGCGAAAGATGATGCCGCTGGCCTTGCCATCTCTAACCGCTTCACCTCTTCTATCCGTGGCCTGACTCAGGCTGGTCGTAACGCCAACGACGGTATCTCACTGGCGCAGACCACTGAAGGCGCGCTGAACGAAGTGACCGAAAACTTGCAGCGTATCCGTGAACTGACCGTACAGGCGAAAAATGGCACCAACTCTTCTGATGACCGCGCGTCTATCCAGAAAGAGATCACCGCCCGTCTGGACGAAATCAAGCGTATCTCTGAAACCACTAACTTCAACGGCGTTAACGTGCTGGACGGTTCTAAAGATGCACTGACCATTCAGATCGGCGACAAAGATGGCCAGACCATCAACATCGACCTGACCAAAATGGACCTGGAAACCCTGAACCTGGACGACTTCGACGCTGAGTTCGCTAAGCTGCAGTCTTCTGCGGTGAAAGGTTCACAGTTCAAGGCAGCGGGTAGCCCTCTTGCTAAAGACGCTAGCATTGCAGTAGGTAAAGCTGAAGACTTCGTATTAGCTAACAGCGAAATCACCCAGATTGGTGCTAAAATTGGTCAGACAGATAATACTAAAGTCGAAGTTACAACCGTGACTGAAGGCACCAATACGCGTTTCTTCGCCACTGACACCGCGACAAACAAAACGTATGAGCTCGAGATCAGCTTCAAGGATAACCCAACCCCAGGCGATCCTTCTCTGATTAATACCGTTGCGAAAGGTGCTGAGCTGAGCGAATTGGATGCGGATGTATTGAAAAGTGGTCCAAGCGCTCTGACCAGTCTGAGCAACGTCAAAAAAGGCGGCGAGCTGACTGAAGCAGGCGGCGCGAAGTTCAAACTGGACGCGGCGAAGCTGGACGAAATTTCTAAAGCAGCATTTGGTGGCAAGGACGCGAAAACCAGCGGCATCAAAATCATCGCTGATGATAAAAACCCGAACTCTTACTACGCCGTTAGCGGAGATGAAGTCAAGAAGTTCACCATGGACACAAACGGTGCTCCGCAGATCGATGCTGCTCCAGTACGCGCAGCTGATGCTCAGGCAGTGAAAATTGCAGCGAACGATTCTCTGCTGGAAACCCTGGACGGTGCGCTGACTCAGGTCACCAACTTCCAGGCGGATCTGGGTGCGATTCAGAACCGTTTCAGCTCTATCATCGCTAACCTGAACACCACCGTGATCAACACCACTGAAGCACGTTCACGTATTCAGGATGCAGACTTCTCTGTTGAAGTTTCAGCAATGAGCCGTTCTAACATCCTGCAGCAGGCCGGTGTTTCCGTACTGTCCCAGGCTAACCAGGTTCCACAGAACGTACTGAGCCTGCTGCGTTAATAATAAAATAACGCTGTACACCTCACATTAAGTTGCACTTACATGCATCTTTTGCCCTCCCGTCGCGGAGGGCTTTTTTTTGCGTGCTGATTATGGGATTTTCCTGGTGCGCATGAATGCGCACCCTACGAAACAACCTTGGTTGATATTACCGTGCGCTGCCTAGTGCGCATTACTTCGCACCCTACGAAACGACCGTGGCTGATATTACTGGGCGCTGTCTGGTGCGCATTAATGCGCACCCTACGAAACGACCGTGCCTGATATTACCGCGCACTGCCTGGTGCGCATTAATGCGCACCCTACGAAATACCCATGCCTGATACGGCGATGCAACCTGCGAAAACGTTAATGACTGCAGGAGCACGACCTGATGGCGCAATGCATTGCGCGATAAATCGCGCCGCTACAGAAGGTGCGGTGGTGTAATACGGCGCCTAACTGCACGGCTTTACGCCATTGATGGCGACCAAGACATAAGCGCACCCATCCCCCGCACCTCAAGATGCCTTTCATTGATTAAAGGAAAACGGTTATTGAACGAATTGCGCCCATAAAAAAACCCTCCGCTGGAGGGTTTTTAATGCAACACGCGCGCAAACCTATTTAGCGCTGGCCATGGTCTTTAGCCGTTGGTGCGCTGCAGCAGCGTATTCGCCGAAGAATAAACCTCCTCAATCAGCACACTGTTATTTTGCAGCGGCGTATCGCCTTGCGCCTGCATAATGGCATCGGTAATCAGTGCGCGCAGCTCTTTCGAAGAGCGGGCGCAGCGCTGCGCCAGATTGCGTGCTTCCACGGCAAAAATGCTCTCTTCCTGATGCAGTGAGTAACTGTAAGCCCGGCTGGCAAGTTGCACCAGCGCGCCGGAACTGTCTGCAATCACCGAGGCGGCTTCCTGCAACCCCTGCAGCGTCTGCACAATGCCGGCAACGCTGTCGGCCAGCATCGCCACTCGATTGGCGTTGGCCTCCGGTGTTTGTAGCAGGCTTTCATTCTGCTGGCCAACGCGGATCGCCGCGCGCGCCATAACGGCCATCTGCTCGCCAATCTCCTGCATCAGCGGTGGCAGCTGGGCGCTTTGATCGCGCACCGCCGGCACCTCATGGCGCAGCAGGGTCGGCAACTCATCATTCATACGCGCCAGATGCAAATTGAGGCTGCGCAGCAGCGTTAAGGTCGAGACTAATACCATCACCGCCAGCGGCCACGGCTTGTGCAGCGGGATGTCGGGCCGCTCGCCAAGGCGACGCGTCGGTACATCGATGGCTAGCATCCACGGCGTTTCAACGATCGGCTGCACAATCAGCGTGTGCTCACCGCTGGCACTGCGAAAAGTGGTGTGGCGCAGCGCTTCACCGCTTTGCGCCAGCAGCGAACGTAAGGGAATCGCCATCGGCAAATCACCTTCACTGAGTGAGTGCTGACCTGCGGCACCCGCCGCATCGCCCACAATGCGGCCGGTATCTTCAACAATCCAGATACGACCGCCGAGACGATCGCTCAACTCACGCACCAGCGCATTAAAGAAGTGGCGTTCGCTACCGGAAACATCATCCAGCAAGCCATTGCCCGCCAGCGGCTTATCCAGCGTGTAACTTCTCAATGTCACCACGCTCTCGGTCACAGAGCGCTGCTGGGCCTCAACGCGATCGAGCTGGCCGCGCAGTTGCTCGGCTAACTCATCGACCTGGGAGCGCAGCCGCTCACCTTCAGACTTAATAAAGCGCGGAATAATCCCCGCCTGAACTAACACCAGCAACGTAATAAGGATAACAACCAGGATAAGTGCAAAGATCATGGAATCAATACCTGTAATACCACGGCAGCAGGACGCCGCCAGCCTGAGCCTATTTTATTACGGCTGGTGGCGGAAGCCTCGGCTAAATAGCGGATTCAAAGGGTTGATAAGCGCGCAATATTGATGTGTCAGAAGGGATAATGTGATGAAACAAGCATTTCAGAGTATTAATCCGCTAAAGCGTCCATAAATAATAACGTAAATCATAATCGGACCCGTTAAAACTCCATTAGAATTCCGCACCATTTTTGCCAACTCATTAGCGGTGAAAGAGTTTTTAGCATTGATAATGTCCAGGCAAATAGCGGACCTCAGCGGAAAGGGAGTTATGAGAAACCATTAATTAATATTAATGACATTTCTGGTAAAAAATGCGTAAGTACTGATATAATCGCGGCCGCAAATCAACTCGGACTTTTCCGATTTGTTAGTCAGTAGTGGATGGGAAGTTTGCGCATATTCATGCCACAGTGCGCGAAGCCAGTATCTATAGTTAGTAGCAGGTAGGTGCAGCCGGGTGAGTTTTATCGCAGCCAATTCTGAGTGGTCTTTGGCTGCTATCAGCGCCCGCGTTAATGTTATTAAATGCCCCTGACGCTTAATGAAAGGGGCGGCATGTTTGATTAGCAGGTGATTAATAATATTAATTGTGCCAATTCATACCCCCCATGCTGGTTGAAAAAAACAGGCTTTGGGCTTAAAAAACTGGCACCTTTTCATACGCCCCTGAAACTGGCGAAGTTGTGAACGTTAATAAAAACAATTATTAGATTGTTCCCTCTAAAAACACAGAAGAATCAATTATCTATGTTGAATCACATTGCGATCGGATCGTCAATGACGCTGGATGTACAGACGCGAACGCTGACACGGCTGTCCGACGGGGAAAGTGTTAATCTACCGGCCAGCGCCAGCCTCTGTTTACAGGCGCTGGTTGAGGCGGAAGGTGAAGTGTTATCTCAGGAGCAGCTGATGGATATCGGCTGGCGCAGTTCGGGAGTAGAAGTCACCGATAACAGTGTGCGGGTGATGATCAACAAGCTACGGCGTGCCCTACACACCCTGGCGTCACAGCAGGAGATTTCTCTGTTAGCCGTCACCCGCAGCGGTTACCGTCTGCTGATCCATGAACCCCAGGCAACACCCGCGCCTCCTTACGCTACCGATGCTCCTCCGCAACCCACTCGTGCACCGCAGGTCACGCTTTCAGAAGCGTTGCCACTTGCCGCAGTCCAGCCGAAACCCCGCAGCCAGCGGTGGCTCAGATGGAGTGCGGCAGGCTGCTGCGGCGTGATACTCGGTTTGATCGTCGCCTATACGCTGTACGGTCAGTTTATGGCCCGGCTGGATCACATCCAGTTCGTGCCCTGGAGCGGTCCCGGCGTGCCTGCCGATACGCAGGTATTCGTGCCCCAGGATCGTCAGGATCAGCAGGCGCTGATTGAGGCAACCCTGAGCACTTATGAGAATCATGTCATTAGCAAACGCCCGTTAGAAAAACCGGCGAAAGTGCTGTATATCACGCTGGGGGCCAGCCCATCGACGCATCATCAGGGCCTGATTGCCTGCCAGCAACCCTTCCAGGACGCAGAGAATGACTGTGAATCGTTCTATTTTAAAATTTATTAACCTGCCGATGCTGCTGCTGTTTATTGGCGGCTTCGCGGCGGCGATTGGTGGTTTTGTCATCCACACGATGTACACCTCACCGCTGAAATCGCAGTGCGTAATGCCGGTGTCGTTTTATGACATCAAGCAAGGCAAAGACGTGGCGCTGCTGCGCGGCAGCTACCGCAGCTACCGCGACAGCATTAGCCGTGGGCATGTCACCTTTGTCGGTAGCCTGTCGCGTTTCAGCGACGGACAGCGCGTAGGACAGCCGGTGACGGTGAATCGTGAATTGCGTTTTGAGGGCAGCATCACCCACAACCTGCTGCAGATGACCATTACCGGCCATAACCGCCGTATTGGCGACCAGAGCAGCGATGACGATGTCTCAACCTACGTCTTCCCGGCGCTGCATAATGGTGAAAGTGGTACCACTTCGCTCTATTTATTGGATGGCAAGGTGATGGCGACGGGCGTCGAAACGGTGGCGCGTATTGCCTGCATGAATTGAGGCTGGCGCGGCGATTAAAACAGCGCGAGCACTAACTCTGCTAACGTATCGAATCCCCGCTCCATCAGACGTTCAAAGAAAGGTGCCAGCGTTTGCGCCAGCAGGAACAGCGCCACCATACCGATGCTGAGCGTGAGCGGGAAGCCGATAACAAAAATGGAGAGCTGTGGCGTCAGGCGATTCAGCAGCGCCAGAATAAAGTTAATGCACAGCAGCAGCGCGATGATCGGCAGACCGAGCATTAATCCCTGGCTGAAAACCATCCCGGCGCTTTTCACCACGTAAAGCAGGCCGCCGCTGTGCAGCGGCGTTGCATCTATCGGCAGCGCATGAAAGGTTTCCGCCACGAAGGCCAGCAGCCATAAATGGCCGTTAAAGGTGAGAAACAGTAGCGTAACCAGAACGTTGAGGAAGCGCGAAATAACCGGGCTGTTGCCGCTGCTGGGGTCAAAAAAGGTCGCGAAAGAGAGGCCCATCTGCATGCCGATGATCTCCCCTGCCAAACGTACCGCGGCAAACAGCAGCTGCATGGTCAGCCCGAGCGCCGCGCCAATCAGCAATTGCTTTGCCATCACGCCAACGCCGCTCCACGAGTAAATGCCAATGCCGGCATCCGGAATGCTGGAACCCAGCAGCAGCGCAATCAATAAGGCTAAACAGAGCCGCAATCGCGCGCTCACGCTGCGCTCGCCAAACACCGGCGCCACCTGCAGCACCGCGCCAATGCGCACCATAATCAGGAAATAGTGGCTCATCCAGGCGTAGAGTTGCTCGAGCGGGATTCCAAACGCCATTAGCCAATCACAAAGGGAATGCTGGTAAATACCGTACGGGCATATTCAATAAAGATCTTCATCATCCACGGTCCTAATACCACCGCGATACCAACAATCATCAGGATTTTGGGGATGAAGGTCATGGTCATTTCATTAATCTGCGTGGCGGCTTGCAGGATACTGATGATCAAACCGGTTACCAGGGCGGCCAGCAGCAGCGGCGCGGAGATCATTAATCCCACTTTGATCGCCTGCATGCCCATCGCCATTACGCTTTCGGGAGTCATTTCCGTGTCCTTAGCTAAAGAAGCTTTGCGCCAGTGAACCGATGATCAGCTGCCAGCCGTCAACCAGCACAAACAGCATCAACTTAAACGGCAGCGCGATTGTCGTGGGCGGCACCATCATCATACCGAGCGCCATCAGGATACTGGCCACCACTAAATCGATGATCAGGAACGGAATAAAGATGGTGAAGCCAATCTGGAAGGCAGTTTTCAGTTCGCTAGTGACAAAAGCGGGCACCAGAATACTGAGCGGCACCTCTTCAGGCGTGGCGATGTTCTCTTTTTTGGCGATAGTGGCAAACATCGCCAGGTCACGTTCACGCGTCTGATCCAGCATAAATCCGCGCAGCGGTTTCACCCCTTCAGTCAGCGCCTCCTCCATGGAAATCGCATTGCTCTGCAGCGGCAGCCAGGCTTTGTCATAGATTTGGTTGAACACCGGCGACATCACAAAGAAAGTGAGAAACAGCGCCAGACCGACAATCACCTGATTCGGCGGCGCCGTGGGCGTGCCGAGCGCATTACGCAGCAGGCCGAACACGATAACGATGCGGGTGAAACCGGTCATCATCAGCAACACGCCGGGGATAAAGGTAAAGCCACTCAACAGCACCAGCGTTTGCACCGGCAGTGACCAGCCCTCTTCGCCCGTTGGACGTGCGAGAGTGATATCGCTGTTGGCCGCCAGCGCGCTGACGACGGGCAATAGTAGCCCGGCGGCCAGCAACAGCAGCTGACCGGATTGACGACGTTTCATTAGCGGTTTTCCTTGCGGTATTTCTGCAGGAAAGATTCCAGCATGTGCGGGAAGGAGTTGCTGGCCGGTGGCGTAGCAGCAGGTTCGGTTTCCGGACGCGGTTGCGTGTTCAGGCAGGCGATCTGCGTGGCGGTGACGCCCAGCACCAGACGCTGATCGCCGACATCCACCAGCACCAGGCGTTCACGGTTGCCGAGCGACTTGGTCGCCACCAGCGTCATTACATTTTGGCTGTCGTGTAAGCGACGGGAAAGACCGCTGCGCCGCACAATCCAGGCCAGGATCACCATGGCGAGAATAATCAGCGCCAGCGCACCGGTCACCGTCATCAGTACAGAGTCGGTCGCCAATACGTCGCTGGCAGGTGCAGCCTGGACAAGCGGGGCAGCGGTATTCATTAGCGGCTCAAACGATGCATGCGTTCAGAAGGCGTAATAATATCGGTGATACGGATACCGAATTTATCGGAGACCACCACCACTTCGCCCTGCGCAATTAAATAACCATTAATCAGAATATCCAGCGGCTCACCGGCCAGACCATCCAGCGAGACCACCGAACCCTGGCTTAAACGCAGCAGTTCTTTAATGGTCATCTTGGTACGGCCCAATTCCACGGTCATTTTTACCGGAATATCGAGGATCAGATTCATGTCATCTGAAAACGGAGAGCTCGCCATGTGTTCGCTTATTCCCGCCGAGTGTTGCTCGCTCAGTGCGTCACCCCAAAGGTTGTCGATACTCTCTTCACCGCCTGACGAGTTGTTCATATCACTCATAGGGAAATTAGTCCTTAGTTAATGATGATAATGCTGGCTGAACCATCTGTTCGACCTTTAGAGCATATTGATTATTTACGGAGCCATATTTCGCTTTCAGCACCGGCACGTTGCCGACGCTGGCTTCAATAAGCTCTTGTTTGTCGAAGGCAATGACATCACCTTTCTTCATTTGCATCACATTCGAAAGCCGCGTTTCCACACCCGCAAAGCTGGCAACCAGCTCCAGCTGGGTTTCACGCATCTGACTGGCAAGTAATCCGCGCCAGTTAGCATCTTCATAACGTGAGTTATCCATCGGCGGATTACTCAGCAATTCACGTAAAGGCTCAATCGAACTGAAAGGAATACAGATATTAAATTCGCCACGATGTGAACCAATTTCCACCGAGAACGGTGTGGTCACCACCACATCATTGGGCGACGAGGTGATATTGGTAAACTTCACCTGAATTTCAGAGCGAATGTATTCCGTTTTAATTTTATAGATGGTGCTCCAGGCGAATTCATAAGCTTCACGCGCCATTGACAGCATGCGATGAATAACGCGCTGTTCGGTCGGGGTAAATTCCCGCCCGTCGGCCTTGGTGGGGAAACGGCCATCGCCACCAAACAGATTGTCCACCGCCATAAACACCAGCCCTGGCGAAAACGCCATCAGCGAGGTGCCGCGCAGCGGATTCAGATGCAGCAGATTCAGGTTGGTCGGCACCGGCAGGTTACGGGCAAACTCATGGTATGGCTGAATCTGAATATTGCCCGCAGTGATATCCGGGCTACGGCGCAGTAAATTAAACAGTCCCATACGGAACTGTCGGGCAAAGCGTTCATTAATTATTTCTAGCGAATGAAGTCGTTCACGAATTACCCGGCGTTGCGTATGCGGATCGTAGGGTTTTATGCCCCCGTCCACTTCGCCACCGGCATTTTCGTTGCTGCTACCGCTATCGGCATTAAGCAGCTGATCAATTTCATCCTGTGATAAGAAGCTATCCACCATAATATTTACCGCAGAATAAATTCATTAATTAAAATATCGGTAGGTTTCACCGCCAGGTTTTTACCGATGGGCTTTGCCATCTCTTCTTTCAAACTTGCAATCAGCTGCGTCTTGCCTTCATCGGTGGATAACGCTTCATAGGTCTGCTGGGTTAATAACATAAACAGACGACTGCGATATTCCGGCAAATATTTTTCCAGCAGCAGCAGCGATGGCTGATCGGCCACGCGCACCGATATGCCAATAAATAACACGCGATCGGCTTCATTGCTGGTTGGCTTAAGGCTGACGGTAAAGGTATTCAGCGATAAATAAAGCGGATTAATTTCTACCGCCGGCTGGACGACTTCTGCCTGCTCAGCCTCTTCCGTCACCGGTTTAGCTGACTTCATTTGCCAGAATAAATATCCCGCCGCGCTACAGGCGGCGACGGTAATTAGCAACAACAGGGGAACCAGCAGCGAGCGTGATTTTCCACCCTGCGTGGCATTTTGCTTTTTCTTACTCATTGATTGTTAGCTCTAAAATAAAGAAAGACGGTTCACAGCCCTGTCATTCGCATGGCCGGTATTGTAGTCCAGGTTATCCGCTGAATAATCAGGCGATAAAATTTCATACATGAAGCTATTTCAGCACTTCAGGCAAAGGTATTGATTCCGTGGATATTTCCCGCGGTTTGGTTGATCACAACAGGCGAAGTTTCTTCTTCTACGCTGTTTTCATCCCCCTGCTGCGGTGCCGGATGCTGATTTTCTGACGATTCGCCCTGCGCACCTGCGCCGGCATAGGGGTTATCAGCGCTGACGCTCGCCTGCGAAAGCTGCAATCCTGATTCCGCCATGGCGGCACGCAGCTGCGGCATCGCCTGCTCCAGAGCATGACGTACCTGCGCATGTTCACTGACGATATGAATCTGCGCCTGCTCCTGATGCAAACGCAGGCTGATCTGTAACGAGCCCAGCTCTTCAGGATGAAGACGAATTTCGGCGTTGTGCACGCCGTTACGGCTGAACATCACAATCTGCTGGCTAACTGCCTGCTTCCATTCGGGTGTTTGCGGCGCATAAGGCACGGTAGCGACGGCGCTGATGCTAACGTTGTTACGGACAGGCGCGGATACGGGAGCCGCCACTGCGGCTACCACGCTGGCTTCATTGCCAGGCAGCGTCTCGCTGTGCTGTGGCGCGGCACTGCTGCTGGCGATCATAGAAGCCAGAGAAGGCTCTTTGCCCGGTCCGGGTGTCTTCGTCTCGGTAGCGGCGGCTTTTGCCAATGCGCCAAACGCTTCGGTTAACGGCGCGGGGTCTTTTGCGGCCTTCACGGTGATGCCATTATCCGCTGCCGAGGCAACGTTGTGGCTCACCAGCTGCTGCAGCTGCCATTGTGGATTACCCGGCACCAGCGTTTCGAGCAGCGCCAGCGGGTCTGCTTCCCGCTCAGCCTGCTCCACCAGCGTCTCGCCCTGTTGCGGTACGAGGCTGTCCAGCGCGGCGGCGAGATCGCTGGGCAACGCGTCACTCAGTTCTACTGGCAACACGGCTGCCTCGAGCTCGGGCATCAGATCGGCAAGGGCCACATCGCCAGGCAATAGCATCGCTGGCCCCGTCGGCAATGCGGTGTGCACCAGGCCCAGGTTCTGCAGCTTATCGTCCAGGGCGACAGCAAAGTCCGCGCCGGTAAATTTCCCTTTCGCTGGCAGCAGATCTGCACCGCCGCTGAGCAGTGCAGTAACGTCAATATTCATAGTCTCTCTCGTTTCTGTCCGGCCCGTTGGGCGAACTCATCCATCAACTTCTGTTCCTGCCGTGTTTCCACCTGAGCACGCGCGGTTTCACGTCGCACAATCAAGGTTTCAAACGCGTTCAAGCGCTGTTTGTCATGCACCCAGCTGGCCTTTGCTTGATCCACCGCCTTTTCACAGCGGTTAACGTGGGTAGCGTGCTGCTTCACCACCTGGTTAAGGGATAAAACAAAGGATTGGTGATTCACCAGATCGGCCATCGACATGCCGCGCTCCATCATTCCCTGGCGCAGCGAGTGCTGATACTCCCGCTCATAGTGCTGTAACTGCTCATGCTGCTGAACCGCATCCTGCAAGCGCTGCTGCACGCCACCCAACGCGCGAGTGGTATCCGTCAGCTTCTCTTCTGCCATATCCCGCAGCAGGGTCATCGGGTTTTTTACCTTCATCAGCTTATTCCGTTAGGGTGGGAAACAGGTGGTTCAGCGCGCCGATCGCTTCGTCATAGCCGCTGCGTTCATGGATGGCCTGATGGAGAAAGGCCTCCAGGTCCGGATATTGGCTAATCGCCTGGTCGAGCAAGGGATCGCTGCCTTTTACATAGGCACCTACACTGACCAAATCGCGGTTACGTTGATAGGCAGAGAGCAGCTGTTTAAAACGCTGCACTTTGCGGTACTGCGCGTGCGGGATCAGTTCGGTCATGGCACGACTGATCGACGCTTCAATATCAATCGCAGGATAATGCCCCTGCTCTGCCAGCCGGCGCGACAGGACGATATGGCCATCCAGAATGGCGCGCGCCGAATCGGCAATCGGATCTTGCTGGTCGTCGCCTTCGGTCAGAACGGTGTAGAACGCGGTGATGGAACCGCCGCCAGGCATACCGTTACCGGTGCGCTCAACCAGCGCGGGCAAACGGGCAAAGACCGACGGTGGATACCCTTTGGTCGCCGGTGGCTCACCAATGGCCAGCGCCACTTCACGCTGCGCCATGGCGTAACGCGTCAGGGAATCCATAATCAGCAGCACGTTCATGCCCCGATCGCGGAAATCTTCGGCGATGCGCGTCGCGTAAACGGCACCCTGCATGCGCAGGATCGGCGAGACATCGGCAGGCGCGGCAATCACCACCGCGCGCTCACGTCCCTCTTCACCGAGAATGTTCTCGATAAAATCTTTCACTTCACGGCCACGTTCACCAATCAGCCCCACCACGATCACATCGGCGGTGGTGAAGCGTGCCATCATGCCTAGCAGCACACTCTTACCCACGCCCGATCCGGCGAACAGGCCCATACGCTGGCCACGACCGACCGTCAGCAGGCCGTTGATGGCGCGTACGCCCACGTCCAGCACGGTTTTAATAGGATCGCGATGGAGCGGGTTGAGTACCGGCGTGAACAGGCTGGCGGCTGGTTTACCGGCCGGTGGACGACCATCCAGCGGCCGCCCTTGCGCATCCAGCACGCGGCCTAACAGGTGCGGCCCAACCGGCAGCTGTTTGCCCTGGCTGGTATCGGCTTCGGGCGCGTACACGCGTGCGCCGGGCAGAATGCCATCTACCTGCTCAAGCGGCATCAGGTAGAGCGTGGAGCCGTTAAAGCCCACCACTTCGCTCTCTACCGCGCTAATGCCCTGACTGGTGCGACGCTCAACAACGCACAGCGCGCCAATCGGCAGTTTGAGCCCAACGGCTTCCATCACCAGACCGGTGGCGCGCGTGAGTTTGCCGTACTGGCGGAAACAGGGCATGTCGCCCAGCTTCTCTTCCACGCGATCCAGCGCATGCAGCCAGTTTTTCAACTGCTGACTCATTGTGACAGCTCCTCGCGCGCCAGCTGGCACAGCGCCTGCCAGCGTGTTTCCAGGCTGGCATCAAACTCCACTTCCGGCGAGATGATGCGGCAGCCGCCGGGGGCCAGCTGCGCATCGCTGTGCAGCTCCCATCCCAGCTGCGCCAGGGTGTCACCCATGGCGGCGGCGACATTCTGCCGATCGTCTGGATGCACGTAGAGTTGCATGGTGCCGTGCAGCAGCGCGTCCTGTTTCATCAGGTTGCGGATCTGCTTCAGCAGCGCCGTGTTGTCCGCCACGCTGGCCGATCCGTACAGCTGCTGCACCGCCATTAATGAAAGCTGCACCAGACGCCCCGGCACCAGGCTCTCCAGGCTGTCCATCGCCAGTTTAAAATTGCTGACCCAGCCCTCGGCCTGACGCAGCAGCTGTTGCTGCTGGGCGACGGCATCGGCTTTGCCCTGCGCCAGTCCGGCTTCGCGGCCTTCGCGTACGCCCGCGTCAAAACCCTGCTTGCGGCCCTCCTCCTGACCACTGCTTAGCCCCTGCTGATATCCCTGCTGTTCGGCCTGCTTGCGCAAGCGGGCCAGTTCGGCCTGAATGTCCTGTTCGCTTTGAAGGCTATCCAGCGTTGGCAGCGGTGCGGCCACGGCGCTGGTATCACTCAGCAGGTTATCAGGCTGCCAGCTGCGCCATTCCGTGCCGCTGGCCTGCTCAAACTTTTTATCAAACGTAGGCATCGTCGCTGCCTCCGATGATGATTTCGCCAGTTTCGGCCAGGCGGCGCACCACGTTGAGGATGGTTTTCTGCTCCGCTTCCACCTGCGACAGGCGTACCGGTCCGCGCGACAGTAAATCTTCTTTCATCAGATCCGCCTGACGACGCGACATATTGAAGAAGAATTTCTCGCGCAGCGGTTCGTCGGCCCCTTTCAGCGCAATCAGCAGGGTTTCGTTCTCGATCTCCTGCAACAGGCGCTGGATGCTGCGATCTTCCACTTCGACCAGGTTTTCGAACAGGAACATCTCGTCGATGATCTTCTGCGCCAGTTCGCCATCGAACTCACGCACGGCCTCAATGGCCAGCTCTTCCTGCTGCGATTTCATCAGGTTGAGAATCTCTGCGGCAGGTCGTACCCCGCCCATTTTGCTGCGTTTGAGATTCTGACCGTGCAACAGGTTATTCAGCACTTCGGTCAGCTCCTGCAGCGCAGCTGGCTGAACGCCGCCGAAGGTGGCAATACGCAACATAATGTCGTTACGTTCGCGATCTTCGAATTTGCCCAGTACATCAGCGGCCTGGTTGCGCTTAAGGTGCACGAGGATGGTGGCGATGATCTGCGGATGCTCTTCGCGGATCAGGTCAAACACCGACTGCGGCTCCATAAAGTTCAGCGTTTCGATACCGTTGGTGCCCTGATGGGTATCCAGCAGATCTTCCAGCAGCGAGGTCGCGCGCTCTTCGCCCAGCGCCTTAACCAGCACGCTGCGCAGATAATCGTTGGTGTTGAGGCTGAGCGCAGCGTACTCGGTTGAGTCTTTCTTGAACTCACGCAGTACCGCAGCCATCTGGTCATGGGTGAATCCCGCCATGTTGACCATAGAGCTACTGATCTGCTTTACCTCATGGGCATTGAGATGCTTAAACACCTCAGCCGCCAGTTCATCGCCCAGCGTCAGCATGACAATGGCGCTTTTATCTGAGGCCTTCATTTAGTGTGTTCCTTATTCATCCACTGACGGATAACCAGAGCAATGACGCGTGGCTCCTGCTCCGCCAGTTCACGCAGCTGTTGGCTGTTGATTTCGGTATCGACGCGCTGCTGCGCCCGATCGCTGGCTTCCTTCTCGGCGGCACGTTTTTTCGCCGCAATCTCTTCCTGACGCGTCTCTTTTTCAATCTCAAGACGGCGCAAGGTGATCTCGTGGTGGCGCAGCCACGCTGGCTGAACCAGCTTGCGCCACATCACCCAGGCAATAAGCGCAATCATCAAATAGCGGGCCAGCGTCATCATCAGTGACTGGAATCGCTCTTGCTTCCAGATCGGCGGCAGCGGCTCTTCCACAATGCCGTTGAACGGCGAGTTCATGATATTGACGCTGTCGCCACGGCTTTCGCTGTAGCCGATCGCCTCTTTCACCAGCGCGCTAATGCGCGTCAGCTCCGCCTCACTCAGCGGCTGCACTTTGCCCTCTTCGCCCTGCGGTAGATGGTTAATCACCACCGCGACCGAAAGACGTTGAATGCTGCCCATGTTGGACTTGATGTGCGTCAGCGTGCGATCCAGCTCGAAGTTGGTGGTTTCGTCACTGCGGTTGTTAAAAGGCTGTCCGCTGCTGGCAGGCGTGGACGTTGACGTCGTGGTGCTATTCGCATTGGTGCCTTTCTTCGCCTCCGCTGCCGCCGTGTTCAGCGGTTGGGTAATCGGTGCCGACGCCGGCGTTGGTGGCGAGTTGCTCAGCGCACCAGGCACGCCGCCGGTGGTGCGACCATTGCCCTGCTCAGCAAGGCTGGCCTGACGGCTACGAATCGCCATTTTTTGTGGATCGGCGTTCGGCTGATACTGTTCCTGCGTTTGCTCTTGCTGGGTGAAATCAAGCTGCGCGGTGACCTGTGCACGCACATTACTGTCGCCTACCAGCGGCGCCAGGATGCGCTGGATGCGCTGCTGATAATCATTTTCCAGTTCACTGGTATATTTCAGCTGTGAAGTTTGTAAGCCACCCACGCCACGTTGCGTCAGCAGATTGCCACGCTGATCGACAATGGTGACGTTCTCTGCGGTCAAACCCGTGACCGCACTGGAGATCAGATGGGTGATCGCCACCACCTGCCCTTCATCCAGCGTCCGGCCTTTAATCAGGTTGACGGTCACCGATGCCGTTGGCAGCTTTTGGTCGCGCACAAACATCGAGGGTTTCGGTACCGCTAGATGTACACGCGCCAGCTGGATAGGACCGAGGTTTTCGATGGTGCGAGCCAGTTCGCCTTCCAGCGCGCGCTGGTAATTCACCTGCTCGCTGAACTGGCTGGTGCCGAATTTCTCCTGGTCCATCAGCTCAAAGCCTACCTCGCCACCTTTCGGCAGCCCCTGCTGCGCCAGCTTCATGCGCACTTCATGCACCTGGGCTTCCGGCACCATAATCACCCCGCCCGGTGTATCAATGCGATACGGGACGTTGAGCTGAGACAGCTGCGCGACAATGGCACCGCCATCCTCATCGCTGATGTTGCTAAACAACACTTTATAGTCCGGCTCTTTCGCCCAGAACATCAGCGCGATAATCACTGACAATGCCGCGGCGGCGCAAATCACCAATAGCAATTTCGGGCTGCTGCGCAGCCATGATATTGCCGATTTAAATTGCTCAGCCGGGTTGTTGGTTAAATCATTCAATGTGGCACTCATGCCTGATCCTGTAAGAAATATCATGTATCGATAATGCGTGCCGGCTGACGCCTGAGCGTATACCGATAACGACAAATTCAAATTCGTGGGAGAATTTTCAGGCAGGCATTATCGACGCATTAGGGGAAAATTTAATCCCGGATAAGCTCAAAGTTCTGTTCGCTTATCGGATTTTCTTCAGGTTTTATATACATGTTAAGCTGCTGACGTTTAAAAGATGTGCAATTAACTCAGTATTAACAAATAGCGTTTTATTTTACTCACTCAGGACGTAAAAAATGTCAGCAACACTCATGCGTGGCGTGCTTGATCAGATCCAGACTCAGGCGCAGCAGCTTTCAGGCGCACCGAAAGCCAGACTGGACGCGCCCGAGAAAGGCTTCTCTTTTTCAGATGCGCTATTTAACAGTATCAATGAAATAAACAAAACTCAGCTCGATGCGAAGAATACCACGCAGCAATGGATGTCTGGCGCCAGTGATATTGGCCTGAATGACGTTATGCTCTCTATGCAGAAGTCATCAATTTCATTTAGCTTCGGCATGCAGGCGAGAAATAAGATGATTAGCGCCTATCAGGAAATAATGAACACGCCGGTTTAAGGCTTGTTAATATTCTATGAGCCTAATTACTAGCAACTCTGCGCGCTTATTACGTCATCAGCTGATTTTATCGGATGGCGAATTAGCGCGCTTTGGCAAATTAATTTACCGCCGCGCCGGCATTGTGGTTAATGCCCATAAACGCGAGATGATTTTTAATCGTCTTTCGCGTCGTGTGCATGAACTGGCGCTGAATAACTTCAGCGAGTACGCGCAGATTCTTGAATCCCATCCGGAACATCCGGAGTGGCAAACATTCATTAATGCGCTGACCACTAACCTGACCTCCTTCTTCCGTGAGGCCCACCATTTTCCGGTGCTGGCGCAGCACGCGCATCAACGCCGGAACGGCTACCGCGTGTGGTGCACCGCCGCCTCTACCGGTGAAGAGCCCTGCTCAATCGCCATGACGCTAAATGAAACGCTCGGCGCCTCCCTTTCCGGACCGCGTATCTGGGCCTCGGATATTGATACCGACGTGTTAGCCCGGGCCGAAGCGGGCGTCTACCGTCTGAGCGATTTAGACACGCTGTCGCTGATGCAGAAGCGCCACTATTTTTTACGCGGCTCGGGTGAGAACAGTGAAATGGTGAAGGTGAAGCGTGAACTGCTGGCGAGCATCAACTATCTGCAGCTCAACCTGCTGGATGCCAACTGGGCGAGCGTGCCTGAGTCTGTCGACGCGATTTTTTGCCGTAACGTGATGATCTACTTTGATGCACCTACCCAGGAGCGTCTGCTGCAACGCTTTGCCCGCATGCTGAAACCCGGTGGGTTGCTGTTTGTCGGCCATTCCGAACATTTCAACTATCCGAATATCCCGCTGCGTCTGCGCGGACAGTCGGTATATGAAGTGCTGGAGAGCCGCGCGTGAAGCGGATTCGCGTCATGGCCGTGGATGATTCCGCACTGATGCGCAACATGCTCAGCGCCATCATCAATCAGCAGCCGGATATGGAAATGGTGGCCACCGCACCGGATCCGCTGGTGGCGCGCGAGCTGATCAAGAAACTCAATCCGGATGTGCTGACGCTGGATATCGATATGCCGCGCATGGATGGGCTGGAGTTTCTTTCCCGCCTGATGCGGCTGCGCCCAATGCCGGTCGTGATGATCTCATCCATGACCACGCAGGGTTCACACACCACTCTGCGTGCGCTGGAACAGGGCGCGGTGGATTTTATCGCCAAACCCGATGCGCACACCAACAGCGACTGGCAAGAGTGGGGCGAACGCGTGGTGGAGAAGATTCGCAGCTCGGCAAAAGCCCGGGTGGGCCAGGGTCACACCAGCCCGCAGCAGCGTCAGCCCATTTTTGACGCGCGCGTGGGTCACGAAAGTCTCATTGCCATCGGCTCCTCCACCGGCGGCACCGAAGCACTGCGCCGGGTGCTGGTGCAGATGCCGGTCAATTGCCCGGGGATTGTGATTGCCCAGCATATGCCCGCGGGCTTTACCCGCTCCTTTGCACAGCGCCTCGATTCGCTATGCGCGATCAACGTGCGTGAAGCGCAGGATGGTGAGCGCGTGCAGATGGGCACCGCGTTGATTGCGCCAGGCGATTTGCACATGGAGATCGTGCGTCAGGGCAAAGGTTATGCCGTTCGCCTGAGCAACGCGCTGGAAGTGAATCGCCATCGTCCTTCGGTGGATGTGCTGTTTCACTCGGTGGCGTTGCATGCCGGTCGACACGCCAGCGCCGCCATTCTCACCGGCATGGGCCACGACGGCGCGCGCGGCATGCTGGCGTTATACAACGCTTGCGCTTACACCCTGGCGCAAAGCGAAGCCACCTGCGTGGTATTTGGCATGCCGCGCGAAGCCATTGCGCGGGGCGGCGTGAAAGCGGTGGTCGATCTCGATGATATCAGCCAGCACCTGCTGGACAGTTTTAGCCATAACAAACAACGAAACAGAACGTCTGCCGGACGTTCAGGAGACAACTCACATGACGGATAAAAGCCTGCGTTTTCTGGTGGTCGATGACTTCGCCACCATGCGACGCATCGTACGTAACCTGCTGCAGGACCTGGGTTACAAGAACATTGAAGAAGCCGAAGACGGACAGGATGCGCTGAATAAGCTGCGTGCTAGCGAATTCGATTTCGTGGTCAGCGACTGGAACATGCCGAATATCGACGGTCTGGAACTGCTGAAAACCATTCGCCTCGATCCCGCTATGGCGAAAATGCCGGTGCTAATGGTTACCGCTGAAGCCAAACGCGAAAATATCATTGCCGCCGCCCAGGCCGGTGCCAATGGATACATCGTTAAGCCGTTTACCGCTGCCACGCTGGAAGAGAAGCTCGGCAAAATTTTTGAAAAACTTGGGTAATGAGCATGGCTTCGGATAACACGAAAGATCTCTTTTTACGCATCGGCCAGCTGACTCGCCTGCTGCGTAATAGCATGGCCAATCTCGGGCTAGAGCAGGCGATTATGGAAGTGGCCGATGCCTTTCCCAATACCCGCGATCGCCTTAACTATGTGGTGGGTAAAACCTCACAGGCCGCCGATCGTGCGTTAACCAGCGTTGAAGTGGCCCGTCCGCTGCAGGATACGCTGAGCGAAAATGCCACGCAGCTGAGCGCACGCTGGGATGCCTGGTTCGCCAATCCACAGCCGCTGGACGATGCGCGCGAGCTGGTTAAAGCGACGCGCGGCTATCTGCAACAGGTACCGGAATTAACCCAGCTGACCAATCGCCAGCTGACCGAAATCATGATGGCGCAGGATTTCCAGGATCTCACCGGCCAGGTGCTACAAAGCCTGATGCATGTGATTGAGACCGTGGAGAAAGAGCTGATTAATGTGCTGGTTGAAAACATGGGTGAACGTGAAGCCGTCGCGCCGCCTGAGATGGAAAATCTGAAAAACGGTCCGCAAATCGATGCCATGGCAGAAGGCATCGCCACGTCTCAGGATCAGGTAGATGACCTGCTGGAGTCGCTCGGCTTCTAACCCGGCCTGGCGAAACCTATGTCCGAAGAGAGTGAAAACGACAAAACGGAAGACCCCACACCCCACCGAAAACAGAAGGCCAGGGAAGAGGGACAGATTCCGCGCTCGCGTGAGTTAACCACGCTCGCGATGCTGCTGGTTGGCTGGGGATTGATGGTTTCCGGCGGCGATCATCTGGCGCGCAAACTGATGCATATGCTGCATAACGGTTTGGTGTTTGACCGGCTATTGGTGAGCGACCCTCAACATATGCTGCATCACGCCGGTGCGCTACTCGGCAGCGCCTTTCTGGCGATGCTGCCGTTTGTCGGCGGCCTGTTTATTACTGCCCTGGTGGCGCCTTCCATTATTGGCGGCCTCAATCTGAGCGGGAAAGCGATCAAGTTCAGCGCGAAGAAACTGAACCCGATCAGCGGTATCAAGCGCCTGTTCTCCTCGCAGATGCTGTCTGAAATGACTAAAGCGATTCTGAAAGTATCGCTGGCGGGGATCGGTGGCGGGCTGTTTCTCTGGCTCAACAAGATGAAGTTTATTGGGCTGGTGTTTGAACCGCTCGGCATGGCATTAGGTGACATTAGCCGCCTGCTGCTCGGCTGCATGCTGGTGATCATCCTGTCACTGATCCCGATGGTGGCCTTCGATGTGATTTACCAGCTGTGGAGCCACTTTAAAAAGCTGCGTATGAGTCGTCAGGAGATCAAAGACGAGTTCAAAAATCAGGAAGGTGATCCGCAGCTGAAAGGTCGCGTCAGGCAGCTTCAACGCCAGATGGCGCAATCACGCATGATGAGCGATGTGCCCGCAGCAGACGTGGTGGTGAACAACCCCACCCACTATTCGGTCGCGCTGAAATATCAAGAAGGCAGTATGGGGGCACCGATTGTGGTGGCCAGCGGTAGCGGTCTGATTGCGCTACGCATCCGTGAATTGGCGGACGAAAACCGCGTACCCATGCTGGAAGCGCCGCCGCTGGCGCGTGCCCTTTATCGCCATTGTGAACCGGGACAACCGGTTCCCACTGAATTGTATAACGCCGTAGCTGAAGTGCTGGCCTGGGTTTATAGCCTGCGTCGCTGGCGAAAAGGCTTAGGTCAACGCCCGCAGCTGCCGAAAGACCTCCCGGTTCCGGCCGCGCTGGATTTCGCACAAGAGAGTAAAGAGTGATGGCTAATCTCGCCACAAAATTACGTTTGCCCAACATGAAGGAAACCCAATGGCAGGTGCTGGCGGGGCCAGTGCTGATCATGACCATCCTCGCGATGATGATCCTGCCGCTGCCAACCTTCGTGCTGGACCTGCTGTTCACCTTCAACATCGTGCTGTCGATCATGATTCTGCTGGTGGCGATGTTCACCCAGAATACGCTGGAGTTCTCGGCCTTCCCGACGGTGCTGCTGTTCTCTACCCTGCTCCGCCTGGCGCTGAACGTGGCCTCAACGCGTGTGATCCTGATGCACGGCCATACGGGTGCCGGCGCGGCTGGCCAAGTGGTGGAGGCCTTTGGCCACTTCCTGGTGGGCGGCAACTTTGCCATCGGTATTATCGTCTTCGTGATTCTGATCATCATCAACTTTATGGTCATCACCAAAGGTGCCGGCCGTATCGCTGAAGTGGGTGCGCGCTTTACCCTTGATGGGATGCCGGGCAAACAGATGGCGATTGATGCGGATCTGAATGCCGGCCTGATTGGCGAAGATGAAGCCAAGCGTCGCCGTAAAGAGGTAACGCAGGAAGCCGACTTCTACGGGTCGATGGACGGTGCCAGTAAGTTTGTGCGCGGCGACGCCATCGCCGGTTTGATGATCATGGCCATCAACATTATCGGTGGACTGATTATTGGCGTGATGCAGCACGATATGTCTGCGGGCATGGCGGGCGAAACCTACACCCTGCTGACCATCGGTGATGGTCTGGTGGCACAGATTCCGGGTCTGGTGATCTCTACCGCTGCGGGTGTGGTGGTGACGCGCGTGGTTAACGACCAGGATGTTGGCGAGCAGATGGTGAGCCAGCTGTTTACCTCACCGCGCGTACTGCTGCTGGCCGCCGCGGTAATTGGCCTGCTCGGTCTGATTCCGGGCATGCCAAACTTTGTCTTCCTGCTGTTTACTGCCGTGCTGCTGCTCACCGCATGGTGGCTGCGTGGCCGTCAGGCTGAGCAGAAGAAATCTGGTGCATCAGGTTCTGTCTCACACGATCCGATGATGGCGGAAGCCGAAGCGGCGCAGGTGAATGAAGCCACCTGGTCGGACGTACAGATGGAAGATGAGCTAGGGCTGGAAGTAGGCTACCGCCTGATCCCCATGGTGGATCAGGAGCAGAACGGACAGCTGCTGACGCGCGTGCGCGGCATTCGTAAAAAGTTTGCTCAGCAAATGGGCTTCCTGCCGCCGGCGGTGCATATTCGTGACAACCTCGACCTGCCGCCGACGCGTTATCGCATCCTGCTGAAAGGCGTGGAGATTGGTCACGGGGAAGTTCAGCCCGATCGCTGGATGGCGATCGATCCCGGCTGCGCGGAGGGTGAAGTCCCCGGCACCGCCTGTACCGAGCCAACCTTTGGACTGCCTGCTCGCTGGATTGATGAAGTACATCGCGAACTGGCGCAGACGCTGGGATATACGGTGGTGGATCCGAGCTCCGTGGTGGCCACGCATCTTAATCACTTAATCTCTACCCATACGGAAGAGCTGTTTGGCCGTCAGGAAGCGCAGCAGCTGCTCGATCAGCTGACGAAACATGCGCCAAAACTGGTGGAAGATCTGATTCCAGCGGTCATTAGCCTGACCATGTTGCATAAGGTCTTGCAAAACCTGCTGTCTGAGCGCGTACCGATTCGTGATATGCGTACCATTATTGATACGCTGGCCGAGTTTGCCGGCCCGAACAGCGATACCGACGATCTGACCGCCCGCGTGCGCGCCCGACTGGCTCGCGCCATCACGCAGCAGTGGTTCCCAGGCGAAGAGGATATTCAGGTGATTGGGCTGGATATGTCTCTGGAGCAACTGCTGGTGCAGGCGACCCAGAGCGGCAGCGCCATCGAGCCGGGTATTGCGGAAAACCTGATGAAACAGACGGAGAAAGCGTTGATGCATCAGGAAGGACTTGGCGCACCGCCGGTGCTGCTGGTTAACCCATCGCTGCGTCTGATGCTGTCACGCTATCTGCGCCGCATGTTCCCACAGATGGCGGTGCTCTCCAGCCAGGAGATCAACACGCAGCGTAATGTGCGCATGACGTGGATGATTGGTAGTAAAGCATGAAGTGTTTGATGCTGGGAATGGGGATGCTGCTACTGGCGGCATCGCCGCTGGCCGGTGCGGCGAGCGGGTCGTGGAGCAGCGCAAGCTACGGCGGCACGCTGACGCACGGCAAGCAGTGGCTGAAAAGCCGTCCCGTTCAGAGCGCCGGGACGCTGCCCCAACATGCCAGCGCGCAGACGTTGCAATGGCAGATCAAAATGGATGGCCCGGCGCCGCAAGGGCTGCGCCTGCAATTTTGCAGCGCCAGCCGTTGCGTACCTTTGCCCGCACAACAGGGTGAGATTACCTTGCCCGCCGGTTTTCCAGCGGCTGGGCCCTTCCACTTCGAATACTTCTCGATACGTCGTGGGCCCTTACAGCCGCCGCTCACGGTGCTCAGTAACCAGGTCTCGATAGGTTACCAGGTTAAGCGTTAACGGCTGGCTGCGATTTTAGCCCACCAACATCAATTCACGATCTTCCACCATCGGCTTATTCAGCAGTGATAGCAGAATGTTTTTCACTGCCTGCGCCGATGGCGACAGCGGCAAACGCGCCGAGATATTCAGTGACAGCGGCAAATTCAGTGACGGGCTGTTAATCCGCGCCATCCAGGCATGTGTTGAACTGACCAGCGCCCGCGCGGCGGATTCAGGCAATACTGTAACGCCCATGCCGCTCGCTACGGCGGCGGTCAACGTCGAGATCGACTCAATCTCACCAATAATGCGAGCGCTGAGGCGGCGCAGCGAGAAGGCTTCGTCCACACGTTTACGCACCGCACTGTAATCACGCGGCAGGAACAGGCTCATCTGCGCGACGTCTGCCAGATCGACCGTGGTGCCCGGACACGCCGTGGCGCCCACCAGGTAAAGCTCCTCTTTCATCAGTGGAATGCTATTAATGCCCGCCGTCGGCGCGCGATCGTACAGCACGGCCATATCCAGCTGGCCGTTCATCACTTTTTCATTCAGCGAGGTGCCGCTGTTTTCATGCAGATACACCAGCACATCGGGGAATTGCTCGCGCACCGTGTGCAGCAGCGGCATGGTAAGTGACGATGCGGCGGTACCCGGCGCTAAGCCAATCGATACCTGACCATTTAATGCCTGCCCGGCATTGATCACCGCCGTCTGCGCTTGTTCGCACTGACGCAAAATAGTACGGGCGTGGGCATAGAGAATTTTACCGGCCTCGGTTGGCGTCACGCCGCGCTTGGTGCGGATCAGCAATTGCTGATCGAGTTCATTTTCCAGCGTAGCGACCTGCTGGCTAAGCGCAGGCTGCGCGATGTGCAGCACTTCTGCTGCCTGAGTCAGGCTGCCGATATCGACGATTTTTACAAAGTACTTGAGTCGTCTTAAATTCATGTTGCCTCCGTCAATCCCCGAATACCCAGGTTGGGCGTCTCAGCCTGCTGGCTTGTATAGATGAAGTTGCAATATGCAGGCCAGGTTTATTCAAGCGGTAAAAAAGCCTGGCCGGATTTTTCCTAAAGGCACGGAAAATAAGCGTTTGTGATTACCTCGAACGGGTTAATAAGCGCGGGCGATGACGCAAAAGGATTAAGAATGCATCAGGTTGCACTGCGATGGTGCGGAAAATGCGAGGCAGGCGTGCAAAAAAGTGATGACGCGATGAGCGGGTATGGTGCAGAAATAGCCGATAAAGGGCAGAAATAGCGTTAATAAAACCAAACGAGCGGGAAAGAAGGGGATTAACCAGCAGGAAAACTTATGTGGTGGGGAGGGTGCGCGCTGTCCCTCACCCTGGCCCTCTCCCGCTCGCGGGAGAGGGAACCGACCGAGAGAATTTTTGTGTTAAATGCACGGTGTCGATACGCAAAATACTTCGCGCTGTAGCAAGGCGGCAAGCCCGTTTAGCCCTGGGAGCATAGACAACTATGTGACCAGGGTAAACGGGCGCAGCCAACGCCGCTACAGCGCGAAGTATGAAGCGTATCAGCGTTTTTTGCGGTTGCGGTGCATATCTATTGAAACTGCGGCAACGATGATGATGCCTTTAATAATGTCCTGCACGTACGCATCGACACCGATAAAGGTAAAGCCGCTCTTAATCAGTCCGAGGATCACCGCGCCAATCAGCGTACCGGTGATGCGTCCAACGCCGCCCATCAGGCTGCTACCGCCGATAACCGCTGCGGCGATGGCGTCCAGTTCGTAGGCCATGCCCATACTTGACTGGCCGCTACTCACGCGCGCCGCCAGCACCACACCCGCCAGCCCTGAGAGCGCACCGGCGATGGTATAGACGATGATCAGGTACTTGTTAACGTTGATGCCGGACACTTTGGCGGAGGTCATGTTGCCGCCAATCGCGTAGACATATTTGCCGTAGCGGGTGTGCTTCAGCGCAATGTGGAACAGGAACGCCACCACCAGGAAAATAATCACCGGCATTGCGCCCTGGCCGATGGAGGTAAAGCCATCTGACAGGAAGCTGATCGGATTACCCTGCGTGTAGTACTGCGCCAGACCGCGCGCGGAAACCATCATGCCGAGGGTCGCGATAAACGGAGGAATCCCGGTTTTGGTAATCAGTACACCGTTCATCACGCCGCACAACAGCCCTACTCCGATGCCGGCGACAATCGGAATCACGGCGGGCAGGTTGACCAATGAGGGATACATTGGCGTGAGGCTATCGGAGGTCTGCGCCAGGCTCGCCGCGACGACGGCAGTTAAGGCGATAACCGACCCGGACGATAGATCGATACCGGTGGTGATAATAACTTGCGTCACGCCCACGGCGATAATCCCGATAATCGCCACCTGCAACACAATCAGCACCAGGCGGTTGGTGTTCATCAGGAAGGATTGGTCACGCACGTACCAGCCTGCGATTTCAAAGATCAGGGCAATGCCCACCATCACAACAAAAATACCCGTATCTTTAGGCAGCTTATGACGCAGGTTGCTGAAGAAAGAGGGTTGTTCTGCGGCCTGCGGGGCCGAAATTTTTACATTACTCATAGGTGTCTCACGCCTCACTCGGATGCCAACGACAAAATGGTTTCCTGATTGGCCTCTTCTTTATCGAGGATGCCGGTTATACGTCCGCCGTGCATTACCATCACGCGGTCGCTCATGCCGAGAATTTCTGGCAGTTCGGACGACACCATGATGATGGCGACGCCACGGTTTGCCAGTTCACTGATCAAACGATAAATTTCTGCTTTGGCCCCAACATCAATACCGCGCGTCGGTTCATCGAGGATCAGGATCTTCGGTTGCGCCAGCAGCCAGCGCGCAATCAGCACCTTCTGCTGGTTACCGCCGCTGAGGTTATTGATGATCTGATCCATGGTGGGGGTTTTGATGTTGAGTTTGCGAATCTGATCCATGCAGTCCTGCGCCATTTTGATATGGCTGACAAAACCGCTTTTGTGGGTGTAATCCGGCATGTTGACGATGCTCATGTTCTCCATCACCGACAGCACCAGGAACAACCCGGACTTTTTGCGATCTTCGGTGAGAAACGCCATGCCCTTCTCAATCGCCGTGGAGGGAGAATCAATCTTCACCGGGACGCCATCAATCAGGATTTCACCGCTGTCGAAGCTCTCCATGCCGAACAGGCTTTCCATCACTTCGCTGCGCCCTGCACCTACCAAGCCGGCAACGCCAAGAATTTCACCCTTGCGCACCGTAAAGTTGATATCGGTAAAACGGTCTTTGCAGGTTAAATTGCGCACCGTCAGCACATCTTCGCCGATTTCCCCATTAAATTTCGGGAACAGCTGTGTCAGTTCGCGGCCCACCATCTGGGTAATCAACGATTGGCGGGTATAGTGGCTGGTGTCATTACTGCCCACCCAGGAACCGTCGCGGAAGATACTGATCTCATCGGTAATGGCAAAGATTTCATCCATTTTGTGGCTGATATAGATGATGGCTTTGCCCTGCTCGCGCAGGTCACGGATGATGGTGAACAGATGCGCCACTTCGGTTTCTGTCAGTGCCGAGGTCGGTTCATCCATGATCACGATGTCCGAATTCCACGATACCGCTTTAGCAATTTCAACCATCTGCTGCGAGGCGATACTAAGCTCACCGACCATACGATCCGCTTTCAGACGGATATTCAACCGGTTCAGCAACTCCTGCGTTTGCTTATTGAGTTTGCCGTGGTCGACAAAGCCGTACTTCATCGGTTCGCGACCGAGCCAGATGTTTTCGGCCACGGTCATGTAAGGCACCAGATTGAGCTCCTGGTGAATCATGGAGATGCCAGAACGCAAGGCATCCATGGTGTCCTGAAACTGCACCGGCTCCCCTTTAATGCGAATGGTGCCCTTATCGGGACGATACATCCCGATAAGGCATTTCATTAAAGTGGATTTGCCCGCGCCATTTTCACCCATCAGGGCATGTACCGACCCCGGTTTAATACGCAGTGAGACATTGTCGAGTGCCTTCACTCCGGGGAAGAACTTGCTGATGCCTTCGGCTTCAAGCGCAAAAGCGGTCATACATCACCTCCGTACGGCTAAGTCGGGAACGGTTATTTTTGATTCTGGCTGGCGAACTTTTCGTAATTGTCTTTGGTGATCAGCTGGAACGGGATATCGACGACTTTTTGCACTTTCTCGCCATTAATCAGTTTGACCGCCGTTTGTACCGCGCCTTCACCCTGGCCTTTAGCATCCTGGAACACGGTGGCGACCATTTTGTCGTTCTTGATCATTTGCAGCGCATCGGGGGTGCCATCAACACCGGCAACCAGGATGTGGTTCGGGTTTTTACCCAGCGCCTGCAGAGCACCAATGGCCATTTCATCGTTGTTAGACGCAATGGCCTGGATGTCATCACCGGCGGTTAACCAGTTGCTCACCACGTCTACCGCATCGTTACGCATGAATTTTGCGGTCTGCTTCTGTACCACTTTGATGCCAGGATATTTCGCGACGACCGCTTCAACACCTTTGGTGCGCTCGCGCGTCGATTCGTTGGCGAGGTCACCCAGCAGAATCGCCACGTTGCCTTTGCCGTTCATTTTTTTCGCTAACGCTTCCATTTGCAGACGACCGGCCAGTTCAGAGTCGGAACCGACAAAGGCCATTTTGTCTTTCAGTTCACCCGCCGGTTTGCGGTTAACAAACACCAGCGGCACGCCCGCTTTCGCCGCCGCGTCCACCAGTGGTTTTACCGCGTTGGTGTCTACCGGGTTAACGATGATGGCGTCAACGCCCTGACCAATGAAGTTCTGAACCTGCTGCAGCTGCTGTGAAACGTCGCCTTTCGCGTCTTCGACCTGACCTTTGATGTTGTCTTTCTGCATCTCTTTCTGCATTGCGGTGCGCAGAATGGTGAGGAAGTTGTCATCAAACAGCGCCATAGAGACGCCCACCTGAAGGTCTTTTGCCATCACTGCGGCAGGCAACATGCAAGCTAACAGGGAAGTCACTAACGCTTTTTTGAATTTCATAGGTAACCCTTCTTTTTCGTTAACATGCTCAGGTTGGCTGAGACGACGAATGAAAAATATCTTTTACATTCACTCAACATCGCTGGCGTTTTTTTTGTGGTTGTAGAGGTAAGGCTTCTGGTCTAACGCTATTGGCTTACTGCATCTGTTTATTACAACCTGATAATTATCAATGTGTTATTTTCTCAATTCTGTTTTAGCTGCCTGCGCGCGTTTCGCAGGTGGTGATGAGCAGTTCATTTATTTCATCCACTCCACATTTGAAACTTTCATCATAAAAGCACTGAAACGATTGTTTTAAAATCGGCAAATAACAAAACTTTGACACGCCTCTAACATCTCAAAGGAATTGCGTTTAAAGTGAGATCCTGTTGGCAGTTTAGAATCTGATCGTTCAAGGCAAAAAAGCGTCATTCCGCTGCTTTTACGCGCACTTAAACCAGAAGTGTGCAGTCGGGCTTTGACAATGGGGATCGGCATCGCTAATATGCGCCTCGTTCACACGATTCCTCTGTAGTTCAGTCGGTAGAACGGCGGACTGTTAATCCGTATGTCACTGGTTCGAGTCCAGTCAGAGGAGCCATATTTAAAAAGCCCGCTCAGGGAAACCTGAGCGGGCTTTTGTGTTTTATGCACTTAGTAAGGTCGTAACTTTATGGCGACCACCTTCATGGTGCGCATAAATGCGCACCTTAAGGGATTTCAGAACATAACTTGCTGATGGTTACACCACAAATTCGTAATGCGAACCGTCTGGTAATTCGATATCCACCCGCAATTTTCCACCCGCCGCTTCGATATAGCGCTTCAGCGTAGAAAGCTTAAGGTCGCGGCCCGGCTTTTCCATGCCCGCAACGGTAGGTTGTTTGATGTTGAGCGCCTGCGCCATTTCCACTTGGGTTTTCTGCACTTTCTCACGCAGCTCCGCTAAATGAATGTTGAGCAAGGTCTCTTCCGCCAGAGCCTTGGCACAGGCAACCACTTCAGGCTTTTCATCAGCGAGGATCTGTTCTAGCGTTCTGCCCATCGCCTCTCTCCTTTTCATCTCTTGTTATCTAAATGCCTGGCAAATTCTCGCTCGGCCAGCGGGACCATCTCAGCATAAAAGCGCTTTTCATTGCCTACTTTGCATCCAGCACAAAGTACAATACCTATTCGCCATGGATCGAAGGCGAAAAATGCTCGAATGGGATCGCCTTTACTTTGTACTCGCAGTTCTTTCAGGTTGCTATAACGTGAACCTTTAATCGTATCGGCATAAGGCCTGCTTAGAGCCGGACCTTTTTCTCGCAAAACGATAAGCCCTGCCAGTACACAAGCCCGGTCAACATCATCAAGCGACATTAGCCAGCGATAAAATCTGTCGGTTGTCTCTATCTTCCACACAATGCCTCCTTGTCAATATAGGTCAAATGCTATATAGGTGTAAAGCGATAAGTGGAGTGTGCACAGATGTGGAAAATGGTGCATTAAGCTTGAAGCAAAGTGTGGAGACGGGTTCCAGAAGAGTCATAAGAAAGAATGGCTGAGAAAACTTCACCCACATCACGTCTGCGGTTATAGTCCTTCAATCATTAACGCTACTCATGGATGGGGAAATGACGACGATCATCGTAAACGGTGAAGACCGTACCGCTCAACTTAAAGACTGGAAGTTGCAATACAATAATAATAAGCAATTGGAACTTAAAGGGATTTTTCACTCCGGTAAATCGTATTCGTGGCCATTCACTGAATGCCAAATTGAGCCAATTTGCCCTATTAGCGGTACGCTATTGCGTAAGAAAGGCACCACTACATTTCAGAAAATTGAAAATGCCGTGATGGTCGGTAATAAATATGTACTTTACACCTACCCCGGTAATAGCTATCGCTACCTCATGATGGCTGATAAGGCGGAAATTTATCACCCTGCGGACTATAAAGATAAAGCGTTATTTTCCTATCTGGTCGAAATGGCACAGGCTCGCGTCAAAAGTGCTTCCACCGATCAAACGGTGATTGCTGAAAACCTGGCCCATCAGCTATCAAAAATAATTCCGATAAATGATACTGCTTTACATGCTTACCTCGCGGGCAATAATGCCAGGCGCAATTTTTCACCTCAGCTAATCTACCCGTTTGGCATGAATCACAGCCAAATACAGGCCGTAGAGCAGGCATTTAGTTCGCAACTTTCCGTCATTGAAGGTCCTCCAGGCACCGGAAAAACCCAAACCATTCTTAATATTATTGCTAATATTCTTATGGAGAATAAAAGCGTTGCCGTTGTGTCCAATAACAATGCTGCTGTAGAGAATGTCTATCAGAAACTCGAAGAGTATGGATTAGGGCATGTGGTGGCGAAACTCGGTAGCAACGATAACAAGGCGAATTTTTTTGCCCAACTCCCTACTTTGCCAAATTGCTGGAAAAATATTGCACCGCGAAAAGAAGAGATCGCTAAAGCGGTTACTGAGATTAAATCCCATCTGCATGCGCAGTGTGATAAAGCACGCTACCTGGCCGAGATTGAGGAATTAAAAATTGAGGAAAAATACCTCTCGCAATGGATGAGCAACCACTCTATTTCCTCAGGATGGCCAGTTGAGAAATATCGCCTGACACCGCAAAAAAGCACGGATTTGATGGCATTATTGCAATCTATGAAGCGTGAGAAAATAGGCTTAGCGCAGCGTTTTACACTGTTCTTCCGCTTCGGCATTATTGATACCCGGCCACTTAAGACACCGGAAAAACGTCTGGCCTGTTTCTATGCTCTACAGCGCCACTACTATCGCCAGCGCCTCACGCTGGCAAAAGAGAAGCTTGCCCATGCTGAAAAGCAATTAGTTCATCGCGATGTTTCGCAGGTGATTAAAGCCATTTCGCAGAATTCGCATGACTGTTTACAGGCTCATCTGAGCCAACATCTCACCCCGGTGGAAGAGATCAACGAAGGCAATTACCGTAGAAACTTCAGCGCGTTTTTACAGCGTTTTCCTGTTATTGGTAGCACAACTTACTCAATTATCAGTTCCGTTGGCTCTGATAACCCGCTGGATTACGTGATTATTGACGAAGCATCGCAGCAGGATATTTTACCCGGCGTCTTTGCATTGGCATGTGCGCATAATGTTGTGATTGTCGGTGACCGCAAGCAACTTCCACACGTACCGGCGAAATTACCGTTTGATATTACAGCGCCCGAGGCAGCTTACGACTGCCAACGTCATAGCCTGCTGGATTCAGTTTTGAGCGTATACGGCAAGAACCTCCCTGTCACGTTATTGAAAGAGCATTACCGATGTCATCCTAAAATCATTCAATTTTGTAATAAACAGTTCTACGATAATCAATTAATTGCCATGACACGCGATCGGGGTGAAAAAGCCTTATCTTTAGTGATTACCGCTAAGGGTAATCATAATCGGGATAATAGTAATCTACGTGAAATCGAGTCAATGAATGCTCTGGACTGGCAGGAACAATCTCAGCGCGGCTTTATTGCCCCTTATAATGCGCAGGTTGATCTCTCTGAAGGCTATTTAGGTCAGGATTTTGTCAGCGCAACCGTGCATAAGTTTCAAGGGCGGGAGTGTGATGAAATAGTATTTTCGACGGTACTCGATAAAAAAGCCAGCTCAAAATCCCTGGCATTCGTTGATGACCCGCAACTGATTAATGTGGCAGTATCGCGCGCTAAACGTCATTTTACTTTGGTGACGGGTGATAATGTGTTTACCCAAAAAAACCAACACATCGCCGCACTGATTCGCTATATGCAATATTATGCAGATAACGATAACGTTTATCAAAGCCCGGTCGTTTCTGCTTTCGACCTTCTTTATGAAGAGTATGACCAGTCTCTTGATACGTTAAAAGCACGACTTAATCCTGAGGATTCAAATTATAAATCTGAGCAGATTGCCGCACGTTTAATTAAAGATGCGCTAAAACTCGCGCAATTTTCTTCGCTCCAGCTGCATAACCAGATTCCACTCAAACAGTTAATTATTGCGCCGAGTAGCCTCTTCACGTCGCGTGAAGAGCAGTTTATGAATCAAGGCGCGAGCTGCGATTTTGTACTTTATTATCGCGTGGGTAAACAGCCGCTTGGCGTTATTGAAGTTGACGGTGGTCAGCACGCCGAAACGCTACAAGCGGAACGTGATCAATTGAAGCAGTCAGTGCTCGATAAATGTGATATCCCGCTTCTCCGTTTGCGCACCATAGATAGCCACATTGAAGAGAAAATTGCGGACTTCCTGAACAAAGCGCTGCACCGGGAACAAACTGGCCTTCTCGTAAGTCCGCAATCGGCTTAATTAATCACAGGTAACGCCGCCAGCTCAAGGCTGCTACGGAAATCACTGCCCACATAATCCGTATCAATCAGCTGGCGGCGGCGCAGTTCCGGCAGCAGGCCGTTGAGCAGCAAATCCTGTTGGTCCGGCTGCCCGAGGCCATGCAGTGAAATCACATCCAGTACGCCAGCCTGGTAACGTTGTTCGATGGCATCCGCCAGCGTTGCTGGCGTGCCGGCGACAAACCAGTGGCCGGTCTCTTCGGCTTTGATGATCAGCTCGCGCAGCGTTAATCCTTCCAGCGCATAGCCACGGAAGATGGCGGCACGGCCCTGACGACGATGCACCTGCGTCACTTCAGGAATCAACGCCGCCGGTAGCGGCTGGTCAAGCGGCACATCGTGCAGATCCACTTCGCCTCCTAACATATCCGCCACGCGTAAACGTCCTTGCTCATAGTTGATGCGTTCATGTTTTTCGCGCAGGCGACGCGCGACATCAGCGTCGCTCTCACCAATGATGGCGTGGAAGGAATTCATGATCAGTGGAGGATTATGTTCACGACCAAAACGTCGTGCGCGTTGCTGCACCTCAGCCACAAACGTCTGCGCGGCCTCAAAGGTCGGCTGCGAGGTGTAAATCACTTCGGCATAGCGCGCGCCCAGCGTCACGCCCGCCTCGGACTGTCCCGCCTGGAATTGTACCGGACGGCGCTGCGGCGGCGGCGGCACGTTAAGCGGTCCGGCAACCTGAAAATAGTCACCGCGGTAGTTGATCGGATGCAGTTTAGTATGATCGAGACGAATGCCGCCGCTGGCGGTGCGCTGCACCGCCGCGCGCTCGTTGGCGTCATACAGCGCGTTCATCACTTCGATAAATTCGGTGGCGCGCGCATAGCGCTCCTGCGGTGGCGGCAGCGGGCTTTCGCCAAAGTTTTCCTCGCCAACGGAGGAGGTCACCGCATTCCAGCCCGCACGCCCGCCGCTAATGTGATCGAGCGTGGCGACCTGACGCGCCAGATTGTACGGATGCAGCCAGCTGGTGCTGACGGTGGCGATCAAACCGATGTGTGACGTCACCTGGCTCAACGCGGCGAGCGCAATCAGCGGATCCTGCGTGCCGGTGGTGCCCGCTAAGCCCGCCGGATCGGCCTGCAGCAAATCAGCGGTGAACAGCCCGGTAATTTTTTCGCGTTCGGCAATCTTCGCCAGTTCGATAGCACGCGCGATCCCCACTCCCGCCTGGCTGTCGTTAGCGGCGGAGATCACGCTGCTGGCACCGACCAGCGTTTTCAATTTTCTGCGATAGGTTTGCGACACAACACTCTCCTTTATGGTTGTCGCGCGAAATCCGCTTTGACATGGTTTAATGCGTCCGCGTCGGTCAGCAGGCGCAATCCGGTGCGCGCTAACACGCGAGCACCTATCAACAGCGCCTGATAACCGCGCGCTGAGTTAGCGGCTTCGCGGAACGGCACGGTGTGGAAAATCAGATCGTCAGGGCCGATTTTCAGCCACGGATGCGCCGTTGGCACCGCATGGCTGATGTCGCCGGCATCGGTAGAGACTTTATTCTGCTGCGGTGACAAATCGACCTGTTCGCCTGCGGCGATGAACTCATCCAGCAGCAGCGCATCGAGTGCCGGATTGAGTTTGAAATCGCGCGGGCCAATTTGATGATCAATTTCAACGCGCGCGCCGGTCGCCAGCGCCACGCCTTCGGCTATGGCGCGCAGACGTGGTTCGAGCGATTCGACCACTTCACGGCTGTCGGCACGGATGTAGTAGTGCGCCGAAGCGTATTCCGGGATAACGTTCGGCGCCTGGCCACCGTTGGTGATGATACCGTGCACGCGCACGCCGTCCGGCAGCTGCTGACGCAGCACGCTGATGCCGTTGTAGAGCAACACCAGCGCATCCAGCGCATTGATACCTTCATGTGGCGCGCTGGCGGCATGTGACGGCTTGCCGTAAAAGTGGAAGTAGAGGTGATTATTCGCCAGTGTCGATTCAGTCAAGCGCGTTTTACCGGCGGGATGCACCATCAGCGCCACATCGACATCTTTCAGTAATCCGGCTTCGACAAAACGTTTCTTCACGTTGCCCTTGGGGCCGCCCGGCCCGGCTAAGCCGCCCTCTTCGGCTGGCGTACCCAGCACCACCACGCGGCCGCCGGTTTCCTCCAGCGCCTGGGAAAGCGTGATGGCCGCAGCCACGCTGGTGGTGCCAATCAGATTGTGGCCGCAAGCGTGTCCGATGCCGATCAGCGCGTCATACTCCGCCAGAAAAGCGATAGTTGGACCGGGTTTGCTGCTGGTCTTTACCGCATAAAAAGCCGTTTCGTGTCCGGCGACGTTACGCGTGACGTCAAAGCCCTGCGCCGTCAGCAGCTGCGTCAGCTGTTCGCTGGCGAAATACTCGTTGTTGCCGGTTTCCGGGTTTTGGAATATCGCCTGCGAGACCTTGAGATAGGCGGCGCTGTGCTGTTCGAGGCTGTTTTCCAGGGTGAGCTGAAGGGCATTCAGCGTCATAGATACTCTCCTTTTGCTATGCGGCGGTCGCCATAAATGGCGCCCCTACAAAAATTTGCACCGGCCTTCGTAGGGTGGCCATTCATGGCCACCGATTAGGCATGACGCTTATCAATACGCTGCACCAATCGGTCACCAACCCACTGAATGCCGCAGACCAGCACAATCAGCACCGCGATCACCGCAATCATCACCGAGGTTTCAAAACGCTGATAACCGTAACGAATAGCCAAATCCCCCAATCCGCCTGCGCCAATCGCACCGGCCATCGCCGAAGCGCCAATCAGTGCTACCAGCGTCACCACAAAACCCGAAAGAATGCCGGGCAGCGCTTCTGGGATCAGCACGTCCCAGACAATGCGCAGCTTGCTGGCGCCCATGGCGCGCACCGCATCGATCAGCCCGCGATCGACATCGCGCAAGGAAACTTCGGCGACGCGCGCGAAGTAAGGTGTCGCGGTAATCGAAAGCGGCACAATCGCCGCCCAGGTGCCGAGCGACGTGCCGACCAGGAAGCGCGTGAAGGGAATCAGTGCCACCAGCAAAATAATGAACGGCAGCGAGCGGAAGCCGTTGATGATGAGCCCCAGCACGCGATTAACGCCGCGATGTTCGGCAATCCCGCCCGGGCTGGTCATCACCAGAATCAAGCCGAGCGGCAAACCCGCCACCAGTGAAAACAGGCCAGAGATCACGGTCATTAATACCGTCTCACCCAGCGCATTCAGCAAAAGATCAATCATAACTGGCGACATAACCCACCAACTCCACGTGTGCCTGCTGCGCATGCAGCCAGCTGAGAATCTGCTGCTCATCGGCCGCGTTTGCCGCCGGGAGCGCAATAAAGAAACGCACTACCGCGTAATGCTGGATGTGATCAACACCGCCCTGCAGCAGGCGGAATTTACCTGGCAGCGCGGCCGCAAAGCGGGTTAACAGATCGCCCTGCGCATCGTCACCGGCAAAATGCACGCTGTAGATGGCGTCGCCCTGCTTCTGATCGCTGATGCGTGCGGCCAGGTTTTCTGGCAGCTGTGGCAGCAATCCCCGCAGCAGCGTGCGGGTCAGATCCGATTGCGGATGGGCAAACACCTGCCACACCGGACCTTGTTCGATGATTTCTCCGGCATTGATGACTGCCACGCGATGCGCCACGGATTTGATCACCTCCATTTCATGGGTGATCAGCAAAATGGTGATGCCGAGTTTTTGATTAAGCGATTTGAGCAGCGCCAGAATCGAGCGCGTGGTTTCCGGATCGAGCGCGGAAGTGGCTTCATCACACAGCAGCAGCGCCGGACTCGCCGCCAGCGCGCGCGCAATGCCGACGCGCTGTTTCTGACCACCGGATAACGCCGCCGGATAGCTTTGCGCTTTGTCCGCTAATCCCACCAGATCCAGCAGTTCCGTCACGCGCTGCTGGCGCTGCGCTTTATCCATGCCGGCGATTTTCAGCGGCAGCGCCACGTTCTGCGCCACGGTTTTGGCCGAAAGCAAATTGAAGTGCTGAAACACCATGCCAACGCGGCTGCGCACCGTTTGCAGCTGCTTTTCTGACAGGCCGGTGATGTTCCGGCCTTCAATTTCAATAACGCCTTCATCAGGTTGTTCCAGCCCGTTAAGACAGCGAATCAGCGTCGATTTACCGGCACCGCTGCGCCCAATCAGGCCAAGAATTTCGCCTTTCTGCACCGTCAGCGAGATAGCGTGCAGCGCCCGGGTTTGCCCGAAGCGACGTGATACTCCCTGCAAGCGCACTACGCTGCCGCTGTCGCGAAACGTTACCTGCGCTTCGTCATGCGCGCTGTCGACCACGCCGCGTTGCAACGTGCTGAAGGGGGTTTCGGCTCCTGAGAATAACGTCATCTTTTTCGTTCCTTACCAGGCCGTTTCGCCCGTGCCCTTGTAGACTTTGTCAAACACGGTCTTCACGGCGTCGTTCTGATAAGAAGCCACCAGCGTTTTCACCCACGGCGCGCTCACGTTCTCTTTCTTCACCGCGATGAAGTTGTTGTACGGGTTATCTTTTACCGGCTCCTGGGCAATACGTTCGGCGGTTGTCAGGCCACTCTTTAACGCCCAATCGGTGTTCACTACCGCAGCGTCGAGGTCAGGAACGGAACGGCCAATGATGCCGGAATCCAGCTCTTTGATTTGCAGATGATGCGGGTTCGCGGTGATATCGGCGGTGGTGGCCGCAATACCCACGCCTGGCTTCAGCTTGATTAGCCCCTGCTGCTCCAGCAGCACCAGACCGCGCGCTTCGTTAGAGGGATCGTTTGGCACGCCAATCACCGCGCCCTCTTTCAACTCTGCCGCCTTTTTTACTTTCTTCGAGTAGAGACCAATCGGCCACACCGCGGTATCACCCACGCGCACAATGTCGTAATGATTCACCTTGATCTGGTTATTGAGGAATGGCTGATGCTGGAAGGCGTTGGCATCCACTTCGCCATTTTGCAGCGCTTCGTTCGGCTGGTTGTAATCGTTGAAAATCACGGTTTTCACCGTCAGACCTTTGGCTGCCGCCTGTTTGATCACTTCGCGCCAAACATCTTCATCTTCGCCGCTGATAATGCCGACTTTAATCGAGGTTTTGTCGGCAGCGTGGGCCAGAGACAATGGCGATAGCGCCGCGCTGGCCAGTAGCAGCGCGCCAGCGGATAACAAGAATTTATTTTTAACGGATGCCAGACGTGTGTGCATAAAATATTTCCCAATCGTTATAATTGCGCGAGTCAAAATAAGCTGTCGTAATGACAGATGACCGCAGTATACGCAGTTGCTTATTCCTGCATTATGATTTATTCGGGAATGCTATTCCTGAAAAGCATAAAGCTGCACGCCGCTCACCTCGTCACAAGCGAGAAAATGGCTGTGTTACCATCCCCCTTTTGAAAAACCTGTTATTGAGCGCTATGTCGGACACTACAACGAAACGGAAAAATGACCCTGAAGGGCTTAAGAAACGCATCCTTGCCGGTGCCCTGAAAATGTTCGCGGAGTTCGGCATGCAGGGCGCGCGTCTGGAGCAGATTGCAGATCATGCGCAAACCACCAAACGCATGGTGGTCTATCACTTCGGCAACAAAGAGCAGCTCTATATTGAAGTACTTGAACAGGTATACCAGGCAATACGTCAGCATGAAACCGGGCTGAATCTTGCCGAAATGGAGCCTGAGCTGGCAATGACCAAACTGGTGGAGGCTAGCTTTGATTATCACGTCTCACATCCTGACTTTATGCGGCTGGTATGTACTGAAAACCTGCTGCGCGGGCGCTACATCATTCAGTCTGAACGCATCAAAGCGTTGAATAAAAGCGCGCTTGATCTGCTTGATGACATCCTGACGCGCGGCCAACAGCAAGGGCTGTTTATCGATCAGCTCGACACCGTTGATGTGCATCGTCTGCTGAGCAGTATTTGTGTGCACCACGTCTCCAATCGCTACACCTTTCATACGCTGTTCACCCCGAACGATAGTGAGGAGGACAGCATCCGCCGTAATCGGCAGTTAGCGGTCACCGCCACGCTACGATATGTGCGCAAAGCCCCGTAGTCTGCGGCTTCGCTGTGATGGTCTACGCTTAAACTCTTGGGACCGTCACAGACCTCAGACTAAGGAACGCCGTAGTGAACAAAGACCCCCACCTTTATCCCTTACGCCATACGCACAATACCGACCAGGACAGCGCACTGTGGAACTGGGCGCAGAACACGGTGGTTGGTCAGCGCAATCAGTTACAGCAGCCGCAAAATGAGGCGGAGCTCCAACAGCTGCTGCGCGCCGCCAACGGCAAAGTACGCGTGCTCGGCAGCCGCCTGTCACCGGGCCGCATGCTGGGGGTGCATGAGCAGGATCTGCTACTGGATCTCAGCGCCTTTAACGGCGTAATTGCGCATGACGCTGATAGCGTGACCTTTGCCGCCGGCACGCCGCTGGAGCAGGTTTACAGCCAGCTTACCGAGATGGATCGCATGCTGGCTTCCTCGCCGGGCGTGATTGCGGTTCAAACGCTGGCCGGGGCTATGGCAACCGGCACGCACGGCCAGGGCCTGGCACAAAGCTCGCTGGCCGATGAAGCGTTGCGCATTCGCATGGTGCTGGCCGACGGCAGCGTGCGTGAATTGGTACGCGGCGAGCCCGATTTCGCTGCGGCGCAGGTGTCGCTCGGCACGCTGGGTATTGTGACCGCGGTGACGCTGCGCACGCGTCCTTTCCGCCTGTTTACCTGCCACAAGTTTGCCGTCTCCGCCGATACGCTGGAGCAGGATTTGGTGGCGTGGAATCAGCAGTATGAGATGAGCAAAGCCTGGTGGTTTGTCGATGACAACCTGATGCACGTGTGGAACGCGCATGAAGCCAATGAAGCGGAGTCACAAGCCTGGTACGCCAATCAGCGTGAAGTGATTGAGCACGGCGATGATACCGACAGCAGCCTGAATGAGACCATCGATCAGACGCTGGCACAGATGCATCGCGATACGCAGATTCACGGCAAAGGCGGCAAGCAGTTCCGCACCGTGACGCGCTTCCGCGATTTCACCGACATCAGCGGCGATATCTATCAGCTATTTTGCCGCGGCATTGCGGTGCCGCAAATCAACGTTGAGATCGGCGTGCCGCTGGAGAAAACGCCGCAGATTATCAGCAAGATCAAAGCGTGGTATGCCGAGAACCATCCGCATATGCACTATCCAATTATCCTGCGTTGTACGGGCGCGTCTGAAGCCTGGCTCAGCCCGGCGTATCAGCACGCGACCTGCTTCTTCGGCTTTGTGGTGTATTACGCCGACGATGGCTCACTGTCGGAAGATGGCCTGCACTTTCTTACTGAAGTGGAGAAGCTGCTGGCGGCCGAAGGTGGACGTCCGCACTGGGGCAAATATTACGATCCGCAGCGCTACCAGTGGCGCGATATCTATCCGCAATGGGACGCCTTCCGCGAAGTGCGTAACCAGCTCGATCCGCAACGCCGTTTTAGCAATGACTATGTCACTGCTTTGTTTGATTAAGTTTGAAGGGGAGAAGCCATGTTTGCATGGGTAACGCTGTTAACGCAGCCTGACTATTTTATTGGTGTGAAAGCGCTACACCGTTCGCTGAAACGCAGCGAAACGCGCTGGCCGCTGATTGTGATGGTGACAGACGCTATCGATCTGGAAACGCGAGAAGCGTTGCAGGCGCTGGGCTGCGTGATCCATCCGGTGGAGCCGCTGATGCCGAATGCCGAGCTAGAGCAGCATTACGCTTCCGCGCAGTTTGGTGAAGTATGGAGCAAGCTGCGCGCGTGGGAGCTGGTCGACTGCGAACGCGTGGTGTTTCTGGATGCCGATATGCTGGTGCTGCGCAATATGGACGAGCTGTTTACGCTCGATCTCGGCAAACATGCGTTGGCGGCATGTCACGCCTGTCGCTGCAATCCAAATAACATCGCCAGCTATCCGGCCAGCTGGCAGCCGGAGAATTGTCATTACACCTGGCAGGATCGCGGCGAGGCGGCTCCCGCCACGTTGGATCGCTATTTGAACGGCGGTTTCCTGGTGCTAAAACCTGATTTGTCGGTGTTTAAGTGGTTACAAGAGAAAGTGGCGGCGATTAGCGATCTGCGCCGTTATCCGTTCTCCGAGCAGGATTTACTCAATGAAGTGTTCGAGAATCGCTGGCTGCCGCTGCCGTATATTTACAACGCGCTGAAAACCCTGCCGTTCCAGCACAGTGCGATGTGGCGCGAAGAGGATGTGAAGAACCTGCATTTCATTCTGGCCAAACCGTGGAAGCGCGATTTGAACCAGCCCGCAGCTGAGCGCGACCGTTATTACGCGCTGGATAAGCTGTGGTGGGAGCTGAGTGCGGATTGACAAATAAGGTGCGCATTACTGCGCACCGGTTAATCAGCGGGTTTTCGCAATACGTTCCAGCGCCACCTGCGCCAGAAAACCTGAACGGGTTTTGAATTCGGGGTGTGTCGCTACGCAACGGTCAATACGATCAATCAGCAACTTCGGTAAGGTAACGTTGATTTTCTCAGACCCACCAAGAATCCGCGTGACATCCACATCAATTAGCACCCAAACATAACCGGCATATTCCGCATCTTTCATCAGCGTTTTAAGATCGGAAACCGCCGGAATATCCTGCTCGAGTTCTACCATCAACTCTAAATGACCGATAATCGCCTCTTTGGCGTTTTTCACTGCTTCTTCTAAGGTATCACCTGCCGAGAAACAGCCCGGCAAATCCGGTACGGTAACGCCAAATGCTGTCGATTGATCGCCAACTTCAATCGCAATGGGATAAAACATATTTACCTCTTTCAATTTAATGGACAATCAGTCCGGCTTGTTTCCTGATACTTTTCACCGTTTTTATCGGCAAATCCTTTTTTGGGTGCGGTATCGTCACCAATCCTTTTTTTACGGGATGGACGAAATGGTGATGGCTACCGTTAATGCGTATCAGTTCCCAACCATCGGCCTTAATCTCAGCCATCAATGATCTGCTATCCATGCACTTGCCTTACTGCATCCTGAAAACATAAAAATAACCCCAATAACTCCGCATTGCAAGGTTTGGAGTTATTGGGGTTATTTTATGGATCGCTATGAATGGCGTAATGCTCGTCAGTGAAGCGTGAATCGGTCGCCATGAATGGCGGCCCTACAAAAGACCGCGCAGTTTCAGGTCAGGTGCGCACTGCTGCGCACCTGGAGACTTAACGCCAGCCCAACTCGGGTGCGACGTGGGTGAGGATGCTTTCAATCACGTGCGCACAGTAATCCACGCCCAGCTGGTTCGGGATGGTGAGCAGCAGCGTATCGGCTTCGGCAATCCCTTCATCTTGCGCCAGCTGTTGGATCAGCTTATCCGGCTCGGCGGCGTAGCTGCGCCCGAAGATCGCACGGGTTTTCTCATCGAGGAAACCAACCGAATCCTGATCCTGTCCGCTGCGGCCAAAGTAGGCGCGGTCGGTGTCGTTGGTCAGTGCGAAAATACTGCGGCTTACCGAAACGCGCGGCGTGCGTTGATGTCCGGCGGCTTCCCAGGCTGCGCGATAGGCACGAATCTGTTTCGCCTGCTGCACGTGGAACGGTTCGCCGGTTTCATCATCTTTTAGGGTGGAGCTTTGCAGGTTCATGCCCTGCTGTGCCGCCCAAATCGACGTGGCATTGGACCCGGATCCCCACCAGATGCGCTCACGTAAACCGGCTGAGAAGGGCTCAAGACGCAGCAGGCCCGGCGGGTTCGGGAACATCGGCTGTGGATTGGGCTTGGCAAAACCTTCACCGCGCAGCACTTCCAGCAGCGCTTCAGTGTGACGACGCCCCATATCAGCATCGCTCTCACCGTTCTGCGGATTAAATCCAAAGTAGCGATACCCTTCAATCACCTGCTCCGGTGAACCACGGCTCAGCCCCAGCTGCAGACGACCGTTGGAGATCAGATCCGCCGCACCGGCATCTTCCGCCATATAGAGCGGATTTTCGTAGCGCATATCGATCACGCCGGTACCAATCTCGATTTTTTTAGTCCGCGCCCCCACCGCCGCCAGCAGCGGAAACGGTGAGCTAAGCTGACGCGCAAAATGATGCACGCGGAAATAAGCGCCATCCGCGCCTAACTCTTCAGCAGCAACTGCGAGATCAATCGATTGCAGCAGCACATCCTGCGCGGAGCGGGTGGCCGATTGTGGTGATGGGGTCCAGTGACCGAAAGATAAAAAGCCAATTTTTTTCATGTTGAAATTCTCCCCGTGGGCCGCATTGGCCCGAGCGTTTTCGATACAGCAAGGTTACGCCACAGACGAGGTGACTGATAGCCAATAGATTTCGCGCGCATCATCAACTTTTTTGCATAACTAAGAAAAAGAGATTCTTTGTGATCGTCACGCAGATCAATCATCTTCGCTGTCATATTCCCGTTTGGCAGGTGCAATTTCTTCATGAGTAAAGGGACAGCGGCTTATCTCAATGCGCAACAGCGCGAGGTGGTACATCAACTGGCGCGCAGCTGGCTGTGGCGCAGCGAGCTGCCGACGTGGCTATTAATGGTGGTCGTTTATGGCGGCTGGTTTGCCTGCGTCATCTACTGGCAAACGCTGGGGTTAGCCCTCAGCACGCTGCTGCTGATCCTCTTTACCACCTGGTATCTTTCGCTGCAGCACGAGCTGATTCACGGTCATCCGACGCGTTTGCCGCGCCTCAACCAGCTCTTCGGTACGCTGCCGCTGGCGGTGTGGTATCCCTATGGTTTGTATCGTGATTCGCATTTGGCGCATCACCGCAATCACACGCTGACCGATCCCGACGAAGATCCTGAAACCTATTATCTTTCACCGCAACGCTGGGCACAGCTCAAGCCGTGGCAGCAGCAGATCGTTCATCTGCGCAACACCTTTCCGGGACGCTTACTGCTGGGTCCGCTGTTTGATATGGCGACGACCATCAACACCCTCATTACGTCTTTTATCCAGCGCGATAAACCGGCCATGGCGATGTGGATCAGCCATCTCACGCTGCTGAGCGGACTGTTTTACTGGATGACGCAGCAAGGCTTTTCGCCGCTGTGGTTCGTGCTGGCGGTAAGCTACCCGGCGCTGATGCTAACGAAGGTGCGCTCTTTCTACGAGCATCGTGCTGAAGAAGAGCCGCTGGCGCGCTCGGTAAATAATGAAGCTGCCCTGCCCTGGCGTCTGTTGTTCCTCAATCTCAACTATCATTCTGTACATCACGATCTGCCCGGTTTGCCGTGGTATGGCCTGCGCAAAGTCTATTTGCTGTATCGCGATGGCTACCACCAGCGTAATCACGGTTTTCGCGTCGCCGGTTATGGCGAATGGTTAGCGCGCTTCTGGCGCAAATCAGTTGATGTTACTGCCCATCCGGGCACGCATAAGGATGCACAGAATGCCCATCATTTCGTTACCGATGTACCACATCAATCATCAGGCGACGATCGGCCTGACCTCAGCGCTAACGACGCTGCTGCTGCAACGCGGCGTGCAGGCTGAGGTTACGTGGCCGCAGAATTTACTGCCGCACTGGCGCGATGACGCACTGCTGCTGAGCCAAACCTGCGGCTATCCGCTGGTAGAACTGCTGCCGGATGTGCAGCTGGTTGGCACCTTTCAGTCAAGTGCACAGGGCTGCGACGGCCCGCGCTATCGCAGTTGGCTGGTGGCGCGCAGCGAAGATGAGCACCTGACACTCAGCGATTTTCGTGGTCGACGTGCAGTGTGCAACAGCAACGATTCGCACTCCGGCTTTAACGCGCTGCGCTACGTGATTGCGCCGCTGGCGCAGGATGGAAAATTCTTTAGCGAGACGCATTTTAGCGGCAGTCATCGCCAATCGCTGGCGGCGCTGCGTGCCGGCCACGCGGATATCGCGGCGATCGACTGCATCACCTGGGCGCTGCTGCGCCGCAACTTCCCTGAGGAGCTGGCGGGGCTGGAGATCATCGGCGAAACGCCGCTGTGTGCCGCACTGCCGCTGATCACCTCAGCCAAAACCGATGCGGCAACGCTGGTGAAACTGCGCAGTGCGCTGCAAGAACTGACCAGCGATCCGCGTTATCAGGATCTGCTGCATGAGAATTTGATTGGCGGCTTCAGCGTCACCGAAAGGGCGTTTTATGACGAAGTTAAAGCGTGGAAGGATTACGCCGAGGTGCACGGCGTAACGACGTTGTAATGTCCAGGTGCGCATGAATGCGCACCCTACAGTAGGGTCGCCATTTATGGCGACCTGGCGAACATCACGCCACCTGCTGACTCTGGCGCTGTGCAACGAACTGGTTCTCTGGCTCGGCCAGCCCGAGATTTTCCCGCAGCGTCTCGCCTTCGTACTCATGGCGATAGATACCGCGCGCCTGCAACAGCGGAATCACCTGCGCCACAAAATCATCAAACGCCGTTGGCGTGCCGCCGCGCACGATAAAGCCGTCGGTGGCGCCGGCCAGGAACCAGTTTGCCAGCCCGTCCGCCACCTGCTGTGCCGTGCCAAGGAAACTCGGGCGCGGCGTAGCCTCCTCCAGCGCGGCCTGACGCAGCGTCAAACCGCGTTCACGCGCGTTCTGTTTAATCTTATCGGTGGTGCTGCGGAAGCTGTTGCTGCCCAGCTCGCCAATCTCCGGAAAGGGTTCATCCAGCGCATAGTGGCTGAAATCGTGATGTTCAAAGTAGCGGCCAAGGTAGTCGAGCGCTTTATCGATGGTCACCAGTTCGGCGGTTTGCTGATAGCGCCGTTCGGCGTCCTGTTCCGTTTCCCCGATAATTACGCTGATGCCCTGAAACACGCGAATCTCGTCGGCATCACGGCCGCGCGCCACTAGCCGACGTCGCACGTCTTCGCGGAACTCGCGCGCCTGCTCCAGCGTCTCCTGTCGCGTGTAGATGGCATCGGCAGCTTCTGCAGCAAAGGCTTTCCCCGCTTCGGAGGCGCCCGCCTGGAACACAATCGGCCGTCCCTGCGGTGAGCGCCCCACGTTTAGCGGCCCCTGTACCGAGAAGTATTGGCCTTTATGATTCAGCGTGTGCAGCTTGTCGGCAGCAAAAAATTCTCCGCTCTGCTTGTCACGCACAAAGGCATCGCCTTCCCACGAATCCCACAGTCCTTTCACCACCTGCAGATATTCGCTGGCCACGCGATAGCGCTCATCGTGTTCCGGATGGCTGCTGCGTGAGAAGTTTTTCGCCGAACCTTCCAGCGGCGAGGTCACCACGTTCCAGCCGACGCGGCCGCTGCTAAGATGATCGAGGCTGGCGAACTGGCGCGCCACGGTAAAGGGTTCGCTGTAGGACGTTGAGAGCGTGGCGACCAGGCCGATGTGTTTCGTCACCAGCGACAGCGCCGACAGCAAGGTAATGGGTTCGAAGCGATTGAGGAAGTGCGGAATCGACTGCGGCGTAATGTACAAGCCGTCGGCCACGAACAAGAAATCGATCTTCGCCTGCTCCGCTTTGCGCGCCAGATCCAGCACGTAATCCACATTAATACTGGCATCCGCGACCGCATCGGGATGGCGCCAGGCCGACATGTTGCCGGATACGCCCTGAATAATCGCGCCCAGCCGCAGCTGGCGTTGTGTCTGACTCATTCTGCTCTCCTTAGTATGCATTTGCCGGCTGCCAGTCGGGGATCGCCGGCAGCGCCTGTAACAGTTTTTGCGTCCACGGATGCTGCGGTGCGGCGAACACCTGCTGCAGCGCCCCGCTCTCCACCACTTGTCCGTTCTGCATCACCAGCACGCGATCCGCCAGATGCTGGATCACGCCGAGATCGTGCGAAATAAACAGCAGCGCGGTGCCGTGCTCGGCCTGCATATCGGCCAGCAGATCCAGCACCTGCGCCTGCACGGATACATCCAGCGCGCTCACCGGCTCATCGGCCACCAGCAGCGCTGGATTGGGGGCAAAGGCGCGCGCAATCGCCACGCGCTGACGCTGGCCGCCGGACAGCTGCTGTGGATAGCGCTGCAGAAAGCGAACGCCGAGCTGCACTTCGTCCAGCAGCTGGCGCACGCGCTGACGGCGCGCGTCGCCGTAAATACCGGCGCTGTCGAGGCTTTCGCCGATGATTTTTTCCACCGTGTAACGCGGATCGAAGGAGCTGAACGGGTCTTGCGCGATCAGCTGTAGGCGCGCACGCCGGGCGCGGCGCGCTTTCTCCGGCAGACGATCCCAGCGCTCACCTTCCAGCAGCAGCGTGCCGCTGTCCGGCTCGGTTAAACCCATCACCACTTTCACCAGCGAGGTTTTTCCCGAGCCGGATTCACCGACCACGCCAAGCGTTTCACCCGCGTGCAGCGTGAAGTTGATGTCATTCAGCACCAGACGATCGCCGTAGGCTTTGTGCAGACCGATGCCTTCCAGCAGCGGCGCGTGGCTACGCTGTGGGCGCGGCGGCAGCGGCGTTGGCTCGGCGGCGCTGAGCCGCAAACCGCGCGTGGCGGGCGTCGGCACCGCGCGCAGCAGGCGCTGCGTCCAGGCGTGTTGTGGACGTTGCAGCAGCGGGCCGCTGTGGCCCTGCTCCACCACTTCGCCATCGCGCATCACCAGCACGCGATCGGCCAGCTCCGCCACCACCGCCAAATCGTGGCTGATCAGCAGCAGGCCGTGGCCGTCGCGCCGCCGCTGCGCCAACAGCTGCAGAATCTGGCGCTGCACCGTCATGTCCAGCGCGGTGGTCGGTTCATCGGCAATTAATAACGTCGGCGACCCCGCCAGCGCGGTGGCAATCAGCGCACGCTGACGCTGGCCGCCCGAAAGCTGATGCGGATAACGTTCCAGTCGGCTTTCCGCATCGTGAATGCCCGCGGCTTGTAACAACTCGATGCTTTTATCGTGCAAATTGCCGCGATGGCCGGCGGCGCTTAACGCATCGCCCAACTGCTGACCAATGCGGCGCAGCGGATCGAGCGACACCAGCGCGTCTTGCAATACGTAGCCAATGCGGCGACCGCGCAGTGCACGCCAGTCGCTGCGGCTGGCATGGCGCATATCGCGTCCGTCGATGGTAAAACGATCGGCAGTGACGATGGCCCCTTCCGGCAGCAGGCCGAGCAGGCTGCGCGCGGTGAGGGTTTTGCCGGAACCAGATTCCCCGACCAGCGCCACTGATTCTCCCGCCGCCACCTGCAGGCTGAGATTCTTCACGACCTGCTGTGGACCGAAGCGAATCGAGAGATTATGGATATCAATAAATGGCTGACTCATGCTGAGCGTCCTTCAAAACGTGCCTGCCAGTAACGTCCCAGCGTGTTAACCGCAATCACCGTCAGCGTGATAAACACGCCCGGCCACACCGCAATCCACCAGGCATTACGCAGATAGTTGCGCCCTTCCGCCAGCATCAGGCCCCATTCCGCGGTTGGCGGCTGCGGCCCCATGCCGAGGAAACTTAATCCGGCGGTGCCGATAATCGCGGTGCCAAGTCCGAGCGTGGCCAGTGCCGGGACCTGCGCAATGGCGTGCGGCAGAATGTGGCGCGTAATCAGCGTGAAGCGCGACAGGCCAAAAGTGCGCGCCTGCTCAACGTAGCCAGAGGTCATCACGCTGTAGGTTTGTGCGCGCACCACGCGGGCAAAACGTGGCACCGAAGCCACACCGAGCGCGATAATCAGGTTATTGGTGCCGGGCCCGGTGAAGGCGATGAGCATCAGCGCCAGCAGCAGATCGGGAAAGGCGGAAATCACATCCACCGCACGGCTGAGCAGCTCATCTACCACGCCACGCGCCAGCGCAGCCACCAGCCCAAGCAAGGTGCCAAACACCACCGCCAGCGCCATCGCCGCCACGCTAATCAGCAGCGAATAGCGGCTGCCGTAAATCACCCGCGTTAACAGATCGCGTCCCAGCTGATCGGTGCCGAGCCAGTGCTGCGCCGAAGGCGGCAATTGAGCATTGAGCGGATCGGCCAGCAGCGGATCGCTGTGCGCCAGCCACTGCGGCGCAATCACCGCGATAGCTAAGACAATAAGAAACAGAATGGCAGCCCACACGGCGGCGGGCAGTGAAACAGGGTGACGTTGCAGCGCGGCAATCATGATTTCGTTTCCCCACGCAGGCGCGGATCGATCCACAGCGACAGGATGTCGACTACGGTGCTCATCACCACGTAAATCAGCGCCGACAGAATCGCCACCGCCAACACCACCGGCAGATCCTGCGCCAGCACCGCATCCACCGTTAATTTACCGAGGCCGGGACGGCCAAACACCTGCTCGGTGATCACCGCGCCGCTGAGCAAGCCGCCCACCAGCCAGCCGGTTAAGGTCACCGCTGGCAGCGCCGCATGCCGCAGCGCGTGGCGCAGCCGAATGGTGGTTTCACCCACGCCCCACGCACGCAGCGTCAGGGTGAACGGCGCATCCAGCGCGCGCTCCAGTTCGCGGCGCAGCAACTGGGCAATCACGGCGCCCTGCGCCAGGCCTAGCGCCAGCGCCGGCAGCACCAGAGACGACAGCGAGCGATCGCCCGCCACCGGGAACCAGCGCAGCGTAAAGCTGAAAATAAACAGCAGCACAATGCCCATCCAGAACGATGGCGTGGAGGCCAACAGCAGTTCAAAACCGTTGGCGATGCGGCGTCCGATGCGGCGATGTGCGGTGCCGACAGCAATCGCCACCGCAAACAGGATGCTGACCAGCAGCGCTGCCAGCGTCAGTTTGATGGTGGGCCACAGCTGCGTCGCCAGCAGATGGCTGACTTCAGTATTGAGCATGTAGGAGCGGCCAAAATCGCCGTGCAGCACGCGCCACATATAGTGCAGATATTGCCACCACAGCGGCTCGTTCAAGCCCCATTCAGCGCGGATCGCTGCTTCAATCGCCGGCGTGCGCAGCTGTTCGCCAATCAGTAGGCTAACGATATCACCTGGTGCCAGATGCACGCCGAGAAACGCCAGCGAAACCGCTGCCCACAGCACCAGTACGCCGCCCAGCAGACGGCTGACGATACGGCGCGTTAGGTCGCTGCGCCACATCGATGGCCGAGGTGCGCGTGGCGTGCGCGTGACAATGCTTTCCAGACTCATCTTCGCCTCCTGATGAGTGAGGAATAACGACGCGCTTCCGGCAGGCAGGCCACACCCAGCGCGAGAGTGAATGAATTCGCTTGCATAAGATCCCTAAACGTTGCAGGTGCTTCTTCGGTTATTCAGGCGATTTTGGCGACGGGTTGCTCAACTGGCGGGATAAATTCCTTTTTCAGAAACACCAGCGCCTCGCCTAAAGGATTAATGCGGTGATGGAAAGGTTGATAGCCACGACGCAGATAGAGCTCGCTCAGCCACGGATGTTTGGTGGCAGTGGCCAGATAGACGCCCGGTGCTTTTAGCGTCTGCTTCAGCAGTGTCTCTTCGGCATAGGTGATGATGTCGCGGCCGTAACCCTGCCCTTTGTAATCGGGATCGACGGCGAACCAGTGGATGAACGGCCACGATGAGGGCGCATGTTCATCCTGCTGCCACGGAAAACGCACCGTGACGGTGGCGACCGCGCGTTTCCACTTGCGCAGCACCAGCACGGTTTCCTGTTCGATAACGCGGCGAACCTGCTCGACTTTGCCCTGCGATATGGTGAAATGCACATCCAGCGCCACCAGCGCCGCATAGGCGCGCTGCAGCAGAGCAAAAATTTCTTCGGCATCGTCGGCGGTAGCGACTTCAATCAGCTGGCTCATAGTGACCCTTTCCTTAATCATGGTTGAGGAAAGTATTAAAATCCGACGGATTAAAGTAAAACGAGAATAGTGGCAATCGATGTGTAGAATATGGGAATAATAAATCCGTTCATCCTTACTACGCAGATGGCTACCGGTCAGGCTTCACACCGCGCCTCAGCATAAAATAATATCCATTTATTTTTAAAATAAATTTAATTATTCATCATATTGTGTCGCCTTGCCGGACAAATATTGATTAAAGTCATTATTTAACGGGATCGGAATTTTCCTACAAACCACTAAGAATTCACTCCATTGCCGCCCTCTTATAAATAAATTTTAATGGGACCACATCATTTACGGAACAATTTCTACGCTCTGCAAATGATGTACTTACATTAAAAAAATTATTAACTAATTGCTCAGATGATTAAATGGTTGAGCATGGAGAGCAACACCATGATGAAAAAAAGTCTTATTTTAGCGGTTCTGGCGGGATCCGCCCTGGTCTCTACGGCGCATGCAGCCAGTGGCACCCTTAATTTTACCGGTACTGTCTCGGCGGATGCCTGCACCGTGAGTCCGACAACAAAATCTCAGAATATTGACCTCGGACGAGTCGCAACCAGCGATTTCAGCGCAATCGGCGCCACCAGCGGTAGTCGCCAAATTTCAATCGATCTGACCGCCTGCCCGGCCGCAATCACTGCGGCTGCCGTTAACTTCACCGGTCCGACTCACGCAGATAACCGTAAACTGCTGGCGTTAAGCGGAGCGAGCACGGCGAAAAACCTCGGTATTGCCCTGTTTGAAGATGATGGCGTAACGTTAATCCCAATTGGGAGCACATCAAAATCCCAAAATCTTACCACCACCGCTACCCTGACTTACTTTGCAAAATATCAGTCCACCGCGGCAACCGTGACTGACGGGACAGCAGAAGCCGCAGCCGACTTCACCATTGTTTATAACTAACCTTCTCTCTTCAATTTAAATAATCCGCCTGGTCGGCGGGTTATTTTTAATGAGGAGATATTTAAAAATCACAAGCAGAGGAAATAAAATGACTCGTTTATTAGCTGCATTTTGTTGTGTCACGCTTTCAGGGGTAATTTCACTGCATTCAGCGCAAGCCAGCGTTGTGGTTGGCGGTACGCGTATTATTTACGATGCCGGGAAGCAAGAAACCTCAATTCCGGTTAAGAACACCGATAAAAAAGCCCCATTCCTTGTTCAGTCGTGGGTTGAATCTTATCCGCAGACTAATGAAGAGAAACCGCCTTTTATTATTACACCACCGCTTTTCCGCCTGGATGGAGGTAAAGAAAACATTCTGCGTATCGTTCGCACCGGCGGCAATCTCCCCGACGATCGTGAATCGGTATTTTGGGCCAACATCAAAGCGATACCGGGTTCGGAAAGTACAGACACTAACCGCCTGCTCATCTCAGTCAAAACCAAGATCAAGTTATTTTACCGCCCAGCCGCCTTAAAAGAGGGTGCCGCGCTGGCGTATAAACAGCTGACCTTTAGCAAGCAGGGCGACCATCTTGCCATCAACAACCCAACGCCCTATTTCCTCTCTTTTAACAGCCTCACGGTGGGGGGTTTTGCCCTCAAAGATCCTGGCATGATTGCCCCGAAATCGTCCATGACGCTGCCGCTGGATAACCCTAAGAGCAGCTCAGTCACCTGGCAAATGATCAATGATTTTGGCGGGATTACCGCCGCAGAAACCCGTTCATTCTAACCCTTTGCAGCAATTTTAATGTCTCCTGCTGGTGACGAAGAGGAGGCGTTGTTGAGCACCCTTTTCGGTGCATGTCATCTTCACACGCGGAACTATGAGTCATGAAGTCTACAATCACCCTAAAACAGCCTCGACATGCACTCATTCGACGCGCCGGCGCGCCACGTAATATTCATGATTTTACTTATTCCAAAGCGGCTTATTGCGTTGCTCTGACCCTTGCAGTCGGTGTGTCTCTGCCGTGTCGCGAAGCCGCAGCGGAAGTCTATTTTAATCCTGCAGCCCTTGAAATTTCAGACAGCGGCCAGGCTGCCAGTGATCTTTCACAGTTTTTGTCTGGTGACAATCAGCTACCCGGCAAGTACCGGGTAGATATCTCTGTGAATGGTCAACATTTAGCAACCCGGGATGTCAATTTCATCACCAGTAAAGATCAACTGTTACCGGAATTTACGCCGGCTCAGCTCAGCGCGATGGGTGTGAAGACAGAGGCCTTTCCCGGTCTTGCCTCTCTTCCTCAGGATCAACCCGTCAGTGATTTGGCCAGCGTGATTCCAGATGCCGCGAGCCACTTCGATTTTAACCAGCAGCGCCTTGATGTCAGTATCCCGCAGGCCGCGTTAAACGTTGCTGCCCGCAGTACAACCGATTCGGCACTTTGGGATCAGGGAATGACATCGGCACAGTTGAACTACCGCTACAGCGGTGCAAAGACCCAATACGGTAACGCCCGTCTCAACAGCAATTTCCTCAATCTGCGCGGTGGCCTAAACCTTGGTGCCTGGCGGCTGCGTAATTACTCAACGTTCTCAAGCAGCACGCAGCAGCCAGCCAGCTGGCAGAGCATTAGCACCTATCTCCAGCGCGATATCCAGTTTCTCAAAGGCCAACTCACCCTGGGAGACAGCGCCACGCCAGGCGATGTGTTCGAGAGCGTGCAATTTCGTGGTGCGCAAATCACCTCAGATGAAAATATGCTGCCTGATAGCCTGCGCGGTTTTGCCCCGGTGATCCGCGGTATTGCCCAGTCGAATGCGCAGGTTACGGTGCGTCAAAATGGCTACGTTATTTACCAAACCTATGTTGCGCCAGGCGCCTTTGTTATCCGGGATTTATACCCTACCGCTTCCAGCGGTGATTTGGAGGTCGTCGTGCGCGAGGCAGATGGCTCAGAGCGGGTCTCCGTTCAGCCTTTCTCTGCTGTTCCCATCATGCAGCGCGAAGGCCAGTTGAAATACTCAGCCACGACAGGCCGTTATCGTTCCACTTACGCAAGCGGCAGTCCCCCGGGTTTTGCTCAGGCAACGGCACTTTATGGCCTGCCGGGATCTAATACGCTGTACGGTGGTGTACAAGGTGCCAACCACTATCACTCGGCAGCGTTGGGGGTAGGCCATAGTTTTGGTGATTGGGGATCGGTTTCGGTGGATGTCACCCAGGCCCAAACCCAGCTGCGTGATGGATCGGCGCACCGTGGTCAGTCTTATCGTTTTCAGTATGCCAAAGAGATTGCGGCAACCGGCACCAGCTTCACGCTGGCAGGCTACCGTTATTCCACGTCGGGTTTCTATAGTTTGCAGGAAGCCAATGAGGTGAATGCCAGCCAGAATGATGTCTGGCGTTTACGCTACAACAAACGCAGCCAGGCAATGCTGAACATTAACCAATCCTTTTTTGGCATCGGCAGTTTCTATGTTGCGGCTTCCCAGCAGGATTACTGGCAGCAAAGTGGTAAAGAGCGCAATATTTCAGTGGGTTATAGCGCAACCCATCGAGGGATCAACTACGGTTTAAACTACACCCATAGCCAGACGCCGGGAGTAGCGAAAGACGATCGCCAAATCGCTTTTAATTTGCAGATCCCGCTGGATAAACTCCTTTCCGGCAGCTGGGCACGTTATGGCATGAGCCACAGCCAAAATAGCGGCACCTCCCACAGCGTGGGCCTGGCCGGGACGACGTTGCAAGATAACAACCTGAATTATCTGGTACAGCAGAATTACGATCGTCGCGGCCAGGGATATGGCGGTGATGTAAATGCGACTTACAAAGCGAGCGTTGGCGAAATAGATGCAGGCTACAACTACAGCCGTAACTCACGTCAGGTGAACTACGGTGCGCAGGGCTCAATCGTCGCGCATCCATACGGAGTAACGTTAGGGCAAGCCATTGGCGACAGCGCTATCGTGGTACGCGCACCGGGAGCCAGTGGCGTGAGTGTACAAAACAATACCGGCGTAAAAACGGACTGGCGCGGCTACGCCGTTATCCCCTACGCCACTCCGTATCGCTATAACCGCGTAGCGCTTGATACCAATACCTATGGCGAAGAACTCGATATTGATAGCGCCACGGCAACCGTGGTTCCGACGAAAGGCGCGCTGGTATTGGCAGAGTTTAAAACCCGCGTCGGCAGCCGAGCGTTAATCACTCTGACACGCCATGACGGCCTGGTGCCATTTGGTGCCTCGGCGCATATTCTTGGTGACAACGACAACAGCAGTATTGTTGGCGAGGGTGGTCAGGTGTATCTGAGCGGCGTAGCACAACGTGGCGTGCTGGAGGTGAAATGGGGGAATGGAGCCACGCAACAATGCCAGGCAGATTTTACTTTGCCCTTAGATAAACAGCAAAACAGCGCAATTAAGCATGCTGTTGCGCGCTGTAAATAAGGAATAACCATGCTCCCTAACAATAAAAATACAGTCTTATTAGGGTTAATCATCTGCTCACTCTTCTGGGTATCCCATACGGTATCCGCAGCTTGCGCATGGGGAGTGGCAGGAAAAGAGATCATTAGTAATATCAGTTTTGGCAATGTCATTGTACAACGCGATTATCCAGCAGGCGCTTTTATCACCTCAGCGTTTACGGGGCAAATTAGCGGCGGATCCACGCTGTTTCGTTGCACTCAAGCCTGGAATTATAGAGGCGTACCGGTGCTATTTACTCGCGCCAGCAGCTTTGGAAATTCGATTTATGAAACCAATATTCCCGGAATAGGCATAGAAATTCACCAGTCACTTAACAATGTTCCGTTTAGCAAACCTATGGCCGCAAATGCCTCTCTTTCAATGCCCGATCCGTTAAGCGCTACATTAATAAAATTATCCACCGGGAGTGTCGGTGCGGGCAATTTAACCACCGGTACGCTCGCCTATTTTTATGCTGAACCCGAACCAAAATATCGCACTACGTTGACGCTGACAGGTACGAATAAGATTATCCCCGTAGCCTGCACGCTAACGACTAAAACCGTTAACGTGAAACTCGATAATGCGGTCATCTCAGATTTTAAAGGTAAAGGGACAACCGCTAAGCCGAAAGACTTTACGATTGATCTTAATTGCGATGCAAAAACCAAGATCAAAATGTCGCTGGAAGGTACGTCTGCAGGCCCAGCGGGTGTTCTTGCTCTCACTGCCGGGAAAAACCAGGCATCTGGCATCGGTATTCAAATACTCAAAGGTACCCAAGTGGTGGCATTAGGGAAGCAGCTTAACTTTGGTACCGCTAATGCGGCCGGTTTAAAACAACTTGCTCTCACCGCTCGCTATTATCAAACCGCAGCAAACATTGAGAGCGGAACGGCAAATACCACGGCGACGTTCACGATGACATACAACTGAAATAAATAGCCTCTGGCAATTAAAATCGAGCGGACAGCGTGATGGCTGCCCGCTGCAATCTTTGCCTTTTCGCACGATTAATGTTGACTCAACCACACATCGTAAACGCTTTCCGGCATCTGCTTATAGCTGCGGAAGCCGTAGCCGTGCACATAACTGGCAGTGGCTAACTGATCTTCCGGTTCATACAGCGGCACGGCCAGCGCCAGCTGCGACAATGCCACCTGCTGCAGCTGGCTGTAGTCATCGCGGCGCTGCAGCAAATCCAGCGTGCTGGCAGCTTTATCTAGCAGCCCATTGATCTTCGCATCGTTGACGCGGCTGTAGTTAATCGCCCCACCTTGCGCTATCGGACGATAGTGGTTTTCAATATCCACGCCATCGGTGGGCGTGTTGGAGTTAGCAATGGTGCCGAATTTACCGCTCTTACGTACATCGGCATAGGTTCCCGAATCAACATAGTTCAGCTTGAGATCGATGCCAAGACGTTGACGCGCCTGCGCCTGAATCGCCTGCAACAGCACGTCTCGCTGATCGCGCACCGTGGCCTGCGCCTGAATCAGCTCGATACGCAGACGCTGGCCCGCTTTGGTACGGAAGCCTTCGCTATCACGGGTTTGCCAGCCCGCCTCATCCAGCAGCTTGTTGGCGGCAGCCGGATTGTTACCGTACTTGCCTTCCAGCTCGTTGTTATAAAGCGGATCGATCGGCGAGGTGATGCCCCACGCGCGGGTGCGTTCGCCGCGATAGACCGACTTCAGCAGCGGATCGATATCCAATCCCTGCAGCAGGGCCTGGCGCACCTTCACATCCTGCGTCGGGCCATATTCCACGTTGAGGAACAGTGAATACGGCGTACCGGTGTTCAGCGCGTGCTGGTAGGTAAAATCGCTATTGTCTTTAAATTCGCCGGCATCGTTGCCCGAAATGCCCTCGATCGCATCCACCTGCCCGGAGAGCAGCGCGCCGGTGCGTACCGATGATTCCGGCAGGAAACGATACGTCACGCGATCGAGATACGCCGGCCCCTGATGTTTAGCGGTGGCTGGCGCCCAGTTGTATTTCGGGTTTTTAACGTAAGTCACCTGCTGGCCTTTCTCATAGCTCTCGAGAATAAACGGCCCGGTGCCAGCCAAATCTTTGCCGCCCGATTTCAACTGCGGTGATTTCCAGCTGGCGGGGGCCAGAATTTGCAGCCCTGCGGCGAAGGAGAGAAACGGTGAATAGACCGCTTTCAGGGTGATCACAACGGTGTGATCGTCTGGGGTTTCAATCTTATCGATGTGCGAACCCATCAGGCACAGGCTGGTGCCCGCGCAGTATTGCGCCACCTGGGTTTGGCGGAAGTTCTCGGCCACCGCGTTGGCATCGAACTTCTCGCCGTTGGAGAAGGTGACGTCGCGCCGCAGATTGAAGCGGATGACTTTGCCCTCCTGGCTGGCTTGATAACTCTCAGCCAGCCACGGCACAAAGCTGCCGTCCGGACGGCGTGCCAACAGCGATTCCCAGAAGTTACGCAGCGTGATTTCCGCTTTGTCCTGGCCGTTGAGCTGCGGGTTAAAGGTGGTCGGTTCGGTTTCCACGCCGACAGTGAGCGTGCCGCCGCTGACGGGCTGATCGGCAGCCAGCGCGCTAACGGTGTTTCCCAGCAGGCTAAAGCCTAAGGCCAACGCTATTGACGTTAATTTCATAATGTCCTTGGTGAATGCAGGTAAATATTATTGATGGCCGTCATCTGGCCCGTATTTAATTCCCGCTGAATTATTAAAATCCGGACAAATAAAAGTAAAACGACAATAGTGACAATGGATTTGTTAAATACGAGAAAGGTCGCCGTTATTGGCGTAATGCCGCTCACTTAAGCAATAAAATGCCTGTTTATGCAGGTGCGCATGAATGCGCACCCTACGAAAACCCGGCGATATCCACGTAGGGTCACCATTCATGGTGACCGATTCATGCTTAACTGACGAGCATTACGCCGTTATTGGCGACCTTTATTTACCCGGTGCGCATTAATGCGCACCCTACGACATAATTACGTGCGAGCCGCGATGATGCTTTCGGCCACATTACGCGGCGCTTCGGCATAGTGCGCAAACTCCATGCTGTAGGTGGCGCGGCCTTGTGACATCGAACGCAGCGTCGTGGCGTAGCCAAACATCTCGGACAGCGGCACTTCGGCGCGAATAATGCGGGCGCCAAAGCGCTCATCCATGCCTTGCAAGGTCCCGCGCCGCGATGAGAGATCGCCCATCACGCCACCGGCATACTCTTCCGGCGTTTCCACTTCCACCTGCATCAGCGGTTCGAGGATCACCGGATCGGCCAGCTTCGCTGCGGCTTTAAAGCCAAAGATCGCCGCCATACGAAACGCCATTTCTGACGAATCGACGTCGTGATACGAGCCAAACGTCAGCGTGGCTTTGATGTCCACCACCGGATAACCGGCCAGCACGCCGCTGTTCAGCGCCTCACGAATCCCCTTCTCTACCGAAGGAATGAACTCGCGCGGTACCACGCCGCCTTTGGTGGCATCTTCAAAGGCAAAACCGGCACCCGCCGTTTGCGGCTCCAGCGTCAGCACCACGTGGCCATACTGGCCTTTACCGCCGGACTGACGCACAAACTTGCCTTCCACCTCGCGCACCGTTTTACGAATGGTTTCGCGATAAGTCACCTGCGGCCGACCAATGTTGGCTTCCACGCCGAACTCGCGCTTCATGCGATCAACGATAATCTCCAGATGCAACTCGCCCATACCAGAAATAATCGTCTGGCCGGATTCCTCATCGGTATGCAGGCGGAACGACGGATCTTCCGCCGCCAGCCGCTGCAGCGCCAGGCCCATTTTCTCCTGATCGCTCTTGGTCTTCGGCTCTATCGACAGCGAAATCACCGGGTCGGGGAACTCCATGCGCTCCAGCGTGATTACCGCGTTGGGATCGCACAGTGTTTCACCGGTAGTGACCTCTTTTAGGCCAACGCAGGCGGCGATATCGCCTGCGCGAATCTCTTCAATTTCAATGCGATCGTTAGCCTGCATCTGCACGATACGGCCGATGCGCTCTTTGCGCCCTTTCACCGCGTTCCACACGCTGTCGCCCTTACGCAGCACGCCGGAGTAGACGCGCACAAAGGTTAACTGGCCAACGTAGGGATCGCTCATCAGCTTGAACGCCAGCGCCGAGAACGGTTCGCTGTCATCGGCATGACGTTCGTCGTGTTCGCCCTGCTCATTGACGCCGCTCACCGCCGGTACGTCGAGCGGCGATGGCATCAGCTCAATCACCGCATCCAGCATGCGCTGCACGCCCTTGTTTTTGAACGCGCTGCCGCACAGCATTGGCTGAACTTCACCCTGCAGCGTGCGCTGGCGCAAACCGGCAATGACGTCGTCTTCGCTAAGATCGCCCAGCTCAAGATAGCGATCCATTAGCGCGTCGCTGGCTTCTGCCGCCGCCGCGACCATGTTCTCACGCCACTCGGCCGCTAGCGCCTGCAATTCAGCGGGGATCGGTGCATAGCTAAAGCTCATGCCCTGGCTGGCATCGTCCCAGTAAATCGCGCGCATTTTGTTGAGATCGACCACGCCGCTAAAATGCTCTTCGGCGCCGATAGGAATCACAATCGGCACCGGATTGGCGTGCAGGCGATCTTTCATCATCTGCACCACGCGGAAGAAATCTGCGCCCTGCCGATCCATCTTGTTAACGAAGGCGATGCGCGGCACACGGTATTTGTTGGCCTGGCGCCACACGGTTTCCGACTGCGGCTGCACGCCGCCAACCGCGTCATACACCATCACCGCGCCGTCCAGCACGCGCATTGAGCGCTCGACTTCAATGGTGAAGTCAACGTGCCCGGGGGTATCAATGATGTTGATGCGGTGCGGCGTAAAGCTGCCGTCCATACCCGGCCAGAAGCAGCTTACCGCCGCCGACGTGATGGTGATGCCACGCTCCTGCTCCTGCGCCATCCAGTCGGTGGTTGCCGCGCCATCGTGCACTTCACCTAACTTGTGGCTCATTCCGGTGTAAAACAGGATGCGCTCAGTGGTGGTGGTTTTACCGGCATCGATGTGCGCGGAGATGCCGATGTTGCGATAACGTTCGATGGGGAGGGTTCGGGGCATGATGCGTCCTTAGTCTTCTCGACTGGAAAGAGCGGCGCGCACCATTGCCCGCCGCTGCGCAACAGCCTAAACCCATTGTACGAATAAATACGAACAGTTTGAGCCTTTTTTACTCATCGTTAAAAACTTGCATGTGATTCAGCATTTACGGGCTGGAAAGCCATCGCCCGGCACTTTAAGGTAAGGCTTTCACTCTGACAGGGTTTGAATCATGCGCATTCTGGTGGTCGGTGCCGGTGCAACCGGCGGTTATTTCGGTGCGCGTCTGGCGCAAGCAGGACGTGATGTAACATTTCTGGTGCGCGAGCGCCGTTTTCAGCAGCTGCAGCAAACCGGGCTGGTGCTGAAAACGCCTGATGGCACAGAAGTTTTGCAACCTCAGCTGGCGCAGGCGGATTCGCTTAACAGCCATTTTGATCTGATTATTTTGACGGTGAAAAGCTTCGCCCTGGAACAGGCGATAAACGATATCGCCCCCGCCGTGGGTCCTGACACGCTGATCATGCCCATTCTTAACGGGATGCGTCATATCGACACGCTGCGGGCGCGCTTTGGTGACAAGGTGATTGGCGGCCTGTGTAAAATCAACGCCACGCTGGGTGAAAACGGCGAAGTGGTGCAGATGACGCCGCTGCATATGCTCTATTACGGCGCGCTGGATGGCAATAACGATGCGCGCCTGCAGCGAATAGATGAAACCCTGCGCGCGGCGCAGTTTGATACCCTTTTCTCCGACAACATTATCAGCGAACTGTGGGAAAAATGGCTGCTGCTGAGCACGCTCGGTGCGGTGTGCTGTATCGCGCGCGGCAATACGCAGCAGGTGTTGAGCGCACAAGGTGGCGAAGCGCTGCTGCAAACAATTTTTGGTGAAGTACTGGCGGTGTTAAGCGCCGAAGGTTATCAACAGCGCCCGGCGGTGACGGCGAAGATTTATGAGACGCTGAATAATCCCAAAGCGGCGATGACCTCATCGATGTACCGGGATTTAACCCAGGGCTACGAGATTGAGGCCGATCAAGTGATTGGTGATTTGCTGGTGCGTGGTGCGCGCAGTGGCGTGGTGACACCATTGCTGAACGCGGTGTATGTCAATTTGCAGGTGTATGTGCAGGGTCGTTAACGTGGGTCGCCATGAATGGCGACCCTACGGTTGTTTGGCGCGATTGGCGTGCGGTCGTGTCGTAAGGTCGCCATTGATGGCGACCGAAATATCATAAGCGAGACTGCACGCCCGGCAGCTGCTTCAACCGCTGCCAGCCCGCTTCCACCTCTTCCGGTATATCTACATGACCGAGGAAACCTTTGCCGCGTGGACCGTAGCCATTTTCGTCGTCGCGCAGGCGCTGGATTTCCCCCATCAGCAGCGACAGAAAACGTTCCATCGACCACAAGCCCTGCGGCGGCGCACCAATAATGCGTAACATGCCCGCATCCATCATCACCTGCGGCACAAACACCGGCCAGCTGATAAATTCCGGCGCATCGGCGCGGTCGCGCCACTGATAGCGGAAGGTTTCCCACGTGCGCCGCTGCATTAGCGGGTCTTGCACCAGCAGCACGCGCTGCGGCTGCCAGCTGTGCTCATCCAGTAATTTCTGACTGAAAGCGGCATTTTCGCCACAGTTGCGAGAGGCGGTTTCCAGCAGCAGCTGATCGTCCGGCAGCGCGGCAAACACGCGCGCTACGTCGCCCAGCAGTTCTGCTTCGCTTTTACCTTGGGTCTCAATCTGGCGATACAGCGGATGTGTGCTCAGCATCTCTGCTAATAACGATGTAGAGTGGCCAATGCCGCCGCTTACCAATAACGGCAGCTGATACTTTTTCGCCAGGGCGATGACCGCCTCCACGTTCGGCAGCACCGCGTGGCCGGCCAGAATGGCTAAATCGACGTCGAGCGTGCCCGTTTGCGGCATGTGATCCAGTGCCAGCCAGGTCGCCAGGGTATTGATATCCTGAATGTGATCGTTGTTAAGCTGCATGCCTTTCTCCTCATTTTCACTTTGGCAGTGTAGCGGCTTAAGGGCGCGTCGGCAGGGAAAAATTTGCTACACTCGCCGCTTAATCTTCAGGAGAGATCCATGACTGCGCGTTCCGTAACCCTTGATGATGTTGCCCATCTGGCGGGGGTTTCCTACCAAACCGTCTCCCGCGTTCTCAACCACTCCGAGCAGGTTTCGCCGCGCACCCGCGCCAAAGTAGAAGCGGCAATGCAGCAGCTCAACTATGTGCCGAATCGGGTCGCGCAGCAGCTGGCGGGTAAAAACACCCGCACGCTGGGTCTCGCCACCAGCAATCTCGCATTGATGGCGCCCGCACAAATTGCCTCGGCAATTCAGCAACGTGCGGCGGCGCAGGGTTATCACCTGGTGATTGCCATGGCGAATGCCAGCAGCGCGCCGCAGGACACGGTAAATGAACTGCTGGCGCAACGGGTTGATGCGCTGCTGATCAATCTGCCGCTGGATGCGCAGCAAGCCGAACAGATTCAGCTGCAGTGCGGTAATAAACCGACGCTGTTTCTGGATGTGGAGCGCAGCGCCACGGTGGCGCAGTGCCAATATCAGAGCGAATCGGGGGCGAAACAGGCCGTGGATCATCTGGTGGCGCTCGGCCATCAGCAGATTGGCGTGTTGAATGGGCCTGAACGCTCGGCATCGGCACGTGCGCGTTTCACCGCGTGGCAGCAGGCGCTGTCAGCACATCGGCTCACGCCGTTCTGCGTGCTGAGCGGTGACTGGAGCGCGGCATCGGGCTATCAGGCCGTGCTGGCGCAGTTGCCGGATAAGCTACCGCAGGCGCTACTGGTGGCCAACGATCAGATGGCGCTTGGCGCGATGCGGGCGCTGCATCAGCACGGCGTGAATATCCCCGCAGAGATTTCGCTGATTGGCTACGACGACACGGCAGAAAGCGCCTGGTATCAGCCGCCATTAACCACCGTGCGCCAGGATTTGCAGCAGTTGGGCGCGATAAGCGTCGATCGCTTAGTGGCACAGCTGGAAGGCGGCACGTTGGCGGATGAGAGGCTGGAAACCGAGCTGGTGTTGCGTGAAACCACGGCGGCACCGCAGCAAGGTCAGGTGAATGTAAGGGAGATTGCACAGCAGCTGCAGGCGCTGGCGCGCAGATTGAGCAGCACATAACTGCACATTTGGTAGCGGCGCGATGTTGAAACGGGCATAAAAATAGCGCAATCAATTGCGCCGCTGCAGGTTGGTGTTGCTTCCTGAAATTTGGGGCCTTTCGGCCCCTGAGAATTACTGCGCTTTAGGCTCGCCCATCGCTTTCAATTTTTTCGACAGCTCGCGACGCTCTTTGGAGAGATCAGCGTTTTTAATGATGTACTCATCCACGCGGTCTTCATAATCCACACGCATGCTGGCGATAATTTCCTGCACCGCCTCAATGCTCATGCCAGGTTTGATGTATTCGCTCAGGTTGTCCAGCAGCAACACACGTTTCTGGTTATCACGGACTTTCTTCTCGTTATCCACGATTTCGCGCTGCAGTTTGTTTTTACGACGGAACATACGCACAAACTCCAGTACGTCCTGAAATGATTGCTTGGCATTTTCCATGTTGGCACCTTTCTTAAGGCCTGCATCGGCAGGCGGAATAGTCATAACGTTTAGCTTAGCGGTTTGACCGCAAGGGTTGCAATTTTCACAGCTAAATTCGGACTGGCGCTTATCTTAGCGCAAAGAAAGCGTGATTCACATTAAGTCATTGCCTGAGAAAACTATTTGCGCAACGCCAGGCGCACTAAATCGGTCATCCGTTCCAGCTGACGCGCCTGCTCCAGGCTCAGCCAGACGTAACCGTAAATTGCCGTCGTTTCTGGACGTCCGCTGCGATTAGCGATGAGCTGCTCCAGCTCCTGGGTGATTTCCTCCAGTACGAGGCTGTTAGCGGTGATCTCTTCGGTTTCCCCTTTCACCACCAGCGTGGCCAGCGCATTAAGCGTGTCTTCCGTCATCTGCTGGGTGCGGCGCAGCGTTGGCGCATTGAGCATAATCAGATGACTTTCACGCGACGACCACCACGCATCAATTTGCATCTGCATGGTGTTTACCATATTGCGATTGATAGTTTGGATCGCTTCAAACACCGATTTCGGAATTCGCGTCTCTTTGCTTGACGGATCCAGCAGCGAACGCATTTTGATGACGGCACTTAGCAGCTTCTGGAAAGGTTTATTCAGGCGCGGTTTTTCCAGCAAATTGGCAGAAAAACCGGTGTGATGCAGTTTCGCCATGGCGATGAAAGCATCTGACAGCTGGATGCGCCAATGGGTGTAAGCGCGTTGAGCCCAGATGGCACTAAACAGCAGCGCCATCAGCGACCCCAGAATCACATCCCCGCCGCGCCACATGGCGATAGTGAAATCGCCGGCCGGTGCGCCCACCACCACGCCAAGCGTGATGCCGATCAGCAACGCCATATAGGGATGTTTTCCCAGCGTCAGGTAACCGCAAACCACCATCACGATGGCGCACCACACCAGCATCACTGGCAGGGAAAACAGCTCCAGCTTCAGGGCAATCAAGCCGGAAAGTAAACCGGCGAAGGTACCGCTGATGCGCTGGACTACGCGCGGCAGCACGTTGCCCCAGGTTGAAATTGGCCCCATCACTACCACCAGCGTAATCAGCGGCCAGGTGCCTTCGGGAATATCGGTGAGGCGTACAAACAGGAAGCACAGCACAAAGGCGATAGCGATGCGTACACCATGCATGATGCGATAGTGGCGGTAGAACCAGAACTCAATCGGCGAGATGGGCTTGTCGGCGCGTAACATGGTTGTCCGGGAACGGTAACGATTTGCGCGCTATGTTACCCTGGCAAGACGCGAACCATCAGGGTTGAACGCAATCTTTTTCGTCTTTACGTGAAATAAAACATGCATGTTACATCTGGTTTTCTCAATAGAAACATTGATGTAACGCATCGGGTTTTGTGCGGTGATTGAATCGGTCACCATAAATGGCGACCCTACGGGCGTGTTTTGTAGGGTCGCCATTTATGGTGACCGCGTATTTTATTCAGCCGCACGCACCGGAATGAACATATCCACCAGCCAGTTGCCGCTGTCGGATCCGTCGGAAAGGTACTGTTCGAAACAGGGACGATTATCGACTTGCCACTCACTCTGGGCGTTTAACTTATCGAACAAACTGCACCACGCCTCATAAAATTCGTTATTACGTACCTCAACGCGGGCATGGAAATAGCGTCCGCCGGGCAACAGGCCTTTTTCGATATCGTCACCGGGGGCGGGAATCACCGCTTCCGCCGCAGTAATCACCGTTTCAACCCGCAACTCTTCCGGCGACAGCTCTCGTGGATTACCGTAATAAATAGCCAGCCATTCACCTTTCGCATCATGCTCACTGACCCAACGTTTCAGTCGGTCAAAGCCACGCGGCACGGTCTCCTCCCACGGTCCTTGCAGGTGATAGCCAAGCCAGCTTTGCGAATGACGTTCAACAATCCATGCTTTCATACTTTGCCTCAGATCAGCAGCAGAAAGCTCGATTGTGCCATCACCGCCGTGTAGCGGCGATGACGGCAACGCTAAAATACGCGATGGATTACAGTTTCTTTTTCAGGTAATCACTGATGCGCGTGATGATGCCTGCCTGATCAACCGCTTGCAGCGTGTAGAGCGGATAGCTTGCCAGCTGCTTATCTTTGTCCATCACCTGGATTTCACCAATCTGCTCGCCCGCTTTTAACGGTGCTTCCAGGTCTTTGCGATCAATCACATACTTGGCCATCACATTGGAAACTTCAGTGCGCGGCAGTGACAGATAGATATCCTGGGTAGTGCCGACATCCACCTGGTGCGGATTGCCGTACCAGACGTTTTCCGTACCGATTTTCTTGCCCGCGTGGAACAGCTGCACGGTATCAAAGTTGTTTTGGCCCCACACCAGCAGTTTACGTGCCTGATCTTCACGCCCTTTCGGACTCTTGCCGCCCATAATCACCGCGATCAGGCGATGACGCCCTACCACATTCGACGCGATGATATTGAAGCCAGCGCTTTCGGTATGACCGGTTTTCAGGCCATCGACGTGCAGATTCTGGTCCCACAGCAAGCCGTTGCGGTTGTTTTGGGTGATACCGTTCCAGGTCAGGGTTTTCTCGCCGTACATGGCGTAGAAATCGGGCTCGCCGCTGATGATGGCACGTGACAGCACGGCTAAATCGCGTGCGGTAGTGTGTTGACCCGGCGCATCGAGGCCGTGCACGGTTTCGAAGTGGGTGTGCGTTAAACCAAGCTTCTGCACGTAGCTGTTCATCATGGTGACGAAGCTGGCTTCGCTACCGGCGACATGATCCGCCAGCGCCACACAGGCATCATTACCGGAATCGATAATCACGCCACGCATCAGATCGCGTACCGTAACCTGATCGCCCGGTTTAAGGAACATCAGTGAAGAGCCCTTGAACACCGGATTGCCTGCGCCCCACGCATCTTTACCGATGGTGACTTTGTCATCGCGGCTGACTTTATTCTGATCGATCGCGCGATCGACCACATAGCCGGTCATCAGTTTTGTCAAACTTGCCGGGTTGCGCTCTTCGTCCGGATTACCGGCGGTTAGAATCTGGCCGGTAGTGGCGTCCATTAGCACCCACGAAGCCGCATCAATCGGCGGTGGCGTCAGGGGAAACGGCATGCTGTCGTCGGCCTGCGCCAACGATGCCCAAACAATCATTCCAGATACAGTTACCAGCAGACGCCTTTTCAACACTTCTTCCTCGAAATCAAAAAAATGAATTTACCGCCGCACGTTTTACGGCAAATAGCGCTTACAGATCTGAATAAATTGAAAAAAAGTATGAACTGCGCCTAAATGCTGCGCGCCCGCTCGCAGCGAGGATGATCAAGGTTGTACTGCCACCCAGGGACGACTATCCTGTGCGTTGATTCTCCACAGCCAGGATAATGCCGTGCCCGCCTCTGAGTTCACCTTCTTATTTCACGATTATGAGACCTTCGGTAAAAGTCCTTCGCTGGACCGCCCGGCACAGTTTGCTGGCCTGCGTACCGATAAAGAATTCAATGCGGTAGGTGAACCGCAGGTGTTTTACTGCCAGCCCGCGGACGATTATTTGCCGCAGCCAGAAGCGGTGATGATCACCGGCATTACGCCGCAAACCGCCAAAGCGCGTGGCGTGACAGAAGCGGCATTTGCCGAGCGCATTCACGGCCTGTTTAGCGAGCCGCAAACCTGTGTGATTGGTTACAACAATGTGCGTTTTGACGATGAAGTGACGCGCAATATCTTCTATCGCAACTTCTTTGATCCTTATGGCTGGAGCTGGCAAAACGGCAATTCGCGCTGGGATCTGCTGGATGTGATGCGCGCCTGCTATGCGCTGCGTCCGGAAGGCATTGTCTGGCCGGAAAATGATGACGGCTTCCCGAGCTTTAAGCTGGAGCATCTCACTAAGGCCAACGGCGTGGCGCACGAACAGGCGCACGATGCGATGTCCGACGTTTACGCCACGCTGGCAATGGCGAAACTGGTGAAAGAGAAGCAGCCGAAGCTGTTTGAGTTTCTGTTTAGCCATCGCAACAAGCAGAAACTGATGACGCTAATTGATATCCCGCAGATGAAACCGCTGGTGCACGTTTCCGGCATGTTCGGCGCAGCGCGCGGCAACACCAGCTGGATTGTGCCGCTGGCGTGGCATCCGGATAACCGTAATGCGCTGATTGTTGCCGATCTGGCCGGTGAGATGTCGCCGCTGCTTGAGCTGGAATCTGACGAACTGCGCGAGCGTTTGTATACGCGTAGCAGCGAGTTAGGCGATCTTCCTGCCGTGCCGATCAAGCTGGTCCATATCAATAAATGTCCGGTGCTGGCGCCGGCAAGCACGCTGCGTCCGGAAGATGCTGCGCGCTTAGGTATCGATCGCCAACGCTGCCTCGCGAACCTAAAAGTGCTGCGCGAGCATGCGGAAGTGCGGGAAAAAGTGGTGGCGCTGTTTGCTGATGCTGAGCCGTTTACGCCTTCAGATGATGTAGATGCGCAGCTGTATGAGGGTTTCTTTAGCGATGCCGATCGCGCGGGTATGAACATTGTGCGCCAGACGCCACCGCAGAATTTGCCGGCGCTGGATTTAACCTTTGAAGATAAGCGCATTGCCAAACTGCTGTTCCGCTATCGGGCGCGTAATTTCCCCGGCACGCTGGATGATGCCGAGCAGCAACGCTGGTTGCAGCACCGCCGCGAAGCGCTCAATGCTGAGCGTGTGCAGGCGTTCCTGCTGGAGCTGGAGTCACTGGCGAATTTGCATGAGGGTAATGCAGAGAAGATGGCGCAGCTGAAGGCGCTGTATTTGTATGCGCAGGAGCTGGTGTCTTAGTCCTCTGCGGTCTGGTGAGAGGTCGCCATGAATGGCGACCCTACGCAATGCCCGCATGAATGGCGACCCTACGCAATGACCGCATAAATGGCGACCCTACGCAATGCCCGTTTGTAGGGTCGCCATTCATGGCGACCAGGGAACCCTTAAATCATTTCCCACACCAGCCACGTCAGCGCGAAACCGCTCAGGCCCATCACGGTTGTCAACACTGTCCAGGTCTTCAAACCGTCGGCGACGGATAAGCCCAGATAGCGCGTCACCACCCAGAAACCCGCATCATTGACGTGTGACAAACCTAATCCGCCGAAACAAGCTGCCAGCGTCACCAGTACGCGCTGCATATCCGTCACATCGCCCACCGCCTGACTCAGTAAGCCGCTGGTGGTGAGAATCGCTACCGTGGCCGAGCCCTGCGATGCACGCAGCGCCAGCGACAGAATAAAGGCTGCGGGCACCAGCGGCAGATGCAGTGTTTCCAGCGTCAGCGCCAGCGCTTTACCCACGCCGGACTCCACCAGCACTTTACCAAATGCCCCACCTGCGCCCGCTACCAGAATCACGCTGGCAGAACTGGGGATGGCGCGGCCAGTCAGATCTTCCAGCTTCTCTTTGCTCCAGCCGCGACGCACGCCCAGCAGCCACGCCGCTAGCCCAAGCGCAATCAGTAACGCAATCGCCGGCGTACCTATTACCGTCATTACCGAGCGCAGCACGCTGCCCTCTGCCAGCGTGGTGTGAGCCAATGTCCCCAGGACGATTAACAGGATCGGCACGATGATCAGCCCGGTAATGGTCAGCGCACCCGGCGGTGGCGCGTCGTTTTTCGCCGTGCCTTCCGGTTTCGCCAGCTGCAGTTGTTCCAGCACATCAACCGACAGATGATACTGACGCAGGTTCATCGCTTTCGCGACGAAGTAGCCGACAATACCAACCGGAATCGAAATCATAATCCCCAGCATCATCAGCCAGCCCATGTCGGTATGCAAAATACCGGCAGCCGCCGCTGCGCCTGGATGCGTCGGCAGCGCCACGTGCACCGTTAACATCACGCCCGCCATTGGCAAGCCAAACTTGAGCGGCGAGACGCGCGCCACTTTGGTGAAGCCATAAATCAGCGGAATCACGATGATAAAACCAACCTCAAAAAACACTGGAATGCCGAGGATAAAGGCTGCCATGGTCAGCGCCGCGACGGTGCGTTTGATACCCAGCGATTTACTAAAGCGCTGCGCCAGCGATTCCGCCCCGCCCGAGGCTTCAATCACCGCGCCGAGCATCGCACCCAGCACGATGATAATGGTGATATGCCCCAGCAAATTGCCCATCCCGCTAAAGATGGTTTCCATAATATTGTCCGCCGGAATGCCGGTGGCAATGGCGACCAGCAGGCTGACAATTATCAGCGCCACGAAGGGGTGCACTTTGGTTTTAATTACCAGCAACAGCAAGATCACGATGCTGGCGGTAGCAATGGCGAGTAACAACGCGGTAGACATGGTAACCCTCTATCTTATAAGTATTTTTTAGGTACAGATTTCTCTGGTATTAACGGATTAAGGTATGACTTGCCCAACACAGCGCACAAAAGCCCTGTGTTGAGCGGTAAAACCCGGGTTATTTTGCGTAGGGCGCGAACCAGCCAAGACCGGCTTCGGTGCAGCCGCGCGGGATATATTCACACCCCACCCAACCGTCGTAGCCCACTTCATCCAGCAGGTTGAACAGATACGAATAGTTGATTTCGCCTTCGTCAGGCTCGTGGCGATGCGGCGCCGAGGCAATTTGGATATGGCGATAACGCCCGGCGTATTCACGGATAAGATGGGTCAGATTGCCGTCCACCAGCTGCGCATGAAACAGATCGAGCTGGGTAAAAACGTTAGGACGATCGATACGCTCCATCATCAATAGCGTTTGATACTGGCTGGAGTAGAGGTAATTCGGCTTGGTCACGGGATTGAGCGCCTCAAGCAACAGGCGAATGCCGTGCGGCGCAAAACGCTCGGCAGCGTAGTGCATATTCTGCACAAAAGTCGCTTCATACTCTGCGCGATCGGCGCCGTTGGGTACCGTGGCTGCCATCACATGCACCTGCTGGCAATTCAAAGCCAGCGCGTACTCTAGCGCACGGTCAATATCGCCACGCGCTTGCTCTTCACGGCCCGGAATGGCGGAAACGCCCCATTCGCCCGCCTGCACGTTGCCCGCCGCGGTGTTGAACAGCACCAGCTCTAGCTGATGTTTTTCCAGCTCCGCTTTGATGATGTCTGCTGGGAAATCATACGGGAACAAAAACTCGACGGCGCGAAAACCGGCGTTAGCTGCGGCGGCAAAACGCGCGATAAACGGCTGTTCACCAAACTGCGTAGATAAATTGGCTGCAAACTTAGGCATTAGACATTCCTCAATTCCGCCACTTCGTTAGCGGTGAGATAACGAATTGAGCGGTCGCCGAGCGTAAACATCAGACGCGCGGTCTCTTCCAGTTCTTCGGTATTATTGGCGGCTTCGCGCAGTGATTTGCCCACCACCACCGGGCCATGATTCGCCAGCAGGAAGGCGTTATAGCGCGAGGCCAGATTAGCCAGATCGTCAGCTAAACGCGCATCACCCGGCTTGTAATATGGCACCACCGGCACATCTCCCACGCGCATCACCACGTACGGCGTGAACGGGCGAATGCAATTTTCATTGTCGAGATCGTTGAGGCAAGAGAGCGCGGTCAAATAGTGGCTGTGCAGATGCACCACCGCTTTGCACTCCGCATTGTTCAGATAAAGCGCGCGGTGAAACGCCACTTCTTTCGATGGCTTGTCGCCGGAAAGCCATTCGCCCTGCAGCGTCACTTTTGACAGACGATCGGCCTGCAGCTCGCCAAGACACGAACCGGTAGGCGTGGCCAGCAGATTGCCGTCCTCTAACAGCAGCGACAGATTGCCCGCCGATCCGGTGGCGTAGCCGCGCTGAAAGAAGGAGGCGCCGAGCTGCACCATCTCATCGCGTGCTTGTTGTTCGGTCATAGTGAAAACTCCGTTTGTGCGCGGGAAAAGAACTGTTCGTCACCAAAGTTGCCGGATTTCAACGCCAGCGACAGCGGCTGATAGATGTCACGCACCCAGGGCACGCCCGGCGAAATCATCGGTCCGATGTGGAATGCGGTAACGCCCAGGCTTTGCGCTACCACACCCGAGGTTTCGCCGCCGGCGACGATAAAGCGCTGCCAGCCGCGCGCTTTTAGTTCACGTGTTACCGCCGCAAACAACTGCTCGACCGCTTCGCTGCTGCGCGCGGCGCCGTACTGCTGCTGAATCGCCTGCAGCTGCTGCGCATCGGCGGTGGCGAACAGCAACGGTGCCAGCCCAGGCTGATGATGTGCTGCCACCCAATCGCACAGCGTTTGCGCATAACCTTCGGCGTCTTCCAAACAGCGTTCAACCAACACTTCATGCGATGGCGCTTGCTGGCGGTACGCCTGCACCTGGCGGTTGGTCATTTGCGAGCAAGAGCCAGAGATCACCACCGCGCGTTTGCCCTGCGGACGTCCCGCCTGCTCGGCATCGCGGTTCTGCTGCTGGGTCGTCCAGGCGCGGGCAATCCCGATCGCCAGTCCTGAACCGCCAGTCACCAGACGCATCGCTTTGAGCGCTTCGCCCTGCGTCAGCAGATGCTGCTCGTGCAGCGCGTCCAGCACCACATAGTTGATGCCCTGCGCTTTCAAGCTCTCCAGCTGCATACGCACCGCGTCGGCACCTTGATCAAGCAATGCTGCATTGATCACCGCCGCCTGACCTTTGGCCTGACGCGTCATCAGGCGCACCAGATTGCTGTCGGTCATCGGCGTTACCGGATGGTGGCGCATGCCGGATTCAGACAGCAGTTGGTCGGCGACAAACAGATAGCCCTGATACACGGTGCGGCCGTTGACCGGCAGCGACGGCGAGATCACCGTTTGCGTTTCACCTAACGCCGCCAACAGCGCATCGGTCACCGGGCCGATGTTGCCCTGCTCGGTGCTATCGAAGGTGGAACAATATTTGAAATAGAAACGATCGCAGCCCTGCTGCTGTAGCCACTCTAGCGCCGCCAGCGACTGTGCGATCGCCTGCTGCGGCGGGCACGATCGTGACTTCAGGCTGATCACAATTGCCTGCGCGCTTACTTCATCCTGACCTTGTGGCACGCCGTTAAATTGAATGGTCGGCAGGCCGTGCTGAACCAGGAAGCTGGCAATGTCGGTGGCACCGGTAAAGTCGTCCGCAATGACGCCTAAACGCATGATTACTGCTCCTTTGCCTGAGGCAGCGTGATGCCGCTGAAAATTTTGATCACCGCGCTGTCATCTTCGCGACCGTGCCCGGCATTGCTGGCCTCGGTGAACATGTTGAGCGCGGTGGAGGCCAGCGGCAGCGGGAAGTGCAGCGATTTAGCGGTATCCGCCACCAGATTGAGATCTTTCACGAAGATATCCACGGCGGATTTCGGCGAGTAATCGCCATCCACCACGTGACGCATGCGGTTTTCAAACATCCATGAGTTACCCGCCGCGTTGGTCACCACATCGTACATGGTGTCCAGCGGAATACCGGCGCGCGCGGCCAATGCCATCGCTTCGGCACCCACGGCAATGTGTACTCCCGCCAGCAGCTGGTGAATGATTTTGACGGTGGATCCCAGACCGATTTCGCTGCCAACGCGATAGACTTTCGTCGCCACCGCATCCAGCACCGGCTTGAGCCGCGCAAACGCCTCATCGCTACCGGAAGCCATGACCGTCATTTCCCCGACCGCGGCTTTGGCTGCCCCGCCGGAAACCGGCGCATCCAGCATTAAAAGTTGATGCTGTGCCAGCTGCTGTTCAATCGCCTGCGCATCCTGTGAAGAGATGGTAGAAGAGACCATCACCACCGTGCCCGGCTTGAGCTGCGCCGCCACACCGTTTTCACCGAACAGAATGGCCTTCACCTGCGCGGCGTTAACCACCAGCAGCAGCACCGCATCCAGTTCAGCCGCAAAGCGGGCGGCGGAGGTTTGGGCATCGCGTGCACCGGCCTGGCGTAGGGTTTCCAGCGCATGCGGATTGAGATCAACTCCCCAGGTATTTAATCCTGCACGGATGCAAGACTGCGCGGCGCCCATGCCCATGGAACCTAAACCAATCACGCCGATGTTATTCACGGTTGCTGACACAGCAGACCTCCATTGTTAATTTAAGTGATAATTTGTTCATTGGTGTTAAGTCTGCCGCAGATATCGGGCAATAAACGTGCGTAACATCACAAAAATTAACTTGCCTGCTTAAGGATTAACAGGGATTCACAACGTAATAATGGCGGAAGTAAATCCCGTCAGCCGCGCTTTTTACTGAAATTTCGGCAACATAAATTGTGCTGCGGGCTGTGAATCGATGATCTACAATGTGAAAAAATGATAATTCGGGAGAGGCGTGTGATTCCGGTAGAACGTCATCAGCAAATTTTAGCGTTGGTTGCCGAGCGCGGCGTTGTGAGCATTGCCGAGCTAACAGAACGATTGGGCGTGTCGCACATGACAATTCGTCGCGACGTACAGAAGCTGGAAGAGCAAGGCGCGGTGCTGTCGGTTTCGGGTGGTGTGCGCTCGGCGGATCGTTTAGCGGCCGAACCGTCGCATCTGGCAAAAACCAGCATGTACAGCAGCGAAAAGATGGCGATTGGGCAGTACGCCGCACGTCATATTCCGCGAAACAGCTGCATTTATCTGGATGCCGGCACCACGACACTGGCGCTGGCACGCGAACTGGCGGAACGTGACGATTTGCTGGTGGTGACCAATGATTTTGTGATTGCACGTTTGCTGATGGAGAGCAGCGGCTGCAAGCTGATCCACACTGGCGGCACGGTGTGCCGGGAGAATCGCTCGAGCGTTGGTGAAGCCGCGGCGCGCAATTTACGCCAGCTGGCGATCGATATCGCCTTTATCTCGGCCTCCTGCTGGGGTCCGCGCGGGCTGTATACGCCGGACGAGGATAAAGTGCCGGTAAAGCAGGCGGCGAGCGATGTCAGCAGCAAACGCGTGTTGCTCAGCGACAGCTCGAAGTACAACAAGATTGCGACGTATCTGGCGCTGCCGCTGGAGCGGTTTGATACTTTGATTACCGATGCGGAGTTGAGCAAAGCGGGACGTGAAGCGTTGAGTGCGGGGAAGTGGGAGTTGGTGATCGCGGGATGAGTTTGCTGGGATTATCGACCAGGTGCGCATGAATGGCGCCCCTACGTTGTAGGGTGCGCATGAATGCGCACCTGGTCATTTAAATCACACTTCTTCGCTGAACTGCGGAACCGGATTGCGGAAGGTACGGGTGACAAACGCGAGGTAAATAATACCAATCGCCGCCCATACCAGGCCGAGAACCATTGAGGTCTCTTCCAGGTTAATCCACAACGCACCTACCGTCAGAGCGCCCATGATTGGCAGCAACAGATAGTTGAGGTGATCTTTCAGCGTCTTATTACGCTTTTCACGGATCCAGAACTGGGCAATCACCGACAGGTTGACAAACGTAAATGCCACCAGCGCACCAAAGTTAATCAGCGCGGTCGCTGTCACCAGGTCGAAGTTGATTGCCAGCAGCGCCACGCCACCCACCAACAGCACGTTCAATGACGGCGTGCGGTATTTCGGATGCACGAAACCAAAGAAACGCTGCGGGAACACACCGTCGCGGCCCATCACGTACATCAGACGTGAAACACCGGCGTGTGCGGCCATACCGGAAGCCAATACCGTCACCACCGAGAAGATCAGAATGCCAATCTGCAGCGCTTTACCCGCCACGAACAGCATGATTTCTGGCTGTGAAGAGTCCGGATTCTGGAAACGCGAAATGTCCGGGAAGTACAGCTGCAGGAAGTAAGAAACCCCAATGAAGATCACACCACCAATCAGCGCGGTGAGGAAAATCGCGCGTGGGATAGTGCGTTCAGCATCTTTGGTCTCTTCCGACAGCGAGCTGATGCCGTCAAAGCCGAGGAACGAGAAGCAGAGAATCGTCGCACCGGTAATCATCGGCACCACGTGTGCATCCTGAGACCAGAATGGTTTGCTGCTGACCAATGTCCCTTCGCCCACACCGTGTGCCACACCGTAAACCACCATGCCGGTGATCACGACCATCACCACCACTTGCAGCACCACGATCACGCTGTTGAAGTTGGCAACGGTTTTGATTCCACGCAGGTTAGAGATGGTCATAAAGGCCACCAGCAGCACCACGAAAATCCACGACGGAATACCCGGCACCAGCGTTTCAAAATAGCTTTTCGCCAGCAGGATGTTGATCATCGGCATGAACAAGTAGTCCAGCAGTGATGACCAGCCAACCATAAAGCCGACGTGCGGACTGATTGCCTTCTGAGCATAGGTGTAAGCGGAGCCCGCAGATGGGAAGCGGCGTACCAGCTTGCCGTAGCTCACGGCAGTAAACAGAATCGCGATCAGGGCGAAAGCATAAGCGGTGGCGACGTGGCCGTCGGTTAATCCAGACACGATACCGAAAGTATCAAACAGGGTCATTGGCTGCATATACGCCAGGCCCATCATGACAACCGGGATCAAGGTCAGAGATTTTTTCAGGTGTGCACGCTGAGGTGCGGCAGAGGTGTTAAGCGACATTGTTCAGTCCCCCGCAAGCGACAACCGCGATCGGCTGGGCTACAGGGATACTGCGCAATTTGCTGCAGTGAGAAGTGATTTTTGTGTTTGCGATTGTCGCCGCGCCGTAATCATCACGAAAGCGAGAACCAGCCTGAGCTGGTGCAATGTTAAACAGTCCCATCTTTGTTTTCCTCAAATCTCACGCACAACGCGTGTTTGTCAGTATCTATCTATCCGGATGCGTGTCCGGCCTCGTTTAAATGTCAGTGAGTACATCATGCAAAAAAATAACCGACGTGGTTAACGTCGGTTAGTTTCTCATTTTGCAGGGCGCGTATTTTGCCCCAACTTATGCCATCGGCACAAGACGTTAGATCAATTCTTCAGGCGGTTAAGCATTCTTGAGCATCCAGTCGATCTCTGTGGCGGTGATCAGGCGCTCAAACTGCATCAATTCATACTGTTTGCAGCTGTGCCACACCCCGCTAAAACGCTCACCCAGCAGCTTTTGCAGCGGATAGCTATTCTCGAATTCGTACAGCGCATCGCTCTGCCGAATCGGTAACGCTAGCCCTTCTGCCTCATGTCCATTGCCCTGCACCGCATGCGGTAAGGGTAGCTGATTATCTAAACCGTGCAAAATTCCGGCAAGAATTGTTGACACCACCAGATAGGGATTTGCATCGGCTCCCGCCACGCGATACTCAATGCGGTGATTGTCCATATCCCCGCAGGGTACGCGCAGTGCTACGGTACGATTATTGTGCCCCCATGACGCTTGCAGCGGCACATAGGCTTCGGGCAGAAAACGGCGATAGGCGTTAACGTTTGGCGCCAGTAGCGCCATCGAAGCCGGCATCAGATCGATCATGCCCGCCAGCGCGCGTTTCATCAGCGGTGAATCGCTGCCGTCATCCAGCGCAAAGGCGTTGTGATCGGCGGCGTCCAGCATGCTGATGTGCACATGCATACCGCTGCCCGCATACTCTTCATAAGGCTTCGCCATAAAGGTGGCGGTCATGCCGTGATTTTCCGCCACCTGACGCACCAGGCGTTTAAGCTGGATGGCATGATCGCAGGCTTTGAGCACATCGCGCGTGTGATGCAGGTTGATTTCAAACTGCCCGGGCGACGCTTCCGCCAGTGCGCCGTCGGCGGGAATGCCCTGCAGCTTCGCCAGAGTGTCGATATCACGCAGCACGTCGGCGAAATGATCGAGATTATCTACCGAATAAACCTGGCTCTGCATGTTGCGCTCATCGCTGCCCGGTGAGCACGGCGGTTGAATAAATCCTTCCGCATCACGCTTCTTATCCACCAGATAGAACTCCAGCTCTACCGCTACCACCGGGAACAATCCTCGATTGCGCAGCTGTTGCCACAGCCGATTGAGGACATTACGGGGTTCAACGTCAAAGGGAGTGCCATCTTGGTTACACATGGTGAGCAGCAGCTGCGCAATGTGCGTGGGGTCGGCGGCTGAGGGGATTAAGGTTCCAGGAACCGGTATACAGAGGTGGTCGGGTTCGCCTAATGACTGTCCTAGTCCGGCTTCTTCGACGGTATTACCGAGAATATCCATGGCGAAGACCGAAGCAGGGAAATAACACCCTTTTTCCAGTTTTGCCAATGCGGCGATGGGAATGCGTTTACCGCGAAATACCCCATTTAAATCATTAAGAAGAATATCGACATACTGCGTTTCAGGATGGCGTTCCAGCCAGGTTTTTACCTCCAGCTGGAACGCGCTTGTTCGTTTCTCTTCACTATGTCGCGTGAAGTCTTCTACTTCTACGAGGTTCGTCATGATCCCACCCGCCCTTTACCGTTTAGAATTGGTGCGCGCAATGCTCAAAATAACAGCCATTCCTCTAACATAGCGCTAACGCAAAAAGTGTGCAAATGTAACAAATCTGTTTGAAGAACGAACAAGCGGTTGCTAGATTGACAAAACATTGCACACTTTTAACGCCAGCCGTGCCATTTCGGCGAAAATATTGAACAGCAGCGCGGAGACGTTATGGGCATTATTTTTGACAAGCCTTTGATTGGTGTAGTGATGTGCCAAAATGTTATTGGCAACCATTCAGCACAAACGGTTCACAACAAGTATCTCGACGCTGTCGTTTTGGCCGGTGGCGTGCCGCTGCCGTTGCCCCACCAACTGATGCATTCTCCACATCTATTAGAAAACAGTATGACGGTGCTGGATGGCATTTTGCTGACCGGCAGCCCCAGCAATATCGAACCCTGGCACTATGGCGAGGATGGCAAAGAGGCGCATGCCGATCCGGCGCGCGATCGTCTCGCTTTTGGGCTCATCACCCATGCGATCGGTAAAAAGATGCCGATGTTCGGTATCTGTCGCGGTTTGCAGGAGCTGGTGGTCGCTAATGGCGGTGCGCTGCATCGCCAATTGCATATGACACATCTTTTCCAGGAACACCGGGAAGACGACACGCTGTCGCTGGATGAGCAGTATGCGCCGGTGCATGAGGTGCAGCCAGAAATTGATGGCATGCTGAGCCAGCTGCTCGGCAGCAGCGAGGCGTTTGCTGTCAATTCATTACATGGTCAGGGCATTCGCGAGCCTGGTCCGCAATTGCGCGTCGAAGCACGTGCGCCCGACGGGCTGATTGAGGCGGTAAGCCTGCGCCAGCACCCTTTCGCGCTTGCCGTGCAGTGGCATCCGGAATGGCACTCCGATCGCGATCCGATTTCGCGCCAGTTGTTTGCGGCCTTTATCCACGCCGCTATCCATTATCACAACGAAAAACAGCCATGAATCGTGCCACTTTGGCATCTGGAAAAGTGCATACGTCTGCTCATTTCTAAGGTTGCGCGCTTAAGGAGGATGTTATGCAACACGTGGGAAGTTATTACGCTGCCACCGCCAACGCTCACGCGCCGTGGCCTGAACTGCAAGAATCGGTGCAGTGTGACGTCTGTATTATTGGTGGAGGCTTTACCGGCCTCTCTTCCGCCCTGTTTCTGACCGAGGCCGGTTACGATGTGGTGGTGTTAGAGGCGGCACAAATTGGCTTCGGCGCCAGCGGTCGTAACGGCGGCCAGGTGGTGAACTCCTACAGCCGGGATGTGGATGTGATTGAGCAGCGTTACGGTAAAGAGACCGCACAACTGCTCGGCAGCATGATGTTTGAAGGCGCGGAGATAATTCGCGATCGCATCGATCGTTATGCCATTGCCTGTGATTATCGTCCCGGCGGGATTTTTGCGGCGTTCAATCAGCGACAAATGGGCCACCTGCGCAGCCAGAAAGCCAGCTGGGCCCGCTATGGCAATCACGATTTGGAACTGCTGGATGAACGCGCTATTCGCCGCGAAGTCGCCACCGATCGTTATGTGGGTGGATTACTCGATAAGCGCGGCGGCCACCTGCATCCGCTGAATCTGGCGCTGGGTGAAGCGGAAGCCATTCGCCGCCATGGCGGACGCATCTATGAGCAATCGGCGGCCATTGAAGTGCAATATGGCGCACCGCATCGAATAAAAACCGCCAAAGGAGCAGTCTCCGCCACCTTTGTGATTTTTGCAGGCAATGCCTATTTACCAGCGCAGCTCGAACCGCGCCTGAGCCGCAAAAGTATGCCGTGCGGTTCGCAAATCGTCACCACCGAACCGTTAACGCGCGATCAGGCGCTAGGGTTGTTGCCAAACAATTACTGCGTGGAAGATTGTAACTATCTGCTCGATTACTTCCGTCTGACTGCCGACAACCGCCTGCTGTATGGCGGTGGCGTGGTGTACGGTGCGCGCGAGCCGGATGATATCGAAGCGCTGATTCGTCCCAAACTGTTGCGTACGTTCCCTCAGCTGCGCGATATCAAAATCAGCCATCGCTGGAGCGGCAATTTCCTGCTGACCTTATCGCGCATGCCGCAGTTCGGCCAGGTGGAGAAGAATGCCTTCTTTATGCAGGGTGACAGCGGCCACGGCGTTACCTGTATGCATCTCTCTGGGAAGTTGATTGCTGAAGTGCTGCGTGGGCATGCGGAGCGTTTTGATGCGTTCGCGAAACTGCCGCACCTGCCATTTCCGGGCGGACGAAGATTCAAAGTGCCGCTCACGGCGATGGGTGCGGCATGGTATGCGTTAAGGGATCGGTTTGGGGTGTGACCAGGTCGCCATGAATGGCAACCCTACATCGTAGGGTGCGCATTAATGCGCACCTGAAAAACCTACTCCAGCGGCATTTTCATCGGGTCATCGTAGGTGTACTCAAAGCCCAGCTCATTGGCGATTTTTGAGCCATCCACCACTTTACCGGCCGAGCGCTCCGGCTCCGCCACAAACGTTGGCGGCTCTAGCCCTAACTGCTTCGACACGCTGGGGTAAAAACTGTCGCGCGACGGATGTTTCGAGGCACACAGATTGTAAACATGCCCGCCTTTCGGCGTTTGCAGCAGCAGCACAATCGCATCCACTACGTCGTCGAGATGCACCAGATTCACCGCGTGGCCGCCATTTTCCAGCCCGGTTTTGCCCGCCAGGAAACGCCCCGGATGACGATTCGGCCCGACTAATCCCGCGAGGCGTACAATGTCCACGCTGGTGCCCGGCAGATCGTGCAACCAGTTTTCCAGTTCCACCAGCGTTTTACCGGCCACCGTTTCCGGCTGCAGCGGGCTGTTCTCTTTCATCACGCCCTCGCCACTGCCGTAAACTGACGATGAGCTGGTGAAGATGATGCGCGGCACTTTTTTCGCCAGCGCAGTATCCACCACGTTCTGTACTGCCTGCATGTAATCTTCCGCGCCTTTCACCGTGCGGCTGGCGGGCAAGGTCACCACCAGCGCATCCACCGCCATCAGCGTATCTAATTCTTCGGCTTCACACTCCAGTTCGGGCGTCAGCACCAGCTGAAACGCCTCAATGCCGCAGCGGCGTGCGGCATCCACGCCATCCGGCGAGGTTTTACTGCCGGTCACCTGCCAGCCGCGTGTCGTTAGCGCCATCGCCAGCGGCATACCCAGCCATCCCAGACCTACAATCGCGACCTTTTTCATATCGACTCCTGCTATGGGCTCAGACTTCATCTTAGTGCCGGTAGATGTGCCAAACCAGCGCAAACTGTTTCGGGAGATTCCGGAAATTGACGCTTAAAAAAGGGTTGCCAATTGTCACCATCTTCGTTAGGTTAATCAGCACGCAAATGAATACTCATTCAGCAACGGAATTTACTATGACACGCGTTCAGTTCAACCACCATCATCACCATCATCCTGACTAGTCTTTCAGGCGATGTGTGCTGGGAGACGATTAGGATCTTCCAGTGGTGCGAACGCAAAGAGAGCCCCCGGAAGATCTTCTTCCGGGGGTTTTTTTATGGGCGGACGCAACCCAATACGTTCAGACAGGATTGAATAAGAGGACAGGAACCATGTTAGATAACACCCGAATTCGCATAGCTATGCAGAAATCTGGCCGTTTAAGCGATGAATCACGCGAACTGCTGGCCCGCTGCGGTATCAAAATCAACCTTCAGCAGCAGCGTCTGATTGCGTTTGCGGAGAACATGCCCATCGATATCCTGCGCGTGCGTGATGACGATATTCCTGGCCTGGTGATGGATGGCGTAGTGGATCTCGGCATCGTCGGTGAGAACGTGCTGGAAGAAGAGCTGCTGAACCGCCGTGCTCAGGGCGAAGATCCGCGCTACTTCACGCTGCGTCGTCTGGATTTTGGCGGTTGTCGCCTGTCGCTGGCGATGCCGGTTGATGAAGAGTACACCGGCCCGCAATGCCTGAATAACGCCCGCATCGCCACCTCTTATCCACACCTGCTGAAGAAATATCTCGATAAACAAGGCGTCGCCTTCAAATCCTGTCTGCTGAACGGTTCTGTCGAAGTCGCACCACGTGCTGGCCTGGCCGATGCGATTTGTGACCTGGTGTCTACCGGCGCCACGCTGGAAGCCAACGGTCTGCGCGAAGTGGAAGTCATCTACCGCTCTAAAGCGGTGCTGATTCAGCGCGACGGCGAACTGCCTGCCGCCAAGCAGGAACTGGTTGATAAAATGATGACGCGCATTCAGGGCGTGATCAAAGCGCGTGAGTCTAAGTACATCATGCTGCACGCGCCAAGCGAGCGTCTGGAAGAAGTGATTGCCCTGCTGCCGGGCGCCGAGCGTCCAACCGTACTGCCGCTGGCCGGTGACGTGAGCCGCGTGGCGATGCACATGGTGAGCACCGAAACCCTGTTCTGGGAAACCATGGAAAAGCTGAAAGCGCTGGGCGCCAGCTCAATCCTCGTACTGCCAATTGAAAAAATGTTGGAGTAACACGATGAGCAACCTGATGACACCTATTGATTGGCAACAGTGCAGCGCAGAGCAGCAGCAAGCGCTGCTGATGCGTCCGGCGATGTCGGCTTCAGAAAGCATCAGCCACATCGTGCGCGACGTGCTGGTGAAAGTGAAAAATGAAGGCGATGCAGCGCTGCGCGAATTTAGCGCGCGCTTCGACAAGGCGCAGGTGGATAATTTGCGCGTCACGCCAGAAGAGATGCAAGCCGCCAGCGATCGCCTGAGCGACACGCTGAAGCAGGCAATGGCTGCCGCAATGGCTAATATTGAAACCTTCCATAACGCACAGATTCTTGCCGAAGTGGATGTCGAAACTCAGCCCGGCGTGCGCTGCCAGCAGATTACCCGGCCGGTGAAATCGGTGGGTTTGTACATTCCTGGCGGTTCCGCCCCGCTGTTCTCAACCGTGTTGATGCTGGCGACGCCAGCTCGTATCGCCGGTTGCGGCCGCGTGGTGTTGTGCTCGCCGCCGCCGATTGCCGATGAAATCCTTTACGCCGCGCAGCTGTGCGGTGTGAAAGAGGTGTTTCAGGTTGGCGGTTCACAAGCCATCGCCGCCCTCGCCTTCGGCACCGAAACTGTGCCGAAAGTGGACAAGATTTTTGGCCCAGGCAACGCGTATGTGACGGAAGCGAAACGTCAGGTCAGCCAACGTCTCGACGGTGCGGCAATTGATATGCCTGCCGGTCCATCGGAAGTGCTGGTGATTGCGGATGAAGGCGCAACGCCGGCATTCGTGGCATCCGATTTGCTGTCGCAGGCGGAGCACGGCCCGGATTCGCAGGTGATTTTGCTGACGCCGTCGCTGCAGCTGGCTGCAGGCGTGGCGCAAGCGGTTGAGGAACAGCTGGCACAGCTGCCGCGTGCCGCTACCGCGCGCCAGGCGTTGGAGAGCAGCCGTTTAATCGTGCTGCGCGACCTGGAACAGTGCATCGAAATCTCCAACCTGTACGGCCCGGAGCACCTGATTATTCAGACGCGTCAACCGCGCGATCTGGTAGACAGCATCACTAGCGCCGGTTCCGTGTTTCTTGGCGACTGGTCGCCGGAATCGGCAGGCGATTACGCGTCTGGCACCAATCATGTGCTGCCGACCTACGGTTACACCGCCACCTGTTCCAGCCTTGGACTGGCCGATTTCCAGAAACGTATGACGGTGCAAGAGTTAACGCCACAAGGTTTCCTTAATCTTGCCGCGACAATTGAAACCCTGGCCGCCGCCGAGCAGCTGGAAGCCCATAAAAATGCCGTTACCCTGCGTGTTGCCGCGCTGAAGGAGCAAGCATGAGCCTGAATATTGAAGAGTTAGCGCGCGCCAACGTGCGCGCGCTAACGCCGTATCAATCGGCGCGTCGTCTGGGTGGCAACGGTGATGTGTGGCTGAACGCCAACGAATTCCCGCTGCCGGTGCCGTTTGAGCTGTCGCAGCAGACGCTAAACCGCTATCCGGAATGCCAGCCGAAGTTGGTGATTGAGCGTTACGCCGCTTACGCCGGTTTAACACCGGAGCAGGTTCTGGTGAGCCGCGGTGCCGATGAAGGCATTGAGCTGCTGATGCGCGCTTTCTGCGAGCCGGGCAAAGATGCCATTCTGTTCTGCCCGCCAACCTACGGCATGTACAGCGTCAGTGCCGAAACCATCGGCATTGAATATCGCACCGTAGCCGCGCTCGACGACTGGCAGCTCAATCTGCCAGCGATTGCCGAGCAGATCGACGGCGTAAAAGTTGTCTATATGTGCAGCCCGAACAATCCCACCGGCAACCTGATCAATCAGGATGACATCCGCGAGCTGCTGGCGATGACCGCCGGTAAAGCGCTGGTGGTGGCTGATGAAGCCTATATCGAGTTCTGCCCGGAAGCGACGCTGGCGAGCTGGCTGCAGGATTATCCGCATTTAGTGATTCTGCGTACGCTGTCAAAAGCCTTTGCGCTGGCCGGTTTGCGCTGCGGCTTCACCCTGGCGAACAAGCCGGTGATCGATCTACTGATGAAGGTGATTGCGCCCTATCCACTCGCCACGCCGGTGGCCGATGTCGCCGGGCAAGCGCTGAGCGAGCAAGGCATCGCGCTGATGCGCCAGCACGTCGCCGAACTGAACGCCAATCGCGCCTGGCTGTTTGAGCAGTTACCGCAGATTGAGGTGGTGCAGCAAGTGTTCCCGAGTGAAACCAACTACATTCTGGCGCGCTTCACGGATTCACCAAAAGTGTTTAAAACGCTGTGGGATCAAGGCATTATTCTGCGCGACCAAAACAAAAACCCCGGCCTTGCGGGATGCCTGCGCATCTCCATCGGCACCCGTAAAGAGTGCGAGCGCCTGATCGCCGCGCTGCAAGCCTTATCAGTGGAGCAAGCATGAGTCAGAAGATCCTTTTTATCGACCGCGACGGCACCCTCATCTCTGAGCCACCAAGCGATTATCAGGTGGATCGTATGGAGAAGCTGGCGTTTGAGAAAAACGCCATTCCCGCACTGCTGGCGTTGCAGGCGGCGGGCTATCAGCTGGTGATGATCACTAATCAGGATGGCTTAGGCACCGACAGCTTCCCGCAGGCCGATTTTGATGGTCCGCACAACCTGATGATGCAGATCCTCAGCTCGCAAGGCGTGAACTTCAGCGACATCCTGATCTGCCCGCACATGCCGGAAGATAACTGCGACTGCCGTAAGCCGAAAACCAAAATGGTGGAAGCCTGGCTGGCCGCTGGCGCGCTGGACACGGCCAACAGCTATGTGATTGGCGATCGTCTCACCGACATTCAGCTGGCGCAGAACATGGGCATTCAGGGCCTGCGCTATGGCGCGGAAGGCGAAGATTGGGATGCAATTCAGGCGCGCCTGACCAAACGTGACCGCTACGCGCTGGTGCAACGCAACACCAAAGAGACGCAGATTAAAGTCGAAGTGTGGCTGGACCGCGAAGGCGGCAGCAAAATTAACACCGGCGTCGGTTTCTTTGATCACATGCTGGATCAGATTGCGGTGCACGGCGGCTTCCGCATGAACATTGATGTAAAAGGCGATCTCTATATCGACGATCACCACACGGTAGAAGATACCGGTTTGGCGCTCGGCGAAGCGCTGCTGAAAGCGCTGGGCGACAAACGTGGCATCGGCCGTTTCGGCTTCGTGCTGCCAATGGATGAGTGCCTGGCGCGCTGCGCGCTGGATATCTCCGGCCGCCCGCACATCGAATTCAAAGCCGAATTTAGCTATCAGCGCGTCGGCGATCTCAGCACCGAAATGGTTGAGCACTTCTTCAGCTCGCTCTCCTACGCCATGATGAGCACGCTGCACCTGAAAACCAAAGGCCGCAACGATCACCATCGCGTAGAGAGCCTGTTCAAAGCCTTTGGCCGCACGCTGCGCCAGGCAATTCGCGTGGAAGGCAACACCTTGCCGAGCTCGAAAGGAGTGCTGTGATGAACGTGGTGATCCTTGATACCGGCTGCGCCAACCTGTCGTCGGTGAAGTGGGCGATTGAGCGCCTTGGCTACACGCCGCAGGTTAGCCGCGATCCGGACGTAGTGCTGCATGCTGACAAACTGCTGTTGCCGGGCGTAGGTACCGCGCAGGCGGCGATGAATCAGCTGCAGGAGCGCGATCTCATCGACTTGATCAAAGCCTGTACCCAGCCGGTGCTGGGCATTTGCCTCGGTATGCAGCTACTCGGCCGCGGCAGCGATGAGAACGGTGGCGTGACCACGCTCGGTTTGATCGATGAACCGGTGTCGCTGATGGATACGCAAGGTTTACCGCTGCCGCACATGGGCTGGAACCAAATCACCGCCAAAGCGGGTCATCATCTGTTCCGCGATATTCCCGATGGCAGCTACTTCTATTTCGTGCACAGCTACGCCATGCCGGTGAATGCGGCGACCATCGCCCAGTGCGACTACGGCCATCCGTTCACCGCGGCCCTGCAGAAAGATAACTTCTTTGGCGTGCAGTTCCACCCCGAGCGTTCGGGTAAAGCCGGCGCGCAGCTGCTGAAAAATTTCCTGGAGATGTGATGATTATCCCCGCATTAGATTTAATCGACGGCAACGTGGTGCGCCTGCATCAGGGCGATTATGGCCAGCAGCGCGATTACGGTAGCGACCCGCTGCCACGCTTGCAGGATTACGAACGCCAGGGCGCCGAGGTGCTGCATCTGGTGGATTTAACCGGCGCGAAAGATCCGGCCAAACGCCAGATTCCCCTGCTCACCAGCTTACTGCGCGGCGTGAACGTGCCGGTGCAGGTGGGCGGCGGCATCCGCAACCGTGATGACGTGGCGGCGCTGCTGGCTGCCGGCGCTACGCGCGTGGTGGTCGGTTCCACCGCGGTGAAGCAACCGGAAGAGGTTAAAAGCTGGTTTAGCGAGTTTGGCGCGGACGCCATCGTGCTGGCATTAGATGTGCGCATTGATGCCAATAATCGCAAAGACGTGGCGATCAGCGGCTGGCAGGAAGCGGCGGGCGTCACGCTGGAAGAGGTGATTGGCTGGTATCAGCCGGTTGGCCTCAAGCATGTGCTGTGCACCGATATTTCGCGCGACGGCACGCTGAGCGGCTCCAACGTCGCGCTGTATAAAGAGGTGTCTGCGGCCTTCCCGGATATCGCTTTCCAGTCTTCCGGCGGCATCGGTTCGCTGGATGATATCGCGGCATTACGCGGCAGCGGCGCGCAGGGTGTGATCGTTGGTCGCGCTTTACTGGAAGATAAATTCACGGTGGCGGAGGCGATTGCATGCTGGCAAAACGGATAATTCCTTGTCTCGATGTGCGTGACGGGCAAGTGGTAAAAGGTGTTCAGTTCCGTAACCACGAAATCATCGGTGACATCGTGCCGCTGGCGCAGCGTTATGCGCAGGAAGGCGCGGACGAGTTGGTGTTCTACGATATCACCGCCTCATCGGATGGCCGCGTGGTGGACAAAAGTTGGGTATCGCGCGTAGCGGAAGTGATTGATATTCCTTTCTGCGTGGCGGGCGGCATCAAGAGTGAGGAAGACGCGGCGCGCATTCTGCAGTTCGGCGCTGACAAGATTTCTATCAACTCCCCGGCGCTGGCCGATCCTACACTGATTACGCGCCTGGCCGATCGCTTTGGCGTGCAGTGTATTGTGGTGGGCATTGATACCTGGTTCGACGAAGCGAGCGGTAAGTATCACGTTAATCAGTACACCGGCGACGAAGCGCGCACCAAAGTCACCACGTGGGAAACCCTCGATTGGGTGCAGGAAGTGCAGAAACTGGGCGCAGGTGAAATCGTCCTCAATATGATGAACCAGGATGGCGTGCGTAACGGCTACGATCTGGTGCAGCTGAAGAAAGTGCGCGACGTCTGTAAAGTGCCGCTGATCGCGTCCGGCGGCGCGGGCACCATGCCGCATTTCCTCGAGGCTTTTGAACAGGCGAACGTCGATGGCGCGCTGGCCGCTTCGGTGTTTCACAAACAAATTATCAATATCGGTGAGTTGAAAAACTTCCTGATCGACAACGGTGTGGAGATTCGCGCGTGTTAACTGCAGAACAACTGAGCAAGCTGGATTGGGTCAAAACTGCGGGCATGATGCCTGTTATCGTCCAGCACAATGTTTCCGGTGAAGTGCTGATGCACGGTTATATGAACGAGGAAGCGCTGCAAAAAACCCTCAGCGAGGGCAACGTGACGTTCTTCTCTCGCACCAAAAACCGTTTGTGGACCAAGGGCGAAACCTCGGGCCACTTCCTGCAAGTGGCGAGCATCACGCCGGATTGCGACAACGACACGCTGCTGGTGCTGGCGAATCCGATTGGCCCAACCTGCCATCTCGGCACCTCAAGCTGCTTCTCGCCGGCGGCGCCAGACTGGACTTTCCTCTACCAGCTGGAGCAGCTGCTGGCTTCACGCAAAACCGCCGATCCGGAGAGCTCGTATACCGCAAAGCTCTACGCCAGCGGTACCAAGCGCATTGCGCAGAAGGTGGGGGAAGAAGGCGTGGAAACCGCGCTGGCAGCCACGGTTAACGATCGTCACGAGTTGACCAATGAAGCGTCTGATCTGCTGTATCACTTGATGGTGCTGCTGCAGGACCAGGAGCTGGATTTGAGTACCATCATTAATAATCTGCGCGCGCGGCATAAATAACCGATTGTGCAATATGCTGCTCAAAATTGGCTGATGAAGCTAAAATTGAGCAGCATACTTCTCAAAAAAAGCAAAACAAACTAGAATTGAGCAACATACTGCTCAATTGAGGTTTGCCATGCTTACTCTACAGATCTATCTAGATGGATGCTGGCATGATGCTGCGGTGCTTGATTTTAAAGAGCCGTACAAAGGCCGCGACGGTGAAGCCCTGCTTGCATACGACTTCAACTATGCCGTTGAACATTTAGACCGCAACGATTTGGTCAGCTGTAGCATCAACTATCCGGTCATGCTGATTGGCAGCCATTTTGCTAAACCTTGGTTTGGTTTTCTTGATGACATCATTCCCGCTGGAGCCAGCAGACGTTACTGGATTACGCAGTTAGGTCTGCAAGGTAAAGCCGCTAACGAGCAGGATTACTTGCTACTTAAGGCCGGAACCATTGCGCCAGTCGGTAACTTAAGAATCAAAGAGTCCTTACCGCAACTGCCGCCTGACAGCCAGCTCAAAAGCCGCCGTTTTCCCGCAGAATGGGCGATTGAACGTGATACCGATTTTCTTGAGTACGCGCAGCAAATGGGTGCCGCAAGCGGCGGAGCAACGGGCGCAGGCGGTGAAGCGCCAAAATTATTGTTGCGTCTTAATAACAACAGCGAAGTGTGGATCGATACCTGGCAAGATGATCTGCTGAATCAAGACACACCTTATCTGGTCAAATATCCTCGCGGCGCACGCACGCCAATTGATTGCGACATCCTGCGAGCGGAATACCATTTCTATCACGAACTCACAGCGCTTGGGGTTGCAACCATCGACACGCAACACATGTTGCTGTGCGAAGGCGAGCGCTACCCTTCTCTCTGGCTGCCGCGTTTCGATATTGATTTTATCGCCGGTAAAAAAACCCTATACGGGCTGGAATCCGTTTACTCAATCATGCAAAAAGCGCCGGGTAGCTATCTCAACCATTTTGAGGTGATACGTTGTCTAGTGCGTGTGCTGAAATTGAATACCGAGCAAACGGCTGAAATGGTTATTGAGTGGGTGAAACGCGACATGCTGAATATCGCCTTTGGTAATTCCGATAATCACGGCCGCAATAGCGCCATTCTGAAGAAAATAGGCTGTATGTGGCTGGCGCCTGTTTATGATTTCGCCCCCATGAAAGCCGATCCAGAAGGTGTTGTGCGCACCACACAGTGGGGTTCACCCCATGAGGAGGGCGGCAATTATCAATGGCATCTTATTGCGCAGCAACTTAATGACCTGGTATCTGAAAGTGTTCTCCTGCAAGAGCTAAGCGTACTAGCGAATAAGCTGAAAGGATTGAAGGCTCGATTGGAGACTCGCGGCGTACCGGCATCGATATTGGAGATGCCTGGCATCGGCTTTAACCACCTGGATGAGCGCATTGCCGGATGGAAATTATGAATAAAAACCTGTCGCCATTTGAGCGAGAAGCCATGTTATTAGATTTGCTGCAGCAGTTTATAGAAGAGAAATTCACCCAAGGCGTGTTACTCATGCAACTGCGCAAAAAAGTGTTGGGGTTTTCCCAGGATCGCTATGCCGCACTCGCAGGGATTAGCCGCCGCACATTATCGGATATTGAGCAGGACAAAGAGAGTGTTACGTTAAGTACGTTGAATCGGGCATTTAAGCCGCTAGGTTTAAAACTCGGTTTACTGCCACGTCAAACGCATATGATGCGAGCCCTGCTCACCCAACTCACCCAACCCGGAGAAAGCCATGACCACGCATGAAAAACTGCTCGCCCTGCTCGACCAGCATCGGGCGCGTTATCGCGTGATGACGCATGAAGCGACTGGCAAATGTGAAGCGGTGGCGGAAATTCGCGGTACCGAAGTGGGACAAGGCGCGAAAGCGCTGGTGTGTCATGTGAAAGGTAACGGCATCAAACAGCATGTGCTGGCGGTGTTGCCCGCCGATCGACAAGCCGATCTCAGCAAAGTGGCAGCGGCAGTTGGCGGCCGTCGTGCGTCGCTGGCCTCGCCGGCGGAAGTGGATGCGCTAACCGGCTGCGTGTTTGGTGCCATTCCGCCGTTTAGTTTCCATCCGGATTTACAATTAGTGGTGGATCCGCTGCTGTTCGAACGCTATGACGAAATCGCCTTTAATGCAGGCTTGCTGGAGCAGTCGGTGGTGCTGAATATCGCGGATTATCAGGCGCTGCATAATGGTAACGTGATGAAAATAATCCTATAAATGGTTTACGATAAGGTGAGCAGCAGTTATTGTCTTTAATAATTACTCGACACACGTTAAGCGCTTCACCTTTAGAAGTGAAAATTCACTTCAATGACTAAATGATTTGTTACGTCAAATCAAATTAAAAAATTGAAAATCGCATAAATGGGCTGATATGCAATCTTACAAAGCAAGTACTAAAGATGAAGCTGCGGATGGACTTAGAGGAGTTGCTTCATTATCTGTTTTTTTATGTCATTTCCTAATTTCATTTTACCCTTTAGGGTTTGACAAAATTTACCCAAACTCCGCTTTCGATTATGCAAATGATGGCATCATTTCAAAAATCCTACGCCTCCCTTTATTGTCAGTATTCTGGAACGGCACCTTAGCTGTGAGTATATTTTTCGTACTAAGTGGATACGTATTAACCAAATCTTTTTACGAAACAAACGAATCTTCCATTTTAAAATCGAGAATAGCTAAGCGCTATTTTCGATTTTGCATTCCAGTTTTAATGAGTGTTTTATTATCATGGGTAATAATTGAATCAGGCGCAGGATACTGGAAGGATGCAGCCCAAATTAGTGGTTCAAAATGGCTAGGAAGTTTTTGGAACTTCGAACCATCCCTTATTTATGCTTTAAAAGATGGTTTGTTTGATTCAATATTTTTAGGACATTCGATATACACTCCCACTTTGTGGACTATGAGAATAGAAATAATCGGCTCTTTTATTGTTTTGTCTTATGTTGGGTTAATTAACAAGGGGATAGCCGAAGTCATTTTTCTTATAATATCATCCTTATTTATTTGCGTTATCGCTTCTGATTCTGCACCATATTATCTTGCTTTCATTGCGGGTTTTTATATTAACAAATGTAGAATGGAAATATCAGGCTCAGTAAAAATAATAATTATCCTTATTTCCATTTACCTTGGGTCATATGATCACACAAACAATTACAGTTGGATCAGGTCTCTTTTTGGTGACAGTATTTTCACCCGAAACCTAATGTCCGTAGTGAGTGGGTTTCTGATAGTTTTCTTGATGGCAAACGGTGTTATGCGTACTTTTTTTGAAAGCAAGCCAATGAAATATTTAGGGAGAATATCATTTTCAATATATCTTGTTCATTTTCCAATAATACTAAGCTTATCGTCTTTTTTATATGTTAAATCACATTTTATAGATAAAACTCCATTACTTATTTTCGGCATTTTCATTATTACACTTGTAGCGGTAATCTTTTTTGCCCATATATTTATGAAATTATTTGACGAAAGCAGTACGAAACTTGCAAGTATTCTTATGAAATAAATGTAATTATCAACTGTAACATAATGCAAATAATCCTCTAATTGCCATGCCCGACGGTGAGCGGTACTCTTCGTGATTCAACATCACAACACAAGAAGACCGATATTATGGCAAGTTCTCGTTTTACCGCCCGCCTGCGTCAGACGCTGGCGCTGGCTGTGCTGGCAGGTTGCGCATTCGGCGCACAGGCGAAAATTGATCAGGTGCGTTTCGCGGTTGATCCAACCTATCCCCCATTCGAATCCAAAACGCCGCAGGGCAAGCTGGTCGGTTTTGATATCGATCTCGGCAATGCGCTGTGCGAACAGATGCAAACCAAATGCGTCTGGGTAGAGAGCCAGTTCGATGGCATGATCCCGGCGCTAAAAGCGCGTAAGTTTGATGCCATTCTGTCTGATATGGGCATCACCGAAGAGCGCCTAAAGCAGATTGATTTCACCGTGCCGCTGTATGACACCCATACTCAACTGATTGCGCGTAAAGGTTCCGGCCTGCTGCCAACCGCCGAATCACTGAAAGGCAAAACCGTGGGCGTCGAGCAAGGCACGGTGCAGGAGCGTTATGCGCTCGCTAAATGGCAACCACACGGCGTGCAGGTGGTGCCTTACGGCGATCAGGCGCAGGTTGAGAGCGACTTGATTTCAGGCCGACTTGACGTGGTGTTCACCGATGCGGCACAGGCGGCCAATGGCTTCCTGAAGCATCCGCAGGGTAAAGATTTCGAACTGGCGGGCCCGATTGTGCAGGATCCGATTATCGGTCCAGGCACCGCCATTGGTTTGCGTAAAGGTGATACCGAACTGAAAACCGCGCTGGATAATGCTTTCGCGGAAATCAAAAAGAATGGTACCTTCGATAAGATTCAGAAAAAGTACTTCGCCACCGATATCTCCATTCAGCAGTAATCTTTTGGGCGGCTTTTTGCCGCCCTTTTCACAGCAGCACTTATAATTCCAATCATGAAATTTGCAGGTGCGATGGCAACCTGCCTTAAAACAGGACATCGATAGCGTTATGCAACAACAACATCATCCACTCTTGAGCGCCTCGCTGGGCACGCAACGCGAAATTGTTAGTTTCCACTTTGGTACTGATTCGCAGCAGCGCGTTTATATTCAGGCCGCTCTGCACGGCGATGAACTGCCAGGTATGGCGGTGGCATGGTATTTGAAGCAAAAGCTATTAGCGCTGGAATCTGCTGGCAAGCTCAAATCCAAAATTACACTGGTGCCGGTGGCTAATCCTCTGGCGATGGGCCAACACTGGCACGGCAGCCATCTGGGCCGTTTTCATACTTTATCGGGTCAGGACTTCAATCGCCGCTTCCCGGCACTGGGAGAAGCCCTGATTGATGAGCTGGCAGACTCGCTCACGCAGAGTGAATACGAAAACAAACGTCTGATACGCGAGGCGATCGATCGTCACTATCGCAGCCTGATGGCGCGCACCGAGCTCGATTCTCAGCGCTTTACGCTGATGCGCATGGCCAGCCAGGCAGATTTGATGATTGACCTGCACTGCGATTGGGACGCGCTGCCGCATCTGTACACCACGCCGCATGCGTGGCCGGATATCGAACCGCTGGCGCGCTGGCTGGGAAGTGAAGTGCAGCTGCTGGCGCAGATATCAGGTGGTGAGCCGTTTGATGAAGCCTGCTGTGAGCCGTGGCTAACCCTGGCTGAGCGCTTTGGCGACGAGTACCCTATGCCGCGCGGATTGCTGCCGGTAACGCTGGAGCTGCGCGGTTTGGCAGATGTATCGCCAGAGCAGGCGGAAAAGGATGCCGACGCGATCATCAATGCGCTGATTGAAGGCGGCTATATCACCGGTGAATTGGGCGATTCCCCTGCCCTGCTCCATCCAGCGACTCAGCTGGCAGGCTGTGAGTATATCCATGCGGCGCATTCGGGGCTGGTGCTTTATCGACGCAAGCTGGGTGAATGGATTAAAGCTGGTGAAGTTGTCGCGGAGGTCGTAGATCCGATTACCGACCAGGTAACACCGCTGGTGGCTGAGTTTGGTGGCGTGCTGTATGCAAGGAATCTGACTAAGTTTGTCACGGCTGGGATGCTGGTGGTGCGGCTGGCTGGGGAGAATGCGGGGAGACGGGGGGAGCTGTTGGTGGGTTAATATTTTACTGAAATAATCATACTAAAATGTTAAAAAAACAACAGGGTATTTCCCTTACCCTGTTGTTATGATTGTTAATAGTTATAGTTAATCAATTTCTTTAAATTGAAAATAAAAAATCTCATAATAGCTGGAATTAATTTCTAAAAGCCCATAGCTTCATCATAAAATAAGAAATTACTGGAACTAACAAAATAACGAATAAAAAACCTATTAAGTAATGATAGCCCATATATCCAACTAAGGCAGATATAGCTAGTGTAAGAATCAATGCCAAAAGCGATGACGATAGAAACTTCGCATAACCTCTCAACCCAGGTCTAACTTTGAAAGTGAAATTGCAATTCATAAAATATGAAAAAACATTAGCTATTAAGAAGGCGAAGAAATTAGCAAAAACAACATTTATGAATACCGACTCCATAAGACATGTTAAAATTATAGCATGTAGAAGTGTATTTACCCCCCCTACTAAAGCAAAACGTAAAAACTCACTGCTAATAACCGCCTTGAGCAACTTCATTAGAATATATCTTTAATAATATAAATTGGCCTATTACGAACTTCATTAGAAATCCTGGCAATATATTCACCTAGAATACCTATCCCAATCAGTTGGACACCCGAAAAGAACAGAATTGCGACCATTAGAGAGGCATATCCCGGCGTAGGATTTCCAAAAAACATAGTTTTGACAACAAGAAAAACAGCATAAACCATTGAGAAAATGGAAATAATAACACCTATATAAGACCATATCCTCAAGGGAATTGTACTGAAGCTCGTGATAGCCTCAAGTGCAAAATTCCATAATTTCCATGTATTAAAACTAGTTTTACCGTGTTGTCTTGGTTCAACATTATATTCAACATATGTGGTTTTAAAGCCAACCCATGCAAACAAACCCTTCATAAATCGATTTGTTTCTCTGAGCTTTCTCAATTCCAACGCAACAGATTTATCAAACAACCTGAAATCACCAACATCTGCAGGAATATTAGTATGCGAAATTTTACTTGATAAACTATAGAATAAATTCGCAGTTACTCTTTGTATTTTTCTGTCTGTAGCCCTGCTTTTCCTTTTGGCTAAGATAACATCAAACCCACTCTCCCATTTATTTATCATTTCTAAAATTAATTCAGGAGGATGTTGCAGATCAGAGTCAATCGGGATAAAAGCATCTCCATCGGCAAAATCAATGCCCGCAGTAACAGCAGCTTCTTTACCAAAGTTTCTTGAGAAGTTGATTATTTTCAACATTGGGAATGATTCATTCTTTAATCTTATCAATTCATTTAGCGTGTTATCATTACTTCCATCATTAATGCACACAACTTCATAATTATATTTCTCTTTAATATTTTCGAAAACTTTATCTACACGTTCAAAAAAAAGATGTGCATTTTTTTCTTCGTTATAGAAAGGTGCTATTAAGGAAATTTTTTTCTTTGAAACGCTCATTGTTTTTCTGCTCCTTTCGTTAAACGACATATGTATGCAAAATCTCTTCTGTTACAGGATAGCGCTGGCTCATTAGCAACAAATTCAGCAACATCTTTTTGATTGTATGCATTGCTATCGAATACGTAGAGACTATTTTCTTTTGAGGAATTCTTAATTTCAGTACTGATATTGCCACAATCGGGCATATATCTAGCTATATAACCGGTGTTAAGCTTAACATTATATTTTGAGGATAGGTTCATTATTGGTAAAAGAGCTTTCATAGGATCTCCACCACAACGGAACTTAGGATAAAAATAAATAAACTTAATATTATTATTTTTAATATCTTCTGACCAGATCTTATAATTTATCTGCTCAAGCTGTTCCCTCTTTGATCTATCTTTGAATAAAGATATTTGATTTTGAAGATCAGCTCCTTGAACAATCACTACAAATGCCAATAACAAGTAGCGATATCTTTTTGACTCAATTTTAAAAAGCTTATAGACACCATAAATAACCAAGCAATAGCCTACGGGCCAGAAGAATCTCCCGCTAGCTCTAAACTGTGATGTAACGGCTTCGGTAATAGCTGGATAGTATAATTTCAACACTAATACATTTGAGAAATATACATCTCCAGATAGCGAGTAAATTGTTAGCAAGCATAAGGTAGAAAAAAGGTAAATATTTTCTTTGATAGATATTTTAATTGTATCTCTGAAGAAAATTATGCATGAGGCTAATAAAAAAATGACACCAAGCCCAAGATAGTTAAATCCTTCATATTGTCCAGACATAACAGGAAGGCGTATATCAAAAAGTGTTCCACCTACGAATGGAGAAAGCAGATTCATTGAATAAAAACCAAACCCACTATCTCTAGCCCCTCCACCGGGAGGTAGAGGGAATAAAAATATCAACATAGATATTAGTACAAAGAAAAATGGTAACACTGACAACAATATTTTTTTTAATGAGTAACATCTTGATAGCATCATCATAATAGAAGATGCATATATTAATGATGCCATAACAAATAAATAAATATTAATATAAAAAGATACAAATAATAATATAGTAATCCCTGCAATGGATAAGGACCCAGTTCTTTTTGCCCTAAAATAAAACGCTAATGAAAACAATAAAATCCAATGAGACATTAAGGAAATATGTCCCAACCTAAATAACAACGCAGGAAAAGAAGTGAGCAGAGCAGATAATGCTAAAGAAGTAAAAAGGCAATTAATTTTAAGTTCTTTTGCGATAAACCAGGCTCCAACACCTTGCATAATAAAACAAAATGCAACCCAATAGCCAAAAGGATTAAAAGGATATAAGGAGTTGGGTAAAAAAACTTTCAATAAAAATGAATATAATGGAATAACATCAACGAATGTTGCTCTTGTACCGTCTGGATAGTTTAATGAATCAAATGCTAGCAGTGGGAAATGCCAATCCGATATAAAATAATAATTAAATCCAGCAATATATTGCGTTACATCTTCAGCATCGGTATGCCAATAAGAAGAAGTCCCAAGAATAAACCCTTTAGGAGTTAATAGGAGTATAATTAAAAACGAAAGGCAAGCACTAAATAATAGGGTAAGTAAATTACCACTTCCATTTTTATTGTATAACGGATATTTCATTTTTTTATCCTAAAAAAAAGCCCCATCCAAGGGGCTAATTTGGAAAATTTTACAACCATTCTGTGTGGTACACGCCATCTTTATCGATGCGCTTATAAGTATGCGCCCCGAAGTAGTCACGCTGAGCCTGGATCAGGTTAGCTGGCAGAACTTCTGAACGGTAGCTATCGTAATAAGCGATCGCCGCTGAGAAGGTTGGCGTCGGGATACCATTCTGAATTGCATAAGAAACAACATCACGCAACGCCTGCTGGTATTCATCAGCGATATTCTTGAAGTATGGATCCAGCAGCAGGTTAGCGATGTCTGCATCGTTCGCGTAAGCATCAGTGATTTTCTGCAGGAACTGAGCACGGATGATGCAACCCGCACGGAAGATTTTAGCAATCTCACCGTAATGCAGATCCCAGTTGTTCTCTTCCGATGCAGCGCGGAGCTGAGAGAAGCCCTGAGCGTAAGAAACGATTTTGCCCAGATACAAAGCGCGACGCACTTTTTCTACGAACTCAGCTTTATCACCAGTGAAGGCTTTCGCCTGCGGGCCGCTCAATACTTTGGAAGCCGCAACGCGCTGGGTTTTCAGGGAAGATAAATAACGGGCAAATACAGATTCAGTGATCAGTGAAAGCGGCTCACCAAGATCCAGTGAGCTCTGGCTGGTCCATTTACCGGTACCTTTATTCGCTGCTTCATCAAGAATCACATCAACCAAATATTTACCGTCTTCGTCTTTCTTGGTGAAGATATCTTTAGTGATGTCGATCAGGTAGCTGCTCAGCTCGCCGTTGTTCCACTCGGTGAAGGTTTCAGCCAGCTCTTCGTTGTTCAGACCGAGCGCGCCTTTCAACAGCGCATAGGCTTCTGCAATCAGCTGCATGTCTCCGTATTCGATGCCGTTATGCACCATCTTCACATAGTGACCAGCGCCATTCGGGCCGATGTAAGCCACACAAGCTTCGCCATCTTCCGCACGCGCAGCGATCTTATCCAGAATAGGCGCAACCAGTTCATATGCTTCTTTCTGGCCACCAGGCATGATAGATGGCCCTTTCAGTGCGCCCTCTTCACCACCGGAAACGCCGGTACCGATGAAGTTGAAGCCCTGGTCAGAAAGCTCTTTGTTGCGACGAATGGTGTCTTTATAGAAGGTGTTACCGCCATCGATCAGGATATCGCCCTTATCCAGGTGCGGAGTCAGGGAAGCGATAGTTTTATCAGTTGCTTCACCAGCCTGTACCATCAGCAGGATACGACGTGGTTTTTCCAGCGATTCAACAAACTCTTCAACAGTATAGAAAGGAGCGAGTTTCTTACCGTGGTTCTCAGCGATGACTTCATCAGTCTTTTCGCGTGAACGGTTGAAGATTGAAACAGTGTAACCGCGGCTCTCAATGTTAAGAGCCAGGTTGCGCCCCATCACTGCCATACCTACAACGCCGATCTGTTGCTTGGACATTACATACTCCTGTCTGTGGTCTCGCACAGTGTTACCAGTAACACCATACAGTTAGTGACCGATATGTTAACTCAGGATAGCCGATAAGAGGTAATGATTGGTGCGATTGCGGCCAGAAACAATCTGAAAAAAATCTATATATTTAATAATGACTTATAAAGATTTGTGTAACTTTCAATCATTCTATCAGCAGTAAACAATGATTCAAACCGCTCATGGGCAGCTTCGCCGTATGTTTTGGCTTGCTCTGGATGGTTCCAAATCCTATCCATAGCCTCTCTTAATGCTTTTGGATTAGACGGTGGCACGACCAATCCAGTAACGCGATCGATATTGATATACGTCGTCCCTGTCCCTATCTCACTTGATATAAGCGGCTTAGAGTACAAAGCGCCTTCTAATAACGAAATACCAAAAGCTTCAGAACGTAGGTGCGAGGGGAATACCAGGCAAGTGCAGAGCTGTAACAGTGCCGACTTATCGCTATCTTCTAAGGCACCAAGGAAATAGATATTATCCACTTTCAAATGCTGAGCTTGCGCCTTGAGTTCAGCCTCAATAGGGCCAGCGCCTACTATAACAATAGGGTAGCGGCTATTTTGTGCCGCTTCGATGAGAATATGTAATCCTTTATAATAACGAAACGTACCAATAAAAAGGAAAAATCCATCAGGGAAACGTGCTAGCCACTTTGCAACTATGGCTGGTTCATTATTATGATAGAAATTCTTTTCTAATCCGTAAGGAATCACTTCGACTTTACTTTTAAATTGCTGAAGGATCGGACTACTTTCTACATAGTTTGGAGACGCAGCAATGATACGGTCAACACTTTTCAGAAAACGATTCATCAGTGGAGTATAAAGTTTTAGTAAAGCTTTTTGTTTTACTATATCCGAATGATAGCTCACCACTGACGGTTTTCTAATTCCAGCTGCAAAATGCATAAAATCCATATAAGGGTACGGGAAATGGTAATGAATGATATCTGCTTGCTTAGCAAGTTCTTTAAATTCTTTTATTGCGGAAAACGAGAAGGGTGTGGATGCTAATTCACAAAGTGCTTTTACTCGATAAATAGAGTGACTTGCATGCTTGGTAATTTTATGATCAAAATTAGGGCTATGGGTAAAAACGGTTGATTGAATTCCTTCTTTTACCCCACCCTCAGCAAGTTGATAAATAACTTGTTCGATACCACCAAAAGTATCCGGATAGTAGGTCTTGTAACAATGTAGAACCTTAATCATATAAATTCAGCAACCTTTTTATAGGCTTCGATCGTTTTATCTGCGCATGCAGACCAAGAGAAATGCTTCGCTTGTACGAGCCCTGCATCTATCATTAACTGCTTTTTTAAAACATCATCTATCATCATTTGAAGATAGGTAGTCAAGACATCAACATCCTCAGGATCATGCATTAGCGCAGTATCACCTACAACTTCGGGAAGCGAAGTTGCGTTAGAACAGATCACCGGCGTGCCTGATGCCATTGCTTCAAGGGCAGGCAAACCGAAACCTTCATAGATTGAAGGAAACACAAAGCTAGTCGCAGCACTATAGAGAATTGGCAAATGTTTGCCGGGAACGAATCCGAGGTATTTCAACCACCCTTCTCGTTCTCCCTTAGAGAACAGTTTAAAGAGTTCAGCATTCTCCCACCCTTTATAACCACTAATAACTAGAGGGAAGTTGTTTTTAGCAATCATTGGTAAGCGGTCATAAGCTCGCAGCAAAGTGATAATATTCTTTCTAGGCTCGATTGTACCTGTATACAAAAAGAAGCTACGCCACTCAAGCTGGTATTCATTTAACACATGCTTAACGTCGAAAGCGCTTCGCGGATGGAATTGTTCGTTGTAAGCAAGTGGGGCAACCGTAACATTTTGCTCTTCAAGCCCAAAAAACTCGACCAACTCACGTTTGGTATATTGCGAATCGGTAATGAGCATTTTTGCGCGAATAACCGTATTCCGTAACTCTTTTTGCATCAGATGTACACGACCAGCAGGATGGAACTGTGGCCAATGAAACACGGAAAGATCATGAAATGTTGCGACGCAGTGTGGGACTCTTGGAGGTAAGTAATAATTAGGACTATGGAAAATATGTTCTTTGAATTTGCGTAATGCTAAAGACTTCATGACAGGAAAAGTGAGTCGGTAAATTTCGCTAGCAGTTTTACTATTTTGTAGTTTACGTTTAAAAGATTGAACTGATTGAGCTGACTCACTGGCAACTGCCAGTGAGTCTCGTACTTTAGTTCCATGAAGAAAAGTTAGCTTTATCTTATCGTCACGCTGCTGGAGTTGCTTTGCAAGCTCGTATGCATAACGTCCAATTCCCGTTAGTGGATATTTAATACAATCCGTAGAAAAAATGACGTTTAGCTTTGTATTTCCAGCATCCATTTCAGAGTATCTCTTAGTGGTATTTTTGTTGTCTGTTCTTCCGTCAAAATATTCAACAAGCTAACATCACCACATAGCTCTTTGATCTCATTAGCTCTAACGAAATGAGGATTGACTTCGATGCGAATTTTATGATCAGTTAACTCTTCACAAATTTCTATTACTTCTCGTAAAGAATACATTACGCCAGATGCAACATTAACAGTTTTACCAAATGCGGCAGAGTTTAGAAGCATGGCATAGTTTTTAACCAGAAATCGCACATCAGAAAAATCGCGCCATACATCTATGTTTCCGAGCTCAATAATTGCTTTGCGTTCCCTGAAATGCTTGACAATTTTCGGAATAAGGAAATTATCAGCCTGTCCCACCCCGGTATAGTTAAAGGGCCGTGTAATAACAATGGGCAGTTTATCCATAAACAATTTGGCAACATACTCCATCGCTAATTTACTGACTGCATAATCATTGGCAGGATTAGCTGGTGTTATTTCACTTAGTTTTCCGGGTGTATTGTTACCATATATATTAGCACTACTGGCGATTAATACTGCCTCAGCCTTTACAGCTGTATCCGCCAATGCCTGAAGTAAATTTCTCGTTCCGGAAAGATTCACTTCATAAAATGCGGTTGGATCAGCATGACCAACAAAGGCAATAGCAGCAAGGTGTACCACGATATGAGGGGAAATAGCATCAATAGCGAGTTTTACTTTCTTCGCATCCGTAAGGTCAACTTGAATATAATTATCAACATATTGATCAGGCGTTGAGCCTAGGCCATAAACTTCATATCCGGCAGCGGATAATTCCGCTGCCATATAATGGCCAGTAAAGCCCTTGATACCAGTGATCAATGCTTTTTTGCCATTAGTCATATTAGAATGAAAACCCTTGTTTATTACGACGCAGATCTTCTTCAACCATCATTGCGCACAGCTCTTCCAATGTGGTTTTGGGTTCCCAACCGAGAATATCTTTAGCGCGCTGGGGATTACCAATCAGTAATTCAACTTCAGCTGGACGGTAGAATTTAGGATTGACCTTCACAACAACTTTGTTGGTAGCAACATCAATTGCTACTTCTTGGTCGTCTTTCCCTTCGAAGCGTAACTCAATGCCTGCAGCTTTAAACGCCATGGAGACGAAATCACGTACTGTCTCGGTACGATTAGTTGCTAAAACAAAGGTGTCTGGCTCATCAGCTTGTAGCATCAGCCACATACCTTCTACGTATTCTTTAGCGAAGCCCCAATCACGCTTAGCATCCATGTTACCCAGCTCAAGAACATCAAGCTTACCGAGCTTAATTTTGGCAACAGAATCGGTAATTTTACGTGTAACGAACTCTTGACCACGCAGTGGAGATTCATGGTTAAACAAAATGCCACTAGAGGCAAAGATGTTGTAACTTTCACGATAGTTAATCGTCATCCAGTGCGCATATAGCTTTGCCACACCATATGGGCTACGCGGATAGAAGGGAGTGTCTTCTTTCTGAGGGATAGCCTGGACTTTACCAAACATCTCTGATGTTGAAGCCTGATAGAAGCGGATCTTCGGGTTAACGATGCGGATGGCTTCAAGTAAGTTCACCGGGCCAATACCGGTAATTTCTGCTGTAGTCAAAGGCTGCTCGAACGAGACACCTACAAAGCTTTGAGCAGCTAAGTTGTAAACTTCCGTTGCTCCGCTTTGTTGCAGGAGACGAATGCTTGCAGAAAGGTCAGTAAGGTCATATTCCACTAAATGCAGGTTAGGATTGTTTTTAACACCCAATTCTTCAATGCGCCAAAAGTTAACTGAGCTTGTACGGCGATATGTACCATAAACGACATAATTTTTGTTCAGGAGTAGCTCAGCAAGATAGGCTCCATCCTGCCCAGTTATACCAGTAACAATTGCAATTTTAGAGCTCATAAATAATTCCACTTTCTATTAGTTTAAAGAAAAAAATTTTTGCTATTTAAAAATTGAGGCAGCAGTATCAGACCACTTGGTAGATTTATACTCAAATTTAATTCGTTCTTCACGTTCATGTATTGCACTTGGATTCTCAATAAAATATTTTATCTTATCTGCCCATCCAAGCACATCCCAAGGGTCAATGTAATCCAAAAGATCTCCAGCGACTTCAGGAACTGATGCAGCTGAAGAAGCTAAGCAATATTTACCAAAAGCTAAGCTTTCAGCTACAGGCAATCCCCACCCCTCATATAATGAAGGATAAACGGTAAACCAACATCTTCTATATAGCTGAGTTAACTCAGGATCTGATACATTGTTCAACTGTATGATCTTGCCCTTAACTCTGGGATCAAGGTGTAAATCAGTAATAAAGTCATTCATTCCCCAACCAGGCATACCGACAAATACTAATGTAGGGATGTTATCAACTTTTTGGTCTATCAGCCTTGTATACGCCTTATATAAAACCTCATGATTTTTACGTCTTTCTATTGTTGAAACAAACAATATATATCTTTCTTCTAATAAATTTTTAACATCATTTGAAATTTCAGAATCATTTTCAATTTCAGGAAGTTCGCAGCCTAACTTAACAATAGTCAGTTTGGGAACAGGTGTTCCTAGCTGTTTAAGTAATTCATTTAAATCATCGCGTGAGCATTTTGAAATACAAAATATTTCATTAGCACACCAGGCCACATTCGAAAAATAATGAGCAAATTTCCCAGCAACATCCCCTACGCAAAGATGTGGTAATTTTACAGGTATTACATCATAGCAGAAAAGCTTAACTTTTAAGTTTAATTCTTTTTTTAACTCATATAAGTATTGAAAGTCTTTTTGATCCCAATCCAGTCCAAGAGAAATATATTCATCATTTTGACAAAAAGGATATTTAGCACCATCACTTACCGTGCTTCCAACATTCTGAAAATGAGGAACTGATACATTTGGTTTGAAAAATTGCTTAAAAGCTAATTTACCATGTCTTAAAGAAGTTAATAAGCTATTAGCAGCAACCCGACGTGGTAAAAGGTAGTTTATAACTTTACGCTGCATTCGGGTTGGCAGCAGCCTTATACATTTTAAGACCGATGTTTTGCATTTAGTCTTAAAATCAACTTGTTGGACTACGATATTTTGCGAATCAATTTCTTTTTTCTTAACATGCCCATTAATTCTTTCAATAGTCTGTTCAACAAGTAATCTGTTAATTTCATAATACCCTTTTGAAGGGGTATACGCACAGAATTTAATACAATTCGATGAGTGCATTTTTAAAGCAAATGTAGCACATTCAACCTCTGTTCTAACAATACCAACAGCAGATCGTTGCCAGCCTAAAATTGTTGTGACATCAATCCAAGTATTATGCATTTACAGAGGCCTCATAATAATTCTGAACATCAGAATACAACTTGTCTAATGTTTTATCCCAAGTTAAGTTTTCTAAATTGACACGTTCTTGTTGTTCTAAAACTGGCTGCGGATTAGAAAGTACTTTTCTTGTTACCTCGAAAAATTCCTCTGGTGTTCGAATCACATTCACGCGTGGGCTGTCAGAGTATTTTTCGAAGCCTCTAAAGGAAGAAATCGTACCAATGATTGGTTTTCCTGAATAGAGGGCTTCAGCTGTTTTAAGATTTGAACCACCGCCATGTTCAATGGGCAGAAAATAGGCATACGCTCTATTTTTTACCTCTGCAAGATCAGCATCATCAAGTACATATAAAAATTCAAGACGACTCATATTAATGCTGGCCCACTTAGATTTTAATACTTCTTTGTAAATATGTTCACATACACTTCCAGCGATTACAAGCTTACTATCAGGCGGAATGCAAGCTAAGCTTTCGCCAATAATTTTATTAAAACTAGTAAAGTTTGGTGGATGAGCACTGGCTATATAGAGTAGCCAAGGTGCTTTGGGTAATCTCTTTTCCCACTTATCGGTTAAGATATTTGATTCCCAAGGTTCAATACCGTTTGCAGCGAGTTTTATTTCTCTACGATGCCATTCCCTCATGAATTCAACATCACATTCAGTGACAGCTGCTACAATATCGGCTTCAAGCACAGCTTTCAGTTCAAGAGCTTTAATATCCTGAATAACGTCATCCCTATCGTTGACATGATACTGTTCTAAAATTTCATCTTTTAATATGTATTCAATATTTTGCGAGCCAAACACTACAATTACATTCTTATACTTTGGCAGTGATTTTATTTTTCCAACTAATGGCCAAAGCCAACACTGTTCCACATGTATTATATCTATCTGCGGTGGAAGGTTAGCAATTATTTTATCTAAACCATCATCCTCTGATATTGCAAACTGTCCTGTTAACAGATCATTAATTAGTGGGACATACTTCCCTTTATACATTCTATATTTTGAGTCAACTGGGAATGGAACATCATAAGCTCCAAGCTCATCACCTAAATAGCTTTCTTGTTCATATACTGCAATTGAACGAGTTGTCCAACCATTTCTCTCAAATTTTTTAACAAGTTGATGAAGTCTAATCTGTCCACCGTGCCTTGGCTTAGAAAATGGATATGTACTTAAAAAAAGAATACTCTTCATTTCTTATTTCCTTCTAAGAAAAAACTTCTTAAGTTTCACATTTATTTTCCAAGCAAAACTAGTTTCAAACTTTTTCATTTCCATACGCAACTTGTTAAAATTTATTTTAGTTGCATCCAACTCATTTTGCAAAGTAGTATGAATTACATTTAACTCTAGAAGCTTTTTATCCAAGTTCGCCACTGTATCCTTGAATGAATTAACCTCATTTTCTAAAGATTTTATTTTTCCATCCTTTATTATTTCTTTATTTTGAATGAAATTATCGAAAACATTTGGAGGAAATCGAAAGTGGTGTTTGAGTTCATTGTGCTCTTTCGCAAGATAGAACCTGTTAAGACCGTCATAATAAACACATGCATAATCATTATTACTAAGCATATATTCCCAATCAACAAAGTTTTCCTCCTGAGATAGCGGTACTGTAGATTCTACTACAATTATCCACGGCCTGACCCCCTCCCAGTTCATACCTAGTAATACATTTTTCTCGAGGCCTTCAACATCAATTTTTAAGAAATGAATTTCTTGTCCTTTGTGAACATACCTTTGCATTACTTCAGCCAGTTTTTTTACTACTACTCTTTCGGAAAAACTTTCGAAACCTAATTCAGTATGTTTTTTAGCAATATCATCCTTTAATGTTGATAAACCAGTATCATTAATAAAGTTAATCTCACTAAATCCATCAAAGTCCGAAATTGCGATCTGCAAATTAATATCACGCTTACGTTCTTTTAAATATAGCTCGGCAAATGAAGGATTAGGCTCAATATTGATACCAGTCCATCCCGAATCATAAAAATGTTTAGTAACTGAATCATGCTCAGGCCACGCTGCCCCAACATCAATATAAAAACCATTCTCAATGTGCTTAAGAGCACGCCATAACATCACATCTTCATAGTTCTGAGCATAGCTAATCACAATATTATTGCCTTAATTTTAATCTCAGGATCAATCCAAGCACAACCTGTAAATTGGGTTTTATTAATATTTAAAACATTAAAAACAAGGGCTAAATCTCGCCATTCATAGTTATTTACCAAATGCGTATCAGTACTTACTAACGCTGTTTGTATAGAATAACTACCCGGGCCTAGGTTTGCATCAAAATGTATAGTCAATATATATTTAGACCCTTTCTCAGCGTTATCAATCGGCATTTTTTTGAGTTCAGTATTTGTCCCATAAATAACCTGCCCTAGCCGGTCCTTTATACCATACCCAAAGATCAGCCTTGGAATATATTCATTAACTCTAACCGTTACCTTCAAGCAGACTTTTTCACCAACGTTTAAGAACTCGATGGTTTCACCTTGTTCATTAAGAATTCGAATATCTTCAACAACCGCTTCACCATTTCCAGAAATAGTTTGGATTGAACCATCACTTAATTCTACTTGCTCAATTTTTTGATTTTGTTTGTCTGCAAGAAGAGCATTATAATAATCCATCACAGATTCAGGATCACCTTCCATTTCAAGTTTTCCCTTATTTAACAAAATGGCTCTATCACAAATACTCTGAATCGATTGTTTATCATGTGATACAATAAGAAGTGTCGTCCCTGCCCTACTAAACTCTCTAATTCGGTTAAAGCTTTTATGCTGAAAATAAGCATCTCCAACAGATAATGCCTCATCCACTATCAAAATATCGGGCCTAACGGCGGTTGCAACTGAAAAAGCTAATCTCATTTGCATGCCGCTAGAATAAACTCTTACTGGTTGATCTATATATGTTCCTATCTCTGCAAATTCTTCAATAGCTGGCATTAATCGGGATATATCTTCTAAACTATACCCTAACAGCTGCCCTGACATAATAGCATTTTGCCTACCAGTAAAATCAGGATGGAATCCCATTCCTAATTCCAGCATCGCCGCTACGCGCCCTTCTAGTTTGATATTTCCTGTAGTTGGCTGAGTGGTACCAGTAATCATTTTTAATAACGTACTTTTACCAGCACCGTTAATACCTATTATACCAAGAGCCTCTCCAGCATTCACTTCAAAAGATATATCTTCTAAAACCCATTTTAATTTATGAAAATTTCTTTTACCTGGCAAAAACCACTCAGCCAATCTACTCCAGCGAGTAGGATACTGTTTATATGCTTTTCCTACATTTTTTACTGATATCTTTCCCATTATAATTCATCCACCATCTCACCAGAATGCTTTCGGAACAACTTCAACCCGATAACACACAAGAGCAATCCAATAATAAAAGCAGGTAAAAGTTGATAATATTGAGGGATAATTCCCTTAACAAGGATATTTTGAGCTGCAGTAATTACTCCAAACATTGGATTAAACGATAAATAGTGTTGAACTTTAGCTGGCAAAATTTGTGCGGGATAGATAATCGGGGTTAGCCAAAACCAGAACTGTAATACTATTCCAAAAAATTGCCCAACATCACGAAAAAACACATTAAGTACACCCAAAGTGATCCCTAATCCTATGGCAAATACCATCATTACAGCAAGCACAGGTACTAAAGCAAAGTAGCTAAACCCAGGGAAATTACCTGAGAATATGAGAAATATTGTAAACAAGCCAAATACGATTGAAAAATTTAGCAGTGCATTACATATAATCGTTACTGGGAGACATAATCGAGGAAAACTAACTTTTTTGAGGAGATTAGCATATTCTAAAAAGACATTTTGGCCGCGCCCCACTACTTCAGCGAAAAGACCCCAAGTTAAAATCCCAGAACATAGATAGATGCTGTATCCAAAACTATTTGAAACGCCGGGCATTCTTGAATGCATCACCTGAGAAAAAATAACAGTATAAACCACTATCATTGATAGTGGGTTCAATACATTCCATACTGCACCTAGGAGTGAATTTTGATATTTAGACTGGAACTCTCGCTTGACGTTGCCTAACACAAATCCACGATAACTCCACAATGACTTAAACAGGGAGGAAATCATTCACAAGCCTCAATTAAATATGAAATGGTTTTTAATTTATCACTAACCAATTCTAAATCTGACTTTGATTCAATATTCAATCTCAATAGAGGTTCAGTATTAGATGCTCTAACATTGAGTCTCCAGTTATCGAATTCGAAACTTAAGCCATCTATATCATCCGACTTAATGGCACTGTTTCCTATTTCATTTTTTAATTCAGAAAGCACACTATTAGAGTCACTCACTTTGTAGTTAATCTCACCACTACAAGGAAACGCCTTCATTCTTTCCTCAACTTGCTGAGATAATGTCTGTCCTTTAACAGCCAACAATTCAGCCACCAGCAACCACGGAATCATGCCGCTATCACAATAGGCAAAGTCACGGAAATAATGGTGCGCGCTCATTTCACCGCCATAAATCGCATCTTCTTCACGCATACGTTCCTTAATAAACGCATGGCCTGTCTTAGACATAACAGGAATCCCGCCGGCTTTAGTCACGACATCAATAGTGTTCCAGGTCAAACGCGGATCGTGAATAATTTTTGCGCCCTGCTCTTTCTTGAGGAATGCTTCAGCAAGTAAGCCTACGATGTAATAGCCTTCAATAAATTCCGCATTTTCATCAAACAGGAAGCAGCGATCAAAATCACCATCAAAGGCAATACCCATATCTGCTGTATGCTCACGCACTGCATCAGACGTATCTTTGCGGCATTCAGGTAACAGAGGATTAGGAATACCGTTCGGGAAGTGACCATCTGCCTGATGATGAACCTTGAAGAAACTAACCGGAGCATTAGCCTGCTGGAAGCGCTTTTCAATCTCGTCAATCACATGACCAGCGGCACCGTTACCTGAGTTAATCACCAGCTTCATTGGCTTTTTAAAATTAGCCAAATCAATGTAACCCATCAAATGATCAACATAGGCATCCAGAACGGAAATCTGCTTATAACTACCACGCTTGGCAGGATCAATTTCTGCAAATTGATTAGCTTCCGCGAGGCGCTGAACATCACGCAAACCAGTGTCACCGCTTATAGGGCGTGCACCTTCACGAACTAATTTCATTCCGTTGTAATTCATAGGATTATGGCTGGCCGTTACTTCAATGCCACCATCAATTCCCAGATGGAAAGTGGCAAAGTAGATCTCTTCTGTGCCACTCATACCAATATCCAGCACATCGGTGCCGGCATCCATTAAGCCATTTGCCAGCGCCATTTTAAGCGGTTCGCTTGTCAGGCGGACATCGCCTCCAACCACAATGGTTTTGGGTTTGATAAATTCGCCGTAAGCGCGGCCAATACGATAAGCGATATCTTCATTGAGCTCTTTACCGAGCTCACCGCGAATGTCATACGCTTTGAAACAAGTCAGTGATTCCATTTTTTCTTATTATCCTTCTTTGCGAGCAAACTGTTCTTTAATCAAGATAAGATCATCATCACCAAGGTAAGAACCAGACTGGATTTCGAGGAGTTCTAATGGAATTTTGCCCGGATTCTCTAACGTATGCTGGTGGCCAATCGGGATGAAGGTCGATTGGTTTTCCGTCAGCAGCAAGGTTTTATCCTGAATAGTAACTTTGGCCGTTCCGGAAAGAATGACCCAGTGCTCAGTTCGGTGGTAATGCATCTGCAGATCAAATGCTTCACCTGGTTTCACCGTAATACGGTTTACGTTAAATCGACCGGTATTTACGATTAAATCGCAGCGTCCCCAAGGCCAATACGTTTCGCGGTGGCGGCGATATTCGCTACGACATTCACGCTTCAGGAATTCGACCACGCGTTTAACGTCTTGTACCTGATCCTTACGCGCAACCAGCACTGCGTCTTTGGTATTAACGATGACCAAATCTTCCACGCCAATAGCAGCGACTAATTGATCTTCGCTATTGATGTAACAATTTTTGGTGTTATGCAGGAAAGTGTCACCTTTGAGCGAGTTGCCTGCAGCATCTTTCTCGTTTACTTCCCACAGCGCTGACCATGAGCCGACATCGCTCCACCCTGCATCAAGTGGCACAACCACCGCAGCATCAGTTTTTTCCATCACGGCATAATCAACCGATTCATCTGGACAGGCAGTGAAGTCTTCTTTATCAATGCTGATGAAGTCGCTGCCTTCATTAACATTAGCCATTGCTCGATGGCAGGCTTCCAGAATATCGGGACGGAACTTCTCAAGCTCTTGCAGATAGCGCTTGGCACGGAACATAAACATACCGCTGTTCCAGTAATATTCACCGGACGCTAAATAATCTTCTGCGGTTTTTAAATTTGGTTTCTCAACAAAGCGCTGCACGCCAAATGGCGCATCTTCGGAACCGGCAATCTGTGCACCACGATGGATATAACCGTAACCGGTTTCGGGGCCTGTTGGCACAATGCCAAAAGTAACTAAATGCCCCTGTTTGGCATATTTAGTAGCCGTTGAAATAGCTTGATGAAATGCCTCGCAGTTTTCGATCACATGATCAGCAGCCAGAACCAGCAGCACAGGATCATCACCCTGCTCAATCGCATTAATGGCCGCGAGAGCTATCGCCGGAGCGGTATTACGGCCGACCGGTTCGAGAATAATGTTGTGTGAAAGTTTGTTGATTTGACGCAGCTGCTCTGCAACCAGAAAACGGTGCTCTTCATTACAAATCACCAGCGGAGCACGGGCTTCCACGCCGTTAAGGCGATTTACCGTTTCCTGCAGCATTGAGTGCTGTCCATGCAAGCTGATGAACTGCTTGGGATAGAGTTCGCGTGAAAGGGGCCACAAACGACTGCCGGTTCCTCCGGCCATGATTACGGGAAGTAACATTCCACAACCTCTAATGTGTCTCTTTTAGACTGCTATATCATTTATCAGCGGGTTATTTTTTCATCAAAAATAAAAAACAGCCACGCTACCGCCCTTGGCTTGCAGCAACCACTTTGCTGTGTAACAAGTCAATCCTGTGCTTTTTATCTCAGACTGTTAAGCGCTCAATTATTCTGCAAAAACTGACTCAGTCTGAGACCACCGCAAATAATACATTTTGTGCTGCCGAATTAACATGGTTATTGTCTCATGGATTAGCCTGGAATCTTCACATTGGCTTATCGGATGAGCTGAACCCAACCAAATGATTCAAAAGAATATAGTCTATTTTTCAGACAATTAAAGCCTCGATAATTTTCATGCTAAAACAGCAAGATGGATAGCGCTGCTGGATATTTTATACTGATTTGCGTTTAGGAGTTTTCCTGCTATCAAAATGATTTTGGCGAATAAATTTCAATCAATTTAGATGCAGGATAAATTATTCAGACGTAAAAAAACCCGGCATTTGCCGGGCTTCTAATTATACATTCAGCTTTACTTAAATCCATTTGGATTCTTCGACTGCCAGTTCCACGTATCGCGCATCATGGCATCAATCCCGCGCGTCACGCGCCAGTCCAGCTCTGTATTGGCGAGACTTGCATCCGCCCAGAACGCCGGCAAATCACCATCACGGCGTGGCTTGAACTCGTACGGAATCGGCTTACCAGACGCCTTCTCGAACGCCTTGATCATCTCCAGCACGGAGAAGCCCACGCCGCCGCCGAGGTTGTAAGCTTTGTAGCCTTCAACCTTCGTCAGATGGTCCAGCGCCTTCAGGTGCCCTTCCGCCAAATCGACAACGTGAATGTAGTCACGCTGTGCGGTGCCGTCTGGGGTGTCATAATCGTTACCGAATACGCCCAGCTTATCCAAACGTCCAATCGCGACCTGTGCGATATACGGCAGCAGGTTGTTAGGAATGCCGCTTGGATCTTCACCGATTTCGCCAGATTCATGTGCGCCAACCGGGTTGAAGTAGCGCAGCGCGATGGCTTTGAAATTCGGGTCGGCTTTCGCGAAATCGCGCATCACGAATTCAACCATCAGCTTAGAGGTGCCGTACGGGCTGGTGGTACCGCCGATTGGTGTGGTTTCCACATACGGCACCGGCGCATCTGCACCATAAACGGTGGCGGATGAGCTGAAGATAAAGTTCCACACGCCAGCAGCGCGCATCTCTTCCAACAGCACCACGGTACCGGCGACGTTGTTCTCATAGTATTCCAGCGGCATGCGCGTGGATTCGCCAACGGCTTTCAGCGCGGCGAAGTGAATCACGGCGCTGATATCGTTGGTGGCAAACAGGTCACGCAGGCAGGCGCGATCGCGGATGTCGCCTTCAACGAAGACGACTTTTTTACCGGAGAGCTTCTCTACGCGATTGATAGCTTCGCGTGAGGCATTGCAAAGATTATCCAGCACCACCACGTCGTCGCCGCGCTCTAACAGCGCCAGCACCGTATGGGAGCCGATATAGCCTGCCCCGCCCGTTACCAAAATAGCCATGTGTACTCCTTTAAAACCGCGCGATGGGCGCGGTAGAGAATGAGAAAGCTTATTTCGCCAGGATTTTCTGGATGGATTCGCGGAAATCACGACCCTGTGCGTTGTTACGCAAGCCGTAAGAGACGAATGCCTGCATGTAACCCAGTTTACGGCCGCAGTCGTAGCTGGTACCGGTTAGCAGTTGCACGTCCACAGGCTTCTTCTTGCTGAGGGAGGCGATAGCATCGGTCAGCTGAATGCGGCCCCATGCGCCTGGCTCAGTACGCTCAAGCTCTTCCCAGATATCCGCAGAAAGCACGTAGCGGCCAACCGCGGTCAGATCGGAATCGGTTGAGCCCGCTTCTGGCTTCTCAACAAAGCTGGTAATGGTACTGATATCGCCTGGATTATCAATCGGCTCTTCGGTGGTCAGCACGCCGTATTCGGTCAGATCTTCGCCCGGCATGTGTTTTGCCAGTACCTGGCTGTGGCCAGTATCTTCGAAACGCGCAACCATGGAAGCGAGGTTGTAACGCAGGTGGTCAGCGGTGGAATCATCCAGCAGCACGTCTGGCAGCACAACCACAAACGGGTTATCGCCAATCATCGGACGCGCGCACAATACGGAGTGGCCCAGACCCAGCGGGTTAGCCTGACGCACGTTCATAATGGTCACGCCTGGCGGGCAGATTGACTGCACTTCGCTCAGCAACTGGCGCTTAACGCGTGCTTCAAGCAGCGCTTCCAGCTCGTAGGTGGTATCGAAGTGGTTTTCCACTGCATTTTTGGAAGCATGCGTGACCAGCACAATCTCCTTGATGCCAGCCGCGACGCATTCGTCAACAATGTATTGAATCATTGGCTTGTCGACGATTGGCAGCATCTCTTTCGGAATGGCTTTCGTCGCCGGAAGCATATGCATACCGAGACCTGCAACGGGGATTACTGCTTTAAGCTTGGTCATATTTATTCCATTTCATGAAGTGAATGCGTGAGGTCGATTATGCAGGATCGGCCGGTCGAGCAAGTATAATCTTAATCTGAAAATCCGACACTAACTCTCTGTCACACCATCAAAAATCGCCATTTTGGCCGGTAAAAACGCCGCAGTCCCAATGGGAAACGGATGCCCTAAACCGCTGAAAAATCGTGAAAGGATTTGTGATGATGAGACCAGAGATTGATAGAAAGGTGTGCCAACATCGCGCCATAAATGGCGCCGCTACGGGCCGTGAAAATGTTGCGTCAGCTGTAGCGGCGCGATTCATCGCGCGTGTTTGAAGTTGATGACTACAACATGCCTTCAAACCACTCCGGCATAATAAACAGATTGAAGTGGTTCACCAGCATCATCAGGCCAACGAACACCACCGATACCGATACCCACTGGCGCGCATAAGGCAAAAAGCGAATGCCAATCACCGGCTTGATGAAGAACGGATGCGCGAAGGCAGAGATCAGCACCTGCGAAATCGACAGCGTCAGCGCCACGTACAGCACATTCGGCCAGATATAGGTCGTCGCAAGAACGGCTACCACCACCAGGCTCGCCACAATGTTCCAGTAAAACTCAACGTTGGTGCGCCCGTTCGCCTGCGAAATCGCGCCGGTTAAGCCGCCCATCGGACGCAGCATGCCAAACAGCAGCATCAGCGGAATCAGATGGTAAACCTGCTCGTGCGAAGCGCCGTACAGCACGCGCACAATCACCGGTGAAAGGATACCAATCGCCAGATACATCGCGCTGCTGAACAGCATGATGACGAAGGTGCCTTTCAGGAACAGCTTTTTCAGCTGCTCGGGATCCTGCTGCTTCTCCGCAAAGCGCGGCAGAGCCAGACGGTTAATCACCGGCGAAACCAGCTTCAGCGGCTGCAGAATCAGCTCTTTTGCCAGCGAGTAAATCCCCAGCATCTCCGCACCCATCACTTTACCGACGATCAGCGCATCCGCCTGAGTACGCAGCTGGTTAATGGTCTGCGAACCGAGCTGATAGATGCCGTAACGCACGGCGCTAACAAAGGTTTTGCCGTCGAATTCCCAGGTGGGACGCCACGATTTCTCGCCGAAGTAGATCATGCAAAGAATGCGCGTAAAGGCATTGATAAAGAGGCCAAGAATCGCTGCGGCGACCGTCAGAGAGGTGAAATACAGCATCGCTACGGTGCACAGGAACGCAAACAGCTTGGTGGCCATCTCAATCTTCGCCAGCGTTACCATGCGTTTGGTTTTCACATAGTGCGCCTGATACTGCGACAAATGTCCCAGCACCAGGAAGTTGAGGCTAGTGAGCATAATCAGCCCCACCAGTTCCGGCAGGTGATAGAACCACGCCACCGGATAGGCAATCGCCAGCATAATCAGGCCAGTACAAAAACTGAGCGAGACGTTCACCCAGTAAATGGTGCTTTGTTCACGGCGATTGATATCCTGACGGTGCACGATGTAGCTGCTCATGCCCATATCCTGCAGCACGGTCGCTACCGCCAGAATCGCATTGATGATCGCCAGTAACCCCAGCTCGTGGGTTTCCAGTTTGCGCGCCAGTACGGCGAGCTGTAACACCTGAAGCAATGCGGCAAAACAGGTACTACCAAACAGCCAAACGGCCTGTTTTTTTAATCCGCTCACACCATGCGCTCCAGAATTTTCGCCAGCTCACCGTAAGCGATGTGCTGATTGAACTCAGTTTCCACTTTCTGCCGCGCTGCCGCGACCACCGGTGCCACATCGACATCACCGCGTGACAAACGCAGCAGCGTCGCCGCCAGCTCGTCCGGATCGTTTTCCGCCACCAGCCAGCCGCTCACGTCATTCTCAATCAGCTCGGGAATGCCGCTGTGATAGGTGGACACCACCGGCAAGCCAACCGCCATCGCTTCCATCAGTGCCACCGGGATGCCTTCCATATCGCCATCCGCCGCGGTTTTGGACGGCAGCAGGAAGATGTCTGCTTCGTTCAACGCCTGACGAATCTCATCCTGCGGTTTAAAGCCCGGCATGGTGACGAACTCCTGCAGTCCGGCGCGCGCAATATGCTCGCGCATCATGCCATCCTGCTCGCCGTTACCGATGATGGTGAACTGGAACTGGCCGCCGTTATTGCGCAGAATTTCACTGGCTTTCACCGCCACATCCAACCCTTTTTTCTCGGTCAGACGCGCCACCGAAACGATACGCAGCGGCTGATGGAACGCGTCGCGCGGTCGGAAGTTAAATTTCTCCGGCTCGATGCCCATACGCGTCACGCGCACTTTTTCCCGCGGGCAGCCCATCTCAATCAGCTTGTTTTCCCACAGGTGGCTGATGGGCAGCATCAGTTCGCTCTGTTTGAACAGGTTGATGTAGTCGAGCTTATGCTCCTCAAGAATATGACGACGTGAAATGTCCGCGCCGTGGAACACTGTCGCCTGTTTGCCTTTCAGCACGCCGAGTTCGCGCAGCTTATTAGCCAGCGCGCCGGCATAGCCAAAGTGCACCAGGAAAACATCGGCGGTGTAAGGCTGCTTAGTGTTGGCGACAATCGCCGGCAGCAGTAATTTGCTGGCCTGTGCGCCATAGCGGCGCACGTTTAGCGACTTAAGTAACGCGCCCTTGGTGATTTTCGGCAGTATCAAACCGATACGCTGCGTCAGCTTATCAAGGTTGGATACCTTCTCTTCCGGCAGTAAATAGTGGGTTTTCGCTGCCAAATTGTAGTCATCGAACGCGGCGTGGCGATTGATCATATCGCCTGGAAACACGGAGATAATCTCCACGTCGTAGCCTGCGTCGATGAAATGCGTCACCTGATTGAGCACAAACGTCTCAGAGGCAACAGGAAAACGCATGGTGAAAAAGGTCAGCTTCATCACTTCACCCCAGGACGTTGAGAATTTCTGCTGTAATGCGGTTGCCAATCTCACGCTCCTGCGCCACCGCGGTATCAACTTTGCGTTTCACATTGTCGTAGTCGGCCAGCACCGTCTGCACTTTATCGATGAGCGATCCATCCATTAGGCTCTGCACATCGGTGGCCATCTGCGGCAGGCCGAGCTGCTTCATTACACCAAGCGACTTGTGCTCATAATTGATAGCCACGGCCGGCGTACCGAAGTTCATGGAGATGATGGCAGAGTGCAGGCGGGTACCAATCGTCAGATGACAATGGCTCAGCAGGATGCCGAGTTCGAGGTCGTTGAATTCGTCCATGATGACATGGTAATGCTCAGGATGCTCGACATGATCGCGCAGCGTCAGCGCCACCATGCGGTCATCTTTGGCGTAGCTGTCGATACCGGTGCAGGTTGAAAATGCAACCACCTGATAACCCTCAGCAATCATCGCATTGATGACGCGCCCAAAGGCAGCTTCATACTCTTTCTGCGTCACGCCAAGACGTTTATCGAACGGCGCCAGTTCACGAACGGTGATGGCAATGGTTTTGCGCGCGCTGATAATTGCCTGCCAGTGCAGCAGATTGTGGCTGGGATTCTCCACTTCGCGAGCCTGCACCAGGAAGGCGGTATCGACGCCCTTCTTCACTTTGCTGGTGGTAACGCCGTCTTGTTTCAGACGATCGTGGCTCACCTCCTCGCGCAGCACCAGGCTATCGACGCGATCGAACACGAAGTTGGCCAGCGCGTTGACGCGTGGGTTTTCAAACGGCCCCACCGAGTGGCCTACCATATGCAGCGGCTTTTTCGCCATCAACGCACAGAGCGCGTGGTCGAACTGCGTGACGCCATACAGATCGACGAAGAACGAGCCGCCAACCTGAATGATCGCGTCATATTGCGCCAGACTTTTAGTGAACGCCGCCAAATGCGGTGGCACCGAAAATGATTTGTACAGGCCGCCTTTTCCCAGATGCGCCATCATGATGTCGGGCATCAGACGGTTCGCCACTTTGCGTTTCAGGCTGCCCACCAAACCCTTGCCAGATTTGCTGTTATGCAGGAACAGGGAATCCTGCTGAATATCCTGCTGCAATAAATAGCCAGAGCTTGTCGGATAACGGCTGATGACATCGATCTGCAAATCCGCGCGCGCAGAGTTGAGTGAATCAATCAGCCCACGTAAAATCGCGCCATCCCCACGATTTCCACAGGTATGGTTTCCTACCAATAAAATTTTCATAAAAAAACTCCGGAAAAATTTTTGTAATTTTTACAAGCCGCCAACTATCGAACTGGCAAAGTGAACTCTGTGTTAAATGACTGCAATGGGATCAAAACCCAAAAAGTAGTGCTAAACAGCGGTACTGCTATCCGGTGCGCATCAATGCGCACCCTACAAAACCATCATCAAATGCTGAGTCAAGGTAGGGTCGCCGTTAATGGCGACCGGTTTTATCCATTACTGATTACGATTTAATGGCGAAATACGGCATAGCCACCTGCTCACCATTAATGACGACGGAAATAAATCCCTTCGGCTCACGCGTATCCACCTGTTCCGGCTTCAGCGCGCGCGATGCCAGCAGCAAATCGCCCTGCTCGTTGCCACCGACGCCCGCTTTACCATTGTGCAGGCTAAAGCGCTGCGGAGCCTGCTGGGTGCCGCTCCCCGGTGCGCCTTTGTCCATCACGGCATCCACACGCGCACAGCGACCGGTCAGGAAGCGATCCTTGGCGGTACTTTTAATCAGCACCGCGGTGGTCGGCGTCCAGCCCGCCAGCTTGACGAATACTTTGGTGTCGGTCTCGGTGCGTGGCTCAATACGCACCTCAACCACAGGCGAGCTGCCTTCGGCTGACCAGCTGGCTTCAGCTTTGCTCTTCTTGCGCTGCAGATGGATTACCGCGCGTCCACCCGTGCCTTTGCCGTCGATAACATCCATCAGCGGCTGATTAGTGGTGCCGTTGCTGAACTGCGACTGGCCAAATACTTCGATTTCCCAGCTATCGCCCACCGTCGGCGAATAGAAGTTGCCCAACTCAAACCAGGTTTCCTGATTGGTGTTGTTGGTCAGACGGAATCGCGAAGTGATGTAGTTGTATTTCAGGCTGCCATCAATCGCCACGCCGTAAGATTCAACGCGCGTCGAGCCCATCTCCCAGATGTTCAGCCAGCGATCGCCTTCAAGCGAGTTATCAATCCAGCTGCCCGACTGCAAGTTGGTCTGACGCATATTCAGGCGCGAGTTGCGTGCATTAAGCGGGTTCTTACAATCCTCGATGCTCAGCGCATCAATAATCCACTGTCCGTTCGAGATATCGCCAGGGAAATCACTGTGCTCAATCCAGCCGTTATGAATGATCGATTGGCTGCAGCGCGGCAGATTCAGCACCATGCCGCCTTTACAGTGCTGAGCATTGAAGTTAGAGAGCTCAATCGCGGTGCTGTGATCCCAGGCTCCCGCCTTTTGTCCTGACCAGCTGGCTTTAATCACATCACCCGTACAGGCGTTGGCGTACCACTGATCGATTTTGCAATCCAGCGTATCCAGCAGGCTGAGCGAAACACCGCCGACCTGATTGAAGCGCAGGCAGGCACCGCGGAAGAACTGGCCACCCGGGCAGGTATTGCGGAACAAGCCCTGCTTGTTGGGACGCTTATCGTTGTTACCGTTGAAGTTGAGGTTGGAGATTTCGGTCCAGCGCGCATTCACCTGGAACAAAAATTCAGAACGTCCATCCGAGACCAGCGTGGTCGCCGGGAAGTATCCGAAGTTGACCATGGCGCCGGAAATGCGGAAAAAGCGACGTCCTTCGTCACCAAAATCACATTCGGTGACGAAGAAGGTCCCCGCCGGGAACTGCACGCAGATTTGCTGGCTGGCATCAATCGACCATTGGTACATGGCTTTAATTGCTGGTGCCGTATCGGTTTTGCCATCGGCAATCGCACCGAAATCAAACAGCGTCAGGCGGTTAAAATCTTCTACCACGCGGCGCCAGGTAAACCCGTTGCCGCTGAAGTTCACGCCGCCATCATCTTTGCCATCGCCGAAGGTGCCAACGAATTCGCCGCCGCCCACTTCCAGCCCTTCGTGCCAGCTTTTCAGCTTAATTTTGGCACCGGCGAACAGCGGACGCGTTTTGCGCAGCTCTTCGACCGACGGGATTTCACCAATCAGCTGATAGCCGTTCGGCTGCGCCAGACGCTGGCTGAAGTTGCTCTGATTAGGGCGTGAGACATCGCTGATGGAAAACAGCGTATTGCCCTGATTATCTTCCACCACCATTGAGTGAGCAGGATCGGCAATTAACGCGGCGTTATCATGAATAAATTGCGCAAAGTTGCCCTTATTCAGTGCGATAGGCTGGCTGATTTGTGACACTTTGCCATTGGCGTCGCGCAGGAAAACCGGGATTTGATTACCGGACTGACTGGCATCGCTACCCGCCTTACCAATCCACAGTTTGCCTTCAAAGTTCTGCCAGAACTGTGGCGGCATGGTGTAAACGTTTTCTGGCGTTAAAATCGGTACATCGCCCGGCGGTACGCTAGAGGGATCGACCGCTTTTAAGGCCGGTTGGCCGCTTTTTGCGGCGTAGCTGGAAAACGCACTCACCGAGAGCGCGGCAACAATGGAGGAGGCTGCGGTCTGCAAGACTTCTCTTCTTTTCATGCTTCAATTCCCGTGGTTATACGGCCAAAAAGGATTCCCGAGGCACGATAGTTGTCGCTAAACAAGCGCGAGCCAGCTCTGTTTGATCTGGTTACCGTCAAACTTGAGCGCGGTTTCTTTGGTTTTTTCACTCATCGCGTAGAACAGAGCATCATCACTGGCCAACTGTTCCATGCGCTTTAAGAACTGGGTTTTGTCATTCATCGGCACCAGGAAACCATCTTCACCATGATTGATGATCTCCTGCGGGCCGGTTGGGCAATCGTATGCCACCACCGGCAGCGACCAGGATTTCGCTTCCAGCAGCACCAGCGGCAAGCCTTCGTAGCGCGAGGTCATCAGCGCCATGTCGCTTTCGCGATAGTAATCGTTGATATTGCTGACTTTGCCAACAAAGTTGACGCTGTTGGTGATCCCCAACGCCGCAGCCTGGTCGTGCAGCTGCTGACGCAGTTCACCGTCACCGGCAATCACCAGCGTCCACTCTGGATGTTTCTTGCTGAAATCCGCCCAGATATCCAGCAGCAGGTCGAATCCTTTCTGGTTATCAAGACGCCCCACCGCTAATGCCTGGCGGCTGCGCGTCTGGCGCTGAAACGCCTTATAAACCACAGGATTGGGGATTTGCTGGCTGGCGATGTTCCAGCGATTAAACACCTGATGATCTTTGTCGGTTAAGACGATCACCTGGTCGTAATAGCGCAGCATCAGCCATTTCAGCAACTTGATTGGCTTGCTGAAGGAGTTAATCGCGATATGTTCGCAGGCATAGGCTTTAAAACGCTTTTTCTTCAGCGCCATCAGGTTCCAGAACGCAAACATCACGCTCAGGCGGCCCATACTGATCAGAAATACGCTGTCGAAGCCTTCCTGATGAATACTAGCGACGGCGCTTTTAATCGGGTTGCTGTGGCCTTCAAAGCTGACAATCTTCTTCACCCGTTCAAACGGATAAAAGGTTTTGCCGCTGCCTTCCAGCGAGTAAATGGTGACGTCATGCTGTTCGCCGAGGCACTCAGACATAAAGTTGCAGATGTTTTCCGTGCCCGCATACGAGTAGGCATCTTTAATCACCAAAACGATCTTTTTCATTAATCCTTTCCACCTCAAACGACTGTTTAATTGAGACCCAAATCATTCGTGCTGCAACAAGGCGGCAAGTGCGACCATCCCCCGGAGCTTACTTCAGTAAGTGACTGGGGTGGACGTGCGCGGCCAACGCAGTTGCAGCGTGAAGGATGCCGGGTATCAACGATGCTTCAGAGCGAAAAGAACCCCGTTCACCATGTACCACGTGTAATAGTAATATACTTTTAACGGATTGTTTTTATAGATAATTCTTAATAGTTCGAGGTGCCACTTCGCCGCTTTATTCTTGTTACGTGATAGGGAATCACCCAGCTCGTAATAGTTGACCAGGATGTTCTGGATCACGCGGGCTTGTTTGTAGCGCTGGAACAATTCATAGAGGAACAGGAAATCTTCGTGACCTTTACGCTGGAAGAAGATGCCCTGAGGAGGACGGCGGAAACACACCGATGAGAAGCACACGCGATACTGCTTCTTCACGAAGTTTTCCTGCTGCAGGTAGGGTTTGCTGTAAGTAATGTCGTGATCGGCGGTTTTGGTTTTGTAGTGATAGTGCGTAATCACAAAATCGTCGCCAGCGGCGATGGCCGCAGCCTGCTCCGCCAGCTTTTCCACGTGCCATTCATCATCGCTGTCAAGAAACGCGATGATCTCTTCTTTTGCCGCGCGCAGCCCAACGTTACGGGTCTCGGCGGCACCAAGATTCATCTCATTATCCAGGATGGTGATACGCGTGTCCTGACAGTGTTCACGCACCAGAGCAAGTGAATCATCGGTCGATTTGTCGTTGATCAGGTAAAGATGCCAGTCGCTGTAGGTCTGGTTGCTGATCGACTCAACCGCGCGCAATACGGTATTCCGCGCGTTATACATCGGCATCACAATACCGATGGTGCCAACATGATTTGTCATTTATCTACCCGGAGTTTCAGGAACCAAAAAATTGCCCCCGTTATGGGAGCAAGTGAAAGTCAAATAAGTGAATCAGGAAACGGCTCTTCTACCCGTGAAGCGTGACTTGACCTTATCGAGCAGGCGATTCATGAAGTAAGCGCGATTGTCACGATTGGTCAGAAAGAAGTAGCGCGCGAAACTGAGGCTGGCCTGCAGCGATTTGCCATCCATCTTGTAGCGCAGCGGTAGCTTGAATGCCTTATAAGTATGGATATCGCGCGTGGTCAGATGCGGCTTCATGGTATCGAGCCAGAAGAACGAGTATTTCACCGACTCGCCTTTGTGCTTGGAACCAAATTTGGTCACCAGATGGTACGTTGCCAGCGGCTTGTCGATCATCACGAAGTCATAACCCATGCGGTCGGCACGAATACAGAAATCGTAATCCTGATGGCGGATATAACGCGCATCAAACTGGATTTTCGCTGCATCCTCACGCTTCAACACAATGGTGCTGGTCTGGATAAAGCCATAACAGCCAAACAGATACTCAGCCACGGTTTCGTTTTTACCGGGCGGTTGCATCGGCATCACCTTGAGGAAGCTGCCATCCTGATGGATGTTCACCTGACTAAAGATGACGTAGCGTGACTTGCCCTGCGCCTCGAGCCTGGCGATGGTTTCACTGACTACCCGCAGTTTATCGGGATGCCACTCATCATCGGCATCAAGGAAGCTGATAAAATCGCCCGTTGCCAATTCGATGCCTTTATTACGGGCACCCGCGCCGTTGAGTTTCACCTCAGACAGCTCAAGTTTGATATCCAGATCCTGATAACGCTCGCCGCGTACTACCTGCGCCAGTTCGGCTGCATCAGCCGATTTGTCATCCACAATGATGACTTCAAAATTGCGATAGGTTTGCGCTTTGACGCAATCAAGCGTCGTAACAATCGATTTCGACGCGTTATACGCGGGAATTACAATTGAGAAGCGGATGTCCTGCATTGCCAGCACCTCTTAAACAGCTGTTCCAGATTCAACGGTATCGCGTTCGGCCCCGAGAAAGGAATCGGCTTTGCTCTGAAAAATCATGCCGTTAGTATCTTTTCTCATTAGGACTTTACGTACCATCACGGGAATACCTAAGACTGTGCTGTGTGTATGTGTTTGGGCACAAAATGCACCCGATAAAAATTGCACCGGTCGCCCTGTATGGCGCCTCTACAAGACGTAGAGTGCGCATTATTGCGCACCTGGCGTAAAGCGTCTTTGCCATAAAAAAGGGGCGGTAAACCGCCCCCTTTGTTTACTGCTTAGCTTTTGGTTTCTTTGCCGTATTCGTAGTTGTAGTAGTCGTAGCCATAACCATAGGCATTCGACGCTTTACGTACGACGGCGTTAAGGATGACGCCTTTGATCTCGATGCCATTCTGCGCAAAGCGCTTGTAGCTGACATCCAGTTCTTTACTGGTGTTGGTTTCGAAACGCGCCACCATCAGCGAAGTGCCGGCCAGCTTACCGATGATAGAGGCATCGGTGACGGCCAGAATCGGCGGCGTATCAATCAATACCAGGTCATAGTTTTTGCTCGCCCAATCCAGCAGCTCACTCATACGACGGTGCATCAACAGCTCAGACGGGTTCGGCGGTACCTGACCACGCGGCAGGAAGTCGAAGCCGTAAACGCCTTTCTGAATCATCGCAGGCGAGAACTCGCTTTTACCTGACAGCACGTTTGACAGACCCGATTTGTTATCCGCACCCAGCAGTTCGTGGGTATAGCCGCGGCGCATATCACCATCAATGAACAGCACGCGCTGACCCGCTTTTGATACCAGCGTTGCCAGGTTGGCACAGATAAAGGTTTTACCAATACCTGGGCTTGCACCGGTGATCATCAGGATGTTGTTTTTCGCTTCCATCATGGCGAAGTGCAGGCTGGTACGCAGGCTACGAATCGCTTCAATTGACAGATCGGTGGGATTACCCAACGCCAGCAGCGTATTGTGCGGGTCACTTTTCTCTTTATGACCGCGACGCGCCAACGCTTCGGTATCTTTCTTACGTTGCCATTCAGAGAGCGGTACGCTGGCATAGACGTTCATGCCCAGCTCTTCCAGCTGCTCTGGATTTTCGATGCCGTGGTGGAACAGCGCTTTCAGCAGAATCAGACCTACAGAGAGCATCAAGCCGAGAATCAAGCTAGCAGCGATGATCAGCGGCTTCTTCGGTGCCACCGGGCTACCGGCCGTTTCGGCGCCATCGATAATACGCACATCACCGACGGTGCTGGCTTTACTGATGCCCAGCTCCTGCTGACGATTCAGCAGCTGCATGTAGATTTCCTGACCTGACTGCACATCACGCGTCAGACGCAGAATCTCTTGCTGAGTTTGTGGCATACCTGAAATGCGTTTATTCAGTTTTGCCTGCTCATCTTCCAGCGTTTTGCGTTTTTCCAGCAGGGCGCGGTACGTTGGGTGATCTTTGGTGAACAGCTGGGAAACTTCCGCTTCTTTGAAGGTCAGTTCGTTCAGCTGGCTCTGCACGCTCACAGAAGAGTCGAGTGCCGATTTGGCTTCCAGCGACATATCCACTGACTCATTCTGACGACGGAACGTATTCAGCTTATCTTCAGCCTCATCCAGGTTGCTACGCACCTGTGGCAGCTGAGTGCGCAGGAACTCAAGGCTCTTCTCTGCCTGCTCTGATTTGCGCTCAACGTTCTGCAGCAGATAGTTGTTAACGATCTGGTTCAGTACGCGGCTAGCCTGCTCTGGATCTTCATCCTGATACTCCAGACCAAGGACGCCGGTGGTTTTGCCTTTATCCGCCACGGTCAGTGCACCCAGAACGTTTTTAATCGCCTGCAGTTCGCTGAGTTTCGTTACGTTGAAGCTGGTGCCTTCGTCCGCCTGAATACCACTGACCAACATGGTTACGTCGCCGTGGTTTTCCAGTTGTCCAACCCGACCTTTAAACAGCTCGTCGCCATTGTTGGTGACGGTGTAGGTTTCTGGGCCAGTCACTTCCAGCTGCACGGTGCGTTTGTCGATAGACTGCGGAATTTCCAGACGTGAGATAGCGATTTGCGCCGGTTTGTTGCCCATCAGGCGCGACATACCTTTACCAATCACCGGGAAGTACTTTTGCTGCACCACCGTGTCCAGACCGAGGTCGGCAACCGTTTTACCAATTACCATGCGGGATTCAACAATCTGAATCTCGGTATCGGAAGCTGGCGTCGTCGGCAATACATCCTGCAGCTCGTTCAGAACCGAGGCGGTGTTCTTCTGCTCAACCTGCACCATGGCATCGGCGCTGTAGATTGGCGTGGCAAACAGTGTGTAGAGGGTCGCCACCAACATAAAGAATGCGGTAACGGCAACAATGATCCAGCGATGATCAATCAGCTGTCCCACAAGATGCGCCAGATCCCATCCATTCGAATCTTCCTTTGGCGCGGTCATAACCTTGTTTTTGATATTCATGGATAATCCCAACTATCGGCTTAATACGTTGACCCATTTCTGGGTAGCGTTTTCCAGTAACCCGTAGACCTCTTCAAAGGCCTCGCGACTTTTTTTGTACGGATCCGCAATTTCCTGTTGGTTGAGCCAGTGCCCAAGCAGCATGGTTTTTCCGCGTGCGGCTGGATCGATGCGATTCACCTGCTCAACATGACGCTTTTCCATCACCAGAATCAGGTCAAAGTCACGGCACATGCTGGCCGTTAACTGTTGTGCCTGATGGCCCTCGAGCGACACGCCGTGTTCGGCGGCCACATCAAGCGCGGTCTGATCGGCCGGATAACCTTTCAGAGCGCCCAGCCCTGCAGAAGCAACCCGGATATTCGGAAGTGCGCGTTTGAACAGACGCTCCCCGGTAGGGGAGCGGCAAATGTTGCCGACGCAGACGACTAACACGGACTTAATCATGGCGAAACCTTAGTTACCCCAGGTGCGGAAACGGAGTGCCGCGGAGCTGGCGTCGTCTACACCGACGATGGTCGGCAGCAGACCTGAAATCACACGGTTCCAACGGGTAATTGGGGTGGCGGTGACGTAGACGATGTCGTACGGCTCCAGTTGGAATTCGGTACCCATCACCATGGATGCCGCATCTTTCGTGTTCAGCTGATAGATGTTGGCAATCTTAGTGCGATTGGCGCCGCGAATCGGACGAATTACGAACACGCCGGTAGCATCAGAGGTGGTCTGATCCATACCCTGCGAGTTGCCCAGTGCTTCAGCCAGCGTCATGCCGCTGCGGTCCATCTTCAGCGTTGACTGCTGCTTCACTTCACCCATCACGAAGACTTTCAGGTCATCGTTACGAGGTACGTAAAGGATATCGCCCGGATAAAGCAGGTGGTTCTGGCTCAGGTCGCCGTTTTGCATCAGCGCCTGCAGCGAAATACGTTGTTCTTTACCGTTGTGCGTCAGCACCACGTTGCGCCAGTCAGCGTCGGCGGCTAAGCCACCTGCGGCGTTCACGGCATCCAGTACGGTCAGCGGTACGTTGGTGATCGGCTGTTGTCCCGACGTCGTCACAGAACCGGTGATGTAGGCTTTCTGCGAACGGAACGAGGCGACGTTGACGTCAACCTGCGGGCTCTCGATGAACTGTGCCAGACGGCGCGCCATCTCGGTGCGGACCTCTGTCACGGTACGACCGGCTACGCGCACTTTACCGATATACGGGTAGAAGATGCTGCCATCGGCCTGTACCCAGTTACCGGTGTCGCTGGCGCTACGGTACTGACCGGCTGGGGTGGTCAGCTCGGGGTGATCCCAAACGGTGACGTTAAGCACGTCGCCCACACCGATGCGATATTCATAGCTTTGGATTTCATTTTGCAGCAGCGGGTTAGCCTGCGCGACCAACGGCTTCGGACGCATCTGCTCAACCAGACGCGGCGTGAGCGGGAAGACGTTTACATATTTGTCGATGTCATAGTTGCTATCCTGTTGCTCAATGACATCTTTTCCACTGGTGGAAAGGTGAGAACCCGGCTCAATGGTACATCCGGAGAGAAAAGTCGCGGATACCAGTAAAGGTATCAATTTAGTTTTCATTATCATCTGATTCTTCGCTATCAGTTAATGATTGATAGAGGCGAAATCGCCCGCTGTGTAAGCGTCTTACAAAAAATTAATGTGACGGGTTAAACACTGAAACTGTGGGTCATTATTATGCGCTCCCTTGGTTTTATGTTGTCACCGTGCCATAAGACGACATCAATTAAAGTGGGTAATTCATCAGCCGGCAAATAACCCGTTTGATCAGGCGCATTGACGGCAGTTGTTTTTATAACGACACGCCCAGCGCCGGCAGTTTATAGGCGAGGACGCCACATCCGTCCCCTGCCCCGCTGTCTATCAATAGGCGCCATCGCGTTTGAGTACTACGCCAACCGTCTTGAACAGAATCGCAATATCGTTCCACAGCGACCAGTTCTTGACATACCACGAGTCGAAATAGACGCGCGTTTCATAGTCAACGTCGTTACGACCGCTAACCTGCCACAATCCCGTCATGCCTGGTTTCGCCATCAGGTAATAATCGACATCACCGGCATAACGGCAGAGTTCATCTTCAATCACCGGGCGAGGGCCGACCAGGCTCATATCGCCACGTACCACGTTCCACAGCTGCGGCAGCTCATCCAGGCTGGTTTTACGGATGAAATGGCCGACTTTGGTAATGCGCGGATCGTTCTTCAGTTTGAAGTCTTTATCCCACTCGGCGCGCGCCACCGGATCGGTACGCAGTACCTCTTCCAGCACCTCTTTCGAGTTGATCACCATTGAGCGGAATTTCAGGCATTTGAATTTGCGGCCGTTGAGCCCCACACGTTCGTGACCATAGATAGGCGGTCCACCATCGCGACCCACCATAAAGCCAAGCACCAGTAACGCCGGGGACAACGCCAGGATGATGCTCAGCGCGCCAACGATATCGAAAGTGCGCTTGAGGAAACGCGAGGTGCGCTTCGCCAGGTTGTTATTCACACGCAGAATCATCACTTCATGGCTGAAGATATAGGCCATGTCAGTACCGTAAAGCGGGACACCGCGCAGCGTGGGGATCACCGATACGGAACGGCAATTATGCATGGCTAAGGTTTTCAGCCAGTGATCGCGATGTTGGCTCTGCTCAAACTCCACCGCGACGATGAATTGGGTTTCACTGTTGGTCAGCTGCCACAGCTCTTGCTCGTTGTGCAGCACCGGCACGCCCGAAATGCTGGCTTGTGGGCAGCTTTTGTCCACGTCGAAAAAGGCAATGACATCAAAGCCCATCACTTCTTCGCTCTGCAGTGCCTGCCAGGCTTCCTGTGCATTGCGGCTGCTACCGATAATGATGGTCTGCTTCTTCCACATGCCGTAATGATTCAGCACGCGCTTGGAGATGGCACGCGCCAGCGGCAGGAGAATCAGCGCCAGGATCCAGGTAGTGACCCAGACGAAGCGAGACATTTGCCATTGTGAAAGTGCTGAAATTGACAAATCAATGACAGAAAATATAAGAATGGTACGAAAGATCTCTTTAAGCTCGAACCAGAATGGCTTGCGGTAGGTATAATGACGCAGGCGAACCCAGAACCAGCCTACACAAATAACCGACAGCGCAATGTGCGTGGCTATTTTTAACTGCAGATATTTTTCAGATATATCTGCCAATGGTGAGTCGGTGAACGAATTAATCAGCGCCATAGCAATAAACAACGCCGCGTTGAAACAAATTAAATCCGAGCACGCCAGTAAAATTTTGGTCAGAAGACTTTTATATGTAATTTCGTTATCGCGCATATTTAACTCTTTTATATTATTTCTCTAATCCCTAACGCCTCAATGCTGTTTAATAAATGAGCGATATATTCACTGCATTCGTTGAGGCAATCTGCGGCAAATTCTCTGAGGCCAAACCAATTCTTACTTTAGTAAGCAAGAGAATTATGATTAATACCAACAGATTAGTCTGACTTCCCTTGCCACAGTGACAGACTTTATTACCGAGTAAAAACGCGCTTCAGGCACGCTACCGCCCTTGGCTGTCGCTGCCAATGCCGCTTTCATCATCCTATTTACAGCCTGTTTTATGCGGCATTTATGCGCTAATTACTGGCCGTGGTCCGCGTGCGATCACAATTCACAACATTAGGAGGCTGAAGAGCACGCTATTAACAACATTGGCGCAGACATTTACTAACACGTTGCTATACTAGTTATTACTGGCTTGTTTACAAGTAGGCCCCGTCTTCCCTGCACTATTTTAGGAAAAAGACTACCAGCGATAAGTATTGGTGCCAGCGCTTTCAGGCCATTCCCCGCTAAAATTCAGATTAATTCGATACTCCCCGCATCATTATTTTGCATTAAAAATGCACGTGCTTAGCTGCGGATAAGAAATAATAGTGGCCTTCACTTTGCTGCGTTGTTTATCCATACTTTCGTCTTATCTTTCGCGGACAACCAACATGAATATTGTGCATGCTTGACCTGTTGCGCGAATCCAACGCGCTGGCAGGTATTTGTGCCCTCTTCGACGATTCACTATCATCAGATAAAGCTCAACCCCTAGACATTAAGGTGATTAACACATGTTGGAGTGGATCGTTGATCCATCGCTCTGGGCTGGATTAGTAACGCTAATCGTTCTGGAGTTGGTATTGGGCATTGATAACCTGGTTTTCATTGCCATCCTCGTAGAAAAGTTGCCGCCGACGCTGCGCGATCGGGCGCGCATATTTGGCCTGCTGCTTGCGCTGATCTCGCGTTTAGCGCTCCTCGCCTCACTTTCCTGGCTGGTTACGCTGACTCAACCGCTGTTAACGCTGTGGCAACACGACTTCAGCGCGCGCGATCTGCTGCTGCTCGCCGGAGGATTCTTTCTTCTTTATAAAGCCACTACTGAGCTGAACAGCCGCCTTGAAGGCGGTGATGAAGAAACTGGTCAAAATAAGAACGGTGCTAAATTCTGGCCGGTGGTGGCGCAAATAGTGGTGCTGGATGCCATTTTCTCGCTGGATTCGGTGATCACGGCCGTTGGCATGGTGAATGAGCTGCCGGTGATGATGGCCGCCGTCACCGTCGCGATATTGCTGATGTTGCTGGCGAGCAAGCCGTTAACGCGTTTCATCAATGGCCATCCCACCATTGTGATTCTCTGCCTGAGTTTCCTGCTGATGATTGGTTTCAGCCTGGTGGCAGAAGGTGTGGGTTTCATTATTCCCAAGGGCTATCTCTACGCCGCTATCGGCTTCTCAATATTGATAGAGATCCTTAACCAGCTGGCAATTTTCAATCGCCGTCGTTATCTCTCTGCAGGCCGCCCGCTGCGCCAACGCACATCGGAAGCGGTGTTGCGCATTCTGCGTGGCGAGGCACAGCGCGCAGAACTGGATGCCGATACCGCTTCATTAGTGGGCGACAGCGAAGAAGGCGCGCTGTTTAATCGTCAGGAGCGGCGCATGATTGCGCGCGTGCTGGGACTGGGCCAGCGGCAGATTAATAGCATCATGACCTCGCGCCATGACGTTGAACACATCGACCTCAGCGAAGATCCCGCGGAGATTATGGCCAAGCTCGATCGTAATCAACATACGCGCATTCTTATTACCGAGCAGGGACGCGACCCGCTTGGCGTGGTACACGTCATTGATCTGCTTCATCAATCACTGCATAGCAAATCACTGGATTTACGCGCGTTGGTTCGCCAACCGTTGATCTTCCCTGAGCGCGTTACGCTGCTGCAAGCGCTGGAGCAGTTCCGCAATGCTCGTACTCATTTTGCCTTCGTGGTCGATGAGTTTGGATCGGTCGAAGGGGTGGTTACGCTGAGCGATCTCATGGAAACCATTGCGGGTAATCTGCCTATTGCAGGTGAAAAAGTGGACGCGCGCTACGATATACAGCCGCTGCCAGATGGGGGTTGGGTGGCGAATGGACATATGCCGCTGGAGGATTTAGCGGTTTATGTGCGCCTGCCGCTGGATGAGAAACGTAATTATCACACGCTGGCGGGATTACTGATGGATAGCCTGCAGCATGTGCCGCAGGAAGGGGAAGAGTTACAGATTGGCGATTATTTGCTGCGGACGCTGCAGGTGGAAAACCACCGCGTGCAGAAGGTAGAGATTGTGCCGGTGGCATCGATATAACAAGGTTGAATATTAGGTAGGGTGCGCATTAATGCGCACCAGGTCGCTACGAATGGCGCCCCTACAACATTCGCACCGGCCCGTTGTAGGGTGCGCATTAATGCGCACCAGGTCGCCATGAATGGCGCCCCTACAACATTCGCACCGGCCCATTGCAGGGTGCGCATTAATGCGCACCAGGTCGCCATGAATGGCAACTCTACGAATATTGTTACGGCTGCTTCGGCGGTTGCTGGCGATCCAGCCATTCATTCAGGCGGGATTTAGCTTGGTTCTGCAGCTGCTGACGCACCACATCATCCACCGGTAACGAATACTGCAAATTATTCCATCCGCCATACATGCGCAGCGGAATGGTTTGCTGATTCAACAAATTGGCGAGCTTATCGTCACCCTTCCAGCCGCGCAGCATCATATTGACGGTGACATCCAGCTGCTGTTTTACCAGATCGACACTGCCTTTAGTTTGTACCGCCAGGCGACTGTTGCCGCCTTGCAAGTCCGGCATGGAGATAATGCCCTGCTTAAGGCTGACTCTTCCGCTCAACTGCTGAATGCCCTGATCGTCAGGCTGATCGTTAGTTACGCGATTACTGACGCGCGCCACCGCACGACGCACCATCTGCTGCAGATTCAGCTGTGCCAGTTGTAGATTGGCCGCTTCCAGATCTGCACTGCCCTGCCAGTTGCGTTTGCCCTCTTCAATGCTCAAGCCTGCTCCGCTGAGATCGCCCTGCAGAGAAATGGTACCCTGCAAGGTTTCCGGCAACTCTAACGCTTTGAGCAATGGCGCAATCGCGATGTTCTCCAGTTCTGGTTGCAGCGTGACTTGCGTCACCGGATTGCGGATGTCGACCGTTCCCGGCAGAGAGAAATGGCCTTCACCGAATTTCCCCTGCAGCTTACTCAGCGTCATTAACCCCTGCTGATTGCTGGCGTCGATCTGTAAACTGGTGAGCGTTAAGCCGCGCCACACGCTGCTATCTGCGGTGAGGTTGAGCATCAGATCCATTTGATTAAGCGGCGAGTCACTGTTATCGCGCATGCGCGGCTCGGCGATCACCGGGGTCCGCATGACGCTGGCGTGCTGTGTGGCGCTGCTGTCAGTCGCGGGCGCGCTGGCCATCAAATTATCGAGATTTAACGTGGTGGCATGCAGCGCCAGATTGAGCTGCTGCGGTAATGCCAAACGCCCCTCAGCGTTGCCGTCTAGCGCACTGTCATTGGCGGTAAGCTGCATGTTTTGCAGTGAGAAGTGCTGGTTATCGCCGTTCCATTCGCCCTGAGCGCTCAAGGTCCCTTTAATCCCCTGCGGCGGTAGATTGGCACCGTCCAGCGCATAGTTCAGCTCACTCAACTGTCCAACCAGACGATGTGGATACTGCGCCACATTCATTTGCCCTTTGAGATTTACGCTGAAGTTGCGCTGGTTGCGCGAGACACGCGTAGCGAGTTCGATATTCGCCTGCTTGCTGGCATCCTGATCGAGGTTGAGATTGAGGTCGCGGAAGTTGTACTCATCGCCGCCCTGCTGTTGCCAAATCAGCAGGCTGTCTGCCAGACGCAGTTTGCCGATATTGAATGACCAGCCATTATTAACGCTACTGACCGGTTCCGCGTCGCTCGGCCCCACCGGCGCACCGCTTGGCTTCTGCGCGTCGCTTTCGGGCGTCACACGGATAATGGCATTTTTTAACATCACCTGGCTGACGCTGAGCTGATGTGATAACAGCGGCCAAAGATTGACATCCAGCCGCATATTATCGGCTGTCACCATTGGCTGTGTGGCACCGGGTGCGGTTAAGCTCATGCGCCCAGCAAGGATGCTCAGCTGCGGCCAGACATGCCAGCGCAGATCGCCGCTCACCTGAAGCTGATAACCACTGCGCTGCTCAACCTGCTGCACCATATAGGTACGAAAGTCGTTGGGATTGACCAGCAACACCAGTGCCGTCATGCCCGCTACGACCACCACTAACAGGATGGCCAGTGTTGTTATCACTCTTCTCATCAAATCCTCATTGCCTTGATACTTCAAGTTGCAGCAGCCTTGGCTGCGCTCGCTCATCCCAGTCACTTACTGATGTAAGCTCCCGGAGATTGACTCGCTTGCCGCCTTGCTGCACCTCGACGTATTTTGGCAAGCCTTTTTTAGTCAGTCTTTGTCGATGCGGCTGGCATCCGCGCCCTGCTGACCACGATATTTCGCATCTTCGCGGCGGTTATACGGGCGTGCCGCCGGGCCTGATAATGGCTCAAAGCTCAAAGCACCAATTAACATGCCCGGACGCAGCGCCAGCGGCAGTTTGCCCGAGTTGTAGAATTCCAACACGATACGGCCTTGCCAGCCAGGGTCGATGCGGTGTGCCGTCACGTGCACCATCAGACCAAGACGCGCCAGCGAAGAGCGTCCATCCAGCCAGCCGACCAAATCGTCTGGAATGGTCACCGATTCCAGCGTCACCGCCAGCGCCAGTTCGCCCGGATGCAGGAAAAAGGCTTCGCCTTCCGGCAGCACAATCTCATCGCTCATGACGCGGTCCAGCGCGGCACTGACTTCGTGCTTCGGACCACTCAAATCGATAAAAGCTGCCGTGTGGCCGCTAAACGTACGGAACTGATTGCCAAGACGGACATCTACCGTCGCGCCGTTAATACGTTCCACTGGCGGGCGCGGCTCAATCGCCAACTTTCCGTTGTCCAGCCAGGCTTCAATATCGCGATCGCATAATCTCATCGCTGGTACTCCCTGATTTAAGTGTAGCGAAAGGCTACGACAGCGCGTCACGCTCATCCGGACGCCGTGTCGTTAAAGATACTGATTAATCTTGGCCTTAAGGATATCAATCGCGATACGGTTTTTCCCGCCGCGTGGCACAATGATGTCAGCGTACTGCTTAGAAGGTTCAATAAATTGCAGGAACATAGGGCGCACCGTCTTCTGATACTGACTCATCACTGAATCCATCGAACGTCCGCGCTCATTCACATCGCGTTTCATGCGGCGCATCAGGCAAATATCCAGCGGCGTATCGACGAAGATGGAGAAATTCATCTCCTGGCGCAGGCGCGCATCGGTTAACAGCAGAATGCCCTCAAGGATAATTACTTTCTTGGGTTTGAGATGAATGCAATCGCTGGTGCGGGTGTGTTCGACGTAGCTGTAAACCGGTAACTCAATATCCTGTCCTGCCTTGATCGCACGCAGATGCTGCAACAGCAAATCGTGATCCATCGCACTCGGATGGTCGTAATTGGTTTTTACCCTCTCTTCCATGGTGAGGTGGCTCTGATCTTTATAGTAGGCATCTTCGGGGATCACACCGATATGCTCGTCACCGACCTGGTCACGGATTTCACGATAGAGCGTGCTGGCGATAAGACTTTTTCCGGATGCGGATGCACCTGCGATGCCAACGATCACGCACTGATGAGACTTGTCAGTCATACTTTTTTAAGACCTGATAACTGGAGCCTGCCTAAGCCGAAGCTGCAACGGGCCGAATGAGAGGGTTAGTTGGCGGCAATTATAGGTATTTCACCGGTTTGATGCCAGAGAAATGGGCCAGCGGCTTTTCAGAATATCCCCTTTTGCAGCCAGACGCTTAATCGATACACTGTTCATCTGCCAATACTGTAACCGTATTGGCTATCGAATAAGAGCCGCAAGGAAAAGTATGAGCTGGAAAACCCTGACCTATTTTGGCGACAGCATGTTGCTGATCCCCACTGCGGTGATTATCGCACTCGTTTTACCCTGGAAAAGCGACAACCGCCAAACCGTTTGGTATTGGGTGTTAGCCTTTGGTCTCGCCGGCCTGCTGGTGAGCATCTCGAAAATTATGTTCCTTGGCTTTGGCATTGGTAGCGCCAGATTCAACTTTACCGGTTTTAGCGGCCACAGCGCCATGTCTGCCACGCTGTGGCCGGTCATGATGTGGCTGGTCTCCGGGCGCTGGTCGCCGCGCTGGCGAGTGGTCACTATTGGCATTGGCTACCTGATCCCGCTGATGGTCGGTTTATCTCGCCTGGTGATTCATGCCCACTCTAAAAGCGAAGTGCTGGCTGGACTGATGTTGGGCTTCATGCTCAGCACGGCTTTCTTACTGAGCCAGCGCCACACTGCGCTAAAAGGCTTCAGCCTGGCGCAGATCAGCGTGGCATTATTGGTGCCGCTGTTACTGCTCGGTCATGGGCGTGTAGCAACCACACAACAGTTTCTTGAACGTTTCTCGGCCAACCTTGCAGGTTTGGAAAAACCTTACACCCGCGCCGATCTTTTTCGCCATTAATCATTTGGCCCTTGGTGCGCAAAGGGCCAATTAATTCAGGGAATAAGCCGTAAAATAGATTTCCCCACAGAGATCTTAAACAGATGTGCTAGCATGAAAAATAGAGATTAGATTGGCGCATTTTCCAATGTGGCGCAGCTGGATTCCTGCATGACCCTCGAAATATTAACCTCACAGGATCGACCGCAAAATACCTGGCTTCATGCGCTAATTTTTGGCGCGCTGGCTTTTCTGCTGACGCTGTTTTGTCTGGAACTGATTGTCATTAGCGGACGTATTTCCCCGCTGTGGTACTCCACCGCGCTGATGACCGTCATTGTGTTTCGGGCACCTTTAAAATATGTGCCGTTATTGCTTATCGCGTGCGTGATTGGCACTGCGTTAGCGAGTCTCATCATTATTGGCCCCGCCCTCAGCAACATTAAATTTGCCATCTTAAATATGTGTCAGGCCATCCTGGGTGGCCTGATGCTGCGCGCGCTGCTCGATCGCCGCGCGCCGCTCAATTCGCTGCTGGACTGGGTGCGTTTTGCGTTATGCGCTGGCCTGCTTGCGCCGCTGCTCGGTGGGTTGCTGGCGTTATGGATGTTGCATGTCGAAGGTCACGCTTCCCTGCCCTTTTTCTCAACGTGGGTTATTTCGGAAGTGATTGGCGTACTGGCTTTTGGCCCCGTTTTGCTGCTCTGGCCCAACAAACCGCTGCGCCAGTTGATTACGCCCGGCCGCCAGCTGGAAACATGCCTGACCTTGTTCGGCACCCTGCTGGCAAGCTATTTATCGCTGCGCTTTCTGCCCTGGCCCTTTACCTTTATCGTAGTGATCCTGTTCTGGTGTTCGGTACGCCTGCCGAAATTTGAAGCTTTCCTGCTGTTCTTCCTGAATGCCAGTTTCATCTCGATACTGCTCGCCTTTAACTGGGTGAATCTGACGCAAAATGGCCTGCTGCTGGGCCAGGTCAGCACCTGGCTACCGTTCCTGCTGGTGCTGCTGCCCAGTCATGCTATGGCGCTGGTGATGGATGCTTTCCAGCGTGAAAAGCGCCATATCAGCGAGAGTGAAACGCGCTTTCGCAATGCCATGGAGTATTCGGCCATTGGCATGGCGTTGGTCTCTCCCAACGGTGGGTGGCAGCAGGTTAATCAGTCGCTGTGCCGGACGCTGGGCTTCCCGGCGGATGAGTTAAAAAAGCTGACCTTTCAGCAAATTACGCATCCTGACGATCTCAACAGCGACCTGCAGCAGCTGGAACGTTTGGTGGCCGGTGACATCATGACGTACACCATGGAGAAGCGCTATTTCCGCAAAGATGGCGAGATCGTCTGGGCGCGGCTGACCGTCTCTATGGTGCGCGACGCTGCGCTGCAGCCGCATTATTTCATCGCGCAGATTATCGATATTTCCGAACTGAAGCAGAGCGAGCAGATAAATCGCCGCCTGATGGAGCGCATCACGCTGGCGAACGAAGCCGGCGGCATTGGCGTCTGGGAATGGAATTTGCTAACCGGCGAAATGCTGTGGGATAAACGCATGTATGAGCTGTTTGCGCTGGCTCCTCACCAAACGCCAACCTATGATTTGTGGCTGCATCTGCTCGACCCGGCAGAGCGCGAAAGCGCAGCGTTGATTGTTCAGCAGGCCATTGAGCGCCGCAGCGCCTTCCAGATTGAATACCGTATTAATTTGCCCGAAGGCCCGCGCTATGTGCGCTCTGAGGCCAACCGCATTCTGAGTCAGGATGGACAGATTGAACGTATGTTGGGCATCTGTCAGGACATCACGCCGCTGCGCGCGCTGAACGAAGCGCTATTCCAGGAAAAAGAGCGCATGGCAATCACCCTGGATTCTATCGGTGAAGCGGTCATCAGTACCGATGATGAAATGCGCGTTACCTTTATGAATCCGGTGGCAGAAACGCTCAGCGGTTGGTCACAAGAGAAAGCCGCAGGCGTGCCGATTACCGAACTCCTTAATATTACCCGCGGCGAAACCGGGCCACGCGTGGATAATCTGCTGCTGTGCCAGCTGCCCGGTGAAAAAATCTCACCCGATCTTGATGAAGAGCTGGTGCTGCACACGCCGGATGGCGCATTAGTGGAGATCCACTACAGCATTACGCCGCTGAAAACCTTAGCGGGTAGCAGCATCGGCGCGGTGATGGTTATTCAGGACGTCAGCGAATCCCGCAGAGTGATGAAGCGCCTGAGCTATAGCGCTTCACACGACATGCTGACGCGCCTGCCGAATCGTCATAGCTTTGAGCAGCGGCTGAAACGCCTGGTCAACGATGCCGCGACCCACCACACCCAGCATGTCCTGGTGTTTATCGATCTCGATAAATTTAAAGCGGTCAATGATACCGCCGGACACGCCGCGGGTGATGCGCTACTGCGCGAGCTCGCAGAACTGATGCCACATTATTTACGCTCCAGCGATATGCTGGCGCGCTTAGGTGGCGATGAATTTGGCCTGCTCTTACCGAACTGTGAAGTGGATCAGGTGCGGGATGTGGTACAGCAGATAGTTGCGGCGGTGAGCGAACACCGTTTTATATGGCACGATACACCTTATTACGTCGGCGCAAGTGCAGGCATTACGCAAATCGATGAAAACAATTGCATCAGCACCGTAGTGATGTCACAGGCGGATGTTGCCTGCTATAGCGCAAAACATGCCGGCCGTGGTCAGTATCACGTTTATCAGGAAGTGCAGATGTAATCTGCCACGTCTACCCATTGCCAGCCCGCGCTGGCTGCGCTAAAGTCGCCCCCTTTTTTCCGGCATGGGGGATAAATATGTTTATCGGATTCGATTACGGCACGGCCAACTGTTCAATTGCAGTCAGTGATAATGGCACGCCGCGTCTGCTGACGCTGGAGAATGGTCAGCGACTGCTTCCCTCCATGATTTGTGCGCCAACGCGCGAAGCGATCAGTGAATGGCTACATCGCCATCATCAGGTGCCAACGCCAGACAGTGAAGGCACGGCATTATTGCAGCGTGCGCTGCGCTTTAACCGCGAAGAAGATATTGATGTCACGCCGGGTAGCGTGCAGTTTGGCTTAACCGCCTTGCAGCAATATATGGTCGATCCCGAAGAAGTGTGGTTCGTGAAATCACCAAAATCCTTCCTCGGCGCCAACGGCCTGAAACCTCAGCAAATCGCCTTCTTTGAAGATCTGGTGTGCGCCATGATGCTGCACATCCGCCAGCAGGGTGAAACCCAGCTCGATCGCCCGATTGAGCAAGCGGTGATTGGTCGCCCGATTAACTTCCAGGGATTAGGTGGCGAAGACGCCAACCAGCAGGCGCAAGGCATTTTGCTGCGCGCGGCACAGCGTGCGGGTTTCCGTGATGTGGAGTTTCAGTTTGAACCGGTGGCAGCGGGTCTGGATTTCGAAGCCACGCTGGAGAAAGAGACACGCGTGCTGGTGGTGGATATCGGCGGCGGCACCACCGACTGCTCAATGTTGCTGATGGGTCCGGAGTGGCGCAATAAAACCGATCGCCGGGAAAGTTTACTGGGACACAGCGGCTGCCGCGTGGGCGGTAACGATCTCGACATCATGCTGGCGTTCAAAACCCTGATGCCACTGCTTGGTCTGGGAGGCAACACCCAGAAAGGGACCGCGCTACCTGCGTTGCCATGGTGGAACGCGGTGGCCATTAACGATGTGCCAGCGCAAAGTGATTTCTACTCCGCCGCCAGCGGCAAGCTGCTGCGTGATTTAATTCGTGATGCCGAGCAAGGCGACAAGGTGGCGCATCTGCTGAAGGTGTGGCAGCAGAAGCTGAGCTATCGTTTGGTGCGCGCGGCTGAGGAGAGCAAAATTGCGCTGTCGGAAGTCACCGAAAGCGATGCCTCACTGGCGTTTATCGCCGCCCAGTTACAGGCCCAAATCAGCGCGACACAGCTGGAAGAAGCCATTAATCAGCCGCTGGAGCGTATCCTTGAACAGGTGCATCTGGCCCTTGCCACCTGCGAAACCCAACCCGAAGTGATCTACCTCACCGGCGGCAGTGCACGTTCTCCAGTCATTCGCGCCGCATTACAGCAGGCGCTTCCCGATACGCCGATCGCCGGTGGCGATGATTTCGGATCGGTCACAGCCGGTTTGGCGCGCTGGGCGGAAGTGATGTTCGGTTAAGCTAATTGGGCGGCATAAATGACGCCCCTACGATCGGATGTAGGGTCGTCATTGATGGCGACCCACATTAAACATCAGAAATTCACGTTCGCACTAATCCCACCAACAAACGCATCTTTCACTTCGCTGACGGCGCCCGGCGCCACCACATACTGCAGGTTCGGACGCAGCTGCAGCCATTTGGTCAGCTGAGCGTTGTAGTAAATCTCATAGTTGTACTCCGAGCCATCCTGAATCGGCAGATAGGTTGGGCTATCGAAGTTGGTTTCACCGTTGGCATCGTTCTGGTCACGCAGCGAACGCGTATAGGCGCTGTTGACGTGAATACGCGCCGCACCCACGCCAATCTCATCCTGTGGACGTGCATCGAACGGCCCTTTCCAGGTAAAGCTAACGGACTGATAGTTGTCTGTTTTTGAGGTTTTGTGGTCATTCATCACCGCTTGCACGGTTACGCCCAGGCCGCGGCTGACATCGCCGCCTTGCGCGGTCAGCTGTTGTTGCAACAGCACGTAACCGCCGTAGGCGTGATCCTTACTCTGGTACGCACCATCACGCCAGCTGCCGTAGTTATCGCCGTTAGCTGACGAGTAGTAATAACCAATACGGTAATTACCCGGCAGCTTGTCTGCGCCTAAGGTCGGTTTCCAGCCCAACTCCACCGGCACCAGATTCCCTTCAGAGTTACTGGTGTCGAGACGGAAGCCATCGCCGCGATCGTAGTTCGCGCGGTTTTGGTTATAGAAGCCTACCTGGAAGAACACTTCCGGCGTGAAGTTCACTTTCACACGGCCGCCCCACTGGGAAACGGGCCAGTTAAACCAGCGATCGCCACGCCAGTTACCGGCCTGGCCGCTACCAAATGCCAGGTTCTGGAACTTACTGTCAAAGTTATCGAAGTCTTCACCGACGGTCACGCGACCACCTTTCAGGTTCACGGTGTTATCAAACAAACCTTTGCTCAACCAAAACTGGGTTAAGCGCCAGGTTTGTCCACGTCCGTAAACTTCCTGGGTGGAAGAGAGCATACCGGTACGACGATCGGCAACCTGATCGGAGATGTTCTGACCGTTACGATCGGTAATCGTTACCTGGAACTGCGCATCCTGCCAGTCAAGTAGCTTTTGCAGATCGAAGTTCGCGCCAAACGCCCACTGATCGCTATAACGCATGGAGGTATTAGTATCGGCACCACCGCCGAGGTTAGAGGCGCTTTCCATGGTGTAGTTGACGTCAAATTTAATGCCGTCATTTTCCAGCTGCGATCGGTATCCGCCCCAATCGCCAAACATGTAGGGTGAGTCGTAACTGAATGCATCAGCTGCCATCGCTGAGGCACTCAGCATCGCAAACATCAGGGTTCCCGCTGCCAGGCGAGGTAATTGCTGCACTGCTTCTTTTCTGTTCATGATGATTTTTCTTATATGAGTGACTGAAAGGGATCGAACAGAGGATAGTGCTGGGGATATGTCAGTTTTTGCAAATATGTGCGCAGTAAGGGTAATGTTGCCAGTGGGTTAGCGCAATTGTGACGACGATCGATGAATGGAAATTTTTTAGCAGGAATGGCATTTTTTGCGTGGCAAAAAATGAAAATAAAGGGACGCCGTAACGCCCCTTAATCATTACAGTTTACTGGCGCTCGCCAGTTCTTCGATTTCTTGCTTACTCAACTCAAGCTGAGTTGCTTTTACCAGCTCATCCAGTTGCGCCAGCGACGTGGCGCTAACAATCGGCGCGGTAATGCTGGGACGCGCGATTTGCCACGCCAGCGCGACCTGCGTTGCCGAAACATCGTGTGAGGCAGCAACATCTTCTAAAGCTTCAATAATACGCTTGCCGCGTTCGTTCAGATATTTATCCACGATGCCCTGCCCGCGCTTACTTTTGCTGGCGTCTTCCGGTTTTTTGTATTTGCCACTGAGAAAACCACTAGCCAGCGAATAGTAGTTAATCACACCCAGGCCATTTTTCACCGCCACCTGTTCCAGTCCGCTCTCGTACTCCTGACGATCGTACAGATTGTACTCCGGCTGCAGAGTTTCATAACGCGCTAGCCCGTGTTGTTTGCTCACATCCAACGCTTCCTGCAGACGGTTGGCGCTGTAGTTAGAGGCACCAATAGCGCGCACTTTGCCCTCTTTGATCAGCGAATCGAATGCTTTAAGCGTATCCAGCAGCGGCGTGGTGTCATCATCGCGGTGCGCCTGATAGAGATCGATGACGTCAGTTTGCAGACGACGCAACGAATCTTCTACCGCCTGGCGAATGTAGGCAGGCTTCAGCCCGGTTTTCTCGGGTGACAACTCCATGCCCACTTTGGTCGCCAGCACGATGCGGTCGCGCTTGCCGCTTTTCTTCAGCCATTTACCGATAATCGTTTCCGACTCACCGCCTTCATTGCCCGGTGCCCAGCGCGAATAGACATCGGCGGTATCAATGAAGAACAAGCCTTTCTCCACCAGCGCGTCCAGTAGTGAAAATGAGGTCTTTTCATCTACCGTCCAGCCAAATACATTGCCGCCAAACGTAAGACGGGGAACCTCAATACCACTGTCGCCAAGCTGGCGGAGTTTTTGTTGACTCATTTTGTTCTCCTTTATTCAAACGAGACATGCCTGTTATTGAGCTTAGCAAAGTAAATCGATGCGCTTATGCGTATTACTGCCAGAATATTTACAGAATATGAATACTTAGCCTCGCCGGGGCGATATTCTTATTTCCTTCAAATTTTGCCCGATTCGGGCGACTACAATCATTTCGTTTGCGAAACGGCTTTTTTGTTTTCGCATTTGGGGAAAACGAAACCGCTGGAGAGCACACACATTGAGCAATCGTCGACTAAAAACAACCTTGCTAGCCATCACTGTTATCGCCGTGCTGGCAGGAGGATATTTCTGGTGGCAGCATCCAGCAGAGCCAAATAAACAGGCGCAGGCGGAAGGCCAGCAGCATCGGGGACGCGGGGCTGGCGGCGGCTCAGCTCGTCGTCCGTTAGCACCGGTGCAGGCAGCCACGGCCACCACCCAAAGCGTGCCCTATTATCTGAGCGGCCTTGGCACGGTGACCGCCGCGAATACCGTGACGGTGCGCAGCCGGGTTGATGGGCAGCTGATGGCGCTGCATTTCCAGGAAGGTCAACAGGTCGCCGCCGGCGCGCTGCTGGCGGAAATCGATCCCCGTCCCTACCAGGTAGCGTTAACGCAAGCGCAGGGTCAGCTGGCAAAAGACCAGGCCACGCTTGCCAATGCGCGTCGCGATCTCAGCCGCTATGAAAAACTGGCGAAAACGTCACTGGTTTCGCAGCAGGAGCTTGATACGCAGCGCTCGCTGGTCAGCGAAACCCTCGGCACCATCAAAGCCGATGAAGGCAATGTTGCTAGCGCCCAGCTTAATCTCACCTATAGCCGTATTACTGCGCCAATCGGCGGACGCGTCGGGTTGAAACAGGTTGATGTCGGCAACTACATCACCTCTGGCGACACCACCGGTTTAGTGGTGATCACTGAAACGCACCCGATCGACGTGGTATTCAGCGTCGCAGAGAACAACATCAGCCAAATTCTCAAGGCGCAGAAAAGCGGCCACCCGCTCATCGTCGAAGCCTGGGATCGCAGCAATAAAACGTTACTGACCACGGGCGCATTGTTGAGTCTGGATAACCAGATTGATGCCACCACCGGCACCATCAAGCTTAAAGCGCGCTTCAGCAACGAAGATGACACGCTGTTTCCCAACCAGTTTGTTAACGCCCGTTTGAAAGTCGACACCTTGCAAGATGCGGTAGTGATTCCGACCGCTGCGCTGCAAATGAGTAACGATGGCCACTTTGTCTGGGTAGTGAACAGCGACAATAAAGTGAGCAAAAAACGCGTCACGGCCGGGTTGCAGGATAGCCAGAAAGTGGTGATTAGCGCCGGACTTGAAGCGGGCGATCGCGTGGTGACCGACGGCCTCGATCGTCTGACCGAAGGCTCAACGGTAGAAGTGGTCGCCCCGCAAAGCACCGCAACGCACAGCACGCGCGCCGCGCAGCCGGCACGTGGAGAGCGTCAATAATGCAGGTCATGCCTCCAGACGCCAGCGGCGGCCCATCACGCCTATTTATTCTGCGCCCGGTTGCCACCACGCTATTAATGATCGCCATTCTTTTGGCAGGCGTACTCGGCTACCGTTTTCTGCCGGTCTCCGCGCTGCCGGAAGTGGATTATCCGACGATTCAGGTGGTAACGCTCTATCCTGGCGCCAGCCCGGATGTGGTGACCTCATCCATCACCGCCCCGCTGGAACGCCAGTTTGGCCAGATGTCCGGCCTGAAACAGATGGCATCGCAGAGTTCAGGCGGTGCTTCGGTGGTGACGTTACAGTTTCAATTGACGCTGCCACTGGATGTGGCCGAGCAGGAAGTCCAGGCGGCGATCAACTCCGCTACCAATCTGCTGCCGAGCGATCTGCCTAATCCGCCGGTTTACAGCAAAGTAAACCCGGCAGATCCGCCGATCATGACGTTAGCGGTGACGACCACCAGCATGCCGCTTACGCAGGTGCAGGATATGGTGGAAACCCGCGTAGCGCAGAAAATCTCGCAGGTGTCTGGCGTCGGTTTAGTGACGCTCTCGGGCGGACAACGCCCAGCGGTACGGGTGAAAATGAACACCCAGGCGCTGGCCGCACTCGGTTTGACCAGCGAATCCGTGCGAACTGCCATCACCAACGCCAACGTGAACTCGGCGAAAGGCAGCCTTGACGGTCCAACCCGCTCAATTACGCTGTCGGCCAACGACCAGATGACCTCGGCGGAGGACTATCGCAAGCTGATCATCAGCTACAACAACGGCGCGCCGGTGCGGCTTGGCGATGTCGCGACCATTGAACAAGGGGCGGAGAACAGCTGGCTTGGCGCCTGGGCTAACCGCCAGCAGGCAATCGTACTCAACGTGCAGCGCCAGCCGGGCGCCAATATCATCGCCACCGCCGATAACATTCGCGCGATGCTGCCAACGTTGACCGCCACGCTGCCGAAATCGGTGGATGTGAAGCTGCTCACCGACCGCACCACCAACATCCGCGCCTCAGTCAGCGATACGCAGCACGAGCTGATGCTGGCGATGGGTTTGGTGGTGATGATCATCTATCTGTTCCTGCGTAACGTGCCGGCGACCATTATTCCTGCGGTCGCCGTGCCGTTATCGCTGGTCGGCACCTTCGCCGCGATGTATTTCCTCGGTTTCTCGATCAACAACCTGACGCTGATGGCGCTGACCATCGCCACCGGTTTTGTGGTCGATGACGCCATCGTGGTCATTGAGAACATTTCGCGCTATATCGAAAAAGGCGAAAAACCGCTCACCGCGGCGCTTAAAGGTGCGGGGGAAATAGGCTTTACCATTATCTCCCTCACCTTCTCGCTGATTGCCGTGCTGATTCCGCTGCTGTTTATGGGCGATGTGATTGGTCGCCTGTTCCGTGAATTTGCCGTGACGCTGGCGGTGGCGATTTTGATCTCTGCCGTGGTGTCGCTGACGCTGACGCCGATGATGTGCGCCCGCATGCTGAGCGTCGAATCGCTGCGCAAACAGAACCGTTTCTCCCGGGCGAGCGAAGCGCTGTTTGATCGCGTGATCGCCAGCTATGGCCGCGGATTAACGCGCGTGCTGCGTCATCCGTGGCTCACCCTTTCCGTTGCGCTGGGCACCTTGGTGATCACCGTGCTGCTGTGGGTGGTGATCCCCAAGGGCTTCTTCCCGCAGCAGGATAACAGCATCATTCAGGGCACGTTGCAGGCACCGCAGTCGGTCTCTTATGCCAGCATGTCTGAACGCACGCGCGATGTTGCCTCAATCATCATGAAAGATCCGGCAGTACAAAGCATGACGTCATTCGTCGGCGTCGATGGTACCAACGCTGCGCTCAACAGCGCACGGCTGCAAATCAACCTCAAACCGCTCAACCAACGTGACGATCGTATTCCAGCGGTACAGCAGCGCCTGCAGCAGGCGTTAGCGCAGGTGCCGGGCGTCTCGCTGTGGCTGCAGCCGGTGCAGGATTTGACCATTGACACTCAGGCCAGCCGCACGCCTTACCAGTTCACCTTGCAATCCGGATCGCTGGATTCGCTCAGCACCTGGGTGCCGAAGCTGCTGGAACAGCTCAACACGCTGCCGCAGCTGCGTGATGTCAGTAGCGACTGGCAGGATCAAGGCCTGGAAGCCTTTGTGCGCGTCGATCGCGACAGCGCCAGCCGGCTAGGCATTAGCATGGCCGACGTCGATAACGCACTGTACAACGCCTTTGGCCAGCGGCTGATCTCTACCATTTACACCCAAGCCAACCAATATCGCGTGGTGCTGGAGCAGAACAACGATGCCACGCCAGGGCTGGCAAGCCTCGACGGTATTCGGCTCAACAGCAGCGATGGCGGCAGTGTACCGCTGAGCGCCATTGCGCAGATCGAGCAACGTCACGCGGCGTTAAGCATTAATCATCTCGACCAGTTCCCCTCCGCCACCTTCTCGTTTGATGTCGCGGAGGGCTATTCGCTGGGTGATGCGGTGAAAGCGGTGAGCGCGGCGGAAGATCAGGTCGGCATGCCCGCAGAAATGATGACGCAGTTCCAGGGCAGCACGCTGGCATTTGAAGCCGCGTTGTCCAGCACCGTGTGGCTGATTGTGGCCGCGGTGGTGGCGATGTATATCGTGCTTGGCGTGCTGTATGAGAGTTTTATCCATCCGATTACCATTCTCTCGACGCTGCCGACGGCGGGCGTGGGTGCACTGCTGGCGCTGATGCTGAACGGCAACGAGCTGGATATCATCGCCATCATCGGCATTATCCTGCTCATCGGCATTGTGAAGAAAAACGCCATCATGATGATCGACTTCGCCCTGGCGGCGGAACGTGAGCAAGGCATGCCGCCGCGCGAGGCAATTTATCAGGCGTGCTTACTGCGTTTCCGCCCGATCCTGATGACCACCCTGGCGGCACTGCTCGGTGCGCTGCCGCTGATGCTGAGTACTGGCGTGGGTGCCGAACTGCGGCGTCCGCTGGGGATTGCGATGGTTGGCGGCCTGGTTGTCAGCCAGGTATTAACGCTGTTCACCACACCGGTGATCTATCTGCTGTTCGATCGTCTCGCCCACGCTACGCGCCGTCGCTTTAAGCGCTCGGAGGCGGCATCGTGAAGTTTTTCGCCCTGTTTATCCATCGTCCCGTTGCCACGACGCTGCTGACGCTGGCGATAGCGCTGGCCGGTATTCTGGGCTTTCGCCTGCTGCCGGTCGCGCCGCTGCCACAGCTGGATTTCCCGGTGATTTTGATCTCCGCCTCCCTGCCCGGCGCTTCGCCGGAAACCATGGCGGCCTCGGTGGCGACGCCGCTGGAACGTTCGCTCGGCCGCATTGCTGGCGTAAGCGAAATGACCTCGACCAGCTCGCTCGGCAGTACGCGCATCATTCTGGTCTTCGATTTTGATCGCGACATTAACGGCGCAGCGCGCGACGTGCAGGCGGCAATCAACGCGGCACAAAGCCTGTTGCCCACCGGTATGCCGAGCCGTCCCAGCTATCGCAAAGCCAACCCGTCCGATGCGCCGATCATGATTCTGACACTGACCTCGGATATTTATAATCCCGGTCAGCTGTATGATTACGCCTCAACGCAGCTGGCGCAGAAGCTCTCGCAGATTGAGGGTGTCGGCGACGTCACGGTGGGCGGCAGCTCGTTGCCGGCGGTGCGCGTCGACCTGAATCCGCAGGCGCTGTTCAACCAGGGCGTGTCGCTCGATGCGGTGCGCACCGCCATCAGCAATGCCAATCAGCGCCGTCCGCAGGGGGCGATTGATGATGTGCAGCAGCGCTGGCAAGTGCGCACCAACGATGAGCTGCAAACGGCGAGCGAATATCAGCCGCTGGTGGTGCACTACAATAACGGTGCAGCGGTACGGCTCAGCGATGTCGCCAACGTGCAGGATTCGGTGCAGGACGTACGCAACGCCGGTATGACCCAAGGTAAACCGGCGGTGTTACTGGTGGTGCGGAAATCGCCGGAAGCCAACATCATCGATACCGTCGACCGCATTCGCAGCGAGCTGCCGATGTTGCATGAGGTTATTCCCGCCGCCATCGATCTGCAAATCGCCCAGGATCGCTCACCGACTATTCGCGCCTCGCTGCATGAGGTGGAGCAGTCGCTGATTATCGCCGTGGCGCTAGTGATTCTGGTGGTGTTTGCCTTTCTGCGCGACTGGCGCGCCACGCTGATCCCCGCCGCTGCGGTGCCGGTGTCGCTGATTGGCACCTTCGCCGCCATGTATCTGTGCGGCTTCAGCCTGAATAACCTGTCGTTGATGGCGCTGACTATTGCCACCGGCTTTGTGGTGGATGACGCTATCGTGGTGCTGGAAAATATTGCGCGCCACGTTGAAGCGGGGATGAAACCGTTGCAGGCAGCCTTAACCGGCGTGCGCGAAGTGGGTTTTACCGTGCTGTCGATGAGCCTGTCGCTGATTGCCGTGTTCCTGCCGTTGCTGATGATAGGCGGGATTATCGGCCGCTTCTTCTCTGAATTTGCCATTACGCTGTCGGTGGCCATTCTTATCTCGCTGTTTATCTCGGTCACGCTGACGCCGATGATGTGCGCCTACGTGCTGAAGCCGCAGGAAAAGCGCAGCCAGCCGCGCACGCGCGGTTTTGGCAAACTGCTGCTCAAGGTACAAAACGGCTACGCGCGATCGCTCGGCTGGGTGCTGAATCACGCCATTTGGGTATTAATGCTGCTGCTTGGCACCGTGGCGCTCACCGTCTGGCTGTTTATCGCGATCCCGAAAACCTTTATGCCGGAACAAGATACCGGCCGCCTGCAAGGCTTTATTTCGGCGGATCAGAGTATTTCGTTCCAGGCGATGCGCGGCAAGCTGCAGGATTTCATGAACATCATCAAGGCCGATCCGGCGGTGGATAACGTCACCGGCTTTACCGGCGGATCGCGCACCAACAGCGGCTCGATGTTTGTCTCGCTGAAACCGCTCTCTGAGCGCAGCGAAAGCGCACAGCAGGTGATTGCGCGACTGCGCATCAAGCTGGCGAAAGAACCCGGCGCGAACCTCTATCTTAACGCGGTGCAGGACATTCGCATCGGCGGCCGCGAATCAAATGCCAGCTATCAGTACAGTTTACTGTCCGATAACCTGAATGATTTACGTGAATGGGAACCGAAAATACGCCAGGTCTTTGCCGCGTTGCCGGAGCTGGCCGACGTCAATTCGGATCAGCAGGATAACGGCAGCGAAATGAATCTGACTTACGATCGCGAAAGCATGGCGCGGCTAGGCATTGATGTCTCGGCAGCCAATGCCTTACTGAATAACGCCTTTGGTCAGCGTCAGATTTCCACCATTTACCAGCCGCTTAATCAGTACAAAGTGGTGATGGAAGTCGATCCGCGCTACACCCAGGACATCAGCTCGCTGGATCAGATGTTCGTGATCAATAGCGACGGTAAAGCGATTCCGCTCAGCTGGTTTGCTAAGTGGCAACCGGCCAATGCGCCGCTTTCGGTGAACCATGAAGGCTTGTCGGCCGCCTCCACCATCTCGTTTAACCTGCCGGAAGGCGTATCGCTGTCGCAGGCGTCCGAGGCAATTGATCGCGCGGTGACGGCGATTGGCGTGCCCTCCACCGTACGCGGCAGCTTTGCCGGTACTGCGCAGGTGTTCCAGCAGTCGCAATCCAACCAGCTCTACCTGATGCTGGCGGCGATTGCGGCGGTGTATATCGTGCTGGGCATCCTGTATGAGAGCTACGTGCATCCGCTGACCATTCTCTCTACCCTGCCGTCGGCGGGCGTTGGTGCACTGCTGGCGCTGGAGCTGTTCAGCACGCCGTTCAGCCTGATTGCCTTGATCGGTATTTTGCTGCTGATCGGTATCGTGAAGAAAAACGCCATCATGATGGTCGACTTTGCGCTTGAGGCCGAGCGCAACGGCAATCTGTCGGCGCGCGACGCCATTTTCCAGGCATGTCTCTTGCGCTTCCGCCCGATTCTGATGACGACGCTGGCCGCCCTGTTTGGTGCTTTGCCACTGGTGTTAACCAGCGGTGACGGCGCTGAACTGCGCCAGCCGCTCGGTATCACCATCGCGGGCGGTTTGGTGATGAGCCAGCTGCTGACGCTCTATACCACGCCGGTGGTGTATTTGATGATGGATAAGCTGCGGCGGAAGAAGAAGAGGGTATTGGTGACGGATTAAGGGAGGTCGCCATGAATGGCGCCCCTACGCCCCCCACATTTGTAGGGCCGCCATTTATGCTGACCGTATAACAGAGGAGATTCAGTGGACACCAAAAACGCTACCGTGCGCTGGCAGCTGTGGATCGTCGCGTTTGGCTTCTTTATGCAGGCGCTGGACACCACCATCGTAAATACCGCCATCCCCTCGATGGCGCGCGATCTCAACGTCAGCCCGCTAAATATGCATTCGGTCATCGTCTCCTACGTGCTGACGGTCGCAGTGACGCTGCCCATCAGCGGCTGGCTGGCCGACCGCTTTGGCGTGCGCAATATTTTCTTCTGCGCCATCGTGCTGTTCAGTATTGGTTCGCTGCTGTGTGCCTTCTCCAGCACGCTTGATGAGCTGATCATGGCGCGCGTGGTGCAAGGCATTGGCGGCGCAATTATGGTGCCGGTTGGGCGATTAACAGTGATGAAAATCGTGCCGCGTGAGCAATACATGTCGGCGATGACTTTTGTCACCACGCCGGGACAGATTGGTCCGCTACTCGGTCCGGCGCTGGGCGGCATTCTGGTGCAGTACGCCAGCTGGCACTGGATCTTCCTGATTAACATCCCGGTTGGCATCATTGGCGCAATTGCCACGTTGACGCTGATGCCCAATTACACCATGCAAACGCGGCGCTTCGATTTTCTCGGCTTTGTGCTGCTGGCGGTAGGCATGGCAACGCTGACGCTGGCGCTCGACGGGCAGCGCAGTTCGGGCGGTTCCCCACTGCTGCTCGGCTTACTGATTTTAGTTGGCGTGTTTTCCCTGCTGTTCTATCTGATGCATGGCCGCAACAATGACAACGCACTCTTCAGCCTGAAACTGTTCGATAACCGCATCTATTCCATTGGGCTGCTCGGCAGTTTTACCGGGCGCATCGGTAGCGGCATGCTGCCGTTTATGACGCCGATTTTCCTGCAGGTTGGCCTTGGCTACAGCCCTTTCCACGCCGGTTTAATGATGATTCCGATGGTGCTCGGCAATATGGGGACGAAACGCGTAGTGGTCCGCATTGTGAATATATTCGGCTATCGCCATGCGCTGGTGGGTGCCACGATCGCGCTGGCGTTGGTGGTGCTGCTGTTCCCGCTGGTGGCGCTGCTCGGCTGGATCTGGCTGCTGCCGGTGGTGCTGTTACTCCAGGGTATGGTCAATGCCATCCGCTTCTCCTCCATGAATACTCTGACGCTGAAAGAGCTGCCGGACGATCTCGCCTCCAGCGGCAACAGTTTGCTTTCAATGATTATGCAGCTATCGATGAGTATTGGCGTGACCGTTGCCGGTTTACTGCTCGGGGCCTTCGGCCATGGCGTCATTACCGATAGCGCGGCCGCCCATCAGACCTTCATCTACACCTATCTGTGCATGGCGCTGGTGATTGTGCTGCCTGCGCTGGTGTTCTGGCGGGTGCCAAAAGATGTCAGTAAAAACGTTGATTTAAGAAGCAGGAGTAAAGGATGAAACGGCCGGTAAAACTGGGCATTGGCGCCAAACTGTTTGCGGCGATTTTCTCTACCTGCATGCTGGTGATCATCACTATGCACTGGGGCGTACGTCTCAGCTTTGAACATGGTTTTGTGGATTACATCAAAAAAGGCAACGAGCAGCGCTTAACCTTGCTGAGCGATGCGCTGGCCGATCAATATGAGCAGCACGGCAACTGGGATTTTCTGCGCACCAATGATCGGCTGGTGTTCTCGATTCTGCGCTCATTAGAGCAAAATCCCGGCAGCAGCAATCAGCTACCGCCACACGGCTGGCGCACACAATTCTGGATTATCGATCAGCAATATAAAGTATTATCCGGCCCGCGCCAGCCGGTGCCGCCGGAAGGCACGCGGCGTAATATCACCCTCAGTAACGGTAAGATTGTCGGCTGGGTGATTGCCTCGCCTGCCGAGCGGTTGACGCGCAGCACCGATATTAATTTTGATCAGCAACAGCGGCGCACCAGCTGGATGATTGTCGCGCTTACGGGATTATTGGCGGCGCTGGTCACCTGGCTCTTAGCACGCGGCCTGCTGGCGCCGGTGAAACGTCTGGTGGATGGCACGCATCATCTGGCGGCGGGCAATTTCGCCACGCGCGTGGAAGTGGGCAGCAGTGATGAGTTGGGCCAGTTAGGGCGCGATTTTAATCAGCTCGCCAGCTCGCTGGAAAAGAACGAAAGCAACCGCCGCGCCTTTATGGCTGACATTTCCCACGAGCTGCGTACCCCGCTGGCGATCCTGCGCGGTGAACTGGAAGCGATGCAGGATGGCGTACGCAAACTCACGCCCGATGCTATTAGCTCGCTGCAAAGTGAAGTTTCGCTACTCACCAAGCTGGTGGACGATCTGCATCAGCTGTCGCTCTCCGACGCGGGCGCTCTTGCTTATCGCAAGCAGCCAGTGGATTTAGTGAATCTGCTGGAAGTGGTGGCGGGCAGCTTTGGCGAACGCTATCGCAGCCGCGGTTTAACCCTCAATCTGGCCATTCCTCCTCAGGCGGAGAGTTTTGGCGACCCCGACCGCCTGATGCAGCTGTTCACTAATCTGCTGGAAAACAGCCTGCGCTATACCGATGCCGGCGGCGTGGTCCAGCTCAGCATGCAGCAGGTGGGCGATTACTGGCAGCTGACCTGCGCGGATAGCGCACCGGGTGTTGATCCTGCTCATCAGGAAAAACTGTTTGAGCGTTTTTTCCGTGCCGAAAGTTCACGCAATCGCGCCAGCGGCGGCTCTGGGCTTGGCCTGGCGATATGTAAAAATATCGCTGAAGCGCATAACGGCAGCATCAGTGCAGATCACTCTGATTTAGGTGGACTGCAAATCAGGCTAAACTTGCCGTATGTTCCTCACTAGACGCAACTTATGAGCCCGGAAAATAGCGATCCTCTGATCCTTGTCGTAGAAGATGAGCCCAAACTGGCGCAGCTGATGATTGATTATCTGCAGGCGTCCAACTACCGCACGCACCATATTGCTGATGGCAACGAGGTGCTGAACTATGTACAGCAAACGCCACCTGACCTGATGCTGCTGGATTTGATGCTGCCAGGCCGCGATGGCTTGACGCTGTGCCGTGAAATTCGCCGCTTCTCTGAGCTACCGATCATCATGGTTACCGCGCGTACCGAAGAGATCGACCGCCTGCTTGGGCTGGAAATTGGCGCCGATGACTATGTCTGCAAGCCGTTTAGCCCGCGTGAAGTGGTGGCTCGCGTTAAAACCATTCTGCGCCGGGTCAAACGCTCGCCGGAGGAGGCGCAACAGGCATCGCCTCTGCACATTGATGAAAGTCGTTTCCAGGCCAGCTGGCGCGAACAGCAACTGGAACTGACGCCCGCCGAGTTTCGTCTGCTGAAAACCCTGGCGCTGGAGCCGGGAAAAGTCTTTTCGCGCGAGCAACTGCTAAATAACCTCTATGATGATTATCGCGTGGTCACCGATCGCACCATCGATAGCCATATTAAAAACCTGCGCCGTAAGCTGGAAAATCTGGATGCGGAACAGCCGTTTATCCGCGCGGTGTACGGTATGGGTTATCGCTGGGAAGCGGACGTTTGCCGCTTGTTGTAGCCCGTAACGGGTTACATTGATCCAGGTCAATTTACATCGGGTGTGGCCCTGCCTACAATTCCCCACCTTTTGCAGGGCCGCCTGACGCGGCCGCTGCACCTGCCATCCACGATGGCATGCTGACCTGACATCAGTGAGACATTCCATGTTTAAACCTGAACTGCTTTCTCCAGCGGGATCGCTGAAGAATATGCGTTACGCCTTTGCCTATGGCGCTGACGCGGTCTATGCCGGGCAACCCCGTTACAGCCTGCGCGTACGTAATAATGAATTCACCCATGAGGTACTGGCTGCGGGCATTCATGAAGCTCATGAGCTGGGTAAGAAATTCTACGTGGTGGTCAATATCGCCCCGCATAACGCCAAACTTAAAACGTTTATCCGCGATTTAACGCCGGTGGTGGCGATGCAGCCGGATGCGCTGATCATGTCCGATCCTGGGCTGATTATGCTAGTGCGTGAAGCCTTCCCGGAAATGCCGATCCATCTGTCAGTGCAGGCCAACGCGGTGAACTGGGCGACGGTGAAGTTTTGGCAGCAAATGGGTTTAACCCGCGTCATTCTGTCACGTGAACTGTCGCTGGATGAGATCGCCGAAATTCGCCAGCAGGTGCCGGAAATGGAGATTGAAATCTTCGTGCACGGTGCGTTGTGCATGGCTTATTCCGGCCGCTGCCTGCTCTCCGGTTACCTCAATAAGCGCGACCCGAACCAGGGTACCTGCACCAACGCCTGCCGCTGGGAATACAAAGTGGAAGAAGGTAAGCAGGATGAGGTCGGTAATATTGTCAGCTTCCATGAGCCGGTCAACGTGCAGGCACCAACGCTCGGCCTCGGCGCTAATACCGATCGCGTATTCATGCTGGAAGAGAAGAAAAACCCGGGTGAAATGATGAGTGCCTTCGAGGACGAACACGGCACCTATATCATGAACTCCAAAGATCTGCGCGCCGTGGCACACGTTGAACGGCTAAGCCAAATGGGCGTGCACTCATTAAAAATTGAAGGCCGCACCAAATCCTTCTACTACTGTGCACGTACCGCCCAGGTTTATCGGCGTGCCATTGATGATGCCGCCGCGGGTAAACCTTTTGATCCCGCTCTGCTGGAGACGCTGGAAGGTCTGGCGCATCGCGGTTACACCGAAGGTTTTCTGCGTCGTCACACCCATGACAGTTATCAGAACTACGAAAACGGATTTTCTATCTCAGAGCGCCAGCAGTTTGTTGGTGAATTTACCGGTGAACGTCGCGGTGACTGGGCGCAGATTGCGGTAAAAAACAAGTTTATGCTGGGGGATTCCGTGGAGATCATGACGCCGGAAGGCAATCTCAACTGCCGACTCGAAAGCATGCAGAATGATAAAGGCGCGGCGGTTGACGTTGCTCCGGGCGATGGGCATCGCGTTTGGATCCCGGTGCCAGAATCGGTCAATCTGTCCTTTGCCCTGTTGCTGCGTAACTTCACCGACGGCAACAGCACTTACGATCCGCACGGCAAAAATCGCACATAATGAAAAGAAAGCGGTGAAGTTAGAACAGGATCACAGACCGCCGCATCGTCCCGCTTTAAAATCCCGCCTGCTGCTAACGAGTAACAATAATCAGCAGGTTGTAACAGGAACCACCTCATTCACCCGCCCGGCTCCCCCGTGCGGGTTTTCTTTTTTCATCGCCCGCCGATAAAGTTCTCGCCGCAGCTATGCTATAACCACTTCTCTTTCTCTGGCATCAAGGAACTGATAATGCAAAATAAACCGCTGGCGCTGTTGATCCTCAATGGGAAAGGCGCAGGTAATGAAGATTTGCGCGCTGCGGTGCAAACGCTGCGTGACGAAGGCTTTAATCTGGCGGTGCGCGTCACGTTCGAAAAGGGTGATGGCGATCGCTATGTGCAGGAAGCGGTCGATTTGCAGGCAGAAACCGTGGTGGCGGGCGGCGGCGATGGTACGATTAATGAAGTCGCGACGGCGCTGGCACAGCTGCCGGAACCGCAGCGCCCGGCGCTGGGTATTTTACCGCTCGGTACCGCCAATGATTTCGCCACCAGCGTGGGTATTCCGGAAGGTATGGAGCCGGCGCTGCGGCTGGCGCTGGTAGGAAAAGCTACCGCGATTGATTTGGCGCGCGTCAACGGCAATCGCTATTTTATCAATATGGCGACCGGCGGTTTTGGCACCCGTATTACCACCGAAACGCCCGAAAAGCTGAAATCAGCGTTGGGCGGCGTGTCGTACTTTATTCACGGTTTGATGCGTGTGGATGCCCTGAAGCCGGACAGCTGTGAAATTAGCGGCCCCGGTTTCAACTGGCAGGGCGATGCGCTGGTGATTGGGATTGGTAATGGGCGTCAGGCGGGTGGCGGCCAAAGGCTTTGCCCGGATGCGCTGATTAATGACGGGCAACTGAATTTGAGCATCGTCACCGCGCAAGAGTTATTGCCGACGTTGCTGCATTCGCTGACGCGCGATGATGAAAACCCGAATATCGTTTCAGCGCAGCTGCAGTCATTGACCATTCGCTCACCGCATGAAATGACGTTTAATCTGGATGGCGAACCGCTCAGCGGCAGCGCGTTTGACATAGAAGTGATGCCGGGTGCGCTGAGCTGTCGTTTACCACCGCAGTGCCCGTTGCTGGCTTAACGCACATTACCGTAGCGGCGCAATAAATACGTAATGCCGCTCACGTAAGCAAAAAAGCCTTTTTATGCAGGTGCGCATGAATGCGCACCCTACGAAAAGCCGGTTATATCCATGTAGGGTCACTATTCATGGTGACCCATTCACGCCTAACTGACGAGCATTACGCAATAAATTGCGCCGCTACGATTTGGTATAAATCTCGTCATTACACCTTCATCCAGCGGCGTTCCAGCGCTGAAACAGCCACGGCTTCCAACACTTTCTGCACCTGCAATCCTTCGGCGAAATCGGGCCACATACGATCGCCTGCCGCAATCCCGTTAATTAAATCGCGAATCTCAACGGTCTTCTGATCGTTAAATCCGATACCGTGCCCGGCTGAGACGCAGAAATTGGCGTAGTCCGGATGCGCAGGACCGGTCAAAATGGTTTTGAATCCCTGGCGCCCTGCCGGTTCATCATGGATATACAGCTCCAGCTCGGCCATGCGTTCCTGGGTATAGCGCAGCGTGCCTTTGGTGCCGGTAACCACATAGGTCAGGCCCATTTTACTGCCACAGGCGATGCGCGATGTTTCAAACACACCGTGCGCACCGTTTTTGAAACGCAGCAGCGCGCTAGCCTGATCTTCGTTTTCCACCGGCAACAGGCGCGAAGTATCTTTCGGATCCGGGCGCTGCTGAATTACCGTCATCATATCGCCACTGACTTCATCGATATCGCCAACCAGGTAGTGCGCCATGTTGACAATGTGTGCGGCCAAATCGCCAAGCGCGCCCAATCCTGCCAGCGCTTTCTGGCAGTGCCAGTCGAGCGGGGTTTCCGGACGCGCCAGATAATCTTCATTGTGCGTGCCATAGAAGTGCACCACATCGCCGATTTCACCGCGAGCAATAATCTCGCGCGCGAGCTGGCTGGTGGGATTCTTCATGTAGTTGAAGCCGACCAGCGTTTTCACACCGGCCTGCTGCGCCGCCTGAACCATCTCTTCCGCATCCGCCACCGACAGCGACAGCGGTTTCTCGGAATAGACGTGCTTGCCGTTGCGGATTGCTTCCAGCGCCATCTCTTTATGCAGGAAATTCGGCGCGCAGATATCAACAACATCGATGTTGGGATCGCGTACCAGCTCGCGCCAGTCGCCGGTAGATCGCGCAAAGCCAAAGGTAGCCGCCTGTTTCGCGGCCAGGTCTGGACTCACTTCCGCCAGCATTTCACGCACGATTTCTCCTTTCAGGGCAAAAACCGTGGGGGCCTGCGCATAGGCTATCGCGTGACAACGACCAATATATCCACTGCCAATCATACCGATTCTGACTTTGTTCATGATGATTCCTGCGTTCGTTCGAGTATCAAGTGATATGGAATATATGTTTCGCTTTTTGGCCCGACAACGACGAAATGAAATATCTGTGATCATGCATGCGAGGTATCTGACAAAAACGACAAATCAGAATGTAATTTTGCATAACATTGGTGATAACCATCACAAATACGGCTGCGGCTGGCGCTATTTTTCGCCTTTAAAGCAGCATCAACACTGGAATTGACGCTTTATTCAGCAGTCAGAAAAAATTGTGAAAAAGAGTTTTGACAAGGTGCAGCCTGCTCGTTAATATGCGCCCCGTTCAAACGATTCCTCTGTAGTTCAGTCGGTAGAACGGCGGACTGTTAATCCGTATGTCACTGGTTCGAGTCCAGTCAGAGGAGCCAAATTTAAAAACCCGCTCAGGGAAACCTGAGCGGGTTTTGTCTTTTTCAACGGCACCATTTAGCCTGCCTTGATATCACGATCGCCATTAATGGCGTCCCTGTAAAAGAGTTCCTGAGTGATGGAACAACTTACGCACTGCAATCATCTCTCCCTGTTTCACGCTCTGTGACTTTCTTCACAACTCTGCAACGCCGACTTGTATGGTAGTATTGGTGCGCGTATTTTTTCAGCATTGCTTTCCCATTGATGCCGGCTTCACAACTTAGGTTGGCAGCAGGCAAGGAGTAAATGATGAAAAGTGTGGTGATTGAACAACCCGGTGAATTGGTTTTGGCAGAGCGCCCGCTGCCGCAGCCCGCTGCAGGTGAAGTACGCGTTAAAGTGCAATATGCCAGCATCTGCGGTTCCGATGTGCATATCTGGCATGGGCATAATCCTTTTGCGAAATATCCGCGCGTGATTGGTCACGAATTCTTTGGCCTGATTGATGCCGTAGGTGATGGCGTGGCAAACAATCGCATTGGTGAACGTGTGGCTGTCGATCCGGTGGTGAGCTGTGGTCACTGCTATCCCTGCTCTATTGGCCGCCCTAATGTGTGCAAAGAGCTGCAGGTGATTGGGGTACATCGCGACGGTGGCTTTAGTGAGTATGCGGTGGCACCGGCGAAAAATGCCTACCGTCTGCCCGATAGCGTTCCCGATAAACTTGCCAGCATGGTTGAGCCTTTCACCATTGCCGCCAACATTACCGCCTTTCTCAAACCACAGCCGAACGACGTGGCGCTGATCTACGGTGCCGGCCCGATGGGCCTTACCGCTATTCAGGTGCTGAAAGGCGTTTACGACGTCGAGCAGGTGCTGGTGGTCGATCGTCTGCCGGAGCGTCTGGCGCTAGCGCAGGAAAACGGTGCCGATGGCGTGTTTAACAACAGCGAAATCCCGTTAGCAGCCCAGCTTGAAGGTGTGCAACCCACGTTGATTATTGATGCCGCCTGCCATCCGTCTATTCTCGCTGAAGCCGCGGCTCTCGCCTCACCTGCGGCGCGCATCGGTCTGCTCGGCTTCTCCGGCGAACCTTGCAGCATTACGCAGCAAAGTCTCACCAGTAAAGAGCTGTCGCTGTTCACCTCTCGCCTCAACAGCAATCGCTTTCCACAGGTGATTGAGTGGATTGAGCAAGGCCAGATCCAGCCGGAAAAGCTGGTAACACACTATTTCCCGCTGGCGGACGTTGAGCAAGCCATGACGCTGTTCGAAAAAGATCCCCGCACCTGCTGCAAAGTGATCCTACAAATGGGTTAAGTTAACCCGCACACCAGGTGTCCCCATGCCGGTCATAACCCGCCGGCATTATTACTATAAAAAATGACGATGACGGAGTTTCTATGTTTAAGAACCTGCGCTGGACCCTCGTACTGCTGTTGTTCCTGGTGTTTATGATCAATTACCTCGATCGTATCGCCCTCTCGCTGACCGTACCTTTGGTGGAAAAAGACCTGACGATTAACGCCGAACAGTTCGGCATGATTTTCGGCAGCTTCTTCTTTGGTTACGCCCTTTTCAACTTTATCGGTGGCTTAGCGACCGATAAATTCGGCCCGACCATCGTACTCGGCACCGCCGTCGGCATGTGGTCACTGTTCTGCGGCCTGACGGCGATGGCAACCGGCTTCTGGTCAATGATGATTCTGCGCGTGCTGTTTGGCATGGCGGAAGGGCCGATTTCTGCCTCGGCGAACAAGGCCATTAACGGCTGGTTCCCGAAAAAACAAGCCGCGACGGCGATGGGTTTACTGAGTTCGGGTTCACCGCTGGGCGGCGCTGTTGCTGGGCCGATTGTCGGCTATCTGGCGCTGTCGTTCGGCTGGCGTCCGGCGTTTGTCGTCATCGCCGCAATTGGTTTCGTGTGGCTGGCGCTGTGGTTCTTCTTTGCTGCAGATAACCCGGCGAAAAGTAAACGCGTATCCCCAGAAGAGCGTGCGCTGGTGGAAAAACTGAAAGCCGAAGAACCGGCTGACGTTATCGACCCGAGCGGCAACGCGCACGGACTGGGTTTCTACCTGCGCCAGCCGATCATTCTGGTCACCGCGTTTGCCTTCTTCTGCTACAACTACATTCTGTTCTTCTTCCTGAGCTGGTTCCCGGCGTATCTGGTGCAGGCGCATGGCCTCGATATCAAAGCGATGAGCATCACCACCATGATCCCGTGGATTGTCGGTTTCGTGGGACTGGCGCTGGGTGGCTGGATTTCCGATAAGATTTTCAACCTCACCGGTAAACTGCTGCTATCACGCAAAATTGTGCTGGTGGTTTCACTTACTGCCGCCGCTATTTGCGTAGCGCTGGCAGGTACGATAAAAGAGGTCAACTCGGCGGTGATCATGATGTCGATCTCCATCTTCTTCCTCTACATCACCGGCGCGATTTACTGGGCAATCGTGCAGGACGTGGTGCACAAAAGCCGTGTCGGCAGTATCAGCGGCTTTATCCATCTGATTGGTAGCTTGTCAGGCGTTATCGGCCCTGTCGTCACCGGTTTCATCGTACAACACTCGGGTAAATTCGACAGTGCGTTTATCCTGGCAGGTGCAGTGGCGGGTGTCGGTGCCCTGCTGGTGCTGCTGGTGATTCGTGAACCCAAGGCCAACAACAAACCAGTTTCGGTGTAATTCTCGTGGGGCGCTCAGCGCCCCATTTGCTAAAAGGAATGATTATGTTAGAGCTTGAACGCCTCCCCGCTGATGTACAACGCCCTTCTTACGATCGCACACAACTCAAAACCCGTATGGTGCACATTGGCTTTGGTGCGTTTCATCGTGCGCATCAGGCGCTTGCGACCGATAAACTGGCCGCACAGGGCAGCGACTGGGGCTATTGTGAAGTGAATCTCAACAGCGGCGAGCTGATTCAGGCGCTGCGTCAGCAGGATTTGCTCTACACGCTGACGGAAATGGCCGATGAGACGTTGCACACGCGCGTGATTGGCGTGGTGACGCAGGCGCTGCACGGCAAAAGTGACGGCATTGAGGCGGTGATTGAAGCCATGAGCCAGCCGGAAGTGGCAATTGTCTCGATGACGGTGACCGAGAAAGGCTATTGCTATATGCCCTCCAGCGGCAAGCTGAATCCCGATCATCCGGATATCGTGCATGACCTCGCACATCCAACGGCACCACGTTCGTTACCGGGGCTGATTCTGGCGGCGATTATTCGCCGTCGTGAACGTAATCTACCGCCGTTTAGCGTGATGTCATGCGACAACATGCCGGAAAACGGCCACGTCACGCGCAATGTGGTGACTCAGCTGGCGGAGCGCCATAGCCCGGCACTGGCGGCCTACATCCAGACGCACATCACGTTCCCTTCAACCATGGTGGATCGCATCGTTCCGGCCATGACCGATGCGGCATTCGACACGCTGAGCGCACGTTTAGGCAGCCGCGATCCAGTGGCGGTGGAAGCCGAACCGTTCTTTCAATGGGTGATTGAGGACAACTTCGTAAACGGTCGCCCGGCCTGGGAAAACGCCGGCGCGGAGCTGGTCAGCGACGTATTACCGTTTGAGGAGATGAAGCTGCGCATGCTGAACGGTAGCCATTCGTTCCTCGCCTATCTTGGCTTTCTTGCCGGTTACGACCACATCAGCGATTGCATGGCTGATGCCAGCTATCGCCAGGCGGCACGTGCATTGATGTTGCAGGATCAGGCACCTACGCTGCGTACGCAAGGCGTCGATCTCGAGGCCTATGCCAACTCACTGATTGCACGCTACGAAAATCGCGCCATTAAGCATCGCACTTATCAGATCGCCACCGACGGCACGCAAAAACTGCCGCAGCGTTTGCTCGATAGCGTGCGCTGGCATCTGCGCAACGGCACCTCATGCGATTATCTGCTGCTGGGTGTAGCTGGCTGGATGCGCTATGTCAGCGGTGTGGACGAGCAAGGCGCGCCGATTGAGATCCGTGATCCGCTGAAAGATCGGTTGGCGGACATCGTGGCCAACAGTGAGGAAGGCGCAGCGCGCGTCAAAGCGCTGTTGGGGCTGAAGGCGGTGTTCGGCGACGATCTGCTGCAGCACACCGCCTTTGTCACCCGTGTGACCGAGCTCTATCAGCAGTTAGTGAATCAGGGCGCGCGCGCCACGGTGCATGCCCTTGTCACACAAGGCTAAGCGCCTTCATAAATGAGTAGCGCAGACGCAGCGTGCTGATTAGACTGAACCTTTCTCATCGGGCTGGCACATGCCAGCCGTAATACGGATATTGCTGCATGTCGACTGCCTATACCATAACCACCAGCGAACCGGTAAATCAGCAGATCTATCGTTACCTGCGTAAAGATATCGTGACCTGTGTCATTCATCCGGGCTCGCTGCTGTCGGAGAAGGAAGTGTCGGCGCGCTTTAACGTTTCCCGTCAGCCGGTACGAGAAGCTTTTATTAAACTGGCCGAAGCTGGATTGGTACAGGTTTTACCGCAGCGCGGCACTTTCGTGCGCAAGATTTCCGCTCAGCGCGTGGCCGACGGCCGTTTTATCCGTGAAGCGGTAGAGATTGCTGTCGTCCGCCGCGCCGCGCAGGAGATTGATGCAGCGGGACTGATGGCGCTGGAGCACAATCTGCAGCTGCAGCGTTTGGCCGCTGAACGGCATGACAGTCAGGCTTTTTTAGCGCTGGACGATGAGTTCCATCGCTTAATTGCCGAAGGGATCCATTGCCTGCTGGCATGGGAAACGGTGGAAAATATTAAAGCCACCATGGATCGCGTACGCTTTCTGACGCTGAGTGAAGTCTCACCGCCGGAACGGTTGATTCAGCAGCACGAAGATATTTTCAATGCGTTGAAAGCGCATGATGTTGAAGCCGCTGAAAGCGCGATGCGCCGCCATTTACAGGAAATGATTTTGACCATCACGCCCATCGCCGAGCGCAACAGCGAGTGGTTTGAGGCGCCTTAATGCTAAGAGGTCGCCATGAATGGCGACCCTACGATATGCATAATATTCAATGTGTTGTAGGGTCAGCATTTATGCTGACCTTTCACGCAATCACGCAATCGACACATCTTTCGACAAATAGACATCTTGCACCGCATTAATCAACTGCACGCCCTCTTTCAGCGACTTCTTAAACGCTTTACGGCCAAGGATCAGCCCCATACCGCCCGCACGCTTATTGATCACCGCCGTACGCACCGATTCAGCGATATCGGTTTCACCGGCAGAAGCACCGCCTGAGTTAATCAAACCTGCGCGCCCCATATAGCAGTTCGCCAACTGATAACGTACCAAATCAATCGGATTTTCCGTGGTCAGTTTGCTGTACACGCGCTCATCGGTGTGACCAAATTTCACGGCGTTATAGCCACCATTATTCTCAGCCATCTTCTGCTTAACGATATCCGCACCGATGGTGGCCGCCAGATGATTGGCCTGGCCGGTCAGATCGGCGCTGGCGTGATAATCTACCCCCTCCTTCTTGAATGCATCATTACGCAGATAGGCCCACAGTACCGTTACCATTCCCAGCTCGTGTGCGCGTTCAAACGCCGCAGAGATCTCTTCAATCTGCCGACGTGATTGTTCAGAGCCAAAATAGATGGTGGCGCCAACGGCTACCGCACCTAAATTAAACGCCTGCTCCACGCTGGCATACAGCGTTTGGTCGTATTGCGTTGGATAGCTCAGGGTTTCGTTATGGTTCAGCTTCACCATAAACGGGATACGGTGCGCGTAGCGACGCGAAACCGAAGCCAAAACGCCATATGTGGACGCCACGCAGTTGCAACCGGCTTCAATCGCCAGTTCAACGATGTTTTTCGGATCGAAATAGGCAGGATTGGCAGCAAACGATGCGCCCGCCGAGTGCTCCACGCCCTGATCGACCGGTAGAATGGATAAATAGCCGGTGCCCGCCAGACGTCCGGTGTTGTACAGGGTTTGCATGTTGCGTAATACGGTAGGAGAACGATTGTTGTCGATCATCACACGATCAACATAATCCGCGCCGGGTAAATAGAGGCTGTCCGCTGGAATGGTCATGCAGCGATGTTGAAGAAGGCTATCCGCCTCTTTGCCCAATAACTGTACGATGTCCGTCATGTTCGCTCCTGATAAATGGCTGGATTGGAACCGACACCTGTCGATTCCCCCCCAACAGCCTGGACCGGAATGCCGCAGGCTGGCAAATTGCTGACTCCATTTTTCAGACGGATTCGCAGTGAAAAAGCGGCAATCTGGCGTTACGCCCTACCACCACTGATGGAAATGGTGCACTGGCCCAATGCCTTTGCCCACTTCCAGCGAATCGGCATGCAGCAGCGCCTGCTGCAGCCAGGCTTTGGCTTCAGCCACCGTCGCCGCCCAATCATTATGCCGTGGCCGCAGTGCGGCCAGCGCCGCTGAGAGTGAACAACCGGTGCCGTGCGTGTGTTGGGTATTGACGCGCGGCGCGGTAAAACGCTGGCGTCCCGCGCGGGTGATCAGCCAATCCGGGCTCTCGGCATCACTAAGATGTCCCCCTTTCATCAGCACCGCCTCACAGCCAAGATCCAGCAGCGCATCGCCCTGCTGCAGCATGGTTTTTTCATCCTGCGCCATAGCGCACCCCAACAGTGCTGCGGCTTCCGGCAGGTTCGGCGTGATCAACGAGACCTGCGGTAGCAGCAGTTCGCGTACGCTGGCTACCGCATCCGGCGACAGCAGCGCATCGCCACTTTTGGCAATCATTACCGTATCCAGCACCACAAACGGCAGGCTGGCGCGTTTCAGCCGCTCGGCCACCACTTCAACGATCGCCGTTTCTGCCAACATGCCGATCTTTGCGCTATCAATGCGCACATCGTCCAGCACCGAATCGAGCTGCGCGGCAACAAAATCGGGTTCGATACGATAAACCGACTGCACGCCGCAGGTATTCTGCGCCACCAGCGCAGTGATGACGCTGGTGCCATACGCGCCCAGCGCGGAGAAGGCTTTCAAATCGGCCTGGATACCGGCGCCGCCACTTGGATCGGTACCGGCGATGGTTAATGCGTTGATGCGTTTCATACTGTCATCTCCAGCGTCCAGAGCGCATCAAGAAAAGCCGACGCAAAACTGCCCGGCCCCTCGACTTGACGCGCCGTGATTTCACCGGCTAGCGACATCACACGACAGGCAGCGGCCACATGCAGCAGACGCTCGCCCGGTAAGCTGGTGAAAGCCGCCACCACCGCCGACAACGCGCAACCGGTGCCGACCACCCGCGTCATCAGCGGACTCCCGCCGGGGATCGCCAACGTTTGAGTGCCATCGGTAACGTAATCCACTTCGCCGGTTACGGCGACGACAGTGTCATAGTCACGCGCCAGCTGTTGCGCAGCGCTCAGCGCGGCATCGGCCTGATGCAGACTATCCACGCCACGACCGCCCGTTGCCTGATTAGCCAGGGCGAGAATTTCTGAAGCGTTACCACGAATCGCCGCCGGATGCAGACCAAGCAGCTGCTGGCAGAATTCGGTGCGCAGAGTTAATGCGCCGACCGCAACTGGATCCAGCGTCCACGGCGTGCCGGCTTTTTGCGCGGCCTGCACCGCCGCTAACATCGCGTCTCGACGATCGCGCGTTAGCGTGCCGACGTTTATCAATAACGCATCGGCAAACCCGGCAAACTGCGCGGCCTCTTCAGCATCAATCACCATCGCCGGAGAAGCGTGCAGCGCCAGCAATACATTGGCGGTAAAGGTTTGCACCACGTCGTTGGTCATACAGTGCACCAGTGGCGCTTGCTGTCGCAGGAGGAGCAAGGATTGCGCGAGTTGCGCAGTGGAGAGAAGGTTAGGCTGTGTCATAAAGCTCCCAACCGGCGATCAAGAAGGCGAATGCGGTCAGGCATCTGACTTCCCTACGCTGGCATTATCCAGATCAGGTCAGCGGGTGTATCTCAGCCCTGTGTTACAGGGGCACCCCGAGTCATAGCATGAATGTATTGCTTCATGCCGCAGACAGGATAATGGCAGCATCAGAGCTTGTAAATCAGTGAATGCCTCGTTCATTCATCCTGAGCAAACGAGGACGTTCCACGCCGCACCACCTTAAAATCGAGACCTGTCTGAATAACGCTTGATAAATATCAAGCCCATCTCGCTTGAAAATCGGCCTAATGGCATCCCGGATTTAAAGACAGACACCGCCCACCCCAATCCGGTAGCGATAATGAAATTAAAATTCTTCAGCTTTATTCCGCATGCACATCGATGGCGCAACGTCCAAATATCCCGTAAAGGCGCAATTTCGCCAGCGGGTCGCCACTATTTTTCTACTCATGTAGAAGCACAATGCAAAAGCTGCGGTGAACGACTGCATAAAGTCTATTACCGCGATATCAGCGATGCCGAAGCAAAACGCTGGTTAGGCTAAGGACGTATAAAGATAAAAAAAAGCCCCGCAACACAGGTTACGGGGCTATTGCGTGGCTATCGCAAAAATTATTCAGCCGGTTTAGTACGAATCAGATAATCAAAGGCGCTGAGTGAGGCTTTCGCACCTTCACCGCTGGCGATGATGATCTGCTTATATGGCACCGTGGTGCAGTCGCCGGCGGCGAATACGCCTTTCAGGCTGGTTTCGCACTTGGCATCAATAATGATTTCGCCCATTTTAGTGCGCTCAACCGCACCTTCCAGCCAGGTGGTGTTTGGCAGCAGGCCAATTTGCACGAAGATACCGCTCAGCGCGATTTCATGGCTGGTTTGGTTATTACGATCGATGTAGGTCAGGCTGGTAACCTTACTACCGTCACCTTTCACTTCCGTGGTCTGCGCATTCAGAATTACGTCGACGTTTTTCAGGCTGCGCAGTTTGTCCTGCAGCACTTTATCGGCGCGCATTTCGCTGGCAAATTCCAGCAGCGTGACGTGCTCAACAATGCCGGCCAGATCGATCGCCGCTTCAACTCCTGAGTTACCGCCGCCGATCACCGCCGTGCGTTTACCTTTGAACAGCGGACCGTCGCAGTGCGGGCAATAGGTGACGCCCTTGGTGCGATACTGCTCTTCGCCCGGTACGCCCATGTTGCGCCAGCGCGCCCCGGTGGCAATGATAATGCTGCGAGATTTCAGTACCGCGCCGGATGCGGTTTCAATCGCGTGCAGACCGCCCTCTTTCGCCGCAGGAATCAGCTTAATGGCGCTCTGGGTATCAATCACATCCACGTCGTAATCATCAACGTGAGCGCGCAATGAACCAGCCAGCTTGGCGCCTTCGGTTTTCGGCACGGAGATGTAGTTTTCAATGTCGACGGTGTCGAGCACCTGGCCACCAAAGCGTTCGCCCATCAGGCCAGTACGAATACCTTTACGTGCCGAGTAGATGGCCGCTGCTGCGCCCGCTGGGCCGCTGCCGACGATCAGCACTTCATAGGCATCACGTTTGTTCAGCTCTTCCGCCGCGCGTTTATCGGCGTTGGTGTCCACTTTACCGACGATTTCCGCCAGGCTCAGACGGCCCTGACCGAACTCTTTGCCATTCAGAAATACCGCTGGCACGCCCATCACGTTGCGTTCGGTGATTTCGTTCTGGAACATACCGCCATCAATCGCGGTATGGCTGATGCGCGGATTCAGTACCGCCATCAGGTTCAGCGCCTGTACCACGTCAGGACAGTTGTGGCACGACAGTGAATAATAGGTTTCGAAATGGAAGTCACCTTCCAGCGCTACCACTTGATCCAGCAGGCTCTGCGCTTCTTTCGAAGGGTGTCCACCGGTTTGCAGCAGGGCTAAAACCAGTGAAGTGAATTCATGGCCCATTGGCGAACCGGCAAAGCGCGGACCGCTCTGGCTGCCTGGGTTAGTAATCAGGAAAGAGGGTTTACGCACCGGACGATCGTTCTCTTCACGGAAGCTGACTTTATCTGACAAGCTCGCGATATCGACCAGCAGAGTACGGATCTCTGCCGATTTAACGCCATCATCCAATGTGGCAATCAACTCAACCGGTTTCGTTAATTTCTCAAGGTAAGCCTTGAGCTGGGTTTTTAAATTGGTGTCGAGCATAGTGAGTTCCTGTCATGAAAATCGGGTGCCGTAGCACCCGATAGAGAAAGATCGAATGGCGTGATGTTGGCTTAGATTTTGCCAACCAGGTCCAGTGATGGAGCCAGCGTTGCTTCGCCTTCTTTCCATTTTGCCGGGCAAACTTCGCCTGGGTGAGAAGCCACGTACTGTGCTGCTTTCACTTTGCGGATCAGGTCAGATGCATCACGGCCAATGCCTTCTGCAGTGATTTCGATCGCCTGAATGATGCCTTCCGGGTCAACGATGAAGGTACCGCGGTCTGCCAGACCTTCGTCTTCACGCATGATTTCGAAGTTACGGGTCAGCGCGCCAGTTGGGTCACCGATCATCGCGTATTTGATTTTTGCGATGGTGTCAGAAGAACCGTGCCAGGCTTTGTGGGTAAAGTGCGTGTCGGTAGAAACAGAGTAGATATCTACGCCCAGTTTCTGGAACTCTTCATGATGGTCTGCAACGTCACCCAGTTCGGTTGGGCATACGAAGGTGAAGTCAGCCGGGTAGAAGAAGAAAACACTCCATTTACCTTCAACGTCTTTCTCGGTGACTTCGATGAATTCGCCGTTTTTGAACGCTGCGTTTTTAAATGGTTTGATCTTGGTATTAATGATGGACATGGTGACCTCCGTTAAAAGATGTGATGCAAGTTACAGAATTTTCGGGCCAACTTCTAATATGCAGACGTTATCAATCAGATAACCAAAAGCTATCAAAGCGCCGACGCCAGATTTCATGCGGCTCGCGCGGGCATTCTACACAAAAAAGCCGTTGTTCTGACAGGCTTTATCTTTTCGGCGTGAAACTGCTACTTTTGACTGATGGCTTAATCATTAACTGGTCGCCATGAATGGCGCCCCTACATTTGACCCGTGAGGATTTCGTAGGGTGCGCATTTATGCGCACCTGCAAATCACGAGAATGGAGTTGTTGAGTGCAAATACGTTCTTTTGAAGAAGCCGATCGCCCTTTTCTGCGCACGCTATATCTGGCCGCGCGTCGCCATAACTGGACGTGGCTGGCTGGCGATGATTGGCAATTAGAAGATTTTGATGCGGTGATTTTGGGTGAAACCGTATTGGTGGCCGAACTGGACGGGCATCGCGTGGGGTTTGCGGCGGTGCTGGATAACGACAACTTCCTGCATAGCCTGTATGTCGATCCGGATGCGCAAGGGCGAGGCGTTGGCAGCGCATTACTGCAAAAAGTACAGTCGCGATTTAGCTCAACGGGCGCGCTGAAATGCCTGCAACAGAATCAGGTAGCATTGGATTTTTATCTCAAACACGGCTGGCGGCGTGAAGCGGTTGGCGAAAGTGAGCAGGGAAAATATGTGCTGATGCATTTTCCGCTGGCGGCTCGCGCCAGCGAAAGTGGACGGCGTTAAACCGCGCGGAAAGCAATATCGCCCGGGATGATTTCACCCTGCCAATAGAGCTGCGCCGCGACGCGTCCTGCCAGCTGGCGATACAGCGCGGTAAAATCACTGTCAGGACGACGCACCACGGTTGGTTCACCATCATCCAGATCTTCACGCAGCGTAATGTGCAGCGGCAGCTGTGCCAGCAGGCGGGTGTGGTAATCCTCCACCAGCTTCTGCGCGCCGCCGCTGCCGAAAATCGGTTCGTGGTGGCCACATTGGCTACAGATGTGCATGCTCATGTTCTCGACCACGCCCAGTACCGGTACGCTCACTTTCTCAAACATCACCATGCCTTTGCGTGCATCGATTAACGCGATGTCCTGCGGCGTCGTCACCACTAACGCGCCGGTCACCGGCACGTTCTGCGCCAGCGTGAGCTGAATATCGCCGGTGCCTGGCGGCATATCGAGAATCAAATAGTCGAGATCCGGCCACATGGTTTCGTTCAGCAGCTGCATCAAGGCTTTGCTGGCCATCGGGCCGCGCCACACCATGGCGTTATCGTCGGTTACCAGATAGCCGATGGAGTTGGTTGCCAGGCCGTGCGCCATAATCGGCGCCATGTGCGTGCCATCCGGTGAAGTGGGACGCTGATTTTCGGTGCCGAGCATGTTAGGAATCGACGGGCCGTAAATATCCGCATCAAGAATCCCCACGCGCGCACCTTCCGCAATCAACGCCAGCGCCATATTCACGGCGGTACTGGATTTACCCACGCCACCTTTGCCAGAGCTCACCGCGATGATATTTTTCACACCGGTCGCACCTGGATGGTTTTTCACGCGCTTCAGCGTGGCAATATCGTGGCGCAGCCGCCAGTCGATGGCGCTGGCATCGGTTAAGCGCAGCAATTCTGCACTGGTTTGCGCTTTCAAAACTTCAAAGGCGCTGGCCCACGCAAACGGCATCACCAGCTCGATATGCAGCTTGTCATCCAGCAGCGCCACGTGGCGCAAAGCTTTCAGCGTGGTGAGGTTGTGTTGCAGCGTCGGATGTTCAAAGTCACTCAGCACGCCGCTGACCAGGGCCCGCAGCGCTTCAGGTGAATGATGTTGCTGGGATTGTGAAGTCATCCCTACTCCTTGTTTTTTCATCTCGCCAGATTGCGGCGGTGTCTGTTCAATAATATCAGATAGGCGCTAAAAGTGACGCGGATGTCCTGTCGTGTTTACGCCAGAGAGTGCTTCGGTTAACATCTAAACCCGATTTTTCTTCAACGGAACGCTACGCAAACATGACTCAAGTCGCTAAAAAAATTCTGGTAACGTGCGCACTGCCGTACGCAAACGGTTCAATCCATCTCGGTCACATGCTTGAACACATTCAGGCTGACATTTGGGTCCGTTACCAGCGAATGCGTGGCAACCAGGTTCACTTCATCTGTGCTGACGATGCCCATGGCACGCCAATCATGCTGAAAGCGCAGCAGTTGGGTGTGGCACCAGAGCAGATGATTGCCGAAATGAAGCAAGAGCACGAGACCGATTTCGCCGGCTTCAACATCGGCTACGACAACTATCACTCGACGCACAGCGATGAGAACCGTCAGCTGTCCGAGCTGATTTATGGTCGTCTGAAAGAGAATGGTTTTATTAAGAACCGTACCATTTCGCAGCTGTACGATCCGGAGAAAGGCATGTTTCTGCCAGACCGTTTCGTCAAAGGCACCTGCCCGAAATGTAAATCACCGGATCAATATGGCGACAACTGCGAAGTGTGCAGCGCGACCTACAGCCCAACCGAGCTGATCGACCCGAAATCGGTGGTTTCTGGCGCTACGCCGGTGCTGCGTGATTCCGAACACTTCTTCTTCGATCTGCCGTCCTTCAGCGCCATGCTGCAGGCGTGGACGCGTTCAGGCGCGCTGCAGGAGCAGGTGGCGAATAAAATGCAGGAGTGGTTCGAATCGGGGTTACAGCAGTGGGATATCTCTCGCGATGCGCCTTACTTTGGCTTCGAAATTCCAGGCGCGCCGGGTAAATACTTCTACGTTTGGCTGGATGCGCCAATCGGCTACATGGGTTCATTTAAAAACCTGTGCGATAAGCGCGGCAATATCGATTTCGACGAGTTCTGGAAGAAAGATTCGACCACCGAGCTGTATCACTTTATCGGTAAAGATATCGTCTATTTCCACAGCCTGTTCTGGCCGGCAATGCTGGAAGGCAGCAACTTCCGCAAGCCAACCAACCTGTTCGTGCATGGTTATGTAACGGTAAACGGCGCGAAGATGTCGAAATCGCGCGGCACCTTTATTAAAGCCAGCACCTGGCTGCAGCATCTGGATGCCGACAGCCTGCGTTATTACTACGCGGCCAAGCTCTCCTCACGCATCGACGATATCGACCTGAATCTGGAAGATTTCGTGCAGCGCGTGAATGCGGATGTGGTGAACAAAGTGGTTAACCTGGCATCGCGTAACGCGGGCTTCCTGACCAAACGCTTTGGCGGCAAACTGGCGAGCGAGCTGGCCGATCCGGCGCTGTATCAGACCTTTGTTGATGCCTCTGAAAGGATTGGCGAAGCCTGGGCCAGCCGCGAATTTAACCGTGCGATTCGTGAAATCATGGCGCTGGCCGATCTGGCTAACCGCTATGTCGATGAGCAGGCGCCATGGGTGGTGGCGAAACAAGAAGGTCGTGATGCCGATCTGCAAGCCATCTGCTCAATGGGCATCAACCTGTTCCGCGTGCTGATGACCTGGCTGAAGCCGGTGCTGCCATCATTGAGTGAGCGTACTGAAGCCTTCCTGCAGAGCGAACTGAGCTGGGATGCGATTGCGCAACCGCTGCTCGATCACGACGTAGCACCGTTCAAAGCGCTGTATGGCCGTATCGAGATGAGCAAAGTTGAGGCGCTGGTTGAAGCCTCAAAAGAGGATGCGGCGGCGGCAAATAAGCCTGCAGCAACCGGGCCGCTGGCCGATGCGCCAATTGGTGACACCATCACCATTGATGATTTCGCCAAGGTCGATATGCGTGTGGCGCTGATTGAGAAAGCCGAGCTGGTGGAAGGCTCCGACAAGCTGCTGCGTCTGGAGCTGGATGTGGGCGGCGAGAAACGTCAGATTTTCTCTGGTATTCGCGCGGCGTATCCGGACCCTTCCGTGCTGGTTGGCAAAATGACCATCATCGTCGCCAACCTCGCGCCGCGTAAAATGCGCTTCGGTATTTCAGAAGGCATGGTGCTGTCAGCCGGTCCGGGCGGAAAAGACCTGTTCGTGCTGTCGGTCGATAGCGGCGCAGTACCGGGAATGCCGGTTAAGTAAGCTAACAAGCCGCCTTAGGGCGGCTTTTTTGTCACTGTTTATCCCTTAGCCTGCGCGTAGTAGGGTCGCCATTCATGGCGACCGGTACAGACATTCTTGTGATCGCTAGCACGCTAAGCGCTTAATGCGTATGATGAAGCGCTATGAAAACAGGAGCCTGACATGCCCTCCGTGCTATCTGCCTGCTGGCGCTATCTGCGCGCCTTCATCATTATTTATGCGGCGCTTTACGCCGGAATGGGGATATCTGCCCTGCTCCCAATCACTATTCCCGGTAGCATTATCGGCATGCTGCTGCTGTTCCTACTGCTGGCGCTGCAAATTCTGCCGGTTGACTGGGTCAAACCCGGCTGTCATTTGCTGATTCGCTACATGGCATTGCTGTTTGTTCCCATTAGCGTAGGCGTAATGGGTTATACCGACATTCTCACCGCCCAGTTTGGGCCGATTGTGGTGTCGTGCATGGTCAGCACTTTCCTGGTTTTGCTGATTGTCGGCCTGAGCGCAGAACGAATGCAGCGTCCGCGGGAGAAAAACCATGACTGATGCCTGGTGGTCGCTACCGCTGACCGTGATCGCCTATCTGCTGGCGCGCAAGCTGGCGGCGAAAATCAATATTTCCATCGTCAATCCCTTGCTGGTCGCGATGGCGATTGTCATTCCGCTCCTATTGATCACCCACATGCCCTATGCCCGCTATTTTGCTGGCAGCAGCCTGCTGAATCAGCTACTGCAACCCGCCGTGGTCGCGCTGGCCCTGCCGCTGTACGAGCAGATGCATCAAATTCGCGCACGCTGGAAAACCATTATCAGCGTGTGTTTCATTGGCAGCATTACAGCGATGGTGTCAGGCACTGCCATTGCCCTGTGGATGGGCGCGACGCCAGAAATCGCCGCCACTATCATGCCAAAATCGGTTACCACGCCGATTGCGATGGCTGTGTCTGCTTCATTACACGGTATTCCCGCGATTAGTGCGATCTGCGTGCTGATCGCCGGGGTGCTGGGCGCGGTATTTGGTCATATGTTGCTGAATCTGTTTAAGGTGAAGAGCAAATCCTCGCGAGGTTTGGCGATTGGTAACGCTTCGCATGCGTTAGGTACGGCGCGTGCTGCAGAGATCGATTATCAGGAAGGCGCATTCAGCTCTTTAGCGCTGGTGATCTGCGGCATCATTACGTCGTTACTGGCACCCTTTCTTTTTCCCCTGTTAATGCATTGGTTTGGCTAAAACTTGCGAGAGATCTCGCAAAGTTGAAACAACCCAATCAGCTTGCATTGTCAGAGCGACTTGGATCACATATAAAACGTCAGGCGGCGCATTGCCGCTAACGCGAAACTGAGGTCATCACATCATGCATCCACGATTCTCTACTGCTTTTTCTGCCCTGCCCGCAGCGCTACAAACGGCGATCCAGCCGCTGCTGGATGCGGCTGATTTCCATGGCGTATTGCGTCCTCAGGATATCGCGCAATTGAAACAGCTTACCGGTCTGGATGATGATGCGCTGGCGCTGGCACTGTTGCCGCTGGCAGCAAGTTGCGCTGTGGCTACCGTTTCGAATTTCAACGTCGGCGCCATTTCTCGCGGCGTTAGCGGCCATTGGTATTTCGGGGCCAATATGGAGTTCCTGCACGCGCCGCTGCAGCAGACGGTACATGCCGAGCAAAGTGCGATTACCCATGCCTGGCTACGCGGTGAAGAGAAATTAGCGGCAATTACCGTCAACTACACGCCGTGCGGCCATTGCCGCCAGTTCATGAATGAGCTTAATAGCGGCACCGCAATTCGCATTAGCTTGCCGGGACGCGCCGTGAGCACGCTCGGTGATTATCTGCCGGATGCGTTTGGCCCCGCTGATTTGAACATCACCGAACGTTTGTTAACGCCGGTCAATCATGGTTTTGCCGTAAAGGGTGATGCATTGCAACAAGCGGCCATTGAGGCCGCAAATCACAGTCACGCACCTTACAGCCAGAGCTACAGCGGCGTAGCACTTCGCAGCCAGAGTGGTAAAACCTTTACGGGCCGCTATGCGGAAAATGCCGCTTTTAACCCAAGCTTGCCACCGTTACAGGCCGCGTTGATTTTAATGAACATGAGCAATGAAGCGCTCGATACTATTCAGCAGGCCGTGCTGGCCGAATCTCAGGGCAGCACGCTAAGTCAGTCGGATGCCACACGCGCGACGCTGGCAGCCTTGGGATGTGAAGATTTCTCAATTACTTTAGTTTCGAAAACATCAGTTTAGTGATCCTTTTACCGCTTTTGTGACCTTCTGTTAACAAAAGCTGTACATCTGCAGGAATTTTCATAGGATCGGGCGCCAGACCCTCTTCACATCCAGATGGACTGGCGTTACCTTTTCTCGGCGATACGTCAGAAAACACTGCAACCGGAGCAAGCACTGCATGGAACTCGACTACGAAAGTAAACGTCCGCTGTATATTCCTTACGCGGGTCCGATCCTGCTGGAATTTCCGCTGTTGAACAAAGGCAGCGCCTTCAGCCTTGAAGAACGTAACGAATTTAACCTAAACGGTCTGCTGCCTGAAGCAGTTGAATCCATCGAAGAGCAGGCAGAACGAGCCTGGCGCCAGTTCCTGGATTTCAAAAACAATAACGACAAGCATGTTTACCTGCGCAACATCCAGGACACCAACGAAACCCTCTTCTACCGACTGCTCGATAATCATCTGGAAGAGATGATGCCGATTATCTACACCCCAACCGTCGGCGCCGCCTGTGAGCACTTCTCAGAAATCTACCGCCGCGCACGTGGTGTATTCATCTCTTATAACAACCGCGATCGCATTGAAGACATGCTGCAAAACGCCACCAAACAGAATGTGAAGGTGATTGTGGTGACCGATGGCGAGCGTATTCTTGGCCTCGGCGATCTGGGTATTGGCGGCATGGGCATCCCAATCGGTAAGCTGTCGCTGTATACCGCGTGCGGTGGCATCAGCCCGGCTTATACCTTGCCGGTTGTGCTGGACGTGGGTACCAATAACCAGCAGCTGCTGAACGACCCGCTCTACATGGGCTGGCGCCATCCGCGTATCACTGGTGAAGAATACGAAGAATTCGTTAACGAATTCATTCAGGCGGTTAATCGCCGCTGGCCAAATGTGCTGTTGCAGTTTGAAGACTTTGCACAGAAAAACGCCATGCCGCTGCTGGAACGCTATCGTGATGAGATCTGCTGCTTTAACGACGACATTCAGGGCACCGCCGCCGTTACCGTTGGCACCCTAATCGCTGCCAGCCGCGCTGCGGGCAGCCGCCTGTGTGAGCAGAAAGTGGTATTCCTGGGTGCCGGTTCTGCCGGTTGTGGTATCGCCGAGCAGATTATCGCGCAGATGAAGTCTGAAGGCTTAAGTGATGATGAAGCCCGCAGCCGGGTGATGATGGTTGACCGTTTTGGCCTGCTGACCGACAAGCTGCCTAATCTGCTTAATTTCCAGAGCAAGCTGGTGCAGAAGAGCGACAGCTTGAAAGAGTGGGACACCAGCAGCGACTCAATTTCTCTGCTGGACGTGGTGCGCAATGCCAAACCGGATATTCTGATCGGCGTGTCTGGCCAGCCTGGCCTGTTCACCGAAGAGATTATCCGCGAGATGCACAAACACACGAAGCGGCCGATCGTTATGCCGTTGTCGAACCCGACGTCTCGCGTGGAAGCAACGCCAGCCGACATCATCGCCTGGACCGACGGTGCAGCGCTGGTTGCCACCGGCAGCCCATTCTCACCGGTGACGTGGAAAGGGAAAACCTATCCAATCGCCCAGTGCAATAACTCCTATATCTTCCCTGGGATTGGTTTGGGCGTTATCGCTTCTGGCGCCAGCCGCGTAACGGATTCGATGCTGATGACCGCCAGCCGCGCTTTGGCTGACTGTTCACCGCTGGCGAATGATGGTGAAGGACCGGTTCTCCCGGAAATCAAAGATATTCAGGGCGTTTCGAAGCTGATTGCCATCGAAGTAGGTAAAGCGGCGCAGCTGGCTGGTGTGGCGGTTGTCACTTCAGAAGATGTCTTGTCGAAAGCCGTGAGCAACAACTTCTGGCTGCCGCAGTATCGTCACTATCGCCGTACCTCGATTTAAGTCGCAGCACGATCGGACTTTGCAGGTCCGATCGTGTTTAAAAAAACGCCGGCCAACTGGCGTTTACTTGCTTCCCCCGTCCGCCTCAAGTAGCCTTTAGCCATTCTGAATTCTGCCAACCGAGTGCCCGCGCGCATGATTAAACGCGTATTGTTTGGTCTGTTTTTCATCATCTTATTGGTGGTGGCGACCGCGCTCGGCCTGGATCGCTGGATCAGCTGGAAAACCGCCCCCTTTATTTATGAAGATGTCACCTCGCTGCCGCATCGTCAGGTCGGCGTGGTCTTGGGCACGGCTAAGTATTACCGCACCGGCGTTATCAATCAGTATTACCTCTACCGTATTCAGGGGGCATTGAACGCCTACAATAGCGGCAAGGTAAATTATCTGCTGCTGAGCGGCGATAATGCGCAGCAAAGCTATAACGAGCCAATGACCATGCGTCGCGATTTGATCAAAGCCGGCGTAGCGCCGGCAGATATCGTGCTGGATTATGCCGGTTTTCGCACGCTGGATTCGATTGTGCGCACGCGCAAAGTGTTCGATACCAACGATTTCATCATTATTACCCAGCGTTTTCACTGTGAGCGTGCGTTGTATATTGCGCTGCATTTAGGCATTCAGGCGCAGTGTTATGCGGTGCCATCGCCGAAGAATATGTTGTCGGTGCGTTTCCGTGAAGTGGGGGCGCGTTTAGGCGCGCTGGCGGACTTATATTTGATGAAACGTGAACCGCGCTTCCTTGGGCCGTTAGTGCCAATTCCGGCGGTGCATGAAGTCCCTGAGGACGCGCAGAGTTATCCGGCGGTCACGCCAGAGCAGCTGTTAGAGCTGGAAGAGAAGTTACAGAAATAAAAAAGGGTCGCCTGAAGATGACCCTTTTTTGATGACGTTTGTTACTTCTTACGCGCGTATTTCAACGAATCCAGCGCCACGGCGAAGATGATGATGCCGCCCTTAATAATGTACTGCCAGTAAGGGTTCACGCCGATGTAGGTCAAACCGTAGTTGATGACGGTAAAGATGATTACACCGGTTACCACACCCGCCACTGAACCCACACCCCCGGCAAACGACACGCCGCCGACGACACACGCCGCAATCGCATCCAGCTCATACATAAAACCGAGGTTGTTGGTGGCGCTGCCGATACGGCCCGCTTCCAGCATCCCACCGAACGCGTAGAACACACCCGACAAGGCATAAATCAGAATCAGGTTGAATGGAACGTTTACGCCTGACACTTTTGCGGCTTCCGGGTTACCGCCGATGGCAAAGATGTTGCGACCGAAGCGGGTTTTATTCCACAGCACCCAAACAAAGACGATGGCAATGACGGCGTAGAAGGTGATAAATGACAGTTTAAAATCACCGAAACGCAGGAAGCCCTGGGCAAATTTGGAGAAGCCCGGATCGAAACCGGCAATCGGCGAGGCACCCACAAAGTCGTAATAGAGTGAGTTGATACCGTAAACGATGATCATGGTGCCCAAGGTGGTGATAAATGGCGTTACCTTGAGGTAAGCAATAATCACACCGTTCACCAAACCAATTACACCGCCGATGATGCAAACAGTCAGAATAACTAACGGGATTGGCACGGTATCCAGATGCGGGAACACTTTGTTGGCGTTATCCATGGCCTGCAGCAATGTGGCAGCAACCACCGCCGCTAAGCCCACCTGACGTCCTGCCGAAAGATCGGTACCTTGCGTAACAATCAAGCCGGCAACACCCAGCGCGATAATGATACGCACAGAGGATTGGGTCAGGATATTACTCAGGTTCATTAAACTTAAAAAAGTGGGATCCTGGAAAATAATAATTGCCAGCAGTACAAACAGGACAACATAAATGCCACCCTCTTTTAACCAGGTTAGCGCATTCTTTTTAGTAGTCGCTTTCATGTTAAAGCCCTTGCTTCATTAAAGGTGTAATGACGCTAAACGCAGGATTTCATTCTGCGAGGTCGTTTTGGTATCAACAATGCCCGCTACCTGGCCATTACTCATCACTAAAATACGATCGGTAATACCCAACAGTTCTGGCATTTCAGAAGAGATAATAATGATGCCCTTCTCTTTCTTCGCCAACTCAGCAATCAGTTGGTAAATTTCGAATTTTGCACCCACGTCAATGCCACGCGTTGGCTCATCAAGCATCAATATTTCCGGCTGCGTTAATAACCAGCGACCAATAATCACTTTTTGTTGGTTACCACCGGAAAGCGAGCCAATTTGCGTATGATGACCCGGCGTTTTCACGCGCATTGAATCAATTACCCATTGGGTATCACTCTTCATGCGTTTATTATCGAGCAATCCCATACTGGATTTATACTTTTTAATATTGGAGATAAGCGAGTTAAAGCCAATATCCAGATAAGCATAAATACCGGTGGAACGACGCTCTTCCGTCACCAGCGCAAAACCGTGATTAATCGCTTCATTGGCGCTGTGGTTATTAATACTTTTCCCGTGCAGCTTAATAGTGCCACCCGACTTTTCGCGAATACCAAACAGGGTTTCGACGATGTCAGTTCGCTTCGCCCCCACCAAACCTGCAATGCCGAGAATCTCCCCTTTATGCAGATCAAATGAGATGTCGCGAATGGAAGGCTGACGCAACGAGGTTAAGTGGCGCACCTCTAGAATGACTTCACCCGGTACGTTCGATTTGTCTGGGAAACGCTGGTTCAATGAACGGCCAACCATCATTGAGATGATTTTGTCCATATCCAACCCTTCCAGCGGCTGAGTAGCAATCCACTGTCCATCACGCAAAATGGTGATCTCATCGCACAGCTGGAAGATCTCTTCCATCTTGTGTGAGATATACACGATGCCGCAGCCACGGTCTTTTAGCTTACGGATGATGGTAAACAGATGGTTTACTTCTTTTTCGGTCAGCGACGAGGTCGGCTCATCCATAATAACGATTTTGGCGTTATACGAGAAAGCTTTGGCGATCTCAATCATCTGCATTTGCGAAACAGATAAGGTGGCGACTTTATCGCGCGGATCGATATCAATATCTAATTCATCAAAGATCGCTTTGGTATCGCGATACATTTTATCCTGATCGACAAACACACCTTTACGCGGATAACGGCCAAGCCACATGTTATCCATTACGTTGCGTTGCAAAACCAGGTTTAATTCCTGATGCACCATCGACACGCCATTTTCCAGCGCCTCTTTGGAGCTTTTGTAATCAATTTCCTCACCCTGAAACAGGATGCTCCCCGTATCCTTTTTATAAATCCCAAACAGACATTTTAATAATGTAGATTTCCCGGCACCGTTTTCTCCCATTAATGCATGAACGGAGTGCGGCCGCACTTTTAAATTCACATTATCTAAGGCTTTAACCCCTGGAAATGATTTCGAGACATTCGTCATCTCCAGCAGATATTCACGCTGTGTGGTCGGATTCTCACTGGCCATAATTTACCTGGCTAAATAAAGCGTTGGTCAGATGCAATAAGGCGCGGCGAAGTGCCGCGCCCAGGATGAATTACTTCACAAACTGCGACAGATTTTCTTTATCTACTGGTACGTAAGGAACACGTACGATTTTATTTTCCATCTTGAAGTTAGTGCCTGCGGTGGCTTCTTTGCCATTGGCCAGGTTATTGGCAATATCCAAAGTGGCTTTTGCCTGGTTTTCCGCATCATTCAGCACGGTACCCGCCAGCGCACCAGATTTCACCAGCGCCAGCGCTTCTGGCAGTGCATCCACGCCAAACACCGGAATATTGGTTTTGTTGTGGGCTTTCAGCGCTTCAACCGCACCCATCGCCATCGCATCGTTGTTGGCGATGATCACTTCAATTTTGTCGGCGTTCGGGCCAGACAGCCAGGCATCCACTTTGTCTTTTGCCTGCGCGGTATCCCACATCGCTGTATCCATCATCAGCTGCTGCGTTTTCAGGCCGTCTTTGTTCAGGGTATCAATCACGTATTTAGTACGCGCTTCAGCGTCCGGGTGGCCCGGCTCACCTTTCAGCAGCGCGAACTGAATTTGACCATCTTTGTTCAGATCCCAGGCTGGCGTCGCCTTCCAGTGCTTCTCAATCAGCTGACCCTGGATAATGCCTGACTCTTTAGAATCGGTACCAACGTAATAGGCCTTCGGATAGCTGGCCAGCACTTTGGCGTTTGGTTCTTTGTTGAAGAACACCACTGGCACATCGTTGGCTTTCGCTTTATCGATCACCACTGCCGCAGCAGCCGGATCCACCAGGTTGATCGCCAGCGCTTTCACGCCTTTCGCCATCAACACGTCGATCTGGTCATTTTGCTTGGATTGGTCGTTCTGCGAGTCATTCATCAGCAGCTGGATGCCACCGACGGTTTTGGCTTCTTTCTCAATGTCCTTACGCACCATCGACATGAAGTTATCGTCGTATTTGTAAATGGTCACGCCAATGCGAGTATCGGCGGCGTGCGCAGTTGCACCAAACATCATGCTGGCAACCAGTGCTGTGAGCGTGAAAACCTTCTTATTCATGGTATCTCCGGTTTTTATGTAGGGCATTTCATTGCGCCGTAATGCCTGCGGGCAGACAGCGCCGTCGGTTTTAATTTGAATCCATGGGGCGGACGCGTAACGCAAAGCCGGGCCACCATCGCAATCCTGACTTCCCTGTACGTAAACGCTTCCTGAAGAGTGTTGTGAACTATTTCAATCGGCTACTGAAACCTGCTGAGAGAAGGATTACCCAGCGTTACATGATGTTTCAGTCCGGTAAGACGCTGCCATCATAGTGAGCGGCATGTTAATTAACTGTGAATACAATCACAGATTGGAAACGGTTACACAGGGCTATCGCCTGAATTAGTGACCGACTCCACAATTTGCCGCTGCGCCACCGAATGACGACGCACTAGCGTCGGCATAAAGCAGTGTGTGGCATGTTGATCCAGCTCGCCTGCAGCTCCCTTCAGCGCCAGTTCTGTAGCAAGTTTAGCCATGGAAACAATAGGATAGCGGACGGTAGTTAATTGCGGATCGGTGTATCTTGAGATGGGAATATCATCAAAACCAATGACTGAAAAATGCTGTGGAACCTGGATGCCGTTGTCCTTAAGCGCCGTCAATGCCCCCGCCGCCATGCCGTCATTGTAGGAAAACACGGCGGTTAAATGTAAATTGCGCCCAAGCAGTTCCACCATCGCCGCTTCCCCCCCTTGCATATCGGGCTCGGCATGCGCAATCCACGCCTCCTGCGGGCGAATACCCTGCTCTGCCAGGGCTTGCAGCCAGCCATCACGCCGCTGCGTCACATCTTCAATTGGGTGACTGGAGCTGAGAAAACCAATGCGTTGATGGCCCTGCTGTAACAGCATGCGCGTGGCAACCTGTGCGCCTGTAACGTTATCAAGGCACACACAGCGATGCTCATAACCAGGAATTGTGCGATTAATCAGTACCATGCCAGGAACGTGATCCATAAATTGCATCAGCTCTGCGTCTGAAAGCGTTTTCGCATGCACCACTAATGCATTGCAGCGTTGACGTATCAGCACCTCAATCGCGTGGCGTTCTTTCTCTTCCAGGTGCCATGAGTTGCTGATGAGCACGTGTTTATGTACGCGCTGCGCCACGGTATCCACCGCTTTAACTAATGCGCCGAAGAAGGGGTCGGAGACGTCCATCACCACCACACCAATGGTATCGCTGACTTGCGTTGCTAAGGCTTGCGCATTGGCGTTAGGGCGATAGTCGAGTGCATCAACCGCGGCCAACACGGCTTCTCGGGTATCGGCGGTGACTGCACTGCTGTTATTGAGCACACGTGACACGGTGGCAACTGACACACCGGCCTGACGAGCGACATCACGAATCGTTATCATGCAGCTGTTCCACAGGGGCTGAAAATGCGCGACAAGCGCGTAACGGCGCTATTCTGGCAGGGCACAGGGAACGACTACGTGAATTACGTCACACCAATGAAAGCGGTTACATACAATTCTGCAACCTTTGTGATGAATATCATTATCTGGTGGAGGAAGAAGGTGTGGTTTTTCCGGCGGCAAGACGCGTCAATTTACGCCACAGCCACTCCAGCGGCCCCTGTGGGAAAAATCGCAGCCACAGCACAGAAAACAAGATGTTAATTAGCCAGATTACCGGGACAAAGGCCAGCAGATGCAGGCGATCAAACTTGAGGAAGAGATTGAAACGATAGAAGAGCGTGGTGCAAATGAGCGTCTGTAACAGATAATTGCTCAATGCCATGCGGCCAACGCATTGAATGGCATAGCTTAATCGCGTTGAAGCAATTTGTGGCCAGAAGCCGAGGCAAAGTGCGGCATAGCCAAGGCTGATGAACGGGCTGGCGAGGTCGCGCGGTATTTGCAGAAAAAAGCCGGTCCAGCGGAACTCCCAGCCTATCATCCACTGCGCTGCAATGCCTGGAATCGCAATCAGCCAGCCAATCGTCAGCAGTAATGCTGCAGAGCGTCGATAGTGCTGCACGCTAAATTGCCCGCTAAGCCAGCCGCTACGCATCAGGGCAGCGCCAATCAGCATCAGCCCCGCCAGCTGCCAGCCATATTGGGAGGCCAGCGCCATCAACCCCGATGACAAGTGGTCAAGCCGGTTCTGCACCGCTTCCCAACCACCAAGCATTTTCCAATAGCTTTCATATTCCAGATCGGCCGCGCCAGGCAGCCAGGAGCGCGTGGGATTCGGGCTCGAAATGGCACCAAACACCAGCAAAACGCCGCAGCCAACGAGATAAAGCAGCGCGCCAGTTTGTAGCAGTGCGCGGTCAGACGGCACGTCGCGCAGCATGCGCCAGATAATCAGCCCGATCAGGCCGTAATCCAGCAGAATGTCGCCTTCCCAGAAAAATAGTGCGTGAATAAAGCCGATGAACACCAGCAACGTCAGGCGCGCTGACATCCAGCGGCTGCCGCGCGGCGCTTGCAAATAAAGCCCGGCGCCAAACAGCAAAGCAAACAGCGTAAGAAACTTGAGCTGCGCCAGACCATCCATGACCGCCCAGGTCCAGGCGTCAGATGTGGAAGCCTGCCCTTGCCACGCCGGATTTAGATAGGCTGCCGCGGGCAGCGCAAAACCGACGATATTCAACAGCAATATGCCGAGAATGGCGCAGCCACGAATGAAATCCAGCGCGAGATAGCGTTGCATCGAGTGCCTTGACGGAGACAGGAAATCGGGCGACAAACCGCCGCCCCAAAGATTAGCTGTGGCGAACCGCGCGCAGGAATTCCTGACGCGTGTTCTGGCTGGATTTAAACAAGCCACCCAGCGAGGTAGTGGTTGTCGCGCTGGTCGCATCCTTCACGCCACGCGCTTTCACGCAGTAGTGCACGGCATCAATCGACACGGCAACGTTATTGGTGCCGAGCAGCGTTTGCAGGGCGACCAACACTTGTTGCGTCAGGCGCTCTTGCACCTGCGGACGCTGGGCGAAGAACTGCACAATGCGGTTAATTTTCGACAGGCCAATCACTTTATCTTTCGGGATGTAGGCCACGGTGGCTTTGCCGTCGATGATCACAAAATGATGCTCGCAGGTGCTGGTCAGCGTGATATCACGCACGGTCACCATCTCATCAACCTTCATCTTGTTTTCGATGACGGTGATCTTCGGGAAGTTGGCGTAATCGAGACCCGAAAAAATTTCATCCACATACATTTTGGCGATGCGGTTGGGCGTCTCCATCAGGCTGTCATCTTCCAGATCCAGATTCAGCAGCTGCATAATTTGGGTCATGTGACCGGCGATTTCACGCTTGCGCGCGGCATCATCCATATCACGTATCGGCGCGCGTAATGGCGTTTCCAGACCACGCGCCAACAGCGCTTCGTGAACCAGGGCGGCTTCCTGACTTAAGGTGCTCATCTTACTCTTCTCCGGCAGGTGATGCGCCCGCGGGTCTTCGCCCACGGGGGAAATTCTGAGCGCGTATTGTGAAACACTCCGCGCCTGTAATCCAGCAATCAATCTGAGAGGCTTGAGAGTCAATCGCACAAAAAAGAGGCTTTCGACCTAATGTCTCACTGATCCAGTTAAGAACCGGCCACCCTTTTTCGTAAGCGCCAGCACTTATATGCCAGTCTTGAAGGCGTTAAATACCAGATGAAAGGCAATACGATTAACAGTGTGGCTAGAAGCGTAATGCTGGTAGCTTCTGATGCCAGCATTAGCGTGAAAACCAGGATGGTCAAAGCAACGATAGTAATCCACTTAGATGCATTAAAGCGATTTGCAAGGTGATGAGTGACGGAATCTAGCGATCCCCCATAATTAGCAATATTAGTCTTCAGTTTTTCTAAATCACTTTGGTTGAATCCAGATTTTAAAATCATCTCATCGCTAATCTTCATTGTTTTTCGTCCCTAAAAAAACTGCAAACTTTCATAGTTGAGTAGAAGATGAAAGCTTTTCATGCTGTACGGCGGCGTAAAACCAGTATACCTGCAAGGATTAAGCTGAGGCCGGCGACCCACAGCGCGGGTTCCAGTCGATGCCACAGCACGCTGGAAATCCACGACAGCAGCGGACCGCCCAACTGCCCTACCGCATAACCGGTGGTCAACAATCCGGCTAAATAACGCGTATGCTGCGGCGCCAGCTCGCGGCCATATTGCAATGCCAGTTGCACCACGCACAGGAAGCCGCCACCAATCAGCAGCGCACCGAGCATCAGGCCGTTCAGACCGGGCATCACAATCGCCGCTATCACGCCTAGTGCCTGCGCCCACAGCACGATAGCGAGACGGAGATGGCTGCTGCCCCAATGCCGCGTGATGATCCCTAGCACAATGCCGATCACCGCAGCGCCGCCGAATACCGGCCAGACAAACTGGGCGAATGCGCTATCAGGGAAACGCGCTGCCGCCATTTGCGACATAAACGTGGCGGGCAGAATGTAGCCGAACCCGGCAAGACTGTAGCTCAACACTAATCGCTTCAGATCGCCATTCAGCACCAGCGGATCAGCTGCTTGATCGGGCCGATGCAGTTGCCCCGTGCGCGGGAGGAAACGCGCAATGGCAGCAATGAGCAACAGCGCCAGCACACCATACGCCGCCCAGGCAAACGCCGCACTGACGCCGCTGGCGTGCAGCAGCACAGCCAGCATGCCGCTGAGAAAAATCCCGGTGCCAGGACCGGCAAACACCGCGGCCAATAAACCCGAACGTCCATGCAAGTGCAGCTGCTCGCTGGCCCAGGCAGCCAGCAACACCATTGCCCAACCGCTGGCCCAGCCAATCAGGAAACGAATCACGCCGTGTAACCATGGCCCGCTGACGCACGCTGAAAGCAGCGTCAATATGACTGCGCCCCAAACGCCCGCCTGCAGACGCCACTCAACGCGTTTGTGCGCGCGCATGGCATCAAAAGATCCAAACAGATAGCCCAGATAGTTGAGTGCCGCCACCAAACTGGCGCTGGTAAGCGTCAACTGACCATCATGAATCATCAATGGAACCTGGGGAGTAAAAGCAAACCGCCCAATCCCCATCGCAACCACTAAACTTAAGAACGCGCTGAGCGCGACGCGAAACGCCATACCGACCTCAGGATGTTTTTATCACTTGTCACTAGCATGCATGACGTTTAAACTCACGAAAAGTGAATAATACTAACGAAGTTGTTTACGAGAAGAGAATATGGATTTAGTACAACTCCGCATGTTCTGCTCCGTCGCCGAGTCTGGCTCACTGGCCCGCGCGGCCGAGCAGCTCCATCGCGTGCCTTCCAATCTCACCACGCGCCTGCGTCAGCTTGAAGAAGAAATTGGCGTGGACTTGTTTATTCGTGAGAAGCAGCGCATTCGCCTGTCGCCGATGGGCCACAATTTTCTCAATTATGCGCAACGTATTCTGGCACTCAGCGATGAAGCGCTGAATATGGCGCGCGCCGGTGAGCCAGGCGGCAATTTCGCGCTGGGCTCGATGGAAAGCACGGCGGCGACGCGTCTGCCTGCGCTGTTGGCGGCCTATCACCAGCGCTTTCCGGCGGTTGAGCTTTCGCTCATCACTAATACTTCTGGCGAAATCATCGACAAAGTGCGCGAAGGGACGCTGGCGGCCGCGCTGGTCGATGGTCCGGTAGCGCACGATGATCTCAACGGCTGTATCGCCTTTAACGAGCAGATGGTGCTGATTACCAGCCCGGAGCATGCGCCGATAAACAGCGCGCGCGATGTCCAGGGCGATACGCTGTTTGCCTTTCGTAACAGTTGTTCTTACCGCACTAAGCTGGAAGCCTGGTATCGCGAGAGCCAAACCGCGCCGAGCAGCGTGATGGAAATTCAGTCCTATCACGCGATGGTCGCCTGCGTGGCCGGTGGCGCGGGCGTGGCGATGATTCCCGCCTCGGTGCTGACGCAGATGCCTGCCCGTGCGCGCGTCCAGGAACATGCGTTGCCGCCCGCCTACCGCGATACCGCCACCTGGCTAATGTGGCGGCGCGATGCGTTTACCCCCAACGTGGAAGCGCTGAAGTATTTGATTATTGAATTATTTGACGACCGCCCGGTTAACGACGAACTGCGGCATCCGCTGCACGTTGCTGAGTGAGTTTCTTTGTTATCGACATCACGACCATCGGGGCTACTTACCCCCGCATCTACAGGAAGAGGGATTGCATGAACATGATTAAAACCCGCGCCGCCGTTGCCTGGGCAGCTGGCGAACCGCTGAAAATTGAAGAAGTGGATCTGATGCCACCGCAAAAAGGTGAAGTGCTGGTGCGCATCGTGGCCACCGGCGTGTGCCACACCGATGCTTACACCTTGTCTGGGCAAGATCCAGAAGGCGTATTCCCGGCGATCCTTGGTCACGAAGGCGGCGGCGTAGTAGAAGCAATTGGTGAAGGCGTAACCAGCGTGGCGGTAGGCGACCACGTGATTCCGCTTTATACGCCAGAGTGCGGCAAATGTAAGTTCTGTCTCTCCGGCAAAACCAACCTGTGTCAGGCGATTCGCGCCACCCAGGGCAAAGGTTTAATGCCTGACGGCACGACCCGCTTCTTTAAAGACGGCAAGCCGATTTTCCACTACATGGGCACTTCAACTTTCTCTGAATACACCGTGGTGCCGGAAATCTCGCTGGCGGTGATCAGCAAAGAAGCGCCGCTGGAAGAAGTGTGCCTGCTGGGCTGCGGCGTCACCACCGGCATGGGTGCGGTGATGAACACCGCGAAAGTGAAAGAAGGCGATACCGTGGCGATCTTCGGCTTGGGCGGCATTGGTTTATCCGCGATTATCGGCGCGAAAATGGCGAAGGCCGGTCGCATCATCGGTATCGATCTCAACACCAGCAAATTCGATCTGGCGCGCAAGCTGGGTGCAACCGATCTGATTAACCCGAAAGATCACGACAAGCCGATTCAGGATGTGATTGTTGAACTGACCGATGGCGGTGTCGATTTCTCCTTCGAATGTATCGGTAACGTCAACGTGATGCGCTCGGCGCTGGAGTGCTGTCATAAAGGCTGGGGCGAATCCGTCATCATCGGCGTAGCGGGTGCCGGACAGGAAATCTCCACGCGTCCGTTCCAGTTGGTAACCGGACGCGTCTGGCGCGGTTCTGCTTTTGGTGGTGTCAAAGGCCGTTCGCAGCTGCCGGGCATCGTGCAGGATTACCTCGACGGTAAGTTCGCATTAAATGATTTCATCACCCACAATCTTCCGCTGGAAGAGATTAATGACGCGTTTGATTTGATGCATGAAGGGAAATCGATCCGAACAGTGGTGCACTTTACCAAATAATCAGGAGACGTTATGGCATCCACTTTGGAGCTATTAGAAGAGCATCGCATTTTTGGTGGCTGGCAGCAGCGCTGGCGCCATCAGTCGGAGGTGCTGAACTGCCCAATGACCTTCAGCATTTTTCTGCCGCCGCCGCAGAGCGATGCGCCACCGCCAGTGGTGTGGTTCCTCGCGGGATTAACCTGCAGCGATGAGAACTTCACCACCAAAGCCGGTGCGCAGCGCGTGGCGGCGGAGCTGGGGTTGGTGCTGATCATGCCTGACACCAGCCCGCGCGGTGACGATGTGGCCAACGACAGCGGCTACGATCTCGGTCAGGGCGCAGGTTTCTACCTCAATGCGACGCAGCAGCCGTGGGCAGCGAACTTCCGCATGTTCGACTACCTCAGCGAAGAGTTACCGGAGCTGGTAGCGGATAACTTTAAGCTGAGCGATCGTCAATCGGTAATGGGTCATTCGATGGGCGGACACGGCGCGCTGGTGCTGGCGCTGCGTCTTGGCGGACGTTTTGCTTCAGCTTCCGCATTTGCGCCCATCGTCAATCCCACTGAAGTGCCGTGGGGGCAGAAAGCCTTTGCCGCCTATTTGGGAGAGGATCGTCAGACGTGGCGCGAATGGGATAGCTGTCTGTTGATGAAGCAAGTCGAGCAGCGTTTGCCGATTCTGATCGATCAAGGTGATAGCGATCAGTTCCTCGCCGATCAGCTGCGTCCGGAACGGCTGGAAGCGGTGGCGCGTGAGCAAGGTTTCCCGCTGGAGTTACGCATTCAGCCGGGATATGACCACAGCTACTTCTTTATCGCCAGCTTCGTAGAAGATCATCTGCGTTTTCATGCGAAGCATTTGTTGGTGTAACGAGGTCGCCAGAAATGGCGACCCTACGTAGGGTGCGCATTCATGCGCACCTTATTTAAACCAGCGTCTCCGCCAATCCATCGATCATCACCTGCGGCATGCCGCGCGAGCAGTGTTCGATACGCCCCCGCACGCCATACACCTGCGCCAACGTCTCTGGCGTTATTACCTTTGATGGTTCGCCGTCAGCCAACAGATTACCCTCTTTGAGCATCAGGGCATGGTCAGCATGACGTAGCGCGATGTTGATATCATGCACCACCACCACCGTGACAATGTTGCGCAGACGGGTTTCACGGCGCACCAAATCCATCACGTGGAACTGGTAGTTAAGATCGAGCGCGCTCAGCGGCTCATCCAGCAGCAGCAGCTCCGGACGGCGGATCAGCGATTGCGCCAGGCCAACTAACTGTTTTTGCCCGCCAGAAAGCTGATCGAGATAGCGCATGGCTAAATGCGCGATGCCGAGCTGATCCAGCAGATGCATGATCTCCGCTTCGCTCGAGGCGCTGTGCAAGCCACCTGACGCGCGCTGCGCCACAATAATTGATTCCAGCACGTGCAAATGCACGCCCGCTGGCAAGCTTTGCGGCAGATAAACCACGCGCTGCGCCCGCCGGGCAAACGGCTGGCCCATTAGCTCTTCACCATTGAGCCACAGCTCACCCTGCCCTTTGCTCAAACCGGCCAGCGCGCGCAGCAGCGTTGATTTGCCACAGCCGTTCGGTCCCAGCAGCACGGTGATTTTTCCGCGCGGCAGTGCGGGTACGTTGAGGTCTTCAATCACCTTGCGCTTTGGATAACCGGCGTAGAAATGGCTAAGACGTAATCCCTGTTCCATTACACCGTCCCCCGATGACGCAGAATAATACTGAGGAAGAACGGCACGCCGACTAGCGACGTCACAATCCCCACCGGGATGATTACGCCAGGAATCAGGTTTTTCGAGGCTACCGACGCCAGCGACAGTACCAGCGCACCAACCAGCGCACTGGCGGGCAGATAATAACGGTGATCTTCACCAAACATCATGCGGGCAATGTGCGGCGCGACCAGACCAATAAAACCAATCGGCCCAACGAAGGCCACCGCCAGCGCGGAGAGAATGCTGATGCGCAGCAGCGTCGCCAGACGCAGACGGCGCACATCAATGCCAAAGCTCACGGCACGATCTTCGCCGAGGCGCAGCGCGGTCAGTTTCCAGCTGCTGAACATGGAGAACGGGATCAGGATGGCAAACGCGGCGGTTAATACACCGAGCTTCTCCCACGAGGCACGCGCCAGGCTGCCCATGGTCCAGAACACTAAGCCTTGCAGCGTATCTTCGCTGGCGATGAACTGCATCATTGAGACCAGCGCGTTAAAGGTGAACACCAGCGCGATACCAAACAGCACCACGCCAGAGGTCGAAACTTTAGTCCAGCGCGTTACGCCATCCAGCATCAGCGCGGCAAACAGCGCAAACACGAAGGCATTAGCGGAAATAAACCACTGATCGGGAATGCCGGGAATACCGATACCGAGGATGATGGCCAGCGCGGCGCCAAAGGCCGCCGCCGACGAAACGCCAAGCGTAAACGGGCTGGCGAGCGGGTTATTCAGGATGGTTTGCATCTCTGCACCGGCGAGACCAAGCGAAAACCCCACCACCACTGCCATCAGCGCGTAGGGCAAGCGAATGTCCCATACAATCACGCGCGTGCCCGCATCAACCGCATCGGGATGCGTCAGCGTTTGCCACAAGGTGTCGAGGGAGAGCCCAGCCGGGCCGAGAGTGAAATCCAGCATCACCGATGCCAGTATCGCCAGCACCAACACGCCAATCAACAATAGTCGCTGACGCAGTACCTGGCGATAACGTGTCATGGTGTCGGCTTGATGGCCGTTTTCCGCCACCAGCGTGGCGTCCGTGGTACGCATTGTTCTACCTGTTTCTTGTCGAAATCATAACGGCAGCCACAATAGTGCAGGTGATAATAATTATCAATTATATCCAGGTAACAAATGTTAAAAAAGCGCGCATCATGCGCGCTCTGTGTCGTAGGATCGCCATTCATGGCGACTCACTCTTTAAACGTTGGGAACTCCATCTCGCTGTACTTCACGAAGCGTGAGCCGCGTGCCAGCTTATAACCCAACCAAATAATCAGGAACAGCGGGATGCCGATATAGGTTGCCGCTACGCCGTACCAATCAATACGATCGGCAAGGAAGGCCTGATAGTTCTGCCCCAGCGTAATGATCAGACACAGAATAAAGGCAAAAATCGGTCCCAGCGGGAAGAAGCCGGAGCGGTACGGCAGATCGGCCAGGCTATGCCCCTGCGCCACATAGCCACGACGGAAGCGGTAATGGCTGATGGCGATGCCCAACCAGGCAATAAAGCCTGTCATGCCTGAAGTGTTCAGCAACCACAGATACACTTCCTGGTTACCAAATTTCGAACTCAGGAAGCACAATCCCGCCACCACGGTAGTGGCGATCAGCGCGTTGCGCGGCACGCCGCCCTTCGACAGCTTGCCGAAAATGCGTGGCGCTTTGCCTTCGCGAGCCAGGTTAAACAGCATACGCGTTGAGGCGTACATGCCCGAGTTACCTGCAGATAATACCGCCGTCAGAATAACGGCATTCATCACCGCCGCCGCAGACAGCAGACCGGCGTTCTGGAACACCAGCGTGAACGGGCTTACGGCGATGTCAGTGACATCGTTATGCAGCAATTTAGGATCGGTGTACGGCAGAATCAGGCTGATAATCAGAATCGCGAAGATATAGAACAGCAGAATACGCCAGAATACCTGACGGACCGCACGCGGGATGTTCTTCGCCGGATCCTGTGATTCACCGGCGGCGATGCCGATCAATTCGGTGCCCTGGAAGGAGAAGCCGACGATCATCGCCACGCCTATCATCGCAGCAAAACCACCGGCAAACGGTGCTTCGCCGACCGTCCAGTTATGCCAGCCGGCATTTTCAGCGCCGCGCATGATGCCAGTAATCATCAACACGCCAACCGCAATAAAGATGATGACGGTGGTCACTTTGATCAGCGAGAACCAGTATTCCGCTTCGCCAAAGCCTTTAACCGAGATGTAGTTGAGCAGGAACATCAGGCCAAGGAACAGCGCGCTCCAGATCCAGCCGGGCGTATCCGGAAACCAGTAATTCATGACGAGCTGCGAGGCGACGAGGTCAACGGCGATGGTCACCGCCCAGTTGTACCAGTAGTTCCAGCCCAGTGCGAAGCCGAAACCTTCTTCGACATATTTGGCGCCGTAGGTGGCGAAGGAGCCCGAAACCGGCATAAAGGCCGCGAGTTCGCCAAGGCTGGTCATCAGGAAGTAAACCATCAGGCCAATCAGCGCATAAGAAAGCAGCGCACCGCCCGGTCCTGCCTGAGAGATGGTGGCACCCGAGGCGACAAACAGGCCGGTACCGATGGAACCGCCAATGGCGATCATAGTGAGATGACGCGCTTTTAATTCACGGCGCAATCCAGGTTGTTGTGTTGTTTTTGAGTCATTATGCATGTGTAAACGCTATGCTGGATAAAAATAAGGCGCGATTGTAGCACCAAGACCCAAGCTGTATAGCATTCACGTCGGGTTATTAGTTACCTTCATGATCGGCCGGAAATTATTAGCCGCAGCGTAATAAAAGCCGCAATTATTCACGGCAATACGATAGAAACCGACTTAACGCTTTCGACACATGCTTCTGACGATGGTGGATGCGATAGAGCGTACGCGTCAGGCGCGGCAGCGGAACAACAACTTCCACCAGCGTGCCCGCCTCAAGCAGATCGGCAATCACACGCCGCGATAAACAGCTAATGCCCATGCCATGACGCACCGCGTGTTTAATCGCTTCCGAATTGCCTAATTCCATGCCGAGCTGAAACTGTGGCAAGTGCGACAGCAGCAGATAATCAACGATTTCACGCGTACCCGACCCGCGCTCGCGCAGAATCCACGGTGCGGCGGCGAGCGCTGCCAGCGTAATCGGCTGCTGCAGGATTGCGGCATCGGGCGCGGCAAATACCACCAGCTCATCCTCCAGCCACGGTTCGCTGATAATATCCAGCTCGTGACACGGACCTTCGATCAGGCCAATATCCACGCGGAAATCCGCCACGGCATTAATCGCATCCTGGCTATTGCCGACGCTGAGCTCCAGCGGCAGCGTGGGGAAGTCACGGCGATAGGCGGCGATCATGCCCGGTAACAAATAGTTGCCGATGGTGCTGCTGGCAAACAGGCGAATCGCCCCGTTATCTTCTTTAAATAGTTGCTCAATCTCACCCGCCTGCTCCATCAAGCCAACGGCGCGCGGATAGAGTAAACGTCCATGCTCATTGACCACCAAACGCTTGCCGACCCGATCAAACAGCTGCACGCCAAGTTGATTCTCCAAATCCGCCAGCGCCGCACTGACCGCCGACTGCGACAGCGCCAGCACCTGTGATGCCTGCGTGGTTGAACCGCTTTTCAGCACCTCGGTAAACACTTCAATTTGACGCAGCGTGATGTGCATGCGCCCTCCTCATCTATTACTTATTCCGATTAATTATAAATATATTATCAATTTTACTTTTAAACCAGCGCAGCGCAGGATTTAGGCATAGGAAAAACGTTAGACAAACTCACGGCATAAATCATCGCAGATCCTGTAGCGGCGCGATTTATCGCGCAATGAATTGCGCCGCTACGGAATGTGCGCTTCTAATTTTGGTTTTCATCCGCATGAATGCCGCCCCTACGAGGAGAAAGATATGGCTGAGCTAAGCGTCAATAAAACCCCGTTTCATCTACATCACTGGCTGCCGGGTTTACTGCTGACCGCGGCCATTGCCGGTGGTGCGGCGTGGTTAGCCAATCAGCCGTGGCTGGCGGGTGCCGGATTCGGCGCGCTAACCTTAGCGATAATCCTGGGCATCGTGCTGGGCAATACCCTTTATCCACACATCACCGAACACTGCGACAGTGGTGTGCTGCTGGCGAAGCAGCGCTTGCTGCGCCTCGGTATCATCCTTTATGGCTTTCGTATTACCGTGCAGCAGATTGCCGATGTGGGTATCAACGGCGTGCTGATTGATGCGCTAGTGCTCAGCTCAACGTTTCTGCTGACCTGTTTTATCGGCATTCGTTTGCTGAAGATGGATCGCGAAACCGTATGGCTAATTGGCGCGGGCAGCAGCATTTGCGGCGCAGCGGCGGTGCTAGCGAGCGAGCCTATCGTTAAAGCGCCACCGTCAAAAGTGGCGGTGGCCGTGGCGACGGTGGTGCTGTTTGGCACGATAGGCATCGTGATTTATCCGCTGCTATGGACGCTGCTGCCTAACGTCAGCGCAGCCCATTACGGCATCTTCACCGGTTCTACGCTGCATGAAGTGGCGCAGGTCGTCGCGGCCGGACACGCGATGGGTGCCGAGGCGGAAAACACCGCGGTCATCGCTAAAATGCTGCGCGTGATGATGCTGGCGCCGTTCTTGCTGATTCTGGGTAGCTGGTTGAAGCGCCAGCGTAGCCAGCAGGCTGCACAGCCGACATCCGCCAGCTTCCCGTGGTTTGCGCTGCTGTTTATTGTCGTTGCGCTGTTTAACTCGCTGCATCTACTGCCTGCCCAGGTGGTTGGCACGCTCAATCAGCTGGCAAATTTGCTACTGGCAATGGCGATGGCCGCGCTGGGTTTGACCACCCGCTTTAGCGCATTAAAGCAGGCTGGCTTTAAACCGCTGCTGCTCGGACTGGTGATGTTTGGCTGGTTGATTCTGGGCGGCGGCGCACTCAATGTGCTGGTGCAACATTTCATGGCTTAACGGCATCCGCTATGATGGGCGCTTTGCAGCAGCAATCGCCCAATCAGGAGAGCGGCATGAAATATATCGGCGCACACGTCAGTGCATCCGGCGGCGTGGACCAGGCAGTGATCCGTGCCCACGAACTTGAAGCCACAGCCTTTGCGCTGTTCACTAAAAACCAGCGCCAGTGGCGTGCGGCGCCGCTCTCGGGTGAAGTCATTGATGCCTTCAAGACCGCCTGCGACCAGTACAACTTTACCTCCGCGCAGATTCTGCCACACGATAGCTATCTGATTAACCTCGGCCATCCGGTGATGGAAGCGCTGGAAAAATCACGTGATGCGTTTCTCGATGAGATGCAACGTGCCGAACAGCTGGGCTTAACGTTGCTGAATTTCCATCCAGGCAGCCATCTTAAGCAGATTGAAGAAGAAGCCTGTCTGAAGCGTATCGCCGAATCGATTAACATCGCGCTGGATAAAACCAGCAGCGTGGTCGCTGTCATCGAAAACACCGCCGGCCAGGGCAGCAACCTTGGTTTCCGCTTCGAACATCTCGCCACCATTATTGAGCATGTAGAAGATAAATCGCGCGTTGGCGTGTGTATTGATACCTGCCACGCCTTTGCCGGTGGATACGATCTGCGCAGCGAAGAAGCCTGTGTGGAGACCTTTAGCGAATTTGAACGCATCGTTGGTTTCCAGTATCTGCGCGGCATGCACCTGAATGATGCCAAAAGCACGCTGGGCAGCCGCGTTGACCGCCATCACAGCTTAGGTGAAGGCAATATCGGCAAAACGGCGTTTAGCTGGCTGATGAAGGATAAACGTTTTGACGGCATTCCGATGATTCTGGAAACCATCAATCCGGATATCTGGAAGGATGAGATTGCGTGGTTGAAGGCAGAGCAACAGGGATAATGTGATAACCAGGTCGCCATGAATGGCGCCCCTACAGGAAACAAAAAAGGGAGCCAAGGCTCCCTTTTTCACGTCTGGCGAATGTTACGCTGCTTTCGCCAGCTCTTCTTCCGGACGTTTCAGAATCGCGTAGCCGAGACCCGCTACTGCGGTACCGATCACAATCGCCATCAGGTAACCCAGCACTGGCGTAATCGCGCCTGGGATCAGCAGCACGAACAGTCCACCGTGCGGTGCCATCAGTTTGGCACCAATCGCCATCGAAATTGCGCCTGTTACCGCGCCACCCACGATACAGCATGGCAGCACACGCATTGGGTCACGTGCAGCAAATGGAATCGCACCTTCAGAGATGAAGCATAAGCCGAGCACCAGCGCCGCTTTGCCGCCCTCTTGCTGACCTTTATTAAACTTACGACGCGCAACCATCGTCGCCAGGCCCATCGCCAGCGGTGGCACCATACCGGCCGCCATAATCGCCGCCATTGGCGCGTAGGTTTGCGAACTCAGCAGGCCAACGCCAAATGCATAGGCGACTTTGTTCACCGGGCCGCCCATATCGGTACACATCATGCCACCAAGGATCGCCCCCAGCAGGACCGCGTTAGCCGTCCCCATGTTGGCCAGCCAGTGAGTCAGGCCGCTCATGATGCCAGCCACTGGCTTACCAACCACGTAAATCATCAGCAGACCGGTAATTAAGCTCGCCACCAGCGGGATGATCAGAATCGGCTTCAACGCTTCCATACTCTGCGGCAGTTTCACTTTGCTGCTGAGCATTTTAGCGGCATAACCGGCAATGAAACCGGCGATGATACCGCCAAGGAAACCGGCGTTAATGCTGGTGGCGATCATGCCGCCGATGAGACCTGGTGTCAGACCCGGACGGTCCGCAATCGAGAAGGCAATAAAGCCGGCCAAAACTGGAACCATCAGGGCGAAGGCGCTGCCGCCGCCAATTTGCATCAGTGCAGCGGCCAGGGTGCCCTGCTCTTTAAAGGCGGTAATACCGAAGGCAAAAGAGAGCGCGATGCTCAAACCACCCGCCACCACCATCGGCAGCATATAGGAAACGCCTGTCAGCAGATGACGGTACGCACCGGCTTTCTCTTTGCTGTCGCTCTGCGCGCTAGCCGTCTGATTGCCGCTCGGCTGATAGGTTTTCGCTTCAGCCTGCGCTTTATCCAGCTCTTGAGCCGTCTTTTTCAATGCCAGGCTGGTTGAGGTGCGGTACATCGGCTTACCGGCAAATTTCGCCAGATCCACGTCGATATCCGCCGCGACGATCACCAGATCGGCTGCGGCCACTTCTTCTGGCGTGATGGCGTTGCCCGCGCCGACTGAACCACGGGTTTCAACTTTCACCCACCAGCCACGCTTGGTTGCTTCGGCCTGAATGGCTTCGGCAGCCATAAAGGTATGCGCCACGCCGGTTGGGCACGCGGTCACCGCGACAATACGTTTCTGGCCACTGCTCTGCGCTGCAACCGGTACAGCAGCTGCCGACGTCGCAGGTTGCCAGGTTTTGGCGCTTGCTTTGGCTTGATTGATCGCCGCCAGCGGATCGCGCAGCGCCTGCTGCACATCCACCCGCGCCACAGATTTGCCTGCCAACTGCGCATCATCAGGCACGTTATGGCCCGCAACCAGCACCAGCTCTGCTTCAGCGGCATTATCTGTGAGTGTTAATCCGGCCTGCGTCGCAGTGGCGCGTAAGCGTTCCAGCGCCAGATGTCCTGATGCCAGTCCCAGTGAAGAATCTTTTATCAGCAGCGTTTTCATTATCGCTCTCCTGCTGTTAGTTAACGGGTTGTAAGTCGACGCGCGCCATCATCGCGGCCAACTGGGTACGATCGGTAACGCCAACGTTACTTTGGCTGACGGCCATCGCCGCCACTGCCGTTGCCAGACGCAGCGTGTGCTCGCTGGATTCACGCATCAGCAGGCCGTAAATCAGGCCGCCGACCATAGAGTCGCCTGCACCCACGGTGCTGACCACTTCACAGGCGGGCGGTTTGGCAATCCATTCGCCGGAAGCGTTAACCCATAGCGCGCCCTCTGCGCCGAGAGAAATCACCACGTGCGCGATGCCCTGTTCGCGCAGTTCATGCGCGGCATCAATCACGTCCTGCAGCGCAGGCAGCTTGCGTCCGGCCCAAATTTCCAGCTCGCGACGATTCGGTTTAACCAACCAGGGCGCGGCTTTCAGACCGGCGACCAGCGCTTCACGGCTGCTGTCGAAGATGATGCAAGGACAGAGCGTGCGCAGATCGCTCATCCATTTGGTAAATGCTTCTGGCGCAACGCCCGCTGGCAAGCTGCCGCTGACGCATACCATGTCGAACTGGCCGAGCCAGGTTACCGAGTCCGCCGTGAAACGATCCCAATCCTGCGCCGTAACCTCAAATCCGGAGAAATTGAGATCGGTCACATCGCCATCTTTTTCCGTCAGCTTGACGTTAATGCGCGTGCGGCCCTGCACCACCTGAAAGCGGTTGGCAATGCCCAGTTCGCTGAACAGCTGCTGAAAACCATCCTGATTCTCTTTACCGAGAAAACCGCCGACGGTGACATCGATGCCTAAATCCTTCAGTACCTTGGCAACGTTAATGCCTTTACCCGCTGCATGCAGACCGGTGGTTTTTACCAGGTTAACTTCACCGCGCTCAATCTCAGGCGTGTATCCGACCAGATCGTAAGCGGGATTTAATGTAATTGTTGCGACACGACGGCTCATGCAACCCCCTCGCCTAAACCAGAATTAATGGCTTCTTCAATTGCGTTCAGCGCCTGCTGTGCGTCTTCGCCGCTGGCGGTAAAGCGCAGGCGATGGCCTTTTTTCACGCCCAGCGCGACCACTTTCATCAGACTACGGCCGTTGGCGGGTTTGCCGCTACCGTCAAGGTTTGTAACGGTGATGTCACTATTGAACTGTTTGATTACGCTCACCAGCGCGGTACCCGGACGCGCATGCAGGCCGTGCTCATTGCGGATAGTGAATTCCGCGGTCAGCGACTCGGCGGCTTCATCCACTTCGCTGGTTAGCAACGCCAAAATGCCGGCGGCATCCGCCTTCAGCAGCCGTTCAGCTTTGTTGGCCAGCAGCAGATTGCTGAGATAGCCCAACACTTCCAGCGGCCGCTGATCGTTAGCCGCAACGGTGAGGAGCAGCGCGACATTTTCGCCCTGATGCTGGAAAGGTGCAGCAGCACGGCTTACCGCCACGGCGCTGCCGAGATTGCCCTGAGCGCTATCACTGAGCCAAATGCCCTGCCCGAGACTCAACGGCGTACGCGAAACCACATCGGTAATAAATGACGTATCCACTGCGCCTGCCGCTTGCAGACGACCAGCGTTCAGCGCCTGCAAGGTGATTAAATCGCTGGCCGCAACATCTATGGCTATCAGCGAGGTATCGAATTTGAACTCAGCCGCCTGATTTTCGCCCATCAGCAACGCGCGCAGCTCTTCTGCCGAGGCGCTTTTCAGCTGTTCAGCAATACTGTCATCGCTTAATACATGGGTAAGCTGGCGCAGCAGCGCGAGGTGTTCATCAGATTTCGCGGCAATACCGATGGCCACATACGCCGTTTGCCCTTCACCCCAATCAACGCCCTGCGGAAACTGATAAACCTGTACGCCGGTTTTCAGTACCAGATCGCGGGTGTCGGTGGTGCCGTGTGGAATGGCGATGCCATTACCCAGGAAGGTCGTAGTTTGCTGTTCGCGCGCCAGCATGCCGTTAACGTAGCCTTCGGCCACATTTCCCGCAGCCGTTAACGCAGCGGCAACCTGGCGAATGGCCTCTTCTTTATTCTGTGCATTAGCACCGGTATGAATAGCCTGAACTTCGAGCTGGAACATATCTCTCCTCGCTTGCTGTATTGAATCGTTTCAGCTATCGGATAAAAAAAGGCGCCACGCATCACGGACTTGGCCGTCATCGCAACGCTGAAACGTTTCAGGGAATATGGTACAGCAATGTCCTTCAGGCAAGAAAATGCGCGATCTGAGTAGCAGATTTTTGATGCTACGCACACTTCATGCTGAATTTAAGATTTTTACCCTCAGGCAAGCTGATGCATTTGCTGTAACAGCTGGGCACATTAAGGTAAATCGTTCAGCACCGCGTCAGCTGGCCATTTATGGCGTAAGGCTCGTCAGTTAAGTGTGAATCGGTCACCATGAATGGTGACCCTACGCGGATAAAGCCGGGTTTTTGTAGGGTGCGCATTCATGCGCACCTGCATAAAAAGGCATTTTTTTTGCTTAAGTGAGCGATATTCCGCCATTTAAGGCGCCGTTTCGGCTTCCAGTTTGAGCAGGAAAGTCATGGCGCTATCGCGGCTGTTGCCGCACATTTCTGCGCTTGGCTGTAAACCGGCACATACCGCAGGGCGCAGTGGCGAGCCAAAGATTTTGCAGCGCTGCTGTTCGTCGAGCTGAACGCAGCGCGTGTTTGCTGGCTTGCCGTGCGGCATCCCTGGAATGGGAGAAGAGATTGAGGGGGCTGTGCAACAGGCACCGCACTGGTCACGACAAAACATCATGCGCTCCTGTAGAGAATTCGCCGCGACAATAACAGGCTGATGCAGTGAATGCCATGCCCGCGCAACAATTTTACACCGCCTCACTTGCCAGTTTTTCGTCGCGCGAGTAACGTGACGCGCATTAACCTTCAGTCAGCGAGAAAAGCACAATGCCAAAGGCAAATGAGATAAAAAAAGGGATGGCTGTCACCTGGAACGGCAAACTGTTGCTGGTGAAAGACATTGATGTGCAAAGCCCCAGTGCGCGCGGTGCCGCTACGCTCTATAAGATGCGTTTTACCGATGTCCGCACCGGCTTGAAAGTGGAAGAGCGTTTTAAGGGCGACGATATTATTGATGCCATTTCGCTCAGCCGCCGCGCCGTCACCTTCTCTTATATAGACGGTGATGAATACGTATTTATGGATGATGAAGACTACACGCCTTACAACTTCAAGAAAGACCAAATCGAAGAAGAGCTGCTGTTTATTCCTGAAGGCGGTATTCCGGGCATTCAGGTGCTGACGATGGACGGCCAGGTTCTGGCACTGGAATTACCTCAAACGGTTGATATGGAAATTGTCGATACGTCGCCGGGCATCAAAGGCGCCTCCGCCAGTGCCCGCTCCAAACCTGCTGTTATGAGTACGGGTTTGTCTATTCAGGTGCCTGAATACCTCAGCAACGGCGAACGCATCCGCATCCATATTGCAGAACGACGCTATATGGGCCGCGCTGACTGATATCGTACTTCCTTCCGGCCGTCGGTGATTGTTATAGTATAACAACGCCGTGCGCGCCGGATCCCCCACTTCCGCGCGCCTATTATCTCTTTCTTTGGGAGCCCCTTTGTGACGCGCGTAAACCTCATCACTGGATTTCTCGGCAGCGGAAAAACCACCACCCTGCTGCACCTGTTAGCCACTAAACCTGCCAATGAAAACTGGGCGATTCTGGTCAATGAATTTGGCGAGATTGGTATCGATGGCGCGCTGCTGGCCGATCGCGGTGCAACGTTGAAAGAGATTCCCGGTGGCTGCATGTGCTGCGTCAATGGCTTGCCGTTGCAGGTGGGGCTAAACATGCTGCTGAAACAGGCGAAACCCGATCGCCTGATTATCGAACCTACCGGCCTTGGTCATCCAAAGCAGCTGCTGAATATGCTGCGCGCTGCCGTGTATCAGCCCTGGATTCAGGTTGATGCAACTTTAACGCTGCTCGACCCACGCCAGCTGGCGGATCCACGTGTGGTGGCGAACGAGAATTTTCGCGACCAGCTGGTGGCAGCAGATATTATTGTCGCCAATAAAAGCGATCGCTGGAGCGATGAAGATCGCCAGCGTTTACAGGATTGGCAGCAGCAGTTTTTAGGCGATCGTCAAATAGTGGAAGCGGCGTGGGGAGAGATTGCGCCCGAGCTCCTTACCCAACCCGCTTTGGCGGATCGTGCGGTACCTGATGCGGCGCATCATCATGCTTCTGCCCGTCCACAAGGGCTGGCGGCATTAAAACTGGATGGTCAGGCGCGCTGGCGACGTGCGTTAAATGAAGGCCAGGGCTATGCTTCTTGTGGCTGGATTTTTGATGGTGATACGGTGTTCGATACGATCCAGGCGCTAGAGTGGGCAAGGCTTGCACCGGTTGATCGGGTGAAAGGCGTGTTACGTACACCGGACGGTTTGGTTAACATCAACCGCCAGGGTGAGGACCTCTTTATTGAAACCCGGCCCACCACACCACCGGATAGCCGTATCGAATTGATCCATCATCAGCCAGCAGACTGGAATCTTTTGCAGACGGGCTTGTTGAAGATTCGTTTAAATTAGATGCGTTAGGTTGCCACGTTGTTTTCACTTTGAGTCTATTTTTTATGCGCGCTTCTCGATTAATCACCATTCTGCTGCTTAATGCATTGGGGGTGATGCTGTTCCTTTCATGGTACTTACCACCCGATCACGGGTTCTGGTTTGGTATCGATAAGGCCATTTTTTATGGCTTTAATAATCAGATGGTTGACCATCACGGCTTCGCTGTCTTAGTGGCTATCACTAACTTCCGCGGTTTTGATGTGGTTTCACTACTGGCGATGGGTTTGCTTTATCTGTGGTTCTGGCGTCGTGAGACACCGCAAGGCCGCCGTCGCATGCTGGCTATCGGCGTCACCATGCTGCTAAGCGCGGTGATTCTTAACCAGCTCGGCCATTTGCTGCCGGTGCAACACTCCAGCCCAACGCTCTTCTTTGAAAACGTGCATCGCGTAAGTGAATTAACCGGAATTCCGGCGAAAGATGCTTCGAAAGATAGCTTCCCTGGCGATCACGGCATGATGCTAATTATTTTTACCTGCTTTATGTGGCGCTATTTCGGCTTCCGCGCCTTCCTGGCGGGTTTGATTATTACCGTTGTGTTCGCTCTGCCGCGCGTTATGGCCGGGGCGCATTGGTTCACCGATATCGCTGTGGGTTCATTATCCGTGGTTCTGGTGGGCATGAGCTGGTGTTTATTAACACCGTTCAGCGACAAGGTAGTGAATTGGTTGAATCGTTCACTTCCGGGCAAATATAAGCCACACGCGTAATTGTTAAGCGCGAGCGATCATAAAAGATAAAGTCACTCGCTCGCGCTTAATGAAAACTTAATTAGATTATTAGCAAACTAACCTTATTCTGATAAAAGAAAACATTATGATAAAAAACGCGTAACAATAGCCTTTTTCCGAGTTTGTCCAGCCCCACTCCTCTCAAAATCGGCCTTAGCGCCAGAATTACCCCCTGATTGCACCGCTATTTGGCTATTAAATCGCTGCGAATTGCTGATAAAATAGCCTTTGTGTTACAGATTGATTTCACATCGAAAAAAGCTATAAAAATTTATATAAAAGCACTCGCCACGCGGTCTGTAATCGGTTAACCTCAAATCCGATTAGTAAGCAACAGCATAAAATGCGGTGCCAAAAACAACAAAAATGTGTTCATTAACACATTTTAGTAATTAAGGAATTGTCTTAGACGGTTGTACTTATTAATCTCTATCCGTTTTGTCATCTGGCTGACGACATTCTGTCGTAAGGAAATCGAAGGAAAACACCTATAATGGTCAAGTCTCAACCAATACTGAGATACCTCAGGCGGATCATTCCCGCAGTAGCACTCGCAACACTTTTATCAGCATGTAGCAGTACCCATAACGGTCAGAACGCGAATAACGAGAATCATGAAGTTAACAACCAGAATGGTTTTTTACTTCAAGCGTCTCAGGACGAATTTGAACAAATGGTGCAGAACGTGGACGTTAAGTCCCGCATCATGGAACAGTACAGTGACTGGAAAGGTGTACGTTATCGCTTAGGCGGCGACACCAAACGCGGCATTGATTGTTCTGCTTTTGTTCAGCGCACCTTTCGCGAGCAGTTCGGTTTAGATTTGCCACGTTCAACGTCAGAACAGCAAGACACCGGTAAAGAAATTTCACGCAATAAGTTGCGTGCAGGTGACTTAGTGTTGTTCCGCGCGGGTTCAACCGGTCGTCACGTTGGCATCTATCTCGGTAACGATAATTTCGTTCACGCGTCTACCAGCAGTGGCGTCATGATTTCCAGTTTAAACGACAGTTATTGGAAAGCACGTTACCGCGAAGCGCGTCGGGTTTTAGCTAAAAACCCGAGCTAACGAACACCTTTGAAGATCCTCTCAGCCAGAGAATCAGAAAACGCTGCCACGGCAGCGTTTTTTTTTGCCTAACGCTTTTTAACTCAAATCCAACGCATAAAAAGTAATTGAGAATCAAAAATATAACGAGACTTTATTTGCTGACTCGTTATATTCTCGTTGACTTCCTGATACCCAAACATCGCGCTGCAAACGCCGTTTTTACCACGGCCGCAAGAAGAAAAATGGGTCGCGACTAAAGCGAAAAACATAATAAAAATGGCAAGACAAGGGGAATGCACTCCATGCCACTGTCGGGGACGCTGAAACGTCATGCAAGCTATTCACGCCGCATCGCCTGGAGTAGCGCGATCGTAGGCGCGGTATTTTTTCTTCTTTTCGTTACTGTGCTGTTAACTCTGACCTGGCAGAAGCGCACCCAGCAACATGAACAACTGTTAGCGCAAAGCCGGGACGATTTACAACAGGTCATCTCAACGCTATCGGATACGCTTTATCCCCTGCAGCAATACACACAATTTGGTTGCAACAGCGTTGGTCGCGAGCTGACATCACGGGCTGCGTTCGCTGGGAATATTCGCGCTATATTGCTGGTTCGCGACAGCTACGCGTACTGCTCCTCGGCAACCGGTGCCTTCCTGCTGGCCGCCAACGATATTTCTCCTGAATCTGAACTGGAACGCGATCGCGATATGCGTTTGCTGGAAGGTACACCTTTGCAGCCGACCAAACCGGCGCTGGCGTTATGGGTGAAGCATCCCGGAGCGGAGGAAACCGGCATTCTCGCCACCATGAATATCACGCTCACGCCTTATCAGCTGCTGGCTTCCTACCATCCGGAAATCACCGGAATGGCGTTGGTAATGGGCAACAAGGCGCTGCTGAGCAACAGCAATCAAGTGGTAAACCGCAGTGATCTACCTGTTCCGCTGCGTGAGATCGCCTTTAACAATAGCCCTCTGCATTTTTTACTGTTTGGCACCACCTTAGCGCCACGCGATTATCTCCTTACTCTGCTAACCGGTCTGCTGTTCTCGTTATTCGTCACGGCATTGAGTTGGCTCTTGCTAACAAGACATCAGCGGCCGGGCAAAGAGATCATGCTGGCCATTAAACAGGGCCAGTTCCACGTTGAGTATCAGCCGTTAGTCACCGCGCATGACGGCCAGCCATACGGCGTTGAAGCCCTCCTCCGCTGGACACATCCGACGGAAGGCATGATCCCACCCGATGTTTTTATCGGTTATGCGGAGACACAGAATCTGATTATTCCGCTCACTCAGCACCTTTTTACGCTGGTCGCGCGCGATGCTCAGTTTCTCCATCAACAGCTACCGCAGGGCACACGTCTTAGCCTTAATCTTTCACCGCTACACCTGGCCTCAGAAAGTTTTCGCCGCGATGTAGAGGAGTGGATGAACACCATGCCCGCCGGGCATTTCAACTATGTTTTTGAAATCACTGAACGCACCATGGTGAGAGAAAAAAACGCGGGAGAAATCTTCGCCTGGCTGCACGCAAACAACGTTAAGATCGCCATTGATGATTTTGGTACCGGTCACAGTGCGCTGATTTATCTGGAAAAATACCCGTTCGATTATCTAAAAATCGACAGAGGTTTTGTGCAAAGCATTGGCACTGAAACCGTCACCTCTCCGGTTTTGGATACCGTGTTGCTGCTGGCAAAAAAGCTTAATCTGAAAACCGTGGCGGAAGGCGTAGAGACGGGCGATCAAGCGGCGTGGCTGGTGAATCGCGGCGTAACCCATTTGCAAGGTTACCTGTTTAGCCGCCCGTTAAGGCCGGAAAATCTCATCAGCTATTATCAACGCCAGCGGGCGCTGAGTTAACATCACGCGAACCCCATGAAACTGCTACCATAACGTGCGGATTACCACAGGAGATCGCCTCACTTATGCTGCTGCGTCTTATCACAGCGTTGTTGGTTTGTAGTGCTATTGCGCCGCTGCAGGCCGCGACCATCAACGAAAGCTATGCCTTCGCTAAGCTGGGCGACCCCAAATATGCGGTGAATTTCACTCATTACGATTACGCCAATCCCGCAGCGCCTAAGGGCGGCAAAATCACGCTGGCCGTGGTCGGTACTTACGACAACTTCAACCGTTTCGCCTCGCGTGGTAATCCAGGCATTGGCACCGATACGCTCTACGACGGTCTGTTTACCACTTCTGACGATGAACCGGGCAGCTACTATCCGCTGATTGCCGAATCAGCGCGCTACCCAAGCGATTATCGCTGGATGGAAGTGTCGATTAACCCCCATGCGCAATTTCAGGATGGCACCCCCATCACCGCGCAGGATGTGGCGTTTACGTTTCAGAAGTTTATGACCGAAGGCGTGCCGCAGTTTCGCGTGGCGTTTCGTGGCGTAGAAGTTAAAGCCCTGAACCGTCTTACCGTGCGCATCGACATGCCCAAAGCGGATAAAGATCGGGTGTTGAGCTGGCTGACGCTACCGGTCTTGCCGGAGAAGTTCTGGCAAAACAAAAAGTTCAATGAACCCATTGGCTATCCGCCGCTTGCCAGCGGCCCCTATCGCGTGACGTCTTACAAATCGGGTCAATTTATCCAATACAGCCGGGTAAAGGATTACTGGGCCGCCAACCTGCCGGTTAACCGCGGGCGTTTCAATTTCGACACGCTGCGCTACGACTATTATCTGGATGACAACGTCGCCTTTGAGGCTTTCAAAGCTGGCGCTTATGATTTGCGCGAGGAGAGCTCGGCAAAAAAATGGGCCACGCAATATCGCGGCCGCAATTTTGCCAGTCACGCTATCGTTAAATCGACGATCCCAAACACCGTCTCTACCGATACCCGCTGGCTGGCATTTAATAATGAAAAACCGCTGTTCGCCGACCGCCGCGTACGTGAAGCCATCACGCTAGCGTTCGATTTTGAGTGGATGAACAAAGCGTTATTTTATGGCGCCTATAAACGGACTGACAGCTATTTCCAGAACACCATCTACGCGGCAAAAGGTTATCCAAAAGCCGAAGCGTTAATATTGCTGGCACCGTACAAAACGCAATTGCCGCCGCAAATCTTCACTAATGAATATGCCCCGCCGCGCTCTGATGGCAGCGGGTTCGATCGTGGAAACTTACTCAAAGCCATGAACCTGTTGAAAGAGGCTGGCTGGCAGATTAAAAATCAGCAGTTGGTGAACGTCAAAACGGGCCAGCCGTTCCGCTTCGAATTGCTGATGCGCAGCGGCACGCAAAATGACTGGGCGCTGCCCTTCCAGCACAGCCTCGAACGGCTGGGCATTCAGGTTTCGCTGCGCCAGATTGACAGCTCGCAATATTTACGGCGTTTACGTGAAGGTGATTACGACATGATCCCGTCACTCTATTACGCGATGCCGTGGCCCTCGACCAGCTTGCGGACTATCTGGCAATCGGAGTTCATTGATTCTTCATGGAATACACCGCGGGTGAAAGATCCCATCGTTGACCACTTTGTACAGCAGATCGTTGATCATCAGGGCGATGAGAAAGCGCTGCTGCCGCTTGGTCAGGCACTGGATCGCATCCTGCTGTGGAATGCCTATATGATTCCGATGTGGTACAGCGCCGAAGATCGTATGGCTTACTGGGACAAATTCTCCCATCCCGAGATTAAACCTGCGTTTGCTACCGGTCTGGAAAACTGGTGGTACGATGTGAACAAAGCCGGACGATTGCCGGCTGATCGACGCTGAGGAGCGCAGTTTGGCAGCCTATTTTTTACGCAGGTTACTGCTGATCATCCCCACCTTATGGGCGATTATCACCCTAAACTTCTTTATTGTGCAGATCGCACCGGGCGGCCCGGTAGATCAGGCATTGGCCAACGTGCAGTTTGGTCACAGCACCGGCATTCCCGGCTCTGGCGGCAGTGATAGCGGCACGCGCGGGGCCTTGCTACGCGATAATCCCGGCGATAGCCAGTACCGCGGCGCGCGCGGCCTCGATCCGGAAGTGATTGCAGAGATTAAACATCGCTACGGCTTCGATAAACCGCTCTTGCAGCGTTACGGTGAAATGCTGTGGAACTACATTCGCTTTGATTTTGGCGACAGTCTGTTCCGCAGCGCCTCGGTGCTGCAGCTGATCAAAGAGAGCTTGCCGGTCTCGATAAGTCTTGGGTTGTGGAGCACGATAATTATTTATCTGGTATCGATTCCGCTCGGCATTAAAAAGGCGGTACGCAACGGCAGCCCCTTCGATATCTGGAGCAGCATCTTTATTATCATCGGTAATTCTATTCCAGCATTTCTGTTCGGCATCATGCTGATTGTCCTGTTCGCGGGCGGCAGCTATTTCGACTGGTTCCCACTGCGCGGCCTGACCTCTCCGCAGTTTGATACGCTGCCCTGGTATAGCAAAATCACCGACTATCTCTGGCACATCACGCTGCCGGTGCTGGCCACGGTGATTGGCGGTTTCGCCACGCTGACCATGCTGACCAAAAACTCGTTTCTCGATGAGATTCGTAAACAATATGTGGTTACCGCGCGTGCAAAAGGGTTGGATGAAAAGCGGGTGCTGTACGGTCACGTGTTCCGTAATGCCATGCTGCTGGTGATTGCCGGCTTCCCCGCCACCTTTATCAGCATGTTTTTCACCAGTTCGGTGTTGATTGAGGTGATGTTCTCACTCAACGGTATGGGCCTGCTCGGCTATGACGCCACCATTCAGCGCGATTATCCGGTGATGTTCGGCACGCTGTATATTTTCACGCTAATTGGTCTGCTCATGAACATTCTCAGCGATCTCACCTACACGCTGGTCGATCCGCGCATTGATTTTGAGGGACGCTGATGCGTTTATCTCCTGTAAACCAGCAGCGCTGGCAGCGTTTTCGTCATAACCGCCGTGGTTACTGGTCGCTGTGGATTTTCCTGATCATTTTTGTTCTGTCATTGGGTGCCGAGTTGCTGGCCAACGACAAACCGCTGCTGGTGCACTATCAGCAACGCTGGTATATGCCGCTGTTGTTCAACTACAGCGAAAGTGATTACGGCGGCGATTTCGCCACCCCCGCTGACTATCAGGATCCGTGGCTGAAACAGCGTATTGCTCAGCAAGGTTGGGCGATTTGGGCACCGATTCGCTTTGGCGATAGCACCATCAATTTCGCCACCGATGTGCCCTTCCCTTCCCCGCCTTCCATGCAAAACTGGCTGGGTACCGATGCCAACGGCGGTGATGTGCTGGCGCGTTTGCTGTATGGCACGCGCATCTCACTGCTATTTGGCATTCTGTTAACGCTGTTTTCCAGTGTGATTGGCATCGTGGTGGGGGCAGTACAGGGCTATTTTGGTGGACTCATTGATCTGATTGGCCAGCGCCTGATTGAAGTGTGGTCCGGCATGCCTTCGCTGTTCTTGCTGATTCTACTATCCAGCGTGATTCAGCCCAATTTCTGGTGGCTGCTGCTGGTCACGGTGGTGTTTGGCTGGATGAGTCTGGTAAGCGTGGTGCGCGCCGAATTTCTGCGCACGCGTAATTATGATTATATTCGTGCCGCACGTGCGCTTGGCGTTAGCGACAGCCGCATTATGCTGCGTCACATGTTGCCCAACGCCATGGTGGCAACGCTGACGTTTCTACCTTTTATTCTCTGCGCTTCAATCACCACCCTGACATCGCTGGATTTCCTCGGCTTTGGTTTGCCGATCGGGTCGCCGTCACTGGGTGAGCTGCTGCTGCAGGGAAAAAATAATTTACAGGCACCGTGGTTAGGCCTTGCCGGCTTTTTTGCCCTCGCCCTGCTACTGTCGCTGCTGATTTTTATTGGTGAAGCAGTACGCGATGCTTTTGACCCGAGTCGAGGACGCTAAATGAGCCTGTTAACGGTTAATCATCTGGCGGTGGCATTTGGCGATCGCCGCGTAGTGGACGATATCTCGCTGCGTATCGATGCGGGCGAAACGTTGGCGCTGGTAGGGGAATCCGGCTCAGGGAAAAGCGTCACTGCGCTGTCGATCATGCGCTTATTGCCGCAGCCGCCGGTCAACTATCCGCAGGGTGAAATTCTGTTCAACGGACAGGATATTTTGCAGGCCAGCGAGCGCACGATGCGTGGAGTGCGTGGCAACCAGATGGCGATGATCTTTCAAGAACCCATGGTATCGCTCAATCCGTTGCACAACGTGGAAAAGCAGCTGTACGAAGTGCTTTCTGTGCATCGTGGCATGCGGCGCGAAGCGGCGCGCGGAGAGATGCTGAGCTGCCTCGATCGCGTTGGCATCCACAATGCGGCATCGCGCCTGCAGGATTTTCCGCACCAGCTATCAGGCGGCGAACGCCAGCGTGTGATGATCGCCATGGCGTTACTTACCCAGCCGAAGCTGCTGATTGCGGATGAACCGACCACCGCGCTGGATGTCACGGTTCAGGCTCAGATTTTGCAGCTGCTACGCGAACTGCAGCGTGAACTGAATATGGGCATGCTATTCATTACGCACAACCTCAACATTGTGCGCCAGCTGGCGCATAGCGTTACGGTGATGCGCAATGGGCGCACCATCGAACACAACCGCTGCGATTTACTGTTAAGTCAGCCGCAGCAGGCCTATACCCGCGAGCTCCTGGCCGCAGAACCGGATGGTAGACCGGTGCCGCTGAACAATGCGCAACCGCTGCTGCAGGTGAAAAACCTGCAGGTTGGCTTCCCTATCCGTCGTGGCCTGCTGCGGCGTACCGTAGCGGAAAAAATGGCGCTGCAAGATCTTAGCTTTACGCTACGCCGGGGTGAAAGTCTTGGATTAGTAGGAGAATCAGGATCCGGCAAAAGTACCACCGGTCTGGCTCTGCTGCGTTTGATTACCGCACGCGGAGAGATTTGGTTTGAGGATCAGCCGCTGCATCAGCTCTCGCCGAAACAATTGCTGCCGCTGCGCCAGCGCATCCAGGTGGTGTTCCAGGATCCTAATTCATCGCTCAATCCGCGTATGACGGTGCAGCAAGTGATTGCCGAAGGGTTAGCGGTGCATCGTCCTGAACTCAGCGCGGCCGCACAGGAAGAAAAGGTGATTGCGGTGATGCAGGAGGTCGGGCTGGATACCGATAGCCGTAACCGCTATCCCGCCGAGTTTTCGGGTGGCCAGCGTCAGCGTATTGCCATCGCCCGGGCGCTGATTCTTGAACCCCAGCTTATTGTGTTAGATGAACCGACTTCTTCACTCGATCGTTCAGTGCAGAAACAGATCCTGACCTTGCTGCGCCGCTTACAGCAGCAGCATCAGCTGGCTTACCTGTTTATTAGCCATGATTTGCAGGTAGTACGCGCACTCTGCCATCAGCTCATTGTGCTGCGGCAGGGCGAGGTGGTGGAACAAGGTGACTGCGATACGCTGTTCAATGCACCAACGGCTGAATACACACGCCAGCTATTGGCTTCCGCACAGGGTAAAGACATCAATTAATGACCATCGAAGGTTTCAGCAATGGCCACGCCCTGATTTTTCAGGCAGCAATTGGTCGCGCTTTCATCATCACGCCGAATCAGTAGACACGGCTGCCCTTCACACTCGGCGATTTTGCACTCGACCTGAATTTGCGCCAGCGTTTCTTGCAGCTGGTGCAGAATTTCCAACGCCGGATGACCATCGTGGCTGAGCAGACGCAGCACCACTAAATCCCCGGCATGCACGCCATCCGCCGTTTCCTGACGCTCTATTTCACCTACATGATCAACCGACCAGCGATAATGTTGTGGCAAGCGATGCACAACAGAAAGTTGCAGCATAGTTATATGGCCCCCAGAGACGTTTACTTTATTCACAACGACGGCATAACGCGGTGAATCCCAACCTGGTTAGCTCAGAATGCGGACTTGGTTTGCCTTCTTGTTTTAAGCACAAAGCGTGTAGCTAATAGATAATTTGCGAGGCTTCTCACATTTAGGCCTATGTTTACCCTGTTCAGCCGCCGTTAACAATCATTTTAGACGCAATGTCGTTACTTTTTTATCTATAAATTTTCACATTATGGAAACATTAAGCATAACGAATGAATGGGGATTCGCGAGCGGTGAGATGAGATTTGAAGAAATACCAGGTCGTCATAAATGACGACCCTACGGAAAAGCTTGGGATTTCAGGCATGTAGGGTCGCCATTCATGGCGACCGCAATAACTTAAACCGGATGATGCGGTCTTGATGCGTAGGTAAACAGCACAATTGAAACGGTGGCACACAGCGCAATGGTAGCCACCATTGGCCAGGCGCTGTTAATACTCACCAACGACAGCAGTGCCCCGACTAATGCGCCCACGCCAAAGCGCAGCGTACCGGCCAGTGATGAAGCGGTGCCGGCCATATGCGGGAACTCATCAAGAATCACCGCCATCGCATTCGACGATACCGTCGATACGCAGCCGATGAACATCGCTACCCCAAACACCAGCGAGAGGAAACCTAAATCCAGCGCGCTAGAGATAAGCAGCCAAACGCCCATGGCGAACTGAATCACTAGCCCAAGGCGAAACATTTTCAGCGGACCAAAGCGGCGCACCGCGCGGCTGTTGATCAATGTCATCACGAATAAGAACACCACGTTCAGCCCGAAGTAATAGCCGAAGTTTTGTGGCGAAACGTGATTCACTTCGATGTACACGAAGGGGCCGGCGTTGAGGAAGGTAAACAGACCGGCAAAAGAAAATCCGCTTGCCAGCATATAGCTAAACGCGCGCTTATGGCGCACTAACGCCACGAAGTTGCTCATCGTCGTCCGCAGATGAAAACGCTGGCGCTGCTCGGGCTTCAGCGTTTCACGGATCTGTGTCACCACCAGCACCGTCGTAATCAGTGCCGCACCTGCCAGCGTCCAGAAGATCGCGTGCCAGTTCCACAGCAGTAGCAGCCAGCCACCGATGATCGGCGCCAGCAGCGGCGCGATGGTGGTGACCAACATGACAAACGACATCATGCGCGAGAAGTCCTCTTTCGAGTAGGTATCACGCATCAGTGCATTGATCACCACGCTGGCTGCGGCAGCAGATAAGCCGTGCAGGAAACGCATAAAGATCAGCTGATCGATGGTTTGTGATAACGCGCAAGCCGCTGCGGCGCAGGCAAAGATCAGCGTTCCCAGCACGATCACCGGCTTACGTCCATAGCTGTCCGCCAAAGGCCCGTATACTAACTGGCCGATGGCAAACCCGAGGATGTAAAGGTTGAGCGTCATCTGTACGCTGCCAGCCGATACCGCGAATTCGCGGGCGATTTGCGGCATTGCTGGCAGATACATATCGATAGAGAGCGGCATCAACATCGCCAGCAATCCGAGAATGACCACTAAGCCAACCGGTGAATTCTTTTCCTTACGCACCGCGTTCTCCTGCTATTTACGTTGTTTAAGCTCTTCAGGCAGGCCGATGCTATCAACCTCTTCCTGGGTCAGCTCGCGATATTCACCTTCACCGAGATCGTCATCCAGTTCAATGTCACCGATGCGTTCACGATGCAGCGCTGAAACGTGATTACCCATCGCAGCAAACATGCGTTTGACCTGATGATAGCGCCCTTCACTGATCGTCAGACGCGCGGCCTTCTCATCAAGAATCTCCAGCACCGCCGGTTTGGTGAGATCTTTTTCATTGTGCAGCTGTACGCCCACCGCAAATTTCTCCACCAGGGAAGGATCGATCGGCTCTTCCACTTCCACCAGATAGGTTTTTTCAAGGTGATGCTTTGGTGAAGTAATACGGTGCGACCATTGCCCATCATCGGTTAACAGTACTAAACCGGTGGTATCGATATCCAGGCGCCCTGCCGCATGCAGCTTGAACGCCGCCGGCTCTTCAATGAAGAACAGCACGGTAGGATGATCGGGATCGTCGGTTGAACAGACGTAACCCTGCGGCTTGTTCAGCATGAAATAGCGCGGGCCTTGCTGTACCACCAGCGGATTGCCGTCATATTCGACTTCATCGTCTGGCAATACTTTGTAAGCCGCATCGCGGACCACTTCGCCGTTGATCGTGACTTTTTTGGCGCGGATTTCGCGTCCAGCGATAGCACGGCTGACTTCCAGCTGCTGAGATATGAATTTTTCGAGTCGCATGAATTCGTTTTGCCTGTTACTGCGGGGAAACTGAAACGGTGTTTTGTCCCTGAATAAGGTGTGGGCAGTATAACGGGAACCCGCTGCGGCTAACAGAGGCGATCCTGCGTTTCAGCTGCTTTCATGACATAATGCGCGCCCGTTCCAAAAAAAGTTTGCCCCGATGTCATTCACTCTACGCCCATACCAACAAGAGGCGGTTGACGCCACCCTCAACCATTTCCGCCGTCATACCACGCCTGCGGTGATTGTGCTGCCGACCGGTGCGGGAAAAAGCCTGGTAATTGCTGAGCTGGCAAGGCTGGCGCGCGGACGTGTACTGGTGTTGGCCCATGTCAAAGAATTGGTGGAGCAGAACCACAGCAAATATCAGGCATATGGCCTGCAAGCGGATATCTTCGCTGCCGGTTTACAACGCAAACAAAGTGAAAGCAAAGTGGTATTTGGCAGCGTGCAATCGGTAGCACGTAATCTTGATCGCTTCGACAGCGCCTTTTCACTGGTGATTGTTGATGAATGTCATCGCATTAGTGATAACGAAGAGAGCCAGTATCAGCAGCTGTTCGCTCATCTGCGTCAGCACAATCCCAGCCTACGTTTGCTGGGATTAACCGCCACGCCCTTCCGCCTCGGTAAAGGCTGGATTTATCAGTTCCACTATCACGGCATGGTGCGCGGTGATGAGAAAGCGCTGTTCCGCGACTGCATTTATGAGCTGCCGTTACGCTACATGATTAAACACGGTTTTCTGGTGCCGCCGGAGCGGTTGGATATGCCGGTGGTGCAGTATGATTTCAGCCGGTTGATTCCACAAAATAACGGCTTATTTAGTGAGGCCGATCTTAACCGCGAGCTGAAACAGCAGCATCGCGTGACGCCACATATTATCCGCCAGATCGTGGAGTTTGCTGAGGACAGGCACGGCGTAATGGTGTTTGCTTCCACTGTGGAACATGCGCGAGAAATCCTGATGCTGTTGCCAGAGAACAGTGCGCTGGTGTCGGCGGAAACCGCGGTGAAAGATCGCGATCGGTTGATTGGCGAGTTCAAAGCGCAACAGCTGAAGTTTCTGGTCAACGTGGCGGTCCTGACTACCGGATTTGATGCACCGCATGTCGATCTGATCGCGATTTTGCGCCCCACCGAATCGGTAAGTTTGTATCAGCAAATTGTTGGGCGCGGCCTGCGGCTCTCGCCCGGCAAAACTGATTGTCTGGTGCTCGATTACGCCGGTAATCCGCACGATCTTTTCACGCCGGAAGTGGGCGCGCCAAAAGGCGCCAGCGATAATCAGCCGGTGCAGGTTTTTTGTCCCGCCTGCGGTTTCGCCAATACTTTCTGGGGCAAAGCAACGGAAGATGGCCACATCATCGAGCATTTTGGTCGCCGCTGTCAGGGCGTGCTGGAAGATGATGAAGGCCAGCGCGAACAGTGTGACTATCGTTTTCGTTTTAAAAGCTGTCCGGATTGCGGTGCTGAGAATGACATCGCCGCCCGCCGCTGCCAGCAGTGCGACAAAATTTTGGTCGATCCTGACGATATGCTGAAAGCCGCGTTGAAGTTGAAAGATGCGCGCGTACTGCGCTGTGCCGGCATGACGCTGGAACAAGGACGCGACGACAAAGGCGAATGGCTTAAGGCCAGCTATTTTGATGAAGATGGCACCAGCGTAAGCGAGCGTTTTCGCCTGCAAACGCCGGCGCAGCGTAAAGCTTTTGAGCAAGTGTTTATGCGTCCGCATCAGCGCGCGCCAGGCGTGGAACTTGGATGGCAAACCGCTGCCGATGTCATTGCGCTGCAACCCTTGCTGCGCCATCCCGATTTTGTGGTAGCACGTGCGAAAGGCCATTTCTGGCAGATTCGTGAAAAAATGTTTGATTATCAAGGACGTTATCGTCGCGCCAACGAACTGCGCTGAGCGGCGGAATCATTTGCCCCTGCCCCCGCTTTGGGGCTATAATGCCGCCCGCTTTTGCATCCGTAAAAGCAGTTTGAATAACCGTCCTGTTGCTGGGTCGCCTGTAGCAGGAATTATTGAAGAGATATCAAATGTTCACTATTAACGCTGAAGTACGTAAAGACCAGGGTAAGGGTGCGAGCCGCCGCCTGCGTGTAGCAAACAAATTCCCAGCCATCATCTATGGCGGTAATGAAGCACCAGTTGCTATCGAACTGGACCACGACGCCGTAATGAACGTGCAGGTTAAACCTGAGTTCTACAGCGAAGTGCTGACCATCGTTGTTGATGGTAAAGAAGTGAAAGTTAAAGCTCAGGCGGTACAGCGTCATCCGTTCAAGCCAAAACTGCACCACATCGACTTCGTTCGCGCTTAATCGCTGAATGAGTTGTTGGTAGAAGGGTCGGTTGCGAAACCGGCCCTTTTATTTTGTCTAAAATCCTGCGTTAAAACCCCCGCGCTTACCCCTCCTGCCCGCTTAATTCTTTGAGACGTTTCTGCGTAAGTTTTGCGCGATTACATGAAACTATGACGCCTTTCTTCGTGACTTTAGGGAATTATGAGAAAGGGAATTCATGTGAAAAAAGCCATCATCATCTCTTACGGCACGCTGTTTATCTGCCTGTCTTCCTCTGCAGGCGTTATGCGGCATGACACCAATGTGCAGGACTATCGCGACTTTGCGGAAAATATGGGCAAATACCGCATTGGTGTCAGCAATATTCCGGTTTATAAGAAAACAGGGGAGCTGGATGCTTATCTGAATTTTCCCATGCCAGATATGAGCAGTGTTTCTAGCTTGGGCTACACCGCATTGGTATCGCCATCCTATGTGATGACCGCACGTCATCTGGGTGGAGTTGATGCCGTCTCATTTGGTGGAAAATCTGAATTTTCTCCTACGTATATAGCGATAAGACGTAATGCCATACCTGATGCGATCGACCAGGACTTTATGACTCCGCGTTTGAATAAGGTCGTTACGGATGTCGTTCCCGTTAGCCATGTAGAAAATAGCGAGTTAAAAAACGGACATAATTCTCGCTACACCGCTTATGTGCGCGTTGGGTCCGGTTATCAACGGCAGGTTAACGATGAACAAACAGAACTTATTTCGGTAGCATCATTTTATAAATGGCTGTCAGGCGGAACAATCAATCCTGAAGGTGTACATTTTACAAAAAATTATTTTTACTGGACGCAATATGCCCCCGGGCATGAACTCTCATCCCCACTTTCGATTGCTCCAATATCCGGTGATAGCGGCAGCCCCTATTATGTCTATGATTCTGTCGATAAACAGTGGAAGCTTGCTGCTGTATTTTCTGCATTCTACAGAAGCAGTACCGGATATGGATATGAAGCTGTTGCAACACTAATTCCAGACAATTATTTCGCCAGCATTATTGCTGCTAATACCTCCCCTGACGTTACCGACACTGCTGGTGCGGGAAATCTTTTCTGGAATGCATCCACGATTGAGCAAAACAATAAACAGTGGAGCTGGCAGGGTCTGGACGAAAAATATCGTCATCTTGCTCCGGTTAATGCCAGTTTTGATGAGCTTGATGCCAGCAAAGATATCCGCTTCAACGGCGCGGGCGGTGACATCATCCTGAGCGATGCCGTTAATCTCGGTGCTGGCAAGCTACAGTTCTCAAATAACTACACCGTGAAATCAGCGGAGGGCGCTACTGCCACCTGGGTTGGCGGCGGTATTGAAGTCGACGCGGACAAAAAGGTGCTGTGGCAGGTCAATGGCCTTGCCGATGATGACCTGCATAAAATCGGCGCTGGTACGCTGCACGTCAACGCCAAAGGCAAAAACCAGGGCGGCCTCAACGTCGGCGACGGCACCGTCATTCTCGATCAGCAGGCCGACGATCAGGGCAATCAGCAGGCTTTCTCACGAGTGATGATCGTCAGCGGCCGCCCGACGGTCGTTCTCAATGGCGATAACCAGGTTGCAGGCGATGATATTTTCTTCGGCTATCGCGGCGGCAGGCTCGATCTGAACGGCCACGACCTGACGATGAAGCGGATTAATCATACCGACGGCGGCGCCACGCTGTTGAACCAGAGCAGCGATCTCACCTCCAGCCTGACGCTGACCGGTTATGCTGCCAGTGATTTCAATATCAACGTCTGGAGTGGCACGCACACTGGCAAGGTTGGCGATATTTACGCCTATCAGAACTCACGCTTAGGTGGAACCGATTATTTCCAGTTAAAAAAAGAGAGTTATTGGTACTTCCCTACCGATAGAACGGACAATGAGTATTGGAAATTCATTGGTAACGATGAAACGGAAGCCAAAGAGTACCGCGCCATGCAGTTTAATGACATGGTGTTTCGCGGCTATATCGGCTCTTACGATCCGGACGGCGTCAACGGCCAGTTTAACTTTGATTTCTCACCGGAAATGTCTGCTGCCAGGCTGGCGCTGACCGGCGGCAGTAATATCAACGGCAACATTAACGTGAATAACGGCACGCTGCTGCTCTCCGGCCAGCCGGTGCCGCACGCCGGCGGCCTGATCATCGATGACGACTGGTACACCTCAACCTTTATTGCCGATAACATCGTCGCCGCCAGTAACACGCGGCTGCAGGTGGGCGAATACGCGCAGGTGAAAGCCAACATTCAGGCCGGTGACAACAGCCAGGTGCTGCTGGGTTACCAGCCCGGAGCGGACGATCAACACCAGATTTTACGCTGCGTTTCGCCGGTACAGAGCACTGCAACCTCCTGCGAAACCGCAGCGCGTGATGCAGCAGCGTTACGCGCCCTGCCCGCCAGTACGGTACACGGCGATATCACTCTGGGCGACCAGGCTGAACTTCATCTCGGTAAGGTCGACTTACGTGGCCGCATCACCGACCGGAATGCCGCGCGGGTTACGATGTCGGGTGAAACCTTCTGGAACCTGACGGGCGACAGCCGCATGCAGCGCCTCAGCGCGCCGCAGGGCGGCATTATCTCGACGCTCGCCGAAGACGATAAAACCTGGCAGCCTAAACAGCTGTGGGTAGAAGATCTGTATGCCAACAACCTGCAGCTGGGTTTTGGTATTGCCCCGCAAACCGGCATCAGCGACAGCCTGTACATTGATAAATCGGCGCAGGGCGCTGGCAACACGCTTGATCTCGGCTTTATGCTCGGCGAAACCTTCCCGGATAAGGTTCCGAACCAGATCGTATTGCTGGATGCGCCGGCCGGCACCGCGCATGACTACTTCACCCTGCCGCCGATCGGACGGGGATTCTCCCTCTACACCCCGGACTATCAGGTCATTGAGGACGCGGGCCGCGTGAAGTGGATCATCGCGAAAACGCCGGTGCCGGTGATTGATCCCGTTCCGGTGCCGACGCCGGATCCAGTGGTCGACCCGACTCCGGATCCAAAACCTGAACCGGTTATCGATCCCGCACCCGAGCCGGGTAAGCCGGAAGACTGGTTTATCATCAGCGATAATAACGGCCTGCTGCACAACACCCGCGCGCTGCTGGCGTCACGACAGTATCTGTTCAGTGAAATTACCGCTTCACTTAACGATCGCGCGCAAACGCTGCATGGCGATGCGCAGATGCACGGCGTCTGGGGCGGTTATCGCTATAACCACGGCGGCGTAGCGGGCGTTAACATTCAGCAGCAGGCGTTTGAACTGGGCGCAGATAAACAGGACGGCGCGTGGCGGTATGGCCTGATGGCCAGCCATGGTTTGGGTAGCGCGAAAGGTGCGGGCTCGATTAAAAATCAGCTCAGTACTTTCGGCACCTATGCCACCTGGCTGGCAGATAGCGGCTGGTTTACCGACCTGGCGGCACGCTATATCCACCTGCGTCAGGATTTAAAGCTGGATCCGGCGCTGGAGGTACAAGGCACGCAGCGCACCAGCCAGATGCTGGCGGCAAGCGCAAAAGCAGGGCGTGAAATCGCGCTGTTCGATGATTCCTTCACCTTCTCACCTTACCTGGAAACCCGCGTCGGCTATCTGCCGGGCTATCAGCTGCAGGGTTACGATGCCGATATCGCGTTAAGCAGCGCCACGCCGTGGTCGGTATCACCCGGCATTGCACTGAGAAAGCGTGGTCTGGGTTCTGTGCTGCCAGAGGTGTCAATGTTCGCTGATATCAGCAAGCAATATTCGCCGGGCAGCAGCGGCTCAACGCTGACGCTTGCAGACAGCCACGCCAGCCGCGTCTACAACGCGTGGAGCGACAACCGCTATCGCCTGCATGTAGGATTTGAGGGGCCGATCAGCGATAACTGGTCATTGCAGGTAGGGGCGAAGCACAGTGCAGGCGGAAAGTATCAGACCGACACCGCACTCAACGGTTCGCTGAACTATTCTTTCTGATCAGGAAGTCTTATATAAAAAAGCCGGGCAACTCTCTGCCTAATGCTCGTCAGTTAAGCGTGAATCGGTCACCATGAATGGTGACCCTACGAGGATATAGCCGGGTTTTCGTAGGGTGCGCATTCATGCGCACCTGCATAAAAAGGCCTTTTTTGCTTAAGTGAGCGGCACTACGCAACTCTCTGCCCGGCTTTTTCATTTATTTGCTGCTGGTTCGACGCTGCAACTGATCGCGCAGATTCGGCGGCGTACCTTTGATCGTCAGCGTATCGGTCGTTGGGTCCCAGAAAATACGTTCGCCAAGTAACATCGCGTCAAAGTTCAATGTTAATCCACCGCCGCTGCCCGCAAATTTGGTCAACTGGCGCAGCGTGCTGCGATCGGCTGGGAAGGTTTCTTCCAGCTCATACCCTTGTTCCTGGGTGAAGGCCTGGAAAGTTTTTTCGCCGAGCGGCGGTAATTCACTGGATAGGTCTTCCAGTGCAATCTCTTCGCCCGCCTGCAGCTGCTCATTGCAGTAGCTGTAAACCTGCTGACGGTAATTCTGACGCTCATTTTTATCGAGGTCCGATTCCGCGCAATAATCATCCACCGCTTGCAGCAAGCCGCGGTTTTGCGCTTTGGTATCCAGACCTACACTCGCGCCAAGGAAATCCATAAAGAAATCGGCTACTTTGCGCCCCACGCGGCCGCGCAGGAAGGTTAAATAGCGGGTAGATTCCGGATTGGTTTCCCATTCGGTAAGGTCGATACGCGCCACGATATCCGCATGGTTGATATCGAGATAATGGGTGCTGCTGATATCAAGCTGCTCGTTCACGCGCATGCTCGACTGGCTGTTTAATACCGCGACCAGCAAATACTCCACGGCGAGATAGCGATAGTGCAGGAACAGCACCACGCCACCTTCCGCAAAGGGGTATTTACTCAGCTCATCGCGCAAGCGACCGGTGGCCGCACGGCTAAATGCCAGAAAGTCATCCTCCCCTTTGCGGCAGTTACGCAGCGCATCCGCCAGCTCGCTATCTTGGTTAAACAGGCCGTAAGCTTTGCTTTTGGCGCTGTAAACCCGATGCAGCTCTTCCGCCATCTCTTCAACCGCGCGGGTAGCTGGCAGTAAGGTGTCGCGCAGTACCAGTTCCAGCTGGTTTTCATCACGTTTAACTAACTGATGCAGGGCAATCTGGTCGATATCCAGACTCATGGTAGACTCTCCTTTTAGCTCAGGCGCGTATTCAAACACCGCCCGCTGCTGCTTTCAACTACCAGCACAAACTGATCGCTCTGCTTGCGATAAAATTGCGGAAAAAAGTGCGTTGTTACGGTAATATACCGCCTTTTCACCCTTGATTAGACGACGATATGCCACAATCATCCCGTTACAGTGACGAACGCGTGGAAAAGCTCCTCGCAGAGATGGCGCAGATTCTTGAGAAAGATAAAGCGCCAACCGACCTTTCCCTTATGGTATTGGGTAACATGGTAACTAATTTGATCAATACCAGCGTTTCACCGGCTCAACGCCGCACCCTGGCACGATCTTTCGCGGAAGCATTACAGTCTTCCGTACGCGACGACAACGCTCATTAATATGCAGATTTGACCTCGTAATATGGTAACCAACCGGCAGCGCTACCGCGAAAAAGTCTCCCAGATGATCGGCTGGGGGCATTGGTTTGCCCTGTTTAATATTATCTTCGCGTTTATTTTAGGCAGCCGCTATCTGTTGGTTGCCGACTGGCCCGCGTCGCTTGCGGGCCGCATCTATGCCTATACCAGTTGGATCGGCCACTTTAGCTTCATCGTCTTCGCCGGTTATCTGCTGATCATTTTCCCGCTCACCTTTGTGGTGATGTCACAGCGCTTGCTTAGGGTGCTATCGGCGATTATCGCTACCGCCGGATTAACGCTGATTATGGTCGACAGCGCGGTCTTCAGCCGCTTCCACCTGCACCTTAATCCGGTGGTGTGGGAGTTGGTGATCAACCCCGACCAAAGCGAGATGGCGCGCGACTGGCAGCTGATGTTTATCAGCGTGCCGCTGATTTTTCTCGTGGAGATGCTGTTCGCCACCTGGAGCTGGCAAAAGCTGCGCAGCCTCAATCGGCGTTCTTTCGGTAAGCCGCTGGCCGCTCTGTTTATCAGCGCCTTCTTCGCCAGCCATTTGCTGTATATCTGGGCCGACGCCAATTTCTATCGTCCCATTACCATGCAGCGCGCCAATCTGCCGCTCTCCTATCCGATGACCGCGCGTCGCTTCCTTGAGCGTCACGGCTTGCTGGATGCGCAAGAGTATCAGCGCCGTCTGGTGCAACAGGGCGATCCGGAAGCGCTGTCGGTGCAGTATCCGCTCAGCGACATTACTTTCCGTGATGCTGGCACGCGCCATAACCTGCTGGTGCTAACCGTTGACGGTCTGAATAACGGCACGCCGGACAAAGCGCTGCCATCACTCAATCAATTTGCTAGCGAAAATGTGCGCTTTACGCAGCATTACAGCGCCGGGTTGCAGCCGGAAAAAGGCCTGTTTGGCCTGTTCTACGGCATCTCTTCCAGCTACATGGATGGCGTACTGGCATCGCGTATGCCCTCCGCTCTGCTGAATGCTTTGAATGCACAAGGTTATCAGTTCGGCTTGTTCTCTTCGGATGGCTTTAGCCAGCCGCTTTATCGTCAGGCGTTGTTAGCGGATTATTCGCTACCGCAGGCCGACACGCAGCCGAACAGCACCACGGTAACGCAGTGGCAAAACTGGCTTAACGGTCAGAAAGCGAACGGTACGCCGTGGTTCTCATGGATTGCCCTGAACGGTGTCACCATCAACGGCGATAACGTGAAGGCGCGTCAGCGCAGCTATCTACGTCAGGCTGGCGGTGTTGATGAGCAAATCAATGCCGTGCTGCAAACGCTACAACAGCGTGATTTGTTGAAAAATACTGTGGTCGTGATTACCGCGCAACGTGCCGTCAATCCGGATAGCAACGATGACAATCCAGGCAATCGTGCCACGCTACAGGTGCCGCTGGTGGTGCACTGGCCGAATACGCCCGCACAAACCATCGATCGTTTAACCGATCAGCAAGACGTCATGACCACGCTGATGCAGCGTCTGCTGCATGTGCGCACTAACCCGTCCAACTATTCGCAGGGTGAAGATCTGTTTGCCGCGCAACGCAGCCATGATTGGGTTGCCAGCAGCGAAGACGGCAAGCTGGTGGTGACCACGCCGACGGTAACGTTAGTGCTGAATAATAATGGCAGCTATAGCGCATACGATATCCACGGCAAACGGCTGAAAGATCATAAGCCACAGCTGGCGCTGCTGTTACAGGTATTGACTGAAGAGAAGCGATTCATCGCAAACTGATTAATAATGAGTCAGTTAAATGCTGCTCATATTGCAATCGTGCGAAGAAACAGTAATATTCCATCACGTTCGGCACGTAGCGCAGCCTGGTAGCGCACGGTCATGGGGTGTCCGGGGTCGGAGGTTCAAATCCTCTCGTGCCGACCAAAATCCCGAAGAAAGCAGCCTTTATGGCTGCTTTTTTTTGCCTGAATTTCACAGAGCGGCAGGTCGTAACCAGCACTTTCAAAAGCTGTTTTCTAAATGATGACGTAACCCTTTATCCTTGTGAGTTCACCACTCGGCCTCATCCCCTTCTAACACCCTTCATATCACGTCGAAACAATCAGAATTACGCCAACAAAATCATCATTCTCATCAAAAAAATCAGTAACTTACCGAAAGCAACCGAGCCGAGCCAGATCACATTTTTGGAGAATTGTGACAGCACTTCATCAAACTGAAACAAAAATGTCACAGACTTCTCTTACTCTTAGGACTCCTGTTTTTTCGATGGAAACCATTATGGTCATCAAAGCAAAAAACCTGCAGGATGCGGAAGAGCTGCTGCACTCGGGTATCAATAAAGTGGAACTGGCTTACGATATCGGCAGCGACGACTTCTTCCGTCTGGCCACGCGCTGGTGCGATCGGGGCGCGCGCATCACCAAAGGTCATCAGCACTTTGTGGTGCAGATTAAAGGTATGGCAATTCCCCCGAATAACTAAAAGTGAGCGAGCCCCTTTAGCTTGCTCTCCATCCGGCTGACTGGTAAAACTACGTTTTCCGTCAGCCGTGATTTTTTATGTTTCCCTCTCAAACATCCCTTGCGCTGCCCTCTTCTGCCTTTATCCGCGCCGCCGGTATTACGCGGGATAGCTTGCCGATCGCCTGGTGTGAATTCGATCAAAATCATTGGCATAGCGATCTGCATCAGGCGTGGCATTTGCCGCTGCCCGAATCGCTACAAGGTGCCGTGAAAAAGCGTAAAGCCGAACATCTGGCGAGCCGCTGGCTGGTTCAGCAAAGCGTGGCGCAACTCGGTTTACCAGGCTTTGTCTTGCGCAATGCGCCCGATCGTTCACCGCTGTGGCCAGCCGGCATGCAGGGATCACTATCGCATACGCATAACATTGCGGTGGTAGCCGCAACGCGTGAGCCGCTGAGTCTTGGAGTGGATGTGGAGCAGGTGATGGCAGAGGAAACCGCAGAGGAGACGGCCGATTTGCTGATGAGCAAGCATGAAAAGCGGCGACTATTGGCGCAACCTTTGCCCTTTGCACAGGCGGCTACGCTGCTATTTTCGCTGAAAGAGAGTTTGTATAAAGCACTGTGGCCGCAGCTGCACCAGCCAATGGATTTTCTGCAGGCGGAACTCGTAGGCCTGGACATCACGCAAGGCATCGCTCAGCTGCGGCTAACGCATGATTTCTCTACAGCTTTTGCCAGCAATACCCGCTTACAGGCGCGCTTCTGGCTCCACGCAGCGCACGTTACGACGCTGCTTATCCATCCGTTGCCGACAAAATAAAAAACCGGCTCAGAAATTCCCCTGAGCCGGTGACAACACAAGACGACAGAAATGTTTAGGGACGCAGAAACGAGGATTTCTGCTGCGAGTGACTTTACTCCCTGCGCAACGCCTTGCCCAATAAGGGTTTTCGCTAAGCTTTCCCGGCTAACATCAATGCCCGGTATCGGTACGTTGCACCGCATCCAGCGTGGCCATGTCGCGTTCATTGCCAGTCAACTCGCTCAGCTGCCCTTCGCGCATCTCCAGCAGACGATCGGCATGAATAAAGTAGTGATCGTCGTGGCTGATGGCGAACACCGTTTTGCCTGAAGCTTGTAACCACGGCAATAGCTCGCGGTAGAAGATGCGCCGGAAATGCGGATCCTGATCCGCCGCCCATTCGTCGAGCAGCAAAATATCACGCTCCTCCGCGGCCGCCAGCAGCAGCGCCAGACGCTTGCTCTGTCCTTTCGACAACTGCAGATTCAGCACCTTGTTGCCTTCCAGCTTGAGTTTATCCTGCATCTTTAAACGTTCCAGCCACTGCTGCACCAGCGCCGGATTAGCCGGTTGACCTTGATGGCCGATTAACCGGTCAAACAGGTGCACATCGGTGAACACCGCCGAGAAGTGTTTGCGATAGGCTTCGAGGTTATGCCAGTCAACCACCTTGCCATCAAGTAACAAACTGCCCGATTGCGGTTGATAAAGGCCGGTGAGCAGCATGGCTAATGTGGATTTTCCGCTGCCGTTGCCGCCAATCAGAAACACCAATTCCCCGCGACGCAGCGTCAGGTTAATGGGTCCAACCTGGAAGCCGCGCTCGCCATAATGGAAGCAGACATCGCGTAGCTCTAACGTTTGCCAGTCGCTGACGTTAGGCAATGCTTTGAACGCTTCATTATACGGCGCCAGTTCAAAAGTATTGAGCTTACGGAACGCCACCTGTGCGCTCAGCAGCGTCGGCAAGGCGCCAACCGCCGCCAGCAGCGGCGTGCGCAGGAAGAGCAGCGTCAGTGAATAGGTTGCCGCGACGGCGGTGTTGGCCCAGCCAAGGCCATTAGCCATAAAGAACACAATGCCAATGGCGCCCAGCATCATAATATTCGACCAATTCACCGCGCTAAGATGGAAGGTATCGGCACGTACAATGTGATGGCGATAGCTTTTGGCATTTTCCTGATACACGCTTTCGTAAATCAGCTGCGCGCGTTCACGGTTGAGCTGCAGCTCTTTGCGTCCTTCAATAATGGTTTGGAAGTCACGGTACAGCTCATCTTCAACCTCGCGCAGCTTAGCCATGTGCTGATAAACCCGTGACACCAGCAGCCAGCCGCCAACCAGCGTTACCACCAGCCACAGGCTGGTGATCAGCAGCATCTTCGGCGAGAGCCAGGCGAGATAAAGAGCCGACCCCAGGGTAATAATGATGCCCTGAATCAGCTCCGGTAAACGCACAAAGGCAATGGTGATGGCGCGTACATCGCTGGTGAGGCCGGCCAACAGCTGAGCATTACCAATCTGTTCAATGCGCTCTACGCGCGTATCGAGAATACGTTTAATGAATTCGCCGCGCAGACGCCAGACAAAATGGTGGCCGAGCATGGTCAGCGCCAGCTGTGAGCCAAGCGTAACCGCCATCAGCAAGAACAGCTGGCCAAGGAAACTCGGCAGGACAGAAATCGAGGTATTTACCGCAACGATCAGTTCGTTGTTGATATAGGCAATCAGGCCGATACCGAGCACGGCACTCAGCAGCGTGAGAAGAATGACACCAATAAAAGGCCAGCGGTACTGGCGATAAACTACATGCAGCAATGCCATTAAAAAATTCCAGCGGTCAATAAAGCAGCCTGCAGTTTAATGTCGCCCCCGCTGATAGCAAGAATAATTCTCATCCCGTATTTCCCTTAGCAAAACGCTTTTCATCGCACCTTTACAGCGGCGCGATTTATCGCGCAATAAATTGCGCCGCGACAAAAATAAAAGTCTAAAACGCACGGCGGAATGTGAGGTTGTAGCGGAAAGCACCCGCCTGCGGATGAATGCCCGGTTTAAGTGGCAGAATGCCGTGATAACGCAGGCGTGAAGGGCCACCCCACACCACGATATCGCCATGTTCCAGCAGTACGCGTTGCGTGGCGTCACCACGCTCAAAGCCGCCGAACTGAAACACCGCTGGCAAACCCAGCGAAACAGAGACGATCGGTTGGCGCAGATCCTTCTCATCTTTATCCTGGTGTAGCGTCAATTTGGCACCAGGCTCATAGCGGTTAATCAAGCAGGCGTCGGGATTGAAAGCGGCAAAACCGGCTTCTTCTGCCGTCTGCTGCGCCAGTTCGCGGAACAGCGCAGGCATCGGCGGCCACAGATGCCCGCTGCTGGCATCCTGTTCGGTATATTGGTAGCCGCGCGAATCGGTTGACCAGCCAAAATTGCCGCAGTTTGTCATCGCCACCGACATACGATGGCCGCCAGGCGTAATGCGATGAGCAAACGGATTTTGCCCGGCAATGTGGTGAATCGCCGCCAGCAACGCGTCGGCACTGTCGCGTGCACGACGCCGCAGAATCACGGCACCCTCGGCCAGCGGCTCTTGCCACGGGGCTTCGTCGCTAAATAAATCCAACATTTACGCCTCCTTTACTACTGCGATTTCTGATCGATCAGGAAGGATTTGAACTGTGGCGACATCCAGTGCGTAAAGCCATCGCCCTGTTTGCTAATCAAATAGACTGCCAGATGCTCTTTAAGCGCCAGCGCCTGGGCGCGCTCGCTGCCAAGCACCATTAAGCCAGTATCCCAGCCGTCCGCTTCCAGTGCGGTGGTCGCTATCACGGTTGCTGAAACCAGCTTGTGCTCTATCGGCCTGCCTGTTGCGGGATCGATGACGTGCGAAATGCGTTTGCCGTCCAGTTCATAATAGTTGCGATAGCTGCCTGAGGTACTGATGCCGTGCCCCTGCAGATCGACACGTGCTTCCACCGCATTTTCACGATCGGTTGGTTTCTGAATGGCCACGCGCCACGGTTGCTGGTTAGCGTTAACGCCACGACTCAGCACCGCGCCCCCTACCGAAACCAGATAGTTGGTAATGCCCTGCTGCTCCATCAGACGTGCCAGATGATCGGTGGCATAGCCCTCGCCCATGGTGGAGAGATCCACGTACAGGCCGGGCAGATCTTTCTGCAGCCATTGTCCCTCAACGCCCTGAATTACGTGCAGATGCTGCAAACCGGTGAGCGCTTTAGCCGCAGCGATTTCGGCCTCCGTCGGCGTGTGCGCCGGTTGCTTCGTTGGGCCGAAACCCCACAAATTAACCAGCGGACCAACGGTGATGTCCATTGCTCCTCCGGTCATTTTGCCAATACGCAGCGCCATGGTGACAATGTCCGCCATATCGCTGCTTACCGCCTGCGGTGCGCTGCCCTGATACTGATTGAAGCGTGACAAGACCGAATCGTGTTTCCACGTCGATAATTCTCCGTCATCGCGATCCAACTGCTGCTGAATCAATTGCTGCAATGCAGCATGACGTGATGACGCCACGCCCGCTACGCTGACGCGCCAGACCGTGCCCATGGTTTTACCTTCCAGCACCATTGCTGGCTGGCTATCATTTTTTTCACAACCGCTCAGGGCAAAAGCCACCAGCCCTATCAGCAGAATATTCTGAAAATGCATCTCTTCCTCATCTATTAACTGTTGCTACAGCCGGTTACAAAGCATAAATCGCTTGTAAATCCATCTAAAGCTGCTTGATGTTCGCTGAACCCTAAGACAGGATAACGCGTTCCTGCACCGTTTTTACCTACAGGAGCTAAGATGGTTTATTTCATTATTGCAGTGACCACTGGACTGTTTATTTTCGGCAGCTACAGATGCTGGGAACGCTATCGCCACCGTCTGATTCAACATTATCCTTCACGCAGACGTTAAATTTTTGCACCAGAAAATCCCCCTTCTGCACCGCTTCAGCGCCGGCGCAGTGTAGCAAAGTGCTGACGCTGCGCGTGGCGCTGCGAGCGGTGGTCTGGCATGAATTCTGCATCGTTGAGGATGAGTTGAACATCAGCGAGGTGCAGAATGGAAAAGAGCAAAACGCAAAACAGTAAATGGCAGCATTGGCTGAGTTTCTCGGCCTTTACGTTGGCGGGCGTGGCAATGGAAGGCAGTATGGCCACCACGCCGCCACTACAACCGGCACCTAAAGCAAAAAAATGGCGCGGGATGCAGTAATCTTCTTCATAGCCCCAGTTCACTTAAGCCCGGATGCGCGTCCGGGCGCGTTCCAGCAGGCCAGTGGAACAGACGATCCTCTGCGGCGATGGGGAGATCATTGATACAAGCGAAGCGCTGAATCATCAAGCCATCGGCACCAAAGTGCCAGTTCTCATTGCCATAGCTGCGGAACCAGTTGCCGCTGTCATCATGCCATTCATAGGCAAATCGCACCGCCAGCTTATCGTTGTGCCACGCCCACAGCTCTTTGATCAGCCGGTAATCCAACTCTTTTACCCATTTACGTTGCAGAAATGTCACGACTTCCGCACGTCCATTGACGAATTCACTGCGATTACGCCAGCGCGTATCTTCACTGTAAACCAATGAAACCCGCTGAGCGTCGCAGCTGTTCCACGCATCTTCCGCCATGCGGACTTTCTTTAACGCCGTTTCCTGATTAAACGGTGGCACCAACATATTTTCTCTCCTGAACATGTAGACAGGTCTGTCTACTTGATTCATCCTGCCGGATGTAGACAATTCTGTCTACATGTTTGAACAGGATTAGTTATGCTTGAACCTCTGATATTTGATGCCGCAGCCTCTGCCCGCGATCGCATCTTGTTGTGCGCACAACAATTGTTTTACCAGCAGGGTATTCGCGCTACGGGTGTGGATAGAGTGATCGCGGAGGCCGGCGTGACGAAAGTGACTTTCTATCGTCATTTTCCGGCAAAAAATATGCTGGTTTTAGCGTTTTTACAGCAGCGCCATCAGCGTTGGATGGCGGCATTTCGCGCTGCACTGAATCAGCACGTTACGCTGGACGATGCCCTGCCCGCGGCACTTCTGAGTTGGTTTAACGATGCCGATTTTCGCGGCTGCGCCTTTATTAACACAGCGGCGGAATTAGGCAGCAGCTTAGCTGAAGCCAGCGAACTGATTCGCCAGCATAAGCACGAGATGGCGCAGGCAATCAAAGAAAAGCTGGCGCCCGAGCAGCAGATGAAAACGGCGCAGATTGTGTTGCTGGTTGAAGGTGCCATTGTACAGGTGCAGATTGGGGAAGAGGCAAAACAGATAGTTGAGATATTGCGAGGCGCGCTAAGCGCACTGCTGAAAACGGGAGCGTGACGCGCTGTCACGCTCCATCACGATTAGAACTGGTAAACCAGGCCTACCGCTACGACGTCATCGGTATTGATACCGGCGGCATCGGTGAAGTTATTGTCATCCAGCAGGTTGATTTGGTAATCAACATAGGTCGACATGTTTTTGTTGAAGTAGTAGGTCGCGCCCACATCAACATATTTTTTCAGGTTCTGGCTGCCGTACCCTTCGATATCGGAACCGCGAGAAGACACGAAGGCCAGTGAAGGACGCAGGCCGAAGTCGAACTGGTACTGCGCCACCAATTCCCAGTTATCCGCGGTATTCGCGTAACCGTAAGCGGTTGCGCTGCTTGAACCAAAGCGCGTGGCATTGTACGAACGGCTGTACATCGCGGCCAGGTAGATGTTGTTGGCGTCATACTTCAGCGCGCCGCTATAAGCTTCGGCTTTATCACCACGGCCCAGAATACCTGGCGCATTGCCATTCTGATTATTGGTGCGGTCAGACTGGAACATTGCCGCACCGATACCGAAACCGGAACCCAGATCATAGGTGGTGCTCAGACCGTAGCCGTCGCCATTTTCGCCCAGCACATCACGGCCGGATGAGGATTCGGTAGGGTTGTCGTTTTTGCCTTGATACTGAACCGCGAAGTTCCAGCCATCCACCAAACCGAAGAAGTTGGTATTACGATAGGTGGCAAGACCGTTGCTACGCTGGAACAGGAAATTGTCCGCACCGTAGGTATCGCCGCCGAACTCTGGCAGTACGTCAGTCCAGGCGCCCAGGTCGTACATCACGCCGTAGTTACGGCCATAATCGAATGAACCTGCATCACCAAATTTCAGACCCGCAAAGCCGACACGGGTGAAGCTGTTAGCGGTACCTTCGCTTTCTGCAGTGTTCAATGCAGCCTGGTATTCCCACTGGCCGTAACCGGTCAGCTGATCGGTCACCTGAGTTTCACCTTTGAAGCCAAAACGCAGGTAAGACTGGTCACCGTCTGAGCCAGAGTTGTCGGAGAAATAGTGCAGACCGTCAACTTTGCCGTAGAGATCTAATTTGTTGCCATCTTTATTGTAAATTTCAGCTGCGCTTGCTGAACCTGCTACCAGCAATGCAGGAATCATCAGGGAGAGAACGCGACGTTTCATTTTATTACCCTCTTTAATGTGCCTTTATTTATGCCACTGCGAACTGAACGATTAAAAATTCAGCCGGCAAGCCATTGTTATTTTATGTTGGGCAATAATCTATCACGAAAATGCTACTAAATTTCCAAAAGTGTTTCAGTGTATTTATTAGTTATTTCAGGATGTAAATTCAGCGGAACTAATAACCAGCACAGATAGGTAAAAAATATAGCACTTAATGACAACAAACATTTTAATCAATTAAAATCAATAAATTACATGAATTACATTTTCGCACTGAATGACAAAAATCATTTTCAGCCAGAGCATACAATTATCCCGCTATCATCATTTATTTCATTATTACCTTCATTCACCCCGAATGATTTGATTTACCCTAATTTCCCGCCGGACATGATTGTCCGGCATTTTTTTGTCTACTCTCCAGCGCCCACCCTTATTTTCTGTAAAGTTAATTATCAGGGTTAAATTAACCCATAAGAGTTAGCGCATTATTTGCCTATTTTCGCACATATTGTTCAATCGATAGCCTAAATGCAGAAATGTTAATTTCCGTGGACAACAAAGATCGCTGGATGAATATACGGCGCTTATTGCTAGCGCTCACGTAACGATTCTTTGGCTTTATTCAGAGGCTTGAGCAAATAATCCATGACGCTTTTCTGACCCGTTTTAATCTCAACATTCGCCACCATGCCCGGCATAATGGCAAATTTACGCCCGTGCTTATTCACTAACTCCGCCTTGTTAGTGCGTACATAGACGCGATAATAAAATTCATCATGCTTGACTTCATCTTGCAGCGTGTCCGGCGATACCGTTTCCACCTCCCCACGGAGATCGCCGTAGATGGCGGCATCAAAGGCGGTGATCTTGACCACCGCAGGCAACCCGGGACGAATGTAGCCAATGTCACGCGGATTGATACGCGTCTCAATCAGCAGCTGATCCTCCAGCGGCACAATCTCCATAAGTTTGCCGCCCGGCTCCAATACGCCGCCAACCGTAGAGACGCGAATATCTTTCACTATGCCTCGCACCGGCGAGAGTAACGTCGTACGTGCAAGGAGATCCTGTTTTCCCGCGGCAACCTGCAGCTGCGCATCCAGTTCACCGTTGTTCTTCACCTGCTCTTCATGCGCGCGCACATAATAGTCGTTACGTGCCTCGTCGATTTTGCCACGCAAATCGCTTACCTGCCGTTGCAGACGGATAACGTCCACCTTCCCGGCCGCGCCGCGAAGCATCAGCGGCTCTGTCAAATTGAGTTCCGCCTGCACCAACGTGAGGGATTGCCGTAGATTGCCAACCGTTTCGACAAAATTTTGCCGGCGAGCCTGATATAGCTGGGTTTCACGCGCGATCAGATCGGGATATTGCTGGATCTCTGCGCTAAAGTTCAGCGGTCGATCGCTGAGCTCGGCCTGTAACCGCTCAGCCGAAGCGCGCAATGTGCGGACGCGCGCAATCGCTTCACCAAAATTGGTTTGAAAGCGCGTGGGATCAAGCGTGGCCAGCACCTGCCCGCGCTGCACGATAGTCCCCTCGTGCACGTTCAGCTGTTTGACGATGCCGCCATCCAGACTCTCGATCATTTGCGCATGGGTTGATGGCGTAACTTTGCCGATGCCTACCGTTACTTCATCCAACACCGCAAAGTGCGCCCACAGCAGAAACAGCAGCAGCGTCAACACGCACAGCCAGATAATGGCCGACGTGCGACGCTCGCGCCGCGCCAGATCTTTATCGACGATCACCATGCTCATGCTGCATCTCCCTTATTCGCCGCGGCGTGGCGCAGAATCTCGTCGCGCGCGCCGTCAGCCACAATGCGTCCGTTATCCATTACCACGATGCGGTCCACCATACGCAGTAAGGCAGGACGATGCGTTACCAACACCAGCGTGCGGCCCGTCACCCATTGTGCCAGCTGCCGAATGACCTGAGCTTCCAGCTGTTCATCCATGGCTGCGGTGGGTTCATCCAGCAGCACCACCTGCGGCTGGCGCAGAATCAACCGGCTAAGCAATACCATTTGCCGTTGACCGCCGGACAATCCCCGTCCCCCTTCGTGAATAATGCGATCGAGGCTGGCAGCATCCTGCTGTATCAACGCCAGCGCGCCGCTAATGCGCAGTGCCTGCAACATCCCCTGCTCGCTGGCATGCGGATTACCGAGCAACAGGTTCTGCCGCAGCGTGCCAAAGAACAGCCTGGAATCCTGCGACAGCCAGCCAAGCTGGCGGCGCAGATCGACCGGATCGATACAGGTGATATCCACGCCATCCACCAACACTTTTCCCTGGCTGGCGCGCGCTTGTCCGGCAAGCATTTTCAGCAGCGTTGATTTGCCCGCGCCGACTTTGCCAAGAATTGCCACGCGCTCGCCAGGCGTAATCTGCAATTGCGGAAGGTTAAGCACACTGTTCCCGCTCTCTTCGTCATAGCGATAGTGCACGTTTTGCAGCTGAAAATGGCCGGTAAGCACCGGGCAATGCGCCAACGTAGCACGGTCGGGCTGATCGAGCGGCTTTTTCAGTAATTCATCCAGCCCTTTCATGGCCGATTTTGCATGCTGCCAGCGCGAGAACACCATGGTGAGCTGCATGAGCGGTGCAATAGTGCGCGCAGAGAGCAAGCTACAGGCCACCAGCGTGCCGGTGGTGATTTGATTATCAAGTACCAGATACACGCCAAATACCAGCATACCGGCATAGGTGAGCTGCTGGACGCTTCCTGACCAACCGGTAAGACGCGCGCCCCACAAGCGTTGCTGGTTGCTGATAGTGGCGCTGACGTCGTGGGTTTGCTCCCACTGGCGCTGAAAATAGGGTTCGGCCTGCAGCGCTTTGATGTCTTCCACCCCTTCAAGGGTTTCCACCAGCACCGCCTGGCGCAGTGCGCTCTCGCGTAGCCCTTCCCGCGCCAGCCGCGCCATGGGGATCTGTACCAGCAACCCCGGAATAACGATCAGCGGAATCGCCAGCAGCGGAATCAACACCAGCCAGCCGCCAATCGATGCCATGATCAATAAAAACAGCAGCACGAATGGCAGATCGGCCGCGGCATTCACCGTGGTGGAGGTCAGCAGTTCGCGTACCTGATCGATCTCGCGCAGCTGGGCAATAAAGGATCCGGTAGAGCGTGGCCGCGCTTCATTACGAATGTTCATGGCACGCGCGAACAGCATGGCTGAAATTTTTAGGTCGATGCGCTTGCCCATCAGATCGGAAACCTGAGTGCGCATCAGGCGGATCAGATATTCAAGCGCAGCCGCCAGCAACACGCCGGTAAACAGCACCCATAGCGTCGGCTGTGACTGCGCGGGAATGACGCGATCGTACACCTGCATCGAAAACAGAATTCCCGCCAGCGCCAGCACGTTGCCTACCAGCGATGCCAGACTGATTTCAGCCATGCGTCGCTTCATGCCGCGAAAATTATGCCAAAACCAGTGTGGCTCATAGGGTTGCACAAACTCATCAATGCGCGCATCTCGCCCGCGCGCCGCCACGCCAATCACGCCGACATTGGCCTGTGCCTGCGCTAACAAATCGCTCAGCAAGGCTGAACGCATCACGTCGCCACCTTCGCTCAGCCAATAGCGTACGCCGCCATCGCGATCTACCTCTTCAATCAAGGCAAGGCTGCCGTTTTCCAGCAGTAGCAACACCGGAACAATTTCCTGACGCCAGCGGAGTTTATCGTGAGGAATCAGCATGAAATGCAATCCCAGTAGTTCAGCCAGACGTGCTAATTGTTGCGCGGGAGCCAGATGTTGAAACCAACGCATCTGCTGATGCAGCGTACTGCCATCCGCTGGTTTGCCGAAACGTGCCGCCACACGCAGCATCGCCGCGATGCCGTTGTCGCTGTTAAAGGGTTGTGCAGTCATCCCTGTGGTCTCATAAGCAATGGAAAGAGGCTGGCAACCGCTAGCTGAGAGCGCTAGCGGTTGGTATGTGGGTTAAACGACTGTCTGCACCGGGTGTTGCTGCTGCAGATGATCGGCGAGGGTATAGCTGCTGTCGCTGGCGTTGTAATGCGTTTCACTGCCGCGGAGGATCGACGCATCGCCATGTTGATCGCTATGGTCGAGGCTGCCTGCACTGACATTCGCGAGCAGCGTGCCTGCCGGCTCACTGCTGGCACTGACAACCGCCTCGTGGCTGTCGATCGTCACCGGCTGCGTTGCCGTCGCCACGTTGCCCGCTTTATCCTGTGCGCTGACCTTCATCTGATAGCTGCCGTCATCAAGGGGAGCGAGCTGACCGGCTAAAATTGTCAGCGACCAATTACCATCGGCTTTTACCGTGGCGCTGTAGCTCTGATCGCCGAGCGTCAAGGTGACTACACTGCCCTGCTCAAGATGAGTGCTGCTGCCCTGAATCAGATGCCAGTTATTAACCTCCACCGCATCCAACACGCCATCACCAAAAGGTTGATTCAGCGTCATTGTCGGCAATTGATGGATAGCAACGTTGAACAGATTCTCGATGATCTGCGTGTCATGGTTGCCGTACTCATCTCCGCGCGTGGCAAGCGCTGATACTTCACCATCCGGCAGCGCCTGTAAATCTGCGGCACTGATGGTCACCGTGCCATCGACCGGCGTGTAGTTTTTACCGTTAATCGTCAATTCCCTGACGCCTTCCAGATAGAAACTGAGATCGTGCTGCGCTTCCTGCTGGTTGAGTGTGGTATCACCACCGATATTGATTTCGTAATAGATGTCGGGCAGCTTGGTTACCACGTTCAGTTCCAGCATCGCGTCGGTGCTGTTGCCTGCACCATCCAGCGCATAAACGCGAACTTCGCCCAGCGCAATAAAACTCGCCACGTCGCTGGCTGGAATGGTGACCTGCCAATGCCCATCGCTGCCAATCTGCGCGTGATAGACTGCATCGCCGCTGCACAGCAACAGTTGCTGGCCCGGCACCACCACGGAGAGATCGCCGCTAAAGGTGAGATCGTTTTGGCTCTCCTCTTTATTGATGACGTTATCGGCTGTCACTTTGTCAAAACTGATGTGCGGCAAGCTGCTGACATGGGTGATCAGCGTGACATCCTGATGTGTGGTAGTGGTCTTGCCATTGGGATCGGTGGCGCTGACTTTTAGGCTATAAACACCATCCTGTAGCCCCTGCAGATCCTGTTCCTGGATTGTGGCCGTCCATTCGCCCTGTCCATTAACGCTACCGGTATAAGTTTTACCGGCTAACGTCAGCGTGACGTGGCTGTTATTCGGCATATGCGTGGCGCTTCCGTGCACGTCCACGCCGTAAATCCCTTCCACAACGTTAACAGCGTTATCACCGCTGATGGGATCGACGGTGAGCATGGGTTTGATGGTTTTATCGACGTAAACCCCAAATTCAACCTGAGTATCGGTGCTGTTACCGGCTTTATCGGTAATGGTGAGCGTCAACGAATAGGCGCCATCAGCCAATCCGTGGAGTACTGATGGCGGCATCGATGCATTCCAGTAGCCCCATTGATTCACCGTGCTGTGCCAGCTTTCACCGTTAAAGGTCAAAGTAACCGTCGCGCCGGGCTCAGATTCAGCGCGTCCGCGCAGGTGAATATTTTTGCCCGCCTCCCATGCGGCAATGATGCCATCCTGGGCTATCGGTTCATAAGGATGCAGCGCTGCGGGCGGCGTGGTATCTATGCTGCGAAGTTGCAGACTTGCTGAGTTATCATCCACCGGATAAAGGCTGACTGCCGATTGTAAAATTGCTGCTAATTGATGTTCGGATTGACGTGAAGACATAGGTAACCTCGTTACAGGGAATGATTTGCCACAGTCATTATGCTTATTAATGTTTTAAGCGGACCGGTGCGCCATACAGGCCGTTAATAAACGGCCCGCTTCGCCTGATGAAAAGGGGTTACCTGCCGGTAACAAGGATGAAATTAAGACACAGCAAATTTTCTCCCAAAGGGGAGAAATAATATCGATCTCGCTCTATTCCGCACCGGGAGCCGATGGGATAGCTAACATATCGGGTTTACGTGGTCGCTGCCTATTGGCGAAAATCCGGAAATGTGCGCTTTGCGACAGCGCCAAAAGAATCGTGTGTCAGCCGCGTGCCGCGCGGTATATCTCATCAGTATACTGCAACAATCAGTAGGGAAAATTTTACTTAAGTCACTCCAGTTTTGCCTGGCACAGCCCAGGAAAGTTCTGGAAAAGCGCGGCGCCTGGTAAAAAATCGGTAATATGCCTGTTTCTGGCGTTGATAACTTGTGATCGGATATCCTCTGATGCGCGGTGCGACGCTGCCTTTAATGCTAAACTTCGTCGCTTTATACGCTAATGAAAAATAACATTTATGACAGCACTGGACGCCGCACAGCAGAATAAATTGCATCATCGTGTCAACCTGGGGACACGTATCGTTTTCCTTATCGCTGGATTGGGCATGTCAGCCTGGGCACCGTTAGTGCCTTTTGCCAGCCAGCGTCTAGCGCTGAGCGGTGCATCGCTTGGTGGCCTGCTGCTGTGCCTGGGCATCGGTTCACTGGCCGCGATGCCGGTTACCGGCGGTCTGATCGCGCGCTTCGGTGGTCGTCGGGTGATGCTCTGTTCCACGCTGGTGGTGCTGGTTGCCCTGCCGCTGCTGGCTACGCTTGATGAAATGTGGCTGATGGCCGCGACTTTAATGGTTTTTGGCGCCGGGCTCGGCATGCTGGATGTCGCCATGAACGTACAGGCCGTTGAAGTGGAAAAAGCGGCGCGTAAACCGATGATGTCCGGCTTTCACGGTTTCTTCAGTCTTGGCGGCATTATTGGCGCGGGTTCCGTCAGCTTACTGCTGGGCAGCGGCCTGACGCCGTTGCAAGCCGTCGGCGTGGTGATGGTGCTCATCGTACTGCTGCTGGTGTGGAGCCTGCCGACGTTAATGAAGGAACGTCTGCATCAGCCCGATCAGCCGTGGCTGGTTATCCCGCGGGGCTGGGTGGCTTTCCTTGGCCTGCTCTGTTTTATCCTGTTTCTTGCCGAGGGTGCCGTACTCGACTGGGGCGCGCTACTGCTGTTGCAGAGCCCTGCTATGAGCCCTGCACATGCTGGCTTGGGCTACGCGGTATTCTCGGTGGCGATGACGATCGGCCGTCTGACGGGCGACAAGGTGATTCAACGCTTTGGCCGCTATCCGGTGATGTTAACCGGCGCATTAGCCGCTGCAGCCGGCATGACGCTGGCGGTTTTACTGCCATGGCCGCAAATTGCCCTTCTGGCATTCCTGCTGGTTGGTTTTGGCCTGGCTAATACGGTACCGATGCTGTTCAATGCCGCGGGGAATCAACACGATATGCCGTCAAATCTGGCGATTTCGGCCATGACAACCTTAGGCTATGCGGGTATTCTTTCAGGTCCGGCTTTAATCGGATTGATATCCCAGTGGATCAGCCTGAGTGGCGCATTTTTACTGATCGCTCTGCTACTGCTGGCCGTTGCGGCCAGTGCCCGACGGGTTGCGCGCTAATTCCATGGTCCTGAGACACTATGCTTTATAAATTTCCTCTGACATCCGGCAACGTTACGCGCTTTTTCGTGGTGTTTAACCTGGTGCTTTTTCTGGCGCTGGGCGCGATGGTGCACAATAGCGTCAATGCCTGGATTACGGAAAAGCGCTATGCGATGACCGATTTGGCGCGTGCCATGCAGAAACGCATTGATGCATCGCGCTTTGCCACCTGGCAGATCTATGAAAATCTTGCCACCAGCGCCGCCGGCTCAACGCCGAATAGCAATCTGCAGGAAACGCGTCTGCGCCCGGATGTCTATTATCTGGAAAAAACCCGCCGTAAAACCGAAGCGCTGATTTTTGGATCGCACGATAGCAGCACGTTGGATATGACCATGCGCATGTCCAACTATCTTGATACGCTGTGGGGCGCGGAGAATCCAACCTGGTCGATGTATTTTCTGAATGGTCAGGATAATAGCCTGATCATGATCTCCACCCTGCCGCTGAAAGATATGGCGACACGTTACAAAGAGAGCGCGATCAATACGCTGGTCGATAGCCGCCGCGCCGAAATGTTGCAGCAGGCCAATGCGCTGGATGAGCGTGAAAGCTTCTCACCGCTACGCCACTTTGCCTGGCAGAACGATCACTACTTTACCCTGCGCACCACCTTCAACCAGCCGGGCCATTTAGCCACCGTCGTGGCCTTTGATTTGCCGGTTAACGATCTGATTCCGCGCAATATGCCGCTGGAGAATTTCCAGCTGCGTCAGGATGCCACGCAAACCAGCAGCACCCCCACCAGCAACGACGATAGCAGCAGTGAAAGCACCCATGTGGCGCTGGTTAACCCTAACCTGGAAATTGCTGCCTCACTGCCAAGTACGTCGTTGCAGTTAGTGTACCGCGTGCCGCTCACGAGCCTGGCGATGGATACGTTGCATAATCTGATGTGGCCGCTGTTGATCAACCTTGTGCTGTTTTTGCTGTCGATTGCCGGTATCACCCTGCTGCGTCAGCAATCGCTGCGCCCTAACGAGAACCAGAGCGCCGAACTCGATTCCCTGCGGATGCTGAACGAAGAGATTGTTGCCAGTCTGCCCGTGGGTTTGCTGGTGTATGACTTCGCGACTAACCGCACGCTGCTCAGCAATAAAATCGCTGAACACCTGCTGCCGCATCTGAATCTGCAGAAAATCATCAATATGTCCGATCAGCATCAGGGCGTATTGCAAGCGACCATCAATAACGAAGTGTATGAAATTCGCCATGCGCGCAGCGTGCTGTCGCCGCATACGCAGCTATTTATGATGCGCGATCAGGACCGAGAATTACTGGTCAATAAGAAGCTGCAGAAGGCGCAACAGGTGCTGGATCGTAATCACCAAATGCGTCAGCAGCTGATGCAAAATCTGGGACATGCGCTGAATCGCCCCTTGCAAAGCATGGTGACGCAGCTGGTGCAGCTCAGCCAGCGGGACGATGATGAAAGCGTGCTCGATCTGCTCGACGAAAGTCAGGCATTGGCACGGCTGGTGGATGACATTGTGCTGCTTAATCGCCTCGAAGCGCATGACTGGTCGCCGGATGCCAGCGTATTCAATCTGCAGGATATGCTGGACGAAATCGCGCTGGAAAGCCTGCCGTTGCTGCGTCGTAAAGGTCTGGCGCTGGTGGTGAATAATCATCTTGCCAATGATGAAATGCGCTTTGGCGATCGTCGCGCCCTGCGCAAAGTGTTGACCACGTTAATGCACTATTCGCTGACCACCACACGCTGGGGCAAGATTTCGCTGGAGATTAAAACCAGCGAGGAAAAACCCAATCAGGTATTGCTGCAGCTGGTGGATACCGGCTCCGGCCTGAGCATCGATGAACTGGCGAATGTCGATTTCCCCTACCTTGGCGATACTACGCAAGATCGCTTCGGCCAGGCATCGGGCATGGCATTTTTCCTGTGTAAACAGCTGTGTAAACAGATGGGTGGCCAGCTTGAGATCATCGCTAAACCCGATATCGGAACGCGCTATAACATTCAGCTGCCGCTGGCGCTGGAACAGCAGGGCGAACAGGAAGAGAAGCTGCTGGAAGGCGTGACCGCTCTGGTCGATATCGCCGTTGAAGACGTGCATAAAATTGTTTGCCGCCATCTGGAAAACTGGGGAGCGAAATGCCTGACTTCCGACGAACGTTTGACCGGCCAGGATCATGATGTCCTGGTAACCGACGATCCCGCCCGCATGACGGGCTGGGCGCTGCTGCTGGCCGGTGACGAAATCGGTCATCACGCACTGAATGATAAGCAATTCAGGGTCAACTTCAATCTCAGCAACGCGCTGCTTGATGCGTTGCTGGCCCTGATCGAGAAGCAACTTGCCCATGATTTAATGGAGGAGAGTAGCGAAGATGAAGCAGCCTCACCGCTGTTAAGCGGTGGCTATTTCCAGCTGTTTACCGAGACAGTACCGCCAGATGTGAAGAGACTGTATACTGAAGCGGCGGAAAAGGATTATCCCTCGCTTGCTCAGACAGCACATCGCCTGAAAGGCGTGTTTGCCATGCTCAATCTGGGGTCAGGTAAACAGCTTTGTGAAGCGTTAGAACAACACATAAAAGTATGTGACGATTTGACCATTAAAAATACCACCAGTGAAATTGACGCGTACGTCAGCCAACTGCTGCAGCAAGGTAACCAATAAGATGAATAACTTGAACGTAATTATTGCCGATGACCATCCGATCGTTCTGTTCGGTATCCGTAAGTCGCTGGAACAGATCGAATGGGTTAACGTTGTAGGTGAGTTTGAAGACTCAACAGCACTGGTAAACAGCCTGCCCAAACTGGACGCCAATGTCCTGATTACCGATCTCTCAATGCCGGGCGAGAAGTATGGCGACGGTATCACCCTGATCAAATACATTAAACGTCACTATCCGGATCTCTCGATTATCGTTCTTACCATGAACAATAACCCAGCGATCCTGAGCGCGGTGTTGGATCTGGATATTGAAGGGATTGTCCTGAAACAAGGCGCACCAACCGATCTGCCTAAAGCCCTGGCTGCTTTACAGAAAGGTAAAAAATATACGCCGGAAAGCGTGGCAAAACTGCTGGAGCGCATCAGCGCCGGTGGCTACGGTGACAAGCGTCTGTCGCCGAAAGAGAGCGAAGTGCTGCGTCTGTTCGCAGAAGGCTTCCTGGTGACGGAGATTGCCAAGAAGCTGAACCGCAGTATCAAAACCATCAGTAGCCAGAAGAAATCAGCGATGATGAAACTGGGCGTGGAAAACGATATTGCGCTTTTGAACTATCTCTCTTCCGTTAGCGCCACTCAGGTCGACAAAGAGTAATACTTGCGGGCGGTGTTGCACACACCGCCCGTACTTTCACTAGGTCCCTTCCCTGCCCTTCCTGACGCGTTCTGCATACATCGCTAGCGTGGTTTTTAGCACATCCAGCGTCACCGGTTTCGACAGACAGTTATCCATGCCCGCATCCATACAACGCTGCTTCTCTTCTGCCAGCGCATTCGCCGTAACGCCAATCACCGGGAACGTGTGCCCTAACTGGCGTAAACGTTGCGTTAGGCGATAACCATCCATATTTGGCATGTTGACGTCGCTCAGCACAATATCGATATGGTTACGACTCAGCACGTTCAATGCATCAACGCCATCCTGTGCCGTTTTGGTTTGATAACCGACGGTACCAAGCTGCTCTGACAGCAGCATGCGGTTGATTGGATGGTCATCGACGATCAGCACCATAATATCGTCGTAATTGGCGGTTTCCTGCGGTGTAGCCAGCGGCAGCGGCGTGGCGGTTTCACTATTGATATTGATACGGTAAATACGGCCAAGCAGCTGCGGTAAATCGTGCAGCATGGCGCTGCTCTGAATCCACTGCCCCGGCGAGGTTTCCTGCGGCATATCAATGTGCTCACCGCAGATACGAATACACGCACGCCCGCTTTGTGCGGGAAGTTCGTCATGATCGCTGATAATGACATCATCACTCGCCGCCTGGCCCTGATAATACGCCGCCTGAATGCCCTGCTGTTGCAGCAAACGCAGCAGGAAGCTGGCGAGATACTCATTGCGCATATCCAGCCAGATGGCTTTTTCCTGTAAACCGTCCAGCAGCGGTGGCGCTGCCAGCTGACCAGAATAGATCGGAATGCGCACGATAAACTGGCTGCCCATGCCTGGCTCGGAATCGACTTCGATATCGCCATCCATCATGTTGATCAGCTTTTCGCAGATCGCCAGACCCAATCCGGTTCCCTGGAAGTTGCGCTGCACGCCAGAACCCACCTGGAAGAAGGGATCGAACAGGCGCGTTACCTCTTTGGCCGGAATGCCGACGCCGGTATCGCGCACGCGGAACGCCAGATACCCCTCTTTAACATAGGCATGCAGAATGATGCAGCCGGTGTGGGTAAACTTGATGGCGTTGTTCAGCAAGTTTGAAATGACCTGCTGCAAACGCATCGCATCGCCATCCAGCGCCAGCGGCACATCATTTTCGATAAATACATACAGCGTCAGGCGCTTGCGAACCACCAATGATAAATAATTGCTGGCGATGTGATTGACCACTTCTCGCGGCGAGAACGGATGTGGTTCGATTTTCAGCTGTTCAGATTCGATTTTAGAGAAGTCGAGAATGTCGCTGATGATCTTCAGCAACAGGCTCGAGGAGTTGTTCATAGCGGTAACCAGCGAATCGACGCCTTTCGGCAGCGTTTTGGTTTGTAGCAGATCGAGGTTACCGATAATACCGTAAAGCGGCGTACGCAACTCATGGCTAACCGTAGCCAGGAACATTGATTTTGACTGGCTGGCCTGCTCGGCCGAGTGCGCCATCTCCTGCAGCGATTGCTCCATGCGCACGCGCGCCGAAACATCCACCAGCACGCAAATCGCGACGTTTTCATTGCGATAGCGGGAGTGCACAAAGCTGATCTGCAGGTTGGTATTACTTCCCGTGAGCACATCAACGAAATTGACCTGCTGACCGCCGATAATCTCATTCAGCCGCTGGCGATCTTCCTGTGTGAGAAGCGTCAGATAGTTGTGCGCCAGCTCATTACTTAGAATATTGGTACCGTCGCTGGTACGCAAAATACAGATACCGACCGGCGCAGAAGCGACAATCTTACGGTTAAACTGCTCGTGCTCCTCAAGCCGATGCGCATTCTCCTCCGCCGGCAGGAACATACGCCGCTCGAATATCCACGCCAGCGTGAACAAAATTACCGCCGTGAAGATGTTGAGTAACAGCGCGTTAATGAGCATCAGTTTGAGCTGATCCATTAACACATCGGTGGAAAGCGACCACACCACATTAAGATTGGTTGGCGGCAGCGGCTTTTTCAACACCAGCTGGCGATAGCTATCGAGATAACCAAACCAGGTACTGTTGTCCGGCAGGTCGTCCAGCGAGTAACCCGGACCACCGCGACGCGAGCTGATCAGCGGCCGATAGTTTTCATCGGTGATGGTGGCCACCAGCGGCAAACCGCCCGGCTGAATAAACTCATCCAGGCGAATATTCTGCTCTACGCCGAGCAGTGCCTGCAGTTTGTTTGCCACATACACCGGCATCACCATATAGAAGTTGCCGACGCCTGGCTGCGCGCTGCTGGTGATCCAGTACATCGGATTGCGGCGCTCTTCTTCATTACCATTCCGATAGTGCAGGACACGCTCGCGCAGTGCTTTCAGGCTGCGTTCACGATCGACTGAATTGTTGGTGCCGATGGTGAAATCTGCCAGACACTGATTTTCGCCACTGACGAAAAACACCCGGTTCAATTCATAGGCCGAGGCAAAGTTACTTTTCCAGTAATTAATGTAATCGCTGAGCGAATCCAGCGAATTGCGCCAGGTGTTGCTCATTGAGGTGCAGTCACCGTCGGAAAATAGCGGCGTGAACTGCGGCAGCGTGCCTTTGCCCGGCGGTAAACCGTTCAACACGTCCAGACCGTTAGCGCTACTGCTCAGGCGATTTTCGGTGATGTATTTCAGTTCGCGCATCACATCAGCAGAGTGACGGATGTACCATTCCGCCTGGCCGTAATTCGTTGCAAACTCCTGACGAACCGCATTCTCTTTCTCGTGCAGCACATTGATGATGTAAAAAGTCGTCAGTAGCGCACCCAGCGCCCAGAGCAGCAACGCCAGCGCACGAAAAAGGTAGCGCGAGATACGGAGCGTGGTGCGAAAGGAGACAAGATATTTCAAAAGAGGCTCACTGGCGGTAAGGGGTTATCAGGATGTTGGAAAGCTCCCATACACTAGCTTTATCGGCCCTAAAAAGCCAGTTGGCGTGCGCCGTTAGCGTAAAACTCAGATAAAAAAACGGCAGGTCAATTTAATGACCTGCCGTTTATCAACCACCTTACGGATTACTCTTCGTCGTCGGCTTCCGGCGCTTCGTCATCGCTTTCCACTTCCGGCGCGATATCTTCTTCGCCTTCCGCTACGCTGCCGTCAATGGCGTCGAGTTCTTCCTCTTCCACCGGCTCAGCAACACGTTGCAGACCCACGACATTTTCATCTTCCGCAGTACGGATCAGAATCACGCCTTGAGTGTTACGGCCAACCACGCTGACTTCCGACACGCGGGTACGTACCAGCGTTCCGGCATCGGTGATCATCATGATCTGATCGCCATCCACCACCTGTACCGCGCCAATAACTGGCCCGTTTCGATCGGTGACTTTAATCGAGATCACGCCCTGCGTTGCACGCGATTTGGTTGGATACTCGCTATTAGCAGTACGTTTACCGTAACCGTTCTGCGTCACGGTGAGGATCGCGCCCTCTTCGCGTGGCACAATCAGCGACACCACTTTGTCTTTCTCAGCCAGCTTGATACCGCGAACGCCTGAGGCAGAACGGCCCATCGCACGCACGGCGGTTTCGGCAAAGCGCACCACTTTACCGGCGGCAGAGAACAGCATCGCTTCGTCGCTACCGTTGGTCAGCGCCACACCAATCAGCTCATCATCCTCACGCAGGTTGATGGCGATGATGCCCGCACTACGTGGACGGCTGAACTCTTGCAGAGCGGTTTTCTTCACGGTGCCGCTCGCGGTTGCCATGAAGATGTTGAAGCCTTCGGTATATTCACGCACCGGCAGGATAGCGGTGATACGTTCGTTGGCTTCCAGCGGCAACAGGTTAACGATGGGACGACCACGCGCACCACGGCTGGCTTCTGGCAGCTGATAGACCTTCATCCAGTAGAGACGGCCACGGCTGGAGAAGCACAGAATGGTGTCGTGGGTGTTGGCCACCAGCAGACGATCGATAAAGTCTTCTTCTTTAATACGTGCGGCTGATTTGCCTTTGCCACCGCGGCGCTGGGCTTCATAGTCGGTCAACGGTTGATATTTGACATAACCCTGATGCGACAGCGTAACCACCACGTCTTCCTGATTGATCAGGTCTTCGATGTTGATGTCAGCACTATTGGCGGTGATTTCCGTACGACGGGCATCGCCGAACTGATCGCGCATCTGCTCCAGCTCTTCACGAATCACTTCCATCAAGCGCTCAGCGCTCTGCAGGATGTAAAGCAGTTCAGCAATCTGGTCCAGCAGCTCTTTGTACTCGTCGAGCAGTTTTTCGTGCTCAAGGCCGGTCAGTTTCTGCAGACGCAAATCCAGAATCGCCTGCGCTTGCTGCTCGGTCAGATAATATTGACCATCGCGAATACCAAACTCGGCTTCCAGCCACTCCGGACGCGCGGCATCATTACCGGCACGTTCCAGCATGGCAGCCACATTGCCGAGATCCCACGACTGCGCCAAAAGGCCCAGTTTCGCTTCTGCAGGTGTTGGTGCACGACGAATCAGTTCGATGATCGGATCGATGTTCGCCAATGCAATCGCCAAGCCTTCAAGGATGTGGGCACGATCGCGCGCTTTACGCAGTTCGAAAATGGTACGACGCGTCACCACTTCGCGGCGATGGCGCACGAAGGCTTCAATGATGCCTTTCAGCGTCATGATCTTCGGCTGGCCCTGATGCAGCGCCACCATGTTGATGCCGAAAGAAACCTGCAGCTGCGTCAGTGAGTAGAGGTTGTTGAGAACCACTTCACCCACCGCATCGCGTTTGATCTCAATGACAATACGCATGCCGTCTTTGTCAGATTCATCACGCAGTGCGCTGATACCTTCAACGCGCTTCTCTTTCACCAGCTCAGCAATCTTCTCGATCAGACGCGCTTTGTTCACCTGATACGGCAGTTCGTGAACGATGATGGTTTCACGCCCGGTCTTGGCATCGGTTTCCACTTCGCCACGCGCGCGGATATAAATCTTGCCGCGCCCGGTGCGATAGGCTTCTTCGATACCGCGGCGGCCATTGATAAACGCAGCAGTCGGGAAATCTGGCCCGGTGATGTGCTCCATCAAGCCTTCAACGGTAATGTCTTCATCTTCGATGAAAGCCAGGCAGCCGTTAATCACTTCCGTGAGGTTGTGCGGTGGAATATTGGTGGCCATACCTACCGCGATACCGGAAGAACCGTTTACCAGCAGGTTAGGAATTTTGGTTGGCAGGACTTCAGGAATCTGCTCGGTGCCGTCATAGTTCGGCACGAAATCGACGGTTTCCTTTTCCAGGTCAGCCAGCAGCTCCGAGGAAATCTTTGCCATACGGACTTCGGTATAACGCATCGCTGCAGCGGAGTCGCCGTCGACTGAACCAAAGTTACCCTGACCGTCAACCAGCATATAGCGCAGGGAGAACGGCTGGGCCATACGCACGATACTTTCATATACCGCGGAATCGCCGTGCGGGTGATATTTACCGATGACGTCACCGACCACACGGGCGGATTTTTTATAGGGTTTATTCCAGTCGTTACCCAGTTCGCTCATGGCAAAAAGCACACGGCGGTGTACCGGCTTCAAACCATCACGCACATCGGGTAAGGCTCGGCCAACAATGACCGACATGGCGTAATCGAGGTAAGAGTTCTTTAACTCTTCTTCGATATTGACCGGTGTAATTTCTCTCGCAAGGTCGCTCATGGAGCCGCTATCCCTCTACATAATCCCGGATTTAAAGGTGCGAAAGTATATCACATCGCTTCCCTTCGGTGAACGTAAACCAGGGCTTAATGCCGCTTTTCCTTCGCTGCCAGAGATGCGCTCACCGCGCTTAAGCGTTTATACTGAGGGAATATTTTGTCTGGAGTGATGATTCAATGAGTGAACAACCGCAGGAAAGCCGCCAGAACGTTGACCACGCCGAGATCGCCAAGTTTGAGGCGGTGGCATCGCGCTGGTGGGATTTAGAAGGTGAATTTAAGCCTCTACACCGCATCAATCCCCTGCGACTTGGCTGGATTGCGCAGCACAGCCATGGCCTGTTCGGTAAGAAAGTCCTCGATGTTGGCTGCGGTGGCGGCATTCTGGCCGAAAGCATGGCGCGCGAAGGCGCTGAGGTTACTGGCCTGGATATGGGTGCGGAGCCGCTGGAAGTGGCGCGTCTGCACGCGCTGGAGAGCGGCGTCAGCGTTAATTACGTACAGCAAACCGTGGAAGATCACGCCGCCAGCCATGCTGGTCAATATGATGTGGTGACCTGTATGGAGATGCTGGAGCATGTGCCCGATCCACGTTCCGTGGTGCTAGCCTGCGCACAACTGGTGAAGCCGGGCGGCGAAGTGTTCTTCTCCACTATTAACCGTAATCCCAAAGCCTGGCTGCTGGCGGTATTTGGTGCAGAGTATGTGCTACGCATGGTGCCGCGCGGCACCCATGACGTGAAGAAGTTTATCCGTCCGGCCGAGTTGTTGAATTGGGTGGATGAAACGCCGCTGCGCGAAAGAAATATGATTGGCCTGCACTACAATCCGCTGAGTAATCAGTTCCGACTCGGCCGCGGCGTTGACGTGAACTATATGATTCATACCCACCGCCAGGATTGATCAACCCGGTGCGCATGAATGCGCACACTACAATATTCTGCCCGCAGGGTCGCCATTCATGGCGACCCGCTATCCAGATCAATTTCCTTTTAGACGCGTGCCTGCCTTTTTTATAGGCTTAGCAAGTCACAAAAAATTCATAAGCAATTTTAGATAAGTTCGCTGCTGGCGGCCTTGTCAGGGCTTATTTGACCTCAGATAATTCTCGAATCGTATCAGTTGAGCAAGAAACACGCGCTCGATCATAAAGTGAAAAAAAAGTACTGAGCGGTTGACACGATGTGCAGGCCTTGCGGCATGGGGATCCAGGATTTTAGCCACCCTCTAAGGACGATTTTTTAGTGAAAATCAACTCTTGTTAAGAAGAGATTGCTGACTAGAATACTCACCATATTGTTGTTCAAACTTCCCGCACCCCCTATATATAGTGTTTATTCACAGGCTTACTCACAACGAGCGGCTTGTGCATAGACCTTGTGCATAGATGGGGGATAAATACGTCATTCATGCATGGACAGGTAAAAACGCGACATGAACCAAAGTCTGCTCGTTACTAAACGCGATGGCCGCCAGGAGCGCATTGATCTCGACAAAATTCACCGTGTACTGGATTGGGCAGCCGAAGGGCTGAACAACGTTTCCGTTTCACAGGTTGAACTGCGCTCACACATTCAGTTCTATGATGGCATCAGAACCTCTGATATTCATGAGACCATCATCAAGGCTGCCGCAGACCTGATCTCACGTGATGCGCCAGATTACCAATACCTGGCCGCGCGCCTGGCGATCTTCCACCTGCGTAAAAAAGCTTACGGCCAGTTTGAACCGCCGAAGTTGTACGACCAGGTGGTGAAGATGGTTGAGATGGGCAAATATGACCGTCACCTGCTGGAAGATTACAGCACCGAAGAGTTCGCGCAGATGGACGAGTTCATCGACCATTGGCGCGACATGAACTTCTCCTACGCCGCGGTTAAGCAGCTGGAAGGAAAGTATCTGGTGCAGAACCGCGTCAGCGGTGAAATCTACGAAAGCGCTCAATTCCTCTACATTCTGGTGGCGGCTTGCCTGTTCTCTGGCTACCCGCGCGAAACCCGTATGGATTACGTGAAGCGCTTCTACGATGCGATCTCTACCTTCAAGATCTCATTGCCGACGCCGATTATGTCCGGCGTGCGTACCCCAACCCGTCAGTTCAGCTCTTGCGTGCTGATCGAGTGCGGCGATAGCCTTGACTCGATCAATGCTACCTCCAGCGCCATTGTGAAATACGTTTCACAGCGCGCCGGTATCGGCATCAACGCCGGCCGCATCCGTGCGCTGGGTAGCCCAATTCGCGGTGGTGAAGCGTTCCATACCGGCTGTATTCCATTCTACAAACATTTCCAGACCGCGGTGAAGTCCTGCTCACAGGGCGGCGTGCGTGGTGGTGCAGCAACGCTGTTCTATCCAATGTGGCATCTGGAAGTGGAAAGCCTGCTGGTGCTGAAAAACAACCGTGGTGTTGAAGGCAACCGCGTGCGCCACATGGATTACGGTGTGCAGATTAACAAGTTGATGTACACCCGCTTGCTGAAGGGTGAAGACATCACGCTGTTCAGCCCGTCTGACGTACCGGGCCTGTACGATGCGTTCTTCGCCGATCAGGACGAGTTCGAGCGTCTGTACACCAAATACGAGAAAGACGACAGCATCCGCAAGCAGCGCGTGAAAGCGGTTGAACTGTTCTCACTGATGATGCAGGAACGTGCTTCGACTGGCCGTATCTACATTCAGAACGTCGATCACTGCAACACCCACAGCCCGTTTGATCCGAGCATCGCGCCGGTTCGCCAATCGAATCTGTGTCTGGAAATTGCCCTGCCAACCAAACCGCTTAACGATGTGAATGACGAAAGCGGCGAAATCGCCCTGTGTACGCTGTCGGCCTTTAACCTGGGCGCGATTAACAGCCTCGACGATTTGGAAGAGCTGGCAACCCTCGCAGTGCGTGCACTTGATGCGCTGCTGGATTATCAGGATTACCCCATCCCCGCGGCACAACGCGGTGCAATGGGCCGTCGTACCTTGGGCATCGGCGTGATCAACTACGCCTATTACCTGGCGAAAAACGGCGTGCGTTATTCTGATGGCAGCGCCAACAACCTGACGCACAAAACCTTCGAAGCGATTCAGTTCTACCTGCTGAAAGCCTCGAACGAACTGGCGAAAGAGCAAGGTGCCTGCCCGTGGTTCAAAGAGACCACTTACTCGCAGGGCATTCTGCCGATCGACACCTATAAAAAGGATCTCGATGCGGTATGCAACGAGCCGCTGCATCTGGATTGGGAAGGTCTGCGTGAGTCGATCACCACGCACGGTCTGCGCAACTCTACGCTCTCGGCGCTGATGCCATCTGAAACCTCTTCGCAGATTTCGAACGCGACTAACGGTATCGAACCACCGCGTGGTCACATCAGCATCAAAGCATCCAAAGACGGCATTCTGCGTCAGGTGGTGCCAGAGTATGAGCGTCTGAAAGATCAGTACGAACTGCTGTGGGAAATGCCGTCCAACGACGGTTATCTGCAGCTGGTTGGCGTGATGCAGAAGTTTATCGATCAGGCGATTTCGTCGAACACCAACTACGATCCGAGCCGTTTTGCCAATGGCAAAGTACCGATGAAACAGCTGCTGAAAGACCTGCTGACCGCTTACAAATTTGGCGTGAAAACCCTGTACTATCAAAACACCCGTGATGGTGCAGAAGATGCACAGGACGATCTGGCGCCTTCTATTCAGGATGATGGCTGCGAAAGCGGCGCATGTAAGATCTAATCTCATCTTGTCAGGGCCGGCAACGGTCGGCCCTCTTCACATTTGGACTCAAAATGGCTTACACCACATTCTCGCAGAACAAAAATGACCAGCTGAAAGAGCCCATGTTCTTCGGCCAGTCAGTGAACGTTGCCCGCTTCGATCAGCAGAAATATGACATCTTTGAAAAGCTGATTGAGAAGCAGCTCTCCTTCTTCTGGCGTCCGGAAGAAGTCGACGTCTCGCGCGATCGTATCGATTACCAGGCGCTGCCAGAGCATGAAAAACACATCTTCATCAGCAACCTGAAGTATCAAACGCTGCTGGATTCGATTCAGGGACGTAGCCCGAACGTGGCGCTGCTGCCGCTGATTTCCATTCCTGAGCTGGAAACCTGGATTGAAACCTGGGCGTTTTCCGAGACCATCCACTCGCGCTCTTACACCCACATCATCCGTAATATCGTTAACGATCCGGCGGTGGTGTTTGACGATATCGTCACCAACGAACAAATTCTGGCGCGCGCGGAAGATATCTCGAAGTACTACGATGATCTGATCGAGATGACCAGCTACTGGCATCTGCTGGGCGAAGGCACGCATCAGGTGAACGGTAAAACCGTCACCGTTAACCTGCGCGATCTGAAAAAACAGCTATATATCTGCCTGATGAGCGTCAACGCGCTGGAAGCAATTCGCTTCTACGTCAGCTTCGCCTGTTCATTTGCTTTCGCCGAGCGCGAGCTAATGGAAGGTAACGCTAAAATCATCAAGCTGATTGCTCGCGACGAAGCGCTGCACCTGACTGGCACCCAGCATATGCTGAACCTGCTGCGCACCGGTGAAGACGATCCAGAGATGAAAGCGATTGCCGCCGAGTGCCGCGATGAATGCTACGACCTGTTCAAGAAAGCGGCCGAGCAGGAGAAAGAGTGGGCAGAATATCTGTTCAGCGGCGGTTCGATGATCGGTCTGAACAAAGACATTCTGTGCCAGTACATCGAGTACATTACCAACATCCGCATGCAGGCTGTTGGCCTCGATTTGCCGTTCCAGACGCGTTCGAACCCGATTCCATGGATCAATTCGTGGCTGGTGTCAGATAACGTGCAGGTTGCACCGCAGGAAGTGGAAGTGAGCTCGTATTTGGTCGGTCAGATTGATTCTGAAGTGGGCGAAGACGATTTCGACGGCTTCCAGCTGTAATTATGAGTCGTTCTGTTGTTATTCTGCGTAGTTCCGGCTCCCGGCTGGAGTGCGCAGAAGATCACCCTAATCTGCTGGCCACGCTTGAAGCAAACAATCTGTGCGTGGAATTTCAGTGTCGCGAAGGTTACTGCGGCTCTTGCCGCATGCGCTTACTGAAAGGCGAAGTGGATTATGCGGAAACCCCGTTGGCGTTTGTGCAGCAAGGCGAGATTTTGCCCTGCTGCTGTCGCGCCAAAGGGGAAATTGAGATCGAGCTGTGATTGAGATCGAGCCATGATTGAGAAGGTCGCCATGAATGGCGACCTTACGGCGCGCTAGTTTTTGACTGTTTCAAGAATATCAATCCAGCCGTGACCGGTGCTGACCTCGCTGCCGTGCAGCCAGCGACGCAGCATGTTCATCGCCATCATCGCCACCACTTTCTGCCGCGTTTCCACATTATGACGACCATGCATAAACTTCACACGCTGGCCCCAGCTCGCTTCCGGCGTGTGCAGCGCAATCGATACCTCGCCCTCTTCCAGATTGCCGACGGATAACGCCAGCGCGGTACTCTGCTGCTGCGCCCAATCACGCGTGCGCGCAACCAATGATTCCAGATCTTCATCCTGCGCCGGCAAGATCTCCGCTTTACTGAGGGCAACGTTTGCGGCAGCCAGCTGCCAGTGAAGTAAACCGGCGGTGAACTGCTCACTCAGCGCCAGACGTAAGCCACGATGCTGCAGTTCGCGCGCCAGCAGCGCCGGTAATCCTTCGGTGCCCTCAAAGATAGTGCATTCAGCCAGCAACAGTTTTACCTGCTGCCACACTTGCTCCATCGCCACGCGCTGCTCGGCGGGTCCGGTGAGTTTGATCTCGATGATCGGCATTGACGAGCGATAACCCATCACCACGCCTGCCGGCAGCGGTAGTGGCTCGAGCTCGGCGGCAATATCACTTTCGCCGCGGCCAAAGGTGGTGAGGCGTAAACACAGCGGCGGTTCTGGCAACGCAAAGCGCGCTTTGAGACGTGGAATGATCTCCTGCTCGACCATGACTTTAAATTCCGACGGCACGCCTGGCGTGAAGAAAATCCAGCAACGGTTGAGCTGCAACGCAAAGCCACATGCGGTGCCGACCGGGTTATCCAGCATCTCAGCATTTGCCGGGATTTCCGCCTGCTTGCGATTGCTCGGCGCCATAACCCGCCCACGGCTGGCGAACCAGGCTTCCATTTTTTCCAGCCAGGCTTGCTGAATCACTAATTCGCTACCGCTGGCAGTGGCGGCGGCCTGTGCGCTGAGATCGTCACTGGTCGGTCCTAAACCGCCATTCACAATCAGCACATCGGCAATCTGGCTGCGGCTCTGCAAGGCTTCAACCAATGAGGTCATCGCATCGCCCACGGTGCTGCGGCTGGTCATCGGTAAGCCGTGCTGGAAAAGCACATCGGCGAGCCAGGCGGCGTTAGTATCGACAATCTGCCCATGTAACACTTCATCGCCCGTTGAGAGCATTTCTACACGTATCACGTTGTGTTCTCCTTATCCCTGTTGCCTTACTGTAGAAAGCGCGCAGGCGAAACACAATCGCGGATGATGCGAAACAGAGATTTGATGGGAATGAATGAGAGGAGAAGCAGGAAGCGGGCGCGAAGCGTGTCGCGCCCGTTGGAACTTAACGTCGTGCCAGCAGTAAACCGACAAACAGGCCAGCGGCGGCACCGATGCCAATCCCCTGCCACGGTTTTTCATGCACATAATCATCGGCGCGGTAAGCCGCATTTTTGGCACGATAATAATAGCTGTCGGACGCCTGGCTAACGCGTGACTTTACGTCCTCCAGCGCTTGTTCAGCCTTGAGTTTCAGCTCGATGTATTTCTGATCGGCCGGGTCGCCCGAAGCGCGTAATACTTCTTCCAACGTTTCGGTTAGCAGCGCCAGATCGTCGTCAAGGCGGGTTTCAAATTGGTCTGATGATGACACTATATAGTTCCTCCATGTTCCTAACTAGTTGTGGTTTAACTATAGTCCTAAATTCCATTTTTGCTGGCGGCAAGCCTCCAGGAATTTACCGAGTTTCACCGCTCTCAATGCAAAGTTATGTTATCAGCGGCGTAGCGGCGCGAAATCTGCTTCGCTTATTTGATTAATCTGATAAATTTTCTGCGGACTGAATTTTTTAATTTCGCCACTGTCGTAACCCCCTGTAGCCTGACGCTCAGCGTCACACATGTGTGAAGCACGCACGACAGTCACAATACACCCGAGCAGCTAAGGATTAGATTTCCGGCATGAATCGTAGAAAATTTATGAAAGCGTCCATGGCCCTCTCCGCTGTTAGCGGCATGACGGGTCTCTCCACGCTGTTTGCACAATCCGCCTGGGCCGATGATGGCATCGCCGACGGTACCGCGGTTCGCTTCGATTTCGACTCACTGAAAAAGAAAGCCTCCGCACTGGCAAAACAGCCCTGGGGTGGCGCACCCGGCCCCCTGCCCGATACGTTGGCCAATTTAACGCCTCAGGCCTATAACGAAATTCAGTATGATGCCAATCACTCGCTGTGGAATAACATTCCCGATCGCGAACTCGATGTGCAATTCTTCCACGTTGGTATGGGTTTTAAACGCCGCATTCGCATGTTTTCGGTCGATGCCGCTAGCCGCGAAGCACGCGAGATCCACTTCCGTCCAGAACTGTTCAATTACCACGATGCCAACGTGGATACCAAACAATTGGTAGGTAAAACCGACCTCGGCTTTGCCGGTTTCCGTGCGTTTAAGAAACCGGAGCTGGCGCGCCGCGATATCGTCTCGTTCCTCGGCGCCAGCTATTTCCGCGCCGTCGATGAGACCTTCCAGTACGGCTTGTCCGCGCGCGGCGTGGCGGTTAATACCTTTAGCAATGGCAAAGAGGAGTTCCCGGACTTCACCGCCTTCTGGTTTGAAACGCCGAAAGCCGATGACACCACGTTTGTGGTGTATGCGCTGCTTGATGGTGCCAGCATTACCGGAGCCTACAAGTTCACCATTCACTGCGAAGAAAAACGCGTGGTGATGGAGGTTGAGAACCATCTGTTTGCGCGTAACGAAATCCGCCAGCTCGGCATCGCGCCAATGACCAGCATGTTCAGCTGCGGTACCAACGAACGCCGCATGTGCAACACTTACCATCCGCAAATTCACGACTCCGATCGTTTGGCGATGTGGACCGGTGAAGGTGAATGGATTGCGCGCCCGCTTAACAACCCGCAGCGCTTGCAGTTCAACGCCTATCAAGACGAGAACCCGCGTGGATTCGGCCTGCTGCAGCTCGATCATGACTTTAAAAATTACCAGGATGTGATTGGCTGGTACGACAAACGCCCAAGCCTGTGGGTGGAACCAATTGGCAAATGGGGCAAAGGCGCCATTAATGTGATGGAGATTCCTACCACCGGTGAAACGCTGGATAACATTGTTTGCTTCTGGCAGCCATCAGAACCGGTGAAAGCCGGCAGCGAATTCAACTTCCAGTACAAGCTCTACTGGAGCCAGTTGCCGCCAGTGCGCAGTGGTTTAGCGCGTGTCGATGCCACCCGTACCGGAATTGGTGGCTTCCCGGAAGGTTGGGCGCCAGGCGAACACTTCCCGGATCAGTGGTGCCGCCGCTTTGCCATTGATTTTGTCGGGGGTGATTTGAAAGCCGCTGCACCTAAGGGTATTGAGCCGGTGATTACCGTTTCTGACGGGACGTTTAAGCAGGTCGAGATACTTTATGTCGAACCGCTGAACGGTTACCGCATTCTGTTTGACTGGTATCCGAGCAGCGCTTCTACCAAGCCGGTAGATATGCGTCTGTTCCTGCGCACCAAGGATGAGACGTTAAGTGAAACCTGGCTTTATCAGTACTTCCCGCCGCCGCCAGACCAGCGTAAATATGTTGATGATCGGCAGATGACGCCGGGCTGATGATAGCGGCGAGGGGCGATCCTCGCCGCTATGCTTTCTGCATGCCGATATGAGGAATATCGTCTTCCATGTAGACTTCCGTGACCGCTTTAAAGCCCAACCTTCCGTAGAAACCTTCCAGATGTGCCTGTGCAGAGAGATAAACCGCTTGCTGTGGCCAGTATTTCTCGCAGCTTTCCAGCGCCTTCTCCATCAGGCGATAGCCTAATTTCAAACCGCGCGCCTCTTCAGAAACGATGACTCGGCCGATGAGCACCGGCGCTCCCTCTTGCGATGGTGTTAGCACCCGCGCGTACGCTAGCAGTTTACCGTCAAGAAACCCGAGAATATGGCGATTGTCTGCCGCCAAATCCTGGCCATCAATATCCTGATAAGGGCACTTTTGTTCCACGATGAAGACGTGATTACGTAGCGCGAGCAGCGTATAGAGTTGCTTTGCGGTCAGTTCGCTGTGGTGACAATCTAGCCAAAGCATTTCCATGGCGATTCCTTTTCTTAGCGTAAAAATGATGCTGCAAGAGTACCACAGCGCTAATGCGCACCGCATTGAACAGCTTTACACGCCTCAGACCTTATCTGTGCAATGTGTGCAAACTCTCATTCCGGCCTCCTTTAGGCAAAAAAAATCGGACCCGTGGGCCCGATTTCAGTTGTCGCATCAATTTGGATTACATCAGTGGCTGAGCCATCTGCACCAGCGAGATAAGCGGCTGCGGATAAACGCCAAGCAGCAGCACCAGAATTGCGGAGATCAGCACCACCACACCACCCGCTGTAAATGCCCAGTTGGCTTGTGTATCGCGGTTATGCAGTTCTGGTGGGCTGAGATACAGACTCACCGTCACGCGCAGATAGTAGTAAAGACCAATCGCACTACCGGCAACCACGGCACCACTCAACCACCACAGATGTGCATTCACACTCGAAGCGATAACGTAGAACTTACCAATGAAGCCGAGCGTCATCGGGATACCCGCCAGTGACAGCATCATTACGGTCATAACGGCTGACAAAATCGGACGGTGCCAGAACAGACCACGATATGAGTAAAGTGTATCCGCATCCGGACCTCGGTATGGGCTCGACATCAGGCTCACCACACCGAACGCACCAAGGCTGCTGAACAGATAGCCGGCCAGATAAACTCCGGCGGTTTCCAGCGACAGCTGATGGGTTTTCACCGCGATCAGCGCCACCAGCAGATAACCTAAATGCGCGATTGATGAGTAACCCAACAGACGCTTGATGTTGCTCTGGGAAATCGCCATCAGGTTACCGAACAGGATAGAGGCAAAGGCAATGATGCCCAGCACGGTTCGAACGGCTTCGCTATCAGTGACGGGCGCGTACATGAACAGGCGCATAATCACGGCGAATATAGCGATCTTGCTGGCGGTAGCCAGGAAGGTTGAAACCGGCGCAGGCGCACCCTGATAAACGTCTGGCGTCCACAGATGGAACGGCACCAAGGAAAGCTTAAAGCCCAGACCGATAATCATCATACCCAGACCCAGCAGCAACAGTGGCTCCTGAATCATGCTGTCGCTCAGGCTTTTACCCAACTGCACAAAGCTCAAGCTGCCGGAATCGGCATAGATCAGCGCGATACCGAACAGCAGGAATGATGAAGCCGCAGCTGACAGAATGGTGTATTTCAGCGACGCTTCCAGCGAACGTTTCTGGCGGAAGGCGTAACCAATCAAACCAAACAGCGGCAGAGATAGCAGTTCAATACCGATGAACAGCGCTGCCAGATGATTAGCACTCGCCAGCACAATGCCACCGAGAGCCGCAATCAGCACCAGCAGATAGAATTCATCTTTATTGTCCGGGAATCCGGCTAACCATGGATAAGCAAAGGTGCAGGTAGCCAGACTCGCTAATACCACCAACGCGGTATAGAACATTGAATAGCCATCTACGCGCAGCAGCGGCGTGACATCCATCGCCCCCGCCTGGCCGACAAACCACAGAGAAAACAGCGCAATGTTAAGTCCGATCACCGTCAACGTGGCATTAACAAAGTGATTGCGTCGCCGCGCAATGGACAGCATCACCACCACCACCGTCAATCCGACGATCAACAGCGGCAGTAATGCGATCAGATGTTGAGGAGTTATTGTCATGGCGAATTACGGCCTTGTAGTTGAAATTGAAGCGGTAAACCACTGCTGAATATTGCTCATCGCAGCATGGGACGTGTCGAGGATCGGCTGTGGATAAATCCCCAGCAGCACCAACAGCACCACCAATACGCCGATAGTCATAAACTCACGCGGTGACATGCCCGGCAGCGGATCTTTCGATTTCGCTTCACCGAAATAAGCGCGTTGCATCATGATCAAGGAGTAAACCGAAGCAAACACCAGACCAAAGGTCGCTATTACGATAATCACCGGCACCACCTGGAAGCTGCCGGTCAGAATCATGAATTCGCCAACGAAGTTACCGGTACCCGGCATACCCAGGTTAGCGACTGCGAAGAACAGCGACAGACCCGGAATCCACTTAATTCGCGACCACAAACCACCCATCTGACGCATATCACGCGTATGGAGACGTTCATACAGTTGGCCACACAAGATAAACAGCGCCGCCGCAGACAGGCCATGGGCAATCATCTGGATAACCGCGCCCTGGAATGCCAACTGGCTGCCGGTGTAGATGGCAATCAGCACGAAGCCCATGTGCGAAATCGAGGTGTAGGCAATCAGACGTTTGATATCAGTCTGTGAGAAGGCCATCCACGCCCCGTAGAAGATGCCGATAATACCCAGCCACATCGCAATGGGTGCGAATTCCGCAGACGCGTTCGGGAACAGTGGCAGGCTAAAGCGCAACAGGCCGTAGGCGGCGGTTTTTAGCAAAATACCGGCGAGGTCAACTGAACCCGCGGTCGGTGCCTGGCTATGCGCATCAGGCAGCCAACCGTGCAGTGGCACCACCGGCATTTTCACCGCAAAGGCGATGAAGAAGCCCAGCATCAGCAGATATTCAACGGTGTGTGACATCGGGGTTTTCAGCAACTCTTCATAGCTGAAGGTCCACACGCCGGTTGCGTTGTAGTGTACAAATACCAGCGCCAGAATCGCGACCAGCATAATCAGACCGGAAGCCTGGGTATAGATGAAGAACTTGGTCGCCGCACTGATGCGCGTTTTACCGTCAGAAGCTTTATGCCCCCAAAGCGCGATGAGGAAGTACATCGGCACCAGCATCATTTCCCAGAAGAAGAAGAACAGGAACATGTCGATGGAGAGGAACACGCCAATCACACCGCCAAGAATCCACATCAGATTGAGGTGGAAGAAGCCCTGATACTTCTCAATTTCGTTCCAGGAACACAGTACTGCCATCAGGCCGAGCAGGCCGGTCAACACCACCATCAGCAGCGACAGACCATCAATCGCCAGATGGAAGTTGATACCAAAACGCGGAATCCACGGCACGGAGAACGTCGATTGCCATTGCGGAATACCCGCAGCCTGCGTCAGTGAATAGCCTCCCTGCAACCAGAGCTGCAGGCCAAGCGCCAGCGTCAGGCCCATGGTGATCATGGCAATCCAGCGCGGAACTTTCGCGCCAAGGCGCTCCGCCAGCCAGCAGAGCAAGCCACCGACAAAAGGTATGATTATTAGCCAAGGTAATAACACGGCAAACTTCCCTTTTTATTGCCTTACTTCAGGCAATTTTTGACATTCTAATTGGGCGAGCGAACCCGCCCCGCTCATCAATCTTTACATCACCAGCAGCAGCGCCAGCACCACCACGGCGCCAACGCTCATCGAAGCCACGTACCAGCGCAGATAACCGTTTTCGCTCACCACCAATCCTTTATTACCGATACGCGACAGCAGCGCAGGCAGGTTCATCAGTGAGTTAAGCGGATCGCGTTTCAGTAGCCAGGCGATGCCGAGATAAGGTTTTACGAACACCTTGTCATACAGCCAGTCGAAGCCCCAGGCCGCGAACCACCAGGTGCCGAAGAAACGACCCGGCGCGCTGTTGGCGATGCTGGTCACTAGCTGACGTTTACCCAGCCACAGCGCTGCAGCGATCAGGATTCCGACGATAGCCACTACGCCTGAGGTGATTTCCAGCATCACTTTGCCGCCTTCACCAAACTCGTTCTGTGGCAATACACCCGCCAAAGGAGGTGTAATCAGCGCACCAATAAAGGTGGAGAGCACCATCAGCACAATCAGCGGCAGATGATGCGTAATACCTTTGCCGGCGTGCGCATGGATTTTCTCTTCGCCGTGGAACACGATAAAGATCATGCGGAAGGTGTAGATCGAGGTGAGGAATGCACCCACCAGACCCGCAACCATCAGATTGATGTGGCCATTTGCCAGCGCACCAAACAGGATTTCATCTTTACTGTAGAAGCCTGCGGTGATCAGCGGCAGTGCCGCCAGCGCCGCGCCACCCACCAGGAAGCAGATGTAGACCAGCGGAATACTCTTACGCAGGCCGCCCATCTTGAAGATGTTTTGCTCATGGTGGCAGGCAAGAATGACCGAGCCTGAAGAGAGGAACAGCAAGGCTTTAAAGAACGCATGCGTCATCAGGTGGAAAATTGCCGCGTCCCATGCCTGCACACCAAGCGCGAGGAACATGTAGCCGATCTGACTCATGGTGGAGTAGGCCAGCACGCGTTTGATGTCGGTTTGCACCAGCGCAGCAAAACCTGCCAGCACCAGCGTAACCGCACCCACAATGCCCACCAGATGCAGGACTTCCGGCGTCAACAGGAACAAACCATGCGTACGCGCAATCAGGTAGACACCGGCGGTAACCATGGTGGCGGCGTGAATCAGCGCCGAAACCGGAGTGGGGCCCGCCATCGCATCCGCCAGCCAGGTTTGTAGCGGCAGCTGTGCAGATTTACCGACCGCACCACCCAACAGCATCAGCGTTGCCCACTGCAGCATGTGATTGTCAGCAGCGAAGTGCGCTGGCGCCAGCTCAACCAGTTCGCGGAAGTTCAGCGTACCGAGTTCGTTGTAAAGGATGAACAACGCGAAAGCGAGGAACACGTCACCGACGCGGGTGATGATGAAGGCTTTCATCGCCGCTTTGCCGTTTTCTGGATTGCTGTAGTAGAAGCCAATCAGCAGATAGGAGCACAGGCCCACGCCTTCCCAGCCGAGATACATCAGCATCAGGTTATCGGCCAGCACCAACACCACCATGCTCGCAATGAACAGGTTGGTGTATGCGAAGAAGCGCGAATAACCTTCTTCGCCACGCATGTACCATGAAGCGAACATGTGGATGAAGAAACCAACGCCGGTTACGACTGACAGCATGGTCAGCGATAAGCCATCCAGCACCAGGTTTACTTTGATATTGAAATTGCCAACGTGAATCCAGGTCCACAGCGCCTGAGTGAACGGCTGCTGGCCCTGGTTGAAGAAGTCAAAACCGGCATAAATAGTGGTCAATGCTGCCAGACCAACAGAACCCATGCCAACGGCAGCCGACAGGTTTTCCGACCAGCGACCGCGTGAAAACGCTAACAGCAAGAAGCCAATCAGCGGAAATAATACGGTTAAATAGAGAAGATTCATCCGCGCATCTCGCTCACTGTGTCAATGTTCAGCGTCTGACGACGACGATAGAGCTGGAGCAACAGCGCCAGACCAATACTCGCTTCCGCCGCCGCAAGGCTGATGGCCAGAATGTACATCACCTGGCCGTCAGCTTGTCCCCAATAGCTGCCCGCCACCACCAGCGCTAACGCCGAGGCATTGATCATGATTTCCAGACCAATCAGCATAAACAGGATATTACGACGCAGCACCACGGAGGTCAGGCCGAGAACAAACAGCACAGCGGCCAACATCAGACCGTGTTGTAACGGGATCATGCGTGATCCTCCTTATTCGCTTGCGCATCCGCTTGACGATTGCTCAGCACTTCGCCGTGACGCTCTTCACGCCCAATATGGAAGGCCACCACCAGACCGGCCAGCAGCAGCATGGATGCCAGTTCCACTGCCAGAACGTACGAACCAAATAGGCTGATACCTACGGCTTTGGCGTCGATGATGGTGCCATCAATGCCCTGATCGTGCGCAGTGCTGATAGCGTAAATCATCACCACCAACAGCAGCAAAGAGACGATGCCTGGACCAATCCACAGTGAAGGCTTCAGCCACTCACGCTCTTGATCCTGCTGGGTTTTACCCAGGTTCAGCATCATCACCACGAAGACGAACAGCACCATAATGGCGCCGGCGTAGACGATGATTTCCAGGGCGCCAGCAAAGTAAGCACCCATCGAGAAGAACACACCAGCAATCGACAGCAGCGAGACAATCAGGTACAGCAGCGCATGTACCGGATTGGTATGCGTGATGACGCGCAACGTCGTCAGCACCGCCACCAGTCCGCAAAGATAAAACGCAAATTCCATACCTGGCTCCTTAAGGTAACAACCCTTTGACGTCGATCGGCTTGGCTTCGTTTTCCGCTTCGCCCTTCTCTTTTCCGTCGATCGCCATACCAGCCATACGATAGAAGTTGTATTCCGGGTATTTACCCGGACCGGAAATCAGCAGATCTTCCTTCTCATAAACCAGATCCTGACGCTTGAACTCACCCAGTTCGAAATCTGGCGTCAGCTGAATCGCGGTGGTTGGGCAAGCTTCTTCGCACAGACCACAGAAGATGCAGCGTGAGAAGTTGATACGGAAAAATTCCGGATACCAGCGTCCATCCTGCGTTTCGGCTTTCTGCAGCGAGATACAGCCCACAGGGCACGCTACCGCACATAAGTTACAGGCAACGCAACGCTCGGCACCATCCGGATCGCGCGTCAGCACAATACGTCCACGATAGCGCGGCGGCAGATAAACCGGCTCTTCCGGATACATTTGAGTTTCGCGCTTGGCGAAGGCATGCATGCCTATCATCCAGATACTGCGCACTGTCGTGCCGAAGCCAACGACAATATCTTTTAAAGTCATTTCATTGTCCCTTACTGCGCGGTGGACAGAATCACTGCGGCGGTTGCCAGCAGGTTCAACAGCGTCAACGGCAGACACACTTTCCAGCCGAACGACAGCACCTGGTCATAGCGTGGACGCGGCAGCGCAGCACGAATCAGGATAAACATCACCATAAAGAACGCTGTTTTCAGAGCGAACCAGATGAATGGCGGCAGGAACGGACCGTGCCAGCCACCGAAGAACAGCGTAACAATCAGCGCTGACACGGTGGTGATCGCAACGTATTCACCGACGAAGAACAAGCCGAACTTCATACCGGCATATTCAATGTGATAACCGTCCGCCAGTTCCTGCTCGGCTTCTGGCTGGTCAAATGGGTGGCGGTGACAGACCGCTACGCCCGCGATACAGAACGTCAGGAAGCCGAAGAATTGTGGAATGATGTTCCACAGATGCGCCTGGCTTTCGACGATGGCGTTCATGTTGAATGAACCGGCTTGCGCCACCACACCCATCAGTGACAAACCAAGGAACACTTCGTAGCTCAGCGTCTGCGCTGAGGCACGCATCGCACCCAGCAGTGAGTATTTGTTGTTACTTGACCAGCCGGCGAACAGCACCGCATAAACCGCCAGACCCGCCATCATCAGGAAGAACAGCAAACCGATGTTCAGGTCAGTGACCATCCACGTTGGCGAAACCGGCACAATGGCAAACGCTAGCAGCAGCGATACGAAGGCAATAACCGGTGCCAGCGTAAAGATGAAGCGATCGGTAAACGGCGGAACCCAGTCCTCTTTGAAGAACATTTTGATCATGTCAGCAGCCAGCTGCAGCGAGCCGCCCCAACCGACACGGTTCGGTCCGTAACGGTTCTGCCATAAACCGAGCAGACGACGTTCAGCGAAACTCATAAAGGCGCCGCAACCTACCACTACCAGCAAGATAACCAGCGCTTTGCCGATGTTGATCAGGATTTCAATAACATCCGGTGTCAGCCAGCTCATTGCGCGGCCTCCTGCAGTTTGTCAATTTGCGCACCTGAGAGGAACGGCGGCACGCCCGGCATACCGAGCGGTAAACCTACCTGCCCTGCTTGCAGTGACGCAGAGAAACGTACTGGCAAACGCAGCGTTTCACCGGCGCATACCAGCTCCACAGAGGAACCGTTATTCACGCCCAGTTTCTCAGCATCGGCAGGGTTGATCACCAGCGTGGCCGGAGACATGCGTTTCTGGAATGTCGGTGAACGCTGCGTCATCTCCTCACTACCAAACAGCTGGTAGTAAGGTGCGACACGCCACTGGCTGCCTTCAACGAAGCTTTCTGGAATAGCGGTGAACCATGGCAATGTGCGATCGCTCGCTTCGAACAATCGCACGCCCGGATCGCCATGACGCAGTTTGCCGCCCACTTCAGCCTGGAATTTGTTCCATGCTTGCGGCGAGTTCCAGCCTGGCGCCCAGGCAAATGGAATTTGCGAACGTGGTGCACCCGGCTGGTTGTTACCTTCCATCGAGAAGGCAAACATGGTGTCTTTATCCTGCGGCTGACGCGGTTCATGCACACTGATATCGGCGCGCATCGCGGTACGGCCGCTGCTGCGGTGCGGTGAACGGGCCAGTTTTTGTCCGCGAATACGGAAGCTCGCATCTGGCGCGGCATCCTTAATGCCTTTCAGCTGCGGAAGAGCCGCAACGGTGGCATCAATGACGTGGTCTAACTGCGTCCAATCGATATGACGACTTTCAATGGCGCTATGCAGCGAGCGCAGCCAGCGCCAGCTTTCCAGCATCACTACGCTGTTATCGTAATAAGAAGGATCATAAACTTGGAAGAAGCGCTGAGCGCGACCTTCGTGGTTAATCGATGTGCCATCGCTCTCAGCGAAGCTGGCGGTAGAAAGCACTAAACCGGCTTTCTCCAACGTTGCAGTACGCTGATGATCGACCACAATCACATTCGCTGTAGTATCCAGCGCCGCATCCACCTTGGCTTTTGGCGCATGACGATAGAGATCGTTTTCCAGCACCACTAACGCATCGGCTTCGCCTTTGCTCAGCTGCTCCAGTGCGCTATCCAGCGATTGCCCGCCCATCAGGCCGAGGCCAAAGCTGTTCGCCGCACCGGCCAGCAAAGTGATACCGACATCCGCTCCACGCGCTTTCAAGGCTTTCGCCACGTTCGCGGCGGCTTCAATCATTGCGATGCTACCGGAATGCGTACCAGAGATGATCAGCGGTTTTTTCGCACCCGCCAGCGCCTGAACCACGACATCTAATTTGCCGTTCAGTTTGCTGTCGAAGCCGCTTACTGCCGGAGCGCTTTCATCAAGCGCATTGGCAATGGCGAAACCGAGGCGTGCCTGATCTTCCACCGGCGCACGATAGCTCCATGCCGCGATATCATCCAGTCGGGTTTCGTCAACGTTGGTCACGAACAGCGGATGTTTGGCATGCTGACCGATATTCAGGATTGCCGCGATTTGCCAGTCAGCCACTTTCTGTGCGGCTGCCATCTCACGTGCTTTACCTTTTACCGCCTGGCGTACAGACAGCGCCACGCGCGCGCCAACCTGAGTCAAATCTTCACCCAGCACCAACACCGCATCGTAACTTTCAATTTCGCGCAGCGATGGCGTGTAAACGCCGCCGTCCTGCAGCACTTTCAGCATCAGCTCCACGCGCGCCTGCTCACCTGCCGGCATACCGGTAGAGAAGTTTTCTGCGCCCACCAGCTCACGCAACGCAAAGTTGCTTTCGATGCTGGCACGAGGTGAACCGATACCGATCACTTTCTTCGCTCGACGCAGAACATCCGCCGCCGCATTCACCGCTTGTTCAGCATTCAGGCTGACCGCATCGTTGCCGCGCTGTTGCACCGGATGACGAGGACGATCTTTGCGATTAACGTAGCCATAACCAAAACGGCCGCGATCGCAGAGGAAATAGTGGTTTACGCTGCCGTTGTAGCGGTTTTCAATACGACGCAATTCACCGTAGCGCTCGCCAGGGCTGGTATTACAACCCACGCTGCACTGCTGGCAGATGCTTGGCGCGAACTGCATGTCCCATTTACGGTTATAACGTTCAGAGTGGGTTTTATCGGTAAATACGCCGGTCGGGCAAATTTCTACCAGGTTACCGGAGAATTCGCTTTCCAGCGTGCCATCTTCCGGACGACCGAAGTAGACGTTGTCATGTGCACCGTAAACGCCAAGATCTTTGCCGTCGGCATAATCTTTGTAGTAACGCACGCAGCGATAACAGGCGATACAGCGGTTCATCTCGTGTGAAATGAACGGGCCGAGATCCTGATTCTGGTGCGTGCGCTTAGTGAAGCGGTAGCGACGGAAACTGTGTCCGGTCATTACCGTCATATCTTGCAGGTGGCAGTTACCGCCCTCTTCGCACACTGGGCAGTCGTGCGGATGGTTGGTCATCAGCCATTCCACCACGCTTTCACGAAACTCTTTCGCTTCGCCATCGTCGATGGAAATAAAGGTGCCGTCCGACGCCGGCGTCATGCAGGACATGACGAGGCGACCGCGGGTATCTTCGGCATTCTGGAATTGCTTCACCGCGCACTGGCGGCAGGCCCCTACGCTTCCCAGCGCCGGATGCCAGCAAAAATAAGGAATATCAAGGCCCAGAGAGAGACACGCCTGCAGCAGGTTGTCCGCTCCGTTCACATCATATTCTTTACCGTCTACATGGATTGTAGCCATAGTGAACATGCTTCCGTAAGGCTCGCCCTAAGACGAGCGTTAAACATCTAATTCTTTCCCTTCGCCATTTCGGCCAGGGTGAGCTCCGTGTACGGCGGCTGATTACCAGCGCGCTTTCAGCAGGTTCGGCTGAATACCGCCGATGGCTCGGGTATTGCCAAACACCTGCGGCGCAATGCCAGCTTCAAACTCTTCACGGAAATATTTGATCGCGCTCTGCAATGGCTCGACGGCGCCCGGTGCGTGGGCACAGAAGGTTTTACCTGGGCCAAGCTGACGGCAGAGTTGCTGCAGAGTTTCAATATCACCCGGCTGGCCTTTCTTCTGCTCCAGCGCACGCAGGATCTTCACGCTCCACGGCAATCCATCACGGCATGGCGTACACCAGCCGCAGGATTCGCGTGCAAAGAACTCTTCCAGATTGCGCACCAGCGAAACCATATTGATTTCGTGATCGACTGCCATTGCCAAGGCGGTACCTAAACGGCTACCGGCTTTACCGATGCTGGCAAATTCCATGGGCAGATCGAGATGCTGATCGGTGAGGAAGTCGGTTCCTGCGCCGCCTGGCTGCCAGGCTTTGAATTTCAAGCCATCGCGCATGCCGCCAGCATAATCCTCAAGGATTTCACGTGCGGTGGTACCGAACGGCAGTTCCCACACGCCAGGATTTTTCACGCGACCGGAGAAGCCCATCATCTTGGTGCCAGTGTCTTCACTGGTAGAGATGTTTTTGTACCAATCAACGCCGTTAAGGAAGATAGCCGGCACGTTCGACAGCGTTTCCACGTTGTTCACGCAGGTCGGCTTGCCCCATACGCCGGCACTCGCCGGGAACGGTGGCTTGGAACGCGGATTGGCACGACGGCCTTCCAGCGAGTTGATTAGCGCAGTCTCTTCACCGCAGATATAACGACCTGCGCCGGTGTGAACAATCAGCTCAAAATCAAAACCGGTGCCAAGAATGTTTTTACCGAGATAACCTGCTTCAGTGGCTTCGGCAATCGCACGACGCAGGTTAACCGCCGCTTCAATGTACTCGCCACGTAAGAAGATGTAGCCACGATAGGCTTTCAGCGCGAACGCACTGATTAACATCCCTTCAACTAACTGATGTGGCAATTGCTCCATCAGTAAGCGGTCTTTATAAGTGCCTGGCTCCATTTCATCGGCGTTACACAGCAGGTAACGAATGTTCATGGATTCGTCTTTCGGCATCAGGCTCCACTTCAGGCCAGTGTTAAAGCCGGCGCCACCGCGGCCTTTCAGGCCCGAGTCTTTTACCGCCGCGACAATTTCGTCCTGACTGAAATCTTTCAGCGCTTTTTCAGCACCGACGTAACCGTTTTTACTGCGGTATTCATCAATCCAAATTGGCTGCTTGTCGTCACGGAGACGCCAGGTCAATGGATGCGTTTCGGCAGTACGAATGATCTGTTTAATGGTCATTGATACTGCTCCAGCAGGTTGGCGATGCCTTCAGGCGTCAGATGAACATGCGTATCTTCGTCCACCATCATGGTTGGCCCTTTATCGCAATTACCGAGGCAGCAGGTAGGCAAGAGCGTAAAGCGACCATCCGCCGTGGTTTGACCAGGCTTAATATTCAGCTTCTGCTCAAGTGCGTCCTGAATGCCCTGATAACCGGTGATATGGCACACTACGCTGTCGCAGTAGCGAATCACGTGACGGCCAACCGGCGTGCGGTAGATCTGGCTATAGAAAGTGGCAACACCTTCCACATCACTGGCGGGAATTCCGAGTACTTCTGCGATAGCGTTAATCGCGCCATCCGGCACCCAACCGCGCTGTTTCTGCACGATCTTCAACGCTTCAATCGAAGCCGCACGCGCATCTTCGTAATGGTGCTTTTCGTGCTCGATAGCGTGGTGCTCGGCCTCGCTCAGCACGAAGACCTCAGTCGGGTCGATGGTGTGAATAGCAATTTTTTGATCGTGCATAATTAGCGGTCCACGTCTGACATAACAAAATCGATACTACCGAGGTAAACGATCAAGTCGGATACCAGGCTGCCGCGGATCACGGACGGGATCTGCTGCAGGTGCGGGAAGCTCGGCGTACGCACGCGGGTGCGATAGCTCATGGTGCTGCCATCGCTGGTCAGGTAGTAACTGTTGATCCCTTTAGTCGCCTCAATCATCTGGAAGGATTCGTTGGCCGGCATTACCGGTCCCCACGAAACCTGCAGGAAGTGAGTGATCAGGGTTTCAATGTGCTGCAGCGTGCGCTCTTTCGGTGGCGGCGTGGTCAGCGGATGATCCGCTTTGAACGGGCCTTCAGGCATGTTGTTCAGGCATTGCTCAAGGATACGCAGTGACTGCCACATCTCTTCCATTTTCAGCTGAACGCGGGTGTACGCATCACTGATGCCGGCGCCAACGGGAATTTCGAAATCGAAGTTTTCGTAGCCTGAATACGGACGCCATTTACGCACGTCAAAATCTAAGCCGGTAGCACGTAGACCGGCACCGGTGGTGCCCCACGCCAGCGCTTCATCCATGTTGTACGCCGCCACACCCTGCGAACGGCCCATCAACACGGTATTGCGCAGCGCAGCTTTGTCGTACTCTTTCAGACGCTTCGGCATCCAGTCGAGGAAGTCGCGCAGCAAGCGCTCCCAGCCTTTCGGCAGATCATGCGCAACGCCACCAATGCGGAACCACGCTGGGTGCATACGGAAACCGGTGATCGCTTCAACCACGTCATAAATTTTCTGACGGTCGGTAAAGGCGAAGAACACCGGCGTCATGGCGCCGACGTCCTGAATAAAGGTGGAGATATAGAGCAGATGGCTATTGATGCGGAACAGCTCGGACAGCATCACGCGAATCACGTTGACGCGATCCGGTACGGTGATGCCCGCCAGTTTTTCTACTGCCAGCACATACGGCATTTCGTTGACACAGCCGCCGAGATACTCGATACGGTCGGTGTACGGAATGTAGCTGTGCCAGGATTGGCGCTCGCCCATCTTTTCAGCGCCACGATGGTGGTAGCCAACATCGGGAACGCAATCGACGATCTCTTCGCCATCCAACTGCAAAATGATGCGGAAAGCACCGTGCGCAGACGGGTGGTTAGGGCCAAGGTTGAGGAACATGAAGTCTTCATTGGCGGTGCTACGCTTCATGCCCCAATCTTCCGGCTTGAAGGTTAGCGCCTCCATCTCCAGATCTTCTTTCTGCTTGGTCAGCTCAAAGGGATCGAATTCGGTGGCACGCGCGGGGTAATCTTTACGCAGCGGATGGCCTTCCCAGGTCTGTGGCATCATGATGCGCGTCAGGTGCGGGTGACCATTGAAGGTGATACCAAACATCTCCCAGGTTTCGCGCTCATACCAGTTGGCATTGGCAAAAATTTTGGTGATGGTTGGCACATTTAAATCGTTTTCTGACAGCGCCACCTTGAGCATGATGTCACGGTTGCGTTCAATCGACAGCAGGTGATAGAAAACGGAAAAATCCGCAGCGGGCAAACCGGCACGGTTAGTGCGTAGGCGCTCATCAAAACCATGTAAGTCATACAGCATGACATACGGTTTTGGCAGCTTGCGCAGGAACTCAACAATTTCCAATAGCTGTTCACGCTTCACCCATACCACCGGAATTCCGGTACGGGTGGCCTGAACGGTAAAGGCATCCGGCCCAAAACGGTTACGCAGCTCGCCGACCACTGGGTCATCCAGGTGATCGCGGGTTTGCCATGAAGGCTGTGCGAGATCTTGCGTGGTTAAATCAGTCATACGTTACTCACCATTCCGGCCTGTAATCAGGCGCTCAAAAGAAGGCGTCAGGATGGCGGCGCACATTAAATTGTGGTGTTCTGCTGCGGCCGTGGCTCCATCCGTGTACGGGAAGCTTATACTTCGTCAGGCGTTCTCAGGTTGGTGACGGCAATACGCTCGCCACGTTTTCTTTCACGCTCTGGCTGCATATTGGCGCGATAAACCCCTTGATCCCCTACCACCCATGAGAGTGGGCGACGCTCTTTGCCAATCGACTCACGCAACAGCAGTAAAGCCTGCATGTAGGCTTCTGGACGCGGTGGGCAGCCAGGAATATAAACGTCAACCGGCAGGAATTTATCGACACCTTGCACCACTGAGTAGATGTCATACATGCCACCCGAATTAGCGCAAGCGCCCATAGAAATCACCCACTTCGGCTCCAGCATCTGATCATATAAACGCTGAATAACCGGCGCCATTTTAGTAAATGGCGTTCCGGCAATCACCATGAAGTCAGCCTGACGTGGCGAGGCGCGCATAACTTCCGCGCCAAAACGTGCCACATCATGCACCGCCGTGAAGGACGTGGTCATTTCTACGTAGCAGCAGGAAAGGCCGAAGTTATAAGGCCAGAGTGAGTTTTTACGCCCCCAGTTCACCATGTCATGCAGGGCATGTTCAAGCTTGCCCATATAGACGCTGCGATGAACGTGTTGCTCCAGCGGATCGGTAACAATTTCCTGTTTCTGCAGAGGATAACGATCGTTATCGCCGCCCCCGTTCGGGTCTACGCGTGTCAGCGTGTAGTCCATCTTATTGCCTCGCTTTTACTGCTTATGAGGGTTGGTGTGGCTGTGACTGACCGGGACAGATTTGACTACTACGCGACGACGCGCAGGAGCCCAATCCAGCGCACCGATGCGCACCAGATAAACCAGGCCTGCCAAGAGCACCAAAATGAAAATTGCGGCTTCGACAAAGCCGACCCAGCCACTTTCGCGGATGGACGTCGACCATGCGTATAAATAGAGGGCTTCGACGTCGAAAATGACGAAGAACATCGCAACCAGATAGAATTTTGCAGAGAGGCGAATATGAGTATCACCGACAGACTCAATACCCGATTCAAATGGGGTGTCTTTGTGTCGTGCACGCGCACGTCCACCTAACAGCCAGCCACCGGTCAACATGAAGGCACACAGGCCAAACGCAATAACGATAAAAACAATAAATGCCCAGTGATGAGCGATCACTTCTGTAGTTGTCGACATACTCTTTGCTTACTCATCAAAAGTGGTGATGGCATCCTGCACTGTTGCAGCAAACACACCACATCGATTCAAGGGAAGGATAAAAAACCTTATAAACTTTGCTGTCATTAGCATTAAAGCAGCAATTTTATAGGGGTTTTTACTCCTTTCTATAACCTTTTGTCAACTTTGACAAAAGTATCCAAACATTATTTTACACCTGCATCATATTATTAACATCCAACCTCGTCAGCGCCAGCTTAATCGCTTCAGTTTGTGAGGTTAATTTTAGTGTAGCGGGTATTCACATGCATGGATCGTGCATTTAACAATCATATTTTGACAGGTCTTGCCTGAGATTCCCCCCCCTTATCAGGGGTATTTTTTTGATCCAAAGCACATAAATGGGTTTTATGAGGAAAAAAACAGCGAAGAGCGAGGGTAATAGCACATGAAAGTTGGCACGAATTGATAAAAGCATTCCAGATTGGAGCAAAATGGAACACATTTCATTATTTGTAATCGCAGAAAAATTATCATTGATAAAATGGATAAAAAAACGCTTTTAAAACACCATAAAAAAAGCCCTAGCAGGAAATTACCACGCTAAGGCTTATTTTTATCACTTTTAACAATTAGCAGGCATTCCATTTGCGAGGAATTACCAGCAGTCTACTCTCTACTCTTCATCATCCAGCAATAAGGTACCGTCTGGATTGGCGCTCAGATTATAAGGATCATTGGTTGACTGCATCGCATTGAAAATGGCCAAAGCCAGTTCATTGTCGCTATCAGTGTTACGGCACAGCAAGTATTGGGTATCAGGTAATACCGGTAAACCCTCTGCCGCGCCCATTACGCGCAATTCTGGGCTCATCATCTCAACGGGACGCGCCGTTACACCCAAACCAGCCTTTACGGCCGCACGCACAGCAGCCAGCGTTGACGCGACGTACGAGATACGCCACGGAATGCCCGCTTCATTGAGATGATCAATTGCCATATCGCGATAAGGACTTGGCTCATCCAGCAGAACCAAAGGAATGGCTTCACCACGCTGGAAGATATAATCTGCCGCGCAATACCATAACGTTGGTGAGGTACGCAGTACCTGGTGGGTGAAATTGCCCGGGCTGGACGTGGTCACAACCAGATCAACTTCACCTTGATTCAGCATTTCCATCATGAACGGGTTGCGCTTAACACGAACATCAATGGCCAGCTTCGGATAAACCGACGTTACGCGATTAAGCAGGAACGGCAGAATGGTATCGGAGGTATCATCTGAAGCGCCAATGGTCAGTACGCCCTGGATGTTGCTGTACATTAAAGAGGTGCAAGCTTCGTCGTTAAAACGAAGGATCTTTCTGGCGTAACCCAGCAGTTGAATGCCATGCTCCGTCAGCAGTTTATTACGTCCATGTCTGGCAAACAGCTCTTTACCAACCAATTGTTCCAGACGTTGCATCTGCTGACTTACTGCTGACTGCGTTCTGCAAACTGCTGCAGCCGCTGCTGCAAAAGTATTCAGATCGGCAACGGCAACAAAGGTACGCAGCAGATCGAGGTCGAGATTCAGTATCGGACGATTTGCATTAGTCATGTTTTTTCTTCACTTATAAGATTTTTTAAAACTACTACCCTGGTGTATTACCTGTCTTATCAAATAGATAAGAGGTAATGGTGCTTAATGACAGCCCCTGTGTGGAGGCTGCCATGAAAAAAATTGTCAGGCGGATGCCGACGATCGCACCACTCTGAGTTCAGAGCAGTGGCGTCATTATAGACAGCAGAACTTCTGGGCCGAAGACGTATGTCGTACAGGTGCTGGAAGCTGCGTAGTTGTCTATGCGCCCCGCGAAAAAATCCCTGCGGGTTCAAAAGAGATAACATCATGTTATGTCGATGCGAAGCTATAATGTGCATCAAATAATAAATTATACTTAATCATTTTTACGCTATAAATGGAAATGTTTTTGTTCAAAACATCGCAATTTTTGACCAAAAGGCTTTTCAAACACATCCTGCCATAACACTGCTCTTTTTTTAAGCCCTCCTGGTTCTGAATCCTGTGCACTTACGTGAAAGTTACAGCCCAAATGCTATTTTACGGGTGTTTTGCACGGTGTTAGCCCGTTTAATAGCGGTTAATCCCGCAGATAAAAAGTGAATGAGAATGAACTGTATTTGGTAACGCCAACCAGTGCTTAATCATTACTGAAGGTTTTTTCATCATCTAACAAGATTCGTTTAACTATTTCACCAGGTCGCTAATATTTTTTTAAGCCAATTGTGACTGAAAAATTTCTGAATAGATGCCTTTCCCTATGGAAGAAGGCATTTACACCGCAACGAAGTCACCTCAGTATTTAATCTCATTTTTTTTAGAATTACTGGATTAATGAACCAGATTAATCGATTTTCAATGACTTTTTCGCCACCTGTACAATGAATCAGTGCCAAAGACGCCAAAACCCAGCGCTCCCCTTCTTTTGTTAAGTTGAGAAGAGTAAATTGGGCTGGTTTGATTTTGGTGGCAGGTTAAAGGACTCTGCCCGTAAAGGCGGTAATAATGAATTTTCAAATTGATAAATCCGGCAAGCTAGAAAATGTCTGTTATGACATCCGTGGGCCGGTACTGAAAGAAGCGAAACGTCTCGAAGAAGAAGGCAACAAAGTTCTCAAACTTAATATCGGCAACCCTGCTCCGTTTGGTTTTGAAGCGCCAGATGAAATTCTGGTGGATGTGATTCGTAACCTGCCCAGCGCTCAAGGCTATTGTGACTCGAAAGGACTATATTCGGCCCGAAAAGCCATCATGCAGCACTATCAAGCGCGCGACATCCGCGATGTAACAGTTGAAGACATTTATATTGGCAATGGCGTATCGGAACTGATTGTGCAGGCAATGCAGGCTTTGCTGAACAGCGGCGATGAGATGCTGGTTCCCGCACCGGATTATCCGCTGTGGACCGCAGCGGTTTCATTGTCGAGCGGTAAAGCCGTACATTATCTGTGTGATGAATCGGCGGGTTGGTTCCCTGACCTGGATGACATTCGCAGCAAGATCACACCGCGTACGCGCGGCATTGTCATTATTAACCCGAACAATCCCACCGGCGCGGTTTATAGCAAAGAGTTGCTGCTCGAAATCGTCGAAATCGCGCGTCAGCATAACCTGATCATTTTCGCTGACGAAATCTACGACAAAATTCTGTACGACGAAGCACAGCATCACTCCATTGCTGCACTGGCGCCGGACCTGCTGACGGTTACCTTTAATGGCTTGTCCAAAACCTATCGGGTAGCAGGCTTCCGTCAGGGTTGGATGGTATTGAACGGCCCTAAGAAACATGCCAAAGGTTATATCGAAGGTTTAGAAATGCTGGCGTCAATGCGCCTGTGTGCCAACGTACCGGCTCAGCACGCGATTCAAACAGCGCTTGGCGGCTATCAAAGTATCAGTGAATTCATTACACCGGGCGGGCGATTGTACGAACAACGTCAGCGAGCGTGGGAATTGATTAACGATATCCCTGGCGTCAGCTGTGTGAAACCACAAGGTGCCCTTTACATGTTCCCGCGCATTGATGCGAAGAAATTCAATATCTTTGACGATCAGAAAATGGTGCTGGACTTCCTGCTGCAGGAGAAAGTATTGCTGGTTCAGGGTACGGCATTCAACTGGCCATGGCCAGATCACGTGCGCATCGTTACGTTGCCGCGCGTGGACGATCTGGAAATGGCCGTCAGCAAGTTTGGTCGTTTCCTGCAAGGGTATCGCCAGTAATATATCCTTTATACTTCGAATTGCAGCGGGGTTGGCTGCGTGTGGTCACCGCAATGACTTACTTTTGTAAGCGACTGGGGAGTTTCACACCTGCCGCCTTCCTGCATCTCAAATTATTTAGGGTATAGTTATCGTATTTCGGGGAAGGTCAACCTTCCCCGCCGTGCGAACAGGAATAGTCCATGACCCGTAGCCATTTTTTCGCCCATCTCTCCCGCCTCAAACTGATCAATCGCTGGCCGCTGATGCGCAATGTGCGTACTGAAAACGTCTCAGAACATAGTTTGCAAGTGGCGATGGTGGCGCATGCGCTCGCTATCATCAAAAACAAAAAATTCAATGGCAACCTCAATGCCGAGCGTATTGCAATGCTGGCGTTATATCACGACGCCAGCGAAGTCCTGACCGGTGACTTGCCCACCCCGGTGAAGTACTACAACGCGCAGATCGCTCACGAATATAAAAAAATTGAAAAGATTGCTCAGCAGAAACTGATCGATATGCTGCCACCAGAATTACAGGATGCCTATCGCCCCTTAATCGATGAACATTTACATACGGAAAGTGAGCAGTCGGTGGTGAAGCAAGCGGATGCGTTGTGCGCATACGTGAAGTGTCTGGAAGAGTTATCAGCGGGTAATAACGAGTTTCTGCTGGCTAAGGCGCGACTGGAAAAGACGCTCTCACAGCGTCGCTCGCCGGAGATGGACTATTTCGTTGAGGTGTTTATCCCCAGCTTTAGCCTTTCATTGGATGAGATTTCGCAAGATACCCCATTATAAAAAACGGGCCGCTCAGGCCCGTTTCATTATGCATTAATTGAGAGCGTAAACTCGCCGCTACGCTCTTTCGTCACCTTTACAGGTTCCAGCGTCGTAACGCGAAACGCCACGTCGTTGAGACGCGGCGAATCTGCTGGTGCGTTTACAGCAATGACCGCGCTGCCCGCCTCTAAACCTGAAATGATGCCCGCTGGTGCATCCTCAACGACAACGCAGTGTCTCGCCGAAAGCCCTAAACGTTCAGCGCCCAGCAAATAAGGCTCTGGATTCGGCTTGCCGTGCTTAATATTCTCAGCGGTGATAAAGACTTCTGGCATCGGTAGATTTGCCGCTTTATGGCGCGCGTGCGCAACTGGAATCGAACCTGATGTCACAATTGCCCAGGGAATCTGTAACTCGTTCAGCGTGGCGAGTAACGTTAACGCACCCGGAATGGCTTGCACCCCTTGCGTATCCTCAGCCTCTAAGCGTTCAAGCCACAGAAATTCCGCCTGTATTGCCGCTTCCGATTGCCCGGCCATGAAATGGCGCAACGAATTAATGGCCGGTTTTCCGTGTATATAGCTCAGGACCTCTTCCGCCGGCAAACCGTGGCGCTCGCCCCACAGTGACCATGAACGAATCACTGCGGGCAGTGAATCCACCAATGTGCCGTCTAAATCAAACAGAAAACCCCTGTACTTCACACGTCGCTCCTTATTCAGGCATTAATAATCTGCGCAATTTCATTCGCGCTGAGATGATACTGACGCGGACAAGTGTGCCACACCGCCAGCATACGTTGGTATTTTTCCCACATAGGTATTTGCGCATTAAACCCGTGCGTACCGGAATCAAAGTGGGTATAGCGTCCTTCAACATTCACCATAAAGCGCACATAGCCTAAATAACGCGCCTCTGTCGCGGCGTCAAAACCAAGAAAAGCCAGGCGACGCTCGTCGATGGCGCTGGCGTCTTTCAGATTTGACCATGAAACATGCAATGCATGATGCATTTCCATAATATCGATGAGTAAGCGGCAGGTCGCTTCCGTTAATTCCCCAAACTCCTTATCCAGTTCACGTAATTGCAAGCCGTAACCGCGTTCAATGATGGTCTGATAACGACGATAGCGCTCTGCATTATCTGGTTCCAGCATCGCCATCATTTGGTATTGATTGGAGAGAATGAGTCGTTGTGCATGGGTCATTTCCATGGTTTGCTCCAGGGCCCGACGGCCGCTTAAGATTTAAACAATGAAGAAATGATTACATAAGGAAAGTGATGCGTGTATCTCCACACCACTTTTCTTTGATTTAAACCGGGATTTGTCGCAATTTCTTTGGCGGGTAGAAGCGTAAGTGGATCAAAGATCGTCAAGGAAGGTACGATCGAGCTGTTTAAATGCGCGTTTTAAAACATCGGCAAGCGCCTGGTAAGTAGGTTTACCATCGACGGGAGCGATAGCCTGCCCTGCTTCTTCAAGCTTAGTACGTACCTCATGAAACCATTGCAGGAGCGTTGGCGGCAGGGGCGTAACGGAGCGTTTACCCAACCACCATAAACCTTGCATCGGCAGGCTACAGGCAAATAGCGCGGTGGCAATCGCCGGACCGAGCTGTCCATTCATCGCGATTTGCCACGTCAACGTAAAAATAGCCAGCGGCGGCATAAAGCGAATAGCGAAACGCGTTGCATTAACTACGCGGTTTTCAGGAAACACCGGAGCCAGGCGTTTATCCGTTGGCCAGGTCTTCATGTATCGCTGCCCGCGCTGGAACAAGCCGAACCAGCCGGGATTGTCTGTCTCATTCGCCATGATAGACCTCAACTAAATATGCAATATTTAAAATAAATAGATAACTACACAACTTTACGTGACATCCTTCAAAAGTTTTTGTCTTTGCAGGGCGCAGTGAGTATTCTGACGCCGTTTTAGCAACATTACCGGAAGCTTCCGCTCAATAAAAGCACAGTCTGAGCCATGTTTCGCTAAGCGCTTATCAACAATTAGCGTAAAATCACCAAAATTTTTTGCATGTCAGCGATTTTTTGACTAGCACATGATGTTTATCATTAACCTACCAGCTTTCCTGGGCTACGCTGTTAGTCTGATTGCGTTATTTTTAGCCACTATTTAACAAATAGGTACTTCCATGTCGACGAAGTTAGTCCTGGTTCTGAACTGCGGCAGCTCCTCTCTGAAGTTTGCCATCCTTAACCCAGCCACTGGCGATGAATATTTGTCGGGTTTGGCTGAATGTTTCCATTTACCTGAAGCTCGCATTAAATGGAAGCTGGAAGGAAGCAAACAAGAAGCCCCATTGGGTGCGGGCGCTGCACATAGCGAAGCGCTCAACTTCATCGTTAAAACTATTCTGGCACAAAAACCAGAGCTTTCGGCACAAATCGCTGCAATCGGCCATCGCATTGTTCATGGCGGCGAGCAGTTAACCAAATCAGTCATTATCGACGAGTCCGTTATTCAGGGCATTAAAGATGCGTCTTCATTCGCCCCGTTGCACAATCCTGCACACCTTATCGGTATAGATGAAGCGCTAAAAAACTTCCCGCATCTTTCCGATAAAAATGTGGCGGTTTTTGATACAGCATTCCATCAGACAATGCCGGAAGAGTCTTATCTCTATGCGCTTCCGTACAAATTGTATAAAGAGCATGGTGTTCGTCGCTATGGCGCACACGGTACCAGTCACTACTATGTGACGCAGGAAGCCGCAAAAATGCTCAACAAGCCGGTGAACGAGCTGAATATTATCACTTGCCATCTCGGTAATGGCGGCTCTGTTTCCGCTATCCGTAACGGCCTGTGTGTTGATACCTCAATGGGACTTACCCCACTGGAAGGTTTGGTGATGGGCACCCGCAGCGGTGATATCGACCCTGCGATCATCTTCTTCCTGCATGATGCGTTGGGCATGAGCGTTGATGCTATCAACAAACTGTTGACCAAAGAGTCTGGTCTATTGGGTCTGACAGAAGTCACCAGCGACTGCCGTTATGTGGAAGATAACTACGCCACTAAAGAAGATGCCAAACGTGCGATGGATGTGTTCTGTCACCGCCTGGCGAAATACATCGGTAGCTACACCTCACTGATGGAAGGCCGCCTGGATGCCGTGGTATTTACTGGCGGTATCGGTGAAAACGCCGCAATGGTACGTGAGCTCTCCTTGCAGAAACTGGGCCTGCTGGGCTTCGAAGTCGATCACGAGCGTAATCTGGCAGCGCGCTTCGGTAAATCAGGCTTCATCAATAAAGAAGGCACTCGCCCGGCAGTGGTGATCCCTACCAACGAAGAGTTGGTCATTGCCCAGGATGCCGCGCGTCTCACCGCCTAACATCACTTCTCTCCGTCAGCCCAGGCTGACGGAGTTGTTTTAGACAGTCTGCAACACCTGAGAGGTTTCTATCGTGTCACGTACAATCATGCTCATCCCTACCGGCACCAGCGTCGGCCTGACCAGCGTCAGCCTCGGCGTGATCCGTGCCATGGAGCGCAAAGGCGTGCGCCTGAGCGTATTCAAGCCCATTGCCCAACCACGTGCAGGCGGCGATGCGCCAGACCAAACCACCAGCATTATTCGTAAAAGCTCCGCGATTCCTGCCGCTGAACCGCTGCAGATGTCACGCGTTGAGTCGCTGCTGGGGTCTAACCAGCAAGACGTGCTGATGGAAGAGATCATTGCTAACTACCACGCGAACGCAAAAGACGCTGAAGTGGTGTTGGTTGAAGGTCTGGTGCCAACGCGTAAACATCAGTTCGCCTCGGCACTGAACTATGAAATCGCCAAAACTCTGAACGCTGAAATCGTCTTCGTGATGGCGCTGGGTAACGACTCTCCGGCCCAGCTGAAAGAGCGTATCGAACTGACGCAAAGCAGCTTCGGCGGCAGCAAGAATAAAAACATCACAGGCGTGATCATTAATAAACTGAACGCACCGGTTGATGAGCAAGGCCGCACGCGCCCGGATTTGTCAGAGATTTTCGATGACTCCACCAAGGCCAGCATCGCCAACATCGATCCAAAGCAGCTCTTCGCCAACAGCCCGCTGCCGGTACTGGGCTGTGTGCCATGGAGTTTTGATCTGATCGCCACGCGCGCTATCGACATGTGTCGCCATCTGAATGCCGATATCATCAACGAAGGTGAAATCCAGACCCGCCGCGTGAAATCAGTAACCTTTTGTGCGCGCAGCATTCCGCACATGCTCGAGCATTTCCGCCCGGGTTCACTGCTGGTTACCTCTGCCGATCGTCCGGATGTGCTGGTGGCCGCGTGTCTAGCCGCGATGAACGGCGTGGAAATCGGTGCGGTCTTGCTGACCGGCGGTTATCAGATTGAAGCGCCTATCGCGCGTCTATGCGAACGTGCGTTCCAAACCGGCCTGCCGGTATTTATGGTGAAAACCAACACCTGGCAGACCTCACTCAGCCTGCAGAGCTTCAACCTGGAAGTGCCAACCGACGATACTCAGCGCATTGAGAAAGTGCAGGAGTATGTAGCGAGCTTCATCAATGAAGATTGGGTTGAATCACTCACCGCCACCTCTGAACGCAGCCGTCGCCTGTCGCCGCCAGCGTTCCGCTATCAGCTGACCGAGCTGGCGCGCAAAGCCGGCAAGCGCATTGTTCTGCCTGAAGGCGATGAACCACGTACCGTGAAAGCGGCGGCGATTTGTGCCGAGCGCGGCATCGCTACCTGCGTGCTGCTGGGCAACCCGGAAGAGATTCAGCGCGTGGCTGCCGCTCAGGGCGTTGAGCTGGGCAAAGGCATCGTGATCGTTGATCCGGAAGTGGTACGTGAAAACTACGTACCGCGCCTGGTTGAGCTGCGTAAGAGCAAAGGCATGACAGAAGTTGTCGCGCAAGAGCAGCTGGAAGATAACGTGGTTCTGGGCACCATGATGCTGGAAAGCGGCGAAGTTGATGGTCTGGTATCAGGCGCGGTTCACACCACCGCTAACACCATTCGTCCACCGCTTCAGCTGATTAAAACCGCGCCAAACAGCTCGCTGGTTTCTTCCGTATTCTTCATGCTGCTGCCAGAGCAGGTTTTGGTCTATGGCGACTGCGCTATCAACCCGGATCCTAACCCAGAGCAGCTGGCCGAAATCGCGATTCAGTCTGCTGATTCCGCTAAAGCCTTTGGTATCGATCCACGCGTAGCGATGATCTCCTACTCAACCGGCAACTCAGGTGCCGGTAGCGACGTTGAGAAAGTACGTGAAGCAACACGCATTGCGCAGGAAAAACGTCCGGACCTGGTGATTGATGGTCCACTGCAGTATGACGCCGCGATTATGGAAGACGTGGCTAAATCCAAAGCGCCAAACTCTGCGGTTGCTGGTCGCGCTACTGTGTTCATCTTCCCGGATTTGAACACCGGCAACACCACTTATAAAGCGGTACAGCGTTCAGCCGACCTGATTTCCATTGGACCGATGCTGCAAGGCATGCGTAAGCCGGTGAATGATCTGTCGCGTGGCGCACTGGTCGATGACATTGTTTACACCATTGCCTTGACGGCGATTCAGTCCCAGCAAGCCGAAGGCTAATCCCCTTCCCCGCTCGCTAAAAAGCAAAAAGGCGCCGATAGGCGCCTTTTTTACGTCTGCGGAATTACGCTTCGCTGCTCTGCTTGCGACGTGCAGCATCGCTGTTACGGCTCAGCCATAGCGACAGCGCTTTCAGCGAATCATCAGTGAATTCATCACAGCGCGCGGTGATTTCTTCTGGCGTCATCCAGAAAATTTCATCCACTTCTTCTTCCTGCATCGCGAAGGGACCATGCGAAACGCAGCTAAACAGCGCGCCCCAGACGCGACAATGCTGATCTTCAAAGTAGAATTGTCCGTGTTCAGCGAACGGGACGGCAGCGATACCGAGTTCCTCTTCCGCTTCACGACGCGCAGATTCCAGCAGGTCTTCCCCGCTCTGCACCACACCACCGGCAGTGGCATCGAGCATACCCGGCATGAAGTCTTTGATTTCAGTGCGACGCTGCACCAGAATTTTGCCCATGCCATCATGCACCACAATATAAGTGGCGCGATGACGCAGACATTGCGCACGCATCTGCGCACGGCTGGCCTGCGCAATGACTTCGTTCTCTTCGCTAACAATATCAACCCACTCGATACCGTCACCTGCCGTTTGATCCACCATCCGTAACCCTTTTCTGTTTTCGGCGTGCCCAGCACGCGCCTGTTGTCATGCTTTATTAGAATCTGCCGTAAGGTAAAGCGTTCTTTTCGCCTCCGCAAGGCGCATCGTGCTTAGCGGGTTTTACCGGATTCCGCTAACCATAGCTGCACTGAAGCACGCTGCCACTGGAACTCGGCATAGTGCTGCAGCTTCACCGGCAATGCATCGCCGTGCAGCGCCAGGCGATTGATCATCACCGCCAAATCCGTGTCAGCAATTGACCATTCACCAAACAAATTTTGCTGACCATCGGGCAGAAGACGCTGTACGGCGGAGATCAGTTTGCTGGCGGCCCGTTCACCTGCCTGCGTCAGGGGAGCAAAACGCTCACCGGCAAACAGCACTTCAGTAGGACGTTCGGCACGCAACGCCATCAGATCGCTACGTAACCACGCCTGTACTTCACGCGCATGCGCCCGTTTTTCGCGATCGCGCGGATAGAGTCGTTCAAACTCTGGCGCAGGAAAACGCTCTTCCAGATACTCAGCAATCGCGGAAGACTCCGTCAGGACAACATCATCAATTTGCAGCGTCGGTACCCGACAGGTCAGAGACAGAGCACGATACTCTTCATCCCATTGCGCGTTCTGCGATAAATCGACGCGCTTGAGAGTGAAGGGAATGCCCTTCTCGGTTAGCGCAACATAAACCGACATGGCGTAGGGGCTGAAAAAAGAAGAATCGGACCACAAAGTAATGGTTGGATAATTCATTGGCTGCCTCGGGTAAGGGTCAGGTGTGCTTCATGTTTACCGATTTTTATTTGCTAAGGCAATGGTGTGCTGGTCGGATCTTTACTCGCTAAGGCCAGCGCTAACTTTCCCTTTTTCTTCATAACCGTAAGCCCAGTCACGCCGCGCGTGCGCTTCTCTTCTATGCTGAATCTGAGCAGAGAAAAAATTACAAGGAGGCTCAACATGCATTTACTGATTACGGGCGGCACCGGGCTAGTTGGCCGTCACCTGATTCCGCGCTTATTACAAATTGGTCATCAGGTAAGCGTGGTGACGCGCGATGTCGCCGCCGCACGTGAAAAACTCGATCCTCGGGTGGCACTGTGGTCCGGTATCAATCAGCAGTCTGATTTAAACGGCATTGATGGCGTTATCAATCTTGCAGGAGAACCCATTGCGGACAAGCGCTGGACTGAACAACAAAAGCAGCGACTGTGTGAAAGCCGCTGGCAGATCACCGAGCAGCTGGTTTCGCTGATAAACGCCAGCAGCAACCCACCTCAGTTTTTAATTTCTGGTTCTGCTACCGGCTTTTACGGGGATACCGGCGATCTGGTGCTCACCGAAGAAGACCCTGGACACAATGAATTTACCCATGCGCTGTGCGCGCGCTGGGAGCAACTCGCCTTAGCAGCGCAGAGCGGTCGCACCCGCGTGTGCTTGCTGCGTACCGGCGTGGTGCTGGCCAAAGAAGGTGGCGCACTGGCGAAGATGAAGCTGCCGTTTAAGCTCGGCGTGGGCGGCCCAATAGGCAGCGGTAAACAGTATTTGCCATGGATCCATATCGACGATTTGGTCAACGCCATGCTGTGGTTGATCGATCACCCTGAACTGCGCGGACCGTTTAATATGGTTGCGCCTTACGCCGTACGTAATGAACAATTCGCCGCCACGCTCGGCCATGTGATGCATCGCCCCGCCTTTATGCGTACGCCAGCCAGCGCCATCAAGTTGATGATGGGGGAATCATCGGTGTTGGTGCTGGGAGGACAACATGTGTTGCCGAAGCGGCTGGAGGAATCAGGCTTTGGTTTTCGCTGGTACGATTTAGAGCAAGCGCTGCAGGATGTCGCCGGTTGAATAATCAGGGCGGCACGTCGGCCGCCCTGAGGTATTAACTGCGCTGTTGCGCGACACGAGATTTCAACGCCACAGGTTCACGGGTATGTCCCGGCTGAGGCACGCGAATGATAAAGGTCAGCACGCCGGCGAACACATACAGCACGGTGTAAGCCCACACCACACCAACGATATCGAAGAACGGCAGCAGTATCGAGGCAATGGCAGGCGCAACGAAATTACTTAATCCGGCCGACAGGTTATAAATCGAAACTGCAGCCCCTTTGTGATGGGGTTCGAGTGTCGGGAACACCGCTGTCATAGGCACGAAGGCCGCGACAAAAATACCCAACATTACCGCCGGAATCAGCGCCACCCAGAAGTTATGACCGGCATACAGCGGCAGGTAATAAAACGCCAGGCTGGAGATCGCCATACCGAGACAACCAAACCAGCGCACCTGACGGATCCAGCCCAGTTTCTCACCGGTAATGCCCCAGAAGATATTGGTGAAAATGGTGACGAAGAAGAATACGGCCCAAATTTGCAGCCACTCTGAGATGCTGAAGCCGAGGCGATCAACAAACAGCAGCGGCATAACGATGGCAAAGCCAAACAGCGACAGCGTATTGATGATGCGAATCAGACAGGCATAAAACACGTGCTGATTGGTAAACAGAATGGTCACCGCCCGCGACATCTCGGTCATTTTGTCACGCATCGGCAGATTAACGCGCGACCGGTCAACCGGCACATTGCGCAGGCTGAAGTAGGCCAGTACGCCACCGCACGCCACCCAAACGATCGCCAGCCACAGCGTACCGGTTTCACCGAGCATCGGGATCGTAAGGCTCGGCAAATAGCTGCCCACCACGCCGATACCCACCGAATACATCGCCCAGAACCAACCGGTAGCGGCCGCCAGTTTTTCACGCGGCAGCACCTGCACCAGCATCATCATGAATGAGTAGATAAACAGCGGATAGGCCAGACCGCGAATGCCGTAAAACAGCACCATTAGCGGATAGTTACGCATCCCCAAACCAAGCGACATAAACAGCGTGTGCATGACGATCCACAGCACAAACCCAATCATCATAGCGCGCTGTGGAGTAATCAATTCAGCCACCACGCCCGATGCCCATGCCGCCAGCGCGGCGGCCAGGCCGTAGAACGTGAACACCACGGCCGACTGCGCCGGGGAGAAGCCCATGTCAGTGATATGACGCGACAGGAACGCCATCTCAAAACCGTCACCCGCCATAAAAATCGCAATGGCGAGGAAGCCCCAAAACATCTTTTTCGGTAAGCCAAACCAGTATTCGTTCGATTGCATCACAATCATCCTCTGTTCGGTAATCCGGTTAATCAGGCAGTAACGTACGCGCCTGCTGCTGTTGTGCGTAGAGTGTGCGGAACACCTGCAGTCGCTGTTGCAGTACGCTGCCGCGCGCGGCATCCGGCTGATAACGCGCCTGTTCCAATGGTTTAAGACAGACCTCGCTCTCCAGGCCGCCGTCGGCCAGCCACGCCAGGCGCGCTGCGCCTAATGCGCCGGACGCGCTGGCGGGATGCGTGACAATCGGCAGTTGCAGCACATCAGCAATCAACTGCGCCCATAGCGTGCTGCGAGCGCCGCCGCCGGTAAGGCTGCATTGATGAATCTGCCGCTTCGCATCGCCGAGCACGGCGAATCCATCTGCCAACCCAAACGCCACCCCTTCAATCACGGCGTAGCCCAGCAGCGCGCGAGGTGTTTCATGTCGCAGATTGAAGAAAGAACCCGAAGCATCGGGATCGTTATGCGGCGTGCGTTCGCCGGAGAGATAAGGCAGGAAAACCGGGGCGTGACACCGTTGTTCATCGCTGAGTTGTGCCATCTCGTCCATCAACTGGCTTTCGGTAACCGACAGCAGATTGCATAACCAGCGCAGGCAGCTGGCGGCACTAAGCATCACGCTCATTTGATGCCAACGGCACGGCAAGGCGTGACAGAATGCGTGTACGCCAGATTGCGGATCGGCGAGTAAGCGATCGTTGACCACGAAAATCACACCTGAAGTCCCGAGCGAAATAAAAGCATCCCCAGGATTGACCGCGCCCACGCCCACCGCTGACGCGGCGTTATCTCCGCCGCCGCCCGCGACGCTAACCGAGGCCGATAAACCCCACTCACTTGCCAGATTGGCCTGTAGCGTGGCGCTAACCGCGCTCCCCTCCACCAAATCTGGCATCTGCGCGCGCGTTAACCCCGTGATCGCCAGCAGTTCATCAGACCAATCGCGCTGTGCCACATCGAGCCAAAGCGTGCCCGCCGCATCTGAGGGTTCACTGACAAAACGTCCCGTCATGCGCCAGCGCAGATAATCTTTTGGCAGCAGCACTTTGTCGATGCGGCGGAAAATCTCTGGCTCATTTTCCGCCACCCAGCGTAGTTTTGGCGCGGTGAAGCCCGGCATGATCATGTTGCCGCTCAACTGCATCATCTCCGGATGCTGCACGCGCAGTGCTTCGCATTGTGGCGCGCTGCGCGTGTCATTCCACAGGATGCAGGGCCGCAGTACATCCCCCTGCGCATCCAGCAGCACTGCGCCATGCATTTGGCCTGATAAACCAATGGCACGAACCTCGCTCCACGTTTGTGCCGCCTGCTGACGCAATCCAGCGATCACCTCGCCACAGGCTTGCCACCAGCGCTCAGGATCCTGCTCAGCCCAATGTGCGTGCGGACGCTGCACGTGCAGCGTGGCATGGTTAGAGGCAACGATCTCGCCCTGCGTGTTGATGAGAAGTGCCTTAAGTTCCGAGGTTCCAATATCAATGCCGAGATACATAATGCACTCCTTACACTGCGGCTAGCGCGCGTTCTGGCTGTTTTAGCCACTGCTGTAAATCGGCAACGCTGCGCGTGACCAGCGCATGGAAAGCTTTGTCCTGCGCCAGCTCGCCGAACAGCGCGCTATCGCTGAGGAACGCGTTAAGCGCATCGGCACGAGCAAACTGCTGACGCAGCGCGTCCGCTTGCAGCATGCCATCCTGATATTGATACGGCAGTGCATCGCTGGCCCAGCGCTGCAGGAACAGGAAAAATAGTGCCGGTAATACTGCGGTGGCCGCCGGCTCTGCACCGCGCTGATAGCATTCACGCAGCGTTGGCGTCACCATGCCGGGGATTTTCGACAGGCCATCGGCGCCAACGCGCTGGTTGGTGTCTTTGATGTAGGGATTGCTGAAGCGCGCCAGAACCACGTCGCGATAGTCGGCCAGATCCAGCGGGCTGGGTGACAGCGACGGCATTACGTCCTGCGTGACATAGTCATACGCCAGTTGATAAATCGCCGGCTGACGCGTGCTGTCATCAATATAATTAAGACCGATCAGCGTACCGGCCCAGGCAATCGCCGCATGCGTGGCGTTGAGGATACGAATTTTTGCCTCTTCCCACGGCAACACGGAATCGACGAGTTCAACGCCAACCTTCTCCAGCGCCGGACGACCGGCAATAAAATCATCTTCGATCACCCACTGAATAAAGGATTCAGCCATCACCGCTGCGCCGTCGTCTTTGCCGGTGACGGCTTTTACGCGCTCAGCCACATCCGGCGTAGGACGGGGTGTGATGCGATCGACCATGGTATTCGGCGAGGTCGTGTTTTCACGCACCCAATGAGCCAGAGCGTGATCGCCTTTTGCTGCAAGAAACGCGAGAAAGCCGTGACGAAAACGTTCGCCGTTATGACGTAGATTGTCGCAGTTGAGCAGCGTAACCGGAGCACCGCCGTTGGCAACACGCTGTGCGAGAATGCGCGCCAGCGCACCATAGATAGTGCGGATATCGCCTGTTACGTCGGCCTGTACATCACTCTGCGTGAGGTCAAGTTCATGTTCTGGCGTCAAGTAGTAACCCGCTTCGGTGACGGTAAAGCCAATGACCCGGGTTTCACTCTTTGCACCCTGATCAATCAGCGCGCTGATGTCGCTGTCCCACGGCAGGATTTTGCGCAGCGACGTAATGGTTTCATAGGCGCGCTCGCCTTCTGGCGTAACGGTTTCCAACACGTATTCGCCCGCTTGCGCAGAGAGTTGGTTCAGCAGCGGCGCGGCATCCTCACGGATATTACCGAGTGCAATACCCCAGCTGTCATCGCCCTGCTCACGTAATTTATGCAGGTACCATGCCTGATGCGCACGATGAAATGAGCCTGCGCCGATATGCATCCACACTGATTTACTGGTCATATTCGCCTCAAAGTAAACATTTGCCACGATTAAGGGCATTTGCCCGACGGCGTGTAGCATAGTGCCTGCGGCAAAGATCATTCTGGGAGCTGAATCACAATTAAAACTTTTGCTCGATTTTAGGGCTTTTGCTCAATTAACACTTATCCTCTCTCTCGCGTTAACATGGCATATCGTTTTTGGCGGAACAGCGTGATGAGCAGAGAAGAGAAAAAACAAGAACTGGCGGCACGCGCGGCCTGGATGTATTACGTCGCGGGCGTGACGCAGCAGGAGATTGCACGCGCGTTGGGCTTGTCGCGTCAGGTGGCGCAGCGCCTTGTCTCAAGCGCGCGTGAGATGGGTATGGTGAGCGTGAAAATTGATCATCCGGTGACGCATTGTTTGCATCTGGCACGCGAGATTCAGGATAAGTTCGGCCTGACGCTATGCCGCGTGGTGCCCTCAGCCAATCTCGACGAGGATGCCATCCAGCAGATGCTGGCGGTAGAAGGCGCTGCTGTAATGTCGCAATACATTAATGACGAGCAACCGCAGGTATTTGGCATTGGTTCCGGTAAGACATTACGTTCGATGATCGATGCATTACCTTGGGTAGAACGGCCGCAGCATCAGTGCGTATCAATGATTGGCGCAATTGCGCGGGATGATTCGGGCACACGTTACGATGTACCGCTGAAGATGGCGGAGAAAATGCAGGGCAAGTATTTCTTTATCCCGGCACCGCTGTATGCCGATACCCCCGAAGATAAGGCGATGTGGATTCAGCATCAGGTGTACCAACGCGTGACGTTGCGCGCACTGCAGGCGGATGTGGCGTTTGTTGGCATTGGTGAGGTTCAGCCCGGATGCCCGCTGCATGCCGAGGGCTTTATTACCGATACGCAAGTGGCAGCGCTTAACGCGCGCGGCGTGGTTGGCGAAATGCTCGGGCACTTTTTCAATCAGCAAGGTGAGCGCGTGTTGGGTGAAACTGATGAGCTGCTCACCAGCGTACTGTTGGAGAGCCGAACGCAGCGGCAGATTATCGGCTTTGCCGGCAGCGAGCGTAAGTATCCGGCAATACGTGCCGCACTGCAGGGTGGTTGGGTATCAGGTTTGGTGACCGATGAGGATACCGCGCTGAGATTGCTGCGGGATTGAACCGGTGCGCATACATGCGCACCTACGAAGTAGGGTCGCCATTCATGGCGACCAGGAATTACTTCAACGATCCCTTCAAGAACTGCTGCAAGCGCGGGCTTTTCGGGTTACCGAACAGCTCATCCGGCGTGCCCTGCTCTTCAATCTTACCCTGATGCAGAAAGATCACGTGATTAGAGACATGACGAGCAAACTCCATCTCGTGCGTCACCACCACCATGGTTTTGCCCTCTTCGGCCAGCTTCTGCATGATGCGCAGCACTTCGCCGACTAATTCTGGATCCAGCGCCGAGGTCGGTTCGTCAAACAGCAACACTTCTGGTTCCATCGCCAGGGCACGCGCAATGGACACACGCTGCTGCTGGCCGCCGGAGAGATGTACCGGATATTTGGCGCGCGCGCGCGCATCAATACCGACCTTATCCAGATATTTAACCGCACGCTCGCGCGCTTCTGCCTTGCTCAGTCCTAGCACCTGAATCGGCGCCTCGGTGACGTTGTCCAGCACCGTCATATGGCTCCACAGATTAAAATGCTGAAACACCATGGTCAGGCGCGTGCGCAACATGCGTAACTGTTCTTTATTGGCCACTTTCAGCTGACCATCGGTATCACGCACCAAATTGATCTGCTGATTGTTCACCGCAATCGTGCCTTCACTCGGTTTCTCGAGGAAGTTAATGCAGCGCAAGAAGGTACTTTTCCCGGAACCCGACGAGCCAATAATGCTGATCACATCGCCGGCATTAGCCTGCAGTGACACACCTTTGAGAACTTCATGTTCACCGTAACGTTTGTGCAGTTCGGTAACGCTTAATTTATTTTCAGCCATAGTAATACTCAATGCGATGAAGAGGGTTTTACGTGCGCGAGGAAGCGTTGCTCAGCTTTGCGGAACACGCTAATCAGCCCGTAAGAGATAATCAGATACAGCACCGCCGCGATGCCAAACGCGGTAAACGGCTGATAGGTCGCCGAGTTGATATCGCGCGCGATTTTTAACAGATCCGGCACCGTGGCCGTGAACGCCAGCGCAGTGGAGTGCAGCATCAGGATCACTTCATTACTGTAAGCCGGCAGCGCCGTGCGCAGAGCCGAGGGCAGAATAATGCAACGATAGAGTTTAAACGGCGAGAAGCCGTAAGCACGCGCCGCTTCGATTTCCCCATGCGGCACCGAGCGAATTGCACCGGCAAAGATTTCGGTGGTATAGGCGCAGGTATTCAGCGTGAACGCCAGCAGCGTACAGTTCAGCCCACTGCGGAAGAAGGCGTTTAGCAACTCGTTGCCTTTCACCACTTCCAGCGTGTACATCCCAGAGTAAAACACCAGTAGCTGCACATACAGCGGTGTGCCGCGGAACACATACGTGAACAACCATACCGGTGTGGAGATAAAGCGGTTGGAGGAGACGCGCGCAATCGCCAGCAATACCGCAAGAGAACCGCCGATCACAACCGAAAGAATCAATAACCACAGCGTAATTGCAATGCCGGTAAAACGATAACCATCGGTCCAGAGCAGCTGCTTCCAATACTCCTGAATAATCTCAATCATAGCTCGGCCCTTTTCACACCCACCGTGTAGCGGCGCTCAAGCCACCACAGCACGCCGTTCGACAGCGTGGTAAACACCAGATAAATCACCCCCGCCACAATCGCGAAGTAGAACGGTTGCCAGGTACTTTTGCCTGCCAGCTGCGTGGCTTTCACCACATCTTCCAGGCCCAGCAGCGAGACCAGCGCGGTCGCTTTCAGAATGACCTGCCAGTTATTGCCGATGCCCGGCAGCGCAAAACGCATCATTGCCGGGAACAGAATACGACGGAAGGTTTGCGAGCCGGTAAAGCCGAAGGCGGTGGCTGCTTCGATCTGCCCTTTCGGCACTGCCAGAAACGCACCGCGAAAGGTTTCGGTGAAATAAGCGCCGTAGATAAAACCAAGCGTGATAATACCGGCGACCATCGGGTCGATATCAAACTGGGCCAGCCCCAGCGCATCGGTCAGTGTATTAAGTGCGATCTGCAATCCGTAGAAAATCAGCAGCATCAACACCAGGTCGGGCACACCACGAATTAAGGTGGTATAGCCTTCAAACAGCATCGCCAGCGGGCGATTGCGGGAAAGTTTGGCACCAGCGCCAATCAGGCCGAGCACCACCGCCAGCAGCACCGAGCTGAGTGCCAGCTCTAGCGTCACAAGGGTGCCCTTAAGGATTACATCGGAATAGCCATACAACATGGTTCAATCCTGTCGTGAGGAAAATGTAAAATTACCGCCTAATGCAAAGACGGCACTGACCAAGACATTCGAGTCGCAGGAAGGCGGCAAGTGTATGAATTCCCCGGAGCTTATACAAGTAAGTGACCGGGATGAATACACGTTGCCAACGCTCCTGCGGCTTGAAGGGCGACGGTCAGGAGACAGGATAATTAATCGCCGTAGACATTAAAGTCGAAGTACTTTTTAGCAATCTTGTCGTAGGTACCGTCTTTACGCATCTCGCCAAAGGCTTTATCGATCGCCGCCTTCAGGTCTGCATCATCTTTACGCAAACCCATACCGGTGCCGACGCCAAAGATTTTATCGTCTTTGACCGCTGGGCCGGCAAAGGCATATTTCGCACCGACCGGCTGCTTGAGGAAGCCTTCACTCGCCTGCACTTCATCCTGGAACGCAGCATCGATACGACCGGCATTCAGATCCTGGTAGACCAGATCCTGGTTAGCGTATGGCGTAACGGTGACGCCTTTCGGCTGCCAGTACTGTTTTGCATAGGTTTCCTGCGTGGTGCCCTGCAGCAGACCGATGTTTTTGCCTTTCAGCGATTCAATGGTTGGCTGCAGCGTTGAACCTTTTGGCGCCACTAAACGCGCATTAGCCGCATACAATTTCTCTGAGAAGGCAATCTCTTCCTGACGCTTCTCGGTGATAGAGAGAGAAGAGATGATGGCGTCAATTTTCTTCGCCTTCAGCGACGGGATCAGCGCATCGAAATCACTTTCCACATAAGTACATTTAGTCTTGATACGTTTACAAATTTCGTTGGCCAGATCGATATCAAAGCCAACCAGCTGGCCCTGCGCGTTCTTGGATTCGAATGGCGGATAAGTCGGGTCAGTTCCGATGCGCAGCGTCTGTGGTACAGCAGCGAATACACTCGCGCTACTTGCCATTGCCAGCATCAGAGAAAGAGCCAAAACTCGCTTTTTCATAGGTAACCCTCAAGTGAAGTGCTTATTGTTATGTGGTGCGTGATGTGTTGGTTTGCGCTCTAAGATGTGCACGTTTCATGCCAGTTCTGCTAATCGGCTAAAGCGTAAACAGGCGCGCTAAATACTCCGCCGGTAAGCGGCGCAAGCACTTAGTTTGTGAGGGAAATATAACAGCGGTGTAAGGAAGAAAAAGCGACATTGTTAACTTTTGGTGCACAAGATGCACGAAGAGTGATCGCGCACGCGAAATTGCACACAGTCAGTGCATTAATGCACCATTATGCACCGCTCCAGCGGGTGAAAAGATCTTCCGGTAGCTCAATATCAAACTGATCCAGCACGCGATTGACGGTTTGATCGACTAACTCACTAATCGATTGTGGGCGATGATAGAACGCCGGTACGGGCGGCATAATAAGCGCACCGAGTTCAGCTGCCGTGGTCATCATGCGCAGATGCCCCAGATGCAGCGGCGTTTCGCGCACGCACAGCACCAGCTTACGCTGCTCTTTCAGCACCACATCTGCCGCGCGCGTCAGCAGGCTATCGCTGTAGCTATGCACAATACCGGAGAGCGTTTTCATCGAGCACGGCGCAATTGCCATGCCGAGTGTTTTATAGGAGCCGGAGGAGATGCTGGCGGCAATATCGCGCACGTCATGCACCACATCGGCCATCGCTTGCACCTCGCGCAGGGTGAAATCGGTTTCCAGCGCCAGCGTTTGACGCGCTGCGGGGCTGATCACTAAATGGGTTTCCACTTCCGCCAGCGGTTGCAGCACCTGCAACATGCGCACGCCGTAGATTGCGCCGCTGGCGCCGGAAATACCAATGATCAGTCGTTTCATAATTCAGCCTTGCCCGTTCAGATTGCGGCAATAATAGCGGCTACCTGAGCAAAAATACAAAAACAAACAGGGCGGGATTGCGCCCGCCCTGCCGTTACTCTGCCACAACGTGAAGCTTAGCCTTCGTTGTGCAGCTCTAAACCTTCTACTTCTGTCTGACGCGCAATGGCTTTGGAATCGTCGTTACGCAGCGACTGGAGATATTCAAGGTACTGCTGATCAACATCTTTGGTGACGTAAATGCCGTTAAATACCGAGCACTCGAACTGGGCGATATCAGGGTTTTCTTCACGCACCGCTTCGATCAGATCGTTCAGATCCTGGAAAATCAACGCATCGGCTTTAATCAGCTGACGAATCTCTTCCACTTCACGGCCGTGAGCGATGAGCTCGGTTGCGCTTGGCATATCGATTCCGTAGACGTTCGGGAAACGAATTTCCGGTGCCGCAGAAGCGAGGTAAACGCGTTTCGCACCCGCTTCGCGGGCCATCTCGATAATCTGCTCTGAGGTGGTACCGCGTACGATGGAATCATCCACCAGCAACACGTTTTTATCGCGGAACTCGGCACGGTTAGCGTTGAGCTTACGGCGCACCGCGCTGCGGCGCAGCTGCTGGCCCGGCATAATAAAGGTACGGCCAACGTAGCGGTTTTTCACGAATCCCTGGCGATAAGGCTTGTCGAGGATGCGCGCGATTTCCAGCGCGATATCGGTGGAGGTTTCGGGAATGGGAATCACCACATCGATGTCCAGATCTTCCCACTCGCGGGCAATTTTCTCACCCAGCTTGGTGCCCATGCGCACGCGCGCACTGTACACCGAGATTTTATCGAGGAATGAATCCGGACGCGCAAAGTAAACGTACTCGAACAGGCAAGGATTAGTTTTCGGGTTTTCTGCACACTGGCGGGTAGACAGCTGGCCCTGCTCGGTGATGTACACCGCTTCACCCGGCGCAACGTCACGAATGAACTCGAAGCCCAGCGTGTCGAGCGCGACACTTTCTGACGCCACCATATATTCGGTGCGGCCATCAGCGATGACGCGCTTGCCCAGCACCAGCGGACGAATACCGTTAGGATCGCGGAAGGCGACCATACCGTGCCCGATAATCATAGAAACGACCGCGTAAGCGCCGCGCACCTGCTGATGCACTGCCGCCACCGCAGCAAAAATGTTGTCGGCTTCCAGCGGGTAATGCTGAAAACGGTCCAGCTCCTGCGCGAAAATGTTCAGCAGGATTTCGGAATCTGAGGTGGTATTAACGTGACGGCGGCCCGTTTCGAACAGCTGTTTGCGCAGTTCATGCGCGTTGGTCAGGTTACCGTTGTGCGCCAACGTTATGCCATACGGGGAGTTCACGTAGAAGGGTTGCGCTTCAGAGGCGCTCGAGCTGCCTGCCGTAGGGTAGCGTACATGGCCAATCCCGATGTTGCCCTGCAGACGCTGCATGTGGCGCGCTTCGAACACATCGCTTACCAGACCGTTGGCTTTACGCAAACGGAAGCAGTTAATAGCATCGATGGTACAAATGCCGGCGGCATCCTGCCCGCGGTGCTGAAGCACCGTTAACGCGTCATAGATTGACTGGTTTACTGGCATAAAACCGGTGATACCAACAATACCGCACATATTGTCATTTCCTCATTAGCCGCACTCCCGATGGTGTCACCGGGGTAAAAAACTCGACGTGCTTTTCAGGTAATCAAAAAACCACCTGATGATGTAACTGAACTGGGGAATAAGCTGCGACTGTTGCCAGTCCGGGCTTTTGGAAAAGCCGGTGAATGTATCAAGGAAGAAAAGCATAGCAGACACTATCAGCACGCCACGCAACGCCCCGAAACAGACCCCCAACACCCTGTCGGTTCCCGACAAGCCAGTTTTCTCAACCAGCGAGCCGATCACATAGTTCACGATGGCCCCCACAATCAGGGTGGCCACGAATAACACCGCGATGGCGATGCCGTTGCGAACCAGTTCGTCGTCAAAACCTGTAAACCAGACGGCAAGGTAGGCGTAATAATGACTGGCGACAAAAAACGCGCATCCCCAGGTAACGAGAGATAAGGCTTCACGGACAAACCCACGAATCAGGCTGACCAGAGCCGAAAAACCAACTACCGCAATAATGACGTAATCAATCCAGATCATGAACTCTTCCAGCCCAGTGCTATCGCACCCCCTGCATCCAGTTCGGGGCGCATTCTAACAGAAAAAGAAAACGTTTGCGTAGGGTTTTCCGGTTCTGTATCCGTAAAAAGGGCGATGAAAAAAACTTTCCTCGCCCCGTGTGTTATCAGCAATTTAAGATACTGATATTTAATGATTTTATTTCCGCGCTTCGCTACAAAAATTTTGTAAAGCCGCGCCTTTTTCTGCTATCGGCGCGGCTTATCAGCGCCCTATCGCGCGCTATAAGGTTTCACCACCCCACCCAGACCTGAGATGCTTTGCAGCTCGCTAAGAGAACCTTGCAGCTTCGCTTTGTTAGCATCCGGACCGACATAAATGCGGGTAATTTGCCCCTGCACCGGCGATGACGGAACGGTAAAGGCGCGATAGCCGGAGAGACGCAGCTGCGCCACAATCTCGCTCACTTTCGCGGCGTTCTTTAACGCACCCAGCTGTACGACATACGCCTGCCCCGTCGGCGCAGCTGTCTCACTCTGCTTCGGCGTTTCTGCCGGTTTTGGCTGCTCAACCGGTTTCGGCTGCTCTACCGGCTTCGGCTTCGGTTGCTCCACCGGTTTTGGCTTCGGCTGTTCTACCGGCTTTGGTTTCGGCTGCTCGACCGGTTTTGGCTTCGGCTGTTCTACCGGCTTCGGTTGCACCTGCTGATGTACCGGTGGCGGCGTCACTACGCTTGGCTCGGTATTCTGCGTCGGCTGCGCGCTGCCGCTGGTGGCAGTTTTGCCGCTCGCCGGGTTCTGCACCGCGCCTGCACCTTCCGGTGGCTGTGCCGGTAAAGGCTGTGTCACCGGTGGAACCATTTCACTGTCCTGCTGGTCGTCAGGCTTCGGCACCAGCGGAATAGCGGCGAACTCTTCTTTGTAATGCTTTTTCTTACCGTCTAGCAGGCCAGGCAAGACGATGACACCAATCGCCACCAAAATGACCGTACCGACTAAGCGATTTTGAAACTTACTTGCCACTGCCGTTCTCCGCTGCCATCGATTCCATAACCTGCGCTACGGTGTGGAAAGACCCACACACCAGAATCACATCTTCAGGACGCGCCTGCTGACGCGCCGCTTGCCAGGCTGCCTCAACGTTGCTGTAAGACGTTCCATTTTTCAGATGAGCCATGAGCTCATCAGCGGTTGCACCACGCGGACCGTCAAGCGGCGCGCAGTACCAGCAATCAACCTGTGGCGCCAGCGCGGCCAGCGTACCGGCGATATCTTTGTCATGCAGCATACCGACCACCGCATGCACCTTGCCACGCAATAGCTCAGCGGCCAGACGTGAAGCCAGATAATAAGCGGCATGAGGATTGTGCGCCACATCGAGAATCACGCGCGGCGATTCGCTCACGGTCTGAAAACGACCGGGTAAAATAGCGCGTGGCAGATGCTGGCGAATGATCGCTTCACTGACGTTCAGGCCCGATGCACGCAGCGCGGTAAGCGCAGTCGCCGCATTCGGTAATGGCACCTGTGGCAACGGCAAATCGCGCAGTTCACCGTGCGCATCCTGCAACATCCAACTCTCGCCGGTCTGCTGCCACTGCCAGTCGCGATTGCGCTGCAACAGCACTGCCCCCTTCTCCGTCGCCACCTCCGCGATGGTGCCCGGCATATCGTCTTCCCCGACGATCGCCGGTTTGCCTGCACGGAACACGCCGGCTTTTTCGCGGCCGATGCTTTCGCGATCCGGCCCCAGCCAATCGGTGTGATCCAGCGCAATGCTGGTGATTACTGCGACATCAGCATCGACAATATTGGTGGCATCAAGGCGTCCGCCAAGGCCAACTTCGAGAATCACCACATCGAGATTGGCATCGCGGAACAGATTGAATGCCGACAGGGTGCCGAACTCGAAATAGGTGAGAGAAATGTCACCGCGCCCGGCTTCAATTGCGGCAAAACTGGCGCTGTGCAGCGCTTCATCCAGTTCCACACCCTGCACACGTACGCGTTCGGTATAACGCACCAGATGCGGCGAGCTGTAAACGCCCACGCGATAACCGGCGGCCAACAACAGCGTTTCCAGGGTGCGGCAGGTGGTGCCTTTACCGTTAGTACCGGCGACGGTGAAGACAAAAGGAGCGGGTTTGAGTAGATCGAGGCGTTCAGCAACGCGTTGAATACGATCCAAACCGAGTTCAATGGCCTGCGAGTGCAGATGCTCAAGATAATGAAGCCACGTGGCCAAAGGCGACGTGGCTTGAGGAAGAGAATTATCCATGTGTCCCGTTCTTAATTAATACACATCATCCTTCAAGCTGCAGCGGCGTTGGCTGCGTTCATCCACCCCGGTCACTTACTGATGTAAGCTCCCGGGGATGTATTCACTTGCCGCCTTGCTGCAGCTCGAATGATTTCGTGTAGACGGTGCATTGGAGGAAAGGAAGATTCCTTTCCGTTGCCTGTCAGGCTTCGTTGCTCTCCGGCTCAGCCACATCAGGCTGATTACCATCCTGCAGCGGTGCTGGCAGGTTCATCATTTTCGCCAGCAGGCTTGCCAGCTTAAAGCGCATTTCCGGACGACGGATGATCATGTCGATCGCGCCTTTCTCAATCAGGAACTCACTGCGCTGGAAGCCCGGCGGCAGTTTTTCGCGCACGGTCTGCTCGATAACGCGTGGACCGGCAAAGCCAATCAACGCTTTCGGTTCCGCTACGTTGAGATCGCCCAACATCGCGAAGCTGGCGGAAACGCCGCCCATGGTTGGGTCGGTCAGCACGGAGATGTACGGCAAGCCGCGCTCCTGCATTTTCGCCAGTGCAGCACTGGTTTTTGCCATCTGCATCAGCGATTGCAGCGCTTCCTGCATACGCGCACCGCCGGAAGCGGAGAAGCAAATCAGTGGGCAATTGTCTTCCAGCGCCTGCTCAACGCCACGCACAAAGCGCGCGCCAACCACGGAACCCATTGAGCCGCCCATAAAGGAGAACTCAAAAGCCACCGCCACAACGGGCATACCGTGCAGCGTACCTTTCATCGCCACCAGCGCATCTTTCTCGCCCGTGTCTTTCTGTGCAGCAACCAAACGGTCTTTGTACTTCTTTGAGTCGCGGAACTTCAACAGATCCTTCGGTTCCAGCTCGCTACCCAGCTCAACCAGCGAACCTTCATCCAGCATGCTATGCAAGCGCTCACGGGCATGCATGCGCATGTGATGGTCGCACTTCGGGCAGACCTCGAGGTTACGCTCCAGCTCGGCGCGGTACAGCACCTGCCCACAGCTATCGCACTTGGTCCACACCCCTTCCGGGATGCTGGCTTTGCGCGATGGGGTGGCAGTGCTTTTATTCAGTATGCGTTCAATCCAGCTCATTGATGACCTTTCTGTTTAATGCTGACCTGGTCCAGTCTTCTCATTGCTGCTGAAATCACCTTCAGCAGGCCGTAAATGTCGCTCATTAAACCACAACCCGTTCACGCTGTGGATAAAAATCTGGTTACGCGCTTACTGTGACTTCTGCTGACGACGGTGACGCCATACTTCAATGACGCCAGGCAGTATGGAAACCACGATGATGCCGACGATCAGCAGCTTCAGGTTCTCTTGCACCACCGGCAAGTCACCAAACAGGTAGCCAGCGTAAGAGAACAGCAGCACCCACAGCAGCGCACCCGTCACGTTAAAGAGCGCGAAGTGGCGATAAGACATATGTCCCATCCCCGCCACAAAGGGGGCAAAGGTTCGCACGATTGGTACAAAGCGCGCAAGTATAATGGTTTTGCCACCGTGGCGATCGTAAAACGCGTGGGTTTTATCCAGGTAGCTGCGACGGAAAATTTTCGAGTTCGGATTACTAAACAGCTTCTCGCCAAACAAACGACCAATTGTGTAGTTCACCGCATCACCAAGGATGGCAGCGATCACCAGCAGCGTCACCATCAGATGTACATTGAGATCGTTACCCGGCAGTGCCGCCAGCGCCCCCGCCACAAACAGCAGCGAATCGCCAGGCAGGAACGGCGTCACGACCAAACCGGTTTCACAGAACAGAATCAGGAACAGAATGGCGTAAATCCACACGCCGTACTGCGCCACCAGCTCGGCCAAATGCACATCAATATGCAGAATAAAATCGATCAAAAAGTGGATAAACTCCATATAACCACGACTCCCCTGACATCCAACAATTAAAGGTTAATCCGCGAGGAACAACGGTCCCAACGCAGGCTGAGGTAATGCAAAGTGGGATGGATAATCCACCGCCACCAGATAAAGCCCCTCGGCTTTGGCGGTCGCCGCCGCCAACTTGCGATCTTTGGCCGCCAGCAACGTTGCCATCCACTCTTCCGGCTGATTGCCCGTGCCAATTTCCATCAGGCTGCCAACAATATTGCGAACCATATGGTGCACGAACGCATTGGCTTTGATGTCGACCACCACGTACGGTCCATGACGCGAAACGTTGAGATGCATCACGTTGCGCCACGGCGTGCGTGACTGACACTGCACGGCGCGGAACGAGGTAAAATCATTCTCGCCCAGCAGCGCCTGGCCGGCACGCTGCATCTTCTCCGCATCCAATGGATGGTAATAATGGGTAATACCCTTACCAAGAATCGCTGGACGTAGCCGATGGTTATAAATCACGTAGCGATAACGCCGCGCAGTGGCGCTAAAGCGCGCATGGAACTCATCCGGCACCGCTTTCACCCAACGCACCGCGATGTCATCGGGCAGATTAGCGTTAACACCCAGCGTCCAGGCCGCATCGGCACGCGACGAGGTGGTTTCGAAATGCACCACCTGCCCGGTACCGTGCACGCCCGCATCGGTGCGGCCAGCGCAGAACACCACCACTGGATGATCCGCCACTTTCGACAGCGCTTTCTCCAGTTTTTCCTGCACGCTGCGCACTTCATTCTGCCGCTGCCAGCCGTAATAACGGCTGCCGTCATACTCAATACCCAACGCCAGCTTAAGCGTCTTACCTTCAGACAACATTAATAGAAATACTCCTGCACCAGCTTCTCGGCGGTTTTCACTGCCATCAATGCACCACCGAAGCGGATGTTATCGGCGACTGACCAGAACTGCAGCAGCTCCGGAATGCCGTAATCATTGCGCACGCAGCCAATGCTCAGCACGTCGCTGCCAGACGCATCGCCCACTTGCGTTGGGTAATCGCTCTCTTCACTCAGGTTGATATCACCGGAGCGGCCGAGTTCATCGCGCGCTTCTTCTGCCGACAACGGACGCAGATTCTCCACATGCACAATCTGCGCATTGCCATAGAACACCGGTGCCTGCACGCTGCTGACCGCAATCGGTAAACCTTCGTCCTGCAGCACTTTACGCACCTGCTCAACCACGCGACGCTCACTCTCCACGCTGCCGTTGTTGTCAGCCAGCAGCGGCAGAATGTTGAACGCCAGCTGGCGACCAAAATAGTGCTGCTCGGCAGGCACGCCGTTCAGCAAGCGCGCACTTTCACCGGCCAGACCATCAACTGCGGCTTTACCGTGGCTGGAGGCGGCAATCAGGTTGGTCACCTGCAGGCGGCTCAGACCTGCCAGATCCACCAGCGGCTTGATCGAACACAGCAGTTGGCTCACCAGGCTATCAGCCACGGTAATAATATTGCGGTTGCGATAATCCGCCAGCACCTGTGGATTCACATCCGGCACTACCAGCGGCACATCCGGTTCAAGCGCGAACAGGTCGCTGCTATCAATCACCAGACACCCCTGGCTCGCCGCTTCTTCGGCATAGCGCGCCGAGGCTTCACGTCCGGCGGTGAAAAATGCCAGCTGCACCTGCGTCCAGTCAAACTCAGCCGCGTCCTGCACCAGCACGGTACGCCCCTCAAAACGTTTGTTCTCGCCGGCGCCATTTTCACTGGCCAGCAAATACAATTCACCAACCGGGAACTGGCGTTCAGCCAGCAGTTCCAGTACAGCGTTCCCTACTGCGCCTGTTGCGCCTAAAAGCGCGATATTCCAGCCGTCAGACATGTTGGTTTACTCCAGAGATTGACACAAAAACAGAAGGCGGTGAAAACACCGCCCGTGATTTAGGAATTATCCCCCGCAAAATTGCAGGTGATTGAATTAACTTTACAAACTGGCACGGAAGCCGAGTTGATTGAGCATCGCCGCCGTCTCGGCATTGTCGCAATTTACCTGGAGCGATGACCATTCGCGACGCTCTTCGTACTGCTTGCGCAGGCGATCAAACTCGCCTGGCTTTGCTGCCACTTTGCGCAGTGGCGCGTCGTCGCGGCGCACATCATACACCAGATGTACCAGGCGTTTTAGCGTTGGCTGATCGAGCGGGCCGCGCAGCGTGATCGCACCAAATTCCGGTGCAGGCAGCAGACTGTCTAACGAGACCTGCTGCGGCTGACCGATAAAGTCGCACCAGGCTTCAAACACCTGCGTAGTGCCGCGCGCTTTACCTTCCAGCGTGTAACCGGCGATGTGCGCAGTGGCGATATCCACTTTATCCAACAGGTCGAGCGATAAGTCCGGCTCCGGCTCCCACACATCCAGCACCACGCTGAGATCGTGGCGCATCTTGAGTATTTCCAGCAGCGCGGCGTTATCCACCACCGGACCGCGACAGGCATTGATCAGAATCGTGTTGGGCTTGAGCGCCAGCAGCAGCGCCGCATCGGCCAGATGCCAGCTTTTATACGGCCCTTCTTTAAACAGCGGCGTATGGAAGGTGAGGATATCGGCCTGCGCCACCAGCTCATCCAGTGAATGGAAGGTTTCCTTATCGCCACGATCGGCGCGCGGCGGATCGCATAACAGCGTTTTCACTCCCCAGGCTTCCAGACGTTTCTGCAAGCGCCCGCCAACATTGCCCACGCCAACGATGCCCACCGTACGATCGCGCAGTTCGAAGCCATCGCGTTCCGCCAATAGCAGCAGCGCAGAGAAGACATACTCCACCACCGCAATCGCGTTACAGCCCGGCGCGGCAGAGAAACCAATGCCTGCCGCCGCCAGCGACGCATCATCAATATGGTCAGTTCCCGCGGTGGCGGTGCCGACAAACTTCACCGGCGTGCCGGACAGCAGCGCTGCATTCACTTTCGTGACCGAACGCACCATGAGCCCGCTGGCATCCTGCAGCTCAGCTTCCGGCAGCGGACGTCCCGGCACCGCTACCACGTCTCCGGTGCGGCTGAACAGTTCACGGGCATAAGGCATATTTTCATCGACGAGAATTTTCACTGCGGCGGTCCTGTCTGGTTGAGATCAACGGGGCATATTTTGGCATAAAGCCAGGGATTAACCTAACCGGCTGCGATAGCGATCCGGCGTCGTTCCGGCCTGTTGCTGGAACATCACAATCAGCGCTGAGGCTGAGCTGTAGCCCAGCTCATGAGCGATGCCCTGCACGCTGCAGCCCTGCTCAAGCAGCGCGATGGCGCGTAAAAAGCGTAAACGCTGACGCCATTCGCTGAACGACATGTTCAGCTGCTGCTGACAGCGTCGCGCTAGCGTACGCTCGGTGGTAAACACGCGCTTTGCCCATTGTGCCAGCGTGGTGTTATCACCGGGATGGGCTTCAAGCGCCCGCAGAATCGGTGCGAGGAATTTGTCATCGGACATCGGCAAATAGCTGTTGTGCACTGGCGCAATGTGCAGGCGATCCATCAGCACTTCACACAAACGCCAGTCGGCCTGCGTCTGCGGCTGCTCCAGCTCGCGGCGGGCGAAATCATTCATGATGGCGTGCACGAGGGTATCGACATGCAATAAACAGGCTTTATCCGGCATGCCACTGCAGAGATCGGCAGCGATGTTGAAGGTACGAAAACGCGCGTCGTTATGGTTATAGCTACTGTGCCGATGCCCTGCCGGGATCCAAATCGGTATATCGGCAGGCGTCAGCAGGCGTTCGCCTTCCACTTCTAACTCCAGCACGCGACAGGTGACAAATATGACCTGCCCCCAATCATGTGCGTGCATCAGATATTCGGTTTTCGCGTTAACGGCATCGTAGCGCATGAAGTAGCGCAGCAGAGGTGCATCAATCGGCGGCTGATATTCGACTTGAAGATTCATTCTGTCCGGTCACTAACAAATATTGTCCGATTTTAACTATCTAGTCTAAACCGGTCAAACGTAAACTATTCGCGATTATCTGAGGAGCTGTACTATGAATTTTTTGTTTCCGCTGATCGCGGTGCTGATTTGGTCGATCAACACTATCGTTAGCAAACTTTCGGCAGGAAGTATCGATCCTGCGGCGATCTCCTTCTATCGCTGGCTGCTGGCATTGGTGGTGTTGGCCCCGTTTTGCCTGCCGGGCGTCTGGCGTCATCGTCACACCATAAAAAGCAACGGCTGGAGACTGCTGATTCTCGGACTGCTTGGCATGGTGCTGTATCAGAGCCTCGCCTATTACGCGGCGCACAGCGTTTCGGCAGTGATGATGGGTATTCTCGGCGCCACCATTCCGCTGCTGACCATTCTGCTCAGCCTGATAGTACTGCGCCTTGCCCCCACGCGCGGCATTCTGATTGGCGGCGTGCTGTCCTTCGTGGGTTTAGTATGGCTGGTAAGTGAGGGCAATCCGGCGCAGTTGCTGAATCAACGTCTTGGTAACGGCGAGTTGATGATGCTGGCGGCATCAACCTCGTACGCGCTTTATGGCGTGTTGACTAAGCGCTGGGCGATTCCACTGCCCACCTGGCAAAGCCTCTACGTGCAGATTTTCTTTGGCGTACTGCTGCTGATTCCCGGCTTCGTGCATGCACCAGATGTATCGCTCAACGTGTATAATCTGCCGCTGGTGCTGTATGCCGGGCTATTTGCGTCAATTATCGCGCCTTTCCTGTGGATTTTAGGCGTTCAGCGCCTTGGTGCCAGTACCACCAGTCTCTTCATGAATTTTGTACCGGTTTTTACTGCGGCTATCGCCGTCTTGTTCCTGCATGAGCAGCTGCACGCTTATCACTGGATTGGTGGCGGCATGACTTTGGTGGGCGTCATTCTGGCGCAACGTTTGAAAACTCCGTTACGCAAGCCGCGTAACGTTATCCTTCCCGATCCCGCCCCCTGATTTATTATCCGGAAAGACCGTAGCCCCCGTGGATTTCCCGGGGGCTTTTGCTATCATGTGGCCTCGTTTTTCCGGCGCACCCGGATCTGACCCGTTTTTCAAGGATTCCGCCATGCAACCTCTCAGCGGTCCCGGTGTGCCCGCGGGCGATCGTTCATCTTTAACGCCAGCCACTGGCCCAGCCCGTCCTGGTGGCCCCGCCGGTGAACAACCGTTATCCCCTGCCCAGCGCACCACGCTGGAACGCCTGATTGTACGTATCATGTCACTCAGCACGCTAAAAGCCCCGGAACTGTGGGCAGGCGTGCGTCACGAAGTTGGCGTGAAAAATGAGAGTGAGCTGCAATCACGTCATTTCCCGGCGGCAGAACAGCATCTCAATGGCCGTCTGACCCAGGTACAAAACAGCCTTGCCACGCGCCAGCTGTTACAGCAGCTGCTGGAAAAATTGCCGCAGGGCAATAATCGCCAGGCAGTGAGCGACTTTATTCGTCAGCAGTTTAACCAAACGGTATTGAGCGGGTTGTCGCAGGATCAGCTGCGTCAGGTGCTGACCATGCTGCAAAACGGCCAGATGGCAATTCCGCAACCGCAGCAAACGCGATCTTCCGATCGCAGCTTGTTGCCGGCAGAGCAGCAATCGCTGAATCAACAGGTTACACGTCTTGCCGCTACTACCGGGGAATCGCCGGTGAAGCTGCTGGCCGACACCTTGAAGCTGGTAAACCTGAAAAGTGGCGATCCGATTCCATCCCGCCACTTCCCGCTGCTAACGCAATATTTGCAGGTGCGGCAGACGCTGGGTCAGCACAGCGCGCCGACCTTGCAGATGCTGGAAACCTCGCTGAAGCAACCGCTGACGCAGGATGAGCAGCGATTGCTGGAGGATTACAGCCAACAGCGTTTCCAGGCGATGCCCCATACCGTTCTAACGCCAGCGCAAACGCAGGATCTGCTGAATCTATTATTTAGCCGTCGCGCCGAAAAGCTGCACGAACAGCCGCTGGCCGATAGCGAGATGCACCCGCAGCCGATTTGGTCGCCGTTTATTCAAATCCTGCCGCAGCCGCTGGCTCAACGTCCAATGCTCACGCTGATTGTCGGACTCTTGGTGTTCACCTTCCTGCTGTGGTTACTTATCTAGCAGCCACAGTGTGCAGCGGGCGAGGCAGATGGCCATTCGCCTGCTGTCGTCCCCCATGCCATTGGATGACCGTCGCGCTTCCAGAAATCCAACCCACCCATCAGCTCTTTCACCTGAAAACCCAGCGACGCCAGCTTGAGTGCCGCTTTGGTTGAGCCGTTACAGCCAATGCCGTCGCAATAGGTGATGTAAACTTTGCTGCGATCGAGATGCGCGGTCGATGCCGCATTCATGGTGCGATGCGGGAACGAGATGGCGCTGCAAATATGCCCTGCCTGATAAACGTCCTCAGAACGTGCATCGACCACTACGATCGCGCTGATACCCTGCGCCAGATCTTGCGCTAAATCCCACGCATCGGTGTAAAAGCTCAGTTTGTGCTGCAAATACGCCACGCTTTCGTTTGCGCTGGCCGGAGCGAATTTTAAGACCGCTGACATTGCCTTCTCCCACTGTGATTTTTTCTCAGTTTACGGCAAAGTGGTCTGCATGCTGATACCACTTCTATCACCCGAATAAGACCACGATGAAGACCTCATTTTTGGCGCTATTTAGCCACCAGACCCAAGGCGGCCTGCGCGAACGGTTGTGCAATACTCTACGTCAGGCAATTGCCAACGGTCATCTGCAGCATGCGCAGCAACTGCCCGCCAGTCGCCAGCTGGCAATCGATTTATCACTGTCACGCGTTACGGTCGAGGCTGCTTATGCGCAGCTGGAAAGCGAAGGTTATCTGCAGCGCCAGGGCGGACGCGGCACGTTTGTCTCGATTCGCATGCCGCCGCCTAAGCCGAAAAGTCGGGTCGCTTGCTCACCGCGTTTTTCCCAGCGTGGTCAACAGGTGCTGGCGACTGGCGGCTGTCAGGATCCGCCGTTTCCTCACGCCTTCGCCGCCGGCTCGCCAGAGTTACGCGCTTTTCCGCATGCACAGTGGCGTCGCATCACTCATCAGGTGCAACGCTCACTGGGCAGTGGCGTAATGGGCTATGGCGACCCGCTTGGTCTGCCGTCGCTGCGCCAGGCCGTGGCGGATTATCTGGCACTGTCGCGTGGCGTGCGCTGCTCGGCAGAACAGGTGGTGATGCTCACCAGCTCACAGCAGGCGCTGCAACTGCTGGCGTTAATGTTCCTTGATGCGGGCGACGAGGTGTGGCTGGAGGAGCCGGGTTATCCCGGGGCGCGCAATGCGTTTCTCGCCGCCGGTGCGCGCTGTCGCGCCATGCCGCTGGATGCGGAAGGAGCGATGCCGCTCAGTGGTAGCGCGAAATTAGTGTATCTCACGCCCGCCCATCACTACCCAACGGGCACAGCAATGAGCCTGGCGCGCCGCCTGCACTGGCTGGCATGGGCGCGCCAGCACGATAGCTGGCTAATTGAAGATGATTACGACAGCGAATTTCACTACGAGGATCGCCCTGCTCCAGCGCTGCAAGGTGTAGAAACCGACAGTCGGGTCATCTGTCTCGGCACCTTTTCCAAAACGCTGTTTCCCTCGCTGCGTCTGGCGTGGATGGTGGTGCCGCCGCAGTTGGTCCAGGCGCTTGGGCGCGCGCGCAGCGTGATGGACGGCCACAGCGCGATGTTGCCACAGGCAATCACTGCGGAGTTTCTGCAGCAAGGCCATTTTGCCAGCCATCTACGCCTGATGCGCCAGCTATATCGCAGTCGACGTGACTGTTTACTGGAGCAGATCAATACGCGACTGCAACCCTGGCTCCAGCCGCTGCCGGCGGCAGGAGGCTTGCAGTTAACGGTGCAGTTGCTGCAGGGGGATGAAGCGCACTTAACCGAACAGGCTAAAGCGCGAGGATTACTGTTACCGCGGCTGTCACCGCTCTATGCGGGGGAAGCGCAGCAAGCGGGCTGGCTATTGGGATTTGCCGCGCTGACACCCGGTGAGATTATTAGCGCCTGCGATAAGCTGGTTACGCTGCTGTCGCACGACGCGAAAACGTCCAGGTGACCAGAATTCCCAGCGCAGCGCAGCAGGCACCCGCAACATACACGGAACCGTAACCCAGCGCCGTCGCCAGTAAGCCGGTCAATGGTCCGCTGGCGCCGTAAGCAATATCCTGAAAAGCAGAGAAGCCGCCGAGCGCGGTGCCGCGGATCTGCGGCGATACGCGCCTGATGACTTCCACACCCAGCGCCGGGAAGATCAGCGAGCAGCCGCAGCCGGTCAATGCCGCGCCAATTAGCGCCATCCAGCCGGAACTGGCCAACGCCAGCAGCAGTAATCCGGCGGTTTCCACCAGCAGCGATACCATCGCCACGCGCACGCCGCCGTGACGATCCGGCAAACCGCCAAAGAACACGCGCACCAGTACAAAGGCGCAGCCAAACGCCGTGAGCGCAAAACCGGCATTGCCCCAGTTTTCCGCCGCAAAGTAGAGCGAAGTAAAGGTACCGATGACAGCAAACCCGGTGCCCTGCAGCGCCAGCGCCAGCCCCGGCTGGAAGATGGTTTTTACCACGCTAAACAGCGATGGCCGCTCGCCGCCAACAACCGGCACTTTGCGAATCCAGCCATTGATTGCCAGCGATAGCAGCGGTAATAGCAGCGCCACTGCGCCAAGTGCGGCAAAACCGCCATGCTGATTAATTAGCAGCCCCAATGGCGCACCCGCCGCCAGCGATCCGTATATCGCCATGCCGTTCCACGACATCACCAGACCTGAACGTTTACTGCCGACCAGCCCCATGCCCCACGTCAGATTTCCGGTAAGCAGCAAACTTTCGCCAAATCCCAGCAACAGTCGCCCTAGCGCCAGCAAACCAAACTTCGCCCAAGGGGACACCGGTAATAGTGCCGCCGCCAAATAGGCCACGCCGACCAGCGCGATGGCCATCATGCCATGCTGCGTAGTGAGCTTCGCACCATGCTGATCGGCACGCCGTCCAGCAAAGCTGCGCGTTAGCAGCGTGGCAAAAAACTGAATTCCTACCGCCACGCCGACCATCAGATTACTCATGCCGAGTTGCTGATGCACATACAGCGGGATCACCGGCAGCGCCAAACCGGCAGTGAGATAGGTGAGAAATACCGCAAATGAGGTGCAGGCTAACGGCAATACTGATTGCTGCTCTGCGCTGGCAGTGGGGATCATCGGGCGGCGAACTCCTTGTCATAACCAGACACGCGCTTGCTGCCATAACAGAAACGGGATATTTGGTTCACATTTAATGGGAATTGATAATTTTGTTTCGGACGGAGAGAGAGTGTAGGCAAGCAGGAGGTGGATTGTCAAAACAACAAGGGCCGGATAACCGGCCCTTGAGATAATGCTTGCATCATTCGGTCGCCATAAATGGCGCCCCTACGAAGGCATAACGCGGTTTTCGTAGGGTGCGCATTCATGCGCACCTTGTAAAATCTGCAATTACGCTGGCAGCTTACGCATGGTTAACGTGGCGTTGGTGCCACCGAAACCAAAGCTGTTCGACATCACTGTAGTCAATGCTTTTTCGGTCGGCTTGGTCACAATGTTCAGACCTTTACCCGCTTCATCCAGCTCTTCAATATTGATGCTTGGCGCGATGAAGCCGTGCTCCAGCATCAACAAGGTGTAGATCGCTTCCTGCACGCCAGCCGCACCCAGAGAGTGGCCAGTCATCGCTTTGGTCGCAGACAGAGAGGGTGAGTTATCGCCGAATACTTCGCGAATCGCACCCAGCTCTTTCACATCACCCACTGGCGTTGAGGTGCCGTGGGTGTTGAGGTAATCGATTGGCGTATCAACACCTTGCATCGCCATCTTCATGCAGCGCACTGCGCCTTCGCCTGAAGGTGCTACCATATCTGCGCCATCGGAGGTGGCGCCGTAACCGACGATCTCAGCATAAATATGTGCGCCACGTGCCAGAGCATGTTCCAGCTCTTCTACTACCACCATACCACCGCCGCCTGCAATGACAAAACCGTCACGGTTGGCATCGTAGGTACGTGACGCTTTTTCAGGCGTTTCGTTGTATTTGGTCGACAACGCGCCCATCGCATCAAATTCACAGGCCATTTCCCAGCTCAGCTCTTCGCCGCCGCCTGCAAAAACGATGTCCTGTTTGCCCAGCTGAATCTGCTCAACGGCGTTGCCGATGCAGTGTGCTGAAGTGGCACACGCTGAGCTGATGGAGTAGTTCACGCCGTGGATTTTGAACGGGGTTGCCAGGCAAGCAGATACGCCTGAACCCATGGCTTTGGTCACTACGTAAGGACCAACGGCTTTCAGGCCGCGCGGGCCACGCATAGCGTCCGCACCAAATACCTGATAACGCGGAGAACCGCCGCCAGAACCAGCAATTAGGCCAACACGTGGGTTTTGCTGATACTGTTCGTCAGTCAGGCCTGAATCCTTAATCGCTTCAGCCATAGACAGGTAAGCGTAGATCGAGGCATCACTCATAAAACGCACGATTTTGCGATCGATGAGCCCGTTGGTATCCAGTTTGACGTTGCCCCATACGTGGCTGCGCATACCGGCATCTCTCATCTCTTCGGAGAAAGTAATACCGGAACGGCCTTCACGCAGAGAAGCCAGCACTTCTTGCTGGTTATTACCAATGCTGGAAACAATACCCAGGCCAGTAATCACTGCACGTTTCATTCAATAGTCCTCGTTCCACTCTTTTGGATTGACGTGCACTCTAGCGTACAGTTGTAAGCCGAACAAGTCCGATCAGCCATTTCGTTTTGTAAATTTGCGTCATGTCACGTCTGTCGCTAAACTCGCGCCACTGCCTGAAATATGAGCCTTTCCCCGTGAAATTTACCCCAGTAGAACATGCCCAAATAAACTGGAATGAACAGGGTACACCTGTGTCCCGAGCGTTCGGTGACGTCTATTTCTCCAACGACAATGGGCTGGAAGAGACGCGCTATGTTTTCCTTGACGGTAATCATATTCCGCACCGTTTTGCCGATCATTCGCGCGATTTATTTATCGTCGCCGAGAGCGGTTTTGGGACTGGTCTGAACTTTCTCACACTGTGGCAAGCGTTTGATCGCTTCCGCGCCGAGCATCCCACGGCCCCACTCCAGCGCCTGCACTTTATCAGCTGCGAAAAATACCCGCTGACGCACGAGGATTTGATCGCTGCGCATGCGCATTGGCCTGAGCTCCAGCCGTGGGCTGAACAGCTACAACAGCAGTGGCCGCAGGCATTGCCGGGCTGCCAGCGCGTGCTGTTTAACGGTGGCGAAGTCACGCTGGATCTCTGGCTTGGTGATATTAACGCGCTAATTCACACCTTTGATGACAGCCTTAATCGCCAGGTGGATGCGTGGTTTCTTGATGGCTTTGCCCCGGCGAAAAATCCGGAGATGTGGACGCCAGCACTGTTCGCCGCCATGGCGCGCTTAGCGCGTCCGGGCGGCACGCTCGCCACCTTTACGGCGTCTGGCTTTGTGCGCCGTGGCTTGCAGGACGCTGGTTTCACCATGCAGAAGCGCAAAGGATTTGGCCACAAACGTGAAATGCTGATCGGTGTGCTGGAACAGGCAGCTGAGCTGCCGCACAGCCAGCCGTGGTATGCACGACCGCAAGCTGCAAGCCAGGAAGTCGCGCTCATTGGCGGCGGCGTCGCCAGCGCGGTACTGGCTCTGGCACTCCTTCGCCGGGGCTGGCGCGTCACCTTATATTGTGCTGATGCTGCGCCAGCGTTGGGGGCATCCGGTAACCGTCAGGGTGCGCTCTATCCGCTGCTCAATCAGCACGATCCGGCATTGGCGACCTTTTTCCCTGCTGCCTTTGGCTTTGCTCGTCGCCTGTATGATTGGGTGCCGGTGGAGTTTGAGCATCACTGGAGCGGCGTGCTGCAGCTCGGCTGGGACAGTAAAAGTGCGGATAAAATCGCGCAGATGCTCAACATGGACCTACCGCGTGAAATCGCTTATGGCGTAAATAAAGAAGAGGCGGAAAAGCTCGCAGGTGTCGAACTGGGTTTCAGCGGCCTCTATTATCCGCAGGGTGGCTGGCTTTCCCCTTCCCAGTTAACCAGTAATTTGCTGGAGTATGCACAAACGCAAGGCCTGCGCGTTCACTGGCTGCATCAGGTAACGCAGCTTACGCGGAACAATGAAAGCTGGACGCTGCACTTTAGCGATCGGCCATCTGTGCAGCATCAGCAGGTGGTACTGGCGAATGGTCACGCCTTGCTGGATATCGAGCAAAGCAGAATGCTGCCGGCATATGCGGTAGCCGGTCAGGTGAGCCACGTGCCGACTAATGATTCGCTCGGCGAACTGCGCACCGTGCTCTGTTACGACGGCTATCTCACGCCGGTTAGTCCGAATTTCGCTACCCATTGCATTGGTGCCAGCTATCACCGCGGCGATACCACGACTGATTTCCGTGCCGATGACCAGCAAGAAAACCGTCAGCGGCTGATCAACTGCCTACCGGAAAGTGCATGGCCGCAGCAGGTAGATGTATCAGATAATCAGGCGCGCAACGGTGTGCGTTGCGCCACGCGCGATCACCTGCCGATGAGCGGCAGCGCGCCGGATTACGATGCTTTGCTCACGCAGTATGCGGATCTTCCCGCGCAGCGTTCACGCGCTGAAGCCGTGCCCGCAGCGCCAGTGCATGCAGGGTTATTTGTGCTGGGTGCGTTGGGATCGCGTGGTTTATGCAGTGCGCCGCTGGCGGCCGAAGTGCTGGCAGCGCAAATGAGCGGCGAACCCCAGCCGCTGGATGCGGCGACGCTTACGGCATTGAATCCAAATCGCTACTGGGTACGAAAATTGCTGAAGGGTAAAAAAGCGGCTCGTTAATCTGCGGGGCGAGCGATCGCCCCCACAGCTTAAGCGCTCTGACGCGCCTGCAGGAACAGATTGTCCCACATCCCCGTAACCAACGCCTGATCGCGTGGCGACAGTTCACCAGCCGCAATGGCTTTTTGCAGGCTATTGGTGACATGCGTCTGCAGCGCTTCCGGCGTATGTTCGCCGCTCAGTTCAATCTCCGCCACCGCCAGGGTCAGATGACCACGCAGATAGCCGCCAGCAAACAGCTCGTCATCGCTGGCGTGATCGACCATATCATCAATCAGGGCCAGAATGCGGGTTTCAAATTCTACGATCATCTCTTCCTCTCTTCTTATAATGCCATCGCGGATCACAGGTCTTCCGGCCAGGGAAACTGGGCCGCCGTCAACGCCGGCGTGCCGTAATAATTCATTAATGCATCGATGAAACGGGCCGGACGTGCCGGAATACCCTGCTCCAGATAAGTCATCACCTGAGCATGAACCTTACGCTGAAACGCTATGCGATCTGGCTCACAATCGCCTTCGAGATTGTCACAACTTACGTTGAAGGGAAAGCCCGCCGCAACGCAGAACAACCACTCCAGCGCCTGCGGTTTGACCTCAACGGCTTCAAACTGGCTCTGGGTTTGCGCATCACGCCCGTCCGGGCAGTACCAATAACCAAAATCAACCAGCTTGCGACGCGCTTCACCGGCAATACACCAGTGGGAAATTTCGTGCAGCCCGCTGGCGTAGTAGCCGTGGGCGAACACCACGCGATTCCACGGCGAGGTTTCATCCGCTGGAAGATAAATAGGTTCGTCGTCGCCTTTAATTAGACGCGTCTGAAAATCGTCAACGAAGCAGCCATCAAAGATGGCAATCAGCTGATCGTAATGGTGTGTTGTACTCATAATTTTTAATCTTTAAAAAAAACCGGCGCCATTGTCGCACTGGCTGCCGGTCTTGACGAGGATTGGATCACAGGGTTGCCAGCCAGGCCATGAATGCACTGCCGTGACTATCCCATAATAATTTAGCGCTCATCACCGCCGAAACCGTTACTACCATTGGGCGAATGAGCTTCTGACCGCGGCTCAGCACCAGTCTGGCGCCGAGGCGCGCGCCGATAAAGGCACCCAGCAGCATAATCACGCCAGTGCCCCACACCACTTTTCCACCGAACATAAAGAACAGCAAGCTGCCGAAATTCGAGGTGAAATTTAGGATTTTGGCGTGGGCAGTGGCTTTCGCCAAATTGAAGCCGCACAGGGTAACGAAAGCCAGCGCGTAGAAAGAACCCGCGCCCGGGCCAAAGAAGCCGTCGTAGAAACCGACGCAGCCGCCGCCCACCAGCGCATAGGGCAAACCGTGCAGACGACGTTCGCGATCCGCTTCCCCCAAACGTGGCATCAGCAGGAACCACAAACCGATGCAGATCAGTAGCAAAGGCAAGATTTGCCGCAAAACGTCCGCTTGCAGATGCTGAATCAGGATGGTGCCGCCGATTGCGCCAAGAAACGTCATGGCGATATTCAGCCACTGCTCATTTAACTTCACCGCACCGCGACGAATGAAATAGAGGCTGGCGGAGAAGGAACCGCCGACCGATTGCAGCTTATTGGTGGCTAACGCCTGAGCGGGTGAGAGCCCGGCCGCCAGCAAAGAGGGTACAGTGAGCAAGCCCCCGCCTCCGGCAATCGAGTCGATGAATGCCGCCAGCATTGCCACAAAAAACAGCACGCCGATGACCAGCGGGCTGACAACAAAAAGATCCATCAACCATCTTCCTAAATAATCTCGATAATTCAAGCTGCAGGAAGGCGGCAAGCTCGTTCATCCCCGGGAGCTTACATTAGTAAGTGACTGGGGTGGACGAGCGCAGCCAACGCACCTGCGGGTTGAAGAATCGAGGTTATAACAAATGTTTATCTAATAAAGCCTGACATGACGGCGGTAACGGCGGCGGCGTTTTCTTCACTGGCGGCGTGCTGCCAGGTTTTTTCGGCAGGAACCAGCTGTCCAGCTCGGCACCACAGCCATCACCTGGCGGCTGCGGGGCCTGCTCCTGGCACTCAAGGCTGCCTGCTGGGCAACGCAGACGCACGTGCATATGTGCGCGATGGGCAAACCACGGACGCACTTTATTCAGCCACGCACGATCGCTACCGGCATCAGCGCAAAGCTGTCTTTTAATCGCCGGATTAACGAAAATACGCGTCACTTCATCATCTTTCGCTGCCAGCTTAATCAAGCTATCAATTTGTGGCTGCCAATGGCGTGCGATCACCTGCTTATCGTCCGCAGAGACCAAATCAAGCGGCTGCGGTTTCAGCAGTTGCTGCGCACTCCAGCGCGTTTTTGGCAGTTGCAGCCAGATATCCACATCCAGACCGGTTTGATGGCTGGCGTGGCCGCTGCTAAAACGGCCGCCTGCCGCCATGCCCATATCGCCAATCAGCACCTGGCCCAGCTGCAGCTGATGAACTTGCGTACTGAGGCGCTGAATAAAGGCGATCAAGTCTGGATGGCCGAAATAGCGGCGCTGATCCTGACGCATCACCTGATAATTTGGTGAGTTCAGCGGTAGCTGCTGCGCACCAACAATACAGCCGTTGGCGAAACCGCCAATCGACTGCGGGTTGCCGGCAATCGGCTGATGGATTTGCTGCCACGGCGTCGCGGCAACGGCCGCCGCACTGCACAACAGCGCGGCACAGGTGATGAACAGACGGCGCATCATCGGGCTTACCAGCGCGGAACGTTGCTGTTAACATCACCGTTTTGCGCGCGCTGGCGCAGCAGATGATCCATTAACACAATCGCCATCATCGCTTCGGCAATCGGTACGGCGCGGATGCCGACGCAAGGATCGTGGCGACCTTTAGTGATCATCTCCACTTCTTCGCCATCGCGCGTGATGGTATTGCCCGGAACGGTAATGCTTGAGGTCGGTTTCATCGCCAGATTAGCGCTGATGGTTTGGCCGCTGCTGATGCCACCCAGAATGCCGCCCGCATGGTTGCTCTGGAAACCGTTAGCGCGGATTTCATCGCGATGCTGGCTGCCACGCTGGTTGATCACCGCGAAACCGTCGCCGATCTCCACGCCTTTTACCGCATTGATGCTCATCAGTGCATGCGCCAAATCTGCGTCCAGACGATCAAATACCGGCTCACCTAATCCCGGCGGCACGTTTTCAGCCAGCACGGTGACTTTGGCACCGATGGAATCGCCCTCTTTTTTCAACCCGCGCATCAGTTCATCCAGCGCCTCCAGCTTTGAGGCATCCGGGCAGAAAAACGGGTTCTCTTCCACGATGCTCCAGTCTTTCAGCTCACAGGCTACGTCGCCAATCTGTGCCAGATAGCCGCGCACCACAATGCCGTGCTTCATCTGCAGATACTTCTTGGCAATCGCCCCCGCGGCCACGCGCATTGCGGTTTCACGCGCGGAAGAGCGCCCGCCGCCGCGATAGTCGCGTAGGCCATATTTCTGCTCATAGGTGTAATCCGCATGGCCAGGACGGAACAGATCTTTAATTGCGCCGTAATCCTGCGAGCGCTGGTCAGTATTTTCAATCAGCAGGCCGATTGAGGTGCCGGTCGTCACGCCCTCAAACACGCCGGACAAAATTCTCACCTGATCCGGCTCGCGACGCTGGGTGGTATAGCGCGAGGTGCCGGGACGACGACGATCGAGATCGTGCTGAATATCGGCTTCGGTGAGCGGAATGCCGGGAGGCACACCGTCAACAATGCAGCCCAGCGCAATACCATGCGACTCGCCAAAAGTGGTTACGCGAAAAACTTGTCCGATGCTGTTTCCGGCCATGCTGATTCCTTGTTGCGATGTTGCGGGCGAGCGCTCGCCCTTTTATTTAGTCTTTATAGAATGAGAAATGGTGCTGTGCCGCTACGATTTGCTCACGCGTCAGCATAAATACGCCGTCACCGCCGTTATCAAACTCCAGCCAGGTAAACGGCACATCGGGATATTGATCGATCATGTGCACCATGCTGTTGCCGACTTCGCAAATTAGCACGCCCTGCTCGCTGAGATAATCTGGCACACATGCCAGAATGCGGCGTACCAGCTTCAGGCCGTCGCTACCTGCGGCAAGGCCGAGCTCCGGCTCGTGGCGATATTCATTCGGCAGATCGTCCATATCCTCCGCATCCACATACGGCGGATTGGTGACGATCAAATCGTATTTCACCGGCGGTAAGTTGCGGAACAGATCGGCGCGAATCGGCGTAACGTGGTTCAGCAAGCCATGTTCTTCAATGTTCTGCTCGGCAACGGCCAGCGCGTCAGTGGAGATATCCACCGCATCGACTTCCGCTTCCGGGAAAGCATAGGCGCAGGCTATCGCGATGCAGCCGCTGCCGGTGCACATATCAAGAATGTGATTAGGCGAATCGCCGATCAAACCGGCAAAGCGGTTTTCGATCAGTTCACCAATCGGTGAACGCGGAACCAGCACGCGCTCATCCACGTAGAACTCGTGGCCGCAGAACCAGGCTTTGTTGGTAAGATAAGCCACCGGAATGCGTTCATTGACGCGGCGAATAACGCGCTCAACGATGCGATGACGCTCGCTGGCGGTCAGACGTGCATGGCGCATATCTTCAGGAATATCCAGCGGCAACCATAGCGTTGGCAGAACCAGTTGGACTGCTTCGTCCCAGGGATTATCCGTGCCGTGGCCGTACCAAATTCCTGCCGCCGAAAAACGGCTGACTGCCCAGCGCAGCATGTCCTGAATGGTGTGCAGTTCGTTCACTGCCTCATCGACGAATATCTTGTCCACGTAGCCCTCCGCAGGCCATAAAATCAATCGGCCGATAGTGTGCCACGAAGCCGGGCAGAATTCAGCGCGGCGAGGTGAAAAAGCTGACATTTGTTAACGCTTGCGGTTAAGGTATGTCACCGACTGTTCACCCGTCTTTTCTAAATCAATCACAAAGCCATGAGTAAGAAAACGCCGCTAAGCCAGGACGATCAGGAGATGTTCCGCCAATTGATGAGTGGAACGCGCAAGCTGAAACAGGACACCATCGTGCACAAGCCGGTGGTGAAAACACGTGAAGTGCCGCTGAAACGTCTGATTTCAGAACAGGCGGATAACAGCCATTATTTCTCCGATGAGTTTCAGCCGCTGCTCTCCAGTGAAGGACCGGTTCGCTATGTGCGTGCGGATGTTAGCCACTACGAGCAGAAGAAATTACGCCGTGGCGATTACACGCCGGAGATTTTTCTCGATCTCCATGGGCTAACTCAGGTGCAAGCCAAACAGGAACTTGGTGCCTTAATCGCTGCCTGTCGTCGTGAGCATCTGTTCTGTGCCAGCGTGATGACTGGCCACGGCAAACATATCCTCAAGCAGCAAACGCCTCTGTGGCTCGCGCAACATCCGCATGTGATGGCGTTTCATCAGGCACCGAAAATGTTCGGCGGCGACGCGGCGCTGCTGGTGCTGATTGAAGTAGAAGAGTGGCAACCGCCTGAACTGCCGTAATGGCTGCGGTAGATAAGGATAGGGCCGCGATTGCGGCCCACAGAGATTAAATGGCTTTGGCCAATTTTGACGGGCTAACCTGCCACTCCAGCTTGCCTTCGCTGGCATCGGCATCAAAGTTTACACAGGCTATCGCAGAGGTAGCGAACATGGGCGGCGCTTCCTGCGGGCAAAGTTCAGAGACCAAATATCCCACCAGCGGCAGGTGAGAAATCACCAGCGCCGACTTAACGCCTTTGTGCGCCAGCGCCTGCAGATAACAGGCCACCATGCCTGGATCGCCGCCCGGCGTCAGTTCTGGCAGCACGTCCTGCCCTACCGGTAACTTCAGGGTTTCGCGTACCGTTGCGAGCGTTTGCTCGGCGCGCAAATAAGGACTCACTAATACCCGATCAATTTCTGGCGTTTTGCCATTGAGCCAGCTTGCCATCTGACGCGATTCGTCACAGCCACAAAGGGTGAGAGGACGAACGGAATCACTCGCTGCTTCCAGAGCTGCATCGCCATGACGCATGATAAAAACTTGCATAAAGCACCGCTGTTGTTTGTCGATATCGCCCGGTACCACAGCACCAGACGCTTCATTCTGCGAATGAACGGTGTGTTTTACCCCAATGGCTTCAGTATAGTCAACCGGTTGTTTATTAAATAAGCATATCTCAGAATGGTGCCGCGCTAGCCGTTGCGCGGCCACCATACTAACCCGCTGAATCTGTACGCCTATTCAAGATTGTGCAGAAGTGTAAAAATTCATTTTCTCTTCTGACAATGCGACCAGCGCCTCACTCGGCGTGAAACGATCGCCATGTTGCTGCATTAACGACCTTAATGCTTTGACGATATCGCCAATGCCGCGCTGATCCATATAGCGGAACGGCCCGCCCAGGAAGGGCGGAAAGCCGATACCAAATACGGCCGCGATATCGCCATCGCGCGCATTACGGATCACCGCCTCATCAAGACAACGTGCAGCCTCGTTCAGCATCATCAACACACAGCGTTCCGCAATCTGCGTTTCACTCTGTTTCGCCTGCGGTTTGACATGCAAAAGTGCGTAAATCGCTGCATCAGCTTTGCGTTTACCGGGCCAGCGTGAGCGCTGATAGTGATAGAAGCCCCGGTTGTTCTTCCGCCCTTTTCGCCCATCGGCCAGAATCGCGCTTGCGGCCTTGGGGGCACTAAAGCGCGACCCGTAAGCCTGCTCGAGAATTGGGCTGATTTTGCTGCCAACATCAATTCCCACTTCATCCAGCAGCTGGAGCGGCCCGACCGGGAATCCAAATTTTACCAGCGCACGATCGATATGCTCGATCGGTTCGCCTTCCTGCAAACAGCGCAGCGCTTCATTTATATAGGGTGCAAGAATACGGTTGACGTAAAAGCCAGGACGGTCAGCAACCACCACCGCCGTTTTACCCTGCTGACGCGCCAGCTGTACTGTGGTCGCCAGCGTTTGGGCCGAGGTATTGGCATGCGGAATCACCTCCACCAGCGGCATTTTGTCCACCGGGCTGAAGAAATGCAGGCCAATCACATTCTCCGGTCGCTTCGCGTTGGCAGCGATATCGCCAATCGGTAACGATGAGGTGTTGGAAGCAAAAATCGTATGCGGCTGGCAATGGCTTTCAATTTCGCTAACCATCTGCTGCTTCAGCGCCAGATCCTCAAAGACCGCTTCAATCACCAGATCGCGCTGGCTAAAGCCCTGATAATCGGTACCGCCGCTGATGCGAGCCATTTGCTGCTGACGCTCAGCCGCCTTCAGCTGACGTCGCTTCACCTTTTTACTCAGCAGCTCCCAGCTGTACTGCAATGCGTGGTTTACCCCCGCAAGATTGATGTCTTTGATGCGTACCGGCAAACCGGCCTTGAGCGCCGTCACGCTGGCAATGCCACCGCCCATCAAACCACCGCCGAGCACGCCAATCTGCTTTAGCTCGCGTGGTTCGGCACTCGCCATCGCTTCTTTCTTTAAAGCGGTTGAGGCAAAGAACAGGCTGCGCAGCGCCGCCGATTCTGGCGTCATCGCCAGTTGGCCAAAGGCGCGCGCTTCTGCCTCATGCCCGGCGCTGCTGCCCTGCTCAAGGCCAATGCGCACCACCTGTAAAATACGGTCAGCGGCAGGATAGTTGCCCTGAGTTTTATTGTTGGTCTGACGTTGCGCCAGCGCAAAGAGGATATGACGCGCAACCGGACCTTGCAGCAACCGATCGCGACGCGATAATGCTCTGCGCGCGCCTTTTCCTTTATGTACACGCGCAATTGCCGTTTCCAGCAGAATTGACTGTGGCACGGCATCATCAACAATACCGAGTTTGAGCGCCTGCCTGGCGCGCAGTTGCTTGCCGGTAAGGATCAGCGGCAGCGCCTGCTGTACGCCAATCAGTCGGGGCAGACGCTGCGTTCCACCAGAACCGGGCAATAATCCAAGCTGCACTTCCGGCAGGCCGAGGCGCGTTTTATCATCAAGTGTACAGATGCGTGCATCGCAGGCCAGCGCCAGCTCTAATCCACCGCCCAGACAGGCGCCGTGGATCGCCGCCACCACCGGAAACGGTAGCGCGGCAATCATCGCCATCACATCCTGGCCCTGCTTTGCCAGCGCTTCAGCTTCTTCAGCGGTTTGGCATTGGGCGATCATGCTGATATCCGCACCGGCAACAAAGTTGTCGCGCTTTCCGGAAATCAACACCAACCCCGCCAGCTGTTTGTGGCTACGCGCTTCATCCAGCACCGCTTTAATTTGCGGTACAAATTCCGCTTTCAGCGTGTTCATCTTCTCGCCTGGCACGTCGATGGTAATCACACCAACATGGTCGAGACGCATCTGTAAATGAAAGGCAGATTCGCTCATTATTCAGCCTCCAGAACCATTGCGGTGCCCAACCCACCCGCCGCACAGGCGGTGACTAAACCTAACCCGCCACCGCGCCGCCGCAGTTCCTGCAGCGTTTGCGTGATCATACGCGCGCCGGTAGCGGCAAACGGATGACCATAAGCAATTGAGCCGCCGAGTACGTTAAACCGCTCCTCATTCACCTCGCCTAATGCGTGAGGACGATTCAGCACCTCACGCGCAAAGCGTTCGTCACGGAACATTTTCAGGTTCGCCAGGGTTTGCGCCGCAAAGGCTTCATGCATATCAATTAGCGTGAGGTCGTTTAGCGTGATGCCGGCGCGATCCAGCGCCAGCGGCGAAGCATATGCCGGGCCGAGCAGCATATCCTGCCAGACATCAATAGCGGTAAAGGCATAGCTGCGCAGATAGCCGAGCGGTGTAATGCCCAATTCACGCGCGCGACCTTCACGCATGAGAATCACCGCCGCCGCGCCATCGGTTAACGGCGTGCTGTTGGCGGCCGTCACCGAGCCGTGGCGGCGATCAAATGCCGGGCGCAGTTTGGCGTAATCCCCTGCGCTCGCGTTAAAACGAATATTATTGTCCTGCTCGATCGGAGCTTTCCACGGCGGTACAAAGGCGGGCATGACTTCCTGCGTCAACACGCCCGATTGCCAGGCGCGTGCCGCGTGCTGATGCGAACGCAGCGCTAACGCATCCTGCTGCTCACGCGTGATGCCGTGCGATTTCGCCATCTGTTCGGCAGTATCGCCCATACGCAGCCCGGTAGAGTACTCCGCCACTGCCGGTGGTACCGGCAAGAGATCGCGTGGACGTAAGCGGCGCAAGATAGTGAGCTTCTGGCTGAAACTGCGCGCTTTGTTGAGATCGACTAACGCGCGCGCCAGGGTTTTACTCACGCCAATCGGCAGCACCGAGGAAGAGTCGGCACCTCCGGCAATGCCCGCATCGATTGTGCCAGCCATCAAGCTTTCCGCCACGTTAGCCACCGCCTGAAAACTGGTGGCGCAGGCACGGCTCACGCTGTAAGCATCGGTGTGCACGCCCAATCCGCTGCTCAGGACAATTTCACGCGCAATGTTCGGCGCTTCCGGCATCTGCACCACCTGGCCAAACACCAGCTGATCGATGATTTCCACCGGTAACTCGCTGCGCGCCATCAGTTCACTCACCACCATGCGCCCTAATTCAAGCGCAGGAATGCCGTGGAAATCCGTCGCCTGACGGGCAAAAGGGGTACGCAATCCGTGGGTTATGGCGATACGTTCGCCCTGACGCGTCAGCAGCGGCTGCGCTTTGCTCATTGCAATCACCTGTAATTTTCGACCAAGGCATCATTGCCAAACAGGTCTGACCTGATCATCAGTGTTAACTAAGTGTTGCTAAGTCGCCAATAACTAGAGGGAAAAAGTGCGAGGGAATACACGAAAATGAGTTAAGGCTGCCGAAGGGGATTCCGGCAGCGACGGGATTAGCGTAAGCCGAGCTGGAAGATCAGGGTTTCCGCCTGGCAGGCAAAAGTGAAGTCGACGCTTAAACGCACCGCGTCACCCTCTTGCGTAAACTCAGCACGAATATCGCAGGGATCGGATTCCACCTGACGCGCTTTTTCAGTCAAATGCGTGAGTATCGCATCAGCTGCATGACGATCGGCAAACACACCAGACCAACTAGCGGTGCAATCGGTATTATCCATCACGGTGCCAACATCTACACAGCAGCAGGCAGCCGTTTCGTTAGCACTACATTTATTAATGGCAGCAGTCATTATTCTCTCCTGACGATAAATCAACACAATCGGATCATTTTCTGCAGCAAAGTCTACGCCTACAGCCTTTTCACATCTATCATCAAGTCGCTAAGTGACGAATATCACACTAAAAATTGATCCAAAACAAAATTGACCGTTATGCTGAGGTTGAACCGCTAAGTTTTTGTTAAGCAGATCTGATTTTATCGATCAAATCAGAAATATTTAAAAAACAATATTGCAACAAATACACAGGTCGGACCTATACTCGTCGCACTGGTCTGATATGTCGTTTTGCCGTCAGTCCCTACAATTCGCCGCTCTTTGTTACGCGACGTAACAACGTTTAATAATAAATTTAGATGAGGTTGTGGTCATGAACCATAAAAACCTGTTTGCAAAGTCAGCTGTGGCAGCTGCAGTAACGCTCGTCTGTTCCCATGTTTACGCCGCAGGCTTTCAGCTTAATGAATTTTCAGCAATTGGTTTAGGTCGTGCTTATTCAGGTGAAGGCGCAATGGGCGATACCGCCGCATCTGCCAGCCGAAACCCAGCCACCATGGCGTTGATGGATCGTCCCTCTTTCTCCATCGGCGCGGTTTATATTGATCCCGAAGTCGATATTAGTGGTCAAAGTCCGTTGTCTGGTCGCAGCCTTGATGCGAAGAATATTGCGCCAAACCAGTGGATCCCGAATATTCACTACGTGCACCCGATTAACGATCAATGGTGGATCGGCGCCTCTGCAACCTCTAATTATGGCCTGGCAACTGAATTTAACGATGGTTATACCGCGGGCGGCTACGGCGGTAAAACCGACTTGATGACCGGCAACTTTAATATCAGTACCGCTTATCGACTTAATGAACACTTTAGCTTCGGTGTCGGTTTTGATGCGGTATATGCCAAAGCAAAAATTGAGCGTTATGCCGGTGAAGCCGGTGCATTGGCAGGACTGCCAGCGGATACTCAGGTTGCGCATTTAAAAGGTGATGAATGGGGCTACGGCTGGAACGCCGGAATCCTGTACGAAGTGGATAAAAATAACCGCTTTGGCTTTACCTATCGCTCAGAAGTAAAAGTCGACTTTGACGGTGACTATAAGAGCAACATCCCTTCCGCCTACAATGGCACGCCACAGGCGCTGGCTTTAGGTCTGCCGTATGGTACAAACGGTACCACTATCCCGGGTGCCTTGACCTTGAATCTGCCAGAGATGTGGGAAGTCTCCGGTTGGCATAAAGTTGCGCCGCAGTGGGCTGTGCATTATAGCCTGGCATACACCAGCTGGAGTCAGTTCCAAGAGCTGAAAGCCACCGGCAGCAATGGCCAGACGCTGTTCTATAAGGATGAAGGCTTCCACGATGCCTATCGAATTGCGTTGGGTACCACTTACTTCTATGACGATAACTGGACCTTCCGTACCGGTATCGCCTTTGATGACAGCCCGGTTCCTGCCGACAAGCGTTCCATCTCCATCCCCGATCAGGATCGTCTGTGGCTGAGCGCCGGTGCCTCTTACGCGTTCAATGAAGATGCGTCAGTCGATGTAGGCGTTTCTTACATGCACGGACAGAAAGTCACCGTAGAGGAAGGCCCTTACACCTTTAACTCTGAAGGTAAAGCCTGGCTTTACGGCGCGAGCTTTAACTATAAGTTCTGATGTCTCAAGAGATATGAAAAGGCGACTCATTGAGTCGCCTTTTTATTTATTGGGAGTCGATGTCTTTAAGATCGTCCTGAATCGCGCTGGCGTTCGGATTTTCTTCTGGCTTCAGCTTACCGCCGTTGGCAATAAAGTCATGGCGCTGGAAGTAAGCATTGCGAATGAAGGCGTAAGGATCTTGTTGCTGACGCAATATCGCATCAGAATCCAACAGCTGCGCACGCGTTTCAATACCTTCAAGCGTCCATTTCCCGACGGAGAGCGGCCAGCTCAGCCAGCTCAACACGGGATAGAGCGTATCGACGAAGTCACCACCATCTTCACGAACAGTGAAGCTGCCATAGGCCGGCAATTCAACGTACGGGCCGTAACCCACGCCGTAGCGTCCTAAGGTGCTACCAAAGCGATGCGGCACTTCACGTGCCAGCTCTGGGTTGGCTTTACCTGCCACGTCAATAAATCCACCCAGCCCTAACACGGTGTTAAGGAAGAAGCGGGTAAAGTGAATGCCCGCCTGACGCGGTTCCCCGACCAAAATGGCGTTGACCATGCTGGCAGGCTCCTCGAGGTTACCGAGGACATTACTTATACCGCTGCGTGCCGGTACCGGCACGTAATCACGCCAGGCCACCGCAACCGGACGCAAAACATAAGGATCCAGCACGTTATAGTTGAAGTTAAACATCTTGCGGTTAAAGCCTTCCAACGGATCGCTGCGTTGTGCAGGTTCCGTCGTGTCGGCCGGCTTTGAGCTGGCACAACCCACCAGCAGTAAACTGGCCAACGCCAAACCGGTCAGGCGGTTATTCATTCTTCTCTCCCTGTGCGGATCAGTAAGGTATCGCTTCAGGGCTGCTGTTGATTAATTTCCACAGCCAGTTGCTGATGACCATCCCAGGGTGTGACCGCGCTTAACCCAAACCAGTCACCAGACTGTGGATTAGCACTGCCGTCGCGCGAAATGCGCACCCTGACCTGCACCTGATGCTGCGCCGAAAGTAGGCGATCGGGCATCATGGCATTGCTGTCATCAAGCGTAAGCGATAACGGGAAGTGGCTCAGCGGTAACCGCTTCACAGCCACAGGCACCGGTGAAACACCGTCAGACACAGAAATATACATCACTCCGCCTTGCGGTAACATTTTTTCTGCCTGCGGCGTCAAACTCACCGTTAATGCCAGGCTGCTATTTTGCTGTCCTGCATCGGTTTTCGCTTGTTCAATGCTGCGTTCGATCATGGTGATGCGACGATCGCCTGGCGGTAACAGTTTCAACATCACCTGCCAGGCACCAATCGCCTCGTTATACTGCTGCTGCTCAAAGGCGTTAAACGCCAGCAGGCTCAAGGTACGCACATCGCTGTGATCGCGCTTGAGTAGCTCTTTGAGCATCAGACTGGCCTGACGATTATCCTGCGGATCGCTGGATCGCGTCAGCACTTCAGCGTAATCCTGCTGCAGCTCGAGATTGTCAGGTGCCAGCTGCAACGCATGCTCAAACGCCTGGCCCGCATCGGTCGCGTTATTCAGTACCATGCCCAGTCGCCCTAACATCGCCCAATCGTTAAGGTTGTTGGCATCACTTTGCAGTGCATTACGCAAGCCTAGCTGTAAGCGGGCCAACTCTTCCATCGTCAACGGCTGCGCATTGGGATCCATCACGCGAGCACGCAACACGGGATACGCCTGCTGCACGCTGACAAAGGCCGTCTGCTGGGCCAGGCCGCCGGTTTTCAGATACATACCCAGTGACACCACCAGCAGCATAATGACGCCCGGCAGCAATACCCAGCGGCTGCTGTGGTGAATATGAGCAGCATCCTGCTGTGGAATATCAGTTAATAGCGTTTGTTGTAGCTCGCGTACCATTTCCGGTCGCTCAGCCACAACCCCCTCTTCTTCATCCCGCTCCAGCTCGCGCAGACGCTGTTGATAGAAGTCGGTATTGAGGCGATCGCGGTCGCCCGTGCTGACTTCACGTTGACGCCAGCCTGCATACAGAAACAGCGCGATTGCTGCCAGCAACAAAATAATCAGGGTAATCCAGAATCCAGTCATTACGGCTTCCCGTCACGCTTGAGTAACGCCGCAAGGCGCTGTTGTTCATCGTCGTCCAGCTCGCTACGCGTTTTGCCGCGGCGATTACGCAGAACAATAATTGCGGCCCCTAATACCACGAACAGCGCCGGCCCCACCCATAAAATCAAGGTGGATGGCGTAACTGGCGGTTCGTAGGTCACGAAGTTGCCGTAGCGCGCCACCATGTAATCAATGATCTGCTGACGATTTTCACCCTGCTTCATCAGCTCGTAGACCTTGAGGCGCATATCTGCGGCGATCATCGCGTTAGAGTCGGCAATGCTGTTGTTCTGGCATTTCGGGCAACGCAACGAGGCGGTGAGTTCGCGGTATTGCTCTTCCTGCTGTACCGAATCGAACTGATAAGTATCGATTGCCGCCCACAGGCTGGTACTGAGAACAATGCCCGCCACTAAAAGAAGCAGTCGTTTCATGCGCCCGCCTCCTGGTTATATTTGTCCCATAGCGGTTTCACTTCTTCGAGCCAAACGCGATCGTTCATGTCGCCCGCGTGGCGATAGCGAATAATACCTTTGCCGTCGATCAGGAAAGTTTCCGGCGCGCCGTAAACGCCCAGATCCAAGCCCAGCATGCCGTCGCCATCATAGAGACTCAGTGCATAAGGATTCCCCAGGGTGTTCAACCAGGTTACCGCTTTGCTGCGATCGTCTTTATAGTTCAGGCCAACCACACGGATGCCTTTTTCCGCCAGCGTATTGAGGTATTGATGCTCCGCGCGGCAGGTTGGGCACCAGGTCGCCCAGACATTTAGCAGAATCGGCTTACCATCGGTCAGCACATGCTGGTCATAGATTTTACCTGGCTTATCGAGCGCTTCGAGTTTAAACACCGGCACAGGTTTGCCGATCAGCGCCGATTCGAGGCGCGTAGGATCATCGCCATTGGCGTTGCGCGACAGCTGCCAGAGCAGCGCCGCCGCCAGCAGTAAAAACAGGACTAGCGGGATAAAAAGGATTTTTTTGTTCATACCAGCTCCTCGCGCTCTGCTTTTTTACGCGAGCGATAACGGGGATCGAACAGGCAGAACAGGCCGCCCACCGCCATAAACACGCCGCCGTACCAGATCCAGCGAACAAAAGGTTTGTAGTAGATACGCACTGCCCATGAACCGTCATCCAGCTCTTCACCGAGCGCCGCATAAAGATCGCGCGTGAAACCGCCGCTGATGGCCGCTTCGGTCATCATGGTGCGTGCCGCCGCGTAAAAGCGTTTTTCTGCCTGCATCACCGCTTCCGGCTTGCCGTTGCGCGTCACTTCAATGATGGCTTCACCACCGCTGTAGTTCGGGCCCTGCAGGTTGCGCACACCGTGGAAAGTAAAGTGATAGTTGTGGATGTCGACACTATCGCCGGCTTTCATACGCACATCACGCTCAACGCTGTATTGGGTGCTAAAAGCGATACCCACCACCGTGACCGCCACGCCAAGATGGCCCAGCACCATGCCCCAATGGCTGCGCGAGAGATGACGCAATCCTTTGAAGAAGGAGTGGCGATGCGTTGCGCGCTCGTGCAGCTCCATCAGCGTCAGCATGATCACCCAGATCGACATCAGCAGGCCGATGACCGTCATCGCTTCGATGCGATCCTGCAACAGCCACGGCAGTGCGATGGACAAAATCAGCGTTACCAGCAGACCAACTCCAAGACGCTTCCACAACTTCTGCGGCTGATCGCGGCGCCAGCGTACCAGCGGGCCAATGCCCAGCATCAGCGCAAACGGCGCCATCAGCCAGGTGAACATGGTATTAAAGAAAGGTTCGCCAACGGAGATACTGCCCAAGCCTAACTGTTTATGCACCAGCGGCAAAAGTGTACCCAGCAGGACCACCAGCATCGCCGCGATCAGTAGTACGTTGTTGCCTAACAGGAAGGATTCGCGCGACCAGGCTTCACTCTGCACGCGGCTGCGCACCTGGCCACCTTTTAACGCATATAGTAGCAGCGAGCTGCCAATCACAATCACCAGGAACGCGAGGATAAACATGCCGCGCGCCGGGTCAGAGGCGAATGAGTGCACTGAAACCAGCACGCCGGAACGCACAAGGAAGGTGCCAAGCAGGCTTAAAGAGAACGCAGTAATCGCCAGTAACACCGTCCACGACTTAAAGCTACCGCGCTTTTCGGTGACGGCCAGTGAATGCATCAGCGCCGTGCCGGCCAGCCACGGCATAAAGGAGGCGTTTTCTACCGGATCCCAGAACCACCAGCCGCCCCAGCCAAGCTCGTAATAGGCCCAGGCAGAACCGAGCACGATACCAATGGTTAAAAACACCCATGCGGCAGTGGTCCACGGACGTGACCAGCGCGCCCATGCGGTATCCAGGCGCCCCGCCATCAGTGAAGCAATGGCGAAAGCGAACGCGACTGAGAAACCAACATACCCCATATACAACAGGGGCGGATGGAAGATCAGCCCGATATCCTGCAACATCGGATTGAGATCGCGTCCATCGATCGGGAAGTTCGGCAAGGTGCGCGTAAACGGATTCGAAGTAAGAATGATAAACAGCAGGAAGCCCAGATTAATCATGCCCATTACCGCCAGCACGCGCGCCAGCGCATCCTGCGGCATACCGCGGCTGAAAATCGCCACCGCTAAAGTCCAGGTGCTTAGCAACAATACCCACAACAACAGAGAACCTTCATGCGCCCCCCAGGTTGCTGCGATACGATAGTAAACCGGCAGCAGAGTATTGGAGTTGGTGGCGACATAGCCCACGGTAAAATCATTCACCACAAAGGCGTGCACGAGCACCAGGAATGAAGCCGCGACACAGATAAACAAACCCCACGTCAGCGGGCGAGCCATCGCCATTAAACGTGCATCCTGACGCGCCGCGCCCCAGAGCGGATAAACACTCAGCAGTAGCGCCAGGCCGAGCGCCAGACACAGTAAGAAGCTACCGATTTCCGGCATCATGATTGCGCTCCCGCCTGTTGATAAGCGGACGCGGGTCCGGTGTGATTCTTCTTCATCGCATCTTCAATTTCAGGTGGCGTATATTTTTCATCATGCTTCGCCAGCACTTCTTTGGCATTCACCAGGTTGCCCTCTTCCAGTACCCCCTGCGCGACCACGCCCTGCCCTTCGCGGAACAGGTCCGGCAAGATGCCTTCGTAACTGACATTCACCACGCCGTTGGCGTCATACAGTTTGAATGAGACGGCGAGGGTTTTCGCATCGCGCTTAACGCTACCTGGCATCACCATGCCACCAATGCGCAGGCGCTGGCCCGGCTCGGGCTTCTGATGATCTTCGCCCTTGCCGTAGAGAATTTCGCTCGGGGTATAAAACAGGTCGATGTTGGAACGCAGCGCGTACATTACCAGCGACGTTGCCAGGCCCAGCCCGATCAACACCGCTATCGCCACATACAGGCGATTACGACGACGGATATTCAAACGGATTCTCCTGCTTCATTGGCCGTTTTTTTCGATTTGGCGGCGCGAATACGGCGCTCCCTGGATTGACGCTGGCGAATTTCTGCCAGCATTCGGCGGCGAAAGAGCACGGTGTGCAGCACCAGGCCGAAGAGTGGAATCAACGTGAGAATGACGGCCAGCCAGACGTAAAACGCATAGCCGCCCATGGCGAAGAAATCGCTGAGTGATGCGAAGGCTGGCGTCATGATTTGCCCCCTCCCTGCGCAACATCAATCGCCCACGGACGATGGCGCTCGGTAAAGAGGATCAGATTACGCAGGCGCATCAGCGTTAAGGCGCCGAACACCAGCAAGTAACCAAGAATTGACCAGCGCAGCGGCGTACGCATACTGGGATCGATGGCCTGCTGGAGAATGCCCGATGAGCCCTGATGCAGGGTGTTCCACCACTGAACCGAGAAGTGAATGATCGGCAGATTGACCACACCAACCAGAATTAAAATCCCTGCGGCACGACCGGCAGTGCGGCGGTCGTCAAACGAGTGGTAGAGCGCGATGACACCCATATAAAGGAACAGCAATACCAGCTCAGATGTCAGGCGTGCATCCCAGATCCACCAGGTACCCCACATCGGTTTGCCCCAGGCGGAACCGGTGACCAACGCGATAAAGGTAAATACAGCGCCGATCGGCGCCATCGCGGCCGAGACCAGATCAGCCATCTTCATCTGCCACACCAGGCCGATAAAGGCCGCGATCGCCATTGACGCATATACGCCCATTGACCACATCGCAGCCGGCACGTGAATGTACATAATTCGGAAGCTGTTGCCCTGCTGATAATCCGCCGGAGCAAAGCCGAAGCCCCATATCCAACCGAGTAACAGCGTGCCAACACCCAGCACCGCGAACCAGGGAATCAAGCGACCGCATAGCTGGTAAAGCCGCTCAGGCTTTGCCCACTGGTGTAACCATTTCCACATTTTGCATTGCTCACAATAAAAAGAATTCAGATTTCGGCCGCTCTGGGGCGACACGAATTAATGCAGACTAATACGCAAGGCCGCAGCCGTCGCAAACGGCGACAAGGTTGCGCTCACGGCCAGCATTGCGCCCAGAATCGCCAGATAACCCCCGATCGGTAATCCCATGCTGGCCGCATCAATCGCTGCGCTGGCAAAAATCAAAACCGGTATCGATAACGGCAACACCAGCAGACTGAGTAACACCCCACCGCGTCGTAGTCCGACCGTCAATCCGGTGCCAATCGCACCCAGAAAGCTCAGCGTTGGGGTGCCAAGTAACAGCGTCAGCGCCATCGCGCGCCAGCCAGAGAAATCCAGCGAGAGTAATAAGGCGGCCAGCGGCGATAATAAAATTAAAGGCAGGCCGGTAATTAACCAGTGAGCAATCACTTTGCCCAGCACAGTAAGCGGCAGCGGCGTTGGCAGCAGGAGTAATTGCTCAAGCGAACCATCAAGAAAATCATCGCGGAACAGCCGCTCAAGCGCCAGCAGCGAGGCCAGTAAGGCAGCAACCCATGCTACGCCCGGCGCAATACGCGCCAGTTGTTGCGGCTCTGGTCCAATACCTAATGGAAACAGCGTGATAACAATCAGGAAAAACCACAGCGGATTAATTACCTCAGCGCCGCTGCGGAAGGCGATTTTTAATTCGCGCTGAATGACCCGGCCTAACATCAAGCCCACTCCGAAGTAAGGCGAATTTTACGCACGCGATCCCGATTACCGGGGAGATCCTGATGCGTGGTGAGAATCACCGCACCACCGTTATCGGCATGAGCAGCGAAACGCGCCATTAATTTTTCCACGCCACCTTTATCAATGGCGGTAAGCGGTTCGTCGAGGATCCACACCGATGCCGGGCTGAGCCACAGTCGGGCCAGTGCCACGCGTCGCTGCTGCCCTGCGGAGAGTTGCGCTACCGGCACCTCTTCAAACCCCAGTAAATCAACCTGTTCAAGGGCATCAAAGATCGCGTTTTCATTGCTGCTACCGTGCCAGAAATGCAGATTCTCTAATGGAGAAAGTACCGATTTCACGCCAGGATGATGGCCGATATACAGCAGGTTTTGTTGCCATATTTCGCGCTGCTGGCGGATTGGCTGTGTTTGCCACAGTACTTCACCTTCTTCCGCGCGGCTTAATCCGGCCAGCAAGCGCAGCAGTGACGTTTTGCCAGCCCCGTTCGGCCCTTCGATTTGCACAATGTCGCGCGGTTGCACCCGGAAGCTCAATCCGTGAAACAAGGTTCGCTCATCACGAACGCATGAGAGATTAATGACTTCGAGCATAAGAAGGGAGAATCACGGCAATGAATGAGGCGGGGATAATACCACAATGAATCTGTGGGCCGAAGCCTGTGAGCCCGTCACCCCTTACCCCAAATGAGGTATTCATGCGCATCAGATCAATGAATCGCTCAAAAATCCATCTCAGTTAAAACTTCGTTACTCTTATTTTGAATCTTCGTAACAAAATACCCTTGCTAAAACCAACTACGCTTATTACGCATTGGCATTATCACCAGGGGAAAACATGAAACATTCACCATCGATTTCAAACAGTGACAACGATGTAGAGAGTGATGAAAAAGATCAAGGCAAGGAGATTGAAGTCGATGAAGATGCTCTGCCCTCGCAGGCCGCGGCGATTCATGAAGAGATTCGCCAGGATGGGGAAAAAGAGTTAGAACGCGATGGTATGGCGCTGCTGTGGTCTGCCGTGGCCGCGGGATTGTCGATGAGCGCATCCTTGATGGCAAAAGGCATTTTTCAGGTCCATTTGAAAGGCGTACCCGGCGCATTTTTACTGGAGAACCTGGGATATACCTTTGGTTTTGTCATCGTGATAATGGCGCGTCAGCAGCTGTTTACCGAGAATACCGTAACTGCCGTTTTACCCGTGATGCACAAACCCACCGGCAGCAACTTTGCTCTGCTGTTGCGCCTGTGGGGCGTGGTGCTGGTCGGCAATTTAATCGGTACCGCATTGGGCGCATTAGCCTTCAATCATATGCCGATTTTTGACGATGCTACCCGCCAGGCCTTTACCGCTATCAGCGAAAAAGTGATGGTAAACCCACCAAGCGAAATGTTCGCTAATGCGGTTATTTCCGGCTGGATTATCGCCACCATGGTATGGATGTTCCCCTATGCGGGCGCGGCAAAAATTGTGGTAATTGTCATGATGACCTGGCTGGTTGCGCTCGGAGACTTAGCGCATATCGTGGTGGGCTCCGTTGAGGTGCTGTATCTGGTGTTTGCCGGTACGCTGCCCTGGTATGAATTCTTTTGGCCTTTTGCGCTGCCCACGCTGCTCGGCAATATCACCGGCGGTACGCTTATTTTTGCTTTGATCAGCCATGCGCAGATTCGTAATGACATGAGTGAAGCGGCAAAAGCGAAAGCGCGTGCGGAACAGAAGCGGAAAAAGAAGCAAAAACAGGTGTGAGGTTGGCCTTATATTGTTGATAGATTGAGCGATCAACCTTCGCGTAGTTAAAATTAACCGCGTGGTGCGTTATACTGCGCGCCCGGCGTCTCCTTAGTTAAATGGATATAACGAGCCCCTCCTAAGGGCTAGTTGCAGGTTCGATTCCTGCAGGGGACACCAGTTAATTGCCGTTCTCCCTCTTAAATCAGCCCTCTCGCTACGGCAAGCGTTCATGCATCCGTGCTTATTATTCTCGCCACAACTCATTTTGTTTGCTGGTTAATCGCCTCAAGCCGATCGCTTTTAGTGCCCTATTAGCCCTGATCTTGCCGCCATGCCGAAGGCGTAACGCCATGCAGTTGACGGAAGCGGTTACTGAAGTGACTTGATGAGTGGAAACCGCATCGCAACGCGATTTCCGTTAGCGGTAGACGGCTAAATTTCAGCAGCTGCAAAGCGGCATCCATGCGGCGACGCATGACGTATTGATGCGGCGCTTCGCCGACGCTACTACGGAACATACGGGCAAAATGGTATTCGCTCAATGCAGCCTCAGAGGCTAATTGCGCCAGTGTTAAAGGTTGTTCGAGCTGCGCGTCGATATAAGCCATTATCCGTCGCAGTACCGCAGGGGCGAGGCCACCGCGCACCTGCGGCGTATGCCACTGCACATCACTGTAGCGCTGTAACAGATGCGTCATCAATAACGTTGAGGTACTGCTCAGCATCAACTGATTGGCTGGCTGCTGCCAGTCGGTGCTTAACAGAAAGTGGCGATAGAGCTGCGTGATGCGATCGTCAGCGGCAAATACCTTTTCATGCAAATTGAGTTGTGATGGGCTGCGATCCCAAATTTGCTCACCCAGATGGCGGAGATGCTCATCGGTACAGTAAAGATGAACAAAGGAGAGATCGGCACGGATATCCCACACCGATTCTACGCCGCCGGGCATCAGGCAAAAGCGATCTGGTCCACCGCCGTTGCGCCAGCCGTGCTGAGTTTTATGCCATGTTTCATAGCCGTCGGCGGTATACAAGCTCAGCGTATGGTGATTGCTGAGGTTAGTGACGCGATCGCCGCTGTTAAACCATGCCGCCAGCTTGATACCGCTCGAAAGCTGTACGCTATCGCGCAGTTGCGCTTTATGCCGCTGTAGCATGTTAAAGGTCTGATAATCGGCCATGGTTTACTATCGCTCGCAGTTGATTAGCGCACAGTGTACGGATCTCAGCAGACAGAGAACAGGCCACGGCAGGACAAGGAAAGAAAAAGCGCAAGATTTTGCAATTGTCTCGCAAAAGCGTGCAAGCCGACGATGAGCATTCGCGCCACACTGCGGGCCAGTTCTTGCCGGAGAGTTTGTGATGAATTTAATGTTGTATCTTGCCGTTGTGATGATTTGGGGCACTACCTGGATCGCCATTTTCTTGCAGCAGGAAGCGGCTGAAACGCCGGTATTGGTGGCGGTGTTTTGGCGGTTTTTACTGGCTTCACTGGTGATGTTGGCGATATTAAAACTGATGCGCCGCCTGCGCGCGCTCGATAAGCGCGATCACCTCTTTTGCCTGCTACAAGGCTGCTGTGTGTTTGGCTTTAACTTTGTCTGCTTCTACCATGCAGCGGCGTGGATTAGCAGCGGACTGGAGTCGGTCATCTTCTCAATGGCAGTACTTTACAACGCACTCAACAGCTGGATTTTCTTTCGTCAACGCCCTTCGTTTCGTCTACTGCCTGCCGCGGTTCTTGGCCTTGGCGGCATTGTCGCGCTGTTCTGGAATGATATTCAGGCTGCGCATCCCGCCCCGCAACTGTTGTGGGGTGTGGGTTTGAGTGCGCTTGGTACCCTTGGTTTCTCATTCGGAAATATGATTTCCCTGCGTCATCAGCGTCGGCAGCGTGATGTGCTCACCACCAACAGCTATGCCATGCTTTACGGCGCGTTGGTGATGGCTGCATTGGCATTACTTAACGGCGACTCGCTGGCTCCAGCGCTGTACGTCCAGTGGCTATCCGCCATGGGCTATCTGGCGATATTCGGTTCAGTGTTGGGATTTGGCGCTTACTTCACGCTGGTGGGTCGTATCGGTGCCAGCCAGGCAGCGTATAGCACGCTACTCTTCCCGTTGGTAGCGCTCACGCTCTCAACCCTTTATGAGGGGTATCATTGGCACAGTAATGCCATTATAGGCTTAGTCATGATTTTGGCGGGCAATATGGTGATGTTTGTACGCTGGCCTACGCCGAGGCGCTTGCGCCCGGCATGAAAAACGAGAGCGGGCATTGCGCCCGCTCTTTTGTTCCTCTAGCGCCAGCCCTGAACGCCGATATTGAGCTGGTGAGGTTTAGTGATGGCTTTCCTGGCAATCCAGTAAAGCAGGACGCGTTCATCGTCTTTGTCGCGGTCGGCCATTGCCAGTAATTTCAGCGACAATGTGGATTTATTCACTGGTTGATGCTCATCGCTTAACTCGATCACCGCCTGACCGATAATGCAGCAAACCTCATCCTCGCTCGACGTGGATTCATATGCTCGGTCTTTCATATTTCCTCCTCTTGAATGAATTTTAAGCCTGGCAAACATCGCCAGCTTTGCAGGCAATATAGCGCCAAAGATACACCTGCTTACACATGGTTACCCGCAGCAATCGCTACGCTTGAAATGACATCACGATCTGTCATCGCAATGTCATTCATACCCGTTTCGCTGCATTTCATTCCCTTGTCTTGTCTCTTCGCGCCAATGCCCACCCCGCACGCGCGAAGGCACTTTATTATCGCCTCAGATTCCGCATTCTCGAATGAGAGACAAAAATGAAAACAGCAACCAACGCGAATTACCAACGTACTCGCATACTTACTCTAATCGGCACCATTATCACTCAGTTCGCTTTGGGCTCGGTTTACACCTGGAGCCTGTTTAACGGTCAGCTGGCACAGAAACTGGATGCGCCTATCAGCCAGGTGGCCTTCTCGTTCGGATTGCTCAGTCTTGGCCTGGCAATCGCATCATCACTGGCCGGGAAGTTGCAAGAACGTTTTGGCGTGCGCAACGTAACCATCGGCGCAGGTATTCTCATGGCGTTAGGGTTCTGGCTGACAGCTCATGCCGACAATCTGATGATGCTGTACCTCAGCGCCGGTATCCTGGTTGGACTCGCAGATGGTGCCGGTTATTTGATGACACTATCAAACTGCGTGAAATGGTTCCCTGAGCGCAAAGGACTGATTTCTGCCTGCTCTATTGGTGCATACGGATTAGGAAGTCTTGGTTTCAAATTTATTTGCGGTGCGCTGCTCAGTACTCAAGGCCTCGAAAACACCTTCATGATTTGGGGTGTCCTGGCCATGAGTATGATCATTTTCGGTGCGCTGATGATGCGTGATGCGCCCATGCAGAAAAGTGGTGGCAACGCGCTGCTTGAGGCAAAAGATTATACCCTCGCACAGTCGATGCGCTTACCGCAGTATTGGATGCTGGCGCTGATGTTCCTGACGGCTTGCATGAGCGGTTTGTACGTCATTGGCGTGGCGAAAGATATCGGCGAAGGCATGGTGCATCTTAGCGCGCAGACAGCAGCGAATGCGGTGACGGTGATTGCAATAGCCAATCTCAGTGGTCGTCTTATTCTTGGTGTGCTTTCGGACAAAATGGCGCGTATTCGTGTGATTACGCTCGCGCAGATTGTCTCCCTAGCAGGTATGAGTATTCTGCTGTTCACTCACATGAATGAAACCACCTTCTTCCTGTCATTAGCCTGCGTCGCCTTTAGCTTTGGCGGTACCATCACCGTATTCCCGTCACTGGTGAGCGATTTCTTTGGGCTCAATAACCTGACCAAGAACTATGGCTTAATCTACCTCGGCTTCGGTATCGGCAGCGTACTGGGTTCTTTGGTCGCCTCCGCGTTCGGTGGTTTTACCGTTACCTTTAGCCTGATTATGACCTTGCTGGTGATTTCACTGGTGCTGTCGCTCAGCATCCGTCTGCCAAATCGTCAAACCGTGGCAGAACCTTTATTGAATAATTAACCCTATCGGACTGCCGCTTTATTCGGCGGCAGTCATTCTCTTCACCATTTATCCAGAATACACTTTTATTAAGACCCGCTATTATTCACCCTTGCCTTTCGGAATAATCGCGTTATTATTATCAGGCATTCGGTCTATTCCGATTGGTTTATTTTAGCGCCCGCCATTTTTAGCATTTAATTGACACACTCCGTAATACATCCAGTAATAACTCTACATTTCCTGCATCTTCACTCCACTATTCCACTGTAATCTGGCGTCATTGGAACAGAGGAGGACTCTCCATGAAAAAGCTCATTAAGGTTGCGTCAGTGGTAGCCATTATGACGATGTTAAGTGGCTGTATTATCGATCACGGTCGCGGCGGCCCTGGCTGGGGCCATAACGGAGGTGGAGGCTGGCATCATGGGCATGGCGGTTATGGACACCGCAGATAGTTGGGCAAAGCACACACAGCAAATAATAAGAAAATGAAAAGGGCGGGAATTATCCCGCCCTATTTTTTTAGCTTTTTACCGCATAATTGCATTGATACCAGGCTTTCTTTAATCCGGGCAAATGGCTTTTTTGCGCAGGCAATGATTCCACTTTGTCAAAACCCCGCTGACTACAATAATTTGCCAGGTCAATTTCCATGGCATCTTTATTAAGCTTTTGCGGATCGTAGCGATACTGTACGGTATTTGAGCTGATATCTTCATCCACGCGCTCAAATCCTCCCGGCTTGCTGACACTGCACCCGGCCAACATAAAAAGCGCCAAAGCGCTAACAAACACTTTTTTCATTAGGATGTCCTCTCAAGCGTCGCAGTCTAAAATGCAACGCCGCGCTCATCTATAGGAGTAAAGCGCGAAATGTCTGGTTACTGCGAAGTTTTTGCCAATCAAATCAATAAAACCAAACGGTTTTGCTTATCACACCACCGGTGCGATGATGCCCTCAGACAAAACGACGTCTGCACCACACCAGGTGATTACATAAAAATGATACGGAAAGTGACCTTTATGCCCGCGCTGAGCGGGCTTTTTTTTGCCCGCTAACCGGTAAGGCTGACCATCTTACGCAAAAGATTGGCGGCCTGTTTGTCAGGCAATGCGAGAATGCCGTTATAGAGATCGATCGACATCGCACACATCGCATCGCGATCGACGGCAGTATCAGCAGGCATATTGAGTTGTTGCAGCCTATCGCCCCACTTGCCATACAACTTCTCCACGACGCTTTGCAGATCGCGCTGCGCTGCAGCCTGATCTAGCGGCTGTTCCTGACCGGTGCTCTGCTGAAGCAAGGTTTCAAGTGCCTGAGCGTCTCGCTGATTCAATTCGGGCGACAGCACCTGTTGCAGGTTAACGCCGCCATTCACCTGGGGATAGAGGAAGCGGAAGCAGCGCTGTGGTTCCTGCTGTTGCAGCGCCTGCATCTCTTCAACCGACACGCGCACGTAGTTGAGAATTGCCGTATCGGGAGCACGCGTAAGGCGCTGATTCACCAGATCCATCAGCCAACCACGCATATCGCCCAGAGCCTGATCGGCGGGTACGCCTTCCAGCCGCTTATGCAGCAGCTCGCGATTCAGCAGCTGCCACAGCGCGGGTTCCTGAATTTTTAGCAGGCGATAACCGGGCGCGAGGCTGAGCTGTGTCGCGACGTCAGAGACTAACGCCTGCCGCTCCTGTCGCGGATGTAGCCAACTGAACCACAGCAAATTCGCCAGAACGAGCGGCAGCAGAAACAGCAGCACCCCTTGCCAAACGCTTAGCGAGGTGGTGCGCACCAGCAAAATGATAATGATCGCCAGCAGCACGAAAGCGGCAAGCGTAATAGGAAAAAGCGAGAGCATCGAACGGCGTTAATCCTTACGAACATCAATTAAAACCGGGCAATTGGCGCGCTCAATAACCGCCGCGCTAACCGACCCTTTCAACAGGCGGTTAAACGGCGACAGATGACGCCGTCCCATGATAATCATGCTGGCTTGCAAGAGAGACGATTGCGCAACAATGGTTTCCGCCGCTTCGCCTGCCAGAATTAACCCTTTGGCGGTGACGCCCGCTCGCAGCAAAGGGGCTAACGCATGACGCACCACCATTTCGGCGGTGTTTTGCTCATCTTTCGCCGCGACAAAATCATCAGGATCTTCACCCGCGTCAATCTCAATCGGCTGATTACATGAGGAATAAGCAGGATCGACGCAGCACAGTACTGTGACCTGAGCCTGTTGTGCCAATGCCTGTTCAATGGTCAACGCAATCACTTTCTCCGCCACCGGTGAGTTATCGATGGCCATCAGCAAGGTTTTCATCAGTTGGTTATCCTTCCACAGCGGTCATTTTGCCAATTTCACGAATCAAGGCATCTTTGCATTTGATGATTTGCTCACGATAGTGCGCTTCGTGTTTATGAAAACGCGCGCTCGGAACCAGCAGCGAAATGGAGAATCGACCAAATAGCGTGTCGATGGCAACCGCCATGGTTGAAACGCCCTCCAGCGTTTCACCGCGGTCGATCGCCAGTCCGCTGCTGCGCACTTCCGCAATCAATGCCAACAATTGTGGCAGCGTTTTCACCGTCATCTCGGTCAACTCTTTATAAGCTTCCCCCATCATCACGCGCACATCATCATCGCTTTCCAGCGCCAGCAACGCGCGGCCACCTGAAGTGCTATACAGCGGCAGATTCAAACCGATGCGCGGCACCACGCGTAGTTCACGCGATGCGACAACATAGTGCACGATGGATAACTGCGTTCCGTTAGCGCGCGAAAGCGAGACCGTTTCATTTATCTCTGATGAAAGTTGCTCGAGGAAGGGCCGTACAATATCCACCACGTCGCTGTGTACGCTGGAGATGAGTTTAAGCAACGCAGGCCCGAGGCGTAAACCGCCCGCTCCACTGCTGCGCACCAGCTGCGCACTATCCAGTGCGGCGACGATGCGCTGCACCGTGGAGCGCGGCAAATCAACCACCTGTGCGATTTCACCCAAACTCATGCCGCCAGGATGCTCACCCAGCGCATTTAAAATTTTTGCCGCACGTGCGATGACCTGAATACCACCCGCTTTTTCATCCTCACGGCTTGAGGGACGTTCAACCATTTATCTCTTCCTTTTTGGCCTGCCCTACTCTAGCGCGAATGATCGCACTTTTACACCCTGTATCACATTGCAATACAGCATATCGATATGTAATATGCCGCCTGTATCACATTGCAATACACTGCATCAACATTATAACGAGAAGCCTGCTATGAACGCCCAGCCCACTGCGGCTCCGGTGCCCCATCCATTTACCCTACGCCTGGCGCTGGGACTGGTTGGCGTGCTGATCGCCGCCCTCACTTCAGGATTGAACGATCGCGTCACCGATATCGCGTTAGCCGACATCCGCGCCGCTATCGGCATCAGCTACGACCAGGGAAGCTGGATCATTTCCGCCTACCAGGCCGCTGAAGTGGCGGCAATGATGATTGCGCCCTGGCTAGCCGTCACCTTTTCACTGCGACGCTTTGCGCTCTGCGTCTCTGCAGGCTTTATGCTCAGCGGCCTGCTGCTGCCATTAATGCCTAACGCGCCACTGTTTATTGCGCTGCGCGTGGTGCAAGGTTTGTTTGGTGGTGCGCTGCCCCCAATGCTGATGACCGTCGCGCTGCGCTTCCTGCCGCCGCCAATCAAACTTTATGGTTTAGCGGGCTATGCGCTGACCGCGACTTTTGGTCCGAATATGGCGGCCTCGCTGGCAGCGTTCTGGACCGATGAGGTCAGCTGGCTGTTTGTATTCTGGCAAGTTGTTCCCGCCATGCTCATCGCCATGCTGCTGATTGGCTGGGGCTTGCCGCAGGATCCGCTGCGCCTTGAGCGTTTCAAACAGATCGATCTTTTCGGCATGATTACCGGCTGCAGCGGCATGGCGCTGTTAATTTTGGCACTGACGCAGGGCGAGCGGCTCGACTGGCTCGAATCGCCGTTATTCTGCGCCCTATTATTCAGCGCGCTGGCGTTGCTGACTGTTTTCTTTATTAATGAATGGTTTCACCCGCTGCCGCTGTTCAAATTGCAAATGCTGGGCAGGCGCAACCTCGCGCATGGGCTGCTGGTGCTGGCAGGCGTGCTGATTCTTTCCCTGTCGGGTTCAGCGCTGCCTTCGGCCTATCTGGCGCAGGTGCAGGGTTTTCGCACGCTGCAATTTGCACCGCTGGCGTTAACCATTGGCTTACCGCAGTTGCTCATAGCGCCGTTCCTTGCCGCACTGCTGAATATTCGTTGGGTCGATTGCCGTTGGATGCTCACGGCGGGCGTCGCGCTACTGGTGACGTCCTGCTTGCTGGGCATGCACATTACCACCGACTGGGCACGCCAGAATTTCTGGCTGATTCAGATTCTGCAGGCTTTCGGTCAGCCAATGGTGATTTTACCGGTGTTGATGAGCGCCACCAGCGTGGTCGCACCGCCGGAAGGCCCTTTTGCTTCAGCGATGTTCAATACCGTGCGCGGCTTCTCCAGCATCGCGGCTGGTACGCTGGTTGAATGGTTTATCAGCCACCGCGAACAGTTTCACTCCAATGTGCTGATCAATAACGCCACCGGCCGCGCATGGCTGATGACCGTCCCTGACAGCACGCAGTCCAGCAGCAGTTTCCCCCTGCTGCCTGACGGTAGTGCCAGCAGCGCAGAAAACCTGAGCGGCTTTGCCACCTTACTGAAACACCAGGCGATGGTGCTGAGCCTGAGCGATTGCTATCAGATGCTGATTGCATTCGCCGCCCTGCTTTTACTGTTAACCGCCTGGCTGCCAAAACGCGTCTGGCCGCCACAAACGCTGATTCAACCTATAACGACGACGTCGGGATAATTGCTATGCAAGCTTTTGCTATGAAAAGAACGGTGCTGTTAAGCGCCTTGTTACTGGTGCTGTTGGCGATAGCCTTTTTTGTCTGGTCCATCATGACCGGCAACGATCGCCGCACCACCGATGCTTACGTTAATGCCGATTACACGCTGGTTGCACCGAAAGTTTCCGGCTATATCGCCAGCGTCAATGTGCAGGATAACCAGCGGGTTAAGGCTGGGGAATTGCTGGCGACGCTCGACGATCGCGATTACCGCGTGGCGCTTGAAACCGCGCAGGCCAATTTGCAGGTTAGCGAGGCGAAACGCCTGAGCAGCCAGGCGCAGCTTGAACAGCAACAATCCACTATTGAGCAGGCGAAAGCGACCGTGGCGGCAAATCAGGCTTCCGCCCAGTACGCTGGACAAAGCGCCGCACGTTACAACCAGCTGTATAAAAATGGCACCATTGCGGCAGACGACCAGCAAAAAGCCAGTTCGACACAGCGTTCGGCATCCGCCACCGTCCGTCAAAGCGAAGCCGCGTTAGCGTCTGCGATTAAGCAGGTTGGCGTGCTGCAGGCAGCCGTACGACAGGCGGAAGCGGATGTCACCGCCGCGCAGGCTAGCGTCGATCAGGCAAAGCTAAACCTTTCCTACACGCGCATTACGGCGCCAGTCGATGGCATGGTGGGTCAGCGTTCGGTGCGTCTGGGCGCCTATGTCAGCGCCGGTACGCGCTTGCTGGCCGTTGTTCCGTTACAGCAAACCTATATCACCGCCAATTATCTGGAAACGCAGTTGGCAGATGTGCAGCAAGGACAAACGGTGAAGGTTAAGATTGATGCGTTGCCGGGTAAGATTTTTACCGGTCGCGTTGATAGCATTGCACCGGCAACCGGCGCGACCTTTTCGGCGATTGCACCGGACAACGCCACCGGCAATTACACTAAAGTCGTCCAGCGTCTTCCGGTGAAAATCGTGCTGGATGCCAACCAGGCTGACCTGGCCAAACTGCGTGTTGGCATGTCGGCAATACCGGAAATTGAAGCGCGATGAAAATGTGAGCAACTTCTCAGAAGCGCGCTATTTATTTTCCGCAAAATTCCGCGTAAATTAACGCTCGATCCTGTTCTGGGCTTGCCTGGAGCGACCTGAGAAGAAAGCGTGTAGCGGTTATGAACTCCACCTTTCTCTTATTCTGTTCGGGTTACGCGGGTTTGGGATCGCCCGCTGGGTAGCCGCTCAGAGGAGTTGTTTTGTGAGATACGCTTTGATGGGAATTTCTTTCTTCCTGTTGCTTTGGGTCGGTACCTTCGTACTGATGCTGTAGAGCAGCCAGGCGGGGCGACGCGCAGTCGCCCCACTCAGCGCTTATTCCTCTTCTTCCAGTGCTTTCACCGTTCCTGGCAAAATGCCGTCGGCGCGGAACATCGCTTTAATGCCACGCACCGCCTGACGGATACGATCGCTGTTTTCAATAAGCGCAAAACGCACGTGAGTATCACCATAATCCCCAAAACCGATGCCCGGAGAGACGCACACTTTGGCTTCCTGCAGCAATAATTTAGCAAACTCCAGCGAGCCAAGATGCGCGTAGTGATCGGGGATTTTTGCCCAGACGTACATCGATGCCTTGGGCAAATCGACCATCCAGCCCGCTTCATGTAAGCCCTTCACTAACACATCGCGACGGCGTTTATACTGCTCGGCGATGTCGCGCACGCACTGCTGATCGCCTTCCAGCGCTGCAATCGCGGCCACCTGCAGTGGCGTAAACGTGCCGTAATCGTGATAGCTCTTAATACGTGCCAGCGCCGCAACCAGCTCTTTATTACCGACCATAAAGCCAATACGCCAGCCCGCCATGTTGTAGCTTTTCGACAGGGTAAAGAATTCCACAGCCACATCGCGCGCGCCTGGCACCTGCATAATCGACGGTGCTTTCCAACCATCATAGGTAATGTCGGCATAGGCGAGATCGTGGATGACCAGCACGTTGTACTGCTTCGCCAGCGCAATAACGCGCTCGAAGAAATCCAGCTCAACGCATTGTGAAGTAGGATTCGAAGGGAAGCCGAGGATCATCATTTTCGGCTTCGGATAGCTTTCACGGATCGCGCGCTCCAGCTCGTTGAAGAAATCAACGCCTGCCACCAGCGGTACAGAACGTACCTGCGCACCGGCAATCACCGCGCCGTAAATATGAATGGGATAGCTCGGGTTCGGCACCAGCACGGTGTCGCCGTGATCGAGTGTGGCCAGCATTAAGTGTGCCAGGCCCTCTTTGGAACCGATGGTGACAATCGCTTCTGATTCCGGATCGATTTCAACCTGATAGCGATCGGCGTACCAGCGCGAAATTGCGCGACGTAAACGCGGAATACCTTTCGAGGTTGAATAACCGTGCGTGTCTTCTCGCTGCGCCACCTGGCAAAGTTTTTCGACGATATGCGGCGGCGTTGGGCCATCTGGATTACCCATCGAAAAATCGATGATGTCTTCACCGCGCCGACGCGCAGCCATCTTCAATTCAGCGGTAATGTTAAAAACATACGGGGGAAGGCGTTCAATACGCGAGAAACGACGGGGTGTGCTGTTATCAGCCATGATGTCCTCTGGATTACGTAAGCGCCCGGACCGTCCGAGCGACGTGGGTCATTGTGTTGACCGCACCAAGAACATAACGCGCTGATAACAAGATTGTCGAGAGCAGAATAAAATAATTTTAATTATTTGGATTGAGGCGGCCAAACACCCAATCGCTTACCCATTGGCCGTTTAGCAGATAATTATCCCGTAACGTTCCCTCCAGGGCGAAACCATTCTTCTCGAGAATGCGTCGCGACGGCCAATTCCCCTCAATGACCATCGCTTTCAGCTTATGAAATTCTGCCTGGAGCAGAAAGGTACAGAGGGCATCCAGCGCCTCGCTGCCAAAACCGAGACCGGTAAACCGATCGCGCAGCATATAGCCCACTTCGGCCTGCCGATAGGGATGCCACTCCGCGCTACAGCCAAACAGGCCAATGGGTTCGTCCGTTTCTCTGATTCGTGCTACCAGACACAGCATGTGGAAACTACTCGCCTGCCACGGCGCAAGTCGCTCGTTAAAGCGCTGACGAATATCGTTTTCATCAGGAATTTCACTCACCCAGGTCATGGTTGCGGCATCCTCATGCACCGCTTTGAAAATCTGCCAGTCTTCCGGTTGCAGCCGACTAAGGGATAAACGTGGGGTGAGTAATTGCATGGCTGAGCTCCGCTTTTTTGCATACGGCAACATAGCAAACCGACCTGCTGACAACCAGCGATCGGCGCACGGTTTCGCTAATCCTCTTTTTACTACTCAACTTTTCCTCTTTTTACCGGGATTGCCTGGTCGCCATGAATGGCGTAATGCTCGTCAGTTAAGCGTGAATCGGTCACCATGAATGGTGACCCTACGTGAATATCGCCGGGTTTTCGTAGGGTGCGCATTCATGCGCACCTGCATAAACAGGCATTTTTTTGCTTAAGTGAGCGGCATTACGCCATGAATGGCGACCGAAGCGGCATAAATTGATCCTGGCTACGAGAAAGGTCTGTAGATTGTCGTGGTGCTGGCGGATCGCGATCACATTTTTTATCATACCTTTTTCTTTCCTGCCTGAGAGATGCCCTTGCTTTCCCACTTCGACATGCTGCTGGCGGTGTTTGACCGTGCGGCGCTGATGCTGATTTGCCTGTTCTTCCTCACGCGCACACGTGTGTTTCGTCAACTGCTGCAAAAAGATGAGCATTCAGTGCGTGAAAAGGTGGTAGTAACGGCCATTTTCTCGCTGTTCGCGCTGTTCAGCACCTGGTCCGGCATTAATGTCGACGGCTCGCTGCTTAATGTACGCGTGATTGCGGTGATGTCCGGCGGCATCCTATTTGGTCCCTGGGTGGGCATCGCCACCGGCTTAATTGCCGGCGTCCATCGCTATCTGATTGATATGGATGGCATTACAGCCATACCCTGTTTGATCACCAGCATTATTGCTGGAGTGGCTTCAGGCATGATCAATCAGCGCGTTAGTAAAGAGCAACGCTGGCGTGCCGGGATTATCGGCGGCATGCTGTGTGAAAGTTTGACCATGCTGCTAATTGTACTGTGGGCCAAGCCCATGGCGCTGGGTCTTACCATTGTTTATGAAATTGCTATGCCGATGATCCTCGGCGCATCAAGTATTGGTTTGATTGTGCTGCTGGTACAAAGCGTCGAAGGTGAAAGAGAGGCGATTGCTGCACGTCAGGCTAAGCTGGCATTGGAAATCGCCAACAAAACACTGCCGCTGTTCCGTCAGGTTGATAGCCAGTCGATGCATAAAGTATGCGATATCATTCGTACCGACATTCATGCCGATGCGGTCGCCATCACCGATAACAAACAGATTTTAGCCTACGTTGGCTACGGCGAGCAGAACTATCACAACGGTGACGATGCGATTAGCCCCACCACCGCGCAGGCGATCTCCAGCGGCAAAATCATCATTAAGAATAACGATGAGGCGCACCGTACCAAAGATATTCACTCGATGCTGGTTATTCCCCTTTGGGAAAAAGGGGAAGTGACCGGGACCTTAAAAATCTATTATCGTCGCGCACATCGCATCACCGGTTCGTTAAAAGAGATGGCGATTGGGCTTTCGCAAATTATCTCAACGCAGCTGGAAGTGTCACGCGCTGAGCAGCTACGCGAGATGGCAAACAAGGCTGAATTACGCGCGTTGCAAAGTAAAATTAACCCGCATTTCCTGTTTAACGCTCTCAACGCTATCTCATCCTCGATTCGCCTCAATCCAGATACGGCGCGCCAGCTGGTGATTAATTTGTCACGTTATTTACGCTACAACCTCGAACTCAACGATGATGAACTTATCGATATCAAGAAAGAGCTGTGGCAGGTAAAGGATTATATCGCCATTGAACAGGCGCGCTTCGGCGATAAGTTGACGATGATTTATGACGTGGATGAGGATCTCCATTTCACGCTGCCAAGCCTGCTAATTCAGCCACTGGTGGAGAATGCCATCGTGCACGGTATTCAGCCTTGTCGCGGCAAGGGCGTAGTAACGCTGAGCGTGAAAGATTTGGGCGACCAGGTCCGCGTGGCGGTGCGCGATACGGGCGCAGGGATCAGTGATGATGTGATGAACCGCGTGGCACGTAATGAGATGCCCGGCAACAAAATTGGCCTGTTAAATGTCCATCATCGGGTGAAATTACTCTCCGGACAGGGTTTGAGCATTAGTCGCCATAATCCCGGGACAGAAATCGCCTTTACCCTGAGCAAAAATGGTCAGCTGCTCCCTGCTCCGTTACGTCATACCATGGAAACCTCTGCGTGAAAGCCATCATCGTTGAAGACGAGTTTCTCGCCCAGCAGGAGTTGAGCTGGATGATTCAGCAGCACAGTAACATCAGCGTTGAAGCCTGCTTTGATGATGGGCTCGAAGTGCTGAAGTACCTGCAAAATCATCGGGTAGATGTCATTTTCCTCGACATCAATATTCCGTCGCTCGATGGCATGCTGCTGGCGCAAAACATCAATCAGTTTGCCCATAAGCCGCTGATTGTGTTTATCACTGCATGGAAAGAACATGCGGTAGAAGCGTTTGAGCTGGACGCCTTTGACTACATTCTTAAGCCGTATCACGAATCACGTATCGTGACGATGCTGAGTAAGCTTGAAGCCAGCGTACAGCAGCAATCTCAGCCTAATAACCCCTCGGCCAGCACCCCGCAAACCGTCAATCTGATCAAAGATGAGCGCATTATCGTCACCGATATCAACGAGATCTACTATGTTGAGGCTCACGAGAAGCTAACGTTTGTTTATACGCGGCGCGAGGCTTATGTGATGTCGATGGTGATCAGTGAATTCTGTAGCCGTTTGCCTGAGCAGCAGTTCTTCCGCTGCCACCGCTCTTATTGCGTTAATCTCAGCAAAATACGCGAGATCGAACCCTGGTTTAACAATACTTATTTGGTGAAGTTACGTGATTTGGATGCGCAGGTGCCGGTGAGTCGCAGCAAGGTGAAAGCCTTTCGGCAGTTGATGAGGTTATAAGGCGAACGGCAGACGCCGCTCGCCCCAACGAATTACAGCTCGCGACCCAGCACCTGACGCAGATGCGCCCCGGCACCCAGCAAGCCCGGCTGATCGTGAGTGATCATATATACCGGAATATCGACCAGATAATCGCGGAAACGGCCTTTATCTTCAAACGCTGCACGGAAGCCGGAAGCTTTGAAGAAATCGAGGAAGCGCGGCACGATACCGCCGGCAATATAGACGCCGCCAAAGGTGCCAAGGTTCAACGCCAGGTTACCGCCAAAGCGGCCCATGATGACGCAGAACAGCGACAGCGCGCGACGGCAATCGATGCACGTATCTTTCAACGCACGCTCGGTCACATCTTTTGGTTTAAGATTTTCGGGTTCGCGCTCATCAGACTTGACGATGGCACGGTACAGATTGACCAATCCCGCACCGGAAAGCACGCGTTCAGCCGAAACATGGCCAATTTCCGCGCGTAACACCTCAAGAATGTCACTCTCTTCTTCACTGTTTGGCGCGAAGTCGACGTGACCGCCCTCGCCCGGCAAACTGATCCAACGTTTATCTACATGAACCAGATGACTCACGCCGAGGCCGGTGCCTGCACCATAGATGGCGATAGGTTTACCTTCAACCGGCGTCTTGCCACCAAACTGAATCACTTCCTTTTCGCTCAGCATTGGAATCGCCATTGATACCGCAGTGAAATCATTGATGATTTCCAGGCTTTCCAGCGCCAGATTCTGCTTCATTACTTTGGTCGAAAACGCCCAATCGTGATTGGTCATTTCCACCCAATCGCCGGTGATCGGACAGGCAATGGCGATGCAGGCATGTTTGATGTCCTGCTTTTGCTCGTCGAGATAATGACGGATCACCGCTTCGAGATTGTCGTAGTCTGATGTTGAAAAGGTTTCGGCTTGCGAAATTGTGCCAGTTTCCACCTCACACAATGCGAGGCGGGCATTGGTGCCGCCCACATCGCCGACCAGGGCGTATGTTGTCATTCTTCTGCTGCTCCGCTTGGGTCATAAACAATTGCAGGACACTATAAAAGCCTGCCAATAAAACAACAACGCCCACCTGCACGATGGGCGTAATCCATTCAACGATGCTGCACAGCCTACCGATCCCCTGCCTCACTGCACAGCGGCAACTTTCCGAATTTTAGCGGCTATTGCGCTGGTGCAACGCGGCGGTCACCTTACGCAGCAGCGGCGGTAAGTCCTGTTTATCCATCACCACTTCTACCAGCGACAGGCGGCGATTAAGCATTAATTGCGCCATCACCGCCTCAAGTTGAGCCGTTTCGCTGACGCGCCAGCTCTGCGCCGCGCACTGTACACTCATTGCGTGGGGCAATGCGGTCCAGTTCCACTGGGCGATGTCGTTGTAACGCTGTTCGGCGCCGTGAATTGCTCGCTCAACCGTATAGCCATCATTATTCAGGAGGAAGATGATCGGTTGTTGACCATCGCGCTGCATCGAGCCCAATTCCTGAATCGTCAACTGCGCTGAGCCATCCCCGATAATCAGAATCACACGACGATCGGGCTGTGCGGTTTGCGCACCAAAGGTGGCAGGTAAAGTATAGCCAATCGACCCCCATAACGGCTGCACCAACAATTGCGCATCTACCGGTAAGCGCAGCGCCGCGGCACCAAATGCGGCAGTACCTTGATCGGCAAGGATAATATCACCCGGCAGCAGAAAGCGCTGCATCGCCTGCCAGAAAGCGTTCTGACTGATTAGCGCCGCATCGATTTGCTCATTTTCTTCACACTGCATACCCTCTGCGAGTCGCCAGTGCGCGCAGTGTCGCTGATAAATCGGCACTAATGCAGCCAGCGCCTGTGCCATCGTTAGCGGCGCAAACACCTCGCCAGCGACCTTGGCCTGAAACGGCTGCAGATCGATGACGCGTTCGGCAGGCAGATTTTGTGTGAAGCCGGCGGTTAAGGTGTCGGTAAAACGCACGCCGACGCACAGCGTTACGTCGGTGTCCTCAATCGCCTGACGTACGTGGTCGCTGCTGCCTTCTGCTGCGTAAGTGCCAACGTAGCCTGGCTGCTGCTCATTCAGCACGCCTTTGCCCATTAATAAGGTGGCCGCCGGAATCGCGCGCAGCTGCCGCAGCGTTTCGAGCTGTGGCTGCAGCTGCCAGCGCGAGGCGAGGAAATCCGCCAGCAGCGCGACCCGCTGCGCCGGTGCCAGCAAGCGTTCTGCCGCATCGGCAAACGCGGCGGCCACCTGCTGCTGCTGGTCAGAAACGACGTTTATTGCGCTGGGCATCACAACATCGCTTGCTGCCACATCCACCGCCAGTAACAAGTAGCCCGGACGATGCTGCTCTAGCGCCTCGGCGATCACCCGATCAATCTCGGCCACCGCATTTTCCGCCGTTAACACCGCAGAGGCGACGCTCACTTCCTGCGCCATGCGGAGAAAATGGCCAAAATCGCCGTCACCGAGTGAATGATGCACGCAATCCCCTTGCTGCTGCGCCTGACTCGCTGGCGCGCCAACGATATGAATCACCGGCACATATTCGGCGTAGCTGCCAGCAATACCGTTGATAGCACTTAATTCGCCGACGCCAAAGGTCGTCAGCAGCGCCGCTGCGCCGTTGCAGCGACCGTAGCCATCTGCCGCATAGGCCGCATTGAGTTCATTCGCACAACCTACCCAGGTAATTTCCGGGTGCGCAATCACGCTATCGAGAAATTGCAGGTTGTAATCACCCGGCACGCCGAACAAATGACGAATGCCGGATTGCTGTAAACGGTGCAGTAAATAATCGCCAACATTGAAGGTTTTCATCGACAGCTCCTTGTTAAGGGGATGATCAGGAGTATTAGCGATGTGGCTGAATTGGCGAGGTTTTCACCATCGCGATGCGGGGATTTGTGGCAAGCATTCGTTACGACGACAGATAATTCTGTAAATTGCGATCTTCGGCGCGTTTCACCTAAGTGTAAACGCATACACTGCTATGCTGATGTCACTTTCTCCCCTATTGAGACAGGAACGCTGCATGACTGCTTTTCCCCATCCTGAACGTTATCAACAGATGCAATATCGTCGCAGTGGCCGTAGCGGCCTGAAGTTACCGGCTATTTCGCTGGGGCTATGGCACAACTTTGGCGACAGTACCCGCGTCGATAATAGCCGTGAACTGTTGCGACACGCCTTTGATCGCGGCATTACTCATTTCGATCTGGCCAACAATTACGGCCCGCCTCCGGGATCGGCAGAATCTAACTTCGGTCGCATTCTGCGCGAGGATTTTCAAGGGCTACGCGATGAGTTGGTGATCTCGACGAAAGCGGGTTACACCATGTGGGATGGCCCTTATGGCGATTGGGGTTCACGCAAATATTTGATTTCCAGTCTCGATCAGAGCCTTAAACGTATGGGGCTGGAGTATGTGGATATTTTCTATCATCACCGTCCCGATCCCGAAACCCCGCTGGAAGAAACCATGCGCGCGCTCGATCAGGTGGTGCGTCAGGGCAAAGCGCTGTACGCCGCCATATCGAACTATCCAGCGGACAAAGCCGCTGAAGCAATTGCGATTCTGCGCGATCTCGGTACGCCATGCCTGATTCATCAGCCGCGTTATTCCCTGTTTGAGCGCACGCCGGAACAGGGTTTGCTGGATGTGCTAGGCGATAACGGCGTTGGCTGCATTGCCTTCTCACCGCTGGCGGGTGGCGTATTAACTGACCGCTATTTGCAGGGTATTCCAGAAGATTCGCGTATCGCGAGCGGCAGTAAGTTCCTGAGTGAAAGCCAATTGACACAAGAGAAGATGGAAAAAGTGCGTCAGTTGCAGGCCATTGCTCAGCAGCGTGGCCAAAAGCTGGCGCAAACGGCATTAAGCTGGGTATTGCGCGATGCGCGGGTGACCTCGGTGCTAATCGGTGCCAGCAAAACCGCGCAAATTGATGATGCCGTGGAGATGTTAAGTCAGCCAGCGCTGAGCTCGGATGAAATTAAAGCTATCGATAATATCTTAGTGTAAACGCTTACTCGCCCGGCTTTTGCCGGGTGTTTTCTGTAGCAGAAAATTCTCCAAAGATGTACCGCCACGTTTTTTCGGATTGATTCTCAAGGTATGGCTGGTCCGATGTGGCAAAATAGCGCAACGGTAGCAGTAATAAGCCGCCGAAAAGGAGAATTTATGAAACGTGCCATTTTATTTGCCGCCTTGCTGGCATCTCTATCCCCGCTGGCGTCGCACACAGCAGAAGCCAATAGTGCCACCATCAATTTAGCTCCGGGTGTTACGCTACATCTCGGCGATCGCGACCGACATGGCAATTACTGGGACGGCGGTCGCTGGCGCGAACCGCGCTGGTGGAACGACCGTTATCAGTACAACGATCATCGCTGGTGGCGTCATGAAGAGTGGAAACGTCACCGCGCTTATGAACGTGAGCGCGAACGTCGCTGGCATGAACGCGAACGTCGTGAACACTGGCGTCACGATCATCGCCATGACGATCGCCGTGGCCATCACGATCATCACCATCATTAAAAGAAAAATCCCGCTTAATTGCGGGATTTTTCTTTTATCTGCGTCTTACCAGCCGAGCGCCTCACCCACTAACAAGTAAAGATTTAGTGCGATCACCAACACCACAATCAGCCGCCCGGCATTCTGCATCAGGCGCGAGTTAACCATTGCGTCGCCCATTAACTCCCGATTTCCGGTGAATGACAGCAGCGGAATCAGCGCCAGCGCGATACCAAAACTCAGCAATACCTGGCTCATCACCAGAATACGCGTAGGATCCCATCCCGCCCAAATCACAATAAATGAGGGCAGCATGGTGATAGTACGACGGAACCACAATGGAATGTGGAAGCGGATAAAGCCCTGCATCACCACTTGTCCCGCCAGCGTACCGACCACGGTAGATGAAAGACCGGCAGCGACCAGGCTCAGGCCGAAGACAATAGCCGCAGCCTGACCAAGCAGCGGCTGCAGCGTGAGATATGCCTGGTCGAGATCGACAATGCTCGAATGGCCGCTGAAGTGAAACGCTGCTGCGGCCGTCGCCATCATCGCCAGATTAACAAAGCCCGCAATGGTCATCGCGATCGCCACATCCAGCTTAGTGGAGGAGTAGCGTTCCGCTTTACTGCCTTTATTACCGTGCTGCGTCAGCGCCGAGTGCAGATAAATCACGTGCGGCATAATAGTGGCGCCCAATACCCCAGCGGCAAGGAAAACCGCATCTGAAGTCGGTAACGTGGGTAATGCCATCCCAACAACTAACTCGCTGACCTTGGGCTGGGAGAAAAACAGCTCAACAATATAGGCGGCCGCCACAAACAGTAATAGACCGCCAATCACCAGTTCCAGCGGCTTTTGGCCACGACTCTGCAGCATCAAAATCAGATAAGTAGCAATTCCGGTTAATACCGCGCCTTGCAGAAGCGATATCCCTAATAACAGTTTGAAACCGAGCGCTGCACCGATGAATTCCGCGAGATCGGTTGCCATTGCGATGATCTCCGCCTGCACCCAATAGAACCACACCGCCGGGCGCGGGAAGCGATCGCGAATGTGTTCAGCCAGATTTTTGCCGGTGGCAATCCCCAGCTTGGCAGACATGAGCTGAATCAACATCGCCATGACATTAGCCCACACCACCACCCATAACAGCTTATAGCCGTAAGCGGCGCCGGCCTGAATATTGGTTGCGAAGTTACCGGGATCGATATAACCAATGGCCGCGATAAACGCGGGACCCAGCAGGGCGAGCTTGATCTTTCTGGCTCCGCGAGCGGCGCGCTCTACGGTGCGGCTTTCTAACATAGTTTGACCCTGTCTTAATGCATGTGACCCGAGCAGCTTAAGCGGTCAGCAAGGCAAGTGAAATTTGATTATAGTTATTGTATTAATAGATAGTGCTATGAAGTATAGCCATTGCTATACCTTTAGGTAAAGCGTGTTCTCGTCAAAAAAGTGGCAACGGAATTGACTCTACTCCTGGGTCATTTTATAGACAATGTTTTTGTGGATATTTCTTGTGAATGATTTGTAACCGGGTTGTGAGCGATGAGACTTATCTGAGAAATAACGCGATAGCGATTACTTATAATGTGGTTTTGATCTCGTTTTTAAGTAACGCGTTACATAGAATACGCAGCAAAATACAACCCTCCTCAAATTTGGAGCCGACATGTCCCATGTTTTGCATTTTATTTTAGCACTAGTGGTGGTAGCCGTGCTGGCCTTGCTGGTCAGTCACGATCGTAAAAGCATTCGCGTTCGCTACATCGTTCAACTTTTAGTGATCGAAGTGCTGCTGGCCTGGTTCTTCCTTAACTCATCCGTTGGCCTCGGCTTTGTACAAGGCTTCGCGGGTGTGTTTGATCATCTGCTTAAATATGCGGCCGAAGGCACCAACTTTGTATTCGGCAACATGAATGAGAAAGGCCTCGCCTTCTTCTTCCTGAATGTTCTCTGCCCAATTGTCTTCATCTCAGCGTTGATCGGTATTTTGCAACATTTCCGTATATTGCCATGGGTCATTCGCGGCATTGGTACCGTGCTGTCAAAGGTCAACGGTATGGGCAAACTGGAATCCTTTAACGCCGTAAGCTCTCTGATTTTGGGACAGTCAGAAAACTTCATCGCCTATAAGGATATCCTCGGCAAAATGTCACAGCGCCGCATGTACACCATGGCAGCGACCGCGATGTCGACCGTTTCCATGTCGATTGTCGGCGCGTACATGACCATGCTGCAGCCGAAATATGTGGTAGCTGCGCTGGTTCTGAACATGTTCAGCACCTTTATTGTCTTGTCGCTTATCAACCCATACCGCGTGGATAGCGAAGAAGATCTGCAGTTGCAGGATCTGCATAAGGGTCAAAGCTTCTTCGAAATGCTGGGCGAATATATCCTCGCCGGTTTCAAAGTTGCGATTATTGTGGCCGCAATGCTGATTGGTTTCATCGCGCTGATTTCCGGCCTGAACGCACTGTTCGATTTGATCTTCGGTATCAGCTTCCAGGGCGTGTTGGGCTATGTGTTCTATCCATTCGCCTGGGTGATGGGTGTGCCTTCGCACGAAGCGCTGCAGGTTGGCAGCATCATGGCAACGAAACTGGTTTCCAACGAATTCGTGGCGATGATGGACCTGCAGAAAATCGCCGGTCAACTCTCGCCGCATGCGGAAGGTATCTTGTCAGTGTTCCTCGTTTCCTTTGCTAACTTCTCCTCAATCGGGATTGTGGCGGGTGCGATTAAAGGTTTGCACGAAGAGCAAGGTAATGTGGTTTCACGCTTCGGCCTGAAACTGCTGTACGGCTCAACGCTGGTGAGCGTGCTGTCTGCAGCCATTGCCGGTCTGGTGTTGGCCTTCTGATCGTCAGGGCGGGCTTCGGCTCGCCCTTCTCATCTTAATTGTTCAATCGGTTCTATCCCGCATCGTCCCTGCTTTCCCCTGCAATCACCCGCCTCATCGCTGAAGGTAAAACCTTTGTATGACAATGAATTTGCGCTGTTACAGCCTGCGCATTTGAGAAACGACAAAACCGCACAATAGATTGTGCTGCTCTAGATTGCTGGTTTTTTGAATGTGTTCAGAACGAACAGAGATTTGGTGGAGATAAGCGGGATCGAACCGCTGACCTCTTGCATGCCATGCAAGCGCTCTCCCAGCTGAGCTATACCCCCACATCTGGAAATCATTTTTCGGTCAAACCGTTGGGAAGGTTTGTTTGGTGGAGATAAGCGGGATCGAACCGCTGACCTCTTGCATGCCATGCAAGCGCTCTCCCAGCTGAGCTATACCCCCGAACCGAAAAACTGCCGAGTAAACTCGACGGACGGCATAATATGAAACCGCCTCTTGAGTGTCAACGTCAAATTCTCGTTCTGTGTTCGATCGCTGAAAAAGGCGTCAACCCCACGCTATCATAGCCTTTTTTCAGGGTGCGCCGCCTTTCTGAGCCCGCTCCCACTCTTCTATTTGGCAACGACCTGGCATTACATCGTTAAACTTTAGTTAAAGATGTTAGGAACAGTCTTGTTTTCGTTAATGGTGCGTGTGAAACTTAGCGCGCTAATTAACCGGTCATCCTTCCAGGGTCTTTCTCTTTATGACCGGCCAGCAATATCCCTTTGTTCAATAAAAGAAAAGTGAATTATGTCGCTGCATACCCCAAAAGAGATCGCCCAACTGGCGATTCAAGCTGGCGTAGCTAAAAGCCGCCTGCCTATCTCCACCTTGTTAATTCTTGGCTTTATGGCCGGAGCATTTATCGCCACCGGTTTTCTGCTCGACCTGCATGTTATTAATCAACTCCCGGCAGAATGGGGCTCATTCGGCGTATTGCTGGGTGCCGCCGTATTCCCGGTCGGTTTGATTATGACAGTGTTGGCCGGAGGCGAACTGCTCACCGGAAATATGATGACCCTGCCGATTGCCTGGTTCGCGCGCCGAATCAGTGGCTTTAGCGTGCTACGTAACTGGTTTTGGGTAACCATTGCTAATTTCATCGGCAGCGTAGCGGTCGCCTGGTTTTTTGGTCACATGCTGGGGATGACTGAGGGTGATTACCTGAAGAAAACCGTGGCAATTGCCCACGCCAAAGTGAATGCCGATTTCCTGCATGCCTTCATCTCCGGCATTGGCTGCAACTGGCTGGTGTGTCTGGCCGTTTGGCTCGCCTTCGCCAGCAAAGACGTGGTGGGTAAGATCTTTGGCATGTGGTTCCCGGTGATGGCTTTCGTGGCGATTGGCTTCCAGCACGTTGTCGCTAACATGTTTATTGTGCCGGCCGCAATTTTCGCAGGCCAACTGAGCTGGGCTGAATTTGCGCCAAACGTTATTGCCGTATTTCTTGGTAACGGTGTTGGCGGCGCAGTATTTGTTGGTCTCACCTATTTCATCGCTTTCCGTCCAGAAAGCGCCGCGGTTAGCGAAGCGCAATAATAGAAATATGCCTTTTGTTGTAGAGCAGAAGGCATTTTCTGCCTAGGTTACTTCTCCCCGTTACGTTTTGTTGTAATATGTATAGCTAATGTATTTAACAGGGACAGCATCGTGAAAAAGGAATGGCTTACCCCCGAGGAGCTCGCGCTGGAAACGGGCTACAGTCGGCAAACGGTGAATAAATGGATCAAGCGTGAAAACTGGACAACCACGCCGAAACCCGGTGTTCAGGGTGGTAAAGCGCGATTGATTCATATTGATGAACGCGTAAAAAGCTTTGTTCAATCTACCCGCCACGCGAACGAACCGGCGGCTAATTACGGTGCACAACAAAATACGTTACCTGCGTTATTAATAAATTCTGTCCAGCAAATGACAGCGGCGGAGCAGGAACAATTTGCGGCGTTGTTATTACGGGAAGGGATTCGCGGCGTACTGGAAAGGCTGGGAATTCAGGAAGAATAAAAAAGCCGGAAGCACATGCTTCCGGCTTTTTCATATCAGGTTATGCGTTTGCTTCACGCTCAGCGATGAACGCCAGCGCTTTCTCAATTCGCGCTACGCTACGGCTACGACCAATCGCCTCTACCGTGACATCCAACGCGGGAGACTGACCCGCACCGGTAACGGCTACGCGCAGCGGCATACCGACTTTGCCCATGCCCAGCTCAAGCTCATCTGCCGCCGCCTGAATCGCATGGTGCACATTCTCGGCATTCCAGCTGCTGTCGCTAATGGCCGCCAATTTATCGCGCACCACTTCCAGCGGCTGACGCGCAACGGGACGCAGATGCTTCTTCGCGGCATCCGCATCAAAGGCTTCAAACTCTTCATAAAAGTAACGGCAAGAGGCAGCGATCTCAACCAGCGTTTTGCAGCGTTCGCCGAGCAGCGTCACCAGCTTCGCCAGTTCCGGCCCCGTGCGGGTATCAATCTTCTGCTGCTCAATGTGCCACTGCAGCTGTGTAGCAACATATTCCGGCGGCAGCGTATTAATGTAGTGATGGTTCAGCCACTGCAGCTTTTCCGTGTTGAAAGCACTGGCGGATTTGCTCACTGCATCAAGGGTGAACAGCTCAGCCATTTCCGCCACGCTAAATATTTCCTGATCGCCGTGTGACCAGCCGAGGCGCACCAGATAGTTGAGCAGTGCTTCTGGCAGGTAGCCGTCATCGCGATACTGCATCACGCCAACTGCACCATGACGCTTAGACAATTTCTTGCTGTCATCACCGAGGATCATTGATACGTGCGCGTAGGTTGGCACTTCTGCACCAATCGCTTTCAGGATGTTGATCTGGCGTGGCGTGTTGTTGATATGGTCTTCGCCACGGATCACGTGGGTGATGCCCATATCCCAGTCATCCACGACAACACAGAAGTTGTAGGTTGGTGAACCGTCGGTGCGACGAATGATCAGGTCATCCAGTTCCTGGTTGCTGAATTCGATCGGACCACGAATCTGGTCATCAAAGATAACCGAGCCTTCCTGAGGATTGCGGAAGCGCACTACGCACGGCTCATCTGCGTCGTGATGTTCATGGCTATCGCGGCAACGTCCGTCGTAGCGCGGCTTTTCACCTTTTTCCATCTGCTCTTCACGCAGCGCGTCTAAACGCTCTTTGCTGCAATAGCATTTATAGGCAGTGCCCGCTTCCAGCATGTCGTCGATCACCGCGTTATAGCGATCAAAACGTTTGGTCTGATAATACGGACCTTCATCCCAGTTGAGGCTCAGCCAGTTCATACCGTCCATAATGGCTTCGATGGCTTCCGGTGTGGATCGCTCCAGATCGGTATCTTCGATACGCAAAACAAATTCGCCCTTGTTATGGCGAGCATAGAGCCAGGAGTAAAGAGCAGTACGTGCACCGCCCACATGCAGATAGCCGGTAGGGCTGGGTGCGAAGCGAGTTTTGATTTTCATTCAGCATTGCCTTAAATGCGCAGGTTTCATTGTCTGGATGACAAAAAAACGGGTTAACGCGAAAAACAGTGCGCATATTCTAGCAGGTGAGGATGATTCCTCAATGATTGTCGCGGCGGCATCCCGGTTTGCTGAACGCTTTTCTGCTAATAAAACCAGCACATTGGCTAAAAGCCCTTCACGATGATTATTTTTAAAGCGAACGCACATTTAAGTTTTAAAAAGCGTTGACTCACTTTAAAGGATCCCTATAATGCGACTCCACACAGCGGGGGTGATTAGCTCAGTTGGTAGAGCATCTCCCTTACAAGGAGGGGGTCGGCGGTTCGAGCCCGTCATCACCCACCACTCTTAAATGAAGATTTTTGAGTTGGCCCGCAGTGAACAAGAGATAAGATATGGGTGATTAGCTCAGTTGGTAGAGCATCTCCCTTACAAGGAGGGGGTCGGCGGTTCGAGCCCGTCATCACCCACCATATCTCAGTTGAAAAACGCTCTTGTTAAGCAGTACCGAAGTGGGTGATTAGCTCAGTTGGTAGAGCATCTCCCTTACAAGGAGGGGGTCGGCGGTTCGAGCCCGTCATCACCCACCACTTCGGGTCGTTAGCTCAGTTGGTAGAGCAGTTGACTTTTAATCAATTGGTCGCAGGTTCGAATCCTGCACGACCCACCAATTTAGAGAAAAGCGCCTTTTGGCGCTTTTTTCGTTTCTGCGCTCAGAAGGTTAGCGTGCAGGGTGAGAACCTGCTGCAGGTTCGACTGAATCGCCGGGAGCGATTCAGGCTGATGCGTAAGCATCACCCGAAGGGCGAGGCCCAGGATGGGCCGAGGCATATCCTGCACGACCCACCAATTCAGAGAAAAGCGCCTATTGGCGCTTTTTTCGTTTCTGCGCTCAGAAGGTTAGCTTCCTCTTAAGCGTTCAATCCCTACAAAACCTTTTCGCAAGCTTAACACTCCCTACCCTCAAGTCGCCTCCGCCTTTGACCGATAACGATAATGGTCTATTGCAAGGAGAAAACGATGTCTTCTATATCAAGCGTTAGTAGTATCAGCACGGCGAGCAGCGGCGGCGGTTCGACTTCGGAAATCGCCAGTCTAAACAAACAGATTCAAAGTATTACCAAACAGCTGAAAGATCTTTCCAGCGACGATACGCTCACCGATGAGCAAAAATCTGAACAGGAACAGATGCTGCAATCACAGATTCAAATGATTGAAGCGCAAATCGCGCAAATTGAGCAGCAGCAAGCAGAAAAGGCACAGCAGCAGCAGGAAGCACAACAGCCTGCTGCGATGAAAGCGGATGGCATTAATCGCCCAACCGATACCAATCAGATTAACGTTTACGTTTAAAACGCTGGTTTAACTATGCGTTGTTGCGTCAGCAGAGCGGCCTGCTGACGCACCTCTTGCCAGATCGCTTCCGCTGCAGGCGTCAGAGAGCGGTTTTTTCGCTTAATCAGCATCAGGCTGCGATTTATTTCCGGGTAGAGTCTTCGCACCCTGAGTTTGCATCCGGAAGGTAACGGCAGCGCCAGCGCTGGCAGAATACTGATGCCAATTCCCGCTTCTACCATCGGATAGAGAGTGGCGGGATGGCCTATCTCTTGCACCACATTCACACTTAACGCCAGCTGTTGTAGCGCCGCATCAACCAGCACGCGGCTACCAGAAGCATAATCCTGCAGCACCATGCTGCGTCCCGCCAACATCGACCACTCTGCTTGCTCAATCTGCGCCAGCTCATCGTTCTCATGACAGAGCAGTAAAAAAGGTTCCTGAAGAATCTCTTCGCTATCGAAATCGGTATCATTAAGCGGGCCGATGACGATACCAAAATCGACCTCCGCATTGCGCACGCTTTGCAGCACCCATTGCTGCACTCGATCGTGCAGTATGACGCGAATATCGGGATAGCGCTGCTGGCTGCTGGCCAAACATTGTGGCATCAGGTGCGCCGAAGGCGTCTGGCTGGCGGCAACGCGCACCGTACCACTGCGCTGTTCGCCGTAACTCCGCACATCCAGCACCGTGGTATTTAACTCTTCCAGCAAGCGTTTTAGTCGAGAAGCCAGCTGCTGCCCCGCTTCGGTCAAGATCACTTCACGCGTAGTACGATCCAGCAATCGCACGCCCATCTCAGCTTCCAGCTCTTTGATACTGTGGCTAACGGCCGACTGACTGAGGCCAATGGCTTGCCCCGCCAGGCTGAAGCTACCGTGATGCGCCACCGCAACGAAGGTGCGCAACTGACGCAGGGTATAATTCATCGATTCCACTCATAGATTGATGCAATAAATCAATTTTATTTCTAAACGCGGCTAGCGCACAATCAGCACCATCATTTTTTTAAATTTAACCGGATTTTAACAATGGGATTTTTACGCCTCGATCCGATGATGGTAAAACTCATCATCACCGTACTTCTCGCCAGCTTCTTCCCGGCCAAAGGCGGGTTTGTCGAATTCTTTGAATACCTAACGACCGCCGCCATCGCCCTGCTGTTCTTTATGCATGGTGCCAAATTGTCGCGCGAGAAGATCATTGCCGGCAGTAGCCACTGGCGTTTGCATTTGTGGATCATGTGCAGCACTTTTGTCATTTTCCCGATTCTGGGTCTGCTGATTGTCTGGTGGCATCCGGTTAATGTCAGCCCTGAGATTTACACCGGCTTCATCTATCTGTGCATTCTGCCCGCGACCGTGCAGTCATCTATCGCCTTCACCTCCATGGCCGGCGGTAACGTTGCCGCCGCGGTGTGCGCGGCTTCCGCATCCAGCCTACTCGGCGTGTTTGTTTCGCCGCTGCTGGTGAATCTGGTGATGAATGTTCACAGCGACGCGCCCAGCAATGGCCTGGAACAGATTGGTAAAATCATGCTGCAGCTGCTGGTGCCATTTGTGGTTGGCCATCTGTCGCGCCGCTGGATTGGCGCCTGGGTTGAGAAACATCGCAGCCTGATAGGTAAAACCGATCAAACTTCCATTCTGCTGGTCGTCTATTCCGCCTTTAGTGAAGCGGTAGTGAATGGCATTTGGCATCGCGTTGGCGTTGATACCTTGCTGTGGATTCTGGTGGGAAGTGTGCTGGTGCTGTTTATTGCGCTAGCCATTAACCTCGGCGCATCGCGTTTGTTCGGCTTCAGCCGTGCAGATGAAATTGTGGTGCTGTTTTGTGGTTCGAAAAAGAGCCTCGCCAACGGTGTCCCGATGGCCAACATTCTATTCCCGGCTAGCTCGGTGGGGATCATCGTGCTGCCACTGATGATCTTCCATCAGGTCCAGCTCATGGTATGTTCTTTCATTGCCCAGCGTTATAAAGCCGGTAATGAAAAGAGGCTGGCGCAGCAGCAGGTAGACGTTCAGAAATCTTAAATAAAACGGCCCGCAAATGCGGGCCGTTTTACTCTTCGCTGCGTTTGAGCGGTTTGACCAGACCTTCAAGTCCTTCGCTCTTAATGACTAACGTCAGCTGCATCAGATCGCCTAACTTACCAGCCGGGAATTCGTCTTTACGCGCGAACCACAGTAAATACTCTTCCGGCACGTCAATCAGCACCCTGCCCTTATACTTGCCGAACGGCATCACAGTATTCGCGATTTCTACCAGCTGCTGTTTATCCACGTCAGGCTCCAAGCAGGCGAATCATTTCCGCTTCATCAATGACCGGAATGCCAAGCTCTTGCGCCTTCGCCAGTTTAGAACCCGCCGCTTCACCAGCAATCAGTAAATCGGTTTTCTTCGATACGCTGCCGCTGACTTTCGCGCCCAGTGCAATCAGCCGCTCTTTGGCATCATCGCGGTTCATTACTGACAGAGACCCGGTGAGTACCACGGTCTTGCCGGCAAACGGGCTATCAATCTCTTCGATGTTAACCACTTCAACCTGCGGCCAATGCACGCCGATCTCTTCGGTAAGCTCGCGGATTACTGCACGATTACTCTCTTCATCCATAAAGTTACGCACGTGGGTAGCGACGACTTTGCCCACATCCTGCACTTCAATCAGCGCATCGAGATCGGCATTCATCACTTTTTCCAGTTCACCAAAGTGATTTGCAAGATTGGCGGCGGTGGCTTCACCCACTTCACGAATACCAAGCGCATACAGGAAACGCGCTAAAGTAGTGGATTTGGCTTTCTCCAGCGCATCGACCACATTCTGTGCCGATTTCGGCCCCATGCGATCGAGGCCAGTTAGTTTACCGGCAGTAAGACGGAACAGATCGGCTGGCGTTGAGACATAATCTTTTTCCACCAGCTGATCGATGATTTTATCACCCATGCCGTCCACATCCATCGCGCGACGTGAGACGAAGTGTTTAAGCGCTTCTTTACGCTGTGCACCGCAAATCAGGCCACCGGTGCAACGCGTGACCACTTCGCCTTCCACCCGCTCAACGTCTGAACCACAGACCGGACAATGACTTGGGAAAACAATTTCTCGCGTTTCATCAGGGCGTTCAGATTCCACTACGTTAACCACCTGCGGAATCACATCGCCAGCGCGGCGAATGACCACTTTGTCGCCAATGCGTAACCCCAGCCGGGCTATTTCATCGGCATTGTGCAGCGTCGCGTTACTGACCACGACACCAGCAACCTGCACCGGCTCAAGACGCGCGACGGGTGTGATTGCCCCCGTTCGGCCCACCTGGAATTCAACATCACGTACGAAGGTCATCTGTTCCTGCGCCGGGAATTTGAACGCCACTGCCCAGCGCGGGGCTCGCGCCACAAATCCCAGTTGCTCCTGCAGTGCCTGAGAATCAACCTTGATGACGACACCATCTATATCGAAACCAAGCGAAGGACGCTCCTGCTCAATCTGGCGATAAAACGCCAGCACCTCATCGGCGCTATGTGCGAGGCGGATACGATCGGTAACCGGTAATCCCCACGCTTTAAATTGCTGCAGGCGCTGCCAATGGCTGGCTGGCATCTCTCCGCCCTCCAGTAAGCCGAAACCATAGCAGAAGAAAGTCAGCGGACGTTTGGCAGTAATGCGTGGGTCAAGCTGGCGCAGCGAACCTGCTGCAGCATTACGTGGATTAGCGAAAACTTTACCGCCGGTGCGACGCGCTTCTTCGTTGAGTTTTTCAAAGCCGCTTTCGGTGATAAACACTTCACCACGCACTTCCACGCGTGCAGGGATGTTATCGCCATGCAGCCGCAGCGGAATGGCATGGATAGTGCGCACGTTGGCGGTAATGTTCTCGCCGGTTGTGCCATCACCACGCGTTGCCGCGCGTACCAGCAGTCCATCCTCATACAATAAACTCACCGCCAGACCATCAAGCTTGAGTTCACAGCAATAGGTGAGATCGTCGCTGCTTTTAAGGCGATCCTGCACACGTTTGTTGAAAGCCAGGAAGCCTGCTTCATCAAACGTGTTATCCAGAGACAACATCGGTACTTCGTGCCGCACCTGCTCAAAAGCCGCTAGCGGCGCGGCGCCCACGCGCTGCGTCGGTGAATCAGGCGTAATCAATTCAGGATGCGCACTTTCCAGCTCACGCAGCTGTACCATTAATCGGTCATATTCTGCGTCTGGAATTTCCGGTGTATCCATCACGTGATAGAGATATTCGTGATGATGTAGCGTGGTGCGCAGCGCAGTAATTTGCTCCTGAACCGATTTCATAGTCTCTTATCCGATAAAAAACCCCCGACATGCGGGGGTTGTATTTAGTTTGAGTCAATTAGCGGCGATTAACCGATAACTTCGCGAATACGCGTTTTGTAGGTTTCCAGCTTCTGCGGCGTCATCATGCGACGCTCATCATCCAGCACCACGCCACCAACATCATCCGCAATACGCTGTGCCGATTGCAGCATCAGCTTAAAGTTCTGATTCGCATCTCCGTATGACGGTACCATCATAAAGATAGAGATGCCCGGCGTGGAGAAATTCCCCATCTCATCCGGATCAAAGGATCCAGGCTTGACCATATTCGCCAGGCTAAACAGCACCGGGCCGCTTCCTGCTGGGCTCAGATGACGATGGAAAATATTCATTTCACCAAACTGGAAGCCAGCCTGCAGAATACCTTGCAGCAGAGCTTCACCGTTCAGTTCGCCTCCGGTATGTGCAGCGACGTGCAGCACCAAGACCGCTTCTTTTTTACTTCCCGGTGCAGCAGCCTGCTTAGGCGCCTCTTGCGGCTGCGCTACCGGAGTTTCATGTGCAAGCTCTGGCTCATCTTCCGCAGCCAGAAATTCCGGCGCAGGCTGCGTGGCTGCTAGCGGTTCATTATCCAGCAGCGGATCGGATTGAATGGGTTGCGGTACTGGAGCGGGCTTCGACACCGGGGCTTGCGGTGCGGCAGGCTTACGAGCTTCCGGCTCATTATCCAGCAGTGGATCGCCTAATAATGGATCGGATTGATGTGCAGCCGGCTGACGCACAGGTTCAGGCGCACGCGGCGCGCTCACCGGACGCGGCGTAAACTCGGGCTCTTCATCAGCATCACGATGACGGCGTACGCGGACTTCGCCGACGCCATCATCATCTTCGCTCAGCAGATCTTCATCGGCTTCTTCGCGCTGTTTCAGACGTTTGTGCGGGCGATCACGAAACACGGAGGAGCGCTCTTTACGGCTGGTCCACAGTCCATGAAGGAGTAGCGCTATTATGGCGATCGCGCCAACAACGATTAATATCAGACGCAAATCCTGCATCATTGTATTCTCTGTTGTTCCAATACCTTGCCACCACGGCAAACTTTATCCTCTAACTGTATTTGCCCAGCTAAACAAGTGCAAGTCTGTGCAGTATTTTCTGACAAATTAGATAGCTGCCCCACGCTTTTTTGCTGTTTTTTCGCACAAAGCACGCCTGTAACCGATAAAAAGCCAGGTTATGATGTCCACGCCGCCATATTTAGGAGAAAGGCTTGCTATGCCCGCTGTGAATTCGGTCTCAACATTTAATGGTGTTCATTACTTTGCCGAAGGATGGAAACTGGTGCGTCTGCCAGGCATTCGTCGCTATGTCATTATCCCACTTATCATCAACATTCTGCTGCTTGGCGGCGCCTTTATCTGGTTGTTTCAGCGCCTGGGTCAGTGGATCCCTGCGTTAATGTCACATATCCCCGACTGGTTACAGTGGCTCAGCTATCTGCTGTGGCCGCTTTCGGTGATTTCGATCGTGTTGGTGTTCAGCTATTTCTTCTCTACGATAGCCAATTTGATTGCCGCGCCATTTTGCGGTCTGCTCGCTGAACAGCTTGAAGGTCGTTTGACCGGAAAACCGCTGCCGGATAGCGGCTGGATGGGCATGATTAAGGATGTTCCGCGCATCATGAAGCGGGAGTTGCAGAAGCTCGGTTACTATTTGCCGCGCGCATTTGGCTTGCTGCTGCTCCACTTTATCCCCGGTTTTGGACAAACTGTGGCGCCAGTTCTATGGTTTTTATTCAGTGCCTGGATGTTATCAGTGCAGTATTGCGACTATCCGTTTGATAACCACAAAGTGAGTTTTCAGCAGATGCGCCACGCATTGCGACAGCACAAGACGGCAAATATGCAATTTGGCGCGCTCGTCAGCCTGTTTACTATGATTCCGATTATCAATCTGGCGATCCTGCCTGTTGCCGTATGCGGTGCAACGGCGATGTGGGTTGATCGATATCGACAGCAACACGCGCGCCACTAAAGCGTTAAATTGCCTTATGCTTTTTTGCTTAAGGCTTATGGTTGTGCGCTATATAGATATACGATTTCTTTCCTTCCGCACATCGGAAGAAAAGGTATGCTCTGAGGGTTCCCAATATTTCATACAGTTAAGGACGAGCTATGAGTAAGATCTATGAAGACAACTCTCTGACAATTGGTCATACGCCGCTGGTTCGACTGAACCGCATCGGTAACGGCCGCATTCTGGCTAAGGTCGAGTCACGTAACCCGAGCTTCAGCATCAAATGCCGTATCGGTGCCAATATGATTTGGGACGCGGAAAAACGCGGTATTTTGAAGCCGGGCGTTGAGCTGGTTGAACCGACCAGCGGCAACACCGGTATTGCCCTGGCTTACGTGGCGGCTGCGCGCGGTTACAAGCTGACGCTGACGATGCCGGAGACTATGTCAATTGAGCGTCGCAAGCTGCTGAAAGCACTAGGCGCGAATCTGGTGCTCACTGAAGGCCCAAAAGGCATGAAAGGTGCCATTGCGAAAGCCGAAGAGATTGTAGCCAGCGATCCCGATAAATATGTGCTGTTACAGCAATTCAGCAATCCAGCGAATCCAGAAATCCACGAGAAAACTACCGGACCAGAAATCTGGGAAGATACCGATGGTGAGGTGGACGTATTTATCGCCGGCGTCGGCACTGGTGGCACACTGACTGGCGTAAGCCGCTACATCAAAAATACCAAAGGCAAGAAAGACCTGATTACCGTTGCGGTTGAACCAACCGATTCTCCGGTCATTGCTCAGGCGTTGGCTGGCGAAGAGATAAAACCTGGCCCGCATAAAATTCAGGGTATTGGTGCTGGCTTCATTCCTGGCAACCTTGATCTGAAACTGATCGATCGCGTGGTGGCGATCACCAATGAAGAAGCCATCAGCACGGCACGCCAGTTAATGGAAGAAGAAGGGATTTTGGCGGGAATATCGTCAGGCGCTGCTGTGGCAGCCGCCCTTAAGCTGCAGGAAGACGAAGCCTTCGCCAATAAGAATATTGTGGTGATCCTGCCCTCCTCGGGCGAACGTTATTTAAGTACCGCACTGTTTGCCGATCTCTTCACCGAGAAAGAACTGCAGCAATGATGTACAAAGTCTGAAACTGATGAAAAAAGCACCCGCATGGGTGCTTTTTTGTGGCGCAGATCTCACTTTTATCACCAGACAGATTGCTTTCAGTGATAGGGCTCTGGTATTTAAGCTTCCAATTATTTCGGTGCCTGAAATTAATCTGCCTTTGAAGTGGATCAAGCTGAATCGATTTACTGATTTGGCTAAACGGCGAATCACGGCATAATGAGAAGAGTGACGAATCAGTGCGGTTTTTGATCTTTCCAGGTTAATGACCTACTTATTCAAGCGCATTTTTTGGTCAGCTTTATGCCATACCAGCGCACCTATACAGGCTAAAGTTACGGCTCCAGGCTAGACTTTAGATCCATAACACCAAACCTGATAAAGTTGGGGAAATAGAATGTTCCAGCAAGAAGTTACCATTACCGCACCTAACGGCCTTCATACCCGTCCTGCAGCTCAGTTCGTTAAAGAAGCCAAGGCTTTCCAGTCAGAAATCACTGTGACTTCCAACGGCAAATCGGCCAGCGCGAAAAGCCTGTTCAAACTGCAGACTTTGGGTCTGACTCAGGGTACGGTTGTTACGCTGTCTGCCGAAGGTGAAGACGAGCAGCAAGCGGTTGAGCACCTGGTTAAGCTGATGGCTGAGCTGGAGTAACCGGCTCAGTTCGCGACAAAACCGACCCCTTTGCCCCATTGAGTGCAAATATCTTGATCGCGGACAACCTGTCCGCGTTCTTGCTTCCTTAGAGTACTGCTCCGCGACAGTGGCGACGCATTGGGTCAATGAGCCATCGTGATTAAAAGGTAGGGTTATGATTTCAGGCATTTTAGCATCACCGGGTATCGCTTTCGGCAACGCACTCCTGCTGAAAGAAGATGAGATCGTCATCAGTCGTAAAAAAATTACCGACGATCAGGTTGAGCAGGAAGTTCAGCGCTTCCTCGATGGACGCAGCAAAGCTGCTACACAGCTCGAAGCCATTCGCATTAAAGCCGGTGAAACCTTCGGTGAAGAGAAAGCTGCGATCTTTGAAGGTCACATCATGCTGCTCGAAGACGAAGAGCTTGAGCAGGAAATCATCGACCTCATCAAGAAAGATCACGCTACTGCTGACGCTGCCGCACATTCTGTGGTTGAAGGCCAGGCCGTTGCGCTGGAAGAGCTGGATGACGAATACCTGAAAGAGCGCGCCGCTGACGTGCGTGATATCGGTAAGCGTCTGCTGCAGAACATTCTTGGACTGCACATCGTCGATCTGAGCGCGATTGCTGAAGAATCTATTCTGGTGGCCAAAGATTTAACGCCGTCAGAAACCGCACAGCTGAACCTGAAAAAGGTGCTGGGCTTTATTACCGATCTGGGTGGACGTACCTCTCACACCTCGATCATGGCGCGTTCGCTTGAGCTACCAGCGATTGTTGGTACCGGCAACGTGACTGCCACTGTTAAAAACGGCGATTTCCTGATTCTGGATGGCGTAAACAACAAGGTTTACGTCAATCCTACTGAAGAAGTACAGGAAGAACTGAAAGCCATCCAGACACAGTATCTGTCTGAGAAACATGAGCTAGCAAAACTGAAAGATCTGCCAGCGATTACGCTGGACGGCCATCAGGTTGAGGTCTGTGCCAACATCGGTACAGTACGTGACGTAGCAGGTGCAGAGCGTAACGGCGCGGAAGGCGTAGGCTTATACCGCACTGAATTCCTGTTTATGGACCGTGATTCATTGCCAACTGAAGAAGAGCAGTTCCAGGCTTACAAAGCGGTAGCTGAAGCAGTCGGTTCACAAGCGGTTATCGTGCGTACCATGGACATCGGTGGCGACAAAGATCTGCCTTACATGAACCTGCCGAAAGAGGACAACCCGTTCCTCGGCTGGCGCGCCATCCGTATCGCGATGGACCGTAAAGAGATCCTGCATGCGCAGCTGCGCGCTATTCTGCGTGCCTCCTCTTTCGGCAAACTGCGCATCATGTTCCCAATGATTATTTCAGTAGAAGAAGTTCGCATCCTGAAAGGCGAGCTGGAGCTGCTGAAAACGCAATTGCGTGAAGAAGGCAAATCCTTTGATGAGACCATTGAAGTGGGCATCATGGTAGAAACGCCAGCTTCCGCAGTGATTGCTCGCCATCTGGCGAAAGAAGTCGACTTCTTTAGTATTGGGACAAATGACCTGACGCAGTATACTCTGGCGGTCGATCGTGGTAATGATTTGATTTCACACCTCTATAACCCAATGTCACCGTCTGTTCTCGGTCTCATTAAGCAAGTGATCGATGCATCACATGCCGAAGGGAAATGGACCGGCATGTGTGGTGAGCTGGCTGGTGATGAACGTGCTACACTACTGTTACTGGGAATGGGGCTGGATGAATTCAGCATGAGCGCCATTTCAATCCCAAGCATCAAGAAGATTATTCGTAATACTAATTTCGAAGATGCGAAGGCATTGGCGGAGCAGGCTCTGGATCAACCGACAGCGGATGATTTAATGAATTTAGTTAACAAATTCATTAAAGAAAAAACGCTCTGCTGATCCACGGACGCTAGCCTCAAATTACTGCTTAGGAGAAGATCATGGGTTTGTTTTCTAAACTTTTTGGCGAAAAATCAGAGAGCGCGTCAGGCACTATTGATATCGTTGCGCCTCTGTCAGGCGAAATCGTAAATATCGAAGACGTACCTGATGTGGTATTCGCTGAGAAAATCGTGGGTGACGGTATCGCAATCAAACCAACCGGTAACAAAATGGTTGCTCCGGTTGATGGTACTATCGGCAAGATTTTCGAAACTAACCACGCATTTTCAATCGAGTCTGATAATGGTATCGAGCTGTTCGTTCACTTCGGTATCGACACGGTTGAGCTTAAAGGTGAAGGTTTCAAACGCATCGCTGAAGAAGGCCAGAAGGTCAAGAAAGGCGACGTGGTGATCGAGTTTGATCTGGCACTGCTGGAAGAGAAAGCGAAATCGACGCTGACGCCGGTTGTGATCTCGAATATGGACGAAATTAAAGAGCTCATCAAACTCTCCGGTCAGGTAACGGTAGGCGAGACGCCGGTTATCCGCATCAAGAAGTAAGCTTCGGCTGATTCGTGATAATAAAAAAACGGCACCCACTGGGTGCCGTTTTTGTTTTACAGCCGCAACAATGCAATGCGATCGCTAATACCAGACGAAATCACTGCTGCTTCCAGCGCGGCAGCCTTAACGTCAACTCCAATCCCCCTTCCGGGCGATTGACCGCCTTAACTTCACCGTGATGTGCCAGAATCACTTTCCGGACAATCGATAGCCCTAAACCGTAACCTTTGCCCATCAAGGGCGAATTCACGCGCACAAAGGGATCGAAGATGCTCGACAGCTTCTCATCATCCACTCCGGGCCCCTGATCGCGCACGCTGATCGCCAGCCACTGATTTTCCGCCTGTAGACTCACATTGATATGCTGCCCTTTATGCGAAAAACGCAGCGCATTGCGCAGCACATTCTCTACGCCACGCCGAATCAACTCGGCATTACCGTGCACGGTATAATCCGCATTTTCATCAACCTGGAAATCAACTTTCACACCGGGGATCTGAGCCTCATAGCGAACGTCGGTGACCACCGCGTGCAACAGGCCGGTGAGGTCGAAATATTGCTCGCCCGGCATGCTCTCATGTTCGGCTCGCGACAGCGTCAACAGCTCGCCAATCATCTTATCCAGACGGCGCGCTTCTTCATCAATGCGGTTGAGCGAGGATTCCACCGAGGCTGGCGTTTGACGCGCAAGGCCGGTCGCCAGTTGTAGACGCGCCAACGGTGAGCGCAGCTCGTGCGAAATATCGTGCAGCAGCTCTTCACGCGCTTTCACCAACGTATCAAGCCGCTCGACCATCGCATCGAAATCTTGTGCAACATTTGAAAGCTCGTCATGGCGCTTACGCATCACCGGATAGAGGCGCACCGACAGATCACCGCTGGACACGCGCGCAAAGCCCTCTCGCAGCTGACGCATAGGGCGTGTCAGGTTCCATGCCAGCAGCAGGCTGAACAGTAATCCCAGCGCACCGGCAAAGGTAAACATCGGCTCCGGGATATTGAGGATACGTCGCGGACGGCCACCGCCCATCGAACTGTCTTCGCGCAGCCCCTTCACGTCATAGCGCAGTTCGTATTGCTTGCCATCCTGCCCTTTCACCCAACGCACAATCACATCAGGGAAAGGTCCATGAAACGGGGCACTAAAGGTTTCAGGCGGCGCATTACCAGGCATCGCGACGGGTTTATCATGCTGAATAACGGAGAAAAATTGACGATCGTTAGGTTCCCAATCCGCCATCATATCGTCCAGCGAACTTAAGCCACCGCGTTCCAGTACCGAAACCGCCGATGCCATTTGCAGATTAACGATGCGTCGAATAGCGACGATCTCCGGTGGCTCGTGGCGATTACCCGATAACGTAAAGCCAAGCCACAGCAGCTGGCTGATAATGACAAACACAATCCAGAAGCCCAGCAAAATCTTCCAGAACATGCGGCCGCGATAGCTGTGTTTCATCGAATGCGGTAACCAATACTGCGCACGGTTTCAATATTGACGCTGTCAGCCGTTAACGCTGCCAGCTTTTGGCGAATGTTGCTGATATGCACATCCACGCTGCGATCGTACGCTTCACGTGGGCGACCAAGGCCTTTTTCCGATAGCTCATCTTTCGATACCACGCGATCCGGCGCACGCAGCAACAGATCCAGCAAATTAAACTCGGATGCGGTGAGATCAAATGCTTTGCCCTGCCATTCAGTAATCCGCGTAGCCGGATTGAGGCTCAAATCACCCCAGCGCAGCAGCTCTTTCTTATCGGGCACCGGAGCCTGATCTTCAAAGCGGCGCAGTACCGCGCGCAAACGAGCCACCAGTTCACGCGGATAGCACGGTTTTGGCATGTAATCGTCTGCGCCCATTTCGAGACCAATCACGCGATCGATGTTGTCTCCTTTGGCCGTCAACATAATCACCGGTAAGCGGCTGTTCTGACGCACCTGCCGCAGCACATCAATGCCGCTCATATCGGGCAGCATGATGTCGAGAATCATCGCGGTATAGTTGCCGGATAACGCACCTTCCACGCCAGCGTGACCGGTTAAAACCAGTTGTGTTTCAAAACCTTCCGCAATCAGGTATTGGCTCAACATGGTGCCGAGTTCTACATCATCATCAACAAGCAGAATTTTCATCTTTATCTCTCGTACAAAATTGCCGCTATTTTGTCCTGAGTTCATTACGAACGCAGCCGGTTTTACGCGATCCTTACAGACGATTATTACGGAGACTATAGACAAGAATGGCCTGTGCGCACCATTAGGGTAGGCACAGGCCAGATAAAATGCGGGAATAATGACTCAGTGGAAAACGCCAGTGGAGAGATAACGATCGCCGCGATCGCACACAATCGCGACCACCACGCTGCCAGGTTGAGCTGCAGCAATACGCAATGCGCCCGCTACCGCACCGCCAGAACTGACGCCACAAAAAATACCTTCACGCTGAGCCAGCGCTCGCATTGTCTCTTCGGCTTCACGCTGCGTCATATCAATCACCTGATCCACCAGTTCCGGACGAAAGATACCGGGCAGATAAGCTTCCGGCCAGCGACGAATACCGGGAATGCTACTGCCCTCTTGCGGCTGCAGGCCAATCACCTGCACCGTCGGCGCAAACTCTTTAAGGTAACGTCCCACGCCGGTAATCGTGCCGGTAGTGCCCATGCTGGAGACAAAATGCGTCATGCGCCCATGAGTTTGCTGCCAGATTTCCGGGCCGGTGGTGAGATAGTGTCCTAGCGGATTATCGGGATTGTTGAACTGATCCAGCACGCGACCCTCGCCGCGATCGGCCATCGCCTGTGCCCGATCCCGCGCCCCTTCCATGCCCTGCTCACGCGTCACCAGCAGCAATTCAGCACCGTAGGCGCGCATCGCATCCTGACGTTCCTGGCTCATGTTATCGGGCATCAGCAAACGCAGCTTGTAGCCTTTCATCGCCGCAATCATCGCCAGCGCAATGCCCGTGTTACCGCTGGTCGCTTCGATTAAGGTATCACCCGGTTTAATCTCACCGCGCAGCTCCGCCTGATGAATCATCGACCAGGCCGCACGGTCTTTCACCGAGCCGGCTGGATTGTTGCCTTCCAGCTTTAGCCAGATTTCGCTGCCGTTGTCAGGCGTCAGGCGCTGCAACTTAATCAACGGCGTATTGCCGATGGTATTTTCCAGTGTGGTCACGTTTGATTCCAGACGAAAGAGAGGCAAATAATTCGGGCGGGAAAGTCCCGCCCGAAGGAGTGTCAAAAATATCAGGCGCTCTCGGCAAAGGCAACCGGGCTTAGCGGCGTAGTGCCATGATAGATGCGGGCCTGTTGCAGGCCGACAAACAAGCGTTCACCGCGAATCGGCGCAGTATGATCGCCATCGAACACCACGGAGAAGACGTCGCCCTGCCAGCCACTTGGCTGCACGACCAGCTGCCAGAAGTGGCCGCGCGGGCTAATTTCCAGCACCTGCACCGGCAGCGGTGTTTCCAGGCTACTCTGGCGTGAAATATCAATTTCCCATGGACGCAGGAACAGCTCGACTTCGCCCTGATGTGCAGGCGTATAGCCCAGCGGCCAGCGATGTGCGGCAACGTGGAACTGCGAACCATGCACTTCACCATTAAAGCGGTTCACTTCACCGAGAAACTCCAGCACAAAGCGAGTAGCCGGATCGCGCCACACGTCATCAGGCGTACCCACCTGTTCGATATTGCCCTGGCTCATCACCACCACGGTGTCGGCCACTTCCATCGCCTCTTCCTGATCGTGGGTGACGAACACGCTGGTAAACTTCAACTCTTCGTGCAGTTGACGCAGCCAACGGCGCAGCTCTTTACGCACCTGCGCATCCAGCGCACCAAACGGTTCATCCAGCAGCAGAATTTGCGGCTCGACCGCCAGCGCACGTGCCAGTGCCACACGCTGCTTTTGGCCGCCCGAAAGCTGTGCCGGGAAACGATTTGCCAGATGGCCCAGCTGCACCATCTCCAGCAGACGCGTTACGCGCTTTTTGATCTCTGCCGCATTCGGCCGTTCACGGCGCGGCAGTACGGTCAAACCAAAAGCAATGTTGTCGAATACCGTCATGTGACGGAACAGCGCGTAATGCTGGAAGACGAAGCCGACCTGGCGATCGCGCGCATGGATGCGGCTCACGTCTTTGCCATTAAAATGGATCTGGCCGCTGTTCTGATGTTCCAGCCCGGCGATAATGCGCAGCAGCGTGGTTTTCCCGGAACCGGACGGTCCCAGCAGCGCCACCATCTTGCCGGAAGGAATATCCAGAGAGATGTCGTTCAGTACCGACGTGCGGTCAAACGCTTTGTTAATTTGTTTAATCTCAATGCTCACGATTTTCCTCCTGTAGGCGCTTCTGCTGATGCTCTAATCGCCACTGCACCACGCTTTTCAGAAACAGCGTCACAATTGCCATCAGGGTCAGCAGCGCGGCGGCGGTAAAGGCGCCCACGGTGTTGTAATCCTGATGCAGTAATTCAACCTGAAGCGGCAAGGTATAGGTTTCGCCGCGTATCGATCCCGAAACCACCGAGACCGCACCAAACTCACCAATCGCACGTGCGTTAGTCAGCACCACGCCGTACATCAGTGCCCAGCGGATGTTCGGCAGCGTCACGCGGCGGAACATCTGCCAGCCGGATGCGCCAAGCAGCACCGCCGCCTCGTCTTCGTGGCTACCCTGGCTGAGCATCACCGGCACCAATTCGCGCACCACAAACGGGCAGGTAACGAAGATGGTGGCCAGCACCATGCCGGGCCAGGAGAACATAATCTGGATATTGTGTGCATCCAGCCAGCCACCTGCCGTGCCGTTAACGCCCCAGAACAGCAGATACATCAAGCCAGCAACCACCGGCGACACGGCAAAGGGGATATCAAAAAGTGTCAGCAGCAGTTGGCGACCCGGAAAGGTAAAACGCGTCACCAGCCACGCCAGCAGCGTACCGAACACCATATTCACCGGCACGGTAATCAGCGCCACTAAGAGGGTCAGCCAGATGGCGTGCAGCATGTCGCCATCTTTCAGGTTAGTCAGTGAAGCCACTAAGCCCTGATTAAGCGCTTCCCAAAAGATGGACACCATCGGCACCACCAGCAGCAGCAGGGAAACCAGCGCGCCGATGCCAATCAGCAGCCACTTGCCCCAGTTAATGGGCTGGCGATCGGCGTGATTGAGGTGTGAAATCTCCGCCATCAGTGGCCTCCTAAGCGACGGCCAAAGCGGCTCTGCAGGGTGTTGATCGCAAACAGCAGCAGCAGAGAAGCCGCCATAATCACTGAAGCAATCGCGCTCGCTGCCGGGTAATCGAACTCCTGCAGGCGGACAAAAATCATCAACGACGTCACTTCCGTTTTCCAGGCAATGTTACCGGCGATAAAGATCACCGCACCAAACTCGCCAATGCTGCGGGTAAACGACAGCGCGGTACCCGCCAGTAAAGCCGGTGCGACTTCAGGCAGCACTACGCGCCGGAAACTCTGCCAGCGCGTAGCGCCAAGAGTTTCTGCGGCTTCTTCATATTCCGGTCCTAACTCTTCCAGCACTGGCTGCACGGTACGCACCACAAATGGGATGCTGGTGAAGGCCATGGCGACGGCGATGCCGAGCCAGGTGTAAGAAACTTTGATATCAAAATGCGCCAGCCACTGACCGTACCAGCCGTTTACCGAAAACAGGCCCGCCAGCGTCAACCCCGCGACTGCGGTGGGTAATGCAAACGGCAGGTCCATCAAGCCATCCAGCAGCGTGCGGCCCGGGAAGCGATAGCGCGTCAAAATCCACGCCATCAGCATGCCAAATACCGCATTGAACAGTGATGCCACCCCCGCCGCCAGAATCGTCACTTTATACGCGGCGATCAGCTGCGGATGCGTAATCACATCCCAATATTGCGTCAGCGTCATCTGCGACAGTTGCATCAGTAACGCGCTGATCGGCAGCAGCAGAATCAGGCAGGTGAACAACAGGCTGGTGCCAAGGCTCAAGCCAAAGCCAGGCAAGACTCGTTTTTGCGCCAGCGCGAACATTATCCGCGCCCCGCTGCCAGTAATTTGTCCAGCTCACCGTCTGAACCAAAATGGACTTTCATCACGTTATCCCAGCCGCCAAAGGCATCGTTGACGTTGAACAGTTTGGTCTGCGGGAAGCGGTCTTTCTGCTGCGCCATCAGCTGTGGGTTATTTACGCGATAGTAATAGCTGGTGATGATTTTCTGCGCCTCAGGCGTGTAGAGATAATTCAGATAGGCTTTAGCGGCATCAGCGGTGCCATTGTGTTCGACATTTTTGTCGACCCACGCCACCGGGAATTCCGCCAGAATATTCGTTTCCGGTACGATCACTTCATACTGATCTTTACCGTACTGATTGCGGATATTATTCACTTCCGATTCAAAGCTTACCAGCACATCACCTAAGCCGCGCTCGGCAAAGGTGGTCGTTGCGCCACGACCGCCGGTATCAAACACCTCGACGTTCTTCAAAAATTTTGTCATGAAGGCTTCAGTTTTGGCTTTATCTTTACCATCAGCCTGATCGGCAGCGCCCCACGCGGCAAGATAGGTATAGCGTCCGTTGCCTGACGTTTTAGGATTAGGGAAGATCAGCTTCACGTTGTCGCGAGCCAGATCGGCCCAGCTGTGAATCTGCTTTGGGTTACCTTTACGCACCAGAAATGCCATGGTGGAGTAAAACGGCGAGCTGTTGTTGGGTAAACGTTGTTGCCAGTCAGCCGGAATCAGCTGGCCTTTGTCATGCAGCACCTGCACATCCGTTACCTGATTGTAGGTCACCACATCAGCGCGCAGACCTTGCAGAATCGCCAGCGCCTGCTTGGAAGAACCGGCATGCGATTGCTTGATCGTCAACTTGTCATTGGGATGCGCAGCGTCCCACTGCTTTTCAAAGGGCGCATTCAGGGCTACGAACAGTTCGCGTGAAACATCATATGAACTGTTGAGCAACTCGGTCGCCTGCGCCGCACTCGCGATACTCAGCGAGAGCGCGATACCGCCAAGCCATTTTTTCGAAATCGGAAGTGTCATGCTGCACCCTGAAAGACGGCCATTACGCCAATGTCATTAGATGCAGTCAGTGTATTTATAACTCAGGAGAAAGCTGTAACGGTTTTATATATCGTTTAGGGATTTCAAAGTTTAAAAAAGCATAAGACGGCGGGAGAGTTTATGCAGCGGATGGGATTGAACCGGGTTAAACAGGTCGCCATAAATGGCGACACCACAATGCGAGATTTCGTAGGGGCGCCATTTATGGCGCCCTACCTTAATCAAATCGCGTGCAACGCCGCCAGCGACGGCGCAAAAAAGTAGCTACCGCTGACCGGCTTAGTGAAGCGCAGCATGGCATCCATTTTGCCGTCGCGCTCGCCGAACATGCTCAGCAACTGCTGCTCAATGTTATACAGTCGATGACAGTAGGAAATGAAGTACAAGCCGTGCTTACCGCTGGCGCTGCCGTAAGGCAGACTTTGACGCAGAATCTTCAGGCCCTTGCCCTGTTCTTTCAGATCGACACGGCTGAGATGTGAAGTCTCCGGACGTTGATCGCCCGGTAGCTCTTCATTGGTCGCTTTAGTACGCCCAATGATCGCTTCCTGCTTTTCTACCGCCAGACGATTCCACAGTTGGAGATTGTGCTCCCAGCGCTGAGTAAACACATAGCTGCCGCCAGCATCCGGACCTTCACCAATAATCGCTACCTGTTGGCGCGCCTCGCCCTGTGGGTTTTCCGTGCCGTCAACAAAGCCGGAAAGGTCACGATCTTCTATCCAACGGAAACCGTGCGTCTCTTCTTCAATATTAACGGCATCCGCAAAGGCGCCGATGGCAGCCTGCGCCAGCGCGAAATTCACGTCATGCCGCTGTGATTGAATGTGGATCAGCACATCGCGTTGGGTCGCAGGCGCAATACCTTTCCCCAACGGCGCGAAAGGTTTGAGCTCTGGCGCGGAGGCGCTGCCCTGTAGATCGCGCCACAGCGCATCACCAAAAGCGATCACCGCGCCTAATCCAGCCTGACTGAATTGGGATTGCAGCGCATTGAGCTGCTTTAAGAAGGATTTGCTGCCCTGACGTAGCGCATCAAGATCGCCCGTAACGCGGGCTTCGAGCCAAATGGCGAATCGGCGGTGTTCCAGCAGGATACCGCTCTGAAACTGAGACATGAATGTGCTCTCCGGCATGAAGGTTAGACGGTATTTTTTCGCCCGTATCATACCGGAAAGCCGCGCACTCAGTGTGCGTTTACGCAACTTTTAATCGATTAACGCTGCCAGACGATCTTACTGATTTTCCAGCTTTTTAGGGTATCGTCAGATGGCATCAAACCTTCAGGGCCATGCCATTCACCGCTGTAGACAAAGAAAATATGCTGGCTGCCCGGTGCACGGCATTCAACATCATGCGCATCCAAACCCGAAGCCATTTTGCAGTTATTAAACGCTTTGCTGAATTTTTCACTGAACAGGTCGCCAATCTTGCTGCCGTCTGTCGCTTTAGCATCGGCATCCTGCACTTCAATACGCTCAACGCTGGTAGTGCCGTTAATCACCAATTTGACGTTGTCGCCATCCAGCGCCTGCCAGAAATCGACCACCTGACCATTCTGCGTGCGCATGCCCTGACGCAGTTTATAATCGCCGTTTAGCGCTTTATTGATGGCCTCCTCCGACATCGCCGTGGTGCTTGTCAGGCCCGCCACGCCTTGTTCGGTCACCTCAAGCGATCCGCCAAACCAGCCCAATGGATTTAGCGCAGACCAGTGATAGCTGAGTGGATTGTACCAATGGCTTTCGCTCGCGCTGGTAGAAGAACCCGAACTGGCGCAGCCAGCCAGAACCATGCTGCTAACCAGCAGTGCGTGACGAACAACTTTCATGAAAACTCCTTGATCTGCTAAGCCGATTGGCGTGCCTGTTGGAGTCACAAACCGGCAAAAAGTTTACTCGACGTGCTGATGCTCTGGTAGAAAGCAGTCGCGTAGCCGCCGTTGGGTTTGCAGCCAGAACAAGGCGAGCAAATCGAAAAGCGTCAATAACAGCGGCAGCGGTGAGTCGGGAAACGCCCCCTGCAGCAAGCTGGAGCCTTGCCACAGCAGGCTTATCAGCAGCGACGCACTCAATACGTGACGCCAGCTTTGCCACAGACGCGGCCAGCGCTGACGATAGCCCGTCAACAACAAACCGATGGCCGCCGGGATGCCTAATGCCAGTCCCAGCCAGAAGCTTTGGCGATCGGGATAGAACAGCGCCAGCAAATCGTTGCCCTGCTGGCGAGAGGCGCCCGCCATCACCAGCAGCAGCCAGGTGCGCGCCTGCAATAACAGAATCAGCCAAAAAAGAAATGGCAGCCGCAGCTGCCCTTTCGCATCGTACTCTTCAGGAAGGTATTTCAAACCGATCATTAATACTCACGATCTTCAATTAAACGCTTGCCCAGCAGCAACGCGTCCACCGGCTCGTAATCCAGCTTCTCATAAAATGCCACCACCTGATCGTTCTCTTCGCGCACCATCAAATTGATTTTTGGACAGCCGCGCGCGATCAGCTTCTTCTCCAGACGATTCATCAACGCATTGGCAAAACCACGCCCCTGATAATCGGGATGTACCGCCAGATAGTAGACAGAACCGCGGTGACCGTCATAGCCGCCCATCAGCGTACCGACTACTTCACCGCCGACTTCCGCCACCAGAAACAGTTCCGGGTCGTGGTTCATTTTGCGTTCAATATCCAGCTCCGGATCGTTCCAGGGGCGTAACAAATCGCAACGCTCCCAGAGCGTGATCACTTCTTCAAAATCTTCCTGGCGGAAAGAACGGATTTCCATCGGCGTTACCCTGCTGTTAGGCACAATTCGCTGATTATCACGCATTCTTTGCCAGGCGCAACCCTCAGGCGACACAACGGTGCAAAAAAAGCGCGACATTTCTGTTAGTCAGTTGCAATAGAAAGTAAACGCTTGAAATAGTTACGAGGTCGCCGCCTGGGCATTGTTACGCTATAACATTGGGCAGGATTTACCTGTCATGGACCCGTTAATGAAGAAGATTTCACTGCTTAAGCGCCTTACCAACCGTCGCCAACTGATTCTTTCCGGTTTAGCGCTGGCGGTGTTGTCGCCGCGCGCCGTGCAGGCAACGGAAGAGAACAGCACTCTGCGCGTCAACTCGCGCCATACGCCACCGAAACCCGCCGCTAATGGCAAACGTATCGTGATGATCGATCCCGGTCACGGCGGCATTGATTCCGGCGCGGTGGGTGAAGAAGGCTCCGAAGAGAAACATATCGTTCTTGCCATCGCCAATACCGTGAAAACGTTGCTGCAATCGCATCCGCGCATCGAAGTCCGCCTGACGCGCGAAAGCGACCACTTTATTCCGCTTTATCAGCGTGTTGAGATCGCTCACCAGCATGGCGCCAATCTGTTTATGTCGATTCACGCCGACGGCTATACCAGCCCGGACGCCAACGGCGCGTCGGTGTTTGCGCTCTCCAACCGCGGAGCCAGCAGTGCAATGGCGCGCTACCTGTCGCAGCGTGAAAACGATGCTGACAAAGTGGGCGGCGCCGAAGTGCAGGATAAAGATCATTACCTCAACCAGATTCTGTTCGATCTGGTGCAGACCGACACCATCCGTAACAGCCTGACGCTCGGCAAGCACGTGCTGGATCAGATCCGCCCGGTGCATCATCTGCACAGCCAGCACACCGAGCAGGCGGCTTTTGCCGTGCTGAAATCGCCGTCGATTCCTTCGGTATTGGTTGAAACCTCCTTTATTACCAATCCGCGCGAAGAGCAGCTGCTCGGCACCCAGGCATTTCGGCAGAAAATCGCCAGCGCTATTGCCGATGGCATCTCCCGTTACTTTGATGAGGTCGATCGTCGCGAAGCCTAGCTTTTTCCTGTGATAGAATCGCGGCAAATTTCCGGAACGAGTAACTGATGAGCAATCCCGATATTTCCCGCGTCAAAGCCTTTTTGCTGGCGCTGCAGGATGATATTTGCGCCCAATTAGCGGCGGAAGATGGCAAGGCGAGCTTTGCTGAAGATGAGTGGCAGCGCCCCGGCGGCGGCGGCGGACGCAGCCGCGTGTTGCGTAATGGTGCGGTATTTGAACAAGCGGGCGTGAACTTTTCACATGTGCATGGCGACCAAATGCCGGCCTCCGCCACCGCGCATCGCCCCGAGTTGGCGGGTCGCAGCTTTGAAGCAATGGGCGTGTCGCTGGTGGTGCATCCGGAAAGCCCTTACGTCCCCACCAGCCACGCCAACGTGCGCTTTTTTATTGCAGAAAAACCAGGTGCCGATCCCGTTTGGTGGTTCGGCGGCGGATTCGATCTCACGCCCTATTACGGTTTCGAAGAGGATGCGCTGCACTGGCATCAAACCGCCCACGATCTGTGCCAGCCGTTTGGCGAGGATATCTATCCACGCTACAAAAAATGGTGTGACGATTACTTCTACCTCAAGCATCGCGACGAGCAGCGCGGCATCGGTGGGCTGTTTTATGACGACCTGAACACGCCGGATTTCGACTATTGCTTCGATTTTATGCAAGCGGTGGGCAACGGTTTCTCTCAGGCCTATCTGCCGATTGTGGCGAAGCGCAAAGCGTTGCCGTGGGGCGATCGCGAGCGCCAGTTCCAGCTCTATCGTCGCGGTCGCTATGTAGAATTCAATCTGGTATGGGATCGCGGTACGCTGTTTGGCCTGCAAACCGGCGGCCGCACCGAATCCATTTTGATGTCGATGCCGCCGCTGGTGCGCTGGGAATATGATTATCAACCGGAAGCCAACTCTCCCGAAGGCGCGTTATACCGCGATTTTTTGCCGGTGAAGGATTGGTTGGCATAACTCGTCAGGTCGCCATTAATGGCGACCTGGTTTCACAACGGTTCGGTCTGCGCCTCTACTACCGCTAACGCCACCATATTCACAATACGCCGCACCGAGGCAATACGCGTCAACACATGTACCGGCTTGCTGATTCCCATCAACACTGGCCCCACGGTGACCCCTTCTGAACAGGAGACGCGCAGCAGGTTGTAGCTGATGCGCGCCGCTTCTACGTTGGGCATAATCAGCAAATTGGCGGTGCCCTTTAGCGGGCTATCCGGCATCAGTTCGCGGCGAATGCTCTCCACCAGCGCGGCATCTCCGTGCATCTCACCATCAATCTCTAAATCCGGCGCACGTTGCTGGATCAGCGCCAGCATTTCGCGCATTTTACGTGCGCCCGGCGCGTTGGACGTACCAAAGCTGGAGTGTGACAGCAGCGCCACGCGCGGCTCAATCCCAAAGCGCCGCACGGTTTCCGCCGCCAGCAGCGTAATATCCGCCAGCTGCTCGGCGCTGGGATCTTCATTAACGTAAGTGTCAGCGATAAAAGTGTTACCGCTCGGCAGCAGCAATGCATTCATCGCGCCCGCTACCTTCACGTCATCGCGCAGGCCAAACACTTTCTCCACCACATCGTAGTGTTCCTGGTAATCGCCGATGGTGCCGCAGATCAGCGCGTCGGCTTCTCCACGATGGACCATAATTGCACCAATCAGCGTCGGATTACCGATCACCGCACGCTGGGCGGTTTCCGGCGTTACGCCGCGCCGTTTCATGATTTGGTAATACTCGTTCCAGTACTCTTTGAAGCGCGGATCGGACTCGTTATTAACGATCTCAAAATCCTTACCCGCTTCGATTTTTAATCCCTGCTTTTGCAGGCGCATGGCGATCACGTTGGGACGGCCAATCAGAATCGGCTTCGCCAGCCCGAGCGTCACCAGCTCCTGCGTGGCGTGCAGCACGCGCACCTCCTCCCCTTCCGCCATCACCACGCGTTTCGGATCTTTGCGCGCCTGCGAGAAGATCGGCTTCATAAACAGGTTGGTTTTGTAGACGAACTCGGTGAGCTTCTCACGGTAGGCATCAAAATCGTCGATGGGCCGCGTAGCCACGCCAGATTCCATCGCCGCTTTTGCCACCGCTGGCGCAATCTGCACAATCAATCGCGGATCAAAAGGTTTAGGAATCAGGTATTCCGGACCGAAACTCAAGTCTTGATCGTCATACGCTGAGGCCACCACATCGCTCTGCTCCGCCTGCGCTAACGCCGCTATCGCATGCACCGCCGCCAGCTTCATCTCTTCGTTAATGGCCGTAGCGCCCACGTCCAGCGCGCCGCGGAAGATAAACGGGAAACACAGCACGTTGTTTACCTGATTAGGGAAATCAGAGCGCCCGGTGCAGATAATGGCGTCAGGTCGTACCTGCTTCGCCAGCGGCGGCATAATTTCCGGTTCAGGATTGGCGAGTGCCAGAATCAGCGGATCCTGCGCCATCTTTTGCACCATCTCCGGCGTCAGCGCTTTAGGGCCGGAACAGCCGAGGAAAATATCCGCGCCGCCAATCACCTCATCCAGCGTGCGTGCGCCGCTGTCGGCAACCGCATATTCAGCTTTGGTCGGCGTCATGTTGGGCTCGCGATGACGATAGATCACCCCTTTGGAATCACACACCACAATGTTGTGCTTCTGCATGCCGAGCGCCACCAGCAGATTAAGGCAGGCGATGGCCGAGGCGCCCGCACCGGATACCACCAGCCGCACATCGCTAATGGCTTTTTTGACGATGGTTAAGCCGTTAAGCACTGCGGCGGTGCAGATAATCGCCGTGCCGTGCTGATCGTCGTGAAACACCGGAATCTGCATGCGCTGGCGCAACTGCTGCTCAATATAAAAACACTCCGGCGCTTTGATATCTTCCAGGTTGATGCCGCCAAAGGTCGGCTCCAGCGCGGCGATGACTTCAATCAGCTTGTCGGGATCGTGCTCATCAATTTCGATATCGAACACATCGATGCCAGCGAACTTTTTAAACAGCACGCCCTTGCCTTCCATTACCGGCTTACTCGCCAGCGCGCCAATGTTGCCGAGCCCCAGCACCGCGGTGCCGTTGGAGATCACCGCCACCAGATTGCCACGTGCGGTGTATTTGCCCGCGGCCAGCGGATCGGCGGCGATTTCCAGACAGGGCGCAGCTACGCCCGGCGAGTAGGCCAGCGCCAAATCACGCTGCGTTGCTAAAGGTTTGGTGGGTGAAACCTGAATTTTTCCGGGGGTGGGATATTGGTGAAAATCGAGAGCGCTTTGTTTGAGTTGATCGTCCATTAGGCATCCTGTGGCGCAGCTAAATGAGCGTTCAGTATAGGAATCTGTGCAGCAAAAGAGGGTGAAGGCGCTCAAAGAACGCGCAGTCTGAAAGGCACGGATTGCTACCGCTTCGCCTGCGGCTTTGCCACAGCCTGCTATTCTTAGTGATGGCAAAAAGCGTAGCTGAACCGATTAAGGCCCGTCCTCCTTTCACTATCGCACCTCTTAAGCGCCACGACGGCACAATCAGAGAAAACGCATTTTCTTCGTGCAACGTCTGTAGCACTGTGTTGGACCACTACTTAACAGGAATGGGTGCAGCACGTTTGCCCACATTATTGCTAATCAAGGAGTTAAGCGATGAACCAGCTAGATGCATTAAAACAGTACACCACCGTGGTGGCTGACAGTGGCGACATTGAATCTATTCGCAATTATCACCCACAAGACGCGACCACCAACCCATCATTGATCCTGAAAGCCGCCGGTCTCGAGGGTTACAAGCACCTGATTGATGACGCCATCGACTACGCAAAAAAACAGGGCGGCAGCAAAGAGACGCAAATTATCAACGCCAGCGATAAAGTGGCGATTAATCTCGGTATGGAAATTCTGAAAAGCGTGCCGGGCCGTGTTTCGACCGAAGTGGATGCGCGCCTCTCCTTCGATCGTGGCATGTGTGTCACCAAAGCCGAGAAGCTGGTGCGTCTGTACGAAGAGCACGGTATCGATCGCTCACGCATTCTGATCAAACTGGCCTCCACCTGGGAGGGCATCAAAGCCGCCGAGGAGCTGGAGAAAAATGGTATTCAGTGCAACCTGACGCTGCTGTTCTCGTTCGCCCAGGCGCGCGCCTGTGCCGAAGCCGGTGTGTTCCTGATTTCACCGTTCGTTGGCCGTATTTACGACTGGTACAACTCACGCAAACCTATCGATCCGTATGTGGTGGATGAAGATCCAGGCGTGAAATCTGTGCGTCGTATCTACGATTACTACAAAAAGCACCGTTACAGCACCGTCATTATGGGCGCCAGCTTCCGTAAAGTGGAACAGATCCTGGCGCTTGCCGGCTGCGATCGCCTGACCATTTCGCCAAATCTGCTGGAAGAGCTGGCCAACAGCGACGCGCCACTGGAACGCAAGCTGGAGCCATCAACCGAAGGCTTCCATCAGCCGGCTTCACTGTCAGAAGCGGAATTCCGTTGGGAACATAATCAGGATCCGATGGCGGTTGAAAAACTGTCAGACGGCATCCGTCAGTTCGCCATCGACCAACAGAAGCTGGAAGACGTCCTCTCGTCACGTCTGTAACCCGCAATCACTCTTATGGCGGATGGGCAGCGGCTCATCCGCTATCGCCAAATCACAAGGGAGAACCTTATGTCTTCACGCAGAGAGTTGGCTAACGCGATTCGTGCACTCAGCATGGATGCGGTTCAAAAAGCAAATTCCGGCCACCCCGGCATGCCAATGGGCATGGCAGATATCGCCGAAGTGTTATGGCGCGATGTCCTGAAGCACAATCCGAACAACCCGGCCTGGGCCGATCGTGACCGCTTTATCCTCTCCAACGGTCACGGCTCAATGCTGCTCTACAGCTTGCTGCATCTCACAGGCTACGATCTGCCGATGGAAGAGCTGAAAAATTTCCGTCAGCTGCATTCAAAAACCCCCGGTCACCCGGAAATTGGTTACACGCCAGGCGTGGAAACCACCACCGGGCCGCTGGGCCAGGGCTTAGCCAATGCGGTCGGTTTGGCGATTGCTGAACGTACGCTGGCGGCGCAGTTTAACCGTCCTGGCCATGACATCGTTGACCATCACACCTACGTGTTTATGGGCGATGGCTGTTTGATGGAAGGTATTTCGCACGAAGTCAGCTCGCTGGCCGGCACGCTCGGCCTTGGTAAACTGATTGGCTTCTACGATCACAACGGTATTTCCATCGATGGTGAAACCGAAGGTTGGTTCACCGATGACACCCACAAACGCTTCGAAGCCTATAACTGGCATGTGATCGGCAGCGCAGAAGGCATCGACGGCCACGATTCAGAAGCCATTGCTGCCGCAATTAAAGAAGCGCAAAGCGTCACCGATAAACCGTCGCTGATTATCTGCCGCACCACCATTGGCTTCGGCTCGCCGAATAAAGCCGGTAAAGAGGAGTCGCACGGCGCGGCGCTGGGCGAAGAAGAAGTGGCGCTGACGCGGCAGAAACTGGGCTGGCACTATCCACCGTTTGAGATCCCGAAAGAGATTTATCAGCAGTGGGATGCTAGAGAAGCGGGCGCACAGCGTGAGAAATCCTGGGATGAGAAATTTGCCGCGTATAAAGAGGCACATCCCGAGCTGGCACAAGAGTTTAGCCGTCGTCTGAACGGTGAAATGCCAGCCAACTGGAACAGCGAAGTACAGAAGTTTGTTGAAGAGCTACAGGCTAATCCGCAAAAAATCGCCAGCCGTAAAGCATCGCAAAATACGCTGGAAGTGTTTGGTAAGCTGCTGCCGGAATTCCTTGGCGGTTCTGCCGACCTGGCGCCAAGTAACCTCACCATTTGGTCGGGCTCGAAATCGATCAAAGAGGATACTGCCGGTAACTACATTCACTACGGCGTGCGTGAGTTTGGTATGACGGCAATCGGTAACGGTATCGCCCATCACGGCGGCTTCGTGCCTTATACCGCCACCTTCCTGATGTTCGTTGAGTACGCGCGTAATGCGGTGCGCATGGCGGCGTTGATGAAAGCGCGTCAGGTATTGGTGTATACGCATGACTCGATCGGCCTCGGAGAAGATGGTCCCACGCACCAGCCGGTTGAGCAAATTGCCAGCCTGCGCGTCACGCCAAACCTTAGCCTGTGGCGTCCGTGCGATCAGGTGGAAACCGCCGTCGCGTGGAAAGCCGCCGTTGAGCGCCATCACGGCCCAACGGCGCTGATTCTGTCGCGTCAAAACCTGCTGCAGCCGGAACGCAGCCAGGAACAGGTGGCGAATATCGCGCGCGGTGGCTATGTGCTGAAAGACAGCGACGGTGCGCCAGAAGCGATCATCATCGCCACCGGTTCAGAGATCGAAATCGCGTTGGGCGCAGCGGAGAAGCTGACCGCTGGCGGCCATAAAATTCGCGTGGTTTCACTACCAAGCACCGACGTGTTTGATAAGCAGGATGCTGCCTATCGCGAATCGGTACTGCCATCCGGCGTGAAAGCGCGCGTGGCGGTGGAAGCCGGTATCGCCGATTACTGGTACAAGTATGTCGGTCTGGACGGCGCGATTGTCGGCATGACCACCTTCGGTGAGTCTGCACCAGCTGGCAAACTGTTCCCGGAATTTGGCTTCACCGTCGAGAACATCGTCAGCCACACCGAAGCCTTACTCAAGCCGCACTGATTGATTTGGCCCTGCGTCTTTTTGGCGTAAGGGCCATTTTTTGATCACAGCCTGATACAGAAAAAAATCCGCTCTGCCCTCTTCACGCCTCGCACAAACTGATTACTATAAGCTTTCCTCCGATTCTGATAGCGGACGCTTTCCCGTTGAAAAAACGTACCCCTTTTTTACTGGCCTTAATGGTTTCAGTGCTTCCATTAAAAAGCATGGCGCAGTCGTCGCCCGATCCGTTACTGGCTTCACAGATTGTTGATCGCTACGCCGAGCACATTTTCTATGGCAGCGGTGCCACCGGTATGGCGCTGGTGGCTATTGATGGTAACCAGCGCGTTTTCGCCAGCTTTGGTGACACGCGTCCCGGCAATAACGTGCGTCCACAGCCTGATTCCGTCATTCGTATCGCCTCACTAAGCAAGTTAATGACCAGCGAAGTGATGGTGAAAATGGCCGAGCGTGGCCAGATTCGTCTTGACGATCCGCTGAGCAAATATGCCCCACCCGGCGCGCGCGTGCCGAGCTATAACGGACAACCGATTCGCCTGATTAACCTGTCCACGCACACCAGCGGGCTGCCGCGCGAGCAGCCGGGCGGCAAACCGCATCGTCCGGTGTTTGTCTGGCCAACCAAATCCGATCGCTGGCAGTGGCTGAGCGGTGCCGAACTGAAAGCGACGCCCGGCTCGCGCGCGGCGTATTCCAATCTCGGCTTCGATCTGCTGAGTGATGCGCTGGCCAAGGCGGCAGGCACGCCGTATCCGGCGCTATTGCAGCAGTTAGTGACACGTCCGCTCGGTATGAAAGACACCACTTTTACGCCATCACCGGATCAGTGCCAGCGCCTGATGGTGGCGGAAAAAGGCGCCAGCCCGTGTAACAACACGCTGGCGGCCATCGGCAGCGGTGGCGTTTACTCAACGCCAGACGATATGGGGCGCTGGATGCAGCAGTTCCTCAATTCCGCCGTGAATCACCGCACGCCACAAATCGATCGCCTGCAAACCCTGATTTACCGCCGTGACCAATTAACCAAAGTAGAAGGTATGGATGTGCCGGGGCGCGCGGATGCGCTGGGCATGGGCTGGGTATATATGGGACCGAAGGAGGGGCGTCCGGGGATTATTCAGAAAACCGGCGGCGGCGGCGGCTTCATCACCTATATGGCGATGGTGCCGCAACACAACGTAGGCGTCTTTGTGGTGGTGACGCGTTCACCGCTCACGCGTTTCACCCCGATGAGCGATGGCGTCAACAATATGCTGACCGAACTGGTGGGGAATCAGTCCGGTTCACCTATGACAGTAAAAGCCATCCGCTGATGAGTGCCACAGATCGTAGCGGCGCAATTCATTGCGCGATAAATCGCGCCGCTACGGAATGTGCGATGATTGAATTCTGTGCATGACCGATCTCAACGCGATTGCACTGCATTCTGCGATTGGCTAACCCACAAGGTTGGCCAGTCATCACTGCTGTGCCATGCATCACAGGTTTTCTCCTCCGCATATTCCGCCAGCACAAACTCGTTGCCGTCAAATTGCCAGCGCGTTGCCACACCGCAATCTCCCAAGCCACGCCCTTTACTGAAGGTGTAGAGCAAGCCATTGCTGGCATCGAACTCCGCATTGACTAACTCCAGCTGATTATCGCTGCGGGAAGCGGGGGTGAATGGCAACGTTAAGCTCAGACCGCGCGCCACATAAGGCGCGCTACGCGTCACTTCAAATGCCAAATCGATAACGTTATAAGCGCCGGTTTCGCAGCTGACCAGCAGCAGCGCTTTGCTGTCGGTGAGCGGTGAGACACTCACTTCGCGCCGCAGCGGATCGAGCGAGCAGTTATCGGTATTTACGCGCCAGGTGCCGTAATCAATCAATCCGCTGGTCTCTTCCTGAGTCAACGGCGCAGGCGGCGGCAACGGCGTTGGGAGCAGCGGCAGTAGCGGCTGCGGCGGCACGTCCCACTGCACGCGATCGCCGCGTTTCACCCATGCGCTGGCACCGTTCACCCTGCCCTGCACATCATCCATCAACAGCAGCGCTGCCTTCATACCGCTGAGCGGAATGGTGGCATTAGCCTTGTAAGTTAATTGCAGATTTTGTGCATCCAGCGTTTGAGCCAGAAACTCGTCAATAGCGATGGCATTGCTGGTCGCGAGATGGTGAGGTTCTACCGTCCAGTGTTTCAGATCGGGCGTTAAACGGCGCTGATCGAGCAGCAGGTTATCTTTTAGCGGACCGCCCGGTAGCTCACCGCTGTAGGCGCTGCCGTAATCGATACGCAGCAGTGGACGATCGTTAACGCCAGCATGACGCGAGAGTGTCATCACCAGGCCGTTATCGCCGGGAAAACTGCGCGCCACGCAAAAAGCCGCATTGTTACAGGTTAGCTGCCAGTCAGAAAACGACTTTTGCAACGGTTCGGCCTGTACGCACGCGACAAAGAGGAAGGGCAATAAAAGCAGTAACTTCATCCAATACGACATTAAAAAAATCGGTCCCCAAATTCCTGGAAAGAAAATGATAGCGCAACGGGAACGCTGTCAGCAGGCCTAAACTGTGAGCCGGCCCTAAAAGCGGGGTTAACTGCTGCAAAAGCAGTCACCCTATGTCGATCGGGTACGGGATAACGCGATATCTCCATCATCCTTTTCGCACGATTAGTACTCAATCGGATTCGTCGGACAAATGATGCACCATCACAAAACGGTCAAATACACATAAACGGTCACAAGCGGTCATGGTAGCTTTATTTGCCATGGTTGGCATTCAACGCGCGTAGATAGCCAATTAAGCCATATGACGCTTATTGTTGTGACTCGTGTCACTTATTTTTGATAACCAGACATCTCATTTACATAAAAAGCAGATCCAAATCACTCTACTGGGGTCAGGCATTTTGACGACTGCGGACTCGTGCGCAGCCCACACTTTCCTGCGGCACTATCCAGTAATTTATAACCATCGGAGGGAGTCATGTTGCCGATTGAAAGACAGCAGCGAATTATTGATGAATTAAATTTAAATGGTCGGGTCATTGTCGCTGAATTAGTCACGTTATGTCAGGTTTCACAAGAAACTATTCGTCGTGATTTAACTCAGCTGGAGAAACGTGGTCTGTTACAGCGCAGCCACGGAGGTGCGGTACCAGCAAAAAGACAGGCCGCCAACATTCAGGGAAATACAAGAGGTGTTAACGAGTATGATTTATCTTTCCGCCAGCGGGTAAATGAAAACGTCGATGCAAAGATGGTTATCGCCAAACGTGCACTCGATTTCATTAGCCCAGGGGATTGTATATTACTCGATAGCAGCACCACTTGCTGGTATTTAGCGCGACAGCTTCCGGATATTGAATTAACGGTGTTAACCAATTCAATCCGAATAGTGCAAACCCTTGCAGCACGCGGCAGCATCCGCACTATCTGCCTGGGTGGAGAATATTCAGACCGTTATGAAGATTTCCACGGCGTCGTCGCTGAGCAGCCGCTCAGGGAATTTCAGATTAATAAGATCTTTTTTTCCTGTAGCAGTTTAGGCAATGACGGTTATTTACGTGAAGGTAACGAAAACAACGCACATTTAAAACAACAGATGTTATTAGCAGCGGAAAGAAAGCATCTGCTGCTTGACGGAAGTAAATTCCTGCGGCCCTCATTCGCGCGTATTTGCCATTATCGCGATGTGGACTTCCTTATTACTGACCAATTAAAAGACAAAGAGCTGGAACAAGAATTAGCCTGGAACGGCGTCAATATTATTGATTGCTCCCAGCGCAGCCATTCTATGCAGCTAATAAAAAATTAAATCGGAGTCTTTATGAAAAAACATCTTATCGCCTGTTCCTTACTCGCCCTGTTCGCTGCCACCGGCGCACACGCCGCTGACAAATTACGCATGGGCATCGTGGTGAAAATTGGCGGTATTCCGTGGTTCAACGCCATGGAAGCGGGCATTAAGAGTGAAGCAGCCAAACGTGGCATTGACGCGTGGATGGTCGGTCCAACTGCCGCCGATCCGGCTTTGCAGGTGCGTGCGATTGAAGATTTGATTGCGCAGAAGGTCGACATCATTGGCGTGGTGCCGAATGACCCGAAAGTGCTGGAGCCGGTGCTGAAACGCGCGCGTGATGCCGGTATTGAGGTGATTACCCATGAATCACCGGATCAGAAAGGCGCGAACTGGGATTTCGAACTGGTGGATGCGTCAACGCACGGCATCAATCACATGAAAGCGCTAGCGCAATGCATGCACGAGGAAGGCAAATACGCCATGTATGTCGGCAGCCTGACGGTGCCGCTGCATCAACAGTGGACCGATGCCGCACTGAATTACCAGAAAGCGCATTATCCAAAAATGCAGATGGTTACCGACAAATTTGGCGTCGGCGAATCGCTGGACGACTCCATTCGCACCACCAACGAATTGATGTCTAAGTACCCGGATCTGAAGGGCATTATGGCCTTCGGTTCACAAGGTCCAATTGGTGCCGGCCGTGCGGTGATGAACCGCAACAAGATTGACCAGGTATGCGTGATCGGTGCCTTCAGCCCTGGCCAGGGCGCATCGCTGGTGCAGCGCGGTGCCATCAAAGGCGGCTACATCTGGAACCCACAGACCGCTGGCGAAGTGTTTGTGCGTATCGCTGACATGATGCAGAAGAAAGAGCCCATCACCGACGGAATGACCATTGAGGGTTTAGGCAAAGTGAAAGTTGACGAGGCGACCCACACCATCCTCGGCAACAACACCGAAAGCCTGGACAAAGAGAATCTGCCAAAACTGGTGAAAATGGGGCTGTAATGATGAATGAGGTGATCCCACAGACGCTGATTGCGCTCGATAACCTGTCGAAAACCTTTGGTGGTAACCGCGCACTGAGCGATATCTCGCTGACCTTGCTGGCTGGCGAAGTGCACTGTCTCGCTGGCACCAACGGCTGTGGCAAGAGCACCTTAATCAAAGTCATCTCCGGGGTGCATGCCCCGGATAGCGGCAGCCGCATTGCCCTTGGTGATGGGCAAACCTTTCCGCGTCTGACCACCCGTCAGGCGCGTGACTTCGGCATCCAGGTGATTTACCAGGATCTGTCGCTGTTCCCCAATCTCAGCGTGGCGGAGAACATCGCCTTCGAGCATAACCTGAATAGCCTGCTCGGCTGGCATCGCAAAGCCAAACTGCGTACCACCGCGCAGCGCATCATTGATGAACTGAAGTTCGAACTCGATCTCGACGAGAAAGTGTCGTCGCTATCGATTGCGCAGCGCCAGCAGGTGGCGATTTGCCGGGCGCTGGTGGCAGATGCGCGGCTGGTGATTATGGACGAGCCAACGGCATCATTAACGCGTACCGAAGTGAATCAGCTGCTGCGCACCGTGCGTTATCTGAAGGATAAAAACATCTGCGTGGTGTTTGTCAGCCATCGCCTGGATGAAGTACTGGAGATCTCTGACCGCGTCACGGTCATCCGCGACGGGCGCAAAATGGGCTGCTGGCCCGCCAAAGAGATGACGCCGCACCATCTCACCGAACTGATGACCGGCCTGAAGCTGGACTATCAGCTAAAAACGCCGACCCGCAATGACGATCGCCTGCTTCTCGAAGTCGAGAAACTGACGCGCGCGGGCCAGTATCACGACGTTAATTTCAAACTCTATCAGGGCGAAGTGCTCGGCCTGTGCGGCCTGCTCGGCTCCGGCCGCACCGAACTGGCATTGTCACTGTTTGGCATGACCAAACCGGACAGCGGCAAAATCTGGCTCGACAGTAAACCGGTGCGCTTCCGTGGCCATGAAGATGCGATCAAAGCCGGGATCGGTTACGTCTCCGAAGATCGTCTCACCCTCGGTTTGGTACAGCAGCAATCGGTGGCCGACAACATGGTGCTGCCGATCCTCGACAAGCTGCAGAACCGTTTTCACATCATTGATGAATACCGCAAGAACAAGCTGATTTTGCAGTGGATTCAGCAGCTCGGCGTGCGCGTTGCCGATCCCAATCTGGCGATCTCCACGCTTTCCGGCGGCAACCAGCAAAAAATTGTGCTGGCGAAATGGGTGCTGACCCAGCCGCGCATTTTGATTCTCGATTCGCCGACCGTGGGCGTGGATGTCGGCGCCAAAGCCAGCATCTATCAGCTGATTCATGCGCTGGCGAAGGAAGGTCTTTCGATCATTCTGATTTCCGACGAAGTGCCCGAGGTTTGGTACAACTGCGACCGCATCCTGCACTTCCGTGATGGCACCGTACATGCCGAATACCAACCCGATACCGTTGAGCAACACCAGCTGGCGGAGGTGATCAATGCCTGATTTTTCTCGTTTACGCCCGCACTCCAGCCAGGGCTGGCTCGCCTGGGTGCTGCTGGCTTTCATCCTGTTCTTCTCGATGGCCAGCGACCAGTTCCTGACGGTGCAAAACCTGCTGGATTTGGCGGAAAGTTATGCCGTGACAGGTATTTTCGCGCTCGGCCTGTTTGTGGTGCTGGTGACCGGCGGCATCGATATCTCCTTCGCGGCGGTGGCGTCGGTAGTGCAATACCTGATCGCCTCGCTGTTTGTGCAGTTCCAGTTTGATAACGCCGTGCTCAGCATCGTGCTGGCGGTGGTATGCGGCACGCTGTTTGGCGTCATCAACGCCCTGCTGATTACCACGCTGCGCGTGGTGTCGATCATCATCACCATCAGCATGCAATCGCTGCTGTTTGGACTGCTAATGTGGGCGACCGGCGGCAAAAGCCTCTACTCGCTGCCGGATTGGTGGATCACCCTGCGCAGCGTGCTGCCGTTCACGTGGCAGGGCAACAGTTTTCAGGTTGGCCTACCGCTGGTGACCATGCTGGTGATTGCCGGATTGACCGCACTGCTGCTGAACAAGACCAATCTTGGTCGCCAGCTGTATGCAGTCGGCGGCGATGCGGAATCGGCAAGGCGTATCGGGATTCGCGTGGGCCTGATTCATATTTTCGCCTACGGCTGGCTCGGTGCGATGGCGGCGATTGGCGGATTAGTGCAGGTCTATCGCATGGGTGAAGTGGTGCCGAACGCGCTGGTCGGCGGCGAGCTAGATGTGCTGGCCGCCACCGTTCTAGGCGGTGCCAGCCTGATGGGCGGCAAAGGTACGGTCAGCGGCACGCTGATGGGCGTCTTTCTTATCGCCATCCTGAAGAACGGCCTGAATCTGATTGGCGTCTCCAACTACTTCATGAACATCGTGGTAGGCGGCGTGATCATGGTGGCTATCGCCGTGACTCACTACAAAAAACGTAAAGAAACTGACGTCAGTTTCGTCTGACCGAAGGGGCAAAATATGAAATCACTCTCTGCTCTGCGTCCGGACGGCACCAATATCGGCCTGATGCTGCTGATTGCACTGGCGCTGGCGCTGTTCACCGTGATGTTGCCGGGGCGCTTTCTCACCGATTCAACCTTTATGAGTATGGCGTTCCAGCTGCCTGAACTCGGCCTGCTAACGCTGGCAATGTTTATCGCCATTCTCAGCGGCGGGCTTAATCTGGCGATCATCGCCACCGCCAACCTGACGGCGCTGTTTATCGCCTGGACGCTGATGAGCGCCCTGCCCGCCGATGCGGGTACCGGCATGCAGCTACTGTGGCTGGTGATTGCGATCATCGGCGCAATGCTGATTGCGGCGGTGATCGGCGTGATAACCGGTGTGATGGTGACGCGTATCGGCGCACATCCGATTCTGGTGACGCTGGCCACGATGATGACGCTGAACGGTATCGGCATCTGGCTGACCAAAGGGGCGGCCGTCAGTGGAATGCCTTCGGTGGTGCAGGCGCTGGGTTCCAATACGCTGCTCGGCGTGCCGCTACCGCTGTGGGTATTCCTGATTGCCGCCGCGCTGCTGGCGCTGTTCCTCGGCAAAACCCGCGCCGGTAAATGCATCTACATGGGCGGCAGCAACATCAACGCCACCTGGTTCAGCGGCATTAATACCCATCGTATGGTGATTCTGGTGTACGTCATTTCCAGCCTGCTGTGCGTGTTAGCCGGATTGATCATGATGGCGCGCTTTAACTCGGCGCGTATGGGCTACGGCGACGCTTACCTGCTGCTCACAGTGCTGGCAATCATCCTTGGCGGCACCGATCCCAACGGCGGTTTTGGCCGCGTCACCGGCGTGGTGCTGGCGCTGATCGCGCTGCAAGTGCTCTCCACCGGTTTCAATCTGATGAATATCAGCCAGCACGTCAGCCTGGCGATGTGGGGCGCGGTGCTGATTGTGGTGCTGGCCTTCAAACACTTTAAAACCCGTTTTAACGAACATCGTGCCGTCAGACTCAGCAAGCTGGCCGCGGCACTTAACCCTTTGACCGAAAAAAAGGAAGTATGATGCGTATTCAAGTCTCCCCGTCGTTGATGTGTATGAATCTGATGGAGATCAAGCACCAGCTCGCCGTGCTGGACTCCCGCGCAGACTTTCTTCATATCGATATTATGGATGGCCACTACGTGAAAAATATCACGCTGTCGCCGTTCTTTATTGAGCAGATCCGCCCGTTCACCAAGGTGGCGCTGGATGTCCATTTGATGGTCGAGCAGCCCACCGATTTCATCGAAGTGATTGCCAAAGCGGGCGCCGATTACATCTGCCCGCACGCCGAAACCATCAACCGCGATGCGTTCCGCGTGATCAATCTGATCCGCAGCTTCGGCAAGAAAGTCGGCGTGGTGCTAAACCCGGCTACGCCGGTCTCGTTTATCCATCACTACATTCATCTGGTCGACAAGATCACCGTGATGACGGTCGATCCTGGCTATGCCGGACAGCCGTTTATTCCGGAAATGGTGCAGAAGGTACAGGAGCTGAAAGCGCTGAAGCAGGCCAACGGCTATAAATACCTGATTGAAATTGACGGTTCCTGCAACACCCGCACCTACCACACGCTGGTCGGCGCGGGCGCCGAAGTGCTGATTGTCGGGACGTCTGGCCTGTTCAATATTCACGACGATTTGGAAACCGCCTGGAATATGATGCGCGAAAGCATTGATGAGGCTCAGGGATTGGCGCAGGTGTCGGCATGATACAACGCTGGCTCGGTATCGACATTGGCGGCACCGGCACACGTCTGCAACTGATGGAAGAAGGTCGCATATGGTCGAGCTTCCGCAAGGTGCCGACGGCCAGCTGGGCGCAGCAGCCCGATGCGTTAACCGCATTGGGTCAGTTAATCAGTGAAACCTTAGAGCAGCAGCCGGTCAGCGGCGTGATGCTCGGTTTACCCGGCATTCTCAGTCGCGATCGTCAGCAGGTGATTTCGCTGCCGTTTATTCAGGCTCTGGATCGTCAGCCCGTTGCTGCCATGCTCGCCGCGCGCCTTGGCGTGCCGGTGGCGATGGATAAAGATGTTAACCATCTGATGATGTGGGATTTGCTGCAGCTGGAGCAAATCCCAGACAACGCCGTGGGCTTGTATCCTGGAACTGGCATGGGCAACAGTTTGTGGATCAACGGCCAGTTTTATCACGGTCAACACGGTGGCGCCGGCGAACTTGGCCATGTGCCGATTGCCGGTAACGATCTGCCCTGCCCGTGTGGCAATCACGGCTGCGCAGAAACGGTCACCTCAGGCCACTGGCTGAACCGCTGGGCGGCCGCTAACGTGCCAGAAACCGGCATGTCGGCGCTGTTTAGCCAGCACCGCGACCATCCGGAATTGCAGGCTTTTGTGCAGCGGCTGGCGCAGCTCATTGCTACTGAGATGAACATTCTCGATCCGGAATACCTGATTCTTGGCGGCGGTGTGTTGGCAATGGCTGACTTCCCGCTGGCGCAATTGCGTAGCCAGATTCAGCAGCATTTACGACCGCCCGCCACACGCGATGGCCTGAAGATCGTGTTTAGCCAATCCACCGACCACACCGGTTGCCGCGGGGCCTGTTTAGCTGCAGAACGTCTGTTCAGGAGTGCATGATGAAAGGAAAAGTGTGTGTGTTTGGCTCGTTTAACCTCGATGTGGTGGCGGTGATGAACCGCTTCCCGATGCCCGGCGAATCGCTCACCGCCCATAACAGCATGATGGGGCCAGGCGGCAAAGGCGCGAACCAAGCCACGGCCGCATTGCGTGCCGGGGCTCGCGTGCACTACATCGGTAAAATTGGCAATGACGACTTCGGCATGTTTGCCCGCCGCCATCTGGAAAAAACCGGCTTCGATGCGATCACCTTGTTTACCTGCAAAGAGAAACCCACCGGCAACGCGCTGATTTACGTTGCGGGTGACGATGCTGAGAACATGATTTCGGTCTATCCTGGCGCCAACACTACCGTCACCGCCGCCGAAGTGACGCGCTGTCAGCCCACCGTTGCCGCCGCGGATATTTTGCTGGTGCAGCTGGAGAACAACCTCAGCGCCATTCAGCGCATGATCGATAACGCTCGTGCTGGCGGCACTTTTGTGATTATGAATCCGGCACCGTGGCAGAAAGTGAGTGATGCGCTGCTGGCGAAAGTGGATCTGCTAACGCCGAACAGCACCGAAGCGATGCAGCTCAGCGGCGTGAAAGTGACCGACTTCGCCAGCGCGCAGCGCGCGGCAGAGGTGCTGCACCGCAAAGGCGCGCGTCAGGTGATCATCACGCTGGGAACCTCTGGCGCCTTGCTGTCGGTTGCAGGCCAAGCACCGCTGCGCATTCCCCTGTTCCCGGCGCAGCCGCTGGATACCACCGGCGCGGGCGATGCGTTTAATGGTGCATTAGCGGCCCGTCTGGCTTCCGGTGACGAACTGACACAGGCGGCGCTGTTTGCCGCGGCCTATGCTTCACTGTGCGTGGAGCGTTCTGGTGCAGCGCACTCGATGCCTTCGTATGCCGAAGCGCTGGCAAGATTGCAGGCGTATCCGGAATGTGTCCCGGAAACGTTGGGAGAGTGTGTTTGATGTCGTGCGGTGAATGACCGGGTCGCCATGAATGGCGACCCTACGATTAAAACGCGCACGCTGTAAGGTCGCCATTCATGGCGACCTGGCCGAAATTTACGCCTGCAACCAACCGGCGATCTGCGCGTGCTGCAGCAGCATAATGGCTTTACCGTCGCGGATGCGGCCATCTTTCACCATCATCAACGCTTCCGGGAAACTCAGCTCCAGCACGGTAATCTCCTCATCCTCAACGCCGCCGCCTGTCGTGGCGCGCTGCGCATCGGTATATTCTGCCGCAAAGAAGTGAATCAGTTCCGTTACGCCGCCCGGTGACATATAGGCTTCGAAAATCTTCTCTACTTTCCCCACCTGGTAGCCGGTCTCTTCAATCGCTTCTTTACGAATGCAATCTTCCGGCGAATCGTCATCCAGTAATCCTGCACAGGTTTCAATCAGCTCGCCGCTGGTATTGCCATTGACATAGGTGGCGATGCGGAACTGACGAACCAGCAGAACGCTATTCTTTTCAGTGTTATACAGCAGGATGGTCGCACCATTACCGCGGTCGTAAACTTCGCGTTTATGGCGTACGACTTCGCCATTGTTGCGGGTGAGTTCGTAGGTGTAGTTGCGCAGCACAAACCAGTTTTCTGATAGCAACTTATCTTTGATGATGTTGATCTTTAACGACATAGCCGCTCCACTGCTCATTTGAGGGAGCCTGAGATAATAGGCCGAAGCGGCGGGGAAAACTATCTGAATTGTGAAGTTGGGACGTTTGATAAAAACCAGGTCGCCATAAATGGCGACCCTACGTTTTAGGCCTGCACGGTTTACCTATCAAAAACCGTTTGGTTGCTCTTTCATATCCGGCAAATGGTGCGCAATGCCTTTGTGGCAATCGATACAGGTTTTTCCCTCTTCAATGGCCTTGCTGTGCATCTTCGCCGCCACGGTTTTCTGCGCGGTGAAATCCATATAATCGAAGTTGTGACAGTTTCGACACTCCTGCGAATTATTGTTTTGCATCCTGCGCCACTCATTGCGTGCCAGCTCAATACGGTGCTCCTCGAACTTCTTCGGCGTATCAATCAGGCCGAAAATCTTGGCATACACCTCTTTACTCGCCTGCAGCTTACGCAGCATTTTCGGGCCCCATTCGTGCGGCACGTGGCAATCTGGACAGGTGGCACGCACGCCGCTGCGGTTGTTGTAGTGCACCGTCTGCATATATTCCTGATAGACGTTGTTGCGCATTTCATGGCAGCCAATACAGAACTGCTCGCGGTTGGTCATCTCCATTGCGGTATTGAAACCGCCCCAGAAAATAATCCCGCCGGCAAAACCCGCAATCAGCAGCGTGCCCAGCGCCAGACGGCTGGGACGTCGCCACCAGCGCCAAATGCGCAGAAGTTTCTCTTTCATTTATTCCTCACTTACCGAAGCCGTCAGCCGGTTTGAAGGTGTTTTCTACCACCGGTTTGGCATCGGTTTGCGGCACGTGACACTGCAGGCAGAAATAGCGACGCGGCGAGACGGTGCTGCTGACCTGGCCATCGCGATCGGTGAAGTGCGTAGGACTGACGCGCGGCGCACCGGTGGTGAGATAGCTCTGCGTACCGTGGCACTGCAGGCAGCGGTTAACGTTTTTCGTCACCTGATAGCCATCCACGCTATGCGGGATCACCGGCGGCTGGTTCACGTAGTTGAGGGGTTTACGGCTCTGCTCTTTGGGCTGATGAATGGTGCCCTGCTGCGTGGCCGTCACTTCCGGTGACTGATTAAGATCGACGCCGTTATTAGCGTAAACCGTGCCGCCCAGCATCAGGGCGGCCAACGTAACGAATGTGATTAAGGGTTTCATTGCATCCTGCCTTAAATTTTAACCAGCTTGACGGCGCATTTTTTGTAATCGGTCTGCTTCGACAGCGGATCGGTAGCGTCCAGCGTGACGTTATTTGCCAGTACGCCGGCATCGAAGAACGGCATAAACACCAGTCCTTTTGGCGGCTGATTACGACCACGCGTCTCGACGGTAGCAAGGGTTTCACCACGACGTGACATTACGCGCACTTTTTCACCGCGACGGAAATCGCGGTCTTTAGCATCCAGCGGATGCATGTAAAGCAACGCCTGCGGCACCGCACGATGCAGCTCCGGCACGCGGCGCGTCATGGTGCCGGTGTGCCAATGCTCCAACACGCGACCGGTACAGAACCACAGATCGTACTCATCGTCCGGTGATTCCGCCGGGGCTTCATATGGCAGAGCGAAAATGGTCGCTTTGCCATCCGGCTTACCGTAGAAACGCACGCCTTCGCCAGCTTTAACATAGCTGTCATAGCCTTCGCGATAGCGCCAGCGCGTCTCTTTGCCATCCACTACCGGCCAGCGCAGACCGCGCGCCTGATGGTAAGCATCGAACGGCGCGAGATCGTGGCCGTGGCCGCGACCAAAGCTGGCATACTCTTCGAACAAACCTTTCTGGATATAGAAACCGAACTCGCGCGCTTCATCATTCAGCTGGTCATCCGCCACTTCGCTCAGCGGGAACTGATTGACTTGGCCGTTGGCGTACAGCACGTCAAACAGCGTTTTATCATGCAGTTCTGGATTCTGCGCGATCAGCGCTTGCGGCCAGACTTCAGCAACCTTGAAACGTTTGGAGAAATTCACCAGCTGCCATAGGTCGGATTTCGCCTCGCCCGGCGCTTTCACCTGCTGATGCCAGAATTGCGTACGACGCTCGGCGTTGCCGTAGGCGCCCTCTTTCTCCACCCACATGGCGGTTGGCAGAATCAGATCGGCTGACAGCGCGCTCACGGTTGGATAAGGATCGGAGACCACGATAAAGTTGCGCTCATCACGCCAGCCTGGCATACGCTCCTGCGTCAGGTTTGGCCCGGCCTGCATATTATTGTTACACATCACCCAATAAGCGTTGAGCTTGCCATCTTTTAGCGCGCGATCCTGCGCTACCGCATGCAAACCGATTTTGGCCGGTACGGTGCCCTGCGGCAGCTTCCACAATTTCTCTGCCGTGGCGCGGTGTTTGTCATTGTTGACCACCATGTCAGCCGGTAAACGGTGTGAGAAGGTGCCCACCTCACGTGCCGTACCGCACGCCGACGGCTGACCGGTGAGCGAGAATGGACCGGTGCCCGGACGCGAGATTTTGCCGGTTAGCAAGTGCAGGTTGTAACACAGGTTGTTCGCCCACACGCCGCGCGTATGCTGGTTGAAGCCCATGGTCCAGTACGACACCACGTTAACTTTCGGATCGGCGTACAGCTCAGCCAGCGCGATCAGCTGATCCTGCTCAACGCCGCTCATGGCACTGGCTTTTTCTACCGCATACTCCGAGACGAATTTGGCAAACTCATCAAAGCTCATCGGCGTCGATTCGCCGCTGTCGGGATTTTTCGCCGAGGCCTGACGCGGATCGGTTGGACGTAAACCGTAACCGATATCGGTGACGCCTTTACGCAGCGTGACGTGATTCTGCAGGAAGGTCTTATCGACCTTGTTGTTCTGAATAATGTAGTTGGCAATGAAGTTGAGGATCGCCAGATCGCTCTGCGGCGTGAATACCATACCGTTATCAGCCAGCTCGAAGCTGCGATGACGATATGTCGACAAGACCGCGACTTTGACATTGTCACTGCTGAGACGGCGTGCGGTGATGCGCGACCAGAGAATCGGGTGCATCTCCGCCATGTTGGAGCCCCACAGCACGAAAGCATCGGCCTGCTCAATGTCGTCATAGCACCCCATCGGCTCGTCCATGCCGAAGGTGCGCATAAAACCCACCACCGCCGACGCCATGCAGTGACGCGCATTCGGATCGAGGTTGTTGGTGCGGAAACCGGCTTTCATCAGCTTGGACGCCGCATAGCCTTCCCATACCGTCCACTGGCCAGACCCGAACATGCCGACCGAATCTGGCCCGTTGGCTTTCAGCGCCGCTTTGAACTTCTCTTCCATAATATCGAAGGCTTGATCCCAGCTCACAGGGGTGAATTCGCCGTCTTTAGCAAATTTACCGTCGGTCATGCGCAGTAGCGGCTGAGTCAGACGATCTTTTCCGTACATGATCTTCGGCAGAAAATAGCCTTTGATGCAGTTTAATCCACGATTCACTTCTGCCTGCGGGTCGCCCTGTGAGGCCACCACACGGCCATCCTGGGTGCCAACCAGCACGCCACAGCCGGTACCGCAGAAGCGGCACGGTGCTTTTTCCCAGCGAATCGGCGATACCAGCGAGGTCGCGGCTTTAGTGACGGTGGGAATAGTGAGTCCTGCAGCCGTTGCAGCTGCAGCCGCAGCATTGGCCTTCATAAAATCACGACGACTTATGCTCATGATGCTTCCTTACAAGGTTCTTCAATTTCGTCTTGCTGGTGATAAACCAGCGATACCGCCAACACATCAGGAATGTTGCGGCTCTCTTCAATATTGCGTAGCAGGGCGGCGCTATCCGCTGCGCCCAGCGTGACAGCCAGCGTGCCGCGAGCCGCATCTTCAGCGGCAATGTCGCTATCGGCAAACGCCAGCAGCGCGTCTTTTACGGCAGGTATGGACGCAGGCCGCGCCTGAATTACCAGGCCGCAGACGTGCCAACTTTTTTCATGGTTCATGGTGTAATCCTGTGGCTGAAACCGGGCAAGGCGCAATGCAGGCGCCACAGCCGGTGCAATGCTGCGGCAGGGTTTCAGGCTGTGCGACACCGTTGGGCATCAGGTGGAAACGAATCGCTTGCTGTTCGCAGCTCTCCTGGCAACTGCGGCAGTTGACGCCAAGAAAAGTGATGCAGCGGTTATCAATGCGAATGCGCTGTGAAAAGGGCTCCGTTTCACGGGCATGGAACAGCGGCTGTGGGCAGGCTTCGGCGCAGGCGCCGCAAAAAGTACATTCGCCCTGTCGAAAATCGAGCTGGGGTATTTCTCCGCGGCTAAGCCGGACGATCTGCGTTTCGCAGGCCGTAACGCATTTGCCACAGCCATCACAACCGCGCTCTCCCCGCCACCAGGGTAAAGGGATGCCGTCAGCAGGCGCTACGCGCTGCCCGGTAAAAAGTTCGCGTCGCGACAACGCCATCGGTTCACCTTAAACGGGGAGAAAGAGATGGTGCGTAAAATAGCCTGACATTAATGAGGGCTATATCACCCGAAAGGTGTAAATCCCGACGTCGGATCAAGTGAAGAGGAATTGAAATAAAAACGGGGGCCAAAAGGCCCCCGGAGATGAGAATCGCTAACGTTAACGCGCGTTATCGTCCGCCAGCTTATGCGTTGCATCATCCTGATCGTCAGCATGATGTTCATGCTCTTTCATGGCTTCGGCATTGACGCGTTTACGCACGCCAAACCAGCCAAGGATCAGCACCACGGCAATCAGTGGAATCGAGGCAATGGTGTACGTGCCGTTGGGATAATCGAACGCCATCAGCACTAATACGCTCACAAGAAACAGCAGCGTCAGCCACGAGGTGAACGGCGCCCAGGGCAGCTTGAAGCTGACGTCCTCCGCTTTGCCCTCTTTAATCGCTTTGCGCAGACGCATCTGGCACACCACGATGAAGCCCCACGACGAGATGATGCCGAGTGATGCCACGTTCAGAACGATTTCAAATACCTGTGAAGGGACGTAATAGTTCAGCACCACGCCGATGACGTAGACGGCGATGGTCACCAGGATGCCGGCGAACGGTACCTGCTGCTTACTCATCTTCGACATAAACTGTGGCGCAGAACCGCCCATCGACATGGAGCGCAGAATACGTCCGGTGGAATAGAGGCCCGAGTTCAGGCTCGACAGTGCGGCGCTCAGCACCACAATGTTCATCACGCTTCCGATATAAGGCACACCCAGCTTGGAGAAGAACGTTACAAACGGACTTTGCCCCGCCTGGTAGGCATTCCACGGCAGCAGCAGCACCAGCAGCACGACTGAACCGACGTAGAACAGGCCGATACGCCAGATCACGCTGTTGATGGCTTTCGGCAGCATGGTTTTCGGGTCTTTACACTCTCCCGCCGCGGTCCCCACCAGCTCAATTGAGGCGAAAGCGAATACCACGCCCTGCACCAGCACCAGCGCAGGCAGCAAGCCGTGCGGGAAGAAGCCGCCGTTATCGGTGATCAAATGGAAACCGGTGGTGTTGCCATCCAGCGGTTTTCCACTGCCAAGGAACACCACGCCGACCACCAGGAAAATGACGATCGCCAGCACTTTCACCAGAGCAAACCAGAACTCCATCTCGGCAAACCACTTCACGCCGATCATGTTCATGGTACCGACAATCGCCAATGCGCCAAGGGCAAATACCCACTGCGGCACATCGCCAAACGCGCCCCAATAGTGCATATACAGCGCGACCGCGGTGATATCGACGATACCGGTCATTGCCCAGTTTACGAAGTACATCCAGCCTGCCACGTAAGACGCTTTTTCCCCAAGGAATTCACGCGCATAAGAGACAAAACTGCCGCTGGAAGGACGATGCAATACCAACTCGCCCAACGCACGGAGGATAAAGAAGGAGAAGATACCGCACACCAGATAAACCAATGCCAGTGCTGGACCAGCCATTTGCAGGCGCGCGCCAGCACCGAGGAACAGACCGGTACCGATGGCACCGCCGATGGCGATCATCTGTACCTGACGGTTACCCATTGCTTTGTGGTAACCGCTGTCGTGGGAGTTGAGCCAGCGTCTTTTCGCAGCGCGTTGTTCGGCTGCGGTTTTTTTAATTGATTTCATAGCTATCCTGTTTGTCCTGACCATCAATCACCGCCTAACCAAACGATTGCGTATGGCGGTGCGAAATGGGGTAAAACCCGGTGCCACAGCGGCGGAACGATGTCACGTGGCGGGGCGGGAATTTACGGCGATGAATCCTACCCGTTCTGCAAGAACGAAGCAAAAAATACCGCCAGGCTGCACGAGTTGAATTGTAATAATCCGTCGCGGTGCACAAAAAAACCGGCCAGAGGGCTGACCGGTAAAGGGATGGCTACAGGGATAACTACTAGAGGGAATTAACGGTAAATCTCTGCGGTACCGCTCCACAGGCTTGAATCACCTGGGGTTTGCAGGCCAATAACGCGATAGCTGCTGGCACCCTGCTCTTGCGCTTTTTGCGACAGATGGCGCGTTGCATCATCCAGCGAACCGCGCACACCGCTTATAGAAACGGTGCCTGCGCTTTGCAGGTTTTGCGCTTGCGCGGCACTTAACGGCTCAGCCGCCAGCGTCGAGAAACTGGCGGTGGCCAGCAGTGCGGCGGTCAGAATGGCATAACGTGTCTTCATGAGATGCTCCGGTTGTCTTCCATTGGTTAAGCGTTACGAAACTCATTATCACGCAGGGAATGAAAACCAGGTTGAGCATGGGGTAAAGGCGTTTAATAATTCGCCAGCTAAGCGCGGATTATCCAGGGAAAGGTAAAGAGAAATGGTTTTCTCTGCTAAAAGTAACCTGATGTGTCGAAATCAACCTCGCCGTCACTGCGCTGCTGCCCTATAATCCCCCGCTCTGAAAAGGGTTATTATTGTGATTGTGAAACGTCCCGTTACTCGCACTATTGCCCGCGCATTGGGCATGATTGTGCTGCTGTCGCTGTTGACCTCCGGACTGGCGCTGATGACGCTCTCCAGCAGCCTGCGCGATGCTGAAGCCGTAAATGTTGCCGGTTCGCTGCGTATGCAGATTTATCGTCTCGCATGGGATAGCGCGCGCGATCCGCAACAATTGGCACATCACATGGCGCTCTACCAGCAAACGCTGGAATCCCCGGCATTACAACATCTGGAACGCCCGTGGGTACCGCTGGAAGTCAGCAGTCGCTATCGTTATCTGCGGGATAGCTGGCCGATGTTGCAACAAACGCTGCAGCCTGAACGTGCACAAGTTTATCAGCAGCATGTCGCTGGCTATGTCAGCGAAATCGACCGTTTTGTGCTGGCGGTGCAGCATTACGCCGAACTGAAAATGCACCTGGTGGCGGCCAGTAGTTTGTTTGGCTTTTTAGCTATTGTCGCGCTGGCGCTATGGACGATTCGTTTTATTCGCCGCAATGTGGTGCGTCCTCTCAATACGCTAGTGACCGCCAGCCACTCTGTCGAGCAGGCGAATTTCACCTTTCCCGCCCTGCCGGTGGAACAGCCAAATGAACTTGGCGTACTGGCGCAGGCATTTACTACCATGGCGGAACGCCTGCATTCCCACTATCGCCTGCTGGAGTGCGCGGTGCGGGAGAAAACCGAAGATCTCACTCAGGCCAACCGCACGCTGTCACTGTTATATGAAAGCTCACAAATCCTCACCAGTAGCCCACCCAATCCAGAACTGTTTCAGGGGTTGCTACGGCTGGTGCAGCGCCGTGAAGCGCTGACGGTGCTGCAAATTACCAGCGAAGGTATTGAGTTTCAGGCGGGTGTGGCGGCGGACGACCTCAGCTGGCAGCGTCTCGCCTTAATGCAGGAAGATCAGACCTTAGGTGAGTTGCGCTGGCAAACTCGCCGCGCCCCCCCGGCCGACGAGTTAATGCAGAGCCTGGCGAATATGCTGGCTCGTGCGCTGTGGATCTGGCAGACGCAAAAACAGTATCAACAGATGCTATTAATAGAAGAACGCGCCACCATCGCGCGCGAATTACACGACTCGCTGGCCCAATCGCTCTCCTTCCTGCGCATCCAGCTGGCGTTGCTGCGACGTAATGTTGATGACACTCAGCCCCAGGCGCAGGCGATTATTGCCGATTTTGATCGCGCGTTGTCAGAAGCTTATCAGCAACTGCGCGAGCTGCTCACCACCTTCCGTCTGACTATTGAACAAGCGGATTTGGTTCAGGCGATGCAGGCGATGATCGCACCGCTGCAAGAGCAGTCGCAGGCGGTAATCGAGTTCGATTATCAACCCGGTCTGCAAATGCTCGATGCCCAGCAGCAGGTGCATGTGCTGCAGATTGCACGCGAAGCGCTGCTGAATGCTATTCGCCACGCACAGGCGCAGAATATTCATATTCGCTACCAGCGTGTCGCTGATGAGGACCACCTGCTGACTATTGATGACGATGGCTGCGGCATTCCTGGCCTTGAAGAGCCGCCGGGACATTACGGCCTGACCATCATGGCAGAACGCGCCGCACGGCTTTCCGGTACGCTATCGATCACCCCGCAGACGCAAGGTACGCGCGTCACGCTGCGTTTTCCGCCGCGTCCAGCGCACCGGCTGAGTTAACAATGAGCATGAGATCGCCATGCATGGCGACCCTACAAAATTTGATACTGGAGACATTATGGCCAACCCTTCCCTGACAATTATGATCGTTGACGATCATCCGCTGATGCGCCGCGGTATCCGCCAGCTTCTGGCGCTGGAGCCTCGCCTGGAAGTGGTGGCCGAGGCGAATAATGGCACCGAAGCGCTGGCAGAAGCGCGTCGGCTATCACCCGATGTCATCCTGCTGGACCTCAATATGAAAGGCATGTCCGGGCTGGATACGCTGAAAGCCCTGCGTAACGAAGGCATTGCCGCACGCATTTTGATATTAACGGTTTCCGATGCGCGCAATGATATTTACGCCATGGTGGATGCCGGCGCCGACGGTTATCTGCTGAAAGACAGTGAACCTGAGCTGTTGCTGGCGCAGATCATGCGGGGAGCCAAAGGTGAGAATGTATTTAGCGAAACGGTCGCCGACTACCTCACCACGCGCCAGCCAACCTCGAATCCGTTTAAGCAGCTCACCGAACGCGAGCTGGATGTGCTGCAGGAAGTGGCGCGCGGCTTGTCGAACAAAGAGATCGCAACAACCCTGCATATCTCCGAAGAGACGGTAAAAGTGCATATTCGCAATCTGCTGCGCAAGCTGGACGTGCGCTCGCGCGTGGCCGCCACGGTATTGTGGCTGGAGAGCCGTAATGTGTAGCAGCGCACAGAAAGCCGCGACCACATTTACACTTTCTCCTTAATTTATCCACGATTCTCTAATTTGTGCCGCGTAGAGTAGCAGCAGCAGGAGTTTTCTGAGAGAGCACTTTGCACTCCGCCAGCGTGAAGCCATCCTTACTTCGCGCTCAACATAATAAAAGTAAAAAATACGCAGCTGAGGAGTGTCGGTTCCATGTCGAATTTTTTTATCGACCGCCCCATTTTTGCCTGGGTTCTGTCTATTTTGCTCTGCCTGTGCGGCACGCTAGCGATCATCTCGCTGCCGATTGAGCAGTATCCCGATCTCGCGCCGCCTAACGTGCGTATCACCGCGAACTATCCCGGGGCATCGGCGGAGACGCTGGAAAATACCGTCACGCAGGTTATCGAACAGAACATGACCGGTATCGATAACCTGATGTACATGTCCTCGAACAGCAGCAATACCGGCCAGGCTCAAATCACTCTCACCTTTACGGCCGGTACCAATCCCGACGAAGCGCGTCAGCAGGTACAGAACCAGCTGCAAAGTGCGCTGCGCAAACTACCCGCGGCGGTACAATCACAGGGCGTGACGGTAAATAAAACCGGTGATAGCAACATCCTGATGATTGCCTTTGTCTCGACCGACGGCAGTATGGACAAGCAGGATATTTCAGATTATGTCGCCAGTAACATTCAGGATCCGCTGAGCCGCATTGACGGTGTGGGCCAGGTGGATGCCTACGGTTCGCAATATGCGATGCGTATCTGGCTCGATCCTAACAAGCTGATTGCCTATGCGCTGACGACCGAAGACGTGGTCAGCGCCATTGAATCACAGAACACTCAGGTAGCGGTGGGTCAGGTGGGCGGGTTGCCATCGGTGGACAAGCAGGCGCTTAACGCCACGGTAAATGCGCAATCGATGCTGCAAACGCCCGAGCAGTTCAAAGCGGTGACGCTGAAAACCAACAGCGATGGCTCAGTGGTAACGCTGGGCGACGTGGCGAACGTGGCGATGGGCGCGGAGAAATATGACTTCCTTAGCCGCTACAATGGCCAGGCGGCTTCCGGGCTTGGTATCAAGCTGGCATCTGGCGCCAACGAGATGAACACCGACAAGCTGGTCCGCGCGCGCATCGCGGAGCTATCACACTACTTCCCGCACGGGCTGGAAGCTAAAGTCGCCTATGAAACCACGCCGTTCGTTAAAGCCTCAATTACGGACGTGGTAAAAACCCTGCTGGAAGCCATCCTGCTGGTGTTCCTGGTGATGTATCTGTTCCTGCAAAATTTCCGCGCTACGCTGATTCCTACCATTGCGGTGCCGGTGGTGCTGCTTGGCACCTTTGCGGTGCTCTACGCCTTTGGCTACAGCATCAATACGCTCACCATGTTCGCCATGGTACTCGCCATCGGCTTGCTGGTGGATGATGCCATCGTGGTGGTGGAAAACGTTGAGCGCATCATGAGCGAAGAAGGCCTTTCACCGCGCGCGGCGACGCGCAAATCGATGGGACAGATTCAGGGTGCGCTGGTGGGCATTGCGCTGGTGCTGTCGGCGGTATTTGTACCGATGGCGTTCTTTGGCGGCACGGTGGGCGCGATCTATCGTCAATTCTCAATCACCATTGTTTCGGCAATGGTGCTGTCAGTATTGGTGGCGATGATTCTCACGCCCGCGCTCTGTTCGACGCTGCTGAAACCGCTGGCGCAGGGCCATCATCATGGCCGCAGCGGCTTCTTCGGCTGGTTCAACCGTACATTCAACGCCAGCGCGGAGCGCTATGAGCGCGGCGTGGCAAAAATTCTACTGAAAGGCGGGCGCTGGCTGTTGCTCTATCTCGCCATTATCGGCGTGATGGCGTTTCTGTTTATTCGCCTGCCAACCTCCTTCCTGCCGCTGGAAGACCGCGGCGTGTTTCTGACGCAGGTGCAATTACCCGCCGGTGCCACTCTGGAGCAAACCTCAGACGTGGTGGCAAAAGTCGAAAATTACTACATGACCAGCGAGAAAGATAACGTGCTCTCGGTGTTCTCAACCATCGGTGCCGGTCCTGGCGGCAACGGACAGAACGTAGCGCGCCTGTTTGTGCGGTTGAAAGATTGGGAAGCACGTCCAGGCAGCGATCGCACCTCTTTCGCGATCATCGAACGGGCAACGAAAGCTTTCCACAAGATTAAAGAAGCGCGCGTGATTGCCAGCAGTCCACCAGCGATTACCGGCATGGGTAGCTCATCGGGCTTCGACATGGAACTGCAGGATCACGGCGGCATCGGGCATACCCAGCTAATGGCGATGCGCGATAAATTGCTGGAGCTGGCGGACAGCAATCCGTCGCTGTCGCGCGTGCGTCACAACGGCCTTGATGACAGTCCACAGTTACAGATCGATGTCGATCAGCGTAAAGCGCAGGCGCTCGGCGTATCGCTGGACACCATCAACGACACTTTAACCACCGCGTGGGGTTCAACCTACGTTAATGACTTCCTCGATCGCGGACGCGTTAAGAAGGTTTATGTACAGGCCGCGGCAGAGTTCCGTATGCTGCCGGAAGATGTGAATAAGTGGTATGTGCGCAACAACAGCGGCGGCATGGTGCCCTTCTCGGCCTTCGCCACCAGCCATTGGGAAACCGGTTCGCCGCGTCTGGAACGTTACAACGGATACTCTTCACTGGAGATTGTTGGCGAGGCGGCAAACGGTGTCAGCAGCGGCACCGCGATGGACGTCATGGAAAAACTGGTCGGGCAGTTACCGCTGGGCGTAGGCTTCCAGTGGACTGGCGCATCCTATCAGGAACGCTTGTCCGGCTCACAGGCGCCGGCGCTCTATGCCATTTCGCTGCTGGTAGTGTTCCTGTGTCTGGCGGCCTTATATGAGAGCTGGTCGATTCCTTTCTCGGTAATGCTGGTGGTGCCGCTCGGCGTCGTGGGCGCACTGGTGGCGACATGGCTGCGCGGACTGGAGAACGACGTTTATTTTCAGGTGGGATTGCTCACCGTTATCGGCCTTTCGGCAAAGAATGCCATTCTTATTGTGGAATTTGCCAATGAGATCAACAGCAAAGGCAGGGAACTGCTGGAATCGACGCTGGAAGCCTCACGTCAACGTCTGCGCCCGATTTTGATGACCTCGCTGGCGTTTATCTTTGGCGTATTGCCGATGGCGATCAGCAGTGGCGCAGGTTCCGGCAGCCAGCACGCGGTGGGTACCGGTGTAATGGGGGGGATGATCTCGGCCACCGTATTGGCCATCTTCTTCGTGCCGCTGTTCTTCGTGGTGGTCCGCCGAAGATTCCCGCTGAAAGAGAAGCCGCACGATTAAGTTTATTAGGTCGTCATAAATGACGCCCCTACGTTCGTGCATACCCCAACCGTAGGATCGCCATTTATGGCGACCGTTTTAAAGGCCCGTGACGACGCAATAAAAAAGCCGCCATTGCATACATGGCGGCTTTATTGTTGTGTGTGGTAAGAATTACAGCAAGTTGGGAAGTGCCCTGCTTTTCTCTTCACGTGTTACTTACGTAACATCGCTTCGATAAATTCTTTCCAGTTTCCCATTTCAGTGTCGACCATAAAACCCTCTCTTATTGTAGTGGCGATTCTACGCCGATTTTTTCTACAGGTGAATACGCTTCCACCTGTTATCACTATCGGCAAAAGTAAACAAAAGCTGCAATTTTCTGAAATTGCGTACTGACGCACATTTCAGCAACCCGCTAATGCAGCTAGAAAAAAGTGAGTTTTGCATTGAGTAGCACACATTTACGCTTAAGATAATCCTTAGTGGCCTGATGATGCTGCAGGTGATTATTGAAGGCGTGAATGAAAGCGCTTACTGGATCTAAGTAATAAAATTTATCACCGTAAAATTGTCATGAAAAATCCAGCAATAAAGCGTACAGCCGCCGTCAACGCTCACGGCACTTAGAGCGCTGTGGTAAACTCGCGCTTTATTTTTATCAAAATGGGAATAAGCGATGACAGCGCAGTGGGTGATGTACGGAATTAAAAATTGCGACACGATAAAAAAAGCACGCAACTCTTTAGCATCATCCGGCATCGACTATCGTTTTCATGATTATCGCGTTGATGGCCTTGATGATGCGCTGCTGCAATCTTTTATTGATCAGTTAGGTTATGAAGCGCTACTCAACACGCGGGGCACCACCTGGCGTAAGCTGCCAGAAGCCGAGCGCGCGGCCGTTAACGATGCAGACAGCGCCAAAGCCGTGATGCTCGCCCAGCCGGCCATCATCAAGCGCCCGGTATTGGCGTCGCCGCAGGGCGATCTGCTGGTCGGCTTCAACGATTCCCTTTACCACGCGTTTATCCAGGAGAAGTCATAACATGTTTTGTCCGGTCATTGAGCTGGCTCAGCAGCTTATCCGTCGCCCCTCTCTCAGCCCGGATGATGCCGGTTGCCAGGCGTTGCTGATTGCGCGTCTGGAGGCTATCGGCTTTCGCGTTGAGCCGATGCACATTGGCGATACGCTAAACTTTTGGGCAACGCGCGGTCAGGGCGAAACGCTGGCATTTGCGGGTCATACCGATGTGGTGCCGCCAGGCGATGCCAATCGCTGGATCAGCCCGCCGTTCGAACCCAGCATCCGCGACGGCATGCTGTTTGGCCGCGGTGCAGCTGACATGAAGGGCTCACTGGCGGCGATGGTGGTGGCAGCAGAACGCTTTGTCGCCGCTCATCCTCAGCATAAAGGGCGTCTGGCTTTCCTGATTACCTCGGATGAAGAAGCCAGCGCGGTTAACGGTACGGTAAAAGTGGTTGAGCGTTTAATGGCGCGCAACGAACGCATGGATTACTGCCTGGTCGGCGAGCCGTCAAGCACCGAGATTGTTGGCGACGTGGTGAAAAACGGTCGTCGCGGATCCATGACGGCAAATCTAACCCTTCACGGCGTGCAGGGCCATGTGGCGTATCCGCATCTGGCGGATAATCCGGTACATCGCGCCATGCCCGCGTTGAATGAGTTGGTGGCGACGGTGTGGGATGAAGGTAACGAATTCTTCCCGCCCACCAGCATGCAAATTGCCAATGTACAGGCGGGTACCGGCAGCAATAACGTGATCCCCGGTGAATGCTTTGTGCAGTTTAACTTCCGCTTCAGCACGCAGCTCACCGATCAAATGATTAAAGATCGCGTGGCAGCGTTGCTGGATCGTCACCAGTTACGCTATACGCTGGAGTGGAATGTTTCCGGTCAGCCGTTCCTGACTTCACGCGGTAAGCTGGTTGATGCCGTAGTGAATGCTGTCACGCACTATAATGAGATTAAGCCGCAGTTGCTCACCACCGGCGGCACCTCCGATGGGCGCTTCATCGCCCGCATGGGAGCGCAAGTGGTAGAGCTGGGCCCGGTGAATGCCACCATTCATAAGATTAATGAGTGCGTGAAGGCGTCAGATTTGCAGATGTTGAGCCGTATGTACCAGCGCATCATGGAACAGCTGATCGCCTAAGCGCGCAGAAGGAGATAAGGGATGGAATTCTTTAAAGAGTACTGGTGGATCCTGGTGATCCTGCTAATGGTCGGTATTTTGATGAACGTTTACAAAGACCTAAAACGTATTGACCATAAAAAATTCATGGAAAACAAGCCGGATTTGCCGCCGCATCGTGATTTTAACGATAAATGGGATGATGAGGACGACTGGCCGAAAAAGAAATAACTATCGTTAAATCAGCCTCTTTACCCGTAGCGGCGCGATTTATCGCGCGTGTTTAGCAGCAGTTTCGCTGTAACAATGCGCGATAAATCGCGCCGCTACGAAGTGCGCAGATAGAAATTTAGATCATCATCACCACATCATCATCGCCAGGCTTAGCACCGCTCAACGCTTCATCGAAGTAACGACGCGGCACGGTATAGCGCAGGTGATTGAGCGCCAGTTCCATGCTGCGGTCGTCAATCGCGTGTGGCAAGTCTTCAACAATATCCAGCGTCACATCGCCGCCTAATAAAATGAGCCGCTGCTTTGCCGCCTCCGCATGCTGTAGCGGAATCTGATCGTCTTCATCGCCATGAATCAAATGGATGGTGTTGCGCGTGGTTGCACGCTGCGGCAGCGTGGCGTAGCGTCCGCTAAACACAATGGCTCGCCCTGCCAGATCCGGCTGCGCTTTTATGCCTTCCAGCACCATCATTCCACCTTGCGAAAATCCTACCAGTGCAGTGGCTTCAGCACGAACGCCGCTCTCCTGCTGCCAGTGACGCACCGAGGCGATGAATTCAGGCATTATCGCATCCACGCCCTGCTGCTCCGAACGATCGTGCGGCGGAATTTCGACAAACCATTGCCGACCCTGCGGCGCACTGCCGGCATAGGGCGCACCAACGGAAACCACCAGCGCCTGCGGAAACGCTTTGGCGAACCAGCTGCCAATCTGCGCCATCGAATCAGGGTTATCGTTTACGCCGTGATACAGCAGAAACAGCTGTGCTGCACTGCTCGGCTGCTGAACAATTACATATCGTAGTGCCATAAGATCCTCCTGCAATCACTATACGCCGCTGCTCGCACAGAGATATCGGGAAAATTTGAACGAGATAATGGATTTATTGCAACGAGCGGAGCCGCTGCTGCCAGCGATCTGCGGCTTGTGCATCGTGTTGGATCAGCACCTGCGCAACCTCGCCGCGCAGCTTATGCATCAATGCTTTACGCCCGTTAAGACCGACATGTTGCGCGACATCGTGTAGCGTTTGTTTTTGCAGCAGGATGGCATTCAATAGCGGTGAAGGAGAGTGGCGTACCAAACGCTGCAGCGCGGCATAGCTGGCTTCAAACGGTCGCAGTGCCCAGGCAAACCCTGCCAGCAGCCACTCATCATCCTCATTCAGTTGCTGATTGGCATCGCTAGCAATCACCAACGGCAGATCGATAAGATCTTGTAGCCACGGCCAATCACGGGCGAGCCGCTGTGCAGCCTGCTGCTGTAAGGCGCTTCCCGCCGGCGTGATCGCCAACATCGCCATGGCGGCATAACAACCGCTGCTGGCTTCGCGCTGCGAACCAATACGTACCAGCGTAAATCCACAGGCGCGCCAGAACTGCCACAGCGCCTCAGTGTAGCCAAAGCTCACGGAAAGGTAGTCATAATCCTGTGCCTTTTGCCGTGCGGTAGCCACCAGGGTTTTGCCGATTCCGCGCTGGCGCTTGGCCGCCTGGACCGCAATTCGGCTAATACGCAGTGAGCGCAATGTTGCTGCCGCAGCGAACCCGGCATGTGCCGCTAGCGACTGTGCCACCAGATTACCGCGCGGCCGACGGTAACCCGCCCATACTGCATCGGCAAGCGGCTGCGCTAAACCGCCCTCCTCCACCAGCCACAGCGCGCCGGTGATGTGTTCAGCTTCGCCGGCTAACCAAAAGCGCATGCCGGGCGCATCCAGCATCCGACGCAAATCCAGCGGTGAAGTACGATAGTGCGCGCTGGCAAGCAGGCGATAACCCGCTTCCAGCGCCGGTAAATTGCGTTGTGGCGTGGCTGGATAAATCGCGATTTCAGCGTTTACGCGGTTTTCCTGCGCATCTTCAAACAGCAGCGCCTGGCTGAGCCACTGCTCCAGCGGATCGTTGGGCGACCAGCGCAACGGCTCGTCGAGCTGGAAGTAGCGCACATCGGGCAACGTGGCGCAGAAACGCAGCATAAAACCGCGCCCGGTGCCTTCATAACCTTGCACGGTGGTGGTGAGCAGTACGCGTGGAAAGCGTTGCACCAGCTGCTGCAACAGCGGCGCAGGGATCGCGGCCGCTTCATCAACAATCAGCCATTGCGCCGGTGGAGGCGATTCCAGTGCGAGGATGGCATCCGGCGCCATAAAACGGAAATGCTCACCGGCAAACGCGGCTAGCACGTCGGTTGAAACTTTGGCTGGCGCGGTAACTAAGGCGTGCTGATTGTGCAGCGCCAGCATGCCGGCTAGCGCTGATTTACCACGACCGCGCGCGGCGGTAATCACCGCAACGCCTTTGGGTATTGCTGCAAGCTGTTGCAGCATCTGTGCCTGCTGCTGCGGTGCCTGACAGCGCCACGCCGGCCAATCTATCCCGGCGGCCTGGCGCACGGCCTGATGTTGACGCAGTAACATCACCTGCGGATCGCGCAGCATAAGCGATTGCAGATGCTGGATGAAATGCGGTGTGGCGATGGGCTCTGCGACATCAGCCCAGCGCAGGCTGTCAGCATCAGGTTGATTCGGCCAGCTTTCCCACGCGGGCGTCAGCAGCAACAGCCAGCTGCCCGCACGCAAGGTGCCCGCCAGCGCCGCAAAGGCTTCGGCATGGAAACCGTCACGCGCATCAAAGATTGCATGCTGGAATTCACGCCCTAACAAAGTACGCAGTGCGGTGGGCGCAACGGCGTCTGGAAACTCATGGCTGTCGCTGAGCGTGAGCCAGTCACCGGGTAGCTCTGCGCGCCAGCGGGCGGCTTGCTGCCATACCCAATCGGCATCGCCGCCGATCGCGCACAGGCGACGAATGCCCGCACGCTGCATTGCCGCCGTCACGTCAACTAAAGACATCAGTTGCTAGCGAAGGTGTTGCACTGGCCCGGATCGCCACTATCGAAACCGCGCTTCAGCCAGGTGTAACGCTGCTGCGAGGTGCCATGAGTGAAGCTATCCGGCACGACGCGGCCCTGCCCTTTCTGCTGCAGGCGATCGTCGCCAATCGCTTCAGCGGCATTCAGCGCTTCCTGCAAATCGCCCACTTCTAAGATGTTCTGCTGCTGCATGTAATGGCCCCAGACGCCGGCGAAGCAGTCAGCCTGCAACTCCATTTTCACCGACAGCTGATTTGCCTGCACCTGGCTCGCGCCCTGCTGCATCTGGCGAACTTTAGGCTCAATGCCCAACAGTTTTTGTACGTGATGGCCGACTTCATGAGCAATGACATAGCCCTGAGCAAAATCGCCGCCGGCACCCAGTTTGGTTTTCATATCATCGTAAAACGACAAGTCGATATAGACGGTTTGGTCGGCTGGACAGTAAAACGGTCCCATCGCCGATTGGCCGGTACCACAATTAGTACGCGTCGCACCGCGGTACATCACCAGCTTCGGCGGCACGTACTGTTTATTCATCTGCTGGAACAGCTTGCTCCAGGTATCCTCAGTCGTCGCCAGAATCACCGAGGTGAATTTGGCATCTTCATTACTTTGCGCCGAGTTCACCTGACGCTGCTGCGATGTGGGTGCGACACTGCCACCGCCCTCCAGCAACGCGGTAAGATCGTAACCGTAATAGCCCGCCACGGCGACTACCACCAGTAAAATCAGGCCGCCTTTGCCGCGTGGAATGCGGATTTGCCGCCCACCGCCGCTGCCAAAGCCGGGTGAGTCATTGCGTCGATCTTCTACGTTGTCGCTCTCACGACGCCCTTGCCAGCGCATGGTCTAACTCCTTTAAACATGTTTGGCATGATTTTAGTTGGCGTCAGCGGGAAGCACCAGTGTTGTAGTCACATAACACCGTAGGGTCGTCATTAATGACGACCTGTATTGCGGACATAAAAAAGGTCGTCATAAATGACGACCTTACAAGCTTGATGGATGGACTTAATCCAGCTTCACACCCAAACGCTGGGCGACTTCTTCGTAGGCTTCAACCAGCCCACCGAGGCTCTGGCGGAAACGGTCTTTATCCATTTTGTCCAGGGTGTTTTTATCCCACAGACGCGCGCCGTCTGGCGAGAACTCATCGCCGAGCACCACTTCGCCGTTGAACAGGCCAAATTCCAGCTTGAAGTCGACCAGGATTAAGCCCGCGTCATCAAACAGCTTGCTCAGCACATCGTTGGCTTTAAAGGTCAGCTCTTGCATTCGCGCCAGGTTGGCTTTGCTGACCCAGCCGAAGGTTTCGCAATAGGATTCGTTGACCATCGGGTCGTGTTTAGCGTCATCTTTCAGGAAGAGATCAAACAGCGGTGGATTGAGCACAATGCCCTCCTCCACGCCCAGACGTTTTACCAGCGATCCTGCCGCACGGTTGCGTACCACGCACTCGACCGGCACCATCTCTAGCTTTTTCACCAGCGCTTCGTTATCTGACAGCAGCGCTTCCATCTGGGTAGGAATGCCCGCTTCCTGCAATTTGGTCATGATGAAATGGTTAAACTTGTTATTGACCATTCCTTTGCGATCAAACTGCTCGATTCGTGCACCGTCTCCTGCTGACGTATCGTTGCGGAATTCAAGTACCAGCAGATCCGGATTATCGGTGCTGTATACGGTTTTCGCTTTACCGCGATACAACTCAGCTCGCTTTTGCATCTTGTTAACTCCAAACATGAAAGAACCCGTGTTCAGCGGTGCTTCACCGCGCGCCGACTGCGTGACGCAATCGTTTACTTCGCCGGGCGCTATTATACACAAAATAATTCGAGATGCAGGAAGGCGGCAAACGAATGACAAATCCAAAACAAAAAGGCCGGAGAATCTCCGGCCCTTTGGCAATTTATTTCAACGCGCCTTGAATCACTTGCACCAGCGCATCATTCTGCGTCTGGGTTAGCACATGACCTTTTGGATCGATGAACTGCAGACTGCTGCGGTTATCCAGATCGCCAACTTGCAATTTGTAATCGCCGTTCGGTAATTCCGGATCTTTGGCGCCAATTTCATCCCACACACCGCTGCCCGGCTGCTTGTAGGTGACTTTCAGGCTACCTTGCGAACGGTTGTCGTCAGTGACTTCCATCCCCACGCGTTTTAGCGCTGCAGGCAAACGCTGCCAGGTGACGTTAAACGGTGCACGCAGAATCAGCAGCGGTAAACCGGTGTCATCCGCACCGCTCTGGACATCAATCTGTCCGGTCGCGCGGTTTGCGGCCGCATCCTGGCTGGCAGAATCCACTTTATCCAGGCCGGTGCTGATGTCGTTCAACATCTGGCCGGTATAGCGTTGGATTTGCGCCGGAGACGTTACGGCCTGTCCTGACTGCTGCAGCTCAAGCAGACGTACCGTCAGCACTTGCTGGTAGCTTTGATTCTGTACGCTGATCTGGTAGCGACCGCGATACTGGTTATCTTCGTCTGCACGGTTCCACTGCACCCAATCGGTGGTCAGCTGCTGTGAAGCATCATCACGCTGGGCAATCGGGAATTTGTAAGACTGAATAACGCCAACAACCTGTGACCAGATAGAACCCCGGCTGCTTTCGATAGCCAGCACGCCGGTGTTACCGGTGAACTGCGCACGCGTACCGTTCAGCAGCGCCAGCGGCTGAGCAGGTGGACGAATATCGAGCTCTTTACCTACCGCGCCTTTTGCCACGCTATGCGGAACATCGTAATCACCATTCTGCAGCGGCAGAATCATGCCCGCCGGGGCTTTTAAATCATGCAGTTCCGGCGCCTGCAGGTAAGATTCATCACCACTGACCTGGCGCTTATAACGCTGATCGTTGGAACACGCTGTTAGCAGCATCAGGGTGGAAAGGCCCACAACCGTTGCCAGCGTCGAGCGCTTAACTGAATAACTCATTGATTCTCCCTAAATTATCGCAGACCCGCTTTAATCAGCGCTTGAGCCGTTTTTGTCTGACCGGCATCGGTCAGAGGCGTCATTGGCAAGCGCAGCGTGTCATCCGCGATTAATCCTAGCTGTTTTGCTGCCCATTTCACCGGGATTGGATTGGGTTCACAGAAAAGCGTCTGGTGCAGATGCATCAGACGCTGATTCAGGCGACGCGCTTCGGCGAATTTGCCCTGTTGCGCCAAGGCACAGAGTTCTACCATTTCACGCGCTGCAATGTTAGCCGTGACCGAAATTACGCCTTTGCCGCCCAGTTGCATTGAGTCCAGCGCCGTGGCGTCATCGCCACTGACGATGATGAACTCATCATTAACCAGCTCTTGGATCTGTGAGATACGTGATAAGTTCCCGGTGGCCTCTTTGATTCCGATAATATTTTTTATTTCGGCCAAACGCGCGACGGTTTCCGGCAGCATGTCGCAACCGGTACGCGAAGGAACGTTATACAGCATCTGCGGCAGATCGGTACTTTCGGCAATGGCTTTAAAGTGCTGGAACAGCCCTTCCTGAGTGGGACGGTTGTAGTAAGGCGTTACTGTCAAACAGCCCACCACACCGCTGCCGGTAAAGCGTTTTGTCAGAGAGATGCCTTCGGCTGTGGCATTAGCGCCGGTGCCTGCGATAACCGGAATACGGCCATCAGCCAGTTCCAGCGTTTGCATAACAACATCACCATGCTCTTCATGGCTCAGCGTGGCAGATTCGCCGGTAGTGCCAACAGAAACAATCGCCGCGGTGCCGCTGGCAACATGATAATCAATCAGTTTTTTTAGACTTTCGCGGCAGACATTACCTTTTTCATTCATTGGCGTAATGAGCGCAACAATACTTCCGGTGAACATGGGCTATCCCCTCGACAAACAAGTGCCTCATGTTACGTTTTACATTGAAAGAAAAGCAAGTGAGCCACGCCATTCCTGCCCTTGTCAGCAGTTTTTTTTATGTTTACCTTATGGTTATTAGCGAACGTACAGGAAATGCCATTTTGCCGCAGTCACAGCCTCACCATCTGGTGATCACCGCGTTGGGCGTTGATCGTCCAGGTATCGTCAATACCATCACCCGCCACGTCAGCAGCTGCGGCTGTAATATTGAAGACAGCCGCCTGGCAATGCTGGGTGATGAGTTCACCTTTATTATGCTGTTATCCGGTAGCTGGAATGCGATAACCCTGATTGAATCAACGCTGCCGATGAAAGGTGCCGAACTGGAGCTGCTGATTGTGATGAAACGCACCAATGCGCGCGCCACGCCACCGATGCCGGCAACAGTTTGGGTGCAGGTTGAAGTGCCCGATTCACCGCATATTATTGAGCGTTTCACCGATTTGTTCGATAAACACCAGATGAATATCGCCGAACTGGTTTCGCGGATTAAACCGGCACAGGACGACGTGGCGCCTACGCTCTATATTCAGATGACGGCGCACAGCCCGGCAAATCCCGTCAGCGCGCCAATTGAGCAGGCGTTTAATCAGCTGTGTGAAGAACTGCATGCACAAGGCTCAATTCGTCTTTATAGTGTCACCGACGATGCAGACAGCAGCGTTTAATCAGGCTCCGGGTTATTTCGCCACACACTCTGCCGTCATACGCAAACCGTGTAGTGAAATAACCCTGACGGTAAACCCCATCTGGCACTTTCGCTCTTGATGGTGTATTACCCACAGCATGTCGAAAAAATGGAGAGTTGTGATGAATCCACTGAAAGCCGGTGATACTGCACCGAAATTTAGCTTGCCCGATCAGGACGGCGAACAAGTAAATTTGGCCGACTTCCAGGGACAGCGTGTTCTGGTCTATTTCTATCCGAAAGCCATGACGCCGGGTTGCACCGTGCAGGCCTGCGGTCTGCGCGACAACATGGATGAGTTGAAAACGGAGGGTGTCACGGTACTGGGCATCAGCACCGATAAAGCCGAGAAACTGTCGCGCTTTGCCGATAAAGAGATGCTGAATTTCACGCTGCTATCCGATGAAGATCATCAGGTGTGCGAGCAGTTTGGCGTGTGGGGTGAGAAAACCTTTATGGGTAAAACCTATGACGGCATTCACCGCATCAGCTTCCTGATCGATGGCGAAGGCAAGGTCGAGAAAGTGTTCGACGATTTCAAAACCGCTAACCACCACGATATCGTGCTGGATTATTTGAAATCAGCCTAAAGAAAACGGGTGCGACTATCGCACCCGTTTTCTGTCATTCCGCGTGTGGCGCGTCCAGCGCTGGCGTTTCAGGCCACGCACGCACCACGGCCTTCACCAGCGTTGCCAACGGAATCGCAAAGAACACGCCCCAGAATCCCCACATTCCGCCAAAAATCACCACGGACAGAATGATCACCAGCGGATGCAAATTAACCGCTTCAGAGAATAGAATCGGCACCAGAATATTGCCATCCAGCGCCTGAATCACCAGATAGATGGCGATCATCGTCCAGAAATCGCTGCCTAATCCCCACTGGAACAAGCCGACGCCGATCACGGGAAGGGTGACGACCATCGCGCCAATATAAGGAATCAACACCGAAACGCCTACCAGCACCGCCAGCAACAGGGAATAGTTGAGTCCTAGCATCAGGAAGGCCAGCCAGGTGACAAACCCCACCGCCACCATTTCCAGAACTTTGCCGCGGATGTAGTTGGTGATTTGCTGATTCATCTCTTGCCATACCACGCCCGCCAGACCGCGATTGCGCGGCAGCACGCGACGTACCGCGTTCAGCATCTGCTCTTTATCTTTCAGCAGGAAGAACACCATTAGCGGTACCAGCACCAGATAGATCATCAGCGTCATCAATCCCACCAGCGACGCCAGCGAATACTTCACCAGCGAATCGCCCAGCCCCGTTAAACGGCTGCGCAGGTTTTCAACGATAATATCAATGATGCCGGCATCAACCAGCGCCGGATAGCGCTTCGGCAAGCCGGCAGCAAATACGTAGAGTTTATTCAGCATATTAGGTAAATCACGCGTGAGATTAATACCCTGCTGCCAGGCCACGGGGGCGACAATCAACACCATGACCAACAAAATGCCCGCAAATATCACTAACACCACGCTGGTTGCCCAGGTGCGGCTACAGCCTACCCGCTGTAAACGTACCGTTGGCCACTCAAGCAGATACGCCAGTACTAATGCCACCAGCAGCGGTGCCAGCAAGCCGCTGAAGAAGAACAAAATACAAAACGCCGCCAGCAGAATCACTAGCAGGCCAATGGCTTGCGGATCGCTGAAGCGGCGTTTGTACCATTGATAAAGCAGAACGAGCATGCAAAACATCCTTGAAAACAGAAGAGTGCACATTCTGAAGCGGCGCGATAGATCACGCAATAAATTGCGCCGCTGCACAATGTGCATGAAAGGGAGGGTTAATGGGTAATGCTACTGACCAACGCATCCTGACCGGAGATCATCACGCAGTTTCGTCCGGCGTTTTTTGCTTGATAGAGCGCGGCATCGGCCTGCTTCAGGCTCTGCTCCTGCGTTCCCTCATCAGGCTGCCAATCGGCAATGCCCACCGACAGCGTGACATTGCCCACATCGTCAATCCAGTTTTCCGCGATACTGGTGCGCACACGTTCGGCCAGTATACGTGCATCCTCCACTGATGTGGCCGGCAGCAGCATCAGGAATTCCTCCCCGCCGTTGCGACACACCACATCGGTTTGACGGGCACTGTTACGCAGAGTTCGCGCGACATGCTTGATGACCTCATCACCGACATCATGGCCAAAGGTATCGTTAACCCGCTTGAAGTGATCGATATCCAGCGCCAGCACCGAAAAAGGCTGGCGCATGGTGGCGAAGTAGTCGAGTACCGCGCTCAGGCCACGTCGATTAAGCAGATTAGTCATGGGATCGGTTTGCACTTCGGATTTCAGTCGGCCAATCTTGTCCTGCACTAAGCCAATGCCGGTGAGCAGCGCGCGTTTCACCTGCGCCGCTTCAAAATACCAGGCGCGAATGCCACGAATCTCGCTCGATACGCCCTGTGAATCCATTTGGCTGGCTTTCCGCGCCAATTGCCAAAGCGGCAGCGCAATCAATCGCGCCAGAATCACCGCCACCAACAGGGTCAGCAGCGCAAATGGCACCGAGTTTTTCAATACTTTCAATAACAAACCCGAGAGCGGCGCCAGCGTAACATGGGTCGGCTTCAATGCCACCACCATCCAACCGGTCGTGGGGACGATGGCGTAGCCGGCAAGTTTGGGCACATCCCCTTCGGTCAGCTGCACTTCCCCGTTGGTGTGCTCCTGACGCTGGCGATCGCTAATGATGCCAGGCACACTTTTGCCAATCAGCTGGCTATTCTGGTGATAGAGCACCTGATTATTGCGATCCAACACGTAAACATGGGTGCCATCACGATAGTACTGCTCGCCGAGCAGCGCGTTCAGAATGCTTTTCTTTTTCAGATAAATGGTGCCACCAACATAGCCTCGATAGCGGCCGTCTTTGCTGATGATCGGCCAGGAGACAAAGACAATTAGGTTATTGGCGGCAGAGATGCTGGGCTTACTTACCATCGGCTGACGCTTTGCCAGCGCTTCATGCGATGACTGGCTGGTCAATTGCATGCCTTTCAGCATCAGTGATTCCGGCGAAATCGCTTTCACAATCCCATTACTGTCCACTACCGCAACCGAGTTAAAGCTGTTGGTTTGCTCACGCAGGCGGTTCACTTCCTGCTGCGCCAGATCGGCATTATCAAAATCATTGCCCAACTGCGTCGCGCTGTAGTGCAGCTGCGACTGAGCCAGCTGAAAGAAGACTTCGGTCGTGGCTGCCAGTTTAGCGGCGTAAGCGCGATTGGCTTCCAAAGTACTTTCGATTAGGACCATACGCTGCACGCGCCAGGTGGCGTACAAGGTGTTGGCCAGCGTGATCACGATGCTGGTAATCGCTAAGAGCGCGATCAGGGTTCGCAGGTCTGTTTTTGGCCGGAGACGCGCTAACATAACGCCCCCGCTCTAATGAGTAGATTCATAAATTCGAGTGCCTGACAGTCTTGTTATTGTTGGAATACTTTGTCCTGGTGAAGGAACGGACAATTGTACACCGACAAGCCAGATTGAGCACGACGCATCCTGGCAGACCCACGCAATTCTTTCTCTAGGCTGGAACTAATCAATCAGGCCATTCGCATCGTAAAACGGCCATGGTCCCGGATAATCCCCAATGGCACACAGATGCGTACTCATGCCCTGCGTTGCATGCCAGCGATGTAACAAGAATCCGGGCGGCTCCAGCACAAAGTTTGCCGGGCCATTTTCCGCGAGATCAAATGCCACCTGATGCGATACGCCAGGCGCAACGCACGCCAGCGTCCCGGCAAAACGCGCCTGTACCGAACGATGCAAATGGCCGCTGAGCACGCGCTCCACCTGTGGATGGCGTTGGATAATCGCCGCCAGTGCATCGGGATTGCGCAGCGGCTGTTTATCCATATGCTCAATACCACAGGCAAAGGGCGGATGATGCAACAGCACCAGCGTCGGCAGCTGCGGCGCACGCTGCAGCTGCTCATCCAGCCACTGCAGCTGCGTTTCATCGACATAGCCCCACGGCTGCTGCGGCACGCTGGAATCCAGCGCCAGCAGCTGCACGCCTTTTACTTGCCCTTGCCAGTTCAGCGTTTCACCGCGTTGCAGATAGTGATGATCGGGAAACGCCGCCCGCAGGCCCTGGCGATCGTCGTGATTGCCGGGCATCAACCGATACGGCAACCGCAGCTGCCCCAGCGCCAGACGCAGGGTTTGATACTCTTCCGCCGTGCCAAAATCGACCAAATCACCGGTAATCACCACCATATCAGGGCGCGGCGCCAGGCGATTCAGTGTCTCAATCACGCGCAGCAGCGCGGCCTGGGTATCCACTTTTTTGTACGACAGGCGACCGTTCGCCTTAATGTGTAAATCGCTGATTTGCGCGATCAACGTCATGGCTTCAGACACAACTCTTTTCCTCTGGATATGTAAGCGCCTGTTGGTCGCCATTAATGGCGTAATGCCGCTCACTTAAGAAAAAAAATGCCTGTTTATGCAGGTGCGCATGAATGCGCACCCTACGAAAACCCGGCGATATCCACGTAGGGTCACCATTCATGGTGACCGATTCACGCTTAACTGACGAGCATTACGCCATTAATGGCGATCCTACAAAACCGCATCCGTTCACGGTGGGATGCGCATTTATGCGCATCGGGCAGCTGAAAACCTGTCAAGCAAATTGCAGCGCGGCGTCCTGCGCCAGCATCCAGCTCACCGGCTGTCCGGCATGCCAGGCTTCACGCGCGTGGCGATCCACCTGAATCGGTGTCGCCAGCCCAATGTCGATCATCAACCGCTGCGAGGCACCTAAAAAGGTACTGGCCAGGATAAATCCCTGTCGCCTATAGCGATTGTCGCTGGCCAGCAGCACATCTTCAGGACGGCAGAAACGCAGCGGATTGCCGCGCGCATCCACATCCACGCAGTTAATTGCCCCAACGAAATCGGCGACAAACTTCGAAGCCGGCTGCTGGTAGATATTCTGCGGCGTATCGATTTGCACCAAACGGCCCCGCTCCATCACCGCAATACGATCGCCGAGCGCCATCGCCTCCTGCTGATCGTGAGTGACGTAAACGGCGGTGATCGCCAGTTTTTTCAACAGTGCGCCAATTTCCAGCCGCAGACGATCGCGCAGGCGCGCATCCAGCGCTGCCAGCGGCTCATCAAACAGCAGCACTTTGGGTCGTGCGGCTAACGCACGCGCCAGCGCCACACGCTGCTTTTGCCCGCCGGAAAGTTTGTCGATACTGCGCTGTGCAAGCGCGCTGAGATCCACCAGTTCAAGCATCTCCTGCACGCGCGCTTCCCGTTCGGCGCGCGCCACGCCTTGCACTTTCAGCCCATATGCCACGTTCTCCGCCACATTCAGATTTGGAAACAAGGCGTAGTTCTGGAACACCATGCCGACGTTGCGTTTTTCAATCGGCAAGGCGGTGACGTTGCGATCGTCAAACCACACTTCCCCCCCTGCATCGCAGCTCTCCAGTCCGCTGATAATGCGCAGCGTGGTGGTTTTGCCACAGCCGGAAGGCCCCAGCAGCACCAGCGTTTCGCCGGGATGGACGGTGAGATCGAGCGGTTGCAGAGCCTGATGGTGGTGAAAATGACGCGCGCAGCGGCGCAGCGTTACGGTAACGGCCAAAGGATTCATGCCGCCTCCTTGTATTGGCGCGAGACCGCGCGGTTAAGCCAGTGATTCACGGCATTGAGCATCAGCAGCAGCGGCAGAATCATCAGAATAAAAATTAACGTGTAGGCAGATCCCACTTCCAGCCGCATCGAGGCGTAGCTGTCGGCAAGGCCAACCGGCAAGGTTTTGGTCAGCGGCGTGTGCAGCATCCAGGTAATGTTGAATTCGCCCACCGAGAGCGTAATCACCATAAAAGCCCCGGCGAGAATACCGTTGCGGCAGTTCGGCACCACCACGGTAAAGAAGCGCTGCCACAGCGTGGCGCCAAGACTGGCCGAGGCCTCCTCCAGCCGCGGCATATCCACCGCCTGCATGACTGCCAATACCGGCCGCATCATAAACGGCAAGGTGAACAGCACGTGACCAATCAGGATGAACAGCCAGCTATCACGCAGGCCGGAAAACTGGCCGTAGAGCAGAATAATACCCAGCGCAGTGGCCAACCCCGGCAGCGCCACCGGCAGCATCAAACACGCTTCAATGCGTGCCGCCCAGCGTCCCGGCGCTTTCAGCAAGCCCCACGCCGCCGGCACGCCAATCACTAAGGTCACCAGCAGGCAGAACAGCGCGATGAGCAGCGAGAGCCAGAAGGTATCAGCGTACATTTGCCACACCTGCTCAACCCACTTCAGCGTCAGGCCGCTGCGCAGGCCGATAAAATAGTTATTGGTCACGCCTGCCAGCATCGACAGCACCACCGGCACGATCATAAACAGCGCGGTAAAGGTGGTAATTAGCAGTTGCAGACTAAACATGCCGCGACGTCTCATTGCGCCCCCTTAGCCTGCGCCAGACGACGCGCCAGCATCAGCGCCAGCCAGGCGAATCCGCCCATCACCACCGATAGCGCGGCAGCCGTCGCAAAGTTGGCATAGTTGGTGAATTCGCCGTAGATAGTTAGCGGCAGCACCGCCAAATCGGTGCCGAGAGTAAAAGCCGTGCCAAACGCGCCCATGCTGGTGGCAAAACAGAGTGCGCCGGTCGAGAGCAGCGCGGGCTGCAGGCCGGGAACAATCACATCCCAGGTGATATTCCACTGGCTGGCACCGAGCGAACGTGCCGCCTCTTCCAGCGAGCGATCGAGTTTTTCACTGGCTGCCACCAGCGTGACGATGGCGCGCGGCAGCGAGAAATAGAGATAGCCGATAAACAGACCGGCCAGCGAATAGGCCAGCGTCCAGCGTTCATGCACCAGGTGCAGGCTAATTTGCGCTAGCAATCCCTGACGTCCAGCGAGCATCACCACCAGAAAGCCCACCACCACGCCGGGAAACGCCAGCGGAAACGTCAGCAGTGCCAGCAAGATACCGCGTCCAGCAAAACGCTGGCGCGCGAGGAAGCAGCCAACGATGGCGGCAATCATTAACGTCACCAGCGTCACCGCCAGCGACAGCAGTACCGTGTTTAGCAAACTCACCAGGTAATGCGGCTGGCTGAGTACCGTCCAGTAACCGCTGTGTTGGGTGCTGCGGTCTTCTTGCATCCCCATTTGCAGCAACCGGGCAAACGGCAACAGCCAGAAGGCGCAGAAGAATAACAGCGCGGGCAGCGTCAGCCACAGCCAGCGGCTGCCCGGCTGTGTGCGAATCTGGCGACGCGTGGTCGCCAGGGTGTCAGACATCGACATTAACGAATCTCACTCAGGTATTTTGCCGAGAAGGCTTTCTGCGCATCCGCCATCTGCTGGTAGTCCACGGTTTGCGCACGTGCATAATCGCTATCTGGCAGGAAGAATTTCTTCGCGTCGGCCGACATCGCTGAAGGACGCACCGGACGCAGGAAGGCATTGGCCCAAATTGCCTGACCTTTATCCGACAGCACGTAGTCGATCACTTTTTTGCCGTTGGCTGGGTGCGGTGCGTTCTTCACCAGGCTGATGACGTACGGCACCGTTACCGTGCCCTCTTTGGGAATAACAAAGGCCACGTTGGCGTGATCTTTATATTTGGCGCGATAGGCGTTGAAGTCGTAATCGAGCAGGATGGGGATCTCACCGGAAATCAGGCGCGCATAGGCAGTCTGCTTCGGTACGATCGGCTGGTTGGCCTGCAATTTTTTGAACCAGTTGAGCGCAGGCGTGAAGTCCTGCATGTTGCCGCCCTTCGCCTGATTCACCGCCACCGCCGCCACATAGCCCACAAAGGCGCTGGCCGGATCGAGGTAGCCGATCATGCCTTTATATTCTGGCTTCAGCAGGTCGTCCCAGGATTGCGGTACCGGTGCGCCGCCAAGGGCATCAACGTTAACCATAAAGCCCATGGTGCCAGAGTGCAGCGCCACCCATTTGCCGTCCGGATCTTTCATGCCGGCTGGGATCTCGTCCCAATGGGCGGGCTGGTAACCGGTGATAACGCCGGCGCTGTCGGCCTGGATGCCAAAACTGACGCCGTAATAAACCACATCTGCCACCGGATTACCTTTCTCCGCCACCATCTGCGCCAGCGCCTGACCGGAGTTTTTGTTGTCCTGCGGCACCTGAATACCGGTGTCTTTGGCGATAGCTTTAAGCTGGGTTCCCCAGTCAGCCCATTCGGGCGGACAGTTGTAGCAAATCGCGGTATCGGCGGCGTGAGAGGTCATGCTGAACAGCGAACCGGCACTGATTACAAGCGCACCGGCAACGATTTTTACTTTTTTATGCAGCGTCATGATGGTTCCCTGGAGTTAGCGATCAAAGATAAAGCGGGGGCGGCGATGCTGGCGCCGAGCCGTATTTGATGTGGCAGCACGCGCGTACCGCGGCTGGCCTGTTGTAACAACATGTCGATAGCGCCAGCGCCAAGCAGATCGACTGGCTGTGTGACACTCGCCAGCGAGGGCGCCATGTGCTCGCCAATATCAATGCCATCAAAGCCCATTACCGACAGCTGCTTTGGAATGCGCACGCCAGCGCGTGCCGCGGCACCAATCAGGCTGATGGCGAGCAAATCATTGGTACAAATTACGGCGCTGAGCGGCGTATCGCCTTGCAGCTGAGGCTGCAACCGCGCGAAATCAGATTGCGTGTGGCTGGCCATTTCGATCACCGGCAGCGGAAGCAATCCCGCCCGCTGCATCGCATCGCCATAGCCTTGATAGCGCAGACGCGCGCGGTCCGATTGCAGCATTGGCCCTGCCACCATGCCGATGTGGCGATGCCCAAGCGCCAGCAGATGGTCAGTGGCTTCCTGCATCGCCTGACGGTTATCGACGCAAATCGCTGGCCAATGACTCTCCTGAGGCACGTTATGCGTCAGCACAAACGGCATTTCCGCCTGCTGTAAGGTTTGCAGCACCGCGCTGTGGTCGGCATCGGCCACGGTCAGAACCAAACCGGCGACGCGCTGGCGCAGCATGTGTTCAACAATGGCCGCTTCACGCTCGGGCTGATAATCGCTGGTCGCCACCAGCAAGCCATAACCGGCCACGCGTGCCTGGCGCTCCATCGCCTGCAGCTGGCGGGCGAAGATGGGATTGAGCAGTGACGGCAGCAGCACGCCGAGCGTGGTGGAGTGCTGGGTACGCAGCTGGCGGGCAATATGATTGGGGCGAAAGCCGAGCTGTTCGGATGCCATCAACACCTTCTGCAAGGTGTCAGTGCGCAACAGATGCGGATCGGAAAAAGCGCGTGCGGCGGTGGCGCGAGAAACGCCAGCCAGTTTGGCCACACTGATCAAATCGGACATATTCGCCTCGTAAAGTACCAATGAGATCGATCTCATTGGCGCTTAAACTAGCGGCGAACTGTGACAGCAACATCGCGGAAAAATGACGGGAAGATGACAGCAGCGCCAACTGCTGTCAGTCAGAAATTACAACATCAGGAAGGCATAACCTTCGTTTTGCAGCGAGGCGACGGTGGTACCACTCGACAACGTATGCGTGACGCGGGTATCAATCCAGTTACGTTCCAGCTGATGGAAAGCCACCGACTGATCGCAAATAGTCACTTTCACGCCCGCCTTTTTAAGCTCATCAATCAGCTTAAGGTTTGGGTTATCGGTGCCATACGCTTTGCGGAACTGGTCGTTATTCAGCGCCGCTGGCACCGCATCGCTGTTAATCGATACCACAAACTTCAGCTGATCCAGCGGTACGCCCGCCGCGTAATAGAGGTTTGTCACACGCGCCACACGCTCCAGCCCAAGGTTGGGCTGACGAATATCGCCTTCGCTGCGGTTAATCTGGAAGACAACTTTATTGCTCAAACCCGGCGTGGCGGCGGGATTGTAGTCTGGTACGCTGACAAAGTGGATCTTGCCATAACCCGCGATGGCAGGTGTGCTCCAGAAATCGGCGGGTTCACTTTTCTTGTCCGCAAACTTGCCGCTGACTTTATCTACCCATTCCGGAAGCTGTAACACATTACCGCCGACAAAACCTGCCAGTGCGGCGATGACAATATAGGATGCTGGACGCATTTCACTTCTCCTGTAGCTGAAATTTACATCTGTAAAAGGGCATAACCCTGATTTTCCAGCGTCGACACGGTGGTCGGACTGGAGAGAGCATGAATCACGGAAGCGTCGATCCACGCTTTGGGGAAGTGATGGAACGCCACGGACTGATCGCACACCGACACCTTCACACCCAACTTATTCAGTGCGCCAATCAGCGCTAAGTTCGGGTTATCGGCTTTGTAAAACTGCTGAAAATGCGCGTTATCCAGCATCGCGGGTGTGGCATCACCGGTTACCGAAACGACAAAATGCAGATCCTCGGCTGGTACGCCTGAAGCGATATAGAGATTGACCACGCGCGCCACGCGCTCCAGTCCAAGATTTGGCCGCTTCATATCCCCTTCGCTTTTGGTGATCTGAAACACCACTTTGTTGCTCAGGCCCACAACCGGCTTAAATGCCGCGTCAGCTTCATAATGGATTTTGCCGTAGCCATCGACGGCGGGAGTGCTCCAGAAACCATCCGGATCGGTCGGTTCGGAGGAAAAATGACTTACCACGCGCTGATACAGGTCATCACCTTTACTCACGGTGGCGCCCACAAAACCACCCACAATGGCAATCAGGGCATATGAAACAACAGAACGCATAAAGATTCTCCGGCATGCACTGCGCGTCAATTCACAGTCCGTTTGAATAAAGTGCCTTATCTATACCACAGCGCACGCTGGGCAAAAGTCCTGTACTGACGGGGTGTCCGGTATATTCATTGCGCGAAAAATAATTAGCAGGGTTAATTGAAAAAGCCTTTCGATTGTTACGGCGGGGAAAGCGCAGAAATGGCTGGCCGTGAAATGGTGAGCACAATCCAGAGGAAATAAGTTTACGTGCGTTTAAAATCTATCCGTTAATAACTGTATAGCGCGTAACGCGCGTCTCAATCACGATTAAATTAATTGATGGATAAAATGGGCCAATACCTCAGATTGTCCACTGCTTTTCAGAGTAAACCTGGAAAAGTTCATGCCAAATTCAGTAATTTTGAGCAACTTTACTTAACTTTAAGTTTTGATGTTAAGCAACGCCTATTTATAAGCGCACAGCTATTCAATTTTTTGCTGCAATTTTTCATTATCACAACCATTTTTTCATTTCACCTTCATTTAGCGACACGCTTTGCTTGTCGCGGCAGGCTGGTTAAGATAGAGCGCGCTGCACAAATGGATGAGAGCGCAGAACATTTGAACCTCTTACCTGTCCAAAATCAGGTGACTTTTACAGGATCAAGGCATGTTTAACCGGTTGAAAAAATCAGTGCTGGCAGCCCTTATTCCTACGCTGCTGCTTACGCCCGCACTCAGTGCGCGTGCCGACCTGAGTGATACGCTGCCTGATATGGGCACCACGGCAGGTTCAACGCTGTCGATTAATCAGGAATTGCAGATGGGCGACTTCTACGTGCGCCAGCTGCGTGCCAGTGCGCCACTGATTAACGATCCGCTACTAAATCAATACATTAATGAACTTGGCCAGCGTCTGGTGGCGCACGCCAATTCGGTACGCACGCCGTTTCACTTCTTTCTGATTCAAAACGATGAGCTTAACGCTTTTGCCTTCTTTGGCGGCAATGTAGTGCTGCACTCCTCGCTGTTCCGCTACACCGATAATGAAAGCCAGCTCGCCTCGGTCATGGCGCATGAAATCTCGCACGTGACTCAGCGCCATTTGGCGCGCGCCATGGAAGAGCAGAAACGTAACGCGCCCCTTACCTGGGTGGGTGCGTTGGGTTCCATTCTGCTGGCGATGGCCAGTCCACAAGCAGGCATGGCAGCGTTGACCGGTACGCTGGCGGGCACGCAGCAAGGCATCATCAGCTTTACGCAAGGCAATGAACAGGAAGCGGACCGCATCGGCATCCAGGTGCTGCAACGGGCCGGCTTCGATCCGCAAGCGATGCCAAATTTCCTGCAAAAGCTGGCCGATCAAAGCCGCTTCTCCTCCAAGCCGCCGGAAATTTTGCTAACGCATCCGTTGCCCGACAGCCGCCTGGCCGATGCGCGCAACCGTGCCAACCAGATGCGTCCAGTGGTGGTGCAATCCTCACAGGATTTTTATATGGCTAAGGTGCGCTCGCTGGGCATGTATTCTACTGGCCGTAATCAGCTGACCGATGATTTGTTAAATGAGTACAGCAAAGGCAACGTGCGTGAACAGCAAGCGGCGCAGTACGGTAAAGCAGTGCAGTTCCTGCAGGCGAAAAGCTTTGATAGCGCGAAGCGTGTGATTGCGCCGCTGCTGGCGAAGCAGCCGGACAACGTTTGGTTTCTCGATATCATGACCGATATCGACATCGGACTGAACCAGCCACAGCAGGCAATCACCATGCTGAGTAGCGCCAAAGGCAGCAGCACCAATCCGGTGCTGCAACTGAACCTCGCCAACGCCTATGTTGAAGCGAAACAGCCGGCGAACGCCAGCCGCATTCTCAACCGCTACACTTTCGCGCATCCGGACGATCTCAACGCCTGGGATCTGCTGGCGCAGGCTTCGGCCGCACAGGGCTTGCGTGATGAAGAACTCTCGGCGCGTGCCGAAGGTTTAGCGCTAAATGGGCAACTCGATCAGGCCATAAGCACCTTGAGCAGCGCCAGTGCGCAGGTACCGCTCGGCAGCCTGAAGCAGGCGCGCTATGACGCGCGCATCGATCAGTTCCGTGAACTGCAAAAGCGCTTCAAGGTGTATCAGAAGGGATAATGTCCAGGTGCGCATAAATGCGCACCCTACGTAAACCGCGCACGTAGGGTCGCCATTCATGGCTTAATGCCGATCGCTTAAGCGTGAATAAATCATCGCACGTTCCGTAGCGGCGCGATTTATCGCGCAATGAATTGCGCCGCTACGGCATGTGGCGCGGTTAATTCAGCTTAAAGCCATTCGTTACAATGCGTTAAAGATCCAGCGCTTCCTTAACAAAGGGAATGGTGAGTTTACGCTGCGCGCTAATGGAGGCGCGATCGAGGCGATCCAGCGTATCAAACAGCGTGCGCATTTCGCGATCGAGTCGTTTCAGCAGGAAGCGCCCAACATCTTCCGGCAGCTCAAAGCCACGTAATCCCGCACGCAACTGCATCGCCTGCAATTTGTCTTCATCCGACAGCGGCTGCAAACGGTAGATCTGCCCCCAATCAAGACGCGAAGCCAGATCCGGTAAGCCGAGATTCAGCTGGCGCGGCGGTCGATCGCCCGTAATCAGTAAACGCGTTTTACCGATTTCCAGGATGCGATTGTAGAGATCGAAGATCGCCATTTCCCATTCGGGATCGCCCGCAATACATTCGATATTATCGATGCATACCAGCGCCAGATTCTCCATGCCTTCCAGCACTTCCGGTACGAACCACGTACGTTTATCCAGCGGCACATAACCCACCGCTTCGCCGCGCGCCGAGAGTTCGGCGCAGGCTGCGTGCAGCAAATGACTGCGGCCGCCGCCTTCGCGTGACCAGAAATAGAGATAGCTGCCGTGTTGCTGTGAAAGTGCGCCTTGCAGCGCCGCCAGCAGAGACGTGTTTTCCCCCGGCCAGAAACTGGCGAAGGTTTCATCATCGGGTAAATAGAGTGGCAGTGAGAGCTGTGCCGGCGTGTTCAGAAGTACCTCAACGGATGAGCGGGCAGAAAACCGCGCAAGTTTATCACGATCTTTGTCGGAGATGAACCGGGCTTCCCTGCCCGGCTTGCAGCCTTAGCTTTCGCGCTTCTCTTCCGCATCCAGCACCACTTCTTCAGGACGTAACAGGCTGATTAAACGGAAAATCAGTGCCAGGCCCACGCCAACAATCGTCGCCAGCGCCATGCCTTTTAACTCGGCGGCGCCAATGTGCACTTTGGCACCGCTCACGCCGATAATCAGGATCACCGACGTCAGGATCAGGTTCTGCGCCTTGTTGTAATCCACTTTGGATTCGATCAGCACACGAATACCCGATGCGCCGATCACGCCGTACAGCAGCAGCGATACGCCGCCCATGACCGGCACCGGAATCGCTTGGATTGCCGCCGCCAGCTTGCCAACGCAAGAGAGCAGGATAGCGAAGATTGCCGCGCCACCGATCACCCAAGTGCTGTAAACGCGGGTAATCGCCATTACCCCGATGTTCTCGCCGTAAGTGGTGTTTGGCGTTGAGCCGAAGAAGCCGGAGATCATGGTGGATAAACCGTTGGCAAACATGGAGCGATGCAGCCCAGGATCGCGAATCAGATCTTTCTTCACGATGTTGGCCGTCACCACTAAGTGGCCGACATGCTCGGCAATCACCACCAGCGCGGCAGGCAGAATGGTCAGCATAGCCACCCACTCAAAGCGTGGCGTGTAGAAGGTTGGCAGCGCAAACCAGGGCGCATTCTCTACCGTGCTCCAGTCAACAATGCCCATCGCAGACGAGAGCGCATAACCCACCAGTACGCCGATCAGGATCGGGATGATGGCGAGGAAGCCGCGGAACAGCACCGAACCAAATACGGTGACCGCTAGCGTCACCATCGAGATGATCACGGTTTTGCTGTCTGGCGAGGTACCGTCAGCCGGCAACAAACCAGCCATATTCGCCGCCACACCCGCCAGTTCCAGGCCGATAACCGCCACAATCGCGCCCATCGCCGCCGGCGGGAACATCACATCAAGCCAGCCGGTACCGGCTTTCTTCACGATCAATGCCACCACACAGAACAAGAAACCACAGAGGATAAAGCCACCAAGCGCCACTTCATAACCGAGCGGCAACAGCAGCAGCACCGGCGAAATAAAGGCAAAGCTTGAGCCGAGATAGGCCGGAATTTTGCCTTTACAGATAAACAGATAGAGCAGCGTACCGACGCCATTGAACAGCAACACCGTCGCCGGGTTGATGTGGAACAGAATTGGCACCAGCACGGTTGCGCCAAACATGGCGAACAGATGCTGCAGGCTGAGTGGAATGGTTTGCAGTAGCGGTGGGCGTTCGCTAACGCCAATAGCGCGACGAGTCATTATTATCCCCTATCCTCTGCGTTCTTCACGCTATGGCTGCGTTGCCCTGGCGTGAATAACTCAAGGATGACATTGTTGTGTTTTTAGACAAAAAAAAGCCGACTCTCTGGCCGGCTGGTTGCTTTATTTGGTTCCGAAAATCTTGTCCCCGGCATCGCCGAGTCCCGGGATGATGTATCCCTTTTCGTTCAATCCCTGATCGACAGATGCGGTGTACAGCTCCACATCCGGATGCGCTTTTTCTAAAGCCGCAATGCCTTCCGGCGCGGCCACTAGCACCAGCACTTTAATGCTGGTACAACCGGCTTTCTTCAGCAGGTCGATAGTCGCAATCATGGAACCACCGGTTGCCAGCATCGGATCGACCACCAGCGCCAGGCGCTCTTCAATATTCGATACCAGCTTCTGGAAGTACGGTACTGGCTCCAGCGTCTCTTCATCACGATAGACGCCAACCACGCTGATACGCGCGCTCGGTACGTGCTCGAGCACCCCTTCCATCATGCCCAGGCCCGCACGCAGAATCGGAACGACGGTGATTTTTTTACCTTTGATCTGATCGATTTCGACCGGACCGTTCCAGCCTTCGATAGTTACGCGCTCGGTTTCCAGATCGGCAGTAGCTTCATAGGTCAGCAGGCTGCCCACTTCCGAGGCCAGCTCGCGGAAACGCTTGGTGCTGATATCATGCTCACGCATCAGGCCCAGTTTATGTTTGACCAGCGGGTGTTTGACTTCCACGATCTTCATGATTGTTCTCCCGGAATTGAGTTGAGCTAAAAAAAATCGCCGGATTATACCGCCTTTTCGCCGCCGCGCCACTTGTCATCGGTCAATGGCTTGCCTTAATCAGCTCAAGAGTAAGGATTGGCGAAAATCTGACGCTGTGCAAAGGCAGCGTGAGATGGGACTCGCAAACGTTTGCCTGCGCTGTTAGAATTGCCGCGCTTAATTTTTGCCACCAACCGCAACTCGCGTGGGGATTCCGCAGTGACCGACAAAACCTCTCTCAGCTACAAAGACGCCGGTGTCGATATCGATGCTGGTAACGATCTGGTTGACCGTATTAAAGGCGTAGTGAAAAAAACCCGCCGCCCGGAAGTGATGGGTGGATTGGGCGGATTCGGTGCGCTCTGTGCGCTGCCGCAAAAGTACCGCGAGCCGGTGCTGGTCTCCGGAACTGATGGCGTCGGCACCAAGCTGCGTCTGGCGATGGATCTCAAACGCCACGATAGCATCGGCATCGATCTGGTTGCGATGTGTGTCAACGACCTGATCGTGCAAGGTGCAGAGCCGCTGTTCTTCCTCGATTATTACGCGACCGGCAAGCTGGATGTAGAAACCGCGTCATCGGTCATCACCGGCATCGCCGAAGGCTGCTTGCAGTCGGGCTGTGCGCTGGTGGGCGGCGAAACCGCTGAAATGCCAGGCATGTATCACGGCGAAGATTACGACGTGGCCGGTTTCTGCGTTGGCGTGGTGGAAAAATCAGAAATCATTGACGGTTCGAAAGTGCAGGACGGCGACGTGCTGATTGCGCTGGGTTCCAGCGGCCCGCATTCGAACGGTTACTCGCTGGTGCGCAAAATTCTGGAAGTCAGCCAGACCGATCCAGAAACCAAGCAGCTGGACGGCAAATCACTGGCCGATCACCTGCTGGCACCTACCCGCATTTACGTGAAAAACATCCTTAGCCTGATTGAACAGGTTGATGTGCATGCGATTTCACATCTGACCGGCGGCGGCTTCTGGGAAAATATCCCACGCGTGTTGCCAGACAACACCCAAGCCGTGCTGGAAGAGAGCAGCTGGCAGTGGCCGTCAGTATTTACCTGGATGCAGCAGGCCGGCAACGTCAGCCGTCACGAAATGTACCGCACCTTTAACTGCGGCGTGGGCATGGTGATTGCGCTGAGCCCAGCGGATGCGGATAAAGCGGTACAGCTAATGACCGACGCTGGCGAAAAAGCGTGGAAAATTGGTGTGATTAAAGCCTCTGATGCTGAAGAGCGTGTGGTTATTAACCCATGAAAAAACTGGTTGTGCTGATCTCCGGCAACGGAAGCAATCTTCAGTCCATCCTCGATGCCTGCGCAAGCGGGCGGATTAACGGCAGCGTTGCTGCCGTTTTCAGTAATAAAGCCAGCGCCTATGGTTTGACGCGCGCGCGGGAAGCCCATGTTCCCGGCCACGCGTTAGCCGCCAGCGAGTTTGCCGACCGTGATGCTTTTGATCGCCAGCTGATGCAGGAGATTGATGCTTACGCGCCCGATCTGGTGGTGCTCGCCGGCTATATGCGTATCCTCAGTCCGGCGTTCGTCTCGCACTATCACGATCGTTTGGTGAATATCCATCCGTCGCTATTGCCGAAGTATCCGGGTTTGCATACTCATCGTCAGGCGCTGGAAAACGGCGACGAGGAGCATGGCACCTCAGTGCATTTTGTGACTGACGAGCTGGATGGCGGACCGATCGTTTTGCAGGCGCGCGTGCCGGTGTTTGCGGGCGATAGCGAAGATGACATCAGCGCGCGCGTGCAGCATCAGGAACACGCAATTTATCCACTGGTCATCAGCTGGTTTGTTGATGGGCGTTTGCAGATGCGTGCGGGTAAAGCGTGGTTGGATGGTGAACCATTGCCGCCGCAGGGTTACGCCCACGACTGATTTCTCTGGTGCGCATAAATGCGCACCCTACGATGTAGGGTCGCCATTCATGGCGACCGTCATTAACCAAACCTTCCCGTAATGTAATCTTCGGTGCGTCGCGCTTTTGGCGAGGTAAAGATGCGATCGGTTTCATCAAATTCCACCAGCTGACCGTTATGCATAAACGCGGTGTAATCCGACACCCGCGCCGCCTGCTGCATGTTGTGCGTCACCAGCACCAGCGTGAAATGCTGCTTCAGCGTGGTCATCAGCTCTTCGATCACCAGAGTTGAAATCGGATCGAGCGCCGACGTCGGCTCATCCAGCAGCAACACCTCGGGTTCAATCGCAATGGCGCGCGCAATCACTAAACGCTGCTGCTGACCGGTCGAGAGCGTTAACGCATTCTGCCCCAGCTGATCCTTCACTTCGCCCCACAGCGCCGCGGCACGCAGCGCACGTTCGCAGGCTTCATTCAGCACGCGTCGATCGCGCACGCCCTGCAAGCGCAGGCCGTACACCACGTTTTCGTAGATCGATTTCGGGAACGGATTCGGTCGCTGAAACACCATGCCTACGCGGCGACGCAGGGCGGGAAGATCCTGATTCGCCTGCATCACGGCGTAACGATCGAGTAAAATTTCGCCCTCAATGCGACAGCGATCAATCACATCATTCATACGATTAAAACAGCGCAGCAGCGTGGATTTGCCACAGCCGGAAGGACCAATCAGCGCCGTGATACGGTTTTTGGGGATCTGCAGATCAATATTATTTAACGCCTGGCGCTCGCCGTACCACAGCGATAGCTGATTAACGGTAAGAGCAATGTCGTGATCGCGCGTCATCAGAAAACCTTTTTAGTGCGTCATGAGCCGGTAACGCTCACGCAGCCGATGACGCAGCGCCATGGCCAGCAGATTGAGCGACAGAATGATCACCACCAGCAGCAATGCAGTGGCGTAAACCAGCGGTCGATCAGCGTCAATATTTGGGCTTTGGAACGCCAAATCGTAGATCTGAAAACCGAGGTGCATGAATTTGCGATCGAGGTGCAGATAGGGGAATACCGCATCCACCGGCAGCTCTGGCACCATTTTCACCACGCCCACCAGCATCAGCGGCGCGGTTTCTCCGGCTGCGCGCGCCACGGCCAGAATCAGGCCAGTCAGCATTGCCGGTACCGCCAGCGGCAGCACCACGCGCCACAGCGTTTCCGCCTGGGTTGCGCCCAGCGCCAGCGATCCCTGACGCAGATTATCCGGGATACGCGACAATCCTTCTTCGGTCGCGACGATAACCACTGGCAGCGTCAGCAGCGCCAGCGTTAGCGCGGCCCACAGTAAACCTGGCGTGCCAAAGGTGGGATTAGGTAACGCGCTGGCGAAGAACAGCTGATCAATCGTGCCGCCGATTAGCCAGACAAAGAAGCCGAGACCAAACACGCCGTAAACAATGGATGGCACGCCCGCCAGGTTAACCACCGCGATGCGCACCAGGCGCGTCAATGCGTTGCGCCCGGCATACTCATGCAACCAAAGCGCGGCAATAACGCCTAGCGGCATCACAATTATCGACATCAGCAGCACCATCAGCACGGTACCGAAGATCGCCGGAAACGCGCCACTTTCGCCGCCGCCGGAGATCGGTGAATCGCTGACAAATTGCCAAATCTGACTGAAAAAGTGCAGCATTTTGTTGGTTAATGTCATGGCATTCGGGTACCACGCATCAACAACCTGCGCCAGCGGAAGGGTATGATCAACGCCCTGCACATCACGCAGCACCAGCGTATCGCGCTGACTTTCCTGCTGCAGATGCGTTAACTGCTGCGCCAGCGCGTTAAAGCGGCGCTGTAACGCCGTGCGATTAGCATCAAACTCGGACTGCACTTCGAGGTTGAAAGTGCCGTTGCGCTGCTGCTCATCGGCCTGCTGTTGCAGGCTCTCCAGCTGCGCGTTAAGACGCGCCATATCAATGCGGCGAATTTGGCTCGCCTGGCGCAGTTGCTCATGCACCTGCTGCAAACGCTGATGCAGCAAGGCATCGCGGCTGCGTGCGGTCATCACTTCATTATCCTGACGCAGCTCCACCAGCCAGCCGTACGCATTGCCGCCATTACGGCGCTGCAGCACTATCACATCAGCAGGTCGACGGGTTTTCGCTGCGCCCTGGCTATACAGCACGCGAAAATCCGGCGCAGCAAAATCGCGGTTGCCGGTTTTCACCACGTAACGCCACTGCGCGCCCTGCTGCTGTTTTTGCAGCGTTTCACCCAGCACCATCACCGCGCTGCCTTCCGGCGGCTGGAACTGATATTGATCGACTGGTTGTGGCCAGAAGGCGCGTACGCCCTGCCAACCCAGGAGACCAATCAGCAAGGTAAACGCCAGTAGACACACCGCGACAGCCCCGGCCGTCAGCCAGCGCCAGCGATCGTTCTGTTGCATCGCTTTCATCCCTGGCCCTCATGCTGGCTGTAACGTTGGCGCAGGCGCTGACGAATCAATTCGGCAATGGTGTTGATCACTAAAGTGAAGATCAGCAGAAGCAAGGCACTGAGGAAAAGAATGCGGTAATGCGCGCTGCCGGCCGCCGCTTCGGGCATTTCAATGGCGATATTGGCGGAGAGCGCACGCAGGCCAGTAAACAGGCCACCTTCGCTCACTGGCGTATTACCGGTGGCCATCAGCACAATCATCGTCTCGCCGACGGCTCGGCCAAAACCAATCATTAAGGCGGCAAAGATACCCGCGGAGGCGCCCGGCAGCACGACGCGCGTCAGGGTTTGCCACGGCGTGGCGCCCAGCGCCAGCGAACCCTGCCCCAGCGCACCCGGTACGCTGAATAACGCATCTTCAGATAAGGTGAATATTAGCGGCACCAGCGCAAAACCCATCGCCAGCGCGGCTACCAGCAGGTTGCGCTGTTCGTAATGCGCTAAGCGTTCACCCATTTCCGGCCAAAACAGCGTTGGCAGCCACAGCGTGAGTAACGTCATGACGAACAGCACCGGCAGCAGCAGAATCACTTCAAAACCCGGACGTCGCCAACTTGCAGGCAAACGCGGACTGAGCACGCCGCATAATAATAACGTGGCGGCGAGTACCAGCGGCAGCAGCAAAACGCCGACCAGCGCGGTGCTGATATGCGGCGCCAGCCAGACGCCGGCGATTAAACCAATCACCACGCTCGGCAGCGCCCCCATCATTTCAATGCCAGGTTTCACCCAACGGCGTAAAGCGGGCGACATGAACCACGCGGTATACATTGCCGCAGCCAACGCCAGCGGCGTAGCAAACAGCAGCGCCAGGCTGGCGGCTTTCAGCGTGCCCAGCACCAGCGGCATCAGGCTGAACTTGGCCTGATAGCTATCTCCCGCCGCCGTGGATTGCCATACCCAGTCGGGCTGCGGATAGTTTTCATACCAGATTTTTTGCCATAGGTTGCGCCAGGTGAAGTCTGGCCACGGATTATCCAGCGCAAACTGTTGCCATTGCCCGGCTCGCTCAATGATTAAGCCATCACCACGCGGCGAGAACGCCAGCGCCTGAATGCCCGGTGCCAGCTGACGCGTTAATATCGCGCCCAGCTGCTTGCTGGCGAACAGCTGAATGTTGCCCTGTGCGTCATAAGTGGCAAAGACACGACGCTGCGCTTCAGGCGCAACGCCGAGCGCATTCTGGCTGCCGTTGAAAGTATGAATCGCCTGCAGGCGCGGCCCTTTATCACCCGCAATCGCAAACCATTGTTGCACGCCACGCGCATCCTGAATCAGCAAGCTACGACCGCCCGCCAGCATATGCAGGCTCTGCGGCGGCAGATTGAGGGTTTGGGTTTCGCGCAGCTGCGCAGCCTGCGCGGTGATTTGCCAAACGCGCAGCAAACGTCCGCTGCTGGCGTACAGCAGCGTGCCATCTGGCGATAGCAGCAGATGCTCAGCCTGCTGCTGCGGCAAAAGAATCTGTTGTACTGGTTTTTGATTTTCCAGCGTTAACAGAGTGATGCCCGCGGCGGTTTGCGCGGCAATAAGCCAGCGATCATCGCTGAGCGACGTCAACGCCATGTTGCTGACCGGCCCCTGAGGGAGATGCAGCGGCCGATCGCCAAGTGGGAAACGCCATTCGCCGCTGTCATTGTTGATAACCGGTTGCATTAACAGCAGTTCGCCCTGCATATTGAGCAGCACGCTGCGGTTATCGCTGCTGGTGACCGCCGCATTAGGCGTGCCATTAAGTGCCAGCGCCGGTCCGGCCGGCTGGCCATCGAGCGGAATAAAACGTGCTTCGTTGCGGCTAATGCGCCAGCCCAGATGGCCATCGCTGCCCATCGCCAGCGTCGGGGCTTTATCCCAGAGCTGGATGTTGGTGGTGGCGTGCATGCCCGGCGCGCTGAACAACGGCACTACCACCCAGATCAACCAAAAGAATAGCAGCAGCATCAGCAGCAAAATTCCCACGCCACAGGCAGTGACTACGCGGCGCACAAAAGTATCAGTGGCGCGTCGACGACGGTCGCTAAAGTGGACAGGAATACGATTTATGCTCATGCAGGCCAGGTTACCGGTGGAAACAAGTCGCTATGTTGCCCGTAGCTGATTGATAAGACAACCTTTGACGTTGGACAAGCCTGCCATACTCTCGCCATAATGGTGACGGACACTGAGCGGTACCGCATTTTTGCGCTTTTTCCGCCGGACATTCCGTCCAGCATCAGCATCTCGGAGTCAGAATGGGTCAGGATAAGCTGTATATAGAAAAAGAATTAAGCTGGTTAAGCTTTAATGAACGCGTATTGCAGGAAGCCTCGGACAAAAGTAATCCGCTGATTGAGCGGATGCGCTTCCTGGGAATCTATTCCAATAACCTTGAAGAGTTCTACAAAGTTCGCTTTGCCGATCTCAAGCGGCGAATTTTGATCAGTGAAGAGCAAGGCAAGCCCACTTCCCTGCGTCATTTATTAAAAAAAATTCAGCTGCGCGTGCAGAAATCGGATCAAGAGTTTGATGCACTCTATAACGATTTGCTACTGGAGATGGCGCGTAATCAGATCTTCCTGATCAACGAACGCCAGCTGTCACCGAATCAGCAAGAGTGGCTGCGCTACTACTTCAAACATCAATTACGCCAGCACGTTACGCCAATTCTGATCAACCATGACACCGACCTGATCGAATTCCTGAAAGACGATTACACTTATCTGGCGGTCGAGATCATTCGCGGCGACGATGTGCGTTATGCGCTGCTGGAGATCCCGTCGGATAAAGTGCCGCGCTTTATTAACTTGCCGGCTGAATCGCCACGCCGTCGCAAACCGATGATTCTGCTGGATAACATTCTGCGCTATTGCCTGGATGAAATTTTTAAAGGCTTCTTCGATTACGATACGCTGAATGCCTATTCAATGAAGATGACGCGCGATGCCGAGTACGATCTGGTGACGGAGATGGAATCAAGCCTGCTGGAGCTGATGTCATCGAGCCTGAAGCAGCGTCTTAATGCCGAGCCAGTGCGCTTCGTTTATCAGCGCGATATGCCGGATGCGATGGTAGAAATGCTGCGCCATAAGCTGTCGATTTCAAACTATGATTCGATTGTGCCCGGCGGCCGTTATCATAACTTCAAAGATTTCATCGGCTTCCCGAACGTCGGTAAAAGTAATCTGGAAAACCGCCCGCTGCCGCAGATTCGTCACATTGGCTTTGATGGCTTCCGCAACGGCTTCGATGCCATCCGCAATCGCGATGTGCTGCTCTATTATCCGTATCACACCTTTGAGCACGTGCTGGAGCTGCTGCGCCAGGCTTCGTTCGATCCGAACGTGCTGGCCATTAAGATCAACATTTACCGCGTGGCGAAGAACTCGCGCATCATGGATGCGATGATTCACGCCGCCTACAACGGCAAGAAAGTGACAGTGGTGGTTGAACTGCAGGCGCGCTTCGATGAAGAAGCCAATATTCGCTGGGCAAAACGCCTCACCGAAGCCGGCGTGCACGTCATTTTCTCTGCGCCGGGTCTGAAAATTCACGCCAAGCTGTTCCTGATATCGCGCCGCGAAGGGGAAGAGGTGGTGCGTTACGCGCATATCGGCACCGGGAATTTCAACGAAAAGACCGCACGCATTTATACTGACTATTCATTGCTGACCGCCGATGCGCGCATTACCAATGAAGTACGTCGCGTATTTAACTTTATTGAAAACCCGTATCGCCCGGTCACCTTCGAGCACCTGCTGGTGTCGCCGCAGAACTCGCGTGACGTGCTGTATAAGCTGATTGACGCGGAAATCGCCAATGCGCAGCAGGGGAATCCTTCGGGCATTACGCTGAAAATCAATAACCTGGTAGATAATGGTTTGGTTGATCGGCTATATGCAGCATCATCAGCGGGTGTAAAAGTGAATCTGCTGGTGCGCGGCATGTGTTCCCTGATTCCGGATTTACCGGGCATCAGTGAAAATATTCGTATTACCAGTATTGTTGACCGCTATCTCGAGCACGACCGCGTCTATATTTTTGAGAATGGCGGCGAGAAAAAGGTGTTCCTCTCTTCCGCAGACTGGATGACGCGTAACATTGATCACCGCATTGAAGTGGCTGTGGCGATTCTTGATCCACGCGTGAAGCAGCGCATACTGGACATCATTGCCATTCTGTTTAGCGATACGGTGAAAGCCCGCATCGTCGATAAAGAGCTGAGTAACCGTTATGTGCCGCGTGGCAACCGTAAAAAAGTCCGCTCGCAGCTGGCCATTTACGACTACATCAAGAAACTGGAACAACCCGAATAACGCCTATGCCAATCTCACATAAAAGTACGCCGAAACCTCAGGAGTTCGCGGCAATCGACCTCGGCTCGAACAGCTTCCACATGGTCATTGCCCGCGTGGTGGATGGCGCTTTGCAAGTGCTGGGCCGCCTGAAACAGCGCGTACATCTGGCCGATGGGCTGGATGCACAAAATCGCCTAAGCGAAGAGGCGATTGAACGCGGGCTGAGCTGTCTGGCGTTGTTCGCTGAACGTTTGCAGGGCTTCAGCCCGGCCAACGTCACCATCGTCGGCACGCACACGCTACGTATCGCCAGCAACGCAGAAGAGTTCTTGCAGCGCGCTGCCGAAGTGATCCCCTACCCTATCGAGGTCATTTCCGGCAATGAAGAAGCACGTTTGATTTTCATGGGCGTGGAGCATACGCAGCCGGAAAAAGGCCGCAAGCTGGTGATTGATATCGGCGGCGGCTCAACGGAACTGGTCATTGGTGAAGATTTTGAGCCACAGCTGGTGGAAAGCCGCCGCATGGGCTGCGTCAGCTTCGCCAATCTCTATTTTCCAAAAGGAGAAATCTCAGCGGAGAACTTCCGCCGTGCGCGCCTGTCCGCTGCGCAGAAGCTGGAAACCATGGCGTGGCAATATCGTCTGCATGGCTGGCAATACGCGCTGGGCGCGTCGGGCTCGATTAAAGCCGCCTGTGAAGTGCTGCTGGCGATGGGCGAAAAAGAGAAGCTGATTACCCCGGAAACGCTGGAGCTGCTCACCAGCGAAGTGCTGAAGCATAAATCTTTTAACGCCCTGAGCCTGCCGGGATTATCGGAAGAGCGTAAAGCGGTGTTCGTGCCGGGTTTAGCAATTTTGTGTGGCGTGTTTGATGCGTTAGCGATTCGCGAGCTGCGTCTCTCCGATGGCGCGTTGCGCGAAGGCGTGCTGTATGAGATGGAAGGACGTTTCCGCCATCAGGATATTCGTAGTCGCACTGCGCAGAGCCTGGCAAATCACTATGCGATTGATAGCGACCAGGCGCGTCGCGTGCTGGAAACCACCGAACAGCTCTATCTGCAGTGGCAGGAACAGAATCCTAAGCATGCTAATCCGCAGCTGTCAGCGCTGCTGAAATGGGCGGCGCTGCTGCACGAAGTGGGATTGACCATCAATCACAGCGGCATGCAGCGCCATTCGGCCTATATCCTGCAAAACTCAAATATGCCGGGTTTTAATCAGGATCAACAGATGCTGCTGGCCACGCTGGTACGCTTCCATCGCAAAGCGGTGAAGCAGGATGAGATGCCACGCTTCACCTTGTTTAAAAAGAAACAGTTTCTACCGATGGTCTTCCTGCTGCGCCTCGGCACGCTGCTGAATAACCAGCGCCAGGCGACCACCAAACCGGATTCGCTCAAATTGAGCACGGACGATGGTCATTGGACGCTCACCTTCCCGGCGGGCTTCATGAGCCAGAACACGCTGGTGCAGCTGGATCTGGAGCGTGAGCAAGCCTACTGGAATGATGTCACCGGTTGGAAACTGATGCTGGAAGAGGAGTAAAACGGGCTGCTGGCCCGTCGTATCACTATGACAACACGCCCCGATAACTATTTCGCTGAAAAGTACGGTCTGACGCCGACGCATTCTGAAGTCCTGGCGGCCCTTCCCCACCTTGAGGTGGGGAAAGCGCTGGATTTAGGCTGTGGCCAGGGCCGAAATAGCCTTTTCCTCAATCAGCATGGCTTTGAAGTCACAGCCTGGGACAGCAATCCGACGAGCCTGGATCGCCTGAACAGCATCATCGCTGAAGAGAATCTGCAGAATATTCACACCGAATTGTGCGACCTCAATAGCGTACGCTTTAACGGTGACTATCAGTTTGTACTTTCGACTGTGGTGATGATGTTCCTGCAGCCGTCCACCATCCCACAGCTGATTGCCGATATGCAGGCCAGCACGCGCAAGTACGGCTACAACCTGATTGTGGCGGCGATGAACACCGATGATTATCCTAATACGCAGAACTTTCCGTTCGCCTTTAAATCCGGCGAGCTGAGCCATTACTACCGTAACTGGCACATCGTGAAGTACAACGAAGATGTTGGTGAACTGCATCGGCGTGATGAAAACGGTAATCGCATTAAAACCCGTTTTGCCACCTTGCTGGCGCAGAAAGCCAGCTACTGATACAACGGCCGCCGCGCGCGGCCGTTTTTTGTCTGACTTCGATCAACACTTTGCCCCTTTCTTGCTCATTTTTCACACAGCGATTGATTTAGCGATGAAGGTATGACTAAATGTTGCCTCCGCCCTGATGGGTAATTACAGGAACCACCCCGCGTGAATAGCGCTATATCTCCACGAAGACGTCCCAAAACCAGCACCATGAGCCGCATTATTTTGCTGATCAGCTTCTTTATTTTGATTGGCCGCCTGCTTTTCATCATTCCCGGTGCCATTGAGCATCATCAGCAAAAGAAAGCCATTCCTGAGCCGGCCACGCTAAGCACCAGCGATTCCCGTTAAATTCGCTGCGGGTGCCGATCGCTTCTCGACATTGTTCTTTGAGACAATGCTGCTTTTTACGCTCTGTTACCCGCAACGCGCTACACTGTGAGCTGACTTTACAGACACAAGGAACGCGTTATGTCTGCTGTGCATTCGCAAAAATTAGCTGAAACCCGCCACCATATTCTTACTCTGCTGCTTAATGAGCATGATCTAGTCGATGTGCTGCTGGATAAATCCGTCGATCTTAATGCTGCCGAGCTGCGCAACATCACCGATTGGCGCCAGCAGCTAGAAGATGAACTTCAGCAGCTGCACGCTGCGGATTTAGCAGATATCCTTGAAGCCTTACCTGAAGAGGAACGTCAGGCGCTATGGCGCTTAGTTCCCACAGAACAGCGCGGCCGCGTGCTGGTTGAAGCTTCGGAAACCGTTTGGGCCAGCCTGACGGAAGAAATGTCTGATCGCGATATTCTGCATGCCATTGAGCCGCTGGATATCGACGATCAGGTATATCTGGCGCGCTATTTGCCACGTGATTTAACCGGCCGTCTGCTTACTACGCTGGAACCGAGTTTGCGTGCGCGTCTGCTGAGCGTGATAGAGCTGGATCGCGATCGCGTTGGCCAGATCATGGATTTCAACATCCTGACGGTGCGATCGGACGTCACTCTGGCCACGGTGCAGCGCTATCTGCGTAAAGGCAAAAAGATGCCGGACGGCACAGATAAGATCTTCATTACTGATGAAAAAAACCAACTGCTGGGTGAGTTAACCCTCACCGATATTCTCCTGAACAAACCAAAGATGTTAGTTGCCGAGGTGATGAACTCACATCCCACTACCTTCCAGCTCAATGATAAAGCCGAAGACGCTGCCAGTGCGTTCGAACGTTATAACCTGATCTCCGCCGCCGTTACCGATGCGCAAGGCAAGCTTATTGGTCGTATCACCATCGAAGACGTGGTTGATTTGGTCAATGAAGAGAATGAAAGCAACATTCGTAAAATGGGCGGTATCAGCCAGGGCGAAGATGTGTTTGCGCCGGTGCGTAAAGCGGTTGGTAAACGGTGGGCCTGGCTGGCGGTAAACCTGTGCACCGCGTTTGTTGCGTCCCGCGTGATTGGCCTGTTTGAAGCGACGATTTCACAGCTGGTGGCCTTGGCCGCACTGATGCCGATTGTTGCGGGCATCGGCGGCAATACCGGCAATCAAACCATCACCATGATTGTGCGTGCGCTAGCGCTGCACCAGGTGGAACCGGGTAACTTCTCGTTTCTGATTATGCGTGAACTCGGCGTGGCGCTAATTAATGGCCTGTTCTGGGGCGGTATTATGGGCGGCGTCACCTGGCTGATGTACGACAATCTGCAATTGGGCGGCGTGATGATGCTGGCGATGGTGCTCAATCTGCTGCTGGCCGCGCTGATGGGCGTGCTGATTCCGTTAATCATGACTAAGATGAAACGCGATCCTGCCGTTGGCTCCAGCGTACTGATTACGGCAATCACCGACACCGGCGGGTTCTTTATTTTCCTCGGTCTGGCGACGGTGTTTTTGCTGCATCACTAAGGCACAAAATCAAGCGCACAGCCAGTGAAGTACATATAAACTCTGTAAATATCACTGACCTGATGGAGAAAAAGCATGTTTAAGGTAGATGATTTTGTACAGTCGAAGACCGGTGGCCCAAAGATGCAGGTGCTGCGCGTGGAAGGCGATATGCTGTGGTGCGCACGCGTTGACGATCACATTAAGCGAGAAATTGAACTCAAAGCCGATACCGTGAATCTGTATCACGAAGACGGCGATTTCGGCGTCTGCTAAAAAATGGCCCCATTTCGGGGCCATTTTTACGGATTGTCGCGCTGAACATTATTCTGCCCGATACCGCCGATAAACGGCAGACGCAGCCTGAATGGGGTGAAATCCAGTCCCATATTCAGACCCAGCACATTCACCTCTAATCCCTCTTCCGCTCCCACCGTTACGCCAAGCACACCGAGTACAGAGAGCTGTACGCCGCGTCCTGAAGGCGGTAACCCCACCGGATTCAACAGTGAGCGATAATCCTTGCCGAGCGCATTGGCTGGCAGATCTAGTTTCAGCGCGGGCACTTCACGGCCAATATGCGCCATGAAGGTATTGCTGTTGGGCCCCGGCCAGGCGTGATAGGTAGTTGGCCATGGATACGATTTAATCGCCGCTTCGATCTGCGGAATCATCGCCTGTGCCGCGCTGCCGCGATGATCTACCAGCAGACGTGGCTTGGCACCGTACCAATAGCCATCCGGCAGATTACTGTTACGCCGCACTTTATCGCCGCTGCCCCAGCTGATGACTTCATAGCGATTGTAGTGGGTCTCCCCGGCGCGCTTGAAGATAATCCACGGATGCACCGCCACTGCGCCTTTCCAGCCATACGTTGGCGCGGCATAGACCTGTACGATAGCTTCGGATGCGTAACGCTGGGGATCGGGTGCGATACCGGCAGAATCGCGTCGGGCGGACGCCCAGCCGCCGCGTTCCGACGTTAACTCACCACCACGCGTTGCCTGCGCCAGGCTGGCGCCTAATGAGAGCAAGATGATGCATAGAAAAGAGATCAATACGGCTTTGAAAGGCAACATCGACGGCATCCTGATGAGTAATAATCACGCGCTATAGTGCAACGAAAGGGGCGAGTTTGTATTCACGAACTATGCGATTGAACTTTATTGAATGAACGCCCTATTACTAACCAAAATACAAATATAAAAAAGCCCGCAATTAAGCGGGCTTCGTTTTTACGCATGCCTCAAAGCAGGATTTATTCCCACTCAATCGTCGCAGGTGGTTTACCCGAAATATCATAAACCACGCGGGAGATGCCGTTCACTTCGTTGATGATGCGGTTGGAGACGCGGCCGAGGAAATCGTACGGCAGGTGCGCCCAGTGCGCGGTCATGAAGTCGATGGTCTCCACTGCGCGCAGGGATACCACCCAATCATATTTACGACCGTCGCCCATCACGCCCACAGAACGTACCGGCAGGAATACGGTGAAGGCCTGGCTGACCTTGTTGTACAGATCGGCTTTGTGCAGCTCTTCAATGAAGATAGCATCGGCACGGCGCAGCAGGTCGCAATACTCTTTCTTCACTTCACCCAACACGCGTACGCCTAAACCTGGGCCCGGGAACGGGTGGCGATACAGCATGTCGTACGGCAGGCCGAGTTCCAGACCAATTTTGCGCACTTCGTCTTTGAACAGCTCTTTCAGCGGCTCAACCAGCCCCATCTTCATCTCTTTCGGCAGACCGCCCACGTTGTGGTGCGACTTGATCACGTGCGCTTTGCCGGTCGCTGAAGCGGCAGATTCAATCACGTCAGGATAGATGGTGCCCTGCGCCAGCCACTTCACGTCTTCCAGACGCAGTGCTTGCTCGTCGAAAACTTCAACGAAGACACGGCCGATGATTTTACGTTTGGCTTCCGGATCGTTCTCGCCAGCCAGCGCATCAAGGAAACGCGCCTCAGCCGCAACGTGTACGATGTTCAAACCAAAGTGGTCGCCAAACATCTCCAGAACCTGCTCAGCTTCATTCAGACGCAGCAGACCGTTGTCCACGAACACGCAGGTCAGACGATCGCCGATGGCGCGGTGCAGCAGCATCGCGGTCACCGAAGAGTCAACGCCGCCAGATAGGCCAAGGATTACTTTATCGTTACCCACCTGCTGACGAATACGCTCAACCGCATCTTCGATGATTTTGGCAGGCGTCCACAGCGCTTCACAGCCGCAGATGTCACGAATGAAACGCTCCAGCATACGCAAGCCCTGACGCGTGTGCGTCACTTCCGGGTGGAACTGCACGCCGTAGAATTTCTTTTCTTCATTCGCCATGATGGCGAACGGACAAGTTTCGGTGCTGGCAACGGTTTCGAAACCGGCGGGAATAGCGGTAACTTTATCGCCATGGCTCATCCACACGTCCAGCAGCGGTTTACCTGCCGCGCTAATCGCATCTTCGATGTCACGCACCAGCGCGCTCTGGGTCAGCACTTCTACCTGCGCATAACCAAATTCACGCTCGTTGGAGCCTTCAACCTTGCCGCCCAACTGCATCGCCATGGTCTGCATGCCATAGCAAACCCCCAGCACTGGAACGCCAGCGTTGAACACATATTCCGGCGCACGCGGGCTATTCTGCTCGGTGGTGCTTTCCGGACCGCCAGAAAGAATGATGCCGTTTGGGTTGAACTGGCGAATTTGCTCTTCGGTGACATCCCACGCCCAGAGCTCGCAGTAGACGCCCAGCTCGCGCACGCGGCGCGCAACCAGTTGCGTGTACTGAGAACCAAAATCGAGGATCAAAATACGATGTTTATGAATATTTTCAGTCGTCATTGAGGCGTTTCCATTGGGATGGACTTAATAATAAAAGCGCCCGGCTGGTGCCGGGCGCTAAATTTTACGGGATTATGAACCCATGCGGTAGTTTGGTGACTCTTTGGTGATGGTCACGTCATGCACGTGGCTTTCGTTGATGCCCGCGCCGCTGATACGCACGAACTCTGCCTTGGTGCGCAGGTCGTCAATGGTGCCGCAGCCGGTCAGACCCATGCAAGAGCGCAGGCCGCCCATTTGCTGGTGCACGATCTCTTTCAGGCGGCCTTTGTAGGCAACGCGCCCTTCGATACCTTCTGGTACCAGTTTGTCTGCCGCGTTATCGCTCTGGAAGTAACGATCTGAGGAACCTTTTGACATTGCGCCCAGTGAACCCATGCCGCGATAAGATTTGAACGAGCGGCCTTGATAAAGCTCGATTTCGCCCGGGGATTCTTCGGTACCGGCCAGCATTGAGCCCACCATAACGGCTGCTGCACCGGCTGCGATCGCTTTAGCGATATCGCCAGAGAAGCGGATACCGCCATCTGCAATCACCGGAATACCGGTGCCTTCCAGCGCGGCAACCGCGTCAGAAACGGCTGTGATTTGTGGCACGCCAACGCCAGTGACGATACGCGTGGTACAGATTGAGCCCGGGCCGATACCCACTTTTACCGCGCTCACGCCGGCTTCCGCCAGCGCCAATGCGCCTGCGCCGGTCGCTACGTTGCCGCCGATAATTTCGAGGTTTGGATATTTTGCGCGGGTTTCACGAATACGCTGCAATACGCCTTCTGAGTGGCCGTGTGAAGAGTCAATCAGCAGCACGTCAACACCGGCAGCCACCAGCGCATCAACACGCTCTTCGTTGCCCGCGCCTGCGCCAACCGCTGCACCGACGCGCAGACGGCCTTCCGCATCTTTACAGGCGTTAGGTTTACGTTCGGCTTTCTGGAAATCTTTAACGGTAATCATACCCAGCAGGTGGAAGCTGTCATCAACAACCAGCGCCTTCTCAACACGCTTTTCGTGCATTTTGTGCAACACGACTTCACGTGCTTCACCCTCTTTCACCGTCACTAAGCGCTCTTTCGGCGTCATCACTGCAGAAACCGGCAAGGTCAGGTCAGTCACAAAACGCACGTCACGACCGGTGATGATGCCCACCAGTTCGTTGTCGGTGTTCACCACGGGATAACCGGCAAAACCGTTACGCTCGGTCAGCTCTTTAACCGCCGCCAGCGCGGTGGTCGGCAATACGGTTTGTGGATCGGTTACCACGCCGCTTTCGTGTTTTTTCACCTTGCGAACTTCATCCGCCTGGCGCTCAATTGACATATTTTTGTGGATAAAGCCCAATCCCCCTTCCTGCGCCAGCGCAATAGCCAGACCCGCTTCAGTTACGGTGTCCATTGCCGCCGAGAGCATTGGGATGTTCAGACGAATGTTTTTTGTCAGTTGCGTGCTGAGATCAGCGGTGTTGGGTAAAACAGTGGAGTGAGCGGGAACGAGCAGAACGTCGTCAAATGTGAGGGCTTCTTTCGCGATTCTTAACATTGCAATATCTCCACCTGGGGGCGATTAAAACAGATAAAATATTGCCGCGGCATTATACAGGCCGAAACCGATTGCCTCCAGTGTTTTTTCAGAAAAAGTCTTGATCCTCAGGGTGAGCAATGTAGTATCAGTTGATTAACCCTCTGATTTAAAATTTGATCTACATCACATGTCGCTACCGCCAACCGCCAATATTTTTACTGTCAGCCGCCTGAACACCACGGTGCGTCAACTGCTGGAAAATGAGATGGGTCTGGTGTGGCTCAGCGCTGAGATTTCAAATTTTACCCAGCCCGCTTCCGGCCACTGGTACTTCACATTGAAGGATGATGGTGCGCAAGTGCGCTGCGCGATGTTCCGCAACAGCAATCGTCGCGTCACTTTCCGTCCTCAACACGGCCAGCAAGTTTTAGTGCGTGCCAGCATTACGCTGTATGAACCGCGTGGTGACTATCAGCTGATTATCGAAAGCATGCATCCGGCAGGCGAAGGCTTGCTGCAACAGCAGTTCGAACAGCTGAAGGCGCGTTTGGCGGCAGAAGGTTTATTTGATCAACAGTTCAAACAGCCGCTGCCGGATCCAGCCCGTCAGGTGGGCGTGATTACCTCCGCCACCGGTGCGGCGCTGCACGATGTGCTGCGCGTGCTGCATCGTCGCGATCCCTCCTTGCCCGTCATCATCTATCCCACGGCGGTGCAAGGCGTGGATGCGCCGGCCGGGATTGTGCGCGCCATTGAGCTGGCCAACCAGCGTGATGAGTGTGATGTGCTGATTGTGGGACGTGGCGGCGGTTCACTGGAAGATTTGTGGAGCTTCAATGACGAACGCGTGGCGCGGGCGATTTTTGCCAGTCGCCTGCCCATCGTCAGCGCCGTCGGGCACGAAACCGATGTCACCATCGCCGACTTCGTTGCAGATTTACGCGCGCCAACGCCTTCTGCGGCGGCAGAACTGGTGAGCCGGAACCAGCTGGAGCTCTTACGCCGTTTGCAATCGCAGCAGCAGCGTATGGAGATGGCGATGGATTTCTATCTGGCACAGCAGCAGCGCCGCTTCACCCGTATCCAGCATCGTTTACAGCAGCAGCATCCGCAGCTGCGTCTGGCTCGCCAGCAAACCGCGCTGTTTCAGCTGCAGCGCCGTCTGGGCGAAGCAATGGACCAGCGCATGCGTGTGGCGAATCGTCAGCAGGACCGCCTGCTGCAACGCCTGAACGCACAGCAGCCGCAGGGACGTATTCTGCGCGCTCAGCAGCAGCTGCAGCAGTGGCACTATCGTTTACAGCAGGGCATGGAAAAGCAGCTCAATCATAATCGTCAGCGCTTTGGCAACCTGGCCGCGCAGCTGGAAGGTGTGAGCCCTTTGGCGACGCTGGCGCGTGGCTTCAGCGTCACCACTGACACGCAAGGTCAGGTGGTGAAGAAAACCCAGCAGCTGAGTAAAGGCGATCTCCTACGCACCCGGCTGGATGATGGCTGGGTGGAAAGCCAGGTTACCGCGCTGGAACCGCAGAAATCCCGCAGCCGTAAAGCGCGTTGATAGGTTAAAAACTATACTTTTGACATATTCATTTATGATCAGGAGTTAGTATGCCTTTTAGCGTTATTCCTCCCTACATGCTGCGCAATATCATTGATAACTGCACCGGTGCGCAGCAAGACTACGCGCGCCGCACTCTAACGCACGTGCAACAACTGATGGGTGAACATAACCATCAAGCCCCCAGCGTCGCCACTGCCAAACCAGGCATCGTACAGCGCGCGATTTACGACGCCGAAGGCACGCAAAATCTACCGGGTACGTTAATCCGCGCAGAGGGTCAGCCGGAAAACGGTGATGTCGCTGTCCAGGAAGCCTGGGATTATCTTGGCATTACCTACGATTTCTTCTGGCAAACCTACCAACGCAATTCACTGGACAATAAAGGCCTGAAGCTTGATGGCACCGTGCATTACGGTAAGGAGTACCAGAACGCCTTTTGGAACGGTCAACAGATGGTATTTGGCGACGGTGATGGCCAGATATTTAATCGCTTCACCATCGCACTGGATGTGGTGGCCCACGAGCTTACGCACGGCGTAACGGAAACCGAAGCCGGACTGATTTACTTCCAGCAGGCTGGCGCCCTGAATGAATCAATGTCGGATGTGTTTGGCTCGCTGGTGAAGCAGTTCCATCTCAAGCAGAGCGCCGATCAAGCTGACTGGATTATCGGCGAAGGATTGCTGGCACAGGGCGTTAATGGTCGCGGGCTACGCTCGATGTCATCACCTGGCACCGCTTATGACGACCCGGTGTTAGGCAAAGATCCGCAGCCGGCCGATATGCAACACTACATCGAAACGCGCGACGACAACGGTGGCGTGCATTTGAATTCCGGTATTCCCAATCGGGCATTTTATCTGGCGGCAAAAGCGCTGGGTGGCTTTGCGTGGGAAATCGCCGGGCAGGCCTGGTACGACACGTTGTGCGATAAAACCCTGCCGCAGGATGCTGATTTCAGCACCTTTGCGCGCTTTACCGTGCAGCACGCCAATCAACAGTTTAATCAATCAGTGGCGGAAAAAATTCAATCCGCCTGGCAGCAGGTGGGCGTAACGTGGACATCCAACTGACCGACGACGCCATCATCGAGCTGGCACGTGAAGGCGGTATCGCCTTTATTCCCAAGCTGCGCGGTGAGCGGCGCTTTGCGTTGTCAGAATTGCCTGAACCGCAAAAGCAGCGCGTCTGCCAGGTATTGGAACAGGCCATGCCGCTCGGCGAACCAGAGGATCAGGCTGCCAATCTGGGGCACGGAGACCAGCGTTACTATCGCATTCAAATCACCTATGCCACCCACCGTGAGGCCAGAACATTAGTGATGTTAATTCCCGAGCAGCTGGCGCCACCCGAGCTGCAATCGCTGTGGCGCGACGGCGAATAAGTTATAAGATATCTCTCAAGGAAAGACATAACTTATTGACTATACTCATTATGTGGCTAGCTAGTCCACGTCGAAGAAAACACCCTTAGATGAGGTCTCTGCTATGACACAAAAAAAGCAACGAGGTGGTGCCGGGAACTTTGCAGAGGACCCGGAGCGCGCCAGGGAAGCAGGTAGCGCTGGCGGCAAAGTCAGCGGGGGTAATTTCAGAAACGATCCTGAAAGAGCCAGGGAAGCTGGAAGAAAAGGAGGTCAAAAAAGCCGCCGCCCTTCTAAGCAGCAGTGAATAAGGTACCTTGAGGGATAAAGTGCGCTAAGGATGGTAAAAAAAAGGCCGGCATCATGATGTCGGCCTTTCTCATAGTAGAACTTATTTGCTGTCTGGCAGCGCGTAAGCAATCACGTAATCACCACGATCTGGCGATTGACGTGCGCCACCTGCGGAGATCAGGATGTACTGTTTGCCGGTTTTTGGCGAAACATAGCTGATTGGACCGCCCTGGCTGCCCACTGGCAGACGTGCTTTCCACACTTCTTTACCGGTTGAGCTATCGAAAGCGCGCAGATAGTAATCCTGTGTACCGGCGATAAATATCAGGCCGCCCTGCGTGGCCAGCGTGCCGCCTAAGGTCGGCATACCAATTGGCATTTTCGCGCGCATTTTGATGCCGAACGGACCGGTATCTTCTACGGTACCAACTGGCACCTGCCAAACGATTTGGCGCGTTTTCATGTCAATCGCCGACAGCGTACCGAACGGCGGTGCTTGGCAAGGAATACCCAGCGGAGACATAAAGCGGTTTTTATTCACCGCGTAAGGCGTGCCTTTCAGCGGAACCGCACCCATACCGGTGTTGATCGCTTCACCACCGTTGCTGGCAGCCGTTTTGCTGGTGTCCTGCGGGATCATCTGTACCCACAGGCCCAAACGCATATCGTTGACGAACATGTACTGATTGTTCGGATCAAACGAAATACCGCCCCAGTTCATACCGCCCAGGGAACCAGGGAAGCTGAGGGATTTATCGGTATCCGGCACGGTGAACAGCCCATCGTAACGCATGCCTTTAAAAGCAATACGGCACACCAGCTGGTCGAACGGCGTTGCGCCCCACATGTCAGACTCGGTCAGCTTCTGGTTACCAATGCCCGGCATCTCCACTGAGTGCGGCTGGGTTTTGGTGTACTGCTCGTTCGGGATATGGCCCTGCGGCATCGGTTGCTCTTCAACTTTCGTTAAAGGCTTGCCGGTCAGGCGATCCAGCACCCAAATCATGCCGGTTTTGGCGCCGATGACCACGGCTGGCTTATTGGTGCCATCCTTCATCGGGAAGTCGACCAGGCTCGGCTGCATTGGCAGATCGAAATCCCACAGATCGTTATGTACGGTCTGATAAACCCACTTCTGCTTACCGGTGGTTGCATCCAGCGCCAGGATGGATGCGCCGTAAGTGTGATCCAGTTTGGTACGGTTCGCACCCCACAGATCCACTGACGAACTACCCATCGGCAGGAACACGGTGTTCATCGCCGGATCGTAAGACATCGGCGCCCACGAGTTTGGTGTGCTGCGGGTGTAATCTTTGCCCGGCATCAGGACCGCATTAGGATCGTCGTTGCCTGGGTCAAATGCCCAACGCATCTGGCCAGTAATCACGTCAAAACCACGCAGCACGCCGCCAGGCATGTCGGTTTGGACATTATCCGCGACGCGACCACCCACTACTACCGTGGTTCCGGCCATCGCAGGAGGCGACGTCAGCTGATATTGCGGATCGGGCGCGTTGCCCAGACCGATTTTCAAATCAACCACACCGTGCGTACCAAAGCTGTCACACAGCTCACCGTTGTCGGCGTTGATAGCAATCAGGCGCGCATCAATGGTATTCATCAGAATACGACGCTGGCAGGTATCGCCTGCGGGCAGCACGGCGGCCGTGACCGGCGTTGAACCCGGCTGGCTTGGCTGCTGCAAGGGTTTAGTCGCATCGAAGTAGGCTAAACCACGGCAGCGGTTCCACACTTCAGCCTGCGCGTTGATTTCACGTTTCCAAATTTGCTTACCGCTATCAGCGGCTACCGCAATCACGTTGTTATGTGGAGTGCAAAGATACAGCGTGTTGCCAATCTGCAGCGGAGTTTGCTGATCTTCCGCACCGTTGCCCGTTGGGCTGATCGGCGTATCGCCCGTATGGAACGTCCAGGCAACCTGCAGATCTTTCACATTATCGCGGGTAATCTGATCGATGGCTGCGAAACGGTCGCCACCCGGCGTACGGCCGTAGCTGCTCCAGTCCTGTTGCGGTTTTGATTTATCCACCGGAATCAGCGGCAGCTCTTTGCCATCAAACGCCACGGTAGGATGCGGCTGGAACATCTGCACGAAAGTCACCACCATGCCAACCGCGATAACCGCGGACAGTACATAGGAGACTTTCGCCAGAGAGTTTTTGCCTTCACGCTTACGCAGGGCTGGCCAGGTGATGAATGCCAGCAGCATCAAGCCAGCCGGAACCATCAGACGTGATACCAGCGGCCAGAAATGCCAACCAGCATCAAACAGTGACCAAATCAACGTACCGGCAAACACCAGAATAAACAGCGTGACGGCGGATGATTTGCGACGGAAGAACTGGACGGCCGACAGCAGCATCACAATACCGGCGATGAGGAAGTACCAGCTGCCGCCCAGCGCCACCAACTTGCCACCGCCGATAGCGAAGAACAAGCCGATTGCAACCAGGACCAGGCCTAACAGTACAGACCAGATGCTCAGCCCTTTGCCGGGACGAGCGGAATTTTCTGCCATAACAAAAACTCTCCTGAAAAAATAACGCGCTGGTGCCGGTAAGCCTGTGGCAGCCGGTATTGGCTCCTGCCGAGGCGGGAGACAAGAACATACCTTTACGCTTTATTTTATATCTATTGGTACGGGAGCAAGGCCCGTGATTCGTCGCTTGTGAGCGAGGACACAACGCAGATGAGAGTGATTCTCGCCCCAAGGCGGCAGGATTGTACCACCTGGTACATTAAAAAGTGAACATCCATAACGCGGTAGTTACTGGTTAATAGCATTTTTGCTACAAACCGGGTCGTAACCTATTAATAAATAGACCGGCGTTGAAAGACATTTCTCAGGAGGCAGGCAGATCAGGCACAAACTCCACGCGTTTTTTCGAGATTAAACCGTCGCCATGCTGACAAAAATAGTCCACGGCGCCGCAGGCTTTCAGCACCTGTAAGGGTTGATGGCAATCAGGACATAAGGCGATGTGTTCGAAATGACGTTCACAGCTGGAGCAGTTAAATCCGGTTTCATCGTGAGTCAGCGGCTGCTGGCAGATTGGGCATGGAGAATTCATAGATCATCCTCTGTATTTGGCGGTTGGTCACCATAAATGGCGCCCTACGTTTAAAGCACTCGGTTTTCGTAGGGTTCGCATTCATGCGCACCTGCATAAAAAAAGGGCCCTGCTGGGCCCTTCTCATTTTAACGCTTGTTTTTCTTCAGATGCGACATCAAACGCTGACGTTTACGCTGCTGCGTTGGCGTCAACAGGTTGCGTTTGCCCGCGTACGGGTTATCGCCTTCTTTGAACTGAATGCGAATTGGCGTGCCCATCACGTTGAGTGAACGACGGAAGTAGTTCATCAGGTAACGCTTATAAGAATCCGCGAGATCCTTCACCTGGTTACCGTGGATCACCACGATTGGCGGGTTATAACCCCCGGCGTGCGCATATTTCAGCTTCACGCGGCGGCCTCGCACCAGCGGTGGCTGATGATCGTCGGCTGCCATGGTCATGATGCGCGTCAACATTGCCGTGCCCACACGCTTGGTGGAGCAGTCGTAGGCTTCGGTCACGGATTCGAACAGGTTACCCACGCCGCTGCCGTGGAGAGCTGAAATAAAGTGGATGCGCGCAAAATCGATAAAGCCCAGACGGAAGTCCAGCTGCTCTTTGACTTCATCTCGCGCTTCCTGCGTCATGCCGTCCCACTTGTTGACCACAATCACCAGTGAGCGCCCACTATTCAGGATGAAGCCAAGCAGCGACAGATCCTGATCGGAAATTCCGGCACGCGCATCAATTACCAGCATCACCACGTTAGCATCTTCAATTGCTTGCAGCGTTTTGATCACAGAGAATTTTTCTACCGTCTCGGTAATCTTACCGCGCTTACGGACGCCAGCCGTATCAATCAGAACATACTCGCGCTCGTCACGTTCCATCGGAATGTAGATGCTGTCGCGCGTGGTGCCCGGCATGTCGTAGACCACAACGCGATCCTCACCAAGAATACGGTTGGTGAGCGTTGACTTACCTACGTTTGGACGACCAACGATAGCCAGTTTGATCGGCAGTGTAGTTGGGTCGAAATCTTCTTCTTCCTCTTCCTCCAGCGCCTTCTCGCCATCTTCTTCTAATGCGGCCCAATAGGCGGCGTTCTCTTCTTCTTCCGTGAGTTCCACTTCTGGAACGATTTCGTCCATCCACGGCAGCAAGGCGGTTTCCAGCAGGCTATTCACGCCGCGGCCATGCGACGCTGCAATCGGGTGAATTTCACCTAAGCCCAGCGCATAGAAATCCAGCACTGCCGCTTCAGGATCAATTCCATCCGTTTTGTTGGCGACGACAAAGGTCGCTTTCTCGCGTGCACGCAGATGATTGGCGATTTGCTGATCCGCCGGCATGACGCCCGCGCGCGCATCAACCATAAACAGCACCACATCGGCTTCTTCAATCGCCAGCAGCGACTGTTCCGCCATGCGGTTTTCAACGCCTTCCTCGGTGCCATCAATACCGCCGGTATCAATAACAATGAATTCGCGCCCTTCCACTTCGGCGCGACCATATTTGCGATCGCGAGTCAGTCCAGGAAAATCCGCTACCAGCGCATCACGTGTGCGTGTTAAACGGTTAAATAGCGTAGATTTTCCCACATTGGGACGCCCAACCAGCGCGACCACAGGTACCATAAGACTTGCCTCAGTTTTTTAAATAATTCGCCCGAATGGCGTGATTATAACGATATTTGACGCCAGACGTCAGGCTGAAGGCGCAAAGAATACCATGCCTGACTAAAAACGAAACGGCCCCTGACGAATCAGGAGCCGTTTAAGCGAGCGGAAAATGGATTCCCGCAGAGCCAAATCCTTAACGGGTAATGGCGTAAACCTCACCGCCTTTCGCCTGGATTAGCAGCTTGTCACCGGCAACAACCGGTTCAGTCTGGAAGCCATCGCTATCCAGTTTCTGCTGCGCCACGAAGCGTCCGTCAAGCGTGTTGATCCAGTGCAGATAACCTTCGCTGTCACCCACCACCAGATAACCGTTGAACAGCACGGGCGAAGTCAGGTTGCGATGCAACAGGTCGCTTTGACGCCAGATAGCCACGCCACCGTCAGCATTAAGCGCAATCACACGGTCATCTTGATCGACCAGATAGATACGTCCCGCATCGACCACCATGTCTTTCACACCACCAATCTCACGTTTCCACAAGATCTGACCGGAACGCAGTTCCAGCGCGGTAAGGTTGCCATTATAGGCCAGCGCATATACCACACCGTTAACCACGACAGGTGTGGTATCGACATCACTCAGACGATCGATTTCAGTGGCGCCACTTGGCTGAGAAATACGTTGCTGCCAGATCAGTTGGCCCTGATTGAGAATGACTGCACTCACACGGCCGTTATCACCGCCAACGATCGCGCCGCCGAAGGCAACAGTAGGTGCAGATTCACCGCGCAGCGACAGCGCAGGCATATCGAGGTTTACGCTCCACTTGATCGCGCCAGTGCTCTGATCAAGTCCCTGCAACATACCGTTGCTGGTGTGAATCAGAATCAGACCATCGCTCACAACCGGACGCGACAATGCTTCACCGGCCACTTTGGTCTGCCAGGCAATACCACCGTCGCTGGTATTCAGCGCAAATACCTGACCACGTTCGCTACCGATATAGATGCGGTCGCCGTTGGCGGTTACGCCACCCGAGAGCAGTGCAGAGATGTTTTTAGAGAAGAAGCCGGTTTTCTCAGAGAGATTAACCTTCCATTTCTCTTTGCCATTGCTGGCATCAAGCGCTTTAACCACGCCAAAACGATCCGCGGCATACACGGTGCCATCTAGCCAGGCTGGATGCAGATTGGAATAGAAATCACCCACGCCATCGCCAACAGACGTGCTCCACGCCGTTTGCGGCGTAAACTGGTTTTCTACCTTTGGCAGCGGGGCCATTTTCACTACATCTTCTTCGCCGCTGAACAGCGAGCAACCGCTGAGCAGAGTGACTGAAATCAGCCCTGGCAGCAGGTATTTACGTAATTCCATGTGCGCTCTCTTGACTGGCTTAACTTAAGTTATTCATCTTCATCTGCAGCATTTGCTTCAGCGCAGGAGAGGCCTGCGATTCAGCACCTTTGCTCCAGGCATCACGTGCGCCCTGCTTATCGCCTTTGCTCAGCAGTGCTTCTCCGCGAATATCCGCCACAATGGCTGTCCAGCCATCACCCTTGACATTGTTAAGGGTAGAAAGGGCGGCATCGGCCTGACTTTGCTGCAATTGAATGCGTGCCAGACGCAGGTTAATTACCGCCTGCAGGTTGGCATCTTTGGTATCTTTCAGCCCACTCTGTAACAGAGCGATTGCTTTGTCTAACTGATTGGCTTCAACGTACTGCTTAGCCAGATCCAGCGATGCCAGCGCACCATAGGTGTTGTTATTTTCGCTGGCGAATTTGGCTACCGCGTCCAGCGTTTGCGGCTTGTCAGCCTGCATCGCGCTGGTCAACTGCTGGTACTCTGCTGATGCCGCTTTATCGGTTCCTTCCTGATGGCTGGACCAAAAACGCCAGCCACCCAGCGCAGCGATACCGATGATCACGCCAACGGCCAGGAATTTGCCATTGTTGGCAAAGAACTGACGCAGCGCGTCAACTTGTTCGTTTTCGTTGCTGTAAACTTCCACGCAATCCCTCTCTTTAAAATGGCTGTTGCAGTGCTGCGGTTACTGCAGCAGCGTGCGCAACGTCGCAGCGGCGTCGCTCTGAGCCAGCGTCTGTTGATCGCCGGTACGCAAGTCTTTAACTACCACCTGGCCCGCTTTCACTTCATCTTCGCCCAGCACCAGTGCAATGCGTGCGCCCCACTTGTCTGCACGGGCAAACTGCTTCTTGAAGTTACCGCCACCAAAGTTGGTCATCAACTTCAGCGCCGGCTCGGCATCACGCAGTTTTTCCGCCAGTTGCATCGCGGCGGACTGAACGCCCTGCCCCGAAGCGATAACATAGACATCAACAATGCGCGTCGGTTCAAATTCTGGATTAACCGCCTGCACCAACAACACCAAACGTTCCAGGCCCATGGCAAATCCGACGGCTGGCGTGGCTCGGCCACCCAACTGTTCGACCAGGCCATCATAACGTCCACCAGCGCATACGGTACCTTGCGAGCCAAGACTGCTGGTGACCCACTCGAATACCGTACGGTTGTAGTAATCGAGGCCGCGCACTAAACGCTGATTGACGCGATATTTGATGCCGGCGTCGTCCAGCAGCGCGCACAGGCCGCTGAAGTGCTCACGTGAGTCTTGATCAAGGAATTCACCGAGCGTCGGTGCATCGTTGAGCAGTGTCTGAATATCAGGATTCTTACTGTCGAGTACGCGCAGCGGATTGGTATACATGCGGCGCTTACAATCTTCGTCCAGTGCTTCTTTATGCTGCTCAAGGAACGCTACCAGCGCATTACGGTAGTCAGCGCGCGCCTCCAGCGAACCGATAGAGTTCAGTTCCAGCTCAACGTGATCGGCTATTCCCAGCGCTTTCCACCAGCGAGCGGTCATCATGATCAGTTCGGCATCGATATCCGGGCCCTGCAGACCAAAAACTTCCGCACCAATTTGATGGAACTGGCGATAGCGACCTTTCTGCGGGCGTTCATAGCGGAACATAGGGCCAACGTACCACAGGCGTTGTTCCTGATTGTACAGCAGACCGTGCTCGATACCGGCGCGCACGCAACCTGCGGTGCCTTCCGGACGCAGCGTCAGGCTTTCACCGTTGCGGTCTTCAAAGGTGTACATCTCTTTCTCAACCACGTCGGTGACTTCACCGATTGCACGGCTGAACAACGGGGTGTGCTCAACGATTGGCAGACGGATTTCACTGAAACCATAGCTGGCCAGCACCTGCTTCAGGGTGCCTTCAATACGCTGCCAAATCGCGGTATCCGCCGGCAGGTAATCGTTCATCCCGCGAATCGCTTGAATATTCTTCGCCACGTTAGAATCTCTTTAAGACAAAAAAACCTGAGCGGCATCATACCTTATGAGGATGAAACCGCACAGGTTCAATCACAAACTGGTACGCGATGCGCGCGTACCTTGGTTATTTTTCCAGCTGCTGTACGTTGATACGACGGCTTTCATCCAGCATGGAAGCTTTAGCACGAATACGCGCTTCCAGCTGATCGATCATGTCATCGTTATCGAGGCGATCGCGCTGTCGCACGCCATCTTCGTAGAAGCCACTTTTCTTGGCTCCGCCGGTTACGCCGAGGGTAGAAACCGTGGCTTCGCCCGGACCATTCACCACACAACCGATGATCGAAATATCCATTGGCGTGATGATGTCCTCCAAACGTTCTTCCAGCGCATTCACTGTGCCAATAACATCAAACTCCTGACGTGAACAGGTTGGGCAGGCGATAAAGTTGATGCCGCGCGAGCGGATACGCAGGGATTTGAGGATGTCATAGCCCACTTTTACTTCTTCAACTGGATCGGCTGCCAGTGATATACGCAGCGTATCACCGATGCCTTCGGCCAGCAGTAGGCCTAAGCCAATCGCCGACTTCACCGAACCGGCGCGTGCGCCACCCGCTTCGGTAATACCGAGGTGCAGCGGCTGATCGATGGCTTTCGCCAGCAGGCGGTAGGATTCAACGGCGAGGAAGACGTCCGAGGCTTTGACGCTCACTTTAAACTGATCAAAGTTGAGGCGATCGAGATGATCCACATGGCGCATAGCGGATTCGAGCAGCGCCTGCGGCGTTGGCTCACCGTACTTTTCCTGCAGATCTTTTTCCAGCGAACCGGCATTAACGCCGATACGAATGGGGATGTTGTAATGCCGCGCACAATCCACCACCTGGCGGATACGCTCATTGTTACCAATGTTGCCCGGGTTGATACGCAGGCAATCCACGCCATACTCGGCGACTTTAAGCGCAATGCGATAGTCAAAGTGAATGTCCGCTACCAGCGGCACGTTGACCTGTTGCTTAATCAGTTTGAAGGCTTCAGCCGCATCCATGGTCGGAACGGAAACGCGGACAATATCCACCCCGACGCGCTCAAGCTGGCGAATCTGGTTGACGGTCGCGTCCACATCGGTGGTGCGGGTGTTGGTCATTGACTGAACGGCGATGGGCGCACCATCGCCAACTGGCACCTTGCCGACGTAAATCCGTGTTGATTTGCGACGGATAATGGGTGCTTCGTTATGCATATTCTCTCTCCACAATTCCCCGGAAAGCGCGCTGCGCGTTATTGCGCACCCAGCGTCAGACGGGCAACCTGGTTATTACGGATAAAACGACTTAAATCAACGGGCTGATTCTGATATTGCACGTCAACCGCACTCGGTGCGCCAATTTTCAGACGATACGGAGCCGTACCAGACAAACTCAGTTTACCGCCGCTACGTTGTAAACCGCTGAACAATTTCTTGCCGGTTGCATCGCTCACTTCCAGCCAGCAATCTGCCTTGAAGTTCATCACTACGGTATTTGGATCGCCTGCCGGCTGGCTGACTGCCGCGTTAGCGGTAGGCATTTGGCCGGCCGGAACGCTGTTAGCAGGAGCCGGAGACGTGGCCGCTGGCGGCGCATTATCAATCGGTGCCTGGCTTGGTGAAACCACGGCGTTATCGCTACCGTTGGTTTGCGCAGTATTGCTCGCAGCAGGCGCGCTGCTCGCGGTGTTGCTTTCAGGCGTTGCGACGGCACCCGCACCGTTATCGACTGGCGTACCGGCTGCATTTGTATCCGCATCGGTATTGCTGTCGGTGCTGTTATCACCCAGTGGAATGGATTGGCTATTGTCACCGCTACCGTTTTGGTCGGCCATCGACACCAGATCCGCCTGTGACGCTTTATGGTTCTGCCACCACCACGCACCGGTTAAACCCACTACGACAAAAATCACCAACCAGGTGAAGATCATCAGCCAGCCATCGCGCTTTTTACGACGCTTACCCAATGAGAAGCTCTGCATCGGCTCGATCTTAGCGGCACGCACCGGAGCCTGTTTTGCCATCATCGGCAGCAGGTCATCTTCCGGCACATGCACCAATCGGGCATAGGAGCGAATGTAGCCGCGCAGGAAGGTAGAAGCTAAATCAGCGGGTGATTTATCCTCTTCAATATCACGCACGGTAGTAAGTTTCAGGCACAGGCGTTCAGCGACGTTTTGCTGGGTCAGCCCCATCTGCTCACGGGCCAGACGCAGGCGTTCACCTGTGGAATGTACTGCAGAATTCTCTTGAGTGGCTTCAGTATTCATTAGCTAAATAACGCTGGTACTGTATCGATTGTGGAAAACTTCGCGCCAACCGGTCGCCATAACGTGTAACGTCAGCAGCGTTTCCCTGTTGCGCGGCGAAACGTATCTGTAACCATGTGCTCTCTGCCGTTGCAGGCAAATGCTGATGGTACACTTCTAAAAGCAGCGGAACCGACGTATGTTCCGGCTGTTCAAGCCGCCTTTCCACTTCCCTTAGCAGTTGATTGCCCTGCTCCGGTGCGGCATCCAGCGCGTAACCTAACTGCTCGCGCGCTGCGGCACTCTCATCAGCTTGCAGGAAACAATAGCCCGAAAACAGAAAAGCATCCTGACGAGCGTCGATCTCCTGCGCGGTAATCGCCAGCTTAAACTGTTGATGCGCTTCGTCATACTGCCTTAAACCGCAGAGAAACGCACCGTAATTGTTAGCCACATAACCATTCAGCGGCGCTAATTGCTGCGCCCGTTGATAGTGCCAACGTGTTTGCGCGCTATTCTGCTGCGCCTGCGCCACGCGAGCCAGGGCCAGCGAGACACGATAATCATCCGGTGCTGCCTGCTGAGCACGCAATAAATTGCGCTGTGCTGCGGCATAATCCTTCACCGCCAGGTAGTGCAATCCGAGCTGCAGGCGGATATCCGCTGCACTCTGCTGTACAGGATGATTGACACAACCGGTTACAACAAAACCAGCCAGAATCGCTGCGGGTAATCCGTTACGCATTTCAGTCTCTCCCTAAAAAGTGTGCGGAGAGACTGACACGAGTTACGCCCGGTGAGTATCACCAGGCGCTGGCTTTCAGAGCGCCTTCACAGAGATGGCTTCACCCGCCATTTTCTTACGCAATGTCCGCTTGGTGCGGTCAATCACATCGCCCGCCAGCTGACCGCAGGCGGCATCGATATCATCACCACGGGTTTTACGCACGATAGTGGTGAAACCGTAATCCATCAGCACTTTAGAGAAGCGATCGATACGGCTGTTAGAGCTGCGGCCATAGGGCGCGCCTGGGAACGGGTTCCAGGGAATCAGGTTGATTTTGCACGGCGTCTCTTTCAATAACGCTGCCAGCTCATGGGCATTGTCGGTGCTGTCGTTAACGTGATCCAACATCACATACTCGATCGTCACACGGCCCTGATTGGCGTTAGACTTGCCGATGTAGCGTTTTACCGCCGCGAGGAAAGTCTCGATGTTGTACTTTTTGTTGATCGGCACGATTTCATCACGAATGGCATCATTCGGCGCGTGCAGTGAGATTGCCAGCGCTACGTCGATCATATCGCCCAGCTTATCCAGCGCCGGCACCACGCCTGACGTTGACAGCGTCACGCGACGTTTTGACAAACCGAAACCGAAGTCATCCAGCATGATATCCATCGCCGGTACCACGTTGTTCAGATTGAGCAGCGGTTCGCCCATGCCCATCATTACCACGTTGGTAATGGGGCGCTGACCGGTGATTTTCGCCGCACCGATAATTTTGGCGGCGCGCCACACCTGGCCGATAATCTCAGACACGCGCAGATTGCGGTTAAAGCCCTGCTGCGCCGTCGAACAGAATTTGCACTCTAGCGCACATCCCACCTGCGAGGAGACGCACAAAGTGGCGCGGTCAGCTTCCGGGATATACACGGTTTCCACCAGCTGATCGCCTACGCGAATCGCCCATTTAATGGTGCCATCGCTGGAACGCATCTCTTCCGCCACTTCCGGCGCACGAATTTCAGCGCGCTGCATCAGTTTGCCACGCAGCACTTTGTTGATGTCGGTCATCTGCTCGAAATCATCGCAGCAGTAGTGGTACATCCACTTCATAACCTGATCGGCACGGAATGGCTTTTCGCCCATTTCAAGAAAGAATTCGCGCATCTGCTGACGGTTAAGATCCAGCAGGTTAATTTTTTCGTTTTTTGGGGAAACTACCACGGGGGAAGCGGACGACGGCGTCACAATCTGTTCGGACATAATGTTCTCTGGCCTCGTTGTTACACGTTACGGCTCTGGTTAATAGTAGGAAAAAAACAGCGCCCTCGCTGAGTCGGACTCAACAAGGGCGCATAATTGTACTACATCTGCTGCATGATGCCAGGGGAACCGTTTCACAGATGTTGAACAGCTGTAAACACGCGTGTCCGCTTAGGCATCAACGCGACTTAGCGAGTGCGTGGGCAGACTTCGTTTTCTGCGAAGAAGTACGCGATTTCGCGTGCTGCAGATTCAGCAGAGTCAGAACCGTGGGTTGCGTTCTCGGTGAAGCTGTCTGCGTAGTCAGCACGCAGAGTGCCTGCCAGCGCGTTGTCTGGGTTAGTTGCACCCATCAGATCGCGGTGACGCTGAACGGCGTTTTCGCCTTCCAGCACAGAAACCACAACTGGACCAGAAGTCATAAATTCAACCAGACCATCAAAGAATGGACGACCTTTGTGCTCAGCGTAGAAGCCTTCAGCCTGCTCTTTGGTCAGGTGCAGCATTTTTGCGCCAACGATTTTGAAGCCCGCGCTTTCAAAACGGTTATAAATTGCACCAATCACGTTCTTAGCGACGGCGTTTGGTTTCACGATTGAGAAAGTACGTTCGATTGCCATGTTGACCTCTAGTTAGCATCCTGAAGAATCCGGGAGTCCGCTCCCGGTAAGAAAACGCGCCGATTATAGGGATATCGTTGGGCGTTGCCTATTGGCGATTGGTGGAATTATTGAAAATAATTGATTTTTGTCGGGGCGCGCAGGCAAAAAATATGCCATATCGCTCTACTTAACCGCGAGTGAATACCACTGATGACAGCTGCCCGGCTTCATCCATCACCACTAATTGATAGTTGCCCGGTTGGTCCAGCACTAACCCCGCACTATTTTTCCCGGCATCCCGCTCCAGCGGCTCTCCATTCAAAAACCACCAGCGCTCGGTACCTTGCCCGCCCTGAACGGCGACCGGCATTACCAGCACTACTTTGCCCGGCAGCGGCTGCACGCGCTGGCCGCTGATGACACCAGTGATCACCAGCGGCGGCGCATTGCCCTGATTGAGCGGCGGACAGGCGGGATCGATGGGCGGTAAACGCTGCGTTCGCCGCTCTGCAATCGGCAGCCATGGCTCAAGCGGCAATGGCCACATCACACGTTCGCGGCTTTGCGCGTCAGGACAATCGGCCGCCACCCGCAAACCGTGGCTATTCTGCCAGTAGCGCTGGCGCAAGCCATTGACGCTTTCCTGGCCCGGCGCCAGCAGCGTCGGCGGCACGGTTTGATTCAGTACCCAACTTTGACGGCGCTGACGGCAATTTTCGTCGCCTAATGGCAACGGCTGTCCGCCGGGCCAGCAAATGCTCATTGCGCTGACAGAAGCTGGACGAGGATCGCGTGGCACGCTCACCGCCCCGTGTCCGGCCAGCAGATGATTGACCTGATTCATCACTGGCACTGCCGAAGCAAATCCAAACTGTCCGGCGACCGGCGTGGCATCCGGCCGTCCCACCCACACGCCAATCAAATAGCGCGGCGTGATACCTATGGTCCACGCATCGCGATAGCCGTAACTGGTGCCGGTTTTCCACGCCAGCGGCGCAACATCGGCGACTGCGCCACTGGCCGGCGGTTGCGCTGCACCTGCCAGAATTCGCCGTACAATCCATGCGGCACCTGGCGACAACAGCCGCCTTTCTTGCAACGGCTGTGTCGTCAGCCAGCGAAGCTGCGCCGCGTTACCGTGTCGGGCAAAAGCGCTGTAGGCCGCCACAATGTCATCCATCCGCGCACCGGTACCGCCAAGGATCAGCGACAGATTAGGTTCTGCTCCCGCCGGGAAGCGTAGGTTTAGCCCCACATTACGCAGTCGTGCAGCGACCGTTTTCGGCCCCAGGGCATCCAAAAGCTGCACCGCTGGCAGATTCAGCGATCGCTCCAGCGCTTCACTGGCGCTTACTGGCCCATGGAAGCCCGAATCAAAGTTGCCAGGACGATAGTCGCCAAAGCGGCGCGGTACATCCTGCAACAGTGATTCGCCATGAATCAGCCCCTCATCCAGCGCCATGCCATAAACAAAGGGTTTTAGCACCGAGCCCGGCGATCGCACGCTGGCTATCATGTCCACATGACCAAAGCGGCTGTCGTCAGTGAAATCCGCCGATCCCACATAGCCCCGCACCTTCATGCTCTGGTGATCCACCACCAGCAGCGCCAGCGAGGTGCGCGACGGCAGGTTGCTTTTTAGCGACGCCGCCAGATTTTCCAGCTCGCGCTGGAGCGACAGATCAATTGTGGAGGTAATTTTGTTGTCGGGTGATAGCGACAATAAGCGCCGGGCCAGCAGCGGCGCACGTTGTGGCATCTGGCGCGGCGCTAGCCAAACGGCTTCTTGTTTGATTTCGGCGACATCTTGCAGCGACCAGACGTGATACTCAGCCAATCGATCCAGCACTTTATTGCGTGCCGCTGCGGCGCGCTGCGGCCAGCGGTCCGGACGTAAGCGGCTCGGCGCCTGTGGCAGCACCGCAAGCAGCGCGGCTTCACCTTTGGTGAGCTGTGACGGCGGCTTTCCCAGCCAAATCCAGCTCGCCGCGCCAACGCCTTCCACCGTGCCGCCAAAAGGCGCGCGATTAAGATAGAGCGTGAGAATATCGCGTTTGGAGAGATGATATTCCAGCTGCAGCGCACGCCACGCCTGCACCACTTTACCGCGCACGGTGCGCGGCTGTGGATCGATAAGTCGTGCTACCTGCATGGTGATGGTGCTGCCACCGGAAACCACCCCGCGATGCAACACGTTTTGCCCAACGGCGCGAACAATCGCCAGTGGGTTAATGCCGGGATGGCGCCAGAACCAGCGATCTTCGTAGGTGAGCAGCGCCTCGATATAGGCGGGTGACACCTCATCAAGAGTGACCGGGTAGCGCCATATGCCTTGCGGGTCTGCAAAGCGCCACAGCGGCGTGCCATCTTCTGCCACCACCACGCGCGCCGGTTGTACTTCACGCAGCGGCAATGGCATGAGGCGATCCAGCAGCCACAGCGCAGCCACCAGCAGCAGTAAACAAAGCGGCAGCCAGCGCCACCGCTTTGAGCGGTTCCTCCTACCCATCAACACTTATCGCACATTGATTTTTTCAGGCGTCGTACCAATCGCGCGCCACTCAGGCACATACATCGATTCCACCTGCGGCGGCGGCAGGCGATAGCTGCCCGGCGTGACCGCACGCGCCAGATACAGCAGCGTGCCCGGCGTGTAGCCGTCGAGCGCCAGCGCGGCGACAAAGCGATCGTCACGGAACTCAATATGTTTAATATTGGCCTGCTGCATATCCATCATGCTCTCTTTCAGCGCATCGGCGCTGTCGCCCAAGCTGGCGCTGCTGTCGCTCAGGTTCTGGTTTTCCAGCTCGAGTCCGGCAGGCAGCAGATCCACCACCAGCGCATCGCTGACCCGCTCGCTGGCCGCAATCTTCAATCGTACCACCAGCAGTTCGCCACTTTTCAGGTTGGTGAGGTCGGCGGGCTTACCGTCCAGTGAAAAGTATTCCCGGCTGATCTTCAGCACATTACTCATTGGCGCCGGTGCGTTGCGCGGATAGCCCACCACATTCAGCGTGCCATAAAGTGGCGACGCGTTGTCGCTTTTTACCGACACGCCTTGTCGCAGCTGATCTTCAGTCATGCCGATATTCAGTGGCTGATTGCTACTCAGCGGCTGCGCGTTGCCTTGCAGTGTCGCCTGCCAGTTTTCACCTTTGTGCTGCTGCAAGGTGCGAGCGGCAAGGAACAACGCATTGTTTTCCTGGGTGGAGAACCAACGTTGCCCATGAACAGCTTTCGCTAGCTCGATCAGCAGCGGACCTTGCATCTCCGGCAGCAGTTGGTTTTCGGTGAGTAGCGACAGAATCAGCGCGCGATCGCGCACCGGGCTGCCGTAATCGCCAAGCCAGCTGTTCGGCTTACGTTCAAGACCAATACCTTGCGCCAGCGCCAGCTGTGCGCGTTGCTGATCGCCCATCATTTTCAACGCCACGCCAAGCTGCACCATTGCCAGCCCGGATTTGGCCTGCTCACGCTTTTCATACAGTGCGCGCAATGCGCCAAGTGGAGCCTGTTGCTGGCGGGCCAGCACCAATCCAGCATAGGCCTGCACGCTGAAACGTAAACCATCGGCATCGCTGCTCCAGCTGGTTTCGATCTGCGCCGGGTCCTGCAGGTAGCGCAGCAAGCGTTCATCGGCGCGGCTGATCACGCCATCCGGCACGCTGTAGCCCGCTTCGCTGGCGCGCAATAAGAAATCGGTGACGTAAGCGGTGAGCCAAAACTCTTCCTGACTCTCTTTGCTCCACAGGCCAAAGCTCCCGTTGCCACGCTGCATGCCAGCCAGACGCGCGATGCCGGTATCAATTGACGCGCGGCGCGCCTCATCGCTACTGGTTTTAATGCCCATCGCCGTCAGCTGCGCATGATTGGTGAACACCGAGGGCCAAATGCCGCTGGCGGTCTGCTCCAGACAGCCGTAGGGATAGGCATACAGCGAGCTGATGAAGCTGGCGATATTCAGCGGTGGACGGTTGCTGAGTGACAGTTGTCCACTCAGGGTATCCTGCTGTAGTCCATTGAAAGCACTCGCCATCACCTGCCAGTTCTGGCCGGTTTGCATCACGTTATCGAAGCTCAGCGTTTGCGCCGGATAAGCCGGGCGTACGCCAATTTTCCAACTGCGCTCACTCGCTGCCAGGGTTTCGCCCGGCAAACTCATGCCGGATACGTTGACCTGCATATTGCCTTCGCCAAAGCCGCCCTGCGCTTTCACCGGGATCTGCAGCGTGGTGCGTGCGCCTTTCGCTAGCTGCACGCTGGCGGGGATCTGGCCGTTAAGTGCAATCAGGCCGCTGGCGCTGACGTTAATTTTTAGCGTTTGCGCTTGATCGGTGAGATTGGTGAGATCCAGTGCCAGCGTGGATTGATCGCCGCTGGCAAGGAAGCGCGGCGTCGCCAGTTCGCTGATCAACGGTGCGGCAACCACCAGCTTGCGATCGGCAGCGCCAAAGCTATCGTCGCTCCAGGCCTGTGCCATTAAACGCAGCTCACCATTAAAAGCCGGGATCGGCAGTTCCAGCGTGCCTTCACCGTTGGCATCCAGCGTCACCGGCTGCAGCTGTTGTGCGATGATCTGCACGTCGGTAACCGGCTTTTTACCGCCGCGCGAAAGCGCATCCGCCTCGTCGCCGTCACCGCCAAAGCGCAGCGCGGCCAGCTTGCCGCCGCCTTCAATTAGCTGACCAAATACATCGTATTGATCGGCGTTATAGCGCTTACGACCAAAGAAGGCGTCCCATGGATTGGGGGTTTTGTAATCGGTGATGTTAAGCACGCCGCTATCTACAGCAGACAGCAATACCTGAACCTGCTTCGGCAATGCGCCACCTTCACGGCTGGCTTTTACCTTCACTTTTAAGGTCTGCTCAGGGCGGATTTTATCCGGCGCGTCTAACGCTAAGCTGAGGCGGCGCGCTTCAGTGGCCATCGGCAGATGCAACAAGCCGACCGCGCGTTTCGGCGTAACGCCGCTAGCTTTGTCGCCGTCACGTACTACGATGGCGCTGAGATAGAGATCGTGTCGCTGCCAGCTGTCGCTAATCGGCACATCAATGGTTGCGCCGCCCGCCGGAACATCCAACGGTTGCCACCACAGCGTGCCGCTGCTGGATTCCACCATCAGATAGCCTTTACCGGCGGCGGGTGATTCAACCTGCACATGCGCGGTGTCGCCCCCTTGATAGGCGGTTTTATCAATCTTCAGTTTGACCTGATCCGGACGCAGCGCGCCGGTGCCGTTGGTGTTGTCCTGCCAGCCATATCCGGCCTGGAACCGTACGCTGCTGATGATGTTGTCACCGGCATGTACCTCCAGACGATAGCTGCCCCACTCCACCGGGAAACTCACTTTCTGACTGCCGCCAGCGGGAAGAGTGATGCGCTGCTGCTCTTCCTGCAGATCTTTTTGATCGTAGCGCGATTGCCAACCTTCGCTGTCGGAAAAGCTCCAGTAATAGTCGCGGCGTTCGTGGATCAAGCGTACATCCAGATCCTGCGCCGCCAGTTTTTCACCCTGCGCATTTGCGTATACCACATCGAACTCGGCGAGGCTGTTTTCCGCCACCGTGGGCTCATCGTGATAGCGATCGGTACGATAGTCATATACCGATTCACTGTTAAACAGCGGACGAATCCCCGGCAGCGCAGGCGCGGGCCAGATTGCCTGGGTAGCGCGACGCGTCACCGGACGGCCGCCGGTTTCCAGCAGGCTGGCTTGCAGAATCAGGTTGAGCGGCGAATGGCTCTCCTTCCAGCTGCTCTCAACCTTAAGCTGCAGCTTTCCGCTCTCATCCAACTTCTCGTCTACGTCATCCAGCGTACGTTTCACATCTTCGGTGATGTCACCAAACTGATAACCCGGCAGCGCCGCAACCGCGTCACGCGCTAGGCGCAGGAACAGTTGCCCTTGTAATTCATTGCCAGCAGCAGGCGCACCGTATAGATAGCGCCCGTCCACATCAAAGGTAACGTCTGCAGCCGGATTGAGCGGCTGTGCGTTGTTACTCAGCGCCAGCGCCATGCGCTCGGGTAGGAAATCTTCGACGTGGAACGGCCAGCTACGCGGCTGGTTGTCACCGCTGTTAATGCGCAGTGTCCATTCACCGGTCATGGCTGAGGGAGGTAACGCGAAGCGATGTTGATAAACGCCGTTGTCCGCTTGCCAGACGAAGGTTTGCGATACTTCACCATTCGGCTGCACCACTTCGGCTTTCACCGGCTGCGGCGGCAAAGGTTTACCATCAGCATCACGCAGTAGCGCATTGACGATCACCGTTTCACCGGGACGATAGAGATCGCGCGGGCCAAAGATGAAGAACTGTTTGTCATAGCCTTGCGGGCCATCAATCGGGAACTCCGCCAGATCCAGCGCGGGTCGAGCGAGATCGATCAGCGAAGTTTGGCCTTTTTGTGTTGCCAGTAGCAACTTGCCTTTGGCATGCGCGGGTAAACGCAAATGGCCGTTACGGTCGCTGGTACCGCTCGCCAGCTGCTTGCCCTTTTCATCCAGCAACTGCACGCTGACGTCATCAAGCGGTGCGCCATTGACCAGACTTTGGGCAAACAGCTCCAACTGATCAGGGAATTGGTGCAGCGACAGGCCGATGTCGCTCAGGGTAAACAGTGTAGCCGGTTGCGTGTAGCTGTAAGTTCCAGCCTGTTTCATCACCGCCAGATACACGCCCGGCTGTTTTAGCGCCTCGACATCGCCCAACGGCAGCTGCATTTTTTCGCGCGTGTTACGCGCCGGATTAAGATCGAAACGCCCGCTGTAGACCAGATCGGCGTTTTTGAGCAGATCGCGTGATTCCCAGTACGAGATATTATTGCCGTAATTCCACTGAGCGAGGAAATCCGCCAGCGTGGCCTTCTTCACGCGGAAGAAATCCACGTCGACGTTGTTCACATTCAGCGCCAGCACCGGTAATCCCTGTGTCAGGCGCAGCGGCAGCAGCGAACCGCGGCTGGCAAAACCCACCATCGGCTGGATATCACGCGTGGTCAGGGTCTGGCTAAAGGGCGCAGATAACGTGCTGCCATCGATCGCTTTGAGGCCAGCATCGACATTGACGGTCAATTTGCGAGAGGGTTCAGGATGGCGAAAACGTAGCACTTTACCGTTTTGCGCCAGCTCCCAGCCGCCATCAACTTTGCCACTTTTGTCATCGATAATTTGCACGCGTGCCGCGAAATCCTGCTGGCTATCGAGCGGCGCGTTAAAGGTCAACACCAGCGCTGCGGCACCGTCGAGTTGCAGTTCGGAGAGATCGATAACGGAGAGTGATTTCTGCGTTGCTGTTGCGGCTGCAGTTTCCGCCGCGTAGAGCGTCGATGCTGTGCCGCCCAGTAGTACACCACCGATCAGCATGCTGAGCAGCAGCCGGTTAGAAGGTTTTGCCATGGTAAATCCCTCACCACTCTCAAGTTAAGAAAACGTAATGTTGCGCAATTTCACATCAACCCGCCAACTTTAGCAATCATGCCCTTGAGATAGCGTTCACATTCCCGGAGACTGGTCTTTTCCCGTTTGCTGAGAAGAGGTTGCTATGACAGCCATATTTGTGTCCGCCGATTGGTTGAAAGAACATTACAACGAGGAAACGTTGCAGGTTATTGACGCCCGCATGTTGCCACCCGGCCAGGAAGCCGTAAGGGATCTGAAGGCTGAATATCTTGCCGGCCATTTGCCGAATGCACCGTTCTTCGATATCGAAGCGCTTTCAGATCATACCAGCCCCTATCCGCATATGATGCCGCGCGCCGAAGCCTTTGCGGTAGCAATGCGCGAGCTGGGCATCAGCCGGGATAAACATCTGGTGGTGTATGACGAAGGCAACCTGTTCTCCGCGCCGCGCGCGTGGTGGATGCTGCGCGCCTTCGGTTGTGAAAACGTGTCAATTCTCGCCGCGGGATTACAGGGCTGGAAGGCCGCCGGTTTCGAATTAGCCAGCGGGCCGGTTACTCTGCCAGAAGCGGAATTTGAGGCGACCTATGACAGTACGCAGGTAAAACGTCTGACCGACGTGCTGCTGATTAGCCATGAAGGCGGCGCACAGATTGTGGATGCGCGCGCGGCTAACCGTTTTAACGCCGAAGTAGATGAGCCGCGTCCAGGGCTGCTGCGCGGTCATATACCTCATAGCCTCAACGTGCCGTGGAACAGTTTGGTGGCGAACGGTGAACTGAAACCGGCGGCAGAACTGCGCGATTTGTTTGAAAAAGCAGGCGTGAAGCTGGATCAGCCGGTGATTGCCAGCTGTGGTTCCGGTGTGACGGCGGTGGTGGTGATTTTGGCGCTGACCTCACTTGGCGTACGCGATGTGACGCTGTACGACGGTTCGTGGGGGGAATGGGGCAGCCGCGACGATTTACCGATTGAGAAGTGATGATCAGGTCGCCATGAATGGCGACCCTACATCAAAGGTGCGCATTCATGCGCACCAGGCAATACATCAAATAATCCGCTGGCTGCCTTTGAAATCGCGCAGGAAACTGCCCCAGCGACGCTCGTAAAAAGGCGTAATGTGGGCAGTAAAGAAATGGCTGACGCCGCGATCTTCACTCACCACTTCACAGATATCAATCGGTGCATCATCGGCGAGCGTATCGGTTGCCACCCCGCCCGCTGCCTGAATAATCTCATCAATATCGCTATCCGCTTCGATGCCAATCAAAAGATTCGGCTCTTCCGCTGCGCTTTCACGAATGCTGGCAACGTAAGCACGGCGCACCTGCTTATACTTGGCAAACAGCTGCGTCAGCGAGTCAATCATCTGCGCCGGTGGCTCAGCCACTTCGGAGAGCAGCAGCGCTTGTCCGCCTTCCAGCACGGTTTGCTGACTCAGCGCACTGCCCTCTTCACTCAGCAAATGAGCAATTTCGCCCGGCGAAAACTCTTTGCCGGCAGGCAGTTTCGCATTGAGAAACAGCGTTTCGCCCTGTGTAATCTCAAACAGCGTACGCACCGGCATGCGCAGATACGGCTGTTCACCTTTGATCGCCTCGCCCATCGCTTCTTCGGAAGTGAAGAACGGGATTACGCTGCCGCCGCCCTCTTTTTCCCAGTGCTGTAACTCAACCGGTGAGGTGGCATCAAACTGTTCGTCAGGGCTTTCGCCAGGTACCCAAACATCGGCTTCCAGCAGCAGTTGGAAAAATTCCGGACGGTGCGCAGGCTCAGTGGCGGCCAGCTTCAGCACCTCTTCAAGACGGTTACTCATGTAGTCATTTCCAAAAAAAGCAGGCCTGCGCCTGCCGTGATGGGGATTATTTCAGCAATAGATTGGCGACGGTACGCACACCCAAACCGGTTGCACCGGCGGACCACTGATCCACCGCACCTTTGCGATAGGTGGCAGAGCAGTCAATATGCAGCCAGCCCTGCTGGTATTTGCTGACGAAATGCGACAGGAACGCGGCCGCGCTGCTGGCACCCGCCGCGTGTGACGGGCTGGCGATGTTATTCAAGTCGGCAAAGTTCGAAGGCAGATGGCTGCGATGGAATTCCGCCAGCGGCAGACGCCAGAAGGCTTCGTTCTCACCGGTTGCGCTGCCGAGCAGCGATTCGGCCAGCACATCGTCAAAGGTAAATAGCGCGTGGTAATCGTTGCCCAAGGCCGTTTTCGCTGCGCCCGTCAGCGTGGCGGCATCAATCAGCAGCTCTGGATTTTGCTCGCTGGCATCGATCAGGCCATCGGCCAGCACCAGACGGCCTTCCGCATCGGTGTTCATTACTTCAACGGTTTTACCGTTGCGATAGCGGATGATGTCACCCAGACGGAACGCGTTGCCGCTCACCATGTTGTCTGCGCAGCACAGGAACAGTTTCACGCGCTTGTTCAGACCACGCGAAATCGCTAACGCCAGTGCGCCGGTCAGCGTTGCCGCGCCGCCCATGTCGGACTTCATTGAATCCATAAAAGCGCTCTGCTTGAGGCTGTAACCGCCGGTATCAAAAGTAATACCTTTACCCACCAGACACGCATAAACCGGTGCAGCTTCATCGCCGGTTGGGTTGAAATCAAGCGCCAGCAGTACCGGTACGCGCGAGGAACCACGCCCAACGGTGTGGATGCCGGCATATCCCTGCTCGCGCAGATCGTCACCTTTGGTAATGCGATAGCTCACCGCTTTGCCGCCGACTTCGCTGATCAAATCAACCGCGTTATGCGCCAGCTGCTCGGGGCTGAGATCTTCCGCCGGCAGGTTGATGGTGTCGCGAACCCAATCAACGATCTTCAAACGACGCTCAAATTCAGCTTGATCGACTTCATTGAATTCCGGCCACTCGACCTGGCGCTTGCCTTTCGGGCTACGATAGCCTTGCCAGAATGCCCAGCATTTTTCCAAATCCCAGCCTTCGCCGTGCAGCGCAACGTGGCGAATGCCCTGACCGTCCAGCTTGCGCCCGGCGCGCTGGATGCTCATCAGCGCGTCGGCGCCAGTCAGGTGAACGGTCATGCCACTTTCGTTGCTGCTCAGCAATGCTTTGTCACCCCAGCGCGCGTCGGCGGCCTGGGAGCTGAGCGTAATTATCATCGGTTGTGTTGTCATCGCGTGGCTCCGTTTGCGTTAGGTGTCACCTTGCGCCAGAACCGGCGCAAGGGGTGCATGAATTAGCGGGAGGTTGCCGCAGGCGATACTGCCCGCAGGCGCGTTACCGCTTTATTAACCAGCTCGACAGCGTACTCAATTTCTTCTGCGCTTGTGAAACGTCCGAGCGAAAAACGCAGCGAGCTGTGTGCCAGCTCCTGCTCAACGCCCATTGCGCGCAGTACATATGAGGGTTCGAGACTGGCCGAGGTACAGGCGGAACCGGATGAGAGCGCCAGATCTTTCAGCGCCATAATCAGCGATTCGCCATCAACGTGGGCAAAACTGATATTGAGGATGTTTGGTGCGCCCTGTTCGAGCGAACCGTTGAGGTTCACATTACCCAGTTTACTGATGCCGCTCCACAGACGCTGGCGCAGCTCAGCCAGACGCGCCATTTCGCTGCTCATCTCTTCACGCGCAATGCGATAGGCTTCGCCCATGCCAACAATCTGGTGCACCGGCAAAGTGCCTGATCGCATACCACGCTCGTGTCCACCACCGTGCATCTGCGCATCGATTTGCAGACGCGGTTTACGTCGCACCCACAGCGCACCGATGCCTTTGGGTCCATATAGCTTGTGCGCCGAGAACGACATCATATCCACCGGCAGTTCACTGACGTCAATCGGTAACTTGCCGACGCTTTGGGTGGCATCAACGTGGAACAGCACATCTCGCGCATGGCACAGCGCGCCGAGGGCAGCGATATCCTGAATCACACCGGTTTCATTATTAACGTGCATCAGCGACACCAGCACCGTATCGTCGCGCAGTGCAGATTCAAGCATCTGCGGCGTGACAATGCCGTCGCTGCCCGGCTGTAAGAACGTGACATCAAAGCCTTCATGCGCCAGCTGCAAACAACTGTCGAGCACCGCTTTGTGTTCGGTTTGGCTGGTAATGATGTGTTTGCCGCGCGCCTGATGGAATTGTGCTGCCCCCTTAATTGCCAGGTTATCAGCTTCTGTTGCGCCAGAGGTAAAAACGATTTCACGCGGATCGGCATTGACCAGCTCAGCAATCTGATTGCGAGCAACATCAACGGCCTCTTCAGCCTGCCAGCCAAAACGGTGAGAACGGGAAGCGGGGTTACCGAAGGTGCCATCCATGGTGAGGAACTGCATCATTTTGGTGGCAACACGTGGATCGGCAGGCGTGGTGGCTGCGTAATCCAGGTAAATCGGTAATTTCATTGCGCTAAAACTCCGTATAAAAAATCATACGTCTTTATAGCATGCTTCGGCCTAACCTACCTTAGCAGGAAAGGCCGAAGTGAGATCAATTACGCGCGGAGATTAACGTTGATGGTTTCTTGCACACGATGCTGCTGGAAGCGGCGATTATCGATCGCGTTCTGACGATCGGCAACATCGAGGATTTCCTGATTATTCACCAGTTCCGCCAGCGTGATGTTGTTAAGGAAGTCGCTGATGCGCTCACTCAGATCGCGCCACAGAACGTGCGTCAGGCAACGCTCGCCGCCCTGGCAGCCTTCTTTACCCTGGCATTTGGTGGCGTCGACAGATTCATCAACGGCGGTGATTACCGCACCCACGGCAATGGCGCCAGAGTCTTTACCTAACAGATAACCGCCGCCCGGACCACGAACGCTGGCCACTAAGCCATGCTTACGTAAGCGTGAGAATAACTGCTCCAGATAGGATAGCGAAATGCCCTGACGCTCAGAAATGTCAGCTAGCGGCACTGGGCCTTCGTGTGAGTGCAGTGCAACGTCCAGCATAGCGGTTACGGCATAACGTCCTTTGGATGTCAGTCTCATAGCATACAACCTCGTAAGCGTCCGTCCGGTTATCGGCGGGTTATCTGATGAATTGACGCCAGTCTGACATTCCCGAGTAAAACGGTCAACTATTTAACCAAGTAATTTACTCAACTATTTAACCAACTGTTTAACTCAACTATTATCCCCATTACCTTTGCGCTTTTCGAATGAGGCCATCATGCCGCGCAGGATATTTAGCTCATCGCGTTCCGGACGTGCGCGCGTGTATAAACGACGCAGCTTGCTCATCACCTGGCTTGGCGTGCCTTCACGAATAAAGCCGCTGTTCAACATCATCTTCTCAATGTGCTGATAGAAGCGCTCCAGATCGTCGACCAATGGATACGGCGATTCTTCAGGCTCGGCAACCGGCGCCGCTTTATCTTGCGCGTCCAGCCACGCCATCCGCACTTCGTAAGCGATGATCTGCACTGCCATCGCCAGATTTAGCGAGCTGTATTCCGGATTGGCCTGAATCGCCACATGGTAATGACACTTCTGCAACTCTTCGTTGGTCAACCCCACCCGCTCACGGCCAAATACCAGCGCAACCGGTGCCTGCTGGCCCTCTTCCACGCTTTTAATGCCGCACTCACGCGAGTCAAGCATAGGCCACGGCAGGGAACGCGAACGGGCGCTGGTGCCGACGACTAAACTACAACCGGCAATGGCTTCATCCATGGTATCGACAATGCGCGCATTGCCAATGACATCGCTGGCGCCGGCGGCGAGGGAAATGGCCTGAGAATCAGGTTTTACCAACGGGTTGACCAGATAAAGGTTGGTTAAACCCATGGTTTTCATGGCGCGTGCGACAGAGCCCATGTTGCCGGTGTGAGACGTTTCTACCAGTACGATTCGGATATTTTGCAGCATAATTAGAGGCGATCAGGGAAATGATGGCGCGCATCCTAACATAAAAGTAGGACATTTGCTGAACACACTGATATACTCCGCGCCGTTTTCCCCGTTCTTTAACATCCAGCGAGAGATACCGATGCATCCGATGCTCAACATCGCCGTGCGCGCAGCGCGCAAGGCCGGAAATTTAATTGCCAAGAATTACGAAACCCCGGACGCTGTCGAAGCCAGCCAAAAAGGCAGCAACGACTTCGTTACCAATGTTGACCGCGACGCAGAACGTCTGATTATCGAAGTAATTCGTAAATCGTACCCGAAACACACCATCATCACCGAAGAAAGCGGTGAACTGGCGGGCGAAGATCAAGACATTCAATGGGTAATCGATCCGCTGGATGGCACCACCAACTTCATTAAACGTTTACCCCACTTCTCAGTATCTATCGCTGTGCGCATCAAAGGCCGCACCGAAGTGGCTGTGGTTTACGATCCCATGCGCAACGAACTGTTCACCGCCGTACGCGGTCAGGGCGCACAGCTGAACGGTTATCGTCTGCGCGGCAGCACCGCTCGCGATCTGGACGGCACCATTTTGGCTACCGGCTTCCCGTTCAAGCTGAAGCAGCATGCCACTCCTTACATTAATATCGTAGGCAAACTGTTCACCCAGTGTGCGGATTTTCGTCGCACCGGTTCGGCTGCGTTGGATCTGGCTTACACGGCGGCTGGACGCGTGGATGGTTTCTTTGAAATTGGCCTGAAGCCGTGGGATTTTGCGGCGGGCGAACTGCTGGTACGCGAAGCGGGAGGCCTGGTGACTGACTTTACCGGCAACCACGGTTACCTGATGTCAGGTAACATTGTCGCCGGTAACCCACGCGTGGTTAAAGCGATGCTGGCCACCATGCGTGAAGAATTAAGTGAAGCGCTGAAGCGCTAAGTAAGAGAAGGCGGCTGAATCAGCCGCCTTTTTTATTACCGACGTTCGTGACTTAATACCTGATGCGGCTGTGTCTTACGACCAATCCGCCCCAAAACGCCCGCCAGAACCGCTTCGATGATCAGCATAAAGAAGGTAAACCAGCTTGCTTTTGCCGTTGCCGCAGCCGCTTTCTCAGCAACTTCACGTGCTTTCTGCTCCGCTTGCTGTTTCAACTGCTGATACTGCTGTACGGCTTTTTGGTAACTTTGCTCGGTCTGCGTAACAATTTGATCAACTTCCTGATCGCTTTTACCGGTACGAGCTTTAATAATATTTTTCAATGCGTCGCGATCGGCCGCTTGTAAGGTATCGGAATGACGACTCATTACCCCTTTCAGCCAATTTGCCAGATCGGTATCCGCATTTTGTGGATTTTGCGCGCTTTGTTTCGCCTGATCCTGCGCATTATTTGCTTCGCTATTTACCTCTTTTTGTAAATTCTCAGGTTGTAATTCCGGCTTACCCGTCTGACGAAGGGTCGTTTGCAGTTCATTCTTTAAATCATCCAGATTAATGTTATTTTCCTGAAGCTGTTGTTTTGCCATATTGGTTACCGATGGCGCAACGGCTGAAATTCCACTGCCTACGGCATTAACACCCGCACCTAAAATATTAAAAGCGCCGCCAATAATACCGGTTGCTAAGGTTATCGCCAGCCACAGGGTTAAAATGGTACTCACACCAAACATCAATAACCCATGTAGTGCGCCCTCCCGTTGCGCCAGCCGTCCAGCGACATAGCTACCTACACCAATCGCCAACAGCATACTTACGCCGGTCCAAATTAACGCCCCCGTGCCCAGATGTTGCAGCGGATTTTGTTCCTGTTGCGGATCGATGGATGTCGCGCCAATGGCTGTACCTAAAATACCTAATAATATATGGATGATTAGCGCAGCGATAACGCCGGCAAATACTGCGCTCCAGGAAATACGTTTCAACGGTAAACCGACATGGGCTTCATGCACAGTTTCCACGCTGCCATTATTAATCCGAGATTCAGGCATCGTTCTCTCCTCGCAAAATATCACGATAATTTTTTATTATTGCTAAATGGACCAGAAGTCTCACTGGTGTAAATGAGCTTAGTAAGAGAACGCTATTTTCACCAGATAACAACGAATGAGATATTTAATTATATGAAGTAGAGAACAAAAATAAACGCAGCGGAAGGATGTTCCCGCCGCGCTTATTATTTTTTTACTTAAATGAAAGGACGAATTCCGCCGCCAATACCCGGCGAAGCACTTTGCCACAAAGCAACGCCTGCAGCGATTAATAGCACGCTTCCCAATAAAGCGAGCAGCGGCATCAGCAGCTTTGCTGACTGGCCGGTGCCACGTGAATTTCCTAAACGTAGCGCCAGTGTACGTGAACGCTGCACCAATAAACCCAGTGCCGAAACGGTTAATGCCGTGCCCGCCGCCATCGCCACGGCTGATGCCACACCCCAGACATAAACACCAATTACTTTAGAAAACAGCAGCATCATAATGGCACCGGAACAGGGCCGCAGCCCCATGGAGAGCACCACCAGCGCCTGCGTTTTAGCGCTCACTGCCTTGTCCATCTGCGCCGCCGTTGGCAGATGCGCGTGGCCGCAACCGCAGTGTTCATCATGCTGATGCTGCAGTTGAATCGCTCGAATCTGCATTCTCTGCGCAGGACGTAAATATTGGCTCAGCAAACGTAGTGCACGCCAGCCTACCCACACGCCAAGCGCAATCACCAGCAGATAACTGCCCTTCTCCAGCCAGTAGCTGCCGAGATGCAGCTGCCGTGATGAGGTCTGCAGCACCACCAGCATCATCGTGACTAAACCGATCGCCACGCCGCCCTGTAACAATGCCGCCAATAGCGTCAGCTTCAGGCTGGTTTTGAGCTTCGCGGGATGCGTTGCGAGAAACGTACTGATCACCACTTTGCCATGCCCCGGGCCAAGCGCGTGAAGCACGCCGTACGCCAGGCTAAACAGCATCAGCGTTCCCCCCGCCTGCTGCGGTTTTTCAGCCACCTGTTGCAAGAGTTGCGTCATCTCGCGATTGAGAACTTTTTGCCACAGCACGCTTTGCAGCAAAATTTGCGTCCAATGCTGCCAAAGCAGCACGCCAGCCAGCAGCAGCAACACCGCCATTAGCCACAGCGGCCATAGACGACGTGAAGGAGAAGAAATCAATGACATGTCAGGGTTACCGTTTGGGCAAATTGCTGGCCGAGATCCATATCTTCCGGCGGCGCATCGGCCTTATCCAGCGACAGCGCATACTGCTTGAGCGAGTCATCGGGTTTAGGCGTATGCAAATCGATTTGGCAGTGTGATTTAACGGTGTCGTCCATGGTTAATGCCTGCGGATTGTCGTAATACATATCCACGAAATAGCTCGGATCAAACGTCTGAATGCGATACTGCTTCGCGCTCAATGACTGCGGCTCACCCAGCGGCACAATAAACTCCAGCACCGCTTTGTTACCCGCGCGCGACAAGTTGTACTCTTTCGGCAAGTTGAGGAATTTAACCCGATTTTTGTCTTGCCACACTTCGGTGAAGTAGTGCTGACCCAGCACGTTAGCCATCACCTGCGCCGCCAGCTTTTTCCACACCACATCGCCGGGCTTCGCTTTTCCTGCGTCGTAGAGCAGGTCAGCCGAGGTGATTTCATCCATGGTCCAGACCATTTTCATACCACTTAAACGATCGTTTTCACTGATGAACTGGGTTTTCATATCAATAAAGCTATGCGGATGAGACCAGGCTAGCGTGCTGAATAACAGCGTAAACGTAATGAGAGCAATTTTCATGTGTTATAACGTAACAATTTTAAAGTGAAGTGGAGAGTGGTCCAGAAAAATTGTGACCCGCCCTAAAGCTCTGAACAAAAGTCACGACAAAGTGCAGGGCTACCACGTGGAGTTAGCTATTCTTAGCTCAAAAATGACCTGCGGATTAACCCTTGATGAGTTCTGCACCTTCTTCTGCACCACTCTTCAGCCGTTCCCAGCGTCGTTGTCATCTGCTACTGCTGCTATTTCTGCCCGCTCCCGCGTTGACGCTTGAAAAGCTCTGCCAGTTAAATGGCGTGGCGCCTGTTGTCGCCAGACAGGATATCGCGGATGTGGGAGAGGAGATACAGCGTTACCATCAACTGGAGCTACACCAGATGGTAGATGGCAGCTTCCGCATTCATGGGACGGAACTGGACAGGCGACTCTGCCTGATCCACTGGCTGCGACGCGCGCTGCGTTTGTCGCAGGATTTCGTCTGCGAGCATTTTGCCCCGGTTCTGCGCCAGCGCCTGAAAGTATTGAAAATTGAGAAAGCGCTCTGGGATGAAACCAATCTGCAGGCGTTAATTCAGCACTGTAGCCTGCGACTCGCGCGTGAGTTTAGCCCACGCGATCGTCTGTTTTTGCAGATCTTTATGAAATATTCCCTGTGCCAGCGCCAAAACGCCATCTTTAGCGAGGCGCAGCGCGCGTGGCTGGCAGAGAAGATAGAACGAAGCGCCGCTGATGATGTTATCCACCATTGGCAGAAACGCTGCCATATAGCGCCTGATGTGAGCGAAACCGATTTCTGGACGCTGCTGTTTAGCCTGATTCACGCGCCTGATGGTGCACAGCTCCGCGATCCTCAGGCGGTGAAACTGATGGGTGCGGTACACGCGCTCATCGCACGCTTTGAACAATTGGCGCAGACACAGTTCAGGAATCAGCCTGAGCTCACCCTGCAACTCTTTACCCATCTGGCGCAGGCGCTGGACCGCAGCCATTTCGCTATCGGTATCGATAACAGCGTGGCGCTGGATGTGGCACGGCTTTACCCACGCCTGCTGCGCACTACGGAGCGCGCACTGCAGCATTTCAGCAGTGATTTTGGCACGCGTTTTAGCGCTGAGGAAGTGAGCCTGGTGGCGGTGTTATTTGGTGCCTGGCTGATGCAGGAAAGTGCGCTGCAGGAAAAACAGGTCCTGCTGCTGACCGGCGCAGATTCGGCGCTGGAAGAGCTGCTGGAGCAGCAGCTACGTGAGATGACGCTGTTGCCGATCAACATCACTTATCAAGACGTGATGCACTTTCAGCGTGAAGGGGCATCACGTGATATTGCGCTGGTCATCACGCCCTATGCTATCTCGTTACCGCTTTTTTCACCGCCGCTGATTCATGCCGAGCTGCCGCTGAGTAGCCATCAGCAGCAGCGCATTCGCCAGCTGCTGGAGACTTAAGCCACGCGCGGGCGCAGGAACAGTGCCGGAAGCGCCACGAGGGCCATCACCCAAAACAGGTGTCCTTGCAGATGGGTGAAAAGTACGCCGCAAATCATCGTCATTACCGCAATACCGCCGCCCATCGCCAGCGCGGAGTACAGCGACTGCAAACGAATCACTTCTGCGCCTTTGCGTGCGGCAATAAAGCGCATCGCAGCCAGGTGGCAAACGGTAAAGCTACCACAGTGCAGAATCTGCGCCACGATCAGCAGCGGCAACGCCGTGCTGGAACCGAGCAACGTCCAGCGCACAATGGCGCATACGCCAGATAGCAGTAGCAGATCGCGCGCGGTCCAGCGGCGGAACAGCTTGCTGCTGAGGGCAAAAACAACGATTTCGGCCACCACGCCCAGCGACCACAAATAACCGACAATTGACGCTGAATAGCCACTCTCTTGCCACCAGATAGCGCTAAAACTGTAATAGGCTGCATGCGCGCCCTGCAATAACGTTACGCACAGCATGAAACGCCATACGGCATTTTCACGCAGCAGCTCACGCCATGCTTGCCAGCCTCCGTCGGTCGTTGCCTGACGTTCATTGCCTTGTGGTTTCGTCGCTGGCGTTAACATCATGCCGCCTAACATGCTCATCGCCCCCAATGACAGCAGCACGAGAATCGCCTGTGATGAAAAGGCGCTGACTAACATGCCGGTCAAGGCGGAACTGATGACAAATGCCAGCGATCCCCAAAGGCGAACCGGGCCGTAAGCCAGGCCGATTTGCTGGGTCCAGGTTGCGGCTAATGCGTCGCTGAGGGGCACCAAAGGCGAGAAAAACAGGTTAAAGCCCACCATGACTAACAGCAGCCACATCCACTGCTGTCCAATCCAATAGCCGATCGCAAACAGACATGTCATTAACGCCAGCAGGCGTAGCGCGGTGATGAGCTGCGAGGGATTTTTCACCTGGGAAGCAATCAGCAAACTCCCCACAAAACGAGCCACCATGCCGCAACCAATGAGCAGGCCAATTTTTTCGGCATCCAGACCGGTGCCTTTTAGCCAGACGCTCCAGAAAGGCAGGTAAATACCGTAGCAAAAGAAGTAAGTAAAGTAGCCTAATCCGAGCCATTTGGCCGAGCCGATTGCCATATTCCCTCCAGCAAAAAATGCTGCTCAGCAGCATGAGTGGCCGCTACTTTGTCAGAGCCCCGCGGCCACGGCAATAAAAAAAGGATGGCTTACGCCATCCTTTTTATACCGCATCGGCAAGCGTAAAACTTACGCGTATACCGGCAGACGGGTGCAGATATCCAACACTTTCTGCTTAGTGTGTTCGATAGTTGCTTCGTCGTTAATGTTGTCCAACACGTCGGCGATCCAGCCCGCTAATTCACGGACTTCAGCTTCTTTGAAGCCGCGACGGGTAACGGCTGGAGTACCAATACGGACGCCAGACGTCACGAATGGGCTTTTCGGATCGTTTGGTACGCTATTTTTGTTTACGGTAATGTTGGCGCGGCCCAGAGCAGCATCCGCTTCTTTACCGGTCAGATTTTTGCTTACCAAATCGATCAGGAACAAGTGGTTGTGCGTGCCACCCGAAACGATGTTGTAGCCGCGCTCAAGCAGTACTTCCACCATCGCTTTGGCATTCTTAGCAACCTGCTGCTGATAAGTTTTGAACTCTGGCTCCATCGCTTCTTTGAACGCCACCGCTTTGCCAGCAATCACGTGCATCAAAGGACCACCCTGACCGCCCGGGAACACCGCGGAGTTCAGTTTTTTGTACAGCTCTTCGTCACCGTTTTTCGCCAGGATCAGGCCGCCACGTGGACCCGCCAGGGTTTTATGAGTGGTCGAAGTAACGATGTGTGCATGTGGAACAGGGTTTGGATAGACATCTGCCGCGATCAGACCCGCAACGTGTGCCATGTCAACGAACAGGTACGCGCCAACGCTGTCAGCGATTTCACGCATTTTGGCCCAGTCGCAAATGCCAGAGTAGGCAGAGAATCCGCCTACGATCATTTTCGGCTTGTGGGTTTGCGCCAGCTCAGCCAGTTCGTCGTAATTGATTTTGCCGGTTTCATCGATGCCGTAAGGGATAACGTTATACAGCTTGCCAGACAAGTTAACCGGAGAACCGTGCGTCAGGTGACCACCGTGCGCCAGATTCATACCCAGAATGGTGTCGCCCGGCTGCAGCAGCGCGGTATATACCGCGAAGTTGGCCTGTGAACCCGAGTGCGGCTGCACGTTAGCGTAATCTGCGCCGAACAGCGCTTTAGCACGATCAATTGCCAGCTGCTCAACGATATCAACGTATTCGCAGCCGCCGTAGTAGCGCTTGCCCGGGTAGCCTTCAGCATATTTGTTGGTGAGCTGTGAACCTTGTGCCTGCATTACGCGTGGGCTGGTGTAGTTTTCAGAAGCAATCAGTTCAATGTGCTCTTCCTGACGCACTTTCTCTTGCTCCATCGCCTGCCACAACGCGGCATCATAATCGGCAATGTTCATATCACGCTTTAACATCCGGACTCTCCTGACTCAGCTTACTTTTTAACGGCAGTTTAGGCCCCGGCAAAGGGGCGAAGGCGAACAGTGTAAACGGTTTTGCCAGGTGACGGTAGCGCCAACACCCTCTTTTTGCGCAATCGATTGGCATGGCGTTGGAACGGGTTTTTTACGCTTTTTTTGCAGCCAGTAAATCATGATATTTCCTCACTCTAATCCCGATAAAATTTCAGGTTTGCGGCCCAGCCCGCACCTTTTTTGCTTAATCCTTAAGCATTACGAGGGATTTACAGGCGCTTAGATTGAACTTAAGATGCATTTAAAATACATGTTTAAATTCACCCTAAGGATTTCACCATGCTTGATGCCCAAACTATCGCCATTATCAAATCGACATTGCCTGCTATAGCGCAAATCGGCCCCCAGCTTACCGGCCATTTTTATCAGCGCCTGCTAACGCAGCATCCCGAATTGAAAAATGTGTTCAACATGAACAATCAACGCAGTGGTAATCAACGGGAAGCGCTGTTCAATGCGATCGTCGCTTATGGCAGCAATCTGGAAAATCTGGCCGTACTGCTGCCTGCAGTAGAAAAAATTGCCCAGAAGCATGCCAGCTTAAATATTCAGCCCGATCAGTACGCCATCGTCGGAGAAAATTTGCTGGCAACCATTGATGAGCTGCTGCATCCGGGTGAAGAGGTGCTAACCGCGTGGGGTAAAGCTTATGGCGTGCTGGCGGATGTGTTTATTCAGCGAGAAGAAGCCATTTATCGTGAATCCGAAGAGAAAATAGGCGGCTGGCGCGGCGCGCGTGATTTCCGTATTCGCGCCATCAAACAGGAAAGCTCCGTGATCAAAAGCTTTGAGCTGGTGCCAAATGATGGCATGCCGGTGGCGGCCTTTCTGCCCGGCCAATATCTGGCCATTAGCCTGCATCCAGCGGGCAGTGAAAATATCCAGCACCGCCAGTATTCTTTAACGCATCAGCCTAACGGCAAATTTTATCGAATTGCCGTGAAGCGCGAAGCCTTAGGCAGCGTCTCGGGCTGGCTGCACGATAACGCGCGGGTCGGAGATATCGTGCAGTGCGCTGCGCCAGCTGGCGATTTCTTCCTGCAGGCGCACCCTACGACGCCCGTTACGCTGATTTCGGCTGGCGTTGGTCAAACGCCCATGCTGGCGATGCTGGCAAATCTTGCCGAGCAACAACACCCTGCCGCAGTCAACTGGCTGCACGCGGCTGAAGCGGGTTCACAACATGCCTTTGCTGAAGAAGTGCAGGCACTCGGTGCACGTCTGCCAAACTTCACGCCACACATCTGGTATCGCCAGCCGGCAGCCACCGATGCCGGGCGCTTTGATGCGCAAGGCTTGATGGATCTGGCGAGTATCTCTTCCGCACTCAATCAGGCCGATCGTCAATTCTGGATCTGCGGCCCGCTGTCGTTCATGCAGTTTGTCGCACGTCAGTTAATTGATGCGGGTGTAAACGCCGATCGCATTCACTACGAAGTGTTTGGCCCACACAAAGTGTTGTAAAACAAAAAGCCTGCGCAAGGCAGGCTTTTTCAGGTAATGCGCGGAGGGGCTTAAATTGCCTCTTCGTCCTCTTCACCGGTACGAATACGTACCACGCGCGCCACGTCGAAGACAAAGATTTTGCCATCACCAATTTTGCCGGTTTGCGCGGTTTTCATAATGGTTTCTACGCAGGTGTCGACGATGTCGTCACCCACCACCATTTCGATTTTCACCTTTGGCAGAAAATCGACCATGTACTCGGCACCGCGATACAGTTCAGTATGGCCCTTCTGACGCCCAAAACCTTTCACTTCACTGACGGTCATCCCGGTGATGCCTACCTCGGCTAAAGCTTCACGTACATCATCGAGTTTGAATGGTTTGATAATTGCATCGATCTTTTTCATGACAGATCCTATTTAACTCCCTCCATGATGGACGGATACCGTTAGTATAATTGTTCCTGACGCTGCCGCAGCAAGCTACTCTTTAAATTCGCTGGCGTCCAATTCATGGCGCGACAGCAGCTTATAGAATTCAGTACGGTTACGTCCAGCCAGACGCGCGGCGTTAGTCACATTTCCTTTGGTCATCTGCAGCAGCTTGCGCAGATAGTTCAGCTCAAATTGATTGCGTGCCTCAACGAAAGTAGGCAACGCAGTATTTTCTCCGGCCAGCGCCTGCTCCACTAGCGCATCCCCGATCACCGGTGCGGTACTTAGCGCTACGCACTGCTCAATCACATTCACCAGCTGGCGTACATTACCCGGCCACGACGCGCCCACCAGCCGTTTCATGGCATCGACAGAGAAACTGCGCACAAAGGGTTTATGGCGATCGGCGGACTGACGCAGCAGATGATTGGCCAAGAGCGGGATATCTTCCGCGCGCTCATGCAGCGCGGGAATTCTGAGATTTACCACATTGAGGCGATAGTAAAGATCCTCGCGGAAACTTTTTTTCTCCATCGCTTTCGGCAAGTCGCGATGCGTCGCCGAAATAATACGCACATTAATAGTTAAATCGCGGTTGCTGCCTAGCGGGCGCACTTTGCGCTCCTGCAGAACACGCAGCAGTTTCACCTGTAGCGCCTGCGGCATATCACCAATTTCATCAAGGAATAGCGTGCCGCCTTCCGCAGCCTGGAACAAGCCTTCGCGTGCGCTAACGGCACCGGTAAACGCGCCTTTGGCGTGGCCAAACAGCTCAGATTCCAGCAGTTGCTCCGGCAGCGCGCCGCAGTTAATCGCAATAAACGGTTTTGTCGCGCGCGGGCTGGCCGCATGAATCGCCTGCGCCAATACCTCTTTACCGGTGCCGCTTTGACCATTGATCAAAATACTGACGTCGGATTGCGCCACCATATGTGACTGCTCCAGCAGGCGCAGCATTTGCGGATTACGCGTCACAATCGCTTCACGCCATCCCTCATCGCCGATGGGCGCACGCTGCGCCAGCGCTTCATCAATCGCTTTGTAGAGCGCATCACGGTCCACCGGTTTTGTCAGAAAGCTAAACACGCCTTGCTGGGTCGCCGAGACGGCTTCCGGAATCGAACCGTGGGCGGTGAGGATGATGACCGGTAATCCCGCGTGACGTTTCTGGACTTCGCCGAACAGAGCCAGACCGTCCATCTCATCCATGCGCAGGTCGCTTATCACTAAATCGACCTTCTCTTTTTGCAGATGACGCAACGCTTCCGGGCCACTGGCCGCCGTCGCCACCTGATAACCTTCACTGCTCAGACGCATACCAAGCAATTTCAGTAAGCCCGGATCGTCATCCACCAGCAGTAAGCGTGCGGCTTGTTTCATGATTACTGATCCTCACTTTGCACATCGCTACCGTGCGATGTGTCGCTGCTGTCTGCGGCTTTGCGCGATGACAACTGGCGTTCAATATCCGTTAAACGCTCGAGTTTGCGTTGGGTATCCACCAGCGACTGACGCATTTTGGTTTGCTGCTGGCGCAGGTTATCCATTTCAGCATCATTACTCTGCTGCAGGGCAGCGTAACGTCCACGCGCTTCACTCAGCTGCAGCTGGGCCGCTTGATTACTGCGCCACAGCTGCAGCAACGGCCGAACTGACGCCGGATAAAAGGTGCCGTAACTATCTAAGGTATCGACATAAGTGCGGCGCTCAACCGGCGTTACGTTGCCGTTCGACAGTAAGATGCCTTGCTTAAAGGCGCGCGCCCATCCCTGTACCGGCCAGCGACGCGCTTCGGCGCGCGCTTCAGCAGGTGATAAGCGCTCTGCACAATCAATGGCACGCTGCCAGTAAAGCGGGTTACTTACAGCGGCTGGCGTTTCGATTTGCCACAGGTTTTGGCAATCGGTCGCCAGATAATCGGGCAGACGCACGTCCGGCTCAGGCAAGCTGGCGCCATTATGCTGCGCAGGATCGCGTGAGGGGGCCTGGCAGGCGCTAAGGCCCAACGCCAGCAATGCACAGCTCACAAATTTGCATAGGGTTAATTTCATTAATCAGGCATTCCCGGCGCTGGTCGTCAAAATTATACGAAAACAGACATCCGCATCCTTGCGCGTTACCAACTGCAAATCACCTTGCATCCTGCGCAGGCAATCTTTGGCAATGCTTAAACCTAGCCCACTGCCTTTAACCGGCCCTTTACGCTGTTGGCTGCCCTGATAAAAGGGCTCGAAAATCATCGCCTGCTCTTCAGCCGGAATTGGTGTGCCGGTGTTTGCCACCTCAATCCACACCTGGTTGCCTTTCTGCTGGCTCTGCAGCCAGATGTTACCGGATTCACTGCCGTAGTTCACGGCGTTCGAATAGAGGTTATCAATGACGCGCTGCAGCAGCGTGGCTTCCGCCAAGCAGTGATGAACTTGCAAATCTACGTGCGTTGTCAGTGCTCGCGCGTTAGCCGGCAGTGAATGTACTTTCAGCACCGCAGCGATGATGTCATTTAACGCAACCGGTTCCAGCGTCAGGGGGCCATCGGCCAGCTTGCGGTTGTAATCCAGCAATTGTTCAATCAGCCGCTGTAAATGACGGCTGCTGGTATCGAGTATCGCCACCACTTCCTGCTGCTCGGCATTCAGCGGTCCAGCGACCTGATCGGCCAGGAGTTCTGTCCCTTCGCGCAGGCTGGCGAGCGGCGTTTTCAGTTCATGGGAGAGATGGCGCAAAAATTCATGGCGCTGCGCTTCCAGCCAGCTCAGACGCTCACTCAACCAGACAATGCGTTGTCCCAGCGAGCGAATCTCGCGCGGGCCACGAAAACTGCCGCTATCACCCAGCGATCTGCCCTCGCCCAGACGATTAATCATGCGCTCAACACGTTTTACTGGGCCAATGATCATGCCGGTAAACAGCAAAACCAGCACCAGGCTAATCAGGAAGAGAATCAGTGCCTGCCAGCCAAAGAACTGACCGCGATCGGCAATTTCACGCTGCAGTTGGAGGCCGCGCGAAAACACCACTTCACGCGTCGCCTGAACCATTTGCGTGTTGGCGTTGGAAAATCGTTCCAGCGCACTACCAGCCTGAGCTTCGGGATTCCCGTTATCGCATTGCATCTGCTGCAACTGCGGCAAAGTGGTTTGCAGCACTTTAAAAGAGGGAAGATCGGGCAAACTGGCGGCGTGGCTGCTCAGCATCTGGCCGTAGCGCGTCCACTGCGTTTGATATAGCTTCGCCAGTGACACATCACCTAATACGCAATATTGGCGATAGCTACGCTCCAGCTCAAGGGCGGTACGCGCCATTGCCTCGCTACGACGAACGTCGGTGAAGGTATTGCGGTTGGTATCCGCCGCCTGATTGCTCAGCGCCGAGAGGCTTTCCCACGCTTGCCATGCCAGCACCAGCAATGGTAGTAGTACCAGCAGAAAGGCCATCAACACCAACTGCCGCAGGGATCGGGGGAACAAACGCCATTTCTTCACAACCGCGCTTCCTTAAATGTGAGCTGCAGGCATGCTAGCGAAGTATCAAAACGGAAGAAAGGCCGGATATGAAAACGGCAGGCCTTTTGGCCTGCCGTGAGAGCGACGCCGCAGCATCGCTTGCAAAATAGGTGGAGCCTAACTCAACGTTGCGTCCGATGTTTGATAACGTTGCAAAGCAAGCGATTATCGGTGAGGTGGACGACAGGCTCCGTTTGGTGCGTCATTCAGTTTTTATGAGCTCAACCGCCGAAGCGGGGCAATCATAAACAGGAGAATGAGCCACGATGTGAGTATAGCAAGTATCGTGCCAGAAAATAAATAGTGTTGATTATCAGAGGAGTGCCAACAAGGCAGCGAGAATTGTCGGTAAAGCGGACCGATTGGTCAGATACAAGTGTCGCCAATTAGCAACGCGTTAAGAGCCCTCATTTTTCAACATTATAAATCAATGGGTTAAATGTCACCTTTTGACGACACTGACATGGCGGGATTGTCGCCTTTTTCCGACAGCTTGCATACTTGTGCGGTTTTTAGCCAGGTCACCATTAATGGCGACCCTACAAAAAAATAAAGGCCGCGGTTAGGCGGCCTTGTAAGGTGCGCATTGGTGCGCACCAGCATAACAACTCAAGATTAACGCTTAGCCCAATTGCTTACGTGCGTTGCGGAAGATACGCATCCACGGGCTGTCTTCGCCCCACTCTGCCGGGTGCCATGAGTTGCTCACGGTGCGGAACACGCGCTCAGGATGCGGCATCATAATGGTCACACGACCGCTTTCGTTGGTGACTGCGGTGATGCCGTTTGGAGAGCCATTCGGGTTCGCCGGATAGCGCTCCGTCACTTTGCCAAAGTTATCGACGAAGCGCAGCGCCACCAGACCTTTGCTCTCCAGCTGTGCCAGATGCGCACCGTCACGCACTTCGACAAAACCTTCGCCGTGTGATACGGCGATGGGCATGTGCGATCCTACCATGCCGTCCAGCAGCAGCGATGGGCTCGCCGCCACTTCGACCAGGCTGAAACGCGCTTCGAAACGCTCGGACTGGTTACGTACAAAGCGTGGCCACAGTTCGCTGCCTGGAATCAGTTCACGCAGGTTCGACATCATCTGGCAGCCGTTACACACGCCCAACGCCAGCGTTTGTGGACGATGGAAGAAGTTCTCAAACTCATCACGTACGCGGCCGTTGAACAGGATGGATTTGGCCCAACCTTCCCCCGCACCCAGCACGTCACCGTAAGAGAAACCACCGCACGCAACCAGCGCCTGGAACTCTTCCAGGCCGCGACGACCGGCCAGCAGATCGCTCATGTGCACGTCAACCGCAGTAAAGCCAGCGCGATGGAAGGCCGCCGCCATCTCCACGTGGGAGTTGACGCCCTGCTCACGCAGCACCGCCACACGCGGACGCGCGCCGGTGGCGATCATCGGTGCCGCAACGTCCTCTTCTGGCTTAAAGGTTAGATGCACGTTCAGACCTGGGTCCTTGTCATCTTTCTTCGCTTCATGCTCCTGATCGGCACAGGCTGGGTTATCACGCAGACGCTGCATCTGCCAGGTGGTTTCTGCCCACCAGGTACGCAGCGTGGTGCGGCTTTCGCTGTACACCGCACTGTCGCCAGAACGGATCACGAAGCGGTCGCCCGGCAGCGCTTTACCCATCACGTGCACGTTAGCGCTCAGGCCGTGGTCAGCGAACACCTGCTCCACTGCCGCGCGATCAGCGGCGTTGATTTGCAGTACCGCGCCCAGCTCTTCGGTGAACAGCGCTGCCAAAGCATCGCTGCCCAACGCGGCGATATCAACGTCGATACCGCAGTGTCCGGTGAAGGCCATTTCTGCCAGCGTCACCAGCAGGCCGCCGTCGGAACGATCGTGGTAGGCCAGCAGTTTCTGCTCGGCCACCAGCGCCTGAATAGCATTGAAGAAGCCAGCCAGCTGAGTGGCATCACGCACATCGGCTGGCTTGTCGCCAAGTTGGCGATAAACCTGCGACAGCGCGGTTGCGCCCAAGGTATTAGCGCCGTTACCCAGATCCACCAGCAGCAGCAGATTGTCTTGATCGGCCTGCAGCTGCGGCGTGACGGTGCGACGCACATCTTCAACGCGCGCAAACGCGGTGATCACTAATGACAACGGCGAGGTCATTTCACGCTGCTCGGTGCCTTGCTGCCAGCGGGTTTTCATCGACATCGAATCTTTGCCTACTGGGATAGTGATACCCAGCGCCGGACACAGCTCTTCGCCAACCGCTTTCACTGCGGCATATAAACCAGCATCTTCTCCCGGGTGGCCGGCTGCGGCCATCCAGTTCGCAGATAGCTTGACGCGTTGCAGTGAACCAATTGAGGTGGCTGCGATGTTGGTCAGCGCTTCGCCTACCGCCAGGCGACCGGAAGCCGCGAAGTCGAGCAGCGCGACCGGTGCACGTTCACCAAGGGAGAATGCTTCACCATGATAGCTATCGAGGCTGGCGGTGGTGACGGCGCAGTTGGCAACGGGGATCTGCCATGGACCCACCATCTGATCGCGCGCGACCATGCCGGTTACGCTGCGATCGCCGATGGTGATCAGGAAGGTTTTTTCCGCCACGGTTGGCAAATGCAGCACACGATGCACCGCATCAGCAATCGTAATACCCTCACGCTGCAGCGCATCGCCTTTGGCTTGCTGGCTGGCAACATCGCGCGTCATCTTCGGCGTTTTGCCCAGCAGCACGTCGAGCGGCATGTCGATTGGCTTATTGTCGAAATGGCTGTCAGCGAGGTTCAGATGCAGCTCTTCGGTGGCTTCACCGATCACCGCATACGGCGCGCGCTCACGCTGGCACAGCTCATCGAACAGCGCCAGCTTCTCTGGCGCCACCGCCAGCACATAACGCTCCTGCGATTCGTTACACCACACTTCCAGCGGGCTCATGCCTGGCTCATCACTGAGGATGTCGCGCAGGTTAAAGTTGCCGCCGCGGTTACCATCGCTGACCAGCTCTGGCATCGCGTTCGAGAGACCGCCCGCGCCGACGTCGTGGATAAACAGAATCGGGTTGGCTTCCCCTAGCTGCCAACAACGGTCAATGACTTCCTGGCAGCGGCGCTCCATTTCCGGGTTGTCGCGCTGTACCGAAGCAAAATCAAGATCGGCATCTGACTGGCCTGAAGCCATCGAAGAAGCCGCACCGCCGCCCAAACCGATGTTCATGGCCGGACCGCCCAGCACGATCAGCTTGGCGCCCACCACAATCTCGCCCTTCTGTACGTGATCGGCACGGATGTTACCGATACCGCCCGCCAGCATGATTGGCTTGTGGTAGCCGCGCAGTTCTACGCCATTGTGGCTGTTAACGCGCTCTTCATAGGTACGGAAGTAGCCGTTAAGGGCCGGACGACCAAATTCGTTGTTGAATGCCGCGCCGCCCAGCGGGCCTTCGGTCATGATGTCCAGCGCAGTGACAATGCGATCCGGCTTACCGAAATCCTCTTCCCACGGCTGTTCGAAGCCTGGAATGCGCAGGTTCGAAACCGAAAAACCGACCAGTCCGGCTTTTGGTTTCGCGCCACGGCCGGTTGCGCCTTCATCGCGGATTTCGCCACCGGAACCGGTCGCGGCACCCGGCCATGGCGAAATGGCAGTTGGATGATTATGGGTTTCGACTTTCATCAGGATGTGCGCTTCTTCCTGATGGAATTGATATTCGCCCTGCTGCGCATCCGCGTAGAAGCGACCAACCTCAGAACCTTCCATCACCGCGGCATTGTCTTTATAGGCCGACAGCACGTGCTCAGGGTTATGTTCAAAGGTGTTTTTGATCATTTTAAACAGCGATTTCGGCTGCTTTTCGCCATCAATAATCCAGTCGGCGTTGAAGATCTTGTGACGGCAGTGTTCGGAGTTTGCCTGCGCAAACATGTAGAGCTCAATGTCGTTAGGATTACGCCCCAGCTTAGTAAAGGCATCAAGCAGGTAATCGATCTCATCATCGGCCAGCGCCAGGCCCAGCGTGGTATTGGCCTGTTCAAGCGCGCGGCGGCCTGCGCCCAGCACGTCGATGCTTTTCAGCGGCTGCGGCTGATGATGGGCAAACAGCTGCTGCGCATCGCTGAGGTCAGCGAATACGGTTTCCATCATGCGGTCATGCAGCAGGCTGGCAAGCTGCTGCCACTGCGCTTCCGTCAGCTCGGGGGCCTGCACATAGAAAGCCATACCGCGCTCAAGGCGTAACACCTGGGGCAGATCGCAGTTGTGTGCGATGTCGGTGGCTTTCGATGACCACGGCGAGATGGTGCCGGGACGCGGCGTAACCAGCAACAGACGCCCTTGTGGCGCATGTTCGGCGAGAGAAGGACCGTATTTCAGCAGGCGTTGCAGGCGGGCGTGTTCATCCGCGCTGAGCGGTGCGCTGACATCGGCAAAATGGACGTACTCGGCGTAAATATCACTCACTGGAAGGTGAGCGTCCTGAAAGCGGGTCAGCAGTTTGTTTACACGAAATGCCGACAGAGCGGGCGAACCACGCAGAATTTCCATCATTAAAGATCTCTCGTCTTTGAAGTGCCGGGCGACGCTTCATTGGGCGCAACAGGGGAAAACGGGCGGTATTATAGAGAAACAGCACAGGATACGAAACCGTTTGCGCATAAATTCTGGCACCTGGCGTTTGGCTGAATTTTGCACAATTCTTGCTATAAAAGTTGCCCTGCCTCTTTTTGTTGCGCAAAATGCCCGTCGCTCTGGGAGTTAAAACAACATAAATACTGCCTTTTAAAAGACAGAGGCCTGTGAGCCATTACGAGACAACTATTTGAAACGCCTAAAAATAAACTATCTGTTTATCGGTCTGATCACCGTGCTGCTTGCGCTAGCACTGTGGCCCTCCATCCCGTGGTACGGGGGAGGAAAAGACGCGCTATCACAGATCAAATCACGCGGAGTGCTGCGCATCAGCACGGTGAACTCTCCGCTGACTTACTACACCATTAACAATGCACCAGCCGGAATGGATTACGAGCTGGCGAAGCGCTTCGCCGATTATCTTGGCGTGAAACTGGAAGTTGAGGTGCGTCCTAACCTTGGCGATCTGTTTGACGATTTGGATGATGGTAAAGCGGATTTGCTTGCCGCCGGTTTGATCTATAACAGCGAACGCCTTGCGCACTATCAAAGTGGCCCGAGCTACTATTCAGTGTCGCAGCAGCTGGTGTACCGCATTGATAAGCCTCGCCCGAAAAATCTCGGCGATCTTAAAGGCCGCCTGATTGTGCAGTCCGGTTCGGCATATCTGTCAACTTTACGTTCCGCCAAAGCTGACAGCTATCCCGATCTCGACTGGGCGATCTCCACCGATCAAGGGCAGAAAGCGCTGCTTGAAGCCGTCGCCGACGGTAAGCTGGATTATACCGTGGGTGATTCGGTCACCATTGGCTTGCTGCAACGCATTCATCCGCAGCTGGCGGTGGCATTTGATGTGACGGATGAAGAGCCGGTGACATGGTATCTGCCGCGTAACGATGATGACAGTCTGAATGCGGCCATGCTCGACTTCTATAGCCAAATGGGTGAAGAAGGCGCGATGGCGCGGCTGGAAGAGAAGTATCTTGGTCACGTCGGCACTTTCGATTACGTAGATACGCGTACTTTCCTGCGCGCCATTGATAATACGCTGCCCGATATCAAACCGCTGTTTGAGAAATATTCCGCCACCATGGATTGGCGCTTGTTAGCGGCGATCTCTTATCAGGAGTCGCACTGGAATCCGCAGGCCACCTCGCCCACCGGCGTGCGCGGCATGATGATGTTGACGCGCAATACTGCGGACAGCCTTGACGTGAACGATCGGCTCGATCCCGAGCAGAGTATTCGCGGCGGCAGTGAATATCTCAAGCGCATGATGGAAAAGGTGCCGGAAACGATTCCTGAAGATGAGCGCATTTGGTTCGCGCTGGCGGCCTACAACATGGGCTACGCGCACATGCTGGACGTGCGTAAGCTGACGGCGAGACAGGGCGGCAACCCGGATAGCTGGGCAGATGTGAAGCTGCGCTTGCCAATGCTGAGCCAGAAACGTTACTACACGCAAACCACTTACGGTTACGCACGCGGCCACGAAGCTTATAACTACGTGGAGAATATTCGTAAGTATCAGATCAGTTTGGTGGGATATTTGCAGGAGCAAGAGAAGCGCATCGCACAACAGTCGGCGCTGGAAGCGGAATTAGGCGCCGGTTACCCGGCAGTCGAACCGAAAATTGCGATGAATTAACCGCTGCGCTGCGCCTGTCGCAGCGCTTTCTTTTGCTCGCGACGCATGCGGAAGAAGTCACTCAGCATCCCGGCACACTCGTCTGCCAACACACCGCAATCAATCTGGATTTGATGATTCATGCCGGGATGACCAATAACGTCCAGTAAAGAACCCGCCGCACCGGTTTTCTCATCTTTGGCGCCAAACACTAATCGCGTGATGCGACTGTGCACCATCGCACCGGCGCACATCACGCAAGGCTCCAGCGTTACATACAGCGTCGTATCCAGTAAACGATAGTTTTCCAGCACTTTGCCGCCCTGACGCAGCGCCATGATCTCCGCATGCGCGGTAGGATCGTGCTGACCAATCGGACGATTCCAGCCCTCTCCAATCACGTTATCGCCCTGCACCAGCACCGCACCCACTGGAACCTCGCCCTGCTCCCACGCACGACGCGCCAACTCCAGCGCATAACGCATCCAATATTCATCTGTTTGTGGGTTCACCGGGCAACTCCTGCGGGCATCAAAGGCGGCGCATTATAGCGATGCTACTGCCGGAATCGAAGCGTTATTCCAGCTGTTGCAGCTCGCCGCGCGGCGTAACGCGCCAGCGATGCTGACAGAAGAACAGCAGCGGGTTGTCCTGCTTGCTGTCGCTGTAGCCGCTATACAGCTGAAGAGGCGTGCCGATTTTCTCCTCCAGCTGCGCCACCTTTTCGTGCCCCAGGCAACGCATGGCCAACAAACGTCCACCGCGGCCCGGTTTCATCTGGCTGGCGATAAGTTGCACGCGCGGCAGGAACGCTGAATCAAAATAAACTTTTTCTACCAGCGACTGCGGAGAACCGGTAATCAGCCAGACATCGGCATCATTGCTGCTGAGATAATCGGTAAGTCGCTGTTGCACCACCGGAAAGGCGGTCACGCGTTCGCGGAACCAGTCAGCAAATTCGGCTTCACGCTGACGCAGGCGCGTTTCACTGTGGCCAAAAGTAATCGCCCATAGCAGTAAACTCATCGGCCAGCGCGCCGCGCGACCTTTGATCAGCATACCGAGCCCAATCACCGGTAACAACGGCACCACCAACAGCACATTGATCGGCTGACGTCGCAGCAGGTAGCGCATAAAGGTGCCAAACATATCTTGCTGATGCAGCGTGCCGTCCAGATCGAAGAACACCACGCGTCGTTGCGTACCTTTTGTCAAACAACACTCCTTTTCTATCCTTCGCGGTTTCTGCACTACAGTGTAGCCAGCTTCAGCGTTCGGGGCGAAAACTGCTATTTTTAATTCCAATGACTACAATGCCAGCTGAATAGTTTATTCTCTTTGCCCGCGCGTTGTTATCTGGCCGAAGCCTGCCAGCACCATAAGTGCAAAGCGCTCCGCGCTATCTGGAAAGCTGAATTAAGGATCTAACCATGAGTTCATTGCTGCGAATTCGCCAACTTTATCCTCGACTGGCGCTAAATGAGCGTCGATTGGCGGATTTTTTGCTGTCGCAGCCGGATCGGGCACGGCATCTGAGTTCGCAAAAGCTGGCGGAAGAAGCCGGCGTTAGCCAGTCCAGCGTGGTGAAATTTGCGCAAAAGCTGGGCTATAAAGGATTTCCGGCGCTGAAGCTGGCGCTGAGCGAATCGATGGCCGACCGTGATGCGATTACGGTACACAATCATATTCTTAGCGACGATCCGCTTAAAGTGGTGGGCGAGAAACTGCTCACCGAGAAGATCTCCGCGATCCGCGCCACGCTGGATATCAACAGCGAAGAGAAGCTGATGCAAACGTTGCAGCTGTTGAAAAATGCCAATCGTATTTTACTGGTTGGTATTGGCGCATCCGGGTTGGTGGCAAAAGATTTCTCGTGGAAGCTGATGAAAATCGGCATCAATGCGGTGGCTGAACAGGATATGCATGCGCTGCTGGCCAGCGTGCAGGCAATGGCACCCGGCGATGTGTTATTGGCAATTTCCTATACCGGCGAACGGCGTGAAATCAATTTGGCGGCGCAGGAAGCGGCACAGGTAGGCGCCGATGTGCTGGCCTTCACCGGCTTCACTCCAAATGCGTTACAGCAGTGTGCAACCATTTGTCTGTATACCGTGGCCGAAGAGCAAAGTACGCGTAGCGCGGCGATATCATCCACCAGCGCACAACTGGCGCTGACCGATCTGCTGTTTATGGCGCTAGTACAAAACGATCCCGAACGCGCGTCCAGCCATATTCGTCACAGCGAAGCGTTGGTGAAAAAGCTGGTCTGATGAGATGAGCCGCGTATAATACCCGCGCCTTTTCTGCTGTTATTGGATTTTTGCTATGGCCCTACTCATCACCACAAAATGCATCAACTGCGATATGTGCGAACCTGAATGCCCAAATCAGGCAATCAGCTTAGGCGACGCGATCTATGAGATTGATGTTGACCGCTGCACCGAATGCGTGGGCCATTATGATGTGCCGACCTGCCAAAGCGTCTGCCCGATTGATAACACCATTATTGCGGATCCACAGCACCCGGAAAGTCGTGAGATGCTGTGGGAGAAGTTTGTGGTGTTGCACCCTTAGTTCTCGATAATTACCGTCGCGCAAGCGTAATGGCGTTCATCCGCTAACGTCACATGCACGTGCTGTACGCCGAGCTGGCTGGCAATCACTTTAGCCTGTTCAAAGAAACGTAACCCCGGCTTGCCCAGCGCGTCGTTGTACACTTCAAACTGATTGAACGCCAGGCCACCGCGAATGCCGGTACCGAACGCTTTCGCGGCCGCTTCTTTTACCGCAAAACGCTTGGCAAGAAAGCGCACCGGCTGCTGGTGCGCCTGATATTGCTGCCACTCGGCTTCGCTCAATACGCGGCGCGCCAGGCGATCGCCGGATCGCTCAATCACGCCCGCGATACGCTCGATCTCTACGATGTCGCTGCCAAGTCCGAGAATCGCCATTAGCGACGCGCTTCCCGCATCAGTTGTTTCATCTCAGTAACCGCATCCGCCAAACCGCTAAACAGCGCGCGACCAATGATTGCGTGACCGATATTCAGCTCATGCATCTCAGGCAGTTCAGCAATCGGCTGTACGTTATGGTAGGTCAAACCGTGGCCGGCATTCACTTTCAGGCCAAGGCTGGCCGCGAAGGTAGCGGCTTTTCGGATACGCGACAGCTCAGCCTGGCGCTCGAGACCTTCTGGCGCTTCGGCGTACGCGCCGGTGTGAATTTCAATATAGGGCGCGCCACTGGCAACGGCGGCTTCAATCTGGCGATGATCGGCATCGATAAACAGCGACACCAAAATCCCCGCTTCACTTAGCAAACGCACCGCCGCATTGATTTTATCCTGCTGGCCAGCCACATCCAGCCCACCTTCGGTGGTGACTTCCTGACGCTTTTCCGGCACCAGGCAAACGAAGTGTGGTTTGATTTCGCAGGCGATGTCGATCATCTCGTCCGTGACCGCCATCTCCAGATTCATGCGCGTCTGAATGGTATCACGCAGAATGCGCACGTCGCGGTCGGTAATGTGGCGACGATCTTCACGCAGATGCACGGTAATGCCGTCGGCACCGGCCTGCTCGGCAACAAACGCGGCCTGCACCGGATCGGGATAGTTTGTGCCACGCGCATTGCGCACGGTAGCAATGTGGTCAATGTTGACGCCTAACAGCAACTCAGCCATGACAATCCTTAAATGTGTTCAGTGTGTTTGCAGTGTACCGTGCTGAATATATCAGGCGGTAGAACCAGCGCTAGTCGTTTGCCACATCGGGTTTCTTTTTTGGCACAAACTGGCGAAACAGCTCCTGACTCTTCAGCGGTTTACCACCAAGATAGGGCTTCAGTGCCATGCGCGTAAAGCGTTTAGCAGCGCGCAGGCTATCAGCATCCGGAAAATCACGTTCCCATATTGCCCGCAGCTGACGGCCGGTAAAGCTACGCTGGTTCACCACCAAACTGGCAATAAACCCTTTCTCTTCACGATAGCTGTAGGTCATCTCATCGGCGATCTCTTCGCCGCTGCCGGCGCAGTGCAGGAAATCCACGCCGTAACCAAGATGTCCCAGTAGCGCCAGCTCAAAGCGGCGTAGCGCCGGTTCAGGCGAGCCGTTGCCTGCCGCCAGCGTTTGGATGCAATGCAGATAATCGAAGAACATGTCAGAGAAGGGAATTTGCTGCTCCAGCACGCGTGAAAGCAGTTCATTAACGTACAGCCCGCAGTAGAGCGTGATGCCGCTCAGCGGTAATGCCAGTGAAACGGCTTCGGCGTTGCGCAGCGTTTTGACGTCGCCGCGGCCGCCCCAGCGCACCAGCAGTGGCGTGAAGGGTTGCAGCGCGCCTTTTAATTGAGAGCGGCGCGAACGGGCGCCTTTGGCAAGGACGCGGACGCGCCCTTCGCTTTCGCTGAACAGATCGAGGAGCAGGCTGGTTTCGCTATAAGGGCGACTATGCAGCACAAAGGCGCGTTGCCAGCCTTCCATCGATTAACCTTCGTCAGAGTAACCTAAGCTGCGCAGCGCACGTTCATCGTCCGCCCAGCCAGATTTCACTTTAACCCACAGTTCAAGATGCACTTTCGCCTCAAACATCTCTTCCATGTCTTTACGCGATTCAATGCCGATGGTTTTGATCTTGGCGCCTTTATTGCCGATCACCATCTTCTTCTGGCCTTCGCGCTCAACGAGAATCAGGCCATTGATGTCATAGCCGCCGCGATCGTTAGAGACAAACTGCTCAATTTCTACGGTGACGGAATAAGGCAGCTCAGCGCCAAGGAAGCGCATTAATTTTTCACGGATGATCTCAGATGCCATAAAACGCTGCGATCGGTCGGTGACGTAATCTTCCGGGAAATGATGCTCAGATTTTGGCAGGCATTTGCGCGCAATCGCTGCAATAGCGTCAACGTTTTTGCCGCTTTCCGCAGAGATCGGTACGATTTCAAGGAAGTTCATCTGCTGGCTGAGGAACTGCAGATGGGGCAATAGAATGCTCTTATCCTGAATGTTATCGACTTTATTGATCGCCAATACCACAGGAATTTTGTTATCACGCAGCTTGTTAAGCACCATCTCGTCATCTGGCGTCCAGCGCGTGCCTTCAACCACAAAGATCACCAGCTCAACATCTCCGATGGAGCTGCTGGCTGCACGGTTCATCAAGCGGTTGATCGCCCGCTTCTCTTCCATGTGCAGCCCTGGCGTATCCACGTAGATCGCCTGATAAGCGCCTTCGGTGTGGATGCCCATAATACGGTGACGCGTGGTTTGCGGCTTGCGTGAAGTGATCGACACCTTCTGCCCCAGCAACTGGTTCAGCAAAGTGGATTTACCGACGTTTGGTCGGCCTACAATCGCGACAAAGCCGCTATATGTTTCGAGTTCGCTCATTCGAGTCCTGACTTGGGCAGCGCCGCTTTCGACGCTGCGATGTGACTTATTTATTCGAGGCCAAGCTTAATTAATGCCTGTTCGGCGGCAGCTTGCTCGGCTTTACGGCGGCTGGAACCAATGCCCACCACCGGTTCTGCCATACCACTCACCTGACAGTGAATGGTGAATTCCTGATCGTGGGCTTCGCCACGCACCTGTACCACCAGATACGAGGGCAGCGGCAGGTGACGCCCTTGCAAATACTCTTGCAGGCGCGTTTTCGGATCTTTTTGCTTATCGCCTGGGCTGATCTGCTCCAGACGCGAGTGATACCAATCAAGAATCAGCTTTTCGACGGTCTGAATGCTGCTATCAAGGAAAATGCCGCCAATCAGCGCCTCAACCGTATCCGCGAGAATCGATTCCCGACGGAAACCGCCGCTTTTCAGCTCGCCCGGACCAAGACGTAAACATTCGCCGAGGTCAAATTCACGCGCCATCTCTGCCAACGTATTGCCGCGCACCAGCGTGGCACGCATGCGGCTCATATCGCCTTCATCGACGCGCGGGAAGCGGTGATAAAGCGCATTAGCGATCACGTAGCTGAGAATAGAATCGCCAAGGAATTCAAGACGTTCATTGTGTTTACTGCTGGCACTACGGTGCGTCAATGCCTGCTGCAATAAATCCGGATGAGTAAAAGTGTAGCCCAGTTTGCGCTGCAGCTTGTTAATGACAATGGGGTTCATGCGATTCCAGTTGTTCTGTGCGTCTGTCACTCTGCATACGAAACAGGGCTGCGTACCAACCTGTTCTGTTTCGTGTGCACTGGCCTCCCTTACGGAAGGCCAACCTTTTTTTAAAGCTAATTAGTGAATCCCACCAATGCGGCTAAAGCGCACGCCGGTCGGCCACTGTCCTTCTTGTTTCTCGAAGCTCATCCAGATAGCAACCGCTTTGCCGACCAGATTCTTCTCGGGCACAAAGCCCCAGTAGCGGCTGTCGGCGCTGTTATCACGGTTATCACCCATCATGAAATACTGCCCTTCCGGCACAATCCAGGTCGATTGCGGCTGACCCGGCTGCTGATAATACATGCTTGCCTGACTCTGCGCTTCGTTTACTAACAAGATATCGTGCGTTACGTTGCCCAATGTCTCTTTACGCGTGCCGAGACGCAGGCCGCCCTTCATGGTTTCGCCCTGCGGTGCTTCGAAGAAGCCGTTGCCGGTTTCATTACCATCGAAACCGCTGAAGGTCTGAATGAAGTTGCTTGGCTCAACGTTAGTGTACGTCACCGGCAGTGCCGTGTCGCAATTGCCGCTGCTGCAACCCGGATTGATAGTCAGGGTTTTGCTGTACGGATCAAACACCACTTTGTCGCCCGGCAAACCAATCACGCGCTTGATGTAATCGACGCTTGGATCTTTCGGGTATTTGAAGACCGCGACATCACCACGCTGCGGATGACCGGTAGGGATCAGCGTATTTTGCGCAATCGGATCTTTAATACCGTAGGCAAACTTCTCTACGAGGATGAAGTCGCCAATCAGCAGCGTTGGCATCATTGAACCTGATGGAATCTGGAACGGCTCAAAAATAAATGAACGCACGATCAACACCACCGCCAGCACCGGGAATACCGATGCCGTAGTTTCAACCCAACCCGGTTGCGCTGCGACTTTCGCCAACGTTTTACTGTCGAGCGCGTTGCCTGCCTGCGCCTGTGCCGCAGCTTGTTTAGCACGACGAGCCGGAGCCCATTTAAAGCGATCGATACACCAGATAATGCCAGTGACCAGCGTGGCGATCACTAAAACCAGGGCGAACATGTTAGCCATTAAAAATCCTTATTTGCTGTCTTTACCGACATGCAGAATGGCAAGGAATGCTTCCTGCGGCAGCTCAACGTTGCCGACCTGCTTCATTCGCTTCTTACCGTCTTTCTGCTTCTGCAACAGTTTCTTCTTACGGCTAACGTCACCGCCATAGCATTTCGCCAGGACGTTTTTACGCAGCTGCTTGACCGTTGAGCGAGCGATAATGTGGTTGCCGATTGCCGCCTGAATCGCAATATCAAACTGCTGACGAGGGATCAGATCTTTCATCTTCTCCACCAGATCGCGGCCACGATATTGCGAGTTATCACGGTGAGTAATCAGCGCCAGCGCATCAACACGTTCTGAGTTAATCATCACGTCGACACGCACCATGTCAGAGGTTTGGAAACGTTTGAAGTTATAATCCAGCGACGCATAACCGCGAGACGTTGATTTCAGACGGTCGAAGAAATCGAGTACCACTTCAGCCATCGGAATTTCGTACGTCAGCGCGACCTGCTTGCCGTGGTAAACCATGTTGGTTTGCACGCCACGTTTTTCGATACACAGCGTAATGACGTTGCCGAGGAACTCCTGCGGCAGCAGCATATGACACTCAGCGATCGGCTCGCGCAGTTCGGCGATGTTATTCAGCGGTGGCAATTTCGACGGGCTGTCGACGTAAATCGTTTGACCGTCGGTGGTTTCCACTTCATACACTACGGTTGGCGCGGTGGTGATCAGATCGAGATCGTACTCGCGCTCCAGACGTTCCTGAATGATCTCCATGTGCAACAGACCGAGGAAGCCGATGCGGAAACCGAAGCCCAGCGCGGTTGAGCTCTCTGGCTCGTAGAACAGTGACGCATCGTTCAGACTCAGTTTGCCCAGCGCATCACGGAATGCTTCATAGTCGTCGGAACTGATTGGGAACAGGCCAGCGTAAACCTGTGGCTTCACTTTTTTGAAGCCCGGCAACACTTTTTCCGCCGGATTGCGCTGCAAGGTCAGCGTATCGCCCACTGGCGCGCCGAGGATGTCTTTAATCGCGCACACCAACCAGCCTACTTCACCGCAGTTCAACTCGTTGCGATCAACGCGTTTTGGCGTGAAGATACCTAAGCGGTCAGCGTTATAGCTTTGGCCAGAGCTCATGACCTTCACTTTGTCGCCTTTGCGCAGCGTGCCGTTCTTAATGCGAATCAGCGACACCACACCAAGATAGTTATCGAACCATGAGTCGATGATCAGCGCCTGTAAAGGACCTTCTGGATCGCCTTCTGGCGGCGGAATATCACGCACCAAACGTTCCAACACATCGGGCACGCCGATGCCGGTTTTCGCCGAGCAGCGTACCGCATCGGTCGCATCGATGCCGACGATATCTTCAATCTCTTCCGCCACACGCTCAGGATCGGCCGCAGGCAGGTCGATTTTGTTCAGTACCGGTACCACTTCCAGATCCATTTCCATTGCGGTGTAGCAGTTTGCCAGCGTCTGTGCTTCAACGCCCTGTCCTGCATCGACCACCAGCAATGCTCCTTCACACGCCGCCAGCGAACGGGATACTTCATAGGAGAAGTCAACGTGACCCGGAGTATCGATAAAATTGAGCTGGTAAGTTTCACCGTTCAGCGCTTTGTAATCGAGCGTTACGCTCTGCGCTTTAATGGTAATGCCGCGCTCACGTTCCAAATCCATTGAGTCAAGAACTTGCGCAGCCATCTCACGATCGCTCAGGCCACCACAAATTTGAATCAAACGGTCAGAGAGCGTTGATTTGCCGTGGTCGATGTGAGCGATGATGGAGAAATTTCGTATGTGCTTCATTTATATGAATATCTTCACGTAAAAAATCAGTGGAAAACTTGAGCACAGACACTTTCAGGAAAGGGAGCTTTCCCCGAAACCTTGTCGGCCTCATTAATGACGACGCATATTACACTGTTAACGTCGCGCGTTAAAGAATGGAACTGTGGGGAATCGCAACAGAATTCAGAGATTAAGCAGAACGAAAAAGGCCGCACTAGACGCGGCCTGATGGGGATCAAGCTTCGTTTTCCACACGCAGTGCATCAGGAGGTAACGCAACGCTGAGAATCACGGGCTGAAAAGCCTCGCGATCGCCAAATAAGTTAGAAACACCTTTAGCGACAATAAAGCCACCGATTCCGCCCAACAGCGCGCCACAGGCCGCCGCTAAATCGCTGTGGAACAGCATCTGAAAAATCCCTGCAACTAAAAACAGGCCAAACAGCGGCGTCATGTAAACCAGCAACGCTGAACCCAAAAGGCTACTTTCACGGATGCCCAACTCAATACGCTGACCCGGTTGGAGCGGCTCAGCGCTGGCGATTGTCATCACGTGTGCGTTTTTAGGGCCCAGCTGATTAAGTGCGTGGCTGCCACAGCCTTTGCGTGCTGAGCAGCTATTACACGAGGTTTTTGCTTCCGTGTGCAGCGTGGCAACACCTTCTTTCCACGCCACAACGGTGGCCCATTCTCTCATCATTTTTGTGCACCCGAATCTATACTGTCCGCAATACGTTTGGCAGTGGCGGGCGGTAATTCACCCACCACCGTAATTTCACGATTATCGCGCACTTCTGTCTGCACCGTACGACGCCCAGTGCGCAATGCTTGCACGCTACTGCTTTTATCGGCAGGGGTGATATTGATGGCAAAACTAAATAAGCCATCGCTATACAGACGAGATTCAACGGTTTTGTTCATCGACGGAATATCACGTCGGCTTTGTGAAATCAGCTTCATGCCCGCCGGAAGCCAGTTTGGCTGCCAACTGAGTTCAACTTTGTCACCAGCCGGTAACGATAGCGAAGGCGGCAAGTTGGCCTTTTCCAGCCCCTGCATCAAATTACGTACGCCTTCATCGACGGCAAAACTGATCACGCGGAACTGCTCCAGCGTTTCGCCATCACGATCCAGCAGATCGATCCGCAGCGGCAATTTGGTATCGACATCCAGCCACACCACATAGCTGTAGCGCGTACCATCACGTGACACGATGCGTACCACTTCACACAGCTGATCGGCCATGCGCGAGCGCCCCACCGGGATGAAATCGTAGGCCTCACCCAAACGGGAGAAGTCCGCGAACATTAACCCAGGTAGCGCATCAATAATGTGATTGCCCGGCAGCGAGAAAGGATCCAATCCTGGCTCGAAATAGCTGATGTCATTACCACGCTGGATGACTTCACGGCGCGGCCCATCCATCTGCAAGAGTTGGGCGAAGATACGATTGTCGATAACCGCGTGACGATAACGCAGAGATTCAATGCCAAGGCGCGAGACATTGATGTAGGCAAATTCGTAGTTGAGGTTCTGGCTTGCCTGCTCCATCTGTTGCAACAACGCCCCGGACGCAGAGGTCTGCGCCGAGGCGATAGATGAGCAAAACAGGCTGCCTGCCAGCAGGCTAACGGCACACCAAAGCTGCTTCATTACTGCTGCTGAGTTCCTAACGACTGATTTCCGGGAACATTAGCCTGAGCCTGTTGCGGATCGTTCTTTTCAAACTGAACCTGATCGGCATGCAGACGACGTTGCAACTCATAATCCTGCAGCATGGCATTCACGCGACGACGCTGTTCCTGCACCTGCTGGTTAGAGCTGTTGGTATCAAATGCTTCTGAAGGCACGCCCAAGCTAACTGGCGATGCTTTACCCATCATCGGCAGCGTATTAAATGCTGGTGAATCAGAGGCTTCAGTAGCACTGCCCGTTGGAGAACTGTTGAAATGCTGAACACCAACGATGACTGCCAGTGATACGCAAGCCGCCACACCAACCTGAGTCAGTTGAGCAGCCCAGCTCCCACCGCGGCGCCAAAACGGCATTTTCTCATAACGAGACGGCTCAGGCTGCGCTTCAGGGATCAGCGGAGTCACTTTGCGCGCTGGCTCATTTTCGATGGCCGCAGCCACGCGTGCGGAGATATCAAAATGCAGCACTTCTCCGATATCACCTCGCAAGGTGTCGCGGATGAGGTGGTAGCTTTCCCAGCTTTGCTGAAGATCCGTATCCCTGGACAACGATGCCAACACTTCGTTATCTAAAGTTTCACCATCCATTAAAGCGGAAAGTTTTTCTTTCTGCATGCTTTGGTACCCTTCCAGTAGCCGTTATCACTGACGTTGGATAAGCGGTTGAACTTTATTATCAATAGCCTCTCGTGCACGGAAGATACGCGAACGTACGGTACCAACCGGACAATCCATGATGACGGCAATCTCTTCGTAACTTAGGCCATCCAATTCCCTGAGGGTAATAGCCATACGAAGATCTTCGGGAAGCGCCTCAATGGTGCGAAAGACGATTTGTTTCAGTTCCTCAGACAACATTAAGTTCTCAGGGTTCGAAATTTCTTTCAGTGCGCCTGCACTTTCAAAATTTTCCGCGTCAATCGCATCCACATCGCTGGATGGTGGACGTCGCCCCTGAGCAACCAGATAATTTTTCGCTGTGTTAACCGCAATGCGGTACAGCCATGTATAAAAGGCGCTGTCGCCACGGAATGATTCCAGTGCGCGATACGCTTTAATAAAAGATTCCTGAACCACGTCAGGCACATCGCCTGAAGGAACATAGCGTGAAACCAGGCTCGCCACTTTATGCTGGTAACGAATCACCAGTAGATTAAAGGACTTTTGATCTCCCTTCTGAACCCGCTCAACGAGAACCTGATCCGTTAACTGCTCGCTCATCCGAGGTAATGTCTCCCCAAAACTTTTTTATGCGTAAGTGAACTGCCAGCACATCTCATTGTTCTGAGCAAGCATGCGCTTAGAGTGATCTGTTGGCCTGAAGTTCACTACGATCAGAATTTTTCCGTATCGGAACCACGACATCATTGTTGTTGATTGTCTTTCAGTGTAGCGACTTGCCACACTGGCGGTGTCTTTTGCGGCACCGATAATCGCTGGCAGAGTACCTTATGACGCCTGCATTTTCATCTTTATTACCTGAATTTTCAGAGTGTTTGATATAAAAAACACGTTCTGTTTATTTTTCAACTTAACTCACTGATATCGCGTTACAATCTCTCTTTGCTGGATAATTTTTCCACGCATCTTGTTCAAAATACTTCACAGCAACCGCATCCGGGCTTATGCTCAAGCCACCTTTTGTTTAGTAAATTAAACATTATGACTACGCTCCCTGAATATCAGTGTGATGTGCTTATCGTCGGAAGCGGTGCCGCAGGTTTGTCATTAGCATTACGTCTGGCACCGCATTATCAGGTTACCGTGCTGAGCAAAGCCCAGGTCAATGAGGGTTCAACTCTCTATGCCCAAGGCGGAATCGCGGCAGTATTTGATGAAACCGACAGCATTGAATCGCATGTGGAAGATACGCTGATTGCCGGTGCAGGCTTGTGCGATCGCGACACCGTAAACTTTATTGCCAGCAACGCGCGTCATTGCGTGCAATGGCTGATTGATAATGGCGTCGCCTTTGACAAAGAGCCGCACGGTGATGGGGAAGCACGTTACCACCTCACGCGTGAAGGCGGCCACAGTCATCGTCGCATTCTGCACAGTGCCGATGCCACCGGTCGCGCGGTGGAAACCACGTTGGTAAGCCAGGCGCTTAGCCATCCCAATATCCGTATTATTGAACGCACTAATGCGGTGGATTTGATCCTCTCCGATAAACTCGGCCTGCCAGGGAAACGTCGCGTAGTGGGCGCGTGGATCTGGAACCGCAATCGTGAACAGGTAGAAACCTGCCGCGCGCGCGCCGTGGTGCTAGCGACAGGCGGTGCGGCGAAAGTGTATCAGTACACCACCAACCCCGATGTCGCATCGGGCGATGGTATTGCCATGGCATGGCGCGCCGGCTGCCGCGTGGCCAATCTGGAATTCAATCAATTCCATCCCACCTGTTTATTCCATCCGCAGGCGCAGAACTTCCTGTTAACCGAAGCATTGCGCGGTGAAGGTGCCTGGCTGTTGCGTCCCGACGGCACGCGCTTTATGCCAGATTTTGATCAACGCGCCGAGCTGGCGCCGCGCGACGTCGTGGCCCGTGCCATCGATCACGAGATGAAACGCCTGGGCGTTGATTGCATGTATCTCGACATCAGCCATCAGCCGGAGAGTTTTGTGCGTGCGCACTTCCCGATGATCTATGAAAAGCTGCTGACGTTTGGCCTCGATCTCACCAAAGATCCGATTCCCATCGTACCCGCAGCACACTACACCTGCGGCGGCGTGATGGTCGATCAACAGGGCCGTACCGACGTTGACGGGCTGTATGCCATTGGCGAAGTCAGCTACACCGGTTTGCATGGCGCGAATCGGATGGCATCAAATTCGCTACTGGAGTGCCTGGTTTATGGATGGTCAGCGGCTGAAGACATGATCGCTAGCCTACCCGATGTCACCGCAGTCGAACATTTGCCTGCATGGGATGAGAGCCGCGTAGATGATGCAGATGAACGGGTTGTTATCCAGCACAACTGGCATGAGCTGCGGCTCTTTATGTGGGATTACATGGGCATTGTGCGCACCACCAAACGTCTGGAGCGCGCGCTACGGCGTATCAATTTGCTGCAGCAGGAGATCGATGAGTACTACGCTCACTTCCGCCTCTCTAACAATCTGCTGGAACTGCGCAATCTGGTACAGGTTGCCGAGCTGATGGTGCGCTGTGCGCTGGAGCGCAAAGAGAGCCGCGGGCTGCACTTCACCCTCGACAATCCCGAGCTCCTTGCCGACGCGTTACCCACCATCCTGCAGCCTAAAAGTTAGCGGAATAGGTAGAACGCTTTGACCAGGCTGAGCCAATCTGCTGAATAGCTTTTATCTTCATTACGAATGGCAAGACGTTCCAGCAACGTTTCGCCAGCGGTGGGTGAAAAGCCCAGCACCAGGCGATTCGGCGGACGCTGGGCATAAGCGGCAACGTCGTAACGATAACGCAGATGCCATCCATCCGCCTGCGCCAGCGAAATCAGCGTTTCACCCGCCTCAGCGGGCAGCACCACGCAAAACAGGCCCTCTTCTTCGATCAGCTGTGCGGCACAGCGCAGCAGCGTGCGATGATCGAGCGTGGTGGTGCTGCGCGCGGCATCTCGCTCTGCGCTGCTGGAAGCCATCCCTGGCGCAAAGAAAGGTGGATTACTGACGATCAGTGAGTAGCGCTTTTCACACTGCTCGCTCCAGCTCACGATATCCTGATGATGGACCGTTATTCGATCCGCCCACGGCGAGGCCTGCATATTTTCCTGCGCCTGGCTCGCCGCATTGGCTTCCAGTTCAACCGCATCAATTTCAACCGGTTGCGGCGTGCGTTGGGCCAGCATTAACGCAATTAGCCCGCTACCGCAGCCAATGTCGAGAATGCGGCGCACACCCGCAACCGGAGCCCAGGCACCGATTAATACGCCATCCGTACCGACTTTCATCGCACAGCGATCGTGCGCTACAAAAAACTGCTTAAAGGTAAAACCATCTTTTCTTAACGTCGCCCGCACCGGCGGTTGGTCCTGAGACATGCTTAACTACCATTGAATTTTTTACTGCCGGAAGTGTAACGTGGTGGGGATGGGAATTCACCTGCGCCTGTAATACCTACACAAACAGATGAAGATTATATTCGTTCTGTCTATAATCAGCGCCCCAAACTGAGGTAGACCATGACCGTAACCACATTCTCCGAACTCGAACTCGACGAAAGCCTGCTACAAGCTTTGCAGGAAAAAGGCTTCACTCGCCCTACTGTTATTCAGGCCGAGACCATTCCTGCCGCGCTGGAAGGCCGTGACGTTCTGGGTTCGGCTCCAACCGGGACGGGGAAAACTGCAGCGTTTTTGCTGCCCGCTTTACAGCATTTGCTCGATTTTCCGCGCAAAAAGTCAGGCCCACCGCGCATTCTGATTGTTACCCCGACGCGTGAACTGGCAATGCAGGTTGCCGATCACGCACGTGAACTGGCTAAACATACGCACCTTGATATCGCCACTATCACCGGCGGCGTGGCGTATATGAACCATGCTGAAGTCTTCAGCGAAAACCAGGATATCGTGGTGGCGACCACCGGCCGCTTACTGCAGTACATCAAAGAAGAGAACTTCGACTGCCGCGCCGTCGAAACGCTGATTCTTGATGAAGCTGACCGCATGCTCGACATGGGCTTCGCTCAGGATATCGAGACCATCGCCGCAGAAACCCGCTGGCGCAAACAGACGCTGCTGTTCTCTGCGACGCTGGAAGGCGAACACATTAAAGACTTCGCCGAGCGCTTGCTGAACGAGCCGGTTTTCATTGAGGCCGACCCAAGCAAAAGCGAACGTAAAAAGATTCAGCAATGGTATTACCGCGCCGACGACCTCGAGCATAAAAACAAGCTGCTGATTCACCTGCTGAACCAGCCCGATGCAACGCGCGTTATCGTGTTTGTACGCAAACGTGAGCGTCTGCATGAGCTGGTTACCTGGCTGCACGAAGCCGGTATTCGCACGAGCTATCTTGAAGGTGAAATGGTGCAGGTGAACCGTAACGAAGCCATCAAACGCATGAATGATGGCCGCGTTAAGGTGATGATCGCCACTGATGTTGCCGCGCGCGGTATCGACATTGACGATATTTCGCACGTCATTAACTACGATTTGCCGCGCACCGCTGATACCTACCTGCATCGTATCGGTCGTACTGCGCGTGCGGGCCGTAAAGGTACCGCGATCTCTCTGGTTGAAGCGCACGATCACGTGCTGCTGGGCAAAATCACCCGTTACATCAACGAACCGTTGAAAGCGCGCGTGATTGAAGAGCTGCGTCCAGCAAGCCGCGCGCCAAGTGCCAAAGTAACCGGAAAACCGTCGAAAAAGGCGCTGGCGAAGCGTAAAGAGAAGAAAGAGAAAGAAGAAGAGAAACCGCGCGTGAAAAAACGCCATCGCGATACCAAAAATGTCGGTAAACGCCGCAAGCCAAGCGGCAGCGAGGCGTCAGAATCTGGTGCGGAATAAAACAGCACTCACTACATTTAATCGCCTCGTTTGAGGCGATTTTTTTATTTAAGCGTAGCGAAATACTGCTTTCGCAGTGGAATTACTTTAAGACTACGATCCGGTCCACTGAACTGCCCCCTAAAAAGCAAAAAAGCCGCGTCGATAGGCCTCGACGCGGCTTGTATTGCTGTGTGTATTTTCGTCAGCGCTAAAATTACAGGCTTTCGGTGAACGTACGGGTAATCACATCACGCTGCTGTTCTGGCGTCAGCGCGTTGAAACGAACTGCATAACCAGAAACGCGGATGGTCAACTGCGGATATTTTTCTGGATGGTTTACCGCATCTTCCAGCGTTTCACGACGCAGAACGTTAACGTTCAGGTGCTGGCCACCTTCAATGCGAACCTGCGGTTTCTGTTCCAGCGGGATTTCACGATAGGCAATTTCACCCAAATCGCTGATCGCAACGATTTGATCTTCAACGAAATCACCTTTGGCGCACAGGCAGCGCGCTTCGGCTTTATCATCATCCAGCAACCAGAATGAGTTCAATAGCTGTGGATTGTTTGCCTGAGTAATTTGAATACCGGTAATCATAGAAGGCCTCCAGGGCATTACGCCGTCGCATCAGGACGGCGAGGTTAATGACGTTATCGAATGCTCTGGTATATCACCGCGAGAAGACCGCTGTTTTGACCTGTATCAATTTCGCCCAATCATCAATCAGCGGTTTAAATCTAACAAATTGATTCATAACAATTTAAATAATTAACTTTTTCTGCAATTATTCAAATTATTTTTACCCTTCTGCTGTTGAGCATGACACGTTAAGCTAGTTGCAAAATTTTGCAGGGAGTCAATGATGGCTGAGAAGCTAACCTGGCACGACGTGCTGGCTGAAGAGAAAGAGAAACCTTACTTCGTTGAGACGCTCAAAGCGGTTGCCAATGAACGCGCCGCGGGCGTGACGGTTTATCCGCCGCAGAAGGATGTATTTAACGCCTTCCGCCTGACTGAATTGGGCGATATCAAAGTGGTCATTTTAGGGCAAGATCCCTACCACGGCCCAAATCAGGCACATGGATTGGCCTTTTCGGTGCTGCCAGGCGTGGCTATTCCGCCGTCACTGCTAAATATGTACAAAGAATTAGAGCAGGATATTCCCGGCTTTATTCGTCCGCAGCACGGTTTTCTTGAAAGCTGGGCGATGCAAGGCGTGATGTTGTTGAACACCGTGTTGACGGTGGAAGCCAGTAAGGCGCATTCACACGCGCGCTTTGGCTGGGAAACCTTTACGGATAACGTCATCAGCGCCATCAATCAACATCGCGAAGGCGTGATTTTCTTGCTGTGGGGATCGCACGCGCAGAAGAAAGGCAGCATCATCGATACTCAGCGACATCACGTATTGAAGGCGCCACATCCCTCTCCGCTCTCCGCACATCGCGGCTTTTTTGGTAGTAAACACTTTTCTCAGGCTAACGCGCTGCTAAGCCAATCAGGTCAAACGCCGATTGACTGGATGCCGATTTTGCCCTGAAAAACAAACGGCCGCATTCAGCGGCCGTTGTCATTACAGTAACGGATTAGCCTTTGGCTTTCGTCACTGCCACCATCGCCGGACGCAACAGGCGGCCGTTAAGGGTGTAACCGCGCTGCATCACCATCAGCACATGGTTTGGCGCCATATCGTCTGACTCCATCATTGACATCGCCTGATGGATTTCCGGGTTGAACGGCACATTAGTATCGCCTACCACTTCTACTCCAAACTTACGCACCGCGCCCAGCAGCGACTTCAGCGTCAGCTCGATGCCTTCAATCATCGAAGCCAGTTCGGCGTTATCTTTGTCTGCAACTTCCAGCGCGCGCTCCAGGCTATCAATCACTGGCAGCAGCTCGTTGGCAAATTTTTCCAGGGCAAACTTATGCGCCTTTTCTACATCCATCTCGGTACGGCGGCGGATGTTTTCAATCTCCGCTTGCGCACGCAGCTGTGCATCACGCACGCCGGTCTGCGACTGTGCTAATTCAGCTTCCAGTTGCGCGATACGTTCATCACGAGGATCCACCTCAGCGGTTGTCTCTGCGTCCACGTGCTGCTGATCCTGTTGAATTTCTTCTGAGACTTGCTCGTTTGGGGTGTTCTGTTCTTTACTACTCATGAATTTCTCCGCGTTTTGCACATTCATCTCGCTGGTTGGCTTATTATGGGGATCAGTTTGACGGTTTCAAGTAAACCCATCACATTGCCTGGCCGTTTTGGCTTATAAGGAACTCGCGCTAAATGAACAAACACTTTAACTGCATCGGGATTGTCGGTCATCCACGTCATCCTACGGCGTTAACCACCCATGAAATGCTCTGGCGCTGGCTAACAGCGAAGGGTTATGAGGTGATTGTTGAGCAGCAGATTGCGCGCGAGCTGGATTTAAAAAACGCCGAAACCGGCAGCCTGGCGGACATTGGCCAACGTGCCGATTTAGCCGTGGTTGTTGGTGGTGATGGCAATATGCTCGGCGCGGCACGCGTATTGGCGCGCTATGACATCAAAGTCATCGGCATTAACCGTGGCAATCTCGGTTTTCTCACCGATCTCGATCCAGACAACGCACAACAGCAGCTTGATGATGTGTTGCAGGGCGACTATTTCGTTGAAAGCCGCTTCTTGCTGGAGGCGCAGGTGTGCAAGGAAGCGTGTTCACCGCGAATTGGTAGCGCCATCAATGAGGTCGTGCTACATCCCGGTAAAGTGGCGCACATGATTGAATTTGAAGTCTATATTGATGAGGTTTTCGCTTTTTCACAGCGCTCCGATGGACTGATTATCTCTACGCCAACCGGCTCAACAGCCTATTCGCTCTCGGCTGGCGGCCCTATTCTTACGCCATCGCTGGACGCGATTACCCTGGTGCCGATGTTCCCGCATACGCTCTCCGCGCGTCCGCTGGTGATCAATAGCAGCAGTACGATTCGCCTGCGCTTTTCATCTTTGCGTAGCGATCTGGAGATCAGCTGCGACAGCCAGATCGCCCTACCAATCCAGGAAGGTGAAGATGTCCTCATTCGTCGCAGCGCCAATCATTTGAACCTCATCCATCCCAAAAACTATAACTATTTTAATACGTTAAGTTCAAAGCTAGGCTGGTCAAAAAAATTGTTCTGAAAATCACCGCTGAGCACTTTACTGTATAAAAAACCAGTTTATACTGTATGTAAAACCATATCTGTTTTTACATACAGGTGATTCTATGTTGGCACAATTGACCATCAGTAACTTTGCTATCGTTCGTGAACTGGAGATCGACTTTCATCGTGGTATGACGGCGATCACGGGAGAAACCGGCGCAGGTAAATCCATCGCAATCGATGCGCTGGGTCTGTGTTTGGGCGGCCGCGCTGAAGCAGATATGGTGCGTCAGGGTGCCAGTCGCGCGGATATCTGCGCCCGCTTCCAGTTGAAATCGTCCCCCTCAGCGCAACGCTGGCTGGTAGAAAATCAGCTGGATGAAGGAAACGAATGCCTGCTGCGTCGCGTGATTAGTGCCGACGGACGGTCGCGTGGCTTTATCAATGGCACATCGGTGCCGTTGTCGCAGTTACGTGAATTGGGTCAATTATTGATTCAAATTCACGGCCAGCATGCCCATCAATTGCTGCTGAAATCGGATCATCAAAAACATCTGCTGGATGCGTACGCTGCACATGATGGCGTGCTGGCTGAGATGCGCCAGCATTACCAGCGCTGGCATCAGAGCTGCCGGGCATTGGCGCAGCATCAGCAGCTTTCACAAGAGCGCGAATCGCGTCGTGAGTTGCTGCAGTATCAATTAAAAGAACTCAATGAATTTGCCCCTCAGTCAGGCGAATTTGAACAGATTGATGAAGAGTACAAACGCCTGGCAAACAGCGGCCAACTGCTTTCGACCAGCCAGCAGGCGCTCCAAATCTTGGCCGATGGTGATGACACGAATCTGCAAAGCCTGCTGTATAGCGCTCGCAATATGCTGGGTGAGCTGCTGACGTTGGATAATAAAGTCAGCGGCGTATTCAATCTGCTGGAAGAAGCGGCAATTCAGCTCAGTGAAGCCAGCGACGAACTGCGCCATTATTGTGAACGTCTGGATCTCGATCCCAACCGTCTGCATGAACTGGAGCAACGTCTGTCACGACAGATTGCCCTTTCGCGTAAGCATCACGTTTCCCCTGAAGCCTTACCCGTTCTTTACCAGCAACTGCTTGATGAAGCGGAGCAGCTGTCGCAGCAAGAGAGCGACCAGGAGCTTCTGCAGTCTGAGGTGGTAGCCCATCATCAGGCAGCATTAGCCAGTGCGGAAAAACTGCATCAACTGCGTGAACATTCGGCGCAGGAATTGAGCCAACTGATCACACAAAGCATGCGCACCTTAGCCATGCCGCACGGCCAGTTTGCCATTGTGCTGGAGTTCAATGCCGATCAACTCACCGCTGATGGCGCGACGCGCATTGATTTTCGCGTAACCACTAACCCAGGCCAACCCTTACAGCCGTTAGGTAAAGTGGCTTCGGGTGGTGAACTGTCGCGTATAGCTCTCGCGATCCAGGTGATCACCGCGCAGAAAATGGAAACGCCAGCGATGATTTTCGATGAAGTGGATGTCGGCATCAGCGGCCCAACCGCCGCTGTCGTGGGGCAAATGCTCCGTCAGCTTGGCGAGTCAACGCAGGTGATGTGTGTAACGCATCTGCCGCAGGTTGCCGGTTGTGGCCATCAGCACTTCTATGTCAGCAAAGAAACAGATGGTGCGATGACGGAAACCCATATGCAGCCGCTGGACAAACGTGCCCGCCTGCAAGAGTTAGCCCGTTTACTGGGCGGAAGCGAAGTCACGCGTAACACGCTGGCTAACGCTAAAGAACTTTTAGCCGCCTGATAACGCACTTTTTTTCCGACTGGTGGTCTTATGCTTGCTCTGTAGAGGTTTCAAATAGCGAAAAGGTTTATTATCATCGGCTGTTATAAAGATCGAGTGATAAAGCCTGCCGCAGGCAGAGTTCAGAATTTGATGGCAGAAAAATAGCCTGCTGAAAGGCGTTTGGCCCCAGAAAAGGAATGTATAGATGCGCTGTAAAACGCTGACTGCCGCGGCAGTAGTAATGTTGATGATGACCGCCGGATGTTCCACCCTTGAGCGCGTTGTGTATCGTCCGGATATCAATCAGGGGAACTACCTGGTCGCCAACGATGTGTCGAAGATTCATAACGGTATGACGCAGCAGCAGGTCGCCTATACCCTTGGCACGCCGATGATGCATGATCCCTTTGGCAGCAACGTTTGGTATTACGTGTTCCGTCAGGAACCAGGCCATGAAGGCGTTAAACAGCAGACGCTGACCTTGACCTTCGACAGCAATGGTACGTTGACCAACATTGATAACAAACCAAAGCTCTCTGGTAGCGAAGGCTAAGTGAACACCATAAAAAAAGGCGCCTGGGCGCCTTTTTTGTTTTTTAATCTCAGCTATTTCTTCTCAGCGGAACGTTCTGCACGTTGACGACGCAATTCTTTAGGGTCAGCGATCAGTGGACGATAGATTTCAATACGATCCCCATCCTGCACAACATCGCCTGGCTTCACAGGGCGACTATAAATACCAACTTTGTTGCTATTTAAGTCAATATCCTTACGTAGCGACAACAAACCCGATGCGTTAATGGCTTGCTCAACCGTTGTGCCCTCTGCCACTTTTATCGAGCGCAAATACTGCTTATCGGGCAACGCGTAAACCACCTCGACGCTGATATCAGGCACGATAAACCTCTTTCGCGCGCTGACTGAACGCCTGCACCATGCTATTAGCAAGCTCTTTAAAGATACGGCCAAATGCCATTTCAACCAGCATATTGGTAAATTCAAAATCGAGATTCAACTCAACTTTACAAGCATCATCACCTAATGAAGTGAAGTGCCAACCGCCTGTCAATTTTCGAAATGGGCCATCCACCAGCTGCATTAAAATACTCTGGTTACTGATCAACGTATTGCGGGTGGTGAAGGTTTTACTGATGCCCGCTTTCGAGACATCAACCGCCGCAGTCATTTGATCTCCGTTGTTATCCAGCACGCGGCTGCCCGTGCAGCCCGGCAGAAACTGAGGATATGCGTCCACATCATTCACAAGACGGTACATTTGCGCAGCGCTATAAGGGACCAGCGCTGAACGACTAATCTGGGCCATAATGGTTCCTGTTCGTCACAAAACCATTGAATAATACCATTTTCGGTCACCAAACAAAAATTCACGGCTTTGCCTGGTGTGCTAAAATGGAGTGTTTTTTACCGCCCTGCAGGACAGGGGATGCGCCCATAAACTGAGTGATGTAGACTACGCCGCACTATGACAAAGAAAAAAGCTAACAAACCCGGTTCAGCCACTATTGCCCTCAATAAACGCGCACGCCATGAATACTTCATTGAAGAAGAGTTTGAGGCGGGTATGTCGTTACAAGGATGGGAAGTCAAATCACTCCGTGCCGGCAAGGCTAACATCAGCGATAGCTACATACTGCTGCGCGATGGCGAAGCTTATCTGTTCGGCTCGACTTTCCAGCCGCTGGCCGTTGCCTCAACACACGTGGTGTGTGATCCCACGCGCAATCGTAAGCTGCTGCTGAACCAGCGCGAACTTGATTCGCTGTACGGTCGTGTTAACCGCGAAGGTTTTACCGTGGTTGCACTATCAATGTATTGGAAAAATGCCTGGGCCAAACTGAAAATCGGCGTGGCACGCGGCAAGAAAGAACATGACAAACGTGATGATGTTAAAGAACGTGAATGGAAAATGGATAAAGCACGTATCATGAAGAATTCAAAGCGTTAAGCGCTGGATTTCAACGTCTGTTTTCTGTAGTATAGAAATTTCTTGGGGCTGATTCTGGACTCGACGGGATTGTGAAGCCTTAGGAGCATGCCGAGGGGCGGTTTGCCTCGTAAAAAGCCGCAAAAAAATAGTCGCAAACGACGAAAACTACGCTTTAGCAGCTTAATAACCTGCTTTGAAGCCCTCTCTCCCTAGCTTCCGCTCTTAAGACGGGGATCAAGAGAGGTCAAACCCAAAAGAGATCGTGTGGATGCCTTGCCTGGGGTTGAAGCACTAAATCTAATCAGGCTAGTTTGTCAGTGGCGTGTCTGTCCGCAGCTGGCCGGCGAATGTAAAGATTGACTAAGCATGTAGTGCCGACGGTGTAGTAATTTCGGACGCGGGTTCAACTCCCGCCAGCTCCACCAAAATTCTCCATCGGTGATTACCAGAGTCATCCGATGAAGTCCTAAGAGCCCGCACGGCGCAAGCCCTGCGGGCTTTTTTGTTTCTGTAATCTTCCAAGACGATCCGCCTGAATCCGGTGATAATTGGTATACGTTATGATGTATACCAATTATGGACGGAACCCAGTCATGGCGCGGATGACACGCCCACTTACCAATCACGAAATCCTTAAAGCTAAGCCTCAAGAGAAAGACTTCACACTGCATGATGGCGACGGCCTTTTCCTGCTCGTCAAACATCAGGTAAAGAGCTGAGGCGTTTTCGCTATCAGCGACCAAATAGCAGTAGCCGCACAAATCTTAGCTTAGGCTCATATCAAAAGCACAGGTGAACACAGTTGATAAAGCAGTCGCAAAAACAGAGGCCGCCGCGCGGGCGCAGAAGGTGCTCACAGCCGCCGTCAGCCGCACGGATAACGCCTATCTTTTATCGAAAGGTCTGCACAGCACTGAAGTGTTAACGCTGGCTGCCGGTCTGCGCTGTGGCGGTATCAGTTTTGCGGCTGGTGATCTGCTTGTACCGCTGACGGACGAAACCGGCAACGCCGTTAACATCCAGCTAATCAGCACCGCTGGCGACAAGCGCACCCTGCCCGGCGGACAGGTTAAAGGCGCTTATCACCTTGCGGGAGAGCCTGACGGCAAAACGCTGTGGCTCACCGAAGGCTATGCAACCGGCCTGACGGTGCAGCGCCTGACCGGGCAACCGGTTTATGTGGCGCTCAGCGCCAATAATCTGCCGGCACTTGCCGCCCAGCTTCGCAAAACCAATCCTGATGCGCTGATACTGATTGCCTCCGATCGCGACGACAACGGCACAGGCCAGTTAAAGGCGGAGGAAGCCGCGAAAACCTGTAAGGGCAAGGCCGCTTTGCCACCAGAAACCGGCGACTGGAACGACGTCTGGCAGGCACAGGGCGACATCGTGACGCAGGCGCTACTTACCGCCTTCACTCAACCTCATAAGCCAAGCCCGTTTGAGTCCGTCAGCGAAGCCGACCTTAAAGCCATGAGCGCCAGCGAAAAAGCGGAGCTGCTGGTCGATCACTACGGGCAGGCGCTGGCCGTGCCGCCTGTCGGGGAGGAAATCTGTCGATATGAGAACGGCGCGTGGCAGGTGATGCCGGTGCAGACGCTGCGCCGCGAGATCGCCGAGCTGTTTCAGAAGGTACGCGCACCGTTTTCAGCGGCCGGAATTGGCAGCGTGCTCGATACGCTCAAACTGATGGTTCCACAGATGGGCGAACCGGCGCGCCGCCTGATTGGTTTCCGTAACGGGGTATTTGATACGACCAACGGCACATTCAGCCCGCACCGCCGTGAGAACTGGCTGCGCACGGTAAACAGCGTTGATTACTCCGAGCCGCGTCCCGAAGAAAATCTTGCAGACCACGCGCCTAACTTCTACCGCTGGTTAACGCGGGCGGCCGGACACAATGACGATAAGCAAGAGCGTATCCTCGCGGCGTTATTTATGGTGCTGGCAAACCGCTATGACTGGCAGATGTTCCTTGAGGTAACTGGTCCAGGTGGAAGCGGAAAAAGCGTGTTAGCCTCGATCGCCACGCTGCTCGCTGGCCGCGATAACACCACATCCGCCACCATTGAAACGCTTGAGTCATCCCGGGAACGCGCCAGCGTGGTGGGATTTTCGCTAATTATTCTGCCCGATCAGGAGAAATGGAGTGGCGACGGCGCGGGCATTAAGGCAATTACCGGCGGTGATGCGGTAGCCATCGATCCAAAGTATCGTGATCCCTACTCAGCCCACATCCCGGCGGTAATTTTGGCAGTGAACAACAACCCGATGCGTTTCAGCGATCGCAGCGGCGGCGTATCACGTCGCCGGGTAATCCTTACGTTCCCGGAAGTGATACCGGCTAAAGAACGCGACCCGCAGCTACTGGACAAAATCAGCAATGAACTGGCAGTGATTGTTCGTCACTTGATGCAGCGCTTCGCGTCACCCGATGAAGCGCGCGAGCTATTACAGGCGCAGCAATCATCCGGCGAAGCGCTGGAGATAAAGCGACAGGCTGATCCGCTGGTCGATTTCTGTGGCTACCTGATGCCGCTGAGCACTCCGAACGGGTTGTTTATCGGCAACGCCAATATTCGTCCGATTAACCCGAAGCGCTATCTCTATCATGCGTATCTGTCCTTTATGGAATCGCGTGGGCATCAGCACCCGCTCAGCCTGACGGCCTTCGGGCAGGCAGTGCCGCAGACGCTTAAAGAGTATGAGCGCGTGTTGCTTAAGCGCCGAACAAATAATGGTGTTCAGACCAATCTCATCCTGCATGCAGATAATGAGGCTGATTGGTTGCCCGGATGCAGTCAGTAAATCCTGCAGAAAACGAACCGGCTAAGGCCGGTTTTTTACATCTAAGTTCAGACTGTTCACTTCATATGTAAACCTGTGTACACTCGGATGTTAACCTCCCACATCTAAATGACTGATTAAAGACGCTTAAAAAAGTGAACATTATGAAAATTCTTAACTAAAAACTTTTCTCCCATTCTGGAAAATCATTCATACACAAAGATAAACAGGCTATGGGGATATTATTGTAAAGAAGCACAAACTAAAGATAATCGTTTAAAATGGATCATGTATGACAGTTGGTGTCTTTGTTTATATTTAAGGTGAATACACATGGATATTGAAAATGAACTAAACCAATTATTTATAAACAGAGCTTCGGGGCCATTCCTTTTTCTAGGCTCAGGCTTTTCCAGAAGGTATATGGGGCTTGAAGATTGGCAAGGTTTACTCAATAAATTTTGTGTTATGGGTAAGCCGTATGAATACTATAAAAGCAGCGCTAACGGCGATATAGCACGTTCTGCATTATTGATTGCAGAAGATTTCCATGATCTATGGTGGACTAGCGAAAATTATAAAGAAAGCAGAGAAAAGTATTCAAATGTCGTCAAAGATAAATCATCTCCTTTAAGAATAGAGATAAGCAGATATTTAATTGAGAAAACAGAAAGTCGGAAAAAAGATCTTGAGCTTAACGATGAGCTTGAAATACTAAAATCGTGTGATGTTGATGGGATAATCACTACAAACTGGGATATTTTGATTGAACATTTATTCCCTGACTATACAACATACATTGGTCAAGAGGAGCTGCTTTTTTCAAACACCTACAGCATTGGTGAAATATATAAAATACATGGATGTGGTTCAAAGCCTGAATCGATGATTCTTACTGATGCTGACTATAGTGATTATAATAGTAAAAATGCTTATCTTGCCTCTAAGTTAATAACAATTTTTGTTGAGCACCCAGTTGTATTCATTGGATATTCAATAACAGATGAAAATATTCGCGCTTTACTAAAATCAATATCATTATGCATTGGCACAGAAAAGTTAGAAAAATTAAGAAGTAATTTAATATTCATTGATAAAGATGAACCAACTACAGGCGCCATAATCGAGACGTCATACCTTCATTTTAACGACGTTCAGGTTCCAGTAAAAATAGTCAAAACAAAGGATTTCTCATTAATTTATCAAGCCATACATAATTTTGAACGAAAGTTACCGGCGCGTGTTCTTAGATTTTGCAAAGAACAAGTGTACGAAATAGTCCAAAGCCAAGACCCACAGAATAAGATAGCTGTAGTTGACTACGATAACATAAAAGATAAAAAGGATATTGAGATCGTCTTCGGGATAGGAGTTATCGGAAAGTTAGGAGATACTGGTTATAGAGCTATAACCGTACAGGATTTATTCGAAGATGTGGCGTTAAATAATAAAGACTTCTCACCTGAGAAAATTCTAAAAATCACTGTAAAACAATATAATTACAAGTTCATCCCAGTATTCAAATATCTATCTAAAATGAAAATTGAAACCTTCGAGGATTATAAGAAATCCGGTTTCAATCTCGACCAATATATCCAGAGAGATTTTCCAGAAGTGTTCGCGAGCAGAAAGCCCAGAGACTTCGTTAAGTATCAGGATATGACATTTAGTGATTTTTACGATACAGCAAGTGAATCTGCATTTTTATCACTGGCACCATTACATCCTAATCCTGATGCTGAATTTATTGCAAAATTCATCCGAGAAAATTATGATAGACTTATCTCTTCTAATAATAAATATTTCTTCAGAAAGTTAATCTCCTATTATGACTGGCTCAAGTATGGATTAATTTGACATTAAGTAAATAATTAGGGGTGTTAGCAAGCCCTAACACTCAGTCAACAGACAACACATGCATATAAAAATGTATAGAAAATATTTAAAAAACACTTTAATTGAAAATTTAAATTGACTCTTATGGCAGGATATTAGGAAAATATTTTCAGTGCAAAATGTCTGCATTTATTTCGGTTACATAGCATAACCATGCCACATAATTATCTTCTCGCAGACTTATACGTAGCGCCGCTTTCAAGATCTGCGTATGGTTCAAAGCGCATTAAAATGCAGGTATATATCAACTATGATCGTGTAGCACGCAAAATAAAGAATATTATTTATAAGCAATCATGGGTGCCATTATCATGATATTTAAGAGCTCCATATGTATTTTACTTCATCTCACTGAAATATCGCAGTAATCTTTTAAAGAAGGATTTTAGTTTAACTCAAGTTTAATTTAAAATATAATAGAGCTATCATTAAGTAAATCTAAGTCGTTAAAACTTTCAATTGTTATGTATTTCAGAAAGCAATAAAATACTACAGACGTTAAGTGGAGGTGAGCTTATGCCATTCCTGTTTTAAGTAAGTCGTGAACCCAACCTATATTAATAAACACTCAAAAATAAATTATAAGTAAAATAAACCACATGAATGTTAATAGTATTTTCACGCTTAAGGATTTAACAATGCTTCAGGGAGTTATTAGCAATTTAATGAACACATCCCTCACAATCTACAATTTCATTAAAACCTATGATAATATTTTCAAATCGTTGATTGTGATCACTCTTTCTTTAGGATTAAGTAGATATTTAACCAGTTATACAAAAAAAAGCCTCTCTAAAAAAATAAAGTCCCCCTTCCGATATATAGACTCATATCGTCGTTTTTGGAGTACATCAGCAAGCACTAGAAAAAATTTAATAACCTTGTTCATTTTTGCATTATGTTATTTGATTTTCCTCCAGCCTCTTGGTTTTAATGTTATAGAAAACGTGAGTTACTCTATTGTCGCGGCATTCATTTTTGATGCATTCCTTAACTACCATCAAGAAAATGAAAAGAAAAAAAATGCATGCACAAAATGGGGATTTAAATTAGACCAACAATCAATATTATGGACTGATTTTTTACGTTTTAAAAAAGAACTAAAATTCCAAGGAACAGACGGTGAGTTTATTTTTGAGATTATTTTCAACAACTTTAATCCTGTTAAATCACTTCCAATAAAAGATGTAATTTATGGTTTCAATGATATCCACCCCATTAAATCTACGATTTCTAACCAAAATGAAATTAAAAATTACGCAAAAGACATCATATGTAACGACATGGTTTTCATATCAAATTTCTATAAAGATCCAGACATCTTTGTTGCATTCCCAAATATCAAAACACCAGCTTTTACTTACCATCAGTACTGCCATATCTTTCATATGTCAATAACTGGATCTTTAAACAACCAAAACTTGCAAAATACAATTAAAAAATTCTTCGATGCCAAGAATAAATTCCATACTTCGATCACCGAAAACATTGACCTCTATCGTTGACAATAGATTATCAATAAACATTTATAGAGAGGATAATTTTGAATAATTTCTTGAGTATTAATTTCTTAGAGGATACAGAGCGTGAGTTTGAAGCGGCATTAACATGGCTCGCTAGCTTAGGGATAAAGAATGACGCTAGCAGGCTTATGCAAGCATTCAAGAAAATAATAAAATCTCAAAAAAACACACTCACCCCGGATGACGTTTGGGCATCATTAGAATTATATGAGGTCCATGAGTTATATAAAACATTTTCATCGCTTCCCGAACTACATGAAAACATCATAAACAATCTCAAAAAAATAATAAAAGGTCAAGTTTTCTTGAAAGATGAAGTAATATCCGGCACAGCTAATAATGGTCGTGACTATATGTTCGAGCTATCGATGATTGAATTTTTCATAAAAAATGGTGTTCATATTTGTTTTGACTCTAAAGCTGACTTTAATATTACCACTCCATTGGGAGATGTATTTTTTGAGTGTAAAAGGCCTGCTATAGGCTCAACGTTACTAACTAACACTTTACGTGCCTTTAACCAAATCAATACGAGAGGAACACTATCTGATTCAGGTGTGGCATGCATATCTCTAAGTCGAATTATTTGGGAAAAAATGAAAACTGGCATTTTACATTCTAACTTAAATGATTTATCAAATTATATATTAAGTTTAGTGCATGAAGAGCTAGACAGTATCAAAAAGGCTTGGGATTTCAACAAGCATTATAAAACTATATTAATCATCTCTGATATAAAGATTCCATTTGTTAATATTGAAACAGACGAACTTTTTTTCTTTCAACATAAAAACTTTAATTTTAGATATTGGGAAATTCATCTCGCAGCGCCTTGGAGTTGCGACGTCATCACTAGAGCAATTATATCCAAATCAATGATTAACCAGTTTGAAAAAAATAATGAATGACGTTTAAATAATAATCTTTATTCTTATATCACAAGACGACTTTTAGTTTAGGGCATCAGGGTTTAAAAGATGATCACTCTCAGTGCACAATAGTGTACACCCCATCCTACCCCCTTCACTACCTAACGCATTGAATTTAATCCATAAAAACCAAAGGTGAACAATGTGAACACTTTTTCCATAAATCATTTTATTTTGGATTTAGCGCCAAGCATTGGTTGTCTTTGCCCAACCATTCCGGAGTGTGAGATCCAATAATTGGTACAAGTTTAGGTACACGCACCAAAGTTGAATTGGCGAAAAACAATTAATTTCATTAGCTTGCGAGCCTCATTCAGACTCCGCCAGCCCAAAATTCTTGACCAATGATTACCAGAGTCATTGGGTTAAGTCCTGAAAGCCCGCACGGCGCAAGCCCTGCGGGCTTTTTTGTGCCTGAATTCTTTGAGACAATCCCATTCAATCAAGACAAAATGGATAAGCATTTAGTCAATCATTGAAAGGTTTTCCCTTGAAATTTAAGCATTTTATCAGTGAGCTTGTTGACCTGGGTTATCCCTTCATTCTGGTATTGCCGTTTGTGTTATTGATACGAAAAGCGGCCGAAATAAGGTATAAAGCCGCATGAAAATTCCAAATAGACTCCAACCCCTCGTTGATGATGGCCTGATCGACGAAGTACTCCAGCGACTGAGAAGCGGCAAAGAAGCTGACGTTTACACCGTCTTAACTGGCGGCAAAATCCAGTGCGCCAAAGTGTATAAAGAAGCCACGCAGCGTAGCTTCAAACAGGCGGTGCATTACCAGGAAGGTCGCAAGGTCCGCAACTCGCGTAATACCCGCGCGATGCAAAAAGGCTCCAAATTCGGGCGCAAGCAACAAGAAGAGACCTGGCAAAGCGCAGAAGTTGATGCGTTATTCCGCCTGGCCAATGCTGGCGTACGCGTGCCTCAGCCCTATATTTGCATTGACGGCGTGCTGTTAATGGAGCTGATCACGGACGCAGAAGGCATGGTTGCGCCTCGGCTGAGTGACGTGATGCTTTCGGAAAAGGACGCCATTACAGATTTCGACACCATGATTCGTAACATCGTGCGCATGTTGTGTGCAGGCATTGTGCATGGCGATCTGTCGGAGTTTAACGTGTTGCAAGACGCCAACGGGCCGGTCATCATCGATCTGCCACAAGCGGTCGATGCCGCTGCCAATAACCACGCCGAATCGATGTTTGAGCGCGATGTTAATAACATCACCGCTTACTACGGTCAGTTTGCACCGCAGTTATTGCAAACACGCTATGCGAAAGAAATCTGGCAGCTATATGAAGATGGAAAACTAACGCCAGAAACGCCGCTTACCGGTCTCTTCGTCGAGGAAGTGCACGAGGTTGATGTGGATTCGCTGATGGATGAAATCATTGCAGCCGAGGATGAGTTCTACGAACGTCAGCGCGCAGCAAAGGAACGTGAAGATGAATAAATACTGCGCCAGATTTCAGGCAAATTTGCAATGAACGCCTGGGCGACGGCATTTTTGTTGCCGCCTGGATTCCACAACGTCACCATCGTAATATTCAACCCCTGATTGCCCACTTCAGTGCACAATATCTGCACATCATGCCATTGCTGCGCCTGAAAATGCGTCGGCAAGAATCCCCAGCCTGCACCGCTTTCCAGCAATTGCTGCAGAATGGCACGATCGTTAACGAACAGTGATTTGCCCGAGATTTGCAATCGTCGGCTAACTTGTTCATCGCTGACGTGATGCATCACCAGCTGCGGAACCAGGGAAAGATTGAGGAGCGTCACCGGCTGGGGTTGATCATTAAACAATCCCCTGGCAGCGTAGAAATTGAGTTCGACGGTTCCTAATGCCTGCCACTCCATCTCATTACCCAACGTTCGATGCTGTGCCTGGCAAATGGCAACATGCGCTTGCCCATTTTTAAGCGCCCTTTCAGCCTCGTCACGTGTGCCGCTCCATGCGCTGAACCGGATTTTATTCGCTGCCATATGTTCAATTAAGGCATGGAGAAATGCGTGCGGCACGAATGGATCGTAAACCAGCACTAACTCTTCTTCGACTGCGGCAGGTAGACCACGTGCAAACGATTCAAATGCCTGCGCCTGACGAAGAAAAAGATGTGCCTGACGATGCAGCTGTTGGCCGTTGTCAGTCAGGCGCAACCTGCGCCCCTCCCGTAAGAACAGCGTATAACCCAGTGCATCTTCCAGATAATCCAGCAGGTCGCGCACCGTAGTGCGGTCCTTTCCCAGCAGCTGAGCAGCTTTCGACACGCTGCCAGTTTCAGCGATCATGGCAAACGCTTCAATTTGCGAAAATGAATAGCGTAAAGCAGACATATAACGCTCCAATAATTGAGGGGATTATCCCCCGTTGAATGATTTTATCAGGGGATAAACCATTCATATACTGCCACGCATTCATTCCTGAAATGGTAGAAAACATAATGAGTAAACGTCTTTTACAACCGATGCTACTGGCCGCCTCGCTGAGCACTCTTACTTTGTCATTCGCTTCACCTGTCTTCGCGGCGGAAACGCAAAACTGTGGTGGCATGATGCTCGCGTCTTGCCCGCAGCCTTTTGATAAAAAGCTGCCGGATCCCCATCAGATGTTGAGCTGGAGCCAGGCGGATCGCGTGGTAGGATTTCGTAATGATTACCGCAATTACGCAGGTGATGTTTTTCATCACGGCGAGTCAACGCCGTTAAAAACGGCCAACCAGTCACTAAGCAACGCCAACTATACCTTCAACGGCAAAAACTATTCGTTGCAAGATTACCTGAAACGGGAAAATGTCAGCGGTATGCTGGTGCTGAAAAAGGGTCAGATCGCCTATAAATATCTGGGTGAAGGTAATAGCGATCACACGTTATGGACTTCACGCTCCGTGGGAAAATCCGTGGTTTCAACGTTAGTGGGCATCGCCATCAAACAGGGTAAAATCCATTCACTTAACGATCGCGTCACCGATTATGAGCCGGACCTAAAAACAACCGCCTGGAATGGCGTGACGCTGAAGCAACTGATTCAACATACTTCAGGTGTCGCCTGGAATGAGGATTACACCAATCCTGACTCTGACTTTGCGCATCTGACGCAGTGCGAAGCACGTCCAGGCACCTATGATTGTGTACGTAACATCATCAAGCAGTTGCATCGGGCCCACCCGGCCGGAGAATCGTGGTCGTACTCATCCGGTGGTGCATGGCTGCTTGGTGACGTACTGGAAAAAGCGACTGGCATGTCTATCGCAGCGTGGCTTGAGCAAAGTCTCTGGAAACCTTACGGCATGGCAAGTGATGGCGTCTGGCACGCCTATGAAAAAGGAAAGCACGACGTTGGCGCGCATGGCTTTAACGCCACGCTGGAAGACTGGGGCCGCTTCGGTTTATTCATCATGAATAATGGTCGTTTGCCGAATGGTCAGCAAATGCTGCCCGACGGCTGGCTGGATGAGGCATCCAGCTGGACGCAGGCGCGCAATTCGGTGTCAGCCGCCCATCCTGATGGCACCTATGGTTATCAGTGGTGGAACAACGCCGTTGCCGCCAATGCGCATAATGTTTCACCCAGCGCTGATAAATCGCTGAAAAATTCGCTGTGGGCACTGGGTATTTATGGTCAGGTGATTATGGTCAATCGTGCTGAAAAGCTGGTTATTGTGCAGTGGTCGACCTGGCCTGAAGCGGAGCCGAAAATGAATGCTCAGCCGCTGGAAGCCGCACTCATGTACAGCGCGATTGCGCAGCAGTTAGCGGACTGAAACTTTTGAGCCATCACCAGGATGGCTCTGTTTTCTCTTCGATGACCTAAAATGCTATGTATGCGTGATTTTCCCACCGAAACTAGACCTTTTTCATTCCTGGTTTATTCTTAAATCTTTCCATCGTGGCTTATGCCAGGATGAATACCTGAGACGACATATTTCATGAAAGAGGGAATTATGAAAAAGACAATTATTGCAGTATCGGCTCTTCTGCTGGCTTCTTCGGCTTTTGCCGCCACTACACATGCAACTGATGAAACCGTCGCTAACGCGCAGGCTGGCGCAAACACTGCCAAAGAGAAACTGCATCAGGCGCAGAACGAAGGCAAAGAGCAGCAGCTGAAAGCTAAGCATGCCGCAGAAGGTAAAAGCGATAACCTGAGCAGCAAAGCAAGTGAAGGTACGCAAAAGGCCTGGAACAAAACCAAAGAAGGCTCTGAAAAAGGTTGGGATGCCACTAAAGAAGGCACCCAGAAAGGCTGGAATAAAACCAAAGAAGGTGCCAGCGATCTGAAAAAGAAAGTTAGCGAATAACTTTCCACGCTCCACAATGAGGCCGCGACAGCGGCCTTTTTTAATGCTTTGACATCACTAAGGTGATATCGATTCAGGTTGCGGAAAAAACATTCATAATCACCCCACCCGAAATTATTAAGATCATTGCAAACACCGCAATGATATCAGGCTTCTGTTTATAAATGAGCATTGAACACAACGTGACGCCCACAATGCCAAATCCGCACCAGAGTGAATAAGCTACCCCAACAGGAATCGTACTCATCGCGCGCGTAAGTGCAAAATAACAGAGTCCATAGGCACAGATAACTAATAATGAAGGCCCTGGCTTACTAAAGCCCTGGGTTTTTTTAATCATCGACGTACCGGTAATTTCCGAACCTATAGACAACGCTAACCATAAAAATCCGAGATTAAGCATATAATATTCCTTTTATATTTTAAGTATCATCATTATGCATTTAGGGATGTGACTTTAACTCTCTGCGTGCTCGCCCATTTTCGAGAAAAGATTCATGATAACAATGCCGCTTGCAATAATTACCATGCCGATAATTGATGCCGCATCGGGATGCTGATCGTAAAATAGCATGCCTAAAGTCGAAACCAATAAAATCCCTGTACCAGACCATGTTGCATACGCGAGCCCAACGGGGATGTCCTTAACTGCACGAGACAATGAATAATAACAAACAGCATAAAACAGGATGAGAAATATCAACAACAATCCTTTTGTTATGCCTTCACTGGAATCAAAAAACTTCAGCGTTGAGGTTGCAGAGGTTTCAGAAATAATGACCAGCAGTAGCCAAAGCCAGCATTTATTTTTAGCAGACATAATTAACTCCTGATTTTAAGTAACGTTAGGTGTTCTTTTTTTGATTCTTTAAATAGTCGGATGCAGCATCAGTTAACAATGCCCCTGGTATATCCGCTTTCACTTTCTTATTAATGATGTCATTAACCGTGATATAACGACGCACAGATGCACGAGCATCAGGAATTTCACTTCCCATCAAATTAGCGATCAGTTCATCTAAAGAACATAATGTGACACCCATGTTTTTTAAGGTCAGGAGCGTTGCCTGAACATGTTTAACATAACCAGGATGTGCGCTATTACCTTTCAACCGATTAATTTCACTGTCAGGATCGCAGTAATAAGGCAATGCAAACACGGGTAGCCCACAACTGAGAGCCTGATGTATTGCCTTAGCAAATGGCCGGTGCATAACGCCATTGACTACATCCGCCGCCAGCGCATAACTGAGAAACGGAATAACCATGGCCCGATAAGGAACGGAAGATAAGGTTCGCAGCCAGCCTTCGTCCTCGTGTACATTTCCTAATGAGTGCCACAGCGCCTCTTCTGCTCCCCCTTCAAAAGCGAGACGATAAACGCAGTGACAGGCTTCAAGTCGCGCATGAATGATCTTTTGGTATTCCTGCGCTTCAGATATCAAAAGCAACGTTGGAGGGCGCAAACGCTGCAGTGTCAACGCGACAATGCGTTCAATATCCTTTTCCGTCATGACACATCCTCTTTAATGCACCAGAGACACCATCTCGCCGTTATTTAAACCTGCCGCATTCGCTTCTTCCGTATCAATATGGCACTCAAGAACAAAGTTCTCATTGACCCGTACAATCACAGCATCGAACAGTAAACTGCGCTTTCCCTGGGTTCGTACTTTAACCTGTTGCCCATTACACACATTCAATCTGCTCGCATCCTGGGGTGACATATGAATGTGTCGCCAGGCACAAATCACCTGCGAACGCAGTTCAACATGGCCAGCAGGGCCGATTAACAGCGCACTACCGGCATTTTCCAGCGCGCCAGATTCCCGTATTGGTGCTTTGATGCCCAAGACAAAACAGTCTGCGCGGGAAATCTCCAACTGCGAGGCAGGCCGTTGCGGTCCAAGAACACGAACGTGCTGCAAGCTACCTTTTGGTCCAACAACGGTGATGGTTTCTTTCGCTGCGAACTGACCAGGCTGACGTAACGGCTTGAAGGGGGTAAGCTGATAGCCTTTACCAAACAACGCTTCCACATCATCATGCGATAAATGAACATGACGATTTGAAATACCGACCGGTATTAAGGCGTTAGATGTAGATAGCTGATGGTCAATGCGCTGTAAAACCTGTGCATCAATCATGATTTATTCCCTTTCTTCACCGACGCTTTTTCTTCTCTACTCATTTGAGAATCCATCACTTCCGGCATAGCAGGCGCTTTGAATGCCGATGGCGCGTTTTGCTGGCAGAATCCTTTGCCTTTCAACTTTTGCAACGCCGTTATCACGCTCCGCTCGGGACGCGCAATAACCAACGAGGCCAGCAGCTGTTTATTTTCAATTACGCCGGTGCCGTGTTCGATGGCCGCACGGATGGCACTGATCTCCCCCTCAAAGCAAATATTTACCCGTCCGGAACCTACCGTGCGATAGCCAATACACTGCACATCGGCGGCTTTACAGGCAGCATCGGCTGCTTTTATTGCGGCAGCCAAGCCTATCGTTTCAATGATGCCTAAACTTTTCATTACGCCTCCGGTTAATGACGAACTAAGCGAATATCAAAATCAAACTGCGCCAGGAATTGTTCGAGACGATGCAACTCCTCTGCACTATAAGAAGGATCATTTAGAATGGGATATTCCATCCCTAGTCGTTCATATTTCATTTTTCCTAATTGGTGATAAGGTAAAAAATCGATACGTTGAATATTGCCCCGCTTAGCAAGCCTGCAAATATAGTCAATCGCTCCCGTAATTGAATCATACGAATCGTTATAACCACGAACTAGCGGCATTCTGACTATCACCTTCGCGCCTGAATCCACCAGCCATTCAAGGTTACGCAGCACAGACTCGTTGCCAATACCGAATAAGCTTTTATGCTGCTCGCTACTGATTTGTTTAAGGTCAAATAAAAAGGTATCTGTAACGGGCTGAAGCTTTTGATAGTTAGCAAGAGACGTTGTTCCTTGCGTTTCAACCGCCGTATTGATCATCATTTTTTTACATTCAGTGAACAGCGCCACAGCAAAATCCGTTTGCAAGCTCATTTCACCGCCACCAATCGTGACACCACCACCGGATGAGATATAGAAATCGTAATCCTGCATGATAATGTCCATCAACTCAGAGACGGTGACATCTTTACCTAGAATATCCAATGCATTTTTGGTGCAAATATTTTCACATTGTCGGCAACCAATACAATCTATGTCACGATCAACAATATGTTTGCCATCAATATTTTTATGAATACCTACCGGACAAATATTTACGCACTCACCACAATCAATGCACTTGTCACGTGAGAACATTACCTGAAAGTTTTTAACCAGGCCCTCTGGATTCGCACACCAGGGGCAACGTATATTGCAGCCTTTAAAAAAAACTAGCGTACGAATACCATCACCATCATAAATGGAGTACTTTTGGATATTAAAAATCCGCCCTTTTAATTCAGCCACTGCTTCCATACCGCGCTCCTTATCAGACATCCTTGTCGCTAAATATCCTGATAATTAAAATTTCTCAATCACGGTGCGACTGATTATTTCGTCCTGAACCTCTTTACACAGCTCAACGAAATAGGCGCTGTAACCCGCCACACGCACAATTAAATCACGGTATTTTTCCGGCTCGAGCTGTGCCTTTTTCAGCACTTCATTATCCACATAGCTGAACTGCATCTGCCCGTTTCCGAGGATGGAAGCCGTGCGCAACAGTGTAATCAAGCCCTGCCGCCCTTCCGGCGTGTCTAATAATCCTTTGAGGAATTTGAAGTTATGCACCATGCCGATATTCATCGTTTCAACATTCATGGTACTCACTGACTTGATAACTGCAGTCGGCCCCTGTTTATCAGCCCCCTGGGTTGGGCTGATGCCATCAGAAAGCGGCATCCACGCCAACCGCCCATTTGGCGTGGCATTGGTGAGTTCCCCGATGGGAGTGTTATTGGAAATTGAAAGCGTACCGTGACTGAGTGTGGAATAGAGCATTTGATACTGGCGACACTCTTTTTCTGTCCACTCCGTAATATCCAACGCCAGCAGATCGACACTTTTATCGTCGTTGCCATATTTCGGCGCGTTCAGGCAATCACGGCGCAGGGCATCATAGCCGACGAAATTTGCCAGCATCGCATCACGCATCTGTTCCAGGGTGTATTTACGATCTTCGTAAACCAGTTTGCGAATTGCCGCCATGGAATCGATGTAGGTGGCCAGACCGGAGAAGATGAGGCCCGGACCGTGATTGATCATTGCGCCGCCCGACGCAACGTCTTTTCCACTCTCCATGCAACCTTCTACCAGCAGTGACATGAGGGGTTTTGGGGCAACGTCACGATGGACGCGCTGGCTGATCACGGTACCCACAGCGGACAGACGCACAATGTGGGCCACCTGTTTTTTCACTGCGGTATCAAAATCTGCGAAGGTTTTAAGCTCGCTAAGCTCGCCGGTATCAAGACCTTGATAGCTGTCAAACAGCACCATACGGCCGCGATTCAACACAAACTCAATAGCGATCGGCCATTGCGTATAGCCGGTAGAGGTCCACTGATAAATACGCCCCGATTTTTGTGGCTCTACGCAGCCCATCAGGCAGTAGTCGCGCGCATCGTCAAAATCAAAACCTTTGCGCAGCATCATTTTGATATGAGAATCATCGAAGTGGCAGGCCGGGAAGCCCATACCTGCTTTTACAACATCGACGATTTTTTCCATGTACTTTTGCGGCGACTGATTGTGAATTCTGCAGGCTAATGAAGGCTGATACACCTTCACAAATCGCACGGCATCCATAATCAGATAGGTCAGATCGTTACAGGCATCGCCGCCGCTACGTTTCTGTCCGCCCACTGTCAGGTTGATAAACGGCTGATAGCCAGCGAAATACTTCGCTCCTGCCTCGCTAGACATCCACATCAGCTCAGCGCATTTGATAATGAAGGCCTGCAGCATTTCAACTGCGGTTTCTGCGGTTAAACGCCCTTCGCGGATGTCTTCCGCAAACATGGGATAGCAGTATTGATCAACGCGTCCCAGCGATAATCCGGTTTGGTTTTCTTCAATTTCAAACAATGACTCCACCGTCCAGATGCTTTGCAGCGCCTCCTGCAAAGTCTTAGGTGGATTAGCGGGTACATTTTCGTTGACCTCAGCAATGGTGAGCAACTCTGCACGGCGCTGGGCATTTGGCTCCGATACGGCAAGTTCACGCGCCTGGGCTGCAATACGACGGGCATAACTCATTACACCTTCGCAGGTTTCAATCGCCGCTTTGTAGTAATAGATACGATCGATGTCTTCAGGATTTTCCATGCTGAGCGAAGCCAGATGGGCCTGCGCATCGGCTTTAATACCGTTCATGCCTTTAGTGAAAAGCAGCACGTCGTAACCAGGGCAAGTATCGCCACCGCCGTTGATTTGGTGATAGGAAAGATCGCTAACAAAGGTTTCACCGCTGAACGACCACACACCCGCTTCACGATACTGCGCTTCGCAGATCTCATCCAGCGAGCGCCCTTCCCAAAACGGGACGATCTCTTCACGAATAGTTTTCTTGTCCTCTTCGCTGATCACGAAAGGATCTTGTGGACGTGTGCCCATCGTATCCAGCTCATCACGCACCCAGCGCCAGGCGATATCGGGTGAAAAAGCGCCGGCGCGTGGCTTACCGCACGGATGTCCGACGATCAATTCATCTTTCTGAATCAGGATGGGCGCCGTCTCACAGGCACGACGGAAGGCTTTTGCTCGCTGTAAAACTACGGGCAAACCCGGGTTATTTTTCACCACTTCGGTGAATGCCAGCGCCCTGAAGATGGAAACGCTCGGACGCGCCTGCAAATAATGGTTGCGTAAGCGCTGCACGCGCGGTGTTAACCCCTCCATCACGGGCATGTCATCAGGAGTGCCGGCGCGGCTGTCTGCGGAAGGAGTGCTGCTGAACAGGCGTACAGGCAGATTCAGCGCACTGAGGTTGTGCTGGGCGCTGAGGAATAACGAAGAGAGTTCATTGATAACGATATGGCTTTCATCGATCGTGTGGCCACGCAGCATCGCATCAAACATAGGGTAGCCTTGAATGGCATGATCAGCGCGGACTTCGCTCAGCTCTGCCAGCTTAAACCAGAGGCTTTCAACAATCTCATAACCCTGCTGCGCGGTGATTTTGCCGCTTGTTACATCATGTTGATACCATGGGAAAAGCGCTTTATCAGCACCGCATGGATTCACGGCATACTCCCCGTTATCCATTAACACCGCCAGTTGAAACAGATAGAAAGCCTGACAAGCTTCTTTAAAACTACGGGCAGGATACGCGGGCACATGACGTAACATCTCGGCACTTTCACGCAGTTCAGCCTGTCGATAACTATTCGGCTCAGCGATAGCCAATGTCTCCGCACGATCTGCCAGATTCTTTGCCAGTGTAACCAGTGCATCGCAAGCATAGATGGCGGCACGACACGCATTGGCTTCATCCATACTACTGCGGCTAATGCTACTGCTTAACGTCTCACACTGTTTTTCAAGTTGATTACGCATGGCCTGCACGCCTTGCTCAATAACCACGTTGTAGTCCGGAGAAACCAGGGGCGCATCAAGGCTTAAAAACTGGAACACTGAAGTGCGGTTGCGTGTCACTTCATCATGAAATATCGAACCATGCGGCCTGGCGGTCGCATTGCCAACAATCAGCTGATCGGCTTCGACGGTGGCAGGCACCTGGCGCATCAACTCATAGAAACGACGCGCCGGTTTCACGGCTGCAGGCACCCCACTCATCTGGGCGTCGATAGCATGAAGTAAAGTCGCATGCTCGGAACACAGTGTACTTTTGTGGGTAAGTAAACGATCCGCCAGAACTTTGACGCGCGGCGTTAGGCTGTAGTGTGACATGAGGATCTCCTGATGTTCTTATTTGTATTCCTGAGCACGCAGAGCTAAGGCACGATCGCTCCACGCCTGGCGCAACAATGCGATAAGCGAGGACAGGTCAGGCTTGCGTGGGTTTGTGGGGGTACAACTGTCGCGCATAGCCTGTTGGGCCATCGCCGCCAGCTGCTGCTCAAATTGCTCTGCACCAATCGATAATTCGTTAATGCCGAGCGGCAACTTCATCTCCTCTTGCATGGCGCGAATCGCCAGCAGCAAGCTGCTAACGCCCTGTTGCGTGGTGTTCGCCGGTAGTTCGAGCAAGCGTGCAAGATGGGCATATTTTTGCGCCGCGGCGTTGTCGCACTCACCGGCATAATCCGCATTCCAGGCCACAATATGTGCCATCAGCAAGGCATTAGCGCGCCCATGCGGAATGCTGAATACGCCACCCAGTGCATGTGCAAGACTATGGGTGATACCGAGCGACGCGTTGGTGAAGGCCATGCCGGCCATGCAAGAGGCGTTATGCATCTTCTCGCGTGCTAATGCGTCATCGCCGTTGCGCCAGCAGGACGGTAGATAGCAGAACACCTGCTGTACCGCTTTCTCTGCCAGTGCATCTGAGAAGTCACTTGCGTGAAGCGAGACATAGGCTTCAAGCGCATGACATAGCACATCCATGCCGGTATCTGCGGTGATGGCGGGTGGTACCGATGCAACAAACGCCGGGTCAAGAATGGCGATATCGGGCAGCATCTCGGTATCCACCAATACCAGTTTTTCGCCCTGCGCTTTCACGACTGAAAAAGCAGTCACTTCCGAGCCTGTCCCACTGGTCGTTGGAATGGCGACAAAACAGGGGCGCTCACGCTTTGGTGCTGCCGCATCGTTAGCCAGAGTGAACAGCACCGCTTTCGCCGCATCAATTACCGATCCGCCCCCGAGTGCGACAATGAGTTGAGGAAAGTGGCTTTCCATCAGCCGGATGCCGCGCGCCACGGTGGCTACATCCGGATCGGCTGTCACGTCATCCCATATTTGATAGCTGATGCCTTGCTGCTGCCATATTTGGGTTATTTTCTGCGCATATCCCAGCTTGACCATTGCACTGTCAGTCACTAACAGCGCATTAAGAGCCGGTAATCGTTCAAGTAGCGCCAGAGCATCCTTGCCAAACTGGATTCGCGGCTTTAGCTGAAACTCCCTCATGCTTTGTTCACTCCCTTACGTCACGGAACACTTTCTCGACAATGGCAACCACCGACATCGCTTTGTACTGCTCTTTGTTCAGGGCGAAATAATTTTCAGCCAACACCACATCGCCCATTCCTGCCCCAACGCTATCGACGGCAACCCAGGTTCGGTCCGGCATCGTCTGCTGATCATCATCCAGAGCGGTAATCAGCAATAAATTACTGCCCCGCAGCGCATCACACTTTTGCGTTGCAACCACATGGCCCGTAACCTTTGCGAGAATCATCGTAATAACCGCCTTTATTCAAAGAGTTGCCGGAGATTGTTTAGCCAGAACCTGGCGGATGATGCGTTCAACCTGTTGCGAGCTGACGTCACCGGTTGACGCTGTTTCCGTTGCCACGTGGTTAAAGCGCTGGTCATCCGCACCCTGTTTAAAACGCGCATCATCAAAAATGCTCGCCGGCGAAGGGCTAGCGGTAACCGCTTCAGGCAGTACTGTGGTTATTGGGGTTTGCGGAGGACGTAAATCGGTCATCGACCGCACGCCATATCCCACTTTACGAATGTTGATAAGATTGAGCGGGCTAACATTGTCCGAGCTGGAACCCCCGCCAATCGCGCCACAACCCAGCGTTAGAGCGGGCATGATATTGGTGGTTGCACCAATGCCGCCCAGTGCCGCAGGGGTGTTGACCAAAATGCGATGGACCGGTTTTTCCAGGCTGAACTGGCGAACAACCTGCTGGTCGCGGGTATGAATAACTAACGTATGCCCAACACCCTCGTTAGTCAGCAGCTCAACCACGCGCTGACAGGCATGATGTCCATCTTCTTCGACATACATTCCCAGTACCGGACACAATTTCTCGCGCGCATAAGGGTTCGCACGCGATACCTCAGTTTGCTCAGCAATCAACACTCGCGTGGTGGGCGGCACGCTGAATCCAGCCATGTTGCTCAGTACCTGGGCGCTTTTACCGACCACTTGCGGATTGATGCTGCCATTAGCTCGTAGCAGTAATGCCGCCATTTTTGCCGCCTGGTCTGGATTCATGAACCAGCCACCTTGAGCTTCTAATTCGCGTCGCGTTTCGGCATAGATGCATCGTTCAACGATGATCGACTGCTCTGAGGCGCAAATAACGCCGTTATCGAAGGTCTTACTGGTGATGATGTCCGAGACGGCCTGCTTAATGTCTGCACTGCGTTCGATAAATGCGGGACCGTTACCTGGCCCGCCGCTGATCGTTGGTGTGCCTGAGGCATAGGCCGCCCGCACCATGCCTTCACCACCCGTTGCAAGAATCAGTGAAATATCTTTGCTGTGCATCAGTTCAGCAGTGGCTTCCTGAGTGAGCTGGCTTAGCCCACTAACGATACCCACAGGAGCGCCTGCTTCTGCGGCAGCCTGCGCGACTATTTCGATAGCGCGCAAACTGCACTGGCGTGCGCCGGGATGAGGTGAGAAAACAATCGCATTACCGGCTTTGAGTGCGATCAGCGTCTTGTAAAAAATGGTCGAGGTAGGATTGGTCGAGGGTACCAGCGCACAAATCACACCTAACGGCACGCCAATATCCATCACTTGCTTTGCGGAGTCTTCGTGGATAATACCCACGGTTTTCATCGCGTTGATGGCCGCAAAAACCTGCAGTGACGCAAACTGATTTTTTAAGGTTTTATCCTGCCAGTTGCCAAAGCCGGTCTCTTCGCAGGCCATTCGGCCCAAAGCTTCAGCGTGCTGTGCAGCCTGACGTGCAATATGTTCAACCACCTTGTCTATCTGCTGCTGAGTAAACATGGCGAATTGCGTCTGGGCACTTTTCGCCTTACGCACTAACTCCCGCGCCTGCTGGCGGGAGCTTAAATCGCGGTCTAGTTCATTCATGAGTCAATCCTTCATCAGCGCACAAATGGCGGAATGCATCAGGCTTTGTGTTGCGCCGCAATTTTTTCAATGTCGTTATGCGGACGCGCAATGACGCGGGCCGTCACAACTTCGCCAATGCGTTTGGCCGCTTCAACACCGGAATCCACCGCGGCATTAACCGCGCCAACATCGCCTTTCACCATGGCGGTCACCAGGCCGGACCCGACGTTTTCATAGCCAATCAGCTCTACGTTGGCGGCTTTACACATCGCATCGGCGGCTTCGATACAGGCCACCAATCCCTTGGTTTCAATCAAACCGAGTGCTTCTTTCATGATTGTGTCTCCCTTTATTCAGCCACTTTGTACTGCATAATGATTTTGTTGATGTCGTTGTGCGGACGCGCAATGACTAATGAGGTGACGACTTCACCGATACGCTGTGCAGATTCCACCCCTGAATCCACCGCCGCTTTTACCGCGCCGACATCCCCTTTGACCATCGCCGTCACCAGCCCCGAACCGACATTTTCATAGCCAATCAGCTCTACGTTGGCGGCTTTACACATGGCATCAGCGGCTTCGATACAGGCCACCAAGCCTTTGGTTTCAATCAGACCTAATGCATCGCCCATTTGCGTTCTCCCGTTTAAGCTTTGTGTTTGATGACAATTTTGTTGATATCGTTATGAGGACGCGCAATCACCAGCGACGTCACTACAGCACCCAGCCGTTCTGCAGATTCCACACCGGATTCCACTGCGGCTTTCACGGCGCCAACATCTCCTTTCACCATGGCGGTAACTAAACCAGACCCCACATTTTCATAACCAATCAGCTGTACATTGGCGGATTTACACATTGCATCTGCTGCTTCAATACAGGCGACTAATCCTTTGGTTTCGATCAGCCCTAATGCATCTCCCATAACCTCTCCTCCATGGTTGTCGAGCGCCTAACTGGCCGCAGTAAACCGTCGTTACCGGTTCGAAACTCAATATAGGGAATGCAAAACTTAACGAAACATAAATCCACAACCTTGATATATTTAGATATAAATTCTGTTTTTTATGTCTCTGATACGTGATTTTTATCCTTTTATCCTGTTTTGGTTGTTCCCTCAGACAAGCTCACTGCCTGCATTGAAGCGTCGAATACGGTCTATAAGCTTTGTTATTTAAATGCTGCCTGGGTGATAAAAAGAGGTTCGCCACCATGGGAAAAGTGTGGGCAACATCATTATTTCGTGTGGGATTAAGGACGGATGCTTTGGGGCTGGGGAGAGCTGTAAATGAGCACTGCAGTGTCGTCGTAAGAAAAGAGCGTTCAGCTGAGTTTGTTACCCGGTTTCAGAGTGCAAACAAAAAGAGGGGAATTGATAGAACCGATCAATACTGCTTTGTCATTTAGCTTTTGTACGCTAAGAAAAAGGCCGTCATGGCTATCGGACATCTCACGCATGAAGTAATCGAATATCACATCGGGAGATTCATCTATAGAGGAGGCACTCGCTTGCCACTGAACAATACGATACTGACGTTCAGCGGGTGAAATACGTTGACTGGAATAATTGAACGAAACATAGCGCTGTAAATACAGCGATCCGGATGCTGAGTGGGTATATCCCTCAACGATCAGTGAACCCTTACCCTGCTCGCGAAAATTAAAATGAACATTCGCATTGATGTTCTCATACTGCATGCCTTCAAAACGCATAATGGCTTTGGTTGCACAACTCAACTCATCTACCTTGCGCTCTGATAAAAAATGCCAACCTGAAATGAGTGCAGTTGCTGCAGTAACAAACGCAGAAGCGATAAAAAACGGACGCGGCGCGATTTTCATGTAGGATTCCATGAATAATAGAAATAGCTATCGCAGTAGCTGAAGTCATTCCCTCTCTGTTTAGCACAGTGGGCTAAGAAAACGCGACCAAGACCTTGCTTTTGCAATTTATCCCCATAGAAGAAAATAAATTTCCGGCCAGGTAAACACTCAACATTGAGGTTTTTTCGCACGGCATTAAAATTTTTGACATAGGCAGTTTGATTAAATGTCGCCAACATCTCTTCTTCTACAGATAATTCACATTGCTCCTGATGTAAATGTGTCAACGTTGTGGCTGACGCAGCCAATCCGTCATAAAACGTGAATATCATCAGTAAAAAAGCCAGGCTCAATAATATTGCGCTGGCGAGATACCAGAAGGTTGTACTTAACGAGAAATTATCCGCGGTGGAGAAGGTATCCGGCGTATTGATGACAATATCAGGTAAAAGATTGGCTGGGGATGTCATAACTTCAACGCTAATAGCCGGATTTAGCTGAAGATTGCCTCGCGAGATGCTCACGATAACATTGTCTACGCCGTAAAGGCGGAATGTCTTACGCAGCATGCTGAGATATTGATTCAGGTTGCTATTGGATGAGGTGTGGCCGTTATCATCCCAGACGCGCTTAAGTACTTCGTCTCGATTAACAACGCCGGTATTTTGCAGAAAGAAAAGTAATAATGTACTGGCGGTGACAGAAAGATGACTTTCAGATGTAGCGCTGTCACACGGAGTTAGGGTGCCGTCTACCGCATCAAATATTAAGCAGGCATTGAGAGTATAACGCATCATCCTTTACCACTTGTCCCGGCTAACACATCCCTTTCCCGGTGCGTGATTGTTGATTCTATTTATTACGCACACCTTATCTGAAACAGCACGCATCATAGCGAGGAGCCCGGTGACATTTTTTTGACGCTTATCAATAACCCTCTCAACCTAAAGATCGACATGTAATTAGTGCGGTAAGGCTCACAAAAACAGCTCAATCATTGACGAATAAAGATTAATCATTTGATTGTAATAAATTTAATTTTAATGCGCTTTTATGTTGTAAGAAAATAGCTGAATGCTTGATTAAAATTAACACCACTATGCTTTTTTAAATAAGCCATTAACCGCAAACCTTTAAATAAACATCACCTTAAAATCACTATAACTTTAATTTATATCATTAATTACCCCTTGTAAGTGTGCCCGAACAGAAAGCGCCCTTCAGCGCAAAGCGGTGAAATAATCAGTGATTTTTGCATCTTCCATCCAATCCCCTTAGACTTTACCCATCACCCAATCAACCAGTTCCTCTTATGTCTGACACCTTTAAACGCCAGCCGCTGCCCTTACCCAATGGCCATAATAAAGTACTGCTGCACTCCTGCTGTGCCCCCTGCTCGGGCGAAGTGATGGAAGCAATGCTGGCTTCCGGCATTGACTACACCATTTTCTTCTACAACCCGAACATTCATCCGCTGAAAGAGTATGAGCTACGCAAAGAGGAGAACATCCGCTTTGCCGAACAGTTTGGCGTGCCGTTTGTTGATGCCGATTACGACAAAGATAACTGGTTTGAACGTGCGCGTGGCATGGAGTGGGAGCCGGAGCGCGGCGTGCGATGCACCATGTGTTTTGATATGCGCTTTGAGCGTACCGCGCTGTATGCGCATGAAAACGGCTTCCCGGTAATCACCAGTTCTCTCGGCATTTCGCGCTGGAAGAATATGCAGCAGATTAACGACTGCGGTGTTCGTGCCGCAGCCCACTATCCTGACATGCTTTATTGGGAGTTTAACTGGCGCAAAGGCGGGGGATCGTCACGCATGATCGAAATCAGCAAGCGTGAACGTTTCTATCAGCAGGAGTATTGCGGCTGCATTTATTCGCTGCGCGACAGTAATCGACATCGCGTTGCCAGCGGTCGCGAGCGCATTGAAATCGGCGTGCAGTATTACCAGCCAGACGAAGAGTAAAGAAAAGGGCAGGAAATCCTGCCCTTTATTTTTGTTAACGAAATACCAGCGTTAACACCACGATGATCACCATCATTAAGATCAGATGGAATACCACCTTATTGAGATTCCGGTTCCGCATATCGTCTCCATGTGCTTAAAACCACTGACCGAAACGCTTGATGTAGAGCATTTTCATGCCCTGCGCGACCACGCAGTAGCCGAGAAGCGTTGCCACCAGCCATGGGAAGTACGTCCACGGCAGCGGCACTAAACCCACCATGGTGCCAAGCGGCGAGAACGGCAGAAGAATACCGGCGATCATCACACATGCGGTAGTCAACAGCACCGGCAGCGCAGCACGACTCTGAATGAACGGAATCTTCTGCGTGCGCAGCATGTGCACCACCAGCGTTTGTGACAGCAAGCCTTCAATAAACCAGCCTGACTGGAACAGCGACTGCATTTCTGGCGTATTCGCCGCAAATACGTACCACATCAGCGCAAAAGTGGTGATATCAAAAATTGACGATGTTGGCCCAATCCACAACATAAAGCGTTTGATATTACGCGCATCCCATTTGCGTGGTTTACGCAGGAATTCGCGGTCCATTTTGTCCCACGGCAGCGCCAGCTGGGACAGATCGTACATCAGGTTCTGGATCAGCAGATGAATCGCCAGCATCGGCAGGAACGGAATAAAGGCGCTTGCGACCAACACCGAGAACACATTGCCAAAGTTAGAACTGGCGGTCATATTCAGGTACTTGATGATATTGCCGAAGGTTTCGCGTCCTTTCATTACGCCCTCTTCCAGCACCATCAAATCCTTCTCCAGCAGAATGATATCGGAAGATTCTTTCGCGATATCGGCCGCGCTATCAACGGAAATCCCCACATCGGCATCACGCAGCGCTGGCGCATCATTAATGCCATCCCCCAGGAAGCCAACAGTATGTCCCTGCTGCTGCAACGCACGCAGGATGCGAGATTTCTGTAGCGGCGTGAGTTTAGCGAAGACGGAACTTTGCGCCGCTGCGGCCGCCAACTGCTCGTCACTCATCAGGGCAATTTGATCGCCGGTAACAATCGCACCGCTATCAATGCCAACCTGCTGGCAGATGCGCGCCGTCACCACAGGATTGTCGCCGGTTAATACTTTAACGCTGACGCCATTTTCACGTAGTGCGCCGATCGCTTTAGCCGCGCTCTCTTTCGGCGGATCGAGGAAGGTCAGCAGCCCTTCAACGGTTAATCCCTGTTCATCCGCCACGCTTAGCGGCTGCTGTAAACCAGGCTCCGCCAGCACGCGACTGGCCACCAGCAGCACCCGGAAGCCCTGTTCATTATATTGATGCGCCAGCGCGAGCAGTTCTGCACGGCGCGTTTCGTTCAGCGGCTGTACCAGCTTGCCTTCACGCTCGGCGGTGGCGATGCTCAGCATCTCTTCCACCGCCCCTTTGCAGATCAGCATCTGCTGATTCAGGCGACGATCGCGTACCACCACCGAGACGCGACGACGGATGAAATCAAACGGCAGTTCATCCACTTTGATGTAGCTGTCGCCCACCGCCTCGCTGACGCGGTTTTTGCCGTACTGCAAAATGGCGCGATCCATCAGGTTCAGCGTGCCACTTTGATAGTGGCTGTTGAGCCAACTCAGCATCAGCACGCGTGAGTTTTCTACTCCAGCACAATCCAGATGATGCTCGAGAATGATGTTGTCCTGCGTCAGCGTGCCGGTTTTATCGGTACACAGGATGTCCATCGCGCCAAGGTTTTGAATCGCGTTCAGGCGTTTGACGATCACTTTGCGGCGTGACATGGCAATCGCGCCTTTCGCCAAATTGGAACTGACGATCATCGGCAGCATTTCCGGCGTCAAACCTACCGCCACTGCCAGCGCAAACAATGAGGCATCCAGCCAGTCCCCTTTGGTTAGGCCATTAATCAACAGAACGATCGGCACCATCACCAGCATGAAGCGGATCAGCAGCCAGCTGACGCTGTTAACACCCCGGTCAAAGGCGGTTTGTGAGCGGTTACCAACAATCGATTTCGCCAGACTGCCGAAGTAGGTTTCGCTGCCGGTCGCCACCACCACGGCTTTGGCGCTGCCGCTGGAGACGTTGGTGCCCATCAGGCATACGCTGCCCAATTCCAGCAGTGAAGCGCCCTGCTCGCTGGTGCTGCTACTTTTGCTGGTGACATTGGCCGTGACGTCATACTTTTCAACCGGCAAAGATTCGCCAGTCAAAATCGCCTGGCTGATAAACAGATCGCGCGAATCCAGCAGACGCACATCGGCAGGAACTAAATCCCCTGCGGAAAGATAGATAATGTCGCCCGGTACCAGTGTGGCGATATCCACTTCCTGTTTAACAGGGGGTTCCTGCGCCGATTCACGACGCAGCACGGTAGCGGTGGTGCGCACCATGGATTTCAGCGCCTGCGCCGCTTTGTTGGTGCGGAACTCCTGCCAGAAACGCAGCAAACCGCTGAGCGTTACCATCGTCACAATGATGATGACACCGGTCAGATCGGTCTCCTCCCCCTTGCGCAGCGGCAGCCAGTAATCGGTGAAAAAGCTCACCAGCGCCAGCGCCATCAAAACATAGATAAACGGGTTGTTGAACGCTTGCAGCAGTTGCACCAGCGCCGGTGGCGCTTTGTCATGTTCCACCTGATTACGGCCATACACCGCTAAGCGCGCTTCGGCTTCACGCTCATTCAGGCCAAGCGCATCGCTGCGCAGGCGTACCAGCGTTTCATCGGCGGTAAAACCGGCTTCATCTTCAATCAGATAACGGGGGGTTTTTTGACGCGGCTGGCGCGTAGTGTTCCAGGCTTTTTTGTCCTGGTTGAGTTTCATGTCAGTCATGATGACATTCCTCTTTTTTACGGCAATAAATATCCCTGCGTGCCGGGCACACATAAAGGGGGAATTAAATTAACGCTTAAGCGTTGTTAAATTAAAAATAACCTGTCGGGAATTTCCATATCACCTCCCGGAAATTAATGGCGGATCGACGTCCTCGTTAAATAACGAGTCATTATTAATGACGATGGAAAACACCACGCAATAAGTCAGTAACAACCTGACTCGTGCGCAGGGAAATTTAGCACGCTGAGATTCAGCGCGCGCATCGAGGCGGAGGGAAAAGTGCGTTTAAAATCATGTGCATGATGCTATTCCCACGGGCTTTAGCCCGCTACAGTGTCGTATAAGAGGGAACAATCATCAGAAAGAGGAGGATTGCTGCCCGCCATAGTGGCAAGCAGCGACAAAAGAATTCGCGCGTCAGCTTGCCTTGTGTTGCCATCTAAAAGGGTGACTGTCCAACTGAATTCTCCTGCTTTGAAATTGCGGCTATTATATTCCTGGCAAAGGCGAAGTAAAGTTAATTATCTGTAACTCAACACTCATTTAAATTCCGTTGTAGTTGAGTTGATATTAACTATTCCGGTCGCCATTAATAGCGACCCTACAAGGAAATTTGTTTTTCGTAGGGTGCGCATTTATGCGCACCGGGCAAACAGCTTTAGGTCTAGAACAAGCCTTATAACTGAACCCTACGACTTAGATCATTAATGCATATGCATAGCCTCAAATTGACTATTCTTCACTGCCGCGCTCTCGTAAACTCGCGTTACTTTTTAAGGCAAGGAAACAACATGAAAAAAATCATTCCCTCACTGCTGGCGTTATCGCTGGCGGCCGCCTTCTCGGTTCAGGCAGCAACACCAAAAGATACTCTGGTTATTGCGCAGTCAACGGATGATGCCGATAGCTTCGATCCCGCCCAAGGCTTTGAGCTCACGACGGTGCAAGCGTTCACTAACATCTATCAACGTCTGGTTCAGTCCGATCCGACTAACCCCACCGATTTGCAGCCAACGCTGGCCACCTCCTGGAAAGCCGCCGATGATAATCGCAGCCTGACGTTTGAACTGCGCAAAGGCGCACAGTTCGCCAGCGGCAACCCGCTGCGTCCGGAAGACGTCATCTTCTCACTCGGTCGCGTAGTTAAACTGAACCTCGATCCCTCCTTTATTCTTACCCAGCTCGGCTGGAATAAAGACAATGTTGATACCTTCCTGAAAAAGGTCGATGACAATCATGTACAGATTAGCTGGAGCGCCAACGTCAGCCCGGCCTATGTACTGAGCCTGCTGTCTGCGCCAGTCTCCTCAATTGTGGATGAGAAAACTGCGCAGGCGAATGCGAAAAACGGCGATTTTGGCCACGCCTGGCTCGGCACCCATTCGGCCGGCAGCGGCCCGTATCAGATTCGCAAAGTGGTGCTGCATGAAGCGATTCTGCTGGCGGCGAACCCAACCTCTCCAGCGGGCGCACCGAAGCTGAAAAATATCCTGATCAAAAACGTGCCGGAACCGGCTGCGCGTCGCCTGCTGCTGGAACAGGGTGATGTGGATATCGCACGTAACCTTGGTGCCGACCAGATTGCCTCATTAAAAGGCAAGGCGGGCGTGAAAACGGAAGCCATTCCTATGGCGTCGCTCTATTACATTCAGTTCAATACCGGCGATAACCCGGTGTTGAAAAACCCGGCGCTGTGGGAAGCGGCACGTTACCTGTTCGATTATAAAGGCATCGCCAACGACCTGTTGAAAGGCCAGTTCGACGTGCACCAAACTTTCCTGCCGAAAGGTTTCCTCGGTGCAATTAACGACACGCCATACAGCTACGATCCTGAGAAAGCCAAAGCGATTCTGAAGAAAGCCGGCCTGACCAACGTCAGCTTTACGCTCTCCACCAGCAACCAGCCGCCTTATCTCGATATCGCACAGGCGTTGCAGGGCAGCTTCGCTAAAGGTGGTGTGAAAGTGGAAGTGCAGCCGGGCCTGAGTTCGGAAGTCTCTACCCGCGTGAAAGCGCACAAATATCAAGCCACTCTGAACGCCTGGGGCGCGGACTATTTCGATCCGAACACCAACGCGGCTTCCTTCGCCTACAACCCGGAAGATGGCAGTAAAACCGTGGCGTACCGTTCTGACTGGCACATTCCAGAGCTGAACAAGCAAACCCTGGCCGCCACCGCCGAGAGCGATACCAATAAGCGCGTTGAGCTGTATCAGGCGATGCAGCGTGAAGTGCTGAAAAACTCGCCGTATGTGATTGGCTTGCAGGCAAAAAACCTGATTGCGCTGCGCGACAATCTGCAAGGCTATGTGCAGGGCATCAACCCAGACATGGTGTACTACTCGCAGGTTTCTAAGTAATGGCAGTGTCAGCTTCACAGGCCGGGTTCGCCCGGCCGCTCTGGCAACGCGTTAGCCACCTCGTCACCAGCCTGCTTTCTCTGCTGGTGACGCTGATCGGTTTGTTAGCGTTCACTTTTATGCTGTCGCATCTGTCGCCTGTCGATCCGGTGCAGCAGATCGCCGGCGATCACGCCAGCGAGGCCACCTATGCGCAGGTACGCCGCGATCTCGGGCTCGATCAGCCGGTGCTGGTGCAGTTCTGGCGCTATATCAGCCATCTGGCGCACGGCGACCTCGGCTTATCGCATCTCACCAACCAGCCGGTTAGCGCCGATCTGATGCGTACTTTCCCGGCCACCCTTGAACTGGCAACCTGTGCAATGATTTTTGCCGCGGTGTTCGGCATTGCTTTAGCGCTCCTGGCGGCGTGGAAGCCAGGCAGCATTATCGATAACGTCGCACGTTTTGTTTCGCTACTCGGCTATTCTGTGCCGGTGTTCTGGCTGGGTTTGCTGGGGTTGCTGCTGTTTTACGCCGTGCTGCACTGGTCGGCCGGACCGGGCCAGCTCGACGACATCTGGATCTACACGCTGGAGCCGAAAACCGGCTTTGTGCTGATTGATAGCTGGATGTCCGGCGATCCCGAAATGTTCCGCAATGCCATTGCCCACCTGTGGCTGCCGGTGGTGATTCTTGGTCTGCTGGCGATGGCGGGAATTACGCGCCTGCTGCGCGCTGCGCTGCTGGAAGAGAGCAACAAAGAGTATGTGGTACTGGCGCGCGCCAAAGGCGCCAGCCGCAGCCGCATCCTGCTGCGCCATATTTTCCCTAACGTGCTGGGCACGCTGATTACCGTCATCGCCCTCTCCTACGCCACGCTGCTGGAAGGTTCGGTATTGACCGAAACGGTATTTGCCTGGCCGGGCGTCGGTCGCTATATGACTAACGCGCTGTTTTCCTCTGATGTACCGGCGATTCTCGGCTCGACCTTGCTGATTGGCAGCTGCTTCATTCTGCTCAACGCGCTGGCCGACGCCCTGACCTGGTTAACCGATCCGAGAACCCGATGACTCAACAACTCTCTGAACTGGAAACGCTGCGCCCGCGCCGCCGGCGCGCCCGCGTGACCTCGCTCACTATCGGCCTGACGCTGGTGCTGATTGTGGTGGCGATGGCGCTGTTCGCACCCTTGCTGGCGCCGTTTGATCCCAATGCGCAGATCATCTCCCAGCGTTTACAAGCGCCGTCGGCGCTGCACTGGTTCGGCACCGATGGCTTTGGCCGCGATTTGCTGTCGCGCGTGATTTATGGTGCGCGCCCGACGTTGCTGCTGGTGTCGCTGATTCTGGTGCTGACCATTCCGGTTGGCCTGCTGGTCGGCATCACTGCCGGTTACGTGGGCGGCTGGACCGAACGCGTATTAATGCGCATCACCGATATCTTCCTGTCGCTGCCGAATCTGGTGATCGCGCTGGCGCTGGTCGCCATGCTTGGTCCTGGTTTGATGAATGGCGCGCTGGCGCTGGCGCTCACCAGCTGGCCGCCGTTCGCGCGTCAGGCGCGTGCCGAAACGCTGGCGCTGCGCCGCAGTGATTATCTTGCGGCCGCGCGGATGCAGGGCATCACCGGCTTGCGCCTGATGTTTGGCCACATTCTGCCGCTGTGTATGCCAACGGCGGTGGTACGCGCCGCACTGAGTCTCGGCGGTATTATTTTGTCTGCCGCCGGATTGGGCTTTCTCGGCATGGGCGTGCAACCGCCAACCGCCGAATGGGGTTCGATGGTGGCCGAAGGCAGTAAAGTGATTTTCGACCAATGGTGGGTTGCCGCCGCGCCCGGCGGAGCCATTCTGTTCGCCAGCCTGGCGTTTAACCTGACAGGCGATGGCCTGCGCGATCGACTGGATACTCGCCATGCCAAATGACCCGTTAATTGATGTACAAGGCCTGACGATCCGCAGCGATGATGCGCTGCTGGTTGACAATATCGGCTTTCAAATTGGCCGCGAACGCGTTGCGCTAGTGGGGGAATCCGGTTCCGGTAAATCGCTGACCGCCCGCACGCTAATGGGCTTGCTGTCGCCTTCGCTGCAGCTGCAGGCCGACCGTTTGCAGATTGTCGGCACCGATGCATTGAGCCTGCGCGAGCGCGACTGGATCCAGCTGCGCGGCAGTAAAGTGGCGATGGTGATGCAGGATCCAAAATACGCACTCAATCCCACGCGCACCATTGGCTGGCAGGTGGAAGAGCCGCTGGTGCTGCACCACAAATTGAGCCGCGCCGAGCGCAAAGAGAAGGTGTGTGAAATGCTCGATGCGGTCGGCTTGCCCGATCCGCGTCAGTTAATGAAGCGCTATCCGCATCAACTGTCTGGCGGCATGGGACAACGCGTGATGCTGGCGATCGCCCTGATTACCGATCCCGAATTGCTGATTGCCGATGAACCGACGTCGGCGCTCGATCATGCTATGCGCGATCAGGTGCTGGCGCTGATTCGCCGTTTAGTAGAACAGCGCAATATGGGTTTGCTGCTGATCAGCCACGATCTGCAACAGGTTGCCGAACACTGCGAACGCGTGATGGTGATGTATCAGGGCCGGGTGCTGGATACCTTGCCGGCGTCTGAGCTGTCCAACGCCAGCCATCCTTACACCAGCACGTTGTGGGCCTGTCGTCCGAGCAAAGCCACGCACGGCGAACGTTTACCGGTGCTGGACCGTGCCGCGCTGGAGAGAAATTATGATTGAGTTAGCCAACCTGAGCGTGTCGCACAAGCAAGGTTACGAGCTGCGCACCGTAGTGCACGATGTGTCGCTGCAGGTGGCCGCGGGGGAATGCTTTGGTCTGGTCGGTCCGTCGGGCTGCGGCAAGTCGTCGCTGCTGTGGGTGCTGGCCGGATTGAATCCGCACTGGAGCGGCAGCATGTCGCTGGCAAACACCGCCGTGCAACCGGGCAAAGCGTTTACCGGACAGTTGCGCCGCGATGTGCAGATGGTATTTCAGGATCCCTATGCCTCGCTGCATCCACGTCATCGTCTGCGCCGCACCCTGGCAGAGCCGCTGAAAATGCTGAAGCGTGATAATATCGACGATCGTATTAACGCCGGTTTCCGCCATGTCGGGTTGGATCCGGCGCTGGCGGATCGTTATCCGCATCAGCTTTCGGGCGGCCAGCGTCAGCGCGTAGCCATTGTGCGTGCCCTGCTGCTGGAGCCGAAGATCCTGCTGCTGGATGAGCCGACTTCGGCGCTGGATATGTCAGTGCAGGCCGAGATCCTCAACCTGCTCAACGATCTGAAACAGAAAGATGGGTTAACCATGGTGCTGGTCAGCCACGATCCCGACGTGATCGATCACATGTGCGATCGCGCGGCGCGTATGGCGCAGGGCCGCATTGTGGAGCAACATTCAACCACAAGGAACACCGTATGACGGTTAAGTTACGTCCGCTGGAGCGGGAAGATTTGCGCTTTGTGCACCAATTAGATAACAACGCCAGCGTGATGCGTTACTGGTTTGAAGAGCCTTATGAAGCGTTTGTCGAGCTTTCCGATCTGTATGACAAACATATTCACGATCAAACCGAGCGTCGTTTTGTCGTGGAGCATGATGGGCATAAAGCGGGTCTGGTGGAGCTGGTCGAAATTAATCACGTGCATCGCCGCGCTGAATTTCAGATCATTATCGATCCTTCCCATCAGGGCAAAGGCTTAGCCATCAAAGCGGCAAAGTTGGCGATGGATTACGGCTTTTCGGTGCTGAATCTCTACAAACTCTATCTGATTGTTGATCAGGAGAATAAGAAGGCGATTCACATCTACACCAAGCTCGGCTTTGAAGTGGAAGGCGTGCTGAAGCACGAATTTTTCATTAATGGCGAGTACCGCAATACTATCCGCATGTGCATTTTCCAGCAGCAATATCTGGCGCAGCATAAACCCGCCACGGCGATGGTGAAACCTACCGCGCAGTGATGACGATTTGGTCGTTATGAATGGCGACCCTACGTTAATGCAGCCGGGTTTTCGTAGGGTGCGCATTCATGCGCACCTGAATATCAGCCGCGCGCGCCTACTACGTTCAGCTTCGGCTGCGGATGTTCAGGTTTGAGATCGTACATGCCGCCATAGAAAGGATCGACCAGCAGCCAGCCGGGGAAGCCCAGCAGCGGGATATTGCCGATCAAATACCACAGATTCGCGTTGGCCTCGATCGGCAGCGTTACCGGCACGTAGCCCGGACTCTCCAGCATCACCTGATAGTGCTTCTTGCCAAAGTAGTTACCGGTGGATTTTGCCAGCTCGACGGTTTGCGGCGTATACCCCTGCGCTACCGCGCGGCCGGTCTCATCCTGCACGGTGAAACGTGCGCCTTGCGGCACAGAGTCAATTTTTACCGGTTGCGTTTCAGTGCCGACAATGGTGGCGCAACCGCTCAACAGCAGCGCACAGGCAGGAAAAAGGTGTCGCAGGTTCATAGCAGGTCCGCTTCAGCATCAGAAAGGAGAGTTTACCCCGCCCTTCTGTGCTTAATCGCGCTAGTACTGATGCTTTTCTGCGCTTTATTACGGTTGACAACAGGCGGCAATCGCCGCGATATCCTGCGGTGTGGTGCGGCAGCAGCCGCCAATCAGACGCGCGCCGGCCTGTTGCCATTCATGGAACTTGTCGTGCAGCGTGCAACCCGACGGTGCCGAGTGCCAGCTTTTGCTGCTGGCATCGTACTGCTCGCCGGAGTTCGGATAGACCAGCAGCGGCTTATCGCTCTGCACCTGCAAGTTGCGCAGGGCTGGCGTTACGCTCTCCAGCGCCACGCAGTTGATGCCAATTGCTAGCACCTGCGGCGCGCCATTCACCAGCTCGGCCACTTGGCTCAGCGGCGTTCCGTCGCTGATGTGCTCAGCATCGCGCAGGGTAAAGGAGAACCATGCGCAACTGTCAGGGAACTCGGCCAGCAAGCTTATCAGCGCCTGCGCTTCGGCAAACGACGGCAGCGTTTCACACGCCAGCAGATCAACACCCGCCTCCAGCAACGCCTTCACGCGTGGACGATGGAACGCTTTCATCTCCTCTTCCGGTAGCGCGTAATCACCGCGATACTCGGCGCCATTGGCCAGAAACGCACCGTACGGCCCGACAGAACCGGCCACCAACAGCGGTGCGGTGCTGGCAGATGATGCGCGATAGTCGTCGCGCGCACGCTGCGCCAGCTGCACGCTTTGTTTGATCAGGGCCAGCGCCTGCGCTTCATCTAATCCACGCGCGGCAAACCCCTGCGGCGTGGCCTGATAGCTGGCGGTGATTGCCACATGTGCGCCTGCGGCAAAGTAGTCGTGATGCACCTGATAAATCAGCTCTGGATTTTCCATCAGCACTTTGGCCGACCACAGCGCATCGGCCAGATTGCAGCCGTGCGCCTCCAGTTCGGTGGCCAGCGCACCATCCAGAATCAGCGTGTCAGTGTGGGTTAGTGCCTGGGCGATGGGATTACGCGGCATCGTTGGCCTCCTCAGCCTTAAGAGATGATTTACGTCGTTGCGTGACATGGTAGGCGGCATAGCAGAACAGCACAAAGGGAATGCCGCACCATAGCGCAATACGCTGCGACGGATCGAACGCTAAACCGACACATGCTAACAAGCACAATAGGAAACCGAGAATCGGCGTGAGCGGATAAAGCGGCGCGCGATAGGCCAGCTGTTGCAATGTGCCGCCCGCCTGCAGATGGCGACGACGAAACACATAATGCGAGGCGCAAATACTCAACCACACTGCCACCACGGCAAAACCCGCAATCGCCGACAATGCGACAAACACCGTGTCCGCCGCAATCACGCTTGAGAATAGCGCCAGCAGCCCGCCCAGCATGCTTACCGTTAACGCCAGCACCGGAATGCCACGACGGTTTACTCGCGCAAAACAGCGCGGCAAGGTGTTCTCATTGGCCAGCGACCACAGCATGCGGCCGGAAGCGTACAAGCCGGAGTTAGCCGCTGACAGGATGGCAGTCAGGATCACAAAGTTAAAGATATCCGCCGCGTAAGGGATGCCGATCTTTTCAAACACCAGCACAAACGGACTTTTGACAATGCCCGCCTGATCCATTGGGATCAGCGCCGCCAGCACGAACACCGTGCCAATAAAGAAGATGATCAAGCGTGCAACCGTGGTACGGATCGCCAGCGGCAGCGCTTTTTGTGGCTGTTCGGTTTCACCGGCGGCGATACCGATCAATTCCGTGCCGGAGAAAGCGAAGTTCACCGCCACCATGGTCATCAGAATCGGCAAGGTGCCGTGCGGCAGCCAGCCTGATGCGGTGAGATTGTGTAATCCCGGCGCCGCGCTGCCATCTTTCATCGGAATAAAACCGAAGATCGCGCCCGCGCCAAAGATAATAAAGGCGATGATGGTAACCACTTTGATGATGGAGAACCAAAATTCGCCTTCGGCAAAGAAACGCGTCGAGACGATATTTAACAGGTAAATGGCGCTACAGAACACCAAGCACCACAGCCATACCGGCACGCTCGGGAACCAGTACTGCATACAAAAGCCGGCGGCAGTCAGGCTGGATCCCAGCGCAACCGTCCAGGTCAGCCAATACAGCCAGGCGACGGTATAACCGGTTGCCGGGCTGAGATAACGTGTAGCATAGACGTGGAACGCGCCGGTTTCCGGCATCGCCACCGCCAGTTCGCCGAGGCACACCATCACCAGCCATACCACCAGCGCGCCAATCAGATAGGCCAGCAAGGTGCCGGCAGCGCCGGTAGTTGAAATGATGTAACCGGTATTGAAAAACAATCCGGTACCAATCACACCGCCCAGCGACAGCATGACCAGATGCCGTACCTTCATGGTGCGCTTAAAGTTTTCCTGTGGAGGGAGATCCTGAGTTTGCATCAATATTATCCGTATGGACGTCTGAACATCTATATGGACACAGGGTTATACGCGTCGGCGTGACGATTTGCAACGTGGCAGAAGGTAAGGATTTAGGGGAAAGGTGTGCGGCCCCGCGAACACGGGGCGCAGCATCAGGCGCCGAAAACGCCTTGCAGATAACGCTCAAGCGCCACGCGCGAGCTGAAGCCGTGCGGAATGCCGTAATGCTCCTGCGAATCGCCCATTAAATAGAGCGGGAATTGGGTGTAGTGATCGCAGGTTTTCATTTCCGACGCCGGTTCAGCAAAGCCGTGGCTTTTCTCTTTCAGCGTAGGGTGAATAATCAACGCAGTACGTCCCATACGCGCTTCACGATTGACGTAGACATAGTTTTCGCCGCGACGATAACCGTAAATCTTTGGCGTCTGGGTATCCATTTCGAAGCCCGCTTTCTCTAGTACGCGTGCTACCTCATCGGGTCGTAAATACATGCTTGCTCCTCTCTTCTCACAGCCCCGCAACCTTACAACAGCAGGATGGCATGGGCATTCGGAATTTTCCCTAAAGCCTGGCACATCCCTGCGTTTAGTCACGCTTCGTCTACACTCAGTATTACGTTTTAAATCAAAGGGAGCTAAAAAATGTTTAATCGAAGCGCAAAAAACGATGACATTGATATCAATCAGGATGTAAACGAACTGGCCGATTCGCTAGAGGCGTTACTTAAATCTTATGGCAGTGAAGCTAAAGATGAGGTTGATAATGCACGCAGCCAGGCGCAGGCGTTGCTGAAACAGACGCGTGCCAAACTGAGCGGCGGACAGAGTCGCGTGTCACAAGCGGCACGTGATGCGGGTACGCAGGTTGATGCCTATGTACATGACAAACCGTGGCACGGCGTTGGTGTGGGTGCTGCAGTCGGTCTGGTGCTCGGCGCGCTGTTGGTGTCTTCTCGCCGATAAGCTTGCCAGTGCAGGTAAATAGCCTCGCCTCGTGCGGGGCTTTTTTGTGGGTGCGATCTGTGCGCGCTGTCCCTCATCCCAACCTTCTCCCGCAAGCGGGAGAAGGAGCCGATCGCGCTTCGTAAATAACTATTGAGTACCACCTAACTATCCCCTCGCCCGCTTGCGGGAGAAAGGGCCGATCGCGCTTCGTAAATAACTATTGAGTACCACCTAACTTTCCCCTCGCCCGCTTGCGGGAGAAAGGGCCGATCGCGCTTCGTAAAAAAACTATTGAGTACCACCTAACTATCCCCTCGCCCGCTTGCGGGAGAAAGGGCCGATCGCGCTTCGTAAAAAAACTATTGAGTACCACCTAACTATCCCCTCGCCCGCTTGCGGGAGAGGGTTAGGGTGAGGGCCCAATCGCACAAAATCCGACCTAATCTCCCACCTCATTCCCTTTACAAAAAATTTTTCCGGCCTGGAAGGCGCATGATCTCTGGACTTAGCGATTATCTGAAGATCAAAATAACAAAACCCTATATCTGGTGGGCTTGACCCTAAAGAGCACTACATCTAGTATTTAACTCATCAACCAGCTACCAAATGTCGTCAAGGACGAAGTTCGATGCAAACCGGATTTTGCTTCGTATCTCGCAATCTGACCGCAATCAAAGGGAAATACGAATCATGCGCATTATTATTTACACCAAAGACAACTGTGTCCAGTGCAATGCGACAAAAAATGCCATGGACCGCAAAGGTATCGATTACCAGCTGATCAACCTTGATACCCAACCCGAAGCGATCGACAACCTCAAATCTCTCGGCTATCGCCAGGTGCCGGTGGTGATGACGCATGACGATCACTGGAGTGGCTTCCGCCCCGATAAAATCGCCGGTCTGCGCCAGCTCGCGACAGTCGGGGGATAAGGCCATGTTTCCACTGGTGTACTTTTCTAGCCAGTCGGAAAACACGCACCGATTCATTACTCGTCTGGGCCTGCCCGCCCGCCGCATTCCGGTTGACGGCACGCAGCACCTGCATATTGAACAGCCCTATATTTTAGTGGTGCCGAGCTACGGCGGCGGCAGTTCGCGCGGCGCAGTGCCCAGACAAGTGATTCAATTCCTCAATGATGATGCCAACCGACGCGGGATCCGCGGGGTGATTGCTGCCGGTAACCGCAACTTTGGTGAAGGCTATTGCCTGGCGGGCGACATCATTGCGCAGAAATGTCAGGTTCCCTATCTCTACCGCTTTGAGCTAATGGGAACCCCCGACGATATCGCTAATGTAAAAGCGGGAGTGACCCAATTTTGGCAACGACAGACACCCTGAACAGCACGCAGCTGGACTATCACGCGCTCAACGCGATGCTGAACCTGTATGATGCCAATGGCCGCATCCAGTTCAGCAAAGATCACGAAGCCACGCGTCAGTTCTTCCTGCAACATGTGCAGCCCAACACCGTGCAGTTCGCCTCGGCAGGCGAGCGCCTGCGCTATCTGGTGGCCGAAGGCTACTACGAAGCCGATGTGCTGAATCAGTACGCTTTCGATTTCCTGTGTCAACTGCACGACGAAGGGGACGCAGCGGGTTTCCGTTTTCACACCTTCCTAGGTGCATGGAAGTTTTACACCAGCTACACGCTGAAAACATTCGACGGCAAACGCTATCTGGAAAGTTTTGAACAGCGCGCCTGCATGGTGGCGCTGACGCTGGCTCGTGGCAATGAAAGCTTAGCGCGAGAGTTGCTGGCGGAGATGCTTAGCGGCCGCTTCCAGCCCGCTACGCCAACCTTCCTCAACTGCGGTAAGCAGCAGCGCGGCGAGCTGGTCTCCTGCTTCCTGCTGCGCATCGAAGACAACATGGAATCGATTGGACGCGCGGTGAATTCCGCGTTGCAGCTGTCTAAACGCGGCGGCGGCGTGGCGTTCTTGCTCTCAAACCTGCGTGAATCCGGTGCGCCGATTAAGCGTATTGAAAACCAATCGTCCGGCGTGATTCCGGTAATGAAAATGCTGGAAGACGCGTTTTCCTACGCTAACCAGCTTGGTGCGCGTCAGGGCGCGGGCGCGGTGTGGCTGAATGCCCACCATCCGGACATTTTCCGCTTCCTCGATACCAAACGCGAAAACGCTGACGAGAAAATTCGTATCAAAACCCTGTCGCTTGGCGTGGTGATCCCGGATATCACTTTCCAGCTGGCGAAAGAGAATCGCGATATGGCGCTGTTCTCGCCGTACGATGTTGAACGTATTTACGGCAAGGCGTTTGGTGATATCAGCATCAGCGAGCTTTATGACGAAATGCTGGCAGACGATCGCATCACCAAGACGTTCATTAAACCGCGCGATTTCTTCCAGACGCTGGCGGAGATTCAGTTTGAATCGGGCTATCCCTACATCATGTTCGAGGATAGCGTTAACCGCAGCAACCCGATTGCCGGCCGCATCAACATGAGCAACCTGTGTTCCGAAATTTTGCAGGTCAACAGCGCCAGCGAGTTCTATGACGATCTCAGCTATCGCCGCGTCGGCAAGGATATCTCCTGCAACCTCGGCTCGCTCAACATTGCGCATGCCATGGATTCACGCAATCTGGCGCAGACCGTGGAAACCGCGGTGCGCGCGCTGACCGCCGTCTCTGAAATGAGTGAGATTAACTCGGTGCCATCGGTAGCGGAAGGTAATCGTCGTTCCCATGCGATTGGCCTTGGTCAGATGAACCTGCACGGTTATCTGGCGCGTGAAGGTATGGCGTACGGTTCAGAAGAAGCGCTGGATTTCACCAATCTCTACTTCTACTGTGTCACCTATTACGCCGTGCGCACCTCGAATCTGTTGGCGCAGGAACAGCAGAAAAGTTTCGACGGTTTCGCCGAGTCGCAATACGCCAATGGCAAATATTTCGATAAGTATGTCGAGCAAGCCTGGCAGCCGCGTACCGCGCGTGTGGCACAACTGTTTGCCGATGCCGGGATTGCCCTGCCGACGCAGGCTGATTGGCAAGCGCTGCGCGAAGCGGTAATGCAGCATGGGTTATACAACCAGAACCTGCAGGCGATCCCGCCAACCGGTTCGATCTCGTACATCAACCACGCCACTTCAAGCATTCACCCGATCGTGTCGCGCATTGAGATTCGTAAAGAGGGCAAAACCGGCCGCGTCTATTATCCGGCACCGTTTATGACCAACGACAATCTCGACCTTTATCAGGATGCGTACTCGATTGGTCCGGAAGCGATTATTGATACCTACGCCGAAGCCACGCAGCACGTCGATCAAGGCTTGTCATTAACCCTGTTCTTCCGCGATGACGTGACTACGCGCGATATCAACAAAGCGCAGATTTATGCGTGGAAGAAAGGTATCAAAACGCTCTATTACATTCGTCTGCGCCAGATGGCGCTGCAAGGCACCGAGGTGCAGGGCTGCGTCTCCTGCTCACTGTGATAAAAACTATGCAACTAAAACAAATTCAAGCGATTAACTGGAACCGCATCCAGGATGAGAAAGACCTCGAAGTGTGGAACCGCCTGACCAGCAACTTCTGGCTGCCGGAAAAAGTGCCGCTCTCCAACGATCTGCCAGCCTGGCAGTCGCTGGACCAGCAGCAGCAGCAGCTGACCATTCGGGTATTTACCGGCCTGACGCTGCTCGACACCATCCAGAACGTGATCGGCGCACCGGGCCTGATGGAAGACGCTATTACGCCACACGAAGAGGCGGTGCTATCCAACATCTCCTTTATGGAAGCGGTGCATGCGCGTTCGTACAGCTCGATTTTCTCCACGCTGTGTAATACCGCGGATGTCGATGCCGCCTATCGCTGGAGCGAAGAGAATGAAGCGTTACAGAACAAGGCGAAGATTGTGCTGGAGCACTATCGCGCCGAGGATCCGCTGAAGAAAAAAATCGCCAGCGTGTTCCTTGAATCGTTCCTGTTCTACTCCGGTTTCTGGCTACCAATGTATTGGTCGAGCCGTGGCAAGCTGACCAACACCGCCGACCTGATCCGTCTGATCATCCGTGACGAAGCGGTGCACGGCTACTACATCGGTTACAAGTACCAAAAAGCGTTAGAGAACGTCGATGCTGGCCGCCGCGAAGCGCTGCAGCAGTTCGCGATTGATTTGCTGCTGGCGCTGTATGAAAACGAAGTGGTGTATACCGAAGCCTTATACGGTGAAGTAGGCTGGGCGGAAGAGGTGAAAACCTTCCTGCACTACAACGCCAATAAAGCGTTGATGAACCTTGGTTATGAAGCGCTGTTCCCGGCGGAGCTGACTGCGGTTAACCCGGCAATTCTCTCTGCGCTGTCGCCAAACGCCGATGAAAACCATGACTTCTTCTCAGGTTCCGGCTCTTCCTATGTTATGGGGAAAGCAGTAGAGACCGAAGACGAAGACTGGAACTTCTAAGCGTATTTATCAAATAACGCTCTGCTCTTGTAGGGTCGCCATTCATGGCGACCAGGATTCCCGGTGCGCATTAATGCGCACCCTACATTGAACTCCTCCATTGATTTATTAATAACGAAAAAACGCCCATATATTCCCGCTCTATTTTCATTCTGCATATCTTTTTTCACGCCATTGACACCATTTCTGTTGCGAAATAGCAATAAATCACACTCTCTTTCATAAAAAATTAATCCACGCTCATCCCTTGTGAGCACTGGCGATTTTAGCTATTCGTGCAGACGCGCGCCGCCAAATATCGCCATTCAGGGTTGTCAGATAATTTCACTATGCTAGGGTATAGGGCGCTTAAATTTAATCAGGACCACAACAAGAAATAGTTAAACATTTAACCGGGAAATTAATTACTGCATGGCAATTAAACTCGAAGTAAAGAATTTATATAAGGTATTTGGGGATAATCCCGAAAAGGCATTTAAGCTGATTGATAAAGGCGAAAGCAAAGAGAGTATTCTGGCGAAAACCGGTCTCTCCGTCGGCGTTAAGAATGCCAGTCTGGCCATTGAAGAAGGCGAGATCTTCGTCATCATGGGGCTCTCAGGTTCTGGTAAGTCCACCATGGTTCGCCTTCTCAATCGTCTGATCGAGCCCACCCGTGGCCAGGTAATTATAGACGGTGTCGATATCGCCAAAATATCGGATGCGGAACTGCGTGAAGTCCGCAGAAATAAGATCAGCATGGTATTTCAATCCTTCGCGCTCATGCCACACATGACCGTACTAAATAATGCTGCTTTTGGCATGGAATTAGCCGGCGTACCGTTGCAGGAGCGTCAGGAAAAAGCGCTGGATGCTTTGCGTCAGGTTGGCCTGGATAATTATGCCCATTCGTATCCAGACGAACTTTCTGGTGGCATGCGTCAGCGTGTAGGATTAGCCCGCGCGTTGGCCATTAATCCGGATATTTTACTGATGGATGAAGCCTTCTCGGCACTTGATCCGCTTATTCGTACTGAAATGCAGGATGAGCTGGTAAAACTGCAGGCGAAACATCAGCGTACTATCGTATTTATTTCGCACGACCTTGATGAAGCCATGCGCATTGGCGATCGTATTGCGATTATGCAAGGCGGCGAAGTCGTTCAGGTCGGCACGCCGGATGAAATCCTCAATAATCCTGCCAACGATTATGTGCGCACCTTCTTCCGTGGCGTCGATATTAGCCATGTGTTCAGCGCTAAAGACATTGCCCGTCGTAGCGCTGGTTCCCTGATTCGTAAAGCCGCCGGTTTTGGTCCGCGATCTGCCATCAAGCTGTTGCAGGATGAAGATCGAGAATATGGCTATGTGCTGGAAAAACAGAAGTTTGTCGGCGTGGTTTCTACCGATTCATTGAAAGCTGCCCTGGCGGCCGGTGAAGGGCTGGATAGCGCACTGCTGGAGACGCCGTTAGCGGTTCCTGCCGATACTTCCCTCAACGATCTGCTCTCCCATGTGGCGCAAGCGCCCTGCGCGGTGCCGGTCGTCAGTGAAGAGAATCAGTATGTCGGTATCATTTCGAAAAGCATGCTGTTGCGCGCTTTAGATCGTGAAGGAGCCCAATCATGAGTGAACAAACGTCTAATCCATGGGATAGCGCCAGCCAGACCACGCAGCAACCCGCAACGCCTGATGCCAACGCCGCAGCCAGTAACAGCGATCCCTGGGCGAGCGGCAGTGCCGCCCCCGCAGATAGCGGTTCAGCGAACGGCTCTGCCGATGCGTGGGGCGATCCGGCAGCCGCCAGCAGCGGCGGGCACGACGCTGCCAGTCACGCAGCGAGCAGCAGCGACTGGCTGAGCAGCGCACCCGCTCCCGCACCTGAGCATTTCAACATCATGGACCCGTTCCATAAAACCTGGATTCCACTCGATAGCTGGGTAACCGAAGGCATCGACTGGGTGGTGAGCCATTTCCGCCCGCTGTTTCAGGGTATTCGCGTGCCGGTGGATTACATTCTCAGCGCGTTCCAGCAGTTGCTGCTTGGTATGCCTGCGCCGGTGGCGATCGTGGTGTTTGCGCTGATCGCCTGGCAGATTGCTAGCCCAGCGATGGGGATTGCGACGCTTGTCTCGCTGATTGCGATTGGTGCGATTGGCGCCTGGTCGCAGGCGATGGTGACATTAGCGCTGGTGCTGACCGCCCTGCTGTTCTGTATCGTGATCGGCTTGCCGCTTGGCATCTGGCTGGCGCGCAGCGAACGTGCCGCGCGCATTATTCGTCCGCTGCTGGATGCGATGCAGACTACGCCGGCGTTCGTCTATTTGGTGCCTATTGTCATGCTGTTCGGTATCGGTAACGTGCCGGGCGTGGTGGTGACCATCATCTTTGCGCTGCCGCCGATTGTGCGACTGACCATTCTCGGCATTAAGCAGGTGCCAGCCGACCTGATTGAAGCAAGTGAATCCTTCGGCGCCAGCCCGCGTCAGATGCTGTTTAAAGTACAGCTGCCGCTGGCGATGCCCACCATCATGGCGGGCGTGAACCAGACGCTGATGCTGGCGTTGTCGATGGTGGTGATCGCCTCGATGATTGCCGTTGGCGGCCTCGGCCAGATGGTACTGCGTGGCATTGGACGTCTCGATATGGGCCTCGCCACCGTGGGCGGCGTCGGCATCGTTATTCTCGCCATTATCCTCGATCGTCTGACGCAGTCGATGGGCCGCGACAGCCGCAGCCGTGGCAGTCGTCACTGGTATAGCACCGGGCCGCTGGGTCTGCTGCTCCGCCCTTTCAGTAAAAAAGCCTGATTTTAATGAGCGATCCGCCGGGATCGCTCGTCTCCGACGTAACACGTAAAATAAGGAATGACTATGCGCAAGACAGCTCTATTCGCCGCCGTCCTGACGACGTTCGCCGCGACGCACGTGTCCGCCGCCGACCTGCCGGGTAAAGGCATTACCGTAAAACCGACTCAGAGCACCATTTCTGAAGAGACCTTTCAGACGCTGCTGGTGAGCCGTGCGCTGGAAAAGCTCGGCTATACCGTCGATAAACCCAGCGAGATTGATTACAACGTGGCTTACACCACCATCGCTGCTGGCGATGCCACCTTTATTGCCACTAACTGGCAGCCGCTGCACGATGATATGTATAAAGCGGCGGGCGGTGATGCGAAATTTTATCGTCAGGGCACCTACGTGGGTGGCGCTGCGCAGGGGTATCTGATCGATAAGAAAACCGCTGAGCAGTACCACATCACCAATATCGAGCAGCTAAAAGATCCAAAGATCGCCAAACTGTTTGATACCAACGGCGATGGTAAAGCGGATTTGACCGGCTGTACGCCGGGCTGGGGTTGTGAAGCGGTGATTAATCACCAGATCGATGCTTATAAGCTGAGCAACACCGTTGAACATAATCAGGGTAATTATTCGGCGATGATCGCCGATACCATTACGCGCTTTAAGCAGGGTAAACCGGTGTTCTATTACACCTGGACCCCGTATTGGGTCAGCGACGTGCTGAAGCCGGGTAAAGATGTGGTGTGGCTGCAGGTGCCGTTCTCCTCTCTGCCAGGCGAGCAGAGCAAAGTGGATACTAAATTGGCCAATGGTGCCAACTACGGTTTCCCGGTGAACACCATGCACATCGTGGCCAACAAAGCCTGGACCGAGAAGAACCCGGCAGCGGCGAAATTGTTTGCAGAGATGAAGTTGCCGATTAGCGATATCAACGCTGAAAACGCAGCGATGCATGCTGGTCACGCTTCTGAAGCCGATATCAACGGCCACGTCGATGGCTGGATTAAAGGTCATCAGGCGGAATTTGATAAGTGGATTCAGGACGCGCTGGCGGCGGCTAAATAACGCATTGAAACGCCGGATTTACATTAGCGTTTGTAGTGTGGCGGCGCGATTTTTCGCGCCGTTTTTTATGAGAAAAAGGCTCCACCAGCCAAAGACTGGATAAACCGTGCCGCTACAAAGCGTGAAACCTTTCTCGTTTACCCTTCTCGATAAGCGAAGCGTGCGCTATAGCGCACTGGTACGTCCTGTTAATTAACCCATCAATGAAATAATTTTTTGGGTTACTATTACCCACAAATGATTATCTCTCTCACTTCCGCGCAATGAACGCTCCTGCTTTGACTGTTGAATTTCAGCCTGTGGATAGAACCGGGTTGCGTGGGCTTTGTTAAGAACATGTTAATCAAGCCGTTGATTTACCTGCATTCCCTGGGCAGAAAAAGTGTTTAGAAATCGTAAAGATGGGCACTATCTGATGAGCGATACTGTTCATTAATGATTGGGTTTGTTATGGTTAGCAGAGCAGTTATTCACCAGAGTTATTTTTTCGCGCGAAATTATTTATCTGCAAAAAGGTTTCCCGAAACGAATTGATGACATCATCCGTCTTATTATCCGGCGGTATGTCAGGGCCAGATGCCCAGGGTTAAGGAATAACCTGGAATGTCAGATGTTGACAATGTGATCGTGCGAACAATCACGCACGGAAAATATGACTACGCTTTATCTGTCACCATCATTACTATACCAGTTGCAACTAAGAGGTTTTTTTAAAAATGGAAAGTTCGTTTACTCCCATTGAACAGATGCTAAACATCCGTGCTAACCGCCATAAAGATTTTCCGCTGCAGGAGATCATTCTGACCCGCTTGTGTATGCATATGCAGGGTAAACTGCTGGATAATCGCAACAAAATGTTGAAGGCGCAGGGAATTAACGAAACCTTATTCATGGCGCTGATTACCCTTGATGCGCAGGAAAATCAGAGCATTCAGCCATCGGAACTTAGTTCTGCATTAGGCTCCTCCCGTACCAACGCCACACGTATCGCCGATGAGCTGGAGAAGCGTGGCTGGATTGAACGCCGTGAAAGCGAGAACGATCGTCGCTGCCTGCACCTGCACCTGACCGAAAAAGGCAATGAGTTCCTGCGTCAGCTGCTGCCACCACAGCATCAGAGCCTGCAATATCTGTGGTCTTCGCTCTCGACTCACGAGCAGGATCAGCTGGAAACCATCACCCGTAAGTTACTTAACCGTCTGGATAAAATGGACGAAGATCAGGTTATCGCCTCTCTGTCGCGCTAATAGCAAGAAGTGCGACACAATCACCTTCCGAAATCGCTATTTTAATCCCCTTTTATCCGGCCAGCGCTTCAGCGCTGGCTTTTTCGACTCGGGCATCCGTGTTGAAGGATCAACGCATCCCGACTAAATGGCAACCTGGAGAACAACATGAGTGCGACAGCGGAAGCTCAAAGCCCGCAACAGCCAGCAAATAAAAAGAAGAAGCGCAAAGGTGTGCTGATCCTGCTGGCTATCGTGTTTGTAATTATTGGTATTTCGTATCTGGCTTACTGGTATTTGGTGCTGCGTCACTTCCAGGAAACCGATGATGCCTATGTGGCGGGTAACCAGGTGCAGGTGATGGCACAGGTTTCTGGCAGCGTAAATAAAGTTTGGTTTGATAATACTGACATGGTCAAAAAAGGTGACGTGTTGGTTTCGCTGGATAAAACCGATGCGCAGCAGGCGTTTGAAAAAGCGCAGACCGCATTGGCCACCAGCGTGCGTCAAACCCATCAGCTGATGATCAATGGCAAGCAATATCAAGCCACCATCAAGCTGCAGCAAACCGCGCTGGATCAGGCCGAAGCTGACCTGAAACGCCGCGAGCCGCTGGGTGCATCAAACCTGATTGGTCGCGAAGAGCTGCAACACTCGCGTGATGCTGTCGCCACGGCGAAAGCCCAGCTGGATGTTGCGGTGCAGCAATATAACGCCAATCAGGCGATGATCCTGAATACTTCGCTGGAAAATCAGCCTGCGGTACAACAAAGTGCGGCTGAGCTGCGTGATGCCTGGCTGGCGCTGCAGCGCACCGACATCCGTAGCCCAATTGATGGCTTTATATCACGTCGTAGCGTGCAGGTTGGCTCGCAGATCTCTTCTACTACTCCGCTGCTGGCGGTAGTTCCGGCCACCAATCTATGGGTGGATGCCAACTTTAAAGAGACGCAGCTTTCTGGCGTACGTATTGGACAATCGGCCACGGTAATCAGCGATATCTACGGCGATGACGTGGAGTATCACGGTAAAGTGGTGGGGCTTGATATGGGTACCGGTAGCGCCTTCTCTCTGCTGCCGGCGCAAAACGCCACGGGTAACTGGATCAAAGTGGTTCAGCGTCTGCCGGTACGTATTGAGCTGGATGCACAACAAGTTGCCGAGCATCCGCTGCGTATTGGTCTCTCTACGCTGGTGAAAGTGGATACGCAGAACAAAGATGGCGCTACGCTGGCGAGTGTTGTACGCCCACAAGCCGCTTATGAAAGTAATGCTTTGGCAATCGACCTTGCGCCGGTTAACCAGCTGATTACTGACATCGTTCGTGCCAACGCTGACTAACGCCGCGGGAGGCTGGTATGGCACAAAAACCGCTTGAAGGTGCGCCGTTAGTCCTGATGACCATCGCCCTGTCGCTGGCGACGTTTATGCAGGTACTCGACTCCACCATCGCTAACGTGGCGATTCCGACTATCGCCGGTAATCTCGGTGCCTCGAACTCACAAGGTACGTGGGTGATTACCTCTTTCGGGGTGGCGAATGCCATCTCGATTCCTATTACCGGCTGGCTGGCGAAACGCATCGGTGAAGTGAAGCTGTTTACCTGGGCAACCATCCTGTTTGTGCTCGCGTCCTGGGCTTGTGGCATGTCCGAAAGCCTGGAAATGCTGATCTTCTTCCGCGTCATTCAGGGCGTGGTGGCCGGCCCGTTGATTCCGCTGTCGCAGAGTTTGTTGCTCAATAACTATCCCCCGGCGAAACGCAGCGTAGCGCTGTCGCTGTGGGCGATGACGGTGATTGTGGCACCGATCTGTGGCCCGATTCTCGGCGGCTGGATTAGCGACAACTATCACTGGGGCTGGATCTTCTTCATCAACGTGCCGATTGGTGTGGTCGTGGTGTTACTGACGCTGCAAACGCTGCGCGGACGTGAAACCAAAACCGAAATCCGCCCGATCGATATGATTGGTCTGGTGCTGCTGGTGGTGGGCATTGGTTCGCTGCAGGTGATGCTCGACCGCGGGAAAGAGCTCGACTGGTTTAGCTCCAGCGAAATCATTGTGCTAACGGTGGTCGCCGTGGTGGCGCTACTGGTGTTGCTGGTGTGGGAGCTCACCGACGATCACCCAATAGTCGATTTGTCGTTATTCAAGATGCGCAACTTCACCATTGGCTGCTTATCGATAAGCCTGGCGTATATGCTCTACTTCGGCTCAATCGTCTTGCTGCCGCAGCTATTGCAGGAGGTATATGGCTACACCGCCACCTGGGCCGGATTGGCGTCGGCGCCGGTTGGCATTCTGCCAGTCATCCTGTCGCCGATCATTGGTCGTTTCGCACATAAGCTGGATATGCGAAAGCTGGTGACCTTTAGCTTTATTATGTACGCCGTGTGCTTCTATTGGCGCGCCTACACGTTTGAACCGGGGATGGATTTTGGTGCATCGGCGTGGCCGCAGTTTATTCAGGGCTTCGCAGTGGCGTGCTTCTTTATGCCGCTGACCACCATTACGCTTTCGGGCTTACCGCCGGAACGTATGGCTGCAGCATCGAGCCTGTCGAACTTCGTGCGTACACTGGCGGGTTCTATCGGGACCTCGATTACCACCACCATGTGGAGCAATCGTGAATCAATGCACCACAGCTATTTGTCGGAGTCGGTGAATCCGTTCAACGTCAATTCACAGCAGATGTATGACCAGCTGGAAAGTTTGGGGATGACCCAACAGCAGGCATCGGCGTATATCGCACAGCAGATTACCAATCAGGGACTGATTATTTCGGCGAATGAGATCTTCTGGGCATCGGCGGGCGTATTTTTGATCTTGCTGGTGCTGGTGTGGTTTGCGCGCCCACCCTTTGGTGCCGGCGGCGGTGGCGGTGGTGCTCACTAAGCGATACAACAAAAACGGGCCTTGCGGCCCGTTTTTTTATGCGTTCTGACGCCACCATTCGGCGAGCAGAATACCGGTTGCCACTGAGACGTTAAGGCTTTCAACATTACCAGTGCCGCCAATTGACAGGCTGAGATCACCCTGCTGGAACGCGCTGTCCGACAGACCTTCGCTCTCCTGACCTAACACCAGCACCATTTTGGCCGGCAGCTCCGCTTTTGCCAGCGGTGTGCCTTCATGACTGGAGGTGGTGACGATGGTATAACCTGCTTTACGGAAAGCTTCCAGGCCCTCAGCGAAGCTTTCGCCGCTGATCGCCTGTACGTGCTCAGCACCACCTTCGGCGGTACGTACTGCCGCACCCGACTCCAGCAGCGAAGCATCGTTAACCAGCAATCCTTTCACACCGAAGTGCGCGCAGCTACGCATAATACCGCCGAGGTTGTGCGGGTTGCTGACATCTTCCAGCGCCAGCACGCAATCTTTAGTCGGTGCCTTGGTCAGCCACTCGCTAACCGGCATGCCCATGCGCTTCTTAATAATGAAGCACACGCCGCCGTGGTGTTCGGTACCGGATGCTTTGGTCAGTTCGGCATCGTCTACCACGTGGTAGGCTTTGCGGTTAGCCGCCAGCCAGCGCAGAGTTTCGCGGAAGCGCGGCGTCACGCTCTGGATAAACCAGGCGCGCACGATGCTTTCAGGGCGGCTCAGGAACAGTGCCTGGCAGGCATTTTCACCGTAAACGCGCGTCTCTTCCTGACGTTGGCGGCGAATTTGCTCGGGATCGATTACCGGCTTATTGCTGGCTGCATCATCCAGCTGGCTGTCATCCGCAACCGGTGGACGCGAAACGGTGCGCCACGGTGAATCACCGAAACTGCGGTTGTCACTGCCACGATCGTCACGCTGACCAAAGCTACGGCCGCGTTCACTGTTGCGTGCGTCGCGCGGGGCAGAACCACGTCCGCCGGCTTCGCTGCGTGCGCCGCTACGGCCACTCTCTTCATTACCACGTGCGCTGCGAGGACCAGAACGACGATTATCTTCCTGGCGCGCAGCAGGACGGCCGCCTTTGCCGGTACGGGGATTAGGCTTTTGACCACCCTCCTCATCACGTACATACATCACTTTTACCTTGCCGCTTTTGCCTTTAAATTCGTCGTTCATCTGTTCCTCCAGCATTGAGAGCGCGAAGATTACCTGATGTGTCGGTGCTTAGCTATCAACTATTGAACCTATTGGGCAATCCAGATTGAGCATAGCACTCAACCTTTTCATAATGTCCGGCAATCATCAGATTTACAGGTCCGGGTTGAGGTAAATATGAATACAGTCTGTGCCTCCTGTCAGGCAACTAATCGCGTGCCCGAGTCGCGCATTGCCGATGGAGCAAAATGTGGGCGTTGCGGCGGTGAGCTGTTTAACGGTGAAGTTGCCAACGCGACATCCGCCACGCTGGATAAATATCTGCAGGACGATCTGCCGGTAGTGATCGACTTCTGGGCACCGTGGTGCGGCCCGTGCGTAAACTTTGCGCCAGTGTTTAAAGATGTCGCCGACGAGCGGCGCGGCAAAGTGCGTTTTGTGAAGGTAAACACGGAAGCTGAACCAGCGTTAAGCTCGCGGTTCCGCATTCGCAGCATTCCGACCATTATGCTGTTTAAGAACGGTGAGATGGTCGACATGCTGAATGGTGCTATGCCGAAAGCGCCGTTCAATGAGTGGCTCGACGAATCGCTGTAAAGCGCTGATGGCCAGCCGCGCGCTGGCCTTCCTTATTACCTTTCCCTGCTAATTCCATTACACTGACGTTTTTTCCAGCCTGCGAATTTATGTCTGAAAATGCCGTCCTGCGCTTACGCGCGCAACGTTTAGCGCGCGCTACGCGCCCGTTTCTGGCGCGCGGTAATCGCGTGCTGCGCTGCCAACGCTGTTTGCTACCGCAGAAAAATTGTCTGTGCGCGACCATCCAGCCACAGCCAGCGCGTAGCCGCTTTTGTCTGGTGATGTTTGATACCGAGCCAATGAAGCCCAGCAATACCGGCAGGCTGATTGCCGATGTGCTGCCGGATACGCAGGCGTTCGGTTGGTCGCGCACCGAGCCAGATCCTCAGCTACTGGCCGCAGTAAAAAGCGAACATTATCAGCCGCTGGTGGTGTTTCCCGCGTCGTACGCTGATGCCGATCGTGACGTGTTAACCCGCCCGCCTCTGACCGGCAAACCGCCGCTGTTTATCCTGCTCGATGGCACCTGGACCGAAGCGCGTAAGATGTTCCGTAAAAGTCCGTGGCTCGATGCATTCCCGGTGATGTCGCTGAACGTGACCACGCCATCGCGCTATACGCTGCGTGAAGCGCACGGCGTGGGTCAACACTGCACCGCAGAAGTTGCCGCTGCGCTGCTGGAGCAGGCCGGCGATCTTGCCGCGGCTGCGGAACTACATCACTATTTCGAACGCTTCCGTCACGCTTATCTGGCGGGCAAGCCGCACCATCCCGTGCATAGCCTCGAAAATGTCCTTTAAGGATTTGCAGCTTTTGTAACCAGCCAGTTTGATTTATAGTCGCGCATCGCCACGGAGTTGGCCTTATATGCAAAGGATGCACGATGAAAACTTTCTGGCTGCTGATGCTGCTGCTCACCGGCTGCAGCACCGCCCCACAACCCGACCGCGCTTTTCCGCCGCAGCTGCAATCTGCCAGCACCCGCCCAACCGCACTGATTTCAAGCAGCGCTTTGATGCCCGGTGATTTGTTGCTCTCATCCGCCACGTCACCACAATCGTGGGGAATTCGCCTGTTTACTCTGACTGGCGTAAGCCATGCAGCGATTTATCTTGGCGATGAACAGGTTGCGGAAGCGGTTGGCAGCGGCGTTAAAATTATTCCGCTAAATCATGCTATTGATGAAAGCAATAGTCTGCTGGTGCTGCGCGTACCCGGCATGACCAGCGAGCAGATGCTGCGCTTACGGGAGTTTGCCGATTTACAGCAAGGCAAAAAATACAACTTCAAGGGCATCGTAATGTTTATGCCGTTTATGGTGTCACGCCGTCTGTGTGAACTGCCACTCGTCAATGAAGAGGTTCGCAGTGCCTGCCTTACCGCAATGGCCCGCGTGCAGTTAGCTGATGTTGACGATCCTCAAGCCAATCGCTTCTTCTGCTCCGAATTTGTATTGGCGGGCTATCGTCATGCGGGTATTGAACTGTTGCAGGGGCAGGCCAATTGGGTCAGCCCGGCAGATTTACTGCATTTACGTGACGGCGATGTCTCTGCATGGCGGGCGCAGCAGAATATGCAGTATGTCGGCCATTTAAAACGCTGGAATCTAAAAGAGATCCTCGGCCTGCGATCGGCGAATCAGCAAGCGCATTAAAAAGCGTTTACAATCATGCCAATCTTGATAGCAGGAGCGGATGATGAGCCAACGCGGACTGGAAGCGCTGTTACGACCTAAATCAATCGCGGTAGTCGGTGCCTCGATTACCCCGGGGCGCGCCGGCTACTTTATGATGCGTAATCTGCTGGCCGGCGGGTTTAGTGGTCCGGTGTTGCCGGTGACGCCGAAGTATAAAGCAGTGAGCGGCGTGCTGGCCTGGCCTGATATCGCCAGCCTGCCCTTCGCGCCCGATCTCGCCATCATCTGCACCCACGCCAAACGTAATCTCGAACTACTGCAACAGCTGGGCGAGAAAGGCTGCAAGGCGTGCATTATTCTTTCAGCACCGGCCAGTCAATTGGAAGAACTGAAAGCCTGTGCCAGCCAATGGCAAATCCGCCTGCTCGGCCCGAATAGCTTAGGTTTGCTGGCGCCATGGCAAGGGCTGAATGCTAGCTTCTCACCGGTGCCGATTGCAAAAGGACGTATTGCCTTTATTTCACAATCGGCCGCGGTCTCTAATACCATCCTGGATTGGGCGCAGCAGCGAAACCTCGGTTTCTCGTGGTTTATCGCACTGGGTGACAGCCTGGATATCGACGTCGATGACCTGTTAGATTTCCTCGCGCGCGACGGTAAAACCAGCGCCATTTTGCTCTATCTCGAACATCTGAGCGATGCGCGCCGCTTTGTTTCCGCCTCACGCAGCGCCTCACGCAATAAACCCATTCTGGTGATAAAAAGTGGCCGTAGCCATCAGGCGCAGGCAATGATCGGCACCCGTAGCGGATTGGATGCGGCCTGGGATGCGGCGATTCAACGCGCTGGTTTACTACGCGTGCAGGATACGCACGAACTCTTTACGGCGGTAGAGTCGCTCAGCCATATGCGCCCATTACGCGGCGATCGGCTGATGATTATCAGTAACGGCGCGGCACCGGCTGCGCTGGCGCTCGATGAGCTGTATGCGCGCAACGGCAAGCTGGCGACGCTGAATGAAGAGACATTACAGGCGCTGGCGACACTGCTGCCGGAAGGTGTCGGTCGTGGTAATCCGCTCGACTTAAAAGATGATGCAACACCGGCACGTTATGTGGCCTGCCTTGAACGGCTGCTGGATAGCCATGAACTTGATGCGCTGATGATCATTCATGCGCCAAGTGCCGTATCGCCTTCCAGCGAAACCGCCGAGCAGATTATCGCTGCGGTTGCCAAACATCCACGTGGCAAACAGGTCACGCTACTGACTAACTGGTGCGGCGAATACTCCTCACAGGTTGCGCGGCGCGCCTTTACGCAAGCTGGCATTCCCACCTGGCGTACGCCGGAAGGAACCATCACCGCGTTCATGCATCAGGTGGAATATCGCCGTAATCAAAAGCAACTGCGTGAAACGCCCGCACTGCCGCTCGGTTTAACCCAGAACAGCAAGCAGGCGCATCAGCTGATTCAACAGGCGCTGGATCAGGGTATTACCACGCTTGATACCCATGAAGTGCAGCCGGTGTTGCAGGCTTATGGATTAGCTACCTTGCCAACCTGGATTGCCAGTGACAGTGCTGCCGCTGGCAAAATCGCCGAACAGATTGGTTATCCGGTCGCGCTGAAACTGCGTTCGCCAGATATTCCCCATAAGTCTGAAGTACAAGGTGTCATGTTGTATCTGCGCAGCGCCGCGGAAGTGGAACAAGCGGCCGAAGCGATTTTCGATCGCGTGCGCGAAACCCATCCACAAGCACACGTTGATGGCCTGCTAGTACAGAGCATGGCGAATCGCGCTGGAGCGCAGGAATTGCGCGTGGTGGTAGAGCAAGATCCGCTGTTCGGCCCCATTATCCTGCTGGGTGAAGGCGGCGTAGAGTGGCAGCCAGATAAACAAGCCGCGGTTGCTTTACCACCGCTGAATATGACGCTGGCGCGCTATTTGGTGATTCAAGCGATGAAGAGTGGCAAGGTGCGCAGTCGTAGCGCGCTGAGGCCGTTGGATATCACCGGGCTTAGCCAACTGTTAGTGCAGGTTTCAAACCTGATAGTCGATTGCCCCGAGATTCAACGCCTGGATATTCATCCGCTGCTGGCATCGGCGAATGAATTCACGCTTCTGGATGTGACTTTGCAGCTGGCGCCTTTTAGCGGCAATAACGAAACACGCCTGGCGATCCGCCCCTATCCCCATCATCTGGAAGAGCAGGTGCAGCTAAAAGATGGCCAACATTGTTTGTTCCGCCCCATTCTGCCGGAAGATGAGCCGCAGCTGCGTGCCTTCATCGCTCAAGTAACCAAAGAAGATCTCTACTATCGCTACTTCAGCGAAATCAATGAGTTCACTCATGAAGACTTGGCAAATATGACGCAAATCGATTATGACCGTGAGATGGCGATTGTTGCAGTACGTCAGCACAATGGCGCCGACGAGATTATCGGTGTCACGCGCGCCATTTCTGATGCTGACAATATCGACGCAGAGTTCTCCGTTTTGGTCCGCTCTGATTTGAAAGGGTTAGGCATGGGGCGGCGTCTGTTGGAAAAGATGATCCGCTATACACGCGATCATGGCCTGCAACAATTGAACGGTATCACCATGCCGCACAATACCGGCATGATTACGTTGGCGAGAAAACTTAATTTTCGTGTGAATATTCAACTGGATGACGGCATTGTTAGCCTGAATTTGCCGCTTAGCGACGCCATCGGCTAACCTGTAGAGAAAGGTAAAAATCCTCCTTAACAGGCCGGTTGATGGTATTATTTAACGTTAGGATCATGATTTGATGGCAAAAGGCCATGCAATGAACAAAGAAGAAGTGCACTGTGATGTTGTCTAAATTTAAACGTAATAAACACCAACAACACCTCGCACAGCTGCCTAAACTGTCACAATCCGTGTCGGATCTGACCACGCTTTATTCGCCTGCCGAGTTTCGTGAAACCTTACTGACGAAAATTGCCGCGGCAGAAAAGCGTATCTGCATTACGGCGCTGTATCTGGAAAATGATGACGGTGGCCGGGGAATCATGCAGGCGCTATACGCGGCGCGTCAGGCAAAACCAGAGCTGGATGTCTGCATTCTGGTTGATTGGCATCGTGCCCAGCGTGGACGCATAGGTGCCGCGCGTAGTGTAACCAATGCCGATTGGTATTGTGAAATGGCTGCGCAGCATCCTGATATAGCGATTCCCGTTTACGGTATTCCGGTAAACACGCGTGAAGCGCTTGGCGTGTTACATCTGAAAGGTTTTATCATTGATGATACGTTGCTTTATAGCGGCGCAAGCCTGAACGATGTCTATTTGCATCAGCATGATAAATATCGTTATGATCGTTACCAGCTGATCCGCAATCCGCAGCTGACCGATACGATGTATGCATGGATCTGTGAGAATCTTAAAGAGTCTGAGGCGGTCAATCGACTCGATCAAAGCGAGCGTCCTTCAAGTCCTGAAATTAAGAATGAAACACGTCAGTTCCGCCAGGAGCTGCGCAGCTTTAACTATCAGTTCACGGGCAATGCGGATAATGAATCACTTACCGTAACGCCGCTGGTTGGCTTGGGTAAACGCAGCCTGCTGAACAAAACCATTTTCCATTTGATGCCGTGCGCGGAGCATAAGCTGACGCTATGCACGCCTTATTTCAACCTGCCAGCCATTCTGGTGCGCAATCTGATTCATTTACTGCGTCAGGGTAAAGAAGTGGAGATTATCATCGGTGACAAAACCGCTAATGACTTCTACATCCCGCCAGAACAGCCCTTCAAAATTATTGGGGCATTACCCTATCTTTATGAGATCAATCTACGTCGCTTCCTGAGCCGCCTCCAGTATTACGTGAATAATGGCCAGCTGACCGTGCGCTTGTGGAAAGATGGTGAAAACAGTTATCACCTAAAAGGTATCTGGGTTGATGACGAATGGATGATGATTACCGGCAACAACCTCAATCCGCGTGCATGGCGACTTGACCTGGAAAACGCGGTGTTAATTCACGATCCTCTCAATGAATTAGCGGAGCAGCGTGAAAAAGAACTGGCGCTGATTCGCCAGCACACATCGGTGGTGCAGCATTTCCGCGAACTGGAGAGCATCTCTGATTATCCGGCTAAGGTACGCAAACTGATTCGCCGCCTGCGCCGTATTCGTATTGACCGTTTGATTAGCCGTCTGCTTTAACCGATGCGTGCGCTCATCCTCTGCGTAGTTTTGCTGTGTAGTGGATGTGCGCATGTGGCCCAGGATAACTGGACGGGCAAAGATAAAGCGGAACACTTCTTTTCTTCCGCCGCTCTGGCTGCAGCAGGCAGTGAAATCTCTCAGCATCAACATCAAGGTCGCGGGCAAAGTTTGCGCTTCGGCTTTCTATTTTCCCTTAGCTTTGGTGTCGGTAAGGAGTGGTATGACAGCCGCTCAGCGGGGAGCGGCTGGAGTTGGAAAGATCTAAGCTGGGACGTCGCTGGCGCTGCCAGCGGTATTGCGTTATGGAATCTTAGCCAGTAATTACAGCGCAATCCCCTTCCCTTGACGGTGAAGCATCAGCGAGACCAGGAATGCCAATGCCCCCATTGCCGATACATACCAGAAGAAACTGGTTTCGATGCCTTCCCTCTTCAGCAGTAACGCCACATACTCCGCCGAACCGCCAAATATCGCATTCGCTACCGCATATGACAGTCCGACACCTAGCGCCCGCACTTCTGGTGGGAACATTTCTGCTTTTAAAATGCCGCTGATCGCGGTGTAGAAACTGGTGATGATGAGTGCCAGCATGATTAATGCAAATGCTAGCCAACTGCTCTGCACATTTTGCAACAGCATGAGAACGGGAACAGTACAAATTGCTGCACCAGCGCCGAAGATCATCATAGAGGCGCGACGCCCGATTTTGTCTGACAGTGCGCCAATAATCGGTTGAATCAGCATAAAGACCAATAAAGCACCGGTCATTAAACCACTGGCGTTGCGCGCATCCATGCCTGCAGTATTAACCAGGTATTTTTGCATGTATGTAGTGAAGGTATAAAAACTCAGCGAACCGCCGGCGGTAAAGCCCAGTACCATGATAAAAGCACGAGAGTGATTGCGCAGCAGCCCTATAATGCTGCCAGCATCAGAGTGTTCACGGTTTTTTTTCTCAGAAGTTTCATTGAGAGAGCGACGCAGCCACAAAGCAACAATAGCCAATGCCGCTCCCAGGAAGAAGGGGATGCGCCAGCCCCAACTCCGCAACGCTTCATCACTTAGAATTTGCTGTAAAACGACCACGGTCAGTACCGCCAGTAATTGACCACCAATTAACGTCACATATTGAAACGAAGCATAGAAACCTTTGCGCCCCTCAAGTGCTACTTCGCTCATATAAGTCGCGCTGGTGCCATATTCCCCACCGACAGACAGTCCCTGAAACATACGCGCCAACAACAAAATAACGGGTGCAGCTAATCCTATTTCGCCATAACCCGGTAGGCAGGCAATCACTAACGATCCCAAACACATCATGCATACCGAGATCAACATGGATGTTTTTCGTCCATGCCGGTCGGCAATATAGCCAAACAACCAGCCGCCAATCGGCCTCATGAGAAATCCTGCGGCAAAAACGCCTGCGGTTTGCAGTAGCTGCGTTGTGGTATCGCCACTTGGGAAGAAAATATGGGCAAAATAGAGTGAGAAGAAGGAGTAAACGTAGAAATCGAACCATTCGACTAAATTACCCGAAGATGCGCCAACGATCGCCCAGATGCGTTGTTTACTGACGGCTGCTGTTTCCGGCTGTGCCACTTTTTGTTGTAGGGAGTCTGTCATACTTACCTCATTTCCTTGCGAAGAATTAACGCCAAAGGATTGAGTAAAGCATCTATTCGCTATTTGCGGGAATTGGCTGTAATCCTGGATTACAAATTGTGACAAGAGGGGAATTTTGGAATGTAATTTACGCCTTTTTCATGCGAATTCAGCGTACTGCTTCATTACATCTTTGCAAAAAAACGTAAAAAAGCCCCGAACTTCCGTTCGGGGCTTCTTCACTTATTTAATGCCTGGCAGTTCCCTACTCTCGCATGGGGAGACCCCACACTACCATCGGCGCTACGGCGTTTCACTTCTGAGTTCGGCATGGGGTCAGGTGGGACCACCGCGCTAAAGCCGCCAGGCAAATTCTGTTTCGTTCACGAAGCCCTGTCAGGCACCGCAAACCAATCCATAAACAAGCTGAAAATCTCTGGTCTCTCTCACCAAAACGCCTCTGGCGTTGTAAGGTTAAGCCTCACGGGTCATTAGTACCGGTTAGCTCAACGCATCGCTGCGCTTACACACCCGGCCTATCAACGTCGTAGTCTTCAACGTCCCTTCAGGACTCTCAAGGAGTCAGGGAGAACTCATCTCGGGGCAAGTTTCGTGCTTAGATGCTTTCAGCACTTATCTTTTCCGCACTTAGCTACCGGGCAGTGCCATTGGCATGACAACCCGAACACCAGTGGTGCGTTCACTCCGGTCCTCTCGTACTAGGAGCAACCCCCCTCAATTCTCCAGCGCCCACGGCAGATAGGGACCGAACTGTCTCACGACGTTCTAAACCCAGCTCGCGTACCACTTTAAACGGCGAACAGCCGTACCCTTGGGACCTACTTCAGCCCCAGGATGTGATGAGCCGACATCGAGGTGCCAAACACCGCCGTCGATATGAACTCTTGGGCGGTATCAGCCTGTTATCCCCGGAGTACCTTTTATCCGTTGAGCGATGGCCCTTCCATTCAGAACCACCGGATCACTATGACCTGCTTTCGCACCTGCTCGAGCCGTCACTCTCGCAGTCAAGCTGGCTTATGCCATTGCACTAACCTCCTGATGTCCGACCAGGATTAGCCAACCTTCGTGCTCCTCCGTTACTCTTTGGGAGGAGACCGCCCCAGTCAAACTACCCACCAGACACTGTCCGCAGCCCGGATTACGGGCCTACGTTAGAACATCAAACATTAAAGGGTGGTATTTCAAGGTTGGCTCCACGCAGACTGGCGTCCACGCTTCAAAGCCTCCCACCTATCCTACACATCAAGGCTCAATGTTCAGTGTCAAGCTATAGTAAAGGTTCACGGGGTCTTTCCGTCTTGCCGCGGGTACACTGCATCTTCACAGCGATTTCAATTTCACTGAGTCTCGGGTGGAGACAGCCTGGCCATCATTACGCCATTCGTGCAGGTCGGAACTTACCCGACAAGGAATTTCGCTACCTTAGGACCGTTATAGTTACGGCCGCCGTTTACCGGGGCTTCGATCAAGAGCTTCTCCTTGCGGATAACCCCATCAATTAACCTTCCGGCACCGGGCAGGCGTCACACCGTATACGTCCACTTTCGTGTTTGCACAGTGCTGTGTTTTTAATAAACAGTTGCAGCCAGCTGGTATCTTCGACTGGCTTCAGCTCCGGGAGCAAGTCCCTTCACCTACGCGCCAGCGTGCCTTCTCCCGAAGTTACGGCACCATTTTGCCTAGTTCCTTCACCCGAGTTCTCTCAAGCGCCTTGGTATTCTCTACCTGACCACCTGTGTCGGTTTGGGGTACGATTTCGTGTTACCTGGAGCTTAGAGGCTTTTCCTGGAAGCAGGGCATCAGTTACTTCACCACCGTGGTGGCTCGTCGTCACGCCTCAGCCTTAAGACACCCCGGATTTACCAAAGGTGTCAGCCTACACGCTTAAACCGGGACAACCGTCGCCCGGATAACCTAGCCTTCTCCGTCCCCCCTTCGCAGTAACACCAAGTGCAGGAATATTAACCTGCTTCCCATCGACTACGCTTTTCAGCCTCGCCTTAGGGGTCGACTCACCCTGCTCCGATTAACGTTGAACAGGAACCCTTGGTCTTCCGGCGAGCGGGCTTTTCACCCGCTTTATCGTTACTTATGTCAGCATTCGCACTTCTGATACCTCCAGCAACCCTCACAGGCCACCTTCAACGGCTTACAGAACGCTCCCCTACCCAACAACGCATACGCGTCGCTGCCGCAGCTTCGGTGCATGGTTTAGCCCCGTTACATCTTCCGCGCAGGCCGACTCGACCAGTGAGCTATTACGCTTTCTTTAAATGATGGCTGCTTCTAAGCCAACATCCTGGCTGTCTGTGCCTTCCCACATCGTTTCCCACTTAACCATGACTTTGGGACCTTAGCTGGCGGTCTGGGTTGTTTCCCTCTTCACGACGGACGTTAGCACCCGCCGTGTGTCTCCCGTGATAACATTCCTCGGTATTCGCAGTTTGCATCGGGTTGGTAAGCCGGGATGGCCCCCTAGCCGAAACAGTGCTCTACCCCCGAGGATGAGTTCACGAGGCGCTACCTAAATAGCTTTCGGGGAGAACCAGCTATCTCCCGGTTTGATTGGCCTTTCACCCCCAGCCACAAGTCATCCGCTAATTTTTCAACATTAGTCGGTTCGGTCCTCCAGTTAGTGTTACCCAACCTTCAACCTGCCCATGGCTAGATCACCGGGTTTCGGGTCTATACCCTGCAACTTAACGCCCAGTTAAGACTCGGTTTCCCTGCGGCTCCCCTATACGGTTAACCTTGCTACAGAATATAAGTCGCTGACCCATTATACAAAAGGTACGCAGTCACCCCATAAAGAGGCTCCCACTGCTTGTACGTACACGGTTTCAGGTTCTGTTTCACTCCCCTCGCCGGGGTTCTTTTCGCCTTTCCCTCACGGTACTGGTTCACTATCGGTCAGTCAGGAGTATTTAGCCTTGGAGGATGGTCCCCCCATATTCAGACAGGATACCACGTGTCCCGCCCTACTCTTCGAACTCACAACCTGTGCACTTTCGTGTACGGGACTATCACCCGGTGTCGTGCGACTTTCCAGACGCTTCCACTAATGCACAAACTGATTCAGGTTCTGGGCTGCTCCCCGTTCGCTCGCCGCTACTGGGGGAATCTCGGTTGATTTCTTTTCCTCCGGGTACTTAGATGTTTCAGTTCCCCGGGTTCGCCTCGCAACACTATGTATTCATGTTGCGATGATGCACTGAGTGCACCGGGTTTCCCCATTCGGACATCGTCGGCTGTAGCGGTTCATATCACCTTACCGACGCTTTACGCAGATTAGCACGTCCTTCATCGCCTCTGACTGCCAGGGCATCCACCGTGTACGCTTAGTCGCTTAACCTCACAACCCACAGGCGTTTTGCAACGCTGCAGACTGTAAGCATTTGAGAGACTCGAACATGTTGTTATTCATTTCTTATTACGGAGAAATGAACCAACACGTCGTTTCAATTTTCAGCTTGTTCCGGATTGTTAAAGAGCATAATACTTCGCAGCACACCGTTTCCGGTTTGCTCTGAAGTATTGTTTTGAGTCACTGTAATGGTGGAGCTAAGCGGGATCGAACCGCTGACCTCCTGCGTGCAAGGCAGGCGCTCTCCCAGCTGAGCTATAGCCCCATACAGTTACTGCAGAGACCATCTACTACCACTCAACCGAGTACATTTCCTGAGAAATGCAATTCGTGCTCAGGCAAGGCATGTTTCCGCGAAGCATAGTGAACTATGCGAGCCGGAGACATAACGCAGCGTGAGTGCGAATTTGGTAGGCCTGAGTGGACTTGAACCACCGACCTCACCCTTATCAGGGGTGCGCTCTAACCACCTGAGCTACAAGCCTGTAGAGGTTTTTTCTGCTCGTTACTTTCTATCAGACAATCTGTGTGAGCACTTCGCGGGAAGGTATCTTCAGGTAAGGAGGTGATCCAACCGCAGGTTCCCCTACGGTTACCTTGTTACGACTTCACCCCAGTCATGAATCACAAAGTGGTAAGCGCCCTCCCGAAGGTTAAGCTACCTACTTCTTTTGCAACCCACTCCCATGGTGTGACGGGCGGTGTGTACAAGGCCCGGGAACGTATTCACCGTAGCATTCTGATCTACGATTACTAGCGATTCCGACTTCACGGAGTCGAGTTGCAGACTCCGATCCGGACTACGACGCACTTTATGAGGTCCGCTTGCTCTCGCGAGGTCGCTTCTCTTTGTATGCGCCATTGTAGCACGTGTGTAGCCCTACTCGTAAGGGCCATGATGACTTGACGTCATCCCCACCTTCCTCCAGTTTATCACTGGCAGTCTCCTTTGAGTTCCCGGCATTACCCGCTGGCAACAAAGGATAAGGGTTGCGCTCGTTGCGGGACTTAACCCAACATTTCACAACACGAGCTGACGACAGCCATGCAGCACCTGTCTCAGCGTTCCCGAAGGCACCAAAGCATCTCTGCTAAGTTCGCTGGATGTCAAGAGTAGGTAAGGTTCTTCGCGTTGCATCGAATTAAACCACATGCTCCACCGCTTGTGCGGGCCCCCGTCAATTCATTTGAGTTTTAACCTTGCGGCCGTACTCCCCAGGCGGTCGACTTAACGCGTTAGCTCCGGAAGCCACTCCTCAAGGGAACAACCTCCAAGTCGACATCGTTTACGGCGTGGACTACCAGGGTATCTAATCCTGTTTGCTCCCCACGCTTTCGCACCTGAGCGTCAGTCTTTGTCCAGGGGGCCGCCTTCGCCACCGGTATTCCTCCAGATCTCTACGCATTTCACCGCTACACCTGGAATTCTACCCCCCTCTACAAGACTCTAGCCTGCCAGTTTCGAATGCAGTTCCCAGGTTAAGCCCGGGGATTTCACATCCGACTTGACAGACCGCCTGCGTGCGCTTTACGCCCAGTAATTCCGATTAACGCTTGCACCCTCCGTATTACCGCGGCTGCTGGCACGGAGTTAGCCGGTGCTTCTTCTGCGGGTAACGTCAATCGGTAAGGTTATTAACCTCACCGCCTTCCTCCCCGCTGAAAGTACTTTACAACCCGAAGGCCTTCTTCATACACGCGGCATGGCTGCATCAGGCTTGCGCCCATTGTGCAATATTCCCCACTGCTGCCTCCCGTAGGAGTCTGGACCGTGTCTCAGTTCCAGTGTGGCTGGTCATCCTCTCAGACCAGCTAGGGATCGTCGCCTAGGTGAGCCATTACCCCACCTACTAGCTAATCCCATCTGGGCACATCCGATGGTGTGAGGCCCGAAGGTCCCCCACTTTGGTCTTGCGACGTTATGCGGTATTAGCTACCGTTTCCAGTAGTTATCCCCCTCCATCGGGCAGTTTCCCAGACATTACTCACCCGTCCGCCACTCGTCACCCGAGAGCAAGCTCTCTGTGCTACCGTCCGACTTGCATGTGTTAGGCCTGCCGCCAGCGTTCAATCTGAGCCATGATCAAACTCTTCAATTTAAGTTTGATTTGCTTAAACAAGTTAAGCGATGCTCATCTGTAAAACGTCATAATGAATTTCATTATGTGTTCACTCGTGAGGCTTTGATATTTTGTTGCGTCCGGAGACGCTGATATCAATCCTGCGAGTGCCCACACAGATTGTCTGATAAATTGTTAAAGAGCGTTGCGAACAGCGGGTTAGCCGCCTGTCGCGAGGTGGCGTATATTACGCGTTCCTCCTTCAGAGTCAAACACTTTTTTCAGCGTTTTCATCCGGCGGGATGAATTTCTTCACTCCCTGCTGAGCCGCCTGCGTTGCCGCTTTGCCGTCTCAGTGGTGGCGCATTATAGGCAGTTCATTTCAACTGACAAGTGCTAATTTGAAGTTTTTGCGCGACCGCTCACTTTCCAGGCTATACGTTGCAAAAAGCAGCGAATTCTTGCGTAAAGCGCATAAAAAACGGGCCCGCAGGCCCGTTTTAATCAGAATGGATTATTGATGCGCAACAATCACATCATCTTTAACATCCATTTCAATGGTTTTACCCGGAACTAAAGCACCAGAAAGAATCTGCTGCGCCAGCGGGTTTTCAATTTGCTGCTGGATAGCACGCTTTAATGGACGCGCACCATAAACCGGGTCATAACCATTTTCACCAAGCAATTTGAGCGCCGCATCAGAGATGTGCAGCTGGTAACCGCGCTCCTCAAGACGCTGATACAAGCGCTGCAGCTGAATCTGTGCAATAGAAGCAATGTGCTTTTCGCCCAGTGGGTGGAACACCACCATGTCATCGATACGGTTAATAAACTCCGGACGGAAATGCTGTCCAACAACCGTCATCACCACTTCTTTCATTTCCGCATAATCCAGCGCGCCGAAGCGTTCCTGAATAAGATCGGAACCAAGGTTCGAGGTCATGATCACTACGGTGTTACGGAAATCGACCGTACGCCCCTGACCATCGGTCAAACGCCCATCATCCAACACCTGCAATAAGATGTTGAATACATCGGGATGCGCCTTCTCAACCTCATCCAACAGAATTACCGAATAAGGGCGACGACGCACCGCCTCTGTCAGATAACCGCCCTCTTCATAGCCAACATAACCCGGAGGAGCACCCACGAGGCGTGACACCGAGTGTTTTTCCATAAACTCAGACATATCAATGCGCACCATCGCGTCATCGCTGTCGAACAGGAAGTTGGCCAGCGCCTTACACAATTCGGTTTTACCGACGCCGGTTGGTCCGAGGAACAAGAAGGAACCAATCGGACGGTTTGGATCCGACAAGCCGGCGCGGCTACGACGGATGGCATTCGATACTGCTTCCACCGCTTCGTTCTGTCCAATCACCCGAGCATGCAACTCTTGCTCCATGCGCAGCAGCTTCTCTCGCTCGCCTTCCATCATGCGTGCGACTGGAATTCCGGTCCAACGCGCCAGCACATCAGCGATCTCCACATCTGTTACGCGATTGCGTAACAGCTTCATGGTTTTGCCTTCAGACTGCGTAGCGATAGCTAACTGTTTTTCCAATTCCGGAATTTTGCCGTATTGCAACTCAGACATCTGGCCAAGATCGCCCATGCGACGCGCTTGCTCCATTGTCAGACGCGCCTGTTCCAGCTCCGCTTTAATATTCTGCGTACCGGTTAAGGAGGCCTTTTCCGCTTTCCATTCCTCTTCCAGCTCAGCGTATTCTCGCTCTTTCTGGTCGAGTTCGGCTTCGAGCATTTCCAGACGCTTCACGCTGGCATCATCAGATTCTTTCTTCAGCGCTTGCTGCTCAAGTTTTAACTGGATGATGCGACGCTCAAGACGATCAAGTGATTCTGGCTTCGAATCCATCTGCAGACGAATACTGGATGCCGCTTCATCAATCAGGTCAATCGCCTTATCAGGCAGCTGACGATCGGAGATATAACGATGCGACAACGTTGCCGCAGCCACAATCGCGGGATCGGTGATCTGCACATGATGATGCAACTCATAGCGTTCTTTCAGTCCGCGTAAAATGGCGATGGTATCTTCCACACTCGGCTCAGCAACAAACACTTTTTGGAAACGACGTTCCAGCGCCGCATCTTTCTCAATGAACTGGCGATACTCATTCAGCGTAGTGGCGCCAACGCAATGCAGTTCACCGCGCGCCAACGCTGGTTTCAGCATGTTGCCTGCATCCATTGCACCGTCAGCTTTACCGGCACCCACCATGGTATGCAGTTCATCGATAAACAGGATGACGTTGCCTTCCTGTTTAGCCAGATCGCTAAGCACGCCTTTCAGACGCTCTTCAAATTCGCCGCGATATTTAGCACCAGCCACCAGCGCGCCCATATCCAAAGCCAGCACGCGACGACCTTTCAGACCTTCAGGAACTTCGCCATTAATGATGCGCTGTGCTAATCCTTCGGCGATAGCCGTTTTACCAACGCCAGGTTCACCAATCAGCACCGGGTTATTTTTAGTACGGCGCTGCAACACCTGAATAGTGCGACGGATTTCTTCGTCACGACCAATTACCGGGTCGAGCTTGCCAAGTTCAGCACGCTCGGTAAGGTCGATAGTGTATTTTTTTAAAGCCTGACGCTGATCTTCAGCACCCTGATCGTTCACGTTGTCTCCTCCCCGTAATTGGTCAATGGCCTTAGAGAGTTTTTCCGCTGTCGCACCAGCCGATTTTAAAATATCAGCCAGCGAGCCACGAGAATCGAGGGCCGCCAAAATAAAGAGTTCTGATGAAATAAAGTTGTCGCCGCGCTTTTGCGCCAGCTTGTCGCACAGGTTCAGTACCCGAATTAAATCGGCGGATGGCTGCACGTCGCCATCAGTACCTTCCACCTGCGGTAGTCGATTAATCGCTTGTTCGATACTGGTACGTAAACCAGCCACATCGGCCCCTGCTGCGCTAAGCAGCGGACGTACCGATCCGCCTTCCTGATTAAGCAACGCGCTCATCAAATGAAGGGGTTCTATGAATTGATTGTCTTGCCCCAGAGCAAGGGACTGTGCATCGGCAAGTGCCAGTTGAAATTTATTAGTAAGACGATCCAGACGCATAATTCCTCCCATTACAGGTCAAAATGCTACTGGAGATTAAATGAGGTCATCCCTCAAATTTTTCAAGGTTAATGACCTGAGTTGTGAGCAAAAAATACGCTAACTGGACCGTCTTGTGGCGTAAGATTATCTCAGCCAAATCAAAGTTGCCATACGCCCAGTGATTCCGTCGCGTCGGAAGGAGAAAAAATCCTCGCGCTCATGATAAGTGCAACGCGTAGAAACGTTGATGGAACGCACCCCGGCGGTCAGTAAACGTTGGCGAGCCAGCAACCAAATATCGGCAAAGTATTTGTTACCAACCGGGCGAAAAGCCTCTTGCGCTTGCGGATCGTGAGCCATAAACGCCGTTTTGACTTCCGCTCCCACTTCAAAAGCCTGCGGACCAATTGCTGGACCAAGCCATGCATGAATGTCCTTCGTCGCACAATGGAACTGTGACAACGTCTGTTCCAGCACGCCGTTGCAGAGCCCGCGCCAGCCAGCATGTGCTGCAGCCACTTCACTGCCATCTTTGCTGCAAAACAGCACCGGCAAACAATCTGCCGTCATGACGGCGCAAACCACCCCGCTTTCACGCGTGATTGCGGCATCCGCCCTGGGTAGCCGCTCACTGGCGGGCAAACGCGCAACATCCTGACCATGAATTTGATCAAACCATTGCGGCATTACCGGTAAGGCAAGCTGCTCAGCCAGGCAGTGGCGATTATGCATTACGTGCGCCTCAACATCACCAACGTGCGTACCGAGATTCAGCGAATCCCATGGCGCAGCGCTAATACCGCCGTGACGCGTAGTGGAACATGCCCGAACACGCTGCGGTGCAGGCCAGTCCGGGATGATCCACTCACTCATAGCCAATCCATCTGATCACGGAATTCGTGCGTATCGGCTTTTAGGGCATCAATCAGATCGACCATATCCTGCGGCAACGGCGCATGCCACTCCATCTCAATACCGGTAATAGGGTGATAGAGACGTAACATCGTGGCATGCAGCGCCTGACGATCAAAACCACGCAACGTAGTAATGAAAGCTTCAGATGCGCCTTTTGGCGGACGAGGGCGACCGCCGTAAAGGGGATCGCCCACCAGCGGATGATTGATATGCGCCATGTGCACACGAATCTGGTGCGTACGACCGGTTTCCAGGCGCAAACGCAAACGCGTATGGGCACGGAAATGCTCCATGATGCGATAGTGCGTAGTAGCCGGTTTTCCCATCGGATGCACCGCCATGTGCGTACGTTTGGTAGAGTGGCGCGCCATTGGCTGATCCACGGTACCGCCTGCCGTCATGGTACCAATCGCTACGGCTTCATATTCGCGGGTAATTTCGCGCAGCTGTAGCGTTTCAACCAGGTGAGTTTGCGCAGGAACGGTTTTCGCGACTACCATCAGGCCGGTTGTGTCTTTATCAAGACGATGAACAATACCGGCACGGGGAACATCAGCAATCGGCGGGTAATGGTAAAGCAACGCGTTAAGCACTGTACCATCCGGATTACCGGCACCTGGATGCACCACTAAGCCACGAGGTTTATTGATAACCAGAATATCGTCATCTTCGTAGACGATATTCAATGGGATGTTTTGCGCTTCCCAGCGTTGCTCTTCTTCGATCTCAGCATCGATCGAGACATGCTCACCGCCAAAAACTTTTTCTTTTGGTTTATCGATGATGGTGCCATTAACGCTGACCCGGCGCTCAAGAATCCATTCTTTTATGCGAGAACGTGAATAATCAGGGAACAATTCTGCCAAAGTCTGATCTAAGCGTTGTCCAAGTTGTGCTTCGGACACCGTTGCGGTGAGTTGAACTTGTTGTGCCATATACAGCTTCTTCGTTAACGTTGGGTTTTCACGGCGATGCCGTTTAATATAATGTGCTATCGTACCTGGCCATAACCGGGAGCTATACGGACAGCTTCTGCTATAACACTTTGAGGATAATCATTTCGTCATGACGCGTATGAAACATCTGGTGGCTGCTGCCACACTGAGCCTAAGCCTGGCGCTTGTGGGTTGTTCCGGCTCATCGGATCCCGTGCCGGACAGCCCGCCGTCTGAAATTTACGCCACGGCCCAGCAAAAGCTGCAGGACGGTAACTTTAAAGCGGCAATTAAGCAACTGGAAGCACTGGATAACCGCTATCCGTTTGGCCCTTATTCGCAGCAAGTACAGCTGGATTTGATCTACGCGTATTACAAAAATGCCGATCTGCCACTGGCGCAAGCCGCTATTTCTCGCTTTATGCGTCTGAATCCAACCCATCCGAATATTGACTATGTCATCTATATGAAAGGTCTGACGGATATGGCGCTGGACGATTCTGCACTGCAGGGCTTCTTCGGTATCGATCGTTCCGATCGTGATCCGACGCACGCTCGTGATGCTTTCCGTGACTTCTCGCAGTTACTGCGCGGTTATCCAAACAGCCAATATGCTGCGGATGCGCAGAAACGTTTAGCGTTCCTGAAAGAACGTTTGGCGAAGTATGAACTCTCGGTGGCGCAATTCTATACCAAGCGTGGTGCTTATGTCGCTGTTGTTAACCGCGTTGAAAGTATGATGAAGGATTATCCTGATACTGCAGCAACTCACGAAGCGCTGCCGCTGATGGAAAATGCTTACCGCCAACTTCAGTTAACGACTGAAGCTGATAAAGTGGCAAAAATCATCGCGGCTAATAATCAGTCCTGATTTTCAAGCCCACAAAAAAGCAGCCGTATGGCTGCTTTTTTTATGTCTGCTTTAGCTGAAAGCCGGTTGAAAACGTTCTTTATCGCTGCGGTTAACCCATCAATAGTGCGCCCTTACTGCTGCTCCATCAAGCGTTTCCCACTACTTTCCCAGCCTTTCTCACAATTCGTCTTTATTGACAAAATGTGACATTTCAATGTGATCCAGATCACATAATTTCTTAATCTCCGCGGTATGCTGGTCCTACCCAGACGGAAAATGACAGAGAGGTTTAACTATGATTCTGAACATTACCAGCAAACAAATGGAAATCACCGAGGCCATTCGTAATCATGTTGAAGAGCGTCTCGCCAAGCTGGAAAAATGGCAAACACATCTGATAAACCCTCACATTGTGTTATCGAAAGAGCCGAAGGAGTTTGTGGCAGATGCCACCATCAACACACCTAACGGAACACTGGTTGCCAGTGCGAAACATGATGATATGTATACGGCCATCAATGACCTGATTGCTAAGCTGGAGCGACAACTCAACAAAGCGCAACATAAACCCGAAGCTCGTCGCGCTAACAGCAGCGTCAAAGATTTTATCCCTGCAGGATAACTACACATTTTCCAGTAACGCGCCTTAGGGCGCGTTTTTTATTGACAGCCTTAAATCAGTACGGTTACTCTCAAACCACTTTAATGTTGGAAACAAGCATGAAACATCTCCCGTTCTTCTTCGCATTCTTTTTTACCTTCCCCTGATTGGGAGGCGATTCGTCATGTGAAAATGAATGCGAAGACGAACAACAAAGCCTCCCAAATGGGAGGCTTTTTTATTGGACATTTTACAGGTGAGCCCTATGAATCCCGAAAACCCGCTGCTGGCATTACGCGACAAAATCAGCGCCGTTGATGAAAAATTATTAACGCTATTGTCGGAGCGCCGCATACTGGCCGTTGAAGTGGCGCAAGCAAAACTGGCTACGCATCGCCCAATCCGCGATATTGAACGTGAGCGTGCATTGCTGGAAAACCTGATAGCGTTAGGTAAAAAACATCAGCTGGATGCGCATTACATCACCCGTCTGTTCCAGCTGGTGATTGAAGATTCGGTTCTAACTCAGCAGGCCCTGCTGCAAAAGAATCTCAACCATCCGCATGCGCACGCACCGCGGATTGCATTTTTGGGTCCGAAAGGCTCTTACTCACATCTTGCAGCACGAAAATATGCCACACGTCATTTTGATTCGATGGTTGAGCTCGGCTGCCTAAAGTTCCACGACATTATTCATCAGGTTGAAAGTGGTCAGGCAGACTATGCAGTGATGCCTATTGAAAACACCAGTTCTGGCTCGATCAATGACGTCTACGACTTACTGCAACAAACCACGCTGTCAATTGTGGGGGAGCTCACTATTCCAATTGAGCATTGCGTACTGGTTAGCGGCAGCACTGATTTGCAGCAGATCGAAACAGTCTACAGCCATCCTCAGCCGTTCCAGCAGTGTAGCCAGTTCATCAATCGCTTCCCGCAGTGGAAAATTGAATATACCGAAAGCACGGCAGCTGCCATGGAAAAGGTGGCAGCGATGAATTCACCTAAGGTTGCCGCATTGGGTAGTGAGGCCGGTGGCGAACTGTATGGGTTACAGGTGTTAGAGCGTAATCTAGCCAATCAGCAACAGAACCACACGCGCTTCATTGTGTTGGCGCGTAAAGCGATCGAAGTTTCCAGTCAGGTACCCGCAAAAACGACATTGATCATGGCAACGGGCCAGCAAGCGGGGGCATTAGTTGAAGCACTGATGGTGCTGCGCAACCATGGTCTGATCATGAGTAAGCTGGAGAATCGCCCCATCAACGGCAATCCGTGGGAAGAGATGTTTTACATTGATGTGCAGGGTAATCTGCAATCAGAAAGTATGCAGTTGGCGTTAACTGAGTTAAGTGGTTTAACCCGTTCATTAAAAGTGCTCGGCTGTTATCCGGGCGAGAATGTGGTACCCGTCGAACCACGCCTCTAAGCAAAAAGGCATCCTTATGGATGCCTTTTATTTTACTGTCGGCTGTCGTTGGCCGATCGCAACATACTTCGGCTTTCTACGAGGAAGCGTTTAGCATAATCACCAAACCAATGCTCAACACGTTCGAAGCTATCGATAAACGCCTGCTTATCGCCCTGCTCGAGCAGTTTTATCGCATCGCCAAAACGCTGATAATAACGCTTAATCAGCGCCAGATTGCTCTCCGAGGACATGATGATGTCCGCGTAAAGCTGCGGGTCCTGGGCGAACAGACGTCCAACCATAGCCAGTTCAAGGCGATAGATTGGCGAGGACAACGCCAGCAGCTGATCGAGATTAACGTTCTCTTCTGCCAGATGCAGACCGTAAGCGAAAGTCGCAAAGTGACGCAGCGCCTGAATAAATGCCATATTCTGGTCATGCTCCACCGCACTAATGCGATGCAATCGCGCTCCCCAAACTTGGATCTGTTCCAGGAACCACTGATACGCTTCCGGCTGACGACCATCACACCAGACAACAACCTGCTTCGCCAGGCTCCCGCTGTCTGGGCCGAACATGGGGTGCAGTCCCAACACCGGTCCGGTGTGCGCAGCAAGCATTGCCTGCAGCGGACGGTTCTTCACCGACGCCAGATCGACCAGGATGCAGTCTTCTGGCAACTTCGGTAACTCACCAATGATCTGCTCTGTCAGATGGATAGGCACACTGATGATCACCATGCCTGCATCTTGCAGCAACGCGTCTGAACGATCCCAATCGCCTTTGTCCAGAATACGCACCTGATAACCAGACAGCGTGAGCATCTTTTCGAACAAACGTCCCATCTGGCCACGACCACCGACGATCACCACTGGACGCAATGTTGGGCAAAGGGTTTTGAAGCCTTTATCATTCTCATGCGCATAGGATTCGCGCATTAAACGACGCAGCACATCTTCAATCAAGTCCGGTGATACGCCGAGCGCTTCGGCTTCCTGACGGCGTGAAGCCAACATGCTGGCTTCACGCTCAGGAACATAGATTGGCAAACCGTAGCGGCTTTTAACTTCCCCGACTTCGGCTACCAGCTCCAGCCGTTTTGCCAGTAAACCCAGCAGTGCTTTATCGACTTCATCAATTTGATCGCGTAGCGCGGTCAGTTCAGCCACCATGACTCATTACACCTCGTGTGACAGACGCGCCGACAGCACTCCCTGCAGATCCTGATGGATTTCACGCAGCAAGGTTTCCGTGGTTTCCCAATCGATGCAAGCATCAGTCACGGAAACGCCATATTTCATTTCGCTACGAGGCTGTTCAGAAGACTGATTGCCTTCATGAATGTTGCTTTCCAGCATCAGGCCAATGATGGAGCGGTTTCCATCCTTAATCTGCGCGATAGCCGATTCGGCTACGCCAGGCTGACGGCGATAGTCTTTGTTAGAATTACCATGGCTGCAATCTATCATTAAGGCTGGGCGCAGTCCCGCTTTCAGCATCTCTTTTTCACACTGAGCGACATCTTCAGGACCATAGTTTGGTGCTTTCCCACCGCGCAGAATGACATGCCCATCCGGGTTGCCCTGCGTTTGCAGCAGACAAACCTGTCCTGCCTGATTGATGCCGACAAAACGGTGTGGCATCGCGGCGGCACGCATCGCATTGATGGCAGTACCAAGGCTGCCATCCGTGCCATTTTTAAAGCCAACCGGCATTGAAAGACCTGAAGCCATCTCACGGTGGGTTTGTGATTCGGTGGTGCGCGCACCAATCGCCGACCAGCTAAATAGATCGCCTAAGTATTGCGGGCTGTTTGGATCCAGCGCCTCAGTTGCCAACGGTAAACCCATTTCAACAAGATTAACCAGTAGCTGGCGCGCAATATGCAGCCCGGCTTCCATATCAAACGAGTTGTTCATATAAGGATCGTTGATTAACCCCTTCCAGCCGACGGTGGTTCGAGGTTTTTCAAAATACACGCGCATAACGATGTACAGCTGATCCTTCAACTGTGCAGAAAGAGATTGCAACTGACGGGCATATTCAAGTGCGGCTTCGGTATCGTGAATCGAACAAGGACCACAAACCACCAACAGGCGCGGATCGCGGCCTGCAATAATGTCGGCGATGGTTTGGCGAGAAGACGCAATTTGCGCTTCCTGCGTCGCAGTAAGCGGGAATTTAGCTTTCAGCTCTTGCGGGGTAATTAAAATTTGTTCGTCGGCGATATGCACATTGTTCAGCGCGTCTTTTTGCATGATTGCGATCCTTTTTACTCGTTTATGCGGTTTGGGATCCTCACTGAGGATGGGACTTACTTTACCACAACATGTACGCCATGCAATCCACAAGCGTACACTTTTATTACCACTAAAATAAAAACGCACAAGAAGCATATTTATTTTAATAAATATCAGCAACATAATTACAAATCACCCAATCCGATAGTGTAAACAATAAATTACAACCCATCGGCTTTTGATGATGACCTTAGGCAAAAAGGCAGATAACATTATGTTATTCATTTATTTTTCAGGAGAGGTCATGTCTATATCTTTAGTAAAATTACGCCCCTTCACCCGGCAGGATATCGATGAATTCACGCATGCCGTAAACGAATCTCTTAGCAGCCTTAAGCCCTGGATGGCTTGGGCACACGATGATTATCGTAGTGATGAAGCGGCCAGTTGGATCGATTTCACTGAGCTCCAACGCAGTAAAGGTGAGGCAGAAGAGTTCGCCATCGTTGATGGTAGCGATCGACTATTAGGCGGTGCCGGTATTCGCTTCGCGAGGCAGCCGGGCGAATTTAGCGCATTAGGATATTGGGTACGTAGCGATGCTCAACGGCAAGGAGTAGCAACCCGCGCGGTAGAGCAACTGGTCAAGTTTGGTTTTCAGCATCCGCACATTAATCAGTTAGAGATTCTGGCGGCGGAAAATAATCATGCTAGTCGCGCAGTGGCATTACGCAGTGGCTTTAAGTTTGTCGATTATCGCTATGGACTGATCATTTTAGAGAGCGGAGCCGTCAACACCGCGATTTATCATTTGCAGCGCCAATAAAAAAGGGGCTGGCCAAATGGCCAACCCCTTGTTTGCTATTAACTTTGAGAAGTCGCTTACGCGCCAAGACGCTCTTTGATACGAGCTGACTTACCGGTACGCTCACGCAGGTAATACAGTTTGGCTTTACGCACAGCACCACGACGTTTAACAGCAATGCTGTCAATTACTGGTGAGTGAGTCTGGAAGACACGCTCAACACCTTCGCCGTTAGAAATCTTACGAACAGTGAATGCAGAATGCAGACCGCGGTTACGAATAGCGATAACCACGCCCTCGAATGCCTGCAGACGCTTCTTAGAACCTTCTACGACCCATACTTTCACTTCCACGGAATCACCCGGACGGAATGAAGGTACGTCCTGCTTCATCTGCTCTTGTTCAAGTTGCTTGATAATGTTGCTCATAATTAAATCTCTTATCCTGGGTAAACTGATAGTGAGGGAAGATTACTCTCCCGCCTCATCGTTTTGTTGCTGCTGATGTTCACGCTGGAACTCATTTAGCAACCGTGCTTGCTCTTCAGTCAGAGCCAGGTTTTCCAGAAGTTCAGGTCTTCTTAGCCAGGTACGGCCTAACGACTGTTTCAGACGCCAGCGGCGAATATCGGCATGGTTGCCCGACAGTAAAACTGGCGGAACCTCCATCCCTTCTAACACTTCAGGTCGGGTGTAGTGCGGGCAATCCAGCAAACCATCCGAGAACGAATCCTCATCGGCTGACGCCTGTTTCCCCAACACGCCGGGAATAAACCTGGCGACCGAGTCAATTAACGTCATGGCTGGCAGCTCACCGCCACTGAGAACGTAATCACCGATTGACCATTCTTCGTCAATCTCAGTGTGAATTACGCGCTCATCTATCCCTTCGTAACGACCACAAACCAGAATCAACTTCTGATTCGTCGCCAGCTCGCAAACGCCCTGTTGGTCCAGTTTGCGTCCCTGAGGTGAAAGATAAATCACCTTAGCGCCCTCTCCCGCCGCCGCTTTCGCTGCGGAGATGGCATCCCGTAAGGGTTGCACCATCATCAACATTCCCGGTCCGCCGCCGTAAGGACGGTCGTCCACGGTACGGTGCCGGTCGTGCGTGAAGTCACGAGGACTCCAGCTTTGAATGTTGAGCAGGCCATTTTTTACTGCCCGGCCAGTTATCCCGTACTCGGTAATAGCGCGAAACATCTCTGGAAACAGGCTAATAACACCAATCCACATCGCGTTCGCCGTTACGTTACCGGATTGTCCGGAGATCAAAAACCAGGATCCCAATCTACTTCAATAAGGCCAGTAGAGAGATCGACTTTCTTGATAACCTGTTCATCAAGAAACGGAATTAACCGCTCTTGCGCACCAAATGCATCCTTCAGGTTTGCCTTAACGACGAGAACGTCGTTTGATCCGGTTTCCATCAAATCAATGACTTTGCCCATCTCATAGCCTTCGAGGTTGACTACTTTCATACCCATAAGGTCTTTCCAGTAGTAATCGCCTGCTTCCAGCGCTGGCAGCTGCGTGGAGTCAACCGTGATTTCGCAATTGGTTAACTGCGCCGCAGCGTCCCGATCGTCAATGCCTGTGACTTTGATGATCAAGTCCTGATTGTGGTGCTTCCAGCCCTCAAGTTCGACCTGCTGCCATTTACCGGCGCGCTGGATGAACCAGGGTTGGTAGTCGAAGATGCTTTCAGCGTCTTCAGTGGAGGAAAACACTTTGAGCCAACCTCGAATGCCGTAAGCCGCACCCATTTTTCCCAATACGATCGGGTTAACGGGAGGCTGCCCGGCAGGTTTAATGCTCATGCTCACCACCGTGACAGATTAAGCTGCTTTTTTTGCTTCTTTGATCAGCGCGTTAACGCGATCAGAAAGCGTTGCGCCCTGGCCAACCCAGTGCTCAATACGGTCCAGATCCAGACGCAGACCTTCAGCCTGACCAGAAGCGATCGGGTTGAAGAAACCTACGCGCTCGATGAAACGACCGTTACGCGCATTGCGGCTGTCAGTAACGACGACCTGATAGAACGGACGCTTTTTAGCGCCGTGACGTGCCAAACGAATTGTTACCATAACATCCTCATTAGTTAATAAAGCGCTCGGGCCCCATCGAGGAACGGGGCCCGAGCGCGATATAAAAAGCCCGAAAATTTTACTCATTTTGGCGCAAAAAGCAACCTGAGCGTGCTAAATTTCCGGCTTTTCGGCGGTCGCGTTAGCGACCAGGGAATCCAGGCGGCATCATACCTTTCATGCCACGCATCATTTTGGCCATGCCGCCTTTCTTCATTTTCTTCATCATGCGCTGCATATCATCGAACTGTTTCAGCAGTCGATTGACGTCTTGCACCTGCATACCTGAGCCCAGCGCAATACGACGTTTGCGCGAACCCTTGATGATTTCTGGCTTCTCACGCTCTTTACGCGTCATCGAGTTGATGATGGCTTCCATGCGAACCAGTACTTTGTCATCCATCTGCGATTTAACGTTATCAGGCAGTTGACCCATGCCCGGCAGTTTGCCCATCAGGCTCGCCATACCGCCCATGTTGCGCATCTGCTTCAGCTGCTCAAGGAAGTCGTTGAGATCGAAACCGTCGCCGGTTTTCAACTTCTTAGCCAGTTTCTCAGCCTGATCGCGGTCAACTTTGCTTTCGATATCTTCAATCAGCGACAGCACATCGCCCATGCCGAGAATGCGCGACGCGATACGGTCTGGATAGAATGCTTCCAGCGCCTCAGTCTTCTCGCCCATCCCCATGAATTTGATTGGCTTGCCGGTAATGTGGCGAATCGACAGCGCCGCACCACCGCGCGCATCACCGTCGACTTTCGTCAAGATGACACCGGTCAGCGGCAGCGCTTCATTGAAGGCTTTTGCCGTATTGGCGGCATCCTGACCCGTCATCGCATCGACCACAAACAGGGTTTCCACCGGATTAATCGCGGCGTGTACCTGTTTGATTTCATCCATCATCGCTTCATCAACGTGTAAACGACCGGCGGTATCCACCAGCAGCACATCGTAGAATTGCAGTTTGGCTTCTTTCAGCGCGTTCTGAACAATATCAACTGGCTTCTGGCTCAAATCAGATGGGCAGAAATCGACGCCAACCTGCTGTGCCAGGGTTTCTAACTGTTTGATCGCCGCGGGGCGATAAACGTCAGCAGAAACCACTAAGACTTTCTTCTTGTGCTTCTCGCGCAAGAATTTACCCAGTTTCGCCACGCTGGTCGTTTTACCGGCACCCTGCAAACCCGCCATCAGCACCACGGCCGGCGGCTGCGCATTCAGATTGAGCGCATTGTTTTCGGCGCCCATCGCCGCAACCAGTTCGTTGCGGACGATTTTGATGAACTCCTGGCCTGGCGTCAGGCTTTTGTTCACATCGTGGCCAACGGCGGCTTCTTTTACGCGATTAATAAATTCACGTACCACCGGTAGCGCAACGTCGGCTTCCAGTAGCGCCATGCGTACTTCACGCAGTGTGTCTTTGATGTTGTCTTCGGTCAGCCTTCCGCGGCCGCTGATATTGCGCAGGGTTTGCGACAAACGATCGGTTAAATTATCAAACATGCTCTCTCACTTAGAACCGTAGCGAGGCCGCCATAGGCGACACAATGCGGCGGATTATAACACGAAGATGGAGCGATCTCTGCAATTGACCGTCAGATCGTTTGGAGCCTGCTGCTGCTGGCGCTATACTGCTTTTTTCCTTATCTGACCGATACCTGAAAGGATCTATGTTCGTTTTCGCGATCGTGGCGCTGTTCGCCTACTCCCTCAGCCTTGCATTGATCATTCCCAGCCTGCTTAAACGCAATGGTGGCTGGCGTCGTTTTGCCGTACTTTCAGCCTGCGTGGCGCTGATTGCGCACGCCATTGCCTTGCAGCAGCGCATTTTTGCCGTCGATAACGGGCAAAACCTTAGCCTGCTTAATATTGGCTCGTTAGTTAGCCTGCTGATTTGCGCCATCATGACGATTGTCGCCTCGCGTAATCGCGGCTGGCTGCTGCTACCGATTGTTTACGGCTTTGCGCTGATCAATCTGGCCTTTGCCACTTTTGTGCCGAATGCCTTTATCACTCATCTGGAAACCACTCCGGGCATGATGGTGCACATCGGCCTGTCGCTGTTTGCCTATGCCACGTTAATTATTGCTGCACTTTATGCATTGCAGTTGGCGTGGATTGACTACCAGCTGAAAAATAAGAAGCTGGCTTTCACCCAGGATATGCCACCGCTGCTCAGTATTGAGCGTAAGATGTTTCACATTACGCAAATCGGCGTGGTGCTATTAACGCTGGTGCTCTGCACCGGTCTGTTCTTTATGCACAACCTGTTTAGCGCCGAGAACGTGGATAAGGCGGTTCTCTCCATCATTGCCTGGTTTGTCTATATTGTTTTGCTCTGGGGACACTATCACGAAGGCTGGCGCGGACGCCGCGTCGTATGGTTTAACTGCGGCGGTGCGCTGCTGCTGACCATGGCCTACTTTGGCAGTCGCGTGCTTCAGCACCTGCTCACATCTCACTAAGGATTTTGTGTTGGAACACGTTTCAACCACCACGCTGATCATTACGCTGGTCATCATGGTGCTGGTCTCTGCGTATTTCTCCGGTTCAGAGACCGGTATGATGACGCTCAACCGTTACAAACTGCGCCATAAAGCGAAAAGCGGTAACCGCGGCGCACGCCGTGTGGAAAAATTACTGCGTCGCCCCGATCGCCTGATCAGCCTGGTTTTAATCGGCAACAACCTCGTCAATATCCTCGCTTCCGCTCTCGGCACTATTGTTGGTATGCGCCTGTATGGCGATGCTGGCGTAGCGATTGCTACCGGTATCCTGACGTTTGTGGTGCTGGTATTTGCTGAAGTGCTGCCGAAGACGATTGCTGCGCTCTATCCAGAGAAGGTGGCCTATCCAAGCAGTGTGTTACTGGCGCCACTGCAATATGTGATGCTGCCGCTGGTGTGGCTGCTGAATACCATCACCAGGATTTTAATGCGTATGGTGGGCATTAAAACCGATGGTTCAATCAATTCAGCGCTCAGCAAAGAAGAGCTGCGCACCATTGTGCATGAGTCACGCTCGCTGATGTCGCGTCGCAATCAGGACATGCTGCTCTCAGTACTCGATCTGGAGAAAGTCAGCGTGGACGACATTATGGTGCCACGCAATGAAATCGTCGGCATCAACGTTAATGACGACTGGAAATCCATTGTGCGTCAACTTAGTCATTCGCCACATGGACGCATCGTTCTGTTCCGCGATTCACTGGACGATTGCGTCGGCATGCTGCGCGTACGTGAAGCATGGCGCATGATGACCGAGAAAAAAGAGTTCAACAAAGATCGTCTGTTGCGTGCTGCCGATGAAATTTACTATGTGCCTGAAGGCACGCCGCTTAACGTACAGCTGGTAAAATTTCAGCGTAATAAGAAGAAAGTCGGTCTTGTCGTGGATGAATATGGTGATATCAAAGGATTAGTGACCATTGAAGACATTCTGGAAGAGATCGTGGGCGATTTCACCACTTCAATGTCGCCGTCTCTCGCCGAAGAGGTGATGCCGCAGAATGACGGCTCCGTTATCATTGAAGGCAGCGCCAACGTGCGTGAAATCAATAAAGCCTTCAATTGGACATTGCCGGAAGAGGATGCCCGCACCATTAACGGCATGCTGCTGGAAGCGCTGGAAGAGATTCCGCTGGTCGATACGCGCGTTACGCTAGGTGCTTACGATATTGATATCCTCGATGTGCAGGACAACATGGTTAAGCAGATACGCATCACGCCGCATCATGCGCTGAAATCCTCCATTGGATCCTGAAGTCAGCAAACAAAAACGCCGCGATAATCGCGGCGTTTTTCATTGTGCATAAGCACCATTTCAACTAAATGTGCAGCTCTTTCAACTTCTCAGCCGGAAGCTTCAGATCTTCGTTGCGGTTCACGCCAATGTCGTGAGCCAGCACATTGCGCGCGATCTGCTGCGCTTCATCCAGTGAGTGCAGCTTGTAGCTACCGCATTGGTATTCGTTCAGTTCAGGAATCTGGCTCTGCTCTTTAACCTTCAGGACATCTTCCATCGCGCCTTTCCAGGCTTTTGCCACGCGCTGCTCGTCAGGCGTACCAATCAGGCTCATGTAGAAACCGGTGCGGCAGCCCATTGGCGAGATATCAACGATTTCTACGCCATCACCATTCAGGTGATTACGCATAAAGCCGGCAAACAGATGCTCCAGCGTATGAATGCCACGCTCAGTCAGAATGTCGATATTCGGACGGCAGAAACGCAGGTCGAAAACGGTGATGGTATCGCCATGCGGAGTCTTCATGGTTTTTGCTACGCGCACTGCGGGTGCGCCCATGATGGTGTGATCAACAGTAAAACTATCCAGTAGTGGCATACGTCACCTCCTGTTTTGGAATTTTTTTTAAAACGATGAAACTTTTCTGTTCGCCCAACGTCTGAATATATGAAAGACGCGCATTTGTTATCATCATCCCTGACAACAGAGATGTTAATTTTGGCCACATTGATGTGGCCATTTTCTTTTCTAGCCTTCGCGACCTGCAAGGTAGCTTTCGAAATCCAGCGTATCGCTCTCTTCCAGCTTCTCTTGTGCCTGTACCGATTCCCGCGCCTGACGACTAAAATCATCTTCAGTAAGAATCTCTAGCGACTCCTCGCACAACAGATGACGATATTGTTCCGCCAATGCCACGCCTGCGCCGGTCAAACCGTTTTCTTTGATGGCATGAAGGATGCGCGCCGAATAGGTTAGCTCAGGATCGTCAAATGATGCCACCAGTTGATCGCAAACCTGTTGATATTGCGTGTTGCCATGATTGCTGTCGAGGACTTCCGCCACGCGACGCAGATCGGCAAACAGAGCCTTGCCCACTTCAACCAGCGTGTGTTCTGTTTCGCTACAGCCCACAGCAATAACCTGACCCGGCTTACGCCCTTCCATCACGACGCGATTCCAGTTATTACGCGTACACAGAAGCTCATCTGAACTCATTTCTGGCGCATCGGCCAGCGTACACCAAATCAGGAACAGATCGAGGAAACGTGCCTGATCGGCATCTACACCGATTGCGGAGAATGGGTTGATATCCAGTGAGCGCACTTCTATGTATTCGATACCGCCGCGCAGCAACGCATCGGACGGTGCCTCGCCTGATCGCGTCACGCGTTTCGGACGAATCGGCGCATACAGCTCATTTTCAATCTGCAGCACATTGGTATTCAGCTGTAGCCAGTTGCCTTCGGCATCTTTGGTGCCCATCGCCGCATACTCTTCCGACGGCGTTTTAATCGCTGCTTTCAGAGCCGCTACGTAGCCTTCCAGCGAGTTGAAGGTGATGCCTAATCCGCTCTGCGATTTATTGGTGTAACCCAGATCGCTTAAGCGCAATGACGTAGCGTGAGGTAGCCACAACGTCCCCTTGCCATCAGTTTCAAACGGCAACGTACTTTCACGCCCCTGCAGGAAAGAGGAGCAGATTGCCGGTGATGCACCAAACAGATACGGAATCACCCAGCCAAAGCGATAATAGTTGCGAATTAAGCGCAGATAGCCAGCAGAGATGGTCTCTTTACCGCTTTCTGCATCTTTCACATCCGCCCATTCCTGCCAGAACGACAGCGGCAGCGAAAAGTTGTAATGCACGCCAGAGATGATCTGCATTAGCGCGCTGTAACGGTTTTTAAGCCCCTGTCGATACAACGTTTTCATTTTGCCGATATTAGAGCTGCCATACTGCGCTAGCTCAATGCTATTAACGTCATCAATGTAGCCAGGCATGCTAAACGGCCACAAACGTTCCTCGCCCAATTCACGCGCCACATGACGGTGAATATCACGCAGGAAGGCCAGCGATCGATCGATGTCCTGATCAACTGGCGTGATGAACTCCATCAGCGTTTCAGCAAAATCGGTGGTAATCCAATCGTGCTTGAGCGCGGAACCGAGTGACTCAGGATGTCCTGTCGTTGCCAGGTGACCATCGGGCTTGACGCGTAATGATTCGCGCTCAATACCACGGCCGATACCCTTTAACGCGTCAGGATGCGCTTCCAGCCAGGAAAGCGCCTTTGATACGTCCGGGATCACATTAACCTCCCGCTGTGTGAATAATTTATTTTTGTTCAGCATAATGTTAACCGTAGCCTCGAATCTGTGCGAATCAATGCCACCATTGCAAAGTTTGTAAGGTGGCAGTCGCGATAACGATATAACGCAGCGTTTTACCGATGGTGAGGAACAGCACCGAAGGCAGCCAGGCAAAGCGTAACCAACCTGCAAGCACGCAAAGTAAGTCGCCCACTACCGGCAGCCAGCTAAAAATCAGTGCTGCAGGTCCCAATCGGTGTAACCACGTCATTGCTGTGTCGTGCCATCGCCCTTGCTTTTTAAGCGGCATCAGGCGACCAAGAAGAATGTTGGTCAGGCCACCCAGCGTGTTTCCCACTGATGCGGCCAATAACAATCCATAAACCGAGCCCTTTTGAGCGATCAGCAGTGCTACCAGCACTGCTTCCGAGCTTCCCGGTAACAGGGTTGCGCTCAGAAAGCTACTGCCGAATAACGATCCATAGGTCAGGAATTCATTCACAGTAAACGGACATCAACCACGTCCATGCCTGCTGCTTTAGCGGCTTGTACGCCAAAGTCAGCATCCTCAAACACCACACAGCGCTCGGGCGCGATACCCATCAATTCGGCGCAGCGTAAAAAAGTATCCGGTTGCGGTTTATGACGCTGTACGTCATCAGCCCCGACAACCGCATCAAACAGGTGGTAAACACCTAACTCTTCAAGCAGTGCTTTCGCCAGACTGTGCTCGCTGCCGGTGCCTACCGCCATCGGACGACGACCATGATAAGCCTTGACGACGTCCATCAACGGAAGCGGGCGCACATCATCCAACAGCATTGCTTTCAGTGCAGCGGTTTTTTCCGCCGCCAGCAGATGTGGATCGTGACTGGCATTATTCTGCTCAACAATGAACTGTGCCAGTTGCCAGGTTGGCGCACCGTTGAAACCCACCATTTTTTCTTCATCCATGGTGAAACCATAGCGGCTCAACACCTGCTGCCAGGCTTTTCGATGTGTCGGCTCAGTATCGAGAATGGTGCCGTCCATATCGAAAATCAGGGCGTCATATTGGTCGTACATTGTCACTCCGTCGAGTACCACAAAATGAGCCATTACTTTAGCGTAATGCGTTCAGGTTGTCGCCAGGCGCGCTTAACCGCAAATGCTTTGAAAGCATTAGCATTTTTCGTTTTAGGAAAAAGGTCAGAGTGCAATGCCGGGGATAAACGGCGGTAATTACAGCGTTTTTTAGTGGACGTAGAGATTGATGTTGGAGGATTCAGAAACTCAGTGTCAAAAACTGAGAGATATTGAAGAAGTGATGGTGCATCCAGGAGGATTACTTGGCTATCGCTCGCCCTTCGGGCCGTTGCTGAAGCAACGTTATCCTCCTTAGTGCTTACTGAACGTTTATCACGTCATGACACACTGAGGCACTTTCCATATTCGAAAATATGGTGCATCCAGGAGGATTCGAACCTCCGACCGCTCGGTTCGTAGCCGAGTACTCTATCCAGCTGAGCTATGGATGCATTGAGGTTTTCTTACGATGGACTAACTGAAACAACCTGAGGATGATACGAAGAATGGTGCATCCAGGAGGATTACTCGGCTATCGCCTTGCCCTTCGGGCCGTTGCTAAAGCAACGTTATCCTCCTTAGTGCTTACTGAACGTTTATCACGTCATGACACACTGAGGCACTTTCCATATCCGAGAATATGGTGCATCCAGGAGGATTCGAACCTCCGACCGCTCGGTTCGTAGCCGAGTACTCTATCCAGCTGAGCTATGGATGCATTGAGGTTTTCTTACGATGGACTAACTGAAACAACCTGAGGATGATACGAAGAATGGTGCATCCAGGAGGATTCGAACCTCCGACCGCTCGGTTCGTAGCCGAGTACTCTATCCAGCTGAGCTATGGATGCATCGAATTAATTCTTGTACAACGCAGGGTGCTAACAACTCACCATGAAAGGAACTGCTCGTTCACTCTTACTTCATCTTTCCGAATGGTGCATCCAGGAGGATTCGAACCTCCGACCGCTCGGTTCGTAGCCGAGTACTCTATCCAGCTGAGCTATGGATGCATCGGAAATGGCGGTGAGGCGGGGATTCGAACCCCGGATGCAGCTTTTGACCGCATACTCCCTTAGCAGGGGAGCGCCTTCAGCCTCTCGGCCACCTCACCTTACGCGTTCTTCCGAACCGTGCTTCTGAACTTGTTTCTGCTCATCGGCACTGCGTGGCGCACATATTACTTTCCCGGACTTATAAGTCAAACATTTATTTCCAGCCATTTGTTTGATTGCACAAATGACACTCAATTCGGATGTTTTGACGACAAAAAGAGTGATTTATCAACAAAGAAAGGACGTTACAGATAATAAAATGGGAACAAAGACATTCAGGAACGCGAAAGGAAGATGAGAGAGAAAAAGAGAGAAAGAGAGAGAACAAGGCAGAAAGATAGAGGAAACCGGTAGCGCCTCGCTGATTAGCGAGGCGCTGAATCCGTTAGTAACTCGTTTGCTGAGTTTTTTCGGCTTGAATACGCTGATAGATCTCTTCGCGATGTACCGAAACTTCTTTAGGCGCGTTAACACCAATGCGGACTTGGTTACCCTTAACACCCAGCACCGTTACAGTCACCTCATCGCCAATCATGAGGGTTTCACCAACTCGACGAGTTAGAATAAGCATTCTTTGCTCCTTGAAAGATTAAAAGAGTCGGGCTTGTTCGGTCTCCCGGCCGTATCCATCATATAACGCTGAACAATGCCTATGACAAATACACCATTGTGCTTCGCCATGCCAATACATTCTGCTGATAGTTAGTTTAGCCGAAATACACTACATCAACCGGACTTTGTCATTACCTGGTGCGCACCGCGTTAAAAAAGCGCCAGAAAACGGGCTTCTGGCGCTTATCACAATGCGAAGTTTTATACGTTACAGTCGGTTACTGACCCATTCCTGCACGCCAGCCAGCGCGCCAGCCAGCGCCTGCGGATCGGTTCCGCCTGCCTGAGCCATATCTGGGCGACCACCGCCTTTACCGCCAACCTGAGAGGCCAGTTCGCCCACCAGTTCGCCAGCTTTTACGCGGTCAGTGAGATCTTTGGTCACGCCAGCAATCAGTGAAACTTTTCCTTCATCAACGGTTGCCAGCACGATAATGGCAGAACCTAACTGGTTTTTCAGATCGTCAACCATGGTACGCAACATTTTTGGCTCAACATTGCTCAGTTCTTTCACTAACAACTTAGTGCCTTTAATTTCAACTGCTTTGCTGCTCAGTGAAGCGCTTTCCTGCGCTGCTTGCTGATCGCGAAGTTGTTGTAACTCTTTTTCCAGCGCGCGGACGTGATCAACCAGACCGCGCACTTTCTCGTTGAGATTACTGCTGTTGGCCTTCACCAGCTGCGCGACATCCTGCAGCTGTTGGCTCTGCGCATTAATTTGCGCCAGTGCGCCTTCACCCGTTACGGCTTCGATACGACGTACACCGGCCGCAGTACCCGATTCAGACTGAATACGGAACAGACCGATATCACCGGTACGAAGTGCGTGGATACCACCACACAGCTCGGTAGAGAAATCGCCCATGGTCAGCACACGGACGCGCTGATCATATTTCTCGCCAAACAGCGCCATTGCGCCTTTCTGTTTCGCGTCGTCGAGGTCCATGATCTCCGTTTCAACCGCAAGGTTGCGGCGAATCTGCGCATTGACAATATCCTCAACCTGACGGATTTCCTGCGGCTTCATCGCCTCAAAATGCGAGAAGTCGAAACGCAGATACTTGTCGTTAACCAGTGAGCCTTTCTGTCCAACGTGGTCACCTAAAACCTGACGCAGCGCAGCATGCAGCAAGTGCGTGGCAGAGTGGTTCAGTCGAATGCGTGCGCGGCGAGCTTCATCAACCTGCGCATGTAAACGATCGCCAACGCGTAATTGACCGTGGCTCAGCTTACCGATATGACCAATTGCTTTACCATACTTCTGCGTATCCTGAACGCTAAATTCAGCATTCTGCCCAGTCAGCACGCCGGTATCGCCAACCTGTCCACCCGACTCGCCGTAAAATGGCGTTTCCTCGAGAACGACAACCGCATCCTGGCCTGCGTCAATCTGCTCAACTTGCTGGCCATCAACGAAAAGTGCCTGAACAACAGCATTCAGTTCCAGATGGTCATAACCTTTAAAGTTGGTCGCAGCGTCAATGCGGATAACATTGTTGTAGTCAGCACCAAAACCACTGGCTTCACGCGCGCGCTGGCGTTGTTGTTCCATTGCCGCTTCAAAGCCCGCTTCATCGATCTTCAGATTGCGTTCGCGGCACACATCAGCCGTCAGATCCGCCGGGAAGCCGAAGGTATCGTACAAACGGAAGACCGTTTCGCCGTCAAGCGTATCGCCCTGCAATTTCGCCAGTTCATCATCCAGCAGCGCCAGTCCACGCTCCAGAGTTTTAGCAAACTGCTCTTCTTCATTTTTCAGCGCATTTTCAACATGCTTCTGCTGACGCTTCAGATCTTCACCCGCTGCGCCCATCACTTCAATCAATGGCGCTACCAGCTTGTAAAAGAAGGCATCTTTCGCCCCCAGCATGTTGCCATGACGCACTGCGCGACGAATGATACGACGCAATACATAGCCGCGGTTTTCATTCGACGGGATCACACCATCGGCGATCAGGAAGGCGCAAGAGCGAATATGGTCAGCAATAACGCGCAGCGACTTATTATCCAGATCGGTCGCACCAGTCACCTGCGCAACGGATTTGATCAATTTGGCAAAAAGGTCGATTTCGTAGTTGGAGTTAACGTGCTGCAACACCGCAGCAATACGCTCCAGCCCCATACCGGTATCGACGGAAGGTTTTGGCAGCGGCTGCATGGTACCGTCGGCCTGACGGTTAAACTGCATAAAGACGATGTTCCAGATCTCGATGTAACGATCGCCATCCTCTTCCGGGCTGCCCGGAGGGCCACCCCAGATATGATCGCCATGATCGTAGAAAATCTCGGTGCACGGGCCACAAGGGCCAGTGTCGCCCATCTGCCAGAAATTATCAGATGCGTAGGCGCTGCCTTTGTTGTCACCGATACGGATAATACGCTCACGCGGTACACCAATATCGTTGGCCCAAATTTCAAAGGCTTCATCGTCAGTTTCATAGACGGTCACCCAGAGACGCTCTTTTGGCAGCTTAAACCACTGCTCACCCGTCAGCAGTTCCCATGCATAAGCGATCGCCTCTTTCTTGAAGTAATCGCCAAAGCTGAAGTTGCCCAACATTTCAAAGAAGGTGTGGTGACGCGCCGTGTAGCCCACGTTTTCTAAATCGTTATGCTTGCCACCGGCACGTACACAACGTTGGGACGTAGTTGCACGACTATAGTCGCGCTTGTCCTGCCCGAGGAAAACGTCTTTAAACTGGACCATTCCGGCATTGGTAAACAGCAATGTCGGATCGTTGTTTGGCACGAGGGAGCTACTAGCTACAACCTGATGCCCCTTGCTATGAAAAAAATCGAGAAACGCTTGACGGATCTCAGCAGTGCTCTTGCTCATAAAATTCCTGGAATCACGCTAACGAACGTTCCCTTTCGCAGACAAACCACATCCATCCGGCCTGCCGCTGATTGAGGAACAAAAAGTGGGAATAAGATAAATTTTCTTCAGTGGGAAGTAAAATCACATCGCCTTTCAGTCGTCACTATTTCTGAAAACAGCCTGAATATCTTCCATCATAAAGCCTTTTGACATTAAAAAGCGCTGCACTTTGCTTTTCTCAGCCCAGGTTTGGGGCAATGGCTCGCCAAACTTGCGCCTGGCGAGATCGGCAGCACACTGGCTCCAGTCAACCGCTGTATCAATTAGAGCCTGATTAATCTCGTCCCGGTCGATCCCTTTTTGCTGCAACTCCATCCGGACGCGCTGAGGACCATACCCCTTGCGGGCACGGCTTTGAATGAAGCGTTCAGTAAAGCGCTGGTCGTTTAACCATCCGCTTTCCTGACACCAGTCGAGAACTTTCTCCAGTAACTCTTCTGGAATCGGTATGTTTTCTTGCTGCTGTAGGTAAGCGGCGCGTTGGGAAGAGAGCTGAAGTTTACGCTTCAACTCTTCGCGGCTATGGTCACGCTGCGCAAGAATGCGCATGGCACGGTCGAGTAAACGGGAATATGTTGGTGCAGGTGCCGCTGATGATGATGACATGTGATCAACCTTGTTCTAACCGTCGTGCAGGGTCGCAGGGTAAAGCAAGAAGACGAGGAGGAAAAGCGCTGGCAGGGGAAAAGCAAAACGGGAGCATTTCTGCTCCCGTTGTTATTTTAGAAATCTTCGTTGGTTTCGCTAGCTTCTTCGCGATCCTCAGCAGAGATAGTCGCAGTCTCTGCCGCCGCGGCATCTCCGCTCAACAGCAAGTCACGTAACTTTTTGTCGATTTCATTAGCGATCGCCGGATTCTCTTTGAGGAAGTTGGTTGAGTTCGCTTTACCTTGACCAATTTTCTCACCGTTATAGCTGTACCACGCACCGGCTTTTTCAACCAGTTTGTGTTTCACGCCAAGATCCACCAATTCACCAAAGGTGTTAATACCTTCGCCGTACATGATCTGGAATTCAGCCTGCTTAAACGGTGCCGCAATTTTGTTCTTCACGACTTTCACGCGGGTTTCGCTACCCACCACTTCATCGCCCTCTTTGATCGCACCGATGCGGCGGATATCCAAGCGGACAGAGGCGTAGAATTTCAGTGCATTACCACCGGTTGTGGTTTCTGGGTTACCGAACATCACACCAATTTTCATACGAATCTGGTTGATGAAGATCAGCAGCGTGTTGGACTGCTTCAGGTTACCGGCCAGCTTACGCATCGCCTGGCTCATCATACGCGCGGCCAGACCCATGTGCGAATCACCGATCTCGCCTTCAATTTCCGCTTTAGGCGTCAGTGCTGCCACGGAGTCGACGATGATCACGTCAACCGCACCTGAGCGTGCCAGCGCATCACAGATCTCCAGCGCTTGCTCGCCGGTGTCCGGCTGCGAGCACAGCAGGTTGTCGATATCGACACCCAGTTTTTTTGCATACACGGGATCCAGCGCGTGTTCAGCATCGATAAAGGCGCAGGTTTTGCCTTTGCGCTGCGCGGCAGCAATAACCTGCAGGGTCAGCGTAGTTTTGCCTGAAGATTCTGGTCCGTAAATCTCAACGATACGTCCCATCGGCAAGCCACCCGCGCCAAGCGCGATATCCAGTGACAGTGAACCCGTAGAGATGGTTTCGACATCCATTGAGCGGTCTTCACCCAAGCGCATGATGGAGCCTTTACCAAATTGCTTCTCAATCTGGCCCAGTGCGGCAGCTAAAGCCTTCTGTTTATTCTCGTCGATCGCCATTTCTACTCCTAATCATACTGGGTGAGCCGACATCAAGTATGTCGCTCGTTCTGTTGCTGCTAATTATACTGTATGGTCATACAGTATCAAGTTTAATTTGTCAGAAATTCATCAAGCAGTGTTTGTAGCGCCCAAGCTACTGACTGACGACGTACTGCATCCCGGTCACCGGCAAAGATCTTACGCTGCGCTAATACGCGCCCCTCTGGACCCGCAATAGCAAACCAGACGGTACCCACTGGTTTATCGACAGAGCCGCCATCCGGTCCCGCAATGCCACTGACAGAAATTGCGTATTCTGCCGACGCTGCCTGTCTGGCGCCGCTTGCCATTTCACGCACAGTTTGTTCGCTAACGGCGCCATACTGCTCTAATGTCGTACGATGTACGCCCACCATCTGCTGCTTAGCTTCATTACTGTACGTCACGAAACCGCGCTCAAACCAGGCGGAGCTTCCGCTAATGTCAGTAAACACTTTGGCAATCCAGCCCCCGGTACACGATTCCGCCGCGGTTACCGTGGCCTTACGTCTCTTCAACTGCTCGCCAATGTGGCGACTTAAGTGCTGCAACTGTTCATCGTTCATTGGCTTCTCCCGGTGTGGCGCTTAACGTTAGCAGTAAATGGTGCGCCGAAAAGCCCTTTTCAACCTTGATCGACCAATTCTGCGCACTCGCTTCCAGTTACCTTAACGGGTTTTCACTGCAACCATAAACAGTCGCGGGAAAGCCAGCAAAACCCGGCCATCATTGCGAACAGGATAGGCAGGAATCAGTGCCTGATGGTAATCATGGAGAAAGGCAGCTTGCTGCGCTTCATCCAGCGCCGAGAGGAAAGGACGTAGCCCGGTGGCGCGCAACCAGGTAATGATGCCCTGCGTATCTGCCATCAGGTGATAATAGGTCGTACGCCAGATATCAACCTGACAGCCCGCATCAGTTAACAGATCGTAATAGCGATCGGTGGTGAGCAGCCGTTTGCGGTCGGCCGCCTGCGGCGAAATCAGCCCCTGCCATTTTTCACTCGCAGCGACTTCACGCATCAAGCGGTGTGATGGTTCTTCAAGATTATCGGGCATTTGAATAGCCAATACGCCACCGACGGCCAGCTGGTTCACCAGATGTGGCAGTAACGTAGGATGATCGGTTAACCACTGTAATGAAGCGTTTGCATAGATGACCTGCTGCGGTTGCTCGGCTTGCCAGGTGCGAATATCCGCCTGCTGAAAATGGCAATTTGGCAGCCGCTCACGTGCCTGCACCAACATCGCTTCAGAGCTGTCAATGCCGGTTATCTGCGCATTCGGCCAGGCGTGGCTCAACAACTCCGTACTGTTTCCAGGGCCGCAGCCGAGATCGGTAGCAAAGCGCATATCTGTGTGCGGTATACGCTCTAATAGCTCTCGCGCCGGACGCGTACGCTCAGATTCGAATTGACGATACAACTGTGGATTCCAGTCTTGCATGGCAATGCTCCTGTCTTGGCTGAAGAGGCACACACTACCTGCTTTTCTCTTCAGAATAGAAAGAGAAAAGTGCGGTGCCTCACCTTTTTGGCCCCGCCGACTGGTTAGCGTACGTAGATGACATTAAATTAAAACGACGTTTCATTTTTATGATGGAGATAGCTATGTCTGCGCAACCTGTATTAACCGGCGTATGGTGTCCATCAGTGACGCCCTTTGACAGCAACAATAATCTGGATATGGATGCGCTCGGGCGACACTTTTCACGTCTCAGTCAATCGGGTATTGATACCCTGCTGTTGATGGGCAGCATTGGCGAGTTTGCATCGCTTACTCAGCAGGAGCGGCTATTACTGATACGCGAAGCGAGACAACTTTCGCCGCTGACGATGGTGGCCAATGTCTCAAGTACCTGCATCCCGGATATGTTGCAGCTAGCAAATGCCGCCTGGCAAAGCGGGTTTGATGCTGTGATGGTGTTACCCCCCTATTATTATGGGCAGACACAGAAACAGCTGCTGAGCTATTTCAAAGCTCTGGATAAACAGTTAGGCGGCAAATGGTTTGCCTATAATTTTCCTGCACGCACCGGCTGCGATTTAACGCCTAACCTGGTGGCGGAACTGGCGGCAGAGTTGCCTAATTTTATCGGTATTAAAGACACCATGGATTGTTTGTCGCACAACCGTGCGTTAATTGAAGAAACGAAAAAGGTGCGCAGCGATTTCACCGTGCTTTCCGGCTACGACGAATATTTACTGCCCAATCTTTTAGCGGGCGGATCCGGGGTGATTTCAGGATTGAACAATATTGTGCCCGAACTGTTTGCTCGCGCGATGCAGGCCTGGCGTGCGGACGATTTAGCACAGCTCTGTGAGATCCAACAGCGCATCGGAAAACTGATGGCGATTTACAGCATTGGTGATGATTTTGTTACCACCATTAAAACTGCCGTTGCTCGCCGATTTGGCTCCATGAACGCTTACTCGCGCAATTATGGTGGCGAGCTGACAGCGGAACAGTGCGAGGACGTGGATCGTTTGCTGAGTTGAAACAGGCAGGACGGCGCAGTGCCGTCCTGTCATTAGTTCTTTTTCACAAACTCAGATTTGAGTTTCATCGGACCAAAGCCATCAATTTTGCAATCAATATTATGATCGCCTTCGACTAAGCGAATGCTTTTTACTTTGGTACCAATTTTCAGCGTGGAAGAGCTGCCTTTAACCTTAAGATCTTTGACCACGGTAACGCTATCGCCATCCACTAACAGGTTGCCATTCGCATCGCGGACCACTAAACCCTCCGCTGCATCATCGGCATTTGCGGTCCAGATATGTCCACAAGATGGGCAATTCAGGTTATCGCCATCTTGCCAGGTGTAATCAGCCTGGCAGACAGGGCAAGCAGGTAAGGTACTCATAAGCGCTCCTCAGAAGTCGGATGCGGTGAAGATGGCACCGCAAAAGGGGCGCCATCTTATACCCATACACTTTATATGGACAGCATTAAAGCATGTTGCCCTGGCGCGCTTTCGCGACGGCTTCACCTAGCTGCCACACCGCCATGGCATAGTGCGTACTGTGGTTATAGCGCGTGATGGCGTAAAAGTTAGGCAGGCCATACCAATATTGATAACTGGTGCCGAGATCTAAACGCAATAAGCTAACCTGATTGTTTCCGTCCAGGGAGCCCTGCGGCGTTAAACCACTTGCGGCTAATGTGCTTACCGGGTAGCGGGTTTTAAAACCATTCTCAAGTGCCGGAGCCTGACCGCTGGCGGGCACCGCTACGTTTTCGCCCGCACGCCAGCCATGTTCTTTGAAGTAATTAGCTACGCTGCCAATCGCATCAACCGGATCCCAAAGATTGATATGTCCGTCGCCATTAAAGTCGACGGCATACTCTTTATATGAAGACGGCATAAACTGCCCATAGCCCATCGCCCCGGCAAATGAGCCGCGTAGATCCAGCGGATCATCTTGTTCTGTGCGCGCCATCAGCAGGAAGGTCTCCAGTTCGCTGCTAAAGTAGGCCGCACGACGTGGATAGCTGAATGACAGCGTTGCTAGTGCATCTAGCAGACGCGTTTTACCCATCACCCTGCCCCAACGTGTTTCCACGCCAATAATGCCGACAATGATTTCTGGCGGTACGCCGTAAACCTGCTGGGCGCGTTGGAGCGCATCCTGATACTGATTCCAGAATGCCACGCCATTCTGCACGTTATCCGGCGTAATGAATTTATTGCGATAGCGTATCCACGCGCCATTTGGACCGGTTGGCGGCGTATAGCTCGGGGCCTGCTGATCCATCAGACGTAACACGTAATCCAATCGCTTCGCCTGGCCAATAACGGCATGCAGTTGTTCACGGTTAAAGCCATGTTTTGCCACCATTTGGTCGATAAACTGCTCGGCGGCAGGGTTACCGGCAAAATCGCCAAACATGGGTTGAACAGCATGTGAAGGCTCAAGTAAGAAACCGCCTTTTGGTGCAGGAACAACGGCGGGTTGCTGATGGGATGCAGGCTTACTGCTGCAGGCAGCGAGCAGAATAATAAGCGGGAGAAGAGCAACCTTAAAACGCATTGGATATCCATAAGCCAAGTGAAAACGTAATCACTAATGGTAATCGTTCATCGGAGAGGGATACAGAGCTATGTCTTAAAAAGGTGTCATTTTTTCGCCGTTTTAGAGGATTGCAATAATCATGTATGCCATATCCGCGATTCTTGCTACCTCGAGCAGGAAGAGCTGATTTTTTTACACTCAAAACTTAAGCATTTTCCCACGCAAACCCAGGACATCCCCCTGTTGCCGCTAAAACGGAAAAGAATTTAAACTATCTACAGCGGCAGCCTTAAAATATTACAGGCAATTATCTTCAACAGCACTCAGCGCTGATTTTAGAATGAATAGTGTAGCAATAGCAGATTTATGCGCGGCAAAAAGAATAGTATTTAATGTCACTTTTGTTTTTGGAAGTAACATTTAAAAAATCAAAAAAATGATATGTAAGAAGGATAACCAGGGAACAAAATGAAAACGAGAATCTCACTGTTCTATTTTATTCTGGTGACATTATTAATAATCTCAGACTCAGCTTTAGCCGTTTGTAAATGGATGCCCGGCCACACCGGACCGGTAAAAACCTCAGTAAATTTTGGTGATATATATGTCCCCCGCGACGCACCGGTTGGGCACATTGTTGCGTCTGAGTATGTAGCAGGTTCAAAGAATAATGTGTTTGTATGCACTACGGCGTGGATCTGGGGAGGAAGAACTGTGCTTTTCAATACGCTTAGCTCTTATGGCAATCGGGTATTCAATACTAACATTAACGGTATTGGGATCAGAATTAAGCAGTCAGGACACGATGGATGGGCATATCCTTTTGAAGAAAATGGTGAGGCAGACACTCCGTTCTATTTACAAAGTTACCTGGTTGAACTAGTCAAAACGAGTGCTAACTCGGTTGGAGCAGGTGAAATTACAACGGGGGAAATTGGTCGGGCGCTGAGTGTGACTGATCCAAGATATTACACCTCATTATCCTTAACCGGCAGTAATAAAATCATTCCTGTTGCCTGCAGCGTAAAAAACACGGTAATTGATGTCAAACTCGCTAATGTAAGTAGTTTAGACTTTAAGGGCGTTGGAACCACAGCAAAACCGAAAGGGTTTAATATTGACCTCGACTGTGATGAAAATGTCAGAGTCAGCGTTACGCTTGATGGCCCCATTGCTGGTCCAGCTAGTGTCTTAGCCTTAAATGCAGGTGAAGATCAGGCGAAAGGGATTGGCATTCAGTTATTAAAAGGTACAACACCTATAAAATTGGGTTCGCCAGTAGATTTCGGCACGGTGACTAAAGCGGGAAACTTTAGTGTGCCTTTGATTGCTCGCTATTATCAGCTCAGCGACCCTATTGATGGTGGAACCGCCAATGCCAACGCAACATTTACTATGGCCTATAATTGAGGCGACAACCCCCAAGCAAGATTAATATTCTCTCTCTTTCTTACGTTACTTGCCGGGAAAGATACAACAATTAGCCCATTTTGATAGGCATGTCATTCACCCTCTACTCCCGTTCCGAAGTGAATGCTTAGACAAGCGTGTAATCTTGCGAGCCGCCTCGCGTGCGTGACTAAAACTAGCAAAATCCGATGCATTTCCGGTGGTTACTCTGTTAACGTCTTTCCCGCTGGATATGCATTGAGAGAAGGGCCATGCCCTTTGAGTAACACATCCCTTTATCCTGAATCCCGCTGGTGAAACTCAGTTGTTGTCAGTGATAAGATACGGCTAATGGTAATCATTTCTGGTTTGATGTTAACCGGTCGCATTTTGACCGCAGTCGGCCATGATGATGATTTTCACTTATTTTTGCCTCCATCCGTTCAGCACCACCAGGCACTCTTCTGTAAAGTAACCTGGATACTTTAGAGATAGAATTTCGATTTTAGGAAGTTAAATCAAAAGCTTATGGTTAGCCATTACGTGCACCTGAAATCAATAAAACAAGTTAGGGTATTATGAAAGAGTCTATTGACAAGGATCTCGCCATCCACACGCCCATGATGCAGCAATACCTGCGCCTGAAGGCCGATCATCCTGACATTCTGCTGTTTTATCGCATGGGCGATTTCTATGAGCTGTTTTACGATGATGCGAAACGCGCCTCGCAGCTGCTGGAAATCTCGTTAACCAAACGCGGTGCATCCGCGGGTGAACCGATCCCAATGGCCGGCGTGCCTTACCATGCAGTAGAAGGTTATCTGGCAAAGCTGGTCCAGCTCGGCGAATCAGTAGCGATCTGTGAGCAGATTGGCGATCCCGCCCTGAGCAAAGGCCCGGTAGAGCGAAAAGTCGTGCGCATTGTTACGCCCGGCACCATCAGTGATGAAGCGTTGCTACAAGAGCGTCAGGATAATCTCCTCGCCGCCATCTTCCAGAGCCAGCGCGGTTTTGGCTATGCAACACTGGATATCAGTTCTGGTCGATTCCGCCTAAGTGAACCTGCCGATTTGGAAACCATGGCAGCCGAGCTGCAGCGCACTAATCCGGCCGAGTTACTCTACCCCGAAGATTTTCAGGCCATGGCGCTGATTGACCAGCGCCGCGGCCTGCGCCGCCGCCCTCTTTGGGAGTATGAAATCGATACTGCGCGCCAGCAGCTCAATCTGCAATTTGGTACCCGCGATCTCAGTGGCTTTGGCGTCGAACAGGCGCATCTTGCCCTGCGCGCCGCAGGATGCCTGCTGCAATATGTCAAAGATACGCAACGCACCTCGCTGCCGCATATCCGCTCGCTGAGTATGGAACGTCAGCAGGACAGCGTGATTATGGATGCTGCTACGCGCCGTAATCTGGAGATCACTCAGAATCTGGCAGGCGGCATCGAGAATACGCTGGCGGCGATCCTGGATAAAACAGTTACGCCAATGGGCAGCCGCATGCTGAAACGCTGGCTGCATATGCCGCTGCGCGATGTCACCACTATCGCACGCCGTCAGGAATCTATCGCTGAGTTGCAATCGCTTAGTCAGGATTTGCAGCCGGTGTTGCGGCAGGTAGGCGATCTGGAGCGTATTCTGGCGCGTCTGGCACTCCGCACCGCTCGCCCACGCGATCTAGCGCGTATGCGCCATGCTTTCCAGCAGCTCCCGGAATTAAATCAGCTGCTGGAAGGGGCTGAGGCAACTCAGCTGGTCAATCTGCGATCGCAAATGGGTGAGTTCAAGGAACTGCGCGAGCTGCTGGAGCAGGCCATCATTGAATCTCCGCCGGTACTGGTGCGCGACGGTGGCGTGATTGCACCCGGCTATAATGCAGAACTGGATGAATGGCGGGCTTTGGCGGATGGCGCGACCGATTATCTTGATCGTCTGGAGATCCGTGAGCGTGAAAAGCTGGGGCTGGACACGCTAAAAGTCGGCTTTAATGCCATCCACGGCTATTACATTCAGGTTAGTCGCGGACAAAGTCATCTGGTACCAATTCACTACGTACGCCGCCAGACGCTTAAGAATGCCGAGCGTTATATCATTCCTGAACTGAAAGAGTACGAAGACAAAGTTCTGACATCGAAAGGCAAAGCGCTGGCGCTGGAAAAAGGCCTTTATGATGAGTTATTCGATCGCTTATTGCCACATCTCGAAGCGCTGCAAATCAGCGCGGCCGCGCTATCAGAACTGGATGTGTTAGCAAACCTGGCCGAACGTGCCTGGACACTTAATTACTGCCGTCCGGTGTTACAAGAAAAAGCCGGCATTCGTATTACTGCTGGGCGCCATCCTGTGGTGGAACAGGTGCTAAAAGAGCCCTTTATCGCTAACCCGCTATCGCTCTCACCCCAGCGTCGCATGTTGATCATCACCGGGCCGAATATGGGTGGTAAAAGTACCTATATGCGCCAGACTGCATTGATTGCATTAATGGCGTGGATTGGCAGCTATGTGCCGGCGGAAGAGACGGTCATCGGCCCAATTGATCGTATTTTTACCCGCGTTGGTGCAGCCGACGATCTGGCTTCTGGTCGCTCAACCTTTATGGTAGAGATGACTGAAACCGCCAACATTCTGCATAACGCCACCGAAAATAGCCTGGTGTTGATGGATGAAATTGGTCGCGGCACTTCTACCTATGATGGGCTATCGCTGGCATGGGCGTGCGCCGAGAGTCTGGCAAATCGCATTAAGGCCATGACGCTGTTCGCCACCCACTATTTTGAGCTGACAACCCTGCCTGAGAAAATGGAAGGCGTGGTGAATGTGCACCTGGATGCCGTTGAGCATGGCGATACCATCGCCTTTATGCACAGCGTACAGGATGGTGCGGCGAGTAAAAGTTATGGTCTTGCTGTCGCAGCGTTGGCGGGCGTACCTAAAGAGGTGATTAAGCGCGCGCGTAACAAGCTTAAAGAGCTGGAAGCGTTATCTGGCAGTTCTGCTGCATCAACGGTTGAAGGATCGCAAATGCAGCTTTTGGTCGCTGAAACCTCCCCGGCGGTCGACGCTCTTGAGGCGCTGGATCCCGATAGTCTAACGCCAAAACAAGCGCTGGAATGGATTTACCGGCTCAAAACGCTGGTCTAGCATTAGCTGGGGATAACAATCAGTGCATTGCGTATCCTCATAATCGTCTGAATTCAGGACAAAAAAAAGGTGACCTTTAGGTCACCTTTTTTACTGGTTAGTTAACGCTTATTCACGAAACAGTGCTTCAATGTTCAGGCCCTGTGTCTGCAGGATTTCGCGCAGACGACGCAGCCCTTCCACCTGAATCTGACGGACACGTTCACGGGTCAACCCGATTTCACGGCCCACATCTTCCAGCGTTGCCGCTTCATAGCCTAATAGGCCGAAACGACGCGCCAACACTTCACGCTGCTTGGCATTCAGTTCAAACAACCACTTAACGATGCTTTGTTTCATATCATCGTCCTGCGTGGTGTCTTCCGGGCCGTTGTCTTTTTCATCGGCCAGGATATCCAGCAGCGCTTTTTCGGAATCGCCACCTAAAGGTGTATCAACCGAGGTGATGCGCTCGTTGAGACGCAGCATACGGCTGACATCATCAACTGGCTTGTCTAACTGCTCGGCAATCTCTTCAGCACTTGGCTCATGATCAAGCTTGTGCGAAAGTTCACGCGCGGTACGCAGATAAACATTCAGCTCTTTAACAATGTGAATCGGCAGACGGATAGTACGGGTTTGATTCATGATCGCCCGTTCAATTGTCTGACGAATCCACCAGGTGGCGTATGTTGAGAAACGGAACCCACGTTCTGGGTCAAACTTCTCTACAGCGCGAATCAGGCCAAGATTACCCTCTTCAATCAGATCCAGCAGAGCCAGACCACGATTGCTATAACGGCGGGCAATCTTTACCACCAAGCGTAAGTTACTTTCAATCATGCGGCGGCGAGAAGGAATATCACCCCGCAGTGCACGGCGCGCAAAGAAGACTTCTTCTTCTGCCGTCAGCAGTGGTGAGTAACCAATCTCTCCGAGGTAAAGCTGCGTCGCATCCAAAACGCGTTGCGTCGCACCCTGTGACAACAGCTCTTCTTCCGCTACGTCGTTGTTATCACTAGGTTCGTTCTCAACGAGAGCCTTCTCATCAAAAACCTCAGCTCCGTTGTTTTCCTCGAATTCCGCATCTTCATTTAAATCGGTAACTTTCAGCGTATTCTGGTTCATTAGCGGCTCCTACCCGTGATCCAAGGGCAGAACCAAGGTTCTGCCGGATTATCGCTGCGGTAAATAACGCAACGGGTTTACGGATTTCCCCTTGTAACGAATTTCAAAGTGCAATCTTACTGAACTGGTACCGGTGCTACCCATGGTAGCGATTTTTTGCCCCGCCTTAACTTCCTGTTGTTCCCGGACCAGCATAGAGTCGTTGTGGGCGTAGGCACTCAGGTAGTCATCATTGTGTTTGATGATGATTAAATTGCCATACCCGCGGAGCGCGTTACCTGCGTACACCACTCTTCCCGAAGCTGTGGCGACAACAGGTTGTCCACGCGAACCGGCGATATCGATTCCTTTGTTTCCGCCTTCCGCAGCGGAGAAGTTATCGATGATCTTCCCATCAGTCGGCCAACGCCAGCTTCCCACTGGAGTTGTGCTATTTGTCGTGCTGCTGACTGTAGGTGGTGCGACAACCGGAGCTGTGGTCGTTGCCACATTATTTGCTCCTTTCGACGGCAGCAATTTGCTACCCGACGAATTACCCGAATCATCAGAATACGTAATAACAGGTTGCTGTGCAACAGGGGTCGATTTAATTTGCGTCTGGTTTGGCGTTGCAGGTACGCCCCCCTGGGTTGCATCCGCTACGGTTATCGCATTGCCGCCGGTAATCGTCTGGCCATTCGCGTTTCCTACCTGCAGCGTTTGGCCTGCGGTCAAGCCATACGGGGCTGCAATGTTATTGCGCTGAGCCAGATCGCGAAAATCGTTGCCGGTAATCCAGGCAATATAGAAAAGGGTATCACCGCGTTTTACGGTATAAGTCTCGCCACCGTAGCTACCTTTCGGAATATTCCCATAATTTCGATTGTACACAATATGACCATTTTCTGTGGTCACATTATTATTATCACTAACCATTGCACCAGAGGTTGGCGCTGAAGAAGTACCGCCACTTAACATTCCACCACGCGGCATCGCTGGCACACCGCTGTTTTGCGAGGAGATCATGCCACCACTTGGGGCTGAAGCCATACCGCTGTCGCCGCCGTTACTGCCTACCTGGCTAATGGGTGCCTGAGTATTATCGCCTGAGCTACAGCCCGCCAGCCAAAAACCTACCAAAGAAAGTGCCGCCAAACGGCGTAATTGAAATACTGTGCTTCCCATGCTCACTGATCCCCCGTGATGGCAACCCTGAATATTAATGTGTAACGACTGAAACCGCATTATTCACTGCGCGTAACGTCAAAAACGGTTTTTAGCATTGATAAACAAGGATAGTAACAATATCAACTGTGCCGTGCCATGTAACAGTTGTGAAGAATTGCGTAATAACGGCTCAGGCCAGATCGCCCTGCACCAGCGGTACAAACCGGACAGGTTCTATGATTTCTTCAATCAGTTCTCCGCCCTGGCGACGTAAACGCTTCAACACTTGCTGGTCCTCGCCCACCGGCAGCACCATTTTGCCGCCTTCGCCCAATTGCGCTATCAGCAAAGTCGGAATTTCAGGTGGCGCTGCAGTCACGATAATGGCATCGAACGGACCGCGCGCTGCCCAGCCCTGCCAGCCATCACCATGCCGCGTTGATATGTTATGCAGATCGAGTTGCTTGAGGCGGCGCTTAGCCTGCCACTGCAACCCTTTAATTCGTTCTACGGAGTAAACATGATTGACCAGATGCGCCAGAATCGCGGTCTGATAACCCGAACCGGTGCCGATTTCCAACACGCGCGATTCCGGTGTGAGTTCGAGCAGTGCGGTCATCCGCGCCACCATATAAGGCTGTGAGATGGTCTGACCGCTGCCAATGGGCAGGGCAACGTTTTCCCACGCTTTATGCTCAAATGCCTCATCGATAAAACGCTCACGAGGCACTTCAGCAATGGCTTTCAGCAGGTTTTCATCATGAATGCCCTGCGCGCGCAGTTGCTCCAAAAGCGTTTCGATGCGCCGATTCACCATGCCAGCTTTACCTCGGCTTGCAGCAGCCAGTCGCTCAATACCTCTTGCGCAGCATGTGCAGTCAGATCCACATGTAGCGCGGTAAGCGATACATAGCCCGCATCGACGGCGGCAAAATCCGTATCCGGACCAGCATCCAGCTTCTCACCCGGCGGACCAATCCAGTACAGTGGCTGGCCGCGCGGATCCTCGGTACAGATCACCTGATCGGCCGGATGGCGGCTACCACAGCGTGTGACGCGAAAACCTTTGATTTCGGCTAACGGTAGATCGGGGACATTGATATTGAGAATGCGGCCGGTACGTAATGGCGCCCGCGAGAGCGCGCGCAGCAGAGTGCAGGTTACGCTTGCAGCGGTAGCATAGTGCTGATGTCCATTGAGCGAGACGGCGAGTGCAGGCAGTCCAAGATGCCGGCCCTCCATGGCCGCAGCAACCGTTCCGGAATAGATCACGTCATCGCCAAGATTCGGCCCGGCGTTAATACCCGACACGACAATGTCGGGACGCGGCTGCATCAGCTTGTTGACACCGAGAAACACGCAATCGGTCGGCGTCCCCATCTGTATGGCAATATCGCCATTTTCATGGGTAAAAGTGCGCAACGGGGTTTCTAATGTCAGAGAGTTTGATGCGCCACTGCGATTGCGATCGGGCGCAACCACCTGCACCTCAGCAAACTCACGTAGCGCGCGAGCCAGCGTCTGAATGCCGGGAGCATGAATTCCATCGTCGTTGCTGAGCAATATCCGCATCTATTCCTGACCTTTGTTCATTCAACTGGCCCTCAACCCACCTGCTAAACGCAGCTCAACCGTAAAAAGAGGCAATCTGGCGGGACAAGGATGTTTGCATTCTAGCGGTGAGGCGCGGGAAGTGGTAGGCGAAAATCAAGGAACTGCCGGTGTTTGCCGTAACAATATGCAATTAGTGATGATGCGTGAAACAGAAATGCCCGGCGAAAAAGCCGGGCAAATGTGAAGATTACTGACGGTCAGGTAAGCTGACCGCATACAAGTACCAGGCCGAATGAGGCAACCAACCCTCCGCCCAGCGCCAGTCATCGTCTTTTCGTGTAACCGCATAACCTTCGTCGAAGGCGATGCCATCGGCAACCTGATTGGATGCACCGGTAATACCGTTAACAATGCCACCCGGCAGCGTGGTGTATTTCCATGAATTGAAGAACAGATAGCTGATATGGCGATAACCGCTGCCAGTCAGCATGCTGACATCATACGGATTGTTCCCCAGAATCCAGTTAAGCTGATCCCAGGCATAATTTTGCAGCTGCAGCGTAAAGGCTTTGTCTTCAGCAAACAGCGGCATTGCCTGACGTGCCGCCGCAGCCAGCGACGCGACGCGCGCATTTTCACCCTGCCACCACGGCGCGGCTTCACTGTCATGCGGGAAGAAGAAGCTGGTGCGCTTCTCGCCATTTTTTAGCTGAATCAACTGGCGTGCATAGCCAAACGGATTACTGGTTTCTTTTGTCACCGCCAGCTCAAAGCCCAGTGAACGTTTCACCGTATCTTTGATTTTTGTCTGCTGATCGGGGGACGCAATGCGGGCATACTCCAGCAGCGCGATCACCGGCAGGCCAGCATCCGATGGGTGGAAGAAGGGACGCTGCTGCGCATCCGCTCTCCAGTAATCATGCCAGTTATCCAGGGATGTCAGGCGCGCCATCAGGCTTTGCGCCCGCTGTTGTGCTGCCGCCAAATAGTCAGCTTTATGCGAAGCACGATACAGTTCAGTTGCCGCCAACAGCGCGGTATAGTCATCAACGATATTTTCCTTACCGTCGTTAACCATCTGCACATTGTGTTTTTGCAGGAAAGCAAAGGCGTCTTCGGCGGTTTGCAGATACTGTTTGCGACTGAAGTTACCGTCATTTTCCATGGTGCTAGCCAGCGCCAGCGCGGCAATCGACATACCGGCACCGGAACGGAAGCTTGCCTGCCACGCCAGTGGCCCAACGGCATCTTCCTCAACAATGGTTGAATCTGACTCTTTCTCTTTAATCTGCGTACGCCAATTCGGATTAGCAATGACCCGATCCTGCGCCAGCTTCTCTTTACCCGGAGAGGAGATCGCCTGGAAGAACGATTCACCAGGACGTTTCATGCGCACCAGGAAATCTGCGCCGTAGAGACCTTCATCCAGCATACGTCGGCGATACTCATCAAAATTCTGATTATGCCGTTCGCCAAGATGTTGATATCCACGCAAGAGGCTCCAGGCCACCAGCGGAGCCTGCTGTGGATTGAAATAGGAGGTCAGATTTTGGTGTGACAGGTGTACACCGTAATCGCCGGTGGCATCATACCAGCCACCGTGCACATCAACGGTGCCCGATCCTGTGCCGGCTGGCAGCGGGAGTTTCCGATCGGCTTTGTCAAACAGGCCGGTAACGCGCTGGCTTTTGAAGTAAGCAATCACATCAGAAAGCGTGTAGCGTTCCAGCAAATCGGCACCGATGATAAAGGGCCCCGAACGGACGTCACCATCGCTACTGGTGGTTTGCAGCACGTAGCGCCCCGCTTTTTCCAATCCGAGAAATCGGCACGGTAGAAGGTGCGATCGCCCCAACTCTGCACTTCACCCTGCGGCTGCAAAGTGCCGCTCAGCACTTGCTGATTGGTTTCACTGTCGAGCAATACAAAGTTGACCGGCGGTTTAACGCGTGATTCGCCAGTCAATTGCACTATCGCGTTTTTCGGTGCGGCAATGTCGTAGCCCACCTGATTAATTAAAACCTGGGTTTCGGCGTGCGCGAGACCGGCCACCAGCAGCGCTGCGGTTAGCGCGGAGAAACGAATCCTCATACTCATCATCCTTTGTGTCGTGAGTGATTAAAACAGGCTAAAAGGGGCAATCATCAGGAATTTGATGTCCTTTTCGTCCTGGAAAACGTTGCCATAGCCACCACCCCAACTTGGGTTATCGCTATGATTATTGAAGGCGGTGAGATGCAGTTTGAATACGGTGTCTTTAGCCCAGCCAGATTGCACCTGCCAGACCAGATCGCCATTAATGGCGGTTTCGGTCAGGCGCTGGTTCTGTGACCAATCACCACCGCGCGCCGGTTTGCCATCCCAGCCCCAAGCAAAGGAGCCGCCGATGCTAACGCCAGGCCAGACGATATCGCTGAGATCGACCATCATGCCGGCAAACAACGCCTTCTCGCCGTCGGCATTGAAGTCAGAACGCGAGTCCCACCACATATCGATGCGGCCTGCGGAGTTAGGGTAAATCGGTGTCATCGCGACGGTGTAATAGCCCTGTTTACCCGGCGAGTGCACCACACTGCCCTCCAGACGGAACTGATAACGATCCACCTGATACGACAGCGTTAACCCTTGTTGCCAGGCGAATTCATCATAAACATCATGGCGGCCCGTACGATCCTGCGAGCCGTAAAATTGCCAGCTCATGCTCAGCGGATTTTCCCAAAGCGTGGTTTGACGCGCGGCCTTGGCGAAATATTTATCGAGATAGTGCGGTGATTCTCCCCACGCCAGCTCAAGCGTGTTGCCGTTTTTGAAGTCGTATTTGCCGCCTAACGAATGCAAATAGCGAATGCGCGTCTGGCGGTCAATTTCGCGAAACTCGTACATTTTGCGATACCACGGCGCTTTATATTTGTTGGCTCCCATCCATGAAAGCGACAGCGCCCCGGCTGAGCCATAATCATATACAGCTCCGACTTCAACACCCTGATAAGTGCCGGGTAAAAATCCCCACTGCGTACCCAACAACGTCTGGCCGCTCGGCTGGATATAACCGGCACGTAGCCAATAATCACCGGCATTGACCTTCAGCGCTGCACGATAAAGATCGAGGCTATTTTTTTCGCCGACGCCGCGGTCTTCCCACATAGAGGGACCATGGCTAAAGCTAATTTCGTTAGGATGTGCCGGGCTTCCTTCAAACAGATCCCAGGTTCCAAAGGCGGCGATATCAACGCCGACAACGTCCGCCAGATAGCCCGATTGATAATCCAGCGCGCCAGTCAGCGTGCTGTGATGCAAATTGGTTTGATAGTGCTGGTAATGGCTACTATCGGGATTGAGATCTTTGCGTTCGCGATGGCGCTGCCAGTAGTACAGCGTGCCATCTAATTTGCTGTCTTCAATAAAACCTGCGGCTTCAACCGCGGGCGGTGCCGCAAACAACATCAACGTTGCCAACGGCAGCAGCGCCACTTTTTTTCCCTGAAGTAAAGCGTTCATTATATTTCCTTAAGGTGTACGCAACCCTGCGATAGCGGCCGCATACCTATTCCCTGTTGGTCAGTATTTAAAAAATGTTGCGCGTCAGGCGCGGGGCGTCGTCACACTCGGCCGCGTCCAGCGACCATAAATCAGCGTTAGAATGAAGGGGACCAGGAAGGCCACGGCAATTGCCGCCACTTCATAAATCATTTTCGACTCGGGTCCTTCAAACAGACCGAGTTCAAACACGTTCAGTACTGGCAGGAAGCTGTAGGTTTTTACCTGTAGTAGTCCGGTAATGCCGCCGCCCAACGCCGCACCGATGCAGCCGAAGATAAACAACATGCGGAATTTGAGGTTTACGCCGTACAGCGCGGGTTCAGTAATGCCGAAGAAAGCGGAGAGCGAAGCCGAGATGGCAATCTGGCGGTCACGAAGATTACGGGCAATAAAGATCGCGCCGCTCACCGCGCCAAACTGCCCCATCACCGCCGACATGAACATCGCCATGATGGTGTCATAGCCCTGCACCTGAATATTAATCAGCGCGAGGGGGATGATGCCCCAATGCACACCGAATACCACGAACAGCTGGCCAATACCCGCCAGCAGAGCGCCGGAGATCATAGGACTGAGCTGATATAGCCAGCTGTAACCATTGGCGATACCGACCCCCACGTAATCGGCCAGCGGGCCGATGATGGTAAATACCACAAAGCCACAGATAATCAGCGCGAGACACGGCACAAAAACCAGCGCCGCGACGTCCGGAATCCACTGTTTCAGTTTGCGTTCAACTTTGCTCAGCAGCAGGACCGCCAGAATCGCGGGGATCACCGCTCCACCGTAAATTTTCAGGCTGATACTCAAACCAAACAGGGCGAAGTGCTGCGGCAGATCGGGCTGCGTAAGAGGAAATACCATTGCTGCGGTTAGCGCCAGCGCGGTGAAGCGGCTGGCCCCGAAACGATCGGCGGCAGTCACGGCGATAAACAGCGGCAAGAAGACAAATACGCCGCTGGCCAGGGCATTGAACATGGCAAAAAGCAGGTCATCACTGGAAACCAGACCCTGCGTTTGCAGCAGCACCATAACCCCTTTGATGACGCCAATTCCAGCCAGCACGCCGATATAGGGGGTGAAAATAGCGCCAAGCGTCGCCAGCATTTTTCCAGCAAGGCCGCGTTCGTCAGTACCCGGTTTAGCGGGCTCCACTACCGGTGCAGCACCGTGCTGCATGGCCTGATACAGCTGCTCTACCTGCGGGCCTACGACTACCTGCAGTTGTCCTGGTGCATTCACGACGCGAATCACCCCCGGCAAACCGCTAATTGCGGGAATATCGACCTTGGCTATATCGTGAATAGCCAGGCGTAAGCGAGTCGCGCAGTGCGAGATATGGCTGATATTATCGTCGCCGCCGATCTGCTCTTTGATGGCTTGCGCCAGCTTCACGTAATCGAGTTTCATCGTTGTTATCCTTATTACATCGCGCCCGATGTTAGTCGTAATCGCCCGGTTTGGTTTTGCTCTTCATCGACACACCAAAGTCGGTGAAAATACGCTGCGGCAGATTGTTGCCCTTCGCTTCCGCAATGTGGTGCGCCAGGATTTGGAAGGGCACCACCAGCAGCAGCGGCGCGATCCATTCGCTCACTTCTACACCCAGCGCCAGCGTGCGTTCGTCATTGCTTTCGCCCAGGCACAGGCTCCAGACATGAGGCGTCACGCGCTGTTCATAGTCACGTAGCAGGCGCAGACGTTCGCGAACAGGCGCATCAACATCAATAAAGAACAGGCGGTGCTGCGGGTTAATCTCAAAATAGGGGCCGTGCATAAACGCCTCTAGCTCAATTCCCTGCGAAGGCACGCGTACCGTTTCACTGAACTTGGTCTCCATCTCCTTAATCACACCCAATGCTGGACCAAAGCCAATCGAGATAAAACGTGGCGCGGCGGTAAGATCCGCCTGCCAGCGCTGCCAGAAGGTTTCGGTACGCGCAATAATGTCTGGAAGGGCTGCCGCACCGCGCTGCAGCATCGCGAGTTCTTGTTGCTCTTGTTCAGCACTCAAACGGCCGCTCTGGCGAGCGCTATGCAGGCCGATGAGCATCAGCGTCATGATGGTGGCTAAATAGCCTTTCGTAACGTAGCCAACGCGCTCTTCGCCGCTGCGGATCTCCACGGCGTGATCCACCGTCTGAGCGAGAGAACTCGCCATCTTGCTGGTCATTCCCCAGGTTGCCACGCCGTGCTGCTGCTTGAGCGCCTCAATGGCGGCCAACGTTGAAGTGCTTTCACCGCTTTGTGAAATCGCGAAAACCAGATCGGTGGTGGGATCCCACTGCTCGTAATGCTGGAAATGAAACGGCTCCTGTACGCTGATGCGTACGCCCGTTAGCCGTTCAACATAATATTTTGCGCTTAGCGCGGCGTTAATGCTGGAGCCTGTGGCAAGCACCAGCACCGATTTTGCAGCGCCAAGCGCGGGCAAACCTTCTGGATAGTTCGCTAGCAGGTTGCTCAGCACCTCAGGCTGCTGGTGGATGTAAGTCATCATGGTGGGTTTCATTGCCGCTCCTTAAACCGATTTCCTGAAAAAACCTGAAAACGTTTTCAGGTTGCAGGCAAACTTATTTAATGGCGCAGATTAAGTCAACGAGATGATCGACAAAATGCGATCGCGCTAACAAAGCGCGGATCGCTGGGAATTAAAGGAGCGCGTAAAGAATCAGGCGGATTCGCCGGCGATCAGCGCCGGTAGCGGCGGTGCAGTTCGACGCGCCTCATCGGCTAAGATCCCGTCGAGTTGGGCCATCATCATAGTGATGATGTTCTGCCCAAGAAGCGGATTTTGATGATCGACGCTGGTGATGCGGGGAATGAAGAATTCACTACCGGGAAAGCGCTCGCAGCTGATCACGGCAACCTGTTGAGGCACCTGAATGGCGCGATCGTTGAGGGCGCGAATGGCCCCCATCGCCACACGATCGTTGATAGCCACCAGCGCCTGCGGCGGCTGAGGCAAATCCCATAGCGTTTCAACTGCTTGATAACCGTGCTGCGGATAGAAGTTATTCAGGCAAATCCACGCCTCGCACGGCGTAACGCCCCCCTGTTCAAGAGCGCGACGAAAATGGCTGACGCGTTCGCGCGTAACCCATACTTTGCGCGACCCGCCGATAAAGGCGATATCACGCAGACCACGCGACAGCAAATGATTAACCGCCAGCTCGACACAGTGTTGGTGGTCGCGCATCACGCACGGCCAGAGATTATCCGGATGAGGTTGCCCCACCACCACCACCGCCATTTTGCTCATCAGCGTGTCCAGCATCGCCAGATAGCTCGGAGGAATAGGCGCATAGTCGCTATGACCACCCAACACGATCACGCCATCAATTTGGCTATCAATAATTGATTGAAAAATAGCGCTTTCGTCGCCTGAAGCGTCCTGACTGCGGTTGGCGGACTGCGTATCGTAAAGCGTAATTTTATAGCCGATGGCCAGGCAGGCTTGCTGAATCTGCGCCACCAGCGTAACGAAGTAGGGGTTGGTGATATCGGAAACGATGACAGCCAGAGTGTAACTCTGGCGCGAAATCATGCCGCGCGCCATCAGGTTAGGACTGAACTGATGCTCAGCAATCACTTTATCGACGCGCGCGCGCGTCTTTTCTGAAACCCACGCATGCTTATTGAGCACGCGCGAGACGGTAGTAATGGAAACACCGGCGAGCAGCGCAATATCCTTAATAGTGAGATTTTTGCTCATGATTGCCGAATGAGCCTATTCATCGCCAATCGGCGCTGCCGCACCGTTGCTCAGCAGCTCACGTACGACGCTGGTAGCAAAGCTTCCGGCGGGTAGCCAAAACTGCATCTCCAGCGTGACATCATCCCACCAGCTCCAGCGCAGATCTTTTGGTACCACGAGCATGGCGCGACGTGCCGCATCAACGCGTTCGCGATCCAGCAAAGCCAGCAGATCGGATGCGGTCGCCAGCTGTTCCTGTTCGAACGCCAGCACCTCACCCTGGGTCCCTAATTCCCCGCGTCCGGCCAGTGGCGCGGTGATACGCAGCTCATGGTTCGCAACGCGCTGTTGCAGCGACGGCAGCTCTTCAGCTTGCGCGACAAACCAACTGCCGCGACCGGCCAGCTGCAGTGCATCGCCTACCTGTACGCGATCGAGGGAACCTTCGCTTACCAGTCGCGCGCTGGTGAGCTGGTTGAACAGCTGGCTGCGCGTAGCGGAGAGTAAAATGCCTTTCATACTGCGATCGCGCGGGCGGAATTTACCCTCAGCCCACAATTTCGCCTGCGTCAGGTTGTTACCACCGCGACCAAAGCGCTGCTCGCCAAAATAGTTCGGCACGCCGTGCTGTTGGATTTGCTGCAGGCGCGTTTCAACGTCGCTGCGATCGGAAATCTGGCGCACGATTAACCGAAAGGCGTTGCCTGCCAGCGCGCCGGTGCGCAGTTTGCGTTTGTGACGGATCACCTGCAGAATTTCGACGCCCTCCAGCTGAAAACCGGCCAGATTGGGCATCGCATTGCCCGGCACGCGGAAGCACAGCGTCTGCTCGGTGACGGCATGACGATCTTTCATGCCGGCATAGCTGAGATCGCGTACCGGCACCTTAAGAAATTTAGCGATAGCTTCGGCGACAAAGCGGGTGTTGCAGCCAATTTTACGAATGCGAACTAAAAGCTGCTCCCCTTCGCCATCGAACGGATAGCCAAGATCTTCAATCACGACAAAATCTTCGGGATTGGCTTTAATCACGCCGCTGGCATTGGGGACGCCGTGCAGGTAACGCAGCTCACTCATGCCCGATCGGCCTTAATCAGCAGCGCAACCGCCTCACAGGCAATGCCCTCACCGCGACCGGTAAAGCCGAGCTTTTCTGTGGTCGTCGCTTTAACGTTAACTTCATCCATGTGACAACCGAGATCTTCGGCGATATTGACACGCATTTGCGGCACGTGTGGCAGCATTTTGGGGGCCTGCGCAATAATCGTCACATCAACGTTGCCGATGCGGTAGCCTTTCTGCTGGATACGACGCCAGGCTTCGCGCAGCAGGCCGCGGCTGTCCGCGCCCTTAAACGCCGGATCGGTATCGGGGAATAACTTGCCAATATCGCCCATCGCCACGGCGCCGAGCAAGGCGTCCGTCAACGCATGCAGCGCCACATCGCCATCGGAATGGGCGATAAAACCGTGTTCGAAGGGAATACGCACCCCACCAATCACTAACGGACCTTCGCCGCCAAAAGCGTGAACGTCAAAACCGTGACCGATACGCATCATGCGCTCTCCTGTAACTGAATCTGGGTAAGATAGAAGGCCGCCAGCGCCAGATCTTCTGGCCGCGTCACCTTAATATTGTCACTGCGCCCGCTCACCAACTCAGGATGATAACCGCAATACTCCAGCGCTGACGCTTCATCAGTAATGGTAGCGCCTTCATGGAGTGCGCGCGTCAGGCAAGCGGTGAGCAGTTGATGCGGGAAAAATTGGGGTGTTAACGCATGCCATAAATCTTCGCGATCCACGGTATGCGCAATGGCGTTTTTGCCCGGTTCGCCGCGTTTCATGGTGTCGCGTACCGGCGCGGCTAAAATCCCGCCCACCTTGCTGTATTCACGTATTGCCAGCAGGCGCGCTAAATCGTCAGGATGCAAACACGGACGCGCAGCGTCGTGTACCAGCACCCATTCGTGATGCTGAATGGCGTTTAAACCCGCCAGCACCGATTCGGCGCGCGTGTCGCCACCCGTCACTCTGACAATTCGTGAATCCTGCGCCAGCGGCAGCGAATCAAACCAGCCGTCGTCGTTACTGACCGGCACAATGACCTGTTTAACCGCCGGATGAGCCAGAAGCCGTGCGACGCTATGTTCAAGAAGGGTGAATTGACCAATGGTCAGATACTGTTTTGGGCAGGCAGCCTGCATACGGCTGCCCACACCTGCGGCGGGCACCACGGCAATCACATCCGCAAGGATCGGGCGCTGGTTCATGGCTTATCGTTGTTGGTTTTGCGCAGCTTGTTGCGCGTTACGTTTGTTCTGGTCTGGCACCAGACGATAGAAAGTCTCACCGGGCTTAATCATGCCCAGTTCATTGCGTGCGCGTTCCTCGATCGCTTCAGAGCCGCCATTGAGATCGTCAATTTCGGCAAACAGCTGATCGTTACGCGCTTTAAGTTTGGCGTTATTCGCCTGTTGTGACGCCACGTCATCGTTGACGCGCGTATAGTCATGAATACCGTTCTTACCCAGCCACAGGGAATATTGGAGCCATCCCAGCAGCACGAGTAGCAGTAACGTCAGTTTTCCCATCCCCGCCCCCTGAAAAACGGCCCAATCATCCCATAACTTGACGCAGGACTCCACTGCGGCGGCGAAAATGCTGCGTACCCGCGATGATCCGGGCAAATAATGACAGAGAGAGGCGCGAGACGGCAGGTAAAGTTTTGTAACCAGCCGATGCGTTTGCACATCAGGTGCGGGTTACCAACCTGAAAGAAATGAGAACAGCAGCCAGAACAGGCACACCACCACCATCGCCGTGGCGATACCGCTCCAGAATAAGTGGGTGCGGAAAGTCAGGCTCAGCACGATGCCAATCAGCACCGAAACCGGTAATAGCGCGAGGAAGAAGGGCCAGGTGTAGAGGAAGAAGAACAGCGTGTTGGAGCCGTAGAGCAAGAACGGAATCGCCAGCGCGCACCAGTACGAGAGAAAGCCAATCACGCCGCCCGGCAGCGATGAGCGAGGCTCATCTGGGGTGCGTTCATCTTTACGGGCTAGCATGGGCGTTACGTTCTGCATAGAGATCCTGTTGACGCTAAGCGCGGCAAACCCAAGAGGATTCGCCGCTGTCGATTCAGGATTTGATGATATCGCGGTGACGCAGCAGGTCTAACAATTGGCCGGTCAGTTTTGTAACCAATTGTTCGCCATCAAGATGGATTTCAGGAGCTTCTGGCGCTTCATACACGCTGTCGATACCGGTGAAATTACGCAGCTCACCAGCACGGGCTTTTTTGTAGAGACCTTTGGGATCGCGCGCTTCGCATACTGCTAATGGTGTATCGACAAACACCTCAACGAACTGCCCTTCGCCCAGCAGATCGCGCACCATTTGACGCTCGGCACGATGCGGCGAGATAAAGGCGGTCAACACCACTAAACCGGCATCGACCATTAATTTCGCCACTTCGCCCACGCGGCGGATGTTCTCTTTACGATCGTCATCGCTAAAACCAAGGTCACGGCACAGGCCGTGACGCACGTTGTCGCCATCCAGCAGGTAAGTATTCACCCCGGCGCGATGCAGCGCCTGCTCCAGCGCGCCGGCCACGGTGGATTTGCCCGAGCCGGAAAGTCCGGTGAACCACAGCACCACGCCTTGATGGCCATGCTGCTGTTCACGCTCCTCACGCGTTACCGGATGATCGTGCCACACCACGTTTTCATCGTGCTGCGCCATTACTTACCGCCCAGCAGATCGCGTGCGTTCCAGTGCGGGAAGTGACGACGCACCAGCGCATTCAGCTCCAGCTCGAAATCGCTGAACTGACCTGCTTGCGTACGCACATCGCTAAGCGGCTGATTGATCATCCCCGCGCCGACCGTGACGTTGCTCAGGCGATCGATAAAGATCATGCCGCCGGTGACCGGATTCTGACGATAGGCATCCAGCACCATCGGTTCGTCAAAGGTCAGTTCCACCAGGCCGATGCCGTTGAGCGGCAGGCTATCAACCGTGCGTTTCTCTAGCGAGTTAATCTCCACCTGATGAATCACTTTCTCCACGCGCGCACGGGTTTTCTTCCCGGCGATCTTCACTTCATAGCTTTGATCCGGCTGCAGTGGCTGCTCGGCCATCCACACCACGTCCACCGTGGCGGATTGCACCGCTTGCAGATCGGCAGCGGCATCTACCAGCAGATCGCCACGGCTGATGTCGATCTCATCTTTCAGCACCAGCGTAATGGCTTCACCGGCGCCCGCTTCAGGCAAGTCGCCATCGAAGGTGACGATGCGTGAAATGGTGGATTCCACGCCTGATGGCAGCACTTTCACGCGCTGGCCCACTTTCACCACGCCAGATGCCAGCGTACCGGCATAACCGCGGAAATCGAGGTTGGGACGATTGACATACTGCACCGGGAAACGCATCGGCTGATGATCCACCACGCGGTTCAGTTCCACGGTTTCCAGTACGTCGAGCAGCGTTGGGCCGCTGTACCACGGCATGGTCACGCTCGGCGTCGCCACGTTGTCGCCTTCCAGCGCCGACATCGGCACAAAGCGAATATCGAGATCGTCCGGCAACTGCGCGGCGAAATCGAGGTAATCCTGTTTGATTTGTTCGAAGGTCTCTTGCTTATACTCCACCAGATCCATCTTGTTGATGGCGACCACCAGATGTTTGATGCCCAGCAGCGTGGAGATAAAACTGTGACGGCGCGTCTGATCCAGCACGCCTTTACGCGCATCGATCAGCAGGATCGCTAAATCGCAGGTCGAGGCGCCCGTCGCCATATTGCGCGTGTACTGTTCGTGTCCCGGCGTGTCGGCAATGATAAATTTGCGCTTCTCGGTGGAGAAGTAGCGGTATGCCACATCAATAGTGATGCCCTGCTCGCGCTCGGCCTGCAAACCATCGACCAACAAGGCGAGGTCAAGCTTCTCGCCTTGGGTACCGTGACGTTTGCTGTCGTTGTGCAGCGAGGAAAGCTGATCTTCATAAATTTGACGCGTGTCGTGCAGCAGGCGACCAATCAGCGTACTTTTGCCGTCGTCGACGCTACCACAGGTGAGGAAACGCAGCAGGCTTTTGTGTTGTTGCGCGGTCAGCCAGGCTTCTACGCCGCCCTGATCGGCAATCTGTTGTGCAATAACGGTATTCATCTGCGTCTCCTTAGAAATAACCCTGACGTTTTTTCATTTCCATCGAACCGGCCTGGTCGCGGTCAATCACGCGCCCCTGGCGTTCACTGGTGGTGGAGACCAGCATCTCTTCAATAATTTCCGGCAGCGTCTGCGCTTCGGATTCCACCGCGCCGGTTAACGGCCAGCAGCCGAGGGTACGGAAACGCACCATACGCTGTTTGATCACTTCGCCGGGCTGCAGATCGATACGGTCGTCATCGATCATCATCAGCATACCGTCACGCTCCAGCACCGGGCGCGGCGCAGCAAGGTACAGCGGCACGATTTCGATATTTTCCAGGAAGATGTACTGCCAGATATCCAGCTCGGTCCAGTTGGAGAGCGGGAACACGCGAATACTTTCGCCTTTGTTAATCTGGCCGTTGTAGTTGTGCCACAGCTCCGGGCGCTGGTTTTTCGGGTCCCAGCGGTGGAAGCGATCGCGGAACGAGTAGATACGCTCTTTAGCGCGCGACTTCTCTTCGTCACGACGTGCGCCGCCAAAGGCCGCATCGAAGCCATATTTATTCAGCGCCTGCTTCAGGCCTTCGGTTTTCATGATGTCGGTATGCTTGGCACTGCCGTGTACGAAGGGATTTATGCCCATCGCCACCCCTTCCGGGTTGCGGTGCACCAGCAGCTCCGCACCCATCGCTTTTACGGTGCGATCGCGGAACTCGTACATTTCACGGAACTTCCAGCCGGTATCAACATGCAGCAGCGGAAATGGCAGCGTGCCTGGATAGAAGGCTTTGCGTGCCAGATGCAGCATTACCGAGGAGTCTTTGCCGATGGAGTACATCATCACCGGATTACTGAACTCGGCCGCCACCTCGCGGATGATATGGATACTCTCTGCCTCCAGCTGGCGCAGATGAGTAAGACGATTTTGGTCCATAATTTTTCCTCAAGCCAAATTGACAACGGCGGACTCGCGAGTCCCCTGCTGTGCCGAATGTTGGAACCAGGCCAATTGCCCGTGCAAATTCACTACTTCGCCAATCACTAACAGTGCGGGCGTGGGCGCGGCGGCTGCCAGCGACTCCAGTTGATCTAATGTCCCGGTCAGCACCTGCTGATCCTGACGCGTGCCGCGACCAATCACCGCCACCGGCGTGGAGGCCGCGCGCCCATGTTCGATAAGCCCGGCGGCGATTTCCGCTGCTTTCACCGTGCCCATGTAAATCGCTAAGGTTTGCCGTGCGCGCGCCAGCGACGGCCAATCAATGCCGTCCCCCTCCGCGCGGCAGTGGCCGGTAATAAACAACACGCTCTGCGCGTAGTCGCGATGAGTGAGCGGGATACCGGCATAGGCGGTTGCGCCCGCTGCCGCAGTGATGCCGGGCACCACCTGGAAGGGAATCCCGGCGGCCTGCGCGGCCTGCAGCTCTTCGCCGCCGCGACCAAAAATAAACGGATCGCCACCTTTCAGACGCACCACGCGTTTACCCTGCTGCGCCAGGCTCACCAACAGCTGATTGGTCTCTTCCTGCGGCACCGAATGCGCACCGGCGCGTTTGCCGACGCAGATGCGATCGGCATCGCGGCGCACCAGCTCTAACACCTCGTCGCTGACCAGATGGTCATACAGCACCACATCAGCCAGCTGCATCACCTGTAAGCCACGCAGCGTCAGCAACCCGCTGTCGCCTGGACCGGCGCCAACCAGCGTAATTTCGCCCTGGTTATCGCTGTCGTTATCCAGTTCGCGATCCAGCGTACGACGCGCTTCGTTCACATTGCCCGCCGCCATCTGGCTGGCGAACAGCCCGTTAAAGGCGCGCTCCCAAAAACGACGACGTTCAGACATGCGGTGATAGCGCTGCTTCACTTTGTCGCGCCACTGCCCCGCCACTTCGGCCATCTGCCCAAGGTTGGCAGGCAACAACGCCTCAATCTTTTCACGCAGCAGACGGGCCAGCACCGGCGCGGTGCCGCTGGAGGAGATCGCAACCACCAGCGGCGAGCGATCGACAATCGATGGGAAGATAAAGCTGCATTTCGGCTGATCGTCCACCACGTTCACCAGCTTGTGGCGCGCGTTGGCGGCTTCAAATACCTGGGCATTGAGCGCGTTGTCATCGGTAGCGGCAATCACGAGGAACACGCCGTCCAGCTGGGCCGGATCGAAGCTGTGGGCGATCCATTCAATCGCCTTAATCTCCAGCAACGCCTGCAGTTCATGGCCGAGATCGCGCGCCGCGACCAGCACGCGCGCGCCGGCGCGCCGCAGCAGCTCAATTTTGCGCGCAGCAATGTCGCCACCGCCGACAACCAGCACCGGACGGCTTTTGAGATCGGCAAAGAGAGGCAGATAATCCACGTTAACCTTGCTAGTTTTACAATAAGTTAACGCGACTATACGTCCCGCCCTTCCGGCAGATGAAATTACGAATTGGAATGAGTAGTTACCGAATGGAATAACGACCCAGGATTACTGATAACATTTTGTGCTTAACAAATGATATTGCTGGTGTTTCGGAGCAAATCAAATTGTGCAAGCTTCGTCACAGTTTCATACTATCTCGGAATTTTTTTAGCATGACGGGATGTCAGAAAAGGATAATAACTATGTTTGCCACTCTCCGCCGCAGCGTGCTGGCTGCACTGATTGCGGGCGGTTTGCCTTTCTTTGTTCAGGCAGCGAATCCCCTCGCGCCGGGACACTTTGCAGAACAGCAGCTACGCCATATCGCCACCTATTTTCCTGGCCGCATGAGCGGCAGTCCGGCCGAATTGCTGACCGCCGATTATTTACAGCAGCAGTTTGACCAGCTCGGTTATCAGAGCAACACCCGCCAGTTCAACACCCGCTATGAATGGGTGGAGAAAAAGGGTGAGAGCCGCACCCATAAAGTCACCGCCACGTCGGTGATTGCCGCACGTGCCGGGGAAGTGCCGCAGGAGATCCTGATCGTTACCCACCTGGATACCTGGACACCGCTCAGCCGCCATGAGGCCGATAACAATCTCGGCGGCCTGCGTTTGCAGGGCGTGGATGACAATGCATCCGGCCTTGGCGTGATGCTGGAGCTGGCGCAGGCGCTAAGCAAAACCCCGCTACACTATGGCGTGCGCTTTGTGGCGCTGAGCGCCGGTGAGGCGGGCCTGCACGGCATGGATGATTACCTGGCGCGCATGAGCGCGCAGGAGAAGAAGAACACGCTGTTGGTGGTTGATCTCAATAGCCTGATTGTAGGCGATCATCTCTACTTTAATAGCGGCATCAATACGCCGTCGGCGGTGCGCAAGCAAACCAGCGCGCGCGCGGTGCAGATCGCACGTCGTTATGGTATTTCCGCCGCCAGCCATATTATGACCGCACGTGATTATCCGGGCGTGAATCCGTTTGATAAAGCCGGTATGCCGTTAATGGATGTCACCGCCGCAAACTGGACGCTGGGCAACAAAGATGGACAGCAGCAGCGTGCGCGTTCCAGCCATTTTCCGGAAGGCAACGTGCGCCATCAAACCGATCGCGATAACCTCAACTATCTCGATCGCTGGCTGCCAGGCCGTATTACCCAACGCACGCGCGATAGCGTAAAGATTTTGCTGCCGCTGCTGACCGAGCTCGCCAATCCGACAACCTAAGGATTCACTATGTACTTGGTATATCTGAACTATTTTCGTCCGGTAGAAGAAGTCGAAGCGTTGCTGGCACCGCATATCGAGTGGCTGGACCGCTATTTCGCCAATGGCGTGTTTATCGCGGCGGGACGTAAAGAGCCGCGCACCGGCGGCGTGATCCTGGCTAAGGATATCGATCGCGCCCGGTTGGATACCATCCTGGCGGAAGATCCGTTTGTCGCGGTGGCGCATTATGAGGTGACGAAGGTGAATGTGACGCGGGCGGCGGAGGAGTTTGCGGGGTTGCAGGGGGTTTAGGTTGGGTGCGATTTTTCCCTCATCCTAACCTTCTCCCGCAAGCGGGAGAAGGAACTGTTTAGGTGGTGCTGCGTATTAAATCTTCGCTCGATTGGCTCCCTCGCCCGCTTGCGGGAGAGGGCTGGGGTGAGGGGAAAAACGACCTAATCACCCTTCATGCAACCCGCACTCGCGCTTCAGGCCGAAGAAACGCGTCTCTTCTTCTGCCATGCCCGGCTCCCATTTTTTAGTGGTGTGCGTATCGCCGACTGACAGATACCCTTCATCCCACAGCGGATGGTATTTCAGTCCGTGCTGCTTCAGATACTGGTGCACCTGGCGGTTATCCCAATCAATGATCGGCAGAATTTTCAACACGCCGCGCTGCACCGCCAACACTGGCAAACTGGCGCGACTGCCCGATTGATCGCGGCGCAGGCCAGCAAACCAGGTTTGCGCCCCCAGCGTTTCCAGCGCGCGGTTCATCGGCTCGACTTTATTAATCTGGTTGTACTGCTCAATCCCTTCGACTCCCTGCTCCCACAGTTTGCCGTAACGCGCTTCCTGCCACGCCGCGGAGGTCTCCGCGCGGAAGATCTGCAGGTTGAGATTGAGCTTGTCCGTCAGCTCATCAATAAAGCGATAGGTTTCCGGGAACAGATAGCCGGTATCGGTCAGGATCACCGGGATGTCCGGTTTTTGCTGCGTTACCATATGCAGCAAAACCGCCGCCTGAATGCCAAAGCTGGATGACAGTACAAATGCACCCGGCAGATGTTCCAGCGCCCAGCTGACGCGCTCTTCGGCCGAGCGCTTCTCCAGCTGCACGTTGCTCTCTGCCAACGCCATAATGCGATCCACTTTTGATGAACCATTCAATGCTGCGAGATCGAGTACCGTCATACTGCCTCCGAGTCCCAAAAATCACGGGCGGGATCAACCACGGCTTTAATGATGCCTGCACGAATCACAAAGTCACCGAAACCTTCATCGGCCTGACGCTCGGTTGCCCAGCGCGCCACCAGTTCATCGATACTGGCGAGGATTTCGCCTTCGTTGATATTCTCGCGATACATGCGCGGAATACGCGTACCCACGCGGTTGCCGCCAATATGTAAGTTGTATCGACCCGGCGCTTTACCCACCAGACCCAACTCCGCCAGCAAAGCACGTCCGCAACCGTTCGGGCAACCGGTAACGCGTAGCACTATGTGCTCTTCACCCACGCCATGCTTATGCATGATCTCTTCCACCTTGGTGACGAACGACGGCAGGAAGCGCTCGGCCTCGGCCATGGCCAGCGGACAGGTCGGGAACGCCACGCACGCCATTGAGTTTTCACGTTGCGCCGTCACGGCTTCCATCAAACCGTGTTCACGGGCGATGGCTTCAATCTGTGCTTTTTGCTTCTCGGGTACGCCAGCCACAATCAGGTTCTGATTAGCAGTCAGACGGAAATCACCCTGATGAACTTTGGCGATTTCGGCGATACCGCGTTTCAGCGGGCGGCCCGGATAATCCAGCAGACGCCCGTTCTCGATGAACAGCGTCAGGTGCCATTTTTTATCAATGCCTTTCACCCAGCCGATGCGGTCGCCGCGCGTGGTGAACGTATAGGGGCGGATTGGCTCAAAGGTAATACCGGCACGTTTTTCCACTTCAGCTTTAAACGTTTCGACGCCGACACGTTCTAGCGTGTATTTGGTTTTGGCATTTTTACGATCGGTACGATTACCCCAATCACGCTGGGTGGTGACAACTGCGGCCGCTACATCAAGCACCTTTTCCAGCGGCAGGAAACCGAATTCACTGGCGGTGCGCGCATAGGTGGCTTTGTTACCGTGATCGATCGACAAACCACCGCCGACCAGCAGGTTAAAACCAATCAGCTTGCCCTGCTCGGCGATAGCGATGAAGTTCATGTCATTGGCATGCAGATCGACATCGTTATGCGGCGGCACCACTACCGTGGTTTTGAATTTTCGCGGCAGATAGGTTTCACCCAGAATCGGTTCTTGATCGGTGGTGGCGACTTTCTCTTTATCCCACCAGATCTCAGCATAAGCACGGGTTTGCGGCAGCAGATGTTCAGAGAGCTTCTTCGCCCACTCGTACGCTTCCTGATGCAGTTCTGACTCAACCGGATTTGAAGTGCACAGCACGTTACGGTTTACATCGTTCGCCGTTGCCAGCGCATCCAGTCCGACTTCGTGCAGCATCTGGTGCGTCGGTTTCACGTTCTTCTTCAGAATGCCGTGAAACTGGAAGGTTTGGCGGTTGGTTAAACGAATGCTGCCGTAAATGGTTTTATCGGTGGCGAACTTATCAATCGCCAGCCACTGCGTTGGCGTGATGATGCCGCCCGGCAGACGGCAGCGCAGCATCATGGCGTGACGCGGCTCAAGCTTCTGCGCGGCGCGCTCGGCACGGATGTCGCGGTCATCCTGCTGATACATGCCGTGGAAACGGATTAGCAGGAAGTTATCACCAGTGAAACCGCCGGTCAGGCCATCGTCGAGATCGTCGAGGATGGTACCGCGCAGATAGTTGCTCTGTTTTTTTAGACGCTCAGCGTCGACCAGCTTGCCTTCAACGACCAGCGGTCCAGGATGTTTTTCGCTCATTAGTAAACGTCTCGCTGATAACGGCGCTCAATGCGCAGCTCACTCAAAAATTCGTCAGCCGTTTCACGATCCATGCCGCCGTGTTCGACCACCACATCCAGTAATGCTTGCTCAACGTCTTTCGCCATGCGATTAGCATCGCCGCAGACGTAAAGGTGCGCGCCCTCTTCAATCCAGCGCCACACTTCCGCGCCTTTCGCACGGATTCTATCTTGTACGTAAACTTTCTCGGCCTGATCGCGCGACCATGCCAGATCGATATTTGTCAGCAAGCCATCTTTGACGTACTTCTGCCACTCCACCTGATAGAGGAAATCATCGGTGAAGTGCGGGTTGCCAAAGAACAGCCAGTTTTTGCCGCCTGCGCCATCGTTATCACGCTGCTGCATAAAGGCGCGGAACGGCGCGATGCCGGTGCCCGGGCCAATCATTATCACCGGGGTTTCCGGATTTGCCGGCAGGCGGAAATTGTCGTTATGCTCGATGAAGACGCGGATTTCGCCCTCTTCTTCAATGCGATCCGCCAGCCAGGTGGATGCCCCGCCGCCGCGCTGACGACCATCGATCTCAAAGCGCACCGCACCCACGGTGATATGCACTTCGCTTTCGGTTTCCGCTTGCGAAGAGGCGATGGAGTAAAGGCGCGGCGTCAGCGGACGCAGCAGACCGGTAAGTTGTTCTGCATTCAATTCAGTAGGTGCCTGACGCACCATATCGACAATCGGGAAACTCTGCGCATAGCTCTGCAACTTCGGCTTGTCGCCGGCCAGCGCCAGCAGCGCATCGTTGCGTGACAAGGCAGCATACTGCTCGACAATTTGCGGCGTGTTCACCGTCAATTCGAAATGTTTTTGCAGCGCTTCAGTCAGCGGCAGCGTTGTGCCCTGCACCTCAACCGGCTCGTCACCTTTCAGCCACACCAGCTGCAGCAGTTCCTGCACCAGCTCGACATCGTTTTCAAACCACACCCCGAGCGCATCGCCCGGCTGATAGCGCAGGCCCGAATCGCCAAGGTCGATTTCGATGTGACGCACATCTTTATCTGAATCACGGCCAGTGATTTTCTGGTTAGCGGCAAAGCTGGCGGTTAATGGCGCTTCTTTAGTATAGGGGCTGCTGTCGACTTCATTGACGGCGCCCGCCGCGGTGACGGCCGCCTGCGCTGGCGACTCACTTGGCACGCGGGCTTTGAGAATCTCAGTAATCTGCTGACGCCAGGCACTGGCCTGCTCTTTGTATTCAACATCGGCATCCACGCGATCCAGCAGGCGCTCTGCGCCCAGCTCAGCCAGACGTTCATCAAAATCTTTTCCGGCTTTGCTGAAAAATTCATAAGAGGTATCGCCAAGGCCGAAGACGGCAAAGGCAGTGCCTGCGAACTTCGGCGCTTTCTTCGATAGCAGGAACTTATGCAGCGCGACGGCCTCTTCCGGCGGCTCGCCTTCGCCCTGCGTGGACGTCACGACCACCAGCAGCTTTTCCTGGCCAATTTGCTTGAATTTATAATCGCCGGCATTCACCAGGTTAACGCTCAGCTTCGCGGCCAATAGGTCATCGCGCAGCTGCTCAGCGAGGCGACGTGCGTTACCGGTCTGCGAGGCGGAGATCAGCGTGATGGTCGGTGCTTCTGACTGAATCGGCGCGGGGGCGGCAGCCGCACCCGGCGTTTGGTTGACCATGCCCCAAAAGTAGCCAGAGAGCCAGGCCATCTGCGTGGTGTTGAAATCCGTGGTCGCCGCCTGTAAGCGCGCGAGTTGCTCCGGTGAAAGCGGAAGCAGTGAACCTGGTGCCTGAGTCGTCATTGCGTTAAAAATTCCAGTGTCAGAAGTCCGGATCAATATGTTGCGGAAGAGTGCGTAGGTTACCGGGCTGTATATTAACGATTAAATACGCCTTCGACATATTAAATAACCAAAATGACTAAGTGGTTTTTCGGGTAAAGTTAACCAGCAAAAGTGGTAAATGAAGGCGATACGATTCAATGAGTTAATTAGGCGTTTTTCGCGGTGCGCCAGCGTAAAATGCCCTTTTCACGGCGAGCGGGTGCGAAAAATCTGCATTTCAGGTAGACTTCAGCGGTTTTTAAGTCTGAGAGCCATTATGTCTACCACCTTATTTAAAGAGTTCCAGTTTGAATCTGCACATCGTCTGCCACATGTGCCGGAAGGCCACAAGTGTGGACGCTTGCACGGCCATTCGTTCCTGGTGCGATTAGAAATTACCGGCGAAGTGGATGCGCATACCGGTTGGGTAATGGATTTTGCCGAACTCAAGGCGGCATTTAAGCCTCTATATGAACGTCTCGATCATCACTATCTGAATGACATTCCGGGACTGGAGAATCCTACCAGCGAAGTGCTGGCCAAGTGGATTTGGGATCAAATGAAGCCGCTTCTGCCCGAGTTGAGTGCGGTGATGATTAAAGAGACCTGTACCGCAGGTTGCGTGTATCGCGGTTGAGGTCAGTGAAGCAGTAACCGTTGAGTGAGGTCGCCATGAATGGCGACCCTACGTTTACAGAGCTGGGTTTTTCGTAGGGTGCGCATTCATGCGTACCGTGCCGACTCAGGCAATATTCAGATATTTGTGCGTCTGCATTGAAAGCCGCCAGTTACGGGCGATACAGGTTTCAATACACAGTTTGGTGGCAGCATCACCGCGACTGATCGGCTGTAGCGCCACAATGCGCTTTTTATCGTCGTGCAATCCTGCCAGCAACGCATCCAGCGCTTCGACGTCACGCTCACGCGCTACCGGATGTTTAATTTCATCCGCACGTTGTAGCGCCTGCGGCAGCAAATCGTAACCACCGCGCATATTCACCTTTGGTGAAACCGTCACCCAGGTCGCCTCTGAACACTGCACTTCATGCGTGCCGCTGGTTTCGATCTGGCACGCAAATCCCGCCACTTCTAACGCTTCCGTCAATGGACGCAGGTCGAAAATCGCCGGTTCACCGCCGGTAATCACGACATGACGTGCGGTCCAGCCTTGACGCTGGATAGTGTCGAGAAGCATCGCGGCATCGGCGCTGCCCCACGCATCGCTCTCCACGGTCTTCACCAAAATATCACCCAGCGAGGTCTCCCGATCCGCCCGCTTTTCCCAGGTATGTTTGGTATCACACCAGCTACAGCCCACCGGACATCCTTGTAAGCGGATGAACAGCGCCGGAACACCGGTGTAAAAACCTTCGCCCTGCAGCGTCTGGAACATTTCGTTAATCGGGTAGAACATTTTTCACTCACATCTAAAATTTGAGGCGCAGATTATGGCAGATCTTGCGCGCCGAGTAACAGCTGCTTCGTGCCAAATAAAAGCAAAAGCCCCGCACAAGGCGGGGCTTCATTCGGACGATGCTGCCCGCAGGCAGCATACTCAGGCGATTATGCCTGGCCTTTAACTTCTTTCAGACCGTTAAACGGTGCTTTTTCGCCCAGCGCTTCTTCGATACGAATCAGCTGGTTGTACTTAGCAACGCGGTCAGAACGGCTCATAGAACCGGTTTTGATCTGGCCAGCCGCAGTACCTACCGCCAGGTCAGCGATGGTGGCGTCTTCGGTTTCACCTGAACGGTGTGAAATCACCGCGGTGTAGCCAGCATCTTTCGCCATCTTGATTGCAGCCAGGGTTTCGGTCAGTGAACCGATCTGGTTGAATTTGATCAGGATGGAGTTAGCGATACCTTTATCGATACCTTCTTTCAGGATCTTGGTGTTGGTTACGAACAGATCGTCACCAACCAGCTGGATTTTGTCGCCCAGCACTTTGGTCTGGTATGCGAAACCAGCCCAGTCAGATTCGTCCAGACCATCTTCGATAGAAACGATTGGGTACTGTTTGGTCAGGTCTTCCAGGAAGTGCGTGAACTCTTCTGAAGTGAAGGCTTTGTTGCCTTCGCCAGCCAGCACATATTTGCCGTCTTTGTAGAATTCAGATGCTGCGCAGTCCATCGCCAGAGTGATGTCTTTGCCCAGCTCATAGCCCGCTGCTTTTACCGCTTCAGCGATAACAGCCAGTGCTTCGGCGTTAGAACCCAGGTTTGGTGCATAGCCACCTTCGTCACCGACTGCGGTGTTCATGCCTTTAGACTTCAGCACTTTCGCCAGGTGATGGAACACTTCAGAACCCATACGCACGGCTTCTTTCAGGGTTTTCGCGCCAACCGGCTGAATCATGAACTCCTGAATGTCGACGTTGTTATCCGCATGCTCACCACCGTTGATGATGTTCATCATTGGCAATGGCATAGAGAATTTGCCCGGAGTGCCGTTCAGGTCAGCGATGTGTGCATACAGCGGCAGGCCTTTAGAGGCAGCAGCAGCTTTAGCAGCAGCCAGTGAAACCGCCAGAATGGCGTTTGCACCGAAGTTAGATTTGTTCTCAGTACCGTCCAGCTCGATCATGATCTTATCGATGTTCGCCTGGTCTTTCGCGTCTTTGCCTTTTACCGCTTCAGCAATCGGACCATTAACCGCAGCAACAGCTTTGGTTACGCCTTTGCCCAGGAAACGAGATTTGTCACCGTCACGCAGCTCCAGTGCTTCACGAGAACCGGTAGATGCACCTGATGGCGCAGCAGCCAGACCAACGAAACCGCCTTCCAGATGCACTTCTGCTTCAACAGTTGGGTTGCCACGGGAGTCGATGATTTCGCGACCGATGACTTTTACGATTTTGGACATTCGATTTTCCTCAGTACAAGTTAGTCAATCCTAAGACAAACAACGCGCGAAAAGTTCGCGCGCTGCTCGTGAAACTTACTTCGCTAAACGCTTCTGGTGCTCCTGCGCGGCTTTTACAAAGCCAGCGAACAGCGGATGACCATCACGCGGGGTCGATGTGAATTCCGGGTGGAACTGACAGGCAACAAACCACGGGTGATTCGGGATCTCAATGATCTCAACCAGCTGATCGTCGCCGGAACGACCGGCAATATGCAGACCCGCCGCTTCAATCGGCTTCAACAGCATATTGTTTACTTCGTAACGATGACGGTGGCGTTCGGTAATGATTTCAGAACCGTACAACTGACGCACCTTGCTTTCCGGCGTCAACTGGCACTGCTGGCTGCCTAGACGCATGGTGCCGCCCAGATCGCTCTGCTCAGTACGCTGCTCCACGTTGCCCTCTTCGTCACGCCATTCGGTGATAAGCGCCACCACCGGATACTTACAGTCTGGCACAAATTCAGTAGAGTTCGCGCCTTCCATACCGGCAACGTTGCGGGCAAATTCCATCAGCGCAACCTGCATACCCAGGCAAATACCGAGATAAGGCACATTGTTCTCACGGGCGTATTGCGCCGTCATCATTTTGCCTTCCACACCGCGGTAGCCGAAGCCGCCAGGGATCAGAATAGCATCAAGATCTTTCAGTAATTCGACACCGCGCGTTTCCACATCCTGCGAGTCGATCAGCTTGATATTCACGGTCACGCGATTTTTCAGGCCGCCGTGTTTCAACGCTTCAATCACCGATTTGTACGCATCCGGCAGTTCGACATATTTGCCGACCATACCGATGGTCACTTCGCCACCCGGATTAGCTTCTTCGTAGATAACCTGTTCCCATTCGGCCAGGTTCGCTTCCGGCGCGTTCAGATTGAAACGCTTGCAGATGTAATCATCCAGACCTTGCGACTTCAGCATGCCTGGAATTTTGTAGATGGAATCCACATCTTTCAGGGAAATAACCGCTTTTTCCGGCACGTTACAGAACAGCGCGATTTTAGCGCGTTCGTTGGCAGGCACCGCACGGTCCGAACGGCAGATCAGCACATCTGGCTGAATCCCGATCGACAACAGCTCTTTCACTGAATGCTGGGTTGGCTTGGTTTTCACTTCGCCTGCGGCCGCCATATAGGGCACCAGCGTCAGGTGCATATACATGGTGTGTTCACGACCGACATCGACCGCCATCTGGCGAATCGCTTCGAGGAACGGCAGAGATTCGATATCACCCACGGTACCGCCGATCTCAACCAGAACGACGTCATGACCTTCGCCACCTTCAATAATGCGTTCTTTGATGGCATTAGTGATGTGCGGGATGACCTGAATCGTGGCGCCCAGATAGTCGCCGCGACGCTCTTTGCGCAGCACTTCTGAGTAGATACGACCGGTAGTAAAGTTATTGCGGCGCGACATTTTGGTACGGATGAAGCGCTCGTAGTGACCTAAATCCAGATCGGTTTCGGCCCCATCATCGGTAACAAACACTTCACCGTGCTGCGTAGGGCTCATGGTACCCGGATCGACGTTGATGTACGGATCGAGTTTCATGATGGTCACATTCAGACCACGTGCTTCAAGGATGGCTGCGAGGGAGGCTGCGGCAATGCCTTTCCCCAGAGAGGAAACGACCCCGCCGGTCACAAAAATATAATTCGTTGTCATGCTGAACCTGAGAGTTTAGGTTTAAAGACGGTGGAATAACCAAGACGGGAAAATAGTATACCCGAAGTCGTCTTAAGCCACAATTGATGAATCACACCATCCTCCTACGCATGTAGGCCGGTAACATAGCGGATAGCGGGGGGTGAAATGTTGATGTACGTCACAAAGTCACCGCAAAGCTGAATCGAGTAAGCTCAAGCGGTGAAATTATGCGCAGTGCTGGAATAATCACCAGATTACGCTTAACCTTTGTTCTCGCTAACTTTAACCTGCTGCCAGGCCTCTTCCATCTGAGCCAAAGTTGCATCGCTCATCGCTAACCCTTGCGATGCGATAATTGACTCAACCTGGCGGAAGCGGCGCTCAAACTTATCGTTAGCTTTCTGCAAAGCAACTTCCGCTTTGCTGCCTAAATGGCGCGACAAATTGACGGTGGCGAAGAGTAAATCGCCGATTTCCTCTTCCAGCTTGTCTTTATCGACCACCGCTTGCTGCGCTTCATGCATCACTTCATCAATCTCTTCATGCACTTTATCCAGCACCGGGCCGAGATTGTTCCAGTCGAAACCGACCGTGCTGCAACGCTTCTGAATTTTGTGCGCGCGCATTAAGGCAGGCAACGCTTTGGGAATGTCATCTAAAACTGAATGCTGCGATTTTTCCGCGCGTTCACTGTGTTTGATCGCTTCCCAGTTTTTCAGCACGTCTTCGCTGGTTTCGGCCTGAACGTCGCCAAAAATGTGCGGATGACGCCGCTCAAGTTTGTCACTGATGGCATTGCAGATGTCGTCGAAATTAAAGCGCTGCTGCTCATCGGCCATTTGAGCGTAGAACACCACCTGAAACAGCAGATCGCCGAGTTCACCGCGTAAATCATCAAAATCCTCGCGCTGAATGGCATCGATGACTTCGTAGGTTTCTTCCAGCGTGTAAGGCGCGATCGAGGAGAAAGTTTGCTGACGATCCCACGGGCAGCCACGTTGCGGATCGCGCAGGGTTTGCATGATGGTGAGCAGGCGGTTTAACGGGGTCATGAAGGGATCCTTTGGGGCTGCTATGTAAAAAGGTCGCCATAAATGGCGACCCTACGGCGTAATTTGTAGGGTCGCCATTCATGGCGACCTGGAAATCAATGCAAACGGCGCGCGTCAATAATATCCGGCACCTGATTAAGACGCGCCAGCACGCGGCCGAGCACCTGCTGGTTATAGATCTCAATATCCATATCGATGGTGGCAAGCTGCTTTTTGGTATCGCTGCGGCTGGAAACGCCCAGTACATTGACCTTTTCGTTAGCCAGAATCGTGGTGATGTCACGCAGCAGACCGCTGCGATCGTTGGCGGTGACGCGCACCACCAGCGAGTAACCGCTGGAGTAATCTTCGCCCCACACGGCATCAACGATACGTTCCGGCGCGTGGGAAATGAGTTCGGTTAACTGGTCGCAATCCGCGCGGTGAATCGAGATGCCGCGACCTTGCGTGATAAAGCCCACGATATCATCACCGGGAATCGGCTGGCAGCAGCGTGCGATGTGGTGCAGTAGATTGCCCACGCCTTCCACCACCACGCGTCCGCTCTCTTTGCGTGAAGACGATGCATGCGACTTCTGCGTCAGCTGGCGCAGCGCTTCGCGATCTTCCTCTTCCGCACTCGGCTTGTTGAGCTTGCCCTGCAGGAAGTTCACCATCTGATTGAGGCGAATATCACCGCCGCCAATCATCGCCAGCAATTCATCCTGCGAGCTGACGTTATAGCGCGGCAGCAGCAGTTTCTCGGCCTCGCGCATGCTGATATCCATCTGATTCAGCTCGCTTTCGAGGATCTGACGGCCGGCAATAATATTTTTGTCACGATCCTGCTTACGGAACCAGGCGTGAATTTTCGAACGGCCGCGGCTGGTAGTGATATAGCCGAGGTTCGGATTCAGCCAGTCGCGGCTTGGATTTGGCTGCTTTTGGGTGATGACTTCAATCTGATCGCCCATCTGCAGCTGATAGGTGAACGGTACGATGCGTCCGCTGATCTTAGCGCCAATGCAGCGGTGGCCGATATCGCTATGAATATGGTAGGCGAAATCGAGCGGCGTTGAGCCCGCTGGCAGATCGACCACGTCGCCTTTCGGCGTAAACACGTACACGCGATCGTCAAACACCTGGCTGCGCACCTCTTCCAGCATCTCGCCAGAATCGGCCATCTCTTCCTGCCAGGTAATCAGCTTACGCAGCCAGGCAATGCGCTCTTCGTGTCCCGCCGCGCCGCGCGCGTTGCTGGTGGTCGGTCCTTCTTTGTACTTCCAGTGCGCCGCTACGCCCAGTTCCGCATCTTCGTGCATTTGACGCGTACGAATCTGGATTTCAACCGTTTTGCCCTGCGGGCCCAGCACCACGGTATGAATGGATTGATAGCCGTTGGGTTTCGGATTAGCGACGTAATCGTCAAACTCACTCGGCAAATGGCGGTACAGCGTGTGCACCGTTCCCAGCGCGCCGTAGCAATCCTGCAGACGCTCAGCGACAATACGCACCGCGCGTACGTCAAACAGTTCATCAAACGCTAATGACTTCTTCTGCATCTTGCGCCAGATGCTGTAGATGTGTTTCGGGCGGCCGTACACTTCTGCTCGCACGCCCTCTTTCTGCATTTCTGCGCGCAGGTTCTCAACGAAGCTCTCAATATACCCTTCGCGGTCGATACGGCGCTCATGCAGCAATTTAGCGATGCGCTTATATTCATCGGGGTGCAGATAGCGGAAGCAGTAGTCTTCCAGCTCCCATTTGAGCTGACCGATACCCAGGCGATTGGCCAGCGGCGCGTAGATATTGGTGCTCTCTTTCGCCGCAAGCACGCGCTCATCTTCAGGCGCATCTTTCATTTCACGCAGATGCGCAATGCGTTCGGCGAGCTTGATGACCACGCAGCGGAAATCTTCCACCATCGCCAGCAGCATACGGCGGACATTATCCACCTGCTCAGAGGCCATCGAATCGTTATGAATCGCTTTCAGCTGGCGAATGGCATCCATATCGCGTACGCCGTGCACCAGCATGACAATGCCTTTGCCGAACGCTTGCTCCAGATCCTCTTCGCTCACCACATCGGCATTGGCTAACGGAAACAGCAGCGCAGCGCGCAGGCTATCAATGTCCATGCTGAGCATGGTGAGGATTTCCACCATCTCAATGCCACGCCACAGCAGCAGAGCCTGATCAGGATGGTTGTGCGTTTCGGCTTCACAGTAGCGCCACGCATCCGCCAGTCGCTGGCAAGATTGCGGATTGTTGATACTTAAACTGGCGATCCACTGGTCAAGGGCAAACTCACCCGCCGTATTTAAATGCGCACTTCTAACCGCAACCATATCCTCTCCTGCCACAGCGATGTGGACATCGCTTATGTTTTGCTAAATAGCACCATGGACTCGAGATGACTGGTATGTGGGAACATATCCAGCATCGCAACCCTTTCCAATTGGTAGCCCGCTGACAGCAATGTTTGACTGTCGCGTGCAAGTGTTGTTGGGTTACAGGAAACATAGACCACACGTTCCGGCGCAAGTTTAACCACATGCGCCATTACGCCCGCAGCCCCAGCACGTGCTGGATCCAGTAACACCTTGTTAAATCCCTGCGTCGCCCAAGGCTGACGCGTCACGTCCTCTTCCAGGTTATGCTGGAAAAAGCGAACATTCCCAAGATTATTCTGGGATGCATTATACGCTGCCTGTTGCACTAATGCTGCAACACCCTCCACACCTACTGCATTTTGTACGAATTTTCCCACAGGCAAAGTGAAATTTCCCATGCCACAGAACAGATCCAGCACGCGATCTTCCGGCTGTAAATCCAGCCACTCAATGGCTTTTGCCACCATCTGCTGGTTCACCCTATCGTTCACCTGAATAAAATTTTGCGGGCTAAAAGTGAGAGGTAAATCATAAGAACGATAAAACGGTTCGCGATCGCTCAGGGCCTGCAAAGTGTCACTGCCATCAGCCAAATAGAGCATTACCTGCTGCTCATGCGAAAAGCGTTCCAGCTTTGCACGATCGCCTAGCGATAACGCATCAAGATGACGAAGTACCATCAGCGGACCATTGTCTGCCAGCACCAATTCAACGTGGCCCAAACGTCGAGCCGCGCTTAGTTCACTCAGACAGCGGTACAACGGCGCTAACAACGCTTCAAGTTCGGGCACCAAAACCGGGCATTGCTTCAGTTCAACCAGGTCATTGCTGGCCGCCTGACGAAAACCCATTTGCAGACGCTGCTGTTTTGGCTGCCACTGCAACCCTAAACGGGCACGACGGCGATAGCCCCAGGCATCGCCGCTGATAATCTCATCAACGATAACCGGCAGTGGCGCATCACGGCTCAACATACGGCTTAATGCGCGCGCTTTGCTCTCCTGTTGTAACGCCACTGAGGCATGCTGTTGCTGGCAACCGCCGCACACGCCGAAATGAACGCAGCGCGGTTTTTCACGCTGTGGGCTAGGATTGATAATCTTGGTAGCTTTGGCGCGCGCATACTGACGCTTATCTTCCTGCACCGTAACGTCCGCCTGTTCACCCGGCAGCGCACCGCTAACAAACATCGCCTTGCCTTTATGGCGCGCAACACCTTGTCCAAAGGGATCAAGGTCTTCGATGGTGACGGATAAGCGTTGCTTTGTCGCCACACGCTGTTTTGCCGAGTAAAATTGCGCCATAGTATTGTGAAATCTCTATTTTATTGGGTGTGCAGCCAATCACGGCCGTTGCACAGGGATAAAAATGCCAGGAGTCGCCAGGCCACAATTATGACCAAATATAGCCTGCGGGCGCGAATGATGATTTTGATACTGGCGCCAACGCTGATGATTGGCCTGCTGCTCAGTACCTTCTTCGTGGTTCACCGCTATAACGAATTACAACACCAGGTGCAGGACGCCGGGGCGAATATTATCGAACCGTTGGCGGTCTCCAGTGAATACGGCATGACGTGGCATAATCGCGATGCTATTCGCGAGTTAGTGAGCCTGCTACATCGTCGCCACTCTAATATTGTCCGTGCCATCACCATTTTCGACAACAATAATCACGTCTACGTCACCTCGAATAACAATCAGAATCTGGCACTGCTGCAAAAAGAGGACATCTCCACGCTGGAAGATAGCGTCTCCGTTGAGCGCCAGGGCAATTTGATGATCCTGCGCACGCCGATTATTTCTGAACGCTACTCGGTAGATGAACTCCCGGGCGAAGACGCTAAACCTGCGGGCAATCCGTTAGGTTATGTGGCCATCGAGTTGGATCTGCAATCGGTGCGGCTGGAGCAGTACAAAGAGGTATTTGTTGCCACGCTGCTGCTGCTGTTTTGCTTGTGCATCGCCATGCTGTTTGCCTATCGCCTGATGCGCGATGTCACCGGGCCGATTCGTAATATGGTGACCACCGTTGACCGCATTCGCCGCGGCCAGCTCGATAGCCGCGTCGATGGCTACATGCTGGGTGAACTGAGCATCCTGAAGAACGGCATTAATGCCATGGCGATGTCGCTTACGGCTTATCACGAAGAGATGCAGCAGAATATCGATCAGGCAACTTACGATCTGCGTGAAACGCTGGAACAGCTGGAGATTCAAAACGTTGAGCTGGATCTGGCGAAGAAGCGCGCCCAGGAAGCGGCGCGCATTAAGTCCGAGTTCCTTGCCAATATGTCGCACGAGTTACGCACGCCGCTCAACGGCGTCATCGGTTTTACCCGTCAGATGCTAAAAACCGGGCTGAGTACCAACCAGCACGATTACATGAGCACCATTGAGCGCTCGGCCAATAATTTGCTCAGTATCATCAACGACGTGCTCGATTTCTCGAAGCTGGAAGCCGGCAAGCTGGTACTGGAATCCATTCCCTTCCCGCTACGCGCCACGCTGGATGAAACGCTGGTATTATTGGCACCCTCCGCGCATGACAAAGGGTTGGAAATCACCGTGTGCCTGGAAAAACAGGTGCCAGACAATGTGATTGGTGACCCGCTGCGTCTACAGCAAATCATGATCAACCTGATTGGCAACGCCATCAAATTTACCGAGCACGGTCATATTGATCTGCGCGTTGAACTGCGCAGCATTAACACGACACGTGTCGAGCTGGAAATACAGGTACATGACACCGGTATCGGCATTTCTGAACAGCAGCAGTCGCAGCTGTTCCAGGCATTCCGCCAGGCCGATGCCAGCATTACACGCCGCCACGGCGGTACCGGTTTAGGCCTGGTTATCACGCAAAAACTGGTGAGTGAAATGGGCGGTGAGATTGCGTTCCACAGCCGTCAAAATCAGGGTTCGACGTTCTGGGTACACATTCATCTCGATCTCAATCCGAACGCCCCCACCATTCCGCGCATGTTGGGCGATTTACGCGCCACGCCGCTCGCCTATATTGAGCCACATCCTGCAGTCGCCAAAGCGGTGCAGGAGATGCTGAGCATCACGCCGTTACAGGTGCAGCATTTCACCACTCTGGAAGAGATGCCCGATACGCACTTCCCGCTGCTGTTGATGGGATTGCCGGTTTCAGAGACCCATCCTGCCACGCTGCCCGATGCCTTAATAAAACAGCTGCACGCGCGCGCTGATTCCGTGCTGCTGGCGCTGCCCAGCGAAATGATGCTGTTTGCCGACGATCTGCGGGCTCGCGGCATTGCGGGCTGCATTGCGAAACCGGTATCACTCACGCGCCTGCTGCCAATGTTACTGGATTTAGATGACTGGCAGCGTGATGCGCAGCCGCGAGGAACGCGGCAGCCGCTCACGGTAATGGCGGTGGATGACAATCCCGCCAATCTGAAACTGATTGGCGCCCTGCTGGAGGAGCAGGTACAGCACATTATTCTGTGTGATAACGCCGAGCAGGCCATTCGCCAGGCACGCCTGCACAAACTGGACGTGATTTTGATGGATATTCAAATGCCGGATATTGACGGCATTCGCGCCAGCGAAATCATCCGCAGCCTGCCGCTGCATGCCACCACGCCGATTGTTGCCGTTACCGCGCACGCGCTGGATGGCGAGCGTGAGCAGCTGATTAATGCTGGCATGAATGACTATCTGGCCAAGCCGATTGATGAAGATAAACTCAGCCAGTTACTGCAGCGTTATGCGCCACCTCGCGCGGCGCCACAGCCGCTGCGGCCGGATGTTGCGCCGTCGCTGGATTGGGCGCTGGCACTGCGTCAGGCCGCGAATAAACCCGATTTAGCCCGCGACCTGCTGCAAATGCTGCTCGATTTCCTGCCGGAAGTGGAAGAGCGCGTTGAAAGCGCGATGGCGAGGAACGATGTGGTTGGCCTGCGCGAGATTATTCACAAGCTGCACGGCAGCGCCAGCTACAGCGGCGTACCGCGTTTGAAACAGCTGTGTCAGCAGCTGGAGAAGAGTCTGCATCAGGAGAGCGATATCGAGGCGCTTGAGCCGGAGCTGCTGGAGTTAAGCGATGAGATGGCGAACGTGGCGCGTGAGGCGAGGAAGCTGTTAGCGTTGGGTTAATGTTGTGCCACGTTTCCCCTCACCCCAGCCCTCTCCCGCAAGCGGGCGAGGGGGCTGTCCTATGCGGAGTTGGAGATGAGTGCAAAATACTTCACCTCTACGAACGGTTCACTCACCCACTAGCGGCCGACGGGGCCGTCCTATACGAAGTTGAATTTGAGTGCAAAATACATCGCCTGTCCGAACGGTTCCCTCTCCCACTTGTGGGAGAGGGTTAGGGTGAGGGCAACAGGAAAAACCATCACAACCCCTGCCCCGCCTTTATCGTCGCCGCCACATTGCGCGCCGTCAAGCGCACATTCTGCGCCGCATTCGCCAGCGCTTCTTCCAGGGAGCAGATGCTAAACAGCACGCTGAACACCGCATCTAACCCATGCTGATGCACCACGCCAACATCGGCCGTCAAACTCCCGGCGATGCCAATCACCGGCTTGTGATACAGCTTCGCGACTTTCGCAACGCCGACCGGCACCTTGCCATTGACGCTTTGGCTGTCGATGCGCCCTTCGCCTGTAATCACCAGATCGGCATCTTTCACCTGCTCGGCCAGGCCCAACGCTTCGGTGACGATCTCAATGCCGCTGCGCAACTCGGCCTGACAAAATGCGTGCAACGCCGCGCCCATGCCACCTGCCGCGCCGCCGCCGTCGATATGCAGCACATCAATATCCAAATCGCGATGAATAATCTGCGCGTAGTGTTCCAGGGCCTGATCCAGCTGCTGGACCAACGCTGGCGTCGCGCCCTTTTGCGGGCCGAAAATCGCCGACGCTCCTTTATCACCGGTCAATGGATTGGTGACATCGCAGGCCACTTCGAAGCGACACTGCTTAATGCGTGGATCAAGCTGCTCAATATCAATCCGCACCAGCTGTGGCAACGCGCCGCCACCGAAGGCAATTTGCTCGCCATGCTCATCCAGTAAATGCGCACCAAGCGCCTGCACCATGCCGGATCCGCCATCGTTGGTGGCAGATCCGCCAATGCCGATAATGACGTGGTCGACACCGCGATCGAGCGCATCTTTAATCAGCTCACCGGTGCCAAACGAGGTGGTAATCAGCGGATCGCGCTGCGCGGCCGGCACGAGTTCCAGCCCGCTGGCCGCCGCCATTTCGATAAACGCGGTGCGCGCGTCGCCTGATAAGCCGTAGAACGCATCCACGGGTTTGCCGAGCGGTCCTGTAACCGTCAGCCGGACAATGTTTCCCTGCGTTGCCGCCACCATCGCTTCAACCGTGCCTTCGCCACCGTCGGCAACCGGTATTTTCACGTAGTCAGCTTCAGGAAAGATCTCGCGGAAACCCGCTTCAATCGCCGAAGCCACTTCCAGGGCGGATAAACTCTCTTTATATGAATCCGGTGCGATGACAATTTTCATAGGCAATCCAGCGCGGTTGATGACGGACATCCGTCCTTGCTATGGCAGCGAGCCGCCCGGCATCCGCAGACGCCGGGCGCATGCACTACCGGGTGATCTCAACTTTTGCTAATTTTTCATAATAGCAGGCCAGCGCGCTATGATCCGACGTACCCTGTCCGTCCACTTTTAGCGCCTGCATCATCTCCATCACCGCGGCAGTCAGCGGCAGATGCGCGCCAATCTCGTGTGAAGTGTCCAGCGCATTGGCCAAATCTTTGATATGTAAATCGATACGGAAGCCCGGCTTGAAGTTACGATCCAGCACCATCGGCGCTTTGGCATCCAGCACGGTGCTGCCCGCTAAGCCTCCACGAATGGCCTGATACACCAGTTCCGGATTTACGCCCGCTTTGGTTGCCAGCGACAGCGCCTCCGACATCGCCGCGATGTTCAGCGCCACAATCACCTGATTGGCCAGCTTCGTGACGTTACCCGCGCCGATGTCGCCGGTGTGTACCACCGAACCCGCCATCGCTTTCATGATGTCGTAACACTGGTCGAATACCGCTTTATCACCGCCAACCATCACTGACAAGGTGCCTTCAATCGCCTTCGGCTCGCCGCCGCTCACTGGCGCATCGAGCATTTTGATGCCTTTCGCCGCCAGCGCATCGTGCACTTCGCGGCTGGCTAACGGTGCGATGGAGCTCATATCGATGACGATAAGGCCAGGCTTCGCGCCTTCAATAATACCGTTGGGTCCCAGGCAGGCTTCTTTTACCTGCGGTGAGTTCGGCACCATAGTAATCACCACGTCAACCTGCTCGGCTACCTCTTTAGCCGTTTTGGCCACGGTCGCACCCAGCTCAACTAATTCTGCTTCGTTGCTGGCATTGTGGTCACGCACCACCAGCGCATAACCGGCTTTCACCAGGTTCTTACTCATCGGTTTGCCCATGATACCGAGGCCGATAAATCCAATTTTCATTGCCTTTCCCCTACGTCAGTTATTTTTTGAATTTGTCACACAGCGCCTGCGTGGCGTTGCGGAAAACACCCAGATCGCTGCCGACCGCCACAAAGCTGGCGCCCCACTCCAAGTAGCGACGCGCATCGGCTTCAACCGGTGCCAGAATGCCGCTCGGTTTACCCGCAGCTTTCGCGCGTTCAAATACGTGTTTAATCACTTTCAATACTTCAGGATGTGCCGGTTGACCGAGATAGCCCAGCGCCGCCGACAGATCGCCCGGTCCGACGAAGATGCCATCAACGCCGTCCACCGCAGCGATGGCATCAATGTTGTCTACTGCCTGCTGAGTTTCGATCTGCACCAGAACGGTAATGTTGTCGTTGATGGTGCTGTTGTAGTCCGGTAGCGTGCCGTACATGTTGCTGCGATGCGAAACCGAAACGCCACGAATGCCAGCCGGTGGGTAGCGGGTGGAAGCCACCGCGCGAATCGCCTCTTCCTCGGTTTCCACAAACGGCACCAGGAAGTTGTAGAAACCAATATCCAGCAAACGCTTGATGATAATCGGTTCGTTGCACGGCGGACGCACCACCGGCGCGCTGTGGCTGCCCTTCAGCGCCATCAGCTGCGGCACAAAGGTAGTGATGTCGTTCGGCGCATGTTCGCCATCCAGCACCAGCCAGTCAAAGCCCGCCAGTCCCAGCACTTCGGTGGTGAGTGGATTAGCCAGCGCACACCAGCTGCCAATCAGGGTTTCTCCTGCCAGCAAACGGCGACGAAAATTGTTCGGCCAGGCATTGCTCATTGTTTTCACTCCTGTCGGTTACAGCAGGCTCCCGCGCGGGGAGCCGGAAAAGTTAGCGCACCAGGCACGGACGCTTGTTATCAAAGGTCCAGTTCGGTACCAAGAACTGCATAGCCTGCGCATCATCGCGCGCGCCCAAACCGTGTTGCTGATATAGCGCATTGGCCTGCATCACCTGATCCATATCCAGCTCGACGCCCAGTCCCGGTTTCTGCGGCACTTGCACCATGCCGCCTTTAATCTGGAACGGCTCTTTGGTCAGTCGCTGATTGCCTTCCTGCCAAATCCAGTGCGTATCGATAGCGGTAATCGCCCCCGGCGCGGCGGCAGCCACATGCGTGAACATCGCCAGCGAGATATCGAAGTGATTGTTAGAGTGCGAGCCCCACGTTAGGCCGAAGTCATGGCACATCTGCGCCACGCGCACCGAGCCCTGCATCGTCCAGAAGTGTGGATCCGCCAGCGGAATATCGACCGATTGCAACGACAGCGTGTGGCCCATCTGACGCCAGTCGGTGGCAATCATATTGGTGGCGGTCGGCATGCCGGTGGCGCGGCGGAATTCAGCCATCACTTCACGACCGGAATAGCCCTGCTCAGCACCGCACGGATCTTCCGCATAAGCCAGCACGCCTTTCAGCTGCTTGCCGAGCAGAATCGCTTCGTTCAGTGACCAGGCACCATTGGGATCAAGCGTCACGCGCGCCTGCGGGAAACGCTTCGCCAGCGCCGTTACCGCTTCAGCCTCTTCGCCACCGCGCAGCACGCCGCCTTTCAATTTGAAATCGTTAAAGCCGTATTTTTCGTAGGCCGCTTCCGCCAGACGCACCACCGTTTCCGGCGTGAGCGCCTCTTCATGACGCAGACGATACCAATCGCATTTGTCATTTTCCTGGCTCTGATACGGCAACGCGGTTTTCTTGCGGTCGCCGACGTAGAACAGGTAGCCCAGCATCTCAACGCGATCGCGCTGCTGGCCATCGCCAAGCAGTGATGCAACGTTAACGCCTAAATGCTGACCCAGCAGATCGAGCAGCGCCGCTTCAATGCCGGTCACCACGTGAATGGTGGTACGCAGGTCGAAGGTTTGATTACCGCGCCCGCTGGCGTCGCGGTCGGCAAAGGTGCTGCGCACCAGATTGAGAATGTTTTTGTATTCGCCGACGGTTTTCTGCACCACCAGCGCTTCAGCCTCGACCAACGTCTGACGAATCTTTTCGCCGCCAGGGATTTCCCCCACGCCGGTATGCCCGGCGTTATCTTTAATAATGACAATGTTGCGGGTAAAGAACGGCGAATGTGCGCCGCTCAGATTGAGCAACATGCTGTCGTAACCGGCCACTGGGATGACCTGCAGCGATGTAATTTTCGGTGTCTGACTCATTTCCTGCTCCTTAGACTTTATCGCGACCGAAGGCCGGACGCTTGCGGTCGAATGACCAATTGGGCACCAGATACTGCATCGCAGTGGCGTCATTACGCGCGCCAGCCGGCAGTGATTTGTACAGCGCGTTAGCCTGATGCAGGCGATCCCAATCCAGCTCGACACCAAGGCCCGGCTTATTCGGCACGGCGATTTTGCCGTTGCGAATTTGCAGCGGCTCTTTGGTCAGGCTCTGATCGCCTTCCTGCCAAATCCAGTGCGTATCAATGGCGGTGGGTTTGCCGGGCGCAGCCGCGCCCACGTGGGTGAACATCGCCAGCGAAATATCGAAGTGGTTATTGGAGTGACAACCCCAGGTTAAGCCCCAGTCATCGCACAGCTGCGCCACGCGCACCGCACCGCTCAGCGTCCAGAAGTGCGGATCGGCCAGCGGGATATCGACTGAGTTAAGCATTACCGCGTGGTTCATCTCGCGCCAGTTGGTGGCGATCATATTGGTAGCCACCGGCAACCCGGTGGCGCGGCGAAATTCAGCCATCACTTCACGCCCGGAGTAACCCTGCTCAGCACCGCACGGATCTTCGGCGTAGGTCAGCACATCGCCCATGCCCTTACATAAGCGAATCGCTTCGTCGAGCGTCCAGGCACCGTTGGGATCAACGGTGATGCGCGCATCGGGGAAGCGCTTTTTCAACGCCGCCGCCGATTCAATCTCCTGTTCACCGGGCAGCACGCCGCCTTTGAGTTTGAAATCTTTGAAGCCGTATTTGTCCTGTGCCGCTTCCGCTAGACGCACCACGGATTGCGGCGTCAACGCTTCCTGATGACGCAGGTGATACCAATCGTGGCTAGCCCCTTCGCCGGTCAGATACGGTAAGTCGGTTTTACGACGATCGCCGAGATAGAACAGATAACCCAGCACCGTCACTTCATCGCGCTGCTGGCCCGGACCAAGCAGCTCTGCCACCGGCACGCCAAGGCATTGGCCGAGTAAATCGAGCAGCGCCGCTTCCAGCGCAGCAACCGCGTTGACGCGCAGTTCGAAGGTCCAGGCGCCTTTGCCGAAGGTATCAAAGTCCGCCGACTGATTGCCTTTGTGCACCTGCTGCACCAGGCGATTCATGCGTGCCACCTGCTGGCCTTTAACCTGCGGAATCGCCTCAACCAGCGTTTGGTAGATGGTTTCGCCGCCGGGCGCTTCCCCCACGCCGGTATGTCCCGCACTATCGGTGAGCACCACAATATTACGGGTGAAGCAGGCGCTGTGCGCGCCCCCGATGTTCAGCAGCATGCTGTCGTAACCGGCAACCGGAATCACCTGCATTTCGGTGATCACCGGCGTGCTTTGCGTAGTCATAGTCCGTCCTTATGCTCGGGTTTTCAATTCGACGCGTTTGATATCGCCCGCAATCACCAGGAAGCTAAACGCGGCGACAAAGGCATGGATACCGACATAAATCAGCGCGCCTTCAAACGATCCGCTGGTGGCGATGATGTACCCGATGGCAATCGGCGTGACGATGCCGGAGAAATTACCGAACATGTTGAACAGACCGCCGCTTAGGCCACTGATCTCTTTCGGTGCGGTATCCGCCATCACCGCCCACCCCAGCGCACCAATGCCTTTCCCGAAGAACGCCAGCGCCATGAAGAACACCACCACCCATTCGGTGTCGGTGTAGTTACACATCACCATCGAAATGGAGAGCAGCATGCCGAGCACAATCGGCGTTTTACGTGCGATATTCAGCGAGCCGGTTTTACGCATCAGGTAATCGGAGATCACTCCGCCCAATACGCCGCCGAGGAAGCCGCATACCGCCGGAATCGAGGCAATAAAGCCGGCTTTCAAAATCGACATGCCGCGCGCCTGCACCAGATACACCGGGAACCAGGTAATAAAGAAGTAGGTTAAGGCGTTGACGCAGTATTGGCCGAGGTAGATGCCCAGCATCATGCGGGAAGTGAGCAGCTGTTTAATCTGGAACCACTTCTCGCTCCAGCTCACTTTGCGTTCGGCTTTTTTGGCATCCATGTTGATCAGCGCACCGCCCTGCTCCATGTACTCCAGTTCGGCTTTGTTGACGCCCGGATGATCGGTGGGATCGTGGATCACTTTCAGCCAGATGAAGCTGAGGATGATGCCCAATCCGCCCATGAACCAGAACACGTGCGCCCAGCCCACTTCTGACACCAGCCAGCCCATGATTGGCGCAAAGATTACCGTGGCGAAATATTGAGCCGAATTGAAAATGGCCACCGCTGTGCCACGCTCCTGCGCCGGGAACCAGGCCGCGACAATGCGGCTGTTGCCAGGGAAGGAAGGTGCTTCTGCCAGCCCCACCAGGAAGCGCAACATAAACAGCGAAACGATGATGCCAAAGCCGCTGAACACGTCGACAAACCCTTGCAGCAGGGTAAACAGCGACCAGGTAAAGATGCTCCAGAAATAGACGCGTTTCGAGCCGAAGCGGTCAAGCAGCCAGCCGCCCGGAATCTGACCGATAACGTAAGCCCATGAGAACGCTGAGAAGATGTAGCCTAATCCGACTGAATCGAGACCGATCTCTTTAGACATCGCCGAACCGGCGATCGAAATGGTGGCGCGGTCACCGTAGTTGAACGAGGTAACGATAAATAACATCACCACAATCCAGTAACGGGCGTTGGTGCGCTTTTGCACCGCTTCCGCTGTCTGGCTGAAACTATTCATGATGCACTCCTGAAATATAGCGTGAGCTACATTCGCTCTGACTGCATACACATCGCGTTGGGTATCAGAGAGAAGTTGGGTTAAACACGGCGATTTTTATAGTGGCAATACGATGATGCGTCGTGACGAATAACCTAACGTTGAAGAACGAGAATCAGTATAGGAACAGCCAGGCGGCGATACACTGGAAGAACGCATGAGGATTTGGGTTGATTAATACTGTTTTTGCGGCATCTGCACATAATGCTGCGGCGTGGCTCACGGAACGGTTCGTTACCCCGTAAAGTTGCTCATTAAACGCACAAGCTAACGATACTTTGTGAGTCCCTTCACTTGCTTTTGGTTAAACGAACCAAATTGCCGTGATAAATCCCCTTAAAGCCAGTCAGTTGCACAATGCGCAGGCCAATACCCCTGCATATACTGAGGCTGGCAAAAAACGATGACGTGATGGAAGCATTTTTAAACCGCGCCGCTATGTACCGCGCGACGAACTGGAAGGTGAGCAATGAACCGTCCTCTGACTGAAAAACCGCTCTATATCAAAGTACACGATGCCGATAACGTGGCGATCGTGGTCAATAATCAGGGATTGCCGTCCGGCACACGTTTCGACGACGGACTGCAGCTAACCGAACATGTGCCGCAGGGGCATAAAGTCGCGCTGCGCGATATCCCACAGGATGGCGCTATCCTGCGCTACGGTGAAGTGATTGGCTACGCGCTACGCCCGATTGCACAAGGCAGCTGGATTGAGGAATCGCTGGTGGCGCTACCCGAAGCACCGCCGCTCAACAGTTTGCCGCTGGCAAACAATGTGCCGCCCGCCCTGCCACCGCTGGAGGGTTATACCTTTGAGGGTTATCGCAACGCCGATGGCAGCGTAGGAACACGCAACCTGCTCGGTATCACTACCAGCGTGCACTGCGTGGCTGGGGTAGTGGATTACGTGGTGCAGATCATTGAACGAGATTTGCTGCCGCGTTATCCCCATGTCGATGGCGTGGTGGCGCTGAATCATCTGTATGGCTGCGGGGTCGCGATCAATGCGCCTGCCGCGGTGGTGCCGATTCGCACCATTCATAATCTCGCGCTCAATCCTAATTTTGGCGGTGAAGTGATGATCGTCAGCCTCGGCTGCGAAAAATTACAGCCGGAGCGTCTGCTGACCGGTACGCCGGACGTGCAGGCCATTTCGCTCGATGATAACGACATTGTGCGTCTGCAAGATGAGCGACTGGTGGGCTTTGGAGCGATGGTGGATGAAATCCTGCAGGTCGCCGAACGTCATTTGAAAAAGCTCAATCAACGCCAGCGGGAAACCTGCCCGGCCTCTGAGCTGGTGATCGGCACGCAGTGCGGCGGCAGCGACGCCTTCTCCGGTGTAACGGCGAATCCGGCGGTAGGCTTTGCTTCTGATTTGCTGGTGCGCTGCGGCGCGACGGTGATGTTTTCGGAAGTGACTGAAGTGCGCGATGCCATTCATCTGCTGACGCCACGCGTGGTGGATGAAACCGTCGGCAAGCGGCTACTGGAAGAGATGGCGTGGTATGACGATTATCTCAGCCAGGGCCAGACCGATCGCAGTGCAAATCCCTCACCGGGTAATAAAAAAGGTGGGCTGGCAAACGTGGTTGAGAAAGCGCTGGGATCGATTGCCAAATCGGGCCGCAGTCCGATCGTCGAGGTGTTGTCGCCAGGCCAACGTCCAACCCAGCGCGGGCTGATTTATGCCGCGACGCCCGCCAGTGATTTCGTATGCGGCACGCAGCAGATGGCATCGGGTATTACGTTGCAAGTGTTCACTACCGGGCGCGGCACGCCTTACGGTTTGGCGGCGATTCCGGTGATTAAAATGGCGACGCGCAATGCGCTGGCCGAACGCTGGCATGATTTGATGGATATCAATGCCGGAACCATTGCGACGGGCGAAGAGAGTATTGAGCAGGTCGGCTGGCGATTGTTTGAGTTGATTCTGGATATTGCCAGCGGGCGCAAACAAACGTGGTCAGATCGATGGGGGATCCGCAATCAGCTGGCGGTGTTTAATCCTGCGCCGGTGACGTGATTGCTAATCTGGCAGGTAAATGTAGGGTCGCCATTCATGGCGACCTTATGTATTACAGCAACTTACCCCAGCTCTCCACCCACGGTGACGTTACCGATTCTGGCTCAGGATGTTCCGTCGCATCCACCAGCAACACCTCTCCAACGCGCTTGGCGCTTTGATCCTGCAAGGTGACATCGAAGGTTTTACCGGCACCGCAGAAATTGTCATAGCTGCTGTCGCCCAGCCCAATCACGCCATAACGTAGCTCAGGCTGATAACCGAGATCATCACGCACCGCGACATACAGGCGGGCAATGTTGTCCGGGAAGTCGCCCTGACCGGTGGTTGAAGTCACGATCAGCACCACGTCTTTGCTGTAAGCCTGCCAATCCGCCAGCGACGGATCTTCAAATACCTTCACCTCGTGGCCCTGCTCTTCCAGCACCGTCTGTGCTTCTTCAGCCACCAGCAGCGCATTGCCGTAAACCGTACCTGTAAAAATGCCAATCTTTGCCATCTTGCCGCTCCCTTTATTCTGTCGGCTTATCCTGGACTGCATCAAGGGCAAACTCAACCCTGGGAACATCAGGGATCTGATCCTGCCAGCCAAACTGCTCGAGCATCTGCTGCCAGACGCGGTCCAATCCGGCACGGATTATTAGCGGCTCACCGGTTACCGGATGCGTGAAGCTGAGCGCGCTAGCATGCAACATCAGACGGTTAAGCCCAAAATGCGCCGCCGCGCCACGATTCTGCCGCAGATCGCCATGTGCACTGTCGCCAATAATCGGGTGCCGTAAATGCACCATATGACGACGCAGCTGATGCTTGCGGCCGGTATGTGGCGCCATCTCCACCAGCGTATAGCGCGCGGTGTTATAACGACTGATTGCGACCGGCATCTCAACGTGCGCCAGCGCCTGATAATCCGTTACTGCTGGTTGTGCTACGGGTTCTTGCGTGGCGAATTTGTCGGCAATCTTATCCAGCTCTTCCACCAGCGGATAATCCAGCGTCGCACCACCTTCAAGCCAGCCGCGCAGCACCGCATGATAGGTTTTCTGCATGTGATGCTGCTCAAACTGTTGCGCCAGTAAATGGGCAACCTCGCTTGATAAGGCCATCAGCAGCACGCCGGACGTTGGGCGATCGAGACGATGCACAGTGAAAACGTGCTGACCAATCTGATCACGCACCGTTTGCATCACCACCACTTTTTCGTTGCGGTCGAGCCAGCTGCGATGCACCAGCCAACCAGCCGGTTTATTCACCGCGACCAGCCATTCATCTTGATAGAGGATTTCGAGCATCAGACAGCAGCGTCCTGGAAGAGCGCGTCAAACTCATTGAGAACCAATAATAACGCAGCATAACCGGGCGTATCGTTCGGCAGTGCCACTTCATAATAGGGTGCGATAGCGAAGTTTTGCGGCAGTGGAGCACCGCTCTCGAGCAGCGCATAAAAACGCGGCATAAATACCCATTGCAGCCACTGCAGCGGCTCCATGGTGTCGAGACAGAAAGGCTCGGTACTGGCGAAGGCATTCGCCTCAGGCGATTGCGTCTGCCAATGGTCGTGCTCGCGCATCACCGTTTCGACCTGCTGCAGGCGCTGAATAATCATTTGCGACGACATGCGCCACCTCCAGAGAAAAATTGGGCGGCAAGCATATCATCAGTCGCGCGATGCGCAAAAAACGCATAAAAAAAGGGAGCACTGTTGTTACAGTGCTCCCGGTTTTCGTTCGCAGCATTCCAGCCACCGCAGTGCTCCCTGCTCATCCATGACAACTTTTCCTGCGCTATCCATCGCTTGTCATCATGACATGAATCCTTAGCATCCTGGCCCACCACAATCCGCGTGGCTCTCATTCTCCGTCCTGGAGGTGTCCCTGACTCAATCCTGAGTGTCCTGCTTCATCCTGAAGCCTTCCATGTGCCGTAAACTCCGTTACGTTCCCGCCTCCTGGCTGACTTTCTCCTGAACGTCTCTTAATCCTTAGCATCCTGCCAGTGGTGACTATTCTCCCAGAAACCATCACAATAACAACCAGGTAAGAGGTGTTAATGGATCAAGTCCTGTCTTGTTTTTCAGATTGATACCATAAGTTCATGATTCACAATCTTTTTACATCTCCGGTTTCCGGAAGTCTGCAGAATGATCAAGCGATCTCTTACACCTCACGTGAGAGATCTCTCACAGCAGCCACGCGAAAAATCTGTAGCTCATCCACTAACCGGTTGTAAATCATTAAGAAATGTCTTAATGCTTTGTGACAACACCTTACGCTTTTTAGTACCAGGCTCTTCTAGAATGACCTCCCCAGTAAGATTACACAGGGCAATCACCTCACTCTCCGAGTCGGTTGTGGCGACAAATAGGGTTGGCGCTTGTCTTAAGCGGCGCTTCATAACCAGGTGCCCAATCAGATTCTCCTGCAAGCGAGTGAAATCAGCCTCGCTCCACACCTGCAGCAGCGTCACCGGCTGCTGCTCAAATGTGGCCGTCATATCGCCGGCAAATTGCGTGGTATAGAACGCCGTGATTTCGGGCTGCAGCTGAATATCCAGCGCACGCTCTACTGCTTCAAGCGTAGCGGGCAGAGTAAAGGGCTGCGGCTGCCACAGCACGCGATCGTTCAGCGTGCTGATAATACATTCGGAAGGAACGCCAAGTAGATCTGTGCTGGCAGGTAAATGCCCTGTGTGTTGCTGCCAATGGCTTACGTAGCGGGCGGTAAACTCACGCAGAGCCTCTGCGGTTTGCTGCATCATTCATATTCTCGTCGGTGTTGGGTTACACTTATCCACTTTGATGAAATTTAGTGGTAACCGTTATGTCTTCTGAAAACCGCGTTCCGGCACTAAGCGGCCTGACCTTAGGCAAGCCCACGGCTTATGTTGATCGCTACGATAACACGCTGCTGCAATCCGTACCGCGCAGCCTGAACCGTGAACCGCTAGGACTTTACCCTGATAATCTGCCTTTTACGGGCGCAGATATCTGGACGCTGTATGAACTCTCCTGGTTGAATAGCAAAGGCGTACCGCAAGTGGCCGTAGGTGAAGTGGTACTGCGCGCCGATAGCCAGAACCTGATCGAGTCCAAGAGCTTCAAGCTTTATCTTAACAGTTTTAACCAGACAGTTTTCGCTGACTGGGGCGAAGTACGCCAGACGTTAGAGCGCGATCTCAGCGCCTGTGCCAACGGCGACGTCAGCGTGGCACTGTTTCGTCTGAACGAAGTGGAAGGCCAGCCTATTGGTCACTTCAGCGGTGAAGTGATTGACGAACAAGATATCGAAATTCACGACTACGCTTTCAATGCGGATTATCTGGCGCAGGCAACAGGACGCGAGAGTGTCGAAGAAACGCTGGTCAGCCATTTGCTGAAATCCAACTGTTTAATCACCAATCAACCCGATTGGGGATCGGTGATGATTCGCTATAAAGGTCCACGTATCGATCGCGAAGCACTGCTGCGTTACCTGATCTCCTTCCGCCAGCACAATGAGTTCCATGAACAGTGTGTTGAGCGCATTTTCAATGATATTCAGCGCTTTTGTCAGCCAGAAGCTTTAACCGTTTATGCGCGCTATACCCGTCGTGGTGGCCTGGATATCAACCCATGGCGCAGCAACGTGCCCTTCTCTCCGGGATTTTCCCGCCTGGTTCGCCAGTAACAGATTGCGAGACGCCTCGCAGGCCGCTGCACGGATGCGCGGTTCCTCTTGAGCATTCACGGCGGACAACGTTACTCTGGTGAAGGCGCGATCGTTACAGCAGGCGCGACCAGGGATTTTCGTCACTGCGCTCAATACGTTAAGCGTAGCGTCATCAGTCACGCATTTGCGTGTAAAGGAGTTCTCTTGATTACACATATCAGCCCCCTTGGCTCGATGGATCTGCTTTCACAACTTGAAGTCGATATGCTGAAGCGCACGGCGAGCAGCGACCTGTATCAGCTTTTCCGCAACTGTTCTCTTGCGGTACTTAATTCTGGTAGCCAGACCGATAGCAGCCACGAATTGCTTTCACGCTTCGAAAACTTTGATATCAATGTGTTGCGCCGTGAACGCGGTGTGAAGTTAGAGCTCATCAACCCGCCGGAAGAAGCCTTTGTTGATGGCCGTATCATCCGTTCGCTGCAGGCCAACCTCTTCGCCGTGCTGCGTGACATTCTGTTTGTAAATGGTCATCTCTCCGCGATCGAGCGTTTCCAGCCAGAAGATACCGAAGATTCCGCGCACATCACTAACCAGGTATTCTCGATTTTGCGTAACGCACGCGCACTTCATATCGGCGAATACCCGAACACAGTGGTGTGTTGGGGTGGCCACTCCATTAATGCGGTGGAGTATCAATATTGCCGTAATGTCGGCACCCAAATGGGCCTGCGCGAACTCAACATCTGTACCGGCTGCGGGCCGGGTGTGATGGAAGCGCCAATGAAAGGTGCCGCGGTTGGCCATGCACAGCAGCGCTATCATGACAGCCGCTTTATCGGCCTGACTGAACCTTCAATCATCGCCGCTGAGCCACCGAATCCGCTGGTTAATGAATTGATCATTATGCCGGATATCGAAAAGCGCCTCGAAGCCTTCGTGCGTATCGCCCACGGCATCGTGATTTTCCCCGGCGGCGTAGGGACGGCCGAGGAGCTGCTGTATCTGCTGGGTATTCTGATGAATCCGCACAATCGCGATCAGGTATTGCCGCTGATTCTAACCGGACCAAAAGAGAGCGCCGATTACTTCCGCGTGCTGGATGACTTCATTGTTAACACGCTGGGTGAAGACGCGCGTAAGCATTACAAAATCATCATTGATGACGCAGCTGAAGTGGCGCGTTTGATGAAGAAGGCCATGCCGCAGGTGAAAGAGTATCGTCGCGAAACCGGCGATGCATACAGCTTCAACTGGTCAATTCGTATCGCCCCCGATCTACAGGTGCCCTTCCTGCCAACGCACGAGAACATGGCTAACCTGAAGCTGTTCCCGAATCAACCTGCCGAGCAGTTAGCGGCAGACTTACGTCGTGCCTTCTCCGGGATTGTGGCCGGTAATGTTAAAGAGGTGGGTATCCGCGAAATTCGTGAAAAAGGGCCGTACAAGCTGCATGGCGATGCGGATCTTATGCACCGCATGGACGAACTGCTGCAGGGCTTTGTTGCGCAGCAGCGTATGAAGCTGCCGGGCAGTGCTTACACGCCCTGCTATGAAATCATCAAATAACCTCTCAGGAAGGCAGCCTGCGGGCTGCCGCTATCGCTATGTCGCTTCATCTTCTTATCATTGATGCATTAAACCTGATTCGTCGCCTGCATGCCGTTCAAGGCTCGCCGTGCCGTGATAGCTGTGTTGCGGCTTTGCATCAGCTATTAGGTCACACACAGCCCACGCACGTGGTGGCGGTTTTTGATGGCGTTGAGCGTCAACCGGGTTGGCGTCATCAACTTCTGCCGGATTACAAAGCGGGCCGCCCGCCAATGCCAGACGATTTACATCATGAAATGCCGGCCTTACAGGAAGCCTTTCGCGCCGCGGGCGTCAGCTGCTGGGTAGCCGATACCGATGAAGCCGACGATCTCGCCGCTACGCTGGCGGTAAAAATGGCGGATGCTGGTCATCAGGCGACGATTGTGTCCACCGATAAAGGCTACTGCCAGCTGCTGGCACCCAATATTCGCATTCGCGACTACTTCCAGAAGCGCTGGCTGGATGTGCCTTTTATCGAGCAGGAGTTTGGTGTCTCACCGGTGCAGTTACCGGATTACTGGGGATTATGCGGCATCAGCAGCAGTAAAATCCCGGGCGTTCCAGGGATTGGCCCAAAAAGCGCGCGCGAGTTGTTAATGCAGTTTGGCTCGCTGGATGCGATCTATCAGCAATGGGAAAAAGTACCGAGCAAGTGGCAGGGAAAATTGCAGGAACAGCGGGAAATGGCAGAAGTTTGTCGGCAAGTATCAACGTTAAAGCGGGATTTGGTGTTGCAGGGCAATCTCAACACGTTGAGATATCGAGCTAAATAGCGGTCGCCATAAATGGCGACCCTACGAAATAGTTCGTTATCAAACGCATCCTGGTGTTTCGTTATCAAACGCATCCTGCGTTTCGTTATCAAACGCATCCTGCGTTTCGTTATCAAACGCATCCTGGCGTTTCGTTATCAAACGCATCCTGGCGTTTCGTTATCAAACGCATCCTGGCGTTTCGTTATCAAACGCATCCTGCGTTTCGTTATCAAACGCATCCTGCGTTTCGTTATCAAACGCATCCTGGCGTTTCGTTATCAAACGCATCCTGCGAAATAATTTGCGCTACAGCAAGGCGGCAAGTGCGCGAGTCCCCGGGAGCATACATCAGTATGTGACCGGGGCGAGCAAACGCAGCCAACGCGGCTGTAGCGCAAAGTATGAAGCAGGATTAGCGCTCGTCGCGACGGCCGCCAACTGCCGCCCAAAGACGACGTACATGAACGGTGACTTCTTCGCGATCGTGATACAGCTGGCGTGCCTGGATTTGCGCATTGATGCCCTGCGCTTTCAGCGCGTCATCAATCATTGCCAGGTTCTGCGTAACCTCTTCGTAGCGCTTCTTCATCGGCAACTTGAGATTGAAGATGGCTTCACGACACCAGCCATTCACCAGCCATTCGGTCATCAGACTGGCCACGCGCACCGGTTTTTCCACCATGTCGCACACCAGCCAACTGATGTTGGTACGCGGCGGACGAAATTTAAATCCGTCTTCACGGCAGTGGGTGACCTGTCCGGTATCCATCAGGCTTGGCGCCATTGGACCGTTATCGACCGCAAAAACCCACATGCTGCGTTTCACCAATTGATAGGTCCAACCGCCCGGGCAAGCGCCGAGATCGACGGCGTACATGCCGCTGGCTAAACGCTCATCCCACTCATCGGCGGGCACGAACACGTGAAAAGCTTCTTCGAGCTTCAGCGTCGAACGGCTCGGTGCATCCGAAGGAAACTTCAGGCGCGGGATGCCCATGTAGAACGGCGAGTTGTTTTCTGGCAGCGAATAGCCAACATAACAGGTACCTGGCGCAATAAAGAAGACGTGCACTACCGGGCGTTTCGCCGTTTCATAGTTAAGCAGGATTTTGCTTTCACGCAGACTGGCGCGCAGCGGTACGGTTAATTTACGGCAGAACTTGGTGAGTTCCTTCGCTTCATTGGTGTCTGGCACTTCAACCCGCAGTTCACCGCCTTTCTCCACCACGCCGGTCAGCATACCGACAATCGGGGTGATGCGATCTTCCTGGGGTAAATCACGCAGCAATTCGCCAACCACTAACATCTGACGCGCAAAAATCAGCTCAGCAAACGGCAACGTTTGGATCAGCTTCTCCGCGTCTTCCGGTTGATAGCATTCATACAGCACATAACCCGAGTCATCTTTTACGCGTGGGAAACCGTAAACTTCGCGTTCAGCCGCTTTCGCGCTGATTTCTGCCGCACACTCTTTCTCAAATCCCGGACGGCAATAGAGTAAAACTTTATTCATGGCGATCTGCCTTTCGTTTCAGACGCAGTGCGCCAATCAACATCAAGAACCAGCCAATCAGGAAGCACAAGCCGCCCACTGGCGTAACAAAAACCCAAAACTTCATATGCGACAGCGCCAGACAATAGAGACTGCCACTGAACAACACGGTACCCAACGCCATCGCGGCGCTACTCCAGTAAAACCAGATATTGGCGCGGCGCAGCATAGCGGCTCCCAAGCCAATGACCGCAAGCGTGTGATAAGCCTGATATTCGAGGCCGGTATGTATCCACGCCATTTCAGCAGGACCGAGCGATTTGCTCAGCACATGCGCCCCGAAAGCACCAAATGCCACCAGCAGAAATCCGCTAATGGCAGCAAAAACAAACATGGCACGACTGGACATCAAAGAATCCTCAAGGTATTGCGCACGTTACCGTGCAGCCATTAACGCGTTAATGATCGTAGCGAAAACGGAATTTTTCTTGTTCATTGGCCGCTTTTTCCAGGATCCACTGGCGAAAGGCGGCTATTTTACCCAGTTCTGCCTGGCTGTCATGACAAACCAGATAAAAAGCATTTTTACTGACCAATACGTCGTTAAAAGGACAGACCAGACGCCCGGCTTCGATTTCACTCTGCGCCATCACATTGTTGGCCAGCGCCACGCCCTGGCCATGAATGGCCGCCTGTAGCACCATTGCACTGTGACTAAAAATCGGCCCCTGCTGCACATTAATATGCTGCAGGCCGAGCTGGCGAATATACGATTGCCAATCACGGCGCGACGCATCATGCAGCAACGTGCAGTGCGCCAAATCCGCAGGCGATTTGAGGGGATGATCGCCAGTGAGCAACATCGGAGAACAAACCGGCAGCAAATATTCGGCGTACAATTTTTCCACGCGCAGGCCCGGCCAGTTACCGCGACCATAGAAAATTGCCACGTCGACATCGTCGGCTAATTTCTCTTCGTCGCGGTCCACCGCCTGGATGCGTACGTCGATGCCCGGATAAGCCATATTAAAGCTGGAAAGGCGGGGCACCAGCCACTGAATGGCGAAGCTTGGTAGCAAACTGACGGTCAGCGCGCCCTTAGCGCTACGCGCTTGTAACTTGCGCGTTGCATCATTCAGTGCGGAGAAAATCTCCTTGATATCCAAATAGTAGCTTTGCCCTTCTTCCGTCAGTAAAAGCGAACGATTCCTCCGGCGAAACAGCTTTAGACCAAGGAAATCCTCCAGAGATTTAATCTGATGGCTGACAGCAGCCTGGGTAACAAACAGCTCTTCAGCGGCTTTGGTAAAGCTTAAATGACGGGCAGCAGCATCAAAGACGCGTAAGGCATTGAGCGGCGGAAGGCGTTTAGACATGGTTTTCCGTATCCGGATTGATAAGGTAATACTTCAACTTATACAAAGTCGCTACGTATTAGTTTTTTTAATCCGAGACATTATAATTTGTCCGTTGAGGAAGCTCCAGCAAATACCTATAGTTGCCGCACTTCCTAAGCCGGAACGAAAAGATTTCTAGAAACGTGCGAGAGATCGCAGACTTTTGGAGAGCTTTTGGCTTGTGGTCGTGATGTTGTGTTTGCATTTTGATCTGACGCTTGCAGATCAAGCTTTTAATTCCTGTAGATTTACCCTGTCTGTCCATAGTGATTTTAAATAGCACCGCAAATTGCGGTGCTTTTTTTTACGTCTTTACTGCCCCATCTCTACCATCTCTTTGACATCAGAGCGGTTAATCTGCTGCTTGTTGCCATTGGCATCCTTATAGCTGATCATACCGGTTTCATCATCAACTTTGGGTTTGCCATCGGCTACGATAGTGCGACCATCGTTAGTGTGCATGACATAATTGCTGGAACAAGCGGTCAGGGTAAAGGCCATGGTGCACACGGCCAGCACTGCGGTGAGTTTATTCATCTTCTATCTCCTTGCAGATTGATTGCATTAAACCACCCGCATGCGCCAACCAGCGGTGGCACTAGTGAAATCGACCAAGAATCACGACTCGATATGCGGGTTTCGGTTCAAACCTTGCAATAATTAGCATAACGCGCTTTTCCAGCTTTGCCAGGCAACCGGCCAGCTTTCGTCCTGGTCCTAACATGATTAAGAGTGGGCTGAGTATGACCATTTTTTCCCCTGGCGCCTTTCGCCAGCAGTTTCCCGCGCTGAGCGATGCCGGTATCTATCTTGATAGCGCTGCCACTGCATTAAAACCGCAGGCCGTGATTGACGCTACCACGCAGTTTTATAGCTTAAGCGCCGGCACCGTACATCGCAGCCAATTCGCCGCTGCCCGCGCACTGACGGAAAAGTATGAGCAGGCGCGCGGTCTGGTTGCTGGCTGGCTTAACGCGGCTGACGATCGTCAGATTGTCTGGACGCGCGGCACCACTGAGGCGATTAATCTGGTCGCCAATGGCTGGCTGGCACCGCGCCTGCAGGCAGGTGATGAGATTGTGGTGAGCGAAGCCGAGCACCATGCCAATCTAGTGCCGTGGCTGATGGTGGCGCAGGCCTGCGGCGCAAAAGTGGTGAAATGGCCGCTGGGTGCCGATCGCCTGCCGGATATCGCTCAACTGCCCGCTTTGCTCAACGCCCGCACCCGATTACTCGCCGTGGGTCAGATGTCGAACGTCACCGGTGGCTGCCCCGATCTGGCGCAGGCGATTCGTTTAGCCCATGACGTGGGCGCGAAAGTGATGGTCGATGGCGCGCAGGGCGTGGTGCATTGCCCCCCCGATGTACAGGCGCAGGATATCGACTTCTATGCGTTCTCAGGTCACAAGCTTTATGGGCCAATGGGCATTGGCGTGCTGTATGGCAAGGCTGAATTGCTGGAGGCGATGCAGCCATGGCAGGGTGGCGGCAAGATGCTGACGCAGGTTGATTTTAACGGGTTCACACCGCAGCCGGTGCCGTGGCGCTTTGAAGCTGGCACGCCGAATGTGGCGGGCGTGGTGGGATTAAGCGCTGCATTGGAGTGGCTGGCGCAGCATCATGCCGAAAAGGCCGAAATGTGGAGCCAGCAACTGGCAAGTCTGGCTGAAGAGCAATTGAGCGAGATCCCCGGCTTCCATAGCTTTCGCTGTGGCAATGCCAGTCTGCTGGCGTTTGATATAGAAGGTATTCACCACAGCGATATCGTTACGCTACTCGCCGAGCAAGGTATTGCGTTACGCGCCGGGCAGCACTGTGCGCAACCCTTAATGGCGGCGCTGGGCGTCACTGGCACATTGCGCGTCTCATTCGCCCCCTATAATAATCTGCAGGACGTGGATGCGCTGGTGCGCGCCATGCACCACGCCATTGACCTACTGAGTGAATAATCCCATGACATCATCCCTGCTCGCTCCGCATCCGTTTGGCGATTTGATTACTGAAGCCAGCCTGACAGAGAAATTTACCCATTTTCATCAGTGGGAAGATCGCTATCGTCAGCTGATCCAGCTCAGCCGCCAGCTGCCTGCATTATCGGAAGAATTAAAGACAGCGGAAATCGAGCTAAGTGGCTGTGAGAACCGCGTCTGGCTGAGTAGCCAGCTGCTGAACAACGGCACGCTGCACTTTTACGGCGACAGTGAAGGACGTATCGTGCGTGGTTTACTGGCGGTGTTATTGACGGCGGTAGAAGGCAAAACGCCAGCCGACTTGCTTGAGCAAGATCCGCTGGCGCTGTTTGATACGTTAGGTTTGCGCGCGCAGCTGAGTGCATCGCGCAGCAGCGGTTTACAGGCGCTGGCGGATGCGGTGCAACGCGCCGCACGCGAGCACACTCAGGCCGTTTGACGCGCCGCCTTAGCAAGAAACTTCTTCAGCGCATGAGCAACCGCCACAAAGCCAAAGGTGGCGGTCACCATGGTGGCAGCCCCAAACCCGGCGGCACAATCCATGCGTTTTGGCCCTTCGGCGGTACTCCGTGAGGTACACACGCTGCCATCGGGCTGCGGATACATCAGCGCTTCCGTCGAAAACACGCAGTCGATGCCGAGCTTTCCTTTACTGTTCTTCACCACGCCAAAATCGCCTTTCAATCGTTCGCGCAGCTTGGCCGCCAGCGGGTCCTGAATGGTTTTCGCCAGATCGCTAACCTGGATCTGCGTGGGATCGATCTGGCCGCCTGCGCCGCCAGTGGTGATCAGCGGGATCTTGTTACGCCGACACCAGGCAATCAACGCCGCTTTCGGACGCACGCTATCAATCGCATCAATCACATAGTCAAACCCCGCGGACAACAGTTCAGCGGTATTCTCCGGCGTGATGAAATCATCAATGCAAATCACTTCGCATTCAGGGTTGATAGCACGCATCCGCTCCGCCATGACCTCGGTTTTCGCCTGGCCGACTTTACCCTGCAGCGCATGAATTTGCCGGTTGGTATTGGTGATGCAGACATCGTCCATATCGATCAGGGTGATTCTACCGATGCCAGTGCGCGCTAGCGCTTCCGCCGCCCACGAGCCCACACCGCCAATACCAATCACACAAAAATGGGCGTCGGCAAAACGCTGTAACGCATCCTGCCCATATAGACGCGCCGTGCCGCCAAAACGTTGACGCCAGGCATCACTTACCACAGCCATAACAAACCTTTCTCAACAAGACGGAACATCAATTAGACCCCAATAGCAGTGAACCATTGTTGCCATTTTGTGGGTTGCTAAACACCGGCTGACCGGTGCCCGGCGCGGCTTTCAGCACCCAAACGCGACCATAATGGTTGTAAAATCCGGCCAGATGCGCGGCATCCGGGCCCACGCCCTGATAGATATCGAAGTGCTGGCCTTTAATCGCGCCGCCCACATCTAGCGCCACCATCAAGCGCATCTCATATTTTCCGTTGAATTTACCCTTCTCGTTCAGCTGCGGCACTTCCGCTAATAGCACGGTCCCGGCAGGGATCAGTGACCGATCGGATGCAACCGAAGCCTTAGCGATTAGCGGCACCGCGCTGGCACCGCGAACCGGCACGTACTCTTCTGGCTTGAAGAACACGAAGGATTGGTTGGTTTCCAGCACCGAACGCACTTCCTGCGGCGAATGTTCTTGCGCCCACTGACGAATCGCCTGCATCGACATATCTTCGCGCTTCACTTCACCGCGATCGATCAGCTCTTTTCCGACGCTGTGGTACGCCCAGCCATTTTTGCCGCCGTAGCCAAAGAAGCGCAGCGGGCGACCATCACCAAAATCAACATAACCGCTGCCCTGCACATCCATCATGAAATTATCGATCAGCGAATTGCTGTAAGCGATCACGTAGCGCTCATCAAGGCCGCCACTATAGATAGAAGCGCGGCTCGGCAGTTTCTGTCCGCGCGGACGCGGTGGCATGCGATAGATTGGATACTGGAACTCGCCCTGACGGGTATAACGCGCTTCCACTACCGGCGTGTAGTAGCCAGTGAATTGCACGTTGCCATAATTGTCGGTGCCTTCCATCTGATAAGCATTCAAACCAAACTGGTTGAGCTGGCGCGTATCGGCACCGGACAGCAGCCAGTTTTGCACCGCGCTATAGGTGCCGTTGTTGCGTCCGAACAGACCGGAAGAGGCCGTTTGAATCTGCACAACCTGATCGCTGAAGTCTTTACCGTTGACCGGACGCCCTTTGGCATTGGGCTGATTCACCAGCCCGAGCGGCTGCTCCAGCTTGCCATCGATATATTGCTGACCACGATCGGTCGGTTTAGAACTACAACCCGCTAACAGCGCGAAAAATGCGCCAGTCAGTGCATACTTCGCCCAATGTCCTTTCATACCCTTCTCTTTTTATCGATTGTTTGCCCGGCGACGATAGCAAACGGGCGGAGAGAATGAAATCCACCACAACCTGCCTTGCTCACATCTGTATAATAAAGCGACGATTGGCGACTTTATTCATCAACTAACTGTAAATTTAGTGATTTGTCTCAAAAAGGAGTTGCATCGCCGCGCGTCCAGAGTATAGTGCGCATCCACGGACGCGGGGTGGAGCAGCCTGGTAGCTCGTCGGGCTCATAACCCGAAGGTCGTCGGTTCGAATCCGGCCCCCGCAACCAATTCTTCTTAAGTGAAGAGACAATGTGAAGTGTCGTGTAACGCGTCAGACGGACGCGGGGTGGAGCAGCCTGGTAGCTCGTCGGGCTCATAACCCGAAGGTCGTCGGTTCGAATCCGGCCCCCGCAACCAATTGTCTATAAGAAGAATACAATGTGAAGTGTCGCTTAGCGCGACAGACGGACGCGGGGTGGAGCAGCCTGGTAGCTCGTCGGGCTCATAACCCGAAGGTCGTCGGTTCGAATCCGGCCCCCGCAACCAATCATTTAAACACCTTAACGGGTGTTTTTTTGTTTCTGCCATACGCTAAAAGCGGCATTTCTGCCGCCCGCTTCAACGATGCGCCAGCGCCGCCCCTTTATCAAAATACGCCTTGATGCCATGCAAAATCGCCTCAGCCACCTGATGCTGATAGCGCGCGGTACGCAGCTTACGCTCCTCCTCCACATTACTGATAAACGCGGTTTCTACCAGAATGGAAGGAATATCAGGCGCTTTCAGCACGGCAAATCCAGCCTGATCAACCGTGCGCTTATGCAGATGATTAATGTGCCCCATACGCGCCAGCACCTCTTTGCCGAACTTCAGGCTGTCGCTGATCGTTTGACGCTGCACCATATCGAACATGGTGTGATCGAGATAGCGATCGCCGCTCATGCTGACACCCCCAATCAAATCGGCTTCATTCTGCGTCTGCGCCAGGAAGCGCGCTGCCGTCGAGGTTGCGCCCCGCGTTGAGAGTGCAAACACCGATGATCCACGCGCCGCCCGGCTGGTGAAGGCATCGGCGTGGATCGAGATAAACAGATCAGCACGCTGCTTACGTGCTTTCGCGACCCTTACACGTAATGGAATAAAGACATCTTCGTTACGCGTCATGTAGGCTTTCATGTTGCGCTCTTTATCGATCAGCGCCTTCAGATAGCGCCCGATTTTCAGCACGATATCTTTCTCACGCGTTTTATATTTACCATGTGCGCCCGGATCTTCACCGCCATGCCCAGGATCGATCATGATAATAATTGGCCGATCGCGCCCTGCTTTGCCCGGCAGCGCAGCCTGCACGGGCTGATCGCGTTCGAGATCGCCCTGATTGTAATCCTGTAGTAACGCCAGAAGCGGATCCTCCTCCTGTGACTTTTGGCTGGGATAGAGATCCACGACTAAACGATGCTTAATGCCCGCCACCGGCGCCAGTGTGAAGGTCTTCGGCGCGATACTGCGCTTGAGCTCCAGCACGATGCGCACCGTATTCGTATCAAATTGACCAACGCGCGCGGTTTTGATGTAGGGATCGTCCATACGCACCAGCTTATCCACGCCTTTTAGTACCGGATTGATGTGCATATTTTCGATATCAATAACCAGACGATCGGGATTATTCAGCGTGAATTGCTTGTACTTGAGGGGAACATTCGATTCCAGTGTAACGCGGGAGTATGTTGAGGATGGCCAGATGCGCACCGCCACAATATGCTGGCTGGCTGCCACTCCAGTGCGCGTGACGCTCAACAGCCATAATGCCCCAGCGCCCTGTAATAATCGTCGTCGTGTAAAAGCTTCGGACATGCCGCTCCACTTGCTATGTTGTGTCTAAAAAAACGTCAAATGATGGCAAGAAAGCGAAAACTTTGTTCGACCAGAAATGTCTTGTCTTGCCGGAAAAACCAGATAATGCAGTCTGTTAGCGAGTGTTGCATCAGGAAAATCGTAAAGTAACGTCAGGCCGGACACTTGCATTAATCTGCGAAAGAGCATAAAAATACGAAAATTACGAATAAAAATGCAAAGAGGGTTTGCCGTGAAGGAACGCAGTACAGAACTGGTTCAGGGTTTTCGCCATACCGTTCCCTATATAAATACCCACCGCGACAAGACCTTTGTCATCATGCTGGGTGGTGAAGCCATCGAGCATGAGAACTTCTCAAGCATCGTAAATGATATCGGCCTGTTGCATAGTCTTGGCATTCGGCTGGTGGTGGTCTACGGTGCCCGTCCGCAGATTGATGCCAGCCTGGCGCAGCAACAGCTGGAACCGATTTACCATAAACACACGCGCGTCACCGATGCGCAGTCGCTTGAGCTGGTCAAGCAGGCAGCTGGCCGACTGCAGCTGGATATCACCGCGCGTCTCTCGATGAGTCTCAATAACACGCCGCTGCAAGGTGCTCATATTAACGTCGTGAGCGGCAACTTTATTATTGCGCAGCCGCTAGGCGTGGATGATGGCGTCGATTACTGCCATAGCGGCCGTATCCGTCGTATTGATGAAGAGGCGATTCATCGCCAACTGGATAATGATGCGATCGTGCTGCTGGGACCAGTGGCCGTTTCAGTGACCGGCGAAAGCTTTAACCTGACGTCAGAAGAAGTCGCGACGCAGCTGGCCATCAAATTGAAGGCCGAGAAAATGATTGGTTTCTGCTCCGAGCAGGGCGTCACCGATCGCGAAGGTAACATCATTTCCGAGCTGTTTCCCAATGAAGCCCAGGCGCGCATTGACGAAATGGAGAGCGATGGCGATTTCCTTTCGGGCACCGTACGCTTCCTGCGCGGTGCGGTTAAAGCCTGCCGCAGCGGGGTGCGTCGCAGCCATCTGATCAGCTATCAGGAAGACGGAGCGTTACTGCAAGAACTGTTCTCCCGCGACGGTATCGGCACGCAGATTGTTATGGAATCGGCCGAGCAGATTCGCCGCGCCAACATCAATGATATCGGCGGTATTTTGGAGCTGATTCGTCCGCTGGAGCAGCAGGGCATTCTGGTGCGCCGTTCACGCGAGCAGCTGGAGATGGAGATTGATAAATTCACCATCATTCAGCGCGATAATCTGACCATTGCCTGTGCAGCGCTGTATCCGTTCCCGGACGAGCAGATTGGTGAGATGGCCTGTGTCGCGGTACATCCGGATTATCGCAGCTCATCGCGCGGCGAATTGCTCTTAGAACGCGTAGCGCTGCAAGCGCGTCAAATGGGGCTGAAAAAGCTGTTTGTGTTGACGACCCGCAGTATTCACTGGTTCCAGGAACGCGGTTTTACGCCGGTGGATATTGAGTCGCTGCCCGAGAGCAAAAAGCAGATGTACAACTACCAGCGCCGTTCGAAAGTGCTGATGGCAGACTTGGGTTAGCACTTGCTGGTGGGCATTTATGCGCATCGGGAAGAGGTCGCCATGAATGGCGACCCTACGGTGCATTTGTAGAGGCGGCATTTATGCGCATCGGGAAGAGGTCGCCATGAATGGCGACCCTATGGTGCATTTGTAGGGGCGGCATTTATGCCGACCTGGGTTTATTCCCCGCTCAACCGCTCGAGCAATCCGCTGCGCCGTTGGGTGCGCAGCTGCACCGCCCGGCGGAATACGCTTTCATCGCTGTACAACGTCAGCTGCTTTCGCGCACGCGTAATGGCGGTATAAATCAGTTCACGCGTTAGCACCGGTAAAAACTGCGCCGGCATCACTAACGCCGTATGATCAAACTCCGATCCCTGCGATTTGTGCACCGTCATTGCCCACGCGGTATCGTGCGTGGGTAAACGACTTGGCTGTACCGCTTTGATGCTGCCATCTGGCAATGGGAAAAATACTTTCAGCAGACCTTCATCATCAAACAGCGTAATGCCGATATCGCCGTTAAACAGGCCCAACGCGCTATCGTTGCGCGTCACCATCACCGGACGTCCCTGATACCAACGACTGCCGCCGGTGGGACGACGAATCAGTTGCAGCTGCATCAGCTTCTGTTCAATACGTTGATTCAGCCCCTGCACGCCAAAAGGCCCTTCGCGTAGCGCACACAGCAGCTGATAGCGACCAAATGCCGCGATAATCTCTGCCGGATCTGCTCGCTGGCTAATCAGTTTCAGGAAAGGCTGGTAGCCTGCTGCAATCTCCGCCAGCATCGCCTGATAAGCCTCCGCATCATTTAAAGGTTTACGCGCGATATCACTAAACCCTGCCTGCAATGCCGCCTCGACTGCTTTCGCATCACCTGCGTTAACGGCGCTGGCCAGCTGCCCGATGCCGGAGTTGGCGTCAAAGCGATAACTTTTGCGCAGCAGGCAAATAGAGTCGCGCACAGGGGGAGCGCTGTGCTCATCATTGCCCGCCACTGCACAGCCAGTAATTTCACTGAGTTGTAACGCACGCGCGGTACTGTAACCGGCCTCAGCGCAGCGGCAGATATCGCCGAGCACCGCGCCCGCTTCAACGGATGCAAGTTGATCGCGATCGCCCAGGAAAATGACTCGCGCCTGCGGAGGCAACGCGGCGATAAGATTGGCCATCATACCGAGATCGACCATGGAGGCTTCATCCACCACCAGCACATCCAGATGCAATGGATTTCCCGCGTGATAGCGCAGACGCTGCGTTTCCGGTTGTGCGCCTAAAAGACGGTGCAACGTAGTGGCCTCAGCCGGAAAGCGTAGTCGTTCCGCCTCGCTAACCGGCAGCTTTTGCAGCGCCTTACCCAGCGATTCGGTGAGACGCGCCGCGGCCTTGCCGGTTGGAGCAGCCAATTGAATACGAAGTGCGTCCCCACTCAGGCGAATGAGCGCTGCCAGCAGTTTTGCCACCGTAGTGGTTTTTCCGGTGCCGGGGCCGCCAGAAATAACCGCGGTTTTTTGCGTCAATGCTACGGCGGCCGCAATTTTCTGCCAGTTATCCGGCGCGATACCAAACAGCTGATCCAGTACTTCTCTTACCTGCTCAGATGCAAACTGCTGCGCTGTGGCCTGTGACTGGAAGAAGCGTGCCACCTGCCCTTCGTTATGCCATAAGCGATGCAGATAGAGACGATTCTCGCTCAACACGATCGGCGCCGCCCGATCGTGACTGTGCAACGCAGGCCAGTCACTCAGTTCTGCGTGCCAATCTTGCGGCTCCCCGGCAGCTTGCCAGATAGCGTGCGCCAGCTCCGCATGACGACCATTAAACAGGTTGTCGCGGCTCAGCTGCGTCAGCGGTAAACAGACATGCCCATCCCCTGCTTCTGCACTCAGGCATGCTGCCAGGAGTAATCGCGCCGGATAATCATCATCGGCCAACAGTTGGGCAAACTGGACATCCAGCGGCCGCAGCAAGCGCAGCTCAGCTGCCTGTGCCAAAAGCGCCGTCATACCGCTCATGCAGACTCTCCTGGCCCGCGAAACAGGCTGTCCAGTTGTGAAACAAAATCGAAGCTTGGACGCGTATGGAACACGCCATTATCGGGTGAGCTACCATCCATGCCGCGCAGGAAAAGATAGAACACGCCGCCAAAGTGCTGCTCATAATCGTAATCAGGCACACGATGCTGTAAATAGCGATGCAGCGCCAGCGTATAGAGTTGGTACTGCAAATCGTAGCGGTGGTCGATCATCGCCTGCGCCATCGCCTGCGGTGTATAAGCTTCGTGGCTGTCACCCAGCCAGTTGGATTTATAATCCAGCAGGTAGTATTTACCCTGCCAGCGAAACACCAGGTCAATAAAGCCTTTTAGCATGCCCTGCACCTGACGGAAATCAAGCGGCGGAGCCTGTGCCGATAACGCATCCTGAGCGATTAATGCACTGAGTTCATGCGCCGTCAGCACGTTATCAATTGGCAGATAGAAGGCCATTTCAACCAAACAATCGTGATGGTGAACGCCCGCCAGATGGATGCCCTGCGCATTCAGCGGCGTAGTGACCACGCGTGCAATCCACTCACTGAGCATCGGCTGCCAGTGGAGCGGGTAACCGTTTTGCTGCAGATGCTGCGTCAGCTTCTCTGCGGAGGGCGGCTGTGGGAAATCCAGTGATTCAAACAGCTCATGTAAAAACGTCCCCGGTGCAGCACCGCGCGGGAAATGGTGGGGTGTTAACGTCGCTTCCAGCGTCTCCTCACGGTTCTCCTCGCCCGCTGCTTCAACATCGAAGTTTGGCATCACATCCAACAGGCGATGAGTGCCATGCTGCTGTAAACCGGAGTAGCTGGTTACCCGCCACGGATCGGCCAACACACGCGTTACGGCACGCGCGGCAAGTTCGCTATCGGCAACGGCATCATTCTGCCAGCGCTCGGCATGGATATCATCCGCCAGCACCACATCGGTGCCTACTGCCTCCATATCATTGAGCAGAATAGCCAACTGCTCTGCCGTGGCCGCTTCACCACGCTGCAACAAGAACCCGAGCGCGCTTTTGTGCACATCGCTCTCGCCCTCTTTCTTACGCGTGCCACGAAACAGCGGCGCCACCCCAACGCTGCAGTGATAAATCGAGCGGGTCAGCGCCACGTACAGCAGACGCAAATCTTCCGCGAGACGCTCCTGCTCGGCCAGCGCCAGACTCGCCTCATCCGCTTGCAGATCCAGCACCGCTCCAAAACTTTCACGATCGTGATACAGCGCGGTATCGGCTTCGCGGAAACCGGCGGCGAATGGCAGCCACACTAACGGATATTGCAGTCCTTTGGACTTGTGAATGGTGACAATCTGTACCAGATGGCGATCGCTCTCCAGACGCAGCTGCTGGCTGGCAGACTGACTATCCGGACGTGCGATCTGCTGCGCCAGATGGCGCACCAGCGCATGCGGACTATCCAGCTGTGCTGCCGCCTCCTGTAACAGTTCGCCCAGATGCAGTAAATCGGTCAGGCGGCGTTCACCGTTGTCTGATGCCAGCAAATTCTCTGCCAGCTGACGCTCCAGCATCATCTCGCGCAGCATCGGCAACACGCCACGCTGCTGCCACACCAGCTGCCAGCGAGCAAAGGTATCGACCAATTCATCCCAACCACGAGCATCCTGATCCAGCGCATCCAGCTGCGAGGCATCAAAGGCAAACAGCGAGGTAGCCAGCGCCGTACGCAGCATACGCTCCTGTTCCGGCGCCAGCACCGCCTGCAGCAGCCACAACAGCTCGCGCGCTTCCGGCGTGGTGTAGACGCTGTCGCGGTTAGAGAGATACACCGACGGAATCCCCAGCAGATTTAACGCTTCGCGAATCAGATTGGCTTCGTTACGGCTGCGCACCAGCACGGTGATATCTGAAGCTTGTACCGGGCGCAGTGCAGGAGCTTTGCCCAGCATCGCACGCTGTTGCTGACCAGCCTGTAGCCAGCGGCGTATGTCGGCCGCACACTGCTGCGCCATCCGTTGCTGATAGTCTCCCACGCTGCAACCTGCCCCAGGTTGCAGCCAGAAGCGCAATGCCGCTTGCTCAACCTGATCGATGCTGAGCGACAAGCGCTGATTGGGTGGCGCGAACTGCACCGGCTGGAAGGGAATGTCGGCGAACAAAAATGGCGCTTCAAGACGCATAAACAGCTGATTGACGCTGCTAACCATCGCCGGCGACGAGCGCCAGTTAGTATCCAGCGTATAGTGCGCGCTGACCTCACTCCGTGCCCGAATATAGGTAAAAATATCCGCGCCACGAAACGCGTAAATCGCCTGTTTTGGATCGCCAATCAGCAGCAGCGCATGCGCTGGTTGATTGATGTAAAGCGTGCGGAAAATGCGGTATTGCAGCGGATCGGTATCCTGAAATTCATCAATTAACGCCACCGGAAAACGCTGACGGATGGCCTGCGCCAGCTGTTCACCACTGGGCTGCTGCAGCGCTTCGTCCAGACGGCTTAGCAGGTCATCAAAACCTAGCAGTGCCTGCTGGCGCTTTTCTTTACGTACCGCAGCACGCACCTCAACCAGCGCACGGGCAATTACCAAATCACGCAGCGACAGCGGCTGCGCGATAAAGCTATCAATGGCGTCAAATAAGCCATGCTGTGGCGGAAGGCCCTTTTTGGTCTTCTCTATCAGTACCTGCTGGCCAAAGCGCGCCAGCTCGGCAGGAACCTGATAATCGTACGTTTCGCTTTGTGCCCAGAAGCTGACCTTGTTAACCCAAACCGGCAAATTTTTACTGCTGTAGCTACGCTTATCCACGTCCGATTGTCCAACCAGCGTCAGCACCTCTTCGCCGACCGCCAGCCACTGCGCTTTCATGGCGGCGATACGCGCCAGATTTTCACTGTGGCGTGAGGCCAGCGTTTCACCCTCGGCAGGCGGAAGACGCAGGCTGGGAGACTCGCCCTGTAACCATGGACGCAAGGTTGCCAACAACTGCTCCGGGCCGCTCCACTCGCTGACAATCACGCGCGCAACATCCAGCGTCAATGGATAGCAGTGGCGGCGCCAAAAATCGGCCGTCGCCTGTCGCAGCAGAAGCTGTTCATCCTCAATCAGCTGCTGTTCAAACAGCATCCCTGATTCAAAGGCATTGAGATTGAGCATGCGTTGGCAGAAGCCGTGAATAGTGAATATCGCCGCTTCGTCCATCTGGCGCTCGGCAGCAAGCAGCAGTGAAGCCGCATCGGCAGGTTGCGGAATCTCCTGCAACAGTTGCATCAGCATCGGGTTGCCGCTGACGCCGCGCAGGCAGGCCAATCGCAGTTCGTGAATATTGGCACGAATACGTCCACGCAGCTCGGCGGTAGCAGCCTCGGTAAAAGTCACCACCAAAATTTCTTCTACCGACAGTGGGCGGGAATACGCATTTTGTCCACCTAACCCGAGCAGCAGGCGCAGATAGAGCAGACCGATGGTAAAGGTCTTGCCTGTTCCGGCTGAGGCTTCAATCAGACGCTCACCGCGCAGCGGCAGCGTCAGGGGATTGAGGGTTTCAGGTAACAAACTCATTGCGCATCACTCTTCACTGGCAATGATTGCTGCAATTTCTGCACCTCATCCCACGTGGTCCAGTCCGGCAATAGCGCGTAATCATCTTTGGTCGCACCATCATGGCTACCGCCAATCTGCGAAATCATCGCCATGCCCTGCTGCGCTAACACCGCCTGATGGAAGAAGTCGGCCAGACCCGCTGGCGTCAGCTTTTGAATTTGCTCAATCGCTTTTTCACGCGTATCGAAAGCAAAATTCTGGCGATTGAAGTCGCGGTTAAAGCGGTTCGCCTCTTCATCCAGCGTTTGCGGGCGCTGCTTCATATCGTTGATCAACGCCTGCTGATATTGGGCGAAATCTTCCGGTTTCATGGTGCGCAGACGCTGTTCAGCCTGCGGATAAAAGGCCTGGAAGCGTTGCAGTAAGAAGGCGGGTTGTTTGCTGTTACTTTGCAGTAAGAAACCGATACCCCATTGGCGACCAATCGGCATCTGGTAGGCAAACACCGCATAGCCGAGCTGCTCTTCGGTACGCAACTGATTGTAGAACCACGGCTGCACTATCTGGCTGAGCATGGTGCTGTTAGCCATGCTTTGATACTCGCTGTAGCCCAACGGCACATACAGCGCCGCCAGCGCGGAATCGGTGCTGCTACCTGCTTTCTGCAGGTTGGCCTTCATCGCCTTATCGACGACCACATAATCACTGTGCCAGTAGCCGTGGCCATCGCTCTGCAACTGCTGTTTAAGTTCATCACCCAACTGTATAACGCGATCGGCTGATAGATTCCCCACCACCATCATCTCTGGTGTTGCGTGATGAATCAGCGCATCACGATAGTCAGTGACCTCTTTCAACGTGATCTCTTTGACCAGCTTGCGGCGCGTTTCGCGCTGGGTATAGGGCAGCTGCGAGAGCATTTGCATTGGCTGAATGGCTTGCTCAAACGCTTTGCCTTTTTCAGCCGCCTCCAATCGATCCAGATACCAGGATTTGGCCTGTTCCAGCTGCTGTTGATCCGGGGTAAACGTGGCGTAGCCTTCCACCAGTTTTTTCAGCAGTTCCGGCAAGCGTTGGGTAAACCCGCTGGCGCTAAACACGATGCCATCATCTTCACCGGTGGAGAAGCTGATGCCGCCAACCGATGCCTGCGAGTTGAGCTGATCCAGAGCCAGACTGGAGAGATAGTCATTCAACCCAAACAGCACCTGCTGGCGCGCATCGCTAATCGCGGCTTTGTTGCGCAGTGCCAGGGTGATCGCCGCTTTGGGTTCACTGGCAAACATCTGGCTTGGCATCCAGTAGATGCGCATGCTGTCACCGCTGGTGAGCGCCACGGGATGATCGTAGGTTTTACCTGTGGAAGGCATGATGGTGAAATCAGACGGAATATAGGGATTCAGGGCCGGCATCGATAGCTGCAGCTGAGTGGCACGCTGCTGCCAGTCACTGAACTGCGCGGTGCTGATTTTATCCACCTGGTAAGGCGCGTTCACAAAATAGGCTTCTTTGTTGTGCGGCTCCTGCGGACTGATGTACCAGATACGCGCGTTCTGCGGCGTCATCTCATCAAGACGTGATTTGATGGCGGCTGGGTCGAATTGATCGGCCAGATATGGCGCGTCCAGCGTATGTTCAACCGGCACACGTAGCATGGTGTCCACTAACCATTCGATGTAATCCATATCGCGCGTGATTGATGGATAGCGGAAATCCAGTGCCAGTACATGAGAGACTTCATCAAAGTACTCTTTGCTGATGCCTTTACTACGCAGCAGATCCAGGTAGCTAAATACTGCGGCTACGACCTCATCGCGCTGTGCCAACCCTTTATCGGTGAGCGATACGCTGATAGCAAACACGCCGCTGTTGCGCTCGGTCATCGGATCGGCACCCGCGCTGACACCGTCAGCCAGCCCCTGCTTTTGCAGCCAGTCATTAAGGGTATTCTTGCTGCGGTTGCCCAGAATATAACTAATCAACGTATCCGTTTTACTGCGGAACTGGCCGCTGTTATTGGCAATACGGAATTCGATTTTTAACTGCTTGCGCGGCTGTGCAGGCACGTAATGAATAATGATGCCCTTTTGTGCATCGGTGACCACGGGGACATCTATCTCAGGCACTGCCGTCTGATGATTGGCCACTCGACCAAAGGTCTTTGCCGCAATGTCGGCCATCTCTGGCAGCGGCTTGTTGCTGTAAATCACCGCCTTCATCAGATTCGCCGAATAATGGCTGTGATAAAAATCGGTTAGCGCCTGATGTAATTTGCTGTCGGGCTTATCACTCAGCGTATCAAGGTTACCGCCGGAATAACGTGAACCCGGATGTGCAGGGTTTAGGGTTTCTGCACCCACTTGCGACATACGCAAACCATCACGCGAGCGGGCCATGGTGAGCTCAGCGTTAACAGCGTGGCGTTCACGGTCAGCATTGATCGGATCCAACAGCGGTTCAGCAATCGCATCAGCCAGGCGATCGACAGCCGGCTGCAGTGCATCGTTCTCCACTTCAAGATAGAACGCCGTACGATAGGAGGCCGTACTGGCATTATGGCTACCACCGTGCTTCTTCAGAAATTCTGCAAGATTGTCAGGCTGCGGATAAAGCTTAGATCCCATCAGCACCATATGTTCCAGATAGTGCGCCAGGCCCAGTTGCTGATTAGGATCATCCAGCGAACCTATCGGCAACGTCAGCGCCGCCAGGGATTTCGGTGCTTCTGCGTCCGAGACCAGCAGCACGGTCATGCCGTTACTTAAGGTAATCGCCTGATAGCTGCGTGGATCGTGATCGCTTTTACGAATGGTGTCATTAATGGGTTGCCAGCCGCGATCGGTATCGGCAAAGGCATTCAGCGCCAGCATGCTCAGCAGCAGCGCTCCAATCCAGCGTGCGTAAATCCGCATTTAAACCCCTTACGTTACCCTTTTCCGCTGTCTGTGTGCCCAGCGGTGAAATAGAAAAACTTTTTTATAGTAGTGAGAACAGCGTTAACGAGGCTGTTCCCGATTGCTATTCATCATGTTGATGCGCAAGGCGCACCGGCAAATACCATTGCCGTGCGGCAGCGGTAATCGCCTGGATAGCCTCTTCATCAAGTGTTCGGCTAAGGCGCTGAAGATAGGGATCGCTGCCCTCGCCTTCAACCTGGAAACCACCCTGCCAGGCTTGCAGCAGTTTGTTAAGTGCCTTTTTCTGCGTTGCTTCGTCTTCCAGCAGCAGGTGCGCCTTGCTATCAAAGCTGGCCTCCAGCCAGGCCCCACCCGATTTATTGAGCAGCATCAGCGGCTGTACTAACCCCGCCTGATAACCCCCAACATACTCGCTCAGCAAAACTAATGCCCGATCGGCATCCAGTGCCGTAAAACGCCAGTGACTCTGTTTACGACCGTACATACGGCTTTCACCCGTACCGCCTAACGCGCAATACACCAGATGTTCGATCCATAACAACAGTCCATCGTTCATATTAAGCACGCCCGGACGCCAGCGCAGCAGCCCATCAGCTTGCACCTGGGTCAGCCAGCCGGTCAATTGCACATCGCCCAGCTTCAGATTGATCTCCCAACTCTCCGCCGGCTGGCGTTGACCGCTCACCTCCGCCGCCACTTCCTGCATCTCTTCGGTCTGGCTCTGCCAGAAAATTTCCCCAAAAGCGCCGTACGGTAGATTGCCTGCGGCACGATGGCGAGCATACAGCTGCGCCGGATCGTCACCGTTGACCAGCGTATTTAACAGCTGGGCGTTGATTTGATAACGCTCCAGACTGTCGGGAGCGAAGGGTTCGCTGTCGGGCAGTTCGCTCTCTTCCATCCAAAATGCGACGCCTAAGCGCTGCTGGAACCAGGCGCGCACCGGATGGCGCCAGAAACGCAGCAGTTGCTCCAGCGACAACGTTTCCAATGGCACCGGCGGTAAAGGCTGGACAAAATCAGGTTGCGCGACCCCGCTGCCGGTTGCGGCAGGTAGCCATTCCGCCGCAAAACTTTGGCCATATGCGCCCGGTTGGAAGTTCTCCGCCGCAAAAGGCATTCGGCTATGTAGCGTTTGTAGATGTTCACGCACATGCTGCTCGCTGACGTCAGGCTCACAGGCTTCGTCGCCGGGTAAACAGAAACTCTGCCCAAGATAATCCACCAGCTCACTCACTAATACTGAGGGATAGCGCTCGGTGTTGTCCTGAATAGCGCGGCCGATATAGCTGATATACAGCTGCTGCTGCGCCGAAATTAACGCTTCGAGGAACAGGTAGCGGTCATCATCACGGCGACTGCGATCGCCCTTACGCATCTGCTGCTGCATGAGGTCGAAACCAAGTGGCGCTAATGTGCGCGGGTAAACCCCGTCGTTCATGCCCAGCAAACACACCACCTTGAAGGGAATAGAGCGCATTGGCATCAGCGTACAAAAGTTGATCGGGCCGGCAAGAAAACGTTGGCTAATCCGCTGCTGATCGAGGCGCGAACGCAGCTCATCGCGCAGTAATGTGACCGGAATCGGCTGGTGATAAGCCGCTTGCATACCCTGTTCAATAATCTCCTGCCACTGCGTTTCCACCAGCAGCAGTGCGGCGTCACTTTCGGCATCACCGCTGAAGAAGCTGGTGATCAGCTCGCGACATAATGGCAACCAATCCTCAAGCGTGCGCTCTTGCGCCAGACGCGCGCGCCACTCTTCAAGCCGAGAGAGTAATTCGGCCAGATGTCCCGCCAGCTCAGCGATGAGGCCACTGGACTCGTCATACGGCAAAATACCCTGCCAGTCGCCGTTGCCACTTTCTAGCGCGTAGCCCAGCAGCATGCGCTGCAGACCAAAACGCCAGGTATGTTGTCCGGTCACCGGCAGCGCCAACGCTTCCACACTGGCATCATCCAACCCCCAGCGGATACCGGATTCCATCACCCAACGGCGTAGCAGTCGCAGCCCGCTTTCATCCACTGAGAAGCGTTGCGCCAGCGCTGGCACTTCCAGCAACGCCAGCACATCTTCCGAAGCAAAACGGCTTTCCGGCAATGCCAGTAAACCGATCAACGCCAATATAGCCGGGTGCGCCTGGCTGGCGCGGCGGTCTGAAATGGCAAAGGGTAAATAGCGCTCACTCGGCGCGCTGGCAAAAGCAGCCTGAATAAAGGGGGCATAACTGTCAATGTCTGCCACCATGACAATGATGTCGCGCGGCTTGAGCTCGGGATCGGCTTCCATTAGCGTTAGCAGGTGATCCTGCAACACTTCAACTTCACGCTGCGCACTATGGCACACCTGCAGCGTGATCGAGCGATCGTGCGGATCAAGCTGGCGTTTCTCACTGCTGTCGGCCAGTTCACCGGCGTTCAGTCCAATCACCGCTTTATCGTCGAGATTGAGCAGGTCCGACTGCAGACTGTGCAGCAGATTGTCTTGGGGCAATTCCACAAAGGCATCAATGTCGTTGGCGGCGGACTCCATCTGGCTCAGTAAAAACAGATTATCGCGCCCCAACTTGCCCCATGACGCGAGCAGTGGATTGGTGAGCTGTTGCTCGCCGAGATCGTTAAATAACGACGTGGCGCTAGCCGGATCGCGAAACAGCGGCTGTAGCTCATCTGATTGTAAACGACGCCGCTGGCGGCTTTGCAGCTTCGCCAGGAAGGCATAATCCTGAATGTCACCCCAATAGTGGCGACATGGATTGGTGAACAGCAGATGGATATCGATATGCCGTCCCAGCGCTTCTAACGCCTGAAGATAGACCGGCGGCAGCGCGGAAATACCGCAAATAAATACGCGCTGTGGCAGACCTGGCGGCGGCGTGTTTGCCTGTTCCAGTTCACGGATAAAGCGCGCATAAAGATTGGCACGATGCCACATCGGCTGGTCGAGGCTCTCCGTAAAGCTGACCAGATCGCACCACAGCGGTGCCTGCCAATGCTGTGATTCGCCTAAGCCATCAATTCGTTCACCGCGCTCCCAGCTATTGAGCCAGTCCGAGCGGTACACCAGATATTGGTCAAACAGATCGGCGACGCGGGCGCTGAGCTGATACAGCTTACGCTTATCATCGTCGTCATTGAGATAGTGCCGCAGCGGCTGGAAGGCCTCCTGCTCCAGCAAGGTCGGCAGCCGATGCATCAGCTTCCAGCTCATGCTGGCTTTGGTGAAGGCGCTCTCTTCAGGGATATCGGGTAGCACCTTAACGAACATGTTCCAGATAAAACTGGCGGGCAAAGGGAACTCGATGTTGGCGGCGATACCGAAACTGTTAGCCAGCTCCATTTGCAGCCATTGCGCCATACCGGGACTCTGTACCAGCACCTGTTCAGCAGCAAGCGGATCGGCTAGCGGCTGGTTTTCAATCAGAATACCTGCCAGATTTTTCAACAGATCGAGCTGATTGGAATGATAGACCCGGAACATAACTCTCCTTCAAAGATATACCCACCCTACTTCAAGCTGCAGGTACGTTAGCTGCACGCACTCAGCCGAGCCACTCTACCGTTTATCGCCATTGATGCCTACCGCTGAGGCCATCTCAGCGGCAATTGAGCTGTCCTAATGAGGCCGAGCGCTGTTGCGGTCCCGTCACCGTGACGTGCTCAAGTGTACAGCCGCCTGCGATGCTTTGCTGCTGGCGCTGGCTCTGCCAGCCCGCTACGTCATGACCAAGCAGCGCCTGCCCTGCAGCACGCCAGGCCTGCCGCTGCTGCCACTGCTGGCTAAAACCCAGTGCCAGCGCCCGATGATATTGCAACAAAGTGCTGATGGTCATTGCCAGCAGCAGCATCGCCACCAGCGTTTCCGCCAGGCTAAAGCCCTGTTGCTTCTGGCTGACACAGCTCCGGCTGCGAAAGCGGGCAATAATCGATCCAGCCATGTTCTTGCCGCTGGGTTTGCGAGTTACGTAGAGAAACCCAACGATAGAGCCACAGCGCTCGCCCTTCTCCATGTGCTGATAACAACGCATTGTCATCCTCCATACGTAATAGACAGCTTTGCCACTGCTCTGCCGCCCACTGCTGGCACTGCCAGCCGGTCGCCTGCGGCCAGTTTTGCACGCTCCCCCACTCCAGTGCGGAATACGCCTGCCAGAAATCCTGGTGATGCTGCTGCTCGTCCGCCACTGATACCATCCCTTGCGACAGCTGGCTGCGCGTAGCATGCAACGTCAGTCCACCCATGATTAACATCATCAGCACCATACCCAATGTGCTGTTGCCGCGTTGCTTCATAGATTGATTCCTTCAATCCAGTGTTCCAACGTCACGCTTTGGCTAGCCGCATGCCCTGCCAGTTGCAGGATAAGGCGTGTTCCCTGTCGTTCAAGTTTGAAGGTGTCGAGGGTGAGAAAGGCCGGATCGGACACTCTCTCCCACCCACTGCTGCTGCACTCATCCACACCACGCTGCATTTCCAGCTGTCCACTGCGCAGCCGATAGCCGTAATAGTCACTTTCGCTGTGCCCCACACCTTCCCAGCGCCCGTTGCTGTTCTCATCCCAGCGCAGTAAAACGCAGCTGCCATTCGCCGCAAGCGTTAGCGCGGCACCGTGGCACTGCCCGTGACAATAGCCCGCTCGTCGCAGCGCCTTCTGTAAAGTATTGGCGATCTGCTGCAGTTCCTGTTGCAGCTGCACACGCTGCTGCAGGCGCAGATTCTGCTCCAGTAGCAGGGGTAAAAAGCGCCCTACGCTGAGCATCAAAACGGCACCAATCGCCATAGCAATCAGCATTTCCAGCAGGCTAAAACCCCTTTGCGCTATTCGCATCCTTTCTCTCCCGGCTGACAGGCTCGGATACGCGCTCTGGCGGAGATGATTAGACGCCAGTGTCCGGCATCGCTAATGAGATCGATACTGCCGGGGCGTGCCACATCACGTCGCCCATAAAACCCCACTTCACCCGTCATGCCGGCAATGCGCACGCTGGCATGTGGCGGCCTGAATAGCCAACGAGATGCCAACGCACAGCCTTCCGCAGGCTTTTGCCCCGCGCCAAGGCAGCCGTTTTCCCCTGGCTGCAACCACAGAACAAGATCGCGATTGTGCCAGCTCGCGTAAGCGCGGGCCCGCAACAGAAATCCCTGCAGTTGCGCAACGCTTTCGCGTAGCTGTTGATAGTGCTGCCAGCGCTGCCAGCCTTGTAAGGCACCCACGCTGAGTATGCCGGCAATCACCATCACCAATAACAGTTCAGGTAAGGTGAATCCGTGGTGAATGTTTCTGTTCATGCCGGGTAATTTGCCGGTTGGGATGACGCTCAACAAGCGGAGGATTGGTGCTTTGGAAAATGCTGCGCAGGAAATCGCTGAGAGGTGCAGAGAGATACAGATTTTTGCGAGGTGGATCCAGAACTGAGGTGCGGTTGGGAATTGAGGTGCGGTTGGTAAGTGGTCGCCATAAATGGCGACCCTACGGGTAAATAGCGTTAAATCGCTACGGGTGCTTTAATCGCCGGATGCGGATCGTAGCCTTCGATGTCGAAATCTTCGAATTGATAATCGAAGATGGAGGCCGGTTTGCGCTTGATCACCAGCTTCGGCAACGGACGCGGTTCGCGCGTCAATTGCAGGCGTGCCTGTTCCAGATGGTTGCTGTAGAGATGCGTATCGCCACCCGTCCAGACAAAATCACCCACTTCGAGGTCGCACTGCTGCGCCACCATATGCACCAGCAGCGCATAGCTGGCGATATTAAACGGCAGACCGAGGAAGATATCGCACGAGCGCTGATACAGCTGGCAAGAGAGCTTGCCGTTAGCGACGTAGAACTGGAAGAAGGCATGACAAGGCGCCAGCGCCATCTCGTCCAGCTCACCCACGTTCCACGCCGAAACGATGATGCGGCGGGAATCCGGATCGCGCTTCAGCTGCTCAATCACTTTGCTAATCTGATCGATTTCTTCGCCCGAAGCGTTGCCCCAGCTGCGCCACTGCTTACCGTACACCGGGCCAAGATCGCCGTTCTCATCGGCCCACTCATCCCAAATGGTTACCTTGTTCTCTTTCAGATAACCGATGTTGGTTTCGCCTTTGAGGAACCACAGCAGCTCATGAATAATTGAGCGCAGATGCACTTTCTTGGTCGTAACCAGCGGAAAACCGTCCTGCAAATTGAAACGCATCTGGTGGCCAAAAATGGAGAGCGTGCCGGTTCCGGTGCGGTCGGCCTTTTCTGCGCCTTCATTCAGCACATGTTGCATTAAGTCCAGATACTGTTTCATTTTACCTCACGCGTTTGTTGCTGCGGGCGACGACGATACGCCCAAACCATCATAATCACACCGGCCAGAATCATGGGGATTGAGAGAATTTGTCCCATGCTGACGCCGCCTTCGAACAGACCAAGCTGCGCATCGGGCTGACGGAAGAACTCAACGATGATGCGGAATGCGCCGTAGCCAATCAGGAACAGGCCAGATACGCTGCCCATCGGACGCGGCTTGCGAATAAACAGATTCAGAATGATGAACAGCACAATGCCTTCGAGGCACAGCTCATACAGCTGCGAGGCATGACGCGGCAGCACGCCGTAGGTGTTCAGCAATTCCTGGTATTGCGGATTATTGGCCGCCAGCGCGATATCTTCGCTACGCGACCCCGGAAACAGCATGGCGAATTTGAAATCTGGCGCCACGCGGCCCCACAGTTCGCCGTTGATGAAGTTGCCCAGACGACCGGCACCTAAACCAAACGGGATCAGTGGCGCAATAAAATCGGCTACCTGGAAGAAAGTGCGTTTGGTACGACGCGCAAAGATCAGCATCACCACAATTACGCCGATTAAGCCGCCGTGGAACGACATACCGCCATCCCAGACCTTAAACAGATAAAGCGGATTCTCCAGGAACAGCGGCAGGTTGTAGAACAGCACATAGCCAATACGTCCGCCGAGGAACACGCCGAGGAAACCTGCGTACAGCAGATTCTCCACTTCCTCTTTTTTCCAGCCGCTGCCAGGTTTGTTAGCACGGCGCGTCGCCAGCCACATGGCAAAAATAAAGCCCACCAGATACATCAAACCGTACCAGTGAAGCGAAATCGGTCCGATTGAGAAAATCACCGGATCGAATTGGGGAAACGAAATGTAGCCGTTAGTCATCTTTCACCATCGTTCTTCTGCCCTTAAACGGGACAATAAAAGGCTGCGCATAATAGCACAGCCGGGTTGTACACAGGTCGGCAAGATGTAACCGTTAACGCCCGCCGCGAATCAGGCCGCCTAAACCGCGACGCTCCATAAAGGTTGAAACCAGGTGACGTACTTCTGATGCCGTATGCGCTGCCAATCCATGCTCGCTCAATTTCTGCGCTTCCTCGAAATCGAGATGACGCAGCAGATATTTCACGCGCGGCACGTTCTTGCCGTTCATGCTGAGGTGGTGATAGCCCATGCCCACTAACAGCGCGACACACATCGGATCGCCGGCCATTTCACCACACAAGCAGAGCTCCAGTTTGGCCTCGCGGGCTTCGCTGGCAATGGTGTGCAGCGCCCGCAGCATTGCCGGATGCAGCGAATCATACAGGTTCGCCACGCGCGTGTTGTTGCGATCCACTGCCAGCAAATATTGCGTGAGATCGTTGGTGCCCACCGAAATAAAATCAATGCGATCCGCCAGATGCGGGATCATAAATAGCATCGAGGGCACTTCGATCATGATACCAATCCGCGGCTTGGGAATCACATACCCCAGCATCTCTTCCACTTCACGACCAGCACGATCAATCAGACGACGCGCTTCATCGATCTCATCAATATGGCTAATCATCGGCAGTAAAATGCTCAGGTTGCCAGACGCCACATTGGCACGCAGCATGGCACGCACCTGCACCAGGAAGATTTCCGGCTGATCGAGCGTTAAACGAATGCCGCGCCAGCCAAGGCAGGGATTCTCTTCACTGATCGGCATATACGGCAGCTGTTTATCAGCCCCCACATCCAGCGTGCGTAGCGTGACCGGCTTATCGTAAAACAGCTGCAGCATGCCCTGGTACTGCGCCACCTGTTCCTCTTCGGAAGGGAAGCCGTTGTGCAGCATAAACGGGATTTCGGTGCGATACAGGCCAATGCCGTCAACCCAACTGTCGAGCGCCTGTTCATGTTCCGGGCTGAGGCCTGCATTCAGCATCACCTGCACGCGCTCGCCGCTTTTCAGCTCACCGGATTGCTCAACCACGCCTTCAGCCATTTTGCTCAGCGCGTTCTCTTCACTGATCAAACGCTGATATTCCTGTACCAACACCGGTTCAGGATCGATCAGCACTTCGCCGCGGTAGCCGTCAACAATCAGCAGGCGTTTGTTAAGCTGGGCGGGCAGGATATCCGCGCCCATCACGGTTGGAATGCCCATCGCGCGCGTCAAAATCGCCGCATGCGAGTTGGACGCACCGTCGCGGACCACCACGCCGGCTAAACGCTCCTGCGGCAGTTCGGCCAGGGTGGTGGCTGTGAGTTCATCGGCAACCAGTACGAAGCGTTCCGGCCAGGCATTGGTGCCCACCAGCGAATCATCGAGGTGAAAGAGCAGACGCTGACCTAGCACGCGCAAATCGCCGGCGCGCTCGCGTAAATATTGATCCTGCAGATTAGCGAACTGTTCGGCGAACTTCTCGATCACCGTCTTGACTGCCCATTCCGCGACCGATCCGCGATCGATCTCGTCAAAAAGATCTTTTTTCAGCCGCGCATCCGTGAGCAGATGCGAATAGAGATCGAAGATCGCCGCACTCTCTTTCTGCACGCTGGCGGCAAAGCGTTTACTGAAGCGGCGAAATTCGTTGCCCGCCTCACCCATTGCCAGCACCAGGCGCTCGCGCTCGCGCTGCACGTCCAGCGTGGAAGCGGCAGTGACCTGATCGAGCAGCGGCTGGGTTTCATCTACCCAACCTGGCGCAACCGCCACGCCAGGCGCAGCGGCAATCGCTTTGACGCGCGTCTGGCGGAATTGGCCAAACAGTTGGCCAAGCTGCGATTGCGACAGCAAGCCGGCCATTTGCGTGGCAAGCGTGACGAGAAACGACTCTTCGCTTTCATCGAACTGGCGGTGTTCGCGCTGCTGCACAACCAACACGCCAAGCAGCTGGCGGCGGCTGATAATCGGGACACCGAGGAAGGAGCGATAACGCTCCTCTTTAACAGAAGGAATGTATTTGAAGCTGGGATGGCTCTGAGCATCGGCGAGGTTGATCGGCTCGGCTAAGCGTCCGACAAGGCCAACAATACCTTCGTCAAATGCCAGCGTGACCGTACGACCACGCGGCTTTTTTAGTCCGCGTGTCGCCATCAGGTAGTAGCAACGACGATCGTGATCGGCGAGATAAACCGAGCAAACCTCGGTTTCCATCGCAAGGCAAATTTCGTTTACCAGAATGTCGAGTGCTTCATTCAGACGTGGAGCACTCGCCACTTTTTCTACTATTTCGCGCAACTGAGTGAGCATAAAGGGCGTGGCCTATCCTCTTTTACGTCGTTGGGCGGCGTTATTGCGCTGCCCCGCACTCTCCTGCATAGACATCACCACGCCAGCGAATTCTTTCATTACGCGGCGATAAACATCGCGCTTGAAAGAGACGACCTGACGTACCGGATACCAGAAGCTAACCCAGCGCCAACCATCAAACTCGGGCGTGCTGCTGTGCTGCACATTGATCTCCGCGTCACTACACATTAACTGCAGAAGAAACCACTTTTGTTTCTGGCCGATACACACCGGCTTTGTGTCCCAACGCACCAAACGTTTTGGCAACTTGTAACGTAACCAGTTACGGGTTGAAGCAAGTATTCGAACATCTTTGCGGTGTAAGCCCACTTCTTCGAACAGTTCGCGATACATCGCCTGTTCAGCAGTTTCACCCGGATTGATGCCTCCCTGAGGAAATTGCCAGGAGTGCTGTCCAAAGCGCCTGGCCCATAACACTTGTCCTTGCCTGTTGCAGATTACGATACCAACATTCGGGCGGTAGCCATCATCATCGATCACTGGACTACCTCAAAGCTAAATTTGAATAGCCTGATTGTTTCACACTCCTTACAGGCGGTAAACCACTGGATACTGAGGGTGATAACGGAATAAAAACAGGATAACTCACAGAGATAAGCCAAGTTATAAACAGCAAGCGGGAATTATGGCCGATCTTATTCACCTTTTCTGTGGATAGCGTTGTGCAGAACACGGGAATGAAGTGAATAACCACTTCAGAAAACTCTTACAAAACAATAAGTGAAACTCACAAAAAAAATTATTTTTCAGCGAGTTATTAAAAAATCGTCGACTAAATCCTAAGAGGATCGTCCTTTACTCACATTTGCTTTTTGGCGATCGGTTAAAGATCCATCAGCGGCGTTTTTATCCACAGAGAATGCCCTAAACCTGGTCAAAGAAAGGAAAAAAAGCGTTCAAAACGCGAAAGTCAAGGCTGTAAATGGAAACAGGTATCTTCATAACCAGGGGTTATCCCACTTTTCTGTGGATAACTAGGTTCAACATCTGTTCATTGTCGATAACAAGCTGGGATAACCTTAATAGCACTTCTGCTGTTAACGGGCATCAATCTAAAAAAAGCACGCTGAATCATGCTATTATCACACTTATTCACGTATCTGCCATGTGGACAAATTCAGCCAGCTTTTACTGTTCACTCTTCAACCAATGTGAGTTTTACCATGCACTCCTCACCGTTATTGCCGTCGCCACCGGAAAATGAAGCGGAATTACTGCAGCGCGCACAGCGACTGGCCGGCCAAACATTTGCCGCGCTGGCGGCACAGCTTAACCTGCCCATTCCGCCAAACCTGAAGCGTGACAAAGGCTGGGTGGGTATGCTGTTAGAGCTGCATCTGGGCGCCAGCGCGGGCAGCAAAGCCGAGCAGGATTTCGCCCATCTCGGCATTGAATTGAAAACCATACCGGTGGATGCGCAAGGCAAACCGCTGGAAACCACCTTCGTGTGCGTTGCGCCGCTTACCGGTAACAGCGGCGTCACCTGGGAAACCAGCCATGTGCGCCACAAGCTGGCGCGCGTGCTGTGGATCCCGATCGAAGGCGATCGTGGCATACCGCTAGCCGATCGCCGCGTGGGATCGCCTTTGCTGTGGCATCCCAGTGAAGAAGAGGAACAGCAACTGCGTGAGGATTGGGAAGAGCTAATGGATATGATTGTGCTGGGTCAGGTAGAGCGCATCACCGCACGTCACGGCGCCTGGCTACAAATCCGTCCTAAAGCGGCGAACAGCAAAGCGTTGACGGAAGCCATTGGCCAACACGGCGAGCCTATCATGACGCTGCCACGCGGTTTTTATTTAAAGAAAAGCTTCACCGGTCCTTTGCTCGCCCGTCATTTTCTAATGTAAATGCACTTTTCTGCCGATAAATTTTAGGAATGATGCGATTACTCCTAACGGCGAAAGCATTTATTACTACACTTTTGCTGTTGAAGTCGTTGGAAGGAGAGAAGAATGAAAGGGTTGGTAAGTGCAGTGGGTGTCATGTTGGCTGCGGTATTGATGAGTGGTTGCAGTAGTGATTACGTGATGGCGACCAAAGATGGTCGTATGATTATGACCGATGGTAAGCCCGCCATTGATAAAGAGACCGGTTTAGTGCAGTACACCGATGAGCAAGGCCATCAGATGCAGATCAATGGTGATGAGGTCTCGACCATCATTGAGCGTTAAGTGCCAAATTACATCGCCTGCACACGTTTTCTCCCTGTGCAGGCGATTTCCCGAACTTTCCCCCCTTCCTTCCGCGCCGCTTCACACGCTATAGTCCCACTGGACACAACATTCCCTTTCATAATGAAAATAGGATGCCGGCACATGCACTATCACCGTATTCCCCATAGCACGCTGGAAGTGAGTCAGCTGGGGCTTGGAACCATGACGTTTGGTGAGCAGAACAGCGAAGCCGACGCCCACGCACAACTCGATTACGCAGTTAGCAGCGGCATAAATCTGATTGATACTGCGGAAATGTATCCGGTGCCGCCGCGCCCGGAAACCCAGGGTTTAACTGAACAGTACATTGGTAGCTGGCTGAAAAAGCGCGGCAGCCGCGACAAAATCATTCTGGCCAGTAAAGTGGCGGGGCCAGTGCGCGGTGCCGATGCATCGATTCGCCCGCACCAGGCGCTGGATCGCAAAAACATCCGTGAAGCGCTGGATGCCAGCCTGAAACGCCTGAATACCGACTATCTCGATCTCTATCAGCTGCACTGGCCGCAGCGCCAGACCAACTATTTTGGCAAGCTGGGCTATCAATTTACCGATTCCAGCGTGCCAGTGACGCTGCTGGAAACGCTGGAAGCGCTGACGGAACAAGTGCGCGCCGGTAAAATTCGTTACATTGGTGTATCGAATGAAACCGCGTGGGGCGTGATGCGCTACCTGCAGCTGGCGGAAAAGCATGAGCTGCCGCGTATCGTCACCATCCAGAATCCGTATAGCCTGCTGAACCGGAGTTTCGAGGTGGGTTTGGCAGAGATCAGCCAGCATGAAGGCGTTGAGCTGTTGGCTTACTCCAGCCTGGCGTTTGGTACCTTGAGCGGTAAATATCTGAACGGGGCAAAACCGGCCGGTGCGCGCAATACGCTATTCAGCCGCTTCACGCGCTACAGCGGCGATCAGTCACAGCAGGCGATTGCTGCCTACGTGGATCTTGCGAAGAAGCACAACCTGGATCCCTCGCAGATGGCGCTGGCCTATGTGCGTCAGCAGCCGTTTGTCGCCAGCACCCTATTGGGCGCCACCACGATGGAGCAACTGAAGGTTAACGTGGAGAGTTTCAATCTGACGCTGAACGCCGAGGTGTTAGAGGAGCTGGAAGCGATTCACCGCCAGTTTACTTATCCCGCGCCTTGAAACCAGGTGCGCATTAATGCGCACCCTACATGTCAATCGTAGGGTCGCCATTCATGGCGACCCATTCAATTACCGCACGATTTAACGACGGCTTTTCCACCACAAGAGCGCAATCGCCACGGCGAAGATCGCACCGAATCCTACGCCGGTCGCCACTGCTGGCGCACCCAGCTTGATCGCCACCGTGTACAATCCCAGCATCAGCAGCATGGCGGTATTCTCACCAAGGTTCTGCACCGCAATCGCGTTACCCGAACCCACGGTATCCTTGCCGCGCTCCTGCAGTAGCGCATTGAGCGGCACCACGAAGAAACCGCCCAGTGCACCAATCAGCATTAATATCAGATAGGCATTCAGCAAACTCTGTTGCAGCGCGAACACCACCACCATCACCCCAATCAGCACGCCGGCTGGCATGCAGCGGCGCACGGTTTGCAGCGTCACCAGTTTCGCCGCTGCGGCGGCGCCAATCACAATGCCAATCGCCACCATTGCATTCAGCGTGGTAGGGGTTTTATTGTCGCTGATGCCGAGCGCCACCGGCACCCACAGCACCAGCAGGAAACGCAGCGTCACGCCCGCGCCCCAAAACAAGCTGGTGCCGAGCAGCGAGAAACGCGTCTCGCCGTTGCGCCACAGTATTTTAGTCGCCGCCACGAAACTGCGCAGCATCGCGCCAAAGTGCCAGCTCTGGCCCGGACGCGCCGCCGTTAGTCGCGGAATAAAGATATTCGCCACCACCGCCATCGCATACGTCATGGCGCACACCACCAGCGCGGCGACCAGGTTCCAGTCCGCCAGAATACCGCCCGCCACGGAGCCCAGCAGAATCGCCGCTATGGTCGAGCCTTCCATTAAGCCATTGGCTTTAACTAAGCGTTCACCGTGGGTGATTTCCGTCAGGATGCCGTACTTAGCGGGTGAATAGGACGCCGCACCAATTCCCACCAGCGTGTAGCCGAGGAACGGATTGAAGCCAAAGCAGATAACCAGCGCGCCCAGCAGCTTGAGGCTGTTGGCAAACATCATTACCCGGCCTTTGGCGAAGCTATCCGCCATCTGACCTACAAACGGTGCGAGCAGAATGTAAGTCGCCACAAACAGCATTTGCAGGATCGGCTGGCTCCAGTCCGGATAGTACTGATTTTTCAGCACCGCCAGCGTCACGAACAGCAGCGCGTTGTCGCCAAACGCTGAGAAGAACTGCGCCACAATTACCGCCAGCATGCTGCGCGATAGCAGCGGTGCATCCCTATTTAACGGCTGGCTCATACCTGCTCCTCTTCCGCCAGCTGTCTGAGGCTGACATAGTCCGGTTTGCCGCTGCCCAGCATTGGCAGCTGCTTCATCACGCGGATGTCGCGCGGCACCGCCAGCTCCGGCGCACCAATCTCACGCGCGGCTTTCAGCAGCGTGTCGCGGCTCAATACCGTGTCGGTGGTGAACAACACCAACGCTTCACCACGATTGCCGTCCGGACGCAACGATGCGGCATGCTGCTTCTCATGCGAGGCTTTCAGCGCAATCTGCTCAACGATTTCCAGCGATACCATCTCACCGGCAATTTTTGCGAAGCGCTTCGCACGGCCCTGAATCTGACAGAAACCGCCTTCATCAAAGCTGACGATATCGCCGGTGTCGTACCAGCCTGCTTCCATCTCGCCTTCGCCGTTATCGGCCACCGGCACTTCCAACACGCCTGGATTCTCTACGCGCAGATAACCGTTCATCACGTTTGGACCACGCAACTGCAGGCGACCGCCCTGCTCAATGCCCGGCACCGAAATCAAACGCGAATCCATGCCGGGCAGAATACGGCCTACCGTGTGACTTTTTGCCGCCATCGGCACGTTGATCGCCACTACCGGCGCGCATTCCGTCACGCCGTAGCCTTCAAGAATGCGGATGCCGTACTTCTCCATGTAAATCTGGCGCGTCGCTTCCTGCAGTTTCTCTGCGCCGGCTACCACATAGCGCAGCCGCGCAAAATCATACGGGCTGGCGAAGCGCGCGTAGTTGCCAAGGAAGGTCGAGGTGCCAAACAGCACGGTGCAGTTACGGTCATACACCAGCTCCGGCACAATGCGGTAATGCAGCGGGCTCGGATAGAGAAACACCTGCGCGCCGGTCAGCAGCGGCGTAAACAGGCCAACGGTCAGACCGAAAGCATGGAACAGCGGCAGCGCCGACATAAAGCGGTCACGCGGCGTGAAGTCCGCCACGGTACGAATCTGCTCCACGTTCGCCAGCAGGCTTTTGTGTGAATGCACCACACCTTTGGGATTGCCTTCCGAACCCGAGGTAAACAGCACCATCGCCGCATCTTCCGGCTGCTGCTGCACCTGTGCACGGCGCGGCATCAGCAGATGCGCCACAATCCACAGCTTGTCTTTCAGCGTGACGGTATCTTTCAGATCTTCCAGATAGATCCACTGCACGTCGCTGAGGCCCTGCGGCAAGTGCCACAAGTTGCCCTTTTCGAGGAACTGGCGCGAGGTGAAGACGGTTTTCACCTGTGAAGCGGTGAGCGCCGCGCGCATACCTTTTACGCCAGCGGTGTAATTCAGCATGGCCGGAATACGTCCGCGCAGCGACGCGCCAAGAATCGCCGCCGCGGTGACGGTGGCGTTCGGCAGCAGCAGGCCCACGTATTCGCCTTGCTGGCTATAGCGTTCAAGAATGCGACCCACGCCGAGCGATTTCTTCAGCAAGCCGGTATAGCTGTCGGGCTTGAAATTGATGTCTTCAATGCACGGTTTCATCAGCCCATAACGCTGGCGCGCACTGAGGAACGCTTCGAACAGCGTTTCACGCGGACGCACCGCCATGCGCGCCTCCATCATCACATGGTGTAAGTGCTCACCCGCCAGCTGGCGGCGATCGCGCGCGCGTTTCGCTTCAGGCATCGGAATCATCGTCGCCGGTAGCACCGTTAAGGTGATGCGCGGGAACAAGCGACGTTTAAACACGCCCGCCAGCCGACCAAACGGCGTATATTCCGCCCCTTCGATACGCATCGGCACCACGGTCGCGCCGGATTTTGCCGCCACAAAACCCGCACCGCTGTAGATCTTCATCAGCGAGCCGGTCACGGTAATGCGCCCTTCCGGAAAGATCACCACCGGACGGCCTTCGTTAATCATCCGCACCAGATGTTTGACTGACATCGGTCTGGTAGGATCGAGCGGCACGAAGTCGATAATCGGCTTCAGCAGGCGCATGTACCACTGTTCGCTGATCGACGAGTAGACGGCGAACACCGGTTTGATCGGCAGAAACAGCGCCACCAGCACCCCATCAAGAAATGACATGTGGTTAGGGGTGATCAGCACTTTTTCTTTGTGTAGTGCAGTAAGGTCGCCACGCAGTTCCACGCGCCACAGCAGGCGGAACAGGAAACGGAAAAAGGTGAGTAGCATGCCAGCTCCCTAGCAATCGTAAAAAATGGCTCTTACGATGCAGGATCTGGGGATATTCGACAAGTGGCGGGATGATTTAAACACAGTTGCGCTTTGCGAGCAGGTGCGCATAAATGCGTCATCAAAATTTCTGCGCGTCGCTGGACGGTGCGCATAAATGCGTCATCAAAATTTCTGCGCGTTGCGGGACGGTGCGCATAAATGCGCACCCTACGTGTAGGGTCGCCATTTATGGCGACCTGGGTTACTGCGGATCCGCCTGCCAGCCGCCGCCCAGTGCGGCGATCAGCGCCACGCTGCTGACCCACTGCGTGCTCTGCAATGACAGCAAACTCTGCTGCGCACTCAGGCTGCTGTTTTCGGTAGTGGCGACGTCGAGATAATCGATCATGCCCGCCTCATACTGATTGCGCGTCACGCGCGCCGATTCCTGCGCCGCGTCGGTGGCGCGCTGCTGCGAGGCGATTTCGCCTTGCAGGGTATTCAGCTGCACCAGATAATCCTCCACTTCCTGCATCCCTTCCAGCACCGACTGGCGATAGCTGGCGACGCTGGCATCATAAGCCGCACGCGCCTGCTCCACCTTCGACGAGGTGGCACCGAAGTCTAACAGCGTACCGCTCAGCTCCGGCCCCAATGACCAGACGCGATTGGGCAGTGAGAACAAGCTATTAATCGCCGATGAACTCACGCCGCCGCTGGCGCTCAATGTCAGGTCGGGATAGTAACCGGCAATCGCCACGCCCACCGCCGCATTGGCCGCCGCCACGTTACGCTCGGCATAGGCGATATCGGGACGGCGCTGCAACAGCTGCGAGGGCACGCTATTTGGGATCGCAGGTAACGCGGCATCCAGCTTCGCCACCGGCAGGGAGAAATCGGCCGGCGCGCGGCCCAGCAGCAGCGCAATCGCGTGCTCCATCTGGGCGCGCTGCCATTGATAATCCTGCGCCGAGGCGCGCGCGCTCTCCAGCTGCATCTGCGCCTGCGCTAAGGTGGCGCGTGATTCGCTGCCAGCGGCATATTTGTTTTCAATCACCGTCAGATAGCGCTGATACGCCTCAATGCTGCGCTGATACAGCGCAATTTTCTCGTCGATGATGCGCAGCTGGAAATAGTCCTGCGCCAGTTCGGACTGCGCGCTCAGGGTGATATTCGCCAGTTCAGCTTTGCTGGCTTCGGCGCTGGCGTTGTTCTCCTCCAGCGTGCGGCGCAGTTTACCCCACAAATCCAGCTCCCAGCTGGCGCTGAGATCGGCGGCATGGCTGTTGCTGACGCTGCGTTGTCCGCTGGTACTGGCGCGGCTGCCGCTGCGCGTGCTGCTGGCGTCGTAGCCAACGGACGGCAACAGTGCGGCACGTGACTGCGACGTTAGCGCCTGCGCTTCACGGTACTGCGCGGCATAGTTGGCAACATTCTGATTGGAAATGCTGACCTGCTTCAGCAGGCTATCCAGCGTGGCATCGTGATACACCTGCCACCACTCGCCTTTACTCACGGCATCCTGCGGCGTGGCCTGCTGCCAGCCTTTAGCTTCTTTAAAATGGGTCGGCATCGCCATGGTCGGGCGCTGATAATCCGGACCAACCGCGCAACCGGCCAGCAGCAACACCAACAGTACGGGGGTAATTTTCAGGGACATTTTCATCTATCGGGATTCCACATGACGCAACCGCAGCCACTGACGCTGCGTGGCACGGCTTAAACGATCGAGCCAGAGATAAACCACCGGCGTAGTAAACAGCGTCAGCAGCTGGCTGAGCGCCAGACCACCGGCAATCGCCAGCCCGAGCGGGCTGCGCAAGTCGGCATCGCCACCGCTGCCCAGCGCCAGCGGCAGCGCGCCGAAGAAGGCGGCCAGCGTGGTCATCATGATCGGGCGGAAGCGCATCAAACAGGCTTGGATGATCGCCTGCTGCGGCGACATGCCCTGCGTACGCTCGGCGTGAATGGCAAAATCAATCATCATAATGGCGTTCTTTTTCACGATACCGATCAGCAGGATGATGCCGATCAGGGCGATTACCGTCAGCTGCGTATTGGTGAGCAGCAGCAGTAACAGCGCACCGACGCCCGCCGACGGCAGCGTCGAGAGAATAGTAATTGGGTGGATATAGCTCTCATACAGCACGCCGAGCACGATATACACCGCCGCCAGCGCGGCAATAATCAGCCATGGCATGGTGGCAGTGAGCTGTGAAAACGCCGCGGCGGTGCCGGCAAAACCGGCCTGAATGGTGGACGGCAAGCCGAGCTGCGCCATCGCCTGCTTGATCAGTCCCTGCGCCTGCTCCAGCGATACGCCATCATTCAGGTTGAACGCCACGGTGCTGGTGGCCGATTGCCCCTGATGCGCCACCGACAGCGGCGCGTTGCCGCCTTTGAAGCTGGCGAACGCCGCCAGCGGCACGCGATCGCCGCTGTCGTTGATCACATACAGCTGCTGGAGAATCGCCGGATCGCGCGTGTAGCTGTCCTGCAGCGACATCACCACATGATACTGATTGAGCGTGTGGTACAGCGTGGCGACCTGGCGCTGGCTGAAGGCGTTATTCAGCATGGTGTCGAGCATCTGCACGTTAACGCCCAGCCGCATGGCGCGATCGCGATCGATGTTGATCACCACCTCCTGACCGCCGGTTTGCGCATCGGAATCCACGCTGTTGAGCTGCGGGATCGCCGCCAGCGCTGCCTGCACTTTCGGCGTCCACTCGCGCAGCAGATCGAGGTCGTCGGCCTGCAGGCTGTACTGATAGGTGGCGTTGGCGCTGCGCCCGCCGATATGCAAATCCTGCGCCGCCATCAGGAACATCTGCGCCCCGGCGATGTGGCTGGTTTTCATGCTCAGGCGATTCGCCACTTCGGTGGCGGTGGCATCACGCTGATCAAAATCCTTCAGCCGCACAAAGAAGTTGGCGCTGTTGCGCGAACCGAACATGCCGCTGCCCATCGACGACATCACGCTTTCCACCGCCGGATCGGACTGGATGATATTGGTGAACTGCAGCATTTTCGGCTTCATCGCCTGGAAGGAGATGTTCTGATCGGCACGCAGCGCGCCCATCAGCAGGCCGGTATCCTGATTGGGGAAGAAGCCTTTTTGAACCACCGAAAACAGGAACAGATTGAGCAGCACGGTCAGCACCAGGCTAAACATCGTCAGCTTTTGGTGCGCCATCACCCAGCTTAAGCCGCGCGAGTAGGCCGCCAACAAACCATTAAGCTGGTTTTCGATAAACTGATACAGCGGATGCGGCCGCTGAGTGACTTTCGCTTTCGGCTTGAGTAAACGCGAGCACAGCATCGGCGTCAGGCTCAGCGACACAAACATTGAGATCAGCAGCGACACCGTCAGCGTCACGGCAAACTCGCGGAACAGGCGGCCGACAATGCTGCCCATCAGCAGAATCGGGATAAACACCGCAATCAACGACATAGTCATCGATAGCACGGTAAAACTCACTTCCTGCGCGCCACGCAGCGCCGCACGCAGCGGACTCAATCCCTCTTCGATATGGCGGGTGATATTTTCCAGCACCACAATCGCATCATCCACCACAAAGCCGGTGGCGATAATCAGCGCCATCAGCGACAGGTTATCGAGGCTGTAACCGAGCAGATACATTACCGCGCAGGTGCCAACCAGCGACACCGGCAGCGCCAGCGCCGGAATCACCACCGCCTGTACGTTGCGCAGGAAGACAAACACCACGGCGATCACCAGCAGCATCGCTACCAGCAGCGTCTCTTCGGTGTCGTACAGCGACGCGCGCACCGTTGGCGAACGATCCACCACCACTTTCAGCTGGGTATCGGCGGGCAAATCTTTCTCCAGCGCCGGCAGTTGCGCTTTGATGGCATCGATGGTGTCGAGCATGTTGGCGCCGGCCTGGCGCTTAATGCCCACCATCACCGACGGCTTCGAATCCAGAAAACCGGCCTGATATTGATCTTCTACCGAATCGTACACCGTGGCGACATCGTGCAGGCGCACCGCTTTACCGTCCTGATAGCTGACGATCAGATCCTGGTACTGCGCGGCTTTATCCAGCTGGCCGTTGCTGTCCACCACCCAGGATTGGCTGCTGCCCTGCAAAATGCCCTTCGGCTTATTGGTGGTGCCGTTGGCGATGGCGCTGCGCACCGTATCCAGCGAAATGCCGTATTGCGTCAGCTTCAGCGGCTGCAAATCGATACGCACCGCCGGCAAGGCGCTGCCCATCAATGACACTTCGCCCACACCTTGCACCTGCCCCAGCGCCTGCTCGATTTTGCTTTCAGCAAGGTCGTAGAGTTCGCCCGGCGTGCGCGTGGCGGACGTTAGCGCCAGCATCACAATCGGCGCATCCGATGGGTTAGCTTTGCGGTAGGTCGGCAGCGACTCCATCGCGCTTGGCAGCAGGCTGCGCGCGGCGTTGATCGCCGCCTGCACGTCACGCGCCGCGCCGTTGATGTCGCGATCGAGATCAAACTGCAAAATCACGCTGGTCGAACCCTGCGAACTGGTCGAGGTCATCTCGGTGACACCCGCGATCTGCCCGAGCGAACGCTCCAGCGGCGTCGCCACGGTGGCCGCCATGGTTTCCGGGCTGGCACCCGCTAAGCTGGCGCTGACCATGATGGTGGGGAAATCCACCTGCGGCAGCGGTGCCACCGGCAGCAGCCGATAGCCCAGCGCACCAAGCAGCAGGATCGCCAGCGTCAGCAGCAGCGTGGCGACCGGACGGAAGATAAACAGCCGGGTTAAGTTCATCGATCGCCCCGCGCCTGTTGCTGCTTGCGCTGCATATAGCGCTTGCCGCGCTGGGCGATGCCATCAAACCACAGGTAAATCACTGGCGTGGAGAACAGCGTTAGCACCTGGCTGACAATCAGGCCGCCAACAATCACCAACCCGAGCGGCTGGCGCAGTTCGGCACCGGAACCGGACGCCAGCATCAGCGGCAGCGCGCCGAGCAGCGCCGCCATGGTGGTCATCAAAATCGGGCGGAAGCGCAGCAAACAGGCTTGATGAATTGCCTCGCGCGCGCTCATGTGCTGTTTGTTCTCCGCTTCCAGCGCGAAGTCGATCATCATAATCGCGTTCTTTTTGACGATGCCGATCAGCAGGATCACACCAATCAGCGCAATCAGGCTGAACTCGCTGCCGGCCAGCAGCAGCGTCAGCAACGCGCCAACCGCCGCCGACGGCAGCGTCGAGAGGATGGTTACCGGGTGGATAAAGCTCTCATACAAAATGCCGAGCACCACGTACATGGTGATCAGCGCCGCCAGAATCAGCCACAGCGTGTTGCCGGTGGCGCTCTGGAACGCCGAGGTTTCGCCCTGATAGCGCAGGGTGATGCTCGACGGTAGATTGAGCTGCTGCGTCACTTCGGCAATCGCCTTCTGTCCATCCTCCAGCGAGTAACCGCTGTTGAGGTTGAACGACACCATCACCGCCGGGAACTGGTTGAGGCGCATGTGCATCAGCGAGCCGGTGCGCTGATGAATAGTGGCGATGGACGTCAGTTTCACCATGCCGGTCGTTGTACTGGTGTCATCCGACGATGACGACGACGTGCTGCTGTCGTCGCTGGACGAAGTGCTGCTGCTGGTCACCGGCAGATAAACATCATCAAACGAGGCTGGCGATTGCTGGTACTGCGGCGCCACTTCCAGCACCACGCGATACTGATTAGCCTGGGTAAAGATGGTGGAGACCAGCCGCTGGCCGAAGCTGTTATACAGCGCGGTGTCGAGATCAGCGGCGGTGATGCCGTAGCGCGCCGCCTTATCACGGTTCAATTCCACGTAGGCCACGCGGCCCTGATCCTGCAGGTTGCTCACCACGCCGTTGAACTCCGGACGCTGCTGCAACGCGGCGACCATCTTCGGCGTCCAGCTCACCAGATTTTCACTGTCGGCATCATCGAGCGTGAACTGGTACTGGCTCGGCGACACCTGATCGTTAACGGTTAAATCCTGCGCCGGTTGCAGATAGAGCTGAATGCCCGCCACCTGCACCGCCGCCTGTTGCAGCTGTTTAATCACCACGTCAGCTTTGTCATCGCGATCGTCAAACGACTTGAGGTTGATCTGGATGCGCCCGCTGTTCAGGCTGGTATTGCTGCCGTCGATGCCAATGGTCGAGGACAAACTCTCCACCGACGGGTTTTGCAAAATCACTTGCGCCAGCGCCTGCTGACGTTTCGACATCTCGCTAAACGACACATCCTGCGACGCCACGGTAACGCCCTGAATCAGGCCGGTATCCTGGGTCGGGAAGAAGCCTTTCGGGATGGCGATATACAGCAGCGCGGTGAGCGCAAAGGTCGCCAGCGCCACCAGCAGCGTCAGCTTCTGATGATTCAACACCACCGTCAGCAACCGGTCATAGCCGCGCACCAGCTTGTCGAACACCTCGCCGCCTTTGCGTGAAAAGCGTGACTGTTTCTCCGGCGGAATATGCTGCAGCAGATAGGCGCACAGCATCGGCGTGAGCGTCAGCGATACCACCATCGATACCAGAATGGATACCGCCAGCGTGATGGCGAATTCGCGGAACAGCCGCCCGACCACATCGCCCATAAACAGCAGCGGAATCAGCACCGCAATCAGCGAGAAGGTCAGCGAGATGATGGTGAAGCCAATCTGCTGCGATCCTTTCAGCGCCGCCTGCATCGGCGTTTCGCCCTCCTCCAGCCGCCGCGAAATGTTCTCCACCACCACGATGGCATCGTCGATAACGAAGCCGGTGGCGATGGTCAGCGCCATCAACGACAGGTTATTCAGGCTGAAGTCGGCCAGATACATCACGCCGAAGGTGCCAATCAGCGACAGCGGCACCGCCACGCTCGGAATCAAGGTCGCCGCCACGTTACGCAAGAACAGGAACGTCACCATCACCACCAGCGCCACCGACAGCATCAGCTCAAACTGCACGTCGCTGATGGAGGCGCGAATGGTTTGCGTGCGATCCGACAGAATGCTCATCTTCACGCCGTCCGGCAGCGCCGCCTGCAGCTTCGGCAGCTGCGCTTTGATGCTGTCCACCACCTGAATCACGTTAGCGCCAGGCTGACGCTGCACGCTAACTACAATCGCCGGGCTGTTATTCGCCCACGCCGACTGGAAGCTGTTCTCAGGGCCCTGTTCGATATGCGCGATATCTTTCAGCCGCAGCGCCGCACCGTTCTGATAAGTGATAATCAGATTGCCGTACTCATCGGCGGTGCGCAGCTGGTCGTTAGCGTCGATGGTCACCGAGTGATATTTACCGTCAAAGCCACCTTTCGAGCCGTTAACGTTGCTGTTGCTGATGAGCGTATTGACGTCTTCCAGCGACAGCTTGTGCGCCGCGAGCGCTTTCGGATCCATCTGCACGCGGATCGCTGGCTGATGGCCGCCTGCCAGCGTCACCATGCCGACACCGTTAATCTGCGACAGCTTGAGCGCCACGCGGGTATTGACCAGATCCTGCACCTGCGTCAGCGGCAGCGTGTCGGCACTCACCGCCAGCGTGATCACTGCCGTATCGGCCGGGTTAACCTTTTTATACGTCGGCGGATTCGGCAGATCGCTCGGCAGCAGATTATTGGCGGCGTTGATCGCCGCCTGCACTTCCTGCTCGGCGACATCCAGCGACAGATCGAGGCTGAATTTCAGCGTGACGATTGACGATCCGCTCGAGCTGGTCGAGGTCATCTGGCTTAATCCCGCCATCTGCCCCAGCTGGCGCTCCAGCGGCGAGGTGACGGATGACGCCATGACATCCGGGCTGGCGCCGGGATAGAGCGTGGTGACCTGAATGGTCGGGTAATCCACCTGCGGCAGCGCCGAAGTCGAGAGAAAGCGATAGGAGAAGATGCCGGCGATCAGCACGCCGACCATCAGCAGAATGGTGGCGACCGGACGCTGGATGAACAGGCGAGACGGATTCATTGGCTCGCCGCGCCCGCGCTGGTTTTGCTCTCATCGGCCAGCTGCACTTTGCTGCCGTTGGTTAGACGATCAATGCCTTCGGTCACCAGACGATCGCCCGGTTCCACCCCTTTCAGGATCGCCTGCCGATCGTCACCAAAGCTCGGCCCGGTGGTGACGGCTTTGCGCGTCACGGTGTTGTCTTTATTGATGACAAACACGAAGCTGCCGTCACTGCTCAGTTGCAACGCCTGCGCCGGGATCACCGTGGCATTTTTCAGAATGTTGATTTGCAACCGCAGATTAACAAACTGATTGGCAAACAGCGTTTCATCTTCATTCGGGAAGGTGGCTTTCAGCGCAATGGTGCCGGTCGCGGTATCGATCTGGTTGCTGATGAACTGCACCTCGCCCTGCGCCAGCGGTGTGGTGTTGTCCTGATCGAAGGCGGTGGCGGGCAGGCTTTGTCCACCGTGCAGCGCCTTGGTCAACTGCGGGATGTTGCTCTGCGGCACGCTAAACGTCACGGCGGCGGGTTGCATCTGCGTCACCACCACAATGCCGGTGGTGTCGGTGGTTTGCACCATGTTGCCGGGATCGACCAGGCGTAAACCGACGCGTCCGCTAATCGGCGAAGTGATGCGCGCGTAGTCGATATCCAGCTTCGCGCTGGCGATCTGCGCTTCATCGGCGGCCACCGCGCCTTTGTATTGCCCGACGGTGGCGGTTTGCGTGTCGAGATCCTGACGCGACAGCGAATCCTGCGCCGCCAGTTTCTGATAGCGCGTTAAGGTTAACTGGGCGCTTTTTAGCAACGCCTGATTTTGATTGAGATCGCCCTGATATTGCGCCAGCGTCGCCTGATAGCTGCGCGGATCGATCTGTGCCAGCAGCTGACCGGCGCTGACTTTCTGCCCTTCGGTAAAGAACACTTTTTCCAGCTGACCGGCCACGCGGCTGGTGACCGTGACGCTGGCGTTAGGGATCACTGTGCCAAGCGCGTTGAGATACTGCGGCACATCCGCCGTGCTGGCTACGCCGCTGTGCACCAGCGTCGCACCGCCCGTCATCGCCATACCAGGCCTAACGCCCGCGCCACCGCGATGTCCGCCGCGTGCGCCCTTCTCCGCGCCTGGCGGCATGCCGCCGTGTCCGCCCACCACGCGCCAGACCACGCCAGCCACGATCAATAGCACAAGCAAAAGAAGCAGCCATTTCAGCCAGCGGAAAGAGGAGGAGCGGGAAGCGTTGTTAGTCATCGGAGTCTTCAGGTTAACAAGGAAATGGAAAATCCCCTGCAAAACAGGGGATTATTTCAATGGGAAATCATCACTTGCCGCATTATCGGCTGAATGCCCGCGCGAATTCCATACGCGAACCGTAAGGGTTTCGTTAAGATTGTCAGGATTGCCAGCCGCCGCCCAGCGCCTTGTACAGGGTGATTTTCTGGCTGAGCTGGCCCAGATGCGCGCTAATCAATGACTGCTGCGAACTGTAAAGCGATCGCTGGGCCACTAACACATTGAGATAATTGTCGACGCCCTGCTTAAAGCGCAATTCTGAATAGTCGTAGTCGCGTTGGTTGGCGCCCACTTCCTGCTGCAGCGCCGTCAGCTGATCCTGCCAGGTATCCTGGCCGGCCAGCGCATCATTCACCTCTTTAAACGCAGTTTGGATCGTCTTCTCATAGTCAGCAATTTCAATACGTTTCTCGATATGCGCGATATTGAGATTAGCCTCGTTTTTACCACCGTCAAAAATCGGCAGGTTAATCGATGGCATAAACGACCACGCGCCGGTGCCGCCGCCCAGTAAACTGCCGAGTGAACTGCTGGTCGAGCCGCCGGATGCCGTCAGCGTGATGCTGGGGAAGAAGGCGGCACGCGCCGCGCCGATATTGGCGTTGGCCGCTTTCAGTGAGTGCTCGGCAGCCATGATATCCGGACGACGCGTCAGCAGATCCGACGGTAAACCAGCGGGTGTGGCCGGGAACTGCCAGTGGGCATCAAGCGTGGCGTGCGACAGCAGCGTGGCGGGCAGATCGGTGCCAACCAGCAGGCGCAGCGCATCAACGTCCTGCCGCACCTGACGGGTATAGCTCGCCACATCCGCCTGCGCCGCACGTACAGTACTTTCGGCCTGCGCCAGATCCATCGCGCTGCTGGCGCCGCCGTCATAGCTGAGTTTGGTGATGCGATACGATTCCTGCTGGCTGTTGGCCGTGCTTTGCGCCAGATGCAGCAGATCGTTATCTGAACTCAACGTCAGCCATGCCGTCGCCACTTCCGAGATCAGCGAAATGCGCGTGGCGCGCTCGGTAGCCGCGCTCGACAAATAGGTTTCCTGCGCCTGATCGCTCAGGCTCTGCAGGCGGCCAAAGAAATCCAGCTCCCATGAGGTGACGCTCAAGCCGCTGTTGAGTTCGTGATAGGTCACCGCGCCGGTGCTTTTGGTGTTATAGAGATTGGCCGGCTCATGCGCTGAGGTCTGGCTGGCAGTGGCGTTGATCGACGGCATCAGCGCCGCACGCTGCACCGTGACGCCCTGCTGCGCCTCTTCAACATTCAATGCCGCCACGCGCAGGTCGCGGTTGTTGTCGAGCGACAGCTGAATCAGGTTGCGCAGCGTGGCGTCGGTGAAAAAGTTCTGCCACGGCAGATCGGCAACGTTGCCGACCGGCGTTGGCTGGTCGTATTTGGCGTCTACCGGCATTGCCGGACGCTGATAGTGCGGCGCCAGCGAGCAACCGGCCAGCACCAGTGCCAGCGGCAATAGCGCCAGACGAAAATTTTTACTGTTCATTGTCAATATTCTCAATAGGTTATGCCGTGCAGTTTGCCAGGTGCGCATTAATGCGCACCCTACTAATACGAGCAGGCTTCCGTAGCGGCGCGATTCATCGCGCGCCTTGATGCCTGCATCTTGCCCATCCCGGCAATGCGCAATAAATTGCGCCGCTACAAGTTCTTGCGCGCTTGATATATGCCGCTACTCTTTGCGCCGTGCAGTTTGCCAGGTGCGCATTAATGCGCGCCCTACTAATACGAGCAGGCTTCCGTAGCGGCGCGATTCATCGCGCGCCTTGATGCCCGCATCTTGCCCATCCCGGCAATGCGCAATAAATTGCGCCGCTACAAGTTCTTGCGCGCTTGATTTATGCCGCGACTCTTTGCGCCGTGCAGTTTGCCAGGTGCGCATTAATGCGCACCCTACTAATACGAGCAGGCTTCCGTAGCGGCGCGATTCATCGCGCACCTTGATGCCCGCATCTTGCCCATCCCGGCAATGCGCAATAAATTGCGCCGCTACAAGTTCTTGCGCGCTTGATTTATGCCGCGACTCTTTGCGCCGTGCAGTTTGCCAGGTGCGCATTAATGCGCACCCTACTAATACGAGCATGCTTCTGTAGCGGCGCGATTCATCGCGCGCCTTGATGCCCGCATCTTGCCCATCCCGGCAATGCGCAATAAATTGCGCCGCTACAAGTTCTTGCGCGCTTGATTTATGCCGCGACTCTTTGCGCCGTGCAGTTTGCCAGGTGCGCATTAATGCGCACCCTACTAATACGAGCACACTTCCGTAGCGGCGCGATTCATCGCGCGCCTTGATGCCTGCATCTTGCCCATCCCGGCAATGCGCAATAAATTGCGCCGCTACAAGTTCTTGCGCGCTTGATTTATGCCGCGACTCTTTGCGCCGTGCAGTTTGCCAGGTGCGCATTAATGCGCACCCTACGTAACACACCTCACACGTAGGGTCGCCATTCATGGCGACCGCTTAACGCTCGTGCACGACCTCTGTGGATGTTTTTTTCTTGCGCGCAAACAGCTGTGAAACCACCACGTAAAACATCGGCACAAAGAAGATGGCAAGGAAGGTGGCGGTAATCATGCCGCCCGCCACCGCGGTACCAATCGAGTGCTGGCTGCCCGCGCCTGCGCCGTTAGAAATGGTGAGCGGCAGCACGCCGAGGATAAACGCCATGGACGTCATGATGATGGGTCGGATACGCAGCCGCGCCGCTTCCACCGCCGCGTCCACCAGCGTTTTGCCCTCGCGTTCATGCAGCTCTTTGGCAAACTCGACGATCAGAATGGCGTTTTTCGCCGCCAGCCCCACCGTGGTCAGCAAGCCCACCTGGAAAAACACATCGTTTTGCAGGCCGCGCAGCAGCACCGCGCTGATGGTGCCGAGGATGCCGAGCGGCACCACCATGATCACCGAGAACGGAATCGACCAGCTCTCGTACAGCGCTGCCAGGCACAGGAACACCACCACAATCGAGATCAGATAGAGCTGGGTGGTTTGGTTGCCAGACGCCTGCTCCTCATACGAGATGCCGTACCACTGCACGCGAAAACCGTGCGGCAGCTGCTTCGCCAGCTGTTCCACCGCCTTCATTGCTTCACCAGTGCTTTGGCCCGGCGCTGGCGATCCGAGGATCTCCTCGGCGGTTAAGCCGTTAAAGCGTTCAAAGTGCGGCGAACCGTACACCCATTTACCGGAAGCAAAGGCGGAGAATGGCACCATGGTGCCGCTGCTGTTGCGGAAGTACCATTTGTCGAGATCTGACGGCGTGACGCGGGAATCCGCTTTGCCCATCAGATACACCTCTTTGACGCGGCCGTTATACATGAACTGATCGATGTAGCTGGATCCCCACGCCACCGACAAGGTGTTGTTGATATCGGTCATGCTCAGGCCGAGCGCGCTCGCCCTCTCATCATTGATCTCCAGCTGATACTGCGGCTCATCTTCCAGGCCGTTGAGGCGCACCTGCGCCAGATGCGGATCGTTGTTCGCCAGCGTAATCAGCTGATGTGCGGCATCCATCATCTGCTGATGGGTGTGCGCGCCGGTATCCTGCAGATAAAGGTCAAAACCGGTGGCATTCCCCAGCTCCATCACCGCAGGCGGCACCATGGCAAAGATTTTAGCGTTCTGGTAGTTGGCAAAGTGCGCCATCACGCGGTTCGCTAAATCCTGCACGCTTTGCCCGCGGTGGGTACGATCGCCCCAATCTTTCAGGCGTACGAAGGCCATGGCGTTGCTTTGACCGCGACCGGCAAAGTTAAAGCCCGCCACGCCAAAGGTGGTGGTCACCACCGAGGCTTCGTTCTTCTCCAGATAATCATTGAGATCGTTAATCACCTGCTGAGTACGCTGTGAAGACGCATTCACTGGCAGCGTCATCTGCACCATCATCAGGCCCTGATCTTCTCCCGGCAGGAAGGTGGTCGGCACGCGGGTGAAGAGAAAGCCCGTCACGCCGACGATGACCAGATAGATCACCAGGAACAGGCCGCGACGGGAAATCACTTTGCTGACGCCATGGGTGTAGTGCATCGCGCCGCTATCGAACTTGCGGTTGAACCAGCCGGCGAAGCCGGTGGTTTTGTGCTCTGCTGCCGCCGGTTTCAGCAAGGTGGCGCACAGCGCCGGGGTGAAGATCAGCGCCATGATCACCGATAGCGCCATCGCCGACACGATGGTGATGGAGAACTGACGATAGATGACGCCGGTCGATCCGGAGAAGAACGCCATCGGCAGCAGCACCGCCGACAGCACTAGCGCGATACCAAACAGCGCGCCCTGAATCTGCTGCATCGATTTGATGGTGGCGGCTTTCGGGTCGAGCTGCTCTTCGTGCATCACGCGCTCGACGTTCTCCACCACCACAATCGCATCATCCACCAAGAGCCCGATGGCCAGCACCATGCCGAACATGGTTAGGGTGTTAATGCTGTAGCCAAACGCCGACAGAATGCCGAAGGTACCGAGCAGCACTACCGGCACCACCAGCGTGGTGATCAGCGTCGCACGCAGGTTTTGCAGGAAGATCAGCATCACAAAGAACACCAGCACCACCGCTTCGATCAGCGTTTTCACCACCTCCTCAATTGAGGCGCTCACCACCGGCGAGGTGTCGTAGGGATACTGAATTTCGACGTTGTCCGGCAGCGAATCGTTTAAATCGGCGATGGTTTGGCGCACCGCTTTGGCGGTATCCAGTTCATTGGCACCGGTCGCCAGACGCAGTGCGATACCGGCGGCGGGCTTGCCGTTCATAGTCGCATCAATGCCGTAGCTCTGTGGGCCCAGCGCCACGCTCGCCACGTCTTTCAGCCGCACCTGCGAACCGTCGCTGTTCACTTTCAGCAGCACATTCTCAAACTGCTGCACGGTAGTGAAACGGGTTTTGCCAAGAATCGTCGCCTGCGTTTTTGCCCCCTGAATGGTCGGCAAGCCGCCGAGAGAACCGGATGAAACCTGCACGTTCTGGTTATCGATGGCGGTAGTAACGTCGCTTGGCATCAGGTTGTATTTGTACAGCTTTGCCGGATCGAGCCAGATGCGCATCGCGTATTCCGAACCCAGCACCATAAAGTCGCCGACGCCCGGCGTACGCGAGATCGGATCTTCTAGCTTCGATACCAGCATGTCGGCCAGATCGCCGTTGGTCAGCTTGCCGTCTTTAGAGATCAAGCCGATGACCATCATGAAGTTTTTCTGGTACTTACGGATGCGAATTCCTTGCTGCGTGACATCAGTTGGCAGCTGCGACTCGGCGAGCGACACGCGGTCTTGCACCTGTACCTGGGCGATATCCGGATTGATGCCCTGATTAAAGGTGGCAATGATCTGTGCGCTGCCGTCTGAGGCGCTGCTCGACTCCAGATAACGCAGGCCATCCAGACCATTGAGCTGCTGCTCAATCACCTGCACTACGGTGTTTTGCGTGGTTTCGGCGCTGGCACCCGGATACGTGACGGAGATCGACACTGCCGGCGGTGAGATATTGGGGTATTGATTAACCGGCAGACTGATGGCGGCAATCGCGCCGACCAGCATCACGATAATCGCGATAACCCAGGCGAAGATGGGACGTTCAATAAAAAACTTCGACATGCCGCCCCCTATTGCGCTGCTGCATCGGTCATGGAAAGGCTGACCGCGTTGGCGGATGGCGTGTCATCGGTATTGGCCGCCGTAGTGGTGACTTTCTCTCCGCTGCGCACGCTTTGCAGGTTGTTCACCACCACGTTTTCCCCTTGCTGTAAGCCCGACGTCACCAGCCATTCTCCTTTGATCATCTCGCCGGTATGGATGCTGCGCTGCTCAATAGTGCTGTCATTTTTGACCACGAAGACATACGGCTGGCCTTTGGTGTCATGCATGATTGCCTCTTGCGGCAGCAAAATCCCCTGCTGCTGAATGCCCTGCGGGAAACTGGCATGCACGTACATGCCCGGCAGCAGGTCGTTATGCGGATTGGGGAATACCGCTCGCAGCACCACGGTGCCGGTAGTGGTATCAACGTTTACCTCCGAAAATGCCAGCTTGCCCTGTTCGGCATATTGGCTGTTATCCTCCAGCGATAACCCCACTGCCGCGGTGTTATCGGCCACTTTGGCAATTTTACCGTCGGCTAATGCGCGACGCAGACGCAGCAGATCGGTTGCCGATTCACTGACATCCACATAGATCGGATCGAGCTGGGTTATGGTGGCGAGATAATCGGTTTGGCCATTGGTCACCAGTGCACCGGCGGTGTACAGCGAACGGCTGATGTGGCCGGAAATTGGCGCTTTCACCAGCGTGTAATCGAGATTGACCTTGGCGGTTTCAACATCGGCCTGCGCTTCGCGCGCGGCAGCAACTGCATCATCGTATGTCTGCTGGCTGATAGCGTGCGCATTGGCCAGCGGCTGATAGCGTTTCACCACCATGGCATCGTTCTGCCAGGTTGCCATGGCTTTATCGTAGGCCGCTTTATAGGTGGCGGGATCAATCTGATACAGCGGCTGGCCGGCTTTCACTTCACCGCCTTCGGTAAACAGGATTTTTTCAATCACGCCGCTTACCTGCGGACGTACCTGCGCCGTTCGCACCGCCGTGGTACGGCCAGGCAATTGGGTAACAAGCGTAACGGGTTCGGCTTTCAGGTTTACCACGCCAACTTGCGGCGTGGCGGATGCGGCGGGTTTAGCTCCGCCCTGGTCACAGGCTGCCAGTAAAAACACCACGCTGGCAGAAAGAAGTTTCAGGCGCATAGTTGTTCTCTAAAAGATAGGAGGGGAATAGTCACGAAGGTAATGACGCTAAAAAGCCATTGTAGGGAGGCGGGTTAAGCGAGGTTGTTAAGGTTGCGTAAAATATATTTTCCAAAGGAAAATGGTAAACCTTTCGTGCCATAAATCGTTGGGATTTTTAGCGTTTTGTGGGTTTAACCGTAGGGTCGCCATTCATGGCGACTTGGTTATTGGCCGCACCGTGCGGTCAGTTAAATGTCGTCATGAATGACGGCCCTACGCGTTTTGGTAAATTGCAGGCAAAAAAAACCCACGCATCTGCGTGGGTCGGTGTAATAACAGGGATGCTGCAAAGCAGCGTTGTTTCACACCCATCAATACCTCTGGGATGACCATATTGGCACCGAACCGCCGGTGAAAGACAGGTGCAAAAAGCAACGGTGTTCGGCGAAGTGAAACGAGGTGTGAATTTTCTCCACACCTTAATTACATTTTGATTTCACTGAGATTTATCTGAAGGCGGCTTACTGTAGATGGCATCCGGTGCCACATTCATGTGCTTCAGCACCGGGCCCATGATATTGCCGAAGATCGGGGCGGCAACCGATCCACCAAAGTGATCGCCCGCGGTGGGATGGTTGATCATCACCACCAGCGCCACTTCCGGATGGCTGGCCGGCGCGATGCCGGCGGTATAGTTGATGTAGCCGCCATCGTACTTACCGCTGGAGCCCATCTTCTCCGCCGTACCGGTTTTGGTCGCCAGACGATATCCCGGCACCGCCGCTCTCACGCCGGTGCCGCCCGGCAGCACATCACTCTCTAGCATGTGCACCACGGTTTGGACCACCTGCGGATTGGCCACCTGCTTGCCCAGCACCGGCGGTGTCACCTTGGTGATCGACAGCGGGCGATAAATACCATACGAACCGAGCGTGGCGTATTCACGGGCAATTTGCAGCGGCGTCACGCGCAGGCCGTAGCCAAAAGCGAAGGTAGCGCGTTCGATGTCGGCCCAGCGTTCACGATGCAGCGGGAAGTAGCCGACGCTTTCGCCGGTCAGGCCCAGTCCGGTGGGTTTACCCAATCCAAACGCCTGATAGGTGTTGACCAGCGCTTCGGCGGGCATCGCCAGCGCAATGTGCGACACGCCGATATCACTCGATTTTTGCAAAATGCCGGTCATGGTAAGTCGCGGCCAGTGGCCAACGTCGCGGATCAGGTGGCCATTTACGCTGTAGGGCGTGGTATCAATCACCGAATCGGCGCGCACCAAATGGCGCTCCAGCCCTTCCATCACCACCAGCGGTTTCACCGTTGAGCCCGGTTCGTAGCTGTCGTTGATCGCCGAGTTACGCATCTGTGCCGGCGTGGCGTTCTCATAATTGTTCGGGTTGAAAGACGGATAAGAGGCCATCGCCAGAATTTCGCCGGTATCAATTTTTACCAGCACCGCCGCGCCTGAATCCGCTTTGTTGAGCAGCACGCCGTCGCGCAGTTTGCTGTAAAGCGTGAACTGGTCGAATTTGTCGATGCTGAGCTGCACCGTTGGCGGCTGCTGCGGCGGCTGGTAATCGATCATCGCAATGATGTTGCCTTCACCATCCTGACGATAAACCTCTTTGCCCGGATCGCCCTGCAACACATGATCGAAGCCTTTTTCGATGCCGTTCAGGCCATTGCTGTCGGCGCCGACGATACCAATCAGCGGCGCGGCCGCTTCACTCATCGGATAGAAACGGCTGTCGTTATACACCGAGCTGATGCCTTTCAGTTTCAGCTCGGCGATGTCTTTAGCGATGCCGAGTTCGATCTTGCGTCCCAGATAAAGGAAGCGCTTTTTCGGGTTAGCGGTGATTTGCGCGCGCAGATCTTCCGGACGCAGATTGAGCGCCGCCGCCAGATAGGCCCATTTGGCGCTGGTGAAATCAGGATTGGCCTCCAGCACGCGCATCGGATCGGCGATGATATCGCGCGCTGGCACACTCAGCGCCAGCGCCTGACCGTCGCGATCCAGCAAGGTGCCACGGTTGGTGGGCAGCGTGACGGTGCGCAGCGAGCGCTGATCGGCCTCGTGTTCCAGCATCGGATGTTTAATCAGTTGTAGGTCGCCGACACAGATCAGTAATAGCACCAGACAGCAGAAAACGCCGAGGCAAATCAGGCGAAAACGAAACGGGTTAAAGGGGGCTTTGATCTGGTCTTTTCCCAGAAATTTTTTAATAGGAGGCATGGTAATCCACTGAGGCGAAAATCAGGCTTAATGCCAGCAGTTATAAAGAAACGTAAAGCGAGTTGACAGGAAAACTATGTTTCAAAAAAAAACCTGCGCATCTGCGCAGGTCGGTGTAATCAAGAAAACTTTTTGATGTTCACCCATCAATACCTCTGGGACCCTGACTGTAGCAAGGCGGCATGATGAGAAACCATCGCCTAAACGCAACAGTTACCCGCAAAATGTAACCAGCGGTGAGATTGTTAACCGTTTGTGCAAATCCGATGTTTTTTGATTTCTACCAGGCAACTCATGGCGTTTGGCCCCTGCGTCAGCGACGAGGTGCCGATATCCAGCGTCAACACATTGGGGTTGCCGGCACGATCCCACGGCTGCCACGCGCGACCAAATCCGGGATCGAACCACGCGCCGGTGGCGATGATCACCACACCCGGCGTTAAACCATCGGTAAGGCGTACGCCAGCCAGCATGCGGCCCCGCGCGTTGCTCACCTCAATCTCATCGCCATCCGCAATCGCGCGCGCGGCGGCATCCTGCGGATGCATATACAAGGTTTCATGTCCGGCGGTTTTATTGGCTTGTACGCTGGCGGTCGCATCCATCTGGCTGTGCAAACGATCCGACGGTTGAATGGAGATCATATGCAGCGGGAACTGCGCGCTGAGCGGCGCGCCCAGCCACTCTTGCGGCTCGCGCCATTCCGGATGGCCGGCGAAATCTTCCAGCTGATAGTCCGCGATGGTTTGGCTAAACAGTTCGATCTTGCCGCTGGCGGTTTGAATCGGGTGACTTTGCGGATCAACACGAAAATCATCCATAAATACGTAAGGTTTGCCGCCTTCCGGAATCTCGACATACCCGCGCTGCCAAAACTCACCAAACTCTGGGAAATGAATATCTCTGCGCGCATGCGCGGTGGCGCACTGCTGATACAGATGTTCAATCCACTGCATCTCGCTACGGCCCTCGGTGAAAACATCGCGATAGCCGAGGCGATCGGCAATATCGGCGAAGATATCGAAATCGTTACGCGCCTGATGCTGCGGCTTGATCGCCTGATGCATCGCCAGCACGAAGCGATCGCGCGATGAGCCGCCAATGTCGTTGCGCTCGAGCGTCGTGGTGGCGGGCAACACGATATCCGCCATCTGGGCCGCCGGCGTCCAGACAATATCCTGCACAATCACGGTGTCCGGACGCTGCCAGCCCTCCACCAGACGATTGAGCTGCTGATGATGATGGAACGGATTGCCGCCCGCCCAGTGCACCAAATGGATATCCGGATAGTGCTGGGTTTCCCCCTGAAAATGATAGGGCTGGCCCGGATTGAGCAGCATGTCGCTGATGCGCGCCACCGGAATCGACAGATTGCCCGGATTCGGCCCGGTGCTCATCATCGGTGCCGGGCCATCCTGACGCGGATTGCCGACGCTATTCATCGAACCGTGACCAAACGAGAAGCCGCCCCCCGGCAAACCTGGCTGGCCGAGCATTGATGACAGCGCAATCATCATCCAGTACGGCTGCTCGCCGCGATGCGCGCGCTGCACCGAATAGGAGCAGGTAATAAAGCTACGTTTGCCAATGAGCTGCTGCGCCAGCAGGGCAATGCGCGCCGCCGGAATGCCGGTGATCGCACTCGCCCACGCCGGCGTTTTAGCAATGCCATCGCTCTCGCCCAGCAAATAGCCGCGCAGCTGCGGCCAGCCGGTGCAGTGGCTGGCGAGGAAGCGTTCATCAATGCCGTTGCGGCGCGTTATTTCATATCCGAGCGCCAGCATCAGCGCGACATCGGTGTTGGGGCGAATCGGAATCCACTCGGCATTGACGAACGCCGGGCAATCATCGCGCATCGGGCTGATGTTAACGATCGGCGTGCCTTTGGCGCTGAGCTGTTCCAGCGCCGGTTTCAGGCTGTGCTGCCCGGCGCCGCCGGATGCCACCTGGGCGTTTTTCAGCGCCAGACCACCAAAGGCGATAAAGATGTCGGCGTGTTCCACCACTTGCGGCCAGTCAGTCACGCGGCCGGTCAGCGGCATATAGGTGCCAATCACATACGGCAGGAAGAACTGCGCTGCGCCCCAGCTGTAGTTACCTTGCTGATCCACCCCGCCGCCGCCCTGAAAATAGAAGCGGCGAATCAGCGTGCGCGCGTGGTTGACGCGTCCCGCCGATGACCAGCCGTAAGAGCCGTTGAAAATGCCCGATGCGCCGTAGCGATCGCGCACGCGGCGATTCTCTTCCGCCACCAAATCCAGCGCGGTATCCCAATCCACCGCCACAAAATCTTCACGGCCACGTAAGGTACGATCGCTGTTCTCGCGTGACTTAAGCCAGGAACGGCGCACCATCGGCTGGCGGATACGCTTATCCGAATAGACCAGTTCAGGGATGGTGTTAAGCATCGGCGACGGATCGGCATCAGCAAAAAATGGTTCGCAGCCAATCAGGCGATCGTTTTCAGTGACGGCGGTGAAGGCGCCCCAGTGCGCCAGATGCGGCACGCGAGTTTTCATGGTTTTGGGTCCGGCAGGCAGGTGTGATTATGGTTGGCAGCATACCATGAGGCGAACAATGAGCTAAAGTGCGGTCGTGAGCGCCTGATTTTCCGTGCTTTTGCGACAGCGCTGACATTCTGGCGGGTTGCTACAGGGGGTGTTTTCCGTAACACTGATGGCATGTGTAAACGTTTTCCCGGATGTCGATAATCGCATGGCTACCATTAAGGATGTTGCCCGCATGGCGGGGGTTTCGGTCGCAACCGTCTCTCGCGTCATCAATAATTCGCCCAAAGCCAGCGAGAGCTCTCGCCTCGCCGTGACGCAGGCAATGGAGCAGTTGCAGTATCACCCGAACGCCAATGCGCGCGCCCTCGCGCAACAATCCACTGAAACCCTGGGTTTGGTGGTGGGCGATGTGTCCGATCCGTTTTTTGGCGCGATGGTCAAAGCGGTGGATGAAGTCGCAGGGCAGACCGGCAACTTTTTGCTGATTGGTAACGGTTACCACAATGAGCAAAAAGAGCGTCAGGCGATTGAGCAGCTCATGCGTCATCGCTGCGCCGCGCTGGTGGTGCACGCGAAGAAAATCCCCGACGACGATTTAGAGATGCTGATGAAGCAGGTGCCGGGCATGGTGCTGCTGAATCGCTTGCTAAAAGGCTTTGAGAATCGCTGCATCGCGCTGGATGACCGCTACGGCGCGTGGCTGGCAACCCGTCATCTGATTCAGCAGGGCCACACGCAAATCGCCTTTATCTGTTCCACCCACACCATTTCCGATGCCGAAGATCGCCTGCAGGGCTATTACGATGCGCTGAAAGAGCACGGGTTGCCGTGTAACGATCGATTAGTGGCGTGGGGCGAACCGGACGAAGTGGGCGGCGAACAGGCGATGACGGAGTTGATGGGGCGCGGCAAGCAATTCACGGCGGTGGCCTGCTATAACGATTCGATGGCGGCCGGTGCGCTGGCGGTGCTGAGCGATAACGGCATCCGCGTGCCGGAAGAGATGTCGCTGATTGGCTTCGATGATGTGCTGGTGTCGCGCTATGTGCGTCCGCGATTGACCACGGTGCGCTATCCGATAGTGACCATGGCGCAACAGGCGGCGCAGCTGGCGCTGGCGTTAGCCAATGGCAGCGAGATGCCGGAAGTCACTAATATGTTTAGCCCAACGCTGGTGAGACGGCATTCGGTGAGTGGACCGGGTTGATTGGGGTTGGGTGCGGGGTTTCCCTCACCCTAGCCCTCTCCCGCACGCGGGAGAGGGAACCGATCGCGGATCGGGGTGAGATAAGCACGTTGCTTTGAAATCGCTCGGGCACTTAACTTCTAAATCGCTCGGGCGGCTCCCTCGCCCGCTTGCGGGAGAGGGTTGGGGTGAGGGACAGCGCGCACCGCCCCAACCCATCACAACTCCCGCGCGTACACCTTCACCCGCACGTCCGGGAACTCCAGCGCCTCGCACTGATACTGCCAGCCAAAACGTTCGTAATAACCACCAAACGTCGACCATAACCACAGCTTGTCATACCCACGCTGACGCGCGAACGCAATCACATGCTGCTGTAGCGCTTCGCTCAATCCCTTGCCGCGCGCGGATTCCTCAACAAATAACGCGGCCACCCACGGATAGAGATCCTGACGACTGATCAAATCGCAGCGCCAAAATCCCACCGTACCCAGCGGCGTATCGCCATCGAGCGCCACAAAGGTCACCGGAAAATCAGCGTCGTTAAGGCTGCTGCGCACAATGCTGTCGTAAAACTCGCGCGAGGTGCCATCGCCAAACGCCTGCCACAACCAATCGGTGATCTGTGTGGCATGATGCGGCACCGCGCTGAGCGCAACGATCTTCATCCGTGCAGTTCCAGCGCCAGCAGTTCCTGAATGGTCTGCGCACGACGAATTTCCCGCGCCTTGCCGTTCTCAAACAGCACTTCCGGAATCAGCGGGCGGCTGTTGTAGTTCGACGACATCGATGCGCCGTACGCGCCGGTATCATGAAACACCAGATAATCACCCACCTGCGCCGCTGGCAGCGCACGGGTTTCCACTTTGCCGCCTTCCAGCTGTGTAAACACGTCACCCGATTCACACAGCGGACCGGCCACCACACTTTCAATCGTTTCATCACCCAATGCACGGCCATCTGCCGGCAGCAGCGAAATATGGTGATAGCTGCCATACATTGATGGACGCATCAAATCGCTGAAACCGGCATCAACCAACACAAAATGGCGACTGCCCATATCTTTCACCGCCCGCACCTGTGAAACCAGCACGCCTGATTCCGCGACGAGGAAGCGGCCCGGCTCAATCTCCAGCTTCACCGGATGACCAAGATGCGCAGCAATGCGCTCGCGCGCGCCGTTCCACAAGCCGTAATAGTGTTGAGTATCAATCGCCTCTTCACCATAACGATAAGGAATCGACAAACCGCCGCCGGCGGAAATCGCCTCGAGATCCTGACCAAACGCCACCACCTGATCGACCATCGCGTCACACACCTGTTGCAGGTGGCCGTAATCCACGCCAGAACCGATGTGCATATGCAGGCCCACCAGATGCAGACCGTGCTGCTGGATCGCCGCCAGCGCCAGCGGTAGATCGCTGTGCCAGATGCCGTGCTTGCTGTTCTCGCCGCCGGTGTTGGTTTTCTGGCTATGACCATGACCAAAACCGGGATTGATGCGCAGCCACACCGCGTGGCCCGGCGACAGTTCGCCCAGCTGATGCAGCATATCCACTGAACCGGCGTTGACCGGCACCTTCAGCTCGGCGATGCGCGCCAGCGTGGGCTGGTCGAACACGTCGGCGGTGAAGACGATATCTTCGCCCCCCGGCTGATAGCCGGCGGCAATGGCGCGCTCGATTTCCCCCAGCGATACCGAATCCACTTTAACGCCCGCCGCACGCATCAACCGCAGGATGTGAATATTGGAGCAGGCTTTCTGCGCAAAACGCACCACGTCGAACGCGCTCAGCTGGGCAATGCGCTGCTGAATGATCGCCGCATCGTAAGCCCAAAATGGACCGACATAACGCTGCGCCAGCGGCAGTAAATGGGCGGCGGTTAACGCCGTTTCGGTGTTGTTCAGTGGACGGGGCATGTCAATTCTCCTGTGTCATTGAACGTATTTAGCCACAGCGCAGCGATTCAGAAAAATATCTGTTTTAGCGACAGCTATACAAATATGATATGGCTTTAGCTGAGGGCGCAATGGCAAAAATTAACTGGCGACATATCGAAATTTTTCACGCGGTGATGACCAGCGGCAATCTGACGCAGGCGGCGACGCTGCTGCGCACCTCGCAGCCGACGGTAAGCCGCGAGCTGGCGCGGCTGGAGCAGCAGCTCGGCCTGCAGCTGTTCGAGCGGGTGCGCGGACGCTTGCAGCCGACGGTGCAAGGCCTGCGGCTATACGAAGAGGTGCAGCGCTCGTGGTACGGGCTCGATCGCATTATGGATGCCGCCGAAGGATTACGTGAGTTTCGCCAGGGCGAACTGTCGATTGCCTGTTTGCCGGTATTTTCGCAGTCGCTGCTGCCGCCGCTGCTGCAACCTTTTTTGCAGCGCTATCCACAGGTTAGCCTGAATATCATTCCGCAGGAGTCGCCGCTGCTGGAAGAGTGGCTATCGGCGCAGCGCTACGATCTCGGTCTGACCGAAACCCAGCATGCACCTGCCGGCACCGAGCGCCTGCCGCTGCTGACCTGTGATGAAGTGTGCGTGCTGCCGCCGCAGCATCCGCTGTGCCAGCGCGCGGTACTGACGCCGCAGGATTTCCACGGCGAGAATTACGTCAGCCTGTCGCGCAGCGATAGCTATCGCCAGCTATTGGATTCGCTGTTTCATGAGCAGGAGGTGGATCGTCGATTGGTGCTGGAGACGCACAGTGCGGCGTCGGTATGCGCAATGGTGCGCGCGGGCGTGGGGATTTCGATTGTGAATCCGCTAACGGCGCTTGATTACGCCGCCAGCGGAGTGGTGATGCGGCGCTTCAGTATTGCCGTACCGTTTACCGTCAGCCTGGTGCGGCCACAGCATCGACCGGCTTCGGCGCTGGTCGATCACTTCTGCGACCACCTGCAACAGCAGGTAGCCGCGTTTCCACAACGTATTGCCGAGCAATTAGCTTAAGCGTTGACTGCTTCGCCCTGCCCGCCCGATTTGCGGAAGGTGACGAGGCAGATCACCAATCCGATAGCCGCCAGCGCCGCCGCCGCAACCGGCACCGACGTCAGGCCGTAACCTTTCTCGATCACCGCACCACCGACCCATGCGCCAAGCGCGTTACCGACGTTGAAAGCGGAGATGTTGAGCGTGGAAACCAGGTTTGGCGCATCTTTACCGTGGCGCACCACGTTAATCTGCAGGCCCGGCACGGTGGCAAAGGTCGCCATTGCCCACAGGAACAACGTGATTTCCGCCAGCCACAGCGCATGGCTGGTCCAGCTGAACAGCAGCGAGAATAACGCAATCAGTACAAAGCTGAGGATCAGGCTGAACGACACTTTCCAGTCGGCCAGCTTGCCGCCGAGGATATTGCCGACCGTTAAACCAGCGCCGATCAGGAACAGCGTCCAGCTGACGCCACGATCGCTAATCCCGGTCACCTGCAGCAACAGCGGAGCGATATAGCTGAACAGGGCAAACATCGCCGCCGCAAAGAACACCGTCATCAGCAGCGACAGCCACAGTTTGCCATTCGCCAGCGCGCTGATTTCACTCGCCAGATGCACCGGCTTCTCTTCTTTGTTGTTCGGCAGGCTAACAATCAGCGCGATAAAGGCGAAGATGCCGATAATCGCCACGCCCCAGAAGGTGGCACGCCAGCCAAACATCTGACCGAACCAGGTGCCCAACGGCACGCCGAGCACGTTGGCCAACGTCAGGCCGGTGAACATCAGCGCCACGGCAGAAGCCTGACGACTCGGTGCCACCAGGCTGGCGGCCACCACCGCGCCAATGCCGAAGAAGGCGCCGTGACACAGCGCTGTCACCACACGCGCCAGCATCAGCAGGTTATAGGTGTAGGCCAACGCACAGAGCACGTTACCGATGATGAAGATGATCATCAGTAGAATCAGCGTCTTCTTCCGCGGCAGTTTAGCGGTCAGCAGCGCCATGATCGGCGCACCAATGGCCACGCCCAGCGCGTAACCGCTGATCAACCATCCCGCAGAGGGGATCGACACCTGAAGATCGCCCGCCACATCCGGCAGTAATCCCATAATGACAAATTCCGTGGTGCCGATGGCGAACGCACTCAGCGCCAGCGCCAGTAATGCAACAGGCATAACACACTCTCCCAATAAATTTTTTGCAGGCGGGCCGCACTGCGAGCGCAGTACGGTTACAACAGACGCTTATTAAAATTTGAACTGCGTCACATTGTTATTAAAGCATAGCCCTTGCACCGCAACCACCCCGCCTGGCGCAAGGCTATTTTGCCCGCACAGCAATAATCGCCGCGCGGAAAAATGACCGAAACCAACCATTGAGACAGATTGACGTTTTCACGCTACGCTTGTAGCAGGATGTGACGGTGGTCACAGCGGAACAGTTTTTGGCAATAAATCAGTCAGTAAAGGATGGACGCGTACTGCCGATACCTCAATGGATTGCCCGGTTAGGGGGTGTCAAAAATCGAGGGGAGAGCGTATGCGATGGCTCATCGCGCTAACGGTTGGCTGCCTGAGTGGCTGTTCTGTTGGACATTACGAATACAGCAAAGAAGCAGCAAAACGCGTCGATATGACCGTCACCGGTATTCCCACCGTTCTGGGCATTGGTGCGCTCGGCACCACCATTCCTCTTACGCGTGACTACAGCCTGACGGCGGCGCACGTGGCGAAGTTTTCCTTGTATCGGGTCAAAGCCTGGCATCCTGAATGTGATATCGCGGTGGTGTACCACAAAAACAGTGAAGCCAATCTGCCACCGCCGTTTCGCAACAGCCATATTGGCGACAACGTGAATTTGTATGGCTACAGCTTTATTTCGGCGATGCCGGTGTCATCAAGCGGCAAGAATTTGATCAACACCACGCTGGCGAATGACTGGAATAAGGCCAGCTGCGTGGTGGTGGCGGCCAATGCCGGCGTGGTGAAAGGTATGTCCGGCGGCGCCGTGTATAACGCCAGCGACGATACGCTGGCGGGTGTCATTGTCGGCTACAGCAGCCAGATCGACGATAATAAGAGCGGTAAAACGCTGTATAAAAATGTGGCGCTGTATGTGCCCTATGCGCGTTTTCAGGCGTGGCTGGATGGGGTGGTTAAGTCGTAGATTGTGCGGATCACAACAAGGTCGCCATGAATGGCGCCCCTACAGGTATCGTAGGGTGCGCATTTATGCGCACCGTTTCAAGGTACGCGCGAAATCTGATGATGCATTTATGCGCACCGGGAAATTACGCGGGAACCCACGCGCCCTTCAGCTGCACCTGCGGGAATCCGCTGGTCAAAATGCGCAGCTCGGCATCACGCGGCGTATTATCGCCCTGCCCCTGAATGCTAACGATATCCTGCGGACAGGCCGAGAACGCCACAAAACAATCCATCTCGGCGCGCAGCACGATGTAGTCGCCCGGTTTGGTCACTACCGGCAGCGTCTTTAGCGTAATGCCGTCCGGCTGCACCTGAATATTCATAAAGATATTAAATGACGCCAGATTACCGTGCGGCAGCGTCACGCCCAGCTCGCGCATCCCCTCAAACAGATTGTCATGGCAGTTGCGATGCGGTTCGGTACAGCCGAGCAGCTCATAGCGCCGCGCGTCGCAGGCGGCCATAAAGGTGTCGTGCACGCCGGGCGACGTATCCGCCACCAGCGTCAAAATAGGATGGCGCTGGCTGGTGATGAAGCTGTCGCCCACTTTAGGATTGAGACGCTGATTCCATACGCGCGTCGCCTCCATACACATATATTCGCTCACATCCTCGGCGTTATAGGCCCAGCAATCTACCACCTGGGTACCGTGCAGGTTAATCACCTGTACCGCTTCGCCCTGCTTCAGGCGCACCGCTTTGCCGTAGCGTGCCGGGATGGTAATCGCTTCACGGTGCTGAAATTCAGCTGACATGTTGTTCTCCAGATTAATGCTGCATGGCGCGACGATAGCGCGTCATGCGGGATTCGAGGCCGCGCGCCAGCCAGTCGATCGCGCTGTTGAGCAGCCAGTAACAGAGCGCCACGGTGAGATAGATCTCCAGCGGCGCGTAGGTATCCGAAATCGCCTGTTTGGCGGCGTACATAAACTCCTGCACCGAGACAATCGATAGCAGCGCCGAGTCTTTAATCAATCCGATCATCAGCCCGACCAACGGCGACAGCATCTGCGGCAGGGTTTGCGGCAGCACCACATCGCGCAGCTGCTCGCGGCGGCTTAAGCCCAATACGCGGCACGCTTCCCACTGCCCTTTCGGCAGCGCATCAATCGCCGAGCGAACCACCTGCGCAATGTAGGGCGCGTAGTAGAGCGTTAGCGCCAGCACACCCACTACCGGCGACGACAGCGTGATGTCATATTCCGGCAGCACGAAGTAGAGCAGATAGATCACCACCAGCAGCGGCAGTGCGAGGGTTAACCCGCTGTACAGATTGAGCAGACGCAGCCAGAACGGCGAGGCGCGCATCAGCAGTACGGCCAGCAGCGCGCCCCACAGCAGTGAACAAAGTGCCGCCACTAAACAGAGCTGCAGGGTAGCCACCAGGCCGTCAGCGAGCGACGGCAAGGAAGTGATAATTGCCTGCCAATCCATTATGCCATCCTCCGTTTTGCTTCCAGACGCCGCGCCGCCGCAATCAACGGCATGGCGATCAACAGATATCCGGCCGCCACCAGCAGCAGCACCTGGGTGGCTTCGTAGGTGCGGGCGATGACAATTTGCCCGGCGTAGGTCAACTCGGTCAGCGCCACCACCGAGGCCAGCGGCGTGGTTTTCAGCAGAATAGTGAACTCATTGACCAGCATCGGCAGGCTGGCGCGCATCACCTGGGGATTGATCACATACCACCAGCTGAGAAAACGGCTCAGGCCCAGCGTGCGCGCCGCTTCAAGCTGTCCACGCGTCACCAAACTGCGATTAACGCGCAGGATTTCCGCCACGTAAGCGCCGCTGTTGAGGCCGATAGCAATCACCGCCGCCAGCATCGGCTGGCCGCCCAACCCCAGGCGCGGCAAGGTGAAAAACACCACAAACAGCTGCACAATTGCCGGGGTGCCGCGCATCACGCTGACATACAGGCGGCCGATGGTGCGCCAGATCCAGGCGCGACGCAGCTGCAGGAAGCAGCCAAGCTGCCCCATCACTACGCTGACGAGCGACGCCAGCACGGTGAGTAGCAACGTCATCAGCAGGCCACGTCCGAGTTCCGGCAGCGCGGCCACTACCTGTTGATCCAGCCCCATGCGTTACTCCGCGCTAAAGTCGTGCAGGTTTTCCGCCACCGACAGCAGCAGCGGCGCGGGCTTATCGTTACCCTCAATGCCGGTGTTGCAGGCGGAGACGATGAATTCCGTATCCATCACCACGCGACAGGTAATGCTGTCGCCGGCTTTGGTCTGATTGGTTTCCGGCAGAATATCGCCCTCGCGCGTGAGCTTGACGTGCATAAACAAGTTGATCGGATCGGGCAGCTTCGGCACCACCCGACCAAGACGCGCCAGCTCGCCGCGCACGCCCTCAAGGCAACCCTCGCCCTGATAGCCACGCTCGGCGAGAAACGCGGTGGTCGAGGCGGGCAGCAGCAGGTCGTGACGCTTTACGCTGTCCTTGCCCAGCACCATCATCGGACGGCGACGGTTATTCACCAGACGCATCCCGGAACCGAGCAGATAACTGTTGCTGAACACCCGCGTGTGGTGCACCGACAACCATACGGCGGGATCGGCAAGGCTAAAGCCAAACAGCGACGCGACGGCCCCCTCGCCCAGCGCGGTGATGCGCAGCAGCTGACCGCGCAGCACGCGAATCGAACCTACGCTGCCCGGCGCAATCTGCACCGGTTCAGCCAGCGTGCGCACGGTGGTTTCTTCATAACGTTCACGCATTAACAGCATGATTCATCTCCTGAGCGTGAAAATGGTCGCTGACCACGATGTCGATGGGCGTCACCTGCAAACCGTTGCCGGGAATGATGTCCTGCGGGCAGGATGACACCGCGCAGATCAGGTCGCACAGCGCTTCAAAGGTGATGCTATCGCCCGCTTTGCTGTTGGGATCGGTGACTTCCATGCGGCCATCGGCGGTAACCGGACCGTTTTGGAACAGGTTGAATGGCTCCGGCAGCGAGAAGTAGGTCACCCCAAATGCCTTCATCCCTTCCAGCAGGTTATCTACGCAGTTGCGATGCCCTTCCACGCCGAAATCGACGCTAAAGCGCGTGCGATCGCAGGCCGGTACGTTGGCATCGTGAATGCCGATGCTGTCGGCAAGAATGCGCAGCATCGGGCGGTTTTCACTCGACCACAGCGCATCGCCGGGTTTGAAGAACAGCGACCGCAGCTGCTGGCGGGTATGCACCGGCGACAGCTTTTCGTTGAGATCGTCGGCGTTAACCGCGACAAAATCGGCGGCCTGCTGCCCTGCGCTATCAATTACGGTAATAAACTGGCCTTTGCGCACGCGAAAGGTTTTGCCAAAGCCGGCGGGCACCGTCAGGTTGGACTGGCACATAGTTACTCCTGCGGAATGAAGTCGCTGGCGGGCACGGTGAAGGTGGTGCCGAGATACTGCTGTTGCAGTTTGGTCAGCTCGCCATCTTTCTGCATCGCCAGAATATGATCGCTAATGGCTTTGTTCAGGCTGCCATCTTCTTTACGCGTCGCCCAACCCATCCACTGTGACGGACCGACTTCGCCCACCTGTGCCACTTTACCGGCGTATTTTTTCGCTACCGGCGCCAGTACTGAGATGTCGTCATAGACGAAATCGGCGCGTTTGGTCATCAGCGTGCTGACGGTTTGGTCCAGCGAATCCACGTTGATAATGACGATGGGTTTTTTACCCTCTTTCTTCAGCTGCTCGTTGAAACCCTTGAGCAGCTGTTCGGGCACGCTGGCGGTTTTCACTGCGCCGCGCAGGCCAGACAAACTTTCCGGACTCAGGATTTTACCGCTGAAGGTTTTCGCCTCTGCTTCGCGTACCAGCACGCCGTTAACGGTTTTGCTGTACGGCACGGTGAACAACACTTTCTTCGCGCGTTCAGCGGTAACGTTGAGAGAGGAGCCTTCAGCATTGAAGGAGCCAGAGATCAGGCCCGGCAGAATGCCGCTGAAGGCGGTTTTCTGAAACTCGAGTTTCACGCCGAGATCTTTTGCGAAGGATTGCATGATCGCCACGCTGTAACCGGTGATCTCGCCTTTGTCGTCGGTGTATTCGTATGGCGGAAAGGTTGGATCGATACCGACGGTGATTTTGCCGCTGCTTTTGATGTCGGACAGCGTGTCGGCTTGCGCCTGCGCCACGGTGCCAACGGAAAGAAGTGCGGCGATCAGCAGTGCTGTTTTTTTCATTATGGTGTTTCCCTGGTGTTGGTGAAATGTCTTTTTCTACTGAGCATGTTTTGTGCCAGTTTTTTCACCACTGCGCAGAGGACATCACGCCAGGTCAATCTTTAACTAATAAAATCAATTGGAAACAACTGTTTCTTAATTTTTATCTTTAATTTCTTTGGTTTCACAGACGAGCGGGACGGCGACTATTGCTGGAGAGAGAGTTGGCAGGATTGCACTGCTTTGGTGAGATTTCTGGCGCGCAGTGCGCCAGCACGGCGCACTATTCTAGTTCATCGAGGGATTGGTGCAGCGCTTCAATTTGCGCGAGATGATCGTTGCTGGCTTTACCCATTTGTCGGGCCACCAGTGAACAGAGCAGATTACACACGCCAGAGAGCGCGGCGGTGCTATCGAAGATCAGGCTGCTATCGGTATGGCAGCGAATCACCCATTGCGCGTGGCGCGCCGGTTTGCCGGAGAGCACGTCGGCGATATACAGCATGGGCACATTGCGCTCGGCTAATGCATTCATGGCCGTTTCCAGCGCCGGCATACGGCGGCGCAGTCCGACGCAAATCACCACGTCTTGCGCCGTCAGCGCCGCCATATGTTCCGCCAGCGAATCGCCCGGACGCGGCAGCAGGCGCACATCAGAATGGATATGAATCAGATCGCGATAGATCAAATGCGCAATGGTTTGGCTGTGGCGCCAGCCCATCACCACCACACGGCGTGCCTGGCTAATAGCCGTCACCGCCTGCTGCAGCTGTTCGCTATCCAGCGTGCGATAGCTGTTGACCAGGTTGGCGATCTCTTTTTCCAGGTGCTGCTGCATGATGCTGGCCAGCGGCGATGCGCTGGGTGCCGGTTGCAGATAAAGCGGCGAACCGCTGCTCTGCATCTCGCGCGCCTGACGGCGTGCGGCTTCATAACTCTCATAGCCGAGATGGCGGAAGAAACGCGTGGTAGTGGCTTTCGATACGCCTGCGCTGTGCGCCAGTTCAGTGGCGGTGTTCATGGCTAACTGCCCGGGCGCGGCGAGAAGCACGTCGGCTAAGCGCTGTTCGTGGCTGGAGAGCTGATCCCAGTGCTGACGAATCCGGCCCTCTAACGTTGCCGCTTTTGCACTCATGGTGTTTCCCTGAAAATGAAAAAAACCATCCTGCACAGAGCGTGCCGGGTTGTCATCAGGAATTTTGTTTTATGCCGCTGGAATAAAAAAAGGTCGCCATGAATGGCGACCCTACGAGATATCGGAGAGGATTACTTGCCGGTTGGACGCAGTGCCGGGAACAGGATCACGTCGCGGATGGTGTGGCTGTTGGTAAACAGCATCACCATACGGTCGATACCAATACCCAAACCTGCGGTTGGCGGCAGGCCGTGCTCCAATGCGGTGACGTAATCTTCATCGTAGAACATCGCTTCGTCATCACCGGCATCTTTGGCATTCACCTGCTGCAGGAAACGCTCAGCCTGATCTTCTGCATCGTTCAGCTCGGAGAAGCCGTTACCGATTTCACGGCCGCCGATGAAGAACTCGAAACGATCGGTGATTTCCGGGTTCTCGTCGTTACGACGCGCCAGCGGGGAAACCTCAGCCGGATATTCGGTGATGAAGGTTGGCTGAATCAGGTGCGCTTCGGCGGTCTCTTCGAAGATCTCCGTGACCACGCGGCCCAGGCCCCAGCTCTTCTCAACTTTGATATGCAGCGAGTTAGCAATCGCCACCGCTTTATCGAAGTCTTCCAGATCGCTCAGGTCGGTTTCCGGACGGTATTTCTTGATCGCTTCACGCATGGTGAGCTTCTCAAACGGCTTGCCGAAATCGAAGCTGTGATCGCCATACGGCACTTCGGTGGTGCCCAAAACATCCTGCGCCAGAGTGCGGAACAGGCTTTCGGTCAGCTCGATCAGATCTTTGTAATCCGCATACGCCATATAAAGTTCCATCATAGTGAACTCTGGGTTATGACGCGGCGAAATACCTTCGTTACGGAAGTTACGGTTGATCTCGAACACGCGATCAAAACCGCCTACCACCAGACGCTTCAGGTACAGCTCTGGCGCAATACGCAGGTACATATCGATGTCGAGCGCATTGTGATGGGTGATGAACGGACGCGCAGAGGCACCGCCAGGAATCACCTGCATCATTGGCGTTTCCACTTCCATGAAGTCGCGGTTAACCATGAACTGGCGAATACCGGCCATGATCTTTGAGCGTACTTTGAAGGTGTTACGTGATTCGTCGTTAGAGATCAGGTCCAGGTAACGCTGACGATAACGGGTTTCCTGATCGGCCAGGCCGTGGAATTTATCCGGCAGCGGACGCAGCGCTTTGGTCAGCAGACGCAGCTCAGAGATGTGGATCGACAGCTCACCGGTTTTGGTCTTGAACAGCTTACCGCGCGCGCCAAGGATATCGCCGAGATCCCACTTTTTGAACTGCTCGTTGTAAACGCCTTCTGGCAGATCGTCGCGAGATACGTAGATCTGAATCTGGCCGCCGACATCCTGCAGGGTGGCGAAGGAGGCTTTACCCATGATGCGGCGCGTCATCATACGACCGGCCACGCTCACTTCGACGCCCAGCGCTTCCAGCTCTTCGTTGCTCTTTTCGTCATAGCTGGCGTGCAGCAGATCGGACGTGGTATCACGGCGGAAATCGTTGGGAAACGCCACGCCTTTTTCACGCAGCGCGTTGAGTTTTTCGCGACGCGCTTTCAGTTCGTTATTTAACTCAAGGGCGGCATCAGCGCTCTGCGGTTGTTGTTCAGACATGTCGGTTCCTTATAGCCCTGCTTTTAAACTTGCTTCAATAAAACGATCGATATCGCCATCCAACACCGCCTGGGTGTTGCGGGTTTCTACGCCGGTGCGCAGATCCTTGATGCGTGAATCGTCGAGAACATAAGAACGGATCTGGCTGCCCCAGCCGATATCAGACTTGTTATCTTCCGCTGCCTGCTTGTCCGCGTTTTTCTTCTGCATCTCATATTCGTACAGCTTGGCGCGTAACTGCTTGAAGGCCTGATCTTTGTTCTTGTGCTGTGAACGGTCGTTCTGGCACTGCACCACAATGTTGGTCGGCAAGTGGGTAATGCGCACCGCAGACTCGGTTTTGTTAACGTGCTGGCCGCCCGCACCGGAGGCGCGGTAAACGTCAATACGCAGATCGGCGGGGTTAATGTCGATATCGATGTTGTCATCCACTTCCGGGTAGATAAACACCGAACTGAATGAGGTATGGCGACGGCCGCCGGAATCGAATGGGCTCTTACGCACCAGGCGATGGACGCCGGTTTCGGTGCGCAACCAGCCAAACGCGTAGTCGCCGATGATTTTAATGGTAGCGGATTTAGTACCAGCCACTTCACCGTCTGACTCTTCGATAATTTCGGTTTTATAGCCTTTGGCTTCGGCCCAGCGCAGATACATGCGCAGCAGCATGCTGGCCCAATCCTGCGCTTCGGTGCCGCCGGAACCGGCCTGAATATCCATGTAGCAGTCAGCGCTGTCATATTCGCCAGAGAACATGCGGCGGAATTCCAGTTCGCCCAGCTTCACTTCCAGCGCATCCAGCTCGGCAACGGCTTCGTTGAAGGTCTCTTCGTCGTCGGCTTCTACCGCCAGATCCAGCAGGCCCTGCACATCTTCCAGGCCCTGACGCATATGATCTAGGGTTTCAACCACCGCCTCAAGCGAAGCACGTTCTTTACCCAGCGCTTGCGCGCGATCGGGTTCGTTCCAGACGTCCGGCTGTTCCAGCTCGGCGTTTACTTCTTCAAGGCGTTCTTTCTTGGCATCGTAGTCAAAGATACCCCCGAAGAACGTCGCTGCGCTCACTGAGGTCCTGAATACGATTTTTGACCGGATTAATTTCAAACATGGCTTTTCAGTCTTTTTTGACGATTCGGTGAAAGGAGATAAAAACTAACGCGCTAGTTTACCCGAAAGCACACCCACTTTGTAGCGGCGCGATTTATCGCGCATTGAATTGCGCCGCTACCATGTGTGCTTTCGATAATGAGGGTTTTTCATGCCTTAACGGACAACCAGTAGCGGATTCATGGCGACTTCATTTTTTCCTACATCGGCCAGAGATGATCGATGATCAGCTGCACCGAGCGATTGCCGCGATACTCATTGATATCCAGTTTATAGGCCAACTGCACCTGCCGCACGCTGGTGTCTGGCCACAGCGTAGTATCCACGTTGAAGGCGATGCCATCTAACAGCGGGCCGCCGCCGATAGGCTCGATCATCACTTTCAGATGGCGTTCGCCCACCAGGCGCTGCTGCAGCAGTTTGAATTTACCGTCGAATACCGGTTCCGGGAATGCCTGACCCCACGGACCCGCTTCGCGCAGCATTTCAGCGGTGTGCAGCGTAAACTCCTGCGCATGCAGTTCGCCGTCTGACCAAATCACGCCCTGCAACGCTTCGCCATCCAGCCATTCATCAATAAGCGCGGCAAAACGTTCACGGAATGGTTCGTACTTTTCGCTTTGCAGCGACAAACCTGCCGCCATCGCATGACCGCCAAACTTAATCATCATGCCGGGGTACAGCGTGTCGAGACGCTCCAGCGCATCGCGCAGATGTAAACCGGCAATTGAGCGGCCGGAACCTTTCAGCGTGCCGTCACCGGCAGGCGCAAAAGCAATCACCGGGCGATGAAAGCGCTCTTTCAGCCGCGAAGCGAGGATGCCGACCACGCCCTGATGCCACTCCGGATGATAGAACGCCAGGCCAAGCGGCAGATCGGTATGCTGGCGCTCAAGCTCATCGCACAACGCCAGCGCTTCGCTCTTCATGCCCTGCTCAATCTCTTTGCGCGTCTGATTGAGCGCATCGAGTTCATTCGCCAACATGCGTGCCTGGGAAATGTCTTCGGTGAGCAACAGCGCCACGCCAACCGACATATCATCCAGACGACCGGCGGCATTGAGACGCGGACCGACAGCAAAACCGAGATCGCTGGCGGCGAGCTGACGCGCATCACGATTGGCAATTTCTAACAGCGCGCGAATACCCGCGCGGCATTTACCCGCGCGAATGCGGCTTAAGCCTTGCCACACCAGAATGCGGTTATTGGCATCCAGTGGTACCACGTCCGCCACGGTACCCAGCGCCACCAGATCCAGCAGTTCCGCCAGATTTGGCTCCGCACGACCGGCACTAAACCAGTTTTGCTGACGCAGATGCGCACGCAGCGCCAGCATCAGATAGAAAGCAACGCCAACACCCGCCAACGAGCGCGAAGGGAATGCGCTGTCGTTGAGATTGGGGTTCACAATCGCTTCGGCGGCGGGCAAGGTGTCGCCCGGCAGATGGTGATCGGTAACCAGCACCGGAATGCCATGCTGATGCGCAGTATCGACGCCGGCGTGCGAGGAGATACCGTTATCGACGGTGAGGATCATCTCTGCACCGCGCGCTTTGGCCTGCTCAACCACTTCCGGACTCAATCCGTAGCCATCTTCAAAGCGGTTTGGCACCAGATAATCAACGTTACCGCCCAGGCTACGCAGTGCCAGCACGGTTAGCGCCGTGCTGGTGGCGCCATCGGCATCAAAGTCACCAACTACCACGATGCGCTTGCCGGTTTGCAGCATCTGATGCAGCAGCGTAACTGCGCCTTCAATACCGCCGAGGGTTTGCCACGGCAGCAAATGTTTGGCACCACGTTCCAGTTCCAGCGCATCTTTCACGCCGCGTTGCAGGTACAGACGACGAAGCAAAGGGGGCAAATCAGCGGGCAAGCTGGCGTCGGCCTCAGCTTCGCGCCGACGGAGTTCAACAGAATGAATCACTGTGCGTTAACCGCCACGCTTCTGGCCGTCAAGCACTTGCTTCAGCTCTTGCGGTCCCTGATAGCCAGGAATCATCATACCGCTATCGGTAAGAATGGCCGGCGTGCCCTGAATACCAAACAGGATGCCCAGTTTGTACTGCTGTTCGATATTGATTTTGCAGGTGGCGGGCGCATCCATTTGCGGCGCATCGCCTTTCATCGCGGCATCGAAAGCTTTGTTGCGATCGGCGCTGCACCAGATGGCACGCATGGCTTTTTCAACCTGACCGTTCAGCCCTTCACGCGGGAAAGCCAGATAACGAACGGTGATGCCGAGCGCATTGTAGTCCGCCATCTGCTCATGCAGCTTACGGCAGTAGCCACAGGTGATATCGGTAAACACGGTAATGACGTGCTGCTCTTTAGGCGCTTTGTAGACAATCATGTCAGGCGCCAGCGCGCTGACTTTTTTGTCCAGCAGCTGATTGGTGACGTTAATCGGCTGAGTGCCGCTAACATCATAAAGCGGCCCCTGAATCATATGTTTACCGTCTTCAGAAACATACAGCACGCCACTTTCTGTCAGCACGGTTTTCATGCCCGGCAGCGGTGAGGGCTGGATTTCCGCCTGTTGCAGGCCCAGTTTTTTCAGCGTTTGCTGAATGGCGTTGTCATCGGCATGCGCCAATCCAGTGAATGCGCTGACCAGCAGAGCCAGCATCGTGAGCTGCTTTTTCATCTTAAATCCTTGTTACCGCTTCTTAAGCGCGCGGATGATGCTGTTGATGTAACAGACGCAGGCGCTCAGTGGCGACATGCGTATAAATTTGCGTCGTCGAGAGGTCGCTGTGGCCCAGCAACATCTGTACGACGCGTAAATCGGCGCCATGGTTCAGTAAATGTGTGGCAAATGCGTGGCGCAACACGTGCGGCGACAGCTTTTCGCTATCAATACCGGCAAGGGTCGCATAGTGTTTGATGCGATGCCAGAAGGTCTGTCGCGTCATTTGTTGCGCACGCTGGCTGGGGAACATCACATCCAGCGTTTGCCCATTCAGCAGCCACGGCCGGCCATGTTCCATATAGTATTCAATCCAGTAAACCGCCTCTTCACCTAAGGGCACAAGGCGCTCTTTGTTGCCTTTACCGATGACCCGCACCACGCCCTGGCGCAGGCTGATATCACTGATGGTTAACCCTACCAGCTCGGTAACGCGTAATCCGGTGGCGTACAGCAGCTCCAGCATCGCTTTATCACGCAGTTCCAGCGGCACATCAATGCTGGGTGCCTGTAACAAGCGTTCAACCTGATTTTCGCTGAGATCTTTCGGCAAGCGCTGCGGCAGCTTAGGGGCAGAAAGCAGCGCGCTGGGATCGTCGCTGCGCACTTTTTCCCGATACAAATATTGGCACAAGCGGCGAATGGCGCTGAGGGTGCGCGCGGAGCTGGTGGCTTTATAGCCGCCCTCGACGCGCTCGGCGAGAAACTGCTGTAAATCAAGCGCTTCTAGCGTCAACAGCGTACGATCGTGATGGTGCAGCCAACCGATCAGCGTTTGCAAATCCTGCCGGTAGGACGCGAGCGTGTTCTGCGCCAGATTACGTTCAATCCAAAGCGCATCGAGAAACTGTTCGATCAGATCGCTGTCCTGCACTGTTATCTCCGCCCGTGTGAAATCGTGCTCATTATGCCTGAAAGTAGCCTGCTTCTGGTACAATTGCCCCCGAGTCAGTTTCAGTCAGAGCATTAATTGCATGAATATTGGATTATTTTACGGTTCCAGTACCTGTTACACCGAGATGACTGCGGAGAAAATTCGCGACTTTATCGGCGAAGAATTAGTCACGCTGCACAATTTGAAAGATGACGATCCGTCGCTGATGGAGCAGTACGATTTGCTGATCCTGGGTATTCCCACGTGGGATTTCGGTGAGTTGCAGGAAGACTGGGAAGCGATTTGGCCGCAAATCCCGGCCCTGAATCTGCGCGGCAAAATCGTGGCGCTGTACGGCATGGGCGACCAGGGTGAATATGCCGAATGGTTTCTCGATGCGCTCGGCATGCTGCACGAGCTGCTGCAGCCAATGGGCGTGCAGTTTGTCGGTTACTGGCCGCTGGAAGGCTACGAGTTCACCAGTAAAAAACCGCTGACTGCCGACGGCGCACAGTTTGTGGGTTTAGCGCTTGATGATGTGAATCAGTTCGAATTGAGTGATGAGCGCATCGAACAGTGGTGCGAACAGATTTTGACAGAAACCGCGGCGCTGCTTTAGGGCAGCGTTTGCCCCTCATGCAGAAAACAGCAGGCGCGTAACGTGCGCCATTCGCCGGGCGGCAGATTATCGTGCATCAGCCACAGCCGCCAGCGCTTACCCTGCTGATTACGCAGCACCAGCAAGACGCCAAACGGCAGCCAATCCGCTTTACATTCTGTTCGCCAGCGCGCCTCACGCCACAGCCACTCGCCGTTCACGTCCAACGCCAGACAGCCTACGCGCTGCACCAGATGTCGCTCGTTACGCCAGCCTTCCACCAGCAGCAGTACTAAAATCGGCGCTTTACACCACGCCCATTCGTCTGGCCAGCTCAGGCTCAGCAGTAAAGCCACGCACAGCGCAAACAGCGCCACATTCAGTGCTCGCGCACTGGGTGACGCCCGCAGATTACATCGCCACCGGACCGCGTTCACGATTGCGCTGCTGAATCAGTTTCACCATGCGTTTGAACTCGGGATCCACCGGTTCACCGTGATTCATCAACCAGTTGAACAAGTCAGGATCGTCACTCTTCAGCAGCGCGATAAACACCTGCTTGTCGGTATCATTAAGCGAATCATATTCGTACTTAAAGAACGGCATAATAGCGATATCCAGTTCCAGCATACCGCGGCGGCACGCCCATTGGACGCGGGCTTTGTCATTAATTTCCATGTCTCTCATTCCATGGCTAAAAACAGTGGGGCTCAGTGTACCTGCTTTTTTTTCTCGCTGCAGGCGCTGTGCTTATCCCTGTGCAATGTCTCGGCGTTACGGCCCCTGATTTGCAAAGGACATCACGCGATTTGTGCGCCAGATTCAGTAAACAGGTTGCAAAGCCGCACTGCTCTTTTACCATTGCTACCTATTACCTCATTAATCAGGAATGACCCATGTCGATTTTTACCCTTCCTCCCCGCCAGCCTGCTGCATCGGCACGCCTGCCTTTAACCCTGATGTCGCTCGACGAATGGGCACTGGTTAAGGTGCAGGGCAAGGACAGCACCTCTTATCTGCAAGGTCAGTTGACGTTGGATGTCGCCGCCATGGATGCAACACAACATCGCCCGGCCGCACACTGCGATGCTAAGGGGAAGATGTGGAGCAACATTCGTCTGTTCCATCGTGGTGAAGGTTATGCCTACACGGTTCGTCGCAACCTGCGCGAGCAGCAGCTGACTGAGCTGAAGAAATATGCGGTGTTCGCCAAGGTAACACTCGTCGCTGATGATGAAGCGGTGTTGCTGGGCGTCGCCGGTTTCCAGGCACGTGCCGCGCTGGCAAACCTGTTCAGCACGCTCCCGGATGCGGAAACGCCGGTGGTGCAGCAGGATGAGAGCACGCTGCTGTGGTTTGCGCAGCCCGCTGAGCGTTTTCTGCTGGTGACGACGCCAGAACAAGCGCAGGAGCTTAAAGAGAAACTCGCCGGTGAAGCACAGTTTAACGACAGCCTGCAGTGGCTGGCGCTGGATATCGAAGCGGGTATTCCGGTAATTGAAAGCGCCACCAGCGCACAGCTGATTCCGCAAGCCACCAATCTGCAGGCGCTGGATGCCATCAGTTTCAAAAAAGGCTGCTACACCGGCCAGGAAATGGTTGCGCGCGCTAAATTCCGCGGCGCTAACAAACGTGCACTTTATTGGCTGGCTGGAAGCGCCAGCAAGGTACCCGATGTTGGTGGCTCGCTGGAACTGCAAATGGGCGACAAATGGCGTCGTTCCGGTACGGTGCTCACTGGCGTGCAGCTGGATGACGGCAGCGTGTGGGTGCAAGTGGTGATGAACAATGATCTGGAGCCGGAAAGCGTGCTGCGTGTGGAAGGCGACGAAAGCGGCAAACTGACGATTCAGCCGCTGCCATATTCATTGGCAGAATGATTGACGCTGTTTTAGGTGCACATGAATGTGCACCCTACGAAGTTCGTGCGGTTCTCATGTAGGGCCGCAAGTTACATCACATAAAAATAGATTGCGCAGAAGTGCAATACGCTGCCGCCAAGCACAAAGCCATGCCAGATAGCGTGGCTGTAAGGAATGCGGCGCGAGACGTAGAAAATCACCCCGAGCGAATAGACCACGCCACCGGCTGCCAGCAGCCAAATCCCGCCCGGCGACAGTTTGATTGCCAGCTGATAAATCACCACCAACGACAACCATCCCATGCTGAGATAGGTCACCAGCGACAGCGCTTCAAAGCGGTGAGCAAACGCAATTTTGAACAGCACGCCGATCAGCGCCAGACTCCAGATCACCACCATCAAGCCCTGCGCTAGCGGCGAGTTCAGGCCTACTAGCAAAAACGGTGTATAAGTGCCGGCAATCAAAACATAGATGGCGCAGTGGTCGAATTTTTTCAGCCAGTATTTGGCTCTCTGATGCGGAATTGCATGATAAAGCGTTGAGGCAAGGTACAGCAAAATAATGCTGCCGCCATACAAACTGTAGCTGGTAATGGCTGTGATGTTAGCTTGAGATTCGACGGCTTGCGTTAGCATTAAGACCAAGCCGATGATGCCGAAAATGCAGCCAATTCCGTGGCTGATGCTATTGGCAATCTCTTCTGCCAATGAGTAGCCCTCGGCAATAATTCGGTTCTGTACCATGGAAGGGGATTCCTGAACAACGGAAAAAGCGAGTGTGCTATTTCTGAGCAACCAGAGTAGCGAAGATAAATTTCAGAGTACACATGTACGCTAAAATAAATGTGTCAGCGGGTGTGAACGGCTAGCGCGCAAATTTGGCTGCATTAACAGGTATCAGTCGCCATGAATGGCGACCCTACAATATTCGGGTACGATTTTGGAACGGCTTTTATAGGGACAGCATACATGCCAAACAGGTCAATTAGCGTCCGCCGGCGGCATCAATAAAAGTGCCCGTCACGTACGACGCAGCATCACTTGCCAGCCAGACAATTGCCTCGGCGATCTCTTCCGCCTGGCCGCCGCGCGCCATGGGAAGCGCACTCGCTAAACGATCCACTCGGCCCGGTTCGCCGCCATCGGCGTGCATTTCGGTATAAATCAGGCCTGGACGCACGCTGTTAACGCGAATGCCCTGCGCCGCCACTTCCAGCGATAAGCCTTTAGTTAGCGTATCCATCGCCCCTTTCGACGCGGCGTAATCCACATATTCACCTGGCGCACCAAGGCGTGACGCGGCAGATGACACATTGACGATGGCACCACCTTTGCCACCATGATGCGTGCCCATGCGTTTAACCGCTTCGCGGCAGCAGATAAAGGTACCGAGGACGTTGGTGGCGAACACGCGCTGAATGCGCTCGGCATCCAACTCTTCAACCCGACACTGGGTAAACAAAATTCCGGCGTTATTCACCAACACGCGCAGCGCGCCGTCTTGCTCATCCAGTTGGGCAAACATGCGCATCACCTGTGCCTCATCAGCGATATCGGCTTGTAGCGCAAAAGCGCTGCCGCCCTGCGCTTCGATTTCTGCCACCACGCTCGCCGCTTCAGCTGCACGCTGGCGATAGTTAATCGCTACACGATAACCGGCCTGCGCCAGCAATAAGGCCGTTGCACGTCCAATGCCGCGACTGCCGCCCGTCACCAATGCCAGATCCATTTTTGCCTCCAAAACAAAAGGGCCGAATAGTCGGCCCTTAATAAAATATATCCGGAATTTTAGCCTAAATAATTTGAGATGCAGCAAGGCGGCAAGCTCGTACATCCTCGGGAGCTTACATCGGTAAGTGACCGGGATGAAGGAGCGCAGCCAACGCCGCTGCAGCTTAAGGTATGACAGCTAAATTACTGGTATTCGCTCATGGGTACACACGAACAGAACACGTTGCGGTCACCAAATACATCGTCCAGACGTTTAACGGTCGGCCAGTATTTGTTAGCGCTGCCTGCCGGGAACACCGCCAGCTCGCGGGTGTACGGGTGTGCCCAGTCGCCGACGATTTCTGTCTGCGTGTGCGGGGCGTTCACCAAGGGATTATCCTCCAGCGGCCACTCGCCATCGGCAACGCGGTCGATCTCCATGCGGATGGCCAGCATCGCATCGATAAAGCGGTCCAGCTCAATTTTGCTTTCCGATTCCGTTGGCTCAACCATCAGCGTACCCGCAACCGGGAATGACATGGTAGGCGCGTGGAAACCGTAATCGATCAGACGCTTGGCGATATCCAGTTCGCTAATGCCGGTTTGCTCTTTCAGCGGACGAATATCGAGAATACATTCGTGCGCCACGCGGCCATCGCGACCTGCGTACAGAATCGGATAAGCGGATTGCAGACGGCTGGCAATGTAGTTGGCATTCAGAATCGCCACTGAACTCGCCTGCTTCAGGCCTTCCGCGCCCATCATGCGGATATACATCCAGCTGATTGGCAGAATCGAGGCGCTACCGAAAGGAGCTGCAGAAACTGCGCCCTGCTGCGTCAGCACGCCGTCAATTTGTACCACGCTGTGACCCGGCACGAACGGGGCCAGATGCGCTTTCACGCCGATGGGGCCCATGCCCGGGCCACCGCCGCCGTGCGGGATGCAGAAGGTTTTGTGCAGGTTGAGGTGCGAGACATCCGCGCCAATATAACCTGGCGTGGTGATCCCCACCTGCGCGTTCATGTTAGCGCCGTCGAGATACACCTGGCCGCCGTGCTGATGCACGATCTGGCACACTTCGCGAATGGTCTCTTCATAAACCCCGTGCGTTGACGGGTAAGTCACCATAATGCACGACAGCTGCTCGCCAACCTGTGCGGCTTTCTCACGCAAATCGCCAAGATCGATATTGCCTTGTTTATCGCAAGCCACAACGACAACCGACATGCCCGCCATCTGCGCTGACGCCGGGTTGGTGCCGTGGGCCGAGCTTGGGATCAGGCAGACATTACGGCCGCCTTCGTTGCGGCTTTCATGGTAACGACGAATCGCCAACAGACCCGCATATTCACCCTGTGCGCCTGAGTTTGGCTGCATGCACAGCGCGTCGTAGCCAGTTAGCTGTACCAGCCATTGCGATAGCTGACCAATCATCTGCAGGTAACCCGAAGCCTGATCTGCCGGGCAGAACGGATGCAGCTCGGCAAATTCAGGCCAGGTGATCGGAATCATTTCAGCAGCGGCGTTGAGTTTCATGGTGCACGAGCCGAGTGGGATCATCGCCTGATTCAGCGCCAAATCCTTTTTCTCCAGACTGTGCATATAACGCATCATCTCAGTTTCACTGTGATGACGGTTGAACACCGGATGCGTCAGGAAGGCGCTTTCACGCACCTGACCGGCCGGAATCGCACTGTTTTCCGCCGCCACCGCCGTATCCAGCGCATCAATATCCTGGCCGTGCGCATCGCCCAGCAGGATGGCGAACAGTGCCAGCACGTCTTCACGCGTGGTGGTTTCATCCAGCGTAATGCCAATGGCATTATGGATATCACTGCGCAGATTGACGCCAAAGCTCAGTGCACGGTTCAGCACCGCGGCTTTATCAGCAACGTCTACCGTTAGCGTATCAAACCAGCTGTTGTGGCGCAGTTTCAGGCCACCATTCTGCAGGCCAGCAGCCAGAATGCTGGTCAGACGATGAATGCGGGAAGCAATGCGCTTCAGGCCAGCCGGGCCGTGATAAACAGCATAAAGACCGGCGATATTCGCCAACAGCACCTGCGAAGTACAGATGTTGGAGTTGGCTTTCTCACGGCGGATATGCTGCTCACGGGTTTGCATCGCCATACGCAGCGCGGTGTTACCGGCGGCATCGCGTGATACACCAATGATACGACCCGGCATCGAGCGCTTGTGTTCGTCGCGACTGGCGAAGAACGCAGCGTGCGGTCCGCCATAACCCATCGGCACGCCGAAACGCTGTGCGGAACCGAACACGATATCTGCGCCCTGCTTGCCTGGCGCTTCTAACTGCACCAGCGCCATAAAGTCTGCCGCGACGCTCACCACCACTTTGCGGCTTTTCAGCTCGGCAATCAGTGAACGATAATCGTGCACTTCACCGTGCGTACCCACCTGTTGCAGCAGCACGCCAAACAGATCGTCGTGATCCAGCGCCTTGTCTGCACTATCAATAATCAATTCGAAACCAAAGGTCTCGGCGCGAGTACGCACCACATCCAGCGTTTGGGGATGAATGTCATTGGCAATGAAAAATTTTGTCGCGTTTTTCAATTTGCTGACGCGCTTAGCCATCGCCATGGCTTCTGCGGCGGCGGTGGCTTCGTCCAGCAACGAGGCGGACGCGATGTCCAGACCGGTCAGATCCAGCGTCAGGGTTTGGAAGTTTAGCAGCGCTTCCAGGCGGCCCTGCGACACTTCTGGCTGATACGGCGTATACGCGGTGTACCAGCCCGGATTTTCCAGCATATTGCGCAGGATAACCGGCGGCGTGATCACCGCGCTGTAGCCCATGCCGATCCAGGATTTGTAGCGGTGGTTCTGACTGGCAATGGCTTTCAGCTCTGCCAGCGCTTGCTGCTCGGTCGCGGCATCGCCCACTGCAGGCGGGCCTGGCAGCTGGATATCGGCAGGCACAATAGAACTGATCAATGATGAGAGCGAACGGGCACCAATCGCTTCCAGCATTAAGGCCTGTTGTTCCGGCGTAGGACCGATGTGGCGCTCAATGAAAGCACCGTTATGTTCGAGCTGGCTGAGAGTCTGGGTCATTTGCAGTAAATCCTGAATCGGGCTGGGTTACAAAAATGGCGTTAAGTCAGGCAGATAAAAAAAGAAGGCGCCGCTGTGCGTCACCTTCTGTCACTACCGGTTACTCGTCAATCGCGGCTTTGTAGGCATCGGCATCCAGCATGGAGTCGAGCTCTGATTCGTCGCTGGCTTTGATGCGGAACAGCCAACCCTCGGCGTACGGCGCGCTATTAACCAGTTCCGGCGAATCGCCTAGCTGATCATTCACCGCGACGATTTCACCACTTAAGGGTGCATAGATGTCAGAAGCGGCTTTCACCGACTCCGCGACCGCGCAGTCATCACCGGCCGCGAAGGAGACGCCGACGTCTGGAAGATCGACAAACACCATATCGCCCAGCAGTTCCTGTGCGTGTTCGGTGATACCTACCGTGAAGGTGCCGTCAGCTTCTTTACGGACCCATTCGTGGCTATCGCGGTATTTCAATTCACTTGGCACATTGCTCATTGGCCATTTCTCCTGAAAAAAAATTACTGGGCGACCGGCTTACCGGCGCGAACAAAAATCGGTTTAGTGACTTTTACTGGCATTTCACGATTGCGGATTTCCACAATCGCCTGCTCACCAATTCCCGCCGGCACACGTGCCAGCGCAATGCTGCAACCCAGCGTTGGCGAGAAGGAACCACTGGTGATAATACCCTGCTGCGGCTGGCCTTGTTCATCGGTGAAGCGCACAGTGAGACCGTTACGCAGCACCCCTTTTTCGGTCATCACTAAACCAACCAACTTTTCGGTGCCCTTTTCGCGCTGCGCTTGCAGGGCATCACGACCAATAAAATCACGATCGGCGGGCTCCCAGCTGATGGTCCAGCCCATGTTAGCAGCCAACGGCGAAACGCCTTCATCCATCTCCTGACCATACAGATTCATGCCCGCTTCCAGGCGCAGCGTGTCACGCGCGCCTAAACCCGCCGGTTTAACACCTGCGGCCAACAGCTGCTGCCAAAAAGCAGCGGCTTCAGTGGCAGGCATGGCAATCTCGTAGCCTGCTTCGCCGGTGTAACCGGTCGTTGCGATGAACAGGTTTTCCGCTTGTACGCCGAAGAACGGCTTCATGCCGGTCACGGCGTCTCGCTGAGCGGCGCTAAACAGCGTTTGCGCTTTCTGCTGCGCATTCGGACCTTGCACCGCAATCAGCGCCAGATCGTCACGCTCAGTCAATTCCACGCCAAACGGCTGCGCATGCTGTTTAATCCACGCTAAATCTTTCTCACGCGTGGCGGAGTTAACCACCAGACGGAAGAAATCTTCGCTCATAAAGTAAACAATCAAATCATCGATGACGCCAGCCGAGGCATTCAACATGCCGGTGTAAAGCGCTTTGCCGGGCTGAGTCAATTTGGCGACATCATTTGCCAATAGATAGCGCAGAAACTCGCGGGTACGTGCACCGCGCAGATCGACGATGGTCATGTGGGAAACATCAAACATGCCGGCATCGTTGCGCACCGCGTGATGCTCATCCATTTGCGAGCCGTAATGCAGCGGCATCATCCAATCGTGGAAGTCCACCATGCGGGCACCGCATGCCTGATGCTGTTCGAATAGAGGCGTTTGCTGAGTCATAACCATCCTGTGAAAACAAGTAAGTGTGACGCGCCTGCGTCGCCTTATCAGGCTGACGCAAACGTTCTCTTTGTGCTGAAGTTATCACCGAATGCGGCAATTAACCATAAGCAAAACGAGGGTGAAACCCTAGCACCTTTCAACACCTCATCGAACACAGAACAGCATAAATCACTGCATTATTGTGATTAGCCTCGCACAAAATACGACTAAATTACTTTCATGCAGCAAACTGAGTGAATCAGGACCACAAACTTAAGGATGAGCATGGCGGCAACACTGATGCAGCATGAGATAAACTAATGCGAATTAAGGGGTAAAATTAGAATAAATCAAACGAGGCGCGATCGCGGTGCAGCGGTGCATCTTTACGGTGCAATAGACAAAAACGGCGCCCAATTGGGCGCCGTCAGCAAGGTGAATTAGCGGATCCAGCTGGGCAAGTCGTTCAGCCCCATTGCCTGTTTAAGCATCATGGGTTTAACGCCCGGTAAAGTATCGGCCAGCTTCAGACCGACATCACGCAGCAGTTTTTTCGCCGGATGCGTGCCGGCAAACAGCTCGCGGAAACCTTGCATCCCCGCCAACATCATCGCGGCACTGTGCTTGCGGCTGCGCTCATAGCGGCGCAAATAGAGATGCTGCCCAATGTCTTTACCTTCCTGATGCAGTCGACGGATCTCACCAATCAATTCTGCGGCATCCATAAAGCCGAGATTCACACCCTGTCCGGCCAGCGGATGAATGGTATGTGCTGCATCACCCACCAATGCCAAGCGGTGCGCGGCGAAGTTACGTGCATAACGTGCCGTCAGTGGGAAGGTTCTGCGCTCACTCTCGACCTGACACAGGCCGAGGCGCATATCAAACGCCACCGACAGCTGTTGGTTAAACAGCGCTTGCGGCATGGATTGCAGGCGCGTAGCTTCCTGCGGCGAGAGCGACCACACAATTGAACACAGGTGCGGATCCTGCATCGGCAGGAACGCCAGAATGCCATCGCCATGAAACACCTGACGCGCGATGGCATCATGCGGCATGTCGGTGCGGATATTGGCCACTAATGCATGATGCTCATAATCCCAGAAGGTGAGCGGGATATCGGCTTTATCACGCAGCCAGGAATTTGCGCCGTCAGCGGCAACCAGCAAACGTGCGCTCATCATGCTGCCATCTTGCAACGTAATGAAGGCTTCGTTATCGCCAAAGGCCACCTGCTGCAACTGCGCGGGCGCAAACAGCGTGATATCGCTGCTGTTGCTGGCACGCTGCCACAAAGCGCTATGAATCACTTCGTTTTCGATAATATGGCCGAGATGCGATAGCCCCTGCTGTTCATCATCAAAGCTGATCGAGCCGAAGCTGTCCTGATCCCACACTTCCATACCGTGATAGGCGCTGGCACGCAGGGCCAGAATGCTTGACCACACGTCAAGCTTTTGCAGCAGACGTTCGCTGGCAGCATTGATGGCAGAAACGCGAATCGACGCGTTAGCCGCCGGATCAAATTGTGGCTCAGGTGCCTTTTCCAGCACGGCAACGCGTAAGCCGCTACCTTGTAATCCGCAGGCGACGGCCAACCCCACCATGCCGCCACCGGCGATTGCCACATCAAAAGTTTGCATTGCTGCCCCTTAGTTCGTGCTTAACGCTTCACCCAGCCGAGCGTGCGCGCGGCAAGTGGGTTTCGCAGCCAAGGCAGATGGTCCATTGCCACCAGCCCAAGATTTCGTCCTGCTACTAACGGCGCATAGCGGTTAGCAAACAGTCGGACTAAACCGTCGGTAACGCCAATTGTGGCGGCACGATCGGGCTGACGCCGCGCGGCAAAGTGCTGCAATACGGCAAAACTGCCGGGATCGTGCTGCTGACGCCACGCCCCTGCTAACGTCTCTGCCAGTGACATCACATCGCGCAGGCCAAGATTGAAACCTTGTCCGGCGATCGGGTGCAGCGTCTGCGCCGCATTGCCCACCAGCGCCAGCCGATGCGTTACCTGACGTTCGGCGGTTTGCAGCGCCAGGGGATAATGTTCGCGTTGCCCAGCGTGGGTGAAACGCCCCAATCGCCAGCCAAACGCACGCTGGAGCGCTTGCAGGAAAGTCGCCTCGTCCCATTGCTTAATGGTTGCTTGCGCAGCAATCGGGTGACACCACACCAGCGACATACGGTTGCCGGACATCGGCAGCAACGCCAGCGGGCCATGTTCGGTAAAACGTTCGAAGGCGCGGCCCTGGTGCGGCAATTGCGTTGCAACATTGGCGATAACGGCCAACTGTTGATAATCATCGCGCTGCCAGGTGATGCCGCAGGAGGCGCCCAAAGGTGAACGCGAGCCATCGGCGGCCACTAATAATGCGCCATCCAGCTGTTCGCCGCTGCTGAGCGTAACCTGTACGCTATCCGGGGTGCGTGTCACAGAAGTGACGTGATCCGGGCAGCGTAGCGTAACGCCGGGAGCCGTTTTCAGACGCTGAAAAAGGCGCTGCCCAACATCAAAAAGCTCTACCACCTGACCGAGCGCAGGCAGTTGATGATCGTCCGCTTTGAGCGAGACGAAGCCGGTATGACCGCGATCGGAGACGTGGATATCGGTGATAGCAGTGGCGCAATCCGCCAGTGAACGCCATAGGTCGATATCGGCTAATTGCTGGCAAGTGCCAGCCGCCAATGCAATGGCACGGCCATCGAAGCCCGGATGCGCACGGCTATCGGGTTGGCTACGCTCAATCAAGGTGACCGGTAGCTGGCCTTGCGTCAGGTGAGAAATCGCCAGCGCCAGAGTCGCACCAGTCATGCCGCCGCCGGCAATTAAAATACTCATGCGTGGCGTGCCGCCGCCATCAGCGCTTCGATCGCGTCAGCATCTTTCACCACGCTGTCGGTAAGATTTTCGTTGCCGTCCGCGGTGATGACGATGTCATCTTCGATGCGAATACCAATGCCACGATATTGCGGCGGCACTTTGGCATCTGGCGCGATATACAAGCCAGGCTCAACGGTCAGCACCATGCCCGGCTCAAGAATGCGGTCGCGGCTTGGCGTGCCGTAATGGCCGACGTCGTGCACATCCAGCCCCAGCCAGTGGCTCAAACCGTGCATAAAGAACGGGCGGTGCGCCTGCTCTTCAAACAGCGTATCGATATTGCCATCCAGAATGCCGAGATCGACCAGGCCGGTAATCATGATGCGCACCACTTCGTCATTAACGTCATGGATGCTGATACCCGGACGGAACATCGACAACGCTTTGTACAGCGAAGCGAGCACGATGTCGTAGATGGCGCGCTGCGGCTCACTAAACGTGCCGTTGACCGGGAAGGTGCGGGTGATATCACCCGCGTAGCCATGGAATTCGCAGCCAGCATCAATCAGCACTAAATCGCCGTCGCGCATTTCCGATTCGTTTTCGGTGTAGTGCAGAATGCAGCCGTTTTCGCCAGAACCAACGATAGTGTTGTAAGAGGGAAAACGCGCGCCGTGGCGATTGAATTCATGATGAATTTCACCTTCCAGCTGATATTCAAACATACCAGGACGACAGGCCTGCATGGCTCGCGTGTGCGCCAGTGCGCTGATTTTGCCCGCACGGCGCAGAATCTCAATCTCTTGCGCACTTTTGAACAGGCGCATCTCATGCACCCACGGACGCCAGTCGGTGATCGTGTCCGGCGCACTGAGGTTTTGACGGAAGCCGCGACGCAATTTATCCAGCGCGCTAAACACCAGCTGATCCGCCTCAGCGTATTCGCCCTGCGCGTGGTACACCACATCCAAACCATTCAGCAATCGATGCAGCTGCTCGCCGATGTCATCCCACGGCAAGGCGCGATCGACACCCAATTTAGCCGGTGCGGCGTCCTGACCAAGACGGCGACCAAACCAGATTTCGGCGGTCAGATCGCGCACACGATTGAACAACACGCTGTGGTTATGCGTGTCATCGCTTTTGATTAATACCAGCAGCGCCTGCGGTTCGTTAAAGCCCGTGAAATACCAAAAATCACTGTTTTGACGAAAGTTATATTCGGTATCGTTGCTGCGCGTCACTTCAGGTGCAGCAAAAATCAATGCGGCACTGCCTGGCGCCATGCGGGCAATCAGCGCCTGACGACGCTGTTGAAACGTATCCAGAGTAATCATGTTTGCACTCCCTGTTGAAAACGGGCCACAACGTACCCGCATTGACGCGCTTAGTGTAACGTCGGTTTCTGCACTTCGGGTGCCGTTGGCTGATGCTGACGTGTGAAGGTGTCGTGGCACAGCAGAGCGGCTACGCGCACGTACTCAATCACCTCTTCCAGCGACTGCTCCAGCTCTTCCTGATCTTCGTCTTCGTCATAACCAAGTTGCGCGATGGTGCGCAGATCGTCGATGGCTTCACCGGTTTCGCCGGTGACTTTATCCAGCTTAGGCTGTGTAACCCCTAAACCGAGCAGGAAATGGTTTACCCAACCGGCCAGCGCATCCGCGCGATCGAATACCGTGATGTCATCATCTTCCGGCAACATCAACTGGAACATGAAGCCTTCGTCTTCCAGCGTATTCGCCAGGCTTTCATGCAGCGCCTGCAACGGCTGAGACAGGCTTTGTGAAAACGCCATGCCTTCGTTGGTAAGATCGTGAACCATGGTTTTCCAGCTGGTATCCTGATTGCCGCCGCACAGAATCCCAGAGAGAAGTCCGTGCATTTCGGCTGGCGTCATACCCACGCCCTGCTGAGAAAGGGCCGCGGCCAGCGCGTTGTAACTAGGCGATGCGTTCGGTAAAGACATAAGCTTTGGTCGTCGTTGACAGAATAAGTTCGTGTTATGCTACCACCAGGTGCCTCTGGGTTTCCAGAAAAGGGGTTGTAAGTTATAACTCGGGTATATATAGTTTCGCTCCTCCCAACCCATTGACCGGTAAGGGAGATGCGATCGAAGTAATCAGTCAGGATGGTGGCATGTCTGCACAACCAGTAGATATTCAAATTTTTGGTCGTTCATTGAGAGTGAATTGTCCGCCTGAACAGCAAGATGCGCTGAATCTGGCCGCAGAGGATCTCAATCAACGGTTGCAAGATTTAAAAGTTCGCACTAGAGTCACCAATACAGAGCAACTGGTGTTCATCGCCGCGTTAAACATCTGCCACGAGTTGGCACAAGAGAAAGGTAAGACGCGCGACTATGCAGCAAACATGGAACAACGTATCCGCATGCTGCAACAGACCATTGAACAAGCGTTAGTTGAGCAAGGTCGCATAACCGATCGCCAGGGCCCTAATTTTGAATAAAGCTTCATGGTCCTCATGCTAGAGTGACGGTGAAGTACATTTTCTCTGAGATGTTTGCAAGCGGGCCAGTCCCCTGAGCCGATATTTCATACCAACAGAATGTGACGCTCCACAATTTGTGCGCATGCTCGGTCCGTCCGAGAAGCCTAATAGTTGTGACGGCATGTTCACCTTGAACCAAGGGTTCAAGGGTTACAGCCTGCGGCGGCATCTCGGAGATCTCCCTTCAGTAGTAAATCTGTTTCCCCGGTTCGCATGATATAATCGCTTTTAAAAAGCGATTATTCCGGGGATGTAGATACCATGCCAGCGCCCTCACTTCTCGACCGTCACGATATTCGTCAACATGTGCGCCATTTGCGCCGCAACCTCACATCTGAGCAGCAGGAACAGGCCGCCGATCAGCTGGCTGAACACGCCATTAATATTGCGCCGATCGCCAATGCCCAACGCATCGCGCTGTTTTTATCGGTTGATGGTGAAATCAATACCCGACCGCTGATCGCCAAACTGTGGCAGCAAAAAAAGCAGGTTTATCTGCCGGTGCTGCACCCTTTCTCGCCAGGCAATCTGCTGTTTATTCGCTACACGCCTGAAACCACCCTTACGCCTAATAAACTGCGCATTCCGGAACCGCCGTTAGATATCACGCAACTGGCCACGCTGGACCAATTAGATGTAATGCTGGTGCCGCTGGTGGCGTTTGACCACCAGGGACAACGTTTGGGGATGGGCGGTGGATTCTACGATCGCACGCTGCAAAACTGGCAGCAGCATGGTTTTCTTCCGGTGGGCATTGCGCATGATTGCCAGCGCGTGGATGCACTCCCCGTCGCGGCATGGGATGTCCCGCTGCCAGCAATATTGACGCCATCTAAACTGTGGCAATGGGAAGCGTAAGCAGAAAAAACAAAGGGCGCCAGCGGCGCCCTGTTCGATCAGTACAACAGACGAGCGCGAATGGTGCCTGGAATGGCCTTCATCGCCTGTAGCGCTTTATCCGCCACATCTTCTGACGCATCAATATCAATGACCACGTAGCCCATTATCGGCGTGGTTTGCAGATACTGCGCAGCAATGTTGATGCCCTGCTCAGCAAAAATCTGGTTGATAGCCGTCAATACACCCGGACGGTTTTCATGGATGTGCAGCAGACGGCTGGCGCTGGCTGCGTGCATCGGCAATGACACTTCCGGGAAGTTAACTGCAGACAAAGTAGATCCATTGTCAGAGTACTTTGCCAGCTTGCCAGACACTTCTAAGCCGATATTTTCCTGCGCTTCCTGGGTTGAACCACCAATGTGCGGCGTCAAAATCACATTGTCGAACTCGCACAGCGGAGAGTTGAAAGGATCGCTGTTGGTAGCAGGTTCAACCGGGAAGACATCAATAGCGGCACCGGCCAGATGCTTGTTTGCCAGCGCATTACACAACGCGGGAATATCAATCACGGTTCCGCGCGCGGCGTTGATCAGCAGCGAGCCGGGCTTCATTAGCGCTAGCTCTTCAGCACCCATCATATTTTGCGTTGATGGCGTTTCTGGCACGTGCAGGCTGACCACATCGCTCATGTTGAGCAAGTCAGAGAGATGGCGAACCTGCGTAGCGTTACCCAGCGGCAGTTTGCTTTCGATATCGTAGAAGAACACGTGCATACCCAGGCTCTCGGCCAGCACACCCAGCTGCATGCCGATATGGCCATAGCCGATGATACCCAGTTTTTTGCCACGCGCTTCGTAGGAACCGTTAGCGACTTTATTCCAGATACCACGGTGTGCTTTGGCGTTCGCCTCCGGAATACCGCGCAGCATCAGCAGCATTTCGCCAATCACCAGCTCAGCAACCGAACGGGTATTCGAGAACGGTGCGTTGAACACCGGTACGCCGCGTTTCGCCGCAGCGCCAAGATCAACCTGATTAGTACCGATACAGAAGCAGCCGACAGCCACCAGCTTTTCAGCGGCAGCAAAGATCTCTTCAGTCAGTTGGGTGCGGGAACGGATACCAATGAAGTGCGCATCGCGGATGGAGGATTTCAGCGACTCCGCATCCAGCGCCCCTTTGTGAAACTCGATGTTGGTATAGCCTGCTGCACGCAGGTTTTCCAGCGCACTCTGGTGAACGCCTTCCACCAGCAGGAACTTAATCTTGTCTTTTTCCAGTGATACCTTTGCCATTTCCCGACCCTATTCAGAATTCAACGAGGACTACCATAAGGTAGCCTTCTGTCAAAATATCAAATATTTCGTGCGCAGCAATACAAACGATTGCCTGGCGACCAGCACGCGCCCATGCGTAGACAGCACAAAGCCGTACAAAATCATGGCATCTCTATAGGACAGAGTACGAACCTGCTGCTGATGAACCTTTTGTGACATAAGTCACCAAATTTCAGCCTGGCGAGAAAAGATGTTTTGCGCATGGAAATAACCGGCGCACTGCCTGCGCCGGACAGATCATTTTACGATGGTTTTCACGCCTTCAGCGCTGCCAATCAGCGCAACATCGGCACCGCGCGCGGCAAACAGGCCAACCGTCACCACGCCTGGCAGCGCGTTAATGGTTTTTTCCAGCTCGATGGGATTAAGAATACGCAGATTATGTACGTCGAGAATAATGTTGCCGTTATCGGTGATAACGTTCTGACGATACTCGGGCAAGCCGCCCAGCTTCACCAGTTCACGTGCCACAAAGGAACGCGCCATGGGAATGACCTCAACCGGCAGCGGGAAGTGGCCCAGTACATCAACTTCTTTCGACGCATCCGCAATACAGATAAATTTCTTCGCCACTGCGGCGACGATTTTCTCGCGGGTTAGCGCGGCGCCACCGCCTTTGATCATCTGCATCTGCGGGTTGATTTCATCAGCACCATCTACGTAAACCGACAGCTCATCAATCTCGTTAAGATCGAAGACATGGATGCCTAAGGCTTTCAGTTTCTCGGTTGAGGCTTCCGAGCTGGAAACCGCGCCTTCAATCTGATTCTTGATGGTGCCGAGCGCATCAATGAAATGCGCTGCGGTTGAACCTGTACCAACACCGACAATCGTGCCCGGCTCTACGTATTTTAGCGCTGCCCAACCTACCGCTTTTTTCAGTTCATCCTGGGTCATGGTATGTTTAAAACCTGTGCGACATCGAAGTGTGCGTAGTATAAAACAAGGCGTCGTAAAAAAGCGCGACTGTTAAACCGCCGATTTACGTCTTTGGAAGCCAGCCCGCAAAAAAGCGCCGCAGCACAATTTGACAGTTTTATGGCATAGTAATGTCCACCTGAACGAGAGAGAACAACAATGAAACGCCCGGATTATCGAACGCTTCAGGCGCTGGATGCTGTGATTCGTGAGCGCGGCTTTGAGCGCGCGGCACAAAAACTTTGTATTACGCAATCTGCGGTTTCTCAGCGTATTAAACAGCTGGAGAATTTATTCGGTCAGCCGCTGCTGGTGCGTACCGTACCGCCGCGTCCCACCGAGCAGGGACAAAAATTGCTGGCGTTATTGCATCAGGTTGAGCTACTGGAAGAGGAGTGGCTAGGTGACGATAACGGCGGAACAACGCCACTGCTGCTGTCGCTGGCGGTCAACGCCGACAGTCTGGCAACCTGGCTGCTGCCGGCGCTAAAAGATGTGCTGGCCGATTCGCCTGTGCGTCTGAATTTGCAGGTGGAAGATGAAACCCGCACCCAGGAACGTCTGCGTCGCGGTGAAGTGGTTGGTGCAGTGAGTATTCAGCCGCAACCGCTACCAAGCTGTTTGGTGGATCAACTGGGCGCATTGGATTATCTGTTCTGCGCATCGCCAGAATTTGCCGCACGCTATTTCCCAAACGGCGTTACGCGCTCGGCGTTACTGAAAGCGCCGGCGGTGGCATTCGACCATCTGGATGATATGCATCAGGCATTTTTACAGCAGAACTTTGACCTGTCGCCGGGCAGCGTGCCCTGCCACATCGTTAACTCATCAGAAGCCTTTGTGCAGTTAGCCCGCCAGGGTTCCGTGTGCTGTATGATTCCGCATCTGCAAATTGAGCGCGAGCTGGCGCAAGGTGAGCTGGTGGATTTAACGCCGGGCTTGTACCAGCGTCGGATGCTGTATTGGCACCGTTTTGCTCCGGAAAGTCGCTTGATGCGCAGCGTAACAGATGCGCTGATCGCGCATGGCCATCGCGTGCTGCGTCAGGATGTTTCGCCGGTGTAATGTTCAGGTCGCCATAAATGGCGACCTGATATCAAGCGTTACGGCGTATTCGGTTTGATTTCGAATACTACATCCACCTGATCGTCGAAGTGAATGCTTTGCTGCTCGTAAGTTTGCTGCGCGGTGGTGTCTGCGGGTGCGGCGGCGGCTTTATACATGCGCGCCATCGGCATTGGCTGGTAGTTAGCAACGTGATAACGGATGCTGTACACCGAACCCAATTTTGCGTTGAAACCTTCTGCCAGCGCATTTGCCTGCTGCGTCGCATTGGCGATTGCCACTTTACGCGCCTGCTCTTTATAGCTGTCCGGATTCGCCACGCCCAACTCCACTGAACGGATCTCATTCAGGCCCGATTTCAGCGCACCATCCAGCAGTTCGTTCAGCTTATCTAGCTTACGCAACGTCACCTGGACCTGACGCTCAGCACGATAACCTTTCAGTACTGACTTACCCTCTTTGGTGTAGTCGTACTCCGGCTGCGTACTCAGGTTTGCCGCATCGATATCTTTTTTCTCAATACCATTCTTTTGCAGGAAATCGAAGTATTGCGCCACGCGGTCATCAGCTTGTTTTTTTGCTTCCGCCGCGTCTTTCGAGGAAACATTAACCACAATAGCGAGCGTCGCAATATCGGGTTTGGCATCAACACTTGCTTGCCCAGAAGTCACCACATGCGGTCCATTTGGCAATTCACCCGCCTGGACTAAACCGGACATTGCGCCAGTGCTCATTACGGCGGCTAGCGCCAGTGCTTTCAGTTTCACGAAAGTCCTCCTTGAGGGATTCAATTTGCAGGTCGCCACTATGGCTAAACCCAAAACACATTACCATGCGTGATGGTCTGAGTTTTGAATTGACAAAAAGTTCGGGCAATCTGCTGTTTTAACGTCGCCGCGATCGCAAAGTTTGGTGAACAGATTCGCCAAAACCCCACTAAAACGTTTCTATTAAAGAAACACTCGGCATTCGGGAGTTGCATAATGACTGAACAACCGCTGAGCCAAACCGCTACCAGCATGCGAGCAGGACGCACCCGCTTTCTGATGCTGGGTTTGGTGTTTATTAATATCATTATCAACTACATGGACCGCACCAATCTATCGGTTGCCGCCACTGAGATGGCGGGTGAATTACGCTTCACGCCGATGGAGATGGGGTTAATCTTTTCCGCCTTCGGCTGGATCTATGCCGCCTTGCAGATTCCCGGAGGATTTCTCATCGATCGTCTCGGAGCTCGCCTGGTCTACGGGGTTGGCTTATTTGTCTGGTCGCTCATTACCCTACTGCATGCTTTTGCCAGCACGTTCGCCGCGCTGTTTGGCCTGCGCTTGGGTGTCGGCGCGTTTGAAGCACCGGTGATGCCCGCCAATAATCGGGTGATTTCCAGCTGGTTTCCGGAGCACGAGCGCGCCAGCGCCATTGGTATCTACTCATCCGCACAGTTTGTCGGGCTGGCCTGTATGACACCGCTGCTGTTCCACGTGCAGGATGCGTTTGGCTGGCGCGGCCTGTTTCTCATCACCGGGTTGGCGGGCATGGTTTGGGCGCTGCTGTGGTATTGGCTTTACCGCGAGCCACATCAACATAAACGGGTCTCCGCAGCAGAACTGAACTACTTGCGCCATAACGGCGCGCTACTGCAGAGCGAGCAAGGCCATCACCCCACCAAAGCACGCTGGCGTGATTTAGCGCAGATGTTCCGCAGCCGCAAATTGGTCGGCATCTATATTGGACAATTCACCATCTCCGCCACCTTCTGGTTCTTTCTCACTTGGTTTCCCACCTATCTGGTGGAGTATCGCCACATGGGGTTCATCAAAAGTGGCTATGTGGCATCGGTGCCCTACTTCGCCGCTTTCTGCGGTGTGCTGCTGGCCGGATTTGCCTCAGATCGCATGATGCGACGGGGGGTATCCACCAGCGTGGCACGCAAGTTACCGGTGATCCTCGGGCTGTTCCTGACGCTTTTCATCCTCGGTGCCAATTACACCGACGATTCGACGCTGATCATTGTGTTTATGTCGCTGGCATTCTTCGGCAACGGTTTGGCAACCATCACCTGGGTTTTTGTCACCGCACTGGCTCCGCGCCATTTGATTGGCCTGGCGGGCGGCGTGTTTAACTTTACGGGTGCGCTCTCTTCCATCGTGGTGCCAATTGCCATTGGCGCCTTGATTGATGGCGACAACTTCGCACCAGCTTTGGCGTTTATCGCCGTGCTGGCCGCTATTGGTATCGGTAGCTATCTATTTATTGTGGGGAAAATTGACCATGTTAGTGCGGGCTAATCAAAACCTGCGCCAGAGTTTGCAGCTGTTGCAGACGCTCCGCGAGATGCGCCTCATCAGGTTGCCAGATTTTAGCAAAGGCCAGCGCCGCGCGATTGTTATCGATTGGCTGCGCCATGCTGATTTCACCGTCATCACGATGCCAAATCAGATGGTCTTCACCACGCTTGCGCGCCAGCAGCGGAGCAATTTGTTGCCACTGCGCATCGCTAAAGCGCGGTTGCAGCGCCTCATCACTTTCAGCCGCCAGCAGCGACACGCCAATTACCGATTGCCAGGCAGGCAGCATACGAAAGCCAGCCAGCGCCTGACTGGCGCTGGTACGTTCGCCGGGCTCAGAGTGCCAGATATAGATCACCTGATCTTCCCACAGTACGCCCAGGGCAACCACGATATCACGCGGCGCGTGAAGTTCCAGCTGTGGCAAAGCCTGCGCAAACAGCGAAGAGCCGCGAATCGCCTGCGCCGCCAGCGCGTGAATGCCAGGACCAGGCAGATAACGCCGATGTTCATCCTGCGTCGTCAGACCTATTGCTGCCATGGTCATCAGCAGCCGATTAACCCGCGTGCTATTCATCCCCATCTGACGTGCCAATTCACGACAACCTACGGCTTTGTCGCTGGAAACCAGATATTGCAGGCAGCGAATACCATCAATCAGGCTTTGGTTGGGTTGAGAAGACATAGATCACCTGCGGCGGGTAAAACTCAATCTTAGCCTTAGCCATAGAGGAATGAAATGATGCAAATTTTCTCATCACAAAATGCACGCGACTTTCCTCAGCAACAGCTGCAGGCAGACTTATTGGTTGCCGGTGGAGGTTTAGCGGGCGTGTGTGCCGCTTTAGCCGCTGCACGCGAGGGGCTGAGCGTGGTGTTGATTCAGGATCGCCCGGTGCTGGGCGGCAACGCCTCCAGTGAGGTACGCCTGTGGGCTAACGGTGCCACTTCTCACATGGGCAATAACAACCGCTGGGCGCGCGAAGGCGGCATCATGGGCGAGATCATGGAGGAGAATCTGTGGCGTAATAAAGAGGGCAATCCCGTGCTGTTTGATCTGGTGCTGCTGGATATTGTGCAGGCACAGCCGGGACTGACCTTACTGCTCAATACTGTGGTTACTGATATCGAAAAATCTGGCCGCCGCCTGCAGGCCGTACAGGCATTTAACGCTATCAACCAGACGCACTATCGGGTTTCGGCCGCGCAGTTTATTGATGCCAGCGGAGATGGCGTCCTGGGCTATCTGGCCGGTGCCGCACATCGTGTCGGCGCAGAATCCGTTGACGAGTTTGGCGAGAAAATGGCGCCAGGCGAAAATTTTGGCCACAAGCTCGGGCATTCGATCTACTTTTACACCAAACGCGCCGCACAGCCCGTCCGCTTTGTACCGCCCTCTTTTGCGCTGAAAGAGATCAGCGCTATTCCGCGCTACCAACGCCTGAATGCTACTCTCAACGGATGCGATTTATGGTGGCTGGAATGGGGCGGACGGCTGGATACCGTGCACGAAAGCGAAGCCATTAAGTGGGAACTGTGGAAAATTGTCTGGGGCGTGTGGGATTACATCAAAAACGCCGGTGAATTCCCGGATGCCGCTAACCTCACCATTGAATGGGTTGGGCTCATTCCCGGCAAGCGCGAGAGCCGACGTTTTCTTGGCGATACGCTGCTCTGCCAGCAGGACATCATTGAGCAGCGCGATCACTACGATGCCGTGGCGTATGGCGGCTGGTCGATTGATTTGCATCCGGCCGACGGCGTCTATAGCCAACACGAAGGGTGTCGTCAGTTTCACAGCAAAGGCACCTACACCATTCCATTCCGCGCGTTGTATAGCCAATCGCTGGATAATTTGCTGTTAACCGGCCGCCTTATCTCCGCAACGCACGTGGCATTTGGCAGCGCACGCGTGATGTGTACCTGCGGCGTACTGGGTGAAGCCGTGGGACGCGCAGCCGCCATCTGTCAGCGGCAACAGCTTACGCCCGCCGAGCTGGCGCAGCCGGATCGGGTGGGAGACTTGCAGCAACAGTTGCTGCGTCAGGGCGCATTTATACCGCGCGTGCCGCTGGCGAATCCCGCCCGAGACGCACAGGTTACGGTCAGCAGTACGCTACAGCTGCGCGCCCTGCCCGCGGATGCAGGATGGCAGCCCATGACATCTCGCTGCGCACTGCTGCTGCCGATAAAAGCAGGCGAACGGTTGCCGGCCATCACCGTGCAACTGCGTGCCGCGCGGGCGCAAACCTTACAGGTGTCGCTGCTCACCAGTGACAACCCCGCCAATACCTGCGGCGATCGCCCGCTCGCCGCGCAACGCATCGAGGTCAAGGATCAGGGCGCTTATCGCCTGAATTTTGATTATCTGGCCGATAGCGATCGCTATCTGTTTATCGCTTTTGCAGAGAATCCGGATATTGAGATGGCGCTGACCAGCCAGCGTTTGCCGGGCGTGATGATGGTGTTTAATAGCCTCAACCCTCGCGTAGCAAAACGTACCCGTCAGATTAATGATGGTGATTACGGGGTTGATGAGTTTGATTTTTGGTTGCCGCGTCGCGCGCCGCAGCAAATCCTGCTGGCCTTTGCGCTGGAAGCGCCGCTGCAGCTGTGGCATCGCGATTATTTGCTGAATGGCAAGTTACGTCCGGAACGCCACACAAGCTGCTGGGTGCCGGCGCTGGACGACGCACATCCCCACGTAAGCTGGCAATGGCGGGAACCGCAGCAGGCGCGCCAACTCACCTTGTTATTTGATAACGATTTCGATCATGCGATGGAGACGGTGCAGATGGGGCATGCGCAGTCGATAACGCCACACTGCACCACGCATTATCGCTTGTGGCTGGATGACACATTACTGGTTGAAGTGCAGGAAAATCACCATTCACTGTGTCATCACCTTGTGCCGCAGGAAATGCGTTTCAGCCAGATCCGACTGGAACTGCTCGCCAGTGCGGGTTCGCTGCCCGCACTTTACGGCTTACATCTGCATTAGAACGCAGCTATCCCCTGGCGCGCCAGCTGGATGGCGATAAACCACATCACGCCACCAACCAGCAGATTAATAACGCGTTGCGCCCGCACGGTGCGCAATCGTGGTGACAGCCATGCCGCCATCAGTGCCAGGCCAAAGAACCAAATAATAGACGCGCTGACGGTGCCAAAGGCAAACCAGCGGCGTGCGTCCACTGATGGCAACTGACTGCCCAGGCTGCCAAGTACTACAAAAGTATCGAGATAGACGTGCGGATTCAGCCAGGTTACCGCCAATAGTGTGCCGATAATGCGCCAACGTCCCTGCTTCAGCTCGGCTTCAGAAGCCAACGACACATCACCTTGCCATGCACTGCGCAGCGCACCCCAGCCATACCACAGTAAAAATGCCACGCCCGCCCAGGTAATGATCATCAGTAAGATGGGGGATTGATTCAGCAACGCGCTGCCGCCAAAAATTCCGCCACAGATCAGCGCAATATCGCTAAGGGTACAGAGCGCAGCGGTCATCAGATGGTAATGGCGCTTGATGCCCTGATTCATCACGAAAGCATTTTGCGGACCTAATGGCAGGATTAGCGCGGCACCAAGGGCAAGCCCTTGTAAATAAACAGATAACACAGTGTCATTCCTGAACAATAAGAAGATGCTGTGCAGTATAGTGAGGTGAGAGTATTAGAGGAAATTGAAAGAATTAATTGCTCATTAGTTTCATTAATAAAAAAGGCACCCGCAGGTGCCTCTTGCTCACTTACTCGGTGCGAGCGGGCAGCTGTTGTTCGCTTTTCACCTGATGCAGATGCACATCCATCTGCGGATAAGGAATACCAATTCCATTCGCATCCAGCGTGCGCTTGAAGTTCTTCATCAAGTCCCAATAGACGTTTTGCAGATCGCTGCTTTTGCTCCAGCAACGCACGACAAAGTTGAGCGAGGAGGCCGCGAGTTCGTTCAGGCCAATCTGGATACCGAGATCTTTTAAGACGCGCTCATCCGCTTCCACCACTTCCTGTAACAGTGCAATGACCTGATCAACATCCGCATCGTAGGCCACGCCAATGATGAATTCATTACGACGAATCGGTTCACGTGAATAGTTAATGATGTTGCCGGCAATGATTTTACCGTTTGGCACCACCACAATTTTGCCATCGGCGCTTTTCAGGGTCGTAGAGAAAATCTGTACGTTCTGCACGGTACCCATCACACCACCAAGATCAACAAACTCACCGGTTTTGAACGGACGGAAGGTCACCAGCAGCACGCCGGCAGCAAGATTCGACAGCGACCCTTGCAATGCTAAACCCACGGCCAAACCAGCGGCACCCAGCACGGCGATCACCGAGGCGGTTTGCACGCCAACGCGACCCAATGCAGCAATAATGGTGAACGCGATAACGCCGTATCGCACCATCGCCGAGAGGAAATCAGCCACGGTGGCATCAATATGACGCGCCAGCAGCACGCGGTTAATGGCATTTGAAATAATGCGTGCGATGAACATACCAATGATGATGGTAACGATCGCCGCCACAATATTGACCGCATAGCTAAGGATCAGTGCCTGATTACGTACCAGCCATCCACCGGCACTGTTAATGCCATTAACGACATTTAAGTCTTCCATTTGTTAGCCCTGTTATTGAGTTTCCCGCGGGAAAATGCAAAAAACTGCCAGATTGACTCCGACACTCCGATTACAAGGTTAAACAAAAATAGGGCGAAGCGCCAAAAATGGCCTGAATTCGTGGGATTTTCCAGACGAGACGCATAAAAAAAGGCCCTTTCGGGCCTTTTTTGTACTGTAAGGAATAATTACAGAACGTCGACAGCGTTAAGTTCTTTGAATGCTTGTTCCAGACGAACAACCATTGATGCCTGCGCTGAACGCAGCCAAACGCGTGGATCGTAGTATTTCTTGTTCGGGCTATCAGCGCCGTTCGGGTTACCCAGCTGGCCTTGCAGATAGGCTTCGTTCTTTTTGTAGTACTGCAGGATACCGTCCCAAGTTGCCCACTGGGTGTCGGTATCGATGTTCATTTTGATTACGCCGTAACCGATTGATTCTTCGATTTCTGCCGCAGAAGAACCTGAACCACCGTGGAACACGAAGTTAAGCGCGTTGTGCGGCAGATTATGTTTCTTGGTTACGTATTCCTGAGAATCACGCAGGATGGTTGGGGTCAGTTTCACATTGCCTGGCTTGTACACGCCGTGCACGTTACCGAAGGAAGCCGCGATAGTGAAACGTGGGCTGATTTTGTTCAGCTCGGTGTAGGCGTAATCAACGTCTTCTGGCTGGGTGTACAGGGCAGAAGCGTCCATGTGGCTGTTGTCCACGCCGTCTTCTTCGCCACCGGTGCAGCCCAGTTCGATTTCCAGGGTCATATCCAGCTTAGCCATACGCGCCAGATACTTAGAGGAGATCTCGATGTTCTCTTCCAGTGACTCTTCAGACAGATCAATCATGTGCGAGGAGAACAGTGGCTTACCGGTTTTCTTGAAGTGCTCTTCGCCCGCGTCCAGCAGACCATCGATCCACGGCAGCAGTTTCTTCGCGCAGTGGTCGGTGTGCAGGATAACCGGCACGCCGTATTTTTCAGCCATCAGATGCACATGATAGGCACCCGCAATAGCACCAGCGATTGCCGCGCCTTGTGGCTCATCAGTTTTAAAACCTTTACCGGCGATGAAGGCAGCACCACCATTGGAGAACTGAACGATGACCGGCGCTTTCACTTTGGCCGCAGCTTCCAGTACCGCGTTGATGGAATCCGTGCCAACGCAGTTAACTGCAGGCAGAGCGAATTTGTTTTCTTTCGCTACTTGGAAAATTTTCTGAACGTCGTCACCAGTGACAACGCCGGGTTTTACGAAATCAAAAATTTTAGACATGGTTGTGTCCCGTTTCGTTACCGTTCATCCCCGAAGGGATTGCGATTTGATTGCCCAAAAAAGGGCTAGCCTTCAGGCGACGCCGAAGCGCCGCCCCCAAAGAGTTATTGTTTCGCGCGCTCTTCCAGCATAGCAACTGCTGGCAGTTTTTTGCCTTCCACGAACTCGAGGAATGCGCCGCCGCCGGTAGAGATATAGGAGATCTTATCTTCGATACCGAACAGGTCGATAGCGGCCAGCGTATCGCCGCCACCGGCAACAGAGAATGCATCGCTATCAGCGATGGCGTTGGCCACGATCTCGGTACCTTTACGGAAGTTCGGGAATTCGAACACGCCAACCGGACCGTTCCACAGGATGGTTTTCGCGTCTTTCAGGATCGCAGCCATCGCGTTCGCAGTTTCGTCGCCGAAGTCCATAATCTCTTCGTTATCCGCAACTTCGGTAACCTTTTTCACGGTTGCCGGTGCAGTTTCAGAGAATTCCGTACCTACGCGTGAATCGGTAGGAACCGGAATGCCGTGCTCATCACGCAGCTTTTTCGCCGCTTCAACGAAGTCTGGCTCGTACAGAGATTTACCGACGTTATTGTCGATGGCAACGAAGGTATTCGCGATACCACCGCCCACGATCACGGTATCGGCGATCTTAACCAGCGACTGCAGCACGTCAAATTTGGTAGAAACTTTAGAACCGCCTACCACAGCAACCAGCGGACGTTCTGGATTGCTCATCACTTTACCCAATGCTTCCAGCTCAGCAGACAGCAGCGGACCGGCACAAGCGATAGGCGCGAACTTGCCCACGCCGTGGGTAGAAGCCTGCGCACGGTGCGCGGTGCCGAACGCATCCATGACGAAGACGTCGCACAGCGCGGCATATTTCTTCGACAGGGTTTCTTCGTCTTTTTTCTCGCCTTTGTTAAAGCGTACGTTTTCCAGCACCACCAACTCACCCGCGCCAACTTCTACGCCTTCGAGATAGTCTTTCGCCAGGGTTACGTTGGTGCTGTTCAGTTTTTCTTTCAGGTAGTTAACAACCGGCAGCAGGGAGAACTCTTCGTTGTATTCACCTTCGGTCGGACGACCCAGGTGAGAGGTAACCATCACTTTCGCGCCCTGTTTCAACGCCGCTTCGATGGTAGGCAGAGAAGCACGAATACGTGCATCTGACGTCACTTTCCCTTCTTTCACTGGCACGTTGAGATCGGCACGGATCAGAACGCGTTTACCAGCAAGATCCAGATCGGTCATCTTAATTACAGACATGGTGAACCCTCTCGTTGATTCTCATAAGTTTTGCCAGACGCAGTCCGCGTCTTACCTGAAACCGCTTGCGGCCATTGCTAACGTCGTGTCGATCATGCGGTTAGCAAAGCCCCACTCGTTGTCACACCAAACCAGCGTTTTGATAAGGTGATGACCACTAACCCGCGTTTGCGTGCCATCAACGATGGCACTGTGCGGATCATGGTTAAAATCTACTGAGACTAACGGTAATTCCGTATAGTCAACTATACCACGAAACGCCCCTTCTGACGCGTTTTGCAGCAACGCGTTGACCTCACACGCCTTCACCGCCTCGCGCACAGACACGCTTAAATCAATGGCTGTCACGTTGATGGTGGGTACGCGCACCGCAATAGCCTCGAAGCGATCGTTAAATTTCGGAAAAATACGGGTAATGCCAGCAGCAAGACGCGTATCCACCGGAATGATCGATTGACTGGCGGCGCGGGTACGGCGCAGATCGCTGTGATAGGCGTCAATCACCTGCTGATCGTGCATCGCTGAGTGAATGGTGGTCACGGTGCCCGACTCAATGCCAAACGCATCATCCAACAATTTGATCACCGGAATAATACAGTTGGTGGTACAGGATGCGTTGGAGACGATGCGGTCAGTTTGTTTAAGAGCCTGTTCGTTTACACCGAACACCACGGTGGCATCAAGATCGTTACCGCCAGGATGCGAGAACAACACTTTCTTCGCGCCCGCCAGCAAATGTGCCTCGCCATCGGCGCGGCTACCGTAAACGCCGGTGCAATCCAGCACGATATCCACATTCAATTCTCGCCACGGCAGCACCTCTATTTCGGCCTGATGCAGGATGCGGATGGTGTCGTCGCCAACAAACAGTTGGTCGCGCTCCTGGCGCACATCAAAGGCAAAACGTCCGTGGCTGGTATCGTACTTCAGCAGATGCGCCATGCCGGCGGCGTCCGCCAGTTCGTTAATGGCGACCACGGTGATTTCAGCCCGGCGGCCGGTTTCATACAAAGCGCGCAACACGTTACGCCCGATACGACCAAAACCATTTATTGCTACACGAACGGTCATCTCTACCTTCAACAACACCCGAAAAAACGTGCCGATTAGCCTGAGCGTTTCACACCGTTTTGTACAGGGAATTATTGTCTGTCAGCAGAGGCAAAATGTAGAAACTCGCTCACGACTGAAACGGTTCAGCTAGAGTAATGCAAGAGAGGAATAACGGGAATGATTGCGATCAATTGAGTGGCAGAATATTGGATCTACGTCACAAATTTTGCATGAAGAAATTATTACTGCAGGAATAATTGAACCGTTTCAGGTTAGAGGTAGGAGATGTGGTACAGATGCGCGCGATGAATCGCGCCGCTACAGGCGATGCATAACCGGTAGCGGCGCAATTTATTACGCAAAATTACAGAATCGATTTCGCCGTCTTAACTACGTTCTCAACGGTGAAGCCAAACTCTTTGAACAGCTGATCCGCCGGCGCTGACTCACCGAAAGTGGTCATACCGACGATTGCGCCGTTCAGGCCGGTGTATTTGAACCAGTAATCGGCGATGCCCGCTTCGATTGCCACGCGTGCGGCAACGGCTTTCGGCAGCACGGATTCACGGTACGCCGCATCCTGCTTATCGAAGGCGTCGGTAGACGGCATAGAGACCACGCGCACCTTACGGCCTTCGGCCGTCAGCTGCTCATACGCCGCCACCGCCAGCTCCACTTCAGAACCGGTAGCGATCAGGATCAGCTCAGGCGTTCCCTGGCTGTCTTTCAGCACGTAACCACCGCGCACCACATTAGCCAGCTGCTCAGCGCTGCGATCCTGCTGTGCCAGGTTCTGACGCGAGAAGATCAGCGCCGATGGACCGTCAACGCGCTCGATGGCGTACTTCCACGCCACTGCAGATTCAACCTGGTCGCACGGGCGCCACAGGCTCATGTTTGGCGTCATGCGCAGGCTGGCCATCTGCTCAACCGGCTGGTGCGTTGGACCATCTTCGCCCAGGCCAATCGAGTCATGCGTGTAGACCATGATCTGACGGATTTTCATCAGCGCGGCCATACGTGCGGCGTTACGCGCGTACTCAACGAACATCAGGAAGGTGGCGGTGTACGGCAGGAAGCCGCCGTGCAGCGCAATACCGTTGGCGATAGCGGTCATACCGAATTCGCGCACGCCGTAGTGAATATAGTTGCCCGCCGCGTCTTCATTGATCGGCTTAGAACCCGACCACATGGTGAGGTTGCTTGGCGCCAGGTCAGCGGAGCCGCCCAGGTATTCCGGCAGGATTTTACCAAATGCTTCAATGGCATTCTGCGAGGCTTTACGGCTGGCGATTTTCGCCGGGTTGGCCTGCAGCTGCTCGATGAACTTCTGCGACTCGCTGGCCCAGTTAGCCGGCAATTCGTTGTTCACGCGACGCTTGAACTCGGCAGCCAGCTCCGGATGCGCGGCAGCGTAGGCAGCAAACTTCTTATCCCACGCGGACTCTTTCGCCTGGCCGGCTTCTTTAGCATCCCACTGCGCGTAAATGTCTGAAGGGATTTCGAACGGACCGTGGTTCCAGCCCAGCTGTTTGCGGGTCAGCGTGATTTCATCGGCACCCAGCGGCGCGCCGTGCGAGTCGTGCGTGCCGGCTTTGTTCGGCGAACCGAAGCCAATCACGGTTTTGCACATCAGCAGCGAAGGTTTATCGGAAACCGCTTTGGCTTCTTCCACCGCTTTCTTAATTGCGTCAGCGTCGTGACCGTCCACGCCGCGCACTACGTGCCAGCCGTAGGCTTCGAAGCGTTTCGCGGTGTCGTCCGTGAACCAGCCATCCACGTGGCCGTCGATAGAGATGCCGTTGTCATCATAGAAGGCAACCAGTTTGCCTAGCTTCAGGGTACCGGCGATGGAGCACACTTCGTGAGAAATGCCTTCCATCATGCAGCCGTCGCCCATAAACACGTAGGTGTTATGGTCTACGATGTCATGACCGGGACGGTTGAACTGCGCCGCCAGCGTGCGCTCGGCAATGGCAAAACCGACCGCGTTTGCAATGCCCTGGCCCAGCGGGCCGGTGGTGGTTTCCACGCCAGCGGTGTAGCCGTATTCCGGATGACCTGGAGTTTTAGAATGCAGCTGACGGAAGTTCTGCAGTTCGCTCATTGGCAGGTTGTAGCCAGTGAGGTGCAGCAGGCTGTAAATCAGCATTGAGCCGTGACCGTTAGACAGCACGAAGCGGTCGCGATCTGCCCACAGCGGGTTAGTAGGGTTATGGTTCAGGAAGTCACGCCACAGCACTTCGGCGATGTCCGCCATGCCCATTGGGGCACCCGGATGTCCCGAATTGGCTTTCTGTACTGCATCCATACTTAACGCGCGAATGGCGTTGGCAAGCTCTTTACGAGAGGGCATCTTCTACTCCAGGTCGGATTAATGCTCCGCCACGCTTAACTTATTGTAATTAATCAGTTATAAGGCGAAGCGAGAAAAAAGTCGCACATCAATGTACATGAAAATCAGGGCAAAAGTACATGCATCAGGGTGCTAAATCACGGCGATTCGGTTGCATTTCCAGCCTTGTCTGCTAGCAAGTGAACAACTTGCGAGCTATAACCAAAGCGTTTAAACGCCTGTGTCTGTTTCAGGTGTTTGTTTTCTTTACCTTGTTACTCAAAGGATGCTGATATGAAAATGAGAGCCACCGTTCTCGCTCTGGGCATGGCTTCGCTATTAAGCGGTTGCCAGGGATTCGATAACAACGCGCTGCTGCAATCTGGCGCACAGGCCTATCAGGCCTATACGTTGAACGATTCACAGGTGAAGGAGTTAAGCAATCAATCCTGTGCGCAGATGGATAAAGACAACCAACTGGCCCCCGCTAACAGTGAATATCAGCAGCGACTGAACAAAATCGCTGCCGCGCTGGGCGACAACATCAACGGCGTGCCGGCCAACTACAAGGTGTATCTCACCAAAGACGTCAATGCCTGGGCGATGGCGAACGGTTGCATTCGCGTCTACAGCGGGTTGATGGATATGATGACCGACAACGAAGTGGAAGGCGTACTCGGCCATGAAATGGGCCACGTGGCGCTTGGCCATACGCGCAAAGCGATGCAGGTAGCGCTCACCACCACGGCAACGCGCAGCGCGGCGGCATCGGTTGGCGGCGTGATTGGCTCGCTATCGCAGTCGGAACTGGGTGAAATGGGTGAGAAATTAGTGAATGCACAATTCTCGCAAACCCAGGAGTCTCAAGCTGATGATTACTCTTACGATCTGCTGAAAAAGCGCGGCATTAATCCACTCGGCTTAGCAACCAGCTTTGAGAAACTGTCGAAGCTGGAACAGGGTCATCAGAGCACAATGTTTGATTCGCATCCTGATTCTGCAGCCCGCGCGCAACATATCCGTGACCGGATTGCATCGGGTAAGTAATGCGCATAAAAAAGGAGCGCATCAAAGCGCTCCTTAACACGTAGGGTTGGCATTCATGCCAACCTGGCAAAACTCAGCGCTTAAACAAGCCGTCCACCATCGCGCCCAAATCCTGCGTACTGGACGTGTCGACGTGTCCCTGCGGCGACAGCTTATCAATTACCTGCGGCAGCAGCGCCGCCAGCGTGCCGGATGCACCATTCACATCGGTACCCAGCTTATCCGCCAGCGACTGCAGCTGATCCTGGCCGAGCGCATTTTGAATCTCGCCGCTATTAACCGGTTGATTGTTACCGCTGCCAATCCAGGTATTCAGCACCTGCCCAAGGCCGCCCTGCTGGAACTTTTGCAGCAACACTTCAACGCCGCCCTGCTCCTGCACCCAGTTCCAGATAGCCATAAGCTGCTGGAGCTGATTGCCCTGCCCGCTTCCGTTGTTATTTCCCAGCGATCCAACTAAATCATCAAGTAAGCCCATCGTTGCCTCCGCAGATTAATTGACTGCCAGTAAGTGTAGCCGCAAGCGCAAGGATTAACCTTTATTCGCCGCCTGTACGTGCAGCATATCGAGTGCCAACGTCGCCGCCGCCAGCGAAGTCAGATCCGCATGATCGTAGCCCGGCGCCACTTCCACCAGATCCATACCGACAATATTCATGCCCTGCAAACCACGAATCAGCTTGGTAGCTTTGTCGCTGGTCAGGCCGCCAATCACTGGCGTACCGGTGCCCGGCGCGTGTGCAGGATCGAGGCAATCGATATCAAAGGTCAGATACACCGGCAGATCGCCAACGGTGCGCTTCACTTCCGCCAGAATATCGTCAACGCTGCGATCGTTGACCTGCGCCGCATCCAGCACGTTAAAACCGAGGCTCTTATCGAACTCAGTACGGATACCAATTTGCACAGAGTGCTGTGGATCGATCAGGCCCTCTTTCGGCGCGGTGAAGAACATAGTGCCGTGATCGAAGGTTGGACCGTTGGAATAGGTATCGGTATGCGCATCAAAGTGCACCAGCGCCATTTTGCCAAAGTGCTTAGCGTGCGCGCGCAGCAGCGGCAGCGTCACGTAATGATCACCACCGAAGGTCAGCATGCGCTTGCCGTTCGCCAGCAGCTTCTCAGCGTGCGCCTGCAGTTTATCTGACAGATCCTGCGAATCGCCGAAGGCATAAACCAGATCGCCGCAATCGACGACATTCAGACGCTGACGCAAATCGAAATCCCACGGCCAGCGGCAGCCTTCCCATGCCAGGTTGGTGGAGATCTGACGGATGGCGCCGGGTCCTAAACGGCTGCCCGGACGGCCTGATGTTGCCGCATCGAAAGGTACACCGGTGATCACCCACTCGGCGTCGCTGTCGTAAGGCTGGAAGTTAACCGGGAAACGCATGAAACCAAAGGCGTTGGAAACCAGGGAATTATCGTACTGATTGCCCAGGGTGTTATACATAAATCGTCCTCTTCCTTATAAAGGCTAGGTTTAATACCCTCAATAATTCATGTTGCAGGACGGCGGCAAACGAGCGAATCCCGATGAACTTACTTAGGTAAGTGATTGGGATGAACGAGAGCAGCCAACGCGCCTACAGCATGAAGTATGGCGGATATAGATGAAAAAAATCCCCTCCGCGTCGTTAGCCCGACGAGGAAGGGATGTGTTATGCGCGATTATCGCGAAGATTGCCTCGCCCTGCAATCGACGCTTGCAACGCCGATTAACAAAATAGCCACTAAGATATATTGATAATGGACAAGATATTTTCAATTAACTTAATTATTTGACATCTTAAACCGGAATATAGACGTATTTTCATTTACCAGCTTCAATTAGCCGATAAGCGTGCATTTTCGGGCGCGCGAATGATAATTCCTGAAGGTGCTGATTAAATAATCAAGCTTCATTTCAGCAAGTTACTCCTCTCTGCTTAAAATCCCTTTTCCGCACGCGCTCCTCTAGTTACCGAAATGCTTACAACTCTGTCAGCTCTTACGCAAATTCAATAATTTTAAGACACGTATAATACGGCTGTTTTTTGAGCATGGAGCCCATCTCAGAAAATAGCTTTATCTAATGAACTTGAAATGTTCCAGTGCACAGGTAGCTGTAAAGCCTGGGGCGGTAGCGTACCAATTTCCACCCCACTCTATTGGGGGCGCTTAGTTAAAAAATGATTCGAGGCGCATAAGGCTAATGTGCACCCACTCTTGTTTACTCATGATGTCGATTATCATTTTCTCTTCTAAGCCTTTTTTCAAATGCGGTTAATTACTTCTTTTCATTACTCATCATGAATATTTCGTTCATGCCATGCCGCATTGGTTTTTCAATATTTACACGTCAGGTTTTAAGTACATGGAAACTATTTGCAAATGAACAAAACTATTCGCTTTATGGTGATGCTGCTCGCTCTGCCTCTTGCTGGCTGCGCCTATTCGCCCAAGCAGGTCGACGCATCACGTCCGCTGGTCAATAAGTCCGATACCACTCATCTCCAGGCTATGCCGGAAAATCTCCAGCAATCACTGAATACGCTGCCGCAGGGAGCTGCTCTGAGCGCCAATGGCGCCACCTTTACGCTAGGCCAGCGTTATGTTTCCGCCCTCGGGCAGGATTGCGTTGAGTTGTTAGTTAACAGTAATCGCAATCAGTCCCAACGTACCGCGTGTAAGAGCGCTGATCGCTGGTATCTGATCCCACAACTGGAACAGGCGTCTGTCAGAAACCTGATCGCTGAGTAATAAATCGATGATAAATGTTGTGAAAAAAACCAAGTTTCGTCAATTAACCGCCCTGCTGCTGCTAATGTGCGCCGCTTGCAGCTCCTTTGTAACGCACGCTGCCGACACGTCGGATCAGGTACCCACGTTTGGCATGAATGCCCCCGCTAATGCAGCCGACAGCGGGCGTACACAGCTCGGCGGCCAGGCTACGTTGGGAGGCCAGACTAATGCTGTATCGGGAGCCGGTACGTTTGCTCAGCAAAACCGTCAGGGCATGCTATTGCCGGGTGAAACAGACGTAAGAAAACTTCTGCCACAATCTGAATCAGGCCTGCCGCCACCTTACGGTGCTAACTTGTTTGCCGGTGGTTATGAAACCGAGCGCAGCGACGGATTGAATGACAATTATCTCATCGCGCCAGGAGATAAACTGAATATATGGATTTGGGGCGCAGTGAACTTCTCCAATGTCGTCACGGTTGATAACCAGGGGAATATTTTCATTCCTGATGTCGGCCCAATTAATGTGCAGAACGTGGCGGCCAGCAAAGTTAACAATTTGGTCAGTAGCCATATTAGCGATGTTTTCACCAATAATATTAGCGTTTACGTCAATTTATTAACAGCCACCCCAGTCAGCGTATTTGTCACTGGTCCAGTGATCCGTCCTGGGCAATATGCAGGACAATCATCGGACAGCGTTCTTTATTACCTGAAACGCGCCGGTGGTATTGATCCCGATCGTGGCAGCTATCGTCAGATTAAAGTCATCCGTCATAACCGGGTTATTCGCCAGATAGATCTCTACGAGTTTATGCAGCAAGGTAAGATGCCTAAACTTTCGCTGAAAGATCAGGACGTCATCCTCGTGGAACCGCAAGGTCCGATGATCAATGTCGCGGGGAAAGTGCGTAATCCCTTCCGTTTTGAGTTGAAGGAAAATGACACGCTGGGCTCGGAGCTCATCGACTATGCGCTCCCTCTGGCAAAAGTCAGTCACGTGGGTGTTATTGGTACCCGCTCTTCCGGACCTTTCTCGGTATATCTTCCTTATAAAGATTTTGCTCACATCCAGCTTAACGACGGTGACAAAGTCCTGTTTAACGATGATATGCATGCCCAGGTTTACGATGTGCAGGTTTCGGGCAGTTATCAGGGGCCTTCTTTCTTCACCGTGCGCAGAGAAACCCGACTGCATGACCTTCTAAATCACATTCCGATTGATCCTAACCTGGCAGATTACGGCTCCATTTATGTCATGCGTAAAAGCGTGGCGGCGCGGCAAAAAGAGATGCTGGATGAGTCGCTGAACCGCCTGGAACGCAGCGTATTTACGGCTCCTGCCAGCTCGGATGGAGAAGCCTCTATTCGCGCCAAAGAAGCTGAACTGGTGATGAAGTTTGTGGAGAAAGCACGCAAAGTTCGGCCATTAGGTAAAGTGGTGGTCGCCGATAAAGGTGTGATTGCCAATATCCAGCTGGAGCAAGGCGATCAGATTGTTATCCCGTATAAAACTGACCTGATTCAGGTGGGTGGCGAAGTTATGGTGCCGCAGGCCGTGGTCTTTAACCCACATGCCAGCCTCGATGACTATGTAGCCTGGGCAGGTGGCTTTACTGAGCGCGCCAATGACCAACGTATTGCGGTTATTCATGCCAACGGGCTAATGGAGTTTATGGGCAAAGGCGATGTGATGCCGGGCGATCAGATTCTAGTCATGCCGAAAGTTGATAGCAAAACCCTGCAGTCAATCAAAGACATCACCCAAATCATCTATCAAGTTGCCGTGGCTTCGAACGTTATCCTGAGATAATCCCCAAGGTAGCCTCGCCTGCAGGTGAGGCTACCATAAGGTCATAATTTCCTATGTTTAAACCCGTTCTTAACCAAACACCGCGCAGCTCGTTTCAGGTGCTACGCGATGTCACCTTTGGCCTGCTTATCCGTGAATTGAAAACCCGCTTTGGCAGCTACCGACTAGGGTATGCGTGGGCCTTATTGGATCCATTGCTGATGATTAGCGCGTTTAGCCTGATTTTTGGCATGCGCGGACACAGTGGGTTTGGCGGGGCACCTGCACCCTTATTTATAACCGCCAGTTATTTACCCTTTTTATTTTTCCGAAATGTGGTGAGCAAACTGCAATCGGCGGTCAGTGCGAATAAAGCCCTGTTCTGTTATCGGCAGGTCACACCGTTCTCCACTTTTGTTGCTCGCTTTATTCTCGAAGCCATTATTGGCCTGTTTGTGGGCTGCGTACTGGTATTGGGATTATTATGGTTTGGTTTTGATGCTATTCCGCATGATCCTTTGCAGGTCATTCTTATCTATTTCTTACTGATGATTTTTTCATTTTCACTCGGTATAAATTTTTGTGTTCTAAGTAATTTATTTAAAGAAGCAGATAAGTTCCTCAGCCTGATGATGATGCCACTGATGTTTATCTCCTGTGTTATGTATCCCCTTGCAACCGTACCACCGCAGTTTCAGCACTGGTTTATTTGGAACCCGCTGGTACATGCCGTTGAGCTGATACGCTGCGGCTGGATAGCGGGCTATGTCAGCCCTGACGTCAGCTGGAGCTACCTAATCAGCTTAACGTTAGTGCTACTGACATTTGCCATGAGTTGCTATCGCCTGAGCCATCGTCGACTGCTCGCCAGCTAGGGCTTAATAAGATGATTATTCTTGATAACGTAACGAAGTATTATCCCACCAAATTTGGCCGCAACTATATATTGCGTGACGTGAGCCTGACATTACCGCGCAATCGCAATATCGGTATTTTGGGATCGAACGGAGCAGGAAAATCCACCCTGCTGCGCCTGCTGGGCGGGATGGATATGCCCAATAAAGGGAAGCTAACGCGTCACTGCCGTGTTTCCTGGCCACTCGCTCTTGGCGGTGGTTTTCAGGGCAGTATGACCGGACGAGAAAATACCCGCTTTGTCTGCCGTATCCATGGTGTCCGCGACACACTGGCTATTGAAGAGTGGGTGAAAGAGTTCTCAGAAATCGGCCAGCATTTTGAATTGCCGATAAAAGCCTATTCCAGTGGTATGAAATCAAAATTCGCATTTGCCATGAGCATGGCCTTTGATTTTGACATCTATCTGACTGACGAGATTACCTCAGTAGGCGATGCCCGCTTTAAACAGAAGTGCATTGACGTCTTCACAGAAAAACGCCAAACAGCAAACCTGATTATGGTCACACACGATATAAAGAATTTACGCCAGCAATGCGACATGGGAATAGTGCTGCGTAATAACACTCTTGAGATGTTTGACGATATTGAAGATGCCATCCGTATTTATCAAAATTTATAACAAGCCAATAAATCATGAACCAGCCAACTCGTTCCAAACCCGCTTCGTGTTTAAAGCGCAAACTTAAAAAATTAAAAACCAAGCCTAAAAGTTTTATTGTTGATTCTAAAGGTTACAGCCTTGCTCATCGTTCCTGGAAAAAAAGCCTTAAGCTTGGCAGCTTTCTCTGGGTAGTAGTCTGTTTTGCCATAGCCGGAATCTACTTTGGTTTTATCGCCTCCGATCGCTATGTCAGCCGGGCTGAGATCGTCGTAAAGCAAGCAGACCAGCTTAAAATGTTGCCCGATGCCCTATCACTACTGGGTCTGGGTGGTAGTAATCATCAGGATGTGCAGCTTATCCAGGAGTATCTTAAATCTCCCGATCTGCTGGCTAAGCTGGATAAAGAATTGGGCTTGAAAGCCCATTACCAGAATCACCAAGTAGACTTTTTTTCCCGTCTCGGTAGCAACATCAGCCAGGAAGCATTCCTAAAATATTATCGCGATCATCTGGCGCTGCGTCTGGATGAAATATCCGGCGTAATGACAATCGAACTGCAGGCCTTTGAGCCAGCGTATGGCCAGAGAGTCATCAAATTGATGTTGCAAGAGTCCGATCGCTTCATTAATAAACTGGGACACCAGGTAGCGCTGGAACAACTCGCCTTTGTTGAAAAAGAAGTCGGCCGTGCTTACCAACGGCTTCAGGCCGAGAAAGTCAAAGTGCTGGAGTTCCAGAATAACCACCACCTGATTAGCCCGGAATCTACCAGCAGCGCCCGCTTGGGTGTGGTAAGCCAAATTGAAGGCGAATTGGCGCGTCAGCAGGCACAACTGAAACAGTTACAAAGCTACATGAACGAAACGGCACCTGCCGTTATCTCTGCGCAGGCCACCGTCAATGCATTAACTCAGCAGCTAACGCAGGAACAAAACCGCTTAACGGGCGTTGATAAAAACGCAATGAATGAAGTCACCGCCAGTTATTTAGATGTACAAACCCAGGCGACACTGGCGGCGGACATCTATAAAACAGGGCTTATTACCCTTGAGCAGTCCAGAGTCGAAGCGTACCGCAAACTTAAGCATCTATTGGTGGTTAGCCAGCCTTCGCTCGCTGAAGATGCTGAATATCCGCGACGTCTGTATAACTTAGCCACCGTCGGCGTACTGCTTAGTTTGATGTATGGCTTGATTGTGATGGGACTGGCTACTTTGCGTGAGCATCAGGACTAATAAATCATCGCTTAGATGCATGCTTATCAATCTCTTAATTCATGATTCCATGGTTAAGACGCGTCACTAAACATTGTATTTTATCTATTAGTTATTCATTGGTCAGCCTGACTGATTTTAATTAATTCATAGCAAATTAAGAGTTATTATCTGTGGTCAATAAACTAAATAGCCGAGCAGTAGCAAAAAAAGCCCTGCTCAAGCAACCAACAAATGCGCAAGAGCATCTTAAGGTACTACAGCATCAACTTCGTGGACAAATGCTTGAAATTGAGGCATTGCAACAGCGAATTGAGATGAAGGAACAGCAAGTTGCAAGACAGCAAACCGATTATGAAGTGCGTCTCAGTGAATTGGTGAAACATAATGAGGAGCTGGAAGTTAATATTACTGAACGCTTTAGTGAGCTGGCAATAATGACGCGTCATGCTGAGCACTTATTACGTAGCTTGCAACATAAAGAACAACAGCTGCAGCATGCAAAAAACCGGGTGCAAAAGTTAAAAAAGACAGCCTCGTGGAAGCTAACCACTCCAATTCGTGCCCTTGGACGAGCCTTTAAAGACGCGCCCAAAACTAAATCATTGAACATGAAGAACATCGAATATATCGCTGCCTCTGGCTTGTTTGATGAAATTTGGTATCAAAATAGTTATCCTGAGGTCAAGGAATCTGGTTTATGCGCCATTGAGCACTATATAAAAATTGGCGCTAATAAAGGATATAACCCAAGTGAATTGTTTGACACTAATTGGTACTTAACAAATTATGAAGATGTTGTACAGAGTACTATTAACCCATTACTCCACTACATCTTGCATGGAAAGGCTGAACAACGTCATTGTTTGTCAGATAATATGAGGTAATAACAGTGACAACTAAATTAAACCCAGAAAAATCCCTTACGAATTTTGATGCGGAATGGTATTTAAAAACTTATCGCGATGTAATTCAGACGGGATTGCCAGCAAGAGAACATTTCAAACGATATGGCAAACTATTGGGACGTAAACCTTGTTCTGAATGGGTTTCAGAGCCAGCACTTACTTTACCACCCACCGGAATCGATCTGCCTTACATTGCTCTAAATCAACTTTCAGTAGACCCTATAAATTTATATAGCTGGAAGTCAGAAGGTGACGACCCCTACTTTATCATTGATTTAACCCACCAAAAAAGAATGGGAAGAGGCTGGTATCAACTTAACCTCACTATGCAATCTTCAGAAAAACAGGGGCTGGCAAAGTTGTATCTTGATACAGGAAAAGGTTTTAATGAGTTGGAAACCATCTTTTTACCTTACAAGAATTCAACTTCTGCCAGTCGCCTTTTTTATCTGGACTCACCTCTTTTAGCATTGAGGTTTGACCCACTTGAGGAAAAATGCATATTTTCTATAAATCAGTTTGAGATAATAGCAGTAAAGGACAATTGTGTTGAACAAGAATTATTATCTCGGATTCAACATGAGCATCAAAATTACCGAGATATGGAGTTAACGCACATAAAAGAAGCATTAATTTCAGAGGGTGAGGCCTTATTGTTAGATCGTTTGGTGGAACTCTATAATGAAACCTTCACTATATCATTCTCTTCCGTTGACTATGAAGAGTGGATTGAAAACATAGAAACACCATCTCTTCCAAATATCTCAGAAGTTGATTCTTTACTTGCAGAAATGAAAAAGCCACCTTTAATTTCGGTGATTATACCAGTATATAATCCAGCGGAAATATACCTGCGAGCCTGTTTGGATTCAGTACTCGCGCAAAGTTATCCGCACTGGGAGTTATGTATTGCAGATGATAAATCACCTAAAGGACATGTCCTACGTGTATTGCGTGAATATGAAGCCAAAGATACACGTATTAAAGTAGTTTATCGTCAACAGAATGGCCATATTTCAGCGGCATCAAACAGTGCGCTGGATATTGCTACCGGCGAATATGTCGCATTACTGGATCATGATGATGCTCTTCCCGAGCATGCATTATTGTTTATGGCTCGAGCAATCTGCGATCAGCCAGAAACACAAATCCTCTACAGTGATGAAGATAAACTGAACGGACGGGGCGAACGATTTGATCCCCATTTTAAGAGCGACTGGAACCCGGATCTGTTTTTCTCACAGAATTATGTCTCTCATCTGGGGGTATATTGCCGAAGCCTCCTCAAAAAAATTGGTGGATTTCGCCTGGGAGTAGAGGGAAGTCAGGATCATGATTTGCTGCTGCGCTGTCTGCCACATGTGTCTAATGAGCAAATCGTACATATTCCTCGAGTACTTTATCACTGGAGAAGCATCGAAGGTTCAACGGCCCGAGCCTCAGGCGAGAAAAGCTATACCACCGATGCTGGTATCAAAGCATTAGGCGACTACTTTGCCACTCAGCAACCGGGAGTAAAAGTTGAAGCCGGACTGGTAGCAAATACTTACCGGATTCGTTATCCAATACCTAAAACAGCCCCTCTGGTTAGTTTACTGATTCCTACACGGGACAGGCGTTCACTGACCGAGACAGCTGTGCGCAGTATTCTTGAAAAAAGCACCTACACTAATTTTGAGATCCTCATTTTGGATAATGGCAGTGTCGAAATCGAAACACTGGAATTTTTCAGGCAGATTCAACGGGAAGATCACCGCGTCAAAGTGCTCAGATATGACCATCCCTTTAATTACTCAGCGATTAATAATTTTGGCGTTGCCCATGCCAAAGGCACTATTATTGGCCTTGTGAACAATGATGTGGAAGTAATTAACTCCGAATGGTTAACTGAAATGGTGAGCCACTGTCTACGTCCTGAAATAGGTTGCGTCGGCGCCAAGCTTTATTACAGTAACGATACCTTGCAGCATGGAGGTGTAATTCTTGGGATTGGTGGTGTAGGAGGTCATTCTCATAAGTATTACCCACGTCAGCATCCAGGTTATTTCAGTCGTTTATTATTAACTCAGACATTGTCTGCGGTTACAGCTGCTTGTCTGATTATTCGTAGAGACGTTTTTGATACAGTCTATGGGCTTGATGAAGAAAATCTTAAAGTAGCATTTAACGATGTAGATTTTTGTCTCAAGGTGCGAGAAGCAGGATATCGAAACCTTTGGACTCCTTATGCAGAACTCTATCATTACGAGTCAATAAGTCGTGGTTCAGAGGACTCTCCTGAGAAACTTTCACGATTCACTCACGAAATGAATTTTATGAAAAAAAAATGGGGAAAACTGCTTAATATTGATCCCTATTACAGTAATAACCTCACCAACACCAGGGAAGATTTCTCTCTAAGAAAGTAATTTCTTTAACCTTCATTAAAATAATTTATTAGAAAGAAAAATCACCTTCCTTGATTGGCAACTTCATAAAATGACATAAGCCATTGATGCTAAACACATCACCATATGATTCAATTAATAAACAGGCTTAAGTAAAAATCTATTCAAGCGAGAAACACCTTATGGCGCACTATATTGAAGCTAACCTTATCGACCCAGAAAAACCTGGCAAATTAAAAGCATCTTTAGACAATCCAGAATGTGGATATCATGATAATGGTGATATATTTATAAATGGTTGGGTGTTACCTGAAGACCCCTTAAAGAATAACATAAAAGTCATCATTAGAATAAATGAAGGTCAGAATCACAAAGACTATGAAACGATTAGTGTTTCCAGGCCTGATGTCTTTAAAGCACTACTACCCGACATACTACTCCCAGAAGAAGTAATGCAAGTCGGGTTTTCTATTCGAATACCATTTATAAAAAATATAAAAGCAACTGTAATTATCGTCAAAGAAGGACAAGAGTTACCTTGGTATAATTTAAATATTTTTTCAGATGGAGATATTATTCACTTCATTCAAAATATCAAGAGCCCCACCAAAAAACCAATTAACACTATAGATTTAACCTCTATCATTCCGTTTATAAAAACTTATTTCCCTCATACGTTTCATCAATGCAACTCAGCAATTACACGCAGTCACGTGAAATCATTACAGACAGCAGTAAGTAATGATGAATTTATCATTGCGCTTTATAACTCAGATAATGGCTACGTAAATTGCCATCAAAGCAAGATTAGTTTCACAATACATAATTCTAAAACTCATGGCGGGAATGTATTTCTTTTTTGCACAAATAAATCCGGCATGAGATTCATCATTCATCAACATGTCACTTCAATTGACGGCATTTATTACCCCGAGAAAGGCGTTTACTTTTCTTTTTGTCACGGTTCCGAATGTAAAATACCAGTGATAATTAACATCATATTAAATGGCAGTAATCACTTTCAGCCCGGATTAATAAATTCAACGGGATTTCTTGTTGGACATGGCCGCCCATATCATTTTATGTATGATGGAATGCTAGGTCTCGAAACAATATACCAGCATACAAAAAAAATAGAAGAAGACGTCCAGTTTTATACACTGAATGAGTGTTCATTCATTGATGCACCAAAAATATACAACTCAAGACAAAGTGCTAAATTCGTGGCTCCTGAATATCTTAATCATATTGAAAAAAAGGGAACATTAATAATCAAAATAGGTGCTTTATTTGGCAACGGAGCTAAAGAAAAAATTGTTGTTGAAAAAATACAAAATCTGGACAAAAAAATACATACATATGTTAAAGACATTAGAATTTACGATGATATACATGGGTTAAAAAAACACTTCCCAATTATCTGGATAGGCATCACAGCTCAGAAACGAGCATGGTTAGAACAGGTGGATGGATATGCAAATATAATAAATAGGTTATATGAGTCTTTCCCAGGCATGGCAGTAATTTTTGATGGTTGGACGTCCACTCTGGTTCCGCTTCAACGCGATAAAGTTGAAACAGAAAGCGATAATGTTATTATTGAAGAAATAAAAAAGCAAATACCTTCTGATATAGCTACAATTAATTTAATTGGCTCTACAATTGACAAGAAAATTCGCATTGGTTCATTTGTTGATTGTGCAGTTGTTAATTATGCCACAGGTTCAATAAACATTTCTCGTTTTTGTGGCCGTCCATGCGTAACTCATATAAGTAATAGTTTCCGCCCCTTACGTTATGAGCATATTCATAAAAATGCACTACATATAGCTGAAAAATATATCACCGATGTTAATGATGGCGAACTAAGGCCGGATTCAACGAGTTATCATATTGAATGGGAAAAAATATATGATGCATTACTCTTGCATTTAGGCCAACAAAAAATTATTGAGAAGAGATGGTAAAATGAATAAAACAGTAGCATTTGTCCCTTTAAAGTTAAATAACGAGCGTTTACCACATAAAAATACCAAGCTATTGAGTGACGGCACACCTTTATTATCTCTGATCTTAGCCACCTTAAAAAAGGTTGAAAATATCGATGAGATTTATGTGTATTGTAGTGATGAATCAGTGATTAAGTATTTGCCCTCCGGAGTAAAGTTTCTAAAACGTTCAACCGGTCTTGACCTATCTACGACAAAAATTAATGAAGTATTAACCTCATTTGCTCGTGACATTCAAGCTGATTTTTATGTTCTGGCACATGCAACCGCCCCCTTTATCACGGCTCTAAGCATTCAGACCGGTGTTAAAAAAGTGAAGTCAGGTAATCATGACTCAGCACTAACCGTGCACAAAATGCAAGAGTTTATTTGGCAAGATGGCGTACCTAAGAATTACGATTTAGCTGCAGTGCCAAGAACACAAGATTTAGAGCCGATATTCATAGAAACAACTGGATTATATATATATACAAATGACCTTATTTTACAACGTAATACCAGGATCGGTGACAATCCATATTTGATTGAAGTATCTACAATTGAAAGCCTTGATGTTAACAACCCAATTGATTTCGATATTGTCGATGCCGTTTATTCCCACTCATTAAAAAATGCGTAGTAAAAAATGAAAACACATTGTAGTGAAATGATTAAAATCATTAGAAAGAATCTTGATAAAATAATTTCATTAAGAGGAAGCCTTACTTTAAAGTCTGATAACAGCTATGTTAGCGAAGGCGATATTTTTGTTCAAAATCTTACACTCGAATACTTTAATAAAACTCTCCCTCATCACATATTAATTTCTGAAGAGTTTGCTCCATATGATGATTTCATTTGGTACGAGCAAGGAAGTTATGTCGTATTGGATCCTATCGACGGCACTGAAAATTTTGTCTCCGGCCTCAAGGAATGGGGTGTAGGAATAAGTATTTACACTGACGGAGTACATCAAGAGTCTTGTATTTATTTACCAGAACTGAATGATTTCCATATTACCGGCATGCCATCAATTCACCATCGTTCGCGTATTAGAGGTTTGTCTTCATCCCTGACTAAGCAGGACCTCTTACAGCTCGAAGAGGAGTTTGAATACCGTATTATTGGCTGTTCAATGTATAACATGCTTGCCGCAGTGCGTGGTGCTTATGCCAGTTTTGAAAACGTAAAAGGTGTGAATTGTTGGGATATATTGCCAGGATTGAATTTTGCACTTGAGCATGGGTGCATAGCAATGGTAAATGGCGAAAAATATCATGGTCAGATTCTTTTCCCAACTCAAAAATATAAAATTAGCATAACAAAAAAATTAATGAGATAGATGTATGAACAAAATTTTAAAAAGCATAATCGCTGATAAAAAAGAGCGTGACATTGTCATTATTGGTAAAGGTCCTAGTATTGATAAAATTGATCTCTCTTTGCTTAAAGACTGCATTGTAATTAACACTAATGACTCAGAAATTATTTACCCTGGTGATATAGCCATTTTCCATCACGGTTGGGTACTTGATATCTTTGATGAGAATGCTCCGCAATGTAAACTTTATATTTCAGACCGAGTTTTACCACCAGAAGCGAACAGTATTCACGCTGAATATGTTCCTTATACACCAGAAACCGCTGATTTCTTACTACATCGTTTCTTTGAAGATACCATCCATGTTGAAAGCGCAATTGTTATATCAGCATTGAAAATTGCAAATATTATTTCAAAAGAAGAAACTAAAAAGAGAAATGTTTATCTCCTTGGTTTTGACTTTACTGCTAAAGATGGTTTTACTAGTAAAATCCCTTCTGCTTCTAAACATGCTGAACCTGAGTATCAGGAGCGTATCATTAGCAGTCAAGAGCAACTATTAAAAATGCTTTTGGCTGAAAAGTCTCGTTTGAAAATCAATATCAATCACGTTGGTAATAAGAGCTATAGTATCTATTCTGTTGAGGCCTTTAATCAGGTATTTTCTTCCCGCTGTAACGGCGTGACATTACCTAATAACATTCTAAAAAAAGATACTAGACAGGAGTTTAGCGTCAAAGTTGTAGCTGAAATCACTACCAATCACTTTGGTGATATGGATCGCCTTAAATCGATGATTATTGCAGCAAAGCGTGCGGGTGCCGATTATATAAAACTGCAAAAACGCGACGTTGAAAGTTTCTACAGTAAGGAAAAATTAGACTCTTTATACAATTCTCCTTTTGGCACAACGTTTAGAGAATACAGGCATGGTATTGAACTGAACAAAGAACAATTTTCTTTTGTTGATGCTTTTTGCAAAGAAATTGATATCGGTTGGTTTGCATCAATTTTGGATATGCCATCTTATGATTTCATTAGGCAATTTAAGCCTGATATGATTAAACTGCCCTCTACAATATCTGAACATACAGATTATCTAACTGCTGTAGCAGAGGACTTTACTAATAACGTCGTCATCTCAACCGGTTACACTGACGAGGAATATGAGAGATTTATCCTTAGCAATTTTAATAACGCTCAAAACATATATCTTTTACAGTGCACTTCTGCTTATCCTACGCCAAAAGAAGACACTCAAATTGGAGTGATTAGGCACTATTATAACTTATCAAAGAAGGAATCGCGTATTATACCAGGTTTTTCAAGCCATGATATTGGAAGCATGTGTTCAATGATGGCGGTAGCTGCTGGTGCTAAGATGATCGAAAAACATGTTAAGTTTGGCGATGTTACCTGGTCTCATTTTGATGAAGTGGCTATTGATTTGGTTAATGGTGATTTTGATCGATTCGTCGCAGATATTCGCACAGCTGAACGGATTGTTGGCAGTGAAGTGAAAGAAATTCAGTCAACAGAACATCACAAATACTGGGTCGCTCCGAAATAATTAATTTCCTTGCCGTTAAAATTATTTGTGCCATATAGTTTTACTCGCATTAGTAAACATCACGATACAATAGTGTCAATTAAAAATAGCCTGTAAAAACCACTCTCACTTTAACTGCGTGTTCACTATAAATATGCTCTTATCGATCCTGCAGACTTTGGTGCTTAACTTTGATAGTTAAATAGTCTGGTTTGCAGATTATAACTTTACTCCTGTATATGAAAAAATTTTCACCTTGTGCTAGTACAGGGTTCGACCAAAAAATTGGATAACCTTTTGAACCTATATATTGCAGCCATCATAAAAGATGAATACTCAGGCTTACTTGAATGGATAGCCTGGCATCGCGTTTTAGGCGTAACGGGTTTTATTATCGCCGATAACGGAAGTCGTGACGGAAGCAGAGAACTACTCGCCTCCCTGGCGCGCCTGGGAGTGGTCACGGTATTCGATCAACCTAATCTCGATAATCAAAAACCGCAGATACCGGCTTACGATCGCATTTTGCGGAGCTGTTCCCGCGATATTGATTTGCTGGCCTTTATCGATGCCGATGAATTTTTATTACCGCTATCAACGGACATAAATTTACCCGAATTCTTTGGTGCGCGCTTCGTGGATGACAGTGTTAGCGCTATTGCTCTTAACTGGTCTAACTTTGGCTCCAGTGGAGAAGTGTTTGCTAACGAAGGATTGGTTACAGAACGCTTTACCAAGCGTGCGCCGCTAAAATTCAACGTTCACCATAACTTCAAGAGTGTAGTGAGGCCGGAGCGCATCAATCATTTCCATAACCCTCACTTTGCTAATCTGCGTTATGGCCGTTATATCGATGCGCGGGGAAATGATCTGGTTCCTCATCCCAAACACAGTTACGGAGTGAGTAACGAAGTCATCTGGGACGGCGTGCGCGTTAACCACTACGCCGTCAAATCCCTGGAGGAGTTCCTGCTCGGCAAGCACCTGCGCGGCAGCGCGGCCACAGCTAATCGCGTTAAACATAAAGCCTATTTCAAAGCCCACGACCGCAATGATGAAACCTGCTTACTTGCAGCGTCACTGGCACCCAAAGTGAAAGCGGAAATGGCGCGGCTACAAGAGCTACTGGATGCCCTGCCCGAAGAAATACCGCAGAAAAAGCCATCCTGGCTGGGTAAGCGAATGAAAACCTTGCTGGGTTGAGCTGCACCACACCTTTTATATTCCCGAATCACCTTTCAACAGGAGCCCGGAGGCGGCCTTCCCTCTCCCGGTCCGTGAATTCTCATATGCATAATTGCCACTGGCAGCCTCTGGCGCTACCCACTTCCTGGTCAACGCGCGCTGGCTGGTTACTTATTCAGGGAACTCTGCGCACCCATCAACCGCGCGGAGAAACCCGACTGCGCTGGCAGTGTCGCCGGGGAATATGGTACGAGCAGATTCTGCCGATCACACGCCGTGGCACCTTACAGGAAATGGTCTTCCTGCCAATGGGAGCTAACCAGCTGTTTCTGCTTGCCAGTAGCGAAGGAGCGGATTGCCAGTTTGAGGTTATCCGCCTTGCACGCATATCTTCACAAGAAAGCCTGTGGCGCCGGTTGCGTCGGGTATGGCCTTTTTATCAGCGGTTGACCGCACACAAGCGGAGGCGGCTGGGGCTGAGCTGGCATTTATGGTTTACCGATTTGCAGCAGGCCTATGATCTGGTGGGTAAGATTCGCGATGACAAACCGCTACACGCCTACGAACACTGGCTGGCCAATTTTGATCTAATACAGCACGGCGAGCGCCGGGCCATTGAACGCCTGCTTGCTCGCTGGAACACCCTTCCCCGTGTCTGTCTGCATCTGGTTAACGGCAACGATAACGCGGCTCGTCGGCGCACACTGGCCAGCATTGCAGCGCTTTGCTACCCGACAGATCTCGTCACTGTGGTTGAACATGGTGCGACGCCATCGCAAACCAACAGACCTACCGGTGAATGGCAATGGACGATCCCAATGGGGGCAGAGCTGGCTCCTGCAGCTCTCGTCTGGTTGGCACATCAGCTAAGGCAAACGCCTAATGCGCAGTGGATTTACGGCGATCATGATCTGCTGGATGACAAAGGTAAGCGTAATGCGCCAAATTTTAAGCCGGACTGGAATGAGACGCTGCTGCAGAGTCAAAACTATATCGGCTGGTGCGGCATGTGGCGCGAAGACGGCACATCACACATCCCCCAAAATGAGGGAGAGTGCCATGGTTGGTGGCTGCAGCTGTCCAGCCAGCATGAGACTTCTCATATTGCACATATTCCCGCGCTGTTAATGCATTTGCCTGCTGCCGCGCAACAGCCTGATGATTATGAAAATCTTGCGCGTCAGTTATCCGCTTTCCCGGCCGGGGTTGTCGTGGAAGCTGCTCCTCACGGTATCTGTCGCTGGCGCTGGCCACTGCCAGCAACCTTGCCGCGGGTCTCGGTGATTATTCCCACCCGCAACGGCCTGACGCACCTTAAAGCTTGCATCGAAAGTGTCGCGCAGCAGACCCGCTATCCTAATATCGAAATGGTGGTGATGGACAACCAGAGCGACGATGTTGCTACTCTTGCTTATCTGGAGCAGATCAGCTCGGACTATGGCGTACGGGTTATTCGCTGGGATAAGCCGTTTAATTATTCAGCTATCAACAATGCTGCGGTGCGCGAGGCAACCGGTGAACTTGTTTGCCTGCTCAATAATGACACCGAAGTACTCAACCCATTATGGCTGGATGAGATGGTCTCACATGTTCTGCGCCCTGGCGTGGGCGTGGTCGGTGCCCGACTCTATTACGCCGATGGACGTATTCAGCATGCAGGGGATGCCGTCGGACCAGGCGGCTGCGCCGACCACTTTCACAGTGGCCTGGCTGCCGATGAACCCGGTTATCAGCGCCGAGCGGTATGCGCGCAGGAACTGTCGGCAGTGACGGCTGCTTGCCTGTTAACCCATCGCCAGCTCTTCCTCGATCTGGGCGGTTTGGATGAAGTTAATCTGCCAGTGGCATTTAACGACGTAGACTATTGTCTGCGCGTGGGTGAAGCGGGGAAACGGATCGTGTGGACACCGTTTGCTGAACTTTATCATCATGAATCAGTATCTCGCGGAAAAGATGCCACCCCGCACCAGCTGGCGCGTGCACAACGTGAACTGCGATATATGAAAAAACGCTGGGCGCAGCGGTTAAAACACGACCCTGCTTACAATCCTAACCTGAGCTATGACCGTCCTGACTTCTCCTTAAGTCATGCTCCCAACGTGGTGCTCCCATGGATGAGTTAATCAGAAAAGCACTCTTTAGACCCTACTTAAGGTTGAATAAGCAGAGTATCGACAATCAACATGATGCCTGGTCTGAATGCCGCTCATTATTAATTCTGCATGAGGGAGATTCGCCAACGCTGGCGTATTTTGCGGAGGCAATAAAATGTCGCTTTCCCGCAGCAGAGTGCCAGTTAGTAGATACGTTAACGACGCCGGCGATGACCTTTGATAAGGGTGCCGCCATCGTGGTTATCCGCTTTATTTCCCAGCAATGGCAACGCGAAATCGAGCGTAATATCGATGCGCTCTCGCAGGTTATCTATTTTATGGATGATGACCTGTTTGATCCTTCAGCATTAGAAGCCCTGCCCAAAGCTTATCGAACCAAAATAATCCGCCGCTCTGCGTCCCAGCATCGTTGGATCACCGAACACTGCGACACTATCTGGGTTTCAACACCGTTTCTGGCGAACAAATATGCGCATCTTAAGCCAGACGTAATTGCGCCGTTGCCCCTATCCCGAACGTGTACGCAGCGGCAACCCGTGAAAATTTCCTACCATGGTTCTCGCTCGCATCAGGCGGAAAAATACTGGCTGCGGCAAGTGATCGAGGGGGTACTCACGGCGTGCCCACAAGCCAGTTTCGAAATTTTTGGCGAGCACGAAATCTATAAACTCTTCCGTGACCTGCCTCGAGTGACGATCCTGCATCCGATGAGCTGGCAAAATTATCTGGATTATACCCTTCATCATCATGTCGATATTGGCCTGGCTCCTTTGCTGGCATCAGAATTTAACCAGGCACGCGGGCCGGTGAAATTTTACGATTTCGTCCGCATGGGCGCGGTGGGCGTATATAGTAACTGCGCACCCTACAGTGATTTTATCGAGCAAAATATCAATGGCGTGCTGCTGAATAACGATCCACAGAAGTGGGTAGAAACGCTGACGCTATTGGTTAATTCCGATCAAAAACGTCAACATCTGGCAAACAATGCCCTGGCGTTTACTCAGACATTAACGAATCTTTAAATATTTTCATTTGTATTCAGCGAGTTAGATAATCACGCCATACTCCCACTTATGATCACCCTTATCTACTCAGTGAAATACCGGCAACTCTGCACGGTCTTATGCAATTTCAATTTTCACTGATTGCGTATAATACGCTGAACTTTTGAGCAGATACCTGACCCGCTGATTTCTGCCTTATCCATCCTATTAATAGTTATTAAGCGCTCTGGCAGCTCTAAGCCAGAGCGATAGCATGTTCATATTTAATTTACTCTGTACGCAGAGTCTCTTGAGGCTATTTCGAAATGAAATTCATTGTCACTGGCGGTGCGGGTTTTATTGGCTCTGCCGTTGCACGACACTTAATCAATAATACTGATCATCACGTTATTGTCATCGACAAGCTAACTTACGCAGGTAATCTCGATTCCCTCAGTGACGTTGCCAAAAATGAACGTTTTCACTTTGAACACGTTGATATTTGTCAACAGCACGAGCTGGAACGCATCTTTGCTCAGCATCAACCTGACATTGTGATGCACTTAGCGGCTGAAAGTCATGTCGATCGCTCAATTGATAAACCCGATGCCTTTATTCAGACTAACATTGTTGGTACTTATTGTTTACTGGAAGCAGCCCGCGCATATTACGGTAAGCGTCCTGCCGCGCTGAAAGAGCAATTTCGTTTTCATCATATCTCTACTGATGAAGTTTATGGCGATCTGCATGGTGTGGATGACCTCTTTACAGAAACTACCCCTTACCAGCCCAGCAGCCCGTATTCGGCATCAAAGGCCGCCAGCGATCATCTGGTACGGGCATGGAATCGCACCTATAATTTCCCGGTATTAATTACCAATTGTTCAAACAATTATGGCCCTTACCATTTCCCGGAAAAGCTTATTCCACTCACCATATTAAATGCCATCTCGGGTAAGCCCTTACCGATTTACGGTAATGGTATGCAAATCCGTGACTGGCTTTATGTCGAAGATCACGCACGCGCGCTGGTTAAAGTGGCAACCGAGGGGGCAATTGGCGAAACCTACAATATCGGCGGACATAACGAACGTGCGAATATCGATGTTGTAAAAGAGATTTGCTCAATCCTGGATAATTATATTGCGGAAAAACCAGCAGGGATTAAACACTTCGCGGATCTCATTACTTACGTGGCCGATCGACCGGGCCATGATATGCGCTATGCGATTGATGCCAGCAAGATATTTAATGAGCTCGGATGGCAACCGGAAGAGACCTTTGAAAGTGGCATTGAGAAAACCGTGATGTGGTTTTTGAATAATCCAACCTGGTGGCAACGTGTTATTGACGGTTCATATTCAGGCGAACGCTTAGGTTTGCCAGAGGAAACAAATTAAGATGAAAGGTATCATTCTCGCCGGAGGTTCTGGCACCCGCCTTTATCCTATCACTCAGGGCGTATCCAAGCAGTTATTACCGGTATATGACAAACCGATGATTTATTATCCGATTTCTGTTTTGATGCTCGCTGGCATTAGAGAAATTCTGATCATCACCACACCGGAAGATATGCCTTCTTTCAAACGCTTGCTGGGCACTGGTGAGCAATTTGGCATAGAACTATCATGGGCAGTACAACCCTCTCCAGATGGTTTAGCTCAGGCATTTATTTTGGGTGAGGATTTCATCGGTAATGATTCCTGCGCTTTGGTACTGGGCGATAATATTTTCTTCGGACAAAGTTTTGGTAAAAAACTAGAGAGCGCGGCCAGCTTAAACTGCGGAGCCACGGTATTTGGTTATCCTGTTATTGATCCTGAACGTTTTGGCGTCGTTGAATTTGACCCTGAATTCAATGCGATATCGATAGAAGAAAAACCCGTCAAGCCTAAATCAAATTACGCGGTAACCGGTCTCTATTTTTACGATAACCATGTGGTTGAAATGGCTAAACAGGTTAAGCCCTCAGCAAGGGGTGAACTTGAAATAACCACGTTAAACCAAATGTACCTGGAACAGGGTAATTTGAAAGTGGAATTATTAGGCCGTGGTTTCGCCTGGCTGGATACCGGCACCCACGACAGTCTCAATGAAGCATCACAATTTATTCATACCATTGAAAAGCGGCAGGGAATGAAAGTCGCTTGCCTGGAAGAAATTGCCTTCAATAAAGGCTGGCTAAATCAGGAACAGGTATTAAAGCAGGCTAAGCTGATGCAAAAATCTGACTATGGCCGCTATCTGCACCAGCTTATCGCCTTAGAATCCGCCACGCAGTAGGAGATCGGTATGAATATTTTACTGTTTGGCCGCAGCGGACAAGTGGCTTGGGAACTGCAACGTTCCCTCTCTCTTCTGGGGAGCGTGACGGTCGTTGATCGACACCATGAAGCGCTGTGCGGCGATCTCACCCAGCCTGAAGATATTGCTAATACCATTCGCTCTCTCAAGCCTGATGTGGTGGTTAACGCCGCGGCCTATACGGCGGTAGACACTGCAGAACAGGATAGGGAATCCGCATTGCTGGTAAATAGCGAAAGTGTGGAAGTTATGGCGCGGGAGACGGCCCAGCTTGGCGCTTTGTTGGTGCATTACTCTACAGATTATGTCTTCGATGGCAGCGGCGACCATTACCGAAAAGAGCATGAAGCCACCGGACCACTCAATGTGTATGGCCAGACTAAGCTGGCCGGTGAACACGCCATTGCTCGCCACAATCCGCGCCACTTTATTTTTCGTACCAGCTGGGTGTATGCCAGCCGTGGAAAGAACTTCCTGCGCACGATGCTAAAACTTGCTGATGAAAAATCGAGTTTATCGATTATCAACGATCAAATCGGCGCACCGACTAGCGCAAGCTTAATCGCTGATTGTACCGCCATCGCTATTCGGGATGAGATACAGCATAAATCTAAATATGGTACTTATCATCTGGTCGCTAGCGGTGAATGTTCATGGCTAGAGTATGCAAAATATACGTTTAGCGTGGCCAGAAAATATCATACAGCCATCAAGATAAATACCGTAACCAGTATATCAACGGCTGAATATCCTACTCCGGCCAGAAGACCGTTAAATTCACGACTATCCAACAGAAAATTCCAGCAGGCATTTATTGTAACCCTGCCTGACTGGCGTTGCGATGTGGCGCGTGTTGTTTCAGAACTTGTTTCTTAAGAACAAGACTTAACTCGCTAACGCACCACTTGCATTAAAACTTATTAAGAAAAATAAGCATGAAGATTATTAAAACGTCAATACCAGAAGTGATCATCTTTGAACCCACCGTATATGGCGATGACCGCGGATATTTTTGCGAAAGCTTCAATCAGCGAGCTTTCGAAAACGCAGTCGGTCGCCCCGTCAATTTTGTCCAGGATAATCACTCGAAATCGAGAAAGGGTGTATTACGCGGATTACATTATCAATTAGCCCCACAGGCTCAGGGTAAACTGGTGCGCTGCACTGTTGGCGAGGTGTTTGATGTCGCGGTGGATATCCGCCAGGGATCTGCAACCTATGGCAAGTGGGTGGGGGTAATACTCAGCGCGGAAAATAAACGCCAACTGTGGATACCCGAAGGCTTTGCGCATGGGTTTATGGCTCTGAGTGAGAGTGTCGAGTTTCTCTACAAAACAACCAACTATTACTCACCACAACATGAGCGCAGTATCCGTTGGGATGATGCAGAAATTGGTATCGCGTGGCCGAATATTGATGTTGAACTGATTATTTCAGAAAAAGATAAACTGGCCGACAGTCTTAATAGTTCATTAAGTGAACAAGCCGATTCCCTGGCAACGATAAGTTAGAAAGCATCCATTCCCCACCTATATTATAAAGGCGCAATACTTTGCGCCTTTATCTTTAATTCTGATTACGTTCCCTGCAATCACACCACATCCATTCTTTCATTCATCTCCCTGAAGACCACACTCCTTTCCCCTTCACGACGCGGTTTATCACCACCGTAATAAACCGCATTGATTTGCGTATTAGCAATGATATGAGTTCTGAACTTCTTAAATAATCCCATATCCGGTTTAAAGCTGGCATTCCAGAATTGATTCAGCTGTCCCTGATAGGTTAATCCCTGAATATCATAAAACGCGTTGCCCATGACCTTTAGCGGCTTTCCATGGATTAATGCCGAGATGCCAACGGTACTGTTGATGGTGATAACGGCTTTTGCATGATTCAGCAGTTCAGGCAAAGGTAAATCGTGAACATAGATGACTCTGCCCGCGACGCCATAATCTTTGCACAGCTTATTAATCAGAGGTGCATATAAGCGGTGCCCGCGATCCATGGGATGATGCTTAATCACTAAAAACGCATCACGCGATGCGCCCTTTGAAAATGAAAAGATCACTTCATTAATATAATCGCGCACATCTTCATACGGACTATGATTGCGAATCTGACTGTCATTGTAGACTTGCAAAACCGCGAGGAAAAAACGCTGATCCAGGCTGGACTGCAGTTGGGATAACACATTGCGCTGACGCCAGCCGTACCACTGCTTACGCCAGTAAGCCCTTACCCAGCACTGGGCTTCATACCAGGGAGAGAAGGACTTATGGTGGCGATAGTTTTTAAATTCATGGCGATAAAACCAGCCGACGGCGTAATACCACATGGCGTGGCCAATGCGCTTCTTGGTGGAAGGCTGGAAGGGTTCAATCTGCACCGCATGCATTTCAGGTAATTGGCGATAGAACTCGGGATCGCGCGGTAATGATGAGAAGGCATTCACGCCACCCTCTTCTACCGTAATAAAGTGCGGACGCAAATAGCCCTCTTCAAACGCAATAAAACGAATTCCTCTCGCCTGTGCCCAGCGCTTAGCCGCCAAATGCATAGGCCGACAATCACCGAAACATAGAATCGTATCGAAATTATATTCCTGATGCGTATCGCGCAGCCATGTCGGAAATTGTTTTTCTGATTTTAAATAAGGCAGATATTTACGCTGGCGACAGTAAAAACGATCGGCACCGTTAAATACCACATTCACGGCTTCACGATCGTGAGATTCCAGCCATTCAGCAATATCGTTAAAAAAAGGTCCCATTGGGCCCTGCAGTAAAAGATATTTTTTACCGGCCATCAGTTTTTTAAAGGCATTCCCTTTCATCACTTACCTTCATTTAAAATTGATATTTACGCAGCGCGACTTTTAGCACCATCGCCAGTTTGCGTGATTGCCGTATGGCATAGCCTTTTTTGCCGCTGCAAAGCTGCATCTGCGCTCGCGGCGCTTCATGCAGCCACGTCACCGCCTCTTCCACGCTTATCGCGTTCTGTCGTACCGGATGGATATAGGTGGGATAGGCAATCAGCGCCTGATAAACCAGGTCCGCTAGCGTTAACTGACGCTGGCGACGGCTGGAGCGATATTCGTCAACGGTCACGCCCCAGTTGGCGTAAAACGGCATGCCGTAACAGTGCACTTGCTTGCCGTGCAGTAACGCTTCAAATCCAGACAGCGAGGTCATGGTATGCAACTCATCAACGCGCTGAATGCACTGGATAATATCGGCATCAAGTGCCTGATAATCCGCTAAGCGCGCCACCTCTTCGGCGGCAATATCACCTTTACGGTTGCCGACAAGCACATCGGGATGGGGTTTATAAATAATGAACGCGTCAGGATTGCGTTCGCGTACGGTACGCAGCAGCGCCAGATTGGTATTGATGGCGAAGGTGCCGGTTGCAATCGAAGCATCATCTTCCACCTGGCCCGGCACCAGCAGCACGCGTTTGCCCTTAGCTGCTGCCGGTAGGATGAACTCCGCACCAAGGTTATATTTGCTGATTTTGGTTGCCACTAAGCGCTGGTGCAGCTGCTCGGCACGCCGCCGCTGCGCCGGGGTGAGATCGCTGTTATTCAGCAACTCTTCCAGATCGCTCGGCCGCGATGCATCGTAATAGATGCCGCGTTTATCCAGCACCAGCGACAGCGGCGCCAGCAGATCCGAGCCCAAACCGGAGGAACGCAAAAAGCCATCTTCCATACGCCAGATCGGCAGATGCCGCCCGCGCAGTTTGTCCTGCCAGCGCTGTTCATGTCGCACGCCCCACACCACGCAGGCTGTGGCCTGACGGCTGCGCGGCGCAAAACTCAAGCGATTAGCCGACGTACGCAGAAACGGTTTGAGGATGGTTGATTTCCACAGCGTTAAGCCCGGCGCCCATAAATGTCCGTGGCGCTGCTGCTGATGACGGCGCTGCAACTGTAGCCAGTTCAGCACATCAAACAGCGTCCCGGCTGTACCACTCACCGGATGAATGTAGCGGCAGTAACGCAGATAAGCCGCTGCAAACAGTTCATGCAGCGTGGCGTTGCCACGGCGCTGCGCCAGCTGTTGCGCCTTAGGATGGCGATCGTCGGTTAAGCCCCAGCCCGCATACCACGGCTGACCAAAGCAGGTCACCGGTTTACCTGCCAGCAGCGCTTCAAAGCCATACTGCGACGTCACCGCATACACCCGCGAGACGTGACGCAGCAGCGACTGCGGGCTAACGTTATCCGCCATCAGATGCACCCGCGCAGAGGCTTGCAGATGGGCGAAATAGCCGGCTTTTTTGCCCTGCAACACATCCGGATGGACTTTCACCCACACCATAGCGCGCGGGTTTTCATCCAGCGCAGCCTGTAACATCGCAGCAAAATGCTCTGCACACGCGTTGCCATATTGCACCGACACATCGTTGAAGGTTTGATCCACCACCAGCACGATTTCGCGCTTTAGCATTTCGCCCGCGCTAAACGCCGGGGCGTGATTGTATTTCGACAAATCCCCCGCCACGATAATATCCATCGCCTGCTGTGCGTCAGCATGCAGCGCCTGATTGCCAGTACGATCCTGGATCAATCGCTCCAGCGTGCTGGGCTGGCGTGCATCGTAATAGATGCCCTCACTATCCAGCACCATCGAGAGCGGCGGCGCGCCATTTACGCCTAAATCCAGCGAGCGGATAAACCCATCTTCCAGCCGCAAGATGGGTTTATCCGCCGCCAGCGCCATCTCCACCGGCTTATGCGCGCTGGGCCGATGGCCCCACACCGCAACGGTGGTGATGTCGTCAGGTATCGCGCGGCGTGCAGAGAGCTTGTGACACGGCTGTGACAGAAAAGTGCGCAGATGCGGAATGCGCCAAATGCCGGAGGAAAATATGCCGATGGAGCCTGTCTCACTAGCGGTGACAGAGGCGATCGGCTCGACGCTCTGCGCCGAACCAGCGGAGACGCGAGTTGCAGACATACCAGTTCCTGTGTGTGAAGGTGTTGCAGATTCTGTAGCAACCCCTTCATCCCAGTGACGGCATTGATACATAAGACGTAATGTGTAATCAGTCGAAAATTCGAACAGGCGCTATTTTTATGCTTTTTGCGCGTAGCTAAAAGTGCGGTTACCTGACAGTTATGTCGCCTTTAGCAAGCTTTGAGGCCGTTCTTATTGAAAGGATTGATTTATTCTGAAGAGGGAAGAAGAAACAGGCTTGAATAGGCAGAAAATGGTTAGGTCGCCGTCCCTGGCGACCCGCGTAAATCAGCGTTCGCGCATCGCCTCCTTACCTTTGTTAAACGGTTTGATCAGGTAATCCATTATCGTCTTCTCACCGGTTTTGATATCCACCGTAGACACCATTCCCGGACTGATGGAGAAGTGTTTTCCGGCTTTATTCTGCACATAGTCGTTATCGGTGCGAATAAACACGCGGTAATAGTAAATCTCTGGTTTGACCTCATCCTGAATGGTATCCGGCGAGATACTCTCTACCACGCCGTTAAGGCCGCCATAAATCGCGTAATCATAAGCCGAGATCTTCACCACCGCGCGCTGGCCGGGATGGATAAAAGCGATATCACGCGGTGAAAGGCGCGCTTCAATCAGCAGGCGATCGTTCATTGGCACAATATTCATCAGCTCGCCATTCGGTGGCACTACGCCGCCAACGGTGGAGACTTTGATGTTTTTCACGATGCCGCGCATCGGCGAACGAATGGTCATACGCGTTACCGTGTCTTCACGCCCTTTCACCACTTGTCCCATGCTGTCGGCTTCGGCGTTGGCCTTTGCCAGCTCTTCACGCGCCTGCACGTAATATTGCGACCGCATATCCGTGAGCTTTAGCTCCAGATCCGACTTATCACGCTGCAGGCGCAGCACCTCTACGCTACTGGCGGCGCCAGTTTTAGCCAGCCGCTGAGTGATAGCCAGCTCGCGGTTGGCCAGCGCCAGTGACTGATTAAACTGCGCGGTGGCATCAGCGAGCTGTGCACGGCGGGTTTTGTACAGCCGCGCTTCTGAGGCCTTCAGATCGGGAAATTTATCCAGCTCCGCCGGAAACGTCAGCGGCTGATCGTTCACCTCGGCAGTCAGACGCGCAGCCGCAGCCAGCGCAGCGCGATAGCGTGCCGCACTCTCTCCGACGTTGGATTGCGAGCGAGTGGCATCAAGGCGCGCGACGATTTGCCCGGCCTGCACCTGATCGCCTTCATGCACATAGAGTTCAGTCAGGATGCCGCCCTCCAGCGATTGCAGCACCTGATCGCGCGAACTGGGAATCACTTTGCCGGTGCCGGTAGAAACTTCATCCAGCACGCCAAACCACGCCCAGATCACCGTAATCAGGATCAACGCGGTACTGATGACAATCAGGCGCACTGCGCCGGTGTAGTGAGTTTCGGATCGCAGCTCGCCCAACAGATCGTCGGAGGAATCCACTTCTGCTGCGGTCACCAGCCGCAGTCGTGCCGGGAGTTGTTTTATCATGCTTGCGCCTCCGGCTGGCCGCCACTGGCGCGCGGCGGTGGCAGAGCATTCTCTTTCGGACTATCCATCACCAGCTGTCCCTCCTTCAGCACCAGCACACGATCCACCAGCGCGAGGATCGCTGCGCGGTGCGTCGCCACGATCAGCGTGCGGCCGTTCAACCACTGACCGAGACGCTCAATAAACTCTTTCTCAGTGTGATCGTCGAGCGCTGCCGTCGGCTCATCCAGCAGGATAATATTGGGATCGCGCAACAGCATGCGCGCCAGCAGCAGCGACTGGCGCTGGCCACCGGACAATCCCGTGCCGCCTTCCATGATCGGATGATCGAGGCCGAGCGGCAGACGACGAATAAAATCTGCCCCACCGCTCACGGTCAGCGCGCCGAAGATCGCATCATCGGTGGCGTGCGCCGCGCCGAGGGTGAGATTTTCACGCAGCGTGCCGTGGAACAGGCGCGCATTTTGCGTCAGCAGGCCGACGTTGCGCCGCACATCCGCCACATCAATATGTGGCAGGCTGAGGTTATCCAGCCGCAGCTCGCCGCCGACGAGATCGATGCCGCCGATCATCGCCTGCAGCAACGTTGATTTACCCGATCCGTTGCGCCCCAGCACCGCAACACGCTCGCCGGGCTTGATGGTCAGACTTTTGATGCGCAGCGCGATAGTCAGCGAATCGGTGTAGTAACGAAACATCGCGTCGGTAAATTGGTAGTGACCAAACAGCACCGGCGAGTGAATGCGCGTCTCCTCCTTGCTGTTTTCCACGGGCAAGTTCATCAGCGCATCGAGGCTGCCTTTTGCCGCTTTTACCTGCTGCCAACGCGCCAGCACGCCGCACAGCGTGGCCATCGGCGCAATCATGCGCGACGAGAGCAGCGAGGCGGCAACAATCGCACCGGTGGTGATATCGCCATCGATCACCATCGGCGCACCAATCACGATCACGCTGGCATACACCAAACCTTGCACCGTCACGCCCCAGGTGATCAGCGAGTGCATTACCTTGCGCATCTCGACGCCGGATTGCGCAGTGATGCGAATGTAGCTGTTCCACTGCTGCAGGAAGCGATCTTCCGCCTGCATCAGCTTGATGTCTTCCAGCCCCTGCACGCTCTCCACCAGCACCGCGTTACGCAGCGTCGACTCCTTGAGATTCTGCTGCGCCAGTTTTGACAGCTTTTTCTGGCTCATCACGCCCGGCAGCACCATCAACAGCACCGCCACTGGCGCAATCCACGCCAGCTGCGGCGCGATAATCGCCATCACCAGCAGGAACAGCAGGAAGAACGGCATATCAACAATCGCCGTCACCGTGGTGGAGGTGACCATTTCGCGGATCGACTCCAGCTCGCGCAGCTGTGAGATAAAGGTGCCGGTCGAGCGCGGTACGGCGCTGTTGCGTAGCCGCAGTGCGTGACCAAATACCCGATCGGAAACGCGCATATCGGCGCGCTTACCCAGCAGATCGGTCACGTGATCGCGCCCGACGCGCAGGATGTAGGTAAACACCACCGAGATAATTACGCCGATATACAGCACATACAGCGTTGGATAGGATTGCGCCGGAATCACGCGATCGTACACCTGCATCGAGAAGATGATGCCAACCAGCGCCAGCAGGTTGATCAGGAACGATCCCAGCATCACGTAGCCGTAAGGTCGCAGATCGTGCAGCACCAGGCGGCGCAGCCAGTCCGGCTTTACCCCGGCGAGATAGCGATCAACGCGGCTGTCCTTGGCCGCGGTAACCGGACGCAGCGCGGCGGCAAAGCGGATTTCCGGTAGCAGCATTGCCAGCGCAATCGGCGCGGGCTGCTCATCACCGGCGAAGTGCACGCGCACTTCATCGTCACCGTCAAACTGGGTAATCACGCCCACCTGGCCATCGGCCAGCTCTATCGCCAGCGGCAGCCGCCAGCTGGTGATCTCCCACTTATTCTCTTCATACAGCTGCAGCGATAAACCCGCCTGACGCGCCAGATGGCGCAGCGCTTTGTCGCGCGTCTGTTTGCCCTGCCATTCGGCGGCGGCCATGATCATGCCCGGCGAACAGGGCAAGCGATAATGGGTGGCAATCAGGATGATGGCGGTGGCCCATCCGTGTAAGGGCACGTTGCCCCCGGAGGCGCTGTCGGGCGCATCGGGAATCTGTAATTGCGTCATGGCTGGATCTCCACGGACTGGATCCGCTGATTATTCAGTGCAAACGCTGACCGCATATGTCCGGTGCTGTAAAGGCAATCGAGCTGCAGTGAGCGTAACTGGCTGATGGTTTGCTGCAGGGTGAAACGCGTCTGGAACACTTCCTGCTCGGCGTTCAAAACATCCAGTAAAGGACGCGTGCCGAGTTGCAGATACTGATCCTGATATAGCGACTGGGTTTTCTCGCCCAGCGACTGCTGCCGTCCCATAATCGCGAGGCTCAGCGACAGGCTTTGCGACTCGTTCTGCGATTCACTCAGCTGCTGGCGCGCTTTCAGTCGCGCCGAGTTGACGGCCGCATTGGCGGCCTGCAAGGCATTGGCTGCCGCATCCCGGCTGGCGGTGATACCGCCGCCCTGATACAGCGGCATTTCCACTTTCACAAACGCCGAATATTGCGTGCGATCCAGCGTCTCGCTGCCGGAGTAATGATTGTTGAGATAGTGCGTTACCTGCGGCTCCAGCGAGATGGTTGGCATGTTCTGCGCATTGGCATTATCGAGCTTGGCCTGCGCCTGATTAGCCTGCGCCCAGGCCGCTAATACCGAGGGATTGAGCTTGTCATCGGCTTTCGCCACCTGACAGGATTGGGTCAGTTTGGTGGGGAAATCATCGCTAACCTTCTTCACCAGCGGCCAGCCGAGATAGGTCGCCAGCGTGGCGCGCCAGCGGTCAAGATTGGCCTGATACTGGATTAACGTGGTGCGCGCACCTTCGATACGCGCATCAGTTTGCGTGGCATCGGAGAGTGAAGCCGCGCCCTCTTCATTACGCTGCCGCGCCAGATCGCCAATTTTACTCAGCGCCGCCAGCTGCTGCTGGGCAATTGTCACCAGCTGTTGATAACCCTGCACTTCCACCAATGCCGCAGCGGTATCGTGCGCGACGGTATCGATGCTGACCAATACGTTGGCCTGCTCCTGCGCCACGCCAGCTTCGGCGGAGCGTACCGAGCTGCTCACCTTGCCAAAGTCATACAGCATCTGCGACACCGACAGCACAAACGACGGACTGAAGCCCTTCTCGCTGTAGGCGTTGCTGTAGCCGTTGTTCATACCGGCGCTGATCTGCGGATAATATTTGGCTTTCGCCACATCAACCTGATTGGCCTGTTCCAGCATCTTGCCCACGGCCTCGGCGATATCCGGATGCCACTGGACAGCGCGCTGTACCGCCTGATTGATGGTGAGAAAGTCGGGTACGTTTGCCAGTGCGGGTTCGGCCACCTCACCGGTTAATGAAGGGAGTTCTTGCTGTTGCGCTAAACCTGCCGAGGTGATCTGCCCCGCGCGGGTTAACGCGTCACTGGCCGCTAAAAGTTGAGAACTGTAAAGTAAAGCCATGCCCGCACAGAGAACGCTGAGCTTAAACGAACGGCGAAAAGTTGCGCCTGAGTGCATCAGTTCCATCGATAGTCCACCAGTCATTAAAGAGAAAGGGGCACATCCTTGTGCCCTTACTGCATCCCTGCTTCACCGAGTTACTAGACCGTGTGGGTTTGGTGCGGTTGTTGCAGCAACTCCTCCAGCGAAACGTTCACGCCTTCCAGCGTAATCAGCTGCGTTGCGCTGTAACCCGTACCGCTACCATCACGGTCAATTGAGAGCACCGTATTACCGTCTGAAGTATGGTCCACTTTCACGAAATCATTAATATTACTTGTGGAATCATTCCAGCCGATTAGCAAGTTGCTGACGTCAATTTTGTCGCCCTGCGCAACATTGAAGTCGGTCCAGGTATCGTGACCGTTACCGCCGGTCGCATCGGCGCTCGCCAGCAAGTGATACACCAACGTATCGGCGCCGGCACCACTGGTGATGGTGTCGTCGTAAGCGCCACCAGAAAGCGTGTCAGCCCCGGCGGTGCCTGTGATGGTTGGGTGTAGCTCGATGGTGAACGACTGCGTGGTGATGGTGCCATCGCTGGCCGCCAGGGTATAACTGAACACCTCTTTGTGCGTGATAGATTGTCCATCCATGCCCGCATTAAGCGAGTAGGTATAGCTGCCGTTGGCCGCAATCGTCAGCACCCCGTAGTCCCCCGCAACCGTCGTTGTGCCCACGCTGTGCACGGTGGTGATATCGCCGTGTTCATTAGTGATGCTCAAGGTTCCGCTATGGCTGGCGGTTGACGAACCGTAGATGCTGCCGCTGGCATCGTGGTCATTTGCCGCTTCGGTAAACAGGCTGTTGGTGGTCACCAGCGAGCTGGTTGACGCACCGTTATGCAGGTTTACCGTCAAGGTTGCCGAGGTCACCGCACCGCTGGCATCCCTTACCGAGTAGCTAAAGGTGTCCGCGGTAGGCAGCGTGTCGATATCCAGACCGGCCTTCAGTACATAGGTGTAGTTACCGTGCGAGTCGATGGTCAGCGTACCGTACGTGGTGTTGATCACCGTGTTCCCGCTCGATCCCACCACGCTGCCGGACACCGTGGTAATCGCCGTCCCCGTCGGAATCGTACCGGCGACGGAGCTGGTGTCGTTGGTCAGCAGGTTACCTGTCACCGTTGCCGCCACCGTTACCGCCAGCGTGGTGAAATCGGATACCGTGCTGATGGTGGTGGTCGGCAGCAGGTTGACGCTCACGTTGGATCCAATCACCACGGCATAGGTGCCGGTGCCCAGATTGCTATAGGTCACGTTGGCACCGGTTTGCGTACCCAGAGAAATCAAGCCGGTTGACAGGTAATTAGATCGGGTATTGATCAACAGCCAGGTGCCATTGGTCTGCTGCTCATAGAGGTACATGGAGTAGGTTGAGATCAGACTGATCCCGCCCACCGAACCGTTGAGGGTCACGCTGCGCGTATCGTCGTTGCCGACGCTAAACACATAGGCATTACCGCTGGAGAGCACGGTAGCATTGAGGACGCTGCCCAATCCCACGTTGGCAAGTGCCACATGCGAAACGCTGGTGGTACCGTTGTTGACCGTCGCCTGCGTGGTGCTGTAGTCCACCTCGTTGGTGTCATTGGTGGCCACAATACGAATAGCCCCGGTGAGCGGTGTGCTCGTTGAGACGTTACCCGCACGGTCCGTCTGGATAACCGACAGGGAAGCACCGGTGGTCTGGGCTGTGGTCAGGTTAACCGACCATGCACCGCCCGCGCCCACCGTCGCAGTACCCAGCGATGCCCCGCTGGCATCACGCACGGTGACCGTCGCGCCGACTTCGCCGCTACCGGTTACGGTGGTACCTGTCGCGTCAATCGCCAGACCGCTCACTGCAGCAGGTGGCACGGTATCAACGTTCACCGTTACCGCTGTATTACCGGTGCTGACGTTGCCCGCCGAGTCCGTCACGGTGGTGGTCAACGGATGCGCACCGTTTGCCAGCGCGGCGGTGGTGAAGGTCCAGCTTCCTCCTGCGCCTACCGTGACGGAACCGAGCGCGGTGCTGCCATCGAAAATGGTCACCACTGCGCCGACTTCCGCGGTGCCGCTCAGCACCGGGGTGGTGTCGCGGGTGTACGCGCCATTGGTCAGCGTCACAGGCGTACTGCCCGCATCGTCAACAATGGTGAGCGTACTGGCCGCTGGCGCGACGGTATCGACGGTCAGCGTGGTCGACACGTTCGGGCTCACGTTGCCCGCCGCATCGGTTGCCGTAACGTTCAGCGTGTGCGCACCGTTGCTCAGCGTGGTAGCAATGAAGCTCCAGCTGCCGTTGCTGCCCACCGTGGTGGTGCCCAGCAGCGTGCTGCCATCGTAGACGCTGATCTTCGCGCCAACTTCGCCGCTACCGGTCAACAGCGGTGTGCTGTCGTTGGTGATGCCGTTGTTGGGAATGGTCACCGCCGTGCTGCCGTTATTGTTCGAGGCCACCAGGTTGGTGACCGCTGCCGGCGGCGTGGTATCGATAATCACCGACGCCGAGGTAGTGCCGCTGACGTTGCCGGCGGCATCCGTTACCGTCACGCTCAGCGGATGCGTGCCCTGCGTCAGTGCTGCGGTGGTGAAGGTCCACGCGCCGTTGCTGCCCGCCGTCACCGAACCAATCTGGGTGCTGCCGTCGAAAATTTTAACGATGCTGCCCGCTTCCGCCACGCCGCTCAGGGTTGGCGTGGTGTCATTGGTGGCACCGCCGCTCGGCACCGTAGTGTTGGTGACGTCGTTGGTGATCACCAGCGTTGAAGCTATTGGTGCCACGGTATCCACGTTGATGGAAACCGGCGTGGTAGCTGCACTGGTGTTACCCGCTGCATCGCTCACCGTTACGCTCAGCGGATGGGTCCCGTTGCTGAGCGTCGCCGTGGTGAAGGTCCAGGCGCCGTTGGTGCCCGCAGTAACCGATCCCAGCACCGTGCTGCCGTCGTAGATGGTGACAATCGCGTTCGCTTCCGCCGTGCCGCTCAGGGTTGGCGTGGCGTCATCGGTGATTGCACCATTAGCCAACGGGCCCTGACTGGTGCCGACATCATCGGTGATCACCAGGTTCGTCACCGGCGCAGGGGCGACGGTATCGATGGTCAACGTCGTTGACGCATTCGGGCTCACGTTGCCCGCCGCATCGGTTGCCGTGACGTTCAGCGTGTGCGTTCCGTTGCTCAGCGTGGTAGCAATGAAGCTCCAGGTACCGTTGCTGCCCACCGTGGTGGTGCCCAGTAGCGTGCTGCCGTCGTAGACGCTGATCTTCGCACCGATTTCACCAGAACCCGTCAACAGCGGCGTGCTGTCGTTGGTGGCACCATTATTCGGGATGGTCACCGCCGTGCTGCCGTTGTTGTTCGAGGCCACCAGGTTGGTAACCGCTGCCGGCGGCGTGGTATCGATAATCACCGACGCCGAGGTAGTGCCGCTGACGTTGCCGGCGGCATCCGTTACCGTCACGCTCAGCGGATGCGTGCCCTGCGTCAGTGCTGCGGTGGTGAAGGTCCACGCGCCATTGCTGCCCGCCGTTACCGAACCAATCTGGGTGCTGCCATCGAAAATTTTAACGATGCTGCCCGCTTCCGCCACGCCGCTCAGGGTTGGCGTGGTGTCGTTGGTGGCACCGCCGCTCGGCACCGTGGTATTGGTGACGTCATTGGTGATCACCAGCGTTGAGGCGGTCGGCGCCACGGTATCCACGGTGATGGAAACCGGCGTGGTGGCCGCACTGGTGTTACCCGCGGCATCTTTCACCGTCACGCTCAGCGGGTGGGTCCCGTTGCTGAGCGTCGCCGTGGTGAAGGTCCAGGCGCCGTTGGTGCCCGCAGTAACCGATCCCAATACCGTGCTGCCGTCGTAGATGGTGACAATCGCGTTCGCTTCTGCCGTGCCGCTCAGGGTTGGCGTGGCATCATCGGTGACCGCGCCGTTGGCCAGCGGGCCCTGACTGGTACCGACATCATCGGTGATCACCAGGTTCGTCACTGGCGCAGGTACCACGGTATCTACCGTCAAGGCGAAGGAAGCATTGGGACTGACGTTGCCCGCCGCATCGGTCGCCGTAACGTTAAGCGTGTGTGGGCCGTCTGCCAGAGTTGGCGTGGTGAAACTCCAGTTGCCGTTGCTGCCTACGGTGACCGAACCGATCAGCGTGCCGCCATCGTAAACTCTCACGATACTGCCCGCTTCCGCCGAGCCGCTCAGCGCTGGCGTGTTGTCATTGGTGCTACCGCCCGCGGCAATTGCGATTGGCGTGCTGCCGTTGTTGTTGGCGGCGCCCAGCCCCGTCACCTCAGGCGGTGCCACGGTATCGATGGTGACAGTCGCCGAGGTGCTGCCGCTGACGTTACCGGCGGCATCCGTCACCGTGACGCTCAATGGGTGCGCGCCCTGGCCCAGTACAGCCGTGGTGAAGCTCCAGGTGCCCGTATCGCTGGCGGTCGCCGTGCCCAGCAGCGTAGCGCCATCATAAATGGACACTTTACTGCCCGCTTCCGCCGTACCGCTTAGCGTTGGCGTGCTGTCGTTGGTGGATCCGCCGTTCGGCACCGTATTGCCCGTCGCGTCATTGGTGATCTGCAGCGTAGCGTTAGCGGGTGCCACTGTATCCACGTTGACGGTGAAGGTGGTGGCGCTGCTGGTGTTACCCGCCGCATCACGCACCGTGACGCTCAACGGATGCGCACCTTCGCTCAGGGCTGCCGGGGTAAAGCTCCATGCGCCGTTGCTACCCGCCACTACCGAGCCAAGCACCGTGTTGCCGTCTGAGATGATCACCACGTTGCCTGCTGTCGCGGTGCCACTCAGCGTTGGCGTGTTGTCATCGGTAGCGGCGCCGTTGACAAGCGTTCCTTGCGTTGCGCCCACGTTGTCAGAAACCACCAGATCGCTGACGGGCGTCGGTGCCGCAGTGATCACGGTGAGGCTGACCGATGCGTTCGGGCTAACGTTGCCTGCCGCATCGGTCGCCGTGACGTTCAGCGTGTGCAGACCATCAGAGAGCGTTGGCGACGTGAAGCTCCACGCGCCATTGCTGCCCGCCGTCACCGAACCAATCTGGGTGCTGCCATCGAAAATTTTAACGATGCTGCCCGCTTCCGCCGTACCGCTCAAGTTTGGCGTGCTGTCGTTGGTGGTGCCGCCTGCGGCAATCTGCACCGGCGAGCTGCCGTTGTTGTTCACCGCGATAAGGTCGTCGATGCCCGCTGGTGCCACCGTATCGACCACCACCGTAGCAGTGCTTGATGCCACGCTGGTATTACCCGCGGCATCGGTGACACGCACGCTGAATGAATGGCTACCCTCACCCAGCTCGGCGGTGGTGAAGGTCCACGCGCCGCCCGTTCCGGCAGCCACCGAACCCAGCACCGTCGTACCGTCATACACGGTGATCACACTGCCGACTTCCGCCGTACCGCTCAGGGTTGGCGTGTTGTCGTTGGTAGCACCGCCGTTCGGCACCGTCGTGCTGGTCACATCATTGGTGACCACCAGCGTTGAGGCGTTAGGTGCCACGGTATCCACGGTGAGATCCACCACATCAGAGCGAGGTCCGACGTTACCTGCGGCATCGGTCACCGTTACGCTCAGCGCATGGTTACCCTGATTAAGGGTTGGAGAAGTAAAGCTCCACTCCCCGCTGCCATTCGCCGTGGTCGATCCGATAACGGTGTTGCCATCGTAAACGGTGACAATACCGTTCGCTTCCGTCGTACCGGTGAGCTGCGGTGTGCTGTCGTTGGTGATGCCGTTGTTGGCAATCGGCACCGGCGTGCTGCCGTTGTTATTGGCGGCCTCAAGGTTGGTCACCGCCACGGGCGCCGTGATGTCAACGTTGATGGTAATCGGATCTGACTGGACACCGTTGTTGCCGGTGGCATCTGTCACCAGCACGGAGATAGTATGAGCCCCTTCCGTCAATGCCGCAGGCGTGTAGCTCCACTGCCCATTGGCATCGGCGGTGACGCTACCCAGCTCGGTTTCACCATCGAAAATCCTGACAATATTGCCTGGTTCAGTCAGTCCGCTCAGTGCTGGCGTGCTGTCTTTGGTGTAAGCGCCATTTGTCAGCTCGACCAGCGTGCTGCCGCTGTTATCCGTAATTTCCAGCGTGGTGGTGGCCGGTGGTAAACCGGCTTCGATGATGATGGTGAAGTCCGGCGATGCCGGGCCCACGTTGCCAGCTTCATCTTTCACCGTTACGGTGAAGCTATGGCTACCATTGCTCAGCGCGGCGGTGGTGAAGCTCCACGCGCCGTTAACGGCCGTCACACTGCCTAACAGCGTGGTGCCATCGTAGATGGAGACCACACTTCCGCTCTCGGCTGAGCCGCTTAGCGTTGGTGTGTTGTCATCGGTAGTCTGGCCTTGCGTAAGTTCACCGGTGCTGGTGCCGACATTATCGGTGATCACCAAATCGGTGACCGCCACCGGTGGCACGGTATCGATATTAATCGTAATCGGTATCGCTTCCGCACCGGTGGTACCCGCTGCGTTGGTCACCGAGACGGTGAAACTATGCTGCCCCTCGCCCAGCTCTGCGGTTACGAAGCGCCAGACTCCGTTATCGCCCACCGTGGTGGTGCCGAGCAGGTTATCGCCGTCGTAGATATTGATGGTTGTACCCGCCACACCGGTCCCGCTAATGACTGGCGTGTTGTCGTTGGTATTCCCATTATCCGCTACCTGTACCGGTGTGGTGCTGGCGTCGTTATAGACAGCAAAGCTCAGTACCGCTGCTGGTATTGAGGTATCCACCGTTAGCGATACCGCAGCATTGGAACTGACGTTACCGGCTGCATCCGTCACGGTGACGTTCAGCGTATGAGTCGCATCGGCCAGCGCCGTGGTGGTGATGCTCCATGCGCCGTCGCTGCCTGCCACCGCCGACCCCACCAGCGTGGTGCCGTCGTAGACTCTGACGATGGCATTGGCTTCCGCCGTACCGCTGATCGCCGGCGTGCTGTCGTTGGTAATGCCGCCGTCAGCAATGGTGACTGGCGTGCCGCCGTTATTGTTCTGCAGCAGCAGACCTTCCGCCGGCTGCGGAGCCGTGGCATCCACCAGCACGGTAAAGCTGGCCGACGGAGCACTGACGTTACCCACCTCATCGGTAACCGTTGCGGTCAACGTATGCGAACCATCGGTCAGGGTCGGGGAGTTGAAACTCCATGTGCCATCGGCAATCGCGGTGGTTGAACCTATCACCACATTGCCATCGTAAATGGTCACTACGCTACCCGCTTCGGCGTTGCCACTCAGCAGCGGCGTGTTGTCATTGGTGCTGGTGCCATTCGGTACCAGCACTGGCGTCGAACCATCATCGTTTCTGACTTCCAGCGTTGCGGCGGCAGGCACCGAGGTATCGACGTTGAAGTCGATTGCCGTTGAGGCCGGGCTCACGTTACCAGCGGCATCAACCACCGTGGTGGTCAGGCTATGTGGACCGTCACCCAGCACCGGTGAGGCGAAGCTCCACTGGCCGTTACTGCCCACCGAAGCGCTGCCAAGAATCGCGTCACCATCACGAATAATTACCGTGCTGCCCGCTTCTGCCGTGCCGGTAAGGAATGGCGTGTTGTCATTGGTGATACTGCCATTAGCAATAGCAACCGGTGAGGCGCCATCATCATTGCTGACGATAATCTCTGCGGCGGCGGCCGGCGGCGTGGCGTCCACTACCACGTTAATGGTGGTCGGTGCGCTGACGTTGCCAGCGGCATCGCTTGCCGTCACGCTCAGCGTGTGAGAGCCATCAGCCAGCGCCACAGGCGGGGTGAAGCTCCATGTACCGCCAGCGCCGACGGCGACCGATCCCAGCACGCCATTCTGATCGGAGACGGTAATGATGCTGCCTTCTTGCCCCGCACCGCTTAGCACTGGCGTGTTGTCGTTAGTCAGACCGCCGTTTGGAACGGCGATGGCCGCACCGCCTACATCATTGGTCAGCGTCAGCTCAGTTGCGGCCGGCGGCGCAACGGTATCCACCGTCACCGTCACGGTGGCGCTCGGTGCGCTGGTGTTACCTGCGGCATCGCGCACGGTGACACTCAGATTATGTGTGCCATCGGTCAGCGTCGGTGAGAAGCTCCAGTCGCCCTGTGCATTGGCGATGGCGCTTCCTAACACGGTGGTGCCGTCAGAGACGATGACAATGCTGTTCGCTTCTGCCACACCGCTCAACACTGGCGTGCTGTCGTTGGTCGTGCCGTCGTTGGCAATCGGTACCGGCGTGCTGCCATTATCATTGTTCAGCACGAGGTCAGTCGCCACAGCCGGTGCAACGGTATCAACGCTAAACGTAACCGGTGCAGAGGCTGGGCCCACGTTGCCTGCAGGATCGGTCACCGTCGCCGTCAGGCTGTGGCCGCCTTCGCCCAGCAGCGGCGAAGTGAAGCTCCAGTTACCATCGCTGCCGACAATCGCGGTGCCCAGCACGGTGCCGCCATCCAGCACGGTTACCGTGCTACCGGCTTCAGCCGTTCCCGTGATAAGCGGTGTGGCGTCGTTGGTGCTGCTGCCTCCATCAATGGCGACGGGCGAGCTGCCATTGTTATTACTCAGCGCAATGTCGTTCGGTGCCGCCGGTGGCGTAAGATCGATGTTAAATTCCAGTGCGGCGGATGGTGCGCTAACGTTACCCGCCGCATCGGTCACGGTGGTGGTCAGGCTATGTGGACCCTCACCGAGGGTGGGCGAGGTGAAGCTCCAGTTGCCGTCGTCGCCAACCACTACGGAGCCCAGTACGTTGCTACCATCAGAAATAATGACCGTACTGCCCGCTTCGGCGCTGCCGCTCAACAGTGGCGTGGTGTCATTGGTCGCGCCGCCTGCGGCAATCGGTATCGCCGTTTCACCTGAATCATTGCTCAGCTGCAGATCAATGGCCGCAGACGGCGCTTCGGTATCCACGGTAAAGGTGATGGCTGGGGAAGGCGTGCTGATGTTGCCTGCGTCATCGGTCACCGTCGCCGTCAGGCTGTGCTGGCCCTGGCTCAGGGCCGGGGTGGTGAAGCTCCATGTGCCATCGCTACCAACAATAACCGAGCCCAATACCGTGTTGCCATCGCGCACGGTGACGATGCTGTTGGTTTCCGCAGAACCACTCAACACCGGAGTGGTGTCATTGGTTGCACCACCGGAGGCGATGGGTGTTGGCGTCGTGCCCTGATCGTTATTGAGCACAACGTCAGCCGCAGCAGGCGGTGGCGTGGTATCGATGGTCACCGCGATGGCCGCCGATGCCGGACCGACGTTACCGGCCGCATCGGTTACCGTGGTGGTGAAACTGTGCAAACCTGTGTCCAGCGGCGTTGCAGGCGTAAAGCTCCATTGACCATCGGTCCCTACGGTTGTACTGCCCAGCACCGTGGTGCCATCAAGCACCGTGACGATGCTGCCCGCTTCGGCATTACCACTCAGCACTGGCGTGGTGTCGTTGGTACGGCCGCCGGTATCAATTGGCACCGCCGTGCCGCTGTTGTCATTGCTGAGTTGCAGATCGGTGGCCGCGGCGGGTGGCGTGGTATCCACGGTGAAGACAATTGGCGTGGAAGCCCCGCTGCTGTTACCTGCCGCATCGGTTACCGTGGTGGTGAGACTGTGGCTGCCCTCGCCCAGCGGCGTCGCGGGCGTGAAGGTCCAGTTGCCCTCGCTATCAACGTTAGCCGTGCCCAATACGGCATTGCCATCACGTACCGTGACGATACTGCCGGCTTCTGCGGTGCCCGTTAGCACTGGCGTGCTGTCGTTGGTGACCCCACCTGCTGCAATCGCCGTACCGCCATCGTTGCTGAGTTGCAGTTCACTTGACGTTGCCGGTGCCTGCGTGTCGACGGTAAAGGCAATCGGCGTTGATGGTTCGCTAACGTTACCGGACGAGCTGGTCACCGTGGTGGTCAGGCTGTGTGCGCCCTCGCTCAGCGTTGGTGTGGTGAAGCTCCAGCTTCCATCGCTGCCGACGGTGACGCTGCCCAGCACCGTGTTGCCATCACGTATGGTGACAATGCTGCCTTCGGTTGCCGTACCGCTGATCGCCGGTGTGGTGTCGTTGGTCGCACCGCCGGAGGCAATCGGCACCGGCGTGCTGCCATCGTCATTATTGAGCACCACGTTTTCTGCCGCAGGCGGCTGAGTGGTGTCAATGTTTACGGTGATAGGCGAGGACGCTGCGCCCACGTTGCCTGCCGCATCGGTCACCGTCGTGGTAAGCGTATGTTCGCCAGCGGTGAGCGGCGTCGTCGGAGTAAAGCTCCAGCTTCCGTCACTGCCGACGGTGGCGGTACCCAGCACGGTGGATCCATCCAGCACCGTCACGGTGCTGCCCGCTTCCGCCGTACCGCTCAACGCTGGTGTGGTGTCGTTAGTGGTGCCACCTGCCGCAATCGGCACGGATGTGCCACCTTCGTTGTTGCTCAATTGCAAATCGGTTGCCGCTGCTGGCGGCGTGATATCCACGGTAACCAAAATCGGTGCCGATGGGGCGCTGGTGTTGCCTGCCGGGCTGGTCACCGTCGCGGTCAGGCTATGGTTGCCCTCGTTCAGCGCTGGGGTGGTAAAGCTCCATTCCCCGCCGCTGCCCACGGTAACGCTGCCCAGCACGGTGCCGCCATCAGAGACCGTAATCGTACTGCCTGCTGCGGCGGTTCCGCTCAGCACCGGCGTAGGATCATTGGTCGCCGCGCCGGAGCTAATCGGTACTGGCGTGCCGCTGGTATCGTTACTGAGCTGCACACCACCGGGTGCGGCAGGTGCGGTGGTATCGATGGTAAAGGTCAATGGCGCACTTGGCGCGCCAACGTTACCGGCAGAATCGGTCACGGTGGTGGTCAGGCTATGCGGGCCATCGCCAAGTGTCGGGGAGGTAAAGCTCCAGCTGCCATCATTGCCGACGGTGGCGGTGCCGAGCACGGTCGTGCCATCAGAAACGGTGACGGTACTGCCCGGCTCCGCGCGACCGCTCAACACGGGGGTCACATCGTTGGTGGCACCGTTCTCGGCCACGGGCACCGGCGTACCACTGCTATCGTTCGCGAGCTGCAGATCGGTAGCCGCAGCCGGTGGTGTGGTATCAACAATCACAATCACCACGGAAGAAGCCGGACCGACGTTACCCGCCGTATCGGTAACCGTGGTGGTGAGATTGTGCTGTCCTTCGCTTAACGCATTGTCTGGCGTAAAGCTCCAGTTGCCATCGCTGCCGGTGGTGGCGGTACCCAACACGGTGGTGCCATCAGAGACCGTTACGATGCTGCCCGGCTCCGCGCTGCCGCTTAAGGTTGGCGTTGTGTCATTGGTGGAACCGCCCGCCGCAATCGGCGTGCCGTCCTCGTTACTGAAGTGGACATTGCCTGCTGCGGCTGGCGGTTGAGTATCAACCGTCACCGTCACAGGTGAAGAGGCCGGGCTGGTGTTGCCAGCCGGATCGGTAACGGTAGATGTCAGGCTATGATTACCATCGCTCAGCGCAGGCGTGGTGTAACTCCAGTTGCCGTCGCTATCCACCGTAGTGGTGCCAAGCACGGTGGTACCATCTGAGATGGTCACCGTACTGCCCGCTTCGCCGGTTCCCGTCAGGGTCGGCGTGTTGTTATTGGTGCTGCCGCCTTGTGGGATCGGATCGCCTGAGCCGTCGGTCAGCCCCACGTCAGCGGGTGCCGTCGGCACCACGGTATCAATGGTGATGGTAATGGTTGGCGTATCCGTTACCACGCCGGTGGTGGCATTGGTGGCGGTGGCGTGGAAGGCGTACGTGCCGTCATCCAGAGCCGCTGGAGTAAAGTTCCACTGACCATCGGTTCCTGCTACCACACTGCCAATAACTGTCGTACCGTTGTATAGCGTGATTACATCACCCGCGCCCGCCTGCCCGCTCAAAATCGGCGTCGTGTCGTGGGTGCTGGCGTTGTTTGGCAGTTCAACCAACGTGCTGCCGCTGTCATCCGTCACGATCAGCAAGCTGTTGGTGGCCGGAACACCGGCGTCAACATTAAGGCTAAAGGCCGGTGAAGTCGGGCTGACATTGCCTGCCGCGTCGGTCACGGTGGTGGTCAGGCTGTGCTGGCCGTTGGTCAGCGCCGCCTCTGGCGTAAAGCTCCAGCTTCCGTTGCCGCCGACAGTCGTCGAGCCCAGTAGCGTAGTGCCGTCATAAACCCGCACCACCGATCCCGCTTCGGCGGTACCCGTAAGGGTTGGCGTACTGTCATCGGTGGTTGCGCCCGAGGTCAGCGGACCCGTGCTGCTGCCGACATTATCGGTCACGACAAGGCCGCTTACTGCGGCTGGCGCGCTGGTATCCACACTGAAGGCAATCGGCGCGCTCGCGGGGCTGACGTTACCGGCCGCATCGGTCACGGTGGTGGTGATGCTGTGATTACCGTCGCCCAACGCTGGAGTCGTGAAGCTCCAGTTACCATCGCCGCCTACGGTAACCGTACCGAGCACGGTGGTGCCATCAAGGATGGTCACTTTGCTGCCTGCTTCCGCCGTACCGCTTAGCACTGGCGTGGCGTCATTGGTGGCGCTGCCGGAGATAATCGGCTGCGTGATGCTGCCGGTGTCATTGGTCAGTTCAACACCGCTCGCCGCATCCGGTGCGAGGGTATCAACGGTAATGTTGATGGTCGCCGTATCGGTGACGTTGCCGTTCGCATCTGTAATCGTGCCGTGCAGCGCGTGCGCGCCATTGGACAGGTTTTGGGTGTAGAAAATCCACTGACCATTACTGTCGGCCGTGGTGCTACCAAGCAGCGTATTACCGTCATACAAGGTGATAATGTTGCCCGCGCCCGCCAAACCGCTGAGAACCGGGCTGTCGTTATTGGTGCTGGCACCGTCAGTAAGCTGTGCAACGGTGTTGCCATTCTCATCAGTAACTTCCAGTGACGCGCTCGCGGGTGGAATATCCGCGTTCACGGTCACGATTACCGGTGGCGTGGCCGGACCAACGTTGCCTGCGGTATCGGTGGCCGTGACGGTGAACGTGTGGCTGCCATTACTCAGCGTTGGCGTGGTAAAACTCCAGCTGCCATCTGCGCCCACGCTGGTAATGCCCAGCAGCGTCGTGCCATCGTAAATGCTGATAGTGGCATTCGGCTCACCGGTGCCGCTGAGGGTCGGGGTACGGTCATCGGTGATATCACCGGAGGTTAAGGGCCCCTGGATTGCGCCGACGTTATCCGCAATCACCAGGTCGCCCACCTGCGCCGGCGGGGTGGTATCAACAGTGAGTGTAATCGGCGTTGAAGCTGGGCCCGTGTTACCGGCGGCATCGGTGACCGTGGTGGTCAGGCTATGATTGCCCTCACTCAGCGTTGGCGAGGTAAAGCTCCAGCTGCCGTTGCTGCCTACCGTCGCGCTTCCCAGCACCGTCGTGCCGTCGAGGACAGTGACGATGCTGCCCGGCTCCGCGGTACCACGCAATATTGGCGTGTTGTCGTTGGTGGTGCTGCCTGACTCAATCGGTGTCACCACGCTGCCGCTGTTAGCGGTCAGTTGCAGATCGCCTGTCGCGGACGGTGCCACGGTATCGATGATGATGGTGAGAGTAGCAGAATCGGTTACATTACCGGCGGTATCGGTCGCCGTTGCGTGGAAGGCATACGTGCCGTCGATCAGCGCGGCTGGCGTGAAGCTCCACTGCCCATCGGCTCCAGCCGTGGTGCTGCCCAGCACTTCCGTGCCGTTGTACAGTGTGACAACCGCCCCTGCCGAGGCCAATCCGCTGAGGATTGGCGTGGTATCGTGCGTACTGGCGCCCTCGGACAGGACTTTCAAGGTATTACCGCTATCGTCGGTGATCTCAAGCGTACTGTTGGTGGGCGGCACGCCAGCATCCACGGTGAAACCAAATCCGGTCGTCGCCTGGCTGACGTTGCCTGCCGCATCGGTCACCGTCACGCTTAATGTATGCGGGCCATTATTCAGCGCGGGTGTGGTAAAGCTCCAGCTACCGTCGCTGCCCACCGCAACGCTGCCCAACAGCGTGCTGCCATCATAAATTTTAACGATCGCGTTCGCCTCGCCATTACCGGTTAAGGTTGGCGTGCTGTCATCGGTGGTCGCGCCAGCGGTCAGCGGGCCGGTGGAAGCACCGACATCATCGCTTACCACCACATTGCTGGCTGCCGCTGGTGGCTGGGTATCCACGCTGAAGTTGATCGGATCGGATGCCGGCCCCACGTTACCCGCAGGATCGGTGACGGTGGTAGTGAGACTGTGGTCACCTTCAGAGAGCACGGGTGAAGTGAAACTCCACGTGCCATTGCTGCCCACGGTGGCACTGCCCAGCACGGTGTCGCCATCGCGCACGGTGACAGTGCTGCCGGGTTCAGCCGTCCCGCTCAGCACCGGCGTAGTCGTATTGGTCGCACCGCCAGAAGCGATAGGCTCTGCCGTGCTGCCTGCGTTGTCACTCAGTTGTAAATCACCGGCCGCGGCCGGGGCGACGGTATCAATGGTGATGGTGATAATTGGCGTTTGGGTGACATTGCCAGAGGTGTCTTCCACTGAGGCGTGGAATGCATAAGAGCCATCCGCGAGCGCGGCGGGTGTGAATGTCCACTGTCCATCGCTATCCGCAACGACGCTTCCCAGCACCGTGCTGCCGTTATACAGGGTAATCAGTGCCCCCGCCGTGGCCAGACCGCTGAGCGTTGGCGTGCTGTCGTGCGTGCTGGCACCATTGCCGAGCTGGACCAGCGTATTGCCGGAGTCATCGGTGATTTCCAGGGAGGTGGTGGCCGGAGGGGCATCCGCCTGAATGGTCACGCCATAGGCCGTAGAAGCCGGGCCAACGTTACCGGCCGCATCGGTTTGGGTGACGGTAAAGCTATGAGCGCCGTTACTTAATGTTGGCGTCGTGAAGCTCCAGGCGCCATTCGCGTCGACTACCGCCGTGCCGAGCAGCGTTTGCCCGTCATACACGCTGATTGTGGCACCCGCTTCACCTATCCCACTGAGCGTTGGCGTGCTGTCATCCGTTGTGCCGCCGTTATTTATCGTGCCCGAACCATCGCCAAGAGAGAGGCCCGTCGCAGCGGCGGGCGCGTCGGTATCAACGGTAAAGGTAATGGTGGTGGCGGGGCTGGAATTACCTGCCGCATCGGTGGCGGTGATGCTCAGCGTGTGGCTGCCTTGATCGAGGGCTGGACTGGTAAAGCTCCATGTGCCATTGCTTGCTACGGTAACGCTGCCAAGCACGGTATCACCATCACGAATGGTAATAATACTGCCCGCTTCGGCCGTGCCCCTGAGCACTGGCGTGGTGTCGTTGGTTGCGCCGCCGTTGGTCACGGGCAGCACGGTAGAGCCGCTATTGTTCTCCACGCTCACGCCAGTAATCGCGGGTGGTACGGTATCAACGGTGAAATCCACCGGATTTGTAGCGGCACTGGTGTTACCGGCAGCGTCCGTCACCGTTGCCGTTAGGCTGTGCTGGCCGTCTGCCAGCGCAGGTGTGGTAAAGCTCCAGCGGCCATCGGCCCCTACGGTAACGGTACCGAGCAGCGTGGTGCCATCGTAAACGCTAACAATCGCACCCGCTTCGGCGGTGCCACTCAGGGTTGGGGTGTTGTCATCGGTAATGGCACCAGCGCCAATCGTGCCCTGATACGGGCCAACGTTGTCACCGATCGCCAGGTCACTAATGGCGCCTGGCGCTGTAGTATCGCCCCCGCCATTGTTACCGCCGTTATTGCCCCCATTATTTCCGCCGTTATTACCGCCATTATTGCCACCCTCATTGTCGCCCGGCGTGGAATTCCCCCCACCGCCACCGCCGCCGCCACCTGCAATCAGTGCACCTAAACCGGCCAGGGCTGCGCCACCAATACCAAAGGCGGCGATAGTGCCGTCGTTAGTGGTGTTTTCGGCTAACAGGCCTTCAGTGCTATCGATAGAGACGTAATGGAAACCTTCTGTACCGGGATCTTCAACCCACCACATCGCGCCGCGATCGTCTAACAGAACCAGATCGCTATCGCCATTCGGGCTGTAAAAATTATGAATAACAACCACTTCACCAGACTTTGTTGTAACAACTAAATCATTACCATTGCGTGTGAAAGACTTAATATCAGACTGATTAAGATGCAACTGAACCACACTCGGAGCGGTCAAATTAACTTGATTACCACTCAGCTCAGAAGCAATCGTCCCACCTTTTGGGGTTACTGAGATATTATTCATGTTATCGAGATCCCGCGCAGATATTCATTCCATAAAAATACCCGGCATCCGCAGATACCGGCTTTTACAGCGAATAATCATCAAGATTATTCACTTCTTCTCTTGATCGATCTCATACAAACTCATGATGAAATCGCGTTGAGTTTTGCTTAGCCGCCATCCTGATAACTGATTGGATTTATTTCTTAAAATCACCACGGGATAAATAGTTTTATTTTCATCCGGCCGGGCACAGATGACATGAAATGCCTGGAGGCCAGACTTAGACATATTTCACATTCCCAATGGATAAAACCCATCCAACAACAATCAGAATTACGCTATAAAATCATCGAGATAGACGCTCTGCCAGAAATAGCCCTGCATGCCTAAAATCGCTTTGTGCGACAGCAGGTCGAGCTGGTGTTGGGTTTCAACACCCTCAACGATCACGCCGTTGCATAAGTCGTTGAGATGGCCAAGCAGAATGTCAAAGGTGCGACCGTCGCCAAATTGCCAAAAAAAACTTTTGTCAATCTTGACGATTTCAAATATTCCGCTATCGAGCATGTTCAGGTTGGAATAACCCGGACCAAAGTCATCGAGCCATAAAGGGGCGGGTGTCACTTTCGCAACACCTTTTAAAATGAGCAGATCGGCACTATTAAAACGCGCGGTGAAAAATGTTGATATTTCCAGACGCAGTTGCGTCAGTTGAGCCAGTTTTGCTTGTATTTCATCATCTTTAAAAATGCTGGCTACGATATCGCGATCAACATTGACACTGACAATCTGATCAAACCCTTTCTGGTATAGCTGAATAAGTTTTTCGATCTGGTGGAGGAATAACTGCCATTTAACGTCAGCAGAAAGCTGACTGAAGAAACCTGCATCCCTTTTGGGGTTACGCTTATTATTGATCTCTGCGTCATCGATAAAACGCGTTAATAACTCTTGGGCAATCACCTGACCGGATAAATCGTACACCGGCTCCAATATGAAGAGATTCTTCGGTGGATTGCTCATTTCATGCTCCTTACTGCAACAGCCTGATAGCACTAAACTGTCAGGATTACTCATGTAATAAGTAAGGAAAACATTGATAAAACTTAATACCTTAACTGAAGGTTAACGTACAACTAACACTTTGAGAAATAGTTTTCAGTAAACACTGCTGGCACCTTTAATCGTTTAAACCAATCAATAACGCAGGTAAATTTCTTTAAATTTCACATAATGATCAGATAATTCCTAGAAAAATTTAAGTTATCGCTCACCTTGACAGGCCAGAAAAATAGTACCTAATTGAATTTTAATAATAAAAATTAAAGCAATATCTATTGATTTTTATTTTTGACTTAAAATGCGTTAAATGACATTCAGAATCCATGATTCCAAAAGATACCAGAAAACAAAGTTACCCAAAGTGACTATTCAACTCTTAATGTTTAAATTTTCATTATACATGAAGCTTGTTTCATAACAGATTACCTGTTCAATGGCTGACAAATCAGCGGCTAATGAAAAGATATTGCTGCAAGGAATGAACAAGACGATTCGCTTTATTAGCAAAAAGAATGAGATAGCGAGAACGCTATTAATGCAGATAAGTGGGCAGGACGTTACAAAGTATTGAAGGGTGATAGCCTTCACAAATTAATAAAAAAGAAGCTGTGAAGTGAGGATATTGCCAGAAAAGAACCGAGCTTCTTACGAAGCTCGGCTGAGTCACGATGACTTACTCGTCTTCAAGATAGGTATAGCCGTACAATCCACTTTCAAATTCGGAAAGGAACTGTGCGCGTAACTCTTCATCAATATCGGTCTGCTGGGTTACCTGATCGCGGAACAGCGTCATCAGATCGTTAGGATTCAGCTGCACATACTCCAGCATATCCGCCACGGTATCGCCCTCATCGGAAAGCTGCACTTCTACGCTGCCATCCGGGAAAGCAAATACGTCAACCGCTTCAGTATCACCGAACAAGTTGTGCATATTACCGAGGATTTCCTGATACGCGCCCACCATAAAGAAGCCAAGCATCGGCGGATTATCGATGTCGTACTCCGGCATCGGCATGGTGGTAGCAATACCATCGCCATCGACGTAGTGATCGATGGTGCCATCGGAGTCACAGGTGATATCCAGTAACACCGCGCGACGCTTAGGCATTTTGTTCAGCCCTTCCAGCGGCAGCACCGGGAACAGCTGATCGATGCCCCATGCATCCGGCATCGACTGGAACAGCGAGAAGTTGACGTAAATCTTATCCGCCATCCGCTCCTGCAGCTCATCGATAATCGGGCGGTGCGCGCGGTTGCTCGGATCCAGATGCTGCTGAATATAGTGGCAGATGCTCAAATAAAGCTGCTCAGCCCAGGCGCGCTGGCCAAGATCGTAGGTACCTGACGAGTAGCCGGTGTGAATATCGAACAGATCCATCTGGCTATCATGCAGCCATTCGCGTAGCGAGCGGCGGACATCAGGTTCGTGCATCTCCTGCCACGTATCCCACAGGCTCTGAATCGGACGCGGAGAATCCACATCCGGCGCCACCGGCGTGCTGAATTCGTTGCGTTCCACACCAATAATGTTGGATACCAGCACCGTATGGTGCGCCGTTACCGCACGGCCAGATTCGGTGATCACCGTTGGATGTTCCAGTCCGTTCTCTTCGCAGGCATCACCAATCGCCCAAATAACGTTGTTGGCGTATTCATTCAGACCGTAGTTAACCGAACAATCGGACTGCGAACGCGTACCTTCATAGTCCACGCCCAAACCGCCGCCCACATCAAAACATTTGATGTTAACGCCCAGCTTCGCCAGCTCAACATAGAAACGCGCCGACTCACGCACGCCCGTGGCGATGTCGCGAATATTCGACATCTGAGAGCCGAGATGGAAGTGCAGCAGCTGCAGGCTGTCGAGACGGCCGGCCTTGCGCATGATGTCCACCAGCTGCAGCACCTGCGATGCCGCCAGACCAAATTTGGATTTCTCGCCGCCGCTCGACTGCCATTTTCCCGAGCCCTGCGAAGCCAAACGCGCACGAATACCGAGACGCGGTATCACGCTCAAGCGCTCGGCTTCTTCCAGCACCAGGCGCACTTCGGTCATCTTCTCGATCACCAGATAGACTTTATGCCCAAGCTTTTCACCAATCAGTGCCAGACGAATGTATTCGCGGTCTTTGTAGCCGTTACAGACGATCACCGAGCGGGTTTTACCCGCATGTGCCAGCACCGCCATCAGTTCGGCTTTCGAACCGGCTTCTAAGCCCAAAGGTTCACCAGAGTTGACCAGCGATTCAATCACGCGCTTATGCTGGTTAACCTTGATGGGGTAAACCAGGAAGTAGTCACCTTTGTAGCCGTAGGATTCACGCGCACGTTTAAAAGCGGCGTTAATCGAACGCAGGCGATGCTGGAGGATCTGCGGAAAGCAGAACAGCGCAGGCAGACGTTGTCCGTCGGCCTCGCGCTCTTTAACCAGTTTCGCCAGGTCAACGCGCACTTCCGGCCGATCCGGATCGGGGCACACGCTGATGTGCCCGAGCTCGTTGACGTCGTAATAGTTATTTCCCCACCAGGCAATGTTGTAGGTACGCAGCATTCTGCTTGCTTCCTGATCGTTCATTGCCACCTCCTGCATGGAGCGGAGTGAACCTTGTTCGCCAGCTGACGAACCCTTGATATTCTTCATGTCGTCAGACATCGCGGACCTCAATTTTCCGTTGAAATATGAATTTGTTACCGAGTTTTGTCATGGTGACGCCGGGTAAAAATTGCCTCATCCTGCTTGCTGCCTCTGTAAGGTTGCAACGTGCAATGCTGACTGTAAGTGTAAAACACCGCGCCGGAGTCGGGGCAAAATAGCCTGAGACGTCCACGGTCAGTAGACAGCGAAATGCAGTAATAGATGCAGAGAAATGTTAACCGGCGCTCGTGTCGGGCTGATTACCGCAACGGGCAAAACATCGACAGGAGAAAAGAACAGATTGGGAATGTGAAAGGAGTGCCTGCGCGCTGAAGCCGCGCTGTGAACCAAAGAGAGTGAAAGAGTGATTCATTGAGTTTAATCACCTCCATCGCCTGCTGACAGCATGCGAAAAACGGCTTGGGTGAAAGTCAGAGTAAACGGCATCTGACGGCGCGACGCACAGCGGCGTCATCCTTTTTGCGCTGCAACAGCAGCGGCGTTTTATACCGCCAGATGCGCGAAAATGCAAAATCTTTGTCAGCTAACTGCGTGGGGTGTCAGGAAATTATTCCACTTGTAATGTTGCGGAAAATGCGGGATCAGAAAAAGCACTGGAAAAGTGCTCACTGAGTAACCTAGAATAGCCGTCCAGATGGTTTTCCATCTAAACTGATTAACATCCAGGCGGTGTGAGCCAATGCTCCCGCTTCCTACTGCTTGCGGCTTTGCCTGAAGGGGCGTCGAGTCGGCCTGGCCCAGCTTGCGCTACGCAGTCGTATTCAAACCATTTGTAAGGTAAAGAACAGAATGGCTAAACACCTTTTTACATCTGAGTCCGTATCAGAAGGACATCCTGATAAAATCGCTGACCAAATTTCCGATGCCGTGCTCGACGCGATCCTGGAACAGGATCCGAAAGCACGCGTGGCCTGCGAAACTTACGTTAAGACCGGTATGGTGCTGGTTGGCGGTGAAATCACCACCAGCGCTTGGGTTGATATCGAAGAGATCACCCGTAATACCGTACGTGAAATCGGTTATGTCCATTCCGATATGGGCTTTGATGCCAACTCTTGCGCGGTACTGAGCGCAATTGGTAAGCAATCTCCAGACATTAACCAGGGCGTTGACCGCACCGATCCGCTGGAGCAAGGCGCGGGCGACCAGGGCCTGATGTTCGGTTACGCCAGCAACGAAACGGATGTGCTGATGCCAGCGCCGGTCACTTATGCGCACCGTTTGGTGCAGCGTCAGGCGGAAGTGCGTAAAAGCGGTTCACTGCCGTGGCTGCGTCCAGATGCGAAAAGCCAGATTACCTTCCAGTACGATGACGGCAAAATTGTTGGTATCGATGCGGTTGTGCTGTCTACTCAGCACGCTGAAGAGGTGACCACCGCCGATCTGCGTGAAGCGGTGATGGAAGAGATCATCAAGCCGGTTCTGCCGACGGAGTGGATCAACGCCAGCACCAAATATCACATCAACCCAACCGGTCGTTTTGTGATCGGTGGCCCAATGGGCGACTGCGGCCTGACCGGGCGTAAAATCATCGTGGATACCTACGGCGGCATGGCACGTCACGGTGGCGGCGCATTCTCAGGTAAAGATCCGTCAAAAGTTGACCGCTCTGCCGCTTATGCAGCGCGCTATGTGGCGAAGAACATCGTCGCGGCTGGCCTGGCTGATCGTTGCGAAATCCAGGTTTCCTATGCCATCGGCGTGGCTGAGCCAACCTCCATCATGGTTGAAACCTTCGGTACCGAAAAAGTGCCAACTGAACAGCTGACTTTACTGGTGCGCGAGTTCTTCGACCTGCGTCCATACGGTCTGATTCAGATGATGGATCTGCTGAAGCCGATCTACAAAGAGACGGCAGCATACGGTCACTTTGGTCGTGAGCACTTCCCATGGGAGCAGACGGATAAAGCTGCGCAGCTGCGTGAAGCGGCGGGTTTGAAGTAAGCTCAGACGTAACCTTTTTTATCGAGCCCGCCATTGGCGGGCTTTTTTATGCCATGAGCGCATGAATGTGTACCAGGTCGCCATGAATGGCGACCCTACATGGATATCGCCGGGTTTTCGTAGGGTGCGCATTCATGCGCACCTGCATTAAAAAGCATACTGTAGGGGCGTCATTTATGACCACCAGCGTGCCTCACGCCCCAGCAAATAACGCTTTGTCGCACATTGTTCCTTTTCAACTAGCGTCTACACTTCTTTCACCCCGCTTACAACTTAGTGTTAACGATTACATTTTGAAATCCTTTAACAATCGGCAATTTAGAGATTTTTCAGCGTAGTTATTGCTGTAAAAATGCGTTATTTTCAGCGTCGTCTGATAGCCGATAATTAGTGCGATGTCAGAAACTTAAAGGGTGCTATACCTTACTGGTTACGTAACTATTTCGGGCGGAAAATGCTGGATTGCAGGGTTCCGGCGTGTGTAACCGATTACACTGGTGTGATCGCTCTCACTTTTTTCCGCTGACAGGTTTCATAACATTGATAACAACAACGATGGATAAACTTTGGAGGCATCATGCCTAATAATAATCACAAGGGCAGAACGTCGAATAAGGTCATGACCTTGTTCGTCTGCTTTTTAGCGGCGCTGGCCGGCTTGCTGTTTGGTCTGGATATCGGCGTTATCGCCGGTGCTCTGCCTTTCATCGCGAAAGACTTTAACGTTACTGCGCACCAGCAAGAGTGGATTGTCAGCTCAATGATGTTTGGTGCTGCAGTGGGTGCGGTTGGTAGCGGCTGGATGTCATCGCGTCTGGGTCGTAAAAAGAGCCTGATGGCGGGTGCCATTCTGTTCGTTATTGGTTCGCTGTGGTCGGCGGGTGCAACCAGCCCAGAAATGCTGATCGCCGCACGTGTGGTGCTCGGTCTGGCGGTGGGTGTCGCGTCTTATACCGCTCCGCTGTATCTCTCTGAGATCGCTCCGGAGAAAATTCGCGGCAGTATGATTTCTCTCTACCAGCTGATGATCACCATCGGTATTCTGGCCGCGTATCTCTCCGATACCGCGTTCAGTGACGCTGGCGCATGGCGCTGGATGCTCGGCATTATCACCATTCCTGCCGTGTTGCTGCTGATTGGCGTGTTCTTCCTGCCGAACAGCCCACGCTGGCTGGCCGCCAAAGGGGATTTCCGCAGTGCGGAACGTGTGTTATCGCGTCTGCGTGATACCAGCGAACAAGCAAAACGCGAACTGGATGAAATCCGTGAAAGCCTGAAGATTAAACAGTCAGGCTGGCAGCTGTTCCAGAGCAACAGCAATTTCCGCCGCGCGGTGTTCCTCGGCGTGCTGTTGCAGGTCATGCAGCAGTTCACCGGTATGAACGTCATCATGTATTACGCGCCGAAAATTTTCGAAATCGCCGGCTTTGCCAACACCACGCAACAAATGTGGGGCACGGTGATTGTCGGTCTGGTGAACGTGCTGGCCACCTTTATCGCGATTGGTCTGGTGGATCGCTGGGGCCGTAAGCCTACGCTGCTGCTCGGCTTCCTGGTCATGGCCGTCGGTATGGGCGTGCTGGGTACCATGCTGCACATTGGCATTTACTCGCCGGAAGCGCAGTACTTCGCTATTGCGATGCTGCTGATGTTCATCGTTGGTTTTGCGATGTCTGCCGGTCCGCTGATTTGGGTACTGTGTTCAGAAATCCAGCCGCTGAAAGGCCGCGATTTTGGTATTACGGTGTCTACCGCGACCAACTGGATTGCTAACATGATTGTCGGTGCCACCTTCCTGACCATGCTGAATACGCTGGGCAATGCACCAACCTTCTGGGTGTACGCCGGTCTGAACGTATTCTTCATTCTGCTGACGCTGACGCTGATTCCAGAGACCAAAAACGTCTCGCTGGAACACATCGAACGCAATCTGATGTCAGGCAAGAAACTGCGCGATATCGGGCAGAAATAATCCCGCTAAGCGAATGCAAGGGCTGCCAACGGGCAGCCCTTTTTTGTTTGGACTGCGCATCGCGCCACATAACCGTGCGGTCGCCATATAAATGGCGCCCCTACGTTTAGGGTGCGGAATTTTCGTAGGGTCGTCGTTTATGACGACCGCTTCACATTTAACCAAACACCAGGTCGCCATTAATGGCGACCCTACAAGTTGATTCAACCGCTGCAACCTTTTATGCTGCCCCACATGAAAACACCGCGCCTTCCCATCGCCATACAACAAGCCGTCATGCGCTCGCTGCGCCATTTTTTACAGCTGGCGAATGAAAAACTTGAGCGTCGCTTTGATGAGCCAAACCTGGTTTATCAGCAGCGCGGCACGGCGGCGGGCACCGCATGGCTGGAAAAGTGGGAAATCCGCATTAATCCTGTACTGCTGCTGGAGAACCAACAGGCGTTTGTTGATGAAGTGGTGCCGCACGAACTGGCGCATCTGCTGGTGTGGAAAACCTTTGGCCGCGTGCCCCCGCACGGCAAAGAGTGGAAATGGATGATGGAGAGCGTGCTCGGTGTCCCGGCACGTCGCACCCACCAGTTTGAAATCGACTCGGTGCGCAGCAATACGTTCCCCTATCGCTGCCGCTGTCAGCAGCACCAGCTGACTGTGCGTCGTCACAACCGCGTGCTGCGCGGCGAAAGCGAATATCGTTGCGTACACTGCAAATCCCTGCTGCAACCCGGTGAGTTTTTAGCAACATAGCTCAGCAACCTAGTCCTGAAATCTCATATCCCGTTCGTCATCATTCTGTTACCCTGCCGCCCTTTTTCAGGACCAGGTTAATTTTGGAATATGTCTCGCAAAACATTGCTGTTTCTTACCCTATTAGTTGCTCCGCTTAGTGCTTATAGCCTCAGTTTCACTAATTATCATCAAAACAACTTTCAGCAGGCCAAAGCCTATGCCGCACAAATCAATGCTGATGCACCCGCGGACTTCTACTGCGGCTGCAAAATCAGCTGGCACGGCAAAAAAGGCGTACCGGATCTGAGCAGTTGCGGCTACAGCGTGCGTAAGAACGCCAATCGCGCCGAGCGCATTGAGTGGGAGCATGTTATGCCGGCGTGGGAATTCGGCCATCAGCGCCAGTGCTGGCAGAACGGCGGACGTAAAAGCTGCAGTAAAGATGCCGATTACCGCCGTATCGAGAGCGATTTGCATAATCTGCAACCGGCGATTGGCGAAGTGAATGGCGATCGCAATAACTTCCAGTACAGCCAGTGGAACGGAGGCGAGCAACAGTATGGCCAGTGCAGCATGAAAGTCGATTTCAAGCAGAAGCTGGCGCAACCGCCAGAGCGGGCACGCGGAGCGATTGCCCGCACTTATTTCTATATGCGCGATCAATATCATTTGCGCCTGTCACGTCAGCAAACCCAGCTTTTCACCGCCTGGGATAAGCAATATCCGGTGACGCAGTGGGAGTGTGAGCGCGATAATCGCATCGCTAAAATACAGGGAAATCATAATTCCTACGTTCAGCAGGCTTGCCAGCGCTGAAAGCGCTACCCTACACTAGCTTTTTTCGATTGCGCCGTGTCCGCTGACACGGCATAACGCTGGCAGGAACCGCATGCGTATACCTCGCATTTATCATCCCGAACCTCTCGAAGTTAACAGCGAAGTCTTCCTTGATGAAGACGCCGCTAACCATGTCGGACGCGTGCTACGCATGACGGCCGGTCAGCAGATCGAACTGTTTGATGGCAGTAATCTGACTTTTCACGCTGAAATCACCCAGGCTGATAAAAAGCGTGTAAAAGTAAGGGTCCTTGCCAGTCAGGCGGATGACCGCGAATCCCCGCTGCATCTGCACCTCGGCCAGGTGATGTCGCGCGGTGAAAAAATGGAATTCACCATCCAGAAATCGATCGAACTTGGCGTGAATGTGATTACGCCGTTGTTTTCTGAACGCTGCGGCGTAAAGCTGGATGCCGAGCGACTGGCAAAAAAGATTCAGCAATGGCAGAAAATTGCGATTGCCGCCTGTGAACAGTGCGGCCGCAATCGCGTGCCAGAAATTCGCGAACCGATGACGCTGCTTGCCTGGTGTGCGGAAGCCGATGAAGGCTTGAAGTTGAATTTGCATCCGCGCGCGAACCACAGCATTAATACGCTGCCGCAGCCGGTTGAGCGCCTTCGTCTGCTGATTGGCCCGGAAGGCGGCTTATCTGCCGATGAAATTGCCATGACGGCGCAGCAGGGTTTCACCGATATTTTGCTCGGACCACGCGTGTTACGTACCGAAACCACCGCGCTCACCGCCATCACGGCACTTCAGGTGAGGTTTGGCGACCTCGGTTAAGCGATACTTTTGGTTGAATACCCCTTTGAGGAGAGAATAATGATCAAGCTTGGCATCGTTATGGACCCTATTTCGTCCATCAACATTAAAAAAGACACCAGCTTCGCCATGTTGCTGGAAGCACAGCGCCGTGGTTACGAAATTCATTACATGGAGATGAGCGATCTCTCCCTGCGCGGTGGTGTGACTTACGCGCGCACCCGTTTGCTCAGCGTTGAGCAGAACTACGAGAGTTGGTACACCTTTGGTAACGAGCAGCTTATTCCGCTGGCCGATCTCAACGTCGTGCTGATGCGTAAAGATCCGCCGTTTGACACCGAATTTATCTACGCAACCTACCTGCTGGAACGCGCGGAAGAGCAAGGCACGCTGATCGTCAACAAACCGCAAAGCCTGCGCGACTGCAACGAAAAGCTGTATACCGCCTGGTTCGCCGACCTGACGCCAGATACCTTAGTGACGCGCAACAAAGAGCAGCTGCGCGCCTTCTGGCAGGAGCACGGTGATGTGATCCTGAAACCACTGGACGGCATGGGCGGCGCGTCCATCTTCCGCGTGAAGCAGGATGACCCGAACTTTGGCGTGATCACCGAAACCCTGACCAATCACGGCCAGAACTTCTGCATGGCGCAGAACTATCTGCCGGCGATTAAAGAGGGTGACAAACGCGTGCTGGTCGTGGATGGCGAACCGGTGCCTTACTGCCTGGCGCGTATTCCACAAGGTGGCGAAACACGCGGTAATCTGGCCGCCGGTGGACGAGGTGAAGCGCGTCCGCTCAGCGATAGCGATTGGGAAATCGCGCGTCGCGTCGGTCCAACGCTCAAAGCCAAGGGGCTGATTTTTGTCGGCCTGGATATCATCGGTGATAAACTGACTGAAGTTAACGTAACCAGCCCAACCTGCGTACGTGAAATCGAGGCCGCGTTCCCGATATCAATCACTGGCATGCTGATGGATGCCATTGAGAAACGCCTGGGCTGATGCCGTCGGAGTGCAAGCTCCGTGAACACCCAAAACCGGCGCTGTCGCGGCTGCGTCGGTTATTTTTGGTATACGAGTGATAATGAATTTACAGCATCATTTTTTAATTGCGATGCCGTCGCTGCAGGACCCGCTATTCAAACGCTCCGTGGTGTATATCTGCGAGCACAATGAAGATGGCGCCATGGGTTTGATCGTAAACAAACCAATGGAAAACCTGACGGTCGAAGGCATTCTTAAAAAGCTTAAAATTAGCGCATCCGAACGTGACCCTGCCATCAAACTGGATAAGCCGGTCTTTGCCGGTGGTCCGCTGGCGGAGGATCGTGGTTTTATCCTGCACTCCGCGCAGCGCATCTACTCCTCAAGCATTCGTATTTCCGATACCACCGTCATTACCACCTCGCGTGATGTGCTGGAAGCGATCGGGACCACTTCGCAGCCAGATAACGTACTGGTCGCGCTGGGATATTGTGCCTGGGAGAAAGGTCAGCTTGAAGATGAGCTACTGGAGAACGCCTGGCTCACCTCACCGGCTAACACCAACATTCTGTTCCAGACGCCCATTGCGGAGCGCTGGCGCGAAGCCGCGCGCGGTTTAGGCGTGGATATACACAATATCGCCACCGATGCAGGGCACGCCTGATGGCCAGTGAAACCTTACTGGGCTTCGATTTCGGCACCAAAAGTATCGGCGTTGCCATTGGTCAGCAGCTTACGGGCACTGCGCGGGCGCTGACGGCCCTGAAAGCGCAAGACGGCACGCCAGACTGGAACCTGATCGAAAAGCTGCTGAAAGAGTGGCAACCCAATTATGTAGTGGTTGGATTGCCGCTGAATATGGATGGCACCGAACAAGAACTCACCGCGCGCGCGCGTAAGTTTGCCAATCGCCTGCACGGTCGCTTTGGCGTACGCGTCGAGCTGCAGGACGAACGCCTGAGCACCGTTGAGGCGCGTGCCGACCTGTTTGAACGCGGTGGTTTTCGTGCGCTGCAAAAAGGCCAGGTCGATTCCCAATCGGCGGTGATTATTCTCGAAGATTGGTTCGATACGCATTAAAACGCATTCAAAAACCAGGTGCGCATAAATGCGCCCCCTACGGCTGACTTTCGTAGGGTCGCCATTCATGGCGACCGCTACAACCCCTGTTCAAATCATCCCCGCCTGCTGACGCGCCTGCTCGCTTTGGGCAAAGGTTTGCATCCCGGCCTGCGCACCGGTTTGCAATACGCCAGGCAGCTGGTGCATTTTCCCCTCGCGGATCAGGTTCGCCACCGCCGGCGTCGCCACCAGCACTTCAAATAAACCAATGCGTCCGCCCGCCTTTGCTGGCACTAAACGTTGCGCCAGCACCGCTTTAAGGCTGCCCGCTAATTGGGTACGCACCAGGTTTTTCTCCTCGGCGGGAAATACGTCTACTAGCCGATCCACCGCCTGGGTTGCACCGCGCGTATGCAGCGTCGCCAGCACCAAATGGCCGGTTTCTGCCGCGGTAAGCGCCAGGCGGATGGTTTCGCTATCACGCAGTTCACCAAGCAGAATCACATCGGGATCTTCGCGCAGCGCGGCTTTTAGCCCATGTTGAAACGAGGCGCAGTGCGCGCCTACTTCGCGCTGCTGAATTAACGATCGCTGACTGTGATGAACAAACTCGACGGGGTCTTCCAACGTCAGGATGTGCCGCGCCTGTTGGCGATTAAGGCTATCCACCATCGCTGCCAGCGTGGTGGATTTGCCGCTGCCGGTGGCGCCGGTAATCAAAATCAGCCCCTCCTCCAGCTGTAATAGCTGGCTCACCACTTCGGGCAAATGCAGGCTGTTGAGATCCGGCGCACTGCTGGCAATTAGCCGCAGCGCCAGCGATAAACCGTGACGCTGCATAAACAGGTTGGCGCGCAGTCGCACGCCGCTGGTCAGCGTCATGGCAAAGTCTACGTGGCCGTTTTCCTCCAGCTCGGCCTGCTGCGGTGCCGTGAGCCATTGCTGCATAACGCTTTCCAGCCAGCCGCCTGCCAGCTCGCTTTGCTGCGGGATCGGCTCCAGCACGCCTTGTCGGCGCCAGTGCGGCAAATGTCCGCTGCAAAGGTGCAGATCGGCGGCGTTATGCTTTACACTAAGCGCCACCATTTCATCCAACTCCATTTAACTTCTCCTGACTATGACTTCCATTGAGCACAACTTACAGCAAGTGCGTGAGCGTATCGCCGCTGCCGCCGCACGTTGCGGGCGCGCGCCAGAAGAAATTACGCTGCTTGCAGTGAGCAAAACCAAGCCTGCGAGCGCGGTCGCAGAAGCCATCAATGCGGGGCAACGCGCGTTTGGTGAAAATTACGTGCAGGAAGGGGTTGAAAAAGTGGCCGAACTGGCCGCACATCCTGATTTGCAATGGCACTTTATCGGTCCGTTACAATCCAATAAAAGCCGTCTGGTGGCGGAAAACTTTGCCTGGTGCCATACCGTTGATCGACAGCGTATCGCGCAGCGCCTGAACGATCAGCGCCCGGCGTCGTTGCCGCCGCTCAACGTGTTAATTCAGGTAAATATCAGTGACGAAAACAGCAAATCTGGCATCATGCTGGAGGCGCTGCCGGAGCTGGCACAGCACATCGCCGCATTGCCGCATCTGCGCCTGCGAGGACTGATGGCCATACCAGCGCCAGAAACAGAATACGCACGTCAGCTGGCGGTTTGCGAAAAGATGGCCGCCGCGTTTCATGCCTTACAACAGGATTATCCTGACGTCGATACGCTTTCTCTGGGAATGAGCGACGATATGGACGCGGCAATCGCCGCGGGCAGCACCATGGTGCGGATTGGCACCGCCATTTTTGGCGCGCGGGATTATGCGCGACCTTCACAACAATAATTGAGGAACCTCATGTTAACACTGACGTTTTTAGTCAAAACGCTGATCGATTTGTACGTGATGGTGCTGCTACTGCGCATCTGGATGCAGTGGTCGCGCTGTGACTTCTACAACCCGCTGGCGCAGTTTGTCGTGAAGATCACCCAACCGATTATCAAGCCACTGCGCCGTATCATTCCGGCGATTGGCCCGATTGATACTGCATCGCTGCTGCTGGCGTTTGTGCTGACTACGCTAAAATATCCGCTGCTGCTGCTGATTCAGGTCGGCGTGTTCTCAGTGGACCCCACCAATTTATTGGTTGGCCTGCTGTCGCTAATAAAGTCCGCCGGTTATCTGGTGTTCTGGGTGATCATCATTCGTTCGCTGATGAGCTGGATCAGCCAGGGGCGCGGCCCGATGGATCAGGTGTTGCTGCAGCTGACTGAACCGCTGATGTCACCAATTCGCCGTATTCTGCCCGCGATGGGCGGCATCGATTTCTCTGCCATGATTGTGATTCTGGTGCTGTACGCGCTGAATTTCCTCGGCATGGACCTGTTCCCAGGTCTCTGGTATTTGCTGTAATTCGTTAATCTGGAACTGTTATGCAAAAAGTTGTTCTCGCGACCGGTAATCCGGGCAAAGTTCGTGAGCTGGCCGATCTGTTAGCGGCCTTCGGACTCGATATTGTGGCGCAAACTGAACTCGGCGTGGAGTCAGCGGAAGAAACCGGCCTGACTTTCATCGAAAATGCCATTCTCAAAGCGCGTCATGCGGCTGCTATCACTGGATTGCCAGCCATTGCCGACGATTCCGGATTGGCGGTCGATGCGCTGGGCGGCGCGCCGGGTATCTACTCCGCGCGCTATGCGGGCGTTGACGCCAGCGACCAGCAAAATCTGGATAAGCTGCTGGTGGCGCTGGAAAAGGTGCCGGACGCTGAACGTCAGGCGCAGTTCCACTGCGTGCTGGTATATGTGCGTCATGCGGCCGATCCCACGCCGCTGGTGTTTCACGGCAGCTGGGCCGGTGAAATCACCCGCTCAGCCGCTGGCGAAGGCGGTTTTGGTTACGATCCCATCTTCTATGTCCCTGAATTAGGTAAAACGGCGGCTGAGCTGAGTAAAGACGAAAAGCGCGCCGTCTCTCACCGTGGTAAAGCATTGACGCTGCTGCTGGAAGCGATGCGCAATGCCTGAATTACCTCCGTTAAGCCTGTACATCCACATTCCGTGGTGTGTGCAGAAGTGCCCGTACTGTGATTTCAACTCTCACGCGTTAAAAGGCGAGGTGCCGCACATAGAGTATGTGCAGCACCTGCTGAACGATCTCGAACAGGATTTGCCGCTCACCGCGGGGCGCGAGGTGCGCACTATCTTCATTGGTGGCGGTACGCCAAGCCTGCTGAGCAGCAATGCGATGCAGATGCTAATGGACGGCGTACGCGCGCGTTTGCCGTTGGCTGCCGACGCAGAAATCACCATGGAAGCCAATCCCGGAACCGTGGAAGCCGATCGCTTCAGCGGTTATCAGCGCGCGGGGATTAACCGTATTTCGATTGGCGTGCAAAGCTTTAGCCCGCAAAAGCTGGAGCGTCTGGGCCGCATTCACGGACCGGAAGAAGCCGTCCGCGCGGCACAGCTGGCGGAAGGCTTAGGTCTGCGTAGCTTTAACCTCGATCTAATGCACGGCTTGCCGGATCAGTCGCTGGAAGAGGCGCTGGACGATCTGCGCCAGGCGATTGCCCTCAATCCACCGCATCTATCGTGGTATCAGCTGACGATCGAACCGAATACCTTATTTGGCTCGCGTCCACCGCAACTGCCGGATGACGACGCGCTGTGGGATATTTTTGAGCAAGGCCATCAGCTGCTGAGCGCCGCTGGTTATCAGCAATATGAAACCTCGGCCTACGCTAAACCCGGCTATCGCTGCGAGCACAACCTAAACTACTGGCGCTTTGGTGATTATCTGGGCATTGGCTGCGGCGCACACGGCAAGCTGACGCAGCCAGATGGCCGCATCGTGCGCACCGTAAAAACGCGCCATCCACGCGGCTTTATGAAAGGCAATTATCTCGATAAGCAGCACGAGGTGGCGGAAAACGACAAACCGTTCGAATTCTTTATGAACCGTTTCCGTCTGCTGGAAGCCGCTCCGCGCGCGGATTTCCGTCGCTATACCGGTATGGATGAGCAGGTGATTCGCCCGCAAATTGATGCCGCGATAGCAGCGGGATACGTGGTGGAAAGCGCTGAATACTGGCAGATTACTGAGAAAGGGAAGCTGTTCCTGAACTCGCTGCTGGAGCTGTTTTTAAGCGAAGATGAATAAGCAGAAGGCCGGGAAACCGGCCTTCTGCTTTGTTAACCTTTAACGCCCTGCATCAACCCTTTGCGTTGATCTTCCAGCACGGTGACGCGATTACACACTTCGTGGCCGAAATTCTGGAAATCCTGTTCCTGCTTGTTCCATTCCGCCTGCACCGATTGCTGTAAGCCGCCAAGGTTGCCCATGATGGCCTGCAGCGGATTGCTGCCGTTCGCCGCCTGGCTGCTGCCCATCTCGTTGAGGCTATCCTGCATGATGCCGCCCAATGTGCTCTGCACCAGCTTCTCGCCTTCTGCACGCACCTGATCGATGGCCTGATGATGGAAGGTTAATCCATCCGGGCGATGCTCAATAATACGGTTCATTTGCTGCTTGAGCTGGCCATCCAGTTTGGTGAGACGATTGCGTACGTTGCTGTTAGCGCCAAGCTTCTCAACAATCACTTTGTCCAGCGCCACGCGGCTACGTTCCAGACGCGAGGTCGCGCCGCTGTCGATCCACGGCAAATCGCGACGCAGCGCGGTTTGATAATCAATGGCTTTCTGGCGCGTTGCGTTGTCAACGCTGACCTTCTGCCCATTAAACTGCACATCGCCCTGCGGCGTGATTTCAAGGTTGCCGTTGCTGCCCACCACCTGCACGCTCTGTGGTTTAACAATCACATCATCCTGTGGCTTAACGCTACATTCATACGCAGCCTGAGCCTGAGTTGCCGCCAGCAGCAGCGCGGCGATAAGTGCCTTACGAACCATGAAATCTCCTGAACAATAAAAAGGTCGCCAAAAATGGCGACCCTACGACGGATTTCGTAAGGTGGCCATTGATGGCCACCAACACGCATCAACCATTAAAGATTAGTCCCACCAAACGTCGAAGAGTCCAGTTACCTGGATATCTGTCAGGTTGTGGGCTTCCAGCCATTTACGCACCAGCTCGCGGTGCTCATCGGTGCACTTGCCGGTTTCCTGCAGGCAAACCAGACCTTCCCACACCAGATAACCGCTGCCGTCATACGCCAGACCATTCGGTGCGATCACTTCATTAATGAACTGATCAACAGTCGCATCAATTTGCTCCTCAGTTGTGCCTTCGGCGAAACGCCAGGCCACGGAGAAACCCAATTCCTGAAACTCATCAATATGCAGTTTTTTACGCAAACGGCGGCTACGCTGTACGGCCATTATTTCACCCTCTCAAACATCAGATCCCATACGCCATGGCCCAGTCGCTGCCCGCGCTGCTCAAACTTGGTTAACGGACGCGTTTCGGGACGCGGCACGTAATTGTTACTTTCCGACTGATTTTTATATCCGTCGATGCTGCTCATCACGTCTAACATGTGTTCGGCGTAGGCTTCCCAGTCGGTTGCCATGTGGAACACGCCGCCCAGCTTCAACTTACGCATCACCAGCTCAGCAAACGGCACCTGTACGATGCGACGTTTGTTATGGCGCGCTTTGTGCCACGGATCCGGGAAGAACAGCTGCACCATACGCAGCGAGTTGTCCGGAATCATCTTCTGCAGCACTTCCACCGCGTCGTGACACATCACGCGCAGGTTCTCAACGCCCGCGTCTTTGGCTGAGGCCAGGCAAGCGCCAACGCCCGGCGCATGGACTTCCAGCCCGAGGAAGTTCTGGTGCGGATTATTCTGCGCCATGGTCACCAGCGAAGCGCCCATGCCGAAACCAATTTCCAGCACCACCGGCGCGTCACGACCAAACAGCGTCACCAGATCCAGCGGTTCCGGCTGGAACTCAACGCCCATCTCCGGCCATAAATTATCGAGCGCGAGCTGCTGTCCTTTCGTTAAGCGCCCCTGGCGGCGCACAAAACTGCGGATACGGCGTAATGGCCGCCCGTTCTCATCAAATTCTGGGGTGATGACGTCATTAATCATGTTGAAGCCTGCTGGTTAGCCTGTTCTGGGAAACGGGCATTATGCAAAGTTAGAAAGCAGAAGCAAGCCTTTGCAATGTTCCGGTTTACACCCTGATGTCTCTGTGCTGGAATTCCTGCCTGATTGTAGAGTAAACACGGAAAATTTCCTTCTTATGATGCAAGCGCCGACGTTCGCGCAACAAGTGCTGGATTGGTATCAGCGCTTCGGTCGCAAAACCCTGCCGTGGCAGCAGGAGAAGACGCCATACAAAGTGTGGCTCTCTGAAGTGATGCTGCAGCAAACGCAAGTGACCACCGTTATTCCCTATTTTGAACGCTTTATGGCGCGCTTCCCGACGGTCAGCGATCTGGCCGCCGCGCCGCTGGACGAAGTGCTGCATCTGTGGACCGGCCTTGGCTATTACGCGCGGGCGCGCAATCTGCATAAAGCGGCTAAGCAGGTGGTGGAGAAGCACGGCGGCGAGTTCCCACGCAACTTTGATGATGTGGCGGCATTGCCGGGTATTGGTCGATCGACTGCGGGCGCGGTGTTATCGCTGTCGCTGGGCCTGCATTTCCCGATTCTGGATGGTAACGTGAAGCGCGTGCTGGCGCGCTGCTACGCGGTTGGCGGCTGGCCGGGCAAAAAAGACGTTGAGAAACGTCTGTGGCAGATCAGCGAAGAGGTTACGCCCGCAGAAGGCGTTAGCCAGTTCAATCAGGCGATGATGGACCTTGGGGCATTAGTATGTACTCGCTCACGTCCTAAGTGTGAAATCTGCCCGCTGAACAGCCGCTGCGTGGCCTATGCCAATAACAGCTGGACCAACTATCCCGGCAAGAAGCCGAAGCAGACCTTGCCGGAACGTAGCGGCTGGATGCTGATGATGCAGGATGGCGACGATGTGTGGCTAGAGCAGCGTCCGCCGGTCGGCTTATGGGGCGGGCTATTTTGCTTCCCGCAGTTCACCAGTGAGCAAGCGCTAACTGACTGGCTAAGCGACCGTGGCATTCAGGCTAAGCCACAGCAGCTCACGGCGTTTCGTCATACCTTTAGCCATTTCCACTTAGACATTGTGCCTATGTGGCTAGCGTGGCCTTCCGCTGGGTCGCTGATGGATGAAGCGGGCGGTCTCTGGTATAACTTAGCGCAACCACCGTCAGTGGGTTTGGCAGCGCCGGTTGAGCGCTTGTTGCATGAACTGCGCCATCCCCAGCAGCTTACGCGTCGATCGGGCGTGACCGAAGAGGAAGAGTAATGAGCCGCACCATTTTTTGTACTTATCTGCAACGCGACGCTGAAGGCCAAGACTTTCAGCTCTATCCTGGCGAACTGGGTAAGCGCATCTTCAATGAGATCTCCAAAGAAGCCTGGCAGCAGTGGATGTCCAAGCAGACCATGCTGATCAATGAAAAAAAATTGAGCATGATGAACCCGGAAGATCGCAAAGTGCTGGAGAAGGAGATGGTGAATTTCCTGTTCGAAGGCAAAGACGTGCACATTGAAGGTTACACCCCGCCAGAAAAATAACCGTTCAGGGCTTCCCTTTGAAGCCCTCTTTTTCGAGTCAGGCACGCATTAACAATGAATAAAAAACTGATAGCACTGTTGGTGATTGCACCACTTTTGGTCTCCTGCTCCGGACAAAAAAAATCGCAGTATCATGAAGAGTGGGTCAAGGACACCAACGGTTTCGATATCCTGATGGGTCAGTTCGCCCACAACATTGAAAATATTTGGGGCATCAATGAGGTTCTGATCGCCGGACCGAAAGACTACGTCAAATATAGCGATGGTTATTACACCCGCAGTCACATCAACTTTGACAGCGGTAGCATCACCATTGAGACCATTTCCGGTACCGATCCGATGGCCAGCCTGCGCCAGGCAATCATCACCACGCTGTTGATTGGCGAAGACCCGGGTAATGTCGATCTCTACTCTGATGCCAACGATATTCAAATCAGTAAAGAGCCGCTGCTGTACGGCCAGGTGCTGGATAACACCGGCCAGCCGATTCGCTGGCAGGGCCGCGCCGGCAACTTTGCTGACTATCTGATTCAGAACAAACTGCAGAAGCGCACTTCCGGATTGCATGTCATCTGGTCGGTGACCATTCCGATGGTGCCGAACCACCTCGATAAGCGTGCGCACAAATATCTGCCGATGGTGCGTAAAGCGGCGGAACAATATGGCGTCGATGCCTCATTGATTCTGGCGATTATGCAGATTGAATCGAGTTTCAACCCCTATGCGGTCAGCCATTCTGATGCGCTGGGTCTGATGCAGGTGGTGCAGCACACTGCCGGCGTCGATGTGTTCCGCATGAAAGGCAAAGGCGGCAAGCCGAGTCGAAGCTATCTGCTTGATCCTGAGAATAATATTGATGCGGGCACCGCGTATTTGTCGCTGCTGCAGAGAAGCTATTTAGGTGGGATTCAGGATCCGGTCTCGCGGCGTTATGCGGTGATCACTGCGTATAACGGCGGTGCGGGCAGCGTGCTGCGCGTGTTCTCCAGCGACAAAGATCGCGCCTTCTCGTCGATTAACGGTATGTCGCCAGCCGAGGTATATCAGACGCTGACCACTAACCATCCTTCGGCGGAATCGCGTCGTTATCTGTACAAAGTGAGCCAGGCGCAGCGCAGCTATCGTCGGTTCTAGGACGGTGCGATGATTGAAACGGTGGGCATAAATGCCCACCCTACACGTAAGGTCGCCATTTATGGCGACCTTGTTAAACCATCATATTCGCCACCAGATGCTTACGCCCGCTCTCATCTTCCTCGGTGTAAACCCCTTGCAGCTCCGGCGAAAAGCCCGGCAGGAGATTGATGCCCTCTTCCAGCGCGAGGAAATAGCGCTGCACCGCGCCGCCCCACACTTCCCCCGGCACCACGCACAGCACGCCTGGCGGATAGGGCAATGCGCCTTCTGCCGCAATGCGTCCTTCGGCTTTGGCAATGGGCACCAGCTCCACTTCGCCGCGAATATACGCCTGATGCGCATCCTGCGGATTCACTTTCACCGGTGGGAAACAGGCCGAGCGGAACATCGCTTTCTGTAAATCCTTCACGTCGAAGCTGACGTAGAGATCGTGCATCTCCTGGCACAGGCGGCGCAGCGTGTAACCTTTGTAACGCTCGATATTCTTGCGATAGACGCTCGGCAGCACTTCCGCCAGCAGCGCATCCTCACGCACGTGCTGCTCAAACTGCACCAGCATCGCCACCAGATGCGCCATCTTTTCCGATGTTTCAGCGGGCGTCAGCAGGAACAGAATCGAGTTCAGGTCGCACTTTTCCGGCACGATACCGTTCTCACGCAGGTAGTTAGCCAGAATCGTCGCGGGAATGCCGAAGCGGGTGTATTCACCGCTGGCGGCATCAATGCCCGGCGTGGTGAGCAGCAGCTTACACGGGTCGACCAAATACTGCTCCCGCGCGTAACCTTCAAAACCGTGCCACTTCGCCCCCGGTTCAAGACTAAAGTAAGCAGGATCGGCGGCAATGGCTTCGGTTTCCGCCGTTTGCCACAGCTTGCCGTGCACTTTTTCTGGCAGGAACGGTTGGATCATCTCACAGCGTTCCAGAATCGCTTTGCGCGCATCAATGCCGATGGTGACGCACTCGTGCCACATGCTGCGCCCCGCTTCGCCCTGGTGCATACGGGCGTTGATATCCAGCGCGGCAAACAGCGGATAGAACGGGCTGGTGGAGGCGTGCAGCATAAAGGCATTATTGAGGCGCTTGTGCGGACAGAAGCGCTTTTGCCCTCGGATGTGATTGTCTTTCTTGTGGATTTGGGAGGTCTGCGAGAAACCGGCCAGCTGCTTGTGCACTGACTGCGTAACAAAAATACCGGGATCGTTCGCGTCCAACTCCAGCGTCAGCGGCGAGCAGCCGGCCATCAACGGGATGAACTGCTCATAGCCGACCCACGCTGAGTCAAACAGGATGTAATCACACAGATGCCCGATGCGATCGACCACCTGCCGCGCGTTGTACACCGTGCCGTCATAAGTACCAAGCTGGATAATCGCCAGGCGGAAAGGCCGCTGATCCTGAGCGCGGTGCGGCGCCACTTTCGCAATCTGCTCACGCAGATAGGCATCGTCAAAGCAGTGCGCATCAATGCCGCCGATAAAGCCAAACGGGTTACGCGCCGCCTCCAGATACACTGGCGTTGCGCCCGCCTGAATCAGCGCACCGTGGTGATTGGATTTATGGTTGTTGCGGTCAAACAGCACCAGATCGCCGCGCGTGAGCAGCGCGTTGGTCACCACTTTATTGGCGCTGGAGGTGCCGTTAAGCACGAAATAGGTTTTGTCGGCGTTAAACACTTTGGCCGCGAACTTCTGCGCATCTTTGGCGGAGCCTTCGTGGATCAGCAAATCGCCCAGCTTGACGTCAGCGTTGCACATATCGGAACGGAACACGTTCTCGCCATAGAACTCATAAAACTGCCGTCCCGCCGGATGTTTGCGGAAAAACGCGCCGCCCTGATGTCCCGGGCAAGCAAAGGTGCTGTTCTGCATATCAACGTAGCGCGTGAGCGTATCGAAGAACGGCGGCAGCAATGCTGATTCATACGCCAGCGCCGCGTCTTCCAGCGCCTGCCACTCTTCCGGCGCGCCGTTGATTTCAGCGGTGACGCCCGGCAGCTTTAGTACGTCTTCATCGAACGCATTGGCGACAAACACCGGCAGATTAAAGCCGATCTTCTGCAACAGCGTTAACACACCGCTGCGCGTATCTGACAGGGTGACCACCACCGCAGCGACATCGGTGAAATCAGTATTGTCCAGCGTCACCACGTCGCGTGTGGTATTCAGGCTGAGACTTGGCGCGACAGCAACGCTGGCAGCAATTTTCAATGGGTTCATAACACAAATCCCTGAGCAAGGATGAGTGGGTGCCGATGGCACAGCAATGAGGAGATTTCCTCGGCGAAAGTCATAAGGGAGTAGATGGCTGACTGGGGCGCAATCATGTCATCTTTTTTTTGCAGGAACAACCGTACCCTCACCCCAGCCCTCTCCCGTTATACGGGAGAGGGAGCAGTCGGAGCGATAATTAAGCGCTGCTGGATCGGTTCCCTCGCCCGCTTGCGGGAGAGGGTTAGGGTGAGGGAAAAAAAGGAGTACTATTACCCTACTTTCCTCAACCAGCCGGAGGCTACATGTTTAAGGCATTGGTCATTGAAAATGACGAACAGGGTTATCGCACCACCTTGCAAGACCTTTCAGAAAAACAACTGCCCGATCAGGATGTCACCCTCGAAGTAAGCTACTCCACGCTCAACTACAAAGACGCGCTCGCCATCTGCAACAAAGGCCCGATTGTGCGTCAGTTCCCGATGGTGCCGGGCATCGATTTTGTCGGCCGGGTGATTAGCAGCCGCCATCCTGAATGGCAGCAGGACGATGTCGCGCTGCTCACCGGCTGGGGCGTGGGTGAAAAACATTGGGGCGGACTGGCGCAGAAAGCCAGCGTTTCGGGTGACTGGCTGGTGAAAGTGCCGTCCGCGCTCAGCCCGCTGCAAACCATGGCGATTGGCACCGCCGGTTTCACTGCCATGCTGTGCGTGCTGGCGCTGGAGAAACAGGGCATCACGCCACAGCATGGTCCGGTGTTAGTCACCGGCGCGAGCGGTGGTGTCGGCAGCTTTGCCGTTAGCCTGCTGGCGCGGCTTGGCTATGAAGTAGTGGCTTCCAGCGGGCGCGCCAGCGACAGCGATTATCTGATCAACACGCTGGGCGCTGCCTCGGTTATCGATCGTGCGGAACTGAGCGAGCCAGGCAAGCCGCTGGCGAAAGAGCGCTGGGCGGCAGCAATTGATAGCGTTGGCAGCCACACGCTGGCTAACGTGTTAGCAGGCATCAAGCGCGATGGCGTGGTCGCAGCCTGCGGCATGGCGCAAGGGTTGGATCTGCCAACCAGCGTGGCGCCGTTCATTCTGCGCGGCGTGATTCTGGCGGGCGTGGATAGCGTGATGTGCGCAAAACCGCTGCGTCAGCAGGCGTGGCAGCGTCTGGCGGAACTGGTGGATGGCGACTTGCTGCAGCAACTCACCAAGGTGATTCCGCTGAGCGAAGCGCGGGAAGGTGCCGAGCAGCTGCTGGCGGGGAAAGTGCGTGGCCGGTTAATCGTTGATTGCCGCTGATGTGTCGTAGGGTCGCCATTCATGGCGACCTTGTACGCATGAATCGCGACCTGGTGGGCATGAATGCCCACCCTACGAAAACACAGGCATTACAATCAGGCTCGCAGTTGGATTTGCGGCCTGCTCTTTCCCTCCTGCATCACCACATCCAGCTCCGCCTGATACCAGCGCGTCAGCGTGGATTCGGTCATCACTTCCTGCGGTGCGCCCTGCGCCACCAGTTTGCCCTGATGCAACAACAACACGCGATCCGACCACAGCGATGCGAGATTAAGATCGTGCAGCACGGTACAGACGCTAAAGCGTCCGTTGCGCGTTAAGCGGTGCAGCAAACGCAAACTGTGCTGCTGCCAGTACAGATCGAGCGCCGACGTCGGTTCATCAAGAAACAGCCAGCCGCGCGGACCATCGCCATGCCACAGCTGCGCCAGCACGCGCGCCAGCTGCACGCGCTGCTGCTCCCCGCCAGAAAGCGAGCGATAATCGCGCTTTGCCAGCTCGAGGCTGCCGGTGATGTACATCACCTCTTCGATAACCGCTTTCGATTGGCTGGCCGGCCAGGGCGCACGGCCCATCGCCACCACTTCAGCCGCCACTAACGGAAAGGTGAGGCTGTTTTGCTGACGCATTACGGCGCGGCGCTGCGCCAGCGGTTCACGCGGCCATGCATTTAACGGGCGATCGCCGAGCCAGCATTCCCCTGCTTCTGGCATGAGAAAGCCAGTAAGCAGGCGCAGCAGCGTGGATTTCCCTGCGCCGTTCGGACCAATCAGCGCGACCATTTCACCGGGCTGTAAACTAAGCGAAACGTCATCGATTAAGGCGCGCGCGCCGTGGCTAAAGCGCAGACCGCGCGCCTGCAGGCAATCACTCATTCATTCCCCTTGGGCTCACGCAGAATCAGCCAGAGAAACCACGGGCCGCCGAGCAGGCTGGTCAACAGGCCAACCGGCATTTCTGCCGGGATCACCACCGTGCGCGCCAGCGTATCCGCCAGCAGCAGCAAAATCGCGCCCGCCAGCGCCGAGCCCGGCAACATCCAGCGATGATCGCTGCCCAGACAAAAACGCATCAGGTGTGGCACCACTAAACCCACGAAACCAATAATGCCGCTCACCGAGACCGCTGTTCCCACCAACAACGCACTCAGCACCAGCAGTTGACGCTGCGTACGCTTCACATCGATGCCCATATAATGCGCATCTTCCTCACCGAGCTGCAGCAAGTTGAGGCGACGCGCGCGCAGTTGGATAGCAATCAGCGCCGGCAGAATCAGCACCGCACACACCGCCAGACTCGGCCATTGCGCCGCGCTCAGGCTGCCCATGCCCCACAGCGCCAGCTGACGCAGCTGCTGATCGTTACTCAGCCAGGAAAGCACGCCAACCGCCGCACCGCACAAGGCATTAATCGCGATGCCGACCAGCAGCAAACGCGACAAATTGCCCAGCGCCAGGCGGCTAAAACTGAAAATCAGCAGCGTGACGACCAAGCTGCCGATAAAGGCGGCAATGCTCGGCAGCCACAATGCCAGCAGCGGCGGTAAGCCGAGCGGGATAACGATCGAGAGCGCTACCGCCAAACCGGCACCGCTGCTAATGCCGAGTAAACCGGGATCGGCCAGCGGGTTGCGAAACAATCCCTGCATCACCGCGCCCGAAACCGCCAGCGCCATGCCGAGCAGCACCGCCAGCAGCACGCGCGGCAGGCGGATATTGATCCAGATTTGCCACGCCATATCGCTCAGCGGCGCGCGCCATAAGGTACGCATCGAAAGTGGCATCGCGCCGAAGTTGGCGGCCAGCAGCATGCACATCACCATGCTGATGCCCATCAAACACAGCCAGCGCAGCACGGATGCATTAGTCATGTTTTGCGGCTTCAGCGGCACGGCGCAACTTCACAATCGCACCCGGCGTATCCAGACCAAAGCTCAGCAGTGCCATCTCATCCACCATCAGCAACGCGCGATGCTGACCGGCCGGCGTCATTGCCAGCCCCGGCAGCGCCCACACTTTCTCTTCGCCGCCCAGCGTGCGCAGGCCATCTTCACCCACCACGATTAAATCCGGCGCTGCCGCCACCACGCCCTCCTGCGACAGTTGCTGATAGTGCGGCACCGCGGCCATAGCGTTGATCAGTCCCGCGCTGCGAATCGCACCGTCGGCACCGGTTTGCGCACCGGCCGCCTGGGTACGCATACCGCCGTGCGCCATAATAAACAGCACTTTGATCGGTAACGGTTTTTGCGGGATCTGTGCGCGCTGCTTGTTCACTTTTTCAATCAGCGCGTTAGCGGCATCTTCACGATGCAGCGCCTTGCCGATGGTGGCGATTTTTTCCGCGATAGCATCAAGGCTATTTTTACCGGTGATATCCACCACTTTTACCCCGGCTTGTGCCACCTGCTCTAATACCAGCGACGGCTTGGCCAGCTCGCTGCTCAGCACCAATGTCGGCTTCAGCGCCAGAATCCCTTCGGCGTTCAGCTGGCGCATATAACCGACATCCGGCAGCTTATTGGCCTGCGCCGGATGCTGGCTGGTGCTGTCGCGTGCCACCAAATTCGCCTGCGCATCCAGCGCATAGATAATCTGCGTGACATCGCCGCCGATGGAGATCACTCGATCCGCCGCGAAGGTGGGCAGCGTCAGCGCGCAAAGCAGTACCAGAAGTCGTCTCATGCGGTGGCCCCTGCGCTGTTCAGCGAGGTCACCTGCTCGCGCCAGCGCGCCTGTTCCGGCGTGCCTTCGCTGCGCTGGCCATACAGCTGCGCAATCTGCGTGCCGTCAGCGGCGAACAGTTCAAGACTGGTGACGAAGCCGTCGCCGCTCGGTTTGCGTGTCACCCAGCTTTCACTGATGCGATCCGCCATCAGATGCAGCGTGAAGGTGGGATTGAAGATGTTGATCCAGTTCTCCATCGGCATCAGCTTCTGCACCGCGCCGGTGAAGATCTGCGTGCAGCCACGGTTGCCAATGAAAATCATTATTTCGTTGCCATCCTGCTGTGCTACATCCAGCAGCTGCGCCAGGGAATCATTACTCACCTGACGCGCCAGATCGTCCGGCACCGCGTGGAATGCCTGCGGTCGTGAGAGGTTATGACGCTTCAGCAGCCCAAAGAACTGATGCACATCGGTCATCGCACGCCATTCGGCCTCCACTTTGCTGGCATCCACCGTGCGGCTGTATTGCGGCGCGCTGGCGGGCTGCGGATCTACTGTCGCCGCGCGCTCCACCACAAACCCGGCAATCAGCGCATCCCAGGCGGTGATATCGGTGTTGTCGGTGACGTAGATTTTCAGAACCGCATCGGCGTGGCGATCAAAAATCTGAATGCTTTGACGTTCGCCGTGTGCGGTCTGCTCACGCAGAAAGAACGCGCTGTGCCACTGATTGAGAAACAGGCGCTGATCGAGGGCGCGCGGATTGAGAATCAGACCGGCATGCTCGCCAAGATGCAGGTTTTCATACTTGCCCACCTGCTCGTGCACCGCATACTCATTGCGGGTGATACTTTTGGTCTCGCCGACAGCGGCCAGCGCCGCCAGCAAGGCGGGAAAATCGGCTTTTAATGCCTGCGCATCCTGACCAACGCGGGCTTCGCACAGCTGTGCTTCGCCAATGCCCATCAATGCCGCCAGATCGCGCGCGTACTTTTTCGGATGCTCGCCTTTCAGCGCCAGATATTGTTCGTAACGTGGGTTCATTGCCTTGCTCCATGAAAATGCCCTGCGCCACCGCAGGGCGAAAAGGGATTAGAAGTCGACGTTCACACCCAGCTGGAAGGTGCGGCCTGGCATCACTGCCAGATTGATGTCGTTGCGTTCCTGGGCATTGCTGCTGGTCAGCGTACGACTGCTGGTGTAATCCCAGTATTTGCGATCGGTAATGTTGTAGATGCCGCCGCTCAGCTTGACGTTTTTCGTCGCCTGCCAGTAAGCCGTGGCATCAACCATGCCGTATCCCGGCACGCGCATATAATCGGTGGTGGCATCGGTGATCGGCGTGCCAGCGTTGGTATAGCTTTCGCGGTTGGTAGCGGTAGCCTGCTTACCTTTCACAAAGGTGGCGGTCAACGCGGCGCCATAGCCACGCGCTTTGTCATCCCACGCCAGTCCAACAATGGCTTTCAACGGCGCGACGCTGTCGAGATCGATGTACTTGTCACCGGCATAGCTGGACTTGGATTTCCCTTCGTTATAGCCCAGCGCAAAGGTGCTGCTCAAGCCATCCACCTGCGGGAACCAGGTGCCGTAATTCACTTTGGTTGAGATCTCAGCACCATAAATGTAGGCCTTATCGCGGTTTTCAGCCTGATAGCTGGTGTAGATGTTGCTCGGTACGTTGACGAACATCTCCGGATTAGTGGCGCGACGATAGCGGGTATAAGCGATGAAGTTTTTATACTGGTTGTAGAACACCGACGTGTTAACCGTGACGCCTTCGGTGGCCTGACCTTTCAGGCCCCACTCGAAGTTGTTGCTGGTTTCGGTTTTCAGATCGGTATTACCAATCAGCGCATACTGCGCGCTACCTGCATAGCTGGAACCGAGGTTCCATGAGCCATACAGCTGGCTGGTGGTAGGGAACTGCACGCCGCGTTTGTATTGCAGATAGGTGGTCAGCGCGGGCGTCAAATCGTACTGGAAGGTCAGTGATGGCAGCACCTGAGTATCAGAGTTGGTTTTGCCGTACAGTGCATCAACCTGCTCTTCGGTCAGCACCGCGCTGCCAGTGGTAAGATCGCCCAGATCCTTCGGCTTAGTGCTTTGATACATCACGCGTACGCCGGGAATGATCGCGAAGTTGTGGCTATCAAGATCGAAGTTGATCTTATCCTGCAGATAACCGGCCACCGCGAAAGTGCGGCTGTCGGCCTGCGGTTGCGTGATGGCGCTGAAGGTACTGGGTGCCGGTTCCTGACGGAACGGACGCTCGCTGTTATCCAGACGCGCATTGACACCGGCGCTGAGCTCATGACGTCCCAGCGTTTTGGTACCGCGCGTGTCAAAGCCGTAAGTATCGACATTGAAATCGGAATAGACGAAGCCGTACTGACTGGCGCTGGTTGGCAGATAGGTATTGTCGTGCGCCTGCGTTTGCTGCCAGTAAACACGCGTGGTCAGCGTATCGATGAAGTCATTGTACGGCGTCCACTCATCCGCCAGATTGATGCCCCAGCGGCGCGTATCACTCTGCTGCTGCGCGCTGCCCCACACGGTGTTACCGCTGGTGTCCCAGGTATCGTAGTGACTGTGATTGGTTTTGTGATAGTAATCGAAAGTGGCGCTCAGCTTATGCTGATCGTTCGGCTGCCAGATGCCCGACGTCATAAAGGCATCGGAGTGCCAGTTAGCTGGATAGGCGTCTTTCACGCCGCTGTTATTTTCGGTTTCCTGACCGTCGCGGCGGCTATATACAAACAGGCCGCGCAGCTCGTCATCACCCGCTGCAGCAGTAATGCCGTTGTGCCAGCTGCGGTTCGAGGAGTCATAATCACTCTGGTAACCGAAGTACGTATTTTTGTCGCTGCTAAGGTAGTCATCGGCGGTTTTGTTGTGAAACGACACGTTACCGCCGATAGAGGTGTTGGGTTGATCGACCGCCGTGGCGCCCTTCTCGATATCAACGCTGCCGAACATGTAGGGATCGATGTAGTCGCGGCCAATCCCAAAGGTATTGTTACCGGTGCGGCTGACGTACGGACGACCGGTAGCATCCGGAATCGGGATGCCGTCGATATCCATACCCACGCGGTTACTCTCCAGGCCACGGATGTTATAACCGGTGTAGCCCGCGCGGTCGAAGCCACTTTTGCCCGCCGATGAACCGCCGCTGGAGCCGGTTGCGCTGATCAGCGGTTCATAACGCATGATCGAACCGAAGTCATTGGCGCCGCGTTTTTGCAGTTCTTGCGCTGTAATCGTGGTTTTATTGCCGGCCTGCTGTTTTGGCGCAGTGACGGTCAATACCGGTTCATCGCTGGCGGCGTAGCTGCAAGCGGCATGAATAGCCGAAGATAAAATGGCAACTTTGAAAAGACGTTGCTGAGTGAATCCCTGAAAGAGTGAAGACATGCGCGAAATACCCGGTTAATTGTTAGTATTCGCTCACTTGCTTGCTGCCAGAAAGTACGGACTTTGATGCAAAGACCATAAAAAGTTGCGGACTTATTTTATGTAATAAATGATTGCGACAGAAATGTAATGCAACTGGTAATCATTATCAATAGCATTTACATTAAGATGTATCTTAGAGCGCACGATTTGTTAACTTGTTTATTATCAATAATTAAGCAGAGACATCTATGATTCAGAAACCGTCCATCACTATTCATTACTGCACACAATGCAACTGGCTGCTGCGCTCCGCGTGGATGGCGCAGGAATTACTGCATACGTTTGCTGAAGATGTAGGCGCAGTTACGCTTAAACCGGGCACCGGCGGCGTGTTTGAGATCAGCATTGATGGCCAGGTAATTTGGGAGCGTAAGCAGGAAGGCGGATTCCCGGATGCGGCGGTGTTGAAGCAGCGCGTGCGCGATGTTTGCTGGCCGGATCGCGCGTTGGGGCATGTGGATAAGAAGAAGAGTTGAGGTGATTGACGTGTGGTCATTGAAACGGTCGCCATGAATGGCGACCCTACGGGCGATCTGCTAACTTTTGGCGATTTTTTCTGCCGCGTCGTGCAGCGCGCTAATCACAATCTCCAGCGCCTCAGCCGAAATATCTTCCTGCGCCAGGCGGTGATTCAGCGTGTATTTTATCAGGTGAATCGCCTGCTCAACCTGCGGAATATTGCGGTTATTCACCAGAATCGCCAGCGAGGTTAAGCGCTCAATAATCGCTTCCACACTGTCACGATTCTCCGCCAACAGTGCCGCCCCGCTCTCATTCAGCGCATAGGCTTTACGTGATGCCTGCGCATCGACCACGCGAATCGCGTCCATCTCTTCAAGCAAGGTGAGATTGGGATAAATGATACCGGGGCTAGGGGAATATTCCCCTTTGGAGAGTTCTTCAACCGATTTGATCAGCTCATAGCCGTGCGCAGAGCCGTTCGCCAAAAAGTGCAGCATTAACAGTCGGATATCACTGGCATCCAGCATCCGCTCCCGACGCTTCTTACGTGCGCCTGCACAGATGGTCCGCTGTGCGTGGTCGGACTGCCATGGAAAATCCCGCTGCTGTTTCATTGCCTTCCTGAGCGTCAATTAAGGGAGGTTGATAGTAGTCTGCCGCCTGGCAAAATTCAACACAGGCGGCAGCGGGCGGGCCAGTCGGGAATTATTTCTGATGCCAGTAGGCCACAGCGCGCACGTAATCCGTGTGCGCACCGCGTCCTTGAGTAAAGTAATCGCTCAGCAATTTCACCGCCTCACCTTCGCCCGTTAGCCAGATGAAGTAGTCGTCAGCGGGCAGCGCAATGCTTTCTAAGCGTGCAGTTAGCGGGGCCAGGTTATCCGCCTGCATAGTACCGCTGCCAAGCCAGCTCACCTGCACATTCGGCAACTCGCCAAGATAATCGCGGCCGGTCGCTTCATCGACATACGCCAGCAGATGGATCGCCTGCGCCTGCATCTCGGCGTAGCGACGCTTAAACGCGGGCAGGCCGGTTTCATCACAAACGTAAATCTGGCAGGCATAATCGACGGGCACGATAAGCGAACCGCGCGGACCGCCCATGGCAATTTGATCGCCCGGTTTGGCTTCATTAGCCCAACTGCTGGCCACGCCGCCCTCGTGGATGTAGAAATCGATGGTCAGTGAATCGATGCCGTTAAATTCCAGCGGCGTGTAATCACGCGCGGCAGGGCGTACCCCGCCCGGCCAGACAATACCGTCATCCGTCATCTGCGGTAGCGCCAATTCTGCGCCGGTTTTTTCCGGGAAGAATACTTTGATGTGATCGTCAAACGACGGCGAATTGAAGCCTGCCAGATCGTTGCCGTTGAACACAATGCGCCAGAATGCACCGGCAATCAGCGTTTTGCTCACCACGGTGATGTGACGGAAACGCAAGTCATTACGTACGCGACGCGGTACGCGTGCGGAAGGGGTAGTTTGCAAGCGTGGTCTCCCTAAAAGATAGTGAAAGTCATTCTCATCTGATGGCGTCAGAATAGTTATGATATATCTTCGATGCAATGCCGAAAAATGCTATTGGGAGATTGTGGCGATGGCAAAATCAGTGCGATTGGCAATGCGGTCGCCATAAATGGCGACCCTACGGGTTTTGTAGGGTGCGCATTTATTACGACGCGCGGGTTTTGTAGGGTGCGCATTTATTACTACGCGCGGGTTTTGTAGGGGCGCATTTATTACGACGCGCGGGTTTTGTAGGGGCGCATTTATTACGACGCGCGGGTTTTGTAGGGTGCGCATTTATGCGCACCGTCCACATGGACGCACAGAATTTGAGACGTGGCTAATCGCACCTGGCAATACAGCAGGCGTGAAGATTTTTCATGGGAGAGCTCATCCTGCCGGACATCAGGCACGAGCAGTGCGACCGGCAAGCGAGATTAAAGCGTAGAAATATTAACCCTGATGGTTACCGCAGGTGACGAAGCTACCCTCATCCTGGGTATGGTTCGGCAACACATTGTCGCCCAGAATTTCATGCTGTGCACAACGCGGTTGATGCGGATGCAGGCCACCCGGCGGTGAAAAAGGCTCGGCCATCTGTGCACTTGCCAGCGAAGAAAACGCTACAAGCGCTGTCATGAGGAACAACGGTAGAAGTCGCATAATTTTTTTATCTGTTCACTATAGCGGTCCGGAATGGACCAGAAATGCAGGTGATTATCCAGCCTGATGTGTGGCGGCTGGTGATTTACGCGGCCAATCAGGTTTCGATGAAGAATTTTACGCCAATCAGGGCGATGAGTTTATAAAATCGTGCGGTTTGTCACGGTTTACCGCACGAATTATGCATTAGTTAACCGCCACAGGAATATAGAACGTCCCTTGCAGCAGATCGGGCGTGCTGTATTTCAGATCCAGTTTGAGTAAATCTTTGCCCGCCCGTCGTGCCACGCCCAGCGCTGGCAGATGGTTGTAATAGATCTCGGCGGTAAAGGCGTTGATCTCTTCCGGCGCGCCGTGCCAGTTTATTTCCGCATACAAGCCCTTTTCACCGGTCCAGTTCTGCACATTACGTGGAAGCACATCGGCATACTGACTTTCCAGCGCCTGGAACAGGCTAATATGCTGCTGGTCGGCCGAATTCACGCCGGGACTAAACTGGAACCCCAGCCAGCCACGGTTCACGTGCTGACCCGCAAAGGCAATAAAATCGCGCGTGTGTTGCGCCACAATATGATTGTGGTGATCGATGTATTCGCCAAAACGGCACTCCCACTCAATCACCTCGCCACACAGCTGCAGCTCCGGCTTCTCCACCAGATGCGCATTAACCCACTCACGCTGCGTTGAGATGCGGCTGTGGAAATCCTTCATCAGCATATCCGGGATGCGGCGATAGGCACCTGGCGTCATTGAAAAATGACTTTTAAACACTCGGGTAAAATTCTGCTGATTATCAAAGCCAAAGCGCACCGCAATATCGATCAGCGGCATGCTGGTCAGACGCAGCGCCATCGCCGCCATCGTTAAACGACGTTTGCGCGTGTAAGACGCCAGCGTTTGTCCGGTCATCTCTTTGAACATGCGCTGCATGTGCCATTTGGAGTAACCGGATTTTAGGGTAATCAGATCGACGTTGAGTTCGTCAGTCAGATTCGCCTCGATCCAGTCCACCAGATCATTGATGTACTGTTTTTTTAGATTCAGGCTGAGCATGGTTTTGATAATCGAATGAAGTGGTTAACGTAATGAATTTGCGTTATTCGTCACATAAATATAACAAAAACGTATTACTAACGTAAGGAAGAGTAAACGTACCGAAGCGGGAAAAGCATTAATTGCTTAGGTGACTAACGTTTTTCTCTGCGTGGAAATAGAAAAGGTCGCCATGAATGGCGACCTTTCGACAAAGCAGACCTGTTTTAGTAGGGTGCGCATTCATGCGCACCTCAGTGCAGATAACTCAGTGCGAGCGCATGCCCGCTGCCGTCATCATCATACGAAACAGTGATGCCACTACACCCAGTGCCAGCACGCTTGCGCCGTAAATGATCACCAGCCACATCAACTGTTTCCACCACGGAATCTTCGTTTCTGAGTGAGTTTTCATGTTGCTGACCTCGGTTTGCATATCAATGGTATCCTTCGTCGGCTTTGATTTTTCCGCGGAACACGTAGTAACTCCAGAAGGTGTAACCCAGAATTACCGGAATAATCAGCAAGCCACCCACCAACATAAACGCCTGGCTACTCGCCGGAGAAGCGGCCTGCCAGATAGTGATAGACGGCGGAATGATGTTCGGCCAGATGCTGATGCCAAGGCCCGAGAAGCCAAGGAAAATCAGCGCCAGTGTTAGAATGAACGGCGAGTAATGCGCTTCGCGTTTAATCGCACGCACAATCCCCCACGAACACAGCACCACCAGCACCGGAACCGGCAGGAACCAGAACAGGTTAGGACGCGTGAACCAGCGCTGCGCGATATCGGCGTGCGTCAGCGGCGTCCAGATGCTGATAATTCCCACCACCAGCAGCAGCGTCAACGTCAACGGCGTGGCCAGCGCAGACATTTTACGGTGCAGGTCGTGTTCGGTTTTCATGATGAGCCAGGTACAGCCCAGCAGCGCATAGGCGATGACCAGACCAACGCCACAGAACAGCGGGAACGGCGCCAGCCAGCTCATTGCTGAGCCCGCATATTCGCGGCCAACCACCGGGAAACCATTCAGGATCGCGCCAACCGCCACGCCCTGGCTGAAGGTCGCTAGCAGTGAACCGGCAATGAATGATTTATCCCAGAACGCACGGTGTTCCAACGTGGCTTTGAAGCGGAACTCAAAAGCAACACCACGGAAGATCAGGCCAATCAGCATCGCCGTTAACGGAATCGACAGCGCATCCAGCAGCACCGAATACGCCAGCGGGAACGCGCCATACAGCGCCGCGCCGCCCAGTACCAGCCAGGTTTCGTTACCATCCCAAACCGGCGCAACGGTGTTCACCATCATGTCGCGTTCAACAGGATCTTTATTGAACGGCAGCAGCAGCCCGATACCCAGATCGAAGCCATCCATGACGATGTACATCAAGGTGCCAAAGACGATGATGGCAAACCAGATAATTGAAAAGTCGATCATCTTAGTGCTCCCCACTCTTTTCGCTATGGGTTTTCGCCGCCGACAGCGGACGCGCTGGCGTGTGATGCTGACCCGGACCACCGTGATCAACCTCTTTACCTTCACCGGTCACCGGACCCTCTTTGATCAGACGCATCATGTAGAGGTAACCCACGCCAAATACCGACGAGTAAACCAGAATGAATGCCAGCAGGCTGATGCTCATGTGCATATCGCCATGCGCGGAAACCGCATCAATGGTGCGCTGTACGCCATACACCACCCACGGCTGACGCCCAATTTCGGTAGTGAACCAACCGGCCAGAATGGCGATCAAACCCGATGGCCCCATCAGCAGCGTGAACCATAAGAATGGACGCGAATGATACAAGCGACCTTTGAAACGCAGCCACAGGCTGACCACGCCCAACGTAATCATCAGCAAGCCCAGCGCCACCATCACGCGGAATGACCAGAAGATGATGGTTGAGTTAGGGCGATCCTCTTTCGGGAAGCTCTTCAGCGCAGGAATCTGCTTATCCAGGCTGTGCGTCAGAATCAGGCTGCCGAGATACGGAATCTCAACCGCATACTTCGTGCGCTCCTGATCCATATCCGGCACGCCAAATAGAATCAGCGGCGAGGCTTCACCCGGTTTATTTTCCCAGTGGCCTTCAATCGCAGCGATTTTCGCTGGCTGATGCTCAAGGGTATTCAAACCATGCGCGTCACCAATCATCGCCTGAATCGGCGCGACAATCAGTGCCATCCACAGCGCCATGGAGAACATCTTACGAATCGCTGGATTGTCATTGCCGCGCAGCAGATGCCACGCGCCCGATGCACCAACAAAGAAGGCGCTGGCAAGGAAGGCACCCACCGACATATGGAACAAGCGGTAAGGGAATGAGGGGTTGAAGATGATTTTCAGCCAATCTTCCGGCACCACAATGCCGTTCTGAATGATGTAGCCCTGCGGCGTATGCATCCAGCTGTTCGAGGCGAGGATCCAGAAGGTGGAGAAGATGGTGCCGAGCGCCACCATGCAGGTTGCAAAGAAGTGCAAGCCAGGGCCGACGCGGTTCCAGCCAAACAGCATCACACCGAGGAAGCCCGCTTCAAGGAAGAAGGCGGTCAACACTTCATAGGTGAGCAGCGGGCCGGTAATACTGCCTGCGAACTGCGAGAAACCACTCCAGTTGGTACCAAACTGGTACGCCATCACCAGACCGGATACCACGCCCATACCGAAGTTAACGGCAAACGCTTTCGACCAGAAATGGTAGAGATCGCGATAGGTCTCGTTACGGGTTTTCAGCCACATTCCTTCGAGCACCGCCAGGAAACTGGCGAGACCGATGGTGATGGCTGGGAAGATAATATGGAAGGAAACAGTAAAGGCGAACTGTATCCTTGCCAGATGAAAGGCATCTAATCCAAACATTGCTTACCTCATTGCCACAAATTACACCGAATTTTTACTTATATTTAACAAGCAGATCGCAACGCCATATTTCGCCTTGCTTAAAGAAATGTCGCACCAATGTAAAAGGAAGCCGTGCGAACGAAAATAAACAGTGGAAGTCGGTAAAACTATAACAGTGTTTTTTGATTTCGATCATTGTTTTCCATGGAAACTAATACTTTAAAATCACTACGTTAAGGTTAATCACCCTCATTCATTGTGACAATATTGTTATTATTTTCAGGTAATTGCCGCTGCACCTATCAGGTAAATACTTCATTTATTTATTTTTTAGTGCGGAGAATAGATCGATTATTTTTCCCAGAGCGATTTCAGCTGTAAATATTTCCGGACAGGCGCAACAGATCTAAAATGTTAATTAAAAGATAATATTTTTAGAGCAAATGGATATATTCCTGCTGAATATTTTCCACATGAGGTTAATCGGTAGTGGTTAACCCATTGAGTCATAACATTTGCCTGCGGAGACGAGCTGTGCTTTTTTAAAGCAGCAATCAACCCGTTAATCCGCGAAGGAGTGGTTATGACCCGTCTTACTGCACAGGATTTCCCTCAGGAATTGCTCGAACTTTACGATTACTACGCTCATGGCAAGATCAGCAAACGCGAATTTATTTCGCTGGCGGCAAAATTCACCATTGCCGGGATGACGGGTGCCACGTTGTTGAGCGCAATGAGCCCCAACTATGCGCTGGCGCAGCAGGTTGAATTTACCGATCCGGCGATCAAACCCGAGTACATTCACTATCCGTCACCGCAGGGTCACGGCGAGGTACGCGGTTATCTGGTGCGTCCGGCAAACGCTACAGGCAAAGTGCCCGCCGTAGTGGTCGTGCATGAGAACCGTGGCCTGAATCCTTATATCGAAGATGTGGCAAGGCGCGTGGCGAAAGCAGGTTATATTGCGCTGGCACCGGATGGTTTGAGCTCGCTGGGTGGCTATCCGGGCAACGATGACGAAGGCAAAACCATGCAGGCCAAGGTCGACCCCACCAAACTGATGAATGATTTCTTCGCTGCGGTAGATTTTCTGATGCACCACGAAGCAGGCACCGGCAAAGTGGGCATTACCGGTTTCTGCTACGGCGGCGGCGTTGCCAATGCGGCGGCGGTGGCGTTTCCCGACTTAGCCTGCGCCGTGCCATTTTATGGACGTCAGCCCAAAGCCGAGGACGTGCCGCGTATCAAAGCTCCCTTGCTGCTGCACTATGCGGCGCTGGATAAAGGGATCAACGAAGGCTGGCCCGCCTATGAAGAAGCGCTGAAGGCGAACCACAAAATTTTTGAAGGCTATGTTTATCCCGGCGTGAATCACGGTTTTCATAATGATTCGACGCCGCGCTACGACAAAGCCGCCGCCGAGTTGGCCTGGAGCCGCACGCTGGGCTGGTTTGAGAAGTATTTGCACGCCTGATGCCGTAAGAGTGCCATGAATGGCGACCCTACGCGGATACAGCCGGTTTTTTGTAGGGTGCGCATTCATGCGCACCTGCATAAAAAGATATTTTTTTGCTTAACTGGTCGGCATTACGCCATTTATGGCGACCTGATTAATGCACAGGCTTCAAAATGCGATGCACGTTGCTCTCTAACCAATCCGCCAGCCCAACCACCTGCCCTTCCACTTCATGCCCTAACGAGGTCAGACGATACTCCACATGCGGCGGCACCACTTCATAAGCAATACGCTCGACAAAACCATCTTCTTCCATATAGCGCAGCGTCTGCGCCAGCATACGTTCACTCACGCCACCAATCTTGCGGCGCAGTTCGCTAAATCGCAGCGTTTCTTCGCGCAGCGCTAATAATATCAGTACGCTCCAGCGGCTGGTGATACGCTTGAGCACCTCGCGTGACGGGCAATTGACATTAAGCAACTCGCCACGGGTAAATTTATCACTCATCTTTTCAGACACTTAAACCATCTCCGCCAAACTAACAAATCTGTAAGTACTTACTAAAAGTTAGTTTATCTCGTAGGCTGTTTGTAAACCAGCTCAAACTGAAGGAGAACATCATGATTGCGATTACAGGTGCCACTGGCCAACTGGGCCGTTTGGTCATTACCGAATTACTGAAAAAAGTGCCGGCCAGCGACGTGATTGCGGCGGTGCGTTCACCCGAGAAAGCGGCGGATCTCAAAGCGCTGGGCGTCACGCTGCGTGCGGCGGATTACAGCAAACCGGAAACGCTACAGAGTGCCTTTGCCGGCGTAGATAAAGTGCTGCTGATCTCCTCAAGCGAAGTCGGCCAGCGCGTTGCCCAGCACAAGGCGGTGATCGACGCCGCGAAAGCCGCGGGCGTTAGTTTAATTGCTTACACCAGCCTGCTGCACGCCGACACCACCCCATTAGGATTAGGCGTTGAGCATCGTGCAACGGAAGCGGATTTGAAAGCCTCTGGCGTTCCCTACGCGCTGCTGCGCAACGGCTGGTATACCGAGAACTATGCGGCGAGCATTGCGCCCGCCCTGGCACACCACGCCTTTATTGGCGCAGCAGGTGAAGGTCGCATCTCATCGGCGGCGCGTAGCGATTATGCAGCTGCGGCAGCAGAAGTGATCAGCCGTGACGATCAGGCTGGCAAAGTGTATGAGCTGGCCGGTGACGACAGTTATACGCTGGCGCAATTCAGTGCCGAGATCGCTAAACAGTCGGGTGAAAAGGTTGAATACATCAACCTGCCGCAGGCGGAGTTCGCCGCGGCGCTGAAAGGTGCCGGTTTGCCGGATGGATTGTCTGAGATGCTGGCAGACTCAGATGCCGGAGCCGAAAAAGGTGGATTGTTCGATGATAGCCATACGTTGAGTAAACTGATTGGCCGCCCAACCACGCCATACGCGGATGTGATTAAGGCAGCGCTGAAGAAGAAAGGTGCGCTTGGTCCCTCACCCCAGCCCTCTCCCGCACGCGGGCGAGGGAGCCGATCGAGTTCGTCTCAGCCGCTAAACATTCCCTCTCCCGCCGGCGGGAGAGGGTTAGGGTGAGGGGAAAACCGCTCAGCTCCCGCTGCGTTTGCCATAAATTGTTCAAGCCATCTCGCTCTTTTTTAGTCTTATTTTAGCGATTTTCTTAATTACAGATAATTCTGTGCAGCTATTTAAACATCCATCTCAAACACTGCTTTCATTTCCTGAAATATAGCCCGTTGTAATCGCTCAAAATTCATAAAAACAGGCGATCCATCGACATGATTTATTACGTTCATAGATAAATCGCATTGTTGTTTAGCCCTCTCAAACCTCTATAATTTGTCCTTTACGCATTCAAGACTTTACCAGGAGGCTGCTATTAATACTAACCAACAGCAATATAACGCTTTCGAGGATCGACGCGCAGATGCTGAACTGGAGTATCAATATAATCCTCATGAATTTGTTCGTGAAGGTGTGCAAGATTCGGAGCCGGAACCCGAGCTGATCGAAGGTCTGCCCGCGCCGGATGCGCTGACGCCTGCCGATCGCTACATGGAGCTGTTTGAGCAGGTGCAAACCTCGCACATATTTGCCGATAGCAAAACGTTCCCGGACTGCGCACCCAAATTCGATCCGCTGGATATTTTAATTCGCTTCCGTCGCCGTAAACGCGCAGCGGATTTCGATCTTGAAAGTTTTGTGCACGAACATTTTTATTCACCGCAGGTGAATGAGAGCTTTTACGTTTCTAATCCGGATAAAACCTTAACGGAACATATTGACGACCTGTGGCCCGTGTTAACCAAAATGCCACAGCAGCATTTAGCACACTCATCGTTGCTGCCATTACCGAAACCTTACGTGGTGCCCGGTGGCCGTTTCGGGGAAACCTATTATTGGGACTCTTACTTCAGCATGCTGGGCCTTGCTGATGCGGGGCGCGACGATTTGCTGCGCCACATGGCGGATAACTTTGCCTGGCTGATTGATAATTACGGCCACGTGCCAAACGGCAACCGTACTTACTATCTCAGCCGCTCGCAGCCGCCGGTGTTTGCGCTGATGGTTGAGCTGTTCGAAGAAGATGGTATTCGCGGCGCGAAACGCTACCTCGATCAGCTGATGAAGGAGTACCAGTTCTGGATGGACGGCGCGGGCGAGCTGATGCCGCATCAGGCTTATCGCCATGTGGTGCGCATGCCCGACGGCTCGCTGCTAAATCGTTACTGGGACGATCGTGATACGCCGCGAGACGAGTCGTGGCTGGAAGATATCGAGACCGCGAAAAAATCGAGCCGCCCAGCGAACGAAGTTTATCGCGATCTGCGTGCCGGGGCGGCTTCGGGTTGGGATTACTCCTCACGCTGGCTGCGCGATCCGCAGCGCCTGGCGAGTATTCGCACCACACAATTTATTCCGATCGATCTCAACGCGTTCCTCTACAAACTGGAACTGATGATTTCAACGCTATCGCATGCCAAAGGTGAAGAGCTGACGGCGCTGGCATGGCAGAAAAAGGCCGATGGCCGCAAGCAGGCGATTCACCGTTACCTGTGGGATAACACCGCCGGGGTTTACCGTGATTACGACTGGCGCCGCGAGCGTTTCGGCGCCTTCACCGCCGCGGCGGTTGTGCCGCTGTTCCTCGGCCTCGCTTCGCCGGAACAGGCGCATTTGCAGGCGGTGGCGCTGCGTCAGTTGCTGCTCACGCAAGGTGGCTTGTTAACATCCATGGTGGAAAGCGGCGAGCAGTGGGATAAACCCAATGCCTGGGCTCCGCTGCAATGGATGGCCGTTGTCGGTTTGAATCACTACGGTGAAGAGACGCTGGCGACAGAAATTGCCGTCAACTGGCTGAATACGGTGAATAATTTCTATTCGCTGCATCATAAGCTGGTGGAAAAATACGACATCAGTGGCGATCGCGCCCGTCCGGGTGGCGGCGGTGAGTATCCGTTGCAGGATGGCTTCGGCTGGACCAACGGTGTCACCCGCAGGCTGATGACAATGTACGGGCATTTGCTGGCGGATTGATAAACGCTGTAGGGTCGCCATTCATGGCGACCTTTTCACATCAATTACTTCTGCAAAAACGCCAGCAGATCCGCATTCAACCGATCCTGATGCGTCACCGCAAAACCATGCGGACCATTCTCGTAAACCTTAAGCTCCGATCCTTTAATCATCTCATGGACCAGTTTGCCGGTGGCTTCGAACGGCACAACCTGGTCATTGCTGCCGTGAATCACCAGCGTCGGCACATCCACTTTGGCAATATCTGCGCGGAAATCGGTCTCAGAAAACGCCGTCACGCAATCGATGGTGCCTTTCAGCGATGCCAGTAGCGCAATGTTCAGAGTTTGCGTCAGCACGCCGTCAGAAACCGTTTGCCCCGCGTTAATGCCGTAGAACGGCGTCGCGAACTCTTTGATAAATTGCGCACGATCTTTGCGTAAGCCATCTTTAATGCCGTCAAATACCGATTGCTCAACGCCTTCTGGATGGTCGGCCGTTTTGCCAAAGATCGGCGTTACCGCCCCCAACAGCACTAAACTTTTCACCTTCGCCGTGCCGTAGCGGCCGATATAGCGTGATACATCGCCACCGCCCATTGAAAAGCCCACCAGCGTCACATCATCTAACTGCAGATGTTCAATCAGGCCGTGAATATCATCGGCAAAGGTATCGTAGTTATAACCCTCCCACGGTTGATCGGAGCGACCGAAGCCGCGACGGTCAAAAGCAATCACGCGATAGCCACGTTCGGCGAGAAAATTTAGCTGGCTGTCCCACATATCAGCATCCAGCGGCCAGCCGTGACTAAACAGCACCGGCTGGCCCTTACCCCAATCTTTAAAATAAAGATTAACGCCATCTTTCGTCTTAAATGAACTCATTCGTTTGCTCCGTTAGTGAGTGATGTCGTGTGTCTGCCAATAAAACTACATCGAACGACGGGCGGTTTACTGTAAGCAAGTTTAGGCGTCATGGCGGCGGATGGGAGAGAGGTGGGCGTTTTTTTTCGGCAGCGTTAACCCGCTAAGCCAAATCCTTGCTTGCCGTTTTTCTTAATCTGATACATCGCTTCGTCGGCGCGGGTTAGCGCATCCTCAAAACGGTCGAGCTCCTGTACCTGGGCGATGCCTATTGATGCGCCAATTTGTGCATGCCCGTTATCAACATCAAACGGCAGTAGCGCGGCATCCAGCACCGCCTGCAGCATAATGCGCACTTTGGGATAATCGATAAGGAAAGGGATCAGTAGCACAAACTCATCGCCGCCCAGGCGTCCAATCACCACGTTGGGCAGCACCACGGCGCTGATGCGCTGGCTGAGCTGAATTAACACTTCATCGCCGCTGCGATGACCCAGCGTATCGTTGACGTGCTTAAAATTATCCAGATCGACAAACGCCACGCACAGCGGCCCCTTTGCTTTCATCTGATTAAAATGGCTGGGCAGCGCATGGCGATTGGTAAGGCCAGTAAGCGGATCGTGATGCGCCAGCGAGGAGAGCTGCGCTTCGTACTCTTTCTCTTTGGTCATATCAATGTGCGTACCGGTCACCTTGATAGGATTACCTTGATCATCCCATTCGGTCACGCGCCCGCGATCCAGCACCCACTTGATGTTGTCGTTCTTACCGAGCATGCGATGCAGCGCTTCGTAGTAAGGCGCGCGGCCCTCAATATGATCGTAAAAGGCTTTCAGCACGTCGTCGGCATCGTCGGGATGCAGGCATTCACGCCACACATCAAACTGGGCTTTGGTTTCTTTTGGCTGAAAACCGAGCATGGCGCCCCAGCGGCGGTTGAAAATCACTAACTTACCGCTCGGAATATCCAGCTGCCACAAGCAGAGCCCGGTACCATCCAGCGCAGCACTTAACTTATTACGCGCGTCATGCGCTATACGCTTTAAGCGCGCATTGTGCTTTTTCAGGATCTGGATCTGCTGACGCAGCGCTTCTTCTGACATGGTTGGCTGAAGGCGAGGAAATAAGCGCTATTTTGCCTGCCAGGAAGTTTCTGTAAATAAAACAAATGAAAAGCCGATTAGTAGCGGTAAATTGCAGCAACCTCAGGAGTAACGTCGAATGTAACCGGCAAAAACAGCGAACTTCACTAATTTAAGCGCCAGCTTTTAGTAAAATCCACTCACATCCGCTACCCGCCAATGGCGATTCGATAGCCCCATTCAGCCGTCATTTACCAGAATTTTCTCAGCTGCCATTTAATTCCTGCTTAACAGCGTGCCGCTGTGAGATGTCATTGGGCGCGTCAAGATTGCGCCAGAAAGTTGCACCGCCACGCTGGCAGTGCATGACGCCGTTAGCGAAAAGGAAGAGATGAGTCGTGGTAATACGTATTCTAAGCATGATCGTTCTGTGGAGCCTCTGTCTCTCAGCCTGGAGCGCTACCCCATTAACTTTCACGCCACGTTACGGACTCGTCTCTCCTGAAGTGTCGCTGAGCCCATCGAGCCAACGCTGGCTGTCGCGTCATCCCGTACTGCGCGTTGGCGTATGGAACAATGCCATTCCGCCCTATATGGTTGAATTTGAAAAAGGAACTTACGAAGGCTTATCGGCTGACTACCTGGCCATCATCGCTAAAACCATGAACCTGCCGGTGAAGATCACGTTATATGACACCCGTCAGCAAATGGTGGATGCGCTGCGAGCCGGCGAGATTGATCTCACTCCCTATTACACCCAGGCAGCCAACCAGGACACACACCTCGAACTGAGCATCCCCTATTCGCTGGCACAGAGCGTGTTAATTAGTCGTCGTCAGGCAAAATTTGATCGGGAATTGAAAGACGCTAATTACCGACTCATGTTTTTCGGCGATACCGCACTCAAAAACTTATTACATCAGCGTTATCCAAAGGCCTATTTAGTGCCCGCTTCACCGCATTTATGGGCGTACACCGAAACAGCATTGAGCAACAACACGGTGTTTTGGAGCAATACCGCCACGCAGCGTTACTTATCGCAACGCGGCCTGCAAAATATTATTGAGTCACACGACACGCCCTACACCAATGACGTTGATGCCCGTTTTGCCACCCGCGCTGACAATCATCCGCTTATCACCGCCATTAATGAGATTCTCGCCAATATCCCACTGCGTAACGCCGTGCAAATCGCCGAGGCCTGGGGCCTGGATTATCGCTCGGTAGTGAAAAATCATCCCCTCGATCTCAGTGATGAAGAGGCTAAATGGCTGGAGCAGCATCGCGATATCACCGTATTTTACGATCCCTCGCACCTCCCTTTTACTTTTGTCGATGCCAAACAGCGCGTGGTGGGATTGAGCGTAGAGCTGCTCAATCTCATCTCTCAACGCACGGGAATTCATTTTCAATACCAGGCGACGCATGGCTTAAACAGGATGCGTGATGCGCTGGTCAAGCAGCCTCATTCACTATTGGCGGTGAGCGACGCGGCTTCGCAACAAAACAAACATATCCGCTATTCGCGCTCATATATCTATTCACCCTGGGTGGTCGTCACGCGAAAAGAGAGTAAATGGCACAGCCTGGATGAGATGGCAGGCAAACGCGTGGGTCTGTATGAACGCGTTTATTACCGTAACGACCTTCGTCGTAGCTGGCCGGAGGTAGATTTTGTTGAAAATGCCGTCTCGATTGATTTTCTCGGGCAGCTGCAGGATAAACAGGTAGACGGTTTTATCGTGCCTTATGAATCGGCGCAGTTTTTACTCAATAATCACTTCAATGACCGTTTCAAAGTGGCGTTTGTCGCCCCATTACCGATGTTTCGCATGGCAATGGCCGCCAATGTTGCGGATAAACATCTCATTTCAATCCTGAATAAAGCGCTGTCAGATATTCCGCAGCCCACCATCCAATCGCTGATGGAACGCTGGATTAAGTACACGCCGCCCGCCACCAGCACCTCATGGCAGAGCTATCGCAGTTATATGCTGCGTTTCGGCATAGGCGCTGGCCTGTTTTTGCTGTTCTTCCTGTGGCGTAACCACCTGTTGAAATCCTCACTCGCGAAGCAACGCAAGCATGAAGAGGAGATGGGCCAGCAGCTGCACTACATCGAGACGCTGCTGGAGGATGTGCACAAAGCCAAGCGGGCAGCTTTACGTTCCAGCGAGGCGAAAAGTACCTTCCTCTCCCACATGAGCCACGAAATCCGCACGCCGCTGGCGGCGCTGATTGGCCTGCTGGAAATCGAGCATTTGGGGCAGAGCGATCAGCAGCAGCGGCAGAAGAATATCGATCTGGCGTGGCAGTCCTCGCGTTCACTGCTTTCGCTGGTTGGCGACATCCTTGATCTGGCGAAAATCGAATCCGGCCATTTCAGCATTCGCCCGATGACGATGTCGCTCAGCGATGTGATTCACGACACCGAAGCGCTATTCCACCAGGTGGCACTCAATAAAGGCATAGCGCTGAATGTGATACTCGAAATTGACCAAGATTGTGTGATTTTTGATCCGGTCGCTTTAAAGCAAATCTTGTCGAATCTGGTGAGTAATGCCATCAAATTCACCACCAGCGGCGCAGTTGAAGTCGTACTGTATCAAGCGGATACCAGTAAACCCGACTATGTGCTGGAAGTGTGTGACAGCGGCTCGGGTTTAACGCCCGAACAGCAGCAGGCCATTTTCGATCCCTTTATTCAGGTTGATCAAGGCACTAACCGCGTCAGCGGTACCGGACTTGGGCTCAATATTTGCCGCCGTCTGGCGGCGATGCTGGAAGCGGAGCTGCACGTTGAGAGTGAGCCTGGAGTGGGCAGCGTATTTATGCTGCGCTTCAGCGCTCAGCCCAGCACGCTGTTTGAAGCAGAGGTTGAGCCTGAGCAGGTAGATGACATTGCCCACGTATCACTGCGCATGCTGATTGTTGATGATAACGCCACCAACCAGCTGCTGTTGGCACAGCAGCTGCGTTACGCCGGGCATCACGTTTTAGTCGCGGATGGCGGTGAAGCGGCGCTGACATTATGGCGTGAGCATGAAATCGATCGCGTAATCACCGACTGCAACATGCCCGGCATGGACGGCTTCGAGTTTACGCGCCAGCTCCGTATAGAAGAGAAGCGCCTTAATCGCCGCATCGTCCCCATTTATGGCCTCACGGCCATGGCGGAAGAGCGCGTTGCCCAGCTCGCCATTCAGGCGGGGATGAATGGTTGCCTGTTTAAACCGCTGGAAAGCACGCAGCTGCTGAAAGTGGTGACGGGAGCACCACCGACTCATTCACGCCCTGACACATTACTCACACTGGAAAACCTTGCGGCCAACGATCCGCAAGCCTGGCACGATTTGGTGACCACCGCCCAGCAGCAGAACGCGCGCGATCTTGCGCAGCTAAAGCTGGCGACGGAAGAAGCGAATTTTGCCAGCGCACGCCACGCCGCACACCAATTGCTCGGCAGCGCCAAGCTACTGCATGCCGAAGCGTTACAACACAGCAGCCTCGCTGCCGAGCAAGCGGCTGAGGAAGAAGATCATGCGCTGCTGCAGCAGCAGTTGCCAGCGGTTATCGCTGCCGTGGCGCAGCTGGAAGAACTGTTCCTACATACACTAGAAAAAAACCACATTGATGAGGTGAAACCATGAAAGAAACTGCGATTTGGCAGGTCGCCGTATTAGATGACCATCCGCTGATTGGCAAAGCGATTCAGTATCGCCTGGCACAGGAACCCGAGCTGGAGCTGGTGGGTACTTTTGCCCAGCGTCAGCAGCTGATGAGTTTCCTGCAGCAGAATTCGGTGGATGTGCTGGTACTCGATTACATGCTGGGCGAAGAGGATCTCGACGGCTTGCAGATGGTGAAACAGCTTCGCCTGCGCTATCCCGATTTGAAAATTCTGGTCTCCTCGTCGATGGAGAAACCGGCCATTGTCCAGCTGCTGTTAAAAGCGGGTGTACACGGTTTTATCGGTAAGAGCGAAGAGCAGGAAGTATTAGTGACTGCTATTCATCAGGTGTGCCGCAACAAGCGTTTTCTCACCTCAGAGATGTTGCTGGAGATGGATAAGTTCCAGGAAAGCGATCGGGAGATGCATGACTACTTAATGCCACGCGAACTGGGTGATGAGCTCAAACTGCTGCTGCGCGATCTCAGCCCACGCGAGATCGAAGTGATCCGCTGCTATCTTGATGGCTTGAGCATCACGCAGATCGCGGTGAAATATGCGCGCAGCCGCAAAACCATCAGCGGGCAAAAGCAGACTGCGCTGCGCAAACTGGGGCTGCGATCCGATCTGGAATTATTCAAATACAAGGATCACTTCAGCGGCGTGCTGCACCATTAAGGCCGAACCTGGCGGATAAATTGTGTTCTGTGACGCGGATCAAGGCTTATTGTTGGTGCCGTGTTGTCAGCATGTTTACTAGAATGGTAGTTTATCAGTCATCACAGACACGATGACGGTGGATGACATTATGCAGCTGACAATGCGTTGGTTTGGTCCGAAAGAAGATAAAGTTTCGCTGGAATATATTCGCCAGGTGCCGGGCGTACGTGGCGTGGTTGGCGCGCTCTATGACGTGCCGGTGGGTGAAACCTGGCCTGTCGAAAAGATTAATGCGCTGGTTGAGCAGGTGCACGCCGCCGGTCTGACGGTGGAAGTGATCGAAAGCGTCAATATTCATGACGACATTAAAATCGGCCTGCCCAGCCGCGATCGCTACATTGAAAATTACCAGCAGAGCATCCGCAATCTGGCCAACGCGGGCGTTAAGGTGATCTGCTACAACTTCATGCCGGTGTTCGACTGGATGAAGACCGACATGAACTATGTTTTGCCCGACGGCTCGCTCACCATGGCTTTCGAGAAGAAAGGCATTGATAAGAGCCTTGATGAAGTGGTGCAGGAAGTGCTCGGCAATGCGAATGGTTTCGCCCTGCCCGGCTGGGAACCCGAACGTCTGGCAAAAGTGCAGGATCTGTTTGCCCAATACAAAGATGTGGATGACGCAAAGCTGCGTGAAAACCTCGCCTACTTCCTCAAGGCGGTGATCCCGGTGTGTGAAGAGGTGGGCGTGAAGATGGCGATCCATCCGGACGATCCGCCGTATTCGATCTTTGGCCTGCCGCGCGTGGTGAAAAATCGCGACGATCTTGACTGGATCTGTAACGTGGTGGATTCCGAAGCTAACGGCATCACGCTTTGTACCGGATCGATTGCGGAAGATCCCAGCAATGACGTGTACGCCATTCTGGCCGAGTTCTCTCGCCGCAGGCGCATTCCCTTTGCCCACGTGCGTAACATCAAAATTATTCAGGACAAAGATTTCTACGAGTGCGCGCACCCAACGGAGTACGGCTCGCTGGATATGTATAAAGTGCTGCAATCGATGTACGACAACGGCTTCGATGGCTACATCCGCTCGGATCATGGTCGCTTTATCTGGGGCGAAACCGGTCGTCCGGGCTATGGTTTGTACGATCGCGCGCTGGGTACTACCTACCTGCTAGGGCTGTGGGAAGCGCTGGGTAAGCGTTGAGTTTGGTGCGTTTTTTCCCCTCACCCTAACCCTCTCCCGCACGCGGGAGAGGGAACCGATCGCGCCCCATCGAACATTATCTCACTCCCTCTCTTTCACGGTAAATGGCTCTTTCTGCTCCCTCTCCCTGTGGGAGAGGGCTGGGGTGAGGGCATCAGAATGCAGCAAACTTCGTATAAAGCACAACTTAACAAATCCCTGCTCCTCGCTTGCCGTTAAATATATACAGTTAAACTGTATATGTTGCGGAGAATCACCATGTCTGAACAGAACAAAGCCGTTGTGCGTCGCTTTAACCAACAAGTGATCGCCGAGGGGGATCGTCAGGCCTTTAATCGGCTCGTCGCCGCACACTTCGTTAACCGCTCAGCACCCGCAGGCGCACCCAACGATCGCGAAAGTTTGTGGCACACCTTCGATCGGATCCTGCGCCCCGCGCTCTCCAATTTACAGGTGAATATTGAGGAGCAAATCGCCGAGCGCGATTGGGTCACTACGCGCAAAAGCATTGGCGGCGTTCACAGCGGATCGCTGATGGGCATTGCGCCCACCGGTTTAGCCGTGACGATCGCCGTGATCGATATGGTACGCATTGAAAACGGACAATACGTTGAACATTGGGGGATGAACACGCTGGCGGCGGTGATCAATCACCTGCGTAGCGCCAGCCCGTCGGTTTAAAGCAGCTTGCGCAATGCAGCCAGGCCTTTCTGCAGATCGTCACGATCGGATTGCTCAAGGCTGGCGTTAATGCGCGCCGCAATCCACTCCGTGCGCTGTTCGCGTGCCGTGACCAGGTGTGCGCGTGCGCAATCGCTCAACACAATCACCTGCGCTCGCGCGTCCTGCGCGCTTTTTTGCCGCAGTACCAAACCTTGCGACTCCAGCTCGTTAATCACCAACCGCATACTTTGATGCTTCACGCCGCGCAGCCGCGCGAGCTCGGCGATGGAGAGCGACTGATGGCTTTCGAGCAAGTCTAAGGTTTCATACTGCGAGGTGCGCACGGTCGCAGTACCAACCCGCACGTTACGCACGAAGTGGCTGACAAGCTGACGGAGCTCTTCCGCCAGCTGCTGAGTTTCGGATTTCGGAGTCAAAGGGGGCCATTCCTGCACGCTATCGTTGCCCCATTATAGGAAATCTATCGCCAGGCTTTAAACAACAAACTGGCATTAACCCCACCGAAGCCAAACCCATTCGATAGCGCATAGGTCATCGCCGTTGGCTGCGCGGTGAGCGCCACCAGATTGAGCCCGGCCGCCGCCTCATCCGGATTTTGCAGGTTCAGCGTGGGCGGCGCAATCTGGTCGCGTAGCGCCAGAATGGAGAAGATCGCCTCCACGCCACCCGCCGCTCCCAGCAGATGTCCGGTAGCGGATTTGGTTGAGGTGATCGCCACTTTGCTTCCCGCGAAGAGCGAACGGATTGCCGCCAGCTCGCCTTTATCGCCCACCGGCGTCGAGGTGGCATGCGCATTAATGTGCTGTACCTCCGCAGCCGCAATGCCCGCCTGCGCCAGCGCAGTTTCCATCGCCCGGCGCGCGCCTTCACCATTTTCCGGGCCGGCGGTGAGATGATAAGCATCGGCGCTGGTGCCGTAGCCCACCAGCTCGGCCAGCGGCGTAGCGCCGCGCGCCTGCGCATGCTCCAGCGATTCAATCACCAGTAACCCGGCGCCCTCGCCCATCACAAAGCCATCGCGGTCGCGATCGAACGGACGCGAAGCCTGCTGCGGACGATCGTTAAAGCCGCCCGACATCGCCTTTGCTGCGGCAAAACCGGCCAGGCTGACGCGATGAATCGCCGCTTCGGTACCGCCACACAGCGCAATATCCGCCTCACCGCTGCGAATCAGTCGCGCCGCATCACCAATCGCCTGCGCCCCCGCCGCACAGGCGGTCACCGGGGCACCAATCGGTCCGCGAAAACCGTGCGCAATCGAGACGTGTCCCGCCGCCAGGTTGGCGAGAAACGAAGGAATGGTGAACGGCGACAGACGGCGAGGTCCACGCGCTGCGGTGGTTTCTACCGCGTTGGCGATTTCGTTAAAGCCGCCGATGCCGGTGGCGATCACCGTGGCAGTACGCTGCTGCTGTGCCACATCCTGCGGCGACCAGTTGGCCTGCGCCAGCGCTTCTTGGGCAGCCACCAGCGCGAACTCGATAAAGCGATCCATCTTCTTGCGATCTTTGGCGGCGATAATGCCGTCGGGGTTAAAACCGTGCTGCGCATCCTGCTCTGGCGTCGGCACCTGGCCCGCTACTTTACAGGCGATATCCTGCACCATCTCCGGCGGCAGCGCGCTGATGCCGGATTTTCCCGCCAGCAGCGACTGCCACACCGCCTCCGTGCCGCAACCCAGTGGCGAGACCAGCCCCATGCCAGTAATAACAATACGTTTCATTGATAACTCCTTAAGCCGCGGGCTTTTTCATAAAAGGAACCAGCAGCGCGGCGATACAAAATCCGACCATAATCAGCCAGAATGCGTCTGAAAATGCCTGCGTGCGCGCCTCGCGGAGCGTCAACTGCGCCAGCGATTGCAGCGCCGCAGTGTGCGCCGCATCCGAACTCAGGCCGCTGCCGATGAGCGCCAGCGTGCGTGATTGCAGATAGTCACCCAACGTCAGGCTGGCAGAGTTGAGATGGTCAGCCAGACGGCTGAAGTGCAGATTGGTACGATCGTTGAGCACCGTGCCACACAGCGCGATACCGATAGCGCCACCGAGGTTGCGCATCAGATTAAACAGCCCTGAAGCTAATTTTAGTCGCGCCGGGGGCAGGCTACCCAAAGTCAGCGTTACCGTAGGCGCCACGGCAAACTGCTGCGCCATGCCGCGAAACGCCTGCGGAAACAGCAGCTCTTTGGCGCCCCAGTCGTGGGTGATCGGCACAAAAAAGTACATCGACACGCCAAAACTCATCAGGCCAAACGCCAGCAGAATGCGCAGATCGACGCGATTCGCCAGCCAGGCATACAGTGGGATCGACAGGATCTGAAAAATACCGGTAGAGAAGATCGCCATCCCGATCTCCAGCGCGCTGTACCCTCGCACCTGGCTGAGAAACAGCGGCGTGAGATAAATGGTGGCGAAGATGCCGACACCGGCCATAAATGAGAAGTAACAGCCGAGGCTAAAACCAGGATCTTTCAGCGCGCGTAAATCCATGATGGGTCTGGCGTGATGCAGCGTACGAACAATAAAAAACACGCCGCACAGCAGCGCGATCCAACCGGTGGTGGCGATGGTGCTATCGTCAAACCAGCCCCAGCGCGGCCCCTCTTCCAGCGTGTATTCCAGACAGCCGAGCGACGCCGCTAGCAGCACAATGCTGAAGTAATCGGCGCCACGCAGCAGTTCACGATTCGGCGCGTCGATTTTCACCAGCAGCGGCACGGCAACAGTAATGTAAATGCCGGGAATGATGTTGATGAAAAACAGCCAGTGCCAGCTGTAGTTGTCGGTAATCCAGCCGCCCACTGTCGGCCCTAGCGTCGGCGCCAGGGAGGCCAGCGCGCCCACCGTGGCCGCCGCAATCACCCGCTGCTTGCCCTGAAAAAAGGCAAACGCGGAAGTGAACACCAGCGGAATCATCGAACCGCCGGCTAATCCCTGCAGCGCGCGGAAGGCAATCATGCTTTGAATGTTCCATGCCCAACCGCACAGCAGACTCATGATGGTGAATCCGCAGGCCGAAGCGGCAAACAGCCAGCGCGTTGACATCACGCTCGCCAGCCAGCCGGAGAGCGGAATGATGATGATCTCCGCGATCAGATAACTGGTCTGCACCCACACGGTTTCATCATCGCCGGCCGACAAACCGCCACCGATATCACGTAGCGACGCCGACACGATCTGGATATCCAGCAGCGCGATAAACATGCCGATGCACAGCGTGGCGAAGGCCACTATTTTCTTGCTCACCGGCATTTGCGCCGGCGCCACCAGCGGTGCGGCGACGCTGCTCATCGCGCGCTTCTCTCATCCACCGTGACCGTCACCGACAAGCCGGGACGCAGCAGGCCGAGCGCCGCATCATCGCCCTCCAGCACGATGCGCACCGGCACGCGCTGGACAATTTTGGTGAAGTTGCCGGTAGCATTTTCTGCGGGCAGGATGCTGAAGCGTGAACCGGTTGCCGGGGATAAGCTGGCAACGTGGCCGCTAAAGGTGCGGCCTGGTAACACATCGGCAACGATGTGCGCCGCCTGTCCCGGCTGCATGTTCGCCAGCTGGCTCTCTTTGAAATTGGCGTCGATCCATAAGCCGTGCGACGGCACCAGCGACAGCAGCTGCGTGCCGCTGCTGACGAACGAACCGGACCACGCGCGACGGTTGCCCACCACACCCGCAAAAGGCGCACGAATTTCGGTGTACTCAAGATTGAGCTTCGCCATCGCCAGCCCGGCCTGTGCTTTGGTCAATGCCGCTTTCGCCTGCAGTTCACGCGCGTCTAACACCTGAAGCTGTCGCTCCGCCACCGTTTTATCGGCGCGGGTTTTGCTCTCTTCGGCAATCGCCTGATGGTAATCGGCCTGCGCATGATCGCGGATCTGCTGTGACACCGCCGCACTGCTGGCCAGCAGGGTGTAGCGCCGCTGATCGGAGGTGGTTTTTTGCGTCACCGCCTGCGCCGCCAGCAGCGAGGCGTGCGCACCGGCAATGGTGGCGAGCTGCAGCTGACGAGTGGCGGCGATATCACTCAGCGCCGCTTGCTGCGCGGCCACTTCACCCGAGGCCTGCTCCACCGCCGCGAGATAATCACGGTTATCCAGCTGAACCAGCAGATCGCCCTGCTTTACCTGCGCGTTATCCTGCACCGCAATGGTGTGAATGTAGCCGGAGACTTTAGCCGAGATGGCGCTGATATCCGCGCCGACGTAGGCATCATCAGTTGAAGGCATAAAGCGCGCGGTGTGCCACCAGTAATAACCGTAACCGGCCAGCGCGATACCTGCCGCCGCCAGCGCCAGCAACAGCGCAGATTTTTTGCGCGTCAGCATCATGATTGCGGCTCTGTCAGCGAAGGCGGCGCGAATTTCTGGGCGTTATCACCGGCGCGTTTTTTCTGCAGATAGTCATGGCGATAGTGCATCATCGGCACCGCCGCCGGGCCGGGTACCATCTGATATTTGTCCAGGGTAAGTGGCTCACCATTCTCGCTATCGACCAGCTGCATCTTCACCGGACGCTGCGTGGCGGTTTCTACCAGCTGTATCTGGCGTCCTTCCGGCGAGAAGTGCGTGCTGCCCCACTCTGCCAGCGCCAGAATCACGCTGCGGAAATCACGTCCGGCAGGCGTGAGGTGATATTCATAGCGCGCGGGGCTGGTGCTGTAACACACCTTCTGCAGCAGGCCATCTTCAACCAGCTCTTTTAGCCGACGCGACAAAATGTTGGGTGCCACGCCGCTGCTTTTCTGGAACTCATCGAAACGCGTGAAGCCAGCCAGCGCATCACGCATGATCAGCATGCTCCAGCCATCGCCAATACGGCCCAGGCTGCGCGCGATGGGGCACGGCATATTGTAGAGGGGTTGGTTTTTCATTATTGGGTATCCGCATCTTTCTGATGCGGGATACTGTTACAGAGTGACTTTCATTTTGCAAGTAACTTGCATAATGAAAGTTATGATAGCGATAAAAAAGGTGCGCATAAATGCGCACCCTACGTGATTGGGTATGCGGGTTTTGTAGGGTCGCCATTCATGCCGACCAGGATTTACGTCCGCACCCGCAGCGCCGCCTCAATCTTGTCGGCAAGCTTGGTAACCACATAAGCAATCACCATGTAGAACACCACCGCAATCAGGAAGGCTTCGAGGTAGTAGAAATTCAGCGCCGCCGTCAACTGCGCCTGAGCGAAGATATCCACCACTTCGATAGCAAACGCCAGCGACAGCGCTTTCATGATCACCATAAAGGCATTCGCCAGATCGGGGATCGCCGCCACAATAATTTGCGGAAACATCACGCGTCGGAACAGCTGGCCGCCACTGTAGCCCAGCGACAGCGCGGCATCCGATTGGCCGCTATCAAACGAATTGAGCGCGCCCTTCCACACTTCCGCCTGGAACGCCGCCACGCAGGCGCTGAGCGCGACAATGATAATCACCCAGTTCGGCAGCGAGTGCGCATTCACTTCCACGCCAAACAGTGTGGCAACAAAGTGCAGCGCCGGTGGTAAACCGTAATAGGCGAGGAAAATTACCACCACCATCGGCACGCCTTTAAAGGCAATTTTGTATGCGATCACCAACTGGCGCAGTACCGGAATGCGGCGATGCTCGACAAAGGCAAACAGTCCGCCGAGCAGCGTTGAGCAGATAAACACCGTCACCGCCATCAGCAGCGTAACCGGCACCGCATCGAGAATGCTCCAGAAGTCTGGCAGCAAAACCTCAAGATCAAACATGGTTGCTCCCCTTTATCAGACGCTGGTGAATTTAACGCGCGCAGCGGTTTTTGAGCTGTACTTCGCGTGACGTTGTTCGAAGAAACGGATAATCAACCAGGCCACGCCGCACAGCAGCGAATAGAGCACCGCCAGCACCAGATAGGTACCGAACTGATATTGGTTGTAGTCACGTTCCATAATCAGATGCGCCGTCGCCATGACATCCGCCGCACCGATGTACATCACCAACGCCACGTTATGAATTAGATAGATAATCGCATTGCCGTAGCCCGGCAGCGCATAGTGCACCGCCTGCGGACCGACAATGCGCAGCATTTTCTGGCGAAAGCTGTAACCCATGCTGTCGGCGGCGTCGTGCTGGCCGCGCTCCACGGCAAGAAACGCCGGACGCATCACTTCCGACAGATAACCGCCGTGGTAAAGACTCAGGCCAATCATCGCCGCGATATTGGCGGTGACAAAATCGCTGAAACCAAACTGCTCGGCCACCAGCGGCAGGCCATAAAAGGCGACAAACAGCTGCAGCACCACCGGCACGCTGCGCGCGTACGAGACGTATAGATCCACAACCTGGCTAATTACTGGGATGCGGCGCACGCGGAACACGGTGGCGATCAGCGCCAGGAAGAACCCGACGATCATCGCGACAAACATTATGCCGAGCGTCAACGGCAGCGCCGAGAGCAGCTCGGGAATCATCGAAGTCAGATTCACGGTGAAACACTCCTGCTAACAATGAAGCAGCGCCCGGCTCAGCACCGGGCGCAGCGGCTTCAGGTGAATCGCTTACTTCATGTATTTAGTGACGTCTTCGCCGAACCACTTCTGCGCCAGCTTATCCAGCGTGCCGTCGGCCTTCAGCTGCTGCAGCGTTTTGTTGATGTCATCGTTCAGCGCCTGGTTTTCAGCAGAGCGGTGAATCAGCACGTAAGTGTTGTTGATGGCCACCGGCTCGCTGGCTTTGATCGCCAGCTTCTGGTTGTCGATCACCGTCTGCTCGCCGAGGTTAGAAGGCAGGATCAGCGCATCATATTTACCGCTTTGCACTTCTTTCAGGCGATCCGGATACGGCACGCCGGCGCTCGACGCCTTGATCGCCACTTTGTCGTTCGGATTTTCCTGCTGCCACTGGGTCACAAATTTGTATACGCCGCCGCCAGCAGTCACCGGCACGATGTTCTTACCGACCAGATCTTTCATGCCGTTGATGTTGCTATCGCTGCGGCTGTAGATCTTCATCAGGCTGGCGCCGATTGGCGCATCCGGGATCAGGAACTGTTTGCTGCGGGTCGGCGCTTTGTAATAACCGCCGGTCGCCATGTCATATTTACCGGTCGCCAGACCGGTTTCCTGGGCGATATCCGCCGCCCCTTCCATGACGAATTTGTACTGCGGCAGCCTGGCGTTGATGGCTTTCAGCACGTCCGGCTCGTAACCCTGCGGCTCGTGACCAATTGCGCCCCACGACAGCGGTTTCGATTCCGCCGCGGTGGCGATTTTGATGGTGCGCACGGCGTCAGCAAAGCTGTTACCGCTAATGAGCGCCAGTGCGATGATGCCAGGCACGGCCAGGCGACGTAATGTGGTTTTGATTGCAGGCATGTCGTTGATTCCTTTAATTATTAGAATACGCGTTCTGAGTTGAGGAACTGAGCAAGGCGCGGCAGGGTGGGATTATCGAACATCTCAGTCGGGCTGCCCTGCGCGGCCACCACGCCCTGATCCATAAACACGATGCGATTGGAGATGCTTTTCGCGAACTGCATCTCGTGCGTCACCAGCAGTGAGGTAATGCCGGACGACGCCACGTCTTTAATCACTTTCAGCACCTCGCCCACCAGCTCCGGATCGAGCGATGAGGTTGGCTCATCAAACAGCATCACGTCGGGACGCACCGCCAGCGCACGGGCGATGCCGGTACGCTGCAGCTGGCCACCGGAAAGCTGCGACGGATAGTGATCGAGCTTGGCGCCCAGACCGACGCGCTCCAGCTCCTGCACGGCGATATCGCGCGCTTGCTGTTTGCTTTTGCGTTGAATAACGATCAGCGGATCCATCACGTTTTCCAGCACCGTCATATTTTTGAAGACGTTGAACTGCTGGAACACCATCGCGGTGCGCAGGCGGATCGCCTGGATCGCCGCTTTGTCCGGAGTCTGATAATCCATGCGGATCTGATCGAGCTGAATAGTGCCGGACGCCGGTTTCGCCAGATAGTTAATGCAGCGCAGCAGCGTGGTTTTACCGGTGCCGCTTGGCCCGATGATCGACACCACATCGCCACGTTTTACCGATAGATCGACGCCTTTCAGGATCGGCGTGCTGCCGTAAGCGAGCTTGATATCGTTGAGTTCTAACATGCAGCAGCCCCTATTTGTTCAGGTCAGCATGGCCAAGCACATGCATCAGACGGTTGGCCCAGCCAAAAATGGCGATGGCGTGGATCAGATCGATAATCTCCTGATCGTTCATGCCGACCGCGCGCAGTGCCGCCATATCCTCGGCGCTGGCCTCTGATGGCGTGACGGACAGGCGACGGGCAAAACGGTAGATCGCCGCATCGCGCTCGCCGAGCACATCGGCACGATCGAAGTAAATCGCACTCACTACCGCATCACTTTCTGCCAGCTGCGCATGGCGGCGCGCATGCACCACCGCGCAATATTTGCAGCCGTTAACGATTGAAGCGCCCAGCGCACCGAGCTCGCGATCTGCACGATCCAGCCCGCCATCGACATACATAATGGCGTTGAACAGCACGGTACGCGCCACGTAGCTGTCGGGATCGTGCGCCAGCGTGCGCACATACTCGGAGATCTTCTTGTTCGAGGGCGTCACTTTCATCGCATCAAGCTGCGCGGGCGTGGCATCTGCCACCTCAACCGGTGCGATGTAAGGATGCCAGTGCAGCGGCTTGAGATTAACCGACGGAATCATGCAGACCTCAACAAACGTAATCCGGCCGCGACGCGCGTCTGGAAGTTAACAAAAGCGATCAGCTCTGAGAGCGCCACAATCTGTGGATTACTCAATCCTGCCTGTTCCAGCAGGCGAATGTGCTGCTCGGTGGCATTCATAGGCTGCCGGGTAACGAGATCGGTATGCCGCGCGATAGTCGCCAGCGGCTCAGCCAGATCGCTGGCACCGGCCGCCAGCGTCAGCAGCGCGTCTGATGGCTGCAACGCCGCCAGCTGCGCCTGATAATCGCGCTGCAGCTCGGCATCGCCATTCAACTGCGCCATGCGCTGCGCCAGCGCCAAACGCACATCCGGCGCTAAGCCCTGATCGTCATTAGGTGCCAATACCGACAGCCGGCACTGCTCAGCGCCATCCACAAATTCCGGGCGCAGGCGGCGTGTAGCGTACAGCGCATCTTCAGCGTTTAAGCCAACGGCGCGATCAATTGCGTCACTCACTGCGCGTTCTCCTGGTTGAGTAAGGGCGTGGAATCCACCCATTCATCACCCTGCAATTCAGGGGTGTCAAAAGCCTGTAAGTTGGCGTAATGCTGCTCGACGTCTTCAGCAAACAGCGACGCGCTGATGCCGCGCACCAGACGATCGGCACCGGCGCTCACCGCCGGAATATCGCCGGAGACTTTGCCGTGCGTCAGCATCGCCGCATCGTTGAAGCAGTGGATATGCGCAAGGCCGGGACACGCGCCTGGCGTTAGCTCGCGGAACTCAAAGGCGGGACCGAGATCCGGCGCTTCGAGCAGATTGGCACGCGGCGCGCCCATTTCTGGCTGATAACGCCCGTCGCGCCAGCTGCGGATGTGCGGTGCGATGGCGGCAAACTCTGGGCGTCCGTGGAAATCGTTGCTAAAGCCGGTGGCGGCAATCAAAAAGTCGTAGCGCAGCGCGCCCTGAGTGGTTTCGATCAGCAAACCCTCGGCCTGCTGTTTTACCGCTTTGATGCCGCAGTTGAGGAAGAAGCGTGCATTGGCATGACGTGAAACGCGCAGCGTCGAAGAACGCGGCGGCGGCGTTTGTGTGGTAGCAGTGTAATCCACAAACTTCCATTTCCACGCGTCCGGCAATTGATGCATCCCGTGCACCACGCCCTGGCTGCCGATGCCGGTCATTTTGTTAATGCGCGGCATCTGTGGGCGACGGATCAATAGATCTACTGCACCGGCACCGTTTTCCAGCGCGGTGGCGGCGTTATCCATCGACGATGCACCCGCGCCAATCACCGCAATGCGTTTGCCCTGCAGGGCCGCGAAATCAATGTCGTCGGCGGAGTGCGCCCAGAATTTGCGGTCAATGCCTTGCAGGAAGTCCGGTACGGCGAAGCCGCCGAGGCCAGAGCGTCCGGTGGCCAGCACCAAACGGCGGGTGTAAATCCGGCCGGTTTCGGCACCGCTGATATCGAGCGCGATTAACTCACCTTCGAAGGTAATATTGGTGACGCGCACATTGTTACGCACCGGCAGATTTAGCACCTTGCGATACCAAATCAGATAATCCATCCACTGCGCTTTGGGAATTTTATCCAGCTCCTGCCAGGCTTCTTTGCCCCACTGCGCGGTGAACCATGCGCGGAACGTCAGCTGCGCCATGCCGAGTGCCGGGCCGTGTAATGTCTTTGGCGATCGCAGCGTTTCCATGCGCGCAAAGGTCACCCACGGACCTTCCAGCCCGGCGGGCGCGGCATCGTAGGCCACCACGTTGCTGATGCCGGTAAACTGCAATTTAGCCAGCGCCGCCAGGCCGCACATACCGGCACCGATCACCACCACATCACGCACCGGGGCGCCATCCTGCGTGCGCGCTGGCACCCAGGATTTTGCAGGCAGTTCAAGATATTCCAGATCCTGCTGCAGCTGAGCTTCCAGCGCGGCAAGACCGTCGGCAGCATTCGTCATACGCGTTTTCCCTGAAATAAGCGGCGGCCAGCAAACTGGCGAAACCACTAAAGTGCGTTGGTGACTATGTATTTTCATTATCTCGATAACACATAGTTAGCGTGCTTTAATCACCAAATCACATAATAAGAGCTAAGGTTTCGCATAATCCTCTTGCCCTAAAACGGAGTCAACAATCTCGCTCAGCTTTTGACCAATGGATTTCTTATATCTTATGCCGAAATTGTTATAAGCGAGGTGGGAGCTGGCTGGCGGTCGCCATAAATGGCGACCCTACGGGTTGGTCGTCATTTATCATGGGAAAGAGCTGCACGAGGCGATTGTAGGGTCGTCATTTATGACGACCTTGTTGATACCCGCACTGTTGTTTAATCCTGATTAATCAGGCGCATAATGCGCGGATGCTCGCTGGCAGGCAGGCGTTCAAAGCCCGGTAGCAGATGAGCCGCAGCGTCGGCTAAGGCCTCCACCAAGGCCTGTGCAGCGGTGGATATTTGTCGCCCTTGCGGCGTGATCACGCCAAAGTAGTACGGAATATCCTCCTCCAGCGGACGAATCGCCACACCGGCCAGCGGCATGCCCCAACCGGTCACCGGCTCAAGAATTGCTACGCCCAATCCGGCGCGCACGCAGCCGAGAATATTGGCGGAGGAGTTAGTCTCGATGGTTTCATGCAGCGGCGTTTTGACCTTTTTCAGCGCTTTTTCATAGCGCCCGCGTAGACGCTGCGGGCTCCACGGCGCAATCAAACGGCGTCCCGCCAGGCTGCTGAGCGACAGCCGCGTTTGCGCCGCCAGCTCATCGTTCTCCGGCAGCGCCACGACGCACTGCGACTGCCCAATCCAGTGCAGCTCTACCGCGTGATGCTCCAGCGGCAAGCTACACAGACCGAGATCGGCCTCTGCGGTGATCACGGCATGCGCGGTATTAACTGCGGATTCGCTGATGATCTGCACTTTGTTCTGCAAATTAAGCGCGGCCAGCGCCTGCGGCAGCAATCCCGCCGCCAGCGCGGGCGTGGCGGCAATACTCAGTGGACGATGCTGCTGATGGGCGATCTCCTGCGCGCGCAGGCGAATTTGCTGCAACGAAAGCAGCGCTTTCTGCACGTATTGATGCAGCTGCAACGCCTCTTCCGAAGGATGGATACGCGGGCCGTTGCGGATAAACAGCGGATAACCGAGCGACTGTTCCAGTTCCTGAATCAAGCGCGACACCGCCGGCTGCGAGCGATTGAGCGCCTTTGCTGCCGCCGTAACGCTACCGGCAGAGATCACCGCCGAGAAGGCCTCCAGCTGCCGCAAATCCAGGTCGTTTAAAATGGTCATCGCGCGATTTTTCCCTAACTCATTGATCACTCCCGACATTGGCGCGGGAAAGTTTTCATCATAGAGAGAGTCGCGGCAATTAGCCACTGGGTGGACAGTGCGCTTTGTCCCTCACCCTAGCCCTCTCCCGCAGGCGGGAGAGGGAACCGTCCTCTGCGGAATTCAGCATTTTTCTCCCACCTAATCATTCCCTCTCCTTCTGGGAGAGGGAACCGTCCTCTGCGGAATTCAGCATTTTCTCCCAACTAATCATTCCCTCTCCTTCTGGGAGAGGGAACCGTCCTCTGCGGAATTCAGCATTTTCTCCCAACTAATCATTCCCTCTCCTTCTGGGAGAGGGTTAGGGTGAGGGAAATCACAACTTCTCCGTCAACTCACATTCATTCTCATGCAGCAGCCGCAGCATCTCGAGTAAAAACGCGTCTTCGTTGCCCTTTTGCCAGGCGATACTGAGCGGCAAACCTTTGATTTGTTCGGGCAGATCCAGCGCTATGTAGCGCACGCTGTCGCTGTTCATCGTACGGTACGACGCGGGCACCACGGCCAATCCCAAACCGGCCGACACCAAACTCAGAATGGTTTGTTTCTCTTCGGCGAACTGCGCGATGTGCGGCGTGAGTCCCGCCAGTTTGAACAAACTCATCGTCAAATCGTGGCTGTGCGGGCGCGTGCGGCGATCGGGAATAATCATCGCTTCATGCTGGAAATCCACCACCGCCACCCGTTCGCACTGCGCCAGCGCATGCTGAATTGGCACCGCCAGCACGCAGCTTTCACGGGTAATAAAGCGCACCGCTAAAGACGCATCAATACTTTGCGGTTCGCGGATAAAAATCATATCCAGCCAGCCCGATTTTAATTTCGGAATTAAATTAATGGTTTTGTCTTCAATAATATGAATATCACTGTGCGGATGCAGTGGCACAAATAAGTTAAGCAACGCCGGAACTAATCCGCGCGCGGCGCTATCAATGGCGCCAATGCGTAATGTACGACGCTCATCTTTTAATCCGACTTTAAATCGCTGCGCCAGCGCATCAAATTGATCGATTAATTTGCTGGCCTCATCAAAAAATATCGCGCCTTCGGCGGTTAATGAAACATTACGCGTCGAGCGATTTAACAAGCGCACGCCAAGGTCTTCTTCCAGTAAACGAATGAAGCGAGAAAGTGACGCAGGCATCATTTCCATTCTTTGAGCAGCGCGCCCGAAATGGAGTTCTTTACCCACGGCGACAAAACAGCGCAATTGATTTATATCCACATTTCCCTCGCCCGTTGATTATGCAAATACTTTATATAATCCACGCCTGATGATCCCCCAAAGCAAAACTGCATACTGAACGCGAAGACAAAAAAATAATACTACCCCTACACAATCTGGAGCACGTTAATATGAACTCTCACCTCGAAAAAAGGGTGATGCGTAAAGTGACGTTACGCATTGTGCCCTTCATCATGCTGCTCTACTTCATCGCCTTTCTCGATCGCGTCAATATTGGTTTTGCTGCATTAACCATGAATCAGGATTTAGGTTTCTCGCCCACGGTGTTTGGTTTTGGTGCCGGAATTTTCTTTCTCGGTTATTTCCTGTTTGAAGTACCGTCAAATTTAATTCTGCACAAAGTCGGCGCACGCATCTGGATCGCCCGCGTGATGATTACCTGGGGATTAGTCTCCGGCTGCATGGCCTTCGTGCAGGGCACCACCAGCTTCTATGTGCTGCGCTTCCTGCTCGGCGTAGCGGAAGCCGGATTCTTCCCCGGCATCATTCTCTATCTCAGCTACTGGTTCCCGGCGGCGAAACGCGCGCAGGTCACCGCTATCTTTATGGCTGCCGCACCGCTTTCGACGGCGCTCGGTTCGCCAATTTCTGCTGCGCTGCTTAAGATGCACGGCCTGCTAGGCTACGCCGGCTGGCAATGGATGTTTGTGCTGGAAGCCATCCCGGCGCTGCTGTTCGGCATCGTGGTGCTGTTCTACCTCACCGATCGGCCAGCAAAAGCCAAGTGGCTGAACGATGAGGAGCGCGCCTGGCTGGAAAACACCCTGCGGGCGGAAGAGCAGGCGCGCGCCACCAGGCAGAGCCACAGCAGCGCATGGCGCGGACTGGCCGATAAGCGCGTGTTAGCGCTGGCGCTGGTCTATTTCGGCACCTCGGCGGGCTTGTACACGCTGGGCATCTGGTCACCGCAAATCATCCGTAGCTTTGGCGCATCCTCAATGGAGATCGGTTTCCTCAATGCCTTCCCGGCGGTAATTGGCGTGATCGGCATGATCCTCTGGGCGCGCCATTCGGATCGCACCAAAGAGCGCAGCTGGCACGTGATCGGCGCCTGTTTACTGGCGGCGGCCGGACTGATTTATGCCGGCAACGTCAGCACGCTGTTTACGGTGATTATCGCCCTGACGCTGGTCACCGTCGGCATCAGCGCCGCCAAACCGCCGCTGTGGAGCATGCCGACGCTGTTCCTCAGTGGTCCAGCGGCGGCAGCGGGCATCGCCACCATCAACTCGATTGGCAACCTCGGCGGTTTTGTCGGCCCGATGATGATTGGCGTGATTCGCCAGCAAACCGGCAGCTACAGCTGGGGACTCTATTTCGTGGCGGGACTGCTGGCGATCTCCGCCATCGTGGTTCTGCTGCTCTCCACCCGCGGCAATAAGCCGCAAACGGCGGAGCTTCCTCATCCTCATACTCATTAATCTGGAGATACAACATGCGTAACTATTCGATTGCCGCTATTCCCGCAGACGGCATTGGCCCGGAAGTGATCTCTGCCGGTGTGGAAGTCTTGCACGCGCTAACGCACCAGGATCCGCAGCTGAAGTTCAATGTCGAGACCTTTGACTGGGGTTCGGATTACTACAAACAACACGGCGTGATGATGCCGGAAGATGGCCTGCAAACGCTGAAGAAGTTCGATGCGATTTACTTCGGTGCGGTGGGTGCGCCTGACGTGCCGGATCACATCACGCTGTGGGGTTTGCGTCTGCCGATCTGTCAGGGCTTTGATCAGTACGCCAACGTGCGCCCCACCAAAATCCTGCCGGGCGTGACGTCACCGCTGCGCAATCGCGGTCCTGGCGATCTTGATTGGGTCATCGTGCGGGAGAACTCAGAAGGCGAATATTCCGGCAACGGCGGGCGGGCGCACCGTGGTTTGCCGGAGGAAGTCGGTACCGAAGTGGCGATTTTCACCCGCGTCGGCGTAACGCGCATCATGCGTTATGCCTTCAAACTGGCGCAGTCGCGCCCGCGTAAGCTGCTCACCGTGGTGACCAAATCCAACGCCCAGCGTCACGGCATGGTGATGTGGGATGAGATTGCCGCCGAAGTGGCGATCGAGTTTCCGGATGTGCAGTGGGACAAAATGCTGGTTGATGCCATGACGCACCGCATGACGCTGCATCCACAAAGCCTCGACACCATCGTGGCCACCAACCTGCACGCCGATATTCTGTCGGATCTGGCGGGTGCGCTGGCGGGCAGCCTCGGCGTGGCGCCGACCGCCAATATCGATCCCGAGCGTCGCTTCCCGTCGATGTTCGAACCGATTCACGGCTCAGCGTTTGATATCACCGGCAAAGGCATTGCCAACCCGATCGCCACCTTCTGGACCGCAGTACAGATGCTGGAGCATCTCGGCGAGCGCGACGCGGCGGCGCTGATTATGCAAGGCATCGAGTTTGTCTGCGCCAAAGGCATTTTGACCCCGGATGTCGGCGGCACGGCCAACACCGCCGAGGTGACGCGTGCGGTAGTGCAGTTTATTACGTCCAAAGCCAGCGTGGCAGAAGCCCTCTGATTTAACCCAGTGCGGGTTGAATCATCCCACCTTCCATAGCGGCGCAATGAATTGCGCCGCTATGGCTCGTGCATACTGTGATTCGACGTGTGTCGACTGGAGAAAAATGGCGGTGCACAGGTGCTGGTGAAATTAAGTCGCCCGATATAAGTAAATAAATGATTCATAGCCCTTACAAGAAAAGGGCTAATAATCCGATTCACAATCATTTCTCAGCATAACAAAAAAGTAACATTAATGATGATTGATTTCATCAGCTTGGAAATTAAAAATAAATATAAGCGGTACGGATAATTACCTGGCACACAATCAAGCCAGGAAAATTTATTTATTCTTACGCGAAAAATAATTAAGCAAACTCTAAGAAATAATCGAGCCTTTTCAATACCGATAAGATAACTCCTAATTAGTCCGCCTTGTGCGTTAGGCTTTAACGACTAGCCTTAAGGTGTAACTGAAATAATAGTTATCTAACTTTTTGAGGCAATAATCATGACGACACCACGTGGCGGTTCTGGCAATTTTGCCATGGACCCAGAAAGAGCCCGCGAAGCGGGAAAAAAAGGCGGCCAGCTTAGCGGCGGTAATTTCCGTAATAATCCGGAACGCGCTATTGAAGCAGGGAGAAAAGGCGGAAAAAAAAGCCGTCGCGTCGTGGATAAATCGCCTGAGTAACGTCTCTGCGGCTAGCAATTAATAGGTGAAATAGCCGCAGCACCCTATTTTCAATAAGGTAGCACATTATGAGCAATAACAGCGAAACACACTTTCTCGATTGGGTCAGAGATGCCCATGCCATGGAAAAACAAGCGGAAAGTATGCTGGAAAAAATGGCCTCACGCCTTGAGCACTATCCCGATCTCAAATTACGCGTTGAACAGCATATAGATGAAACTCGCCAGCATCAGGTGCTAGTACAAAGCGTAATTGACCGCTACTCCACCTCGCAATCGGTATTAAAAAATATCGCCGGCAAAATATCCGCTTTTGGTCAGGCGATGGGCGGCATGATGGTAGAGGATGAAGTGGTGAAAGGCGCGATCAGCGGAAATGTGTTTGAGCATCTTGAGATTGCCAGTTACACCTCGCTGATAGCCGCAGCCCAGCATCTCAACGATCATGAAAGCGTCGATATCTTTAATCGTATTCGTGAACAGGAAATTGCGATGGCAGAATGGACGCTGAACAATCTGCCGGTGGTGACGGAACAGTATTTGGTTCGCTCTGCCACGCCGGGCGTTGAGGCGAAAAAATAACGCCGAAGCGCACAGCATGACTCTTCCATTTTTCGCAATAATGACTTCGCTAATTCGGCTATTCTGCCGCTAAATCGTCTGTGCGAACCTTATGGCATGGCTCGGGATCGTCCCGAGCATCACCTAAGGAAGCACACGATGAAACTCTATCATTTCCCCCTTTCCGGCCATGCACACCGTGCACGCCTGTTTCTGTCGCTGCTCGGTTTACCGCATGAAATTATCGATGTTGATCTCAAAGCGGGCGAGCACCACACGCCGGAATTTCTCGCCATGAACCCGTTCGGGCAAGTGCCGGTGCTGGAGGATGACGGTACGTTTATTGCCGATTCCAACGCCATTCTGGTCTATCTGGCAAAGAAAACCGGCCGCAGCGAGTGGCTGCCGGAAGATGCACAGGGCGCGGCAGCGGTACAGCGCTGGCTGACCGTCGCAGCGGGCGATATCGCGTTTGGTCCGGCAGCAGCGCGCTTGATTACCGTGTTTGGACGGCCGTTTAATGCGGAAGAGGTCATCGCCCGCGCGCACCTGGTGCTGTCACGCATAGAAAACCACCTCCAGAACCGTGAATGGCTGGTGGGCGATGGTCCAACCATCGCTGACATCGCACAGTACAGCTATATCGTGGGCGCACCCGAAGGCAACGTCGACCTTTCCGGCTACCCGGCGGTGAACGCACTCTTGCGCCGTATCGAAGCGCTGCCGGGCTTTGTGCCCTTCCCGCAAACCGCTGCCGGCCTGCGCGGCGTCGCCTGAGCGTACCATCATGAGTAAGAAACTGCCGGTGTGGCATCAGGGTGAAATTGCCCTTCAACAGCAGGCGGGTGTGGCGGAGCGCATGGCGGACGTGGGTCGGCGCGTGGTGCGCGATCACATGCCCGATCAGCATCGTGACTTCTATGCGCAGCTGCCGTTTATCGTGGCAGGTAGCGTTGATGCGCAGGGCGATGCCTGGGCCACGCTGCTGGAAGGTCAGCCCGGCTTTATCTTCTCACCCAATGCCACCACGCTGGACATCGCAGCGCGCGCGGATAGCAGCGATCCGGCCGCGGCCGGGATGCAGGATGCTGCGCCGATTGGCCTGCTCGGCATCGAGCTGCACACTCGTCGCCGCAATCGCATGAATGGCGTTCTGACGGCAATTGGCGGCGGGTATCGCGTGCAGGTTGATCAAAGCTTTGGCAACTGTCCGCGCTATATCTCGCTACGCGATTTCCGCTTTGCCCGCGATCCGGCCGAGCGCTATGACGCAGCAGCAGAAACCCTGAGCGTGCTGGATGACGCAGCGCGCACCACTATCGGCACAGCGGATGCGTTCTACGTTGCCAGCTATGCCGACCAGCCTCATCGGCAGGTTGATGTTTCCCATCGCGGCGGCAAACCTGGCTTTGTACGCATCGGTGATGACGGCCTGCTGACGATTCCCGATTTCAACGGCAATCTGTTCTTCTCTACGCTCGGCAACATCCACCTGAACGGCAAAGCGGGGCTGCTGTTTGTCGACTATGCCAGCGGCGACACGCTGCAGCTGAGCGGTGATGCCGAAGTGATCCTCGACTCGCCAGAGATCGGCGCTTTTCAGGGCGCGGAGCGACTCTGGACGTTTCGCGCGCGCCGCATCGTACGTCGTCGTGCCGCCCTCGCCCTGCGCTGGATGACACCGGCAGAGAGCGCAGAAGCGAGCTCGCTGATGACGGGGGATTGGCAAAACGCCGCCGAACGTCTGCGTGCGGCGGAACTGGTTTCGCGCTGGCGGCCGTTTAAGGTGACAAAAATTGTCGAAGAGAGCAGCACTATTCGCTCGCTGCATTTACAGCCGGATGACGGTGCGGGCGTGCTGCCGCATCTGGCCGGCCAGCATCTGCCGATTCGTGTGCAGCTGCCAGCTGCAGAGAAGCCGCTGATGCGCGCCTATACGCTTTCGGTCGCGCCTGCGGATGGGTTTTATCGTATCAGCGTGAAGCGTGAGGGTGCGGTATCGCGTTATCTTCACGATGGGATTGCGGTTGGCGATACGCTTGAGGCGCGTGCTCCGGCGGGCGATTTCACTATCGATGCTAACGAAACGCGTCCAGCGGTGCTGCTTGCCGCCGGCGTGGGCATTACGCCCATGCTGGCGATGCTGCGGCATCTGGTGTTTGAAGGCCAGCGTAAGCAGCGGATGCGGCCAACGGTTCTGTTGCAATCGGCTCGCTCTAAAGCCGAGCGGCCTTTCGCGCGTGAGCTTGATCAGCTGCTGGCACAGGCGCAGGGTGCCGTCAAATTGGTGCGTGTGCTAAGCCACACCACGGATGCGGAACAGGGCTTCGATTACGACATCGCTGGACGCATTGATATGGCGCTGCTTTCGCAGGTGCTACCGTTCAACGATTACGATTTCTATCTGTGCGGTCCACCAGCATTCACGCAGGCGCTGTATGACGGACTGCGCGCTTACAATATCGCCGATCATCGCATTCATGCAGAAGCCTTTGGCCCTTCCTCGCTGCAGCGCACTCAGGATGTTGCTCGGCAGGATACGCCGCGGTTGCCGGTTGCAACCCAATCGGTGCCGGTGAAATTTATGGACTCATTAAAAGAGGCGCGCTGGACGCCGGATGCGGGTTCACTGCTGGAGCTGGCCGAAGCGCGCGGGCTGAGCCCGGCTTATAGCTGTCGCGCCGGGCATTGCGGCAGCTGCAAAACCAAACTGCTGCAAGGCGCGGTAACCTATCAAACAGCCCCCAGCGCCAGCGTGGCGGACGATGAAGTATTGATTTGTTGCGCGCTACCCGCTCAACAAGAAGGAGAAGAACAGTCGATACACCTGGCGTTGTAAGTATCAGGCTTCACACATTAACGGGCATTAATCAGTCCAGATTATGCCGGCGAGCAAAGTTAGCGAGTTCAACCTGATTACTCATACGTAACTTTTTGAGCAACCGGGTTTTATAAGTGCTGATCGTTTTATCACTCAGCTTCATAATTTTTGATATATCAATGTTTTTCATACCGCTTGCCAGGTATTTCAAAATTTGCAATTCACGCGCAGACAGAAGAGAAACAAAATCACCTTCTGAATCAGGGATCGACGACGTTTGTTTATTGTTCAATACTGGCATGGGAAAATAGCTGTACCCGGACTGGATCGCTCGAATGGCATCGTGCAGTTCGGAGAGATTATTCTCCTTGCTGATATAACCATTCGCTCCCGCTTTAATGCTAAGGTTAATATAATGCTGCTCTCTTTTCCCTGTCAGCACCAAAATATAACCGGAAAAACCAAGCCGACGTAATCTATTGACCACCTCAATGCCGTTAATTGAGGTGATATCGATATCGACAATAACCAGGTCGGGCTGTAACGTTTTTGCCATGCTAATACCTTCAAAACCATCACCGGTCTCTGAGGCAACAATATACTCTTTACTTTCCAACAAAATACGCAGTGCAAGTCGGGTTACAGGGTGATCATCAATAATTAACACTCTTGACATAGGAAACGTCTCGAAAGGCAACTCATTATTATTGTCAGGGCAACTATGCTACGATCTTTAGCGGCATGACACACGCACAATTGGCTGTAGCATTACGCTCGCATTCAGAAAAGTCCTTCTTATTGCACCACTTCGCCATATTATGGCTTTGAGCATCATGAAATTCCCTACAGCTTACTTTTTAATTAACCACCAAATACATACGTACGTTCTTTTGCACTAAAAAGGCGATGAAAATACTCATCGCCTCTATTTTACTTGCTGACTACTCTTTCAAAAAATTAGCCAATCATTACCAACTCCAGCGTACCCCAACGCTGGCATTCCATGGTGTTTCGGTTTTGGAACCTTTGCTGTAATTCGCTTCGCTATAAAGTTGCACATCCTGAGTGAGCTGCGCGGATGTACCGAGCGTAAATTTACCCTGCACGCCCGACATATCATTGTTAAAACCATTATCATTGATATGAACCTTGTTGTTTTTTGCAAACTCCTCAATGAGTGAGGCACGTAACCAAGGTTGAATTGTCATGCCATTTTCTAATTCAATATTCTTTCCAACAACGCCATGCAATGCAGCCTGCTTAGAGGTTGCCATGTCACTATCGGCTTTAAGGCCATTATCTAAACGGTAGCCCGTGCCTTTGATCCATACGCTTGATAACTGCACTGATGGCTCAGCGAACCAGCCGCCATCAAAATCAATACGTTTACCCAATTCAACAGATAACCCGAATGCCGGCGTGCTGTAGCCGCCTTTGGCGAGCTGGCCATCACTCATACGCGCGTTAGTATGGTTGCTGAAGTTGTTTGCTTTGATGACGTTATCGATAAACCAACCATCCTGCAGCAGGAAAGTGGAGTAACCGCCGATAAAGAAACTGTCGATAGTGCCGGAACTGTTGTGCGTAAACGCCAGGTTACTGCGGCTATAACCGCTGAACAGGCCCAGCAGCATTTGCGATTGCCCTACATCGATTGCGCTGTCTACACCAACAGAAATACCTGACTGGTTTTGGCTATAACCCTCGCCGTTGGCGTCATGCATTTTAAATTCGCCGCCCACGCCACGTACCCATGCGCCACCCGTTTGTTTACCCTGACGCACATCGCCCAGACGAGTACGCAAGGTGGTCATTTCGCCATACCATGCGGAAGGCATCGCGTTAAAAATGCCCAGCGCGGTGGCTGTTGAAGGCGTCACAACGGGATCTCCGCCATCATCACCGCCGCCGCCCTCTTTAAATTTCTGGGCTAACACCCAATCGTTATCCTGATGCTTTAACTCGTACTGGTAGGTACCCGCATCCACGACGCCATTTTGCAAAGTAAACTGCTCATCGCCATTGCCAGCCGTTTTTACCACCGCCAGTACATCGTGCGTTTCACCTGGCTCCAGACCGGTATTGTTAATCGAGAGAACGTGATCGCCCGTGGCGTTTCCGCTAACGGTAATCAGGTCACCCGTGAGCTTCTGCAGATCGGTTGTCATCGCAAACTGGCTATTGCCGGAGAGATCGCCCAGCGCGAGCGTTTTGAAGCCATCGTCGCTGTGGGCAAATTCAATCATACCCGCTGAAGCCAGCGATTTGAGATCGGAGTTTTTGGTCATCAACCAACGGCTGCTGCTGTCGATGGTCATAGCCGAACCGTTAAATATGGCGCCGGTTAATTGCGACGATTGCGCAAGATCGACATCCACACGATTGTTACTTTCCGCGATGATGTCACCGCTCAGCAGCACATCATTTTCAGCCTTCAGGCTAACCCTGCTCGGTTGAGTACCGCTCTTACTGTCCAGCAAAATACCGTTACCCGCAATCAGCTGCGAACCATTCTTCACGGTTAAATCGAGTGCGGCGCCATCGGCCATCACCGCTGAACCACTTTTACTCACCAACGAGGTATTATCTAACACAACATTGCTGGTGTTAAACCCCGTATCGCTGGTGACATATAACGCTGGTGCATCTCCAAGCGTTTCCAGCTGGCTATTGCTGATATTAAAATTCCCTGAATGCGCGGCAAGAATATAAGCGTCCTGACCATGCGTGAGAGCCTGAATATGATCAGCATTAATGGTGCCGCCCGCATCAGCAAACAGGGTATGAGCGGCATTGCCGTAAGTGGTGAGAGTGGTATCTGAGAGGGTTACTGAAGAGTTATTGCCCGCCACAGATATTGCCGTGCCGTCATCATCCTGAGAAGTAATGCTACCACCGTTGAAGGTGGCAGTCGCATTATCGCCAACATTAATGCCAATGCCGCTATCCGTATTAATGATGGTATTGCTAATAGCAATATCGCCGGACTGCACATAAATGGCCTCGCCCTCGGACGTGTGAATATTACTATTATCAAGGGTCATTATGCCACGGCCATTACTGGCACTGTTAATTTCAATGCCGCGCGTTCTGCCATTGGCAGATATATTTAGCTCGTCTGCATTGACGCTGCCATTACCCAATAGTAAACCGCTATTGGCATTACCACGCATGACGATATCAACATTTTTAAGCGTCGCCTGGGAATCACCTGCGGTATTATCGACAAACAGCTTGAGGCCATTTCCCGCTTGCCCATTGCCAAATATATTGACATCTGTCGCCGTCAGGCTGCCATTTTTTAATGCGATGCCGTTGCCACCCACGCCGTCAGCCGTAATGGCAACACCGTTAAGATTGAGTGTGGCGCCATTGTCCGCATGGATTCCATCACTGTTATCTCCGCCCACGGTGATTGACCCACCGATGATATTCACCGTGCCATTATCAACATTAATGCCATGCGAATTCGCGCCACGGGTAACCAGCGTCGAACTTTCTAAATTTAACGTACCACGATCTAATACCTGGGCAGCAGCATAATTATCACCGGAAGTACGAAAATCTAACCCAGCAATAGTTTGTAATACGCTATTATCCCCGGATACATACAATGGATAATCTCCAGGCGTACGTCCTTGATAACTCGATGTGGCGATTAATATTTTACCATCAGTCACTTTCCAGGGAGAATCCGCATAGGATAGCGATGAAATACTCATCGTGGCGATAGCGAGCAGACATTGGTGTGATAATAAGGATAACTTTAATTTAGGTAACATATTCTTACTCCTTGAACGTGTTTCTACCGTGAATACATCTGAAATAAAAAGACATAAAATCCTTCATGCAAGATTGATAAACATTCCTTTAAATGTCATTCGGAACGCTATCTTCCTTTTGTAGTCTTTTTCCCTATGGGGTGTAGGAGGAGGAGAGTTTTTGAAGTGATTTTTTTTAAAATAAGGCGGGCTTTTATTTAAAATAATCCCCATTACGGCGCGGAGAAATATTATAAACGAGTATTATTGCGGGAGACTTTCTCATCAACTATTAAAAAATTTTTCACATGCTAATTAAAATTATTTAATAGCACTAATGCTGTCGTCCTCTACTCAATGCCCTCGCCCCGCCAGATGCGAGTAAAGTGTGGATTGAGGTGGCATGAAATAATAACGAAAAATTTAACTTCTAAAAATCTCTTTAACCCCTTGTATTAATTGCACTTTAAACCAGACGCAAGAGAAATCATCCTGTCTCACAGCGTATTGAGCCACGTCTCATAAGCGCATTTTTTTGAATCCTTATTATAGCGCCGTTAGTTACGTACTGGATGTAGCTAAGTAATAGAGAGTCAATACCATGGAAGAATCGAAAAAGAGTAATGTGCACCGTTCCAGCCACGAGAACGCCACCGTCTCTGTTTTAACCGATGCGCCTGCAGCTGCCATCAATCATGCAGCAGATTCTGCGGTTGGGCAGATCTCAGCCACCAACGTCGTGCTCGCAGAAGCAAAGCCGGTTCAGGTTTCGTATGTTGCCGATGACGAGCACGCTAAACAGGTTATTGCCGACGGCATAACCTACGACGCCACCCCACGTTTTGTTGGTACGGCTGAACCCTACACGTCCATCATCATTTACGATGGTGAAAATCAAATTGGTGTAACGACATCTGATGAGAACGGAAACTGGACATTCACGCCAGCATCGCCATTAGAGGTCGGGGCACGCAATCTTACTTTCAGCTCAGATAAATCCAGTGATTCCTTTAATTTTGTCTTACTTGCTGAGGGAACGACGGTGATTTCGCTGGATTATCAAATCGATGACAGCGGAGAGCGCAACAACACGATTGTGCCAGGCGATAAAATTCAGGACACCACCCCACGATTTGCCGGAACGGCCGATCCTAATACCACGATCACCGTCTACGACAATGGTCAACCGATCGCGGTAATCACCTCTGAAGATAATGGCAACTGGTCCTTCTTCCCGACGCTGGGAACTGGGGCACACTCGCTGACCTTCGATGCAGGCAATGGTAATACGACTAAACCGTTTACGTTTGAAATCGTCGGTACAGCGGAACCTGAAGTTCCTGTCATTGTGGAACCGGAAACGCCTATCGTTGTAGATCCAGAAATTCCTGGCATCCGGGAGCCTGGAGCACCCGTTAGAATTTCCTTTGTCGTCGATGATGAACGCAGCAAGCAGATAGTCGAGGGCAGCAAAAGTTACGACTCCACGCCACGTCTGATTGGTGATGCAGCGCCAAATACCTTAGTTACCATTTTTGATGGTGAAAAAATCGTCGGCAGCACTATGTCAGATGATAAGGGCTTCTGGAGCTTCACGGTCAAGCCTGCACTGGATGCGGGATCTCACCACCTGATTGTCACTACCCCAGGATCGAGCGTTTCGTTTGATTTTGTTGTTCTTCCCGTAGGCACAACCCCTATCACCCTGACACCGCCAGTCGATGACAGCGGCGAACATAACAGCTATATCGCTCCCGGCGATAAAATCCACGACACTACACCACGCTTTGCTGGACGTGCCGATCCTGGCGCCGTCATTACCGTTTATGATAATGGCAAACCGATTGCTGAAATCACGGCTGAAGCCAACGGCAACTGGTACTTCTTCCCTGAAATGGGCGTTGGTGAACATAACCTGATATTTGATGCGGGTAATGGCAACACCACACAACCTTTTAATTTTGAAATCGTTGGTCCTGAAACCGTAGCAACAACCATTGATTACGGTATTGATGATTCCCGCGGCTATGAAAATTATCTTAACCGTGGCGACACCACTAATGACACCACACCACTTCTGCGCGGTCATGCTGCACCGAATGTAGAGGTCACCATTTTTGACAATGGCAAACCTATTGGTACCGCAATGGCTAACAGCCGTGGCGAGTGGGAATTTACGGCCGAGCTGTCTGACGGCTCCCACAACATCACCGCAAAAGCCAGTACCGGTAATGAAAGCGATACCTTCAGCTTCACCATAGTGGACCCGCAGGGTGTGCAAATTAATATCGGTAACGCTTACGATGATACGCGTGGCTATGAACTCGATATTGAGCGCAACGGCATCACTAACGATACCACGCCACGCTTTACCGGCAGCGCCGGTCCGAATGCAAAAATCACCGTATATGACAACGGCCAGCCTATCGGTACCGTTGATGCCAATGACATGGGCTATTGGACCTATACAGCAGATCTGAGCAGCGGCGCGCACAGCATCACCTTTGAGGCAGGCAAAGGCAGCCTGAGCGATGCGTTTAACTTCACGGTAGTCACACCGGAAAGTCAGCCAATCACTGTCGATCACGCCTACGACGATACGCGCGGCTACGAACGTGAATTTGATCGCAACGCCACCACTAATGACACTACACCGCGTTTTACCGGGCGTGCAGGTCCGAATGTAAAAATCACTGTGTATGATAATGGGCATCCGGTTGGTGAAATTGTTGCAGATTCTGCAGGTTACTGGACCTATACGGCGAAGCTGGGCGCTGGCGCGCATAGCATCGCCTTTGAAGCAGGAAAAGGCAGCCTGAGCGATGCATTTAGCTTCACTGTGACAGCACCGGAAAGTCAGCCAATCACCATTGAAGCGGTGAACCAGGACATCAATTACGGCTGGGAGCCGGTTGGTGAGAACGGCACCACACGTGACACCACGCCGCGCTTTAACGGCAAGGCTAGCCCGAACGTGCAGATCACCGTGTATGACAACGGTCAGCCTATTGGTGTCACCACCTCGAACAGCCGCGGTGAGTGGGTCTTCACGCCGGAACTGGGTGGCGGTGCGCACAGCATCAGCTTCAAGGATGCACAGGGTAGCGAGAGCAAACCGTTCAGCTTCACCGTCGATGCAAACATCACCATTGAAGCGGTAAATCAGGACATCAATTACGGCTGGGAACCGGTTGGTGAGAACGGCACCACACGTGACACCACGCCGCGCTTTAACGGCAAAGCCAGCCCGAACGTGCAGATCACCGTGTATGACAACGGTCAGCCTATCGGTATCACCACCTCGAACAGCCGCGGTGAGTGGGTCTTCACGCCGGAACTGGATGGCGGTGCGCACAGCATCAGCTTTAAGGACGCGCAGGGTAACGAGAGCAAACCGTTCAGCTTCACCGTCGATGCAAACATCACCATTGAAGCGGTAAATCAGGACATCAATTACGGCTGGGAGCCGGTTGGTGAGAACGGCACCACACGTGACACCACGCCGCGCTTTAACGGCAAGGCCAGCCCGAACGTGCAGATCACCGTGTATGACAACGGTCAGCCTATTGGTGTCACCACTTCGAACAGCCGCGGTGAGTGGGTCTTCACGCCGGAACTGGGTGGTGGTGCGCACAGCATCAGCTTTAAGGACGCGCAGGGCAACGAGAGCAAACCGTTCAGCTTCACCGTCGATGCAAACATCACCATTGAAGCGGTAAATCAGGACATCAATTACTTCTGGGAACCGATTGGTGAGAACGGCACCACACGTGACACCACGCCGCGCTTTAACGGCAAGGCCAGCCCGAACGTGCAGATCACCGTGTATGACAACGGTCAGCCTATTGGTGTCACCACTTCGAACAGCCGCGGTGAGTGGGTCTTCACACCGGAACTGGGTGGCGGTGCGCACAGCATCAGCTTTAAGGACGCGCAGGGCAACGAGAGCAAACCGTTCAGCTTCGCGATTACAACACCAGAAAGCCAGCCAGCCACTATCGATCGCGCATTTGATGATAGCGGATGGTCCGATCGTGAAGTCGGCGACAATGACTCGGTCAAAGACACATCGCCACGTTTTAACGGCACGGCGGCACCGAATACGCTGATCACTATTTACGATAACGGTGTTGAGATCGGCTCTGTCGTCTCGAGCTGGGGCGGACGCTGGAACTTCGAGCAGGAACTCGGCGGCGGTAAGCACATCATTACGGTGCAAGCCGCAGGTGGCAGCATGAGCGATCCCTTTACTCTGTATATCAACGCACCGGTTGTGGAGCCAGAAGTACCGGTTGAACCAGAAGTGCCAGCAATCCCCGTCACTATCGATCGCGCATTTGATAATAGCGGATCATATGATCGTGAGGTCGGCGACAATGACTCGGTCAATGACACATCGCCACGCTTTAACGGCACGGCCGCACCAAATACGTTGATCACTATTTACGACAACGGCGTTGAGATTGGCTCTGTCGTATCGAGCTGGGGCGGACGCTGGAACTTCGAGCAGGAGCTGGGCGGTGGTGAGCACACCATTACAGTGAGAACCGCTGACGGCAGCGAAAGTGATCCGTTTACTCTGTATATCAATGCACCGATTGTGGTTGATCCAGTGGAGCCAGAAGTTCCGGTTGAGCCAGAAGTGCCAGTTGAACCGGAAGTGCCAGTTGAGCCAGAAGTGCCTGTTGAGCCGGAAGTACCAGTTGAGCCGGTAATACCGGTATTGCCGGAAATTATTTACACCGTCGAAACAGCATACGATAGCGTCCTGAAATCTGGTCTCATTCCTGCCAATGGCGAGAGCGATGACAGTGCCCCACGCTTTACCGGACATGCATTACGATTTGCGATAGTGAAGATCTTCGATAATGGCGTAGAAATTGGTGAAACACGCGCTGATGGACAAGGTTTCTGGACATTTAAGCCTGAAACAGCGTTACCGCTTGGTGAACATAACATTACCTCAGGCCCAGACGTAGAACATCAAGGCCCAGCCTTTAACTTCACCGTGGTGCCTGCTGATACAGAGAATCCATTGGAACCAGGCACATCTTATGAAGTAAACAGTGCCTACGATAACTTCTTTAGAAAAGGGTTCATCAGTGCCAACGGAGAAAGCGATGACAATACGCCTCGCTTTACCGGAAAAGCACAACCGAACGCCTTGGTTAAGATCTTCGATAACGGTGTGGAGATAGGTGAAGCGCAGGCTAATGCATCAGGTGTATGGACATTTAAACCTGAAAAAGCATTAGATCTGGGAGAACACCGCATCACCGCTGGATCGAGTGAAAAATATCAGGGTGAAGCATTTACTTTCAGCGTAGTGCCAGCCGAATATCCTCGTATTTTGGTGCTCGAAAGTATTGCTGAGTATGATGGCGGTATTAGTCATTTAGAGTGGGATCAGCGTAAATGGGAAGTTCGAGACAATACGCCGTCCTTTAGTGGTATCGCGGCACCGGGCTCGGTGGTTACCCTCACCAGTAATGGTGAACCATTTGGAACGGCGACGACTGATGAATATGGCCGCTGGAGTTTCGACGTCACTACGCCCCTGCAACCAGGTAAGAATCATATCATCGTCACCGGTGAAGGGCAGCGTGAAAGCTTTGACTTTGAATACGATTTAGCGCATCCAAACGATATGCCAATCCGTTGCGGCGCCTACGACGACGAACAGGGCGATAGCTATATCGTGCCTCGTAGTACTACCTCTGACTCAACCCCAACCCTGAAAGGCGTTGCTGGCCAGGACATCATGTTGGAAATTTACGACAATGATGAAAAGGTCGGTGAGGTGCGGACAGGTCAGGATGGCTCGTGGTCATTTACGCTACCTGAGCGTGATGATGGGTCGCACACCGTTGTGGTTAAAGGTCTCTATCTTGAGAGTCACCCGCTTAACTTTACGGTGCAGGCTGAGTCTAATGAATCAGCGCTGAATATCTCAGTTGCCGATCTTCTTAGCTCCCCGGAGCAAGCGCTGTTTAGTGAAGAAGTTGAAGCACAGCAGCCTGCTGCAAAACCACTATCTATCGCGCAAGCCGATATGACCGTAGAAACGCAGTCTGGTGTGGTGAACAACAGTGCGTTGCCGCTGATTGAACCTGAAGAGCAAAACTACACAGCAATGTGATGTTTTACTTCATTAATAGGTAAGTAAAAACGGATGGTTCGCCATCCGTTTTTTTATGTCTGAAAAGGCGAATGTTACGGATGAGCACCAATGAAAAAAGGGTATCAGCGTTAACTGATACCCTTTTTCTGAAGGCTTTGATGTTCAACTAGAATTGTTGCTGTAAACACCACCTTCTTAAGCCACCCGTCATAATATCTAACCAGTGTGCTTCGATGTATGGTGCCCGGACGCGGAATCGAACCACGGACACGGGGATTTTCAATCCCCTGCTCTACCGACTGAGCTATCCGGGCAACGGGGCGCATTAAACCCTACTCGCGCCGCACCGTCAAACGCTTTTCGGCAAAAATCCGCTGACTGATGCCTTTTAAAGCAACCGCCAGACCAACCGGTAAAAAATCATTCTACCTATCGCAGTTATCGATGAATTTTTAATCGCTTGTGCCGATAACCGTGCTGACAACTCATACCAATAATAAGGTCCACCATGTTCAGCACCATTACATCAGGAATCCTGTCACGCCTTGCGTGGCAGAAACGCGGTCATAGCGTAGCAACGCTCAATTCGCTGCAGGATGCTATCGCCATGGTTGAATTCACCCCCGAAGGGAAGATTCTCACCGCCAACGATCTGTTTCTTGAGCGCATGGGGTATACGCTCAACGAGATCGTCGGCCAGCATCACAGCCTGTTCTGCACCACCGATCAGATCACCTCTCCGCACTATCGCGACTTCTGGCGGCGCCTGAACCGTGGCGAAGGTTTTAGCGACAAATTCCTGCGCGTGGCGAAACACAGCCGTCCCATCTGGCTGGAAGCCAACTATGTGCCGGTGCAGGATCGTAGCGGCCGCGTGATTAAAATCGTCAAGCTGGCAAGCGATATCACCGCGCGCATTATAGATGCGCAGGAGCAGCGCGCGATGACCACTGCCATAGAGCGCTCCATGGCAGTGATTGCCTTCAATTTGCAGGGCGAAGTGTTGATGACCAACGACAACTTCCTGAAAACCATGGGATACAGCGCGGCGGAGGTGGTTGGCGTGCATCACCGCCAGTTCTGTCCGCCAGAGATGCGTAACAGCGACGAATATCGCCGCTTCTGGCACAAGCTCAATCAGGGCGAATTTATCTCCGGTCAGTTTCAGCGCGTGAACAAACGCGGCCAAACGGTGTGGCTGCGCGCCACCTACAACCCGGTGTTCAATGAAGCGGGTGAGCTGTACAAAGTGGTGAAGTTCGCCACCGATGTCACCGCTCAGGTGGAGAAGAATCAGCAAGAGCGCGAGGCCGCGCAGCAAGCGTACCAAACCGCGCTGCAAACCAGCGAAAGCACGCGACTGGGCGCAACGGTAATTGAAAACAGCGTGCAGACCATGAACGATTTAGCGGGCGAGCTGCATGGTATTTCCGGCGATATCAATAATCTGAGCGAATCCTCCGATCGCATTGGTGCCATTGTTGAGAGCATTCGCCGCATCGCCGATCAAACCAACCTGCTGGCGCTCAATGCCGCCGTTGAGGCGGCGCGCGCCGGCCAACACGGCCGCAGTTTTGCCGTGGTCGCTAATGAGGTGCGTACGCTGGCGGCCAATATCAACCGCGCCACCACCGAAATTGAGAATAGGGTGCAGCAGAACCACACATTGGCGGAGAAAGCGCTGAAAGGTATCGCATCAAACCTGAAGCGCGCCGACCAGGGCGTGGTGCTAGCGCAAGAAGCCGGCGGCATGATGGCCGATATTCGCGGCAGTTCCAGCGAAGTGGTACGCGCCATCGGCCACGTTACGGATGCATTGAAAGAGGGCTAAGTCACTTATCTACTGCGCCGCTGTTGCTAACGGCGGCGCTGCAGCTGGCGGCACAAAGATATGGTCGAGGATGTTGCGCATAAGCGGCGCCGCCGTCACGCCTTCATTACCGCCGTTCTCCAGAATCAACGCCACCGCCACTTTCGGATCGTTAAACGGCGCAAAGGCGGTGTAGAAGATGTGATCGCGCAGACGCATCGGCGTCATTTTGGCGTTATAGATCTGATTCTGCTTCAGACTGAAAACTTGTGAGGTACCCGATTTGGCCGCAATGCCGTAAGGCGCGGTATGGAAATATTTGTAGCCCGTGCCGTTCGGCGCGTTCGCCATGCCGAACATGGCGTGACGCACCAGCGACCAGTACGGCGATTTGGCATCGCCAATCTGCGCCTGCGGCAGTTTTGGCTGATAGAGCTGCACCACCGTGCCGCGCTGCGATTTCTCCAGCAGATGCGGAGTGATGACGCGGCCGTTATTGATCAGCGCCACCATCGCTTTCACCATCTGAATCGGCGTCGCAACCCAGTAACCTTGCCCAATGCCCACCGACACCGTATCACCTTGATACCATACGTGTTTATGCACCTTCTGCTTCCATTCGCGGCTTGGCAGTAACCCAGCATACTCTTCATTGAGATCGATGCCGGTCGATTTGCCATAGCCAAACTGGCTTAGCATGGTGTGGATGCGATCGATGCCCATCATAAAAGCAACCTGATAGAAGAAGGTATCCGCCGACTCCTCAATAGCACGCGTCACATCCAGCATGCCGTGGCCCGATTTTTTCCAGTCGCGATATTTACGATCGGTGCCCGGCAGCGTCCAGGTGGGTGCGCCGAAGAAGGTGGTACTTGGGGTGATCACTTTATTGAGCAGCGCCGACATCGCCATATAGGGTTTGACCGTGGAAGCCGGCGGATACAAGCCTTGCGTGACGCGGTTGATCAGCGGCAGGTCTTTATCCTGCAACAGCGTTTTATACGCTTTATAGCTGATGCCTTTGACGAACGGGTTAGGATCGTAACTCGGCGCGGAAACCATCGCCAGCACGCTGCCGTCGTGCGGATCTTCAATCAGCGCCGCCGCGCGTTGCCCTGCCAACTGGCTCTCCACGTACTGCTGCAGGTGCAGATCGAGCGTCAGCGTGATGTTCTGGCCCGCAACCGGCGGCACCTCCTTCAGCACGCGCACGATACGCCCGTGGTTATCCACTTCCACTTCCTGATAGCCGGTTTTGCCGTGCAGCAGCGCTTCGTAATAGCCTTCAATGCCCTGCTTACCAATGTTGTGGTCGGCGGCATAATTCTCGCCCAGGCCTTGCGCGTTCAGGCGTTTGTAGTCATTGTCATTGATTTTAGAGACGTAACCGAGCACGTGCGCCAGGTCCGCGCCGTAAGGGTATTCGCGATCCTGGTAGGTATCGACGGTGACGCCAGTAAAGCGGAACTGATTGACGGCAAAGCGCGCCACTTCCTCATCCGTTAGCTCAGCTTTCAGTTCGACCGGCTTATAGCGGCTGCTCTGTTTGAGATCGTGCTCGAAGGTTTCGATCTCTTCTGGCGTCAGATCAACAATCGGCGTCAACGCCTTCAGCGTCTCCTGCATATTGTCGATTTTGTACGGCGTGATGTGAATGTCATACCAGCTAACGTTACGCACCAGCGGAATACCATTGCGATCGAAAATCAGACCACGAGTCGGCGCGATAGGGATCATTTTGATGTCGTTTTCGTTGGATCGCGTCTGGTAATAGCTGTGCTCATCAACCTGCAGGCGATACAGGTTAACGCCTAAAATGGTAAAGCAGATGACAACCAGGGCAAAAGCGACAATCGCACGGCGGGCAAACAGCTTTTCTTCTGCTTCGAAATTACGGAAATTCATCAGGTGGGCTTAGTCTCTTTGTTATCACGCTAATGATAAGCAGAGATCGTTTCAGAGCCAGCACGAAGATGCACAAGCCTGGGTAAAAGTGTGTCAGATGTTTACGGTGGGAAGCCAGGTCGCCATGAATGGCGACCCTACGTTCGTTGTAGGGGCGGCATTTATGCCGCCCTGGTTCATATGCGCAGCAAGGGTCGAAATTAATCGCCCAGCAGCACTGACTCCAGCGCGATCTTAATCATATCGTTGAAGGTGGTCTGGCGTTCAGCCGCGGTGGTCTGCTCGTGGGTGCGGATATGATCCGACACGGTGCAGATAGTCAGCGCTTTCGCACCAAACTCTGCTGCCACGCCGTAAATACCCGCCGCTTCCATTTCCACGCCCAGGATACCGTACTTCTCCATCACGTCGAACATCTGCGGATCTGGCGTGTAGAACAGATCGGCGGAGAAGATGTTACCCACGCGCGCCTCAACGCCCAGCGCTTTCGCTGCGTCAACCGCGTTACGCACCATCTCGAAATCAGCAATGGCGGCGAAATCGTGATCCTTGAAACGCATGCGGTTCACTTTGGAATCGGTGCAGGCACCCATACCAATCACCACGTCACGCAGTTTCACGTCTGCGCGCACGGCGCCACATGAACCCACGCGGATGATCTTCTTCACGCCGAAATCAGTGATCAGCTCTTTGGTATAGATCGAGCAAGATGGGATACCCATGCCGTGACCCATCACAGAAATCTTGCGGCCTTTATAGGTACCGGTGAAACCGAGCATGCCGCGCACGTTGTTCACTTCCACCACATCTTCGAGGAAGGTTTCAGCAATGTGCTTAGCGCGCAGCGGATCGCCAGGCATCAGTACGACGTCCGCGAAATCACCCATTTCTGCATTAATATGAGGCGTTGCCATGTTTATTTTCCTTATAAAAATTGGTGCGCTGTTTTACAGCATGCTCTTGCCGTAGTCCATGCTGGACAGGCCGAAATATTTTGCGATGGTCTGGCCGATATCGGCAAAGGTATCGCGATATCCCAGCGATCCAGGCTTCACATGCGGGCCGTAGATCAGAATTGGAATGTGCTCACGCGTGTGTTCGGTACCTTCCCAGCTTGGATCGCAGCCGTGATCGGCGGTGAGGATCAAAATGTCACCCTCTTTCACCAATTCCATCAGCTCGGGCAAGCGACGATCGAACAGCTCCAGCCCGCCCGCATAACCGGCGATATCGCGACGATGTCCCCACGTTGAGTCAAAATCAACGAAGTTGGTGAACACAATCGAGGTATCTGGCGCTTTCTTCATCTGCTCAATGGTGGCGTCGAACAGTGCATCTAAGCCGGTGGCTTTCACCTTCTGCGTGATGCCCTGCTCGGCGTAGATATCGGCGATTTTACCCACCGAAATCACTTCGCCGCCTTTCTCGTCGACCAGTTTTTTCAGCATGGTCGCCGACGGCGGTTCAACGGCCAGATCGTGACGGTTGCCGGTACGCTCGAAGTGGCCGGCTTTATCGCCAACAAACGGACGCGCAATCACGCGGCCAATGTTGTAGCCACCGTTCGTCAGCTCTTCACGAGCGATTTCGCACAGCTCATACAGGCGATCGAGGCCAAAGGTCTCTTCGTGGCAGGCAATCTGGAATACTGAATCCGCCGAAGTATAGAAAATCGGCTTGCCGGATTTCATATGCTCTTCGCCGAGTTGGTCGAGAATGACCGTTCCTGAAGAGTGGCAGTTGCCAAGATAGCCCGGCAGATCGGCACGCTTCACCAGAATATCCAGCAATTCCTGCGGGAAGCTGTTCTCTTTGTCGCTGAAATAGCCCCAATCAAACAGCACCGGCACGCCGGCGATTTCCCAGTGACCCGACGGCGTATCTTTACCCGACGAGAGTTCGCTGGCGTACGCGTACGCACCGATGATTTCCGCGTTGGGATCGAGGCCTGGCGGGAAACGACCGGTGGAAAGCTCAGCGGCTTTGCCGAGTCCTAATTTAGTCAGGTTAGGTAAGTGCAGCGGGCCTTCGCGACCTTCATTGGCGCGGCCTTCGAAACACGCTTCGGCGATATGGCCGAGGGTGTCCGATCCTTCATCACCGAATTTATCGGCGTCTTTGCTAGAACCGATCCCGAAGGAGTCGAGAACCATAATAAAAGCACGTTTCATGCAAGTCTCCTGCGCAATGCGCGATGACAAGTCAAAAAAAAGCGATCAGATCAGTATACCCGAACGGCCGCTGCCTGGCACGCGGAAGCGTGCGTTATTCGCTCACGCGACGATAAACGACCGGTGTAATTTCGGGGGCCGCGTCGCTCAGCGTAATCGCGGCTTTCACCGCGGCGGCGGCCTGCTGCCACTGCGCTTCAGAGCTTGCGTGAATAATCGCCAGCGGACGCTGCGCGTCTATCGGGGTGCCGAGCGTGGTCATATCGCTTAAGCCCACGCTGTAATCAATGCTGTCGCTGGCGCGCTGGCGACCACCGCCGAGTGACACCACCGCCATGCCGAGCGCTCGCGTATCCATGGCGCTGACAATACCGGCGCTGTCGGCATACACCGCTTTGCTTAAGGTAGGTGCAGGTAAATAGTTGTCCATCCGCTCGATGAAATCTACCGGGCCCTTTTGCGCCGCTACCATGCGGGCGAACACTTCAGCAGCTTTACCGTTATCCAGCACCTGCTGCAGTTTTTTGCGCGCATCGGCGTCGTTTTCCGCCAGTTTGCCGGAGATCAGCATTTCTGAGCACAGCGCCATCGTCACTTCCAGCAAACGTGGATTCCGCGCAACGCCGGTCAGGAATTGCACCGCTTCACGCACTTCCAGCGCGTTGCCGGCGGTAGACGCCAGCACCTGGTTCATGTCGGTAAGCAGCGCGGTGGTTTTACATCCTGCACCGTTCGCCACGCCGACAATCGCCTGCGCCAGATTTTCTGACGCGTCGAAGGTCGGCATAAAGGCACCGGAGCCCACTTTGACGTCCATCACCAGTGCATCCAATCCTTCCGCCAGTTTTTTGGCGAGGATCGAGGCGGTGATCAGCGGAATCGAATCAACGGTGGCGGTGATATCGCGCGTGGCGTAGAAACGCTTGTCGGCCGGTGCCAGCGAGTTGGTCTGGCCGATAATGGCGATACCCACGTCTTTAATAATCTCGCGGAAACGATCGTCGCTGGGGAAGATATCGAAGCCGGGAATCGCTTCCAGTTTATCCAGCGTGCCGCCGGTGTGCCCCAGGCCACGACCGGAGATCATCGGCACATAACCACCGCAGGCCGCTACCATCGGGCCGAGCATCAGCGAGGTCACATCGCCCACGCCGCCGGTGGAGTGTTTATCCACAATTGGGCCGTTGAGGTTGAGCGATTTCCAGTTCAGCACCGTGCCGGAATCGCGCATCGCCATGGTTAGCGCTACGCGCTCTTCCAGCGTCATGTCATGGAAGTAAATGGTCATCGCCAGCGCGGCGATTTGGCCTTCCGAGACGCTGTTGTCGCGCACGCCGTTAATAAAGAAGCGAATCTCTGCTTCACTCAGCGCCTGGCCGTCGCGTTTTTTACGAATAATTTCTTGTGGCAGGAACACGGTTGCCTCCCTGGAATGAGGAGGTCGCCATGAATGGCGACCCTACAAAGAATGGGTTGAACTTAGTAGCCCGCTTTACTGGTCGCGGTTTCGTGGCCCAGCGTATTGAGCAGGCTTGCCAGCAGGCTGGACGCGCCAAAGCGGAAATGACGCGCATCCGCCCAGCCTTCACCCAGCGTGTCGTCAGCCAGCTTCAGATACAGCGCCGCATCTTCAGCGGTACGTACGCCGCCCGCCGGTTTAAAGCCGACCTGCTGCTGCACGCCTTTATCGCGGATCACCTGCATCATGATGGCCGCCACTTCTGGCGTGGCGTTGACCGGCACTTTACCGGTGGAGGTTTTGATGAAATCGGCGCCCGCATCAATTGAAATCTCAGAAGCCGCACGAATCAGTGCTTCATCTTTCAGCTCACCGCTTTCGATAATCACCTTCAGCAGTACGTTGGCGTCTGCGCAGGCTTTTTTACAGGCTTTCACCAGTTCAAAACCCACGTCGCGATTACCGGCAATCAGCGCGCGATACGGGAACACCACGTCGACTTCGTCGGCACCGTAAGCGATCGCCGCGCGGGTTTCGGCCAGCGCAATCTCGATGTCATCGTTGCCGTGCGGGAAGTTGGTGACGGTAGCAATGCGAATTTCTGTTGTACCCTGCTCGCGCAGCGCTTTACGCGCCGCCGGAATAAAGCGCGGATAGATACAGATTGCAGCGGTATTGCCGGCCGGCGATTTCGCCTGACGGCACAGCGCGATCACTTTCTCGTCGGTGTCGTCTTCGTTCAGGGTGGTTAAATCCATCAGTTGCAATGCGCGCTGTGCTGCTGCTTTCAGGTCGGTCATGATGCTCTCCAAAATTCAGATCGGCGGGCACAACCCACCGGGGAATGTGATAATTCTAACAATTATCGTGACAACGAATTGCGTTTCATGTCACACATGAACAGAAAACCCGTCATTCATATACAATAATTTAGTGATTAACATCACAAATAATTGCCAATCAAGCCAGAATACCGCCCAGCTCGCCATTGTTAGTATTATCACAAAAAAGGATGCAAAAGTGTACTATCGGCTCTATCACTGTAGCTAATCAGACGTAAGGTGGCGTAAATGCAGATTTTGTCGGGTGGGGAATCAGGCTGGCAGCGCAAAAAGACGCAGGCTGTTATGCCATAACGCATTGGCGATGGTTTCAGGGGATTCACTGCGCAGCTGGCACAGCACATCAAACACATTACGCGCCCGCTCGGGGCGATTCGGCTGGCCCTGAAAACCCTGCAGCGGCATATCCGGCGCATCGGTTTCCAGTAACAGCGACGCCAGCGGCAGATGGGCGATGGTATTGCGGGTTTTGCTGGCACGTTCATAGGTGATAGTGCCGCCGACGCCAATCGCGTAGCCGAGCTGAATAAAGCGCTCAGCCTGCTGCTGGCTACCGGCGAAACCGTGTACCACGCCACGACGCGGCAGATCGTGACGACGTAAGTGCATGGCTAACTGATCGTGGGTGCGACGTGAGTGCAGAATAACCGGCAGATCATACTGCTTCGCCAGCCTGAGCTGCTTATCGAGCAGCCGCGTCTGCTTAGCGAATTGCGCATCCTCCATGTAAAGATCGAGACCGATCTCACCGATCGCCACGCGCTTGCTGTCTGGCTTTTTCAGCCAGCTTTCCAGCGCCTCAAGATGCGCATCTTCCTGATGCTGCGCAATATTAATGGGATGCAGGCCCAGCGCAGCATACAGCGCGTCATGTTGCTGCGCGAGCTGGCTAACCCGAGCGAAACGGCTGGCATCTACGCTGGGCACAATAATGCGCTCCACGCCCGACTGCGCGGCACGCTCAATGCTAGCGTGCGCATCGTCAACAAATGGGGGAAAGTCAAAGTGGCAATGCGTGTCGATAAATCTCATGCCAGCGAACCTTTATTAAAATCTGCATCGTTTTCCGCCAGCGAAGGCGTAATTACAACGCGATTATCTGGCGCATTCGCTACGGCTGCCGGCGGCGTTACCGTGATCTGACGGACAAACGGCTCGGCATCGCTCAGCCATTGCCCAAGCGTGGCGAGGAAATAACGCCCGCTGCGCCGACCTAAATGGTAATCCTGATTCAGCGACGACATCCTGCTGCCGAGCGCCATGCTCGCCAGCGGTTTCGGCGGACAGATTTCGATGATGCGCAGATTATCCGGTGGCTGCTCAATAAACTGCTGAATCTCGCGATAGCTCTCTTCATGCTGATGCAAGATGTTGATCATCGGCTGCAAGGCGCTGTCGGACAAAAAACGCTCCATGCGTTTAAACCACTTCGGCGTGTATGACATCTGCGAAGGCACGGTGCGGATCACCACAATGGTGTCTGCGCCGCGTCGTGCCGCTTCACGCACCGGAATCGCATCGCTGATACCGCCATCCAGATAACTTACGCCGTCCATCTGCACGCCGCTGCGGTAAAAGCCGGGAATGGCGCTGGAGGCCTTAATGATGTCATGCCAGTTGGTGCTGGTAGGATTGAAATACTCTGCGCGATAATCATCGCTGCGGCAGGCGCACATATAGAATTCGCTGCCTTTGGCAAACAACCCTTCGGCGGTAGTCAGCGCCAGCGGAAACTCCTGCTTGGTAATATCGATTAGCCAATCGAGATCGATAAGATGCCCACCGCGCACGAAACGCAGCGGATCAAAAAACAATTTGCTGGTGGTGTAACGAGAAATCACGCGCCGCGCGTAGCCGGGCTGGCCACAGACAAAGGCAGACAAGTTTTGTGCACCTGCTGAAGTGCCGAGTAATAGCTGAAAGGGATTGAATCCTGCGCGTTGAAACTCATCGAGTACGCCTGCAGTGAAGATACCGCGCTGACCGCCGCCTTCGCAGACGAGGGCAATTTTATTGGCTTTGAAGGGCGTTAATGCAAGCGGTTCAATAGAACCCAACGTTAATGGAATACGCGTACCCATGGACATCCCTCAGTGTTTTGCTCTGAGGGAGCTGCCAGAGGCAGCATCCCGGAGAACCAGTCATTGTCGTTCCCTGACCAATTGCTTCTGCAATCGTCGCGGCTTCGTAGTATGCCGCAAATGACTGGTCTCCGCTTTAGGTGACTCGCGGGTTAACGTCTAAGACGCAAGTAGTCAGGGTCGTTTGCGCCCGGTAAACAGGCTCACGAGGAACAGAATAATACCGACAATGAAGACAATTTTAGCTGCCCATGCTGCCGTACCCGCCAGACCGCCGAAACCTAATGCTGCAGCAATCAGAGCGATGACCAGAAAGATAATACCCCAACGAAACATAAGCCTCTCCTTTACCATTGTGAAAATCGAACTGCTTATTTACACCTTTGTTTTTATTACGAAACGGCATCAGATGATGCCGTAACGCTCGCGTTAAGATTTCACCTTCAGGTCATTCTTCACGCTTTTCACGCCTTCAATGGCTTTAGCGATTTTCTCTGCACGATCGGACTGTGCCTGGTTCGCCACCTCTCCAGATAACTGCACCACGCCATCGGTGGTTTCCACCTTCACGTTGCGCGACGGTACGATGTCATCTGCTAAAAGCTTAGCTTTAATTTCGCTGGTGGTGGCGGTATCACCGGCATACCCCTTCAGCGAAGCATTTTTGCTGTCTTTAACGTGTAGTTTGTCACTGACGGATTTCACACCTTCGACTTTCTGCACCAGCGCGACGGCTTTTTCCGCCTGATCCTGAGAAGCAACGAAGCCGCTCAAGGTCACTACGCCATCATGCGTTTTGACGGAGATATCCGTGCTTTTAATCGCTTCATCATCCACCAGCGCTGCTTTAGCTTTGGCGGTGATGCCGCTGTCATCCATATAACCATCGACTTTTTTCATAGAACTATCGATTTTCGCACCCGCGCTGTCGGAGGTTTGCTGTGCTTTCTGCGACATGGATTCATCGGCAAAAGCGGCACCGCTCAACAGAGCAGAACCCGCCAGAGCAGCAATCAGGGTTTTGGCAATCTTAGTCTTATTCATCGATATCATCCTTCTATCAGTTAACTCATCCGTTATCGCGGATGCGCCAGCAACGAACGGCGTTGCTGAGTTGATGGACGTAATGAAACCTGAAAGGTCTCTTTTCTCGTCCGACAGGATAAGAGTAGTAGGGATTACAGCTTTTGCTGACTCTTGTGGTTGATATATCGCCAAAAAGAGAAAAAAACAGCGGAATTAGGAGGAGTCTGTAACAAAGAAAACAGGGCCAGTGAAAATTACTGGCCCTGCTGATAACGCCAATTAGTGCTCGCGCGTTTTGCGGAAAGTCACGTCAGGATAGCGTTCCTGCGTGATGTTAAGGTTTACCATGGTTGGTGCGATATAAGTGAGGTTATCACCGCCGTCTAGCGCCAGGTTAACTTCGTTTTTACGCTGGAAATCGTCGAATTTTTTCGCGTCATCGCACTCAACCCAACGAGCGGTTGAGACGTTGATGGCTTCGTAAATCGCTTCAACGTTGTATTCGCTTTTCAGGCGTGCCACCACCACTTCAAACTGCAGCACACCAACCGCGCCGACGATCAGATCGTTGTTATGCACCGGGCGGAACACCTGCACGGCGCCCTCTTCCGACAGCTGAACCAGCCCTTTCAGCAGCTGTTTCTGCTTCAACGGATCGCGCAGGCGAATACGACGGAACAGCTCTGGCGCGAAGTTCGGAATGCCGGTGAACTTCATGTTTTCACCCTGGGTAAAGGTGTCGCCGATCTGGATAGTGCCATGGTTGTGCAAACCGATGATGTCGCCAGGATACGCTTCTTCAACGTGCGAACGGTCGCCCGCCATAAAGGTCAGCGCATCGGAAATCACCACATCTTTACCGGTACGAACCTGACGCAGCTTCATGCCTTTTTCGTACTTGCCGGATACCACGCGCATAAATGCCACGCGGTCGCGGTGTTTCGGGTCCATGTTTGCCTGGATCTTAAACACGAAGCCGCTGAACTTCTCTTCTTTCGCTTCCACCAGACGCGCGTCAGTGTTGCGTGGCATCGGACGCGGTGCCCAGGAAACCAGGCCATCCAGCATATGGTCAACGCCGAAGTTACCCAGCGCGGTACCGAAGAACACCGGGGTGATTTCGCCGCTCAGGAACAGCTCTTGATCGAACTCGTGCGATGCGCCCTGCACCAGCTCCAGCTCGTCGCGCAGCTGCTGAGCCAGATCTTCGCCTACCGCCGCATCCAGCTCTGGATTCGCCAGACCTTTAACGATGCGCACTTCCTGAATGGTGTGACCTTTACCGGTTTGATACAGGTAGGTTTCGTCGTTATAGAGGTGATACACCCCTTTGAACAACTTGCCGCAGCCAATCGGCCAGGTGATTGGCGCGCAGGCAATCTTCAGCTCGCTCTCCACTTCATCCAGCAGCTCCATCGGATCGCGGATGTCACGGTCAAGTTTGTTCATGAAGGTGATGATCGGCGTATCGCGCAGGCGTGTGACTTCCATCAGCTTGCGGGTACGATCTTCAACACCTTTCGCGGCGTCAATCACCATCAGACAGCAGTCGACCGCCGTTAGCGTACGGTAAGTATCTTCGGAGAAGTCTTCGTGTCCTGGGGTATCCAGCAGGTTCACAAGGCTATCGCGATACGGGAACTGCATCACCGAGGTGGTGATGGAGATACCACGTTGTTTCTCCATCTCCATCCAGTCTGATTTTGCGTGCTGATTGGAGCCGCGGCCTTTAACGGTACCGGCGGTTTGAATCGCCTGTCCGAACAGCAGCACTTTTTCGGTAATTGTGGTTTTACCGGCGTCCGGGTGCGAGATGATCGCAAAGGTACGGCGGCGCGCCACTTCTTCTAAAAAGGGGGCATTCGACATGAGTGAATTCTTCTTCAAGGGCAGCGCGCGGGTGGCGAGCTGCGATAAATCGTTTCGGGGTCATTCCGCGGGATAACGCGGCCAATGGTGACGCAGTGGCGTCGGTTCACAGCAAGATATGCGCGATCTACATTGGCGGCAGTCCTGAAGTCCCATCAGTATTGAGGCGGCATAGCATACAATATTTCGCGGAGGGGGGAAATCGTCGGATGGCCGGGCTTGTAGGGTGCGCATTCATGCGCACCAGGGAGCGTCCAGGTCAGCATAAATGCTGACCCTACGTGTTTCAGCCCAGAACCCGCACCGCCGCCGCTTTAAAGATCTTCACGCCAATCTCCAGCGAACTCAGCTCAAAACGCATATCAGGATGATGCAGGCCCGGCACCAGATTGGTTCCCAGTCCCCAGAAACCGGCCTTCAGCTGCGGATTTTTCACCGGATAATAAAAGAAATCCTCGCTGCCCGGCGTGGTTTTGGTCTCCAGCAGCCCCGCTTCGCCCAGCACATCAACAATCGCCGCGCGAATCACCGCGGTAGCTTCCTCATGGATCTCCGCGGCAGGCATCTCTTTCAACACCACCACGTCGGCCGTGGCGCCCAGCGCCGCCACGCTGTGCTGAATCGCCAGCGTCACCTTCTCTTTCAGCAAGTCCATCGGCGCGTTTTCCTGCGACCGCAGATCCCACACCACGCGCGCCTCATCCGGTACCGAATTGGTGACACCGGCATCGCACAGGAAGCGCGTCGCTTTGACGCTCCAGGTTAATCCCGGCGGCAGATGGATGGCGTTCACCGCCTGCACCGCTTGCACTGCCGCATCTAACGCGTTGACGCCCAAATGTGGCCGCGCCGCATGCGCGGGAGCCCCTTTAATGGTGGCTTCCAGCGTGCTGCAGGCAGAATAGATCACCGCCGGCGTCGCCTGTCCCACATGGCACTCTTCCAGCGGACGCACGTGAAAGCCGAGGATCATCTCCACGTCATCAAGCGCGCCGCCCTCAATCATCGCCAGCGCACCGGCCCCCAGCTCTTCCGCGGGCTGGAACAGCAGCTTCAGCCGCCCTTTCTTGATTGCACCCTCTTTCAGCAGCTCCTGCGCCGCCGTTAGCACCACCGACGAATGCCCATCGTGGCCGCAGGTATGACGCGCGCAGGGCACGCCATCAATAATATGACCTAGCGCATCCATGTCCGCCCGCAGCGCCAGCACCGGGCCGGGCACGCCGCTGTCAATTTCCGCCACGATACCGGTCGTGTTATTGATACCGCGCGTGACCTTCATGCCAGCGCTTTCCAGCTGGTCGGCAATATAAGCTGAGGTTTTAAATTCCTGAAAACCCAACTCGGGGATTTCATGCAGAAAATGGTAATGCTCTAAGACATTCGACACCGCTAAGCTCCTGACAAGTAAAGGCAAGCCCCAGCATCGCCCGATGTGCCGCTATAATCAATCCAGCGTGAATGAAAATTAGTCAAAACTGAGAACTCTTCGCATTCAACAAGTGGAATAATTCCATTTACAATCAATAAGATAAATTCAACCTTTTTACGGAAAACCCTTCACAAAAAAGTATAGATTGATGCATAATTCATCGCACTTCACCTGATAAATTAAAAAGGAATCAGCCATGTTAACTGCTGAAATGACCTCTCGTTTAAACGACCAACTGAACCTGGAATTCTTTTCTGCCAACCTGTATCTGCAGATGAGCGCCTGGTGCAGCGATAAAGGCTATGAAGGTGCCGCTTCATTCCTGAAAATGCATTCACGCGAAGAGATGCAGCACATGCAAAAGCTGTTCGATTACGTTAGCGATGCAGGTGCCCTTCCGGTTCTGGGCAGCATTGCTGCTCCGGCAATTAGCTGGACCTCGTTGAATGACGTGCTGGAAGAAGCGCTGAAGCATGAGCAGCTGATCACCAAAAAAATCAATGAGCTGGTGCATTCGGCATTAACCACGCAGGATTATTCAACCTTCAACTTCCTGCAGTGGTACGTGGCAGAGCAGCATGAAGAAGAGAAGCTGTTCAAAACCGTGCTGGATAAACTGGCGCTGGTGGGCAATAAAGGCGAAGGCCTGTTCCTGGTGGACAAAGATCTCGGCCACATGTCCGTTGACGGCCACGGCGCATAAAAAAAAAGATTACACACAGCAAAACCGCTAACGCCCGACATGTCGGGCGTTTTTTTATGGCTTCGCAGGGAAGATTGTAAGGTCGCCATTCATGGCGACCAGGATAATTAATCCAGCTCTTTCAAACGCAGTTCCGATGGCTGTGGACGCCCAAAGAAATAGCCCTGGAACAACGTACAGCCCTCTTCGCGCAGCTTGGCAAACTGCTCGCTGCTCTCTACACCTTCGGCGGTGATCTGAATATCGAGGCTGCGGCTCATGCCGGTAATGGCGCGGATAATCGCCAGCGCTTCGCGGCTATCGCCCATATCGTTGATGAACGACTTATCGATTTTGATCTTGTCGAACGGGAACGATCGCAAATAGCTCAGCGATGAATAGCCGGTGCCAAAATCATCGAGCGCAATCTGCACGCCGAGGGTTTTCAGGCTTTGCAGCGTGCGGATATTACCGAGCGTATCGTCCAGCAGCACCGATTCAGTGATCTCCACCTCCAGCCGATGCGGCGCCAGCCCTGATTCCCGCAGCGCGCCTTCGACCACCGAAACCAGCGAGCTGTTCTTGAACTGCAGCGGTGACAAATTCACCGAGACCGATTGCTCCGTGCCCCAGCTCTGTGCTTCGCGGCAGGCTTCATACAGCGCATACGCGCCGAGCATATGGATCAAGCCGGTCTCTTCGGCGATGGGGATAAAATCATTCGGCATGATCAGCCCCTTAATCGGGTGATGCCAGCGCATCAGCGCTTCATAGCCAATAATACCGTTCTCATCGGTGATCGGCTGGTAATAGAGCTTAAGCTGGCGGCCAGTAATGGCTTCACGCAGATCGTTCTCGATCACGCGACGGCTGCGCGCCAGATCGTCCATCGCCAGCGTGAAGTGTTCAAAGCGGTTGCGGCCATTGCGCTTGGCTTCGTACAGCGCCATATCGGCGCAGCGCAGCATATGTTCGGGGGTATTGGTGGTTTGTGACGTCAGCGCAATTCCCACGCTTAAGCCCACCGACAAATTATGCCCTTCAATGTTCACCGGTGGGCGAATCGCTTCTATGAGCCGCTGCGCCACCATCGCTGCTTCATCCGCACCGCGAACATTCGGTAGCACAATGGCAAACTCATCGCCCCCAATGCGTGCCAATGTATCGTGATCGCGCAGGGCGCTGCGCAGGCGTTTCGCCACCACGCGCAACAGATCGTCACCAATCTGGTGGCCCAGCGCATCATTCACATTCTTGAAGTTGTCGAGATCGAGACAGAGCGTCGCGCTGATGTACTTGTTCTGGCTATCAACCCGCAGCGCTTCGCTCAGCTTCTGGCGGAACAGCACGCGGTTTGGCAGGCTGGTGAGGTTATCGTGGTGCGCCATATGGCGTATACGCGCATCCGCTTCGCGCTGATCCGTTACGTCTTCCACAATCAGCATCACGTAGTTTTGACGCATATCCTTGCCGCTGATGGTGGTGGCGCGGGTATGCAGAATGCGCTCGCCGCCGGCGGTTAGCAGCAGCTGTTCCCGTGAATGAATACCTTCGCTACGCAACGCCACATCCGCCAGGCTGTTGAAGTAATCCCCCAGCTCCGGCGACATACATTCGTGCGGGCGTTTATGCATGATCAGCGCTTTGTTGATGCCAAACAGCTGCTCGGCTTTGTCATTTACCATCAAAATTTCACGGCTGATGGCGTCTTCGACAATCACACAAGAGGGAATATTACTGATGATGGTGTCGAGAAAGCCGGATAACTCCGACATTTTCGCGCTCTGCGTCTGCGCCAAATCCCGCGCGCGCAGCAGCTTTTGCTCATTATCTCGACGTTCGGTCACGTCGCGGGTAATTTTGGCGAAGCCAATCAGTTTGCCGGTTTCATCGCTAATCGCTTCGATAACCACGTGCGCCCAAAAGGCGGAACCGTCTTTACGGTAGCGCCAGCCTTCATCTTCAAAACGCCCGGTTTTTAACGCAATCCCGAGATTCGCTTCAGGCGCATTGGCATTGCGCTCGGCTGAACTGTAAAACACCGAGAAGTGTTGGCCAATAATCTCATCGGCAACATAGCCTTTGGCACGCTGTGCACCGCTATTCCAGTTCACCACTCGGCCCTGCACATCCAGCATATAAATGGCGTAATCGCGCACGCCCTCAACCAATAGGCGGAAGTTTTTCTCTTGCTCGTGCTGTTTGCGCAGTAGCGCCTGCTGCTCGGTACAGTCGCGAGTGATTTTAGCGTAGCCGATCAGCTTGCCGGCATCATCACGAATTGCGTCAATGATGACGTGCGCCCAAAAAGCGCTGCCGTCTTTGCGATAACGGTAACCTTCATCCTCAAATCGACCGGTTTTAAACGCGGTGCTGAGGTTCTTCTCCGGGATGTGATTGAGGCGATCCTGCGCACTGTAGAAGCGCGAGAAGTGCTGCCCAACGATCTCTTCCGCCACGTAGCCTTTTGCGCGCTGTGCGCCTACGTTCCAATTTTCAACGTTGCCGTCCAAATCGAGCATGTAGATGGCGTAATCGCTAACGCCCTCCACCAGCATACGAAAACGCTGCTCCTGTTCCCGCTGTTTCCGCTGTAATGCCTGTTGTTCGGTGCAATCGCGGGTGATTTTGGCGAAGCCCAATAGCTCACCGTACTCATCACGAATGGCGTCAATCACCACGTGTGCCCAAAACGCGCTGCCGTCTTTACGATAGCGCCAGCCTTCGGTTTCGAAACGTCCCGTCGCTGTAGCGATGGAAAGCCCACGCTGCGGTGCGCCGTTCTTACGATCGTCTTCGCTGTAGAACAGCGCAAAATTCTTCCCAACAATCTCGTCGGGCGTGTAGCCCTTGGCGCGTTCGGCCCCGGTGTTCCAGTTCGCCACGGTGCCATCGGGTTTGAGCATGTAAATGGCGTAATCCACTACGCTCTGCACCAGGAGTCGGTACATGACGTCAGAGTTATTATTCATTGTTATTCGCCTATTGCTGGCCTGGTGTTATGCAGAATTTTTAAGAAAATTCTTAATTATCATGCAGACTTAAGCGCAAATACGCAGCGCTGACAAGCGCTATTCGCCCACAGACAAATGTTGGTAGGTAGATTATCGGCAGTGGCGAGAAAATGTTCAGCGGGATACTTAACCATTCATCATGCGTTGACGGAAACGCCCGTTACGCTTGCCAGGGAAGAACGCCTTGCGGCAGGCGTCGCGCCAGATAGGTGGCGAGCGTCATCAATAAGCAAACCACAACAATCATCAGGCAGCCCACTGCCGCCGCCAGCGAAGCCGATCCGCCTTCGTCAAGAAACACAATGGTAGGTCCAATGGTTTGGGTTTGCGAAGTGACCAGCAATATCGAGACCTGAATTTCATTCAGGGCGGTGAGAAAGACCAGCACGCTGCCCGCCAGCGCGGCGGGCGCAGCCAAAGGCAGCAGAATATCGCGCATGCGCCGCATAAAGCCGGCGCCGCACAAACGTGCCGCTTCATCCAGCGCCGGCTCCAGCTGTGCGAATCCGGCCAGCGTCGGACGCAGCACCAGCGCGAGGAAGTTTGCCAGATAGGCGGCGAGGATGATCCACACCGTGCCGTACAGCGAAACGTTGACGATCGGCAGCGGGCGCAGGAAGAACAGCATCGCCGCCACGCCGGTCACAATTCCCGGCAGCGCGTAGGTGAGTTCACTCGCCAGCCACAGGCCGCGCACCAGTTTTGTACGACGCCAGCTAAGGAAGTAAGCGAGGAATAACGCGCAAACCGTCAGAATCAGCGCCGCTAGCGTGGTCAATCCCAGACTGGTGAGGAAAGCCTGACGCACAGCCGGATAGCCCCACAAGGCGGCGCGGAAGTTTTCCAGCGTCAGCGTTTGCCAGGTCAGCGCCTGGCCAAAGCCGCGGGTTAACGCCGTGATAAGCAAGGCACTGAGCGGTAAAAGTAGCGTCAATGCCATCCACCACCACGCCAGCGCTTCAATAGCCACACGGGCACGCCCCAGCGATTGCTGCCACAGGCGCGGTGCGCCGTTAACGCGCACATCATGCCGCCCGCCCAGCCACGCGCTGGCCGCCATGCCCGCCAGCGTAATCGCCGCGATCAGCAAGGCGTATACCGCCGTATTCGGCAGCGCACTCGGGCCAATACCATTGAGCTGCTGATACACCAGCGTGATAAGCGTTGGCACGCGCGCCGGAATGCCGAGCAGGGCCTGAATACCAAAATTGCCTGCTGCGGCAACAAAAGTGAGGGCGGCACCGGCAAAAATCGCCGGCCGTGCCAGCGGCAAAATAACGGTGAATAACACACGCAGGCGCGTCGCCCCGCTCGCCTGCGCCGCTTCGACTAAGTCTGCCGGTAAACGCCGCAAACCGGCGCGCACGGTGAGAAACACCAGCGGCGCATTGTGCGTCCCCAGCAGTAGCACAATGCCGGTAAGGGAATAGAGCGGTTGTTCACCCGGCGCAAACCACGGCAGCCCCATCGCGGCACACAGCAGCGCCAGCGGACTGCCCGGTGCCAGCGCCTGTAGCCAGGCCAGCGCCGTGACCTGCGGCGGAATCATCAGCGGCAGAATAAAGGCAAATACCCACGCGGTTTTGCCGCGCAGGTTGCTGAGCGCCACCAGCCAGGCGGCGGCGGTGCCCAGCACCACGGAAATCAAGGTGGAACTCAGCGCGATAAACAACGTGTTGCCGCTGGCGATAAGCACGCGTTCGCTGGTCAGCAGACGCGCTAAACGCGCCATGTCCGGCACGCCGGCAGGCGCGATAGCGGTCCATACCAGCCGCAGCAGTGGCGCGACCGACAGTAAACCAATCAGCACTACCATCAGCGCCAGAACCAGGCGTTCGCTGTTAACGCGTTTACCGCCGCGCGCCGCGCTGCGCCATTCGTTGCTGACCACGCTCATGCTTAGCCGCCGAACAGCGCGGTGAATTGATCGCGCACCGCGGCGTCTTCTTTAATCGCTTTCGCGACGTCAGGCGACAGCAGCTTGATCTGGTCGATCGGCGTGAAGCCTGCTGGCGCCGCAACGCGATCGTCCACCGGACGGTTGCCCTGTTCGACCACGAGTTTCTGGCCCGGCTCCGACAGCATAAAGTTCACAAACGCCTTGGCGGCAGGCAGATTATGCACCGACTTCATGATGGCTACCGGCTCGGTCACATAGGAAACGCCTTCTTTCGGATAGACCAGGTCAACCGGGGAGCCTTTTTTCTTCGCCAGAATCACGTCGGCATCGGTGATGATGCCGTATTTATCCAGCCCGCTGGCGACGGCTTTCAGCGCAGGGCCGTTACCGCCCTGCGGCGCCACGCCAATCGCCGCAAGCTGCTTATAGAAGTTCCAGCCAATGGACGGCGTGTTGATGTCGGTGTGCAGCTTGTAGAGCGCCGCGCCGGAATAGAGCGGGCTAGGCACCGCAATCTGCCCCTTGTTGGCTTCAACCGCCAACGCGTTCCAGCTATCAATCGGCTGCGCGTGCTGCGTGTTATAGGCAATCACCGTGGCGATGATTTTGGTGCCAAAAAAGGTTTTATCTTTATCGTAAAACGCCGGATTGATATGGCTGAGTGGCGCGTCGCTGTAGCGGTAGAGCTGGTTTTCATTCTTGAGCGCGCCGAGGTTAATGGCATCGGCAATCAGCAGTACATCGGGCTTCGCCTGGCCGCTCATCATCTCGGTGCGCAGCACGTTCATCAATTGCGTGGTGCCGTTACGCGTCCACTCCACCTGCACATTCGGATAGGCTGCTTTGAATGCATCCATGGTCTGCTGAGCAATTTCCGGTGCCTGCGAGGTGTAAACCACCAGCTTTCCCGCTGGCGCGTCGTCGGCATGGCTGAAGGCTGAAACGAGTAATCCGGCTAACATCAAAACGTTAAATGACGTACGCATAGCATTTCCCTGAGTTGATAACGATTAAGAAGGCAGAATCCAACCGTCGCGCAGCGCCACACCCAGCGTAGCGTCGACAACGGGTAAAGGTGGCCCATCCAGCAGCAACGTGATGCGGGTTTCAGGTGCCGCCAGCGGCGTGACAATCAGCTGATAATGGCCGCCGCGATAAATCACCCGCTGCACCTGGGCGGCAAACTGCGGTTCGCCAGGCTGCGCCAGGCGGAAGTCCACCGCATGAAAACTGGCTTGCCCGTGCGGCTGCGGGCGCTGCTCAGGCGAGCAGCGTAACGACACGCGCAAACCGCACAGCGTGGCCTGCGCGCGGCCTGCGCCGAACGGTTCGATGTCGTGGATGGGCAGCACTTTGCCGTCATCAATAAAGCGGGCAACCATCTCATTCGCCGGTTCACGCCACAGCGTGTGCGGCGTGGCAAACTGCATCACGCGTCCGCCATCCATCACCACGATGCGGTCGGCCAGCGCCATGGCTTCATGCTGATCGTGAGTGATATAAAGCAAAGTCGCGTGGCTGTGATGGTGGAAGCGGCGGAACTCCTCTTCCATTGTGGCGCGCAGGTGCACATCAAGATTCGCCAGCGGTTCGTCGAGCAATACCAGCGTTGGCTGCGCGACCAGACAACGCGCCAGCGCCACACGCTGACGCTGACCACCGGAGAGATCGGCGGGACGACGCGTGGCAAAATCCTGCAATCCCACCAGTTCCAGTGCCTGATCGGTGCGGCGTTCGCGTTCTGCACGCGCCACGCCATTGACCTTCAGGCTGTAGGCGACATTTTCCGCAACCGTCATATGCGGCCACAGCGCGTAGCTTTGGAACACCACGCCAAGCTGACGATCTTCCGGCGGCACGTGAACGCCCGGAGCCGCAAAGCAGCGATTGCCAACGTGGATTTCCCCGGCATCGGCGGTTTCAAATCCGGCCAGCAGGCGCAGTAATGTGGTTTTGCCGCAGCCCGACGGGCCTAATACGGCGATGAATTCTCCCTGCGCAATCTGCAGCGAGATATCTTGCAACACCGGCTGCGCCGCAAAGGATTTGCACAGCCCGCGCAGTATGATTGATGCCATGTTTCGGGCCTTTCTTAATCAGTCCGGCTAAGACCCTACGACACTGTGATGACGATTCCATGACATTGAGCCTGGTCGCCATAAATGACGACCCTACATAAACATACGATCCCCGCCACCTCGCCGTAGGGGCGCCATTTATGGCGACCGCATCACAGATGCATCCCGATATAACGCTCATAGCGCGCGGGCTTAACCCGGGTGAGATCCACCAGCACCAACCCATCAATACAGTGGTTAAAATCGGGGTCGCTGCCGAAATCGATAAACTGCACGCCGCCCGGTTCGCATACCTCAGAATACTGTTTGTACAGCGTGGGAATAGCGGTGCCGAGGTTGGCCAGCAGGTGTTTAAGGCGTCGCAAATCTTCGCTGTAATTATCGCCGGTGAACTGCGCCAGCACTTCCGGCAGCGATGCTGGATAGGGGCGACGCGAGGTTGCCAGCGGCAGTTCGGTAGGGAAATAGAGACGATAGAACGCCACCAGCAAATCGCGCGCCGCCAGCGGCATCCCGCCGGAGATCGATACCGGACCGAACAGATAGCGGGTTTCGGGATATTTGGCGATATAGGCGCCAATCCCCATCCACAGATAATCAAGGCCGCGTTTCCCCCAGTAAGCGGGTTGAATAAAACTGCGGCCCAGTTCGAGACCTTGATGGATAATCGGCAGCATACGCTCGTCGTAGTGGAACAGGCTGTCGCTGTAAATGCCCTCCAGTCCGCGACGCGCCAGCTGCTCGGCGCCCGGAATAAAGCGATAGGCACCGACAATTTCCAGTTCATCGTCATCCCACAAAATCAGGTGATAATAATCATCATCGTATTTGTCGAGATCGCGACGGCGCCCGCTGCCCTCGCCGACCGCGCGGAACGCCACTTCACGTAAACGGCCCAGCTCGCGCAGCAGCGGTACCCAACTCGCGCCATTACGTCGCCACAGGTAGATCTGTTTGCCATCCGGCAGCGTGCCGAGTCGTTCGCTCTCCAGCAGCGCTTTTTTCAGCTCGGCACGATCTTCCGGGCGGGCAATCGCCGCTGCGGTCTGGAACAGGCCGCGTCGCCCCTGCCCGATGCGATACAGATGCTTACGCAGCCGCTTCGCCAGCTCTTTGCCGGGCGTATGGCCATCATGCCAATGCGCAAAGGGGATCTGCTCGCCGATATGCAGCTTGATGCGCGCGCCGCGCTGACGAAACATCTCACGTACCAGCATCAGCAACGCCAGCGGTGCGGCAATTTTCGCTGCCGCGTAAAATGCCAGGCTGTTACGCCCCACCACATGCACCGGTACGATAGGCGCGCGGGCACGCGCGGCGAGACGCAGAAAGCTGTGATGCCAGTGACGATCGCGCACGCCTCGACTGGTAAGCCGCGAGACTTCACCCGCCGGGAAGATGATCAGTACACCCTGATTATCAAGATGCTGCTGCATGCGCGTGAACTGTTCGCGGCTGGTGCGGTTGCCCATGTTATCCACCGGCAGCATCATGTTGTTGATCGGTTCCAGCATCATCAACATGCGGTTGGCCACGATCTTCACATCGCGCCGCACCTGCGAAACGGCCGCCAGCAGGGCTAATCCATCCAGGGCGCCAAGCGGATGATTAGCGACAATCACCACCGGGCCACGCGTGGGGATTTGTTCCAGATCGCGCTCGCTCAGTTCACAACGCACATCCAGATGCTCCAGCACTTGCTCCACCATATCCACGCCTTTGAGGTGGCGATAGCGGGCAGCAAATGCCTGGAATTCATGTTCGCGAACCGCCCATTTCAGCGCGTTTTTTTGCCAGTTCGCGGGTTGGTGACCGGGCCAGTACGTATCGAGAAGCTGATCAACTGAAAACATTATTCACCTTTTTATGCGCAGCGATTAATCGCTTCGACGTTAAAACGGCTTGTTTTCAGATTTATGACCGGGATGTACTAACCGAGGAAAAAGTCAGAAGGGGCAAACGCGGCGAGGCGTCTGCCATTCAGGCTACAGCTGCAGGGGGGGCAACTGCGAAAACACGCTCAATAAGCCTTTGCTCCACAGCTGACGAATCTGTGAAAAATAGGGGTGCTGCTCGGTGATGTGATACTGCTGGTTATCGCTGAAACTGTCGGTGTGATACACCATCACATCCAGCGGCAGGCCCACGGAAATATTACTGGCGAGCGTCGAATCCATTGAGATCAGCGCACACTGCATGGCCTGGCTAAGCGGCGTTTCATAACGCAGCACGCGATCGATAATCGGTTTGCCATATTTGCTCTCGCCAATCTGGAAATAAGGTGTGTCGACGCTGGCCTCAATGAAATTACCCTGCGGATAGATCTGGAACAGACGCGGCTCCTCACCATGAATCTGGCCGCCCAACAGCAGCGTGCCACCAAACTCTTCGCCGTCGCGTTTGATCACCTCCCGCAGCGTTTCCCCTACCATCAGCGCAATGTCATACAGCGATCGCCCATTGAGCAAATTGGGCTGTTCGCTATCGCCGTTGTTACGTCGCAGCAGGCTGAGTACGCTCTGCGTGGTGGCCAGATTGCCTGCGCTTTGCAGCACCAGCGTGCGTTCATCATCCACCTGAAAAACATGCAGTTTACGGAACGAGGAGATATGATCAACGCCCGCATTGGTGCGCGAATCGGAGACAAAAATCATCCCTGACGATAAACGCATTGCCACACAATAAGTCATAATCGTGCCTATTCAGATTGCTACTGCGCATGCACCTGCAGCACCGCAGCCACCGCCAGCATATCTTCACCGCCGCCGCCCAGCCGCATACCGCGCACCGGACATGCATCGAGATAATCCACGCCAACCGCCAGCCGCAAATGCTGACGCGTACTGCGGGTATTATTGGTGATATCAAAGCTGTGCCAACTGCCATCCAGCCAGGCTTCAACCCAGGCATGAGTGGCGACGTGCTCAACGTTTTCAGTATAGAGATAGCCGCTGACATAGCGCGCCGGAATGCCAAGGCTGCGACAGCAGGCGAGAAAAACGTGGCTGTGATCCTGGCAAACACCGCTGCCGGCAGCAAATACTTTCGCTGCGGCATCTGTTACCTGAGTGCTGCCAGGACGATACGGCATTTTCAGCAGCAGTTCGTCCATGAGCTTTTCCAGGCTGGCCAGCGGCTTCTCTGGCCGCCAGTAGCGCTGAGCAAAATCGCGAATCTCGCCGTTGGGCTGGGTTAACGGCGTTGAGCGCAGAAACACCAGCGGCGATAGCGCGCATTCCGGATCGGGTGCCCACTCGCCGTCATCGAGGATCTCCACCACCCCGCGCGCTGCGATAGCCAATTGCTGATGCGGCGTATCCAGCGTCAGCACATGCATTACATTGCCGTAGGCATCTTCTGTACGCGTGGCGGCACACGGCAGCTCCAAATCCCACGAGATAATCTGCTGATGCACCGAGTTTTGCGGCGTCAGGCGCAGATACTGGGTGCTGAGTTTTACCTGCTGCTCGTAGGCGTAGCTGGTTTTATGCTCAATGTTCAGTCTCATTTCGCCTCCAGATAGGTGTGATTAATACTCTCGGCCAGCGCGTTAAGACGCGTGAGGAAGTGATTGAGCCAGCCATCCAACCCTTCGTGCGTCAGGCTTTCCCAGGTGCTGAAACGCATCTCCGCCAGTAGCACGGTGATCAGATAACGTGGACGATCTTCGCCGCTGCTGCCGATCTGCTCCAGCTGGGTAGCGATCTCATCAATGCAGGAGTGCAGCGATCGCGGACTTTCGCTGCGCAGGATCAGCATCTCGTTCACCAGATCGGGAAACAGCTGCTGCTTAAAGATAGCGTTATAGGCTTCGCGCGCTGAGACCGCACGCAGCAGGGTATCGAGACAATAATATTCGCGTACCGAATCCGACTGCTGCTCCAGCAGCTGCTGATTCACACTCAGCAAACGCGCGGTGCCATCGCTGCGCTCCATCAGGGTGCCGATACGAATAAAACACATGGCATCGCCGCGCAGCAAAGTGCCGAACATCGCGCCGCGAAACAGGTGCGAGCGCTCTTTAACCCAATCAAAAAAGGTATCGGCATTAGCGCTGGTAATACCGCGTCGTCGCGTATTGCGCATTTCAATCCAGGTGGAATTAATGCTCTCCCACACTTCCGATGACAAACTGCCGCGCACCGCATGCGCGTTGTTCCACGCCTCCTGCCAGCAGCTGAAAATACTGCTCGGATTGCGATCGTCGAGGGCAAAGAAGTTGAACAGCTGCGCCATGGTGAAACGGCCGTTGAGGGTTTCAAACAGCTCGCGTGTGCCGGTAAGATTGAGCGGCAGCAGCAGCTCATCCCCCTGGCTACCGCGCACCGGCATCAACGATAAGCGATTGGTGACGTCTAACACACGAGCGAGTTGTTCCGCGCGCTCCAGATAGCGCGCCATCCAATAAAGACCACTGGCGGTGCGGCTTAGCATGATGCGTCATCCTCCAAAACCCAGGTATCTTTAGTGCCACCGCCCTGCGACGAGTTCACCACCAGCGATCCTTCATTTAACGCTACGCGAGTTAACCCCCCGGGCACCAGCCGAATGTCGGCACCGCACAAGGCAAACGGTCGCAGATCGATATGGCGCGGCGCCAGGCCGTTATCAATAAAGGTTGGGCAAGTGGAGAGCGAAAGCGTGTCCTGCGCGATGTAGTTTTCCGGTCGCGCTTTGAGGCGATCGCGGAAATCACTCAGCTCTTGCTGGCTTGCCACCGGACCAATCAACATGCCGTAACCGCCGGCGCCATGTACCTCTTTCACCACCATTTTGCTGAGGTTAGCAAGCACATAGGTGAGATCCTGCGGTTTACGACACTGCCAGGTGGGCACGTTATTGAGGATCGGATCTTCATCGAGATAGAAGCGGATCATCTCCGGCACATAAGGATAGATCGATTTATCATCGGCAACGCCGGTGCCGATGGCGTTAGCCAGCACCACGTTGCCGGAGCGATACACCGACAGCAGACCGGGCACCCCGAGCATTGAATCAGGACGAAACGCCAGCGGATCGAGGAAGGCATCATCCACGCGACGGTAGATCACATCCACCTTGCACGGCCCGGCGGTGGTGCGCATCATCACCGCGCCGTCCTTCACGAACAGGTCGGCGCTTTCCACCAGCTCCACGCCCATCTGCTGCGCGAGGAAGCTGTGTTCAAAGTAGGCGCTGTTGAAGCGGCCTGGCGTCAGCACCACCACTACCGGATCGTTAACCGGCGAGCTTTCGCGCAGGGTTTGCAGCAGGTGTGAGGGGTAACGCTCTACCGGCGCGATATGCTGTTCGGCGAACAGCTCCGGATAGAGCCGCATCATCATTTTGCGGTTTTCCAGCATGTACGAGACGCCGGACGGCGTGCGCAGATTGTCCTCCAGTACGTAATAGTCGCCATCGTTATTACGCACCATATCCACGCCGACAATGTGCGCATATATGTTGCGATGCAGATCGACACCCTGCATACAGGGCTGATACTGATCGTTAACCAGCACCTGTTCGGCGGGGACAATTCCGGCTTTAAGGATGTGTTGCTGATGGTAGATATCATGCAGGAAGGCGTTAAGGGCCTGGACGCGCTGGCGGATGCCGCGGTCGAGCATTGCCCATTCTCGCGCAGGTATGATGCGCGGCACGCTGTCGAAGGGAATTAAACGCTCCGCTCCACCATCGTCACCGTATACGTTGAACGTAATGCCCACACGATGAAACAGCAGTTCCGCCTCTTCGCGCTTGCGCGCCACTGCATCGACGTCCGCCTGCTGTAACCATTCCCAGTATTGCTGATAATGAGCGCGGTGTTGGCCATCGCTTAGCAACATCTCATCATAGAAGTGCGATGCTATCTGGTAGCTTTCTTTCATGATTTACCCGGCGCTTGTCAGAGGACCTCACTCTCTCCTGCACAAACTGTGCCAGAGGCTTGCCCCGGCATGGCACACGCGCCGCGCGGACGATTACGGCTGATTTGCACCTTACTGGTGCATCAGCTGCTGCGCGATTGGCAGCCAAATCTCCGTCATCGCGCCATTGCCACCGGTGAAGGGATCGCGATGCGGCAAGGGGACATGCTGGATCTTCTCCTTCGACGCACGTAAACGCGATGGCTCATCACGCACGGTTTCCGGGGACATCCCTTCAGGATAGGCGCCCACGGTGAAAAAATCCTCAGAGGCAAATACCTGCTTATGGCCCACTCCGGCGGGGATCAGCACCGCATCGCCTTCGCGTAGCGTCACCATGCGACCGCTGTCCCCGCCAAACAGCACTTCCGCCCAGCCGGCGCCGACGCCTAAGACTTCATGCGTGTTGGGGTGATAATGCGTATAGGGGAAGATCGGCGAGCGCCAGGCAGCGGGCCAGCCGTTGCGGGTAAAGGTTTTTTCAAACCAGGCCGCGCTGTCTGCCGCTTCATCTTCATCCGGCACGATACCGGGCCAGATAATCAGCGGCAGCGGATTGTTAGGCACGCCACCGGACGGCAGCGATAGCATCAAATGTTGCGGATTGCTGGACGATCCAGCGGAAAAGGTGCCGGCGGCGAAAGACATCAGTAACAGCAGGCTGGAGTTGTTGGCAGTCATACTCTTTCTCCGGTTAACCACATGGCTTAATTGTGGCTTACCTCACAGCCATTGCAATGTGCGCCCGCCAACAAAATTCACATAAAAGAATGATTTAGCTAACTAAAGCCAAATTAGTTGGCAACATATTTAACATTTCGTGCCGCCATTCTGCAGTTACCCTAAATGACAATCCTACAAGAGATCCGGCGCTGTTGTAGGGTGCGCATTTATGGCGACCCTGCGAGACTTCCGGCGCTGTTGTAGGGTGCGCATTAATGCGCACCTGGTCGCCATCAATGGCGACCCTACGAGGTTCCGGCGCTGTTGTCGGGTGCGCATTTATGCGCACCTGGTCGCCATCAATGGCGACCCTACGAGAGTTCCGGCGCTGTTGTAGGGTGCGCATTTATGCGCACCTGGCCGCCATCAATGGCAGCCCTGCGAGGGTTCCGGCGATGTCGTAGGGTGCGCATTTATGCGCACCTGGCAAATTACAGGCAAAAAAAAGCCGGTGGATTTCGCCACCGGTCGAACCCACAAATGGATTCAAAGGCACTGACAGGTTATCGCAGGCATTTAGCGTTCTGATGTCAGAACGTTAATTGCAGGATGCTCTACTCAAAGAATTGTTTAATCTTCACGCCAATCTTCTTATTAATCTGGCAGACGCGCGCTTCGGTGAGCTCGAGCACCAGCGCAATCTCTTTCAGGCTCATTTCGTGCTGGTAATAGAGGCTGAGAATCAACTGTTCGCGCTCGCTCAGCGAAGCCAGCGCGGTCTTTAGCGTGCGCTGAATGCTAATTTCCTCTTCCAGCGCACGTCCGCTTAACACACTGCTCAGCGCTTCGCCTGCCAGCAGATCGTCAAAACTCTCCATCGCGCTAGCGGATTCCAGCAGCAAATACTCCTGCACCTCTTCCGGACTGAGCTTGAGGTGTCGACGCAACTCTTCTTCGTTCGGTTCGTGGCCGAGACGGCGCGTGAGTGCGCGCACCGCATCATTGATTTTGTGCGTTTTCTGCCGCAGACGTCGCGGACGCCAGTCGTGCAGACGCAGCTGATCCAACACCGCTCCCCGCACGCGCTGTAAAGCGTAACCGGCAAAATGATCGTCAGGACGGCCATAACGACGTAGCGATTCAAGCAGCCCCATAAAGGCAATTTGTTCCAGATCGCCACGATCCATCACCGCATCCGTTTGGGCGGAGAGCTGCCGTACTACGCGCTTCACCAGCGGCTGCCACTGTTGCAGGTAGCGCGTCTCTTCAACAGGCGTCAGTTCGGTGACTTCATTGAATACGCTCATGAAATCTCCTCACGACAAAACCCGTCTGGCGACGGACTTGAACGACTGATAGCGATTTGACGGAGATTTCACGGTATCCGGAGTCGATATAATCAATACATGCTGATGGATATATTTCTCAGGCAGATTCATAGTGAAATCCGCCTGAGAAATAAAGCGACCATCATTATTTTTCTGTATTGCCCCACCGATACTCATAATAAAAAACGTCCTGAACGCCGATTAAAAATCGCGCCTTTATTAATAAAAGCGTTGTCTTATTACGTATGCCAATGCATGCGAGTTAAAAAGATAACAGCCATACTAACGCTATTAATACGGACTACGCACCAGCCGCTATTGATAACTAATAGCCACCGTTACCTTTAATGGCGATGAGTATACGCATCAGAATATTCTTAGCTATAAGGTTTAATGAATTAAAATATTAATCAATTAAAATCAATAAGTTGAATAAATTAATTAATAATTAACACCGTTAAAAAAACAATAAATCATTAATTTTCACCTTTTTTGTAATATTGAGAATTGTTTCTATTTTCATGAATGAAGTAATCGGTAACCTAAACCCCCACCTTAATAGCGCATACTGCTCAGCAGGTAATAGCCGGATCGGGCAGGTAGCGTGGTTAATTGAGGTGATGCACGCTGATGTGATGGAGATCCACTATTTTCCAGGCGTCGATAAAACAGCGTTGCTCTGAACATATCCTCTGTAATCAACCTTTATCACTGCGCGTCGGCGCCTATTGCGCTATAAGGTCAACGTGCAGAACCAGCCGCCCCTTCAGCAACTGTTATAAAAAAACACCGTAAATCTGTCACTAATTCGCTTCACTGTTATGTGCTTTACTGGCAGGTAGTAATAATTAGAGGTGAACAATGGACGCGATCAAACAAATCCTGCTCGACGAAATCGCCACGCTGAACCGTGAGGGACGGCGCGATAATTTGCCGCGCTTTAGCTTTTCCTTCCTGAAAACCCATCCGGGACTCTGGGCCATTATGTACCTGTGCTACGCGCTGTGCGTGGCGCTGATCTTCTCAACCGACATGCTCGGCTGGCCCGCCTTTTGGTTTGCCACTGTGTTTGTGCTGGTGATGAGTGTATTGATGCTGATGGATATCAATCCAAAATATCGCTTCGAAGATATCGATACGCTGGATTTGCGCGTTTGCTATAACGGCGAATGGTATTACGTGCAGCCGGTTTCCCAGCAGGCGCTGGACAAAATTCTTGAGAATCCGCAGACGCCGGATCGCGTGCGCAGCGGCATCGATCGATTGATGAAGCAGAAGGGCGAAGTGGATTTCTACGACGTTTATTATCTGACCTGGGGCCACCAGCAGGCAGCCCTGGTTTAACGATGTAATCCAGCAATCAGTTTGCCCAGTGTTTCTACCGCCGCCTCGGCACGTGCATCCCACGGCCAGGCGGTGTTAAAGCGAAAACAGTGGCTAAAGCCCTCGCTGCTGGAAAACAGCTGGCCGGGAGCAATACTGATCCCCTCCTGTAGCGCCAGGTGATACAGCTGCGTGGTGTTAATCTGCGCGGGCAGCGTTACCCAGAGAAAATAGCCGCCCGGCGTATCGCTAATCCTTGCCGCTTCCGGCAATACCCGTCGTAGCGCCTGTTGCGCCAGCTGTTTACGTTTTGCCAGCGTCTGACGCAGCTTCTTCAAATGCGCATCGTAGCTACGCGTGCTGAGAAAATCGGCTAACGCCAGCTGCATTGGTGCACTGGTCGATAACGTGCTCATCAGCTGAATACGCTGCACGCGCTGCGCATGCCGACCAGCGGCTACCCAACCGACGCGAAATCCCGCCACCAGATTTTTCGAGAAGCTGCCGCAGTGCAGCACGTTGCCCTCACGATCAAAGGCTTTGGCCGGCAGCGGCTTATCTTGTCCCTCATACAAATCGCTATACACATCGTCTTCGATCATTGCCACGTTATAGCGCGCCAGCAGAGCCACCAGCTGCTGTTTACGCTCTGCGCTCAGGGTGAAACCGAGTGGGTTTTGCCGGTTGGTCATTAACCAGCAGGCTTTCACCGGCCAGCGCTGCAGCGCCTGCTCCAGCTCAGCCAGATCCATGCCGTGTTCAACATCACTGGCGATGGCAATGGCGTTCAGCTTGAGGCGTTCAATGGCCTGCAAAGCGCCATAAAAGGAGGGATTCTCAAGGATGACCCAATCACCGGGTTCGGTAACGGCCTGCAGGCTCAGATTGAGCGCTTCCATCGCGCCGTTGGTGATGACGATATCATCCGGCGATAGCGTAATGCCCTGTTGCGCATAGCGCTGAGCCAGAATTTTACGCAGCGCTTCATTGCCCGGCGGCAAGTTATTCAGCGCATCCGTGGGCTTCAGATTATGGGAGACTTTCACCAACGAGCGCATCAACTGGCGCTGGGGGAACAGTTCAGGATCGGGAAAAGCAGAGCCAAACGGTATGATGGCGGGATTACGCGTGGCCTGCAGCACGTCAAACACAAAGCTGTTGGTATCCGCCTGGTCGGTTTTCGCCACTTCACGGGTGGGCAGACGGGGACGACTTTCTGCGGCGCGCGGCGCCACGTAATAGCCCGATTGCGGCTTCGACACAATCCAGCCCTGGCTTTCCAGCACCTCATACGCGTGCATCACCGTCATCAGGCTCAGCCCGCTCTGCTCAGCCTGCTGGCGTAGCGACGGCAGTTTTTCACCCGGCGGCCAGATACGTGCCTCGATTTGCGTGCGAAGCTGTTCCACCAACTGCTGATATTTCGCCACCCGAACTCCCATGTAGAGGATTTGGCGGCTAGTTTCCCTCACCCTATGCCTCTCCCGCAAGCGGGAGAGGGAGGAATCGGAGAGACAACGTGCTGGCTAAGTGACGCGCTCCAGCTCTAACGCTTCTGCATAAAAATTCGGCAGTTCGCCAATGCGCTCTGGCGGGACCGGTTTGCCCAACAAATAGCCCTGCAAGGTATCGCAACCCAAGCCGGTAAGAAACGCCTGCTGATCCTGGGTTTCTACCCCTTCGGCCACCACCTTTAGATGCAGCGACTGCGCTAAGGCAACGATGGCGGAAACAATAGTGGCATCTTCAGACTGCGCCTGAAGTTCATTGACGAAAGCGCGGTCGATCTTCAGTTCACTCGCCGGTAAACGCTTGAGATACAACAAACTCGAGTAGCCGGTACCGAAATCGTCAATCGAGGCTTTGACGCCCATATTGGTGAGCTCGGTCAGAATGCGTACGCTCACTTCAGGATCGCGCATCGCCGTGGTTTCAGTCACCTCAAGCGTTAAAAGCTCCGCCGGGATTTGGTGCTTATCCAGCGCTTCGGTCACGGTTTCCACCAGATTGCTCTGCTCAAACTGGAGCGCCGACAGGTTCACCGCTACGGACCAATGCGGATGCCCCTGTAGATGCCATGTGCGCAGCTGGCGACAGGCTTCGTTAATGACCCAGTTGCCAATGTTCACAATCATGCCGGTCTTTTCCGCCATCGGCAGGAAGGTATCCGGGGCCAGAAGGCCACGCGTAGGATGTTGCCAGCGCAGCAGCGCTTCAAAGCCGAGGATCGGTCCGCTCGGTGCGCAGTATTTAGGTTGGTAAAACAGCCGCAGTTCCTGATTATCCAGCGCTTGCCACAGATCGTTGTTCAACTGCAGCTGCGACTGCGCCAGGGTGTTCATCGACTGCTGGAAGAAGGTGTAACCGTTGCGGCCATTATTTTTAGTGTGATACATGGCGGCATCGGCATTAAACATCAGCTCGCGGTCGTCTTTGCCATCCCCCGGATAAACGGCAATGCCAATACTCAGTGACACCACCAGCTCATAACGCGAGATGTCAAACGGGCGATCGATGGCCTTCACCAGCGTATCCGCTACCGCCGCCGCATCGTTCGGATCATCAATTTCCAGCAGCAGCACAAATTCGTCGCCGCCCATCCGCGCCAGCGTGTAGTGCCCTTTCATCTGGTCGGTCATACGCTCGGTGACGCCAATCAGCAGATTATCACCAACGTGATGGCCAAAGGCGTCATTGACTGCCTTGAAGCCATCCAGATCCATAAACATCAGCGCAAACTGTGATTTCTCGCGGTTCGCTTTATTGATGGCTTGTTCAAGGCGATCTTCCAAAAGAATACGGTTGGGCAAGCGCGTCAGGTTGTCGTGCAAGGCCAGCTGGGCCAGCTCGCGGTTAGCTTCGGCCAGTGATTGCGCCAGAATTGAGGTGCGCGCCTGCATGCGGGCATCCAGCATCGATACCAGCAAGGTAATGCCAAGGATCGCCAGCGTCACCACCGTGACCACAATTGCCAACCAGTTACTGTTTACGCCCATGTGCGTGGCGTGGCTGTGCATCGGAAAGTTGGCGGCGGCCATGCCGGTATAATGCATACCTGCAATGGCACAGCCCATCACCACCGATGCCCCGAGCCGCAGCAGCGTCACGCGGCCATGTCCTTCGCGCAGGTGAAACGCCAGCCACAGCGCCGCGCAGGAGGCGACCATGGCGATGGCCACCGACGCAGCTACCCAGCCCCAGTTCCAGCTAATACCCGGTGCAAACATCAGCGCCGCCATGCCGGTGTAGTGCATGGCAACGACCCCGGAACCCAGCACCAGTGCCCCGCCAATTAATCGTGTCCAGGGAAGTTCCTTGGTCGCACAAGCCAGCCACAGGGCAAAAATCGAGGCCAGCACCGCCACCACCATTGAGGCGACGGTGAGCAGGGGATCGTAGCTCATCACCATATCGAGGCTCATCGACAACATGCCGATGAAGTGCATTGCCCAGACGCCGACGCCCATGGCGAATCCACCGCCAAGCAACCAAACCAGCGCCACCTTGCCAGTTGAGGAAGCCACGCGTCCTGCCATATCAAGCGCAGTAAACGAGGCCAGCATCGCTACCAAAATCGAAACGATGACGGTAAATGAGTCATACGAAGTCACTAACATAGTGATTTCCTAAGTTGAAGCCGTTTTAAGTCAGCTGTGGTGTGGTTAAAAAGAGTGAAATCTATTGGTTTTATTGTAGGAATTATCGGCAGTTATCCTGCCGATCTGAGCCGATGAACGATGAAACCTTCCAATGCGGAAGAACACAAAAAATGATTATTACGCGCCAGAAGACACGACGTTATCCGTAAATGCCAGCGCAGCGGTAAACTCCCCGATGCGCTCCGCCGGGGTCGGTTTACCCAGCAGATAGCCCTGTAAGGTATCGAAGCCTAAACCGGTTAATAAGCGCTGCTGCTCTTCCGTTTCAACGCCTTCTGCCACCATGCGCAGGTTCAGCGAGCGAGCCAGCGTGAGCATCGCACTCACCACCGTGGCGTCTTCGCTATCCGCGCGCAAACTATTAATAAAGGCGCGATCGATTTTCAGCTCGCTCGCTTCCAGATGTTTCAGATGCAGCAGATTGGCATAGCCGATGCCAAAATTATCGATAGCCACTTTCACCCCTAGCCGATGCAACTCGGCAATGCGCTGCTGGCTAAACTGCGGATCGCGCATGGCGATATTTTCAGTAATTTCCAGCATCAGCGCCCCGTCGGGGATCTGATGACGCTGCAGCGCCTGGTGCAGGCTTTCAATCAGATCGCGCTGTTGGAATTGCAGCGCCGAGAGATTGACCGATACGCTCCAGTCGCCGTTGCCTTCATCGCGCCACTGTTTTAGCTGGCGGCAGGCTTCGTTGATCACCCAATTACCCAGCGCCACAATCTGGCCGGTTTTCTCAGCTCGCGCCAGAAACATGTCCGGCATCAGCAGCCCACGACGCGGATGCTGCCAGCGCAGCAACGCCTCAAACCCCATCAGCACCGTGCCTCCGGCGCGAAATTTAGGTTGATAGAACAGACGCATTTCCTGATATTCCAGGGCATTCCACAGATCGTTGGCGAGCGCCAGCTGGTGCTGAGCAACAGCACTCATGGCCGGTTCAAACAGGCACCAGCCGTTACGCCCGCTGTGCTTGGTGTGATACATGGCGGAATCGGCGTTGAACATCATCTCCTGCTGGCTGCGCCCGTGCAGCGGGAAGATGACAATGCCGATGCTGAGCGAAACACGCAGCGAATAACGATCTAACTCAAAGGGGACATCAATGGCTTGCACCAGCTGCTGCGCCAGATTTGTCGCCTGATGAACAGCGTACTGCGGGCACAGCAGCACAAATTCATCGCCGCCTAAACGCGCCAGCAAAATATCTTCACTGACTTCCGCCTGCAAGCGATCGGCCACCGCAATCAGCAAGCGATCCCCCACATGATGGCCCCAGGTATCGTTGACCGCTTTAAACCCGTCGAGGTCCATAAACATCAGTGCGAAGGTTTCATCCTGCAGCGTAGCCTGCTTGATCTGTGTGGTGAGCTGCTGCTCTAGCATCACGCGGTTCGGCAGCGCAGTGAGGTTGTCATGCAGCGCAAGCTGGCGCAGTTCGCTGTTGGCACGCTTCAATTTGGCTGCAAGACGCGCCGCGCGCAGCTGAGCGTCCAGCATTGAAATCAGCAGCGTCAATCCAAGAATACTCAGCGTGATAATGGTGACCCACACCGCCAGCCCCTCTTCACTGACGCCGTGATGCTGCATCATCATCGGCTGGCTGTAGTCCGCCGCGGCCATACCGGTGTAATGCATGCCGGCAATGGCAATACTCATCACCAGCGCCGCACAGACACGCAATATCAGCAGGCTTTCCCCCTGGCGTAGATGAAAGGCCAGCCACAGCGCGGCACCGGACGCCGCGTAGGCAATCACCACGGATAACGTCACCAGCGGCATATTCCACCTAATCGCCGTCTCAATCATTAGAGCGTTCATGCCGATGTAGTGCATGGCAATCACGCCGCTACCGAGTATTAACGTGCCGCGCATTAAGCGCCGGCGCGTGAGGTGACTGCCCTGCACGCTTTGGGCAAACGCGAAGATAGACGTCGCAATAGCGACCAGTAAGGAGAGTGCCGTGAGCGGGATGTCATAGCGCATGGTCACCGGCATCATCATCGCCAGCATGCCAATAAAGTGCATCGCCCAGATGCCAATGCCCATTGCGGTGCCGCCGCCCACTAACCACAGTTTTGCCAGGCAACCGCGGGATACGGCGACGCGGCCTGCTGTATCTAATGCGGTAAAGGCGGCGATGAAGGCCACAATCAGTGAAACGGAAACCAGAACGCTATCCCAGGTAACCAACAGCATGTGCGCTCCTAAACTCAACCTGCTACGGAGCAGGTTTGGTGTCATCAAATAAAAACAAGGAAGATAAAGCGCCGATTACGGGCGAATAATGACCATTAGCGGCGAAAAAGTGAGAATACCAGGTCCAGTAAAAACTGGAGCTCTCATGCTATTTATTTTTATTTTCATCATCAGTCATCGGGTGGAAAATTAATAATATCTGATTAATGCACGAACATAGCATTGAACCGACGCGCGTGATAGAGGGGGAAATCGCCGGCTGTTTAGTTTTTTTAACTGGCCGACACCCCTTGTTATTACTGAGTTATCGGCGAAAAACGTCAATTGATTAGGGAAAAAATGAACCCTGGGTGCACAAGGCCAGATTTGCTGATCTATAGTAAATAAAACTGATATAAATCATTAATGCACCATCCAGGAATATTCTTAGGTGGTAGGCGCTTACGCTGTCGGGCCAAATGCGGCTCTTGTTTGATTTCGGATGTATTTTCATAAATGAATGACCAGGTGAAAAAGCACTGACCTTGGATAATCAGTAAGGAATGATTATGAAACTCAAGCTTTTTCTTGTGGCTTCTAGCCTAAGCGCCGCCCTTGCTCCCACCGCTGTTTTTGCCGCCACCACAACGGGAACCATCAATGCCACATTGACGCTTACCACCGGTTGTTTAGTGAACGGTCAGTCTGCAACGACCGGGGTTAACTTCGGTACCCTGAACTTCGGTAGCAGCGCAGCCACCTTCGATACCTTGAACGCGACGTTGGTGGGCGCATCTGGCAACGGTATATTTGTTCGCTGTACCACCGGGCAAACCTTCAACGTACAGGTCACCAGCAGTAACGCCGCACCGGCGACCATTTACGGCACGGTGAGTGGCCAGCCACGCTACCTGATCCTCGGCTCCAACAATACGCAGGGCATTGCCTATACGCTGTATAGCGATGCCGCATTTACCACCGCGATCGCCAATAACACCAATATCGCCCCCAGCGGCACTACCGACCCGACGTTGGGTACCAACTACGCCATTTATGGTCGCGTGGTGGGAGGTGGCTTTAACCCGCTGATCCCAGCTGGCACCTATACGGACACGATTAACGTGGCGGTGAATTACTGAGAGAAGCGTAAGGGTTCTCAGGGTGGCCGTGGTGCAGCGTGGGCTGCACTGTGCAGGTGGCCTTGCCCTGCTGATAGGGAGTGTCTCCGCCTGGGGGTTGCCGACGGCAACCTTTCAGGTCTCAGCATCAGTAGTGGCAGGTTGTGTCGTATCCGGTACCAATACCGGGGTATTCGGCACGCTTAATTTCGGCACACAACCGGGCGTGTCCTCCAGCAGCGTCAGCGCCAGCTATGTGCAAAGCACCACCATCACGCTCGCCTGCACGCCAGGCACCGCTGTCAGCATGAGCATCAACGGCGGCAACAACTACACCGCGACCCGCAACCTCAAACACACCAGCAACACCAATACCGTGGCGTATGGCTTGTACAGCAATGCCGCTCATACCACGGCGATTCCGGTGAACAGCGCCGTTGCGCTGAGCTACAGCAATGCCAATAACATTACGCTGCCTATTTACGGCCTGCTAACGCTACCCGGCCCGACGCGCGCCGGGACGTATACCGATACCTTAACCGTCACCCTGAGCTGGTGACGTTAGTACCATGAAGGATGACAAAATGATGAACCTGCGCGCCCTGATACTCTTGTTATGTGTGGCACTAACACCTGCGGTGAAGGCAGCCAATTCACTGATGGTTTGGCCCATCGATCCGGCCATTGATCCCGAAGAAAAAGCCAGCGAACTGTGGCTGGAGAATCGCGGCAATGCCACCACCATGATGCAGGTACGCATCTTCAGCTGGCAGCAAATCAACGGCCAGGAACAGTATCAAACGCAGCAGCAAGTGGTGGCGAGCCCGCCGATGGTGCGTCTTGAACCGGGACAGAAACAGCTGGTGCGTTTAATCAAGCAAACGCCACCCGCCGCCGGGCGTGAAATGTCGTATCGCGTGGTACTGGATGAAATCCCTACGCCGCGCACGCCGGGGGAAAACCAGGCGGGTCTTACCTTCCAGATGCGCTATTCGGTACCGTTATTCGTCTATGGCAACGGCGTCACGCGCGATACGGCACAACCGCAGTTGAGCTGGCAAGAGGTAAACAGCGGCGGCAAGCGCTGGCTGGAGCTGACCAATCGCGGCAACGGTCACGCGCGATTAAGTAATGTCACCATCGGCGGACGCCGCATGGGTAACGGTTTATTCGGTTACGTGTTGGCCAACAGTAGTCATCGCTGGCCGTTAACCAGCAGCGTGAGCGGTGAACTCTCGGCCGAGATGAATAAAGGCCACTGGAGCAGCGCTGCCGCGCGTTGATGAAGTTTACGCCGCATCCCTGCGCGCTGGCGGTTGCCAGCGTGCTTTGCATCAGCCCGATGATCAGCAGTGCCGAGACCTTCTCTGAGCTGCCGCCACCGCCTGCGCTGGAGAATAGCGCCAGCGGTCAGCAATATATGCTGGAACTGGTGGTGAATCAGGGCGGGCGTGGCGATATCGTACCGGTTGAACGCAAAAACGGTGATTTCTGGCTACGACGCGGGGATTTAGAGCGTGCCGGTATTCCTGCCGAGAAGCTGCAAGGTCAGCAGATCGATGTGAATCAATTAGCCAAAGTGGAGTATGACGAACAGCGCCAACGCCTATTGCTCACGGTACCCGCCGCGTGGCTGCCGGGACAGACCATTGGTCAGCAACAGAACGCACCGCGCTTTCCGGGGCGCGCCAGTAACGGCGCCCTGCTCAACTACGACTTCTACGCCACGCGGACGGATAACGCCGGTTCGCGTCTTTCCAGCTGGAACGAGCTGCGTTTCTTCGGACCGATTGGCCAGTTTTCCACTAACGGCGTGTACGTGCAGCAGCTGGAAGGCGGCGTTTCCGGTCAGCAGGAAGGCTATATTCGTTACGATACCTGGTTTAGCAATGAAAACGAGAACGCGGCTATCAGCTGGCGCGCCGGGGATTTGGTTACCGATGCCCTGAGCTGGAGCAACAGCGTGCGCCTCGGCGGCGTGCAGATTGGGCGTGATTTCAGCGTACGACCCGATCTGGTGACCTATCCTTTGCCGGCGTTTTCCGGCCAGGCGGCAGTCCCCTCCTCGGTCGACCTCTTCATTAACGGCTACCGCAGCGCGCAGGCCGACGTGCAGCCCGGCCCGTGGTCGCTCACTAACGTGCCTTTCGTCAACGGCGCCGGTGATGCGGTGATCACCACCACCGATGCGGTAGGCCGACAAATCACCACCACGCTGCCGTTTTACGTCTCCAGCAGCTTGCTGAAACAAGGGTTATCCGATTATTCGTTCTCCGCCGGTGCGATACGCGAAAATTACGGCGTGCAAAATTTTGATTATGGCGCTGCAGCGGCGAGCGGCTCCTATCGCTATGGCTTAACGGATTGGTTGACGCTGGAAAGCCATGCGGAAGGCAGCAGCAGCGTTGCCATGGGCGGCGCAGGCGGACTGCTGAAGCTCGGCAGCTGGGGGGTGATTAATGGCGCGCTGGCGCAGAGCCAGATGGCTGGTGATCCCGGCACTCAGTACAGCTGGGGTTATCAGTACAACAATAGCTGGTTCAGCCTTGGCACTCAGCACATTCTGCGCACCGCCGATTTCGGCAACCTCGCACTGGTGGGCAGCCGCGGCGACAACGCGAACACCAGCTACTCGCTGTCGCGGCGCAGCGCGCAATACACCGCCAGCGTGTCGCTGAATGATTATGGCAGCCTGGGGCTGGCATATATTGATATCGCTGGCGGCAGCGGCGATCGCACGCGCTTGATGAATCTCTCATGGAGTAAAAATCTGTGGGGCAACAGCAGCGTGTATATCTCCGCCAGCCGCGACCAGCAACAGGGTGACTGGAGCGGCGCGATTTCCCTTGTGATCCCATTTGGTGAGCAGAGCAGCGCATCAGTGAGCATGGAGCGCGATCAGCAAGGCAACAATAATCAGCGCCTGTATGTTTCACGCGCGATGCCAACCGATGGCGGCTTCGCCTATGATGCGGCGTGGGCCAATCAGGGCAGCGACAGCGGCGATTATCGCCAGGCCAGCTTACGCTATCGTAATAATAAAATTGATACCTCCGCCGGTTTTTACGGCGATAACGATAACACCACGCAATGGGCCGATTTCACCGGTTCGCTGGTGTTAATGGATAACCGCGTCTTTGCCGCCAACGACATCAACGATGCGTTCGTCGTGGTGAAAACCGACTATCCGGACGTTACGGTACGTTACGAAAACCAATCGATGGGACGCACAGATAAACAGGGTTATTTGCTGGTTCCGTCCATCAGCAGCTACTACGGCGCGAAATACGACATCGATACGCTCGATCTGCCAGCCGATCGCACTGCGCCAAAGGTCGAACAGCGCTTTGCTGTGAAGCGCAAAAGTGGCTATTTGCTCAATTTCCCGGTGGAGCGTCTGCGCGCTGCCAGCGTCGTGCTACATGACAGCAGCGGGCAGCCGCTGCCGATTTCCAGCCAGGTATTACGTCCTAATCAGGCCACCGAATACGTCGGCTGGGATGGCATTGTGTGGATGGAAGATCTCGGCGCCAGTAATCCGATACATGTGGTTACACCGGATGGACGCAGTTGCAATACGCAGTTGGATATCGCTGACGGCCAGCCAAAAGCGTTGCAAACTTACGGGCCGCTTACCTGCCCGCTGCCGCCGCCAGCGCAAGGTTCTGCGGTGAGTACCGCGGATAATTCACAGTCAGGGATTTCACCATGAAAAGGCTTCTGCTCCTGCTGGTGCTGTTTTTACTGCCAATGACCAGCTTTGCGCTCTGTACCTTATCGGCGCCGACCGCCACATTCGGTTCGGTCACCACTTTCTCCGTGGGTTCAACCGCCAATACCACCTCAAGTACCACCAATGTTAACTGTGGTTCGGGCACGCTTTCGTTGTTGGGTAGCGATAACATTACTTACGCGTTTACCACCGCCTCCAATCTGAGCGGAAACCGTGCAGCGCTGAAAACTGCGGCCAGCGGCACCGACAGCATCCCGATTCAGATGTGCATTGATAGCGCCTGCGCCACCGAATTACAGCAGGGTGGCAGCTATCGCTGGAGCTCAGCGTCCTTGCTCGCACTAGGAAACAGCCTCAACTTCAATATTCCGCTCTTTTTCCGCACCGTGCCCGGACAGGTGGTGGCGGCAGGCACCTATACCACCACCATAACGTTGACGGTAAGTTATACGGTGTGCGCGGGATTAAATGTGGCGGGATTGTGCGTGGGAACCGTGCAAACCAGCACCGGCACGGCAATGCCGATTACGGTTAATCTGGTGATTACCAACGACTGCACCACCATTACCGCACCCGATGTCAGCTTTGGCAGTGCACCGCTGGTGGGGAGTTTTTCTACGGTGCAGCAAACCATTAACGTGGTGTGTTCGAAAGGCAGCACTTATACCGTGGGTTTGAGCAACGGCAGCTACTACAGTGGTACCACGCGCCAGATGGCGAGCGGCACCAATCGGCTGGCTTACGATATCTACAAAGGCACCACCACCACGTCTCGCTGGGGGCCAACCGGCACCGATCGCTGGAGCAGTACCACCTCTACCTCGCTGAATGCGGATACCGTGACGCGTAACTTCACCTATACCGCACAAATTCTCACCACGCAGAATACGCCTGCGGCGGGGAATTATACCGATAGCGTGGTGGTGGATGTGTCGTTTTAGTATGGAGATGGGGATCAGGTCGCCATGAATGGCGACCCTACAATGTATGCATCGGTTTTCGTAGGGTCGCCATTCATGGCGACCAGGTTTACGACGCGCTTAACGAAACGGCGCCGTGACGCGCCTGATACTGCTTCACCATGCGGCCAATCAGCAGCGTACCAATCAATCCGCACACCGCAGCAAACGACAGCCACACGCCCGGCATTGCTTTATCGCCCGTGGCATGAATCAGATAACTCGATACCGCTGGGGTAAAACCGCCAAACAGCGCAGTGGCCAGACTATAAGCCATTGAAAAACCGGTGGCGCGCACCTCGGCTGGCATGATCTCAGCCAGATAGACCACCATGGCACCGTTATAGCTGGCATACAGGAACGATAGCCACAGCTCTGCTTCAACCAGATGGGCGAAGGTCGGCGATCCAACGAGCCAGTGCAGTACCGGCCAGGTGGTAACAATCATCAGTATCGTGAAAATAATCAGCAGCGGGCGACGACCGACGCGATCCGATAGCGCCCCCATCACCGGTAACCAAAACAGGTTGGATATGCCGACAAACAGCGTGACGAGGAAGCTCTGTTTGTCGCTCATCATCAGCACGGTTTTGCCAAAAGTGGGCGTGAAGGCGGTGATCATGTAGAACATCACGGTGGTGGTCACCACCATTAACATGCCCGCCAGCACCAGCGCCCAGTTTTGACCTACTGAACGTACGATCTGGCTCATTGAGGGATGATGCTTACGCTGGCTAAACGCTTCCGTCTCTTCCAGCATGCGGCGGATATAGAACAGGAATGGCACAATCATACAGCCCACTACGAACGGAATACGCCAGCCCCATTCTGTGACGGCGTCTTTCGCCAGCAGGTGGTTTAATCCCAGGCCAAGCAGCGCGGCGAAGATCACCGCCACCTGCTGGCTGCCCGATTGCCAGCTAACATAAAAGCCTTTGCGCCCTTTCGGTGCCACTTCGGCCAGGTAAACCGATACGCCGCCCAATTCAACGCCGGCGGAGAAGCCCTGCAATAAGCGTCCCAGCAAAATTAAAATCGGCGCGGCGGCACCCAGCGTGGCATAGCCAGGCACCAGCGCGATGGTTAACGTCCCGATCGCCATCAAACCCAGCGTCAATAGCAGGCCTTTGCGACGCCCGTGATGATCGATGTAGGCACCGAGAATGATTGCTCCCAACGGGCGCATCAGGAAGCCGGCACCGAAGGTCATCAGCGTGAGCATCAAAGAGGCAAAGGGATCATCACCGGGGAAAAAGGTTTTGGCGATCGCCGTGGCGTAATAGCCAAATACCATGAAATCGTACATCTCAAGGAAGTTACCGCTGGTAACGCTAAAGATGGTTTTGGCACCGCCCTGCGACGACTTTTGTAAAGAGTGACTTGAGCTCATATTGTCCTTCCTGGTTTTTCTTCCGTTTTAACGTGCTAAGCCAGGAATAGATGTGATCTTCTTCACCATTGCAGTTTACAAAAATGAGACCAAAAGTAACAAGAAATTAACAAGTTGAGTGCGGGACATAAAAAAAGGCCGCCATGAATGGCGACCCTACGAGAAGGTTGGGTGAGATTAACTTACTTCTTCACCGTTTCCATGCCCATCAACCCAATTTTCAGGTAACCGGCTTCGCGCAGCTGATCCATTACGCTCATCAGCGTGGCGTAATCCACGGATTTATCCGCCTGGAAGAAAATGGTGGTGTCTTTGTTGCCTTCTGTTTGAGCCGTCAGCGCATTTACCAGCGTCTCTTTCGTCACCGCATCGTTACCGATATAAATCTGCTTGTCTTCCTTGATGGAGAGATAAACCGGTTTTTCCGGACGCGGCTGAGGCGCGCTGGTGGAAGCGGGCAGATTCACGCGTACATCCACCGTCGCCAATGGCGCGGCAACCATAAAGATGATCAGCAAAACCAACATGACGTCGATAAACGGCGTCACGTTGATTTCATGCATTTCGCCATCGCCTACCGAATCATCGTTTAAACGCATCGCCATAATACTTATCCTACGCGCAGTTTCTGTGCCGCTGCCGGACGGTTGGCTTCTTTTGCGGTATCAACGTTGCCGAGGTCAAGGTCGCGGCTCTGCAGCAGCATGACCTGAGCGGCCACATCGCCCAGCGAGGCTTTGTAGCTGGCAATCATACGTGCGAAGACGTTATAGATAACCACCGCAGGAATCGCCGCAACCAGACCAATGGCGGTTGCCAGCAGCGCTTCCGCGATACCCGGCGCAACCACAGCAAGGTTGGTGGTTTGCGTTTTAGCGATACCGATGAAGCTGTTCATGATGCCCCATACGGTACCGAACAGGCCGATAAACGGTGCGACCGAACCGATGGTGGCGAGGAAGCCATTGCCGCGACCGGCATGACGGCTGAAGGCCGCAACGCGACGGTCCAGACGGAAGCTGGTGCGCTCTTTAATGCCGTCGAGATCTTCAGTGCCGGCTGACAGCTCCAGCTCATTCTGCGCATCATTGAGCAACACAGCGCTGTGGCTGTTGCCTTTGAAGTTTTCAGCAGCACGGTACGCATCGTTTAACGATCGGGCTTCGCCCAGCGCCTGCTGTTCGCGCTTCAGGCGACGTTTCGCCCCGCTCAGCTCAGCAAACTTACCGAAGAAAATCGCCCAGGTGACGACAGACGCCATTAACAGGCCAATCATCACAATCTTTACCACGATATCGGCATGCTGATACATGCCCCAAACGGAGAGATCCGTTTGCATCAAATCACTGGCTACCACGCTGCATCTCCAACTTCTGTTGCACAGTTCACGATTGAAGCGCGGATCATAGCAAAAAAAGCGCCCGAAGTGATAGTGGTTCTCATTACTATTTACAAAGCAAAGGTGTCATTTATTTCCACCATTTAGCTGACGTTATGCGCAATACTGGCCTCACTCTGATAATCCGCATTCAGGCTCAACCCACTACGCTGATTCGTGGTAACGTGGATGTTTTGTGGGAAATGTCAGGTAAGGCAGTGATGGCAACGAAAAAAATAGACACCACGCTTGTCAGCGCGGGACGCAGCAAACGTTACACTCAGGGCTCAGTTAACAGCGTGATTCAACGCGCTTCCTCACTGGTTTTTGATACGGTCGCCGACAAAAAACGCGCCACCGCCGGTCGCGCTAAAGGCGAACTGTTTTATGGCCGTCGCGGCACCCTCACCCATTTCTCGCTGCAGGATGCCATGACCGAGCTGGAAGGCGGCGCGGGTTGTGTGCTCTATCCCTGTGGTGCCGCAGCGGTATCGAATGCCATCTTGTCCTTCGTGGAAGCCGGTGACCATATTCTGGTAAGCGGTGCGGTCTACGAACCGACGCAGGATTTCTGCTCAAAAATTCTTAGCAAGCTGAATGTCGCTACCACCTATTTCGATCACTGCATCGGCAGCGAAATCGGTGAGCTGGTTCAGCCTAATACGCGCGTTGTCTTCCTCGAATCGCCGGCTTCTATCACCATGGAAGTGCAGGATATCCCGGCGATTGTGGCTGCGGTGCGCGCGAAAGCGCCAGACGCGGTCATCATGATCGATAATACCTGGGCGGCGGGCGTATTGTTTAACGCGCTGGAGCATGGCATTGATATTTCGATCCAGGCCGGCACCAAATACATTATTGGGCACAGCGATGCGATGATTGGCACCGCGGTGGCGAATGAGCGCTGCTGGGCGCAGCTGCGCGAGAATTCGTATCTGATGGGCCAGATGGTCGATGCCGATACCGCCTATATGGCGAGCCGAGGCCTGCGTACGCTGGGGACGCGCCTGCGTCAGCACGAAGAGAGCGGATTGCAGGTAGCCGAGTGGCTGGCCGCGCAGCCGGAAGTGGCGCGCGTTAATCACCCGGCGCTGGCCCAGTGTAAAGGCCACGCATTCTGGCAGCGCGACTTCAGCGGCAGCAGCGGTCTGTTCTCTTTCATCCTGCATGAAAAATTAAGTCGTGAGCAGCTGGCAAACTACCTCGATCACTTCCACCATTTCAGCATGGCTTATTCATGGGGCGGCTATGAATCACTGATTCTGGCCAATCAGCCTGAGGAACTGGCGGCGATTCGTCCGGCGGGTGGCGTCGATTTTGACGGCACCTTAGTCCGTTTGCACATCGGCCTTGAGCATGTGGATGACCTGCTGGATGACTTAAAAGCCGGCTTTGCTCGCTTAAAAAATTAAACAGAACATAAACCACGCTGTGGTGACGATGAGAGATCAACGAATGCCATGCCACAGAAGGTTAAAATAGAATCCTTGTGACTCGATGGAATAGCTGATGGGTGTTTTACATGAGATTGTCCAGGCGCTTTGGCATCAGGATTTTGCCGCGCTGGGTAATCCGGATGTCGTGTGGATTGTCTACGGCGTGATGTTTTTGACGCTGTTTCTGGAAAACGGTTTATTGCCCGCCTCGTTTCTGCCGGGTGACAGCTTGCTGTTACTGGCGGGTGCGATGGTGGCGAAAGGTGTGATGGATTTCGTGCCGACCATTGTGATTCTAACCACTGCAGCCAGCCTTGGCTGCTGGCTGAGCTATCTGCAAGGCCGCTGGCTGGGTAACACCAAACTGGTGAAAAGCTGGTTATTGCATTTACCGGCGCAATATCACCAGCGCGCGTGGAATATGTTTGATCGTCATGGCCTGATGGCGCTGCTGGTGGGCCGCTTCCTCGCCTTTGTGCGCACGCTGCTGCCGACCATGGCGGGTATTTCGGGTTTGAAAAACGGCCGCTTTCAGCTGTTTAACTGGCTCAGCGGCCTACTGTGGGTGGGGATTGTGGTGACGTTGGGCTACGGCATCAGCCACGTGCCTTTTATCAAGCGCCACGAAGATCAGGTGATGGCTATCCTGATGATCCTGCCCATCGCGCTGCTGTTTATCGGCCTTGCCGGCAGCATTGTGGTGATTTGGAAAAAACGCCGCCAGAAAGTCTCGTGATTACGACGCGGCGTCAAACGGTAATACCGGTACGGTTTGACGCACGCGGCTCGCCTCCTCTCCCGGCGTCACGCCGAAATAGCGCTTAAATTCCCGCGAAAATTGCGACGGGCTTTCATAGCCCACGCGCACCGCTGCCGCGCTGGCTTTCATGCCATCCTGCAGCATCATCAGACGCGCCTGATGCAGGCGATAGCGTTTGAGATACTGCAGCGGCGAAGTTTGCGTTACCGCTTTGAAGTTGTGATGAAATGCCGAAATGCTCATGTTCACCTCGGCCGCCAGCATGTCCACGCTGAGGCTTTCGGCAAAGTTGTTTTCGATGCGACGTAACGCGCGAGCAATTTGGCTGAACTGCGTCTGACGATTCACCAGCGACAGCAGCGCGCCGCCAATGGGACCGATTAATACGTAATAGATGATTTCGCGGACCAGCTGCGGGCCGAGCACGCGGGCATCACGCGGATTGTTCATGACATCCAGCAAGCGCTCAGCGGCGCAGAGCATCTCATCACTCATGAACGCCGAGTGAATACCTGACGTTTGCGCCTGCGGCTGGAACTGCTCGTCATCACCAATATCCATCAGCAAATCCTGCAGACTGGCGATATCGACGCTCAAACACATGCCCGCCAGCGGCTCTTCCAGCGTGGCTTCGGTTTCACACTCCACCGGCAGCGGCACGGTGAGCATCAAATATTTGGTGGCATCGTAGTGAAAGACGGTGCTGCCGAGATAACCGGTTTTGCGCCCCTGAAAAAGAATCACAATGCCGGGCTGATACATCATTGGCGTACGCGGCAAGGTTTCGCAGGCATAGATTAACCGCACGTTTTCTACTGCGCACAGCGGCTTATTCAGGTCGCTCATCAAAGCAACCACGCGCTGCGCCAGCTGGCGACAAAGGACGTCGTTGGACATGGTTCTCTCACTGGCAGCCAAAAACGCAGTGTGCCGTAACGCTGCTCAAAACTCCATCATGCCGGAGAATCAGGCAAGATTTTTGCAGAAATCGCCCAGGCAAAAGTGCTGCTCGCTTGCCACAATGATCCGCAGGCAAGGTTTGTTGACTAGACTTAAGCACATCTTTTCTACGGTAAGTCACTGCAACTGATAAGGAGCAATTATGGCAGAGCAACCCATCATTAAATTGCGCGACGGCAACATGATGCCGCAGCTTGGCCTTGGCGTTTGGCAAGCAAGCATTGAAGATGCGCGCAACGCGATACTGGAAGCGTTGAAAGTCGGCTATCGCTCCATCGATACCGCGGCCATCTATAAAAATGAGGAAGCGGTAGGACAGGCGCTGCAGGATACTGACGTGGCGCGCGAAGACATTTTTATCACCACCAAGCTGTGGAATGACGACCAAACCAACTGGCAGCAGGCGATAGAAACCAGCCTGCAAAAGTTACAGCTGGAGCAGGTCGATTTGTATCTGATGCACTGGCCGTGCCCGGAGAAAGATAACTACGTCGACGCCTGGAAAGGGATGATTGAGCTGCAGCAGCAGGGCTTAACCAAAAGCATCGGCGTGTGTAATTTCCACGAGACGCATCTCAAGCGTTTGATCGACGAAACCGGCGTAACACCGGTGGTGAACCAGGTGGAGCTGCATCCAATGCTGCAACAGCGCACGCTGCATGCGTGGAATGCGCTGCACCAGATTCAAACCGAATCCTGGAGTCCGCTGGCGCAGGGCGGCAAAGGCGTGTTTGATCAGGAGATCATCCGCGAGCTGGCGAAGAAGTACGGTAAGACGCCCGCACAGATCGTTATCCGCTGGCATCTGGATAGCGGTTTAGTGGTGATTCCTAAGTCGATCACCCCGGAACGTATCCGCGAGAATTTCCAGGTGTTTGATTTCAGGTTAGATAAGACCGAGGTGAGTGAGATCAGTAAGCTGGATAGCGGGAATCGTCTGGGACCGGATCCGGATGCGTTTAACGGCTAGCGTTTTGAAAAGGTCGCTATTCATGGCGACCCTACGGTGCGCATACATGCGCACCGTTTTAATTAAGACGTAGGATTCACCAATAACTGCCCCGCCGTACCGCGATCCGCCATCTCTAGCGCCTGGCTGTAATAGACAAACGGGAAGTGATCCGACGAACTCTGCGGGAAGCTCACCAGCAGCTCAACGCTGCCATCCACCCACACCGTATCTTTCCAGCCGCGATCTTCACCCATCGGCTGCGCACCATTCACATTCTTAATCAGGAACATCACGCCCTGAATATGCAGTGATTGCGGACGATCGGCGTGAATAATCCAGCGCTCAAACGTACCCTGCTGCACGGTGGTGTCAATTCGATTCATATCCCACAGCACGCCGTTAATACCCGGCTCGCTGTCACCAATGCGGAATTCACGCGTGCGTACCGCTACGCCGTCGAGAATCTGATCCGCCAGCAAACGCATTGGCAAATTATCCGTCACCAGTGGCAACAAACCGGTTGGGCGCAAGCTTAGCACCAGCGTGTTGGTCAGAATTGAGGATGGCTCAAACAGGCCGCGCAGGCGATCCATAATGCCCGCCGCCGTGCCGGCCGTAATCGAGACTTCATCCCCCTGCGACATGTCTACCAACACTTCGCGACGTTCGCCCGGCGCCAGTGACAGCAGCTGTACCGCAACCGGTGCAGGCAAGAACCCTTGATCGCTGGCGATTACCGTAAAGGGACGATTATCGGAGAAGCTAAGATCGAAACGGCGCGCGTTCGAGCCATTTAGCAGGCGCAGGCGCACCCAGCCGCGAGACACTTCCACATAGGGATTTTGTACCCCATTCACCAGCAGCACGTCGCCAATAAAACCGCCGTTGGACGGTGGGTTGTAAACCGGCGTGGCGAAATTATCGAGGCGCTTGTCCTGAATGATCAGCGGGAAATCATCGACACCGTAATGCTTCGGCAAAGGCAACGACTTGCTGACATCATCTTCAACCAGCCACATGCCTGCCAGGCCATTATAGACGTGCGGCGCCATGCGGTTTGGCGTGTTGGCGTGATACCACAGCGTGCCTGCACCCTGGCGAATCGGCAGCACTGGCGCCCAATCCGCGCCGGCGGACATCAGGCGCGGTGCGCCGCCCATCAAGGCGCCAGGCACCTGCAAACCGCTAACGGTCATGGATACCGGCTCGTTGAGGCGGTTGCTGTAAATCAGCTTCACATCATCGCCGCTGTAAACGCGCACCGTTGGGCCGAGGTACATACCGTTAATGCCCCACACCGGAACTTTGTTACTGTTGCCGCTAAATGACCAGTGGCTGCGCTGCAAGGTTAAAAACAGCGGCTGTCCGCGACGTGATTCAATCAGCGGAGGAATCGGAAGCGGCGTGTCGCCGATGGGCGCGGCAGCGCGGGCGGCGTAAGGCATAGCACCGGAAGCCAGTGCGATACCGGCAGATAGCTGAATAAACTGACGTCTGCTGCAAGACATAAAACTTCAGACCTTTTGAGCGTGGCGTGAAGACGCCGTGTCCATGTTGTTCTAATTAATTATTAGTTGCTGTGCTGCTTGAGAACGGGGCAGATGATCATCTGCCCCATTTTTGCTGGTCAGAGTTTACCGTTTTTTTCGCGCTCGGCGACTTCAGCGTTCAATTCTTCCAGTTTAGCCGACATTAATTCACGGCAGTGCGTGGCGAGCTTGCGCACCGAGGTGGTGGCAAACTGCGACGTATCGACCGGCGGCAGCATCTCAACAATCACCAGGCCGTTATTCCAGCGGTTCAGTTTGATCTTGTCATGAGTGTTGGAGACCACGATCGGAATGATCGGTACGCCAGCCGCCACCGCCGCATGGAACGCGCCGGTTTTGAACGGCAGCAGACCACGACCACGGCTGCGCGTCCCTTCCGGGAACATCCAGAACGAGATGCGCTTTTTGTTGAACTGATTGACCAGCTCACTGATGGTGCCGTGCGCTTTTGAGCGATTATCCCGATCAATCAGCAAGTTACCGGTTAGCCAATACAGCTGGCCAAAAAACGGAATCCACAGCAGGCTTTTCTTGCCGACGGTGACCGTTGTTGGCTGCACAATTTTGGCTGCGGTGATCATGTCGTAGTTGTTCTGATGGTTGGCGATGTAGATCGCGTTTCCGTAATGCGCGGCTTCTGGCGGCTTACGCAATTCCACTTTGACGCCAAACACCGTCGACAGACGACCCAGCATATGGCCGAACGTCGCCACGTGACGCGGATTACGCGGTGAAAACAGACACCAGATAATGCCGATAATACTCACCACAATCGAATAAACAATAACAATAATTGCGCGTAAAATTAGTAACATAGATTCCTCAAATTGGGCATTCCATCCCCTGAACTAAAGCGTTACTCTTCGCTCGCGTCGGCTTTTGGACGCGCTGGTGCATTCACTTCTACGCTATCGATGCGTTGCAGCCCGCGCGCGATGCTGCCGCGACGACCGCGATCTGCACGTACTTTCTGCAGATCTTCATCACGCATAATCAGCTTACGTTTGCCGACATAGACGGTGATGGAAGCGCCCGGCGGCAGAATCAGCAGCCACTGGAGTTTGTCGGTGCCGGCAGCGATATCCGCTGACGGAATCGAGATGATTTTGTTGCCCTTGCCTTTCGACATTTGCGGCAGATCGCCGACCGGGAACATCAACATCCTTCCAGCCTGGGTAATCGCCAGCAGCATGTCATCGCCGGAATGCACCGCCATTGGCGTCATCACTTTAGCGTTTTCCGGCAGCGTCAGCAGCGCTTTACCGGCGCGATTGCGCGAAACCAGGTCGGCAAAGGTACAGATAAAGCCGTAGCCCGCATCTGATGCCATCAGCAGTTTCTGATCGTCGGGTTCCATCAGCACCTGCTCAATCACCGCGCCCGGCGGTGGCGTCAGTTTGCCGGTAAGCGGCTCGCCTTGCCCGCGTGCTGACGGCAAGGAGGTGGGATCCAGCGTATAGCTGCGTCCGGTGGAGTCGATAAAGGCCACCGGCTGATTACTCTTACCGCGCGCGGCAGCCAGATAGCTGTCACCCGCTTTGTAGCTCAAGCCCGCGGGATCGATATCGTGGCCTTTGGCGCTGCGCACCCAGCCCATCTGCGACAGCACGATAGTGACCGGCTCGGCGCTCACCAGCTCGGTTTCGCTTAGCGCTTTCGCCTCTTCACGTTCGCGCAGCGGTGAACGGCGATCGTCGCCGTAGGTTTGGCTATCGGCCAGCAGCTCTTTCTTCATCAGGTTGCTCATCTTGCGCTCGGACGCCAGAATCGCCTGCAGCTGGTCACGCTCTTTTTCCAGTTCCGCTTGCTCACCGCGAATTTTCATCTCTTCCAGTTTGGCGAGATGACGCAGTTTTAACTCAAGAATGGCTTCGGCCTGGGTTTCGCTGATCTCAAAGCGCGACATCAGCACCGGCTTCGGCTCATCCTCATTACGAATGATGTGGATCACTTCATCAATGTTGAGGAAAGCCACCAACATACCTTCAAGGATATGCAGGCGGCGCAACACGCGATCCAGGCGATAGTTGAGGCGGCGCGTCACGGTCGCGCGACGATACACCAACCATTCCGACAGGATTTCCAGCAGGTTTTTCACTGCCGGACGGTTATCCAGCCCAATCATATTCAGGTTAACGCGATAGCTTTTTTCCAGATCGGTGGTGGCAAACAGATGATTCATCACCTGCTCCAAATCAACACGATTGGAGCGCGGCACAATCACCAGTCGCGTCGGGTTCTCGTGGTTAGATTCATCGCGCAGATCTTCCACCATCGGCAACTTCTTGTTGCGCATCTGGTTAGCGATTTGCTCCAGCACGCGCGCGCCAGAAACCTGATGCGGCAGCGCGGTGATCACCACGTCGCCATCTTCCTTTTTCCACACCGCACGCTGGCGAATGGAACCGCGACCGCTTTCATAGATCTTACGGATTTCGCTGCGTGGCGTGATGATTTCGGCCTCGGTCGGATAATCCGGGCCTTGCACAATCTCCAGCAGCTCATTCAGCGTGGTATTCGGGCTATCGATCAGTTTAACCGCGGCTTCAGCCACTTCGCGCAGGTTGTGCGGCGGAATGTCGGTTGCCATACCCACGGCAATGCCGGTGGTGCCGTTCAGCAGAATGTTGGGCAGGCGTGCCGGCAACATTTTCGGTTCCTGCAAGGTACCGTCAAAGTTGGGGATGTAATCAGACGTGCCCTGACCGAGTTCACCCAGCAGGATTTCAGCGTATTTTGACAGGCGCGATTCGGTGTAACGCATCGCGGCGAAAGATTTCGGATCGTCGGGTGCGCCCCAGTTTCCCTGGCCATCTACCAGCGGATAGCGATAGGAGAACGGCTGCGCCATTAACACCATCGCTTCATAGCAGGCGCTGTCGCCATGCGGATGGTATTTACCCAGCACGTCACCCACGGTACGCGCCGATTTTTTGAATTTGGCACTGGCATTCAGGCCCAATTCCGACATGGCATACACAATGCGGCGCTGCACTGGCTTGAGACCGTCGCCGATATACGGCAACGCACGGTCCATGATCACGTACATGGAGTAGTTCAGGTACGCGTTTTCCGTAAACTTGTGCAGGGCTAGACGCTCTGCACCATCCTGCGTCAATTCGCTCATTAAGATCGCATCCTCACTTCGTGGCCCGCAACGACGGGTCATCCGGCGCTCATTTGGCGAGGATATTACCTTATTCGTGCGATTTAGTCACAAAGAAGCCGGTGCAGCGAAAAGATTCCTGCGGCGCTAAATAACGTGATATCGCTTAGAAAAATAAAAGGGGATGCGAGCGACATCACACTTAATATCGCCAATGTTATGTGAGCAAGCTCGCAATTAATTTCCTTTCTCGTTTTGCATATTAATTATGTCCTGTCACGCGGACAACATTTAGTATTGTTGCTTACGCCTGACTCTCCTAAATTCATACTCCACAAGACCCACACTTTTGCGCTTCTGATTTCTGGCATGGAATAAATATAAACATCACGTCGCCATTAACGTATTGCCAAAATAAGGGTGAACGCATGCAAATACTGACTTCACGACAACACCGATTAGTAAAATTGCTGCTGCATCATGCCGCTCCGCAGCCCAGTAAAGCGTTAGCGTTACAGCTTGGCGTGTCTGAGAAAACCATTCAGCGCGATTTACAGTGGCTTGAGAGCTGGCTCAGCAACTGGTCGCTGCAGCTGGAAAAAATGCCGGGACGCGGCGTACGCCTGCGGGTGGATGATATCCAACTGCGCTTGCAGCTTGAGCAGCAGCTTACCAGCGATGAGAGCAGCGCCGAAGCGCTCAGCCACAATAGCCGAAGAGTGAAGATTGCCTCGCAGTTATTGAGTGATGCGCCGCGCGCCACCTCAATCAGCAAGCTTTCGGAACGCTACTTTATTAGCCATGCGTCTATCGTGAACGATCTGAAGGTGATTGAAGAGTGGCTGCAACCGCTGGGGTTAACTTTACAGCGCGGCCCCAGCGGCACCCATATTGAAGGCAATGAGCAGATGCTACGCCAGGCGATGGTGTCGCTGATTAATGATGTGATGCAGCAAAATGTCGCTGGTACACCGCTGCTGCCGCGGCTCGATCCCGGTAGTCAGCAGGCGCTGGTGCACTATTTTGGTGATGAAGATGTGGCGTTTGTGCAGCGGCTCCTAAAGCACATGGAGCAGCAGCTGAGTTATCCGCTGGGCGATGCGTGGTATCTCAACCTGTGCACTCATATTCTGATCATGATGCATCGAATGGCGCAGGGTAATGCACTGGCGCTGGAAACGCTAACCAGCGCGCACGATCTCGATCAGCGCATTCTCACTATTGCGCAGCACATGGTGACGCAGATTGAGCAACGGATGTGCTGCGCGCTGCCAGCGGATGAAGTGGGCTTTATTTATCAATATATCGTTTCGTCCGGCATTGTCGTGGAAGAACGCGGTGACAATACGCCGCTACATAATCAATTTTCCACTGCGGAATCAGTAAAAATCACCTGTGAATTGATCGATCGCTTTTCATCTTTTATTCAGCAGGATTTAGCGCAAGACCGTTTATTATTTGAAGGATTATTGGTTCATATAAAGCCCTTATTAAATCGACTCAAATACCATATTCATATTCGTAATCCGCTGCTGGAGGATATTCAGCAGGAAATGAAAGAAATATTTTCTCTGACTAAACAGGCGATGCAATTAACAGCGCGCAGCCAGGGACTTTCATCGGTGGCGGATGACGAAATAGGCTATTTGTGTGTGCACTTCCAGGCCGCGCTGGAGCGGCAAATCGCCCATAAACGCATCCTGGTGGTGTGCTCCAGCGGGGTGGGAACATCGCATTTGCTCAAGAGCCGCATCCTGCGCGCCTTCCCGGATTGGGAAATTGTTGGCGTGGTATCGGCCAGCAATCACGCGGCTTTCTGCCAGCACCAAACGGTGGATCTGGTGATTACCACCATTCACCTCAACGCCGCGGCAATTCCGTCGGTGTATGTCAGTGCCTTCTTTAACGATGACGATATTCGGCGGGTGACTGACGCCATGATTGGCAGCCAGCTACCTGACGGCGCGTCCTGCGCGTTGGCTGAACATTAATTGAATGAGGATTCACCATGGATATTTCCCGCATTCTCACGCCACGCCGCGTTAACCTGGCGCTAACCGCCACCAGCAAAGAAGAAGCAATTCATGAGCTGACCGATTTGCTCTACCACGATGGTGCCATCAGCGATCGCGCCGCATTTATCGAAGATGTCTGGCTGCGCGAGGCCGAAGGTTCCACCGGCTTCGAAAATCACATCGCCATCCCGCACGGTAAATCTGCGGCGGTGAAGCACACCACGCTTGCCATCGGCCGCACCCAGCACGACATTCCGTGGGAAACGCTGGATGGCAGCCAGGTGCGCTGCATCATCCTGTTCGCCGTGCGGCTGGAAGATCAGAACACCACCCATATTCGCCTGTTGTCGCAGGTGGCCAGCGCGCTGGCCGATGATGAGGTGATAGCCCAACTGCTGGTAGAAAACGATCCCAGCAATATCATCCGGCTGTTTAGTCAGTACGCCGAAACCGATCTCTGTTAACACCCTAACGCTTTGAGGTGACACATGAATATCGTCTGTGTAGCAGCCTGCACGGCAGGCATCGCGCATACCTATATTGCGCGCGAGAAACTGATCAAAGGCGCGCACGCGCTGGGCCACACCATCCACGTGGAAACGCAGGGCACTATTGGCACCGAAACCGCGCTGACGCAGGAGGACATTGCCGCCGCTGACGTGGTGATCCTTGCGGTCGACGTGAAGATCAAAGGCGAAGAGCGCTTCCAGGGCAAACCCATTGTGCGAGTGAAAACCGAAGTGGTGATTAAGTCACCGGTGAAATTCCTCGAAAAAGTGGCGGATTCACTGGCGCGCGCCTGAGGAGATCCATCATGAGTGATAACAAACGTCAGTACGGTCAGGAGATCAAAGGCCATCTGCTCACCGGTATTTCCTGGATGATCCCGCTGATCGTCGCCGCCGGGATCTGTATCGCCCTTGGGCAGGTGATCGGCGGGCCGGACGTCGGCAAACATACCGGCACCCTCGCCTGGATGCTTAATCAGATCGGCGGCTGGGGCATGGGCCTGATCGTACCGCTGATCAGCGCGGCGATCGCCTATTCGATCGCCGATCGTCCCGGCTTTGCGCCCGGCCTGATCGTCGGCTTTATCTGCGGTCAGATCGGCACCGGTTTTATTGGCGGCATTTTCGGGGGTTTCCTCGTCGGTTACACGGTGCTGCTGCTGCGCCGCACCATCAGGCTGCCGAAATCAATGCAGGGATTAATGCCGATTATGGTGCTGCCGGTGCTCAGCACCGTTATTGCCGGGCTACTGATGATGACCTTTATCGGCCAGCCGATTGTCTGGCTGCAAAAGGCGCTGATTGCGCTGCTGGAATCGATGCAGGGCGGCTCGAAGTTTGTGATGGGCGCGATTCTAGGCGCGATGGCCACCTTCGACTTCGGCGGACCGGTGAACAAAACCATGTCGCTGTTCGCCGACGGCATGCTGGTTGACGGCATTTACGGGCCGGAAGCGGTGAAGTTTGTCGGCTCAATGATTCCACCATTCGGTATCACGCTGTCGTATCTGCTGAGCCGCAACAAGTACACCAAAGCGGAAAAAGAGGCGCTGAAAGCCGCCTTCCCGATGGGCATCTGCATGATTACCGAAGGAGTGATTCCGATTGCAGCACGTGACCTGTTCCGCGTGGTCGGCAGCTGTGTTGTGGCCTCGGCCATCGCCGGTGGGTTGATTATGGTGTGGGGCGTGGGCGCGCCGGTGCCGCACGGCGGGATGTTTGTGGTGCCGCTGTTCAATAAACCCTGGCTGTTCTGCTTAGCGCTCGGCATCGGCACCACGGTGTGCGGCGTGATGCTGTCGGTGCTGAAAAAACCGGTTACCCAGGCGGATGAAGAGTTCGATGACGTGGAAGCACCCGGCGTCCGCGATGAAGAGATCAAATTCACTCTGGAATAAGGAGCCACTATGTTTGCCATGATGAATGACCTGATTCAGGCCGCTGCCCAACAGCGCTACGCGGTGCTGGCGATCAACTGCTTCAACCTTGAAACCGCGCGTGCCGCCATTCAGGCCGCTGAGCAGCAGCGTGCCCCGCTTATTCTGAATGTTTACCAGGGACATAGCGCGCACTTTCCGCCGGCGATTGCGGTGCCATTGGTAAAAGCGCTGGCCGAATCGGCTCGCGTGCCGGTGGCGCTGGCGCTCGATCACGGCAAAGCGTTTTCGCTGATTGGTCAGGCATTTCGCGCCGGTTTTACCGGACTGATGATTGATGCTTCATCTGAACCGCTGGCAGAAAACATTCGCCAGACTGCCGCCGTGGTGAAGATGGCACATACCGCGGGCGTTTGCGTGGAAGGCGAGCTCGGACATATCGCTGATGCGCCGACCTATGAACTGGCCGATGCCTCGGTGAAGATGACGCAGGTGGCGGACGTGCTGCCGTTTATCGAACAAACCCATATCGATCTGCTGGCGATTTCGGTCGGCACGGCGCACGGACTTTATCCGGCTGGGGTGAAGCCGAAGATCGATTTCCAGCGCTTAGAGGAGTTGCACGCGGTCTCCACCCGGCCGCTGGCGCTGCATGGCGGTTCAGGCACGCCCGCGGAGGATATTCGTCGCGTGAGCGAGTTTGGCGTCGCCAAGATCAATGTCGGTGCGGCGGTGTTTGAAGGCGGAAAAAGGGCCGTCGAACAGGCGCTAAAGCATCCCCACGCCGAGTTAGCCGATCTGCTTGGGCTCATGGAATCTGCCTGCCGTGAGGTGGTGGCTGAGTATCTGAGCTGGTCGGGATCGGCGGGCAAGGTTTAGCCATCAGTTGATTGGCGGTCGCCATGAATGGCGACCCTACATCGCATTATCAATTTCACATTCATATCCATCATCGGGTCGGCGCGCGCGTCGGCTCCGGTAAACATCACGCTGAGGAAAAATTAACATGTTGATTTCAATGAAAGAAATGTTGGCACCGACTCGTGAACACCGCTACGCGATTGGCGCATTTAACGTGGCGGACAGCTGCTTTATTCGCGCGGTAGTCGAAGAAGCCGAAGCCACGCATACGCCAGCCATCATCTCCATCCACCCGAGCGAGCTGGAGTTTGTCACTGACGAATTCTTTGGCTATGTGCGTGAACGTACGCTCAAGAGCAAGGTGCCTTTCACTATCCACCTCGATCACGGCGCCTCCATCGCTCAGGTGCTGCGCGCCATTCAGTGCGGTTTCACCTCGGTGATGATCGATGGTTCCCTGCTGCCTTATGAAGAGAACGTGGCGCTGACTAAAGAGGTGGTGAAGCTGGCGCATTCTGTAGGCGTTTCGGTAGAAGGTGAACTGGGCACCATCGGCGATACCGGAACGTCGGTAGAAGGCGGCGTGAGTAAGGTGATCTACACCGAACCGGCGCAGGCGGAAGATTTTGTACAGCGCACCGGCGTGGATACGCTGGCGGTGGCGATCGGCACCGCGCACGGCATCTACCCGAAAAATATGAAGCCAGAATTGCAGATGCATATCCTGAAAGACATTTCGCAGCGCCTCACCATCCCGCTGGTGCTACACGGCGGTTCGGCCAATCCAGATGCAGAGATCGCCGAAGCGGTGACGCTGGGCGTGGGTAAAATCAATATCTCTAGCGACATGAAATACGCCTACTTCGCTAAGCTGCGTGAGATTCTGGCGCGCGAAACCTGGTGGGATCCCAACGTGATTTACCCCGATGCCATCACTGCCGCGAAGGAAGTCATTCGCTACAAAATGAATCTGTTTGGTGGGTTGGGTAAGGCGAGTTTGTACTGATCGTTCTGCTACCTTGCGCAATAAATTGCGCTGCTACAGAAAATGCGAGTGTAGCGGCGCGGTTTATCGCGCATTTTTTTGCCATTCCGCTTGCTCGGATTGTTTCATAACCTGCCGCATTATTGCTTTTTTGGCAAAAGTGTTGTGATCAACCACGCATTTTTCTCTTTCCTGCGCGCGCGTAGAGTGTGCGCCATCAACGAGAAACGGAGCGAGTTATGAGCAATATTTTAATTATCGACGGCGGCAAAACCTTCGCCCATTCGAAAGGCGAGCTGAACCACACTTTGACAGAAGTTGCTGCCAGCCAGCTGCGCGACCTTGGCCACCAGGTGCAAGTGACCATTGCCGACAGCGATTATAACGTGGCAGAAGAAGTGCAAAAGTACCTCGATAGCGATGTGGTGATCTATCAGATGCCGGGTTGGTGGATGGGTGAGCCGTGGACCGTAAAAAAATACATCGATGATGTCTTCACCGAAGGTCACGGTTCACTGTATGCCAGCGATGGTCGTACGCGCAGCGATGCCGGTAAAAAATACGGTTCTGGCGGGTTAATCCAGGGCAAAAAATATATGCTGTCATTGACCTGGAATGCGCCGCTGGAAGCCTTTAACGATCCAGAGCAGTTCTTCGAAGGCGTTGGCGTGGATGGTTTATATCTGCACTTCCACAAAGCCAATCAGTTCCTGGGGATGGACGCTTTGCCGACCTTTATCTGTAATGATGTGATTAAAATGCCGGACGTGCCGCGCGATATTGAACGTTATCGGACTCATCTCAGCCAGATTTTTGCTTAACTGTAAGCACCCAGGGAAAAGAGGAAGCACTATGTTAACCGTCGTTGCAGAAATTTGTGTGAAACCAGGCCGCCGCAAGGTCGTGCTGGATGCCATCAACAAACTGATTCCTACCGTGCTGGAAGAAGAGGGATGCCATCAATACGATGCACTCGTCGACCACCAGGCGCAGGTGCCGTGGAAACAGAATTCGCCTGACTCTATTTTTATGCTGGAACAGTGGGAATCACTGCGTCATCTCGAGCAGCATCAGCAGATGCCGCACATGGATGCTCATCGCTCAGTGATTAAAGACGACGTGGTGGATGTGAAAATCCTCGTGCTGGAACCCGTGGGCTAATGCGCTTAGGCCTCTGCCCGGTGCAGAGGCTTTTTACTAAAGTAGCTGATTTTCTTCAATCTTCTCACGCAGAAAATCGAGAAAGCAGGTAATGCGCGACGTCAGAGATTGATTGCGGTAATAGACAGCATGAATCGGTAGACGAAGCTCACGCGTCTCCTGCTCCAGTACCTGCACCAGCTTTCCTCGCTCACGATCCTCACGACTGACAAAATCCGATAATCGTGCAATGCCCTGCCCGGCCAACGCCAGCTGACGTAACGTTTCGCCGCTTGACGCCGAGAGCGTCGGTTTTATCTGCAAAAACTCGCCTTCGCGCTGCCATACCGGCCAGATGTTATGCGCATCCAGCTGGCTAAAACCGAGCAGCTGGTGGCTGGACAACGCGGCAACGCTCTCCGGTGCGCCATGCTGTTGCAAATAAGCCGGGCTGGCCACTAAACGCGTGGCGCTGCTGCCCAGCACGCGAGCGCGTAGCGTTGAATCACGCAGTTCCCCCACACGAATGGCAATATCGGTTTGCTGCTCCAGCAGATCGATCATGATGTCGTCGGTATTCAGTTCCAGCAGGATTTGTGGATAACGCTGACGGAATTCAGCCACCAGCGGCACAATCACATGCAGCATAAACGGCGCGTTGGCGTTAACCCGTAATCTTCCGGATGGGATCTCACGGCGCTGGGCGATCTGCTCTTCGGCTAGCTCGACGGCGGAGAGGATCTGGCGCGCATGATCGAGAAAAATCAAGCCTTCTTCCGTGAGCGCAAGGCGACGGGTAGTACGATGTAAAAGCGTGGTTTGTAACTTACCTTCGAGGCGGCTCAGCGCCCGACTGATACCTGAACTGGTTTGATCAAGCTGATCGGCGGCAGCGGTAATCGATCCGCTATCCACTACCGCGACCCAGGCGCGTAACTCTTCCAGTGTGATTTTCACGTTCCCTTCCCCGGCGAATAGCAAAATAATAAAGGACGCCGCAGCGCCCCTTATTGTTAGACTTCGAGGTCGGCTAAATCGCCTTTCTCTTGCAGCCAGTTACGGCGGTCTTCCGAACGTTTCTTCGCCAGCAACATATCCATAACGCGTAGCGTTTGCTCCACATCATCATCGCTCACTGTCAGCTGGACCAGACGACGCGTGTTGGGATCGAGCGTGGTTTCACGCAGTTGTAGCGGGTTCATTTCCCCCAGGCCTTTAAAGCGCTGCACATTTGGCTTGCCTTTCTTGCGCTTCAGCTGCTCCAGCACGCCCTCTTTCTCATCCTCGTCCAGCGCGTAATAGACTTCCTTGCCGAGATCGATGCGATAGAGCGGTGGCATCGCCACATACACGTGGCCGTGCTGCACCAGCGAGCGGAAATGCTTCACAAACAGCGCACACAGCAAGGTCGCAATGTGTAAACCATCCGAGTCCGCATCCGCAAGGATACAGATCTTGCCGTAACGCAGTTGGCTCAGATCGTCGCTGTCGGGATCGATACCGATCGCCACAGAGATATCATGCACTTCCTGCGAGGCCAGCACTTCATCTGAAGAGACTTCCCAGGTATTGAGGATCTTACCTTTCAGCGGCATGATCGCCTGATATTCACGATCGCGCGCCTGTTTGGCCGATCCGCCGGCGGAATCCCCTTCCACGAGGAACAATTCCGTCTTGTTCAGATCCTGCGCGGTGCAGTCCGCTAGCTTGCCGGGCAATGCCGGCCCGCTGGTGAGTTTTTTACGCACGACCTTCTTCGCTGCACGCATACGGCGCTGGGCGCTGGAGATCGCCAGTTCGGCTAGCATTTCAGCCGCCTGCACGTTCTGGTTCAGCCACAGGCTAAAGGCATCTTTCACTACGGCTGAGACAAACGCCGCACACTGACGTGACGACAAGCGCTCTTTAGTCTGACCGGCAAATTGTGGATCCTGCATCTTCACCGACAGCACGTAAGCGCAGCGATCCCAGATATCTTCCGCTGAGAGCTTTACGCCGCGCGGCAGAATATTGCGGAATTCACAAAACTCGCGCATCGCATCCAGCAAACCCTGACGTAAGCCGTTGACGTGCGTGCCGCCTTGCATGGTCGGGATCAGGTTAACGTAGCTTTCTGTCAGCAGTTCACCGCCTTCCGGCAGCCACAGCAGCGCCCAATCTACCGCTTCAACATCGCCAGCAAAGCTGCCGACGAACGGTTTTTCCGGCAGCGTTGGCAGGCCATCGACCGCTTCGCAGAGGTAGTCAGTCAAACCATCCTGATACATCCACGTCTGTTCGGTATCGTTAACCTTGTCTTTAAAGACAATCTCCACGCCTGGGCACAGCACGGCTTTGGCTTTTAACAGATGCGATAAGCGGGAAACTGAGAAGCGCGGGCTATCGAAGAAGCTGGCATCTGGCCAGAAATGCACGCTGGTGCCGGTGTTACGTTTGCCAACGGTGCCGGTAACCGTAAGATCCTGTACTTTGTCGCCATTTTCAAAGGCGATCTGGTAGATTTCGCCGTTGCGGCGCACGGTGACTTCGACCCGCTTAGATAAGGCGTTAACCACCGAGATCCCCACGCCGTGTAGACCGCCGGAGAACTGATAGTTTTTATTGGAGAATTTGCCGCCCGCATGCAGCCGACAAAGAATCAGCTCAACCGCAGGCACGCCCTCTTCGGGATGGATATCCACCGGCATGCCACGCCCGTCATCAATCACTTCCAGCGACTGATCGGCATGAAGAATCACTTCCACGCGTTTAGCATGACCCGCCAGCGCCTCATCGACGCTGTTATCGATCACTTCCTGGCCTAGATGGTTCGGGCGCGTGGTATCGGTGTACATCCCCGGACGACGACGCACCGGTTCAAGGCCGGTCAGGACCTCAATGGCATCGGCATTATAGCTTGATTGGCTCATCGTAAATGTCTGATTAGCAATAAGAAAATGGCCCCACCTCGCGGAATTACTGAGCGTTTAATCCCAGAAAATCAATAATTTGTGCGAAATGGCGTTCGAATCCGATATAGGCATGATTGCCGCCCTCTTCAACCGTCTGGCGGCATGCGCTGTAATACTCCAGCGCCTGGCGATAGTCGAGTATTTCATCGCCGGTTTGTTGCAGCAACCAAAGTAAATCGGGCGCTTCAAGAGGGTCAATCTGCATGACTTTCAGATCGTAAATGTGGCGAGACTCTAACACATATTGCTGGCCGGTGTAGGGATTACGATTTTCCCCCAGATAATCCACCAGCAGCTCAAACGGGCGCACGGCGGGATTGACCACCACCGCGGGCAACATAAAACACTGCGACAGCCAGGTAGCAAAATAACCGCCGAGCGACGATCCTACCAACCCCAGCGGTTCACCCGCATATTGCATCACCAGATCTTCCAGCATACTGGCTGCTTCCGCCGGGAAAGCCGGCAGCTGTGGCACCATAACCTGAAGCTGCGGATGCCGCTCGCTGAGCCATTGTTGCAGCTGGGTGGCTTTCGCCGATTGCGGTGAACTGTTGAATCCATGCAGATAGATCAGCGCCGCCATCGCTTAGTAGCCCTCAGAATCAAGGTCGGGGCGGAACATGTCACTTTGCAAGCGGTTCACTTCGGTTTCCAGCGTGCCGTCCGGTTGCAAGGTAAACCAGCGCCAGCCAGGGGCGAGCGTATCAATGGTGAAGTTGGTGCAGTGAGGTTTGAACTGTACGCAGGTTGACGGCGAAGCCAGCACGCGACGGCCATGCCAATCGAGATCGAGTTCCTGATGAATATGACCGCACACCAGATTTCGCGCACGCGGGAAGTGTTGCAACACCGCTTCCAGCTGATGAGGATTGCGTAAACTGTGCTGATCTAACCAGGTACAGCCGGAAGCGAGTGGATGATGGTGCAGCAGCACCAGCGTATGACGCTCCGGATATTTGCGCAGAGCGCTATCCAGCCACTCCAGTTGATATTCACTCAACATGCCGTGCGGCACGCCAAACACCTGGCTATCCAGCAGTACCAGCTGCCAGTGATCGCCTAATAAGACATGCTTGTCTGACTTAATGCCGGCATCAGCTAAGGTATCCACCATCGCTGGCTGAAAATCGTGATTACCCGGCAGCCAGACGCAAGGCTTTGGCAGGCGTGAAATGCCCGCTACAAAGTGTTGGTAAGCTTCAACGGTGTGATCCTGAGCGAGATCGCCTGTGGCGATAATCAGATCATAGTTATGCTGCTGTGCCTCAATGGCGTCCAGCACGGCATCAAAACTCGACCAGGTATTCACCCCAAGTAGCGATTGATGTTTTCCAGCAAAAAGATGGGTATCCGTGATTTGTAAAATCCTGATATCAGACCCATCTACCGCAGGAAGAGTTAGCAGGCTATCCAAAGCGTTTCCTTAATCTCCACGCCATCGTTGCTTTTTACGCTATCAGCAGACCGGTACGGCCACAGCGCCGTGCGCCAGGCAGTAGCGCAGCCAATCCGCAAGGAACTGGTTAATCTGATGTTTTTCATCGCGCTGATGCAGTTTTTTATTAGGATAATCATAGCGCGCTTTAAAACGGTAGATCTGTTTAGTGGAACACACTTCAGCGACCATCGCATCATGATAGAGCCGCACGGACATGGATGGCAGGCTCCAGTAGCTCACCGCCGGCGCCACCTGGCGCACTTCAACCAGCGTGGTGTAGCGCGTTGATTCTTCGATGGTGAGCTGATAACTGGCGCCGTTCACCTGATAAATCACCGATGCGCCTGCTTCGTCATTACGCGGCAGCAGGCGGCGCAGCTGAGCGAAATTGGTTTCGCACAGACGCATCATTTCGGGAAAGTCAGGGGTGTAGCGCTGTTTCATTTTAGCTTCCACTCTTCTCGTAGTTTTTCATGGTGCAACGCCAGCCATTGCAAGGCGATGACAGATGCTGCGTTATCAATAATCCCCTCTTCCACCCAGCGATAGGCCTGTTCACGGCTTACCACATGGACAAGAATATCCTCATTCTCTTCCTCCAGCCCGTGATTTCCCTCTGCCAGGCTGGCATCCACTTCGCCCACCAGCACCGACAAACGTTCAGACGTTCCGCCCGGGCTGGCTAAGTAATTCACTATCGGTTTGACGCGACCAACCTTGAGGCCGGCCTCTTCTACCGCCTCACGGCGCGCGACATCTTCCGGTGTTTCACCGGTTTCGATAATGCCGGCCACCATTTCCAGCAGCCAGGGCGTTGGGCTGGAATCATAAGCCGGGATGCGGATTTGTTCGATCAGCACCACTTCGTCACGTAAGGGATCATAGGGTAGCAGCACGGCAGCGTGACCGCGCTCAAAAACTTCGCGTACCACTTCACCACTCATTTCGCCATTAAAACGGCGGTGACGAAAACGGTAACTCACGATGGAAAAAAAACCATCGTAACGCGTTTCGCGTGCAATAATTTCTACATCGTTTTTTGTGAAAGTCACAGGGGATTTTTTTTCACTTACCATCGTCTGATTCCTTATGCAGATTGGGGTGGAGCAAAGAAAAGCCAAGCCCGCCGCTCCGTCCGAGTGGTTCTTTTTGAATTAATTGCGTAAATTAGGGGAAGAAGGCACGTTCAGCCAACTTATCTCTGACGCCGCCTCTGTAGAATCGGCGATTATTTTTTTGGCTTACCTGCAGCGCTACCAGTGCAATTTGCTGCAACAAAAGGAATGCAAATGAAAAAACTGCTCCCACTTTTTATTGGACTGAGCCTGGGCGGATTCAGCCTGGCCAGCCAGGCAGAAAACCTGTTGCAGGTCTATCAGCAGGCGCGCCTTAGCAACCCCGATCTGCGTGCTTCCGCTGCGGATCGCGACGCTGCATTTGAAAAGATCAATGAAGCGCGTAGTCCTTTATTGCCGCAGCTAGGCTTGGGCGCAGATTATACTTATAACAATGGCTACCGCGACAGCAGCGGACTTCATTCCAACACGACCAGCGCGTCTCTGCAATTAACTCAAACTATTTTCGACATGTCGAAATGGCGCGCGCTGTCACTGCAGGAAAAAGCGGCTGGTATCCAGGACGTCACTTATCAGGTTGCCCAGCAAGACCTGATTCTGAACAGTGCAACTGCCTATTTCAACGTGTTGAAGGCGATCGATACGCTTTCTTACACTGAAGCACAGAAACAATCGATCTACCGCGAATTGGATCAAACCACCCAGCGCTTCAACGTTGGGCTGGTGGCGATCACTGACGTTCAAAACGCCCGCGCGCAATATGACAGCGTCCTGGCTAACGAAGTCACTGCCCGCAACAACCTCGATAACGCCGTGGAATCGCTGCGCCAGATTACCGGCATGGATTATCTGTCGCTGGCTTCACTGAATATCGATCGTTTTAAAACGGCGCGTCCCGATGCCGTTGCTGCGCTGCTGAAACAAGCTGAAAGCCGTAACCTGAACTTGCTTTCTGCACGTCTGAGCCAGGATCTGGCACGTGAGCAGATTCGTTCAGCGGAAACCGGCCACATGCCAACGCTGGATTTGACGGCCTCAACCGGTATGTCTAACAGCAAATATGGCGGCAGCCGCGCGAATCAGAGCGCAAGCAGCACCGACTCAATTACCGGTTCTAACCAGGTTGGCCTGAGCTTCACCATGCCGCTGTACAGCGGTGGTTCTGTGACTTCACAGGTGAAACAGGCGCAGTACAATTATGTTGCCGCTAGCGAGCAGCTGGAAGGCGCGCACCGTAGCGCGGTGCAAACCGTCCGTTCCTCATTCAACAACGTGAATGCGTCTATCAGCAGCATCGATGCCTACAAGCAGGCGGTTGTCTCTGCGCAGAGTTCACTTGATGCGATGGAAGCCGGTTATCAGGTGGGTACGCGGACGATCGTGGATGTGTTGGATGCCACCACCACGCTGTTCAACGCTAAACAGCAGCTTTCTGACGCACGTTACAGCTACCTCATTAACCAGCTGAATATTAAATATGCGCTGGGTACGCTGAACGAGCAGGATCTGCAACAGCTGAACAGTTCACTCGGCAAAGAGGTGACGACAGCACCCGAAGTTGTTGCACCGGAAAACAACCAGCAAGCCGCCCGCGTGGATAACGGTCCGCAGACGACAGCGCCTTCAAGCGCCGCACGAGCGCGTCCCGCTGCCGCCCGCAGCAGTGGAAATCCCTTCGGTAATTGATTTATAAAGGGGTCGCTTGCGGCCCCTTTCGCATTCAATCGTATAACAACGTAAAGATCCCCTCTCCCTCTGGCGTCACGCTTCATTTTCCACCACTCATCCCCTATCCTAACCCCCACCTTTGGGCACAGGATAAAGATAATGAAACGGACGAAAAATATTCGCCACGCCGCTTTCCGTAAAAGCTGGCAGGCACGCCACTTAACGCCGGTTGCATTTGCCGTTAGCGCAGTGTTTATGCTGGCAGGCTGCGAACAGAGTGACGAAACGGTTTCCCTCTACCAAAACGCGGATGATTGTGCAAAAGCCAATCCAGGCGAGAGCGCGCAATGTACCACTGCGTACAATAACGCCTTGAAAGAAGCCGAACGTACCGCGCCAAAATATGCCACGCGTGAGGATTGCGTTGCAGAGTTTGGTGAAAATCAGTGCCAGCAAACGCCGGCGCAGGCAGGCGTTGGTACCACCGCGAATAACGCGGAAGCACAGCAAAGCGGCAGCTTCTGGATGCCGTTGATGGCCGGTTACATGATGGGCCGGATGATGGGCGGCGGCGCAGGCTTTGCCCAGCAACCGCTCTTCTCACCGAAGAATCCAAATAGCCCAGCAAACGGCAAATTTGTTGATGCAGCGGGTAAAAATTACGGTAATGCCACCTCAGGCCGCACAATGAACGTGCCAAAAACCGCCATGGCACCTAAACCGGCAACCACCTCCACCATTACCCGCGGCGGTTTCGGTGACAGCGTGGCAAAACAAAACACCATGCAGCGCAGCAGTGCCTCCGGCACCAGCAGCCGTTCGCTGGGAGGCTAAGCCGCAGCATGCAACGTATTGCAATCAGCGAGCGCCCAGACTGGCGTGAAAAAGCAGCGGAGTATGGCTTCCAGTTTCACACCATGTATGGCGAGCCGTACTGGTGTGAAGATGCTTACTATCAGTTCACGCTAGCGCAGGTTGAACAGCTGGAAGAGACCACCGCCGAACTGCATCAGATGTGTTTACAGGCCGTGGAAAAGGTGGTGAATAGCGAGGCGCTACTCACCCGTTTCTGCATTCCTAAGCACACATGGGATTTTGTGCGTGAGTCCTGGAAGCTACGCCAGCCTTCACTTTATTCGCGCCTCGATCTGGCATGGGATGGTAAAGGTGATGCCAAACTCCTGGAAAATAATGCAGATACGCCAACCTCGCTGTATGAAGCGGCATTCTTTCAGTGGATCTGGCTAGAAGATCAAGTTAAAGCGGGCAATCTGCCGCACGGCAGTGACCAATTCAACAGCCTGCAAGAGAAGTTGATTGATCGCTTTGCCACACTGCATCAGCAACACGGTTTTAACTGGCTGCACTTTTCCTGCTGCCGGGACACCGAAGAAGATCGCGCTACGGTGCAATATCTGCAGGACTGCGCTACCGAAGCCGGGCTGCCGAGTGAATTTCTCTATATTGATGAAATTGGGTTAGGCGAAAGAGGCCAGTTTACCGATGTAAACGATCAGGTTATCAGCAACCTATTTAAACTCTATCCGTGGGAATTCATGCTGCGCGAAGTGTTCTCTACCAAGCTCGCGGATGCCGGTGTCCGTTGGCTGGAGCCTGCGTGGAAAAGCATTATTTCCAATAAGGCGCTGCTGCCGCTGCTGTGGGAGATGTTCCCTACCCATCCTAACCTGCTGCCCGCCTATTTTGCAGATGACAAAAACGCGCCGCAGATGGATAAATATGTGGTGAAACCGCTGTTTTCGCGCGAAGGGGCCAATATTCGCATCATCGAAAATGGTCAGGAGATCGCGCGTGCCGACGGCCCGTATGGCGAAGAAGGCATGATTATTCAGCAGTTCTATCAGTTACCTAAATTTGGTGATAGCTACACGCTGATTGGTAGCTGGCTGATTGACGATCAACCTGCCGGCATTGGCCTGCGTGAAGATCGTGCCTTGATCACTCAGGATCTGTCTCGCTTTTATCCCCACACTTTTATTGAGTAAACGCTGCGCCGCCCGCAATCCTCGGGCGGCCAGAATAGTTAACCAACCTGCACTGACATCATACTGATCGCGCCCATCTCCATCCCTTCCACCGGGAGCGTAATCGCTTCATCAGCGGCGCGTGCGCCCAGAATATACAGCAGCGGCAGATAGTGTTCCGGCGTTGGGTTTGACTGCTGCGCATCTGGATGTTGCATAAAATTCACCAGAGGATGATCCGCCACCTCGCCCTGGAAGCTCAGGTTCTCACGTACGAACTGATTAAAACTCTCTGCCCAGGGATAAGCGGTTTCTGCTCCCTGCCAGCGCAGCATACGCAGATTATGTACCACGTTACCGCTAGCAACGATCATCACACCTTCGTCGCGTAACGAGGCTAGCCTTTGCCCCACTTCGTAGTACCATGCGGCGGGTTTAGTGCCGTCGATACTCAGCTGCACAACGGGAATATCGGCAGCTGGATACATTTTTGCCAGCACGCCCCAGGATCCATGATCAAATCCCCACTCCTGATCGGCCTTGACTGCAATCGGCGCCAGTAAATCAATCACCTGCTGCGCTAAATCGGGCGATCCAGGCGCCGGGTAGCGCACATCAAACAGCGCTTGTGGGAAACCGCCAAAGTCATGGATGGTGCGTGGATCCTTCATCGCCGTCACGGCCGTACCCCGCGTATACCAATGTGCCGAAACGGCGAGAATAGCGCGCGGTCGCGGCAATGTGGCACCTAAATGCTGCCAGGCTTGGGTATAACGGTTATCTTCCAGGACGTTCATTGGGCTGCCATGACCAAGGAACAGCGCGGGCATACGGGTGTGGCTCATGATTAATCCTCTGGCGAATTGTAGCTTTGTTAACCGCTACGATACGCGCTTTCATGGCCGGATTAACGCTGATAAGCATGATGTTCTTCATCAGTTAATTTGAACAAATTTTCCATTGAAACGCCCATGGCTTTTCCCCTGACGTCAACACACCGGCTTAACTACTTCCCCTTTTCTTTTTGAAGCAAGATTCGTCGCAATCTTACCCATGACATCTCCAGTTATCAGGCACATAGCTTGGAGGCAGCGGCGAGCCAGACAGGTCTTGTTACATCGCCGAAAGCTGATTCTTACACTCCCCTCGGTTTAACAAACATGAGGGGTGGAACATTATGTTAATTGAGGCAGCAATATTGTGCCTGGCGATGAATATCTACCATGAAGCGCGTGGTGAACCGATTAAAGGACAAATAGCCATAGGTACGTTGACCATGAACCGGGCAAAGGGGGAGATCAAAGAGATCTGCCCTGTGGTGTACGCACCGAAGCAGTTCTCCTGGACGTCTTTCAGGAAAAAACCTTATCGTTCTCCGCCCAGAGAAGACAAGAACTGGCAGCAAGCCAGAAAGCTGGCGAAAAAGATCGTAAAGGGGGAATTAAAAGACGTGACGAAAGGAGCGACCTTTTTTCACGCACACGGTGCTAAACCGGCATGGCGTCATACGTTCCAACGTACAGTGGTGATTGGTAATCATGTGTTTTACGCCAAACGAGCACGCATAAAAAAAGCCGGATAGTGTCTCCGGCCCTTTCTATTATCATCATCCAGTTAGCTGGCCTGACGCGTCTCGCGCTGACGGCGATATGCAACCAGATCTTCGATGGTGACAACCGGCATATCATGTTGCTTAGCAAACACAATCGCTTCTGGCGCATGCGCCATGCTGCCATCATCGTTGGTCAATTCACACAGCACGCCTGCAGGCTTGAATCCTGCCAACGTCACCAGATCGATGGTGGCTTCAGTATGCCCACCACGTGTCAGCACACCGCCTTCACGCGCACGCAGCGGGAAAACATGGCCCGGACGATTTAAGTCAGAAGGCTTAGCGCCATCCGCTACCGCAGCACGAATAGTGGTAATGCGATCGGCTGCAGAAACGCCTGTTGTTACGCCGGCTGCAGCTTCGATTGTTACAGTAAAACCGGTGCCATAAGCGCTGGTGTTATCTTCAACCATCATCGGCAGTTCAAGCTGTTTGCGATGCTCTTCAGTGATACAGAGACAAACAATGCCGCTACCGTGGCGGATAGTTAACGCCATCTGTTCAACGGTCATGGTTTCTGCAGCGAAGATCATATCGCCTTCGTTTTCACGATTTTCATCGTCAAGCACCATCACACCGCGACCATTACGCAGCGCATCAATGGCGCGTTCTACACGCTGTTCAGGCGTGCCAAATTCAGAAAGAAGCGTCTGATTCATGGTAAAAAACCTTATAAAAATATGAGTTACCAGAACCAGGGCGTGCTTAGGAGTGCGTACAAAACACATGGCAATAACGTGACGCGGGCAAAGCCCGGCAGATGTCGTTACCCTCTCCCATCCGGACTCTAACCGTCGGCTCCGGAATCACACCGGATCTGCTGACCTATCACTTTGCAGTGATAGCGCTCGCGGGCTTTCAGCAGACGCTGATTTACCGCCGGTGGGGAATTTCGCCCCGCCCTGAGAATAAGCGGATAAACTATAACGCCAATCATCTGGTCGGGCAATCGACAAAAGTGCAAATGCTTTTGCATTTCCTGCGTTGCGGAATTCAGGTTTAACCTTTTCGTTTCAGGCATTACACTTAATAGCTATTAAGTCCGAACACGCACTGCTATCGGCCACCGTAATCAGGAAATCATCATGATCGACACGAAAAAAATTGAACAACTGGCTCGCCAGGTACATGAAGCTATGCCGAAAGGTATTCGTGATTTTGGCGACGATGTCGAAAAGAAAATCCGTCAGGTTTTGCAGGCGCAATTGACGCGCATGGATTTGGTCAATCGTGAAGAGTTCGACGTACAGACGCAGGTTTTGCTGCGCACACGTGAGAAACTTGCCGCACTGGAACAGCGTTTGGCGAAGTTGGAAAGTGAGAGCCCAGCGGCACCGGCTCCAGCGATTATCACGCCCGATCCGGCTGGCAAAATCGATACTCCGCAGTAATGTATTTGGCGGGAGAGATTCTCCCGCCAGCTCAAGCTTAATGACTGCGAATGGTTTTGATGATGTTGCTGGTTGAAATACCATCTTCAAAGTTGAGCACACGCACGTCGCCGCCGTTCGCCCACACTTCTTTGCTTCCCGCGATATCTTCCGGCTTGTAATCGCCGCCTTTCACCAGCAGATCGGGCAGGACTTCAGCGATGAGACGCTGTGGCGTATCTTCTTCAAACAATACTACCCAATCAACGGCTTCCAGCGCACCCAGCACAATCATGCGGTTTTCCTGCGGATTCACCGGACGCGTTTCGCCTTTCAGCCGCCTGGTAGAAGCATCGCTATTTACCGCCACAATCAGGCGATCGCCTAACTTACGCGCATTGGCCAGATAGGAAACATGGCCCGCATGCAGGATATCGAATACTCCGTTGGTCATAACCACTTTTTCACCGCGCTGGCGCGCCTGCGCCACAGCGGCTTTCAACTCTGACTCATTCATCACGCCAAAACCGCTTTCCGGACGAGCATGAATGGCGTTCTCCAACTCAACGGTGCTGACGGTGGAAGTACCCAACTTGCCTACCACCACACCCGCCGCCGCATTGGCGAGGAAACAGGCATCCTCCAGGCTATCGCCCGCCGCCAATACCGCCGCCAGCACACCAATCACCGTATCACCGGCACCGGTGACGTCATACACTTCCTGCGCCTGCGTGGGCAAATGCAGCGGCGCTTTGCCGGGTTGGAGCAGCGTCATTCCGTTTTCTGAGCGGGTAACCAGCAGCGCGGAGAGTTCGAAATCGGCAATCAGCTGCATACCACGGCTGACAATCTCATCAACGGTTTTGCATTTACCCACCACGGCTTCAAACTCAGACAAATTAGGTGTCAGCAGCGTCGCACCACGATAACGTTCGAAATCCGTGCCTTTTGGATCGATCAGCACGGGCACATTGGCTTCACGCGCCAGCTGAATCATGGTCTGTACGCTATTCAGCGCGCCTTTAGCGTAGTCTGACAGTACCAGCGCACCCGCCTGCTTCAGCGATTGACGCATGCGATCGTGAATCGGCTGCGGATCCACTTCCTCAAACCCTTCTTCGAAGTCGAGGCGAATAAGTTGCTGATTACGGGATAACACGCGCAGTTTGGTAATGGTCGGATGGCTTTTTACTGCTACAAAATCGCAGTCAACCTTCACTTTCTGCAGCGTTTCGCTTAACACTCGCGCGGCATCGTCAGCACCGGTCAGACCAATCAGGCGAGATGCAGCACCGAGCGCGGCAATGTTCATCGCAACGTTAGCCGCACCGCCCGGACGCTCTTCAATGGTATCCACTTTTACCACCGGTACCGGCGCTTCCGGCGAAATACGGCTGGTTGGGCCATACCAATAGCGGTCCAACATCACGTCGCCGACGACCAACACGGTGGCCTTGCCAAAGGTGGGCAGTGTTACTTTCATTCCAAAGACTCCAGACTACGGTCAAAATTATGCGCGGATAATACCATATACCCTTCCTACGTTAAGTTGCAGGGTTTCGAAGCCCTATGGCTTACTGTCCCGCGCGATCTGATTCGGCAACGTTCAACCAACGCTGCCAGCTGCTGTTTACCACCGCTCGCTCAGCGGCAAAGGCGTCGGGCGCAACATGTCCCGGTAATTCCTGTAGCGCAAGATGATGTAGCGCATCACGCAGCGTTACGTAGGCGTGCGTCAGTGCCTGTGCCTCATCTTCCGGCATGATGTGATGCCGGGCCATCAGCTCAAATATGCGCACGTTATCCGACCAGCGCGTCAATGCGGGCTGTGCAGCGGCGTAGCCTAAGACAAAGTATTGTGCGATGAATTCAATATCGGTGATACCGCCCTCATCGGTCTTAATCTCCCAGCGGCCTTTATGTTTATTGCTGAGATGCGCGCGCATTTTTTCGCGCATTTCGCGCACTTCTTTCTGCAACGTATCGCGCTCTCGCGGCAGGCAGAGAATACCGCGCCGGATATCATCAAAACGTTCGCAGAGCGCGGGCTCACCGAACACAATGCGCGCGCGCACTAATGCCTGGTGTTCCCAGGTCCAGGCTTCGCTACGCTGATACTCGTTGAAGGCGGCAAAGGTGCTCACCAGCATCCCTGCGGCGCCAGAAGGACGCAGACGCGCATCCACCTCATACAAAATGCCGGAGGAGGTACGCGTGCTGAACAGATGCATCACGCGCTGTGCCAGGCGTAGATAGAACTGGCGGCCATCAATGACGCGTTCACCATCCGTTTCCGCATCATCAGGGCAATCGTGCAGGAAGACCAAATCGAGATCGGAGCTATAACCCAGTTCCCAGCCACCGAGCTTGCCATAGCCCACCACCGCGAAACCCCGTTCGCTATCGCTGGTGAGATGTGATGGACGCCCATAACGTTGCACCATCATTTGCCAGGCTTGCTGCACTACCGATTCAATTATCGCCTCCGCCAGCCAGGTTAAGTGATCGCTCACTTTCATGACCGGCAGCGTTTCAGCAATATCAGCAGCGGCAATGCGCAGATGCTGCGCCTGCTTAAACTGGCGCAGCGCTTCCAACTGCTGCTCTTCGTCATCGGTGGGGATGCGCAGCAGATACTGACGCAACTCATCGCGGTACGCATCGGTAGCGGTAGGTTGATAAAGGGTTGCCGGATCGAGCAGCTCATCCAGCAGCAGCGGATAACGCGCCAGCTGGCTGGCAATCATCGGTGATGCGGCGCAGAGGCGAATCAGATGGCGCAGCGCGCCATGATATTCGGTTAACAACTCGAGATAGGTACTGCGCGTCAACACGCCCAACAGCAGCGGCGTCAGGCGGTTCAGCAGCACATCCGCATCCTCGCGTGGGCAAACCTCACTGAGCAGACGCGGCATCAGCTGATCAAGCGCCAAACGCCCGCGCGGGCCAATAGTACGGCGACTCACATCCTGGCGAAAATTGTTTAGCGCATTGTAAAGCGCGTGACGCTGCGCATCATTCAGCTGCGGCACTACCGGAATAAGGTCGTTCTCTTCTAGCGCGTCTTGCCATAGCCCGGCAAATTCAGCCAGCTGTGGCTGATCGTCAACGTCAGGCGCATCGTCACCAATCAACTCATCAAAGATGGCGCGCACGCCAGCCATGTGCTCTTCAAGCTGCGCCATCAGCGCATGCCAGTCCACCGCGCCCATTGCCCACGCTAAGCGCTGGCGATCGAGTTCGTTTTCCGGCAGCGTTTGCGTCTGCTCGTCATTAATACTTTGCAGAAGGTTTTCCAGGCGACGCAGGAAAAGATAGGCTTCACGCAGATGTTCAACCTGCTGCTGGCTAAGTAAAGCCAGTTCGCCAATCGCTTCGAGCGTAGGCAGCAAGGATCGTAATTGTAGTGAGCGCTCACGTCCTCCTCGAATCAGCTGGAATACCTGAACGATGAATTCTGTTTCACGGATACCGCCCGCGCCGAGTTTGATGTTGTCTTTCAAGCCCCGTCGGCGCACTTCGCGTGCAATCATACCTTTCATGTTACGCAGCGACTGGATCACGCTGAAATCGATGTAACGCCGGTAGACAAACGGGCGCAGCATTTGCTGCAATTCCTGGCTCCAGTGGCCACGGTCATCGCCCATCAGCCGGGCTTTAACCATCGCGTAGCGTTCCCAGTCGCGCCCCTGTTCCTGGTAATAATCCTCCAGTGCAGCAAAGCTCAGCACCAGCGGACCGCTGTCACCAAACGGGCGCAGGCGCATATCCACGCGATAGACAAATCCATCTACCGTCGGCTGATCGAGAACTTTGATCAGGCGCTGGCCCATGCGCGTAAAGAACTGTGCATTGTCGAGTTCGCGCCGTCCGCCGTGCGTGACACCGTTTTCCGGCCAGGCAAAAATCAGGTCGATATCAGAAGAGAAGTTAAGCTCGCAGCCACCCAGTTTACCCATACCCAGGATCAGCATCGGTTGGGCTTCTCCGGCGTCATTGCAGGGGGTGCCGAAATCACGGCTGCAATCCTGCCATACCCAATCGCGCGCTGCCGCAATCAGAATTTCCGCCAGCGTGCTGAGCTGCTGCAAGCTCTGTTCCGTGCTGGAGTGCTGCAGCGCCTGCATCCAGGCAATACGCACCAGCATATGCCGGCGGAACAGACGAAGTTCGCGCATCAGGGAGGATTCGTTATCAACCGCTTGCAGCGCGTCATTCAGCCAGCGGGCATAGTGCTGCCACTCATCTGGCGCGGGCGCTTGCTGCTGCAAATGCTGCCACCATTCCGGATGCTGCTGCAGGTTATCGAGGATAAAGTCACTAAAGGTCAGCGCACCAGCCTGTTCTGGCGTGAACGCTGAGAGTGGCAAACCAAGTCGCTCTGCCACATTAGCCAACTGCGCCTGCATCAGCGCTGGTAACGGTAACAACATCGTCTCTCCCTGATTGGATTTTTCGTTAGCGTTTGATTCCGCTATTGAGCCAGAATGGCGCGGGCCGAATAGCGAGATTAGCCAGATGAATTAAGCCTCGCTCCTGCTTTTCCCGAATGGCATGCTGCAACTCCTGCCACCCTTCCAGCCAGCTATTAACATCCTCGGCCGGATAGGCGCCCGCCAGCAAATTAACCGCCAGCAGCTGACGATTTAGGCGCGTCGCCTTATCCTGAAACTCATTGAACAGCTGAACGCCATCAAAGGTTTCTCTGAGGTCGGCTGCAATACGGCTCAGCATAATATCGCTGAAGCGTTTGAAGGATCCCTGCAATTTGCTGCGACTCTTGTCGTCGAGCCAATTCTGCCACTGAGACTCAACCAGCCAGTGAGTAAGCGCTAACTGGGCTTCGACGGAGGTGAGTGAGAAACAGGCTGCTTCCGCATTGTTCTCTTCATCAGCTAGCATCTCTTCAAGACGCGTCAACTTCTGACGCAGATCGCTGCTGGCCTTGCGTGGGACCAAAGCACCAAACAGTGAAAAGGCCTGGCGCAGCGTTTCCAGCGCTTCAATCACCGACGCTTTGGCATTTTTATTGCCGCGCAGCCAAACTTCTTCATGATATTGCCAATGCGTCAGCGCGGCGGTCATGGCGTTGATCATGCCCTGCTCCACCGACGCTTTGGCGGCGATTTTCTGCAACGGCAGGGCACGCACTGGACGAGGCAGATTGCCTTGCGCCAGCTGATAGCCGCGCGCCGCTTTGCTCAGGCTGCCGAGGCGTAATCCACCCAGCGCAATCAAAGCATCAGCAAACTTCAGCAGGTCATCGCGCTGCCCGCTTTTAAGCTCAAGCTCAACTTCATACAACGGCTCACTGAGCTCACCCGCCGTCACCTCACCGCGATCAAACGCCACTTCAATTTCACTGCCGCCAAACTCCACCAGCCATGTTTCACGCTGGAAGTGGGTGCTAAACAGCGGTTGCAGTTGCGATTGCAGCGCAGTGATATCGGTGCCTGCTGGCCAGATTTCAGTGGGAAGACGCGCAATATCCAGCTGTGGCTCCGTGAGATCAACGTTGTACTCCGGACGCTGATGCAAGCCACCCACGGTTTTACCGGCGGCTTTCAGCGTCATTTCATAACGTTGATCAACGCCGCGAATGCGCAGGCCCATATCCCAGCGACGCAGCTGGTTGTCGTCGGTTTCATAATAGATGTTAGTCAGATCGCGCGCGGCGAAATGCTGATGTGGCCAGGCGGCAAGCTTTTCAGCCAGTTTTTCGGCGGCTTGCGGAGTGGCAATGAACTTTAATTCGATTTCAATGGTCATAATTTTTTATTCAATACGCTGCTGGCACTTACGAGTTTAATCTGGCGAAGAGTAATGCACCGGAAGCCCGCTGTCTCCGCTTTCTTGTGCTTTTACGACCCTTTTCGCACCAGATTGAGACCAGGATAGTTCTCATTCAGATTTATGAGAAGCGTCTCCAGACTGTGCCGGTAATTTTACGCCATTAAGAAAAAACGATATCGAATGAAAAAAATCACACTCGCTGCTCTTTCTTTGCTGGCTTTCAGCGCCATCACACCTGCCCATGCTGCTGACGAAAAGCGTTATATCTCCGATGAATTATCCACTTGGGTGCGCAGCGGCCCAGGCGATCAATATCGCCTGATTGGCAAGCTGAACGCCGGAGAGGAAGTCACCTTACTGCAAACCAACAGTGATTCCCAATATGGCCAAATCCGTGATGCAGAAGGTAAAACTAACTGGATTCCACTGTCGCAGCTGAGCGCCAATCCCAGCCTGCGCACTCGCGTGCCGCAGCTGGAGCAGCAGGTTAAAGACCTGACTGCGAAGCTGGCGAACATCGATAACAGCTGGAACCAACGCACCTCCGAGATGCAAAACAAAGTCGCCAACAGCGACGGCACCATTGACGGCCTTAAAGCTGAGAATCAGAAGCTGAAGAACGAGCTGATCGTCGCGCAGAAGAAAGTCAGCGCCGCGAATGTGCAGCTGGATGACAAACAGCGCACCATCATCATGCAGTGGTTTATGTATGGCGGCGGCGTGCTGGGCGTGGGCTTACTGCTGGGTCTGCTGCTGCCGCACATGGTGCCGCGCCGCAAGAAAAACGATCGCTGGATGAATTAACGCGCCACCTAGATTTGTTCTTTTATTCAAGGGGATCGTAAGATGCCCTTTCTGTCGTGCCCGATTTTTAGCCAAAGTATGCAACAATAAAGCAACAAGCGTGTTGTGCACGCAATTTCTGATTTGCTTCTGGAGTGGTTGAGTGAAGACGTTTCTGGTCGGTGGCGCAGTGCGCGATGCCTTGCTGCGATTACCGGTAAAAGATAGAGATTGGGTGGTAGTCGGCGCTACAGCCGATACCATGCTGGCGGAAGGGTATCAGCAGGTAGGCCGGGATTTTCCGGTTTTTTTGCATCCGCGCAGCCGTGAAGAGTACGCGCTGGCACGAACAGAGCGCAAAAGCGGCAATGGTTACACCGGTTTTGTGACGCAATTCGCGCCTGACGTCACGCTGGAGCAGGATCTGCAGCGCCGCGATCTTACCATCAATGCCATCGCACAAGACGAAAGTGGTGAGCTAATCGATCCTTACGGTGGCCAGCGCGATCTGGCTCAGCGCCAGCTTCGCCATGTTTCTGCCGCTTTTAATGAAGATCCGCTGCGAGTGCTGCGCGTGGCGCGTTTTGCCGCCCGCTTTGCCCACCTTAATTTCCGGATTGCGGATGAAACCCTGGCGCTGATGCGTGAAATGGCCGCCAGCGGTGAACTGGCTCATCTCACGGCAGAACGCGTGTGGAAAGAGACGGAAAAAGCGTTGCTGACGCATAATCCGCAGGTCTATTTCCAGGTACTGCGTGATTGTGGCGCGCTGCACGTCTTGTTCCCGGAAATTGATAACCTTTACGGCATCCCTGCGCCAATCAAATGGCACCCAGAAATTGATACCGGCATACACGCGTTGATGACGCTGACGTTATCCGCCGCGCTCTCGGATCAGCTTGATGTCCGTTTCGCCACGCTCTTTCACGATGTCGGCAAAGCGCTAACGCCAGCGGACAAATGGCCTAGCCATCATGGTCACGGCCTGGCGGGAGTGCCCATCGTTGAAGCGCTGTGCCAACGCCTGCGCGTGCCGAATCACGTGCGTGATTTGGCGTTGGTCGTCACAGAATTCCACGACGTGGTGCACACCATTGAACGTCAGCCGGCCGATGCGCTCATCGCGTTGTTTGATCGCATAGATGCCTGGCGCAAACCCGATCGCGTAGAGAAAATGGCACTGACCAGCGAAGCCGATGCGCGCGGCCGAAGCGGCCTGGAAAGCATGGCTTATCCGCAAGGCGATTATTTGCGCCTGGCATTTACGCTAGCGCAAGCGGTGCCCACTAAAGAAGTGGTTGCGGCAGGTTTTAAAGGGGCTGAAGTACGGGAAGAGTTAACGCGTCGACGTATTGCGGTACTGCAGGCGGAATTGATTAACGCGCGGCCAGCGTAACCGGCCGCGCGGGATAACTTACATAAAGATGGCGTAAACCACGGCCGCGATAATGAAGCGGTAGATGGCGAAAGAGACGAACGAGATACGCTTAATCAGCTCCAGGAACACTTTGATTGCCAGCAGCGCCACAATGAAAGCGGTCACGAAACCTACCGCAAACATCGGGAGATCCTGCATCGTCAGGAATCCCAGACTCTTATAGAGATCAAGGCCGGTTGCACCAATCATCATCGGCACCGCCAGAATGAACGAGAATTCCGACGCCGCATAACGGCTTACGCCCATCAGCATACCGCCCGAAATTGTCGCTCCCGAGCGAGAGAAGCCCGGCCACAGCGCCAGACACTGGAAGCAGCCAATCATAAATGCCTGGCGATAGGTAATGTCATCCACGCCAACGGCTTTGGGTTGTTTTGGTTTGAAATACTCGGCCACCAACAGCAGCACACCGCCGACAACCAGCGCGTACATCACGTTAATCGGGTTAAACAACGTTTTGATTTGATCGTGCAGCAGCAAACCAATTACCACCGCTGGCACCATACCCAGCAGAATATGAATCAGCGTTAACCTTCCGGTCCCTACACCTTCGTGTTTGACCTCACCAAAGTGAATGCCGATTAAACCAAACAGTCGGCGCCAGAACATCACCACCACAGCCAGAATCGATCCCAGCTGGATCACCACTTCGAAGGTTTCGGCGGTCTCGCCTTCAAAACCCAGCAGGTGGCCAACAATAATCATGTGGCCCGTGGAAGAGACCGGCAGGAATTCCGTGAGGCCTTCTACAATCCCCAGGATTGCAGCTACCCAAAGCTGATGAATGTCTGCCATCAAAATTTATCCTCTATCCGTTTTAAACAGTAAAAAGGCGGTCGCAAAGGGCTACCGCCTGAAATTATGCCTGCGCTACGCTGAAGGAAACCTTAAGAAATTCAGGCACGATCGATTGGTCAGCGCAGCGGCCTCAAGTGAGACACACCATAATTTGGTTTGGTTTCATTGTGATGGCAATCACGGAAGATTTATTTCGGAATAGTCCCGCGCTCAATACGCACGCCAACGCTCGCAGCCTGGGCGATAGCCCCCGGTTTACCTACCTTTATGCGTACTCCCGGCGTTTTGAAACGATTCATCAACAGATCGGCGATTTCTTCCGCCACCCTTTCGACGAGGGCAAAACGCCGGCCTTGTAGGTGATTGAGGATCGCTTCGGTGACATCGGCATAGCTCAGACAATCATTCACATCATCGCTGGCCGCGGCCTGACGGTTGTCCCATGCCATTTCGACATCGAGCACCAATTTCAGTAGCATGCCTTGCTCCCAGTCGTAAACGCCAATGTGGGTGAACACGGTGAGTTGCTCGATAAATACGATATCCATGATGTCAGTCTCTGTTTTTGGCTAAGCCGGATACCACTTCCGGCGGATTATGCGTATTATCCACGCTTATCGAGAACAAAACGACCCAAAAGGAACGGTACGAAGCTATGAGTGCTATCGCGCTTGGTATGATTATTTTCGCGTATCTTTGCGGTTCGATTTCCAGTGCGATACTGGTTTGTAAACTGGCTGGTTTACCCGATCCGCGCACGCAGGGCTCAGGCAATCCTGGCGCTACCAATGTTTTACGCATTGGTGGTAAGGCTGCGGCGGCGGCGGTGCTGATTTTCGACGTGGCGAAAGGCATGATTCCGGTGTGGATAGCTTATCTGCTGCACGTTGCGCCACTCTATCTTGGCCTAACGGCAATTGCCGCCTGCCTTGGCCACATCTATCCGGTATTCTTCCGTTTTCGCGGCGGTAAAGGCGTGGCAACCGCCTTCGGTGCCATCGCACCGATCGGCTGGGATTTGACGGGTTTGATGACCGGCACCTGGCTGCTAACGGTGCTGCTAAGCGGTTATTCGTCACTGGGTGCGATTGTTAGCGCGCTGATCGCCCCGTTTTATGTCTGGTGGTTCAAGCCGCAGTTTACCTTTCCGGTGTCCATGCTCTCCTGCCTGATTCTGTTGCGGCATCACGACAACATCCAGCGCCTGTGGCGCGGCCAGGAAAATAAGATCTGGAAGCGGAAAAAGAAGAAATAAAAAAACCGGCGCGATGCCGGTTTTTCGTTTTAGATGGCGGGCAGTTCTGACAGCGGCCAGCGCGGTCGCACGCTGACGCCAAGCTCTCCACGCGTGCCACCTTTCAGTCGCACCATACCGGCATAGGCGATCATTGCGCCGTTATCGGTGCAGAATTCAGGACGCGCGTAAAACACTTCGCCGCCGCGCTTTTGCATCATCTCAGCCATGCGCTCACGCAGCGTGCGGTTGGCGCTGACGCCACCGGCAATCACTAAACGTTTAAAACCGGTTTGCTCAAGCGCGCGTTTGCACTTGATCATTAAAGTATCAACCACCGCATCTTCAAACGCGCGGGCAATATCAGCACGTGCTTGTTCGTCGCCCTGATGCTCGCGAATGGTATTCGCCGCAAAGGTTTTCAGGCCGGAGAAGCTGAAGTCCAGCCCCGGACGATCGGTCATCGGACGCGGGAACCTGAAGCGGTTTGGCGTACCCTGCTGTGCCATACGCGATAACATCGGCCCGCCGGGGTAATCCAGACCGAGCAATTTGGCGGTTTTATCAAAGGCTTCACCGGCTGCATCGTCAATCGATTCACCAAGCAAAGTGTATTCACCAATACCGGTCACGCTGATCAATTGCGTGTGACCGCCGGAAACCAGCAGCGCGACAAACGGGAACTGCGGCGGATGCTCTTCCAGCATCGGCGCCAGCAGATGCCCTTCCATGTGATGCACCGGTACCGCCGGCACATTCCAGGCGAAGGCCAACGCACGCCCAATAGTCGCCCCAACCAGCAGCGCGCCAACCAATCCTGGCCCCGCCGTATAGGCAACGCCGTCAATTTGCTGCGGCTCAAGACCGGCTTCTTTCAGCGCGGCCTGAATCAGCGGCACGGTTTTGCGCACGTGGTCGCGCGATGCCAGTTCTGGCACTACACCGCCGTAATCGGCATGCAGTTTCACCTGGCTATATAATTGATTTGCCAGCAGACCGGACGCATCGTCATAAATCGCGATGCCGGTTTCATCGCAGGACGTTTCAATACCCAGAACTCGCATAGCTTTTATCACCCTCTTCTTGCGGCGCGCAGTGTAGCACAGCCAAATCACAGCCCAGACACTTTGGCCAGGAAAAAGTGTTTTTCTGTCGCATAAAGAGTGCGCTATACTCCACGGCCTGAAAAAACCGGCAGCCGCGAAGGCATATGCCCCTGTTGGTTCTAAATTATACATGGTGCTTTACAAGTCGGCCGCGGCTGGAGTAAAATGCTGCACCATTTTGAAATGTGCTGGCGCCGCAGTCAGCAGCAAAAACCGAATTTTATCGAGGTAAGAGTTACATGCCGGTAATTAAAGTACGTGAAAACGAGCCGTTCGACGTAGCACTGCGTCGCTTCAAGCGTTCATGCGAGAAAGCAGGTGTTCTGGCAGAAGTTCGTAGCCGTGAGTTCTACGAAAAGCCTACCACCGAGCGTAAGCGCGCTAAAGCATCTGCAGTTAAGCGTCACGCCAAGAAACTGGCTCGCGAAAACGCACGCCGCACTCGTCTGTACTAATTTCTTGCGGAAGTTCGCTTCCGCCGCGTGATAAACGCAGACAGAGTCAAGTAAAAGGCCGTGCTTTCCGAAAGGAAGCGCGGCTTGTTGTCGTTTATGAGCTGAAAAATCGGGGCTTATGGCAGGACGAATTCCACGCGTATTTATCAACGACTTACTTGCCCGCACGGACATCGTGGATCTTATCGATGCCCGCGTTAAGCTGAAAAAGCAGGGTAAGAATTATCACGCGTGCTGTCCTTTTCATAACGAGAAAACCCCCTCTTTCACCGTCAGCGGTGAGAAGCAGTTTTATTACTGCTTCGGTTGCGGAGCCAAGGGCAACGCCATCGATTTCCTGATGAATCACGATCGTCTGGAATTTGTTGAGAGCGTTGAGGAGCTGGCTACGCTTCACGGCTTAGAAGTGCCGTATGAAGCGGGCAACGGCCCCAGCCAAATGGAACGCCATCAGCGTCAAAGTCTTTATCAGTTGCTGGAAGGCCTGAACGGCTTTTATCAACAGAGCCTGCGGAATCCGCAAGCGCAATCTGCTCAGAATTATCTCGCCACGCGCGGACTCAGCCAGGAAGTGATCGATCACTTCGCTATCGGCTATGCGCCCGCCGGTTGGGATAATGTACTGAAGCGCTTTGGCCAGCAAAAAGACGATCGCGAATCACTGATGGAAGCCGGCATGTTGGTCAGCAATGACTCAGGCCGCACCTACGATCGTTTCCGCGATCGCGTGATGTTCCCTATTCGCGATAAGCGTGGCCGCGTAATAGGTTTTGGTGGTCGCGTGCTGGGCAATGATACGCCGAAGTATCTGAACTCACCTGAAACACCCATTTTTCATAAAGGCCGCCAGCTGTACGGGCTTTATGAAGCACAAAAAAATCATCCGCAACCCGCGCGTTTGCTGGTGGTAGAAGGTTACATGGACGTGGTGGCGCTGGCGCAATTTGGCATCGATTATGCCGTTGCTTCGCTGGGCACCTCGACCACTGCGGAACACGTTCAGCTGCTGTATCGTTCAACCGATACCGTGATTTGCTGTTACGACGGCGACCGCGCCGGACGTGAGGCCGCGTGGCGTACGCTCGAAACCGCATTGCCATACATGAATGATGGTCGTCAGCTACGCTTTATGTTTTTGCCCGATGGCGAGGATCCAGACACGCTAGTACGCAAAGAGGGCAAAGAAGCCTTCGAAGCGCGGATGGAGCAGGCAACACCGCTCTCCACGTTTTTGTTCGATAGCTTAATGCCGCAGGTGGATTTGAGTACCCGTGACGGTAAGACCAAGCTGGCGACACTGGCGCTGCCGCTGATTAGTCAGATTCCTGGTGAAACCTTACGCATTTATATGCGTCAAACTTTGGGTAACAAACTCGGCATTCTTGACGATAACCAGTTAGACAAGCTGATGCCGAAGCTGGCCGAAAGCGGAGTGCTACCAACGGCGCCACCGTTGAAGCGCACCACCATGCGCGTGTTGATTGCGTTATTGGTGCAGAATCCGCAATTTGCTTCCATCGTGCCTACACTGGATGGACTCGAGCAGTCGAAAATGGCGGGTTTACCGCTATTTGTGGAGTTAGTCAGTCGTTGTACAGAGAATCCTGGCCTGACGACCGGACAGCTACTAGAGTTATATCGCGGGACAAATTTTAGCCAGACCCTTGAAACACTGGCCACCTGGAACCACATGATAGTGGATGAAGAGGCGGAAGAAGTGTTTCAGGATTCACTGGCAAGTATTTATGATTCCGCGCTCGAACAGCGCCTTGAAGCATTAATCGCACGTGAGCGAACGGAAGGCCTAAGCGCCATCGAACGTCGCGAGTTCTGGGCTTTAAGCCAGGCATTAGCGAAAAAATAAGATTTTTACTGGGTCAGAACTGCAAGCACGTTAAAAACCGCATTTTGGCTCAGTCATTTCCGGATTATTAGACGCGATAAGCGAAGCCGGAAACATCACCCTATTAGGGCCCTAGGCGTTGAAGCCAGTTTCGTTACCGCCAGCGCGCAGCACCCGGAGCGTACTAAAGTACGTGAGGAGTGCGAGCACTGCCGGGGACGAAAATGGCAAGTAAGCCAGGCCCAGAAAGAACAAAAGCGGCTTAAGTGCCGAATATAGAAGGGCAAAAGCCCTGGCCGCGATGTAGGCAGCGGCAAAAACACAACGCCTTCACTGTTATAGTTGGCTCGCCGCCGACCGACACCAATCTAATTAACAGAAGTGTGGATACCGTCTTATGGAGCAAAACCCGCAGTCACAGCTTAAGCTACTTGTCACCCGTGGTAAGGAGCAAGGCTATCTGACCTATGCTGAGGTCAATGACCATCTGCCGGAAGATATCGTCGACTCCGATCAGATCGAAGACATCATTCAGATGATTAATGACATGGGTATTCAGGTCGTAGAAGAAGCGCCTGATGCCGATGATCTGATCCTGAATGAGAACAGCTCCGACACTGACGAAGATGCCGCAGAAGCCGCCGCTCAGGTTTTATCCAGTGTTGAATCTGAAATTGGCCGTACCACCGACCCGGTGCGCATGTATATGCGTGAAATGGGTACCGTTGAACTGCTGACGCGCGAAGGCGAAATTGACATCGCTAAGCGCATCGAAGACGGTATCAACCAGGTTCAATGCTCTGTTGCCGAATATCCGGAAGCGATCACCTATCTGCTCGATCAGTACGATCGCGTAGAAGCGGGCGACTCTCGCCTGTCCGATTTAATCATCGGCTTCATCGATCCTAACGCGGAAGAAGATATTGCGCCGACCGCAACTCACGTTGGTTCTGAGTTATCGCAGGAAGATCGCGATGATGATGAAGAAGAAGACGAAGAGGATGATGACAGCTCTGACGATGACAACTCCATCGATCCAGAACTGGCTCGCGAGAAGTTTGGCGACCTGCGTACGCAGTATGAAACCACGCGTACCGTCATCAAAGCCAAAGGCCGCAGCCACGCGGACGCCGTTGCTGAAATCCAAAATCTGTCTGAAGTGTTTAAACAGTTCCGCCTGGTACCGAAGCAATTCGATTACCTGGTAAACAATATGCGTGAAATGATGGAGCGCGTGCGTACGCAAGAGCGCCTGATCATGAAGCTGTGTATTGAACTGTGCAAAATGCCGAAGAAAAACTTCATCACGTTGTTTACCGGCAACGAGACCAGCCCAAGCTGGTTTAAAGCCGCACTGGCCATGAACAAACCATGGTCAGAGAAGCTGCTGGAAGTCGAAGATGATGTGATGCGTTCGCTGTACAAACTGCAGCAGATCGAAGAAGAAACCGGCTTGACCATCGAGCAGGTGAAAGACATTAACCGTCGTATGTCTATCGGCGAGGCGAAAGCGCGTCGTGCGAAGAAAGAGATGGTTGAAGCAAACTTACGTCTGGTTATTTCTATCGCGAAGAAATACACCAACCGTGGTCTGCAGTTCCTCGATTTGATTCAGGAAGGCAACATCGGCCTGATGAAAGCGGTTGATAAGTTTGAATACCGTCGTGGTTATAAGTTCTCAACTTACGCCACCTGGTGGATTCGTCAGGCTATCACCCGTTCCATCGCGGACCAGGCACGTACCATCCGTATCCCGGTGCATATGATTGAGACCATCAACAAACTCAATCGTATCTCGCGTCAGATGCTGCAAGAGATGGGTCGTGAGCCGACGCCGGAAGAGCTGGCCGAACGCATGTTGATGCCAGAAGATAAGATCCGCAAAGTGCTGAAAATCGCTAAAGAGCCTATCTCGATGGAGACGCCGATTGGTGATGATGAAGATTCGCATCTGGGCGATTTTATCGAAGACACCACGCTGGAGCTGCCGCTGGATTCCGCTACCTCGGAAAGCCTGCGCTCAGCCACCCACGATGTGTTGGCTGGTTTGACAGCGCGTGAAGCGAAAGTTCTGCGTATGCGTTTCGGTATCGATATGAACACCGACCATACGCTGGAAGAGGTCGGCAAACAGTTTGACGTTACGCGTGAGCGTATTCGTCAGATCGAAGCCAAGGCGCTGCGTAAGCTGCGTCATCCAAGCCGCTCTGAAGTGCTGCGTAGCTTCCTCGACGATTAATCGATGTCGAGACGAAAAACCCCGGCTTGCCGGGGTTTTTTATTGCCATCAGTACGGCGTTAAACCTTTTTCCTGCATCATCTGGCGCGCTTTATCGCTTTGCAAATACTTCACAAACTGCGCCGCCGCTCGCTTTTGCTGCGTGTCACGCGTGATCACCGCGCCATACAGCGTATCCTGCTGCACAGCCTGCGGAATCAGTCCCACTATAGTAATGCCCTGCACCGCTTTTAATTCACTGTTCTGCTGAAAACCCAGTTCCGCTTTGCCCTGAGCGACAGCTTCACCGACCGGCGTTGCCGGGATCACCGCTATTTTTTTTGCGGTTTCAGCACCCAATGCCAGCTTACCCAGCATTTTGGTTTGGATATATTTGCCGCTAGCGCTATCGGACACCGCAATACTCGATGCCTCAGTTAGCGCCTGTTTGAATTTAGCGACGCTGCTGATATCCGGCTGCCCGCTGCCCTGCTTCACCGCCATGGCAATATACGAATGCGCCAGAACCTGATGGCTGTGGCTATCCACCCAATTGGCCTGCTCGAGCGGTTTGATAGCGTAATCAACCATCACTAACACATCGGCGCTATCGTGGCGTTTAAGACGATTGGGAATGGCTTGCGGCGTAGCTCCCATGGAAGGCGCCGCTTCCAGTTGAATACTGTTACCGGTTTTTTGCTGATAATCCTGTTTCAGGCTTTCAATCACCGGATACATTCCGCCGGAACTGAACACCTTAAGCGTTGCGGCCTGCACACCGCTTTGTGTCGCCAGCAGTAGTGTTGCCAGCGCAATCATGTGTTTCATCTGCCCTCACCTTTTATTGCCATAAAGGATTGGGTTTAGACAGGTTCGCGGAGGGATACAACGCTCGGACCACACTTAACGGAGCGAGCTCACGCTTTTTTCTGTAACCAATCATGCAGTTGACGATAGGATGCAACCATCTCCTCTAGCGTTGCGCGGTTTAAGCCGCTCGGATTTGGCAGCACCCATAAACGCGTTGCGCCGAAAGTTTGCGGCTGCTCACCCCACTCCACTTTGCGCTGTCGAAACGCTTTCTGGAAAGCCTCTTTCCCCAATACCGCCAACGCACGCGGCTGATAATGCAGGATCTTTTGCTGTAGCCGCGTGCCGCCGTCGCGCAGCTCATGACCATCAAGCTCATTCGCCTGCACCGTGGGACGCTCAACCAGCATTGTGATGCCACAGCCCGTTTCCAGTAGCCGCTGCTCCTGCTCAGGCTTGAGTAGCTCACGTGTAAAACCGGCCTGATAAATCACTTTCCAGAAGCGGTTGCCTGGATGGGCAAAGTGAAAACCGGTGTGCGCCGAAGATTTGCCCGGATTGATGCCGCAAAACAGCACCTGTAAATCGGGGGCGACAATATCGCGAATATCATGCTCGCTCATATCGTCTCCAGACCAGCGCGTTGTTTCACCGAACGGCGGCTCATTGCCAGCAAAGTGCGCGCTTCATCGTCATCGGCGCAGGCTCGTGCCAGCGCTACAGCGCCAACCATTTCTGCCAGCATACTGGTGGCGGCCTCATCCGCTTGCGGGTGATGCAACTCCTGTAGCGTCTGCACTAAACGCTGGCGCACCGCTTCACGTCGCTGAGAAAAAAGTGCGCGCGTATCCTCTGGCAAATGTGCCATTTCACTCACCAGCGCGGGCATCGGACAGCCTTCACCCGGCGTGCGGCAATGATGCTCCGACAGATAGTTATCTACCAGCTGATTAAGCCGCTGTGCCGGATCCTGAAGCGCGGTGATATCCGCGAAGCGTCGCGCTGAGTCTGTAAACATCTCAGAGATGACGGCTTTCACCAGCTCCTCACGCGAGGCGAAGTGGGCATAAAATCCGCCGTGGGTTAACCCTGCGCGCTTCATCAGGGCCGCCACACCAATGCCTTCCGTCCCGCTCTCGCGCATCGCCACAGAGGCCTCATCCAAAATGCGCTGCCGCGTACGCGCTTTATGGCTCAGCTTTTCCATCTCATTTATCCGCTCATCGTTAGTGACAATCAGTGTAATTATTACGAGCATCATATTCTAGCTTGACGTCGAATATGATGGGCGTCATATTTAACCACGTAAATATGATAACCATCATTTCAAGGAAACCACTATGTCACAACAACTGGCTTTGATCACCGGCGCCTCAAGCGGTATTGGCGCAACCTATGCAAAACAACTGGCAGCACGCGGCGCAAACCTGATCCTGGTGGCGCGCGATGCGGCCAGGCTCAATGCGCTGGCCCAGTCTCTGCGCGATGAGCATGGCGTGGAAGTTAACGTATTAGCCGCAGACCTCACCCATCACGCTGACTTGCAGAAAGTTGACCGTGAAATCCATGAAAATACGCAGATTACGATGCTGGTGAACAATGCCGGTATGACGGTAGAAGGCGAATTTATTGAAGGTGACATTGCCCAGATCCAGACGATGCTGACATTAAATATCACGGCACTGACCCAACTCGCACACAGTGCTGCGCAGGTATTTCGTGCTCGCCGCAGCGGCACCATTGTGAATATCGCTTCGGTATTAGCGCTGGTGAGTGAATCCGCGAACAGCGCCTATAACGCCAGCAAAGCTTACGTGCTTTCTCTGACGCGCAATATGAACCGTGAGCTTGTCGACAGCGGCGTGCGAGTGCAGGCGGTGCTGCCAGGCTTAACGCGTACCGAAATCTTCGAACGTGCAGGCAAATCTATCAACGATCTTCCGGCGGAGATGCTGATGGAAGTGGATGATTTGGTATCCGCAGCGCTCAGCGGATTAGATGCGGGTGAGTTGGTTACGATTCCGTCAGTAGAGGATATCAGCCTGTGGCAGCGCTACGACGAAGCACGCATTGCCATTTTACCGTATATCTCGCTGAACAAGCCTGCATCGCGCTATTTATCGTAATGGCGGCCTTTTTGCACCAGTTTGGTCTTAAAAAGCGATCAGGGTTGAGCGCTTAATAATCGATAGCGTGTGGGATAATAGATTTTTCTTTTTGAGATCAAAGAGTCAGCCATTGCTGTAATTTTCACCATCCAAATGGCGAACTCTGGATCACCCCATCAAGATACTCTATAATCCCCGCTCCGCTGGCCCCTTAGCTCAGTGGTTAGAGCAGGCGACTCATAATCGCTTGGTCGCTGGTTCAAACCCAGCAGGGGCCACCAAATTTTACTATAAAAAACATATAGTTAAGCCGCTCATTGAAGCGGCTTTTTTGTATCTGGTATTTCGAGTGGCGGTAAAGTGGCGGTGCATTTTCACCGCCACCTTACTCCCCCGATTGATTTGCTAGGTATACTCACTTCAAAAGGACGATTGATAATGCGATTACATTTAGCCCTGATCAGCACTGCGTTAATGTTCTCTTCAGTTGCTGCGGCGCAAGCTTCAGACGCGATCACCCTCAAGAATAAACTTAAGCCCTGGCAACCAACGGAAATCAGCCTTAAGGATGACCAGCTAACTGTTGTTATACCTGCCGCCACTATTGATGATGAAACTTATAAATTAATTACCTCCAGCGGGATATGCTCCCCTATCTGGACAAAAGACGTACCAGTTGATTACCTAAAAAAAATCAAGGCAATCAACGTAACCAACAAATTTAAAGCCAGCGGATACTCTTTTGAAAACCCGCTATCGACCTGTAATGAAATGGGTAAATTGATGGATAAGCCCGCAACTGCGTTGCTACTTGGCAATACTCATGTTTTCAAAGGTAGCGAATAGCGCCCACCAAAAACCCCGCTAATGCGGGGTTCTCTCTGCTGCTCAAATTAGTGCAACAAGGATGGCTGGGATTCATGTCCGGTGAAAATCGGCACACGATTCACCTGGCCGGGCGTTACAATAATCATCGCTAACGTTTCGTGCGTTTTGAAAGAACAGCTGCAATTGATGTTCTGGCACTGGTGGTAACGTTCTTTTGTTTCTTTTGAAATGTATCTGCTGCTTTTAGCGTGTGCGGCGGTCTGGCATAACGGACAATGCATCATCGGTGGCGTCTCCCTGTAAGCTCGTAGCTTTAATACCCTTAAATACCAAAATGAGCAACAACTTTCACTTATTGTGAATCATCTTCGTCTGATTCTGCCTGATACTCTACATCAGAGAGCAAGACTTCAAATTCAATCTGCGTAGTATATCCGCTGCCGCTCAGACTATGCGTCACCTTACTGATTATCCACGGCTGCGCATCAATCACGGATTTAAAGCCGCTCACCCTGACAGGCGTTTCCGGGTACAGGTCGGCGCGCCCCATTGCAAGCGTAAGCGAGAACTCAGCGACGCCGCGCTGCAGCTTATCCCACTTTGCTTTTGCTGCCCGCATCGCGGCTGCTTTCGATGCATACACGGTCGTCAGCGTGAATATGTTGTCTTCCGTGCCAGCCAGATAATCCCCCTCGCTGGCCTCCGGCGTTTTGGTCGCGGTCGTCTTGTTCTTTTTTGCCGCCGGGTGCTCCAGCGCGCGCAGATGCTTTTCTTTCGGCTTTCGCTTTACCTTAACTTTCTTAGGCTTAGGTTCTTTGGTATGCAGCCAGCTCGCTGATACGCCGGTATATGCGCCACGGTCAGCAATGCTGAAGCTGTGCCGGTCGCCATCCTGCCGCGTGATCGTCATCTGCGGAATGGGCTTGCCGCTGGCGGTGACGCCGTTACCGGGCTTTATAAACAGAAGCCGCCCGGCCTTCACTGCCGCAACCGCACCATAAAGCGTGGCGAGTCGCGTCAGGAATTTAGCGTCTGTTTCCTGCGTCTGGTCAATGTGCGCTACGGCAATTCCGGCGAACCCATCAGCCAGCATGGGCTTTAGGTTATTGCGCGCGGCTATCTGCGTGACGACTTCCCCCAGGGTGGTGTCGTGATAGGACACCTCCCGGCGGGAATTGAGCGAGCCACGAAAATCGGCACTGCGCGCGCGAATTGTCATGGTGTCCGGCGCACCATGATGCTCAACCTCATCAACGGTGAAATTGCCTTTACCGAAAAGCGTCTGTCCTTTCCAGCCGAGAAACAGCGTTATCACTGCGCCGCGTACCGGCATCGCCAGCTGCCCGTCGGCGTCGTCCAGCTCAATATCCAGCTGGTCAGCTTCAAAGCCGCGATTGTCGGTCAGCGTCATCGAGATAAGGCGATCCCGGATGTTGGTTGTGACGTCATTAGAATTAACCTTCAGCATGAAATCCGGCGTCAGCCGCGCCCCGGCCTGCACCGGCAGGCTGCTTATCCCGATCATCCGAGCAGCCCCCCTGCGGTTGAAATCAGGCTACCGGCCGCCGACCTCACGCCGTCGATTGCTGACGTAAGCTGACCTGGCAGACTGGCGGAGCCGCTGATAAGCCCGTCAGCCTGCTTTTTCAGATCGCCAAACATGGAGGTGAGCGACTCATCAACGCGTTTCAGGCTCAGCGTAAACATGATTTTGCTGGCCGTGCCGTTGGGGTAGAACTCACTGAAGGTGTTAGAAATACTCTCGATCACGTACATGCCGTAAATCATGCCGCTGCCGCCAATCAGCGGCCACGCCATCCCCTCGTCGGCCATCAGGCGGATTGTCATGAGCGACAGCGAGCCGCCCGTGATTTCCGGGCGCAGCTCCCCGGATAGCGTGATTTTTTCATCGCCCGGCCCGATAAACTGCGCCGACGGTCGCTGCCCGAACCGGCTGTTAGTGGGCCAGCGGTAGTCGATATTCTGCTGCATATCCCCGTAAGGCAGGGTCTGTCGCATAAACGGCATCATGCCGTAAATCATCATCATCGGTTAATCCTCCCAGCCCATTTTGCTGCGGTTCTGCGCCTGACGATTGCGCTGCTCTTTAGCCTGGTGCTGCGCCATCAGCGCCATTGCGTCGTCTTTGGTCATGCCCTTGTGCATGTTGATTTCATACTGATAAGTATTCTGGCTGCGGTCGGTGAATCCGCCCCCGGCTGATGGTGAGGAAACCGGCCGGTAAGGCGCGCCACCGTAGGCGATGTTGTATTTCAGCCCGCCGGTATCGGCGCCCGCACCGCCTGTCGCAACCGGATCAGGCGACGGCACCTTGTCTTTCAGTCCATCGGATTTCGTGTCGATGATGCCGAGCTTTTCCAGCACCCAGTCAATGCCTCCCATCAGCTGATCGAGTGCGTGTCCCGGAATTTTCAGCGCCTCGGCCAGCATGTTGCCGAACTTCTTACCCATGTCTCCGGCGGCGGCGAGCTCGGTCTGCGTGGATTTCACCGGCTCCAGCAGTTTGCCGAACCAGTCCCAAAGCTCTTTGACCTTGCCACCTACCCACTCAAAAACCGGCTTCAGCGAACCGAAGGAATCACTGATCGGCCCCATCGCAGCAGTGAAGCCTTCGGCCATGCCCGCGATAAACGCGCTTATAGGTTCCCAGTATTTGCGCACCAGTAGCGCCCCGGCCACGATTGCCGCCGCGACGGCCATAACCGGCAGCGTGATAGCGCCGAGCGCGGCCATAATGGCTCCGCCCGCGATGCTGAATGCCGTACCGAGGAAGCCCGCCCCGGCAATCAGGGTATTTACGCCCGCAATCACCGGCCAGGCAACCAGCCCGATAGCGCCCAGCGCCCCGGCCAGCAACAGCCCGCCCATTACCACTTTTGCGATACCGCCTGCCAGCTCAGGGTTAGCTTTAATCCAGTTATCAACCGTCAGCAGCAGTGCTGCTGTGTCCTGGGTAAGTGTACGCAGGCTGCCGTCGTTCTGATCAAACAGGTCGGTGCCGATAGCCTCATACGCAGACTGCAGCTCTTTCAGATCGCCGCCGAGGTTATCCTGCATGACCTGGACCAGCTCGGCAGTTTTGCCATCAGAGGCTTTAAACTCGGCGGTCAGCTGGTCGAGTTTGCCGGTTGAGGCTGCAGTCATCAGCAGGGCGGCCGATGAGCTGGCCTCCTCGCCGAAGATGGTTTTCATGTACTCGGCGCGCTGGCCTGTTCCCAGCTTGTGACGATCAAAACTTGCCTGCATTTCTTTCAGGATGGTGAAGATCGGGCGGGTATTTCCTTTGCCGTCTGCGGTCTTAATTCCCAGCTCTTTGATAGCTTTAAATGATTCGCCGGTAGGAGCCTGCAGCCTGCTCAGCACAGCTCGGCTTCCGGTACCGGCCATTGAGCCGGTGATTTTCCCGTCATGCAGAGCGCCGATCATTGCTGCCGCCTGCTCGATACTGACGCCTGCATTTTTTGCTACCGGGGCGACGTAGGTCAGCGCATCACTCAGCCCGTCAAAGTCAGAAGCCGTTTTATTCAGTGTCATCGAAAGCACGTCGCCGATGTGTGCAACCTTATCGTTTGAGAGCTGGAAAGCTGATTTCATCCCCATCAGCAGCCCGGCGTTTTCCTCCATCGTGCGCTTATTTGCCAGTGCCATATTGAGCGTAACCGGCGTAACCGCCTCAACGGCAGCGGCATCGCCGCCGCCTTTGGCGATAACGATTTGCGCGCCTGCCGCATCATCGGCAGAGGCGGCGGTTGTATCACCGAGCTGGCGCGCCTGCGCAGACAGGGCTTTCATTTCCTTTGAGTCTTTTGCTACACCGAGCACGGCCTGCAGTTCGGAATTCTTCTGTGCAAACTCAAAGCCCGGCATCAGCAGCGAGGTTGCCGCCATGCCGCCGACCGTTGCCGCACCGATACCGGCCGCGCCCATATTGCGCACCTTGCCCGACAACTCCTGCCCTTTACGGTAGCGCTCGCTTGTCTGGTTCAGCCGCTCCTGCTGTGCATTCAGCCGCTGCAGCTCCATTTTCTGACGGCTCAGGCTGACGGTCGCCTGCGCCGAGGCGGTTCTCAGTCGCTGCTGCTCGCTGCTCAGGGTTTTAGTGGAAATCCCCGCTGCGTTAAGTACCTCGCGCTGCTGCTGCACCGAAAGGCGCAGGCTGTTGGACTTCGTCTGCAGCTCAGACGCTGCCTGACGGGCTTTTTCCAGTGCGCGGGCCTGCTGTGTCGTCGGGCGTTCCGTGTTTTTAAACTGCACGGCCAGCGCTGCTACCTCCTGCTTTGCGTCTTTGAGGCTCTGCTGCGTGACGGCCAGCTGCGCACTGGCCTTGCGGAAGCCATCAATTTTCCCCGCCTGCGCGTCCAGTTCCTTAATCGTCGTCTGCGTCTGGCGTATGTCAGACGAAAGATTTTTGGCTGCGGTCTGTACGGCTTTGAAGGGGCGCGAGGCTTTGTCTACCGCATTCAGCAGCACCTGAACCTTGAGGTTATTGCTCATCCGGGGTTGCTCCGCTGCGGATAAAGGCTTTATGCCGCCAGCCCATCAGCTCGGCCAGCGGCATGTCGTACATCTCGGAAGGTTGCCAGTGAAATATCGTGGCAATGTCGGCCATCAGGTCATTGACCGTCAGGCCGTGCGGCCAGTCTATTCGTCCGACTTCGACTGCAAAAAACCAATCACCTTGCCGCCCAGCGCAATCAGGTCAACCGGATCAAGGGCGTTACATTCGGCCTTAGTCAGTGCTGGCAGGGTAATGCGGGGCAGCACGGTCAGCAGGGAGTCAACATCCGACTGGCACAGATCAGCCAGGCGCACGCCGCGCAGACTACCGGCATTCGGCTTAATCAGCTCCACGCTTTTGATTTCGGTTTCACCGCGCATCAGCGGGGTTTCAAACTCAACAACGTTATCTTTCTTTTCCATGATTGTTCTCTGTTCACTGTAGTCAGGTAAAGCCAGCGACTTGCGCTGGCGTCAGGATTTATACCAGGCCGAGGTTTTTACGGCGCTGTTCCAGCCGGTCAACGCCGTTGACCTTCTCCACCATGTTGATGGTGTCGATTTCGATCAGCTCTTTGCCGTTAAAGGTCAGCTTGTAATAGGTGTTTTTGGAGGTGATTTTGGTTTCGGTATCTTCACCCTGCTTGGCTTCGCCAAAATCAAACGACTGATGCTTACCGCGCACCTCAATCTCTACCGCGATTTCCTCGCCTGTATCGTCGCGCTGGTAAGAGCCGGTAAAGCGCAGGGGAATGTCAGACGCACCCCATTGCGTGAGAACCAGCTCATCGATGCCGCCGATGCTCCATTCAACATCGAGCGCGTCATCTTCCAGACCGTTATCGATAAAGGCCGCGCCGCTCATGCCGCCTGCGCGGAACGGGTCGAGCTTGCGCGCCAGCTTCGGCAGGGTCACGGCGGTGACGACGCCCTGATAGCTGTTGGCGTTATTAAAAAGGTTCATGCCCTTCAGTTTGCGTGGCAGTGCCATTTATCCGGCTCCTCAGCTGTTTACGGATGCGGCGAAGTTCGCCAGATAGGTGTCGGTGATGCGCTGGCGCAGCGTCAGGTCTTCCAGCGGCGGAACCGGCGTATAGTCGTAATCGATAAAGAGCTTGCCCGCCTTCAGGGTGTCTTTATCGTTGGCGCTTTCGTCATACCAGGCAGATGCACCCAGCAGATAACCGGCGTTAACCAGCTCGCGGAATTTCGCATTGATGCCCGCGATAATCTCGCGCACCAGAACCGGCGTAAGCGGCTTATCAACCGCCCACATGTGCGCCTCGGCCATCGTGTCGGCCAGCACCTGCGCCGTGCGGGTGTAGTTCTCAAACTGAAACAGCGGGTCATCACTGCAGGTGCGGTTGCCCCAGAAGCGGAAACCGTCTTTACGGATCAGCGTGGTGACGTCGGCCTCATTGAGCAGGTCGGCGTCGGTGCCGGTTTGCTGCAGATCCCAGAACACCGATGCGGAAATCCCGGTCACGCCGTTTACGCCGACGTTAGACAGGGTTTTATGCCAGCCGGTGTCGTTGTCGATTTTGGCACGCAGGCCCAGCGCGCGCCCGGTCGCAAAGGCGGTATCGGATTTACTGGTTGCGGTGTTCCATGCAACGAAATCAGGCCAGATAACCATGATTTCGCGCTGGCTGAAGTTCTGGCGGTACAGGCGGGCTTCGGAAATGGTTTTACATTCCCATGCTGACACATAGGCAAAGGCGCGCAGCTGCTCCGCAATGCTGGCAAGCGCGGTTGCCACTGGCAGTGAATCCAGTCCCGGCACGCCGAGGATGCGCGGCTTCACATCGAGCTGGGTCTGCGCGGCGAGCAGCGCTTTCATGCCGGTATACTGGCCGCTTTCATCCGTGCCGCCGATGATATTGGACGTGGTTTCGGCTTCGTCTGCACCTTCAGCGACGCGCACGATGACGGTCACGGGTTTTGACTGGTCAGCAATGGCCTGCAGCGCAGCGGCAAGCGTGCCTTTTTTACCGGCCTTGCCGACAGCTGCCTGCACGTTGGTGATAAGTACCGGCGTATTGAGCGGAAAGGTTGCCGCGTCCGCATCCTGCGCAGTGCAGACCATGCCGACGATTGCAGTTGATACGGTTGTAATGGTGCGCGTGCCGTCGTTAACTTCGACGACGCGGACACCATGATGATAATCAGACATCTGATGCACTCCGTTTTGAGGGTGTGCTCAGGGTGTCAGGTCAGGTTTTGCAGTGCATCTGATGGGGGTTTGCTGGTCAGTCAGCAGACAGAATTAATAATCTGGCGCTGCCTCTCGGCCGGAATGTACCGGTAAAGGGTTTTTACTGATACCTCCAGCACAAGGGCGATCTGCTGCAGTGTTGCGCCGTTCGCCAGCATTCTTTCAGCGCGGCCGATAACGTCCGGCGTCATTACGCGACGCCTGCCGCCGATGCGCCCTTTATCCCGCGCAGCGGCCAGCCCGGCGCGCGTGCGCTCTATTATCAGCTCGCGCTCCATCTCAGCCAGCGCCCCCATGACGTGAAAGAAAAACCGCCCCATCGGCGTGCTGGTATCAATACTGTCGGTCAGACTGCGAAAGTTAACGCCACGTTCGCGCAGCTCCTCCGTCAGCATGACCAGGTGGCGCATACTCCTGCCGAGCCGGTCGAGCTTCCACACGATCAACGTGTCGCCGGGCTGCAGGCAGCGCAGCGCCTTTTTCAGTCCCGGCCTTTCACTCGTTTTTCCGCTTATCCTGTCCTCGAAGATCAGCTCACATTCTGCGCTCTGTAACGCAACCCGCTGTAAATCCGTGTTCTGGTCATTTGTTGATACCCGAATGTAACCAATCAGCACCCTGATCTCTCCGCAAATGGCCGCAAGTGTGCCAGTGCGGCCCGGCGCAGGGCCAGGCGTTTGTTTCTCAGAAATCTCGGTTTAGGCGACGCAGCAAAAAAGACGGTCGGAAATGGCGGCGGACAACTGCCTGATATGAGTTTCTTCACGATTGTGAAAGGCGGTAACGGATACTGCAAATTCCCGAACGGCCTGATCCTGCAATGGGGGAGTGGCAGCTTTGCACAGCAGTCAACCACGATAGTTACGCTCCCTGTGTCGTTTCCAAGCGCCGGATTATCACTTGTTGCTAATAAAGGATCTTCGATTCCGAGTAAAGGGGAATACGCAGTAGGTGTGCAGTTTCGTGATAAGTCGTCTTTTTCTCTTACAAACTCCGGCCCGGATACCACTATGCAGGGTATTTGGTGGATAGCATTAGGAATTTAAATGAAAAAATATTCGCCCTCAAATAATGCCTTTTACGATACCGCCATCAACAAGGAGATCCCAGGCGATGCGATTAATATTACTGATCAGGCATGGTCTGATTTATTGGCCGGACAGGCAGAAGGCAAGCTGATTGCCTGCGGTGCTGATTTGCAGCCTTGCCTAAAAGAGCAGTTAGCACCAACACGCGAAGTACTCATAGCACAGGCTGAACAGAAAAAAAATCAACTGCGCATAGCGGTTGATTCTGAAATTAACTGGCGTCAGGATGCTGTGGATACGGATATAGCAACCGAGGAAGAAAAAAACACGTTAGCAGAATTGAAAAAATACCGCGTGATGTTAATGCGGATAAATGTAGAAAATACTGAAAGAATTCTTTGGCCCACACAGCCTGTGAATATTTAATGAGAAAGGGGCTGGCAACCCCTTACCCCTGAAGGTTACTTCAAGTCATCTATCAACTTTTGGAACTCTACCACAGGATTTCCTGAGACTCTTAACAAGCTTTTCAGATACCTCACATCATTAGTGTTAAGCCTAAAGTTTGTATTCATCTTCAGTTTATTTAAAGCCTCTTTCATTATCTCCAGTGGCAATGCAAGTACGGCATGATCACTATCAAAGCAGTATTTTTTCTCACTATCCAAAATATACTCTTTAAGCAAGACCTGCAAACCAACCGAAGACTTATTGAAAATAATAGGCATTCCGGGTTCAGTAAAGCGCCCATTCTTGTAGTTCGCTTCTTCTCTTTTCATCATAAGCCAGTCAAATGGCTCATTCATGTCAATTTCTTGAGTAACAAAAGGGCTTGAGCTATTGTTTTTCTTAAACAGACTCATAACTAATTTATGAGTTGTTCCACTAGCTTTTGTCGGAAACTCTCCCTGCCTAACCTTGATAGAAAATCCTTTTGAACCCACATAAAAAATACACAAACCATCAACCGAAAGCATCGCCCTTAAAGAATAAAACGCGCAATAATAGAGTTTGACCGTCGCCCAACTAAAAAAGCCAGCCTCAACTCCTTTTATAGCTTCAGCATATGAGATAAGCGCAGAATAGAGGTAATTAATTGCATCATTTTTAAGGCACTTGTCTAGCTCAGTTGCCGCTGGGCCTGTTAAGACGCAATTTCCAATTGTAGATAAATTGCCTGCATTGAGGTTAAACTTCCCATTTATGCATACCTGAGCATGATGCATTAGAATCTAAGCTCCTTTTGTTCTACTTTAGGTTCAAAAGACTTATCCAGCCTGTCAATAATCACCCGGATAGCTTCTTTTCCTGATATTTTACTCACCTCATCCTGTTTAATTAAACCGTTTTGTCTAATGTTAAGTACTTCCTCAATGGTTCCTTGCTCAAACGATTTCTTTTGCGTGCAATACGGTATTATTTTAGTGACATAGAATTCACATGCTGCACTAAAACCTGCTGCGAACTGGAATGCATTAGAGCTCGAATCCCAGCTTTCTTCATAATCGTTAGCAATTGCCGAAAAATAGTTATAAAAGCATTTGAACTGAAGAGACAGCTCAGTTATTCCTACCTGTTCAAATATAGCCTTTTCTTCTACCAAAGGTTTAATAGCACTTACAGCTGTTGAAAGCGCAATCCCTCCTTTACGTCTTTTCTCACCCGGGAACTTTATTTTCCCAAAATAGGGTGAAGTCTCTTCTTTGTTTAGGTATTCAGCAATATCTCTTGCTCTGGAAGATGCTGGGTCAAGCGTAGTATCAGAACTGATTCCATACAAATCATAAACCAAACTGCGTGGCGCAGGCTTTTGCTCAGTGTTGATAGCTAAAAATATGTCAGCACATTCTTTTGTTGTTAGATTTAAGTATATTACAACAGGAATCTGGAGGTTCTCAAGACTTGAGTCCTCTTTTATAGCAGCTTTTATTCCAGCCACTCTATGTTGTCCATCTATTATTTGAGCTGATCGGTTTTTAATCTCAAACTCAATCGAAGTATCTTTTATCTGAAAGCTATCTGTACTCGTCCAGTTAAGTACAATGGCTGCAGGGAAGTCGCCCCCTGAAAGAACAAATTCCTTTATTCCTTTTATTCTTCTTTCAATCAAAATTCGCTGTACAGCCCCAACCTCATCGTCAACGCCTCTAACTGCTGTATAAGTAATATCGCTAAGAGTTTTTGCAGACATGCTTGTCAATATGAAATTTCTATGAGCTTGTTTTATGTTAATAATTTCATTGATAATCACACTATCACCTTTTCCTTTTAATGATTCTACAACTACTAAAACTTCGTTATTTCGAAAATAATCAGCAAAATGCTCACGTAGCTTAAAAAACATAAGAATAATTTAAGCTTTATAACATAAAGTCAACTGCCAACATTAGTGCCAATCTCAATAATTTACGTAAGCATGTGAAATATATGATAAAAGATTTTACTGTTCTATTTCTCTGGTCTAATCGGCCATTCGATATCAGGTGCCTTATTGGTATTAATCCGGCTTAGTTCTAACCGGTATCGCTTCCACTCTGCCAGCCGGGTGATCTCCTCATCTGTCGCAATGCTGATATCAACCGCATCCTGCAGCGGCGCAATAGTCCGGTTTGCCTCATCCATCTCAGCGGCCAGCCTGCTGCTGGCAATCAGCTCCGCATTTTCATCATCTGTTACCGGCGCAGTAAACACGCCGCCGCTGTAGCGATAATTTACCTCAGGCTGTTCGGGCAGCGTGGTGATATCAACCCATAACAGTGACGGGTGATAAAGTTTTTCAGGCTTTACATTCAGCGAGACTACTTCCGCAACGCGCTGTTCTTCAATACGGGCATAAGTTTTCATCAGCTGAATTCCTCAATATAAATAACACCATCTGATCCATAGCTGCCGATAAAGGGATCGGCGCGGGTAGAGCCGCTACCGCCAGCACCAAAGGTGTTTCTTTTGCCGGTTAATGTTCCTTCCCCGCTTCGGAAGCCGCCGCCCCAGTAACTTACTCCGCCATCACCAGAGCCGCCCCGGTAGGGATTTGTGGCGGTCGAGATAATGCCCGGCGCATCGCTGCCGTCGCCGCCCTGAATATTCAAATCACCACCTACAGCCTTTCCGCCCGCGCCGCCCGCATCACCTGACGAAGTATTCACGCCGTTGCCCGCCGTCAGCAGGCCGTTGAAAGTGCTGCTTGTTGCTGAAAGGGTTTCATCACTGCCACGGCCTACCACGCCGGGGTAAGTTTTGGTGTCGTCCACGTTCAGCCAGGCGATGACTGTTCCGCCCGCGCCGCCACCTGCACCACGGCTTGTAAGCCCGCTCCCCCATCCGAGATAGCCATAGCCTCTGCCCCCGCCGCCGGTCAGGATAATTTTGATGCGTTTTGTTCCGGGCGTGGGCTTGTAATTGATCGCCCCCGGCGTGGTAAAAATCTGGCGGTCAATAAAACGGCCTGCAAACTTTTCAGTTAAACCGAGGTTTTTGAGAACATCTGCAATCAGCCCGGCGTCTTTGATTTCAGCCAGGGCATTTGCGATCTGCAGGTACTGGCTGTGTGGGTTTTTAGCATCGGTATGACTTTTCATTACGCTGTCAGCGTAGGCTTTCACCTCGATCACAGCGTCATCAACATACTTACGCGTTGCCAGCACGACTGACGGATCAATTTTCAGTGTGACGGCCGTTGTGCTGTTCACGATCAAAATCATGCGCACGGTCTGCGTGCGGCCGCTACCTTCGGCCAGCTGGGGCTTGTAAGTTTCCGGGCAGTTAGCAACGGCAATCAGCACGCCGTCGGCGTCATACAGGCCAATCTCGCGGATCCAGAAACCGCCCTCACTTTCGGGAATAATCTGCTCGGCAATAATCTGGCTGCTGTTTGCCGCGTCAATGGTCAGCGAATTAAGCTGCGCGCGTCGCTGCTCGCCGATGAGCTTAGTCTGCGCCGCATCAGGCGTCGGCAGCGTGCCGCCACCGTCCCCGACTCCTAATGATGTGATATTCACTTTCGTACCAAGTGCGGCAGCGTTCGCCAGCTTAGCCGCGCCCTGATTGGTCAGCAGGGCAAAATATTTTGTCGTCATGCGCTCACTTCCGTCAGGTCAATAAGATGCACCGCCACGCCGGAATAACCCGGCCCGCCGACACTGATAAGTTCTGGTGTATAGGGATAAACGGTCAGCTCATCCCCGCTGTAGCTGGCAACGGCAACCGGCAGCGTTCCGTTCGCGTCCAGATTGATAGACAGGCCGATAAGGTGACGGCTGCAGGGCTTCGCGTCGTCTATCAGGCGCTCCAGCTCGTTATACATTTCCTCCGTAATGCCGGTATCCAGCACGCCCACGTCCAGCCGGAACGTGCCGGGCGCCTCACCGGTTTTCCACCACTCAATGATTCTGATGAGATAGCCCAGCGGCTCAACGACGCGGCGGATAGCGCCTATCGTTCCCTTGTGCCGGTGCACGTACTGCGAGGCAGCAACCACGGCGCGCTTTGTCGATTCCGGCCAAGCTGAATCCCAGCGGTCAACTGACCACGCCCACGCCAGATAGGGCAGAAGCTCTACCGGGCAGGCTTGCGGATTCCATAACTGGCGCAGCGGCAAGCTCATCGTACCTGAGCTTGCCAGCGCCTCTGCGGCAGCAACCTCAAGCGCTGACGAGCCGGTCGGCAGCAGGCGATCACTCATCCGAGCCTCCCACGGTCAGCGTGTAGCCCGTGCAGTAAGCGGCCTGGGTTTTATCTAGCACCACGTCAGCAGAAGGCTTGATAAGGTTGACGCGCTGCACGCCCTCAACGTGCATGGCGGCATAGAGCGCAGAAAGACGAATGTCACGGCCGAGGCGCTTTTGTGCGCTGACAAAGGCGGCGAGTTTTGCCTCTGAAGCGGCGCGGATTGGCTCCGCCTCCGGCCCCGGATAGAGGTACAGCTCGGCCTCGATTTCGTAACTAACAATCTTCGCTGACTGCACGCTCACCCGGTCTGCAACCGGACGCACGTCTTCGTCATTGAGCGCAGCGTTAACCACGGCCAGCAAATCATCACCGGCCACGCCGCTGCCCTCACGCGCGAGCACTGTCACTGTGACCACTGCAGGCGACGGGCTGATGGCTGATGCATCGGCTACGCGGCCGTCGGCGCTTCTGGCGTGATACTCATATGCACCGGTCGGCCCGGCAACGCTCAGACCCTCAAACGCCGAGGCAATGCGCAGCCGCAAATCGTCGTTACTTTCCATCACGGCGGCGGTCGGTGGGATGGTCGTATTGTCGGCCGGGGTAATGGTCAGGCGGGTTACGCCATTATTCGCGCCGAGCTGGTCAAGGTCGCCGTCAAGTGCATATGCCACCATGACGGCCTTTGCCGCCTCGTTAATGCGCTGGCGAAGGAGCAGCTCGCGGTAAGCGTTTTCCTGCAGCAGCTTAACAATGGGCTCTGACTCCAGCGTCAGCGTGCGAGCGACCGCCTCCTGCTGGTCGGCTGGGTAAAGGGAAATCAGCGTCGCCTTTCTCTCGGCAAGCAGGCTTTCATAGTCCAGCGGCTCCACCACGTCAGGCGCGGGCAGCTGGCTCAGGTCGATAGTTGCCATAGTCTCAGCTCACAGGAACGGTTAAGGAAAAAGGCTGCGCGCTGTCAGTGCGGTTGCCAGACAGCTCAACCACCATTGCGCCATTGATATCCGAATCAAAGCTGATGGCGGTCAGCTTTACCCGCGGCTCCCACTTCAGAATCGCCATATAGCAGGCCGACATAATCTGCAGGCGCAGCGCCTCGTTTTGCGGCTGGTCAATCAGCGCGGATAAAAGCGAACCATACTGGCGACGCATCACCCTGGTGCCGACAGGGGTCAGCAGAATGTCACGCACTGACTGCCGGATGTGATCGAGGTCGGTCAGCGCGCCGCCGGTTTCGCGGTTCATGCCGATGTATTTAGCGGTTGTCATATCGGTTCCCCCGTCTGACCGCCGCTGTCGCCAGGATGTTTATGCTTATGCAGAACCTTGCCGTTTGAGGAAAGGTTGCCGCCGGTATGTGTAACGTCGCCTTTCATCGTGCCGCCCTGGGTGACTTCCAGCTGCGCAGTTTTAAGCAGCGTTGTGCATTCCACCTCCGGCGAGTCGAACAGGATTTTTACCGCCGCTTTAATAGTTGCGGTCTTTATGCCGGTCGCAGTCAGCGCGCCGTTTTCCGGCTCGTACTCGATCACCGCGCCGTCAGGAAATGACCAGTGCAGCGCATCGGCCGAGGCTGACGGAGCCGGGTTGTCATCGGAAAAAATACCCGGCAGCACAAAGCCGGTATCAAGTTCGCCGCCGAGGCAAAGAACAAGAACCTGCTCACCCACTGAAGGCGCATTCCAGGAGCGAGTTTTACCCGCGCGGGCGCTCAGCCAGTGCAGCCAGCTGGTTGTATTTTTTCCCGTATCGACACGGCACAGCCCGCCATCGAGATTGACGGCTGAAACGGTTCCGATGCGGATCAGGTTGCGCAGCAGGCGCATGATTTCTGACACACTTTCGTTTAAATTATTCATTTAGGTATGATGCTCTGACTCAACAGGCATTAACTACTTAGGTTTGTCCGGCTATCTGCCAGCAAACAAACTTCGCGGAGAGAGGGATGAGCAAGGAAGAGAAGCGCGCCTTTTATGAAAAACTGTATTTTCACGAGGCAGATACCAAAGAAAAATTGCATGCGAGGGTTCAGGGTGTTTTTGCATTCTTTGCTTTGATAGGCACAGCAATTTCTTATGTTTTTAAAAATCTAACCTTCTATAATGCATGGACTTTTTACTTCATACATGGCCTCTTGGCGTTATCAGTGATTCTTTTATTATTTGCTTCATTAAAATTAAGGAAAGCCTTTTGGGGAAATAAGTATGCAAGAATTGCAACTCCTAATGAAATGCAGGCTTATGAAGAACAGCTTCAAGAGCACCAAACAAATCAATTGAAATACCAAAAAGAGAATCCGCTTATCTCTATTGACGTGGTCAATATTGATGAGGAAATAGCTGATTGGCTTAACGATAGTTTTATGAAAGCGGCAAGTCATAACATGGAAGTGAATAGCCTCCGTAGTGAAAAAATACATGAGGCAATTTATTTGATGTTTATTAGCTTATTGCCTTTGGCTATTGCTATGTTACTTTTCTTAAGTTTTAATCTTGATAGTAGCGCACCGAGAAATGCAAAACCTCTAAAAACTAACATTGTGGTTTGTAACCCCATTAGCCTCTAGCGGAGAGTATTATGTCCGATAAAAAGCCCAGCAATCCACCACCACCACCACCTAAAGCGCCATCTCCTCCACCGATGAAATTCGTTAAAGATCACGATGACACAAAAGGCACAACGCGTAAGGACGGAAAATGATTAAAAAACAGCTCTCAAATAAGTCATCGCCCCCACCGCCACCAAAAGCACCAACACCACCGCCGGTGTACTATGGTAATAATCATAACCCGCCAAAACCAAAACGATAATAAAAAGCCAGCCTACAGGCTGGCTTTTTACATGAGTGCATCTATCACCATTTCCTCAAGCTTTTTAATGTCCTTAACAGATATTCCCAGCAACGGTCGTGCCTCATACTGCACCTCTTTACCTTTACGCGCTGGCCGGTCGCGCAGCCCGTAATGATGCACGCGGGCCATGCGCTGCACGTTGCCCGCAAACTCGATCACTGCCTCATTCGGGCTGGCCTGCGTTTTCATGTATTTAGCCGTGCGCAGCTTTGCAAACATCTCGCGCTTTATGCGGCCCTTTTTGCTGCGCACCGGCTGCGTTTTGCGGGGCTTGAACGGCGTGCCGTCTGGTGCCTGCTGTCGCTTAATGTTCTGCTGCTGACTCGCGCGCAGCGTCTTCGCGATGGTTCGCGCCATTTCTTTACGCGCCGGGGCTGACAGGCTGCTGATAAGCGCCTCAAGTCGGTCATTTACAAGCTGAAGCTCGCTCATGCCTGCCACTCGCTGACCAGCTCGCCCTTAACGTAAAGCTGCACCGGCCGCGCGTCATTCTCCGGCAGCGGGTTTTCGCCGACGTGGGTGACGTGCAGCCCGTCATCGGCCTGCTTTACGATCACGCGCTCGCTCAGTTGCAGCTCAATGCTGATATCGCTGGCCGTATCGCTGATAACGTCAGCCTGAAAGGTAAAGCCCGTCCGGCGCTTTTCTTCAGTTGCCATAATGTCGGGCTCATTGGTTCGCAGCCATGCCAGCAGCGGCACAATCAACAGGTCGATGTTACCGGCGTAGTCGGTGATAACCATGTTGAGCCGGTACTGGTATTCAAACGACAGCGAGCTGGCAATCGTCGAGACAATGCGCCCGCTGTCGATAAACACGTTCAGTGCGTCAGGGTTTCGCTGCAGCTCCGGCACGCTGTCTGTCAGCGCCTGGCGCAGTTGTTGAGGTTTCAGCATCGTGTTGTTCCTGGCAGTCTTTGATAATTTCGACCTGCAGCCCGCAGGCAGCGAGTGCGGCCTCAAGCTGGCGATTATCCGCCGCCAGATCCCCCGCCGTTTTAAGGCTGTTTCCCGGCACCGGGCAGCTTGTCACGCGCGGACACCCAATCCAGATAATCTCTGGCGCTGGCGAAGGCCGGACGGGCGTGCAGCCGGATAACATCGTCAGGCAGAGCAGCAGCAGACCAGTCACGTAGTATCGGATGTGCATCGGTTTCTCTCTGTATGGTCATTTCACGGTTAAGCGCGGCCGTGCTGGCGCGCCCCTGCATCAGCCGCAGCTCGGCCTCACGCTTCTGGCTGGCCCTCGCATCGGCATCCAGCCTGGCTATCGCCCTGTCGCGGCTCTCTATACCGGCCGACAGCGTGCCGATAATGCGCTGTGCGCTGGTCAGGTCGTCTTTTGCGACCTTCCACTGCCAGCCGGTTACGCCCAGCGCCAGCAGAGCCACGGCCAGAAGCAGCGCTATCAGGCGCGTCATGACACCCCCCGCAGGCAGTAGGCTGTCTCATTCGCGCGGCGGTTCTCCAGCCCGCGATTTCTCACGCCCTTAACGAACACCCAGCGCCGCATCTCATTACAGGCATCAAGCCAGTGCTGCAGCCTGATGTAACGGGCAAAGGTCGAGCTGCAGGCCGCGCGCACGCCGACGTTAAATGCGAATGAAACGGCCGTGTCATAGACCGGCAGTGGCATATCGCTGCGCATACAGGCATCGATCCCGCGCTCGACGCGCATCACGTCATACACCAGATTGACCGCCGCCTGTCGCTCGCTGATCTGGCTTTGCGGCGTCACGCCCTCTGTGTGACCGATGCCGTTCGTCCATACACCGGCGCTGCACTGATAGGGCGAGGTGCGGCACCCCTCAGCGTTGGCGATGAGCGCCAGTCCCGCCTCGGACGTTTTCAGGGTTTTAAACTGTGGCAGCAGCGCGGCAATCGCCAGCACGGCCACCACGGCGCAGCGTTTAACGGTCTGGCTCAAGGCTCACCCCCCGCAGGCGCTGCAGCTCGTATGTTTTACGGCGGTAATGCCAGTTGATAAAAAACGTCGCCACGTTAGTAATGAGCGTGATAACCGCCACGCCGGAACCGACCATAAAGGCGATATCCTGTGGCGTATGACGCCCGAACCACATCAGGATGAGGCCAATCAGGTAGTTGATCACAGAGCTGATTTTTTCCATTTTTAGTCCCACAGGTTGACGGTTTCACCTGCTGAAGAGTCAGGCAGATCGGGCAGCGTTACCTCACAGCCGTGCGGCAGCACCGGCCCGCTTTCGGCAAGGCCCGGATTAGCCGCGTAAACCAGCTCGACGACCTGCCCGGTTCGCCCGTAATAGCGCTGGCAGATTTCGTCAACGGTATCGCCCTGCTGTGCGTAAATGTTCATCAGAGCAGATCCACAATGCAGCCAGGCTTACCGGCGATTCGGCTGATACTGAATCGCGCGTCGCGCCAGTACTCGTCGGCGCTCGCCTCGATTTCGCCCGCCTTTTTCGTGCCGCTGGCGTCATAGCCGCGATAGCGCTCAACGATGGTGGCGGCGGTCAGCGCGCTGACGGCGGCAAGGTAGGCCGTAACCTTTTCGCTCTCACCGTCGAGCGCCTCTGCAGGCACGTCGGCCAGCACCTTAAAGCCCGCCGCCATCTGTACGGCGCGCCAGTCGTACAGCTCGGCGTTAACTTCTGAAATAGCCGTCTTCACGGCAAGACGCAGGCGCTGCGCCGTGACCGTTCCCTCATAGCGCAGTGAATCGCGCAGCTGCTGCAGGTCAACGTCAGGCCAGAAAAACGTATTCTTTACCGGCGGCTCGGCAGCGTCTGCCGGTCGCGGGGCGGGGATAACAACCGTGTTATTCATAATCGGCCTTTGAAATAGGTGGGCGGTGGAGGACGGCCCAGACACTGAAAGTGCGTTGCCGTCCTGCCGCCCGTGCGCGGGGTCGCGTTCGGTCAGCGGCTGGCGATGGCCTGCTTTTTCATCGCCGTTCCCAGCCGCTCAATGTCTTTTTTGACGCCGCAGGCGTCGTGCAGCTGATGCGCCCTTACAAGGTGGGGCATCGCCTCCGAAGCCCTGCCCGCATCGCGAAGCACATACCCGGTTATCTTGTGCAGCTTGGCGCGCACCTGATCGGGCATGTCTTCGGATTCCGTCATCGCAATGGTTGCCAGCAGCGGGTCAACATCGACCGGCGCTTTAGCCGTCCAGGCGCGCGTTGCCGCGCTGGCGACTTCCTCGGCCAGAAGGTAAGGCAGGCTGGCGCGCTTAAAGCCGTCAGGCGGCACAAGGCCATGCGTCAGCGCGTACCGGGCAATCTCCAGCGCGCCGGGCACGTCGCCCGCATCAAGCCGCCAGATCATGACGGTCATCAGCACGGCATCCTGTGCGCCTTTGCCTTTATCCAGCACGCCGGACACCCACGGCAGGTACTCAGGCAGCAGCTGACGCTTCATTTCCGCCTTGCGCTCGTTCGAGTGCACTTTCTTCAGGCGGCGCTTGTCGTCGTTGAGCTTGATGAGCATCTGCTCATAGCCGCTGGCGTGGCGCAGCGGGTTGTCGGCGTTCTGCGAGGCTTCGATAGCCTGCTGGCGCATGCGGTGACGTCGGGCAGGGCTTAACATGCGTTACGCCTCCGGGGTTACTACTGCCGCTGCTTCCTGCGTTGTGGCTGCAGGTTCAGCGAACACACCGACTTCGATGTTTTCAACCAGGCAACCGGCCGCGTAATCCTCGATCACGTAGTCCTCGTTAATTGACTCGTAGTTTTCGATGCGGTCGCGCTTCGGCACTTCGTCAATCAGGCGGCGGTGCGTGCCTTCCTGCCAGTAAATCGACAGGTTATCGGTGCGGGTAATAAACATCGCGTCGGCCGGGAAGTAAGGCACGCGCACCGCTGGCAGACCGCCGATGCGTTTCTGACTGATAATGACGTCAGCGGCCAGCTGCTCGGTATTGGCCTGCGACTGATTGACGATCGGGAAGTATTTATCAGCCAGCAGCTGACGGCCCACGATAACAACCAGCTCCGGGTCTTCCTGATACCACGGCTCGATCAGGGTGTTGGTGGCATCCATCACCAGCGCGTCGAGGTTGGCATAATCGCCGTTTTTGCCGACGCGGATTTTTTCAGAAACGACGGTGCCGTCTTCCTCGGTGATTTTGCTCATCACGCGCGCCGGTGCATCGTTGCGGTACTTCTGCAGCCAGCCCACGGCCACGTCCTGCAGCATCGGGAACTTGGCGCGGTTCGAGGTTTTGGCGCGTGTAACGCCGTTGAAGCCGATCATGATGCGGTCAAGCGCCTGGCGCTTCACGATGGCATCACGCAGACGGGCCTGAAAATCTTCATAACGCGCCCACAGGTCGAGCGTGTTATAGCGGATATGAAAGTCATAGTTGACCTGCACACATTCATAGCCCTGTTTATCCAGCGCGGCAAAGTCAGCGGTTTCGCGCTCGTCACCGCCTGCCGTGTCGGTAACGCTGGCAATCGAGCCGGACACGCCGATCCCGATTTTCTCACCCTTCATTTCGGACACCGGCACGATGTTGATGCGGGTCAGGAAGTCGGAAGACTCCTGCACGCGGTTCATCAGGGTCTGCGTGACCGTCGGCTCAACGGTAAATTTCTTGTTCATGTCGTCGGTTTCGACGCCGTTCAGCTCGGCCAGGCGGGTCATGAACTGGTTAAACTTAAAGCGGGTATTCTTGCGCATTAGCGTTCCTGTTTATCTCTGTGTTGGGTTTTAACGTTCAGGCCACGCCTGATTAGCAGTCGGTCTGCGCGCCGGACTTCGGATCGCTGCCGGTTGCCGCCGGGCGGCGGTTAAAACTGCCGTCGGTCTGCGAAAGCTGGCCCTGCAGCGCAGCGAAAGCGGTGCGGTCTTCCCCGGCCTGCTGCTCGATTGCCTCCAGACGTGCGGTGACGGATTGCTCCAGCGCCGACAGCTCCTGCGTCTGGCTCTCCGCGTTCAGCTGCACCTGCTCGGCGACAGCCGTTACCGCCGCGCTGACGTCGGCGAACTGCTCACCATCGGTTTTCTTTTTCGCGGAGAACATCGCCGAGATGCGCGCCAGCAGGGACGGTGACGGCTCGGCCACTTCCTCAAACTCGATCACGGTTTCTTCAGCGGCGGTAAAGAGGTTGCCTTTATCCAGCTTGCGGGACGCCAGCGGATTAACTTTGGCCGTGGCGCTGAAGCTCAGGATTTCCGTACCCAGGCTTGCCGGGTCATCGGTGACGGCCAGGCCGACGAGATACGCCTCGCCCGTGTCGGCGAACTCCGGGTTAACTTCAATAGAGGTGTAGATTTTCTGGCGCGCTTTGGTCAGCTCGACCAGCTCAGGCGTCGGATCAATCCAGCCGAACAGCGCCAGCTTGCCCTTGAGCGGGCCGTCGCCGATTTCTTCCGCCTCGACGGCGGTCACATCGCCAAAGCGGCGGAAGGTGCTGTCAGCGGCATAGCCCCGGATGTGCTCCATGTTGATGCGTGCGCCGTACATTTCCGGGCTGTAGTTTTTCGCCATCTGCGAAATCCAGTCGCGGGAAATGACTCGGCCGTCGGTAGTTGCGCCTTCAACTGCGATACGAAAACGCTTTGCTTTGATTGCTGCCATTAATCAGGCTCCGGTCAGGTGTTGGGTCGGTTCGGGGCCAGTTTCCCCGTCGCCACACAATCCCTCAACGAATGCCAGCCCGCTGATGAATCAGCAAACAGGGACAGCAGGCGCGCCATTTTCGGCACCGGTAGCCTTGCCGGTATGAACATGACACCGACAACCATCATCAGCGATCCGCGCCGTCAGGCCGCGCTGCTTTACTGGCAGGGTTATTCCGTGCGCCAGATTGCGGAGACGCTCGGACAGAAAACGCCAACCGTGCAGAGCTGGAAGCTGCGCGACGCGTGGGACAACGTTGCGCCCATCAGTCGCGTTGAATCCAGCATGGAAGCCCGGCTGATTCAGCTCATCATGAAAGAGGTAAAGGGGAATGGTGATTACAAAGAGATAGACGCGCTCGGCCGTCAGATTGAGCGCCTTGCCCGCGTTGAGCGCTACCGCAGCAGCGGCAACGAGGCCGACTTAAACCCCAACGTGCGCAACCGCAACAAAGGCGAGCGCCAGCCGGTTGTTAAAAATGAGTTCAGCGAGGAACAGACAGACAAGCTGACCCGCTATTTTATGGATAACTGCTTTGAGTATCAGCTCAACTGGCACCGCGCAGGACTGACTCACCGCATCCGCAATATCCTGAAGTCCCGCCAGATTGGCGCTACGTTCTACTTTGCCCGCGAGGCGCTCATCGATGCGCTGACCACCGGGCGCAACCAGATATTTCTTTCAGCCAGCAAGGCTCAGGCACACGTCTTTAAAAACTATATTCTCGACTTCGCCCGCGAGGCTGACGTTGACCTGAAAGGCGATCCCATTGTGCTCCCGAACGGCGCGCGTCTGATATTCCTCGGCACTAACGTGCGCACCGCGCAGAGCTACACCGGCAACCTCTATCTGGACGAATATTTCTGGATCCCGAAATTCCAGGAGCTGCGCAAAGTTGCCAGCGGCATGTCGCTGCACAAGAAATGGCGCACGACTTATTTTTCCACGCCGTCAGCTCTTTCACACAGCGCCTATCCGTTCTGGTCTGGCGAGCTGTTTAACAAGGGACGGCGCAGCAAAGATGATCGCATCGAGATAGACCTGTCGCATTCACACCTGGCAAAAGGCGCGCTGTGCGGTGACGGGCAATGGCGGCAGATTGTCACGGTTGAGGATGCGCTGACCGGCGGCTGCAACCTGTTCGACATTGACCAGCTGCAGCTTGAATACAGCCCGACGGAATATCAGAACCTGCTGATGTGTGAGTTTGTCGACGACGAGGCGAGCGTGTTCCCGTTCGCCGAGCTGCAGAGCTGCATGATCGACAGCCTGGAAGAGTGGGAAGATTTTAACCCGTACCTGCCGCGACCGTTTGCATACCGGCCGGTCTGGATTGGCTATGACCCGTCACATACCGGCGACAGCGCAGGCTGTGCGGTTATCGCGCCGCCGCTCGTTGCTGGCGGTAAGTTCCGCGTGCTGGAGCGCCACCAGTGGCGGGGCATGGACTTTGCCGCGCAGGCGAAATCTATCGAGGACTTAACGAAAAAATACACCGTGGAATATATCGGCGTGGACGCCACCGGCATCGGCCAGGGTGTTTTCCAGCTGGTACGCCAGTTTTACCCGGCCGCGCGTGAAATTAAATACTCGCCGGAAGTAAAAACCGCAATGGTGCTTAAGGCAAAAGACACCATCAGCAGCGGGCGGCTTGAGTATGACGCCGGGGCGACGGACATCACGCAGTCGTTTATGGCAATCCGTAAAACCATGACGGCCAGCGGCAACCGCTCAACCTACGAGGCGAGCCGCAGCGAAGAGGCCAGCCACGCCGACGTCGCCTGGGCCATCATGCACGCACTGTTAAACGAACCGCTTACCGCAGCCAGCGGCGGCGCTAATCCCTCAATTCTGGAATTTTACTGATGAGCAAATGCAGAGGCCGCAAGGCTCACACCGCCACAACACAGCCGGTACAGGCAACCGCACCGCAGCAGCACGCCGAGGCGTTTACCTTTGGCGATCCGACGCCGGTCATGGATAAGCGCGATATTCTGGATTATGCCGAGTGCATCGGTAACGGGCGCTGGTTTGAGCCGCCGGTCAGCTTTAGCGGGCTGGCTAAAAGCCTGCGCTCAGCTGTACATCACAGCTCGCCGATTTATGTAAAGCGCAACATTCTGGCATCAACCTTTATCCCGCACCCGATGATGAGTCAGCAGGAGTTCAGCAAGTTTGCGCTGGATTATCTGGTTTTCGGTAACGCCTTTGCCGAGCTGCGCCGCAATGGTCTAGGTAAGCCGCTGCGCCTTGAAACCACTCCGGCCAAATTTACCCGCAGGGGCGTGAAGGATGGCGTTTACTGGTTTGTGAATGACTGGAAAGAGCCGCATGAATTTTCGGCCGGCAGCGTGTTTCACCTGCTGGAGCCGGATATCAATCAGGAGCTGTACGGCCTACCGGAATACCTCAGCGCGCTCAATTCGGCCTGGCTGAATGAGGCGGCGACGCTGTTCCGCCGCAAGTATTACCAGAACGGCGCGCACGCCGGTTATATCCTTTACATGACCGATGCGGCGCAGAGCAGCAGCGACGTTGACCGGATGCGCCAGGCAATGCGCGACACGAAAGGGCTGGGTAACTTCCGTAACCTGTTCATGTACGCGCCGAACGGAAAGCCGGACGGGATTAAGATCCTGCCGCTGAGTGAAGTGGCGACGAAAGACGATTTCTTTAATATCAAGAAAGCCAGCCGCGACGACCTGTTAAGCGCGCACCGCGTGCCGCCGCAGATGATGGGAATTATCCCGGACAACTCCGGCGGATTCGGAGACGCGGTGAAAGCGGCGCAGGTTTTTGTTCGCAATGAGCTGACGCCACTGCAGGAGCGAATGAAGGAAATAAATTACTGGATTGGTCATCCCGTAATATCATTCAAAAATTACACGTTAGAGGTTTAGATAGAGGCACCTGCATCGGCAGGTGCTTTTCACATTGGAAGTGACGAATCAACATCTTGGATATTGAATGTTTTATTATCATATGCGCAGGTAAATCTTACCTCTAATTGGCTCCAGAATAATGGAGGGTGATTGCGCGATAGCTTAATAAAGTTAATGAGCGCAGGCATATCTAATACATGCACTTTACAACCTGTCGCTTCGTAGATTTTACGCACTTTTTCATTAGGCTCACCATCCTCGACAAGTGAAAGCTCAGGGATAACAATTATGATGTGTTTATTATGCCCTGCATTAATCTCTACTTCCCTCTCGCAATCAACGAGCTTAACCCCAAGCGAGCATTTTTTTGCTACGCCTATTATCTGCCCCAGAGCCTCTTTAAGTAATCGGTTAGTTGTACTTTTACTTCTGCTGAATGAAACCAACTTCCCTCTCTCTACAATCCCTGAACTTTTAGATTCAATCAACAAAACATTGAGGTCATCCATGGCTAAAACATCCGTCAATTCTCTTTTTTTATTTCCATGCATTATAAGTGGAGATTGGATTACATCCCCCCTAAAAAGACTGACCAGAGAACGTGCAATCATCTCCTCCTGTACATACCCTTCGCTACCATCCTTACCTTCTGATAAATCATAATGCATACTTGAAAGGTGGTTATCGTATACAGACATCGGATAAGACTTTAATTCATTTATTTCCATCGTCTGACTTGCAACTTTAGTAGGCCACTTTTTATCGCACATGTAATTTTCAACTAGTTCTGAATAAAAAGAGTCTGCTAATATATTTAGCAAAGCATAAGAGGCAGGAGTTCTAAATCCATTCAAAAGCCATGCTTTAACTTCACGAATAATTTCAACATCAAGCGAAACAACGCCATAAGCGACGCTATGATTTAGGTCATTGAAGAAAGTAATGCTTATCCTAGCGAAGTTTTCATTTATAAGATGGATTAACCCGGGTGATTCAATCTCATCTTTAATCGGCCTAACAAATATTAATGGAACATCATCTGTATCTTTTACGGACATTCCTAAGGACATAAAGTTGTCATCACCTGAAGTCATTGCAAAGTGAATGATTGTAGGGGCACCCAATAAAATTGATTTAATAGCCATCGTAGGCAGTTTGACAATAATTCCAATAGTTAGACTGGTTCGGTCATAGTCTAACCAAAACCCAACATTTTCAGATGCAAGCCGACTTGCAATGATTGAATTCGGAACGAACATAATCACTCCATACTGTATTAGGTCCAATGCTCATGTGCATCATTTGTACAAAATAACCCCCCTCCTGCGCAAGCAGTCAGCAAAGGCTCTCAAATCGATTTTAAGGGCTTATCTACTTTGATTGACGCGTGATGGCATTGATGCCCTATCGCCTGCCTCGGTGCAGCACGCGGCACCTGCGCATACATGTTTGCCCCCCTCGCGCGCAATGCTATCCCCGCCACGCCTGCCCGCTTCGTAGGCCAGTTTTAATGCAGATGCATGAACCATTAAAAACGGGGCCAGCACTGGCCCCGTAGTGTGTTTTTCGCTGTGTTAAATGTATTCAAATCCATGCACCTTATGCATGCATGGCTTACTCAAGCTTAAAATCGTCCACTGACTCATGCTTAAAAGCGAACATCCCTTCTAACCTATCCATGAATTCCATACCCTGCCTGAGTGAAACGGGATAAGGTATCTCAAGCATAAAAACAAAATCGTAGGTACGTCCGAGCCAGTAACCACCACCGCACTCTTTCGGCCTTTGGAAAAATACCCACTCGCCGGGCTTGTAGTAGGTCAGCACCTCACCTCGGTACACTATCTGGAATTTTTCAGGACTTTTAGCCATAACCTAACGCCTCGCGGTGCTCGTTGTTCAACCTTGCTTACGCCAAAATCAAGATTTTGACGCCAGCAACGTTTACTCAATGCATCCAGCTATCATCTTCCCAGACGTTTTGCAGTAGATCATGCAGGCGGCGCTTGTCTTCATCGAGCGTGAAACCCAGCATTTCAATGTTTGTATTACTACCCTGACGAACCCGCACAATGGTTTCAGGAAATAGCGCGAGAACTCGCTTGCTGACTTCGTCTTGGAAAGCACTCAAAATTGATTGGCTTAGCTTTTGATTTTTATCGAGCATGATTTCAATTCGCATCGCAGCAACCTCAAGGATTATTTATCAAGTGGCACAGCCGAAAACACGACTGAAAATTGTTTATTAGCCATCGCGGTGTTACTCGCGATCTCAGCGATAAGACTGAGCGCAATCTCCCTGTCTCGTTCTTTGCAAATCCCTTCACTAGTTAGCCGAGCAATCAACTCGACACGCTCAAGCATTACCCGCTCTTGTAAGTCGTTATCCACGCGCCCTCCCCATCAAAATCACTGTACATCTATACAGTAGCATAGCATTCAGATTAAGCGGAAGAAAAATGTGGTAGTTGAGAGGGGTTTTTATCTTCATGATATGACACGGCTTTATCTGCATTAACCCAGCGGCTAACAACCACCTAAAATCACTTAATTTTGACTAACAAAATTCTCCGCTTGGTTAACCTTGGCCCATTAATGAGCGTTTTTTGCTCTAACTGAATCAGCCAATCGGTTAAATCTGGCTAATACTCCAGTCCTGCCAGCTTCATTTTTTGGCCTTAACAAGTCGCCATAAGCAGAGCTTCGGATAATTTTTCCTGCGATTTCAGTTTGCGTGCCGCCAATGAGACGCACAGCCAATCCGCGGCTTATTGTTTCGCCGCATAAATCTTTCACCTGGCTGATTACGTTGTCGCAAGCTGCCTCAACCTTGTCTGATCTCCTCAACTTAAGGTGTCGCTTTTTAGGTTGCTCCGCCCTTATTCGGGCCAGAAGTTGCCGCCGCTCTTTCGCACTCAGGCTGTTGATGTCGATTTTTTTGAAACTTTCCGGTGGGTTCGAATCCTCAGATCTCAAAGCCCCCGTACAGTTATTGACAGAACTCCGAGAGGACGCAGACGCGTCCAAAAATTCAAAGGCCAAATCAAGGTCAACATCCAGTACTGAAAGCGGCTTCGGCGCGCTTTCAAAGACGGCATCAAGCGAGCGCTTTGGAACAATTTTCCACTGTGCCAGACGAGTTAAAATTGGCGTGTCTGCCCCAACCTCGGTAGCAAAGACGCCCTTAATGCGCACGGTCTCTTCGCCATACTCATTAACGTCTTCGCCTGGCTGATACCACGTGCGCACCGCCAGATCGTCACGGCGTACAAAGGGCCCACCCTGCGCGTTAACGTAACCAGCCCAATCACCGGCATCTGCTGCATCATGCGCAGCTGCAAATTCAACGCTCAGACCATGGGCGGTTTCGCTGTCGGCCATACGGCGCAGCTCGCGATAAACCGTCACCGGCGCGCCGCCCACAAACTGGAACTGGCGAATGTGCCAGCGTGCAGCCCAAGCGGAAACGGCTGGCGCAGTCTCTTTCAGCTCTTTGCCGCTTTCATCATCCAGCTCGCCATCGAGAGCGTAGCCGTCGATGTTCTTTGAAATATATTTAGCTACGTACCCCGTAGCACTGCCTTTCTCCGGGTCAATAGCTTCTGCATGAAAGCGTGCTTTGCGCGCTTTATCTGTTGTCAGCTCGCCGCTGTCTTCCTGATATGCGTAATCGCGAATTATCTGCCGTACCTGATCCACATTCTCAGGACGCATAAACATCAGCATATGCCAGTGGGGTGTGCCATCGTGATGTGGCTCGGCAACCCGGATGCCGAATATGCGAATTTCTTCGCGGTGTAATTTGGCGCGGATTTTCTGCCAGACGTTGCATAGATAGCGCTGCGTGTCAGCCGGGCTTGCACCGTTCCATTTGCGGTTGCGATGGCCGGTCTTAATCGTTGCGTGATAGCGTGACGGAGCGGTAATCGTGTAGAACTCACCGACGAATCCCATTTCATTGCAGATATTTTCAAAGCCACGGATGCGCGTCATAAGCTCGCAACGACGGATTGCAGGGTTAGCAACGCTTCCGTCATATTTGTCGATCAGGCTGATGCGGTTGCCTTCTTCGTCTTCCAGCTCAAGCGACTTTAGAAATTCACGCGTGCGGCGCTTTTGCTCGCGCCATTCCGCAACGTTCATGCTGCTGGCGTAAGGGGTATGTTTTTTGCTGACGTTTGCCAGCGCGATCTGCAAATGTTCGCGCCATGAAGCTGCAACGCGGCGCAGTCTACCTTTCCACCACTTTTCGGTTTGCATGCGCCTAATCGCCGGGGTGACTTCTTCCGGGTCAAAGAGACGGGAAGTAACTTTTTCCCACAGTGGTGGCGTTTGGCTGAATTCCCGCGTGATGGTGGCAGCGGTCATATATACACGGTGGGTGTACTTATAATCTGACTCTTCCCTTGCTTGCTGATGTGCTTGCACCAGTTCAGCAAGGATAAGATTAGCAATATCGCCAGCAAGCAAATCAACATCAGCGCGCGCCATGTCTGGAAGGCGATTAAAGCGTCGCCTCAAATTAAATAATTGCCCGCCAGCAACAGCGGTGTTTTCCCGGTCAGTGGTATTTTCACCCAGCATATTCAGGGTGCTACCTTTCATTACGCCAAGACGATATTGAGCGCTGACAATCTCAACGCGTGGCAATGTGCGTTCTACGAAAGTCTTCGTAAAATACGCATTGGCACGGGCTAAACCCTGTGTTTTTTCAAGCTCACTGATGCGGCGCTTAACGTCGAGCTGTACCAGCGTCGGCTGCTGCTCAAGTAACTCATGCGCACGCACTAAAGCCGCAATCATTTGATTGCGGCTGTGCATCTCCTCATATGTGGGATAAGGGCTTGCGATGACTTCCCGTGGAGCATTCCACGGGTAAGCAAACTGTTCTAGCATGCCAGTCCCTTAGTTCCAGCAACGGGGCTTATCCCATGACTCACCGCGATAATCTCTGCACCACGCTTTGAAATTCCGGCTTTGCTGCCTATGCTACGGGGCGCATTTACTTGAGATTTATGAAACCCGCTGTAAAGCTGACGGGTGAACTCGTTATCGCTATTCGAGCAAACAACCGCATTCGTTTCGGCAATCCCGGATAACATTGATGACAGTTGGCTGTGCTGTTCTTTGCCGAATCCCTCTCCGAAGTACTGACTGAATGTGCCGTCATACGGAGGATCGCAATAAACAACATCACCACCTTCAACCATTTGAAGGGTTTCTTTGAAGTCGGCACAGATGAAGGTCGCGCGCTGCGCTTTTTCTGCAAAAGCTTCGATTTCAGCCAGCGGAAAATATGCGGTATCGTTTTTGGCGAATGGAGTATTAAATCCGCCTTTCTGGTTGTAGCGGCAAAGCCCTCGGTATCCATGACGATTCAGGTACAGGAAATAAACAGCACGCTGCAAAAGCGTCAGTGAGAGGCAAAGATTAAACTCCGCGCGGATGCGGTAATAATCCTCAAAGTTGGCATTCTGATTAAACATTTGCGTCGCCATAACAATAAACGGGCGCGTATGCTCTTTAACCTGACGATAGAGATTAATAAGATCGGGGTTAATATCAGCGATTAAATATTGCGGATAATCAGTGTTCATCATTACCGCACACGAACCCGCGAACGGCTCAACTAAACGCTCACCCTGCGGCAGATGAACAGAAAGAGTGGGCATAATACCCGCTTTGCTGCCAGCCCATTTCAGAATGGTGTTCATAACGCCGCCCCTTTGTAATGAGTGCTTTTCAGCTCGCTGATCTCTTTGCAGGTAACGCAGAAAGAAACGCCCGGCAGCGCACGGCGGCGGGCTTCAGGAATTTCGGCATCACATGAAAGGCAGAAAAATTCACTTGCGCCGGTAGGGTGCTGCTTTGCATTTGCCAGATTGCGCGCTAGTTCTTCTTCAACACGCTGCTGTACAAGATCCATTGAGTCGGCCATTAGTGCAGCTCCCGTGCTTGGTTCTCATAACGTTCGGCCTCTCTGTCCAGCAGGTCGATAATTTCCGCAGCGTTCATCTCCTTTTTGCGGGCGTGTATTGCCAGTGCGGCAATGTGGATTGATACGGCCAGCGCATCATCACTACGCTGTTCTTTTTTGGCCTTGCTAAGCATTGTGTTTAGCGCATCAGCATCAGCTTTGAAATTACGGGTTTCAGTATTTCGCATATCTAAATCTCCAGAAATTTGGCAAAAGTATGCCCGGCGGGTTTACGCCATTAATTTTTTGAGTCTTATTTATTCAGGTAAAAAACAGTCGGCAGTTGAAAACTGGCGAGGTAATATTCGGCCCCAGCGTGCAACTTTATTCATCGCGATGATTATTAATTCACGGCGGTGCTCATCGAAATATTCAAAAGGCTTTCCTATTTCCTCGGGTTTAAATGACTTCGGATTCTCGCGATTAGCCAGAGTCATTACGCAGAACTTAAATTCATCATTCTGATGATTGAAATAACGCAGTGCCGGGTTTGCGTTGTTATCACGCATCTGGCGCCATTTTTTGCGAAATTCATCAAACGTCATTGGCTGAATTTTATCAACACGCGCGCCCATCAAATGAATTTTGGAAAAACTGGCGGGTTCGTGTTGCTTTGGAACTTCCCATAAAACGCGAGTCATATTAACCACCGATAATTTTACGTAGACGGTTTATTAAACTGGTGCGCTTAGTTGTCAGGTCGCGTAAAAGAGGCCTCTGATCAGCGCATGGATGCCAGCGCTTGCCGTTCACGCCCATAATCCAGCCATTGCCATATGACATTGATGGGCTTTGACGCTTTAATAATGGGGCCACTGAGATTGCCATTTATTAAACCACCCCTAATGATGCGCCAATGCTCGAAAGCACATCAGCAGTGCCTGCCATAGCCGGATTTGCATGTACACGCGCCTGGACGGCTATTGCTGCAAGAGTGAGACAACGGATCCCGGCATTAACGTTCTGAACAAACCCACGACGGCAGGCGGTAGAAAATTTATCCTGGCTGAGCACCCCAGCGGCTAACTGACCAACCTCAGCGGTGGCCTTTAACACATAAGCGGGCAACTTCTCCGCTGCAACCTCATTCACTGGCACACATGGCAAGCACTGCAACTGAGACAATGCGCCATCAATGAGCGTTGCATCTTCGGTCAGATCGGTTAGTAACAGCATTTCCGCAACGGTTAGCTGGTGAATCTGGTCAGGATTCAATTTATTGCGCAGCGTCTGCACCTTCATGCCAGCTTGGTTTGCAAGCAATGACATATTGTGTGCCAGCGCAAACTTGCGGCAAGCCTCGTCAAAATGGTTATGGGTGGAAACCTTAAAATCAAACATGACCTAGTTCCTTCATTCACTTATTGTGAATTATATGCCCACGACAATTTGAAAACGGGAATGGCCTAATGCCTTTCGAACCTGCTGTTCTTTCCACTGCAAATAGAGAATTCGAACTTTGCCCCCAGCCCTTTGACGACCAGGCTTTATTACGCGGCGCTCAATTGGCAAGCAAGGGCAATCACCAGTTGTCCAACGGTAGACTGTTGCCATCGATACGCGTTCCAATTGGGCAAATTCTTTGGGATAGACGATTTCTGAGGGAATCTTGATGATTGTAATTTCGTTAGCCATGTAGGATGATTTCCAGTTTGTTGAACTTCACCATCAATGCTCAAGGTTTATCAGGCGTTGTCATAGATGGTTATCAAGAAATTGGAACTCTACTTAAATTATTGGTAGCGGTCAACAGGACTAATACAAAAATGAGTAATAGCAATGACGACTTCGACCCATTGTCCATCCTGGAAAGGGTTTGCCTTGTTTACGGATTCACTCAAAAAATACAGTTAGCTAACCACTTCAAAATGTCGGCCAGCTCGCTTTCAAACCGCTATACACGCGGAAATGTCTCTTATGACCTCGTCGTTCATTGCTCCCTGGAAACAGGTGCAAATGTTAAATGGCTCATGACTGGTGAGGGGGAACGAAATTCAGATCTAAAGACTGTCGATAAGGAGCATTACGAAGCTATCAAGCTAGAAAAATTCACAATAAGTGAAGGTGAAATGCCGTTAGCTGGATATTTCTATCTAGACGCACAAGTCTTGGCGAACCGCACTACCGATGTTTTTATCCTGCAGGAAGATGATACTTATACAATTGTTGAACGGACTTCAGCTTTAACCGATGGGTGGAAAATTCTTGATATTGATGGCTACATCAGTGCACGAGAAGTTTTGGTTCTACCTGGTAGGAAGTTACGTATCTATGGTGGAAAAGAACCATTTGAGTGCTCAGTTGATGACGTCAAGATTCTCGGCCATTTAACCATAGTCATCAACGAGCTCTCCTCTTAATGACTGTACGAAAACTTCCGGCAGGTGGTTGGCTCAGCGAGCTCTATCCAAACGGTGCTAAAGGTAAGCGCATTCGTAAAAAGTTCGCGACCAAGGGTGAGGCACTTGCTTATGAACAGCATGCAATTCAATTGCCGTGGCATGAAGGTAAAGAAGACAAACGTACGCTGAAAGATTTAATTGATTCATGGTACGGTGCACATGGCATAACCTTGCGGGATGGACTTAGACGGCAGCAGGCGATGACACATGCTTATGAGTGTCTAGGTGAACCATTGGCAAGAGATTTTGACGCACAAATGTTCTCGCGCTATCGAGAACGCAGGCTTAAAGGTGATTATGCACGCTCAAATCGCGTCAAGTTGGTGTCTCCGAGAACGCTAAATTTAGAGTTAGCATACTTCCGTGCGGTATTTAATGAATTAAACAGATTGGGGGAATGGGCTGGAGAAAATCCTTTAAAAAATATCCGTCCTTTCCGAACTGAAGAGTCAGAAATGGCTTGGCTTACACATCATCAGATAAATCTTCTGATGGCTGAGTGCCAAAACAGCGAATACGCAGATCTGAAGGCAATAGTAACAATTTGCCTTGCTACAGGTGCTCGATGGTCTGAAGCAGAAGGGCTAAAAAGAAGTCAGATAGCTAATAATAAAATAACTTTTACTAAAACCAAAGGTAGAAAAAACAGAACAGTTCCTATTACTGCCGATGTTTTTAAAGTTATTCCGAGTGAAAAATCAGGTCGTCTATTCACGGATTGCTACGGCGCTTTTCGTTCAGCTCTTGAAAGAACCGGTATTGAACTTCCTGCAGGCCAGCTGACGCATGTTCTGCGCCATACTTTCGCAAGTCACTTCATGATGAATGGTGGCAACTTATTAGTCTTGCAGCGAGTTCTTGGGCATACAGATATAAAGATGACGATGCGTTATGCGCACTTTGCACCTGACCATCTTGAAGAGGCCGCTAAGCTAAACCCATTAGCAATAAGTGGCGATGAAATGGCGATGAAGATTGATAAGATTGATAATCCTTGATAAAAAAAGACAATCTATCCTATTGAAATAAAACGTAAACCATTGTTTTCTCGATGCGATTCATGATTCTCACAATCGCTTGGTCGCTGGTTCAAACCCAGCAGGGGCCACCAAATTTATCAATAAGTTAGCTTCAACTCTACACCACTCCAAAATATCCGGGGATACCTCGGGGATACTTCAAAATACTCATCTTCTCGCTTGAACCTTGCTTTCCATTTGAATATTGGCAGCCGATGATCGTAGAAAAAATTTAAAATCGGTCAAATTCATTGTATTCATCGCCCTTGCTGCCTGAGCCGCTTCGCAATGAACTGAGCGGATCAAGCCCAAGCATTGAGCCTGCAGGAATGAGTTGACTGAAAGCAATATTTCTAGCGGCGAAGACTCGATTGGTTTTCTCACCACCACTTCCGCCCTCTCCAGCAAGCCCACGGCTTGCCGTCATCACTTTAGCCTTCTCCGCGATGGATCTGTCGGCTTCTACAATGTAATGCCAAGCATTGCAGTAAAGAATCAGCATTAGATGATGTTCAGACTCGAACGTACCGCGTTCAGAGAGAATCCTGGCTTGTTCCACACCTCTTCCGCGACCGGGCTGAGTAATCCTGTTGGCGGATCAATTTGGATTACTCGCTTATTAACTATTGGAACAACATTTTTCTTACGCCCAGCCCCACTTGCTCGTATAGACATATAACCCCCAATCGATAGGTAGAACTTAAGAATTGATTATAATTACGGGGAGAAAGCTAGGATAAAAATTTGATCCTTAATTCGTGTGAAAAAAAACGATGAGGCGGGCAGTCCAATGAATTCCAGGTCAAAAGCTCTCATCCTACCCTACCACGCCAATACCCATAGGAGATAGTTCATAACTTTAGGAATAATAATAAATAGATTATTAGAATATCTGTCTACTTTTGGAAATAACTAATAAATCTCAATAAAAATCAAAAATAACATTTCATAATTTATCCGAGCCGCTCTTCAACTAGAACGGCTCAAGAAAGTTTTACCCTACTTGTTAATTTATAATTTTCTTATTAGCTTTCCTTCATCTTTGTTAAAGGAAACAATTGTATACTCGTAACCGTCTAAAGCATCCACAAGAACACTTTCGTCTTCTGATGTAGCAAAAATAATTTGCCCATCAATTTTTGTGGATTCAGCAGCATCTTTAAGCAATTCTGCGAAGCTAACCTTGTTCGCCTCTTGTTGCCTTGGTTCATCAAATATAATAATTCCAGGATGATTAGTATTGAATGCCTGACCTAAAGTAAACAAACTAATCAAATACCCCCAGATAATTCTAATGCCATCACTAGCAGAGGTATCAAAACCGATATCATAACCTTCTCTATTAGGTAAGTAGTTATCTTCTGAGATACCAATTAATTCCGAGTCAAAACTAGTGAAGTTGTATTTTTTCAACCGATCAACAACACCATTTTTCAAATGATGTAATTTTTTTGCATCTTCTTTTGAAAGAATTCGCTCAGGAAAGGAACGTCTTTCTGATGTTAGCCTTTTATATTTTTTATGTAGTGAATCTAATTCCAGACGAATATTCGTGATATCCCTTACCGCATCATCAATATCATCAATTGAATTCTCTAAATTTATCTTATGTCTCAAATACTCCTCTTGTATTGCTAAGGTTGGGTAATCTGTATTTTTTAATTTATTTATCTCGCTTTTAAGAGTTGCAATTTTAGACTCAGTTCGTCTTTGCTCCGCTTCCTTGAATTTCAACTGACCATTACAATCTGACAATACAAAGTCAAACGCTTTTATCTGCTCTTTAATAAAGACCAAACTACTTTCGTATGTCATAAGATTTTCTTGAGATGAGAAATCTAAGAGATTATCATTATATTGCCCTCCACACGTAGGGCATTCGTTTGATAGTAATCTGGTAGACTCGTACACTGATGAGTCTGAAATTTTCTTTAAGTCTTCATATTTTTTCTTATCATCTAAAAGATTTTCCAGTCTCTTTTGTGTAGACAGTATCTGATAATTTATATAGCTTTTGTGATCACTAATATCTTGTAGAATCTGCTCTAAAGAGTGAACTTCGTCAACTTTAGAGCTAATTTTTCTTTGTACTGACAATTGCAAAGCTTCATCATCAATATTGCTCAACGCATGATTTTCTAAGAGATTTAATTCACTCGAATATTCCGTCCTCAATTCAACTAACGACCTTATTTTGTCACCTTCTTTTATGACAAGATCAATCTTATAATTATCAAATTTTGATTCAGGTTGTTCAGGTATTCCAGTGACTACTGCTGATACTTTTGAAGCAATTATTTCAGCATTACGCCGAATCAGCTTCCAATGATTTGATATATCATCAATGCTATTTTTTAATGCACTTCTCTTCAAAATATTTTCATTAACATTGAGAGCCATCAAAAATTCCAGCGCTCTTTTTTTAGCCTCTTTAATACCAAACTGTGTTGGTATTGTGGCCATTATCGATGCCCATCCTTTCTTTTGCTCTACATACCAAGCAGGGAAAAGTACAGAGGGGTAAAGGATGGTATCTTTGCCACTATGGTTGGGTACCAGAGGAAGCTCCCAACCAATAAATTTTGACAGCCACTTATAAAACCCCATATCACGGTCAGTATCTCCTTCACGATGAAGGAAATATGAGCCACTCTTTATGGAATTATCGTCCTCATTAACTTTATCAATGTAGACTATATTGTCACTTTCAAATCCTATTATGTTGCGCTTTAGAGAACGGATAATACCATCATGATTTTTTATTTTTAACAATACATATGATGATATTACTTTTACTTCTTTCCCATCAGCTGTAGTTAAAGCTCTTGTAAGTGAGGGAGGAAATGGAATTTTCGCAGCACCGACTCCTAACGCTTTTTCCATGCCTAATGCGTAGGCGATCGCGTTCATGCAAGTGGATTTACCATGAGAGTTTTCCACTCTAAGTAAAAATAAACCCTTTGAAAACGGGATGGATACGCCGTAGCATCCATCAGTAGTATTGGCAACAATTTCTAATGAAATTATCTCTAATGACATATCATCCTACCTGAAATATTTTATTAATGTTAGTTTCGGATAACTCTTTTTTATACTTTATAAGTTTAAAACGTTCATCCTTGAATACTTCAATTGCTAGAAGTTTAGCTACGCACAATTCACCTTTCTCGGAAATCTTGAACTTGTCATTATCTCTTATAATAAAACCTTCATCCAATAACAATTCAATTGCTCTATCAAGAGTGGGATCCATACGAACTTCAGGCCTAATACTTTCTTTATTTAACGTCCAAATCTCATAGCTCGTACTATTTTGATCGGATTTTAATGCCCAATTAACCACATGAAGTTTCTTCAAAGAGCAGCAACCGGAACGTCCAACCAGAGAAAAAATTATTAGTATTAAACTACAACGCCACAATGGTCTCATGTCACAAGGCAGAAGCTCAGGCCTTTTTGTAAAAGTAAAAGGTTTATTGATAACCTCTTCAATTGTAATGTTCATATGATTATCCACCTTAAAAATCTAATGGGCAACGTATAAGCCAGTCAGAAATAACGCCCCACGTAATTTTTTCAAGATCTGCCTGTTTGAAAGTTGGAACTTCTTCTTCAATGCATTTCTTAAGCGATTCAATGTGTTCAGTCATAATTCCAGATGGTTGTGCGTCTGAAGGCGCAAGCATGAACATACCAACTAAGTTATTCTCTCGTTGTTGTATGCACTTATAAACTACTTCATAGATATCAACCCAATTTGTCTTGAGCGTATCTAATAAGTTTTGATAGTCGAGAAATTTTTGAATTAAAAAATTCCTAATTTGCTCTTGCTTTGAAATTGAATCATTTATTTTTGGTAGTTTTAAATTTAATTTCTCAAGAAAAGAACTATTACTACTGATGAAATCAATTGCACCTTCAATTGTCGTATCATTAAGTTCTAAACTCAGTTGATAAGACTCTTTGCGTAAAGCAAATGACTCTTGAATGTAATTCTTCTCAGTCTGAACAATTATTTGAAAATCATCAGTTACATATGAAAGTCCTAAATCTCTAACTTTCAATGATTTATTAGTACAATACTGACTGAGTTTAGATGATTTGTTGAAAGGTGTAGCCAAAATCCAACGACTTATTTTTAGGTTACCAAAAAGTTCTTTAAGATCTTTAACATTAGTTTTAGAGAACTTTTCAATATCGTTGTAGATTTTCTTGCGTTGTGCTTTATAAAGCTTATCAATATCACTCGATTGTTCAGGTAAATAACATTGAAAAACGTGTCCTTCCATAGTGTAGCATTCAAGACCAAAATCTCCGCCATGCGAGTCGGGTAGGTCACAACAGTTTGCGGGTTTATAGTGAAGCCAGATAATGCTTTTGAAATATGATTCCCATGCTTTGGGGTCGCTGTGAGGGTCAGTTCGCATTTCCAAGTCCATTGAAAAAATTTTACGCCAGTATAACCCCTTGTTCTTAAGGGCGTAAATAAATGTGGCTATAAATTCGTCACATATGGAAAAGGATTTTAAAACACTAAAGGAGCTGAACTGCTCATCAAAAGCATCAATTTGGCTTACTGAAGATTCCTGATGCAGCATAAAACTTACCCCACGGGTTGATCAGCGGCATTGATGGCACTTGATAGATTAATGATCAATCTCATGCTACTTATCTATCTAAACCTAGCGGAATGCCCTCACCGATCTTTTAAATCAAAGAAATTTTCAAGCGGGTTTAAGTGTCAAGTCACCACATTGAATGCCGCTCATCATATCAAATACTGTATATAAATACAGTTTAAATTTTAATTACTTAGACCGATTAAATTCACACCACAGTTTCATCCATATGATAATTAAGGTAATTTAATGATAAGTTTCCATTCATGCCTCCCAGGACATTTGAGAGTTTGTGACTTACCTCTGACAAAAGATTGGTTATAAAAGCCAATGTGTGATGTAAATTTGACCAATTAACTCTAAAAATTTTCAACTAACCACACAAATACTCGCAACTCATTTGCGCAAAATGTAATCACTAAAATTGATTTTGTTCAGTTGTTAAAAGGTAGTTAGTTTCAAAATATCTATCATTAGGAGCTGTTCCAATGGTCGATTTCGCCGCTTGGAAGAAGAGGATTTAAATTACATTTAGGTGGCTTCGTACAGTTATTGTCAGAACTCCAAGAGGTCGCATTCGCGTCCAGAAGGTCAACTTCAAGACCAACGGCCTGCTTCGGCACAAACTTCCACTTTCTTACACGAGTGAGAATGTGGGAATCACCACCAGCAGTGAAAGTTAGTAAGCCCTTCAGACGCATAACCTCTTCACAAGACTCATTCAGGCAATCCATCAGGTTGATACCAAGGCCGCACCAGCAGCCCATCACGATGCACAAACGGGCCACCTTGTGCTTTGATATAGCCAGCTCAATCGCCTGCATCAGCCGCATCATGTGCCTTAGCAAATTCCGGGCTGATGCGTTGAGCGGCTGCGCTATCAGCCATGCGTCTTAGCTCACGATAAACGGTAACCGGCGCACCACCGATGAACTGAAACTGCCGGATGTGCCAAAGTGAAGCCCATGCCGAAACAGCTGATGCGGTATCCTTCAACGGTTTCCCGCTTTCATCGTCCAACTCGTCATCAAGCGCATAGCCATCAATGTTTTTGGCGATGTATTTAGCGATATAGCCCGTTGCACTTCCTTTACTGGGATCGATGTTCTCAGCATGAAAGCGAGCCTTGCGAGCTTTATCCGTTACTAACTCCTCGGCGTGCTCCTGATATGCGTATTCACGCATGATCATGCGCAAGCGTTCTACATCAGTTGGCAGCATGAACAGCAGCAAGTGCTAGTGCGGCGTTGCATCGTTGACCTGCCCCCAGTATTAGATACAACCTTCAGTTAGTAATGTCGGTTGGTTTTTCTTCATGTTTCCCGTTTCGCCAGCATGCTGCAAATTCAAACGGCGTCTGGTGATTCAGGGATGAATGAGGTCTGGACTCGTTATAGTCCTGCCGCCAGTCATTAATGATCTTCCGGGCATGAAGAATATCGCTGAACCAGTGCTCATTAAGGCATTCATCCCGAAAGCGTCTGTTAAAACTCTCAATAAATCCGTTCTGTGTTGGCTTACCCGGCTCGAGCGCACGGCAGGTAAATTCCGGGCCCTGGTCGGTTCTTATCGTGAGCAGAGGCTAAGCGGCAAGATCACCCGCTCCAGTCGAGTTAAAACGGTCACGCCGCACACGGTAAATCTAGAGCTGGCGTATTTCAGGGCGATGTTTAACGAGCTGCGCCGGTTGGATGAATGGACCGCACCGAACCCGTTAGAGAACGTGCGTGAGTTTAAAATCAGTGAATCGGAGATGGCGTATCTCACCATTGAGGAAATTAGAACCCTCCTCGCCGAATGTGAGAACAGCCGATCTAAAGACCTAACTACCATTGTGAAAATCTGCCTGGCAACTGGCGCACGATGGAGTGAGGCCGAAGGAATGAAGGGAAACCAAATCCGCGCCGGTCAGATCATTTATGTGAAAACTAAAGGCAAGAAAAACCGCGCGGTGCCGATAACTGAAAAATTACAGGCTGATCTGCCATCCAGCAGGAAAGCGCAGGTGCTCTTTAAACCATGCTATTCAGCATTTAGAAAGGCTATGCAACGCGCCGGTATCGAAACACCTGCCGGGCAGTTAACGCACGTTTTGCGACACACCTTCGCGTCTCATTTCATGATGAACGGGGGGAATATTCTTGTACTTCAGCGAATTTTGGGGCACACGGATATTAAGGTAACGATGCGTTATGCACACTTTGCACCAGATCATTTAGCTGAGGCATTGTTACTTAATCCTTTAAATAGAATGGAGTCATAACGAGTGAATAACTCTGAAGAAGGTAAAAAAACTCTAGGTCGAGACCTTATTGAAAGACCAAATATTCTTAAATTAATACTAAGACCAAAAGTATTACTTTCCATCACTTTTATCTATGTGGGCATTGGGGTTCCAGTACTAATGAAATTTGGGCTGGGCTTTTCATATGTCGTTGAAAGTGTTGGACCAGCCACACTTGGTATATGTGTTGCTATTGCAGGACTTGCAATGCTTTCGGGAGAAATGAGCAATTTCACTAAGTTAAAAAAAGAAGAGCGGTTCATTGATGTTGATGATAAGAGAGATAATGAAGATCAGACATTTCAAAAGAACATACTCAAAGAACTCAACTCTCTTAAAGCAAATACAAATAATTTCTCCGAGCAGAACATAGAAGAGATAGTTTCTAAAGTAATTGAATCTAAAACTTTAGAACAGGGGAATATGTTTGATTCATTTGAAAATTATTTCAACGAAATACGCCGCGTATTATTGGACCAAGCTTATACATCAGATAAAAAAGCCTCAATACTTTTAGATAAAGGCACTTCATATTCAAAAGGCGGGATAACATTCTTTGTAATTTCAATCGTTGTGTGGCAAACACTTTCGTGGCTTACAGGTTTTAAGGAACAATATATATATGGAATGGTATCTTGCTCACTGTTATTCATCTTTATAGAGTTCTTATCTGCTTGGTTTCTAAAACAATATCGTCATTTCGTTGATACCTCGACTTACCATATAAAAGTTAAATCCATTTTTGATAAATATATGATGTCATATTTGGCTATTAAAAGCTTTAGTGATGAAAGTAGTAGTAAAGAGATAAAATATCAAGCTATGCTTAAAATACTTGAAGAAGAATTGAAATGGCCAGAGTCTTACCTGTTAAAAAAATCCGAAGTTAGTTTTGCTAAGGAGGCAATCGAAACAATGTCTCACTTTGCGAAAGCAATCAAGTCAGAGGCTAAGAATAAAGGAAACGATTAGAAATCGCTTTTAGCGTGGATAATTTATGGGGAACTTACAAAGCGAGGGCTAAGTTCCCTGACCTTGAGCAATCATCTAAACTCAAATGAAGTATCATGCTTAATCAGTTAAAGCATGAGTCATGCTGATGGTGTCTAATTGAAATGGCAGCAAAGTGGCAGCAGAGCTTAACGCTATGTGTCACTTTTCATCACTATTCGGCCTAAATAAAACATAAAAATCAGTAACTTAATGATTTCACTCGCTTCGAATTGGGGTTGATAATCGCTCAGTCGCTGGTTCAAACCCAGCAGGGGCCACCAAATTTTACCTTTAAAATCATATCAATAAGCCACCTTGCATGAGGTGGCTTTTTTGTTTTTAAGCATCAGCGACGCTTGAGATTTTCATCATAAGCGTTGGAAAATGTACGTAATCCCTCACTTAATCATTAAGAACTAGACAACAGATGTGTCATTTTGTAAACATGTAGCTTCAGATGTTGGGCCAACTCCAGGGAATGCACTGTGATTTACGACTGTTTCTTATATTATGATGAAGATATGCTATTAGATATCAGGCTCAATACTCTTAATGATGTCGTAGATCGCTTTGTGATTGTGGAATCAACCCATACATTCACCGGAAAGCCTAAAAAGTTAAATTTTGATATTAGTAAGTTTGAAAAATTTAAAGATAAAATAATTTATGTAATCTTTAATGAACGACCTATATTTAAGCAGGAACACCCAGGCCAATATGATGCATGGGCGAATGAAGCCGCGACTAGAAATGCAATCATGCGGGGTTTAAAAGATGCTAGCGACACTGATCTTATTTTGATTTCTGATGTTGATGAAATATTTAAGCCAGCAATTATTAAGAAAATAAACCCTAAGCAGCTATGTACAATACTGCATATGCCTTTTTATAATTATCAATTTAACCTTCAGGTTTTCAATCCTGATGGTTCTGCACGTCAGTGCAGACTGCCACGCGCAACCAGCATGCGCAACTTACGAGATCATTTTGATAGCAAGCCAGAAACCTTCAGGAACATCAAAAAATCAGGTTTATTTGACGATTTTATTGCCAGAAATTGGTTTAAATTTCGTAGCAAGGTTATCAAAGATGCTGGCTGGCACTTTTCATGGATTATGACACCAGAAAGAATTTCTGAGAAAATGTCGTCAATTTCACATACCGAATATGATCTGCCGCATTTAAACAATAAAGAGCACATCATTAAATCTTTAATCGATGGAAAGGATTTGTGGAATAGAGATAGAAATCTCGTCAAACAAAAACTATCAGACGACAAGTTTCCAGCCTATTTGGTTTCGAATAAAGATAAATATAAAAAGTTTATTCTATAATGGTTTTAGATAATTCATAACACCAAAAAATAATAATATTAAAATCATATCAAAAAGCCACCTCGCTCAAGGTGGCTTTTTGTTTACTCAATCCAAAAAAACTGGCGTGCAATGATTCAATCGCGCTCCATCTCACTCACCTGCCACCTTACAGAACTCACGCCTTTCTCGAGGCTGATGCGGCTTACCAGGCTTTCCAACTGATCGGTCAGTGTGGGATTCCCCATCACCTCCGCATTGACTTCCATGCGATGCGGCGGATCCAGGTCTTCGCTGTGCAGCGATTGCAGGCGCAGACCGCTGCCGCCCAGCGTATGCAGCATCAGGCTGCGTACCTGTACTTCATCCTGCGCGAGACAGATGATTTGTACTTTGTAGTGCTGGATAGCCTCGGCAGCGGAGACAATGGTTTGGCGATTGATGCCCAGCGCCAGCTCACGCAACAGGATATTGGCGCAAAGGATCACCATGCAGCCAATCGCGGCTTCGAGCAGTAATCCCATGCTGCACAGTACGCCAATCGCGGCGGTGCACCACAAGGTCGCGGCGGTATTCAGCCCGCGAATGTTTAGGCCATCACGCATGATCACGCCGCCGCCCAGGAAGCCGATACCGGAGACCACATAAGCGGCAACGCGTGAGGCATCGCTAGCAATGCCTGGCACGCTTTGCGTCATCAAAACAAACAGGCAAGCGCCGGTGCTCACCAGCGCATTAGTGCGTAAACCGGTCATGCGCTGGCGGAGCTGGCGCTCACAGCCAATTAATGCGCCCAACACCAGCGCGACGGTAACGCGCAGTAAAAAGATTTTCCAATCCATAATAGACCTCACTCCGCCGTGCTTTTGCCTGCGGAACAACGGGGTTAATAATTGGATTACAGCTAAAGCCATTACCGCTGTGGATCAGCAGCAAAACGCTAATGAGAAAGGGAGATTCTGGAAGGAAGTCCGCTGTCTTAACGCGCGGTTAAGACAGCGTGATAGCTATCTTACCGCAAGGGCCTGTTGTAATCGTTCGGGACAAGTGTCCAATGTCGTGATCCTCTTGGGTAAAAATTCGCCGCGATTTTAAAGCGCTCGCCGCCGCGTTGCCAACCGCAAAATCCACTTTGTTTAAGTTGGGTTATGACAACGCCAGCCCGCCACGGCTAATTTAGCGTCCCGTCATCAACCAGTGGCTCAGCGTGCCGGCGTTGGCATAACCGTTAATAATGGCGGCATAGCTATCGAAACGGTTACTGACTTCATTAACCTGATTGTTATAGAGATCGCTTTCTGCACTCAACACATCCAGTAATGAACGACGACCTAAGTGATACCACTGATCAAAAAAGTCTTTACGGATGCGATCGGATTCCACAATCAGGTTTTTATACAGTGCGGCACGTTCTGCGGTGGAATGTGCGTTCTGATTGGCCGTCCGCACGCGGTTTTCCAACTCACGCCGCTGTTCCTGCACCTGCTCGCGATTCGCTTCGGCACGCTTAATGGCGGCAATTTCCTGTGCGGTGGTTGAGCCGCCACGGAATAAACCCCAGCTAACGTTCAAACCGGTTTGCCAGGCTTGCTGACGGCCTAACTGATCTTCACGCGTGTTTTTACTGACCGTCCAGTTGAGCTTCGGCAGGCCCGAGGCTTTGATGGCTTCGGCTTCCTTAAAAGCCGCACGTTCTTCAGCGCTGGCGCGCAAGATCAGCGGATGCCCATCCAGACTCGAAAGCTGGCGATTTACGTCCGCAAAGGGAAGCGCCCACTTGTCGCTGGCCGGCAGAATTACCCGGCTATCACCCAATAGACGATGCAGAGTGATCTCTACATCACGCGCGCGTGATTCCGCGTTTTCCAGATAGCTCTGCGCCTGCAGTAGCCGTCCTTTTGCCTGTGTGAGTTCACTGCGGCGGCCCGCATCCAACTGAACAATGCCGTTGAGCATTTTGGTCAGTTCTGCCATGCGCGCCAGATATTGCTTGCTGATGGCGATAACGTGCTGCTGTTTATCCCATTCAATCAATGCATTACTTACCTGCATGGCGAGCTCTTCGCGCTGAGCCTGTACCGTTTGCCGCGCAGAGGTAACACGTTCCTGACGGCTTTCAATGGTGCTGCGGGTTTGGCCAAAATCGTACAAATTGGTTGCGACTGACAAGCCTAAAGAGGGGGTACTGTCCTGATATTGATAGTTTTTAACGCCGTTACCAAACTCTTTAGTGGCTGATGAGGCCGTAACGTCCACCTGCGGCCAACGCTGCCCCTTCGCATCTTCGACGTTGGCTTCGGCCGCCTCGCCCTGCGCCATATACGCCTTCAACGTCGGACTCAGGCTCCAGCTAATACGCGCAGCGGCAAGGAATTTTTGGCGCAGCTCACTTGCTGCGACCGTTTCATTCTCCGGTCCGCTCAGGCTCACCCGAGCCCCCTCCAGCGAGATATCGCTGGATTCCGCCAACACATTCACTGCGGGAGTCAACAAGGCGGCGATACAAACCGCGCACACGGAGAAGTAACGCACCATCGCACGGTGCATCGTATTCTTTATTTTCATAATTTTAACGCTCGCGGAATGCTTCTTTAGCCTTCAGAACTGGCTTCAACAGATAATCGAGAATGGTTTTCTCACCGGTGCGGATCTCGACGGTGGCGATCATGCCTGGAATGATCGGCAGATCTTTATTGCCGGCGTGCAGCGTGCTTTTATCCGTCAGGATCAGAACGCGATAGTAGGTATCATCCGGGCGGCCACTGGCGGCTTTTTGCTCGTCTTTCAACGTATCAGGGCTGATGTACTCCACATGCCCATCAAGCCCGCCGTAAATGGCAAAGTCGTAGGCGGTGATCTTCACCTTGGCCGGTAAACCGGGATGGAGAAATGCCACGTCAGACGGACGGATTTTTCCTTCAACCAGCAGCTGTTCTTCCAATGGAACGATTTCGAGGATGTGTTCGCCCGGCTGGATCACGCCGCCGATGGTGTTAACGCGCACATTTTTCACCGTGCCGCGCACGGGCGCAGTCAGGGTAGTTCGCTCTACCACATCGGCGCGCCCCACCAGGTTTTCACTGACCTGGCTCAGCTCTAGCTCCAGCCGCGTCAGCTCTGCATGCGCTTCAGATTGATAGCGATTGCGACGTTCAACGATTTGCGCCTGGATGTCATTCGCCTGACGCTGCATGCGCAGCAGCTCGACTTCAGACAACAGCCCTTTTGCAGCCAGCGGCTCCGCCAGGTGAATCTCGCGCAGAGATAAGGCGTAACTACGCTGCAGCGAGGTAATGCTGTCATTAAGCGCGCGCTTACGCGATTCGTAGGCCTGGGTCTCTTGCGCAACGATGGCAGGATCGCTCTTCACCTGCTCATCAAACGCCAGCGGCAGCGAATAAGCCTCGGCGCGCAAACGCGCAATGCTGCCCTTCAGACCCACCACTTTACTCAGGACTTCGCGGTAGCTGGACTGCGCGCGAGTGGGATCGATCTTCAGTAATACATCACCGCGATTTACCACCGAACCCTCATGCACGTTCATCTCCGCCAGAATGCCGCCTTCCAGACTTTGAATGACCTGTTCGCGGCTGCGCGAGATGACTTTGCCATCGCCTTTGGTAATCTCTTCAACCCGGGCGAAGTTGGCCCAGAGAAGCCCTATACCTAACACCGCAATAATCAGCCACATCACCAGCCTGGAACCGGGTGTGGTTTGCGACAGCAGTGAAGCCTGCACATCGTTCATAAACTCAGCGTCAGCAGCAGACAGAGGCTTGACGCGGTTACGCCATGGCAGCAACTTGCTCATACGGCTGCCTCCTGCCCGGCGGCCACCGGCGTGGAAGGCGCTAGCGCCTGGCGCGGCTGCGCTTTATTTTTCCCCTCCAGCGTGGCCAGCACCCGATCTTTGGGACCGTCCGCAACCACTTTTCCCTCTTCCACCACGATGATGCGATCGACCAGCGCCAAAATGGAGGGACGATGTGTCACCACAATCAACGTATGTCCTTCGCTGGCGTGGCGGAGATGCGTAAGAAACTGATTTTCAGTCATGCTATCCATGGCGCTGGTTGGCTCATCCATCAGCACAATTTTGGGACGCGTTAACAAGGTGCGCGCCAGCGAAACCAGCTGTCGCTGCCCGCCGGATAATCCTTCTCCGCCCTCGCCCACCATCAGGTTGATACCGCTCGGATGGCGCGCAGCCACCTGATCCAGGCCGGTAAGTTTTAGTACGCGCAGCAGCTCATTGGCGGTGGCATCCGGGCGGCCAATCATCACATTTTCACGCAGCGTGCCGTAAAACAGACGCGCATCCTGGCTAACAAACCCGACGGCTTTGCGCCAGTCCGCCGGATCGATCTGGTTAACGTCCAGGCCATCCGCCGCCAGCTGGCCTTTAATCGGCTGATAAAGCCGCGCCATCACGCGTAACAAGGTAGATTTACCGCTGCCAATACGGCCAAGAATGGCGACGCGTTCACCCGCGTTAATGCTCAGCGAGATGTCCTGCAAAATCTCTGGATTGGGCTTCATTGGCGGAGCCGGATAAGAGAAGCTCACATTGCGCAGTGAGATCGCACCGCTCAGAGGGGGATCGGTCAGATAGGTTTTGCTGCTATCGCGATCGACAGGCATCTCCATTAATTTGTTCAAGGACATCATCGCGGCTTTCGCCTGTTGATAGCGCACCGCCAGACCCACCACCTGCCCCAGCGGACCGGTTGCGCGGCTGGCTAGCATCACGGTGGCGATCATGGCCCCCATGGTGAACGTGCCGGCATTAATCAGATAGACGCCCGCCACCACCAGCATCACCGTCTGAAACTGTTGCAGGAACGTCACCACGCCGGTTGCCAGCGTCGAATAGCGTTTAGATTTCATGGCATTGGCTGATTGCAGCGCGCTGAAATTTTCCCACCGACGCTGCATATGCGCTTCGCCGCCCACCGCTTTCAGCGTCTCCATGCCTTCGATAGATTCGATCAGCACGCCCTGCTTCAATGAGGCATCGCGCAAGTTCTCTTTCATGATGCGCGCCAGCGGCCACTGGATCGCAGCGCTGACGATGATGATCATCGGGATCATCATCAGCGGAATGATGGCCAGCGGACCGCTAATAAAGAAGATCACGCCAACAAACATCAGGATGAAGGGTAAATCGGAGATAGCCGCGAGGGTTGCTGAGGCCACAAAATCGCGTACGGATTCATATTCGCGAATCTGGTTAGCAAAGGTGCCCGACGATGCCGGCTTATGCTCCATCTGAATCGACAGAGCCTGACGAAACAGCATACTGCCCAGCACCAAATCGGCCTTCTTACCGGCCATATCCAGCAGGTACGCGCGCACAAAGCGCGTTATCGCTTCGAAGATCATCGCAATCGTGACGCCAATCGCCAGCGACCACAGCGTAACGAACGCCTGGTTGGGGACTACGCGATCGTAGACATTCATGGTGAAGAAAATGCTGGAGAGTGCCAGCACATTGATTAATACCGCGGCGATCGCGGCACTGCGATAGTAGCGGCGATAGCGCCACAGCGTGGTAAACAGCCAATGTCCTTTGACCTCCGGCAGTATGGCACTGGCGCGCTCGTCCAGTACCGCTGCCGGTTTGGACAGCACGGCAAAGCCGGCATAGATCTCATTGAGCTCCGCGAGTGTCATCTCCACGGCTTTTTCGCTGACATCTGGCATCACCAGCTGGAAGCGCAGTTCGCGTTGATTCTCCGCATTGGTCTGTATTCGACGCGAAAGCACAATGCAGCCGCCGTAGCCTTTGCGCAGCAAAATCATCGGCATTAACGGCTCTGGCAGCTCTTGCAGGCGGCGTTCAACCATGCCGCCCGTGATGCCGGCGTTTTCCAGCGCAGTCATGGCCTGCGAGGGGCTAAGAAATGTCGCTTTGGGCAAACCCGCCACCAGCGCATCTTCACTTTTTTCACGGTTGTAATGTTTGCAGATCCACGCCACGCTTTTTAACAGCGTGTCATCTACGGTGGTTTCTATTCGAGCAACAGAACGCGCATCCCGCTCCACAGCATCCTGCTTCTGGTCGACCATTTCCCGACTCCTTTAAACCTGACAAAAAAACGGCGGGCACATTGCCCACCGTTTCATCTGTTTGAAGGGGCAAAATTTTGACAGATGTCAGGTTTCAGAAAGTCTAAGGCTTGTCTCAAAGGGATATAACGATTTGTTTAACATTGGGAAGATGGCGTTTTGCAGGGCGAAAACCGGGGACTGTTGATGCTCCTCATCTGCGTGTTATCTTACTGACTCGCTTGATAGCAATCGGAAAATAGCAATGGCAAAACAGCGCGTAGGTATCGTATTTGGTGGCAAATCGGCCGAACATGAAGTGTCGTTACAATCAGCCAAAAATATCCTTGAAGCCATTGATAAGAATAAATATGAAGTGGTGTTACTGGGGATTGATAAACAGGGCGAATGGCATCTGAATGATGCGTCGGGTTTTTTACTCAACGCAGAAAATCCGGCGTTGATTGCCCTCAATCGGTCTGGCGAAAATATCGCGCTGGTACCCGGCAGCGCCTCGCAGCAGTTGATAACACGCCAGCAGGCGCAGCCGCTGTCACAGCTGGATGTGATTTTCCCCATCGTACACGGCACGCTGGGTGAAGATGGCTCGCTGCAAGGTCTACTGCGCATGGCTAATCTGCCGTTTGTCGGTTCAGATGTACTGGGTTCCGCCGTGAGCATGGATAAAGATTTTACCAAACGTCTGTTGCGCGATGCCGGACTCAATGTCGCGCCGTGGCTGAGCGTTACGCAGGCACAGCGCGCCAAGGTCGATGCTCAAGCGGTGATCGCGCGCTTTGGCCTGCCGCTGTTTATCAAACCCGCTAACCAAGGCTCGTCGGTGGGCGTGAGTAAAGTTGATAGCCTGGAACAGTTTGATGCAGCGCTGGATCTCGCCTTTACTTTCGATCGCAAGGTGTTGATTGAGCAAGGCATTAAAGGTCGTGAGATTGAGTGTGCGGTGCTGGGTAATGACACGCCGGAAGCCAGTCCGTGCGGCGAAGTGGTGGTACACGATGCGTTCTACTCGTATGACACCAAGTACATCAGCGAAAGCGGTGCCCACGTGGAGGTGCCGGCGGCAATCAGCGATCAAGAAAGTGATGCCATTCGCGCAGTGGCGATAACCGCTTTCCAGGCGCTGGAGTGTTTTGGTATGGCGCGCGTCGATGTGTTCCTGACGGACGCCGGGGAGATTATTGTCAATGAGGTGAATACGTTACCGGGTTTCACCAATATCAGCATGTATCCGAAGCTCTGGCAGGCAGCAGGCTTGAGCTACAGCGATTTAATATCGCGTCTGATCGTGCTGGCGCAGCAGCGCCATCAGCTCACCAGCCAGCTTAAAAGCAGCGTATAACCGGCATGGACGTGGATCAGGCCACGTCCATGATATTGCGCGGCTCCGTCGCCGGTGAGGTTTGATTGCGGCCGTTGCGCTTGGCGAGGTAGAGATTCTTATCCGCTGCCGATACTAAGCGGTTGATAACCGCCGGCCATTCCCGTTCGCTCTGGGCGCTGCCGCGCGCCAGACCTAAACTGGCCGTCACCGTTACCGTGTTGCCCTGAATCCAGAACTTCTCCTTCACCATAGCCTGACGCACGGTTTCGGCCAGCTGATACAGCTGGCTGTGATTGCAGTCAAATACCACCACCACAAATTCTTCGCCGCCAAAACGACACACCAGACCACGATTGCCAACCACCTGCTGAATACGGCGCGCAATCTCCTCCAGCACACTATCGCCAGCATCGTGGCCGAAGTTGTCATTAATCGCTTTGAAATAGTCGACATCCAGCAGCACAACCCCCGCTTCGCGCTGCAGTGAAAAGGGTTCATTCTTCAGGCTTTCATACAGGCCGGAACGGGAGAGCAATTGGGTGAGGAAATCATAATTAGCGCGCAGTGAAAGACGGTGATTGAGCTGCCTGATCGCATCCATACTCACCGCCACCAGCAACGGGCTGATCGCAACGGTGGCAACGCCAAGGCGTGCTGAGGTGAGATGGCTAATAGGCAACAGCGCATCGTCGCCCTGAATATTCATAACGCCATGCGAAACCAAGACGATCTCGGTGATCCCTGTGATCAGAATAACCAGGCTGGTCAGCGGAATCGGCAACACAATGGCGCACCAGATCAGCGCCGGTACCGGGAAGGTCAGGCTGCCGGCACCACCAATTAATGCCCCAACGATCAACGACACAATGACCGCCGCCAGCGGCAGCAGTTTGCCGGGATGCAGTAAGGTGCGCGGCGCTACCGTGCGCAGCGGGCGCGCCAGCATCACCGGGAGCAACATCAGTGAAGTCGAAAACTGCTCGCTAAACCAGTCGCCCCACGCCACGATAAAGCGCGCGTTGAAGTCGACATCCTGCGCCCAGGCACCCCAGGTGGCGCAGGCCGCCGCGCCGAGGAAACAGGCAGGAAAAATGCGCATGGCATTAAACACCTGGCTATGCGCCGAAGGGCGCTGCAGATGTTTGATCAGCATGCTGACCGCCACGAGAATAAACAAAATATTGGCGAAATTGACGGTGAGCGCAGGCAACGCCCAGCCGGAAAATACCATGTCGTTAAAGACCATGGCACTGAAACACACCAGATAACTGGAGGTGGTGTGCAAAAACGGGTTACGCACCATTAAACCGGCCACCAACGCATTTACCGGCCAGAACAGTGAAAACTCTTCGGGGATGCGTAAATGGCTACCGATAAAACAGAAAAACAGCGTAATGAAGAACAGCGTGAGAGCATTCTTTTTTAAATTATTCTCTTCAAACAGCATAACGCGCATACGTCTGAATCCTGTAACCTGGAAATCGCTGCCATCAGCCATGGGCATCAGCAAGCATTAAACCTGAAATAACCGTGCGATGATTCGGTAATTAAGCAAGTGTTCGTCATCCTACTCTGCGGCTGGATGGCGCTCAATCTGCCATGAAAGCAGGATAGGGGCCAGGTGGTATTGCGGTAACGTCAGAGAAAAAGGATGCAACTGTGGCAATTATGCCCTGTAAATAAAAAAATCGGATATCCGAGATATCCGATTTTAGGGTGAAAAAATGACTTTCCCGCCGGGGATTGTTGCTATTTAACCGCAACGGGCCACTGGCTTAGCCGAATGCCACGTTCAGGGGCGCTTTCACCAAAATCCTGTAATACCGCTTTTACATCCGGATCCATATATTCGGCATTATCGTGTTCGACAATCACTACGCTATTTTCCGGAATCTCCGCCAGTAATCCCTGCAATTTGGGATTATGCATAAAAGTGAGGTTTTGCTGGAAGCGCAATACATAGTGATCGTCATAACGCGTGAGCTGCAAAGCATTACGATGACTTTTATAGATGCTGCAAAGGACCTGGGTGGCGATGCCAATCCCAATCCCCGCGAGCATGCCAAATACGATAATGCCTCCGATGGTGGCAAGGAAAGGCACATATTGCTGCGCGCCCATGCGCATCTGTTCAATGAACAGACGCGGCGTCGCCAGCTTATAACCGGTGTAAAGCAACACCGCTGCCAGGCTGGCAAGAGGGATGGCGTTTAGCAGATGGCTAAACCACAGGCCGCAAATCAGCAGCAGCACACCATGAATCAGAATGGAGAGCTTGGTTTGTGCGCCCGAGCTGACGTTCACCGAGCTACGCACGATCACTGCGGTAATGGGCATCGCACCAAGAAAACCGGCAGTGAGATTACCAATGCCCTGCGCAAACATCTCTTTATTCGGTGACGGCGCAGGATGCTGTGGGCGCAGCTTTTTCAGTGCTTCCTGACTCAGCAAGGTTTCAAGGCTCGCCACTAATGCCAGCGTTAGCGCCACCATCCACACGGAAGGATTTTGCCATGCCTGCCAGTCTGGCGTTTCAAGCTCTGCCGCCAGCGCGGATAGGCTATCGAATGCGGGCAGCGCAATACGCGGTAAACCTTCGGCCAGAGCGGGAAAGAGGCGATCGCCAAACACCGTCGCGACACAACCTATCAGCACGGCGACCAGCGGCCCGGGGATCCAGTTCAGCGCTTTAACTGATTTGATCAGCGGCGTGGTCCACAGCCATAAAATAGTCAGACCCGTGCCAGCCACCAGCATTGCACTGGCTGAGAACGCAAACTCGCCATTCACCAGCGAGATCAGCTCCGCATCACCCTTTGCGCCAAAGGCCACAGGGATTTGCTGCATGATCAGTAAAATACCAATCGCTGCCAGCATGCCTTTAATAACACTTCCCGGTACCAATGAGATGAAGCGCCCGGCGCGTAACACGCCCAACACACACTGCAGCACGCCCGCCAAAATCAGCGCGGTGAGAAAGGCAGAAAAGCTGCCCAGCGTGGCGATGGATGCCACCACAATGGTGACTAATCCAGCGGCAGGTCCACTCACCGCAAAGCGGGATGGGCTGAGCGCAGTGACCAGCAATCCACCGATTACGCCGGTAAGTAAACCCGCAAACGGCGGCAGTCCGCTGGCTTGCGCGATACCAAGACAGAGCGGCAGCGCAACCAGAAATACCACTAAACCCGCGGGAATATCCTGACGAAGGGTGCTCAGATTCATGGCGTAAATTCCTCTGCAGATTGCTGGATTAACTCTTTCAAATGGCCGGATTGCAAATCGTAGACGCAGCCAAAAACGTCCAGCGCTTGTCCGGCTTGCCACGCCTGCCGAACCGGCTCGCTGGCCACGAGCTGCGCATATTGTGCCAGCACATTGGCTTCCACCAACCTGTTGAGCCTGGTCCCCTCTTCCCCGGCATTGCTGGCGTGATACTCCACCAGCCCTTGCTGTAAACTCCTGCGCAGTGCAGCGATACGCCGCGCCAACGCCGAGTTCTCTGTGGCCAGCGGGCTGGCAGGTAAGCCCAGGGCAGCCTGCACGCCGCCACAGCCGTAATGGCCACATAGCACGATGCGCTGCACGCCCAGATAGAAAATGGCGTACTGCATAACACTCATCAGATTATCGTCATCCGGTACCACCATATTGGCGATATTACGGTGCACAAACAGTTCGCCCGGGTGCGAACCGGTGAGCACTTCCGCCGGCACGCGACTATCTGAACAGCCAATCCACAACGAGTGTGGTTTTTGCTGATGCAGGTATTTTTCGAAGTAATGGGGATTGCGCTCGCGGCGCTGCAAAGCCCAGCTGCGATTTTTCGCTAATAAGGGTTTCAGTGTCGTCACAATAATCTTCTCTCTACGTTTAAAATATCGCTTTCAGGCAAATAGCGTCGCTATTAAACGCGGCTATGGAGAATAATTGAGGACGAAAGCAGAACTTCCTCACAGAAATTGTTTATAGACGCTTAAGCATGGCGTTGCATCATGAATATTTTCATGGATGACAAATCGAGACTATTTGTAAAATAAAATTCAGCAAACGTATGTAGCGAGTAAATTTACGCAAGCATCAGGAAAAAGAGAGCGTGAAGTAAAAACGAGGCACAACAAAGCATTAAGCATCTAACTTATTAATATATTCTTAATACCATTACAAAAATATACACGCAATTGCGGCAAGCCTTTAGCCGGGGTGGGAAATTTAAACCATTCGGGCTGGGAAGATTCCTAATTATAAAATTTATGATTAGAACGATTCACTGCTTTTATATTTATTCAGCGCTATTTTTCACTCAGTTCATACGAATAATTAAGCAAGAGATCAGGAATATAATGAGGAGAATAATAGTTTCGCAGAAAAGTAAATAAAGGTGGATCTAAAAAAGACGTTAACGCGCCTGCATTAGCAGGCGCTATTTCGCTTGACGAATTATTTACCGTTCCAGGCTTTCATACGCGCATCGCGCACCTGTAACTGCTGTTCCGGGGAGAGTTTGTTGTAATTCTCTGCCATACCGCTTTCCCAATCGCCATACAGTGGATTCGGCAGCACGATAAATTGCGTACCAAAATGCTGATGGTTAAGGCTGACGAATTGCTGACGCTGGGCATTCCCCTGATGCCAGGTGGCACCACCGAAGTCGTTCAGGTTGTCACCCACATACAACACCACGTTGTAACCCGCATTTTTCACCGCGTCGAAGCGCTCTTGCTTATTAGAATTACCGCTGCTTAAGCGCACGGTTTTGTCGTTCACGCCGGAAAAGCCCAACCTGGTGAGGTTCTCAACGGTCGCGGCATAATCCTTCCGATCGCGATTAGAGATATAGAACATGGTGCCGCCATGGCTGTTCACGTAATTGGCAAATTCCACCGCGCCCGGCACCGCCGTAGCCTGGCGCGCCTGGGTCCACGCTGACCAGGTTTTAGCGGAGAAGGGCTGCCCATTTTTCGCCTGCCACGCGCTATAAGCGCTGTTATCGATCATCGTTTCATCCAGATCGACGATCACCGCTTTCGGTTTTCCTGCCAGGGAGGGCGCCTGATCAAACGCCATGCGCGCGGTGTTAAATGCTTGCCAGCTCAATGCCTGATATTCGCCGGATTGCTGGAACCAGTTCACCGCCAGCACGGATTGCTGGCCGAGCTGCTGTTGGGCCTGCTGTTTTGACGGCTGGGCACAGCCCGCCAGGGCCAGCACGATGAAGCCAGACGCGGCCAGCCAGGTGGTGTTTTTCATCATTTCATCCTTAAGTGATTATGGTCAGGTTTTGTAAAGCTTTAAAAATGTAGCAGTTAACGTAAGCTGTGGGCAGCAGAATACGGCATTCAGGTTATAGGAGACACTTATGGTTCAGCACCTGCACCGCGGTCCACGTTCAGCGCTGTTAGAGGGCCTTACGTGGCTGGAATATGCGTTCCAGCCGGCGGGCCAACCGGCTCCGGCCAATGCGGCGTACGGTCAGCAGCGTCACAGCGCCAACGTGGTGCTGGCGAGTCAAAACCAGCCGCCGAAAAGTTGTGAATCTGATGGAGTGATTGGCGAACATCATCTGCCGGTCGCGGTATATACCGCCGATTGTTTACCGGTATTGTTTGCCGATCCGCAACAGCAGCAGGTTGCAGCGGTGCATGCAGGGCTGAAAGGTACGCTAGGTGGCGTATTAAATAACGCCGTGGATCGTTTGCTGGAACGGGGTGCCAGCCGCGAAACGCTGCGTGTCGCTATCGGCCCAGCCATTGGTCCCTGCTGTTATGAACTGGGCAACGATCTTGTCACACAGATGCGGGATCGTAACGATCTGCCACCGCTACAGTGGTCTACGCAGCAGCCACACAACGCGCAGGCAATTCGCCCACAGGCGCGTGCGCAGCAGCAAGGGATTTGGTTTGATCTGCCACATCTGGCTCGGAGTTTACTGTTACAACGCGGTATTCAGGCGGAACATATTGAGGTCGTGAAGGTTTGTACTTACTGCATGGCGGAGCCGGGATCCAGCTATCGCTATAACACCCATTTTGCCAGCGGCTATCAGTCGCGCTTCTCGTGGATCCGTACCCGCGGCTAGCGGCTTCACGTCCTTGTGAAGCCGGTCGGTCAGTGAATCACTGCATTAAGGGCCAGCACGCCCGCCAAGCCGAGAATCGAGATCAGCGTTTCCATTACCGTCCAGGTCTTCAGGGTTTCCACCACGCTCAGGTTGAAGTAGCCCTTAAACAGCCAGAAGCCGGGATCGTTAACGTGCGATGCGATAACACTGCCGGAGCCCACAGCCAGCACCATCAGTGCGGGATCGGCATGTGTCGCAGCGATAATCGGCGTGACAATACCAGCGGTGGTGATAGCAGCCACCGTGGCCGAGCCCAGCGCCACGCGCAGCATGGCGGCCACTGTCCAGCACATCAACAGCGGCGACAGTGACGATCCCTTCATCATATCGGCAATATAGTTACCCACGCCGCTGTCCACCAACACCTGTTTGAATGCGCCACCGCCGGCGATGATAAAGATGATCATGGCGATGGCAGCAATCGACTCGCCGCACATATCCATCACTTCTTCCATCTTCCGGCCATTACGCAAACCGAGGGTCAGCACCGCAATCACCACCGCAATAAACAGCGCCACCGCCGGGTTGCCGATGAACTCGAAGAACTGGCGCAACGCGTTTTCTTTTGGCGTGGTCAATTCAAAAACAGCGGCAATCGCCATCAGCACCACCGGAATAACGGCGGCAAAGATGCTGATACCGAAGCCCGGCATCTCGTCTTCGGTGAAGATTTTCGGGTTATACAGGCCTTCTGGCGGCGACTTCTCAAAGCTCTTGAGGAATTTGGAGAACACCGGCCCGGCAATGATCACCGTCGGAATGGTGATGATCATGCCGTACAGCAGGGTGGTACCGAGATTGGCGCCAAAGATGGTGGCTATCGCCGTTGGACCCGGATGTGGCGGCAGGAAGCAGTGAGTCACCGACAACGCGGCAACCATCGGCACGCCGACGTACAACAGCGGTAAGCCCGCCGCCGCCACAATGGTGAACACCAGCGGCAGCAGCAGCACGAAGCCGACTTCATAGAACATGGCTAAACCGACAATCAGTCCGGTGACCACCAGCGCCCATTGCAGCCGCTCTTTACCGAAGGCAGCGATGAGCGTGGTGGCAACGCGCTGTGCCGCACCGGTATCGGAAACCAGCCGGCCGAGCATAGCACCAAAGCCGAGAATCATCGCTAATCCGCCCAGCGTCGAACCGATACCTTTTTGAATGGAGGCCATCACATTGAGTGGCGTCATACCTTCGGCAATACCCACCACCGCCGACACAAACACCAACGCAATGAAGCCGTTGACCTTAAATACAATCATCAACACCAGCAGCAGTATCACACCCAGCACAATGATAGTGATTGGCATTTTTTATTATCCTTAGGAATACAGAGGGGTGATTAAGGTTTAGGCGCGAGCTGACGATAATGCCAGCCGCGCCCCAGGCATCACACGGCGACGCGCATGCCACCATCAACGAACAGCAGATGTCCATTAACGAAGTTTGATGCCCCCGAAGCCAGGAACACCGCCGCACCAATCAGCTCTTCTGGCTTGCCCCAGCGCGCAGCAGGCGTACGCTTGGTTAGCCAGCCGGTAAAGGCGGGATCGTCCGCCAGCGCCTGCGTCATCTCGGTAACGAAATAACCCGGCGCGATGGCGTTTACCTGAATGTTGTGACGTGCTAACTCCACGCACATTCCGCGCGTCAGCATGGTGACCGCCCCTTTTGAGGCCGCATAAGGCGTGATGGTGTCGCGTCCTAATTCGCTCTGCATCGAACCAATGTTGATGATTTTACCCTGCTGACGCGCCACCATTTTTTTTGCCACGGTTTGCGAAACCAGAAAGACCGCTGTCTGGTTTACGGCGATGACGTCATTCCAGTCCTGCTCCGGGAATTCGAGGAAGGGGCGACGGCGCTGGATGCCCGCATTGTTTACCAGTACATCAATTGCACCCCACTCGGCTTCAATCTCCTCAACCGCCTGCTTAACCTGCGCTGATTGCGTCACGTCGAACGCTTTGGCATGCGCACGCAGTCCGCGCTCACGCAGCTGTGCCGCGCCCTTCTCAGCACCTTCACGGGTTGTGGCATTGATGATCACTTCGGCACCGGCTTCCGCCAGGCCTTGCGCCAGTAAAAATCCAATGCCACGCGCCGAACCGGTGAGCAGCACACGCTTACCTTCCAGGGAAAATAACTGACTCATCACAACTCCTTAAAAGGTTAACTGGACTTTAGCGGCGCGGGTTTTATCGCCGGCAAACTGCAATGCAGCATCAATGTCCTGCAAGGCATACTCCGCGCTGAACAGCGGCAATGGATCGACCACGCCGTTAGCCAGCCACTCAACGGCGGTGTTGAATTCATGGGTAAAGCGGAAAGAGCCAACCAAATTAATCTCTTTGGCAATCAACGCCATGATCGGGAAATCGGGGATAGTGCCGCCCATGCCAACCTGCACCAGCGTGCCTTTGGCGCACACCACATCCAGGCAACGCTGCAGCGATGCAGGATGACCAGAGGCTTCAAACGCCACGTCGAAATAACCTTTATCGGCGAGATAAGGTGCAAAATCACCTTCGGCGGCATGAATGACCTGCGTCGCGCCCATTTGTTGCGCCATTTGAAGTGAACGCTCGCTGATATCACTGCAGACGATTGAGGCTGCACCGCGCGCTTTCGCAGCTGCCGCAATCAGGCAGCCAATCGGTCCTACGCCAGAGATAAACACGTTTTTACCGCTAAGGTCGCCGGCTTGCTGCGTCGCATGAATGCATACAGCCAGCGGCTCGGCAAACACCATCACCGTTTCATCCGCCGTTTGCGGGAAAGGTACGCATTGCGCGCTATCCACCACTTTGTACTGGGTAAAACCGCCGTCAACGTGTGGAACATACATGGCGCTGCCGAAAAAGCGCATTGAGGTGCACTGATTGCTCTGGTCGCGCTGGCAATATTTGCATTCGCCGCAGGGTCTGGAGGGATTAATGGCCACTTTTTGCCTGGGCTGCAATGCCGGATCATCGCTCTCAACGACATAGCCAATGACTTCATGACCAAGCACCATCGGCATTTTTATGGCAAAACTGCCGACTTTACCTTCCTGATAGTAATGCAGATCGGAGCCGCAAATGCCGCCGCGCGTAATGCGTACCAGCGTGCCCTTTCCGTCCCATTTCACCTGCTGCTGTGCCACGCTGACTTGTTTTTTTCCGGTGATCACGCAGGATTGCGTTTCAATATCCATAACATCCCCCTAAGTGCTGTAACAATAGGGTCATCAGACCGGGTTCTGCGGGTTAGAACTGTGATAAAGATCACTCTAAAACATGTTACGGCAGAGCTGTTACCGAGAACGTGATGTACACGCAGCGAAAGTGGGAAAAGGCGGTCATGGAGTGCCGCCCGGCGAGAAAATCAGTAACCTGACAACAGATCCTGGCTGTACTTGAATAGCTCTGAATCTGAGCGCAAACCGAGTTTTTTCAGCGCAGATTGTTTTTGCCCGCTGACGGTTTTACGACTGCGTTTAAATTTTACCGCGATTTGCGACACGCTGAGGCCATCAAGAAAACAGCGCACCACTTCCATTTCGCGTGGGCTGAGGGTCTTAACCCGTTCATAGATATTGCCTTTGCTACACGTTTCGAGGCTAGTATCCAGCGCGTCTTCACTCATTACATAAAGATTTTCGACTTCGTAAGCCACTTCCTTAGATAAAAACAATCGTCCCAGCGCGACCTGACGAATCGCATGAACAATCTCCGGCATATTGTGGCTCTTGCCGATAAAACCTTTTACGCCTGCGCTCAACACCATTTTGATAATGGCTGGACTTTCCATTGAAGAGGAGATCAAAATCTTTTGCTGAGGATAGTGATTACGCAGTTGCTTAACTAACGCCAGACCATCCAGTTCCCGCTCGCCCAAGAGAAAATCCAGTACCAACACATCAACAACGGTACTTTTTAACTGATTAAAGAGCTCATTACTCGAAGCCCAGGCGCCCACTAGTTGAATGTCGGGCTCATGTTTTAAACATAACTCGAAAACAGTACGGACCATTGGGTGGTCATCAAGGACAGCGACACGCACCTGTTTATTATGTGCATATACCATTTATTCGTTCCTTTATTACTGCATTAACTTTGTCCAATTCTGACTACCTCCTTATTTCAGATGAGCGGGTGAGATTTATAAATCAAAACCGTCATAGCTTTTTATTACCTGCTCACGTAAAAATGCGAAAAGTCTGACGTAACTCATCCAGAAGACCACACAAGAATCGTCTCAAAAAGGCATGATGAAGGTAACCAATTTAATAAGTTAAGTAATCACCTTACGGGTTTCTGACTCATCACTTTAGCTTCCTGTGCATTAATTAATGGCAAGTAAAAAAACACGTAAAGTATTAGCGCGTTATGATATTGCGCATTCCGTCTGGTAATGATGCGCAGGGAAAGAAAAATCAAGACCGTTCTTGGGGATTAATCAGGTTTGTACATGGCATGATGTGCTTCGTCCTCACCCGGGACTGTGTTTAAAAAGGTTGAGTTTTACGAAATTAATAACCATAGAGCTAATTAATTAGCCCCCAACTTCATGCTATTACAGGGCGAGCAAGTTTCTTCCCGTGCCTGGCGAGAGAAATCCACACTTTCGTCTGCGACTTGCCGCCCTGCTTTTTTTTGATGTTTCTCACAGGCTGAACGCCGCACACTTTCTTCCCCGCAAAATCCCGCTAGAGTTCACTCATCCGACCACTTTCAGAGTATGTGATCATGTCTGAGCATTATGCCCATCTCTTCGCCCCGCTCGATCTGGGCTTTACCCAACTCAAAAACCGTTTCCTGATGGGTTCTATGCATACCGGACTGGAAGAACATGCTGATGGCGCAGAGCGTCTGGCTGCCTTCTACGCTGAGCGCGCACGTGAAGGCGTGGCGCTCATCGTTACCGGCGGCATCGCGCCTAACCCACAAGGCGTGGTGGCGCAGGGCGGCGCGATACTCAATCAGGAAAGCCAGTGCGAGTGGCATCGCATCATTACCGATGCCGTGCACGCGGAGGGAGGGAAAATTGCGCTGCAGATCCTGCATGCCGGACGCTACAGCTATCAGCGGGATCTGGTTGCACCTTCGGCATTGCAGGCCCCCATCAATCCCTTTACCCCGCAAGCGCTCAGCGATGCCGATATCCGACAAACCATTCAGGACTTTGCGCGCTGTGCCAAACTGGCGCAGCAGGCCGGCTATGATGGCGTCGAGATCATGGGCTCGGAAGGTTATCTGATTAACCAGTTCCTGGTCGCGCATACCAATCAGCGTGACGATAATTGGGGCGGCGACGTGGCACGACGCCGACGCTTTGCGCTGGGGATCACTCAGGCGGTGCGTGACGCCGTGGGTGGCGATTTCATCATTATTTTCCGTCTTTCGATGCTGGATTTGGTCAACAACGGTAGCTCACTGGAAGAGACGCTAACGCTGGCAGAAGCCCTGGCGCAGCGCGGCGTTACGCTGTTTAACAGCGGCATTGGCTGGCATGAAGCGCGTATTCCTACCATTGCAACCTGTGTGCCGCGCGCCGGTTTTGCCTGGGTCACCCAACATCTACGCGAACGCGTATCGGTACCGGTTATCGCCACCAATCGCATTAACCATCCCGAAGTTGCGGAGCAGCTGTTGCGCGATGGCATTGCCGACATGGTCTCGATGGCGCGCCCCTTTCTTGCCGATGCCGCTTTCGTCACTAAAGCAATGCGCGGCCAGCCCGATGCAATCAACACCTGTATTGCCTGCAATCAGGCGTGTCTCGACCAGATTTTTCTCGGCAAAGTCACCTCATGCCTGGTGAATCCGCGCGCCTGCCACGAAACGCAGATGCCGGTGATCCCGACCGAACAGCCGAAAAAACTGGCGGTAGTGGGCGCCGGACCAGCAGGTATGGCATTTGCCCTTCAGGCGGCACAGCGCGGTCATCAGGTCACGCTCTACGAAGCGGATGCGCAGATTGGCGGACAGTTTACTATCGCCCGGCAGATCCCCGGCAAAGCCGAATTTAGCGAAACGCTGCGCTATTTCCGTCACCAGCTCGCCGCAGCAGGGGTGACGATAAAAACGGAACATCGGGTGAGCGCCGATGAGTTAATCACGGCGGACGACGTGATCATCGCCACCGGCATCGTACCGCGCCAGCTGGCAATCCCCGGCATCGACCATCCCAGCGTGCTGAGCTACCTCGACGTGATACGCGATAAAAAACCGGTGGGAAAACGCGTAGCGATTATCGGTGCTGGCGGCATTGGCTTTGATACCGCGGAGTATCTGCTGCATCAATCCGACCACGAGGATTTTTATCAAAGCTGGGGCATCGATCGCAGCTTGCAGGCACGCGGCGGTTTGATTGCACCGCAGCCGCTGCCTGCCGACCGGCAAATCTGGCTGCTGCAACGTAAATCAGGCAAACCGGGCGCAGGTCTGGCAAAAACCACCGGCTGGATCCACCGCGCCAGTTTGCAGGCGCACGGCGTGCAGTTGTGGGGTGACGTTGAGTATCTGAAGATTGACGATGCTGGGCTGCATTTGCGTCATCAGGGCGAAGATATGACGTTGGCGGTAGATAATGTGGTGATTTGTGCCGGTCAGGAGCCGCTGCGTCAGCTCGCGGACGAGCTTAGCGCGCGAGGTAAAGCGGTGCGGGTGATTGGTGGGGCGGATGTGGCGCAGGAGCTGGATGCTCGCCGCGCCATTGCTCAGGCAACAGAACTGGCGCTGAGCGTATGATCAGCGCAGTTTGACCGAACGCAACACCACAAACTTGGCATTGGACGCCACCAGTTCACAGTTGCCAAACAGCTTTTTCATTTTGACGTGATAACCGAGGTGGCGGTTGCCGACGATGCGCAATTCGCCACCGTACTGCAGGCAGCGCTTGGCATCACGCAGCATTTGCCATGCCAGATGATCGGTCACCGCGTGCTGCTGGTGGAACGGCGGATTACACAGTACCGCATGCAGGCGATCCGACGGGAAACCGCTCAACACGTTGTTAACGCGGAACTGGCAGCGCGCCATATCCTGCGGGCGGTTGACTTCCACATTCAGCTTGCTCGATGCCACTGCCATGTAAGATTCGTCATAAAACAGCACATCGGCGTTAGGGTTTTGTTCCAGCGCCAGTAAGCCAATCACGCCATTACCGCAGCCCAAATCAAGAATCTCACCTTCAATATCATGAGGCAGATGCTGCATAAAGAAGCGCGCGCCCACATCCAGCGAGGCGCGGGAGAAGACGTTGGCATGGTTATGGATCTGATATGGCGAGTCGTCGAGCGGCCAAACGGTGGTCGCAGCCTGTTCCGCTAACGCAGGTGCGCTGTAATGGCTATAAATCAGACGCGCCTTTTTCCACGCCAGCGAGGTTTTACTTTCACCAAGGATGCGCTCAAACAGCTGCAGCGTGGAGTTATGAATATCTTTGGCTTTCGCTGCCGCTAAAATCAGCGTCTCCGGCGTCACCACTTCGCGCAGGGCGCGCAGTTGATGCTCAAGCAGCGCCAGCGCTTTCGGGATTTTGATCATCACCACCGCTGGCGCAGCGGGTAACGGCGCCAGGCTGTCGATAAAGTGCACCTGATCTTCATCCATGTCGTTGAGACGCAGGTTCTGCTTTGCCGCCTGTTCGCTCAGCAGCGAATCGCTCACGTGCCATACCGGACGCGCACCCAGACCGCAGGTCAGTGCACCAAAGCTGTCGTTGAACACCAGCACCGGTCCCTCTGGCAGTTCTTGCTGCAACAGGTATTCATCGGCGGAATCCCACGCCTGTAGCGGGCTTTCCTCGCGCATAGGCGGGAAGCGGTGCAGCGTCAGCGTGCGATTGGTCAGTTCAAGTTGGCTCATGGAATCTCCGGCGTGGTACACTTTGCGCGATTTTCGCCCTAAAAAGGGGGCGCAGTATACTGTCTTTCGTCGGGAATCCCAATGTCATTAATCTATCTGCAGGGTTACCCTGAAAACATCCTCGAACAGGTGCAGACGCTGATCGATCATCAGCGATTAGGCACCTTTCTCCAGCAGCGCTATCCCGATACCCATAATATCGTCAGCGACCGCGCGCTTTATGACTACACGCAAGCGCTTAAAAACCGCTATATGCGCAGCGCGCCGCCGGTAAGCAAAGTGATTTGGGATAATAAAATCAAGGTGATGAAGCACGCACTTGGGCTACACACCGCGATTTCACGCGTGCAGGGCGGTAATCTAAAAGCCAAAGCCGAGATCCGCATCTCGACCTTTTTCCGTCTCGCACCGGAAGCCTTTTTGCGCATGATCGTGGTGCACGAGCTGGCGCATCTTAAAGAGAAAGAGCACGACAAAGCCTTTTATCAACTCTGCTGCCACATGGAGCCGGATTACCACCAGCTGGAGTTCGATGCCCGCTTATGGATGACCGACCAGGCGATGCGCGGCAACGCGGCTTAAAGAAACTCCTGCGCTTTTTGAATCAGGCTGGTTTTCGTCAGTGCGCCCATAAAACGGCGCTCCTGCGGATTATGCAGCACCGGCAAGCGCTCAAGCGTGACGCGGGCAAAAGCCTCCCACCCTTCACGCATGCTTTGATTCTGATAAATACAGGGAAAGTTGTTGTCCATCACCTGACTTACCGGTGAATGCAGGGTGATCTCCTGTGCCAGCACCTTGCGCGAGATGTCATGAATCGACACCACGCCGAGAAATTGCCCTTCACTATTTATGACGTAGACATAACGCTCACGTTTGAGTGAACTCACCGCCAGCGCCTGCCCCACCGACTCTTCCGGCTGCAGCGCCGCGCCGGGAATGATCAGCTGATCAACCCGCATATTATCGAAATCATATTTGGCTTCGGCGCGGCTGAAATGCGTGCTCACCACCGGATAAGTGCTGGAAGACTGCAGGCGATACACCACCATTGATGCCAGCACCGAGGCAATCATCACCGGGAACAAGAGACTACTGTTGAGCGTCATCTCCAGCACCATCAGCATCGCCATCAACGGTGCCTGGCTTACCGCCGCCAGCACGGCCGCCATGCCGATGGCCGCATACAGCAGGGTATCGCCTACCGGTAAATGCAGCATCGCGCCAATCTGGGCTAGCGCCACGCCAAGCAGTGCACCTATCAATAATGAAGGGGTAAACAGCCCGCCGACCGCGCTTGAGCCGACCGAAAGCGTCGTTGCCAGCGTTTTCAGCACCAGCAATCCTAACAACCCCATTAAGACATAGTGACCATCAATGATGTTAACGATCACTTCATAACCGTTACCGAGAATATCGGTGGAAATAAGCGCCAGATAACCCACGGCTAACCCACCCGCGCCTAAACGCAGCGGCAGCGATCGCACGCGACTAAACAACACCTTGCTGCGCGCAATCAGTTTGATCAGTATCCAACCGGCAAATCCGGCAACCAGACCAATCAGCAGCGTCATCAGCAAGCTGCTGATATCCATCTGGAACAGCGCTTCAGATAAGGGATAAAGCGCGCTGCGGAATCCCAGTGACCACATGGTCATTACCGCGACCGCCGAGGAGACAATCAACGGGATCAGCCGTTGCAGCGCCGAGATGCCGAAGGCGATTTCGGCAACAAAAATCGCCGATGCGAGTGGCGCGTGATACACCGAAGAGAGGCCTGCGGCGGCGGCCATCGCCACGATATCGCTATGGCGTAAATTGAGCGATGCGGGCAACCAGCGTCCGATTAAACTGCCGCTTAGCGCCGACAGCTGCACCATCGGCCCCTCTTTACCAATCGACGCCCCGCTGCCGATACTGGCAATTGAGGAAAGCGCACGAAACAGTGAGGTTTTGGTCGGCACCGCATCGAGGCGCGCATTGATCACTTCCAGATAATCGGTTTTTACCGTTTCCTGCTGCTCTATCGCCACCGCATAGCGCAGAAACCAGCCGGCCAGCACGCCGCCTGATCCCACCAGCAGTGGCCAGAAGATCCACGGCCAAACGTGCATCGCCACGGTGATTTCATTATCACTGTTGAACAGCAGGTGGTTGATCAACTCAATCACACCGCGAAATGCCAGCGTGACCAGCGACGCGACGAATCCCACGGGAATGGCGATCAGCAATGTGGTCCAGTTCAGAGCATGTTTACTTCCACTCACCGCGCGTCCCCGCTTAGTCGGTTAAAAAATTGTGCGACATCATCATATTGGAATGCGGATCTCAGGATCAAATTTCGCCTGCCTGCCGATTCGCTGAACATGCTACTCTGCCGCTTTACTTTAGCAGGAGAACAGCTCGTGATTCGTTTCGCTATTGTGGGAACCAATTGGATTACCTGTCAGTTTATCGATGCCGCACATGAAACCGGCAAGATGAAGCTGAGCGGCGTCTATTCGCGTAACCAGCAGCAGGCCGAGGCTTTTGCAGAGGATTATCCCTGCAAGCTCACCTTCACTTCCCTTGAAGCGCTCGCTAGCAGCCGTGAAATCGATGCGGTGTATATCGCCAGCCCCAATGCGTTGCACAGCGAGCAGGCAATACTGTTCATGTCGCACGGCAAGCATGTGATTTGCGAGAAGCCGATGGCGTCCAATCTGCGTGAAGCCGAGGCGATGATTGCCTGCGCACGCCAGCATCAGGTGGTGCTGTTCGAGGCCTTTAAAACCGCCAGCTTGCCCACCTTCCTGCAACTACAAAGCACCTTGCCGCAGCTGGGTAAACTGCGCAAAGCGCTGTTTAACTATTGCCAGTATTCGTCGCGTTATCAGCGCTATCTTGATGGTGAGAACCCTAACACCTTCAATCCGCGCTGGTCGAACGGTTCCATCATGGATATTGGGTATTACTGCCTCGCCGCAGCGGTTACGTTATGGGGCGCGCCGCAGCAGGTTAAAGCGCAGGCTTCGCTGCTGGAAAGCGGCGTTGATGCGCATGGCGTGGTGGTGCTGGGCTATGGTGATTTTGATGTCACCCTGCTGCACTCCAAAGTGAGTGATTCAGTGATCCCGAGTGAGATTCAGGGCGAAGCGGGCGCGCTTGTCGTGGAAAAGATCTCCGAATGCCAGCAGCTGCGCTTTATCCCGCGCGGTGGTGAAAGCCAAAATCTAACGCAGCCCCAGCACATCAACACCATGCTGTACGAAGCAGAGACCTTTGCCAGCCTGGTGGAGGCCGGTGAAGTAGACCATCCGGCGTTAGAAACCTCGCGCATCACCGCCCAGCTGCTCACCGAAATTCGCCGCCAGACGGGCGTCGTGTTTCCGGCAGACCAGGCTGGTGTGTAAATATTGCAGAATATTTCACGTTGCCTCTTGAAACCGCACGCCATACTCCGTATGTTTGCCGCTGCAAAGGGGAGTAACTTGTAAGCTGATTGATCGTCATTACGATGCGTAACGCATCCGGTCGTCAGGCAACCCGGAATCTATTCTGAGTTGTAAGTGAGACCTTGCCGGAAGGCGAGGTTTGCTTGCAGCACGATCAAAGCGGCTGACGTCTTCTGACTTCAGCCGTTTTTTTATGTTCAGAAAAGGATACGCCATGCACTCTGTAGGCACACCGTTACTTTGGGGCAGCTTCGCTGTCGTTGTGCTCGTCATGCTCGCGATCGACCTGCTATTACAGGGCCGACGCGGCGCGCAAACCATGTCATTCAAACAAGCGGCTGTGTGGTCGCTGGTTTGGGTTTCCGTTTCGCTGCTATTCAGTGCGGCCTTTTGGTGGTATCTCGAAGGCACGGCTGGACGTGAAGTCGCTACCGCACAAACCCTCGCTTTCCTCACCGGCTACGTATTAGAGAAAGCGCTGGCGGTCGATAACGTCTTCGTCTGGTTAATGCTGTTTAGCTACTTCGCCGTTCCGGCCAATCTGCAACGTCGCGTGCTGATTTATGGGGTATTAGGCGCGATTGTGTTACGTACTATCATGATCTTCGCCGGTAGCTGGCTGGTGGTACAGTTCAGCTGGATTTTGTATATCTTTGGCGCTTTCCTGCTGTTCACCGGTATCAAAATGGCGCTGGCCAAAGAAGAAGAGGATAGTGCGGTAGGCGATAAGCCAGTGGTGCGCTGGCTGCGCAAGCATCTGCGCATGACGGATAGCCTTGAAGGCGAGAAGTTTTTCACTCGTAAAAATGGCGTACTGTTTGCGACACCGCTGCTGCTGGTGCTGATTATGGTGGAGCTAAGCGATGTGATTTTCGCCGTGGATAGCATTCCCGCCATCTTCGCGGTCACCACCGATCCGTTCATCGTATTAACTTCCAACCTGTTTGCCATTCTCGGCCTGCGCGCCATGTACTTCCTGCTGGCAAATGTGGCGGAGCGTTTCTCAATGTTGAAATACGGTTTGGCTATCGTGCTGGTGTTTATCGGTATCAAGATGCTGATCGTCGAGTTTTATCATATTCCGGTGGCGATCTCGCTGGCCGTTGTCGGTGTGATTCTTGGCGGTACGCTGCTGATCAATGCCTGGGTGAACCACAGAAACGACCAGAAGAAGATCTCACAATAATCGTCTGCAGGGGCGCTAATCGCCCCTGCTTTGTTTCGCCAGTCGCAATCTTCGCCTTTTATATGTCTGTCACACTTCCTATCATCAGCAGATCAAAAAACCGATCTGCTGCGCACGCACAGAATTATCTCTTTCCTCGATAGCTCTTTTCCTTATACTCCGCCGGGCAAACCGTTATGCGCGGCAGAACCGCGCACAACACTCATGACCACAATAAAAAGACCGTACTATGCAAAACAACGTTATTGGACGTCTGGGCGCGCTGTTCGCAGGAAGCCTGGTAAAACAAATCATGATCGGCCTAGTGGCCGGCGTCGCGCTGGCGTGGTTCTCACCCGATGCCGCGCTAGCCGTTGGCCTGCTGGGCGAGCTGTTCGTTCGCGCGCTAAAAGCCGTCGCGCCGCTGCTGGTTCTGGTGCTGGTGATCTCCTCCATCGCTAACCATCAGCAAGGGCAGAAAACCAACATTCGCCCAATTATCATGCTCTATCTGCTCAGCACCTTCTTTGCGGCGGTCGTTGCGGTGATCTTCAGCCATCTGTTCCCACAGACGCTGTCGATGAACGTGGGCGCCACGCAGATCACCCCACCGTCGGGCATTGGCGAAGTGCTGCACGGCTTGCTGATCAGCATGGTGTCGAATCCGATTGAGGCACTGATAAATGCCAACTACATCGGCATTCTGGTGTGGGCATTGGGCTTAGGGTTGGCGTTTCGTCATGCCAGCCCAGGCAGCAAAGCGTTTCTCAATGATGCATCCAGTGCCGCAACCTGGGTGGTGCGCTGTGTGATTCGCTGTGCGCCGCTGGGGATTTTTGGTCTGGTGGCGTCGATCCTCGCTTCCACCGGTTTTGATGCCATTTGGGAGTACGCCAATCTGCTGACGCTGCTGCTCGGCTGCATGCTGATCATGGCGCTGGTGATCAACCCCATGCTGGTGTTGCAGAAGATCCGTCGTAATCCTTATCCGCTGGTGTTTACCTGCCTGCGTGAAAGCGGCGTTACTGCGTTCTTCACCCGCAGTTCGGCGGCCAATATTCCAGTGAATATGGCGCTGGCTAAGCGTCTCAATCTTGATGAAGATACCTATTCCGTGTCGATTCCGCTGGGCGCCACCATCAGCATGGCCGGTGCATCGATCACCATTACCGTACTGACGCTGGCCGCGGTGCATACGCTGGGCATTTCGGTGGATGTGCCAACCGCTATTCTGCTGAGCCTGGTCGCATCGCTATGCGCCTGCGGTGCATCAGGCGTCGCCGGCGGTTCGCTGCTGCTGATTCCGGTAGCCTGTAATATGTTTGGTATTCCAAACGATCTGGCGATGCAGGTAGTTGCGGTGGGCTTTATTATCGGCGTGCTGCAGGATTCCGCCGAGACCGCGCTGAACTCATCGACAGATATTCTGTTTACTGCGGCCGTTTGCCAGGCGGAAGCCGAGCGCGCGCCGCGTCGTACGGTTTCAGAATAACCATTGCTCCAGGTCGCCATACATGGCGACCCTACGTGAATCCGTAGGGTGCGCATTCATGCGCACCTGATTTTAGAGCGTTACACCACTTTTAAAAATCGCCAACTCGCGAAAATCATTGGTTTCATTCCGCGCCGGTTGGCCATTGGCAATCGCCACAATCATATCGACGAAATCTGCCAGCATTTCCGCCATGCTCATGCCTTCAATTAAACGTCCGGCATTAAAATCGATCCAGTGCGGTTTTTTCTCGGCCAACTGCGTATTGGTGGCAATCTTCACCGTGGGTACAAACCCGCCATAGGGCGTGCCGCGCCCGGTAGTAAACAGCACCATATGACAACCTGCGCCCGCCAGCGCGCTGGTCGCCACCGCATCGTTACCCGGCGCACTCAACAGATTGAGTCCCGGCGTGTGCAAGCGCTCACCGTACTTCAACACATCCACCACCTGGCTTTGGCCGGCTTTCTGCGTACAGCCGAGCGACTTCTCTTCCAGCGTCGTGATGCCGCCCGCTTTGTTGCCGGGCGATGGATTTTCGTAAATCGGTTGCTGATGATCGATAAAGTAACGCTTAAAGTCGTTGATCATCGCCACGGTTTTTTCGAAGGTGGCCTCATCGCGGCAGCGGCTCATCAGAATACGCTCCGCACCAAACATTTCAGGCACTTCCGTCAGCACGGTCGTACCGCCGTTGGCAATCATCTGATCGGAGAAACAGCCCAGCATCGGATTGGCGGTGATGCCGGAAAAACCATCGGAACCGCCGCACTCCAGACCAAACTTCAGCTCGCTGAGTTTGCCTGGCTGACGTCGATCTGCACGCATCACCTGGTAGAGCGCGTGCAGACGTTCCAGCCCCGCTTCCACTTCATCATCCTGCTTCTGACACTCCATAAACTGCACGCGATCGCTGTCGAAACCGCCAAGCGTGTCGCGGAATACATCAACCTGATTGTTCTCACAGCCAAGACCAATCACCAGCACCGCACCGGCATTAGGATGGCGCACCATATTTTGCAGCATGGTGCGGGTGTTTTCATGATCCTGACCGAGCTGCGAGCAGCCGAACGGATGGCTGAACAGGTGTACGCCGTCAATACCTTCGGCATCATTGCTCTCTTTCATAAAGCGCGTGAGGATTTGCCGCGCGATTCCATTGACGCAACCAACGGTAGGCAGGATCCACAGCTCATTTCGTATCCCCACTTCGCCGCTGGCGCGACGGTAGATCTGTACCTCACGATCGCCCGCTTGTGGCGGCAATTCGAGGAACTCGGGCCGATAGTCGTACTCATCCACATCGCTCAGATTGGTGCGCGCATTGCTGGAGTGAATCATCTCTCCAGCAGCAATCGGCTGCGTAGCATGGGCAATCGGCAAGCCGTATTTGATCACCAGCGCCTCGCTGGGCAACGGCTGCAGAGCAAACTTATGGCCACGCCCAACGTCCTGTTGCAGGGTAATCAGTTGGTGATTGATTTCGACCTGGGTATTGGCGGGCAAATCGCGCAGCGCCACGGCAACGTTGTCGCGTGAATGTATTCTTATCGCATCTTGCATAGCGTTATCTCAGTTGGGTCAACGCCGTCCGCATCCCGTGGACGATGATGTTTTGCAGGTGTTGGCTTACTGCGGCCACTAATCCTGGCCGCTGGGTGAGATCTTCGCCCCAGTGATGGGCATCGCTAAGTACCGCGCGCACCAATTGTTCCGGGGTCTGTTTATCGTGCTGCACGGCGGGCCACAGCTCAGCGAAACGCTGCAGCCAGTGTTCGTCGTCCTGAAGCGGCCAGTGACGATCGCCCTCTTCACCGCGGTAAAACGCCAGCAGCGCGGCAAAGGCGAAGGTCAGGCGTGCAGGCCATTGCCCATTTTGCTGCTGCGCCAGCAACAGCTGCGGCAGCAAACGGGTGCGGAATTTGGTCATGCCGTTGAGTGCGATAGAGAGCAGCGCATGACGAATAAAGGGATTGCGGAAACGCCGCTGCACCGCATCAGCGAAGGCGTGCAGCTCATCGCGCGGCAGATCCAGCGTTGGGATCACCTCGTCACGCAGCAGGTCATCCACAAAGCCAGCAATCTGCGCGTCTTCCATCGCGTCACCCACGCTTTCCAGCCCGCACTGAAACGCCACCGGCACCAGCGCAGTATGTGCGCCGTTGAGGATCGCCACCTTCTGCGCTTTGTACGGCGTGATGTCATCCACCCGCTTCACTTCCGGCGCCAGCGTGTTGAGCTTCAGCTCCTGCGCTAACGCGGCTGGCCCCTGAATCACAAATTGGTAATAGACTTCGCCCGCCACCAGATAGCGATCCTCATAGCCAAGCTGCGCCTCGATCGCCGCGCTGTCGGCGGGATAACCGGTAACAATGCGATCCACCAGCGTGTTGTAGAAAGCGCAGTGATCCAACACCCAGCGCGCAAACTCCGGCGGCAGCTGCCAATGTTTGATGTAGTGCAGCACCAACTCACGCAGCGTGTCGCCGTTATAGTCAATCAGCTCGCACGGCACGATAAGCCAGCCTTTATCGCTGGCACCGGCAAAGTGGTTAAAGCGCGTCCACAGCAGCTGCGTCAGCTTTCCGGGAAACGAGGATGCTGGCGCATCGTCCAGCCGATCCTGCTCAACAAAAACAATGCCGGCTTCGGTGGTATTAGAGAACACAAAACGCATCTGCGGCGCGCGGGCCAGCGCAAGGAAATCGTCAACCTGTTGATACGGCTGAATTTCACGATTCAGGCTGCGGATCAGGCGGGTTTCACTCACCTGTTCACCTGCCGCGTTGAGACCACGTATCAGCGTAGTGTATAAGCCATCTTGCTGATTCAACGTCTCTTTCACCACGCGGTTGCGGGGCCGTACCACCACCACGCCAGCATCCGTACCTTGATGCTGATTAAGCCAGTCGAGCTGCCAATCGATAAAGGCGCGCAGAAAGTTGCCTTCACCAAACTGAATAACGCGATCGCTATACTGCGCGCCCGGAAAATTGTGACGATTGAGTCGCTGCATCATCAGGCTCCCAGCTCAATGCCGAAGTAATCGCGCGCATTGTTAAAGCTGATGTTCTGTACCATCTGGCCTAATAACGCCTCGTCAGCGGGCGCTTCACCCCGCGCTACCCAGTTGCCGATCATTTGACACAGCAGGCGGCGGAAATATTCGTGGCGGGTGTAGGAGAGGAAACTGCGGCTGTCGGTTAACATGCCAACAAAGCGGCTCAGCAAACCAATTTGTGCCAGCTGCGTCATCTGACGCTGCATGCCATCCAGCTGATCGTTGAACCACCATGCCGAACCGAACTGCATCTTGCCCGGTTCGCCTTCGCCCTGGAAATTGCCCGCCATGGTGGCCAGTACTTCGTTGTCGCGCGGGTTGAGGCAATAGAGGATGGTTTTGGGCAGGGCATTCTGACGGTTTTGCGCATCCAGCAGGCGTGCCAGCGGCATCGCTAGCGGCGCATCATTAATCGAATCGAAGCCAACATCCGGACCGAGGATATCGAACTGGCGGCGATTGGCATTGCGCAGCGCGCCAATGTGATACTGCTGCGCCCAGCCACGGCGTGCGTATTCGCTGCCAAGCCATACCAGCACCGCGGTTTTAAATTGCGCCGTTTCTTCTGCTGAAGGTGCAGCACCTTGCAGGCGACGTGCCAGAATGCCGTCCAGCGTGGCGTCATCGGCCTCGGCAAACACCACCACATCCAGCGCGTGATCGGAGATTTTGCAGCCATGGGCAGCGAAATGATCGAGCCGCTGACTCAGGGCGCGTCGTAAATCTTCAAAGCGTTGCACGCTAACATCCGCCACTTGTTCAAGGCGCTGAATCCATGGCAGGAAGCTCTCCAGCTCAATGTTGAACGCCTTGTCCGGACGCCAGCTCGGCAGCACTTTCACGTTAAAACGGCTGTCTTCAGCCACCGTGCGGTGATGCTGCAAGTCATCAAGCGGGTCATCCGTGGTGCCGACCATCTTTACGTTCATCTGCTGCATGATGCCGCGCGCGCTAAACGCGTCCTGCGCCAGCAATTCATTGCACTGCTGCCAGATACGCTCGGCGCTCTGTTCATTTAGCAGTACATCGGTAATGCCAAAAGGCCGACGCAGTTCGAGGTGCGTCCAGTGATAAAGCGGGTTGCCGATGGTATGCGGCACGGTGCGCGCCCAGGCAGCAAATTTATCCCGGTCGCTGGCATCACCGGTACAGAGCGCTTCCGCGACGCCGTTGGCTCGCATCGCACGCCATTTGTAGTGATCGCCTTTTAACCAGATGTCATAGAGGTTGCTGAAGCGGTAATTTTCGGCAATTTGCTGCGGCGGCAAGTGGCAGTGATAGTCAAAAATCGGCTGATCTTTTGCGTAGTCATGGTACAGACGACGGGCGAACTCGGTGTCGAGAAGGAAATCTTCACTCATAAAACGCGACATACCTGCTTCCTCATTTTGGAGCCATCCGGCTTTTACTAAAAGTTATCATACCAATTTAAGCGACCGGAAAAATTGTTTGCGATCTCACTCACAATAATCACTGTTTTACTGTGGACATATGGACATTCTTGTTGCGGATATTGTGTTAAATGGCTGTTTTATCGATCTTTAACGCTAACACACACTACGGACATGGTTTATGTGATGGCATTCAACTTTTCAAGATGTATAACAAGTTAACCTCTCGCTCCGTTGTAAACGAACTTATGGCACAGGCAAGGAAATGCGGGGGTGAGAAGTACGTTTCACACTATCCCGCTCCAGATAACTACAGCGGCAAACCGCAACGACAAACTGGACGAGGTTAATAATGCGTAAGATCAAAGGGCTACGCTGGTACATGATTGGGCTGGTGACGCTGGGCACCGTGCTCGGTTACCTGACGCGCAATACCATTGCCGTTGCGGCGCCGACGCTGGAAACCCAGCTAGGCATTACCACCCAGCAATATTCCTACATCGTGGCCGCCTATTCGGCGTGCTACACCATCATGCAGCCGGTGGCCGGTTATGTGCTGGACATGCTCGGCACCAAAATCGGCTATGCAGTCTTTGCCATACTTTGGGCGATCTTCTGTGCCGCGACGGCGATGGCCGGCAGCTGGGGCGGTTTTGCCCTGGCGCGCGGTGCCGTGGGCGCAGCCGAAGCCGCAATGATTCCCGCAGGCCTGAAAGCCAGTAGCGAATGGTTCCCCGCCAAAGAGCGTTCGGTCGCGGTGGGCTATTTCAACGTAGGATCGTCAATTGGTGCGATGCTGGCGCCCCCGCTCGTGGTGTGGGCGATCGTGGCACACAGCTGGCAAATGGCATTTATCATCACCGGCGTGCTGAGTATGGTGTGGGCGATCTGCTGGCTGGTGTTTTACAAACATCCTAAGCAGCAAACCAAGCTGAGCGATGAGGAGCGCCACTACATCATTGCAGGACAAGAGTTGCAGCATCAAACCGGCAACAACAAGAAAATGTCGGCCCGCCAGATCTTGCGCAACCGTCAGTTTTGGGGCATCGCGTTGCCGCGTTTCCTCGCCGAACCGGCCTGGGGAACGTTTAACGCGTGGATTCCGCTGTTTATGTTCAAAGTTTATGGCTTCAACCTGAAAGAGATCGCCATGTTTGCGTGGATGCCGATGCTGTTCGCCGATCTTGGCTGCATCGTTGGCGGTTATCTGCCGCCGCTGTTCCAGCGCTGGTTTGGCGTCAATCTGATCGTTTCGCGCAAGCTGGTGGTCACGATGGGCGCGGTATTGATGATTGCGCCAGGCACCATCGGTTTATTCACCAGTCCATATGTAGCAATTGCGCTGCTGTGCGTGGGTGGCTTCGCTCACCAGGCGCTCTCTGGCGCATTGATCACCCTCTCTTCTGATGTATTTGGCCGTAACGAAGTCGCCACTGCCAACGGATTGACCGGCATGGCGGCATGGACGGCGAGCACCATGTTTGCCCTGGTGGTGGGCGCGCTTGCCGATACGCTGGGCTTCAGCCCACTGTTCGCGGCGCTGGCGGTGTTTGATCTGTTAGGTGCGGTTGTCATTTGGACGGTACTGAAAAACCAACCGGTTTCCGAGCTGGATGAGCAGCCTGCCGGACAGGCAGCTCCGGCACGATCCTGATCTCTTCGGGCTGGCGCAGGCCAGCCCATTTCCTCTACGCGGCTGAAGTGGTATAACAACTCAACTTTGATCCCACAGCGGACCCCGTAATGGACCTGACCGAATCTCGTCGCCTGTATCAACAGCTCGCCAGTGAACTCAAACGCCGCATAGAAGCCGGTGACTACGCCGTTGGCGATAAGCTGCCTGCAGAACGTCTGATCGCCGAAGAGATGCAGGTAAGCCGTACCGTGGTGCGTGAGGCGATCATCATGCTGGAAGTGGAAGGTTACGTGGAGGTGCGCAAAGGCTCCGGCATTCATGTCATGAGCAACCAGCAGCAGAACCGCGTGATGACATCCAGCCAACTGGAGTTTGCCAATTTCGGTCCGTTCGAGCTATTACAGGCGCGCCAGCTGATTGAGAGCAACGTTGCCGAGTTTGCCGCCACCCAGGTGACGCGTCAGGATATTGTGGCGCTGATGGCGATTCAGGAAAAAGCGCGTCAGGAAGATCATTCGCGTGACTCAGCATGGGATATGGAATTCCACGTGCGCATTGCGCAATCGACGCAGAATAGCGCGCTTGCCGCCATCGTCGAGAAGATGTGGCTACATCGTTTACACAACCCCTACTGGCTCAAGCTGCACGAACACATTGATGCCAAAAATATCACCAGCTGGTGTGACGATCACGACCAGATTCTAAAAGCACTGATTCGCAAAGATCCCGCCGCCAGCAAGCTGGCAATGTGGCAACATCTGGAAAATACTAAACAGATGCTGTTTAACGCGACGACCGACGATTTTGAATTTAATGTCGACCGTTACATGTTTGCGGAAAATCCGGTCATCCTGCCTGAAGCTAGCGATACGCCGCGCTAAATCTGCTGGTTTTTCCGGCATTTCGCCGCTGAAAAGTCAGTTAGTCTGCAATAGTGTCAGCTCATGTAAAGCTCCTTTGGACCCTCTGCGTGTAAAGGTAAAACTCCTGTGCGGCAGGCACTTTCCCCTGTCTGGATAACGTTATTTTTGTTACAGTTATCGCCCTTTTATTACCCTTTGCGACAGGGCTTTTAAAAGTCGCTGATTTAACAATCAATTCTGGAAGGATCCGGAAACTCCTGCTCAGGCTGCTTATCTAACAATGTATAAACAATGCCAGTCTGCGCCTAAGCCCCTTACGGGCACGATTAACAATGATGTTCAGGAATGATTGATGGATATTTTGCAAGCATTGCTGCATGCCTTATGGCAGCAGGATTACGAAATGCTCTCCGACCCAACATTGGTTTGGGCCATTTATGGCGTGCTGTTTATGATTCTGTTTCTGGAAAATGGGCTGCTACCCGCCGCCTTTCTACCCGGCGACAGTTTGCTCATTCTGGTTGGGGTGCTGATTGCTAAAGGCACCATGGGCTTCCCGCTTACCATTCTGATTTTAACTACCGGCGCTAGCCTTGGATGCTGGGTGAGCTACATTCAGGGCCGATGGCTGGGCAATACGCCCACCGTGCAAAACTGGCTTTCGCATCTGCCGGCGCAATACCACCAACGCGCACATAGCCTGTTCCATCGCCACGGTTTATCGGCTTTGCTGATTGGTCGCTTTATCGCCTTCGTGCGCACCTTGCTGCCGACCATCGCCGGGCTCTCAGGCCTGAGCAATGCACGCTTCCAGTTTTTTAACTGGGTGAGCGGATTCTTGTGGGTGCTGATTCTTACCGTATTAGGCTTCGCGCTGGGTAAAACCCCGATTTTCCGGCGTTATGAAGATGAATTGATGTTGTGCCTGATGCTGCTGCCGCTAGTGCTACTGGTCGTTGGTCTGGTCGGTTCGTTAGTGGTGCTTTGGCGCAAACGTCAGTCAACTCGTAACGGGAATCCATAATCATGTTCAAATTTAATGGATTCCCAAGGCGCTTCCTGCCTTGGGCGCTGGGTGGCGCGCTGGCGCTGCTGGTTGTCTGTTCTGTCCCAACGCTGATGCAGCACGAAACCGTGGTTAAAATCCGCGTGGCAAACAACGGCACCAATCTGCCAGATGGTTTCTATCTTTATCAGCAACTTTCGGCACAAGGCGTGCGTATCAAAAGTATTACGCCTTCTGGCGATGCGTTGGTCATTCATTTTGAGAATGAAGAGCAGAGCCTGGCAGCGCAGAAAGTGCTGAAACGCCTGTTGCCACAAGGGTTCGTCGTGGCTGCTGGGCCGCAGGCTTCGCAGCAATACCCTGACGCAAATCGGCCAACGTACAGTTAATCGTCACCGCCTGACAATAAGCCAGGCGGTGAGTCAATCCTCGCTATCCCCGCGTCTTCTTTGAATTTTTTCGTCTGCTGTCTATCCTTAGAGGTAGCGTAAGCCTAAGACATGCTGGGAAGCTTCTCCTGTCTGCTCTCAGGCAGGTCATCAACAATGGAAGGTCACTACCTGATGAAACATCAATTACTGCTAGGTGCTATTCTTTTCTCACTCTCGGGTTCGCTGCTGGCGGCTGAATCGCTCTGTCAGCAAAAAGAGCAGGATATCCAGCACGAAATCGATATGGCGAAGCAGCATAACAACCAGCGCCGTGTCACCGGCCTGGAACGCGCTTTAACCGAAGTGCGTGCAGGCTGCACCGACGAGAAACTGAAATCTGCGCATAGCGAACGCATCACGGCGCAGAAACACAAGGTTGCTGAGCGTGAACGTGAGCTTAAGGAAGAGCGTCAGGACGGCGACAAAGACAAAATTGAGAAGCGCGAGCGTAAGCTTGAAGAAGCCCAGCACGAATTGAAAAAGCTTGAAGCAGAACCTTATTAATCGGACTTAACTCAATGCTGTAAAAGGAGATTTCCATGGCTAAAGAATCAACATCTGAACATCTGCGCGCTGAATTGAAAAATCTGGCTGATACCCTGGAAGAAGTGCTGAGCAGCTCGGCGGACAAATCCAAAGGTGAGCTGGATAAACTGCGTCACAAAGCGCGCGGCGCTATCGAAAGCTCCCGTGAACGCCTTGGCGATTCTGGCGAACGTATTGCACAAACCACGCGTGAAGCGGCGGAAAAGGCGGATGAATACGTACGCGATAATCCATGGCACGGCGTCGGTATCGGCGCGGCGGTAGGTATTTTAATCGGCATTTTAATCTCACGGCGTTAATGATGAGTGATAGTCAGCAAAGCCACGGCCCCGGCAAAGGGGTCTTTAACATTGGGCAGCGGATAGTTACCACACTGGTGAGCATGGCCGAGACACGCGTCCGTCTCGCCATCGTGGAACTGGAAGAGGAAAAGGCAAACCTGATTCAGATGCTGATGATGGTGGGCCTTACCATGCTGTTTACTGCTTTCGGACTTATGAGCCTGATGGTGCTGATCATCTGGGCGGTGGACGCACAATATCGCCTAATGGCGATTGCCATTACCACCGGCGTGCTGTTTGCGTTGGCGCTGATTTTCGGCTTATGGACGCTCTATAAATCGCGTCAGTCAACGCTGTTGCGCCATACGCGTAAAGAGCTGGATACCGATCGTAAATTGCTGGAGGAGCATCGCTCATGAGCCGCCGCGAACGTGAAGCTCGCATTCACGAGCTGCTAAATCAGGTGCAGCAGCAGCGGCTCGACCTCAGCGCCGATAGCCGCGACTGGCTAACCAGTACCGCACAGTACGATCGTGGCTGGCTCACGCTTATCGGCATGCGCCGCTATCTGGCGATTGGCAGCAGTGCATTGGCGATTTGGTCGATCCGCAGCCCCAACCGTCTCCTGCGCTGGGCCAAACGTGGCTTCGGCGTCTGGAGCACCTGGCGCATGATTAAATCGACGTTAAATACACGCTAATTCCTCTCTCTAAAACCGGATCGGCTTGATTCGGTTTCGTTCCCTCAAATTTCCTGAATAACACTGACAGTTTATCTCGCTTACAACTCTTTCAAGCTGCGATTATCATCTCCCTCCATCAACCCAGAGAACTGAAATAAGCGGTTCAACGGGATTCAAAACCCGCAGGCCAACAACCTGCAACAAAAACCTTGTTGGAGTAGATGATGAAAAAATTCGAAGACTCAGGCCTGCTGGTAGCACGCGTATTAATGACCATTCTGTTTATCACCGCAGGCTGGGGCAAAATCACCGGTTACGCCGGTACCGCGCAGTATATGCAATCCATGGGCGTCCCGAGCTTCATGCTGCCGCTGGTTATTTTGCTTGAGTTCGGTGGCGGCCTGGCAATCCTGTTCGGTTTCCTGACGCGCTTTACCGCGCTGTTCACCGCAGGCTTCACTCTGCTGACCGCGTTCCTGTTCCACAGCAACTTCGCTGAAGGTGTTAACCAGCTGATGTTCATGAAGAACCTCTCCATCGCTGGTGGTTTCCTGGTGTTGGGTCTGGTAGGTCCAGGCGCTTACAGCATTGACCGCCTGATTCGTCAGCGCGTCCAACCGGCGACCGCACGCTAAGCAGCACAAGCGTCACAGAGCACATATACTCAATTGCAGGGGCGGGGATTTTCCTCGCCCTCTTTTTTTATGGAGGGCTTATGGGACAGCTGATTGACGGTGTCTGGCATGACACCTGGTACGATACGAAGTCAACCGGAGGCCGCTTCAAACGCACAGAAGCCGTTTGGCGCAACTGGATTACAGCCGATGGCAGCGCCGGCCCAACCGGTAAAGCGGGCTTCGCCGCCGAACGCGATCGCTATCATCTCTATGTCTCACTCGCCTGTCCGTGGGCGCACCGCACGCTGTTGATGCGCCAGCTTAAAGGATTGGAAGAGATGATTTCGGTTTCAGTGGTGCATCCGCTGATGCTGGAAAACGGCTGGACTTTCGACGATGACTTCCCCGACGCCACCGGCGACTCGCTGTATCAAAATGAGTTTCTCTATCAGCTTTATCTGCACGCCGACGCGCAATACACCGGACGCGTCACCGTACCAGTGCTGTGGGACAAAACGCAGCACACCATCGTTAGCAATGAATCCGCCGATATCATACGCATGCTGAATAGCGCGTTTGATGCGCAAGGCGCACGCGCCGGTGATTACTATCCACCGGCACTGCGCGACAAGATCGATGAACTGAACGGCTGGATTTACGATACCGTGAACAACGGCGTGTACAAGAGCGGCTTTGCCACTTCGCAGGCGGCCTACGATGAGTCGGTGACATCACTGTTCCACTCACTGGCGCGCCTGGAGCAAATTCTTGGCCAGCATCGTTATCTCACCGGCGACAAGCTTACCGAAGCCGATCTGCGACTCTGGACCACGTTAGTGCGCTTCGATCCGGTGTACGTTACCCATTTCAAGTGTGACCGCCATCGCATCAGCGATTACCGTAATCTCAGCGGTTTCCTGCGAGACATTTACCAAATGCCTGGCATTGCCGATACGGTCAATCTGCCGCATATCCGCCATCACTACTATTGCAGCCACAAAACCATCAACCCAAGCGGCGTGATTTCGCTGGGCCCAGCGTTTGACTGGGACGAGCCGCACGGGCGTGGCTGATGCCCTTTTCCTTCTCCCGCTTGCGGGAGAAGTTTCGGATGAGCGGAACGGCTTCACCGATTTCCCCCAAGAGAAACAGGCAATCATCAGGCAGAATCAGACTCACTCCTTCATCCCTTCACTGGCTACAGTTAAACGACTCTCACCGTAAACTGGAGCGACTATGAAAACCTACGGTTATGCTGCACTGAGCGCTGATGCGCCGTTAACCCCGTTCGCCTTTGAACGCCGCGCGCTGCGCAATAACGATGTGGCCATCGAAATCGTCTACTCGGGCGTCTGCCACAGCGATCTACATCAGGCAAGGAATGACTGGCAAGAGTGGGGACCGACCGTTTACCCACTGGTACCAGGACATGAAATCATTGGGCGCGTTATTGATGTCGGCAGCGACGTTCAACGCTACACAACAGGACAATGGGTGGCGGTGGGTACTATTGTCGATAGCTGCCAGATATGCGATCAGTGTCGCCGTCATGAAGAGCAGATGTGCCGCGAATTCCCGACGGTGACCTATAACGGTCGCGATCGCCTCACTGGCGACATCACTTATGGCGGCTATGCCAAACATGTGGTGGTGCGAGAGGAATTTGTCCTCAATCTGCCGGAGGGACTCGATCCTGCTAGCGCCGCGCCGTTATTGTGCGCCGGTATCACCGTATACTCGCCATTACGTACCTGGAACGTCGGGCCGGGATCGCGCGTCGGCGTAGTGGGCATTGGCGGATTGGGGCATCTGGCGGTGCGACTTGCCGCCGGCCTTGGTGCGGAGGTGACAGTAATCACCCGCAGCGCGGGCAAGGCCGAAGAAGCACATCAACTCGGTGCTGAACATGTGTTGCTTTCAACCTCGGACGAGGCAATGCAGCAGGCAGCATCCTCATTTGACGTGATCATCGATACCATTCCGACCCGCCACGATGTCTCGCCTTATGTACAGCTGCTGGATGTGGAAGGCGCATTGGTGATTGTTGGTGCGCTCGGCAATATGGAGGCATTCAGCTCGTTGCCGCTGATTATGGGGCGTCGCCGCATTACCGGTTCGCCGTCCGGTGGCATTGCCGAAACGCAGGAGATGCTGGATTTCTGTGCGCGTAAAAACATCCATCCGGATTGCGAAATCATTAATATGCAGCAGATTAATGATGCGTTTGAACGCATGGAACGCGGTGATGTGAAGTATCGCTTTGTGATTGATATGGCCTCATTAACCGCGGCCTGATAAGCGTCTACTATCAGCCGGTGCATCCGGCTGGTATTAGCGCACCGCCATCGCCAGATTCCCTGTCCCCGCCAGCAGCTGCGCTTTGTCCCTAATCGGGGTGGCGCCAAACATGCGCTTATATTCACGATGAAATTGCGTCACGCTCTCATAGCCGACGCGAATCGCCGCGCTTGATGCATCGATCTCTTCCGCAATCAGCAAACGGCGCGCTTCATACAGCCGTAAATGCTTCTGAAATTGCAGCGGGCTCATGGTGGTCATGCGTCGGAAATGGTGATGGAGCGTCGATACCCCCATTCCTGCCCGCTGTGCCAGCGCCTCGACGCTCAACGGTTGCACATAATTTTCTCGTAACCAGTTAATGGCAATCGAGACGCGCTGGCTACTGGTTCCGGTTAAAACGGTCTCACGAAATACGCTGCCCGCTTCACTGGTTAAGATGCGATAAAGAATTTCGCGCTGAATGAGATCGCTGACATAACTGCTGTTGTGTGATGAATCATGATTAGCGAGATAGCGCAGCACCGCATTCAGCAAAGAACAATCTGCCGCGCCCAACGACATGCCGCTATTCTGCGGATTCACACGGCTGCCGTGCTGCTCCATATCGGCGATCACTTCGCGCGCCAGTGGCAAATCCAGCGTGATGAGTAGCGACAGAAACGGTTCTTCCGCACTCGCCTGCGGCACTTCGGCAATGGTAGGCAAATTAACGGCGGTAAGAAAAAAGCGCGACTCATTATAAGTGTAAGTTGTATCACCAAGTGACACGCGCTTTTCACCCTGAATAATTAGCGAAAGACTGGGTTCATAAATATAGGACATTGGTGGAGTGGGCTCATGCAACTCCGCCATCATCATCCCAGGAAAAGGCTTCACAATATTGGGCCGGCTACCGGTGTACGTCTGCAAGCGAGCGGCAATCTCGCGACGCAACGCTGCGGTTTGCTGGCGCAGCGCGTTTGGCCAGCGATCAATCGGCTGAAGATGCATGCTATTTTCACCTGTGACGAAACAGAGCGGAATGATCGCTAGCCTAAACTATCCCGCCCCGTATGTTGAGGTGGATTGTGCGCCGGTAAGTTATTATGCGAACTTAATTAGCAACATACCGATTAATAACAGTGCCACGCCCAGCCAACCCGTGCGGCTCAGTCGCTGGCCGAATAAAATCCAACCCGCCGCTACCGTAGCAACTAATCCCAATCCGCCCCACAGCGCGTAGGCGACGGTCAGGTCGATACCTTTCACCGCCTGCGCCAGCGCGCTAAACGCCGCCAGCACGGCAACCAGCGATAACACGCCATAAAGGGGACGGCGGAAGCCATTGGAGTATTTCAGAAAGATATTGGCGACAATCTCCAGCCCAATCGCCAGCGCCAACCATGCGATATGCAGCCCATTAAACGTTGCCATGGCGCAGCTCCTTACGACTCAGCGTGCCCGTTTTAATCAAGACGATGCCAGCGATTAATGTCAAAAGCCCGACGACTTTCACCGCAGATAAAGCTTCCTCGAATAGCAGCACGCTAAACAGCGTAATGAACAGAATACCTACGCCTTCCCACATGGCATACGCCACGCCAAGCGCAATACGCTTAATGGCAAAAGAGAGGAGAATATATGAGAGTGCAATCATCACCAGCATAAAAATATAACCGGCATTGCCACCGTTAACGCTGGCCCATTTCATTGAGACAGTACCGATAATTTCCGCGGCGATCGCCAGCGCTAATAAAATCCAATACAACATGATTTCTCTCCTGAACGAGAAATAAACGCCGTCCACGCCAAAAATAAGCGTGTTAGCAAAGTTAAATTAAAAAATCAGAAAAGGAGAGAACGGAACTATAGCGCGAAGCGCCAGTGCTGATCGCAGATTGGGCAGTTTGACTCAGGAAAAGAAGAAGAGATAAAAGTGTTAATTGGCGCAAACATTTTGTCCATAAAATTACAACTTATCCACGTTGTTGCTTCTCGTCAGTGTGGATTAAATTTGTCCTCAGTAGTTAAACACCCGCATATTCTGGCATAGCCGTAATAATGTTTTGCGAGATTTTCATTTCTTTACGTGGGCGAGACTACGTAATTTTTCGCGCATTAATACCCTCACCCATTGGGAGAGGGAACCGTTGGTGGCAGTTTGACAGCTCGCGCGATCGGTCCCCAGAAAACACAAAACCCGCCGAAGCGGGTTTTGTGTTGAAAAAAGTCGAAACTGACCGATAAGCCGGGTTCTGTCGTGGACAGTCATTCATCTAGGCCAGCAATCGCTCACTGGCTCAAGCAGCCTACCCGGGTTCAGTACGGGCCGTACCTTGTGAACCCCTATTTGGCCTTGCTCCGGGTGGAGTTTACCGTGCCACGAACTGTTGCCAGCCGCGCGGTGCGCTCTTACCGCACCCTTTCACCCTTACCTGATCCCATTACTGGGCCATCGGCGGTTTGCTCTCTGTTGCACTGGTCGTAGGCTTGCGCCCCCCAGGCGTTACCTGGCACCCTGCCCTATGGAGCCCGGACTTTCCTCCCCTTTGCCCGTCTCCCCCCGAAAGAGGACGACGACAAAGCGGCGACTGTCTGGTCAGCTTCGGCGCGGGATAATAGGCGATCCGCCGCCGTTTGTCACGCCTCTTGCTGATCCAGCGCGTACTTATAGAGCGCGTTCTTCTTAACGCCATGAATTTCCGCCGTCAGCGCAGCAGCTTTCTTTAACGGCAGCTCTTTTTGCAGCAGCGCCAGAGTACGCAGCGCTTCAGCGGGTAGCGCTTCTTCATCCGCTTTATGGCCTTCAACAATCAGCACCATCTCGCCCTTGCGACGGTTTTCATCTTCCAGCACCCACGCCAACAGCTCGCCCACCGGCGCACCGTGCAGTGACTCCCAGGTTTTGGTCAACTCGCGCGCCAGCACCACGTAACGTTCGGCACCCCACACGCTGACCATATCCTGCAGGCTATCAATCAGGCGATGGGTGGATTCGTAGAAAATCAGCGTACGCGTCTCTTCACCCAGCGCGCGCAGCACATCACAGCGCCCTTTGCTTTTGGCCGGCAGAAACCCTTCGTAACAGAAACGATCGGACGGTAACCCCGCCGCGCTTAATGCTGTAATCGCCGCGCAGGCACCTGGCAATGGCACCACGCGCACGCCGGCTTCACGACAGCGACGCACCAAATGGTAGCCCGGATCGTTGATCAACGGCGTGCCCGCATCGGAGACCAGCGCAATGCTCTGGCCCTCTTGCAGCCTGGCTAACAGCACCTCGGCTTTCTGCTGTTCGTTGTGGTCGTGAAGTGCGAAGAGTCGCGCATTGATGGCGAAATGTTGTAGCAACAGCCCGGTATGACGTGTATCTTCCGCTGCGACTAGATCGACGCTTGAGAGCACCGTCAACGCTCGTTGAGTGATATCACCCAGGTTACCGATCGGGGTAGGAACGATATAGAGCGTGCTGGCAGAAATCTCTGCCCGATCGAGTTGTTTCATTGTTTCATCCGAATTGCCGATTTAATATTGAGCATCTTGAAAAAAACATCACTGGATACAGTATGCTTCCTTCAAAAGTCGTACGTCATAAAGCAGGACGCTTAGTACCTGTTCTTCTCGCTGGGCTGATTTTAGCCGCTTGTAGTGGTCAGGGACCGCAACAAACCTCTAACGTCAATATTCAGGGTCCTGCGACTGGCCGGTCTGACTATTATCTGCAACAGGTGCAGCAAAGCAGCGATGATAGCAAGACCGACTGGCAATTACTTGCCATCCGTGCCCTGTTGAAGGAAGGAAAATATCCACAGGCCGCCGATCAGCTGAAACAACTACCGCAACAGCTCAGCGATGTGCAACAGCAAGAACTGCTGCTGCTGCGTGCGCAGATGCAGATTGGTCAGCAGGATTTCGGTGGCGCGCAACAGTTACTTGGCCAGGTGAAAACCGGCGATCTGTCGCAGGATCAACAAGTGCGCTACTACGCGCTGCAAATTGCCGCAGCGCAGAATCGTCCATCGCTCGCGCTGCTGCGCGCCTATATTGCACAGGAACCGCTGCTCAAAGCGGCCGATCATCAAAGCAATATCGATGCCACCTGGCAAGCGCTGACGCAGATGACCCAGGATCAGATCAACAGTCTGGTGATCAATGCGGATGAAAATACGCTGCAAGGCTGGCTGGATCTGCTGAACACCTGGCGGGCCAATAGCCAGGATCCGCAAATGCTGAAAGCCGCAATAAAGGACTGGCAGACGCGATATCCGCAGAACCCAGGCGCAAAAACGCTGCCAACCCAGCTGAGCCAGGTGCAGAATTTCACCAAAGCCTCCACCAACACCATTGCGTTGCTGCTGCCACTTAACGGCCAGGCGCAGGTATTTGCGAGCGCGATTCAGAAAGGCTTTACGGACGCGCGTAACGGCGTGCTGAATGCTCCGGCACCACAAGCAGCGCCCGCGCCTGCTGCGGCCGATAATAATGCCCAACCGGCTACAGACGCGAATGCCGAGGCGAATAGCGTGGTGAGCCCGGCGATGGCGGGTAACACACCGCAGCAAACGGAACAGCCGCAACCCGCCGCTCAACCGGCAGCAGCCCAAGGCGACAGCAGCGCGCAGGTGAAAGTGTATGACACCAGCAGCCAGCCCATTGCCCAGGTCATGCAGCAGGCCCAGCAGGATGGCGCCACGTTGGTGGTTGGCCCCCTGCTCAAAAACGATGTGGAACAAGTGGTGAACAGCCAAACAGCGCTTAACGTATTAGCGCTGAATGAGCCGGAACAGATCCAGAACCATCCGAATATTTGTTATTTTGCGCTTTCTCCTGAAGACGAAGCGCGCGATGCCGCGCATCATATCTACGAGCAGGGCAAACGTCAGCCCTTGCTGTTGGTACCGCACAGCAGTTATGGCGATCGCATCAGCAAAGCCTTTGCGCAAGAGTGGCAAAAGCTGGGGGGGTCAACCGTGCTGCAGCAGCGTTTTGGCGGCGTCGCGGAGTTGAAGCAAGGCATCAACAGCGGTGCGGGTATTGCGTTAAGCGGTACTCCGCTGAACGTCGAGCCTGATCAATCACAGAGCGTAGCGATTGCCGGCCTGACGATTCCTGCGCCACAAACCAGCACACCGGCGCCTGTGGCGGATACCAGCGGCGGCAGCGTTGATGCTGTCTATATTGTCGCCAGTCAGGATGAGCTGCAGCTGATCAAGCCAATGATTGCGATGCGCACCAGCAGCCGCAGCAATACTGCACTTTACGCCAGCTCGCGCAGTGCCCAGGCTGGCGCTGGCCCGGATTTCCGTCTGGAGATGGATGGCCTGCAGTTCAGTGATATTCCGCTGCTGTCTGGCAATAATCCTGGCCTGATGCAGCAGGCGGCAAAGTCGTTTAACAACGACTATTCGCTGGTTCGTCTTTACGCGATGGGCATTGATGCCTGGACGCTGGCGAATCACTTTAACCAGATGCGTCAGGTGCCAGGCTTTGCCATTGATGGCAACACCGGCAAGCTGAACGCCGACGCGGATTGCGTGATCAACAGGAAGTTGGCATGGAACCAGTATCGTCAGGGACAGATCGTTCCGGTGCAGTAAATCGTCAGCGCATTGGCGCTGAGCAGGAACAACTGGCGCGCCGCTATCTGGAGCGCGCCGGGCTGCAGTGGTTCGCCAGCAATGTGCGCTGTCGCGGCGGGGAAATTGACCTGATTATGCGCGATGCCGATTGCTGGGTATTTGTTGAAGTGCGCTATCGGCGCGATGCGCGCTACGGCGGAGCCGCCGCCAGCGTGACGCGCCAGAAACAGCAAAAGTTGCTGCGTGCTGCCGCGCTCTGGTTGCTGGCACGCGGCGGCAGTTTTGATACGGTGAATTGCCGTTTTGACATCATTGCCATTACCGGGCGTGAGCTGGAGTGGCTACCCGATGCCTTTAATGCCGATGGATAGAACCAGGTGGTCTTGTGCAGGACAGAATTAAAGCGTGTTTTACCGAGAGTATTCAGACACAAATCGCCGCAGCCGAAGCGCTGCCCGATGCGATTTCTCGTGCGGCGATGACGCTGGTGCAGTCGCTGCTGAACGGTAACAAAATCCTGAGCTGCGGTAACGGTGCGTCATCCGCCAACGCGCAGCATTTTGCCGCCAGCATGATTAACCGTTTTGAGACGGAGCGCCCAAGCCTGCCGGCGCTGGCGCTGAGTGCGGATAATGTCATGCTGACAGCGATTGGTAACGATCGTCTGCATGACGAAATTTACGCCAAGCAGGTTCGAGCGCTTGGGCAGGCTGGCGATGTGCTGCTGGCCATTTCTACCCGTGGTAACACCCGCGATATTGTCAAAGCGGTTGAAGCTGCGGTTACTCGCGATATGACCATCGTTGCGCTAACCGGCCATGACGGCGGCGAGCTGGCGGGCCTGCTCGGTCCGCATGATGTGGAAATTCGCATTCCATCACATCGCAGTGCTCGCATTCAGGAAATGCATATGCTGACCCTGAACTGCCTGTGCGATTTGATTGATAACACTTTATTCCCACACCAGGAATGACTGAAGGAGCTCAAATGAAAGCATTGAACGCTGTCGCCATTCTATTAACCGCCATGCTGCTGCAAGGCTGTGTCGCCGTGGTTGCTGGCAGTGCCGCCGTGGCCACGAAAACCGCCACCGACCCGCGCACCGTGGGCACGCAGGTGGATGACGGGACGCTGGAGCTGCGCGTAACTAACGCACTGGCAAAAGATGAACAAATCAAAAGCCAGGCGCGCGTAGTGGTGACAGCCTATCAGGGCAAAGTGCTGCTGACGGGTCAGTCTCCAACGCCGGATCTGGCAAGCCGAGCTAAACAGATTGCAATGGGCGTGGATGGCGCCACCGAGGTGTATAACGAAATCCGTAGCGGCCAGAAAGTCAGCTTCGGCACCTCGTCGTCAGATACCTGGATCACCACCAAAATTCGCTCGCAGCTGCTGGGCAGCGATCAGGTGAAATCCTCTAACGTGAAAGTAACCACAGAGAACGGTGAAGTGTTCCTGCTGGGTCTGGTAACGCCAGAAGAAGCGAAGGCGGCGGCCGATGTTGCCAGCCGTGTGAGCGGCGTGAAGCACGTCACTACGGCGTTCACGATTCTCAAGTAAGCGTTAAAGCACATCATCAGGGCGACTTTGGTCGCCCTTTTTTATGCCGGAAGATCAATCACCAGCGCGCGCAGCGGCGTTCTGGCCTGCAGGCTGATGTGGTGTTCATCTCTGAGAAACGCGCCATCACCGCAGCTGAGCGGCTGCTGCTGCGCGCTACTCGCCTGCACATCCAGCGAACCATGAATCGACTGCAAATAAGCGCGCGGCCCGTGCAATTTCACCGTATGCTGCTCGCCCGGCGCTAATGTCACCTGATGCACCCACACTTGCTGGCGAAGCTGCAGGCTGCCATCCGCGCCATCGGGCGACGCAATCAGCACGCTGGTTTTTTGCGGTAACTCGCGCTTTTGTAACAGCGGATTTTCACGTTCTGGACATGCCGCTAACCACAGCTGCATGCGGGTTAACGGGCGATCTTTACTGATGTTGATTTCACTGTAATTCACGCCCGGGCGCGTAGAGAGCAGCATCGCTTCGCCTTCCCGGGCGATAAGATGATTGCCTTCGCTATCGCGATACTCTGCTTCACCCTGCAACACCAGATTGAGCACATCAACCTGCGGGTAGCTGCGCGGCTGGAAGGCGGCGCCCGGTGCCAGGATTTCCTGGTTAAGCACGCGCAACGAGGCATAGCCCATCAGTTTTGGGTCAAAATAGTGGCCAAACGAGAAGCTGTAACGCGCCTGCAACCAACCGAAATCGGCTTGGCCACATGCGGACGCGCAGCGGGTTGTCATCATGATAATCCTCCGAGGCGCTGCGGTGAGATTCGACCGCAGGCTTAATAGGATCATGGTAAAAGTCTGGACGCCGGATTGTAAGCCAGTTAATCTGCCTGGCATGTTCAAATTTACTGACAGAGAATCGGGATGGCAAAAGACCGCGCGTTAACCCTGGAAGCTTTACGTGTGATGGATGCTATTGACCGTCGTGGCAGTTTTGCCGCCGCGGCCGATGAACTGGGTCGCGTCCCTTCCGCGCTGAGCTACACCATGCAGAAGCTGGAAGAGGAGCTGGATGTGGTGCTGTTTGACCGCTCCGGCCACCGCACCAAGTTCACCAACGTGGGACGTATGCTGCTGGAGCGTGGTCGCGTACTGCTGGAAGCGGCCGATAAACTCACCACCGATGCTGAAGCGCTGGCGCGCGGTTGGGAGACGCATCTCACCATCGTTGCCGAAGCGTTGGTTCCTACCGAACGTCTGTTTCCGCTGGTGGATAAGCTGTCAGAAAAAGCCAATACCCAGATTTCGCTGATCACCGAAGTATTAGCGGGCGCCTGGGAGCGCCTGGAACAGGGGCGCGCAGATATTGTTATCGCCCCGGATCTGCATTTTCGCGCCTCAACCGAGATCAACACCCGCAAGCTCTACAGCGTTATGAGTGTGTATGTTGCCAGCCCGGATCACCCGATTCATCAGGAAGCCGAGCCGCTGTCAGAAGTGACGCGCGTGAAATACCGCGGCATTGCGGTGGCAGACACTGCGCGTGAACGCCCGGTACTCACGGTACAGCTGCTGGATAAACAGCAGCGGCTAACGGTAAGCAACATGGATGACAAACGCCGCGCACTGTTGGCAGGTTTGGGCGTTGCAACCATGCCGTATCCGATGGTGGAACAAGATATCGCAGAAGGCCGTTTACGCGTGGTGAGCGCGGAATATACGCGCGAAGTAGACATCATTATGGCGTGGCGCCGCGACAGCATGGGCGAGGCGAAATCATGGTGTTTGCGTGAGATTCCGAGATTGTTGGCGAAGCGCGGGTAGGATTGCACGTCACGCGTTTTGTAGGGTCGGCATTTATGCCGACCGGGTCAAACGTCGCATAACCATCACAACCGGCTCAAACAATCGATCGCCACCGCTTTAAAGCTGATAAAATCCGCGCAATCGCGTAGCCGCGTTGTCGCTCTTTCACGCAGGAAAGTGACGAACAGATCGTAAATCGCCATCGCCTCTTCGTATTCACTCTTACTGATGGCCAGCAGGAAAATCACCGACGCCGTCTCTTCGCCCCAGCTAACGCCGTGCGGCGCCAGCACCGTATACACCACGGTTTTCTTTGCCAGCAACCCGAGTGAGTGCGGCAGCGCGATGCCTTCGCCAAGCAGCGTGCTGACAATCGCTTCACGCTCCTCAACCGACGGATTGAAATCCGCATCAACATAGCCTTCGCTCTCCAGCTGCTGACACAGTAAACGGAACAGATCCGCCTGCGCCATGGGCTTATCCAGCACCATAAAGTGCTGCGCGTCGAAGTACTTCTCCAGCATGTAGGGCCGCGTACGATCCACCAGCACCAGCTTGCCTACCTGCTCCAGCTGGAATTCGGTGGGGAAAGGCGACATCACGGCAATCGGCTTGTTCTTCTCGGTTAACCGCGCGGTAGAAATCACGAAATCTTCGTCGATTTGCTCTCGTAGCTCGTAATCACGCTGCGACAGCCGCGCCGTTACCACCAGCTGGGGGTATTTACGTAGCAACAGCGCTTCAATCATGCGCAGCGTCGAGTTACCGCTGTCACACACCAGCAGCACCTGCGGATGGCGCTGATAGCCAACGTCATAATGCCTCTCCAGCCCGACGCCGATGTGCAGCACCAGAAAACCGATCTCGTTCTCACTGATGGTGTAAGGCGTGTATTTGCCCCAGCTGGTAACTGCCGCCAGCGTCACATCGTAGGCCATGGGATAGTGCTGTTTGATGTTACTCAACAGCGGATTAGGTATGTGGATTTGGTAGCGCACCCGGGTGATCATGGTTTTGATATGGGTGAGCAGATCGGCGCGCAGCTGCTCATCGTGCTGCAGCCGATAGTTGTAATGGGTGTTGATGTAATTCAGCAGGTAATCGACCAGCGCATCAGCATCATCGGCATTGATGGTGCTGGGTGCCAGCGCCTGAATTTGACGCGCGGCGATGTTAACGCGCAGCCAGTTCTCTTCCGCCTGCGAAATTGGCTTGCCGACCAGCGGACGCATCAGATTAACCAGATCGTGAGCCGCCTCGCGCACCTCATCGCCCACATCTTCCGCACCCGGATCGTTGAGGGGAAAACCTTCGCTGATACGTCGCACCGCCACCGCGCAGTAAATTTGCAGATAGCGATCGCCTTCATCGCTGAGACGAATCGCGTGCTGGGCAAAGCACTGTTGCAGCAAGGGCTCGAGCTGCGCCAGAATGCCGCTGTGTAGCGCCTCCACCGTCAGCAGCGGGCTGTCCGGCGTTTCCTGATCAATCTGCCACAGCAAATCGGTTAAGCAGGTGCGGATCGCCGCCTCGCTGCCAAACAGCTTCATGCCGTAATGCGGTTTGGTTTCGATATTGAGGTGATAGCGGCCGAGCCATTCGCGAACGATCGCCATATCGCTTTGCAGCGTGGCGCGACTGACAAACCACTCCTCCGACAGATCTTCCAGCTTGATGGAATAAGCGGCGGTGAGAAACCGCGTCAGCAGGTAGCGCACGCGTTCCTGCGAGGTGCGCGGCACGCGCAGCGGCGTGGCGCTCTCTTCCTGCAGCCGGCCAAAGCGCGCCGCATCATCAATTTTGAGTTGATATCCCGCGCCGCGCGCCAGCACAAACTGCGCGCCGTGCTGCTCCAGCAGCGCGTTCAGCGCGGTGATATCGGTGCGCACCGTGCGCGTCGAAACGGAAAAGCGGCGTGCCAGCTCATCCTGCGGCAGCGTTTCATTTTGCAGCGCAGCGAAAAGCTGGGTCAGACGCTGATTGGGAAATCTCACGGAGCTCACCTGTTACTCATTTGTTACAGCAGTTTCTTGCACGTTGCCAGAAGCTGCCGCACGTCGTCAATGCGCGTGTCGCCGCTTGCGCTATCAATAATCGAACTGTAGACGTGCGGGATCACTTTGCTTACGCCTGCATCGAGCGCAATACGTACAATCTCTTCGAAGTTGTTAAGATCGATGCCGCCGGTTGGCTCCAGCCAGAAGTCGTGACGCGCACAGGCTTCCGCCACCGCGCGATACTCATTCACCGCCTTCAGGCCGCCCATTGGGAAGTATTTCACCGAGCTGCCGCCCATGTCCTGCAGCATGGCGATGGCGCTGTCGATCGGCACAATCGCGTCGGCGTTCTTTGAGCTGCGCGGTCCGGTGGAGATTTTCACCATGCCAGGCGTGCCGGTGGGTGAAATCAATCCGTTCACCACGGTTTGGCTCTGGCCGAGCAGTGCGCGGCTGGTCGCCACGCCGGTGAACACCTGATTAACGTGCTGCGGCTGCAGCACCGCCGAGATCTCGCTCACCATCGTCGACTGATTGGGATCGCCCGCGCCCAGCCCAACCGACAGCGCGTTGTCGATCAGCGCCGCATACTCACGCATATCGGCAATCGCGTCTTCATTACTGGCATAGTTTTTCGATAACACGCCGACCAAAACATGCCCTTCGGCCGCCTGCCAGATTTCTTTGGCATTCTGTTTGGAACCGGCCAGTACGTTAAGGCACAGGCGATCCTGATAAAAATTCGGGTTCAGACTCATGCGCGTTTTCCTCCGCTGATCAACGCCTGGATAGCGCTAAAGATGATGTGCAGCTGATCGGCGCTGACGCTGCGCACATCGGCTTCGATAATGCCTTCGTTGGCTTTGTAGCCACGGAAATAGATGGCGATGTCGCCGGTTTTCAGCGCCTGTACCAGCTCGCCGGTCGGCCAGCCGGTGACCGCTTCATCGAACTTGATTTCGGCACGCGCAATATCGCGCCCTGCCGCATCCCACACCACGCGCGCGCTCACGCCGTTCAGCGTGTTGAGGTTGTCGATAAACGGCGTCATGTTAGCCACCATCTCGGCACCGCTGGTTTTTGGCTGTACCAGATAGTTTTCAATTGCCTGCGTCAGGCCGAGGATGCCCTCTTTGCCGACTTTCATCGCGCGGCCAATGCCGTTGCTTTGACGTTTCACCCACTCAACGTACTGCGTGCGGCCAATCACCAGACCGCTGGTTGGACCTTCAATCGCCTTGGCACCGCTGTAAATCACTAAATCAGCGCCCATTTGGTAATAGCACTGCAAATCTTCTTCAGCTGCGGCATCCACAATCAGGGGAATACCGTGTTTGCGCGCCACGACGGCCGCCTGCTCAACGCTCAGATGGCTTTTCTGTACGCAGTGGTGCGATTTGATATACATCAGTGCCGCGGTGGTGGGCGTGATCGCCGCCGCCAGCTGCTCTGGCGAACATTCGTTGCTGTAGCCCGCTTCGATCAGGCGACCACCACCCAGCGCCACCATGGTGCCGACCGGTGCGCCGAAGTTCACGTTGTGCCCTTTTGGCACCACGATATCGTGCGGTACGTTGAGCGGCGCGGCGTGCAGATTTTCCAGCAGCCAGTCGTTGTCTTTAACGATCACCGCCGCCACGCTCTGCGCGATGCCCGCCGAGGCGCAGGACACCACTACTGCGCTTTCCACGTCCAGCAATGTGGCGATGTAAGCGCCGGTCTTGTTGACCAGATCTTTCATCTCGAAATAGTGATTCAGACCGTAGCTCACGGTGTCTACCACATCCGCGGACGGCGTGGACACGCCTAAAATCGTCATGCGGCCCGAGGCGTTGATGACCTGTTTCAGGTCATATTTTTCATAAATCGAAGACATGATTGGCTTTCCCTTCATCAGTCAGATGCCAGTGACCGCCGATAACTACGGCCTGCGGCAGCAAATGTTGTTCACCCAAAACCTGGTCGCCTTCAGCATCGACGAACGAGCGGGTTTCCTCTTTGACGGTAAAAATGGTCAGGTCGGCGTCATAACCTTCGGTTAAACGCCCTTTGCCCGCCAGACGCAGGCCAGCGGCGGCATTGGCGGTGACGCACGCAATAATTTGCGGCAGCGTCATGCCAATACTGAAGAATTTCGACATCACGTGCGCCAGGCTATGCACCGGTCCGTTGAGGCGGTTGCGGCAATAAATGTCGGAGCTGATGGTGTCAGGCAGAATGCCCTGCGCGATCGCCTCGCGTGCCACTGCAAAACTGAAGCTGGCGCTGCCGTGACCGATATCCAGCTTCACGCCACGCGCGATGGCATTTTTCACTGCGGCTTTGAGCTCGCCCTGCGGAGACAAGATACGGTTCGGTTTGCCGTTGAAGCAGTGCGTGATGATGTCGCCGGAGGTCAGCAGATCGGCAATCTCCTCCAGCACCGGCGGATTGTTACCGATGTGCACCATCAGCGGCAGATTGCCTGCTGCCTGCTGAATGGCTTTGGCGCGCACCAGCGGCTGAATGCCGTTTTCGCCCACTACGCTGCTGCTCATGCGCGCTTTCAGGCCAACGATAAAGTCGGGACGGCGTTTTACCGCCTGCACCACCGCATCGCCATCGATCTGCGCCATATCGGCCAGCTCGTTTTGCGTCACAATGCCGGTGCGGGAAATGTTAATCAGCGCGCGAACTTCGGTGGTTGCCGTACGCGTGAGCTGATAGAAGTCGTCGATATCATCCGCGCCGGTGCTGCCCGCATCAACCACCGTGGTGACGCCTTGCGCCATGCCAATGCTATCGGCTTCATCGTGATAAATCGGGGATTTGGGATAACAGTGCACGTGGCTATCAATCCAGCCAGCGCTCACGTAGAAGCGCCCCGCCAAATCGCGCTCCTGCTGCGCCGTGCCATTCACTTCACCGACGGCGGCAATTTTGCCGTGCTGGATGGCTATATCCACCAGCTGTTCGTCGCACAGACGTGCGCGGCGCAGAATCAGATCAAACATGCTCACTCCTTTACTGCGATTTTTCAGGTGCGCATGAATGCGCACCCAACATGTAGGGTCGCCATTAATGGCGACCGTCCAATCAGCCGCATTACAGCGAAATCGGGAACAGCGCGCCCAGCACCATGGCACCCAGAATTGCGCCGCCGGTAATCGGCTTGTTCCACAGGTAGAACAGCAGCGCGCCCACCAACGAACCCAGGCCGATAGGAATGGATGCGGCCATCGCAGACAGGATAATCAACGGCCCCAGGAAGCGACCTGAAGCGTTACCCGCGCCCATCATCACGTCCGCACCGTAGGTGGAGTCGCTTTGGTTAATGGTGAACTTACGCGCCAGAATAATCAGATATCCAATCGCTAAACCCACCACCAAACCGGTTGCCAACGACGCGGCGAAGTTCGCCACCGGGAAAACAATACCGGCACCCAGCAGCAGCGCAGGCACACCGAGGCCGACGCCAGTCTGGATCGCACCGCCAATATCGAGAATCCCCACCAGCGAACCTTCGATAATGCGTGCGAACAGGAAGCTGGCGCCAAACGCCGCTACCGCGCCATACACGCCGGTTTCCATACCGGAACGCAGCATCGAAACAAACGCCACTTCGTTGAAGGCACCAATGCCATACAGGTAATACATGTGCGTACCGGCAAATACGCCGGAAGAGAGCAAACCGACAAAAATCGGGAAAGACCAGTCGGCGTACCAGAACCCTTTGTTTACGTTCTCGTTCATGCTGATGGCTCCTTATTTGCCGCTGACGCTGTTGTGGATCATATCCAGCCAGCCCGGAATACCCAGCTGGAAGGATTGCAGCAGTTTCATGTCGAATCCGCGGAAGAAGCCGCTTAACGCAAACAGCAGCACGATGGCGAACATCATCACTTTAGTGACCTTATTCCAGCCGCTCTCTTCCACGCCTTTACCAATCAGAATACCGAGCACCAAACCTGGCACCGCGTTCCCCATAATCAACTGCGCCAGACCGCCAAAAATGGTGGCCCAGAAGCCTGATTTCTTACCGGCATCAATCGCCGCCAGCCAGAAGATCACCGGCATTACGGTGTTCACCAACAGATTCGCTGCCGGTACCAGCACTTTCACTGCCGTAACCTGCAGTGCCGCAGGAACCGCTGAGGCGGTGCTATTGAGGAAGGCCACCACGATCATGCCGATGATGCCGCAGGCAATCGCCATGCGTTTCGGGTTGTGCAACGTTTCCGCTACGTTGCGATTTTTCACCATCAAGGCGGCCGCGCCCCAGTTCGGCAGAATGCGGTGATCGACGTCCTGCGTGAAAGAACCTGCTGCGACGGATGATGCCCAGGCGTTAAAGAAGAAGCCGAGACCAAAGGAGAAGTGCGATGCCGGATCGCCTTCGCAGGAATTGAGTTCACCCAGGGTACGGAACGCGCCCATACCTTGGGTGGTTGGTGCGTGGAACATGCGCGCTGCGCCCGCTCCTACCCCAACGCCAACCAATCCGCCAATGATTAACGACTTAAACAAAATGATTAAAAACATGTTGTTGACCCTTTGTTGTCGTTTTTTTACCCAACACAGTGCGATGCCGGGCAGTTCTTTTAGGTCGCCGTAAATTCAACTTTCTCGGTGTCGATCACGGTGACGCTAACGGTAATTTCCAGCTCAACGCTGTAACTCCGTCGCTCGCGCGCGAGGAAAAAGAACAGAAACTTCTCCCTTCGCACGCTCTCCTGCGCGCGCAGCACCCGCACATCTATGGGTTCAATGCGCAACAGAATCTTTTGGCTGGTGCGCAGCACTTGCTGCTGCACCCTGCTCAGCGCATCGGCAAAGGCTTTTGCTTTACTCTCGCCTTTGCCCTGCACCTTTACCTGCATCTCGTATTGCTGTTTCATACTTAGCTGCCGTGTTTTTTATTCCAGGCCTGTACCAGCCGCTCACCCAGCTCTTCTTTATCCATAAAGCCGAAGCCCAGCACGGTGGCGCCTTCGTTGATGGCGGTAACGCCTTCATCGATAGAGCGCATGCCGTGTTTGGCTTTGTAACCATATTTGTTCTGCGCAGTGATGGCGCCAGCGCCGCCGCTGCCGCAGAAGGAGATGCCGAAGTCGGCATTTTCCGCTTTCATCACATCGCCCAGCTTCATGTCAGCAGCCACGCCCGGCACCACCACCGCACGGCCACCGGCTTTCTCAATACCCGCAGCCACTTTCTGACCTTTACCCAGACGATCGCCAATCACTACAGTTACCATGTTCATTTCCTCGCAATTCATGCTTCGTTCGATTTCGCCACTTCGATATGGACGGATAACAGCCAGGCTTCTTCTTTTGGCAGATTGCCAAATAGATCAACGACCTGCTGCGCCAGCGCCATGGTTTCTGGCGAGATATCTTCAAACAATTCAGCTTCAACATCCGGTAACGCTTCGCCAGTAAGCGATCGCGATGCCATAGCCCGTACATGTGACGCCAACATCTGCTGCTGAACGGCATTGGCCTCAATATGGTGCGCGGCGTAAATCGCCGCTATTTGGCTCATCACCTTATCCGCCAGTGCCTGAATTGCCTCCGGCGTGCTCTGTTTCAGTGGGACAGCTTCACTCCTCACCTTGTTACTCCTGTTTACAGCGGACAATTACAGATAATTCTTGTTGTTAAGAAAGTTACGCGTTCCTCTTAAAGCTGTTGAGACGCTTCTTTTCCACCTGGAAGTGGAAATAGCGCGGGCGAGTGTGCGCCAGATCTCAGGACGCACGAAGTGTGCGAAATGGGTCACAAAATGCGAAAAATGATGGATTTATGCGGGATAAAACGGAGAGGCGGCAGGAAACAATAAGGCCAGCCGCAGGGCTGGCCGGTTTATCAGCGGAATTTCTTATGGTTGGCGTTGCGAATATCTTCCAGTTTCTTCGCTTCGGTTTTGGCTTCGTCCAGTTTGTTGGCTTGCGCCAGCTGATCAACCACATCGATCTGTGCAATCAGTGAATCCAGACCGGCGTGAAAATCCTTAATCTGCGCGCTATCGGCCGGCTGCCCCTGCAGTTTTTCCGGCGTAGATTGCTTCGCATCCGTTGCCGCCTGACGCATCTTGCCCAGCGCGGTGTGCATTTCCTGCGCGTCAGAGGTTTTTTTCACCACGCTCAGACCATCCTTGAGCGTATCCATATCTTTTTCCAGATCGGCCGCAAATACGCTAGCCGAGGAGAACAACAGCGACAAAGACAACATTGCGATCAAATGCTTATTACGCATTGGTATTTCCTTTTATTATTGTCGGGCGAAAAAAAAGCAGCCTCATGGGCTGCTTTCAGAAAGCGATGACTCTTATTGTCCGGCGATTTTCATCTCCGGCAGCAGCACCGAACCGCATTGTATATTGCTGCGCGTTTCAATGTCGTTACCGACAGTTACCATATTGAGCCACATATCCTTGAGGTTTCCAGCGATTGTGATCTCGCTCACAGGATATTGAATCTCACCGTTTTCGACCCAAAAACCTGACGCACCGCGTGAATAGTCCCCGGTCATGCCGTTGATGCTGGAACCCATCATCTCGGTTACCACTAAACCGGTGCCCATCTGCTTCAGCATGTCGTCAAAGCTGTGGCCCTGTCCGGCGATGCGCCAGTTGTGGATGCCGCCCGCATGGCCGGTGCTCTGCAAGCCCAGCTTACGCGCCGAGTAGCTGGTCAATAACCAGTTTTGCAACACGCCGTCTTTGATGATGTCTCGCGACTGGGTGCGCACGCCTTCGCTGTCGAACGGCGTGGAGGCCAGGCCTTTCAGCAGATGCGGATGTTCTTCAATCGTCAGCCACTCCGGCAGAATTTGCTTGCCGAGTGAATCCAGCAGGAAGGTGGATTTACGATAGACGCTGCTGCCGCTGATCATGCCAACCAAATGGCCAAACAGGCCGGTGGCGACTTCCGGCGCGAAGATAACAGGCGCTTTCATGGTGGAGAGCTTGCGCGGTGCCAAACGTGCCAGCACGCGACGCGCGCACTCTGCACCTACCCAATCCGCGCTTTTCAGATCGTCAAATGATCGGCCAATGGTGTACGCGTAATCGCGCTCCATATTGCCGTCCTGCTCCGCAATGACGCAGCTGGAGAGCGAATGGCGGCTCGAGCAATAGCTCTGCAACATGCCGTGGCTGTTACCGAAAACTTTAATGCCGACGTGGCTATTAAAACTGCCGCCTTCGGTATTGGTGATGCGCTTGTCGGCCTGCAATGAAGCCTGTTCCGCCTGCGCCGCCAGTTCGATCGCGCGATCGGCATCGATCTCCCATGGGTGGTAGAGATCGAGATCCGGCGCTTCAAATGCCAGCAGTTCGGGATCGGCAGGGGCGCCAAAAGGATCAACCGAGGTGTAACGCGCAATATCGATCGCCGCCTGCACGGTGCGTTTGATCGCATCCGGGCTAAGATCGGTTGATGAAGCGCTGCCTTTGCGGTTTTGATGGTAGACGGTGATGCCGAGCGCACCATCGCTGTTGAATTCGACGTTTTCCACTTCGCCATAGCGGGTGCTGACGCCGATGCCGGTGGTTTTCGTGACCGCCACTTCAGCGCCATCGGTGCTGGCTTTTGCCAATTCCAACGCCTGCGCGACAGCCTGTTCCAACACTTTACGTTGTTCTGCAACCTGAGTAGATACGTTCATCGACCTGCCGTCTAATCTTAAGTATGAATGAATTGAGTCTATCAGACTCAGAGAACAATTTCGCAGTCGCCCGATAAACTGGTAGGATTAGCCTCTTTTTTTTAGGGAGCCAAGAGATGACCAAGCAGCCCGAAGACTGGCTCGACGATGTGCCGGATAATAATGACGAAGAAGATGAAGAGATTATCTGGGTCAGCAAAAGCGAAATTAAACGCGATGCCGAAGAGCTGAAACGCCTTGGTGCCGAGTTAGTTGACCTGGGGAAAAACTCCCTCGACAAAATCCCCCTCGACGAACAGCTCCGCGACGCGATTGAACTGGCGCAGCGCATCAAGAAAGAAGGCCGTCGCCGTCAGCTGCAGCTGATTGGTAAGATGCTGCGCGCACGCGATGAAGATCCGATTCGTCAGGCGCTGGATAAGCTGAAGAACCGTCACAACCAGCAGGTTGCGCTGTTCCACAAGCTTGAGATTTTGCGCGATCGTTTGATTGAGCAGGGTGATGACGCGGTAGCCGAAGTGTTTAACCTCTACCCGCACGCCGATCGCCAGCAGCTGCGCAGCATGATCCGTAACGCGCAGAAAGAGAAAGCCACCAATAAGCCACCAAAATCTGCACGCCAGATTTTCCAGTATTTGCGCGAGCTGGCAGAAGCGTAAGTTTTCAGCGGACATGAAAAAGGTCGGCATGAATGCCGACCTTACGATGTGCCGTTGTAGGGTGGCCATTGATGGCCATCGCTAAATCAGCGCCCTAACCGCTCCAGCAGTTTCTGGTGAATGCCACCAAACCCGCCGTTACTCATTACCAGAATCGAATCGCCTGGCTGGGCTTTTTTCGCCACCATCTCGACCAGCGTATCAATATCCGCGCTCCACTGCGCCGGTTGAATGCACGCTTCCGCCACATCGGAAACCTGCCACGGAATATGGTGCGGCTGGAACAGGAATACTTCATCTGCGCGCCCTAAAGAAGGCGCCAGCTCATTCTTACTCACGCCCATTTTCATGGTGTTGGAACGCGGCTCCAGTACCGCCAGAATGCGCGCCGTGCCGCCCACTTTGCTGCGCAGCGCCGCCAGCGTAGCCAGAATCGCCGTAGGGTGATGGGCAAAATCGTCATACACTTTGATGGCATTCACTTCACCGCGCAGTTCAAGACGACGACGGGCATTAATGAAGCTGCTCAGCGCTTCACCGGCATCCACCGGTTTCACACCGACATGGCGGGCAGCTGCAATCGCCATCAGGCCATTATGCATGTTGTGTTCGCCAACCAGCGCCCAGTTCACTTCGCCCACTTTCTCGCCATCGAGCCAGATTTCCCAATGTGAGGAGTCAGGCGTGAGCTTTTTCGCCTGCCAGTGACCGTTATCACCCACGGTTTCCTGCTCGCTCCAGCAGCCCATCGCCATCACCTGCTTGAGGTTGTTGTCGTGTTCCGGCAGCAGGATCTTGCCCTGACCCGGCACGATGCGGATCAAGTGATGGAACTGCTTCTGGATCGCACGCAGATCGTCAAAGATATCGGCGTGATCGAATTCGAGGTTGTTGAGGATCAGCGTGCGCGGGCAGTAATGCACAAATTTGGAACGCTTGTCGAAGAACGCGCTGTCGTACTCATCCGCTTCGATGACGAAGAATGGACTTTTTCCTAATTTTGCCGAAACCTCAAAGTTTCCTGGCACACCACCGATGATGAAGCCTGGTTCAAGGCCGCAAGCCTCGAGAATCCACGCTGCCATGCCGGCTGTGGTGGTTTTACCGTGCGTTCCGGCAACGGCCAGCACCCAACGATCGCGCAGCACGAAATCGTGTAGCCACTGCGGTCCAGAGAGGTAAGGAATGTTACGTTCCAGTACCGCTTCCACACACGGATTACCGCGCGTCATTGCGTTGCCAATGATCACAAGATCCGGCTGCGGATTAAGCTGACTAACATCGTAACCTTCAGTTAATTCAATGCCTTGCTGTTCCAGCAACGTGCTCATCGGCGGATAGACATTGGCGTCTGAGCCGGTAACTTCATGTCCCAGCGCGCGCGCGAGCATCGCCAGGCCACCCATGAAAGTGCCACAAATCCCGAGGATGTGAATACGCATAAAGAGATCCATTACTCAAAAGTTCGGCGCACAGTGTAACGCCGAGTTGAGAGGGAAGAAACGGATTAGGACTATGGTTTTTAAAGTTCAATCGGCTAAACTGCGCTCATACGTTGGTAGCTTGTTACAGCTGCTGCCACTCCATCGTAGATTCAGGGAATGTGTTATGAAAACGTTAGGCGAATTCATCGTCGAGAAGCAACACGACTTTCCACACGCCACAGGTGAACTGACGGCGCTGATTTCTTCCATTAAGCTTGGCGCTAAAATTATCCACCGCGACATCAATAAAGCGGGTCTGGTGGATATTCTGGGTGCCAGCGGTGTGGAAAACGTGCAGGGTGAGCAGCAGATGAAGCTCGATCTGTTCGCTAACGAAAAGCTGAAAGCCGCTTTGAAAGCGCGTGGCGTGGTGGCCGGTATCGCCTCGGAAGAAGAAGATGAGTTTGTCATCTTTGAAGGTTCAGAGAATGGCAAATACGTGGTGTTGATGGATCCGCTGGATGGTTCTTCGAATATCGATGTTAACGTCTCCGTGGGTACCATTTTCTCCATCTATCACCGTATCAGCGAGCCTGGCACGCCGATTACCGAAGCCGACTTTATGCAGCCGGGCAACAAGCAGGTTGCGGCCGGTTACGTGGTGTACGGCTCCTCGACCATGATGGTGTATACCACTGGCGTGGGCGTGCATGCGTTTACTTACGATCCGTCACTCGGCGTGTTCTGCCTGAGCCACGAGCGCATGACCTTCCCAGAGAAGGGTTACACCTATTCGATTAACGAAGGTAACTACATTCGCTTCCCACAGGGCGTGAAGAAATACCTGAAGTTCTGTCAGGAAGAAGATATCGCCACCAAGCGTCCGTATACCTCGCGCTACATTGGTTCATTAGTGGCCGATTTCCATCGTAACCTGCTGAAAGGCGGCATCTATCTTTACCCAAGCACCGCCAGCCATCCGCAAGGCAAGCTGCGTCTGCTGTACGAATGCAACCCAATGGCCTTCCTCGCTGAGCAAGCGGGCGGTAAAGCCAGCGACGGTGCCAATCGCATCCTTGATATCCAGCCAGAAACGCTGCACCAGCGCTGCCCGTTCTTCTGCGGCAACGATGCGATGGTAGGCGACGTTGAACGCTTTATCCGTGAGTACCCGGACGACCATTCAGCGTAAGTTGCGAGCCTGATGCAATGAAGCCCGCCTCCGTGCGGGCTTTTTATTGCTGCGTATGAATGCGCCTCCTTACGAAGGCAGAGCAGCAACCACGCGGAAATGCGCCATCGAATCCTGCAACTGCTGCGACTGCGCTTCCAGCGATTGCGTAGCGGCGCTGGCTTCTTCCACCAATGCGGCGTTTTGCTGAGCTGCTTCATCCATCTGCGTCACCGCCTGATTCACCTGCTCAATGCCGCGACTCTGCTCTTGCGAGGCGATGGAAATCTCTTTCATCAGCGAGGTCACGCGCATCACTTCGCTGGAGATTTCATCCATGGTTTCACCCGCGCGCGTAGCCATGTCGCTGCCCTCTTTTACGCGCGATTGCGATTCCGCGATCAGCTCACGAATCTCTTTGGCCGCAGTAGCGCTGCGACCCGCCAGCGTGCGCACTTCATTAGCGACCACGGCAAAACCGCGCCCTTGCTCACCGGCCCGTGCCGCTTCGACCGACGCGTTCAGGGCGAGGATGTTGGTCTGGAAGGCAATGCCATCAATCACGCTGAGGATGTCGCCAATACGGTTAGAGCTTTGCGTGATTTCCTGCATTTTCTCCATCACATAGCCCACCACTTCGGCACCGCGATCGGCGCTGTCGGATACATTGCTGGCAAGCTGATTGGCCTCTTTGGCATTGCTGGCGTTGAGGCGCACGGTGGCCGTCAGCTGCTCCATGCTGGCGGCGGTTTGCTCCAGCGAGGCGGCGGACTCTTCGGTACGCTGGGAAAGATGCACGGTGCCCGCCGCTAACTCGCGACTGCCCACGTCAATTTGCAAGCTGGCTTCACGCACCGAGCTCACCGAGCTGCTCAGGGCCTGCTGCATGTTGGCCAGCGCCTGATTAAGACGACCCAGCTCATTTTTCCCGGCTTCAGGCAGCGGCTGCGATAAATCGCCCGCGGCAATCTGCTCAAGATGCTGAATCGCACCATCGAGCGGCCGTAGCAGTGAACGACGCAACAGTTCCCAGGCCAATGCGATCAGCAGCAATGTCAGCGCCATCGCTACACCAATCATGATCTTCATCTGCGTTTCATTGCGCGCCGCCTGCGCCAGACGGGCAGCGGAGATGCCGTCGGCGTAGAGGCTAAAGTCATTGACGGCTTTGGCATAGTTGCCCGCTAGCATCGAAAGATTGCCCTCCAGCACCTGGTAATACTCATCGGTGTACTGTTTTTCCAGCGCATCCATCATCGGCATAATCGCGCCCTTGTGATACGCCGCAAACGTCGCCGCTACAGCATCGGCGAGGGTTTTTCCCTGCGCCGTCACCGTTCCCGCGTCAATAAAGGCGTTGAGATGGCGCTGAGAGCTTGCCACATCCGCCTGCGCCTGTTTGGTGACGCTGCTGCCTTCATCCAGTAAGCCAATTTCAATTTTGCGCACCGCCAATGCTGCGCTCGCGCGCGCACGCATCAGATCGGCATTGCTTTGGTACAAACTGTTCAACTCAATCCCCTGAATACGATTAATGGTATCAAGTGATTGATTGCCAGAGTTAATAGCAGAAATGCCCATGGCGCTTACCACCAATAACAGCAGCGTCATAAAAGCCAGGAGCGTGAGTAATGCAGTACGAATTGATAGCTTTTTGATCATGATTGTCCCCGTTTGCACGAAAAGGCAGAAATCCGCTGGCCCTAAAACGGAGAGATTATCGGCAGTGTCGCAGGGAAACTTTATCCTTTGTTGATGGTCAATCTGCTCACTAACGCCTACGCTTCACTTTTGTTGAAGTCCGCTGCAGAAAATTAAGGAAGGAAATGATGAAAAAATGGCTCCCGGTCGCGTTGTTACTGGTTAGTGGTTTTGCCTCGGCGCAGCAGCAAAACCCCATCGATCAGCAGCTCGACCAGTGTATGAACAAGGAATCTACCACCCTCGGTATGTCGAAGTGCTACGACACTGCCAGTAAGGCGTGGGACAAAGAGATGAACGTGCAGTACACGCAAGCGATGAAAAAATTAACCGGCGACCCTAAAGACAAATTGCGCAGCGCCCAGCGCGCCTGGCTGGCGTATCGCGACAGCTGGCTTGATGCCAGCCGCAGTTATTTCCTGAGCAGCCAGGGCAGCATGGCAGCGCTATCGGTGGGTGCCCAAGGCGTGAGCCTGGTTCGGAATCAGGCGCTGATGTTGCAATCAATTAACAAAGGCAGTTGCGCCAACCCCGACGATTGTTGATTAATGGAGGCGTTAAAATAACGCTGAGCGCTGGCCACTTGTCAGCGCGCCCATCACTCGTCAGGGAGAAACCATGGCTGCTTATGCCTCCACCATCATTCTTGTTTGCCTCGCCGTCCTCAGTTACTTCGTCCATAACAGCGCCGTTACCATTTCTATTCTGATTCTGCTGGCGATTAAGCTCACGCCGCTGTCGCAGTTCTTTCCCTATGTGGAAAAACAGGGCATTCAGATTGGCATTATTATCCTGACCGTTGCCGTGATGGCGCCGCTGGCTAGCGGTACGCTGCCGGCCTCTTCGTTGCTGAAATCGTTCGCGAATTGGCAATCGATTGTGGCCATTGTGGTGGGCATTTTTGTCGCCTGGCTGGGTGGCCGCGGCGTTAACTTTATGAGCGTGCAGCCGTCGGTAATTGGTGGATTGTTAATTGGCACCGTGATTGGCGTGGCCTTCTTCCGCGGCGTCCCGGTCGGACCACTGATTGCTGCCGGTATCGTCTCGCTGTTTGTCACCGCGAAGTAGCAGGTTGGAGCATTCTGAAACGCCAAAAAGGGGGCATACTTTCAGAGTCAGTTGGCTATAATAGCCGTCACTCAACATATGACTAATGAAGGAAAGCCAGATGAGTTTGAACCAGGTGCCTGCAGGTAAAGAGTTGCCAGAAGATATCTATGTTGTCATCGAGATCCCGGCCAACGCCGATCCGATCAAATATGAAGTCGACAAAGAGTCTGGTGCCCTGTTTGTAGACCGTTTCATGTCTACCGCCATGTTCTATCCGTGCAACTACGGTTACATCAACCACACGCTGTCTCTGGATGGTGATCCGGTTGACGTACTGGTGCCAACCCCGTATCCGCTGGTGCCGGGCTCAGTGATTCGCTGCCGCCCAGTTGGCGTGCTGAAAATGACCGACGAGTCTGGTGAAGATGCCAAGCTGGTTGCGGTTCCGCACACCAAGCTGAGCAAAGAGTACGATCACATCAAAGATGTGAACGACCTGCCAGAACTGCTGAAAGCCCAGATCACCCACTTCTTTGAGCACTACAAAGATCTGGAAAAAGGCAAATGGGTGAAGGTTGACGGCTGGGATAACGCGGAAGCGGCCAAAGCTGAAATCATCGCTTCGTACGAGCGCGCACAGAAGAAATAAGCAAGCCTGGTGCGCATGAATGCGCGCCCTGCTTTCCCTGTAAGGTCGTCATTCATGGTGACCGGTTTGCAGATAAAAAAACACCGTCCAATGGACGGTGTTTTTATTTATGCTTCTGTTTCGTCATCACGCCGTAGCCAGTCGCCGCTCGCGATGCGCGTACGCCCCGCGATTGAGCGTTGATAGACATACAGCCAGGCACTGCCGTAAGGCGTCTGGATGAGTTGGCGTTTGTATTCGCCATTTTTTGTGCGCAAGGCATCAAGCTCGCCGAGCGTGCTGGCGTCGATGCGATAAACCTCGCAAGAGACGTTTCCTTCGCCTGCAACCACGCCCGGATAGTGACCCAGATTGTAGAGATCAAACCCAACAATCTGATGGTCACCTAACCATTGCGCATTCGTCATCCAATGACTGTTTCCCTGTTTGCGCCGTAAACTACCATAGACAATTATTCGCATTGCTAAAACTCAAACTGATAGAGCAAATCCAATGCCTGGTCGAGACCCGACACGGCTTCTAAATAGAGTTTGGGCATCAGGCGATAACGCAAGGTTAAAGTCGCCAGTGAATCAAATATGCCAACACCGTATTTTACTTGTAGACCTGGCAACACATAACCACTGACCTGCACTTGCTGGCTGTCGCCCACGCCTGCGGTGTCAACTGCGAGGTTACTGACGCCGAATGTCTCGCCGATTTTACCCACAACCTGACCACTTTGTGCAACCCCCAAACCTACCAGCGCTGAAGTTAATGCATTACTGTCACCATCGCTGCCCAGTCCCTGACCGCGTAATAAGTAAGAAAGTGCTTCCTGCTGAGACATAGCCGGATCGGAGAACACTTCCACTTTCGGCTCATCCGCCAGCCCCGTCACGCGCAGGCCCGCTGTCACGTCATCCTCGGTGGCTTCCGGATTACGGATCGCTTCCAGGTTGACGTAAGGTTGATCCGGCGGCCCCGCGAATTGCAGCTCACCTTTACGCACCACCAGATCCTGACCATAAGCGTGGAAACGGCCGGATGGAATATTGATTTGCCCGTTCAGACCAAGGCCATTTTTATCCTGCACCAGCTTCAGATCGCCATTCAGCTTGGCTTTCAGGCCAAATGCTGAAAGGCGTACGTCGTTGCCCACGTGGATAATCAGATTGCTGTTGATCGGAATGGCAGCCGTTTTTGGCTGAATCGGTTTGAGATTTTCATCCAGCATCACTTCATCCGAGGAGACGCCGGTGGCGCTTTCTGGCACTTCCTGCACGGTGATGCGCGCCCACGGAATATCCACTTTACCGTCCAGATTGAACGCGGCTGGCGTGGCTTCAAACACCAAATCTGGCGATACATCCATGCGCACCATCGGCGGGACGGTGACGCGTACGCGGCTGCCCTGCGCCGCCACGCGGGCTCGCCAGTTATCCAACTGGCTCCAGTCAGCGTCACCGCTCAGATTGATATTGCCCTGCGCCGTCTGGATCAGGCCGTTGAGCGTTGAGCTCATGCCGTTGAACACCATATTGAGGTTGGCAGCGGTGAGATCGACCGGCATAAAGCTGCCGTCGACATCCACATCCCTGAGCCCCAGCTGGCCAAACACCTGCGGCTGCTGCAGCGTACCGCCAAGGCGCAGATTGCTGTTCAGGTTGCCTTTGATCTTCTCACCTGACATCAGCGCGGGATTGAGCATCGCCAGCGAAATATTGCTGATGCCGATGTTGCCCGACAGCTGACGGCGGTTCTGCGGATCGGCAATTTGTACGTTACCGCTTAGCTGCCCGTTATTAACGATATGGATCAGCCAATCCAGCTGCGCACGACCGTTACGCAGCGCCGCATTCAGATTCAGCGTATCGAAGGCGATGGGTAAGCTGTTGCCTTGAACATCCTGCTCCACCTTCACGCCATTACCTTTCAGCGAAACGGAACCGGTTGGCAACGCGCCGTCAGCCGTCCAGTTGACGCGCGCATCACCGCTGAACACCCCGTTCAGTTTGGTGGCATCAGTGAGGAACGGTTTGATCATCGCCAGATCGAAGCGATTGAGCACAACGTGTGCATGTCCACTGGCGCCTGCTTCAATCGGTTCTGGCACGCACAGCTGCGCATTAGGATTCTGCCAGCAGTGCGGCCCAATGGTCGCCGTCTGCTTACTGTTGAGGTAATCAATGGCCATTGCGCGCGTCAGGCGCCATTCGCCTACCGGCGTGTCAAAGTGGGTGTTGTTAAGATTGCCCTGCCAGCGCTCAGTTTTGCGATCGAAACTGCCGTTAAGCGCCAGCTGACCGGAAACCGGTTCGCCCTCAACATTGAGCTTCAGCTGATGCTGATGCTCATTACCGTCGGCATTCAGCGTCAGCAGATTCACTTTCAAAGCATCTTGCTGCAGCTGTTCCACGCGTAATTGCAGCTTCCCGGCCACCTGATCGCTGGATTTCACATCTCCCAGCAAGGCGATGCGCCGGATTTGCAGCTGCTGCCAGCGCAAGCCGGTTGCCGTGAGATCGGCCAGCAGCTGCGGTGCCTGCAGAGTGCCACGCGCTTTAAGGGTGCCTTTCGCTACGCCGCCAAGGCCAGGTAGCGCGTTGTTCAACTGCGGCGCATCAAGCGTGGCATCAAGGTTGAGGCTATCACCCAGCTCGCCCTTCACGTCCAGATGGTTACGTCCCAGCGCCAGATTCAGGCCGGGAATTTTCCACTGGTTGTAGCTGTTGCCGGTTAACGTGCCGTTGGCACTCAGCGCGTTCTGTTTCACGTTACCTTTCAGCGCTAGCTGCGGCACGCTGAGCTGCCAGCTTCCGCCGTACAGACTCCCGCGCGTGGCTATTTTGCCATCCAATTTCGCTGGCCAATCCGGATACTGTTTGGCGGTGTTAATACCTGACAGCGTCAGCTCGCTGCGCCAGCTGATGGCTTTACTCCAGTCCACCAGCGCGGTCAGATCGATATTGCCCTGCAGCGCCGCGACGCGCAGTTTATCGAGATTGAACTGCTGCTCGTTGCCTTTGCCGTCCAGTGCAATCGTCGCCGGTGGCACTCCTTCGCCTTTCACTGCGGTGCGCAGCGACATCACGTAGTCGGTGGCTTTGCCCTTGAACTGATAATCCAGATTATCGGCCTGATACTGCACCGGGCCGGTTAGCGGCCAGCGCAGCTGCGGACTGGTGAGATGCAACGCCAGCGGTAAACCGGCGACCGCAGGTTGGGCACTGGCATCAAGCTGCGCGCGCACCGGGCCAGAGAGATTGAGCCCCAGCTTCAGCTCCTCGCGCATTGCGCCACCGAGGTTCATTTTGATCTTCTCACCCTTAATGGGATCGAGATTGAGCGTGCCGTTCAGCGCAAAATTCACCGGCCAATTATCGGCAAGGGTGGCTTCACCGCTGGCGTTTACCTGCCCCTGCGGCGAATCAACATCGAAGGTTTCTAACTGCAAATGGCGATCGGCGGTTTTCGCTTTGAGCAACAAGCGTGTAATAGAGACGTCGGTATCGCCGGTAATACGCAGCTGTTCTCCCAGCAGCTCCTGTACGGTGATATCCAGCGGCAGCTGGAAGTCAGGCATTTCGGGCAGCAGCGGCTTAGCAAACATCTCCTGTAGCGTTTCACCGAGGGGTTTTTCCAGCGGCTGTGGCTGCTGCACTTTGGGCTGCACCACTTGCTCATCCACCACTTTGGCCGCTTTCGGTAGCGCAATCAGCAGGCTTTGGATATGGGTGGGCGTTAGCGTCAGCGCACGATCTTGCCACTGCAGGCCGGTGGTAAAATCGAGCAGGGAAATCGCGGTGTCATCGACCTTAACGTTGATGTTATGCAAACCCACTTTGCTTAATGTTATGGGATAAGGCGTGCTGAGATTGGTGCTGCCGCTCTCCTCTTCCGGTGGCGGCGCGCTGGCGGGAGCCATTTTTTTGCTATCCACCACCACGCTAACATCCTGCAAGGCGATATCATTCACACACACAGAGGAGTGCAGCAAACAGTTGAGATTCAGCGCCAGATGGAAGCGCCCGGCATCCACGCTGACGCCTGGCATTTCATACTTCACGCCGCTCAGCGTGAGATCGCGCCAGCCGCCGTCAACCTGTTTGATCGATAAGCCCGGCACCCAGCGATCGGCGCCTTTCAGCAGCAGATGCAAACCGGGCGTGGTGCCAACCAAAAATGCGATGCCGCCAAGCAGCAGCACTAAAAAAATAGCGATACCAATCAGGACCTTTTTCCATAGCTTCATAGTTCAGGCCCCAATCCTACGTAAAATTGCAATCCATGCTCCTTGTCATCGCCAATCGGCCGTGCGATATCAAACTTGATCGGCCCCACCGGAGAAGACCAGCGCACGCCGAAGCCCGCGCCGGTTTTAACGTTGCTCTGCTTAATGTCGTTGACGGCTTCACCGGAATCGACAAACACCGCGCCCCACCATTTTCCGGACACGTTGTATTGATATTCGAGCGAGCCGGTGGCCATTTTTGAGGCACCGGTCAGCTTGCCATTATCATCACGCGGCGAGATGTCTTTATATTTGTACCCACGAATACTGCGATCGCCACCGGCGAAGAAGCGCAGGTCCGGCGGCACTTTGTCGAAATTGTTGGTTTCAATCCAACCGAGATTGCCGCGCGCCACGAAGCGATGCTTGTCGGCGAGGGTACGAATCCAGACGTTTTGCGCTTGCAGGATCATGAAATCAACGTCCGATCCCCAGGTGGTATCCGATACATCCACCGAATAACGCTGTGAATCGCCCCACGTTGGCATCAACCCACCGCGCGAACGGGTGCGGTTCAGACTCACGCCCGGATAGAGCAGCATGGTGGTGTTGGTGACGCTGGCCTGAGTAAAGTGATCGAGGCTCCAGCGCAGGTTGATCGCCTTCTGCCAACCGCTGCTGCTGTCCCAGTTGCGCGACATCGCCAGCGTAGTGGTATCGGCTTTAGTGTCATTGAGATCGGTGCGCTTCACGCCACCGGAGAAGGTGTAATACTGCTCCAGCGGACTTTTCAGCAGCGGCACTTTATAGCTGAGATCGAGCTGCTGCTCAGGTCCGGAGACGTAGGCGCTGGCAGCCAGGCTGTGGCCGCTACTGTTAATCCACGGTTTTTTCCACGTGCCTTTCAGACGCGGACCGACGTCAGTGGAGTAACCCACGCCGGTTTCGATGGTATTTTCCACCCGTGGCGATACGGCGGCGCTGAGCGGCAGGACTTTGGTTTGACGGCCTTTATCAAACTCCGGTGCCACCACCACCGAGTTAAACCAGCCGGTGGCGGATAAACGGCGGTTGAGCTCAGCTAGATCCCGCGAACTGTAGTGATCGCCTTTTTTAAACGGCACCAGATTCTGCAAGTAGGCTTCGTTGATTTGCGAGCCCTCGAAGCTGACGTCACCAAAACGATAACGCGGACCGCTATCGTAATTGATGTCCCAGAACGCTTCGCGGCGCTCGACCGATACGCCAAGCTGGCTTTGCTTAAAGTCACCGTCAAAGTAACCGTTACGCAATGCCAGGCTGGAGAAACCATTTTTGAATTTGTCGTAGGCGCCGTGATTCAACTGCGTGCCGACTTTTGGTGTGCCCTGTTTAACCCAGGCTTGGTAGTCCTCGTCGGTTTTCGCCTCACCTTCTATCACGATGTTACTGCCACCAATCTTTACCGGTTCGCCAGGCGTAACGTGGGCAATCAACACCGGACGACCACCCTGCGGGGGCGCCGGGCGCGATTCGAAATCGATCTGCGGTTCGTAGTAACCTAGCGCGCGCAGGCCTTCTTTAATCGCCACTGAGACACGAGCCTGGAAACGGCCGTCGTTTGACACCTCGTCACTGCCAATGGTGGACAAGCGTGCCCTGACGTTCTTTTGCAAATCCCCGGTCAGGCCTTCCAACTGCAAGCGCACCTTGGCTGCCTCGACGGCAGGTGCAGCAAGCAACAGGCTGGCCAAACAATAAATATGAAATCGTGGCACACGTACTCCTGTTAATAATGCCGGCCCCTATTCCGCAGGGGCGTTTATTCATTCGAAGGGTATCACCACCGCCGTGTACCCATCAGCATAGCCGCTCTTTTTACCCACAACGGCGACGACGCCAAATTGTGGGCTATTGTCGGTAAATGGGGGAAACGATACAACAGCCAGGCACGTCTTCCGCCTCTGGCACGCACGCACTCGGATTAATCCGAGCGCACAGTGCGCCCCTCTGGCGGCATGATAAGCGCTGCTGCTATAATCAGCGACCAGCAGGCTCCGCCTGCACTCTTTTCTGCCCCGACGTTAACCTTATCTTGTCGATATGGCGCAGACATTTTTGGCACGGATAGCCTGTTTGACTGGCGAGTACCGGATGTACGCCCACTCCCGCGCTGCCCAGGCCAAAAATGACAAGTGATTAACCCAACGGATCTCTTATGCTCGATAGCTTACTTGTCATTCTTTTACTGATTCTCATCAGTTCATTTTTTTCTCTTTCGGAGATCTCGCTGGCGGCTGCCCGCAAGATCAAGCTGAAGTTACTGGCTGACGAAGGCAATATCAACGCACAGCGCGTGCTGAAAATGCAGGAACAACCCGGCATGTTCTTCACCGTGGTGCAAATTGGCCTCAATGCCGTGGCTATCCTCGGCGGTATTGTCGGCGATGCGGCTTTCTCTCCTGCCTTCAATGGCCTGTTTAGCCGCTTTGTGGCCCCAGAACTCGCAGAACAACTCAGTTTTATCTGCTCTTTTACCATTGTAACCAGCCTGTTCATTCTGTTTGCTGATCTCACACCAAAACGCGTAGGGATGATTGCACCGGAAGCGGTGGCGCTGCGTATCATCAACCCAATGCGCTTTTGTTTAGTGGTGCTGCGCCCGCTGGTGTGGCTATTCAACGGTTTAGCCAACGTCTTCTTCCGCATGTTCAAATTGCCGATGGTGCGTAAAGACGATATTACCTCTGACGATATTTATGCAGTGGTAGAAGCGGGCGCCCTGGCCGGCGTGCTGCGTAAGCAGGAACATGAGCTGATTGAAAACGTTTTTGAACTGGAATCACGCACCGTGCCGTCATCAATGACCTCGCGCGAGAACGTGGTGTGGTTCGATTTACACGAAGATGAAACGACCCTCAAAACCAAAATCGCTCAGCATCCGCACTCCAAATTTATCGTGTGCGATGGCGATATTGACCATATCGTCGGCTATGTGGATTCGAAAGAACTGCTGCTGCGCGTACTGGGCAACCAGAGTTTGACGCTCAACAGCGGTGTGCAAATTCGCTCGGCGCTGATTGTGCCGGATACGCTGACGCTCTCTGAAGCGCTGGAAAGCTTCAAAACCGCCGGTGAAGACTTCGCGGTGATCATGAACGAATATGCGTTGGTGGTCGGTATCATCACGCTGAATGACGTGATGACCACGCTGATGGGCGATTTGGTCGGACAAGGTCAGGAAGAACAGATTGTCGCGCGTGATGAGAACTCATGGCTGGTAGAAGGCGGTACGCCGATTGATGACGTCATGCGCGTGCTGGATATCGATGATTTTCCGCAGTCTGGCAATTACGAAACCATTGGCGGCTTCATGATGTACATGCTGCGCAAAATTCCTAAGCGTACCGATTTTGTGAAGTTTTCCGGCTACAAGTTTGAAGTGGTCGATATTGACAGTTACCGCATCGATCAGCTGTTGGTGACACGCATTGATGAACGTCCGCCGGTGCTGAATGTTTCGAAGAATGCGGTGGATGAATCGGAGTCGTAGGGTCGCCAGTTATCGCGATCAACACAACACCAACCGCAGAAATACTGAGGGCGCCATCGGCGCCCTTTATTTTGCTTACTTAGTTGTACTCGGCTTGCAGCCGCAGTACCTGGCGGTTGATCTCTGACATCACGCTAAGATGTTGTTTGTCTTTAACGCGAGGCAACATGACTTTGCCTTTATCAAACTCAAACGCGCCAACATCCTTGATATACAACCTTCCTCTAAATAGCGTTTTTACATATTTCGCGATTTGCAGCGGATTATAGCGCTGGAAGATCTTCATGCTGATTAACTCCTGAAAATTTTTTAATACGCTCCGTCGTTACCAAATTTGGCACGAACCCATGAAGCGCAAATGAAGCATAACTATAGAGCATCCTTCGTTGCCGATGTTCCGAAAAAGTGAATTATTTACTGAATTGACACATCATTACAGAATACTCTGTTATCAGCCTCACTAAACCCAGTATAAACCTTCACTCATTATGGAATTGTGGCATAGGTTGCAAACCTGTTAACTCATTGCGACAGACGCATCATCCACGCCTAATATTGCAGGAACATGAACAACTGGTCGGATCACCAAGGAGTTTGACAATGCGTTTGGGACATTCTGTATTAGCACTGGCTCTGCTGCTGCCTGCCCTGGCCTCGGCACATGCATTCAAAACGGGTGAACGCGTGCCTGCCGTGGGCATCAATGACCGGGGAGAGCTGCTTTATCAACAAGATAAGTTTAGCTACAAATCCTGGAATAGCGCGCAGCTGAGTGGAAAAGTACGCGTCATCTTACATATCGCTGGCCGTTCGTCCGCTAAAGAGCAGAATGCAGCGCTGATTGAAGCGATTAAAGCGGCACATCTGCCGCACGATCGTTATCAAACGACCACCATTGTAAATACCGACGATGCCATTCCTGGCACCGGCATGTTTGTACGCAGCAGTATTGAGAGCAATAAGCAGCAATATCCGTGGTCGCAATTTATTGTCGATAGCAACGGCAGCGCTCGGCAGGCCTGGCAATTAGAGAAAGGCGGCTCGGCGATTGTGATATTGGATAACACCGCGCATGTGCGCTATGCCAAAGATGGGCCGCTAACGCAGGATGAAGTGCAGCAGGCGATGAAGCTGATTCATGAGCTGTTGCAGAAGTAAGGATTATCGGGGTCGCCATTCATGGCGTAATGTTCGTCAGTTAAGACATGGAAAACCTCATTACCTAGAGCACACATTGTAGCGGCGCAATTCATTGCGCGATGAATCGCGCCGCTACGGAAGGTGCGGTGATTTGATACGGCGCTGAACCGATCGGCATTACGCCATTTATGGCGGCCCTATCCAATCTTAAAACAGCGAGACGCGGAAACCGGGATTGAGAAACGACTCACGCGGCGTGTAGTCAAGCGTTTTGCCCTGCCAGTCATGCACATGCGCACCTGCAGCGATCGCCACGGCGTGTCCCGCACCGGTATCCCAGATATTTGTCGGTCCAAAGCGCGGATAAAGCTGCGCGGCGCCTTCTGCCACCAGGCAGAACTTCAACGATGAGCCGATGGAGGTAGTTTGATGCTCTCCCAGCTGATGCAGATACTCTTGTAGCTCGGTATCACTATCAAAATGCGAACGGCTCACCACCACCAGTGGCGGACGCGCTTCACGCGCATGGATCTGCATCTGCTGGCCGTTCTCTTCTTTCCAGGCTTTACCTTCCGCAGCGGAATACATCACGCCCAGTACCGGCGCATACACCACGCCCAATACCGGCTTACCGTTTTCGATAAGCGCAATATTTACCGTAAACTCGCCGTTGCGTTTGATGAACTCTTTGGTGCCATCCAGCGGATCGACCAGCCAATATTTCTGCCAGTGCTGGCGCACTTCCCAGCCCGGCGGATCTTCTTCTGATAACACCGGAACATCTGGCGTAAGTGTGTTTAGCCCGCTAACGATGACCCGGTGCGCGGCAAGATCGGCCGCCGTAACCGGCGAATCATCCGACTTACGCGTGACATCCACCGGCTCTGCACCGTTATAAACCTGCATAATGGCTTCACCCGCTTCACGCGCCAGCTGACAAATTTTATCTAACATTCTGCACCTCTTTTCCGCTGATTCTGCCTGTCAGACATCCACCGCCAACCTGTTCTTATTTTAGCAGTTGTCCTTCGACAGCCTGCGGCTGCGCTGTCTGCTACGGCAATCTATATGATTATCAATATCATAGTTCATCAGCTGCGGCTATGGCAGGATGCTGAATGCGCGCTGAGCGCGGCGTATAGCAAGAAATAAGATGGAATTCCGAGCCTCATCACAAATTGAAATGATAATTCGTCATCGTTTTACATTATTTTGAGAGGCCCATTGGACCGAACAAGGAGCAAGCGATGTTCAAAGCGAGCATGTCGTTATTGGCGCTGTGTATTTCTGCCGCTACGGTACAGGCTGCTACGGTGGATCTGCGCATTCTGGAAACCACCGATCTGCACAGCAATATGATGGATTTCGATTATTACAAAGATACGCCCACCGAGAAGTTTGGCCTGGTTCGTACCGCGACACTGATTCAGCAGGCGCGCGCTGAAGCGAAGAACAGCCTGCTGGTGGATAACGGCGATATCATTCAGGGAAGTCCGCTGGGTGATTACATGGCGGCGAAGGGGCTAAAACCGGGCGAAGTGCATCCCGTTTATAAGGCAATGAACACGCTGGATTATGTGGTTGGTAACCTGGGCAATCATGAATTCAACTATGGCTTACCGTATCTGCAAAAAGCGCTGGCTGGCGCACGCTTCCCTTACGTCAATGCCAACATTATCGATGAAAAGAGCGGGAAACCGCTGTTTACGCCCTATCTGATCAAAGAAACGACGGTCACGGACCGTGAAGGCAAGCCGCACACGCTGAAAATCGGTTACATCGGCTTCGTTCCACCGCAGATTATGGTGTGGGATCGCAACAATCTGCAGGGAAAAGTGCGGGTTGATGATATTACGGCAACAGCGAAGCGCTATGTGCCGGAAATGCGCGCAAAAGGTGCTGAAATTATCGTCGCTATTCCGCACTCCGGCTTAAGCAGCGAACCCTATCACGCCATGGCCGAAAACTCGGTTTACTACCTAAGCCAGGTTCCAGGCATCAACGCCATCATGTTCGGCCATGCGCATGCCGTGTTCCCGAGCAAAGAATTCGCCGCCATACAAGGCGCTGATACTGCACAAGGCACGCTGAACGGTGTTCCCGCCGTTATGCCCGGCATGTGGGGCGATCATCTTGGCGTGGTTGATTTGGTGCTGAATAATGACGGCGGCAAATGGCAGGTGGCGCAGGGCAAAGCCGAAGCGCGTCCGATTTATGACAGCACGGCGAAAAAATCGCTGGCCGCTGAAGATGCCAACTTAGTAAAAGTGCTGGAACAGGATCACCGTGCCACGCGCGAGTTTGTTGCCAAACCGATCGGCAAATCTGCCGACGTGATGTACAGCTACCTGTCGCTGGTACAGGACGATCCCACGGTGCAGATCGTCAATAACGCGCAGCGCGCTTACGTTGAGCACTTTATTCAGGGCGATCCCGATCTCGGCCGCTTGCCGGTGCTCTCCGCCGCGGCACCGTTTAAAGCCGGTGGTCGTAAGAACGATCCCGCCAGCTACGTAGAAGTGGAGAAAGGCAATCTTACCTTCCGTAATGCCGCCGATCTCTATCTCTACCCCAATACGCTGGTGGTGATGAAAGTCAGCGGGGCGCAGGTGAAAGAGTGGCTGGAGTGTTCCGCCGCGCAGTTCAATCAAATTGATCCGCATAGCAGCAAACCGCAATCGCTGATCAACTGGGATTTCCGCACCTATAACTTCGATGTGATCGATGGCGTGCAGTACCAAATCGATGTAACGCAACCGGCGCGTTACGACGCGGAATGTACGCTGATCAACAAGCAGGCATCGCGTATTAAAGACCTCACCTGGCAAGGCAAGCCGATTGATCCCAATGCCACCTTCCTGGTCGCCACCAATAACTACCGCGCTTATGGCGGTAAGTTTGCCGGCACCGGCGATAAGTATGTCGCGTTTGCTTCACCGGATGAGAACCGCTCGGTGGTTGCCGCTTATATCAGCAGCGAGACCAAAGCGCACGGCGAAGTGAAACCGCAGGCGGATCACAACTGGCGCCTGGCAACGATTAGCAGCAACACGCCGCTGGATATCCGTTTTGAAACCGCACCCGGCGCGAAAGCCACGCAGTTTATTGAACAGCATGCCGATTACCCGATGAAAGCGGTAGGCAGCGATGAGATCGGTTTTGCGCTGTGGCAGGTGGATTTGCAGAAGAAATAGTTGCTACAACCGGGTGGCCAGATGCGTTGCTGGCACCCGGCTCTGATGCAATATCGCCAAAATAATGATGCCTTTCCCGCCTGGCTGGTAGTAAACCATGTGGCTGACATAGGGAAAGCTCAGTACACCTTCAGCAACATCCAGCGCTCTGCTTTTTCCCAAATTCGGCATATCGGCAAGTGTGCGCAACGTTTCCTGCAAACGCTTGAGATAGCTTTTCGATTGCGCATCGCCCCACTTCTGCAGGGTAAACCGGCGAATATCGACGATATCCTGCCGCGCTTCATCCGTGAGCTGAAAAGTAGCCATTTAGTCCAGCAGTTGGTCGAAAAAGGTTTCACCATCGGTCAGTTGCCCGTTGGCAATGTCATTTCTGGCACGGGCAATTTTTTCCTGCACAAATTGCTGCTTCATGGCCTCTATCGCCTGATACTCCTCCGCGGAAATCACGACTGCTACCGGCTTTCCGTTACGGCTAATCTGGACCGGTTCACGCTGCGCTTTCAGTAGCATATCGCCAAATTGGGTTTTGGCTTCATTGGCAGAAAGTAAATACATACCGCACCTTTCGTGTGAATCGTTCGATTCGCACATTATAAGCGCTGATCATTTTAAAACCAGCGCGAACTACAGATATAAAAAAACCGGCATGATGACATGCCGGCTTTAGAGAAGCGGGTTAGCGGCTTACAGAATTTCCAGCAGCTCAACTTCAAACACCAGGGTGCTGAATGGCGGGATGGATGCGCCAGCACCGCGCTCGCCGTACGCGAGGTTGTGTGGAATCGCCAGTTCCCATTTGGAGCCAACCGGCATCAGGGTCAACGCTTCAATCCAGCCCGCGATAACGCCGCTTACCGGGAATTCCGCCGGCTCGCCGCGCGCCACTGAGCTATCAAACACGGTGCCATCGATCAGTTTGCCGGTGTAATGCACACGGACACGATCCTGACGTGAAGGGATCGGGCCATCGCCTTGGGTGATCACACTGAACTGCAGACCGGTTTCGGTGCTGCTCACGCCTTCGCGCTGCGCGTTCTGCTCGAGGAATTTCTGACCGTCTGCCGCCATGGCTTCTACGCGCTCACGACGCACGCCCTCTGCGCGTTCGTGCACTTCACGCAGCGCGCGATGTACCACGTCAACCGGGACGGCAGGTGAGTTCCCTTCCAGCGCGTCGCGCAGGCCGGCGAGCAGTGCTTCTGGCTGCAGACCCTGCAGTCCAGACTCTTGCAACTGCTGGCCTACCTGTAAACCGATACCGTAACTTGCTTGTGATTCGACGCTGTCGAATGAAGGGGTCGTCATCTTGATTCCTTAATCCCGGAGAAAAATAGAACCGGCAGCATACCAGCGCGGGCGGCTGGCGTAAAATCTCGCGCGCCGCAGATGACATTTTCCAGTGAAAGAGAAACAATACACCGGTCAAATTTTTCAATGCTGCCAGGCACTTCCCGTCCGCATTGCCCATACTATAGCTGTGGCGAGGTTTTCACCTGCCACCGTCGGAACAAGAGAGAATACATGGGCCAGATCGCCCCACGACGTCGCAGGACGCGCGCACCGCGTACTTTATTACCTTGGTTGCAACGTTGGCTGCCGCGCATTCCGCGTAAAGCAGCCAGCGAGGAGGATTCACGAATGGCTTCCGATCACCCTTCCCGCGTTCCCGCCGCATTACAGCGCGTTTGGCATCTGTTGGATGATGTGCGCTGGATGGACCCGCTGCCCGCTTTGCATCGTCGCGGCATTGTGATTGCGCTGCTGGTGCTGCTGCTGGCGTTTCTCTGGCCGAGCAGCACGCCGCAGTATCCGGTGGAGCGTCCAGCGGATAACACCGGCAAAGAAGTGCCAATGCAGGCGGAGATTTACAATAACAATAATCAGCAGCAGAACACCTCGCCCAAAACCGATTCGCAGGGCGAATGGCGCACTTACAGCGTGGCATCAGGTCAGACGCTGGCGCAGCTGTTCCGCGACAATAATCTGCCGGTGAATGATGTGTTTGCCATGGCGCGAGTGGAAGGTGATGGACAACCGCTGAGTGCGCTGCAGAACGGTCAGCAGGTGAAAATCCGTCAGAACGCACAAGGCGTGGTGACCGGTTTAACGGTAGATGGCAGTAACGGTCCGGTGCTGTTTACACGCCAGCCGGATGGCAGCTTTATCCGCGCCCAGTAAAGCATAAAAACAAAAACGCCGGCACAAGGCCGGCGTTTTCGCATTACCGAGTAAAATTACTCAGCAACTACATTCACAACCAGTTTAGCGAAGACTTCGCTATGAACCTGGAAGTCAACTTCGTGCTCACCGGTGGTGCGCAGAACGCCGTTCGGCAGACGAACTTCGCTCTTAGACACTTCAACGCCAGCGGCAGTAACTGCACCAGCGATGTCGCGCGTACCGATGGAACCGAACAGTTTGCCGTCGTCGCCAGCTTTAGACGCGATGGTTACGTTGCCCAGTGCGTTGATTTTCTCTGCACGTGCGTTAGCAGCAGCCAGAACGTCAGCCAGTTTGGCTTCCAGTTCAGCGCGACGCGCTTCGAAGAACTCAACGTTTTTCTTGGTAGCAGGAACAGCTTTACCCTGTGGAACCAAGAAGTTACGAGCATAGCCCGCTTTAACGCTAACCTGATCACCCAGGCTGCCCAGGTTTGCTACTTTATCAAGCAGAATAACTTGCATTACCTTATCCTCTTAAAGTCGTTAATGGACAACTACCGATTACTGATGACGATCAGTGTACGGAAGCAGGGACAGGTAGCGAGCGCGCTTGATGCAACGAGCGAGCTGGCGCTGGTATTTTGCACGAGTACCGGTAATACGGCTCGGGACAATTTTACCGCTTTCGGTAATGTAGTTTTTCAGTGTAGCGATATCTTTGTAATCAATCTCTACAACGCCTTCCGCGGTGAAACGGCAGAACTTGCGACGACGGAAATAACGTGCCATTTGGCTAGTCTCCAGAATCTATCAAATCAATCTGCTCGGCATGTAACACCATTCTACTCTGACCATTGCGTGCCTGATGGCAGCTAATAAAGCCTTCGAGAGTGAGTTGCGTGCCGACCGTTATATGTTGAGTAATCACCTGATGGGTGCTGCCGCTGATAATCACCGGCATTTGACACCAGGCTTGCCGGTGGAAACCGGCCTCCTCCTGCACAGAACGATGCTCAAGCACGAACTGGCAATGAGGTATCCCTGACGGACTGACTTTTCGAACCGGCGTCTTGCACACAGTGCCAGACAGGCGCAGTCGATTTGCCGTCATGACGGATTACTCTTCAGAATCCCCAGCATCTGAGTCATCAGCCGATTCGTTAGCAAAGTCTTCGCGGCGATCACGACGCTCGTCTTTAGCTTTAACCATCGGAGATGCTTCAGTTACCGCGTGCTTAACGCGCATAACCATGCTGCGGATAACGGCGTCGTTGAAGCGGAAGTTAGTTTCCAGCTCGTCAATCACTTCCTGCGGCGCTTCTACGTTCAGCAGAACATAGTGAGCTTTGTGCAGTTTGTTGATTGGGTAAGCCAGCTGACGGCGGCCCCAGTCTTCCAGACGGTGAATCGTGCCCTGTGCACCGGTGATAGCACCAGTGTAACGCTCGATCATACCTGGAACCTGTTCGCTCTGGTCAGGGTGGACCATAAATACGATTTCGTAATGACGCATCGATAGCTCCTTACGGATTATTCAGCCTCCTGTCGGGGTCAGCTGCGGCCCACGGAAGCAAGGAACGTTATAGGTTGTGAATCATTCAATAAATGAAACACACCTCTGAATGCAGCTGAAAAATTGACGCGTAATCATACTGGCGTCCCCGCAGAAACTCAAGCGCACAATTCATCAAATAGCGACTATCGTGCCAGCTGATGCTGCTTTTTGTGCTAAGTGTTGAGATTCATTGCGTTAGCAGATGCTTCATCAAATTCTCTGAAGAAAGCGTTCAGCAGGACGATCTGGCGGCAAGCTGGTTAAGCACTACACTAGTTACAGGCGCAACGATTTAACCATTTCGTAACGTCTGAGAGTGTAATCCCTGGAGTGAGGAGTCGATTATGAAAATCATCATTTTCGCCACTTTACTGGGTCTCTTCCTGTCTACCCCCGCTTTTGCCAGCTCCGCTGACCAGGCGTTGCAGATGAGAAGTCACAACAGCAACGCGGCATCAGGCTATGTCTACGTTAATCGTTTGGATGCGCCTGCAAGCAGTAACCCTGTCAGTGCTAATACCAGCGCCGCCGAACGGTTGTCGTCACAACTTTAGTGCGGCTTATCGCAACGGGTTGGCGTCAATCACGCCAACCCGCTTTAGTTTATAAATGATGTTTAAAGAAGCTGACCAGCGCCGTCAGGGCCGAAGGCGTGATTTTATGGCCGATATGCTTCTCAGAAAGTGAGGTCAAGTGTTGATCGAGCTCCGCGTCACGTAACGCTTTGTCTAGCCGCACCGTTTCGGCAAAGGGCACCACTTCATCCGCTTCGCCGTGCCACAGCAGTAATGGCCGATTCGCCAGTTTTTGTAACTGTTCGCTGGGATCATAGGGTGCCAGCGGAGCTAAACGCGCGGCAAAGGTCTCTTTCTGTTCTGGCGTACGGGCCACCAGCGGCGGAAACAGCGTATGACTGAGCTGCATGAAATAACCGGAGCCCATCAAACACGCCACGCTGTGAATCTGTGGGTAGCGCGCCATTGCGCCGAGCGCGGTCATGCCGCCCATCGATGCGCCCGCCACGGCAAAACGCTCATCGGCAATCCAGTCATTCTCACGCAGCGCCGCTTCCAGCACCGCCACTTCATCAATGTTCTGTTTGAGGATGTCCCAGAAGTGCGTGTTTCGCATTTCGGTATCGCCGTTATAACGCGCACCGTGCATATCTGCATCGGGCATGATGACGCGGAAACCGGCCTGCGCCAGCGCCACGGCAAAGTAACTGTAAACCTCTTTCGAAGAGGTAAACCCGTGGTAGAACAATACCGTCGGTAAACGTGCTTGCCGCTGCCCGGTCGGTGCCGCGTGAATACATTCGATACCGGCCAGATTCTCCGTTGCCAACTCAATCATACCGCCTCCATTGAGAATGATTATCACTGGACTCAGTGTAAGCGCTACCGGACAAAATGCGAGCCACTTCACATTAAGTTGTAATAATTTCTGCCCTAAACATTTAGCGCGCTTTGCCGTTGATCTTGTACCCCTCCAATAATCTCAAAAGGTACTTTATGCAGCGTCTTTCTCTCAGCGCCATGAGTCTCGGAATTAAGCTGTCTGTATTGACGTCTTTGAGCGTGGCAATTGTGCTCTTTACGTTGACCCTTACCCTAAGCCATAACGCGGCCCGTCAGCTGGAACAGCTGGCGACCGATGATATGCAGAATCAGGTGCAGGGCATTAATGAAATGGCCACCATGTTCAACGCCACGCTATCGGAAGAAGTGGCAAATTACACCAAACTGTTCCAGAGCTTTCTGCCAAAACGCTTTAGTCGCGACGAAAGTGAACGCATTCAGGTGGGTGAATTCAGTACGCCAACGCTACGTGCCGGGCTGAAAACCCTCAACCTCGACCAGATTGCCGTGGATGATTTCCTCGATCGCACCGGCGCGGTCTCCACCGTTTTCGTGCGTGACGGCGAGGATTATGTGCGTATTTCCACCTCGCTGAAAAAAGAGGATGGCAGCCGGGCGATTGGCACCAAACTGGATCGCAGCAGTGCCGCCTGGCGCAGTGTGAATCAGGGCGCGGTATATCGTGGCCTGGCAACGCTGTTCGGCCATCGTTACATCACGCAGTATCAGCCGGTGCAGGATAGCAGCGGCGCGGTGATCGCTATCCTGTTCGTGGGCGTGCAGATCGATGCGCAATACGCGCTGATGCGCGACAAAGTGCTGGCGCGTCATTTAGGTGACAGCGGCACCTTCTCGGTGCTCAACGGTGCGCCGGGCAGCAGCCAGGGACACTATCTGTTTGATCGTCAATCTGAAGGCAAACTGCCGCGCTGGGATCAGGCCACACAAAAGCAGCTGCTCAGCCAACCGAAGGGATTAGTCGCGGTTGAACTTGAGGGCGAAACCAAACTGCTGGCGTGGCAGCAGCTGCCGGGCTGGAACTGGATCATCGTTAGTGAGGTGAGCCGTGCCAGCCTGCTGGCGCCCATCACGCACAGCCGTAACCTGTTTATGGCGATTGGCCTGGCGCTGGTGGTTGCGTTTGCGCTTGGCTTTATGTGGTACAGCCGCCGCGCCATTACACGTCCGCTGCAGCAGGTAATTCATCTGGCGGAACAGTACGCCGCCGGTAATTTGCAGGCGCATCTTGACTCCACACGTCGTGATGAGATCGGTCAGCTGGTTAGCGCCATCAACGGCATTGGCGATGGATTGGAAAAAGTCGTCAGCCAGGTGCGCTCGGCCGCGCGTGAGATCAGCAGCGGCACCGACACTATCGCCGCCAGCAGCTCCAGCATTAGCGAGCAGATTGGCCGCCAGGCCAGCAGCGTGGAAGAAACCTCGGCCAGCATGGAGCAGTTTGGCGCTACGGTGGCACAAACCGCCGCCAACGTGCGTCAGGCCATGGCACTGGTGGGTGAAGCAGCCAATACCGTCAATCACGGCGGCAGCACCGTAGCGCGCTCGGTGGAAACCATGTCGGAGATCCGCGTTGCGTCGCAGAGCATCGCCGATATCACCCACGTCATTGAGTCAATCGCATTTCAGACCAACATTCTGGCGCTGAACGCCGCGGTTGAAGCGGCGCGTGCCGGTGAACACGGTAAAGGTTTTGCGGTTGTCGCTGCTGAAGTGCGTGCGCTGGCGCAGCGCAGTGCCAATGCCGCTAAAGAGATTGATGGGTTGATCGCCAGCTCAATCGATAAAGTGGCGGCCGGGCATACGCTGTCGGAGCAAACGCGCGATGCGATGAGCCATATCGTCAATCACATTGAGCAGGTTAAAACGTTGATGGGAGAGATCAATATTGCCGCACAGGAGCAGGCGGCAGGTATTGGCCAGGTGAATCTGGCGATGAATCACATCAGCCAGGCAACCCATCAAAGTAGCGATATGATTAATCAGTCAGAATCCACCGCCAATCATCTGAGTCAGAAAGGTCACCATCTGACCCAGCTGGTGAGCATTTTTCATCTGAAGGACTAAAACTGCTGGGAAGATGGCATACACTTGAACCATCTTCCCCCTTCTGGAATTGCCATGCGTACTCTCTTTCTGGTGTTAACGCTGCTGCTCAGCGGCTGCGCTGCTTTCACCACCACGCCACAAGCCCCGCCGCCGCCAGGTCATCAGGCGCAGGAAATTTCGCGTGCGCAGAGTTATGGATTGCCGAAGCTCGGCACTATCACTGCCACCACGCGCGGCTCGCCGGATGATGCGCAGCGCGCCATCGCCGCCAAAGCCAATCAGGCCGGTGCGGTTTATTATCAGATTCTGATGCTGGATGAGACCACCATTCCCAGCTTCTGGTACGCCACCGCCATTCTGTATGGCGCCCCCTCAACCGGCACTGGCGCGCAGCAGTAAGCGTGCGCAAAGATCGTCACTTAACGCGCGTTTACCGCGCATATCGAGGTGCTGCTGACACCAGCCATCGGCCAGCGGCGGCTCAGCGACTTTCAGCAGAATTGCCGCGCTGGCCAGCAGATACAGCTCACGCGTGATGTCGCGTGCTTGCCCTTCGCGCACGTGAGCAAGCTGCAAACGCAGCTGTCGCCAGCGACGATCGAAATGGCGATTACTGCCTTTTACCGCATCAAACTCATCGTGCAGCATGGTTATCACTTCTGAATGGCGACCCATTACGCGCAGTACATCAAGGCACATCACGTTGCCAGAACCCTCCCAGATGCTGTTGACGGGCATCTCTCGATATAGCCTTGGCAGCTCGCTCTGTTCGCAATAGCCGATGCCGCCCAGCACTTCCATCGCTTCCGCCACAAACGGCATCCCCGCCTGACAGACGGCAAATTTGGCGGCAGGGGTGAACAAACGCGCATATAAGCGTTCATGTTCGCTGGCGGGCGATGACCAGGCACGTGCCAGACGCATCAACAGCGCAGTTTGTCCCTCCAGCTGCAGCGCCTGCTGCGCCAGCACTGCATGCATCAGCGGCTGATCGATAAGGTTTTTGCCCATCACTTGGCGCTGCTGCGCATGGTGTACGGCAATTGACAGCGCGCGGCGCATTTGGCCGTGGCTGCCCAGCGTGCAGTCGAAGCGCGTCATGCCGCCCATTTTCAGGATCAGCCGTACGCCGTCGCCCTCTTCGCCCATCAACCAGCCAATGGCATCCTGAAACTCGACTTCGGCACTGGCGTTGGAGCGATTGCCCAGTTTGTCTTTGAGACGCTCGAGGCGAATAGCGTTACGCGTGCCGTCCGGCAGCAGGCGCGGCAGGAAGAAGCAACTCAGCCCTTGTGGCGTTTGCGCCAGAACCAGATGCGCATCGCTCTGCGGTACCGAGAAGAACCATTTGTGGCCGGTAATACGATACGCCTGACCGGCACCACGCACACCTAACGGCTCAGCGCGCGTGGTGTTGCTCAACACATCGGTGCCTCCCTGTTTTTCCGTCATGCCCATGCCAATCAGCAGGCCGCGTTTCTTATTGCCCGGCAGATGATGCGCGTCATAACGATCGCTGAGCAGCGTTTCGCGCCAGTCAGCATAGGGTTCAGGCAGATGATTTTGCAGCAGCGGAATGGCGGCATGCGTCATGGTGACGGGACAAAGCGAGCCTGCTTCAACTTGCGCATGCAGGATAAATCGCGCGGCACGTGCCACCATCGCATGTGGCTGCACGTCGGGTTGCCAGCTGAGATTGTGCAGTCGGCTGGCACACAATCCCTGCATCAGCAGATGCCAGGCCGGATGAAAGCGCACTTCATCGAGACGTTCACCGCGCGCATCGTAACGCAGCAGCTCCGGCGATTCGACGTTGGCCAGGCGGCCTAGTTCCAGCGATTCAGCGCTGCCAAGTTGCAGGCCCACTGAAGCCAGCCATTCACGGTCCCAGCTAGCACCTTCGCGTGCAACCGCCTCACACAAGGCGATATCACGCGTAAACAGGTTACTGTTGCTGAGCGGATGGGGTTGATTGAATACGGTGTGGGTTGTCCAAATCATAAATATCCCCGTCATACTTCGAGCTACAGGTGCGTTGGCTACGTGTGTTCACCCCAGTCACTTACTGATGTAAGCTCCTGAGGAGTCACGCACTTGCCGCCTTCCTGTAACTCGAATTATTTAGGGTATAAGTATGTAGCTGTTTTGCAGTTATGCTCGGCCTGGAAAATTTTTTGCGGCGGGGATCACGCCTGACGCTGACGAACGGCTTCGAACAGACATACGCCAGTGGCCACTGACACGTTCAGTGACGATACGCTGCCTGCCATAGGGATGCTGATCAGCTCATCGCAATGTTCACGCGTCAATCGACGCATACCTTCACCTTCCGCCCCCATCACCAGCGCCATCGGGCCAGTCATTTTGCTTTGGTAAACGGTATGATCGGCTTCACCCGCGGTGCCGACTACCCAAATGTTGTATTCCTGCAGCAAACGCAGGGTACGTGCCAGGTTGGTGACGCGAATCAAAGGCACGTTTTCTGCCGCGCCGCTCGCCACTTTTTTCGCCGTGGCATTCAGCGGAGCTGCGCGGTCTTTCGGCACGATGACCGCATGCACGCCAGCGGCATCAGCGCTACGCAGGCAAGCACCGAGATTATGCGGGTCGGTAACGCCATCCAGCACCAGCAGGAACGGCTTTTCCAGGCTCTGCAGCAGATCCGGCAGATCGCCTTCCTGGTACTGCTTGCCCGGCTTTACGCGCGCCACAATACCCTGATGTACGCCGCCTTCAACCTGGCTATCCAGCCATTGGCGATTGGCAACCTGCACCGGAATACCCTGAGCTTCCAGTGCGAGGATCAGCGGTTGCAGGCGACGATCTTCGCGGCCTTTAAGGATAAAGACTTCCTGAAAACGCTGCGGATCGCGCTCCAGCAGCGCCTGCACGCTATGAATACCAAAAATTATTTCACTCATTACTTTGCTCAAGGTTGGAGATGAATCATGAAGAGATCGGCCATTATTCAGGTGCGCATAAATGCGCACCCTACGAAAACACGTTGCTGGTGTGTTAGGTCGCCGTTAAAGGCGACCACACAATCAGGCTTCGCCTGTTTGCTTCTTCGACGCGCGCCTGGACTTGGTGGCGGCGGCGATTTTACGGGTTTTCTCCGAGACTTTTTTGCCTTTTTTCTCGGTTTTAGCCGGTTTTTCAGCAGCCGCAGGCTTTTTCTTCTCGCCGCGGAACGCTGAATCAGGTTCAAAAGTCCCCTTCTTACCGGCGTCACGACGGCGTTTGGCCGGTGGCTTGCCGCCGCGTTTCTCACGCTCGCGCTCGGTTTTGCCTTCGCCGCGCGGTACACGCTTGCTGGAGATCAGCGCGAAGTCGATTTTACGCTCATCCATATGCACCGCATCAACGCGCACTTCAACCGCATCGCCAAGACGATAGGTACGACCGCCGGATTCACCAATCAGACGCTGGCCTACCGCATCGAAGCGATAATAGTCGTTATCCAGCGACGAAACGTGCACCAAGCCATCGATAAACAGATCGTTAAGACGGACGAAGAAACCAAAACCGGTCACGCTGGAGATCACACCGCTGAACACGTTGCCGACCTGATCTTGCATGAAGTCGCACTTCAGCCAATCGGCGACATCGCGCGTGGCTTCATCAGCACGACGCTCGGTCATCGAACAGTGTTGGCCAAGCTGCAGCATCTGCTGCATATCGTAGTGATAGCCGCCGGTCGGCGTGGTGATGCCATCCACTTCACCCCGCTCTTTCGCCAGCAAATATTTGATGGCGCGATGCAGCAGCAAATCGGGATAGCGGCGAATCGGTGAGGTAAAGTGCGCATAAGACGCCAGCGCCAGACCGAAGTGGCCACGGTTTTCCGGGTCATAAACTGCCTGCTTCATTGAACGCAGCAGCATGGTTTGCAGCATTTCTGCATCTGGACGATCGGCCACTTGCTTCAGCAGGTCGGCATAATCAGTCGGGTGCGGCTTGGCACCGCCCGGCAGGCTTAAGCCCAGTTCGTTGAGTACGGTGCGGAAACTTTTGATGCTGTCTTCGCTTGGACGATCATGATCGCGGAACAGTGCAGGCTCTTCATTTTTCTCAACAAAACGCGCTGAGGCAATGTTGGCGAGAATCATGCACTCTTCAATCAGCTTGTGCGCATCGTTGCGTGAAGTGCGCTCCACGCGCTCAATGCGACGCTCGGCGTTAAAGATAAACTTGGCTTCATCGGTCTCAAACGAAATGCCACCACGCTGCTCACGCGCGGTTTCCAGCACCTGATACATGTTGTGCAATTCATGCAGATGGGGCACCTGCGCTGCGTATTGTTCACGCAGATCGGCATCACCTTGCAGAATGTTCCACACTTTGTTGTAGGTCAGTCGCGCGTGGGAGTTCATCACCGCTTCATAGTGTTTGAAGCCGGTGAGTTTGCCGCTGGAGGAGATGGTCATCTCGCACACCATGCACAGACGATCAACCTGTGGATTCAGCGAGCACAAGCCGTTGGAGAGAATCTCCGGCAGCATTGGAATAACCTGCGACGGGAAATAGACGGACGTGCCGCGCTGATGCGCTTCATCATCGAGCGGCGTGCCGGGACGGACGTAATAGCTCACATCGGCAATCGCTACCCACAAACGCCAGCCGCCACCGCGCTTCTTCTCGCAGAAAACGGCGTCGTCAAAGTCGCGCGCATCTTCACCATCAATGGTGACCAGCGGCAGGTTACGCAAATCAACGCGCCCTTTCTTCGCATCTTCCGGTACTTCTTCTTTCAGCCTGGCGATCTGCTTTTCCACTTCTTCCGGCCAGCTGTGCGGAATTTCATGGGTGCGCACCGCCATATCCACGGCAAGGCTGGTTCCCATATCATCGCCGAGCAGCTCGGTAATTTTGCCGAGCGCTTTGCTGCGACGCGTGGCGCGTTGCGTGATCTCAACTACCACCACTGAACCCATGCGCGCGTTGAGCGTTTCTTCTTGTGGGATCAGGATGTCGAAGCTCAGACGGCTGTCATCAGGTACCACAAATCCCGTGCCCGCATCGGTGAAGTAGCGACCAACAATTTGGCTGTTGCGCGGCTCGAGAACGCGTACCACACGCGCTTCACGACGACCTTTACGATCGGCGCTGCCCGGCTGCGCCAGAATAACGTCGCCATGCAGGCAGAATTTCATCTGTTCGGCAGAGAGATAGAAATCATCTTTCTGTCCCTCCACGCGCAGGAAGCCATAGCCATCGCGGTGGCCAATCACTTTACCGCGAATGAGATCGAGACGTTCTGGCAGGGCGTAACATTGACGGCGAGTAAACACCAACTGACCATCGCGCTCCATGGCACGTAGACGACGGCGCAGCGCTTCCAGCTGCTCTTCGCTGGTGATATTCAGTTCCTGCGCGATGTCATCGCGGCTGGTCGGTTTTTCCCGTTTCTCTAACAGCGCCAGAATGAATTCACGGCTGGGAATAGGGTTTTCGTATTTTTCAGCTTCTCTATCCTGAAAAGGATCTTTTGACATTACGGTTCCTCCGATGTCATTTAATTTGGATTGCCACCGGCGGTTCGGACAATAAAAGTTGGTACAGCGCATCGTTATCTTTGACCAAATCGGCCAGCGTATATTTATCCAGCTCCTTGAGGAATAACTGGACCGCATCGTGCAATGCTTTACGCAAACGACAAGCTGGCGTGATGACACACTCGTTGCAGTTCACGAGCTGCAGTGGCTCCATTTTTCGTACCACTTCGCCAATCACGATTTTTTCCGGGTTCATGCCTAAACGAATTCCGCCGTTTTTACCGCGTGTTGCGGCGACAAAGCCAGCCCGGCTGAGTTGATTGATGATTTTGACCATATGGTTACGCGACACCCCGTAGGTATCGGTGACTTCGGTAATGTTGGTCTGCTTACCTTCCGGTAACGTCGCCATATAAATCAGCGCACGCAAACCATAATCGGTAAAACTTGTTAGCTGCACATATACCTCAGTGAATCATCGGTCGTTATGACTATGCGCCGGTCGGCGTGATGTTTAAGTATGATGATAAACCAGAGCGTGGTGGCCGGTGCGTTTTTTTCCGGCAAGTATCGATATTTGCAAGAAAAAATAGAGTGAGTGGAGTCAAAGATTAGAAATACAAAGGCCGGGCGATACCCGGCCTTGAGAGATTATGCGTCGAATGGATCGCGCAGAATCATCGTCTCACTACGGTCTGGGCCGGTAGAAATAATATCAATCGGCACACCGGTGACTTCTTCTACACGTTTGATGTAGTCACGTGCAGCCTGCGGCAGACCTTCCAGCGTCTTCACGCCAAATGTCGTTTCGCTCCAGCCTGGCATCGTTTCATAGATCGGCTCAATGCCTTCCCAGCCTTCAGCGGCCAGCGGCGTGGTGGTCATTTCGCGGCCATCAGGCATGCGATAAGCTACGCAGATTTTTACTTCTTTCAGCCCATCCAGCACGTCCAGTTTGGTCATGCAGAAACCAGACAATGAGTTGATCTGCACTGCACGGCGAACGGCAACCGCATCCAGCCAGCCGGTACGACGACGACGACCGGTTGTCGCGCCAAACTCGTGGCCTTGCGCACACAGGAACTCACCCGTTTCGTCAAACAGTTCGGTCGGGAATGGACCTGCACCTACGCGGGTTGAATAAGCTTTAACGATACCCAGCACGTAATCAACGTAGCGCGGACCAATACCTGACCCGGTTGCCACGCCACCTGCGGTGGTGTTGGATGAGGTGACGTACGGATAAGTACCATGGTCGATATCCAGCAGCGTACCCTGTGCACCTTCGAACATGATCAGGTCGCCACGCTTGCGCGCGCCGTCCAGCAGATCAGAGACGTCAACCACCATGCTAGTGATAATATCGGCAACCGCCAGCGTATCACTCAGCACTTTTTCGTAGTCGACAGCATCCGTTTTGTAATAGTTAACCAGCTGGAAGTTGTAGAAATCGACGATCTCTTTCAGCTTCACGGCGAAGGTTTCTTTATTGAAGAGATCGCTCACGCGCAGACCGCGACGGGCAACTTTATCTTCATAGGCTGGACCGATACCACGACCGGTAGTACCGATAGCTTTAGCGCCGCGCGCTTTTTCGCGCGCTACATCCATGGCTACGTGGTATTGCAGAATCAATGGGCAGGCTTCAGAAATCAGCAGACGTTCACGTACCGGCACACCGCGCTCTTCCAGACCTTTCATCTCTTTCATCAGCGCTTCAGGCGACAGTACAACGCCGTTACCGATGATGCTGGTGACGTTTTCACGCAGGATGCCAGATGGAATTAAGTGGAGGACGGTTTTTTCACCGTTGATGACAAGTGTGTGGCCTGCATTATGGCCACCTTGGTAACGCACGACGTAATTCGCGCGCTCTGTCAGAAGGTCTACGATCTTACCTTTACCTTCGTCACCCCATTGGGTGCCCAGTACGACGACGTTCTTACCCATTTTTTCAAAATCACCGATTGCTTAAAAATGGATTCTACCACCTGACTTTTACTCTTTCAGCACTTTTAGCATACGATTGCGCTGTTTTTTGCCTGAGTTTTGATCATCACAACATGTTGGGGGGAACAATGGCCACCAGACACAATTGGGTTGCGAGATATCACGCAAATTTGTGTTTATCAACCTGCGTGCATACTGATCATGGCGTAAATTACCACGCCCGCTACCACCAGTCCGCCACCAAAACGGTGCAGTAGACGATCGGGCAGTTGGGTCATCGCCAGAATCATGCGACGCCAGACGCGTGGCATAAACATGGGGCCAAGTCCTTCCAGCACCAAAACTAAAGCCAGCGCCATCCAGATGGTTGTGTTCATGTTTTTTTCCCAAAAAAAAGGCCGACAACATTGTCGGCCTGGACTTTATATCAGTTCTTAACGCGTGGCGTTAGTCGGCGCTTTCATATAGCGGAAGAAATCGCTATCCGGGCTCAGCACTAACACATCCTGATTGTCAGAGAAGCTATTCTCATAAGCGCGCAGGCTGCGGATAAAGGCATAGAAATCCGGATCCTGACTGAAGGCATCAGCAAACAGTTTTGCTGCTTCACCATCACCTTCACCCCGTGAGATCAGCGCCTCACGCTGAGCTTCTGCCAGAGTACGCGTAACCTGATAATCGGCTTGCGCGCGCAGTTTTTCTGCCTCTTCCTGACCTTGTGAACGCTGACTACGGGCAACCGCTTCACGCTCGGCGCGCATACGGTTGTAGATAGCGTCAGACACTTCCGTTGGCAGGTTGATCTGCTTAATGCGCACGTCGACAACCTGAATACCTAAAGCAGCCATACTGTTCGGGTTGGGTGCCGGTTCGCTGCTATTAGTTTCACGCTCTACGCGTGCCGCTGCATTGGCAATCGCATCATCTGCTGCTGGCGTCTGCACTTCATCGTCATTGCCCGCGCTGCCGGTATTCAAAGCATCTCGAACATCGGTGGTTAAGCGGCCACGTGAATCGGTCACGATGTCTTTCACATCCAGACGACCCATTTCAGAACGCAGACGGTCACTGAACTTACGTTTCAGCAATACTTCGGCCTGAGAAACGTCGCCACCACCGGTTGCCAGGTAGTAACGGCTGAAATCACTAATGCGCCATTTGATATAGGAATCAACGATCAGGTCTTTCTTCTCTTTGGTAACAAAGCGATCCGCCTGGTTATCCATGGTCTGAATGCGCGCATCCAGAGATTTCATGGTTTCGATAAACGGGATTTTGAAATGCAGACCCGGTGCGTACACCAGCGGTTTGTTTTCATCGTCACGCAGAACTTTGCCAAAGCGCAGCACGATGCCGCGTTGGCCTTCCTGCACCACGAACAGTGACGCGTAAAGCACCACCAACACTACAATAATTACGGCGATGATTGGCTTACGCATCGATTACTCCCTCCCTTGACGCTGGGTATCGTTGCGCAGCGCATTGGCGCGACGCTGATCCATGATGCTGTCTGGACTGTATGATGAGGTATCACCACGGCTCGCATTACTTTCGGAAGACGAAGGTGATTTCATGAGATTCGTCATTTTTTGACCGCTCTGGCCCGAGGCCTGACCACCGCGCATCAGTTGATCCAATGGCAGAACCGTCAAGTTGCTGCCACGATCGCTGATCAAAACTTTGCGAGTATGGCTGAGCACGCGTTCCATCGTTTCAATGTAGAGACGCTCTTTAGTGATTTCAGGTGCGGCCTTATATTCTGGCAGCAGGCGCGCAAAACGAGCCACTTCACCCTGCGCTTCTAGCACCGTACGTTCTTTATAGGCGCGACCTTCTTCAAGGATACGCTGGGCCTGGCCATTAGCGCGCGGCTGAACTTCATTCGCATAAGCTTCGGCTTCACGCACGTACTGCTCGCGGTTTTCACGCGCAGCAATCGCATCATCAAATGAGGCTTTAACCTCTTCCGGTGGACGCGCCGCCTGGAAGTTCACGTCTAGCAGGGTAATACCCATGTTGTACGGACGAATGGTTTCGTCGAGCTCACGCTGCGTTTCGCTACGTACCACGGTACGACCTTCCGTCAGAATGCGATCCATGGTTGAGCGACCAATGACGCCACGTAAGGCGCTGTCCGTTGCCTGACGCAGACTATCGTCGGCGCTGGTCACCGCATACAGATAACGCTCCGGATCGGTCACGCGGTATTGCACGTTCATTTCAACGCGCACAACGTTTTCATCCGACGTTAACATCACGCCAGACGCCGCCAGTTCACGCACGGCTTCGACGTTAACGGCGCGAACCTGATCGATAAACGTTGGCTTCCAGTTAAGACCGGGCTCAACCAGATGGCTAAATTTGCCAAAACGCGTTACCACACCGCGTTCTGCTTCTTTGATGGTGTAGAAACCGCTAGCCGCCCAGATAACGACCGCTGCTACGGCAACAATGCCCACTATTTTGCCACCGCTACCGCCGCTGCGTTGGCCATTGTCATTCTGTTTGCCACCGCCCAGTCCACCGAGTTTTTTGCTCAGTTTACGGAAGATATCATCCAGATCAGGTGGTCCCTGATCGCGACCTCCTTTATTTCCCCCAGAGTTGCCGCCTTGATTATTGCTGCTTCCCCACGGGTCGCGGTCCTGTCCGTTATTTCCGGGCTGATTCCACGCCATGTCTCTACTCCATTTATTGTATTTACGGTTTTACCCTTCATCTTTCGGATTGCAGCTGCGTTGGCTGCCTTCACGCACCCCAGTCACTTACAGATGTAAGCTCCCGGGGATTTGCTCAGTTGCCGCCTTGCCGCAATCCGAAATATTCGCGTAAAACCATAATATTTCGGCCTGCAACGATAATTACTACAACCTGAAATCTTTTTTGGGTAAGTGCGATTGGGCAATTTCAAACAATATAACTGGCTAGCGACGGCTCTTGCTTACACAGACGGCGCCAGTCAACGATTGGCATACGCACATGTAAATTCACACAGCCATCCTCTTCATTCCATTCTTTTTCTATAGCATGTAGCTGATAGAAACGGCTGCGTAAACGGCCCGCTTCCGGCGGCAGACGTAAATCGTACTGCGCGATCTCTCCGGCTAAACGCTCTGAAAGCGCCTGCCACAGCAGCGGTAAACCTATGCCGCTCTGTGCAGATAACCACACGCGAATCGGTTGGTTCTCTTCATTGCGATCGATACGCGGCACAAAACCATCCAGCATATCGATTTTATTCATGACCAGCAGAGTCGGAATTTCATCGGCTTCGATTTCTGCCAATACTTCATTTACGGCATCGATGTTGTCATTCACGCGCAAATCAGCAGCATCAATTACATGTAACAACAGCGTTGCCTGGCGGGTTTCCTGCAGCGTGGCTTTAAAGGCCGCCACCAGGTCATGCGGTAAATGGCGAATAAAACCTACCGTGTCCGCTAAAACCACTTCACCGACATCGGCGACATTCAGCCGGCGCAAGGTAGGGTCAAGCGTTGCGAAAAGTTGGTCCGCCACGTAAACATCCGCAGAGGTAATCGCGTTGAATAGTGTGGATTTTCCGGCGTTGGTGTAACCCACCAGCGAGACCGTTGGCACGTCAGCTTTGGCGCGTGCCTGCCTGCCCTGATCGCGCTGCTTTTCAACGCGTTCAAGACGAGAAAGAATCTGACTGATGCGACCACGCAACAAGCGACGGTCCGTTTCCAGCTGAGTTTCACCTGGACCACGTAAACCGATACCGCCTTTTTGGCGCTCAAGGTGTGTCCATCCGCGAACCAAACGGGTTGCTAAATGGCGTAGTTGTGCCAGCTCGACCTGCAATTTACCCTCATGGGTGCGGGCGCGCTGGGCGAAAATATCGAGAATTAAGCCGGTGCGATCGATTACGCGACATTCGCACAGCCGCTCAAGATTACGTTCCTGAGCAGGAGTTAAGGCATGATCGAATAAAACGACCGATGCTCCACTCGCTTTCACCGCATCGGCAATTTCAACTGCCTTTCCTTCACCGACAAAATATTTGGGATGTGGCGCTTTACGGCTGCCCGTAATAACTTGCAGCGCTTCAACGCCCGCAGAAGAGACAAGAGTTTCGAACTCCTGCAAATCTTCCAGCTCTTTGTCTTGGGAGAACCAGATGTGTACCAGTACGGCCTGCTCACCGGCATCATAACGGTCAAACAAGCTATAACCTCGCTTAAATAAAATAACCAGGACAGGAAAACGTTATCGCTCTCCAGCCCTGGCTTTACGGCAGCGCAAAATTATTCTGCGTTATCGCCGTCTTGTTGTGGCTGCGACTGAGCGCCTTGGTTGCTTCCGCTGTGATGATAGTTGCTGCTACCACCGCTGCCGCCCGCGTTATTGCTATGGTGCGACACTGGACGAGAAGGAACCACTGTAGAGATGGCGTGCTTGTACACCATCTGGCTAACCGTGTTTTTTAACAGAATGACGAACTGATCAAAGGATTCAATTTGCCCTTGCAGCTTAATACCATTCACCAAATAGATCGAAACCGGTACACGTTCACGACGCAATGCGTTCAAAAACGGGTCTTGTAAAGATTGCCCCTTAGCCATTCTATCTTTTCCTTATATGCTTGTTGTTTGTTGCTTTAAGAACCGTGGTTCAGAAAAACTGCGTAAAAATTTGCGCACGATAACGAACCAATTGTACACAATCATCCCTGCTACGCACTAACTACCTTGAGCACCGCATTACGCGCTAATTCTGGCTCATCACTGTTTAACCAGTGTACTTCAGGCCAGCCACGTAACCAGGTCATCTGGCGTTTAGCGAGCTGCCGAGTGGCGCAAATTCCCCGATAAACCATTTCGTCATAATCGATTTCGCCTGAAAGATAAGACCACATCTGGCGATAACCGACACAACGAATGGAAGGCATATCCGTATGCAAATCACCTCGTGCAAACAGTGCACGAGCCTCCGCTTCAAATCCTGACGCTAGCATCTGGTCGTAACGCAACGCAATGCGTTGATGTATCAGTTCGCGATTCACAGGTGCAATCGCAAATTGGTACACGTCGTAGGGTAACGCTTCGCCGGAGGTTTTTGTCAGTTCCGTTAAAGTTTTACCCGAAATAAAAAAAACTTCCAGTGCTCGCGAAAGTCTCTGCGGATCATTCGGATGAATACGACTACCGGCGACCGGATCGATTTCACACAGCTGGCGGTGCAGGGCTTCCCACCCTTTCTCCGCCGCCATTTGCTCTATCCGCTGACGCACCTCGGGATCGGCCGAGGGCAACGGTGACAATCCTTCAAGTAACGCCTTGAAATAGAGCATGGTTCCACCAACAAGCAGCGGAATCTTCCCCTTCTGGGTGATTTCCGCCATTTCTGCCAGCGCATCGCGACGAAACTCTGCGGCGGAATACGCTTCCGCCGGATCGCGAATGTCCAGCAAACGATGGGGCGCCAGTGCTAACTCTTCTGCCGACGGTTTCGCCGTGCCAATATCCATCCCGCGATAGATTAAGGCAGAGTCAACGCTAATAAGTTCCACCGGAAGTTGCTGACGCAGCGAAATCGCTAATGCCGTCTTACCGGAGGCGGTAGGCCCCATCAAAAATATTGCCTTTGGCCGGCTAGCCTGGTTTAGTTCACTCATGCTTCAACGCGTTAATCGCGCTCTCAATCTCAATAGTCTGTAATAGACCTGAAGGCGGCGACTTCAGCAGTTGCGGACAAAGCCTTTCCAGCTCTGCCAGCAGCGTAATCGCCTGCGAGTGATTCCAGTGAGCGTCTTCTGCATCATCGCGCCGCGCCAACCATTGGGCTAACGTGGATGCAGAAACCTCTTGCTGCCGGGCCAAGTAGCCTAACAGTTCTGGAATCAAGATTTGTAAATTTTGTGTTCGTAACGGTAAAGGAACGGCACGCAGCGTCACATGCTGTCCTTCTCGTTGTAAATCAATGCCCATTACGCTCAGCAGCATTGAATGGGAATCGATAACGGCGAGCTCTTGCCCGGCAATTTTCAGGCGAACCGGGATCAGCAACGGCTGCGGTTTTAATCCCTCATCCCCTGGCTGCAGCTGGGCCTGTTTTAGCCAGCGAGCCGCAACCGCCAGGGATAATAATTGCAGTTGGTTACCCCGTTCCAACAGCGCGTAGCGATCCTGCAACACGCTTAACACGCGACCAAAACTTTGTGCATGAGCACTTAACGGTGCTTCACGTGGCTCGGGCTGACGAACGGGTGCAGGCGCGGCGCGCGGCGCTTCGGCCGCTGGTGTTTTAATCAGCTGCTTATAGGCAGCGCCTTCGCGCGCACTGTAACTGGGTTCTTTATTCTGCCAATTGGCACTCGCGCCGGCAGCAGATCCGTTGCGCGGCGTGTTGCTCGGCTGGGCAAAGTGATTAGCACCCGCCGCCTGGCGGTTTTCTGGCTGCCATTTGGGTGCGGGCTCTTCAGCGTGTGCAATCGGCAGTTCCGGCGCGCGGCTGGCTTGCAGCGCACTCATCACGCCCTGCCAGATAAAATCATGAACCAGACGCGACTGATGGAAACGCACCTCATGCTTAGCCGGATGGACGTTGACATCCACCTGATGCGGATCGATCTCAAGATACAGCACGTAAGCCGGCTGCTGATCGTCGCCAAGCTGCGTTTGATACGCCTGGCGAATGGCGTGATTGATCAGCTTATCGCGCATCATACGCCCGTTGACGTAACAATATTGCAGATCGGTAACCTGTCGCGAACCGTTTGGATCGGCCACCCAACCACGCAGTGCTAAATCGTCATGCTGCCAATCAATACGTAACGCATGCTGCATAAACGTGGTGCCACAAATCGCGCCTAAACGCCGCTCGCGCTGCGTCTCCTCGCTGACCGCGCGATACTGACGCATCAACTTGCCGTTATGGCTGAGTGAAATGGCAACATCAAAGCGTGCCAGCGCAATACGACGAATCACCTCATCAATATGAGTAAATTCGGTTTTTTCGGTACGCATAAATTTGCGACGTGCGGGCGTGTTGTAGAACAGATCGAGCACTTCTAGCGAGGTTCCCACGGGATGCGCCGCGGGTTTCACCGTCACCTCCATATCGCGCCCTTCGGCATAGGCTTGCCACGCTTCAGTTTGATCGGCGGTGCGTGACGTGAGGGTTAAACGAGAAACCGAGCTGATACTGGCGAGCGCTTCGCCACGGAAACCGAGGCTGACGATCGCTTCAAGATCATCGAGCGAGGCTATCTTACTGGTGGCATGCCGTGCCAGCGCCATGGCCAGCTCGGCTTTCGCGATGCCGCAGCCGTTGTCACGAATGCGGATAAGTTTGGCGCCACCTTTCTCAATATCAACATCAATACGCGTTGCGCCGGCATCGAGGCTGTTTTCCACCAGCTCTTTTACGACCGATGCCGGACGCTCAACCACTTCGCCTGCGGCAATCTGGTTCGCCAGCTGCGGCGGTAAAATCTGTATTGGCATGGTGGTGATCCTTCTGGCTGGTTGGCTCACGCGGAGCCAACAATCAGGATTGCGGAATTTTTAGGTTTTGCCCCAGCATCACATTGCTCGACTTCATATTATTCGCCTGCATGATCGCTTTTGAGCTCACGCCATAGCGCGCGGCAATCGCCGTTAGCGAATCGCCGCGCACCACTTTGTGCCGCGTAGGACGACTTGCCGCCGCAACGCTGACGCTGGATTTCGCCGGCACTTTCAGGCGCTGTCCCACCCAAACGACATCGCGCTTCAGGCTGTTCAGCTCACGTAACGTTGCCATGCTGACGCCATATTTCGCGGCGATACCTGATAACGTTTCGCCACGCGCAACGGTATGACGCTGCGTCGCGCCGGTGTATTGCACCGTGCCGCTCGCCGGATTGCTGGCGACGCTAACCGCTGGTGCGCTGTCCAGCGGCCGGTTTTCCTCCTTTGGGATCGATTGCAGCGGATGCGTAAGGAAATAATTGCGTAGCCCTTTATAAATCGACTGAGCAATCTTCTCCTGATACGCGCTGCTACCAAGCAGCCGCTCCTCCGCGGCATTACTAATAAAGCCGGTTTCGACCAGTAAAGAAGGGATATCCGGGGAACGTAAGACGCCAAGGCTGGCATGTTCCGGCAGACGTTTATGCAGCGGCGTAATACCGCGCAGCTGCTGCAGGACTTTAACCGCGACGTCATAGCCTACGCGCTGTGAATGACCAAACTGCAGATCCAGCACCGCCTGGCTGAGATAGGGATCGGCCTGGCTGTTTGCCAGCAAATCGCCCGCGCCGCCCAGCAGTTCAGACTGTTTCTCTTTCTGTTCAAGCCAGTTGGCCATTTCGTTGTTGGCACGACGATTAGACAGCACCCAAACCGATGCGCCGGTAGCGGAATGGTTGGGCGCGGCGTCGGCGTGGATCGACACTAACAGGTTAGCGTTCTCTTTACGCGCCACTTCGGAGCGGCCCATAACCGAGATGAAATAGTCGCCGCTGCGCGTCAGTACCGGTTTGAACATCGGATCTCTGTCCATTAGCGCCTTCAGCTTACGCGCAATGGAAATGGTGACATTTTTCTCATGCAAACCGTTTTGTCCGGATGCACCTGGATCCTGCCCACCGTGTCCAGCATCAATCGCCACAATCACCACATCATTGCGGCTCAACGATGTGGCTGGACGCACGGTCGTATCGCTGCTGGTAACGGCAGTGACCGGATTGGCGTTGAATGGGTTGCTCGGGCTACTGCTTTGATTCTGACTTTCACGCGCGGTAGTGACTGGCGCAGCGGCAGCGCGTTTTACTGGCTGCGTGCCGCGAATAGTGAACACCACGCGATAATTATTGCCTTCGCGCTGCGTGCTGGCGCGCGTTTGCGCCGGCTGCGTCAACTCAAATACTAAACGCAGGCTTTGCTTATCTTTGGGCTGGCTGTTGCGAATGCGCTGCACAATATTTTCGCCGCTGAAATTCAGCGGCAAGCCTTTAATCGCGCCGCTCTGGCGAATATCCAGCACCACGCGATTGGGATTATGCAGCGGGAAAAAGCCGTAAACCGGCTGACCGTTGAAACTCAAGGTCACTGTGGCCTGGCTGTCGCCGTTTTCAACTTTAATATCGGATAACGTGGCGGCGAGCGCTGAAGCAGAAAACAGACACAGCAATGCCACTATCATGATCTTCATCCGTGACATCATGCCGGATTCCTGCCTTGCTGGAATTGGAGTAACAGCGCTTCGCCAGTGGCGGACACCGCGCTGATTTCGGCTTCACGTGCTGCATCGACATAGCGCAACGTCAACGCTAAATCGGGCTCAGGCAGCACGCCGGTGCCCTGCTGCGGCCACTCCACCAGACATAGCGCATCACCGCTGAAATAGTCGCGGATGCCCATAAACTCCAGTTCTTCCGGATCGGCAAGACGATAAAGATCAAAATGATACAACGTACGCGACCCCAGTTCGTAGGGCTCAACCAAGGTATACGTTGGGCTTTTTACATTGCCTTGATGGCCGAGCGCCTGCAGAAAACCACGGCTGAAGGTGGTTTTACCGGCACCCAAATCGCCATAAAGATAGATCACCAGCGCGCTATTGCAGACGCGCGCCAATTGCGCACCCAGATTCAGGGTTGCCGCCTCATCGGGCAAAGGGATAACACAGCTCTTCATGCTTTATTGTTGGATCATCTCTGGATTAACAAACTGCCACAGCAGCTCGAACAAATCAGTGGCTAACATACCGCGTGTACCGCGCTGATGCGCAACGGCATCGGCTGTTGCCCCATGCGCGACGCAGCCTGCGCAGGCTGCCTCAAGTAATGTCAATTTCTGGCCGATCAGCGCGGCAATAATGCCGCTTAACACATCGCCCATGCCGCCAGATGCCATGCCGGCGTTGCCGACATCTGCAATGGCTAACTCTCCCGCCGCGCTGGCAATCACCGTGCCTGCACCTTTCAGTACCACCACACCGCCGTAGCGTTTCGCCAGGGCGCGTGCTGCATGTAAGCGGTCACTCTCAATCTCACTGGTTTTTACACCCAGCAAGCGCGCCGCTTCGCCGGGATGCGGCGTAATGATGCGATTCTGACGGTTATCCTGCTTGATTGCCAGCAGGTTAAGCGCATCCGCATCCCAAAGCATCGGCTTTTCACTGGCCGCAATCTTTTTCAGTGCCTTCTGAGCCCAGTCCCGCTGGCCAAGCCCCGGTCCAACTGCGATGACATCCGCCCATTCCAGCGCCTGATCGAGGCGTTCGTCACTCAGTGCGTCAACCATCAACTCCGGACGCGCGGTGAGAATCGGGCCAATATTATCTTCATGCGTGAGCACGCGCACAAGTCCGGCACCACTGCGCAATGCTGCTTCTCCCGTCATACGAATGGCTCCCGCCGTGCCGCTATCACCACCGACCACCAGCAGACGCCCCTGATCGCCTTTATGCGATGTGGCACGGCGCGGTTGCAGCCAGCGCGTTAAGTCCGCGGCATCGTAACGTGAAATAGGTGCCTGCTCAGCGGCAAGGTACGGCGACAAGCCCAGCTCATGGTTATGTAAAATACCTACGTAATCACGTGCTTTACCGGTTAATTGCCCGGGTTTAAGTGCAATCATGCTGAGTGTGTGATCGGCAATCACCGTTTTGCCCGGCGCCGTGCCATTAGCCGCGACTAAACCCGAGGGAATATCAATCGCCAGCACCGGCGCGGCATGCATATTGGTCAGCTCAATTAAGCGATCGTAAGGTGACGCCGGTGCTCGGTTGAGCCCGGTGCCAAGCAGCGCATCGATAATCACATCAATCTGTTCCGGCCAGACCGCATCCGCGGCATGGATCACGCCTCCCGCCGCCAGCCATGCATCGCGCGCTTGCTGCGCTTCTTCCGGCAAGGCTTTGCTGCCTTCGCAGGCCAGCAGCGTCACGCTCAACCCAGCCGCCTGCGCCAATCGCGCCACCACATAACCATCGCCGCCGTTGTTACCATGCCCGCACAGCACCAACCAGTGTTTCGCCTGCGGCCACAGCTGGCGGGCAAGTTCATAGCTGGCCTGTCCGGCGCGCTGCATCAGCTCATACAGCGTTAAGCCCAGGCTATCAGCAGCATCACGTTCCAGTTGCGCCATCGCCTGCGCAGGCCACACAGAGTGTGTTAAACTGCGTGCGTTTGCTTCAATTGCCTGGTTTCTCATGTCATACCCTCTCGATCTTCATCAGCTCGCTCAACAAATTAAACAGTGGGGACGCGAACTCGGCTTCCAACAGGTGGGTATTTGCGATACCGATCTGAGCGCCGAAGAGCCCAGGCTGCAGGAGTGGCTGGATAAGCAGTACCACGGCGAGATGGATTGGATGGCGCGCCACGGCATGATGCGTGCTCGTCCACATGAACTGCTGCCCGGTACGCTGCGCGTGATCAGCGTGCGCATGAACTATCTTCCCGCCAAAGCCGCCTTTGCCAGCACGCTAAAAAACCCCCAGCTGGGTTATGTTAGTCGCTATGCGCTGGGTCGCGACTATCACAAAGTATTGCGCAATCGACTGAAAAAGCTCGGAGAAATGATTCAGGCGCACTGTGGCGAACTCAATTTCCGTCCCTTCGTCGACTCCGCACCCATTCTCGAGCGCCCGATTGCCGTTAAAGCCGGATTGGGCTGGACCGGCAAACACTCGCTCGTCCTGAACCGTGAAGCAGGTTCCTGGTTCTTTCTCGGCGAGCTGCTGATCGATCTGCCGCTGCCGGTCGATCAGCCACAGGAAGAACAGTGCGGGCGCTGCGTGGCCTGCATTACTATCTGCCCCACTGCCGCCATCGTCGAGCCTTACGTGGTCGATGCGCGTCGCTGCATCTCTTATCTCACCATCGAATTGGAAGGCGCTATTCCCGAAGAGTTCCGCCCGCTGATTGGTAATCGGATTTATGGTTGCGATGATTGCCAACTGATTTGCCCGTGGAACCGCTATGGCCAGTTAACCGATGAAGATGACTTTTCACCGCGCGCCGTATTACACGCGCCGCCGCTTACTGAATTATTCAAATGGGATGAGGCAAAATTCCTGCGTATTACGGAAGGTTCAGCGATTCGTCGTATTGGGCACCTGCGTTGGTTACGCAACATTGCCGTGGCTTTAGGCAACGCGCCGTGGGCAGAAGAAAATATGGCGGTATTAGCACTGCGCAGCGGCGAACATCCGATGCTGGATGAGCATATTGCGTGGGCAATGGCTCAGCAGCTAGAAAAACGTGCAGCGCAAGCGGTTGAGGTGCAGCCAGCGAAGAAACAGCGGCTGGTGCGGGCAGTCGAGAAAGGTCTGCCACGTGATGCGTGAATGAGCAGTGGCACAGGATAAAACTCTTTTCCACACGCTGTGAATAAAATTATCCAACTGAATAGTGACAGAGATCGTAATTTTGCCTAAAGGGTAAGATTACAGTCTGAAATAGGTTTAACCACTTATAAATCAAACAATTAAGCGATTATTGTAAATATTTGCGTCGCGTTTAGCAGGCAGGGGTTTGTCCAGAGCCTGTGGATAACTCTGTTCAAAACAGTTTTACAGATGAGGGCAAACGCCGTCAGCAGCATGCGGGCACATTGTGGATAACCTGTAAGATAGCTGCAGCAGACAACCAGCATTATCGGTGCGAACAAGGCGTGCAAAATTGCCAGAAAAAAACGGTGTCACATGCGATCAAAAAAGATCTGCAGCAGTTTTAATTCTGATTGCGCCTGAGGGCAAATAACATTAGTGAATATAAAAATCTGGAGCGGGAAACGAGACTCGAACTCGCGACCCCGACCTTGGCAAGGTCGTGCTCTACCAACTGAGCTATTCCCGCATAATCTTCGTATTTTAGTCTGCTACTTCGTTGGCTGCCTTGTCACAAACTCAAATACTCGATTCTGCATCTTTGTATTTTTGTCACAACAACCACATTAACGACTAAATCCGTGATTTGGATGGTTTACTACAAACTCTGGAGCGGGAAACGAGACTCGAACTCGCGACCCCGACCTTGGCAAGGTCGTGCTCTACCAACTGAGCTATTCCCGCATTAGAGGTTTACTGCTTAGCGAAATTTGGAGCGGGAAACGAGACTCGAACTCGCGACCCCGACCTTGGCAAGGTCGTGCTCTACCAACTGAGCTATTCCCGCATAATCTTCGCCTGTTTATTTGCTGCTGCGTTAGCTGCCTTCACTCGCACAGGTCACTTACTGAAGTAAGCTCGCTGTGACTCGTTCAGTTGCCGCCTTGCATCAAATGAACATGCTCGATTCTGTATTTCGCTGTACTGCTCCGTGCCGCATGAAATTCTTCACCGGTACGGGGTGCGCATTATACGAGAAATCCTTTCAGTCGCAAGAGTCTAAAAGCAAAATTTTGCGCTTTCCGCGCGATCGCTGCTTTAATCGACAACCTGATGATTTCCTGCGCACCCACAGTCGATTAAAGCTGCAGGAAGTGTTCGCGGTAGTACGCCAGCTCTGCGACAGATTCACGAATATCATCCAGCGCCTGATGGCTGCCAGACTTTTTAAAGCCTGGGAGAATGTCTGGCTTCCAGCGGCGCGCCAGCTCTTTCAATGTGCTGACGTCGAGATAGCGATAGTGGAAATAGGCTTCGAGTTCAGGCATGTACTTAAACAGGAAGCGACGATCCTGACCGATGCTGTTGCCACAAATCGGTGAGGTATTCGCCGGCACCCACTGTTTCAGAAATTCAATGGTGGCCAACTCCGCCGCGCGGTCGTCGTGCTGGCTGGCCTTCACCCGCGCCACCAAACCACTGTTGGTATGGGTACGCACGTTCCAGTCATCCATCAGCGCGAGCTGCTCGTCAGATTGATGCACGGCGAACACCGGCCCTTCCGCCAGAATATTCAGGTTAGCATCGGTGACGATAGTAGCGATCTCAATAATGCGATCGCGTTCCGGATCCAATCCGGTCATTTCGAGGTCGATCCAAATCAGATTGTTTTCATTGCCAGCTGTCATGCGTTTCCCGCCTGTTGCCAAAGTCGTCATTAAACTCATTTCAGGTGTATCATAGACGTTTTGCCCAACAGGGCGAAGCCTGGCGAAAGCCGTGAGAGGATGCGTGAGTAAAAACAAACTGTCGAAAGGTCAACAACGTCGCGTAAGCGCCAACCATCAGCGTCGTCTGCAGCAACGGAGTGAAAAGCCGGAGCCGGATGATAGCCTGTTTGGAGAAGCGGCTGATGGCGTGGTGATCAGCCGTTTCGGCATGCACGCAGACGTGGAAGATAGCGCGGGCGTTGTCCATCGCTGTAATATCCGCCGCACCATTCGATCGCTGGTCACCGGCGATCGCGTATTGTGGCGCGTGGCGATTGGCGGCGGCAAAGGGATCGTCGAAGCGGTACACGATCGTAAAACGGTACTAACGCGCCCCGACTTCTATGACGGCGTGAAACCGATCGCCGCTAACATCGATCAGATCATCATTGTTTCGGCGATCCTGCCGGAACTGTCGCTCAACATCATCGATCGTTACTTGGTTGCCAGTGAAACCCTCGACGTTGAGCCGCTGCTGGTGCTCAACAAAATCGATTTGCTCGATGCTGAAGGCCGCGCGTTTGTCGACGAACAGATGGAGATCTATCGCAATATTGGTTATCGCGTATTAATGGTTTCCAGCCATGCCAAAGATGGTTTGGTTGAACTGGAAAGCGCCTTAACCGGTCGCGTGAGTATCTTTGCTGGTCAATCCGGCGTCGGCAAATCGAGCCTGTTGAACAATTTGCTTGGCCTGGAGTTAGCGGGCGATGAGATTCTGACCAACGATGTCTCAAACGTTTCTGGTTTGGGTCAGCACACCACCACCGCTTCCCGTCTCTATCACTTCCCGGCAGGCGGCGATGTGATCGATTCACCGGGCGTGCGTGAGTTCGGCTTGTGGCATCTTGAGCCGGAGCAGGTGACGCGCGGATTTGTCGAATTCCGCGAATACCTCGGCAGCTGCCGCTTCCGCGACTGTAAGCATGATACCGATCCTGGCTGCGCCATTCGCGAAGCGGTAGAAGAAGGTAAGATCGATATCTCCCGCTTCGATAACTACCATCGAATTCTGGAGAGCATGGCACAGGTAAAAACGCGTAAAAACTTTTCCTCAGACCAGGATTAACGCGTACAACGGCACATTCGCCAACGAGCTGGGGCGCTGCTACAATCCGCCCCCTTTTTGTTAACGACACGTAATTAAGCCAGGAGGCAACGGTGTTTGATCGTTTTAAACTCGGCCTGAATCATATTTTGCCTAAAAAAGGGCTCACCGAACTCGCCGGTTGGGGCGCTAGCCGTCGGGGTGGCTGGCTCACTAAAGCGGTCATCGATATCTTTGTCTGGTACTACAAAGTGGATATGGCGGAAGCCAGCAAGCCTCATACCAGCAGCTACCGCACCTTTAATGACTTCTTCGTGCGTCCGTTAAAAGAGGGTGCACGTCCCATCGATCCTGATGCCTCCTTGCTGGCGCTGCCAGCCGATGGCGCAATCAGCCAGCTTGGCCGCATTGCTGGCGATCAGATCTTCCAGGCCAAAGGCCACACTTACAGCCTGCAGGCGCTGCTGGCGGGTAATGACGATCTGGCGGATCAATTCATCGACGGCGAGTTTGTTACTACTTACCTTGCTCCGCGCGATTATCATCGCGTCCACATGCCATGTAACGGCATCCTGCGCGAAATGATCTATGTGCCAGGCGATCTTTATTCGGTCAATCCGCTGACCGCACGCAATATCCCCAATCTGTTTGCGCGTAACGAGCGCGTGATCTGTGTATTCGATACCGATCACGGCCCAATGGTGCAGATCCTGGTCGGTGCCACCATCGTTGGCAGCATCGAAACCGTGTGGGCAGGTACCATAACGCCGCCGCGCGAGGGTGTGATCAAACGCTGGCGTTATCCTTCTGCCGATCACGACGGTGCGGTGGTGCTGCTAAAAGGCCAGGAAATGGGACGTTTCAAGTTGGGTTCAACGGTCATCAACCTGTTCGCGCCTAACCGCGTGAAGCTGGCGGAAAGCCTCGAAGCCGAAAGCAAAACTCGCCTCGGTCAGCCGCTGGCCATCGCCCTGCCTCAACCGGGCAACAGCGTCCCTCTTAGCGAATAACCCGGAATCTCTCCCGTGCGCGTTTTTCTCCTTCTGCTGCTGAGCCTGGTGCTCAGCAGTTCTGTATTGGCAGCGACCATTCCGCAATCCAGTCAGCTTCAGCAGGAACTGGATGCGGCTAAATCCGCCAAAAACTCACCTGCGCAAACCGAACAGGTGCAGGCGCTGGAAGCGGCAATCAATTTCCTCAATGAGCGCAATGAGTCTCTGGAGCGCGCAAAGCAATATCAGCAGGTGATTGATGATTTTCCACGCATGGCGCGGGAACTCCGTCAGCAGATCGCCACGCTCACCGACAGCAGCAAGTCGGTGCGTAGCAATATGAGCAGCGCCGAGCTGGATCAGGAGTTACTGCAGGTTAGCAGCCAACTGCTGGAGGAAGGCCGTCAGGCGCAGCAGGAGCAAGACCGCGCGCGCGAAATCAGCGATTCACTTTCGCAGCTGCCGCAGCAGCAAACGGACGCACGCCGCGCAATGACGGAAAGCGATCGTCGGGCGCAGAACACCTCAGCGGCTACCACGCCGCTGGCGCAGGCGCAGATATACGTGCGTCAGGCAGAAAATGCCGCGAACAAGGCGCGCGTTGATGAATTGGAACTGGCTCAGCTCTCCGCCAATAATCGCCAGGAGCTGGCGCGCATGCGTGCCGAAGTACATCAGCGCAAAGCCACCCAGCTGGATAACTATTTGCAGGCGCTGCGTAATCAGCTAAATAACCAGCGCCAGCGCGAAGCCGAACTGGCGCTGGAGCGCACCGAGCAACTGGCTGAAAACAGCGGCGATATGCCGAGTTCAATCAGCGATCAGTTCCGCGTTAACCGCGAGTTGTCCGCAGACCTCAATCAGCAAGCGCAGCGCATGGATCTGGTCGCTTCGCAGCAGCGGCTTGCCACCAATCAGACCTTGCAGGTACGTCAGGCGCTCAGCACGCTCCGCGAGCAGTCGCAGTGGCTGGGAGCATCAAACCTGTTAGGCGAGGCGCTGCGTGCGCAGGTGGCGCGTCTGCCAGAGATGCCAAAATCCCAGCAGATCGATAGCGAGATGGGCCAGCTGCGCGTGCAGCGGCTGCATTACGAGGATCTGCTTGAGCGCCAGCAGGAACTGCGTAAAGCAAAGCAGGATGATGGCTCCCCGTTCAGCAGTGAACAAACCCGCATTCTTGAAGCCCAGCTAAAAACCCAGCGCGAGCTACTGAATTCACTGATTTCTGGCTGCGATACGCTGATTCTGGAAATCACCAAGCTCAAAGTTTCCAATACGCAGCTGCAGGATGCCTTAGCCGAAGTTAAAGATGCGACGCATCGCTATCTATTCTGGACCGCTGACGTTAACACCATCGGCCTGAATTTCCCGGTAGAGATGGCGCAGGATCTTAAGCGTTTGCTGTCGCTGGACACCGCTGGCCAGCTCGGCAAAGCGCTGGCGATGATGTTCACCAACCGCGAAACCGTGTTGCCGATTATTGGTGCGGTGCTACTGGTTGGCTTCAGCATCAGCTCACGCCGTCACTACAACGCCTTTATGCAGCGCTCCGCCAGCCGCGTCGGTAAAGTCACGCAAGACCGCTTCAGCCTGACGCTACGTACCGTATTTTGGTCGATTTTGGTGGCGGTGCCGCTGCCGGTGCTATGGGCGGCACTCGGTTATGGTTTACAGCATGCCTGGCCCTATCCGTTCGCCGTGGCGATTGGCGATGGCATTACCGCCACGCTGCCGTTGCTGTGGGCCTTTATGATCAGCGCCGCCTTTGCCCGTCCGGATGGTTTATTCGTGGTCCATTTCCGCTGGCCACAGGCGCGCGTAGCGCGGGCAATGCGCTATTACTCGCTGTCGGTTGGCTTGATTGTGCCGCTCATCATGCTGCTGATCGCCTTCGCCAATCTCGACGATCCGCAATTCTCAGGCACGCTGGGACGCATCTGTTTCATCCTGATTTGTGGCGCGCTGAGTATTGTTACCGTCAGCCTGAAACGTGCCGGCATTCCGCTTTATCTGGATAAAGAGGGCAACGGCGACAATTTTGTTAACCGCATTCTGTGGAACCTGATGATTGCCTTGCCGCTGGTTGCCGCTTTCGCCTCCTGCATCGGTTATCTCGCCACGGCGCAGGCGCTGCTGGCACGTCTGGAAACGTCGGTGGGCATCTGGTTCTTCCTGCTAGTGATTTATCACATCATCCGCCGCTGGATGCTGATTCAGCGCCGTCGCATCGCCTTTGACCGCGCGCGACAGCGTCGCGCCGATATGCTGGCCAACCGTGCACGCAGTGAAGAAGAGAAAGAGCAGTCAACGCCCGCGAATGCCGACACCATCGAGATTGATGAGCCGAGTATTGACCTGGATGAGATCAGCGCGCAGTCGCTGCGCCTGGTGCGTTCCATTCTCACGCTAATTGCCTTGGTTTCGGTGATTGTGCTGTGGTCTGAAATTCACTCGGCGTTTAGCTTCCTTGATAACATTCCGCTGTGGAACGCCAGCACCACGATTCAAGGTGTTGATAGCGTGCAGGCGATTACGCTGGGCGCGGTGCTGATTGCCATTCTGGTACTGATCATCACCACCCAGCTGGTGCGTAATATGCCTGCTTTGCTCGAGCTGGCGCTGTTACAGCATCTTAGCCTGGCGCCAGGCACCGGCTACGCGATTACCACCCTGACCAAATATGCGCTAATGCTGATTGGTGGCCTGATTGGCTTCTCGATGATGGGGATTGAGTGGTCGAAGCTGCAGTGGCTGGTTGCCGCGTTAGGTCTGGGGTTAGGCTTCGGGATGCAGGAGATATTCGCCAACTTTATCTCCGGCTTGATTATCCTGTTTGAGAAACCGATTCGTATCGGCGATACCGTGACTATTCGCGATCTGACCGGCAGTATTACCCGCATCAACACCCGCGCCACCACCATTACCGACTGGGACCGCAAAGAGATCATTGTGCCGAATAAGGCGTTCATTACTGAGCAATTTGTTAACTGGTCGCTGTCGGATTCGGTTACCCGTGTGGTGCTGACGATTCCGGCTCCTGCCCGCGTAAACAGTGATGAAGTCACCAACATCCTTAAACAGGCAGCCGATCGCTGTACCTATGTGCTTGATATGCCGGCACCGGATGTGTTCCTGGTCGATTTGCAGCAAGGTATCCAGCTGTTTGAACTGCGCGTGCATGCTGCGGAGATGGGACATCGCATGCCGCTGCGCCATGAACTGCATCAGCTGATTCTGCGCGGCTTTGAAGAGCACGGCATTGAGATGCCATTCCCACCGTTCCAGGTGCGTATGGAGACGCTGGGAAAGCAAAACCCCGCCAGCAACGGTGCGCCCGCCAATAAGACCTTCAAATCTGGCGGATTATAAAAACCAAACGCCCGGCTAAAACCGGGCGTTTTTTATTGCCGCTCAGCGTGCATCACTTCACAAACTCTTCGCCCTGCGCGATATCTTTCTTCAGCGTTTCCAGCATGCCGTTCAGCGCTTGCTGTTCGAAAGCACTCAGCGTGCCAAGCGGACGACGCTCAACAATGCCGTTTTTACCCAGCAGCAGCGGCTGTGAGAAGAAACGGGCGTATTCGCCATCGCCTTCTACATAGGCGCACTCCACGACATTGGCTTCGCCTTGCAGCGCGCGAATCAGCGACAGACCGAAACGTGCCGCCGCTTGCCCCATCGACAGCGTCGCCGATCCGCCACCGGCTTTGGCTTCCACCACTTCGGTGCCCGCATTCTGAATACGTTTGGTGAGATCCGCGACTTCCTGCTCGCTGAAGCTTACGCCTTTCACCTGTGACAGCAGCGGCAAAATGGTCACGCCCGAGTGCCCGCCCACCACTGGCACTTCAATCTCGTTAGGTTGCTTGCCTTTCAGCGCCGCCACAAAGGTATTGGCGCGGATAATATCAAGGGTCGAAACGCCAAACAGGCGGTTCTTGTCATATACGCCCGCTTTCTTCAGCACTTCGGCCGCAATTGCCACCGTGGTGTTGACTGGATTGGTGATGACGCCAATCAGCGCTTTAGGCGCGGTGCTGGCAACCTGTTCAATCAGGTTACGTACGATACCGGCGTTAACGTTAAACAGGTCGGCGCGATCCATGCCCGGTTTACGTGCCACACCGGCTGAGATCAGTACTACGTCAGCGCCGTGCAGCGCTGGCGTCGCATCTTCACCGCTGAACCCTTCAACGGTTACGGCAGTAGGAATATGGCTGAGATCCACCGCGACACCCGGGGTTACCGGAGCGATATCATAAAGTGAGAGTGCTGAGCCTGCGGGTAATTGCGTTTTAAGCAGTAGTGCGAGTGCCTGGCCAATACCACCAGCGGCACCGAGAACGGCAACTTTCATCCTGAACTCCTTATTAAGGTGGGGCAGAGATATGCCGAAAATCCATCAGGTTACGAGTTTAATCAACTTCTCAGGCGATAGCGACTAAACCTGTCGCGCACTTAACATCACGCCGCAATCGGCTCCCGAGACATCTCTACTTCAGAAGTCGCCTGAATGATACATTCGCAGCCAGAAGACAATGGACGGCAATGATCATCAATATTTTTGTTACCACCTCAATAATATAACAACATTGCAACCTTCGCTTTGCGCGCCAACCCGCGATTTTGGCGTGCCGAAAAACTCTGGTATGATCTCGCCCCCGCAGGTCATTACCGCGATTCTCTCATCAGATTCATTGCATAAAAATTCATCTAAATGCATAATAATTTATCTGCTGCGGGCCTGTTGCCTGCTGCAACCCTCTTTTTATTGGTAGCTTATGCGAAACCCATCAAAACAAGACGACCTGATTAAGGCGTTCAAAGCCTTATTGAAGGAAGAGAAATTCAGCTCTCAGGGCGAAATCGTGCAGGCGCTGCAGGAAGACGGCTTCGAGAACATCAACCAGTCGAAAGTTTCTCGTATGCTCACCAAGTTCGGTGCAGTGCGTACTCGTAACGCCAAGATGGAAATGGTTTACTGTTTGCCCGCTGAGCTTGGTGTTCCTACTACCACCAGCCCGCTGAAAAATCTGGTGCTTGATATCGACTACAACGATGCGTTGGTGGTCATTCATACCAGCCCGGGCGCTGCGCAGCTGATTGCACGCCTGCTGGATTCGCTCGGCAAAGCCGAAGGCATCCTCGGTACCATCGCCGGTGATGACACCATCTTTATTACGCCCGCACGCACCTTCTCGGTAAAACAGTTGTACGACGCGATTCTGGTTTTATTCGAACAAGAGCTATAAAACCCTGCAGATTACCGGCAGTTCGACTGCCGGTATTATTCCCCTTCTCGCCCCTTATTTAACCAATCTGTCACAAATCCCTTTGTAAATAATAAGTTATCCATATACCCAGCGGTTATCTGCATCTTCCAAAATTGGTACGACCTTTGCTCCTGCTTAACCTAATGCGCTATTTTACACTGCTTTACATTACGTGCTCAGTGTCATTCCCTTCTCATTGCGTATCAGCCAGCGAGATCAACCACGATCTTTCGCACTAAAAGATAATTTGATGTAGATCATTGTTTTTACTTTGAAATAACCGCCTCTGGTTAAGATCCAGGCGTTTTTTATAACTTCAGGTTCTAAAAAAGTGCCATAAGGATAAAGAATTACAACCAAACATTATTAGCTGGATATTAATTTCATGGGTGATTAGATCTATACTTAGTTTCGTGATGCAAATCACACGAAAGAAAAAGATAAAAATAGACGACGAGGAAAAATATCATGAACGTTAAAACTACTATCGCAACTTTAAGTATTCTCTCTGCTCTGTCATTTGGTGCTTTTGCAGCAGATTCTATCAACGCCGAACAGGCCGCGAATCTGCAACCCGCAGGCACCATCAGCGTCAGCGGCGTGGGCGGTTCTCCAATGGATATCCGTCAGCAGCTTAACGATAAAGCCGATCAGCAGGGCGCGAAAGCTTACCGCGTGATCGAGGCGAACACCGGTGACAGCTATCACGCTACCGCTGAATTGTACAAATAAGTTACTGATTCAAGACGCAATGTGAACGGCGACCCGTTTGAGACGCTTTTGCCTCTCAGGTTGCCAGCCCAAATTTCAGGAGAGTGAATCATGAAAACCAAATTAGCTATCGCAGTACTGAGTCTGGCTTCTGTTCTGTCTTTCGGCGCAAGCGCCGCGAGCCTGGTCTCTAACGAGCAAGCTGAACAGCTGCAATCACTGAATCAAACCATTAGCGTGAGCGGTGTAGACGGCGACCAGACCAATGTACGTCAGGAACTGTCACAGAAAGCTGATGCTCAGGGTGCCAGCCATTACCGCATCATTGAGAACAATCGTGGTGATACCTTCCACGTCACTGCTGAACTGTACAAATAATCAATAATCAAACGTCCGGTGCCCAATACGCGCCAGGCAATAGATCGACGACCCGCCTCCCCCTTTTATGCCGCAGGTTGTTGATTAAACGAGGAGAAAATTATGAAAATCAAAACAACCATCGCAACTGCTAGCCTGCTTTCCCTGCTCGCCTTTGGTGCTTCTGCAGCACAACTGGTCACCGAACAACAGGCGCAGAATCTGCAACCTACCGGCAGCACTATTTCAATCAGCGGAACCGGCGGTTCGCCAATGGATTATCGCGCTGAGCTTTCTCAGAAAGCCGATGCGCAAGGCGCCAGCGCTTATAAAGTGATTGAAGCCAAAACCGGCGACAGCTATCACATGACCGCTGAGCTGTATAAGTAATTCCTCGTCAGTTAAGACGAACCCTTTGGCCCCGCTCGCCGGGGCCCTTTTTTACTTTACATTGAAGCGGAGCTGGCCTTCCAGCTCCTCTTCTGCTTCATCAAATAGCAGAATCAAGGCGCCATACCGGCGTTTCTGCCCCTTCCCCAGATTTACAAACTCAATCTCCAGCGGTAGCGGCAGCTGCTCACCGATAATCGCGCCCCAAAGATCGTCGAGATCGTTGATGGCGAGATCGGCAAGAAAAAAACGATCGCTAAACTGTCGGAAGAAATGGGCTTGATCGACGATTTCGTCGAAATCGAAACGCTCAGTTCTCATCATGACGCCCTCATAATTGCAGCGACTAAGCCAGTCCACCCAGATGCAGCGCTTTCACTTCCAGATACTCTTCCATCCCCAGCACCGAACCTTCACGTCCTAGCCCAGACTCTTTCACTCCGCCAAACGGTGCCAGCTCGGTGGAGACCGCACATTCGTTAATACCGATCATGCCCGCCTCCAACGCCGCCGATACGCGGAACACGCGCTGTAAATTCTGCGTGTAGAAATAAGCCGCGAGACCAAATTCAGTATTGTTGGCGCGTTGAATCACCTCTGCTTCATCATCGAAACGGAAGCACGCGGCCACCGGGCCAAACGTCTCTTCCTGGGCCAGCTTCATCCCTTCATGGGCTTCAGTGATAACGGTGGGTTGCCAGAAATTGCCGCCAAGCGGATGGCGTTCACCGCCGACCAGCAGTTTGCCACCTTTACTCAACGCGTCTTTGACGTGTTCCTCGACTTTCTCCAGCGCTGATTTTTCAATCAGCGGCCCGACAATAACGCCCTCTTCCACGCCGTTACCCACTTTGAGTTTGCCAACGGCCTCTGCCAGCTGGTTGACGAAGCGATCGTAGACGGCGTTATGCACATAAAAGCGGTTGACGCTAACGCATACCTGCCCGGCATTACGAAATTTATTGGCAATGGCGCCCTGTACCGCCGCATCAATATCAGCGTCATCAAACACGATGTAAGGCGCATTGCCGCCGAGTTCCATTGAGACTTTTTTCATGGTTTCCGCAGCGTTGCGCATCAGCGTTTTCCCCACGGCAGTTGAACCGGTGAAGGAGATTTTACGCACCACTTTGCTTGCCATAATGGCGTCACTGATCGCATGCGTATCACCCGCGACCGCATTCAGTACGCCATCCGGCACCCCGGCTTTCTGCGCCAGCGCCAGCAGCGCAAAGGCGCTCAGCGGGGTGTTATTGGCAGGTTTGATGATGCCAGTACAACCGGCAGCCAGCGCGGGACCGAGTTTGCGCGTAAGCATCGCCATCGGGAAATTCCACGGCGTGATAGCCGCTACCACGCCAATCGGTTCGCGCGTCGCCAGAATGCGCGAGCCCGCTTTAGCGGGCGGGATAATTTCGCCGTTGGCGCGTTTCGCCTGCTCGGCAAACCACTGAATAAAGCTGGCGGCGTATTCCACTTCGCCTTCGGCTTCTTTGAGCGGTTTGCCCTGCTCGGCCGTCATCAACTGGCCCAGCCAGCTTTTGTTTTCGATAATCAGCTGATACCAGCGATTGAGGATGTCGGCACGCGCCTTGGCGGTTTTATCGCGCCAGGCGGGAAACGCACGCTGTGCGGCGGCAATCGCCTGTTCGGTTTCCTGTTTACCGGCTTTCGCTACCTGCGCTAAAACGTCGCCGGTGGCAGGATTAGTGACCTCAAAGGTTGCGCTAGCGCTGTGCCATTGGCCATCGGCGAAATAGCCCGTCTTGAACAATTCATGTTGTTGCAGGGAGGTGGACATCAGTTTTCTCCAGTCAGTTTACGTCCTGTCAGGAAAGTATAGATGCCAATAAGGGAGGTTTTTGTGTCAGCGTGGGATCAACAAGGCCGCTGCGCGCTGCAGCGGCCAGTTTCAGATTTGTATTAAGGTGTTCTGATACTTATCCAACATCAGCGCCAACCGCTTCACCGGTTCGGTAACGTTGATGGGAGCAGAATAGTGCTGCAGCTTCTCTTGGTAAACATCTAGCTCCTGCAGCAAACGCTGGAAGTAATAGCGGCGCTTATCATCGCTGGTGGCTGAAATGATGCTATCCGCCGTATGGCGTAACTGACGATGATAGGCCGACAGATCAGCATTCACCGGCACTTCCGCATTGCGCAGGCGTTGATGCCCAATAATCAGCGTCAGCGCAATGCGATACTTATCGATATCGCCTGGGAAAAGATTGAGCAGCAAGAACAGTTGCTGATACAGCGCCGGCAGATGATTTTCACGGCGACGCGCCTGATTAGTCGTCAGCGCCGCGACGGCAGCATACATAAAGCGGTTCAGCAATTTACGTCCGGTACGCGCTTTGGATTTATCGCGAATCAGTAAAATCACCATCATCGCCACAAAGCAGCCAATCACCTGGCCCAGCACGTTATCGAGGAACACGTTGAACTCGAACTTCATCGGGTTATCCAGCACCAGCACATTCAGGGTACCAATCAGGGCACCCAGCGTACCAAGCTGGCGACGCTGCACGAAGATGCCGCCGATAAAGCCCAGCGCGCCGATGGCAATACACAACAGCAGTGCACTTTGCTGCGTGGCGGGCAGAATAAAAACGAAGTAGAGCGCGCCAAGCGGCACGGCTACCGTCATTCCGTAGAGGAAGTCTTTGGCCATTAGCAGCGGATTGGGCATGCGCATCGCTAGCGCGGTAATCACCGCCAGCATCACCATACAACCACTTCCCGAGGTCCAGCCGGTATACAACCAGAACAGTGAACCCAGCGCGGTCGCCACAAAAGTGCGCACGCCGTTGATCATTGCATGATGGGTTTCAGCTGAACGCGCCTGAATCACCACTTCACGCTGCAAAATATTCTCTTCTAAGGTGGTGATGCGGCTGTTACTTTTTACCCCATTGATCAGTAAAAGATATTCCGTCGCCGCGCCAACCCAACTCGCCAGCGTCACCGGGACAGCTTTACTGCTGACGCCAATTAAACGCCGCATTACCTTCATGCGCTTATGCACATCGTCGACGCTATTGACCTCTTTTTCGATCAATAAACGGTAGTGCGGTGGAATGTATTCCGGGCGCGAGTTCTGAATCAGGAAGGTTTCGGCGGCCTGAGTGATCATCGTCAGCGATAAGGTGTTGAGCATTTGCAGGCGGCGACTGGCATTTTTCCAGCGTGAAGATTCCATCATCAGCTGACTTCGCATGCCGCTAAGTGCCGTGGTGCGACGCACTAACGCGCTCCAGGCTTTATCGACTTCCTCTTTATCCTCATGCGCTACGCACATTTGCAATAGCTTGTAGTGCGCCACTAGCAGCGCATCCACTTCCTGCTCAATCACTTTTTTGATCGATCGCGGTGAGAACAGCATGTCGGCGAGAATGGCACACAAAATACCGATGACGATTTCACTGCAGCGCTCAACCGCATATTGCGGCGCCAATGTTAAGCCACCGCTGGCATCGGCGGTAACCACGATGATCAGCGCGGTGTAACCGGCAAGACCGAGCGCGTAAGAGTTTTCAACTTTGATCAGCGAAGAGAGCCAGACGCACATGCCCGCCCACATGCAGCAGATCAGCAACATGACCACCGGCGCACGCACCGTGGCAATCATGATAGTAAGCGCAGCGATACAGCCAATGAAGGTACCGATGATGCGCAGGATGCCGCGATAGCGCAGTGCGCCAGAGTAGGGATCGCCCCCCGCAGCAAAAGCGGTACCGCCGGCCACAATGCCAGCGGTCATTACCGCCCAACGCGGCGTTTCCAGATTGAAGTGAAAGCCAATCATCAACGCTGCAACCAGCGCGAAGGTCAGCTTCACCGGGAAACGCAAAAACTCAATCATATCGCCCTCGCTTAACCAAACTCACGCAGGCGATTGAACAACTGCGCCATCGGGGAGACTTTGGTTTCGCGATCCTGGGCGCCAGTGATCACCACCGTCGCGGTAGTCCCCGCTGGGAAGCGATTACCCGGCTGATCGTCAAGACGAATGCGCACCGGCACACGCTGCGCCAATCGCACCCACTCCAGATTCGAGTCGATGGTCGCCATGCCTTTGCTGTCGCTGGTGCTGCTGCTGTTGGTGACGCCCGCAGCAATACTGTCGACGGTGCCGCGCAACACGACATTGCTGCCCAGCGGCGTAATTTGCGCGCGGAAGCCCGGACGCACGCCATCCAGCTTGGTCTCTTCCATGTACGCTAGCACATAGAAGGAGTGCTGCTGTACCAGCGCAACAGCGACGGAACCGCGCGTGATGAACTCACCCTGGTAGACATTGAGGTTGGTGACCCAGCCATCAGATGGCGCTTTGATGGTGGTGCGATCGAGGTCGATCACCGCCAAATCGCGGGTTGCCACCGCTTTGGCCAGCTGATGTTCGCTGGTTTGCAGATCGTTGTTGGATTGCTCGATCGCTTCACGCGACATGGCGCTGGTACCCAACTGATTACGGCGGCTGGCTTCGCGACGTTTTTCACTCACCAGCGCCTGGTAATATTCAACATCCGCCTGGGCTTCATCCAGCGCTTTTTGGTAGCGTGGACGATCCACCACAAACAGCGTGTCGCCTTTTTTCACCAGTTGGTTGTCATGCACCGGCACGTCAGTAATGATGCCGGTGACGTCAGGCGAGATCGCCACGACATCGGCGGAGAATTTAGCATCACGCGTCCACGGTGATTCGGTGTAGAACACCCAGGCGCGGAAGATGATCACGATAGCGATGATAACCAGCAGGAGCGTAATCGCGTATCGCGCGATTTTTCTTATTAGCGCTTTCACTTAAAAACCTCAGACGAATAAACGGGATACAAGGTAAAACACACAGCAATACAACGCTGTGTTAAACAGTGCTGGATGCCAAACCAGATCGTAGATCCCGCTCGGTGTTAGCACGCGTTTCACTAGCCAGAACAGCGCCAGCGAAACCAAGAGTTCAACGAAGATGGGCGGAAAAGACAGCCCGAATACGACAAATACCGGAAGCACACTCATTTCGGATCCTTAGTTCGACCTTGCCGGATTGCACCGATACCGACCCACATGCGGTTGAGCACGTTGGCTTTACGATCAGGGGAAGACGGATAAACTGATGGCAACATTCAGGCCGCGTTGAGCTAATCATAGCGTATCATCGGGTTAACACAGCCGTGTTCAGGTGCAGTGAAGAGACCCAGCGCGCGTATAGTAACGCGCTTGACTATACGTTTTCTACATATTGTGAGCTAAATCACTTTTTAGCCAGAGTAAACAATGGATCGACTTAAAAGCATGTCCATTTTCGCCAAAGTGGTTGAATTGGGCTCATTTACCGCCGCAGCACGTCAGCTTCAGCTTAGCGTTTCGTCGATTAGCCAGATTGTTGCCAAACTGGAAGATGAGCTGCAGGTCAAATTGCTCAATCGCAGCACGCGCAGTATTGGCCTGACCGAAGCCGGGAAAATCTACTATCAAGGCTGCCGCCGCATGCTGGCCGAGGCATCACAGGTGCACGAGCAGCTTTACGCCTTTAATAACACGCCGATTGGCATTCTGCGTATCGGTTGCTCATCAACCATGGCGCAAAATGTTTTATCGGCCATGACCAGCGAAATGTTACGCGAATATCCCGGCTTGAGCGTCAATCTGGTCACCGGCATTCCGGCACCGGATTTGATCGCCAACGGTTTAGATCTGGTGGTACGCGTGGGTGCCTTACAGGATTCAAATCTGTTTTCACGCCGCCTGGGTGCGATGCCGATGGTGGTGTGCGCGGCCAAAAGTTATTTGGCGCAGCACGGTACGCCAGAGAAACCTGGCGAAATTGATAACTTTTCATGGCTTGAATACAGCGTGCGGCCAGATAACACCTTCGAGCTGGTCGCACCGGAAGGAGTGGTGACTCGCCTCACGCCACAGGGCCGTTTCGTGACCAATGATTCGCAAACGCTAATTCGCTGGCTGAAAGCCGGGTGTGGTATCGCTTATGTACCGCTAATGTGGGTGATTGATGAGATTAGCGCCGGCGAAATCGATATTCTGTTCCCGCAATATCATTCGGAGCCGCGCCCGGTGTATGCCCTCTATACCGAGAAGGATAAGCTGCCGCTCAAAGTGCAGGTGTGTATTGATTATCTGACCGAATATTTCAGGCAGGTGGCGCAGCAGTATCAGCAGCATCGCAAGGGGTGATGATGGTTGCCTACCAGGTCGCCATTAATGGCGACCCCGCGGCGTAGGGTGCGCATTTATGCGCACCACATCTCTTTCAGAAGATTAAGCCGTACCACCCACAGTGATTTTATCCAGCTTCAGCGTTGGCTGACCCACGCCCACTGGCACGCTCTGACCTTCTTTACCGCACACGCCGACGCCTTTATCCAGCGCCAAATCGTTGCCGACCATTGAGATCTGCTGCATCGCTTCAATACCGGAGCCAATCAGCGTTGCGCCTTTCACCGGTTTGGTCACTTTGCCGTTCTCGATCAAATAGGCTTCTGACGTCGAGAACACGAATTTACCGGACGTGATATCCACCTGTCCGCCACCGAAGTTAGGTGCATAAATGCCATATTCCACGCTTTCGATGATCTCTTGCGGCGTCGATTTACCGGCCAGCATGTAGGTATTGGTCATCCGCGGCATCGGCAGATGCGCATAGGATTCGCGACGACCGTTGCCGGTTGGATTCACCCCCATCAGCCGCGCATTCAGCTTGTCCTGCATATAGCCTTTCAGCACACCGTTTTCAATCAGCATATTGTACTGACCCGGCACGCCTTCATCATCGACGGCCAGCGAACCGCGCAAACCTTCTAGGGTGCCATCGTCAACCACAGTACATAGCTCTGACGCCACCAGCTGGCCCATTTTGCCGCTAAACACCGAGGTAGCACGGCGGTTGAAGTCACCTTCCAGACCGTGACCCACGGCTTCATGCAGCAGCACACCCGGCCAACCGGCACCCAGTACCACCGGCAACATACCGGCTGGCGCCGCAACGGCAGACAGATTCACCAGCGCCATACGTACCGCTTCACGCGCCCATGCATCGGCACGCACATCGCCGCTCTCATCGGCGAGGAAGAATTCATAACCGGTACGCGCACCGCCACCGCTTGAGCCGCGCTCGCGTTTGCCCTGGTCTTCCACTTGCACGCTGATGGAAAGTCGCACCAGTGGACGAATATCTGCCGCCAGCGTACCGTCGGTTGCCGCGACCAGCACCTGCTCGTAAACCCCGCTCAGGCTGGCATTCACTTCCTGCACGCGTGGATCGGCAGCGCGCGCCACTTTATCGACGCGGTGCAACAACGCAATTTTGTCCTCACGCGTCAGACTATCCAGCGGATTGACCGGCGCATAAAGCGAACGATTCATTACCGCCGACAAGGTATGGGCTTTACCGTTACCTTGCTCGCGCACGATACTGCGCGCGGCCTCGGAAGACTGGCGCAGCGCATTCAGGGAAATCTGGTCTGCATAAGCGAAACCGGTTTTCTCTCCGCTCACGGCGCGCACGCCTACGCCTTGATCGATATGGTAGGAACCATCTTTAATAATTTTGTCTTCCAGCACCCAGGATTCGTGGAAACTGGACTGGAAATAGAGATCGGCATAATCCAGACGACGTTCTGAAAGCTGCCCTAACAGGGAATAAAGGTCCTGCTGATTAATGCTGTTCGCAGTTAGCAACTGCTCACTTACCAGATTCAGAGTCATCGTTTCTCACTCATTATGTGCTCGGATAGTCATAGCCTGCGGCAATTACCCGACGGCGTCAAATTCACTTCTTATCGTCTTCGCGCGGTTTGCGCAGCACTTCATTGATTTCCGGCTTATCCAGCGGTCCGCTAATGTGATAACGCAGCAGTGAAATCTTGTTCCACAGCGGCCCCAGCACTTTACTGGCGGCAAACACTGCAGCACCAATCACCGGATTGACCACGAAGGCGGTTGCCACGCCGACTGAAGCGGAGATTTCGGGTGCGATCACCGCCTCCATATCAATCTGACGCTTGACCAGATCAATATTGCCCTTCATGGCGATATCAGCCTCGAGCCCATCCACCAGCAGGTTATCGGTACGCATCACACCGTTTTCAATCCACGCGGTACCGTTGATTGAATCGAAATAGAAGCCATCATTGAAGGTGTCACTGAAATCGAAACGCAGCTTACGCAGTAAGGCATCAAAACTGAACAGACGTAACAGCTGCCCGGCGCGGCCGGTATTCACATCCGCAATCTGCCCTTTGCCAAAGTGACTTTTCAGCGTACCGCTTAGCGTCTCTTCTGATGGCTGCCACGGCGCAGAACGCCAATGCAGATCGTAATCTACCTTAAACGGCGCATCGCGCAGCGGCGTGTTCATACCAAACCAGTTGGCGGCATCATTAATATTCTTACCGCTCAGGCTACCTTTCAAGGAAGTGCGTTGATCGCCAGGTTTATTCACCCATTCGCCCGCCACATTGAGCTTCGAGCTGCCGGAATCAATTGACCCATTAGTAAGTACTAACGTATCTCCCTGTGGCTGTAGCTTCGCCTGCATGTGGCCAAACTTCTGCCCACGCAGCCAGCACTCATCACAATTGAGCTGCAATGCGGGCCAGCTGCTGAAATTGATGTTGCTGCTGCCACCGCTAAACGGCGAAGATTTATCGTCGTTTTTATCGGCCCATTCAGGATTGTAGTAAAGATAGCTGAGGTCGATCTGCCAGGGGGCATGCTGCGCTGTCTGCAAGCTGCCGCGCGCTTCACGGCTTTCCAGCTGTAAGCGCGTATTACCGCTTGGGCCCTGGGTAATCGTCGCGTTAACGTCGTGCCACTGCTGGCCACCCAGCATCAGCGCCGGCGTGCGGAGAATGAAATCACCCGGCAACAGCGCGCCGCCCACTTCAGGTTCGCCCTGCGCGTTACGTGAACCGCCCGCACCTGCCAGTAATCCCATCCAGGCTTCACCGTCCAGCGCGGGAAGGTTCAGCTCCATGCCACGATTTTCAGGCAGCTTTGGCGTGCTTTTCGCATCGTTAAGCCAAATACCACGATCGACACGCAGCTGCGGTTCCAGCAGCCAGCGACTGTTGAAACGATGCTTATCGTGCACGCTACCGCTGAGGGTAAAGCCTTTCAGGTCACCGTTGGCGTTAATGGTAATCGGCATCGCTTCACCGGCGGGTTTATCCAATGGAGCAGGTAAGTGACTGCTTACTGTTTTGCCATCACCTTTCAGTTCCACCTTGTAACTCGCGCCACCTTTATGCGGCAGCGTGATATCGACATTGCCCTGCCACGGCAATGAGCCGCTCAGCTGTCGCGCAATGCCTGCCGGCAGCATTTTCAGTTTGCCTGGCTGCCAGTCGCCCAACAGCTTAACGTTAACGCCAAAGTCGTCCGGATTTTCCTGGGTACTAAAGCTCACGCCCGTTGGCTGCCCGAACCAGGTTGCCTGCATCTCTTCGCTTTCAAGATTGCCGTTGTTATAACGGAATCGCCCGGTAAGGTTGTTCAGCGTGGTATTTAATGGCTTGATATGCAGACTATTATTGTTCATCACCACGTTACCGCTGGCGTGCACCTCTTCACCATCCAGTGGAATATCAAGGTTCAATGAGCCACGCACCTTGCCGCCAATCTGCAGTTGCTGCAGCGCCGCGCCCAATGTCGATTTCAGCGGCGTTTGCTCGAAATAGTCCGCGATCTGTTGACCTTCCCCACTGATATCGCCATCAATAATCAGCTTCTCTTTCAGGTAATCCGGAATCACCGCACTGACGTTACGTGCATCCACGTCGCCGAGCCGGGTTTTCTCCGCCTTCATCCATAACCCGTTGTTGAGGAAATCGAGATTGATGTCGAGGTTTTCTAATGCTGGCCAGCCGGGCTGGAACGCGAAGGTGGCGTTGCGCAGCGGCACCCAAACTTCAAACATGCCGTCATTGTGCTTGAACGGGAAGAGCGATGGATCACCCGCAAACAGCAGCGTGGCGTTATCCACCTGCCCGCCTTTAATCGCGGTACTGAGATAATGGGTAAGGTCGTGTCCCATTAACTGTTGCGGGAAATAGCGCCAAGCATCGCCAGCATCAGTGACGCGAATCCCAGCGAGAATATCAAGCCGGGGCGCTTTGCCGAGATTTTGCTGATAGCGGAAGTCGCCGCGCGCCCATAGCGAACGCGCCTGCACATCAAGCTGCTGACCGTCCAGCGTTAAGCCGTTAGCATCGCGCTGCCAGTTGAGTTTGCCGGTAATCTGCTTAATCTGCAGCGGCGCCTGGAACATATCACCGTATGGCACGTCGGCCTGGCCCATCGCCACGTCCAGCTGGCCATTATTAAGGCTGCCGCTGGCGCTACCGCTGAGGTTACTGATTCCCGGTAGGAGCTCCCACTGTTGCCAGGCAAGGTCACGCCATTTTACCTGTAAGCGCGTTTGCTCTGGCTGCTGTAAAGGAATATCCAGTGCTAGCGCATCAATGTGCCCGCGCGGCTGCAGCGAACGCCAGTTTTCCAGCAAGGTCGGAGAAAGCGGAGCAAACAGCGGTGCGATAGGCGCCAGACGTTCCAGATCGAGTTGGGTTGCACGCACGCGCACTTCCGGCGAACTGTTAGCGCCGAGCATCTGCTTATCTTCCGGCTTCCAAAGCAGAGAGAAATGCCCTGGCGCCCACGCGATGCCGTCAGTGCTCAAACGCGTTTGCGGCACTGAAAGACTCCAGCCGTTCTGGAAGCGCGATAGATGTGCCGTTAAGCCATCAACCTGCAGCTGATGATCGCCCTGCTCGCCGCGCCAGCGTGCGCCGCCTTTATTCAGCAGCAGATCGCCGGCATAAACCTCACCATCACGCAAATTTACCCACGCGGCGAGACTGAAGCGCGCGCTTTCGAGGCTGGTATTATCGCGCAACCACGGCCCAATCCATGGGCGCACATCTACATCATCGGCTTGCATCCAGATGCGACCATCGCTAAGCAAGCCGTTGTTATCGTTGAGATCGAGCCGTACCTGCACCACGCCATGCTGACCGGTAAAGCTGGAGAGGCTCACTTCGCCTTCGGCACGATGGCGCATATCTTCGTTAAGCCAGGTCAGGCGGGGAATCGCCAGCTCGGCATGTTGGCCGGACGGCGTTAGGAAACGGATGCTGCTATCACGCAGATCGAAGTGGTCAAACTGGCGCAGGAACAGATCGTTAATTTGCCCAGGCTTGAAGCTGTTTTTTTGTTTATCACTGGTGAGCAACGGCTGGTTGGTTGCAAGATGCAGTTGCCAAAAGGTGAGATCGCGGAACTGCCAGCGCCAGTGCAACAGCGATTGCCAGACGTTGAGCGCCAGGTTGACGCGGCCGATGGTAAGTTGGCCATCTTCCTGCATCGAAATGTTGAGATCGCGCACCTGTAGCGTGGGTCCGAAATTCTCCCATTTCCCCTGCAGTTCGCTAGCATCCACCGTAACGCCGCTGACGCGGGAGATCGTCTGCAGAATATCGCTGCGATAACTGTTGAGGTGCGGCATCACGAGGCGCAGCCCGCTGACCAGCAGCGCCACAATAACGATGATTGCGGCGAGCAGCAGTAACAAAATCCTCGGCAACCGCCTCACACACCTCTCCTTGCTGTCCGTTGGCTTACGGAGCGAAACCTCACGATTACATCATAACGACATCAAACTGCTCTTGGGTATAGAGCGGTTCAACATGGACTTTGACCTGCTTGCCGACGAAGATTTCCACTTCCGCCAGCGCGTGTGACTCTTCGCCCTTCAGCGCGTCGCCCACCGCCGGTGAAACGTACACCAGGAAACGGTCAGAATCGTAAGCGTGATGCACACGCACAATTTCACGCATGATCTCATAACACACGGTTTCCACCGTTTTTAGCGTGCCGCGTCCTTTACACACCGGGCAATCCGCGCACAGCACATGTTCAATACTTTCACGCGTGCGTTTGCGCGTCATCTCCACTAAACCGAGCGCAGAGAAGCCATTAATGCCGGTTTTTACCCGATCTTTGCTCAGCGCACTCTCTAACGAATGCAACACGCGACGCCGATGTTCGTCATTACTCATGTCGATGAAATCGATAATGATAATGCCGCCGAGATTACGCAGCCGCAGTTGACGCGCAATAGCTTGCGTCGCTTCAATGTTGGTGTTGAAGATGGTTTCGTCAAGATTGCGGTGTCCGACAAAGGCACCCGTGTTGATATCCACCGTGGTCATCGCTTCGGTTTGATCGATGATCAGATAGCCGCCGGATTTTAACTCCACCTTGCGCTCAAGCGAGCGCTGGATTTCATTCTCAACGTCAAACAGATCAAAAATCGGCTGCTTGCCGCTGTAGAGCTCGAGCTTGCTGGCCATTTCCGGAATGTATTCGCTGGTGAATTCCACCAGCAAATCGCAGGTCAAACGCGAGTCGACGCGAATGCGATCCAGCGCCGCGCCAGCGAAATCACGCAGTACGCGCTGCGCTAACGCCAGTTCACCGTACAGCAGACAGCGCGTCTGATTGCGCTTTTTACGCTCGCTGACTTTGGTCCATAAACGCTTCAGGAAGGCGGCATCCTGCGCCAGCTCTTCGGACCCAATGCCCTCCGCGGCAGTACGAATAATAAAGCCGCCCAGGTCGTCGCAATAAGCCGCGACCACCGCTTTCAGGCGCTCGCGCTCGGCTTCCGTTTCGATACGCTGCGATACGCCAACGTGTGAAGCGCCGGGCATAAACACCAGATAGCGCGAAGGCAAAGTAATGTCGGTAGTAAGACGCGCACCCTTGGTGCCAAGCGGATCTTTAACCACCTGCACCATCAAGTCCTGGCCGGGCCGCACCAGTTCGCCGATGTCGCGCACCACAAAATTTTTCTTCTCATCACCCGCTACGCATTCGGTGTGCGGCATGATATCGGAGGCGTGTAGAAAGGCGGCTTTTTCCATGCCGATATCGACAAACGCCGCCTGCATACCCGGCAAGACGCGACTGACGCGTCCTTTATAGATGTTTCCCACGATGCCGCGTCGTGCTTCGCGCTCAATGTGGATTTCCTGCAGAATGCCGCCATCAATGTAGGCAACACGGGTTTCCGAAGGTGTCACATTTACCAGCAGTTCAGCCGTCATCTTGTCCCCTTAACGCCCGCAGTGACTGAAAATGGCTCAGCAGCTCGCTGGTTTCAACCAGTGGCAATCCCACTACGGCATGATAACTTCCATTAATCTTGCGGACAAAGTTGCCGCCAAGGCCCTGTATTCCGTACGCGCCGGCTTTATCCATCGGCTCGCCGCTGGCAATATAGTGCGAAATTTCTTCCGCTGACATCTTGCGGAAGGTCACGTCGGTGGTCACCAGGCAGTCCAATTCACGCTGGGTATCGGCCAGTGCCACAGCCGTCATCACCTGATGGGTTTGCCCCGACAGCTTGCTCAGCATTGCGGCGGCATGCGCGGCGTCCTGCGGTTTTTCCAGTACTTCGCCATTTAGCACCACAATGGTATCGGCCCCGAGAACCGGTAGATCCTGCGGCGCCACCGCAACGCCCGCGCGCGCCTTATCGGATGCCAGACGACGCACGTAACCCTCAGCCGCTTCTTCTGGCTGGCGCTGCTCTTCGACATGGGTTATCAGGCGTTCAAATTGCAGACCAAGCTGCGTTAACAGCTCACGTCGACGCGGTGAACCGGATGCGAGGTACAGGGTAATCATAGTATTCCTTACTGAACAGCGAACTGGCGGCGAATCTTTCTCATTAATAAGAATAGCCAAGGCCAGAGGATGCCGTCGACCACGCTACTCCAGAAGATTTCCGGGCGGAAAGAGACGTTGATCACCAGGAATTCTGCCCAGAAAACAATCACATCCACCGCAAGGGACAGCACCATAACCATTAATGCCTGCTGCCACAACGCTAAGTTTCGGAATAACTGAAATTTAAAGGCCACCAAATACGCGATGATGCTGAACGCCAGCGCACGTACGCCCAGCGTTGAGCCCGCCACCAGATCCATGATTGCACCAAGAAAAAAACCGGTACCGACATTAACCCGATGCGGCAGCGCCAGCACCCAGTAAATTAAGATCAGTAAGAGCCATGAAGGCCGAAACATATAGATTTGTTCCGGCCACGGCATGATTTGCAGGATGAGGGCAATCAGGAAGGACAGCCAGATAACCCATCGGCCCTGGCTGCGATATCGACTCAAGGCTGGCCTCCGCGTGTGTTCGCAGAATTCCCTTGCGAACGACTGCTATTAGCGGGTTGCGGCGGCCCCATTTGCTGAGCGGGCTGCATCATATCCGGTGCGGGCGGTCCCATTTCACCAGCAGGCGGGAGAACCTGCGGCATCATCTGCATTAAACGCTCGTTGGCGACGCGGTGAACTTCATCCGGCGCCATCGGCGTTAAGCCGTTACGATCCGCACCCCACAGCAGCAGCAAATAGCGCAGACGTTGCAGACCGGCGGCCGGACGCGCCTGAATCACCGTGTAAGCACGTTGTGTATCCACTTTAACCGAGGAGACCACGCCAACCGGATAACCTTCCGGGAAACGTCCGCCAAGGCCAGAGGTCACCAGCACATCGCCCACACGAATATCGGTATTGCCCGGCAGATGCTCAAGTTGCAGATCTTCACTACAACCGTTACCGGCCGCGATGACACGAATATCATTACGCAGCACTTGAATCGGCAACGCATGGGAAGCATCGCAAATCAGCAATACGCGACTGGTTACCTGACCGACGGCAACGACTTGCCCCACCACGCCTTTATCACTGATCACCGGTTGGCCTTCGTAAACGCCGTTTACGCTGCCTTTGTCGATGACCACCTGATCGGTGTAAGGATCGGTACCGGTTGAGATGACCTGGGTCACCATCTTGTGCTCATCCTGACGCAGCGGCGAGCCGAGCAGTTCGCGCAGACGTGCGTTTTCCTGCTTGTATTGCCCCAGCATCAGCAGGTCACTGTTTTTCAGGAAGAGCTCACGGCGCAGCGCTTTATTTTCCAGCTCTAATTGCTGGCGTGAAGCCAACGTATCAGAGACGCCGTCAAGAAGTTGTCGTGGCCCGTTGGCCAAAAAATAAAATGGACTGACCGACGTGTCCAGGTAGTTGCGAATCTGGGAAAAGGAGCTCACGCGGCTATCGGCGATAATAATCGCGATAGCCACAATGACTGCCAGAAAGAGGCGCAACTGCAGGGAAGGCCCCCTGCTAAAAATCGGCTTCATAAATTCTGCGTATTCCTCGACATCAGGGAAGAAGCGTTAGTTTAAATCACCAACGCCTCCAGGGCTGGACGCATCACGCCGTCGTGCGCAGCGTCAGCGTATATCCCTCATCCTTCAAACTTTAGTCGCGTTCGAATAATTTTGGGTATAGGCGCTATTCCCTGCGCAATTTGATCAGGGTCTCAGCCGTTGAGGAATTACTCCTCGCTGAACAAATCGCCGCCATGCATGTCGATCATTTCTAACGCTTTACCGCCGCCGCGCGCTACGCAAGTCAGCGGATCTTCTGCAACGACCACCGGAATACCGGTCTCTTCCATCAGCAGACGATCAAGGTTGCGCAGCAGCGCACCGCCGCCCGTCAGCACCATTCCGCGCTCGGAGATGTCTGAAGCCAGCTCTGGCGGGCACTGTTCCAGTGCAACCATCACCGCGCTCACGATACCGGTCAGCGGCTCCTGCAGGGCTTCCAGAATCTCATTTGAGTTCAGCGTAAAGCCGCGCGGCACACCTTCGGCGAGGTTACGACCGCGCACTTCAATCTCGTGCACTTCATCACCAGGATAGGCCGAACCGATACCATGTTTAATGCGTTCCGCAGTGGCTTCACCAATCAGTGAACCGTAGTTGCGACGCACATAATTAATGATAGCTTCATCGAAGCGGTCACCACCAATGCGTACAGAAGAGGAGTAAACCACGCCGTTCAGTGAGATCACCGCCACTTCAGTGGTACCACCACCGATATCGACAACCATTGAACCGGTCGCTTCAGAAACGGGCAGACCCGCACCAATCGCCGCAGCCATTGGTTCTTCAATCAGGAAGACTTCGCGCGCGCCTGCACCCTGTGCAGATTCGCGGATGGCACGACGCTCTACCTGGGTCGCGCCAACGGGTACGCAGACCAGCACCCGTGGGCTTGGACGCATAAAGCTGTTGCTATGCACTTGCTTAATGAAGTGCTGCAGCATTTTTTCAGTGACGAAGAAGTCGGCGATAACGCCATCTTTCATAGGACGGATAGCAGCGATATTGCCCGGCGTACGGCCAAGCATCTGCTTAGCGTCATGACCGACAGCCGCTACGCTCTTTGGGGAGCCGGCACGATCCTGACGAATAGCAACCACTGAAGGCTCGTTTAACACGATGCCTTGTCCTTTCACGTAAATCAGGGTATTCGCGGTACCCAGGTCAATGGACAAGTCATTGGAAAACATGCCACGAAATTTTTTAAACATACTAAGGGATAATCCTGCAAGCTGGGGGCGGAAAATAAAATCCGCCTACTTTACCAACCACGCGAAGCCGCTACAAGGCGCAAAAACGTTCTGCTTCGGTGAAAAAATACGCTGATTAATTTTTTGGCCTGATAGTCTCGTCTTTCGCCGCCGTTAAATGGCGTTAACACGCCACATCAACCCAAATTACCTCAGTAATTGCGGGGTAATTTCGACATAAAATCTAACATTTCCAGCCGCCAGGATCGCGCGTTCCGGCACAAATAAGCGAGATAAACAGCCTTCAGCCTGCACGTCGCAGGCTGAAGGTTTAAATCCGATAACGTTGTGAGTGTTTTTTCACATTACTGTTGACCGGCAGTGAAGGGGCAAAGAAATCGCCCTGCCCGCCTGAAACGCCCAAGCCTGACAGCATTTGCCACTCCGCGCTGGTACGTACGCCCGCCGCGAAAACCTGCGTCGGCGACGACTTACACACTTCCAGCAGACTCTGCACGAACAGCTGGTTCTCAGTGCGCCGTTCGATATTTCGCACTAAACCCGGCGCGAGCTTGATCACCTCAATTGGGAACTGCTTGATGTAAGCGCTGCTCACCACCGTCAAACCCGCCTGATCCACCGCAATACGACAGCCAAATGCGGTTAACATATGGAAAACCGGTACTAAACGGTTGAGGTGTTGACAAACGTCGGCCTCTGCAAGTTCAAATAAAAAACGTTTTCTTTGCGATTTGCTGCACTGCAACAGCAGTTTTTGCAGCCAGCGCTGGAAAGGCCGCTGCAAAAGTGAATCGAGATTGACCGGCAAGGCCAGCGTTTCATCGGGCCACATCTCAGAGAGGGCAGCAATACGCGTAACAAGTTGGCGATCCCAGCTATCGGTCATGCCTAGCTGCAGCACCAGCGGCATGAATTCGGCCGAAACCACTTCTTTATCGCCGTCATACACCCGCGCCAGCAACTCTCTATGATGGACTTTCCCATCCAATAGCAGTGCTGGTTTCTGATATAACCTCGGGCCGCCGCGATTCAGCGTATTCTCCAGCAAGGTGCGCCAGCGCACGCTGCCGCGTCCCATATCCAGCGTATTCCCTTCACCGACCGACCAGCTATTGCCACCTTGCAATGCCGCGCGTCGCGTTGCCATTTCTACATTTTCCATCACCTGCGCCACGCTTTGTCCGCTGCGCCACGCGCTGATGCCAATGTGAATTAAATCGTCGCGGTCAACCATGCGCATCGGTGGCAGCGAGTCGACGGCATTGATCAGCTGATCGGCGATGCTGTTGGCTTCTTTCAGGGTACGATGCGGCAGCAATACGGCGAAATCGCTACGAAAATATCTAGCCAACAATGCACCCGGATACCTGAGCACAAACGTAGAGAGCATATTGATGAGATCAAACAGGTACTCTTCCACCAGCGTGGGGCCGAGCGTTTCGTGCAGCGTATCGAGATCCGGCAGGCGTACCATCATGACAACCCCATGAGTACCGACATCTTCCTGATCTTCAAGCAAGGTCGCGAGCTGGTTATCAAAGAACAAACGATTGTTCAGACCCGTGCGCGAATCTTGCGCCGCGAAAGTACGAATTAAGGTATCAATACGTAACCGCTGTTCGCCTGCTTCTTTTAAATCACCCAGTAATGCATCCATAGCGCGGCTGGCTTTTGGCGGCCACTCATCGATAGCGTCACTGCGCGTTGTGCGCTCACCGGCCAGAATACGTTCGGCCCGCGCTTCTAACTGCTCCATATTATGCCAGCGACGATTTAGCCAACGATGGGTCATCACCAGCAGCGCAGACATGATGCCCACCACGGTGAGTAGCACAATCAGCGTGTAAGCACCCGTAAAAGAACGGAACCAGGTTTTTGCGGGATCAAGCACTACGATACGAAGTTCGAGCCCGGGTGAATGCTTTAGCGGCAAATCGAACTGAACAAAGCGATTAGGCTCATCTTCCAGCATCGGATTTTCATGGCGGGCTAAACTGAACACGAGTGTCTCGCCATTGATCAATTGCATCTGTTCGGCATTCACCACGGGCATCATGCGCGTCAGCCACTGCGTTAATTCTTGCGGCGATTGTGTCGCCAGCGCTTTATCAACTTCAACGGCTAGCGTATGCATGCGCGTTTCCACGCGTTGCTGCGATAGCCAAATAAAACTAAAAGCGCAGCCCACCAGCATCAGAAGCATTGCCAGTAAGCTTAATAATGTAATAAACGCAGAAAATTTAGTTGTTAATCGCATCCCTGTGCCTGCATTACTGCGGTTATGAACGGAGTTAATCCGTCGACGCCACTCTTACCATTGGCGCAAACCTGAGCAAAATAACACAGATCACTGTGTGATTCAGCGCCAGACTCGCATCAAAATAGCGCTGAACTGAGCTCGATAAGCGCTTCGGCGCGAGTATAGCGTCAATCCTCGATGACCTGACTTTGACGTGGGCCTTTTCGTCTTATTCTCAAAGGCGTGGCAGCACCAGGAAATTTCACATTTTGACCAGTAAGTTAGCGCCCAACGCTGAAGTTAAGCATGCTAACCACAATTCATTATTCGCAGGAGAGCGTCATGAACCTGAAGCACTTGCTCACAGAAGCCGACGTCACGCCAGAAAGCGTCTTTAATATGCGCCGCCGTCAGGTGCTGAAAGCACTAGGATTAGGTGCCGCGGCAGCCAGTTTGCCAGGTACAGCACACGCCGATGTGCTGGGCTGGTTTAAAGGTAACGATCGCCCGCCGGCGCCAGCAGGCAAAGATTTGCAGTTTACTAAACCGGCTGAATGGCAGGCGGATTTGCCGCTGACGCCGTTTGATAAGGTCTCAGGTTATAACAACTTCTACGAATTTGGTCTGGATAAAGCCGATCCTGCGGCCAACGCCGGTACGCTGAAAACCGATCCCTGGCAGCTACGCATTGAAGGCGAAGTCGCCAAACCGATGACGCTGGATATGGATGACATCTTCAAGCGCTTCGCCATGGAACAGCGCATTTATCGTATGCGCTGTGTTGAAGCCTGGTCGATGGTGATTCCGTGGGTTGGCTTCGAATTGAACAAATTATTGAAGCTGGTTGAGCCGAACAGTAACGCGCGCTACGTCGCGTTTGAAACGCTATATGCGCCAGACCAAATGCCGGGGCAGAAAGATCGCTTTATCGGCGGTGGGCTGGATTATCCCTACGTTGAAGGTTTACGTCTGGATGAAGCGATGCATCCGTTGACGCTGCTCAGCACCGGCGTGTATGGCAAGGCGCTGCCGCCGCAGAATGGCGCACCGATTCGTCTGACGGTGCCGTGGAAATATGGTTTTAAAGGCATTAAATCGATCGTGAAAATCACGCTGACGCACGATCGTCCACCTACCACATGGAGCCAGATCGCTGCCAATGAGTACGGTTTCTATGCCAACGTGAACCCGCATGTTAATCATCCGCGCTGGTCGCAGGCCACTGAACGCTTCATCGGTGCGGGCGGGATTTTGAAGGTTGATCGCCAACCGACGCTGCTGTTTAACGGCTATGCGAAAGAGGTGGCTTCGTTGTATCGCGGCCTGGACCTACGGGAGAACTATTAAGTGCGCCTCACTTTACGCCACATCACAGCGTTAAAAGTCGTGCTGCATCTGGCCGCTTTTCTGCCGTTTGTTTACCTTTTTATGGCCGCGAGCCAGGGATGGCTAAGCGCCGATCCGGCGAAAGACATCCAACATTTTACCGGCAGAATGGCGCTGAAATTACTGTTAGCCACGCTGCTGGTCAGCCCGCTCACACGCTATCTTAAACAGCCGTTATTGATCCGTACCCGGCGCTTACTCGGGGTGTGGTGTTTTGCCTGGGCGAGCTTGCATCTAACCAGCTATTACTTGCTGGAACTGGGCTACGATCATCTGCGTCTACTCGGTAGCGAGATCGTTTCACGCCCTTATCTGTTACTGGGCATGATCAGCTGGGTGATGTTATTTGCCCTCGCAGTCACTTCATTTCAACGCATGCAACGCAAGCTCGGCCGTCGCTGGCAAACGCTGCACAATGGCATCTATCTTGTCGCGATCCTCGCCCCCATTCACTATTTATGGTCCGTGAAAGTGCTGTCGCCACAGCCCGTGATTTACGCCGTACTGGCTATGGGGCTGTTAGCGTGGCGTTACAATAAGTTGCGTAAACTTCTCCACAGATAGTCCCCGCAAGGTTGTGTTCCTCCCGCGATATCTGTTAAAACGTGTGGCCTTCGGGCCACATCCGATCAACTTCGCAGATAAGACCAGTATTTTGCTGCGAATGTCGACGAAACGGATATAATGCCCGGCTTTATTGCAGGCGAAGTCTTCTTTTTCATCCGTAAGGGTGACAAACGAAAGATGTCGCGGTATTTTACGCGATGCCTTACTGATTGCAGGAGATAGCAGCAAGATGGCGCACAAATTTCACATACTGCTTTTGAACGGTCCCAATCTTAACTTACTGGGAACGCGTGAGCCTGATAAGTATGGTCATACTACGCTGACGCAAATCGTCGACGATCTGACGCAGCAGGCCGATCAGCACCATGTGAAATTGAGTCATTTGCAATCGAACGCAGAGTTTCAGTTGATTGATCGTATCCACGAAGCACGCGGTAATGTGGATTACATCATCATCAACCCTGCTGCGTTCACGCATACCAGTGTTGCACTGCGTGATGCCCTGTTGGCGGTTAGTATTCCTTTTATTGAGGTGCATCTCTCTAACGTGCATGCACGCGAGCCGTTCCGACATCACTCCTATCTTTCCGATGTATCTGCCGGCGTCATCTGTGGACTTGGCGCTGATGGATACTCTTGGGCTTTACAAACGGCAGTAAAACGCCTGTCACATTCCAATTAAACAGAGTACGGAACCACACTCATGGATATTCGTAAAATTAAGAAACTGATCGAACTGGTTGAAGAGTCTGGCATCTCCGAGCTGGAAATCTCCGAGGGCGAAGAGTCCGTTCGTATCAGCCGTTCACCTGCAAATACCGGCTACCCGATGATGCAGCAGGCTTACGCTGCGCCAATGATGCAGCAACCTGCGCTGGCGACTGCCGTTGCACCAGCAGCACCGGTTGCCGCTGAAGCCGCTAAACCAGAAATCAGTGGCCACATCGTGCGTTCGCCGATGGTTGGCACCTTCTATCGCACCCCAAGCCCGGATGCGAAAGCCTTTATCGAAGTCGGCCAGAAAGTGAATGCTGGCGACACCCTGTGCATCGTTGAAGCGATGAAAATGATGAACCAGATCGAAGCCGACAAATCCGGCGTTGTGAAGGCGATCCTGGTCGAAAGCGGCCAACCGGTTGAATTTGACGAGCCGCTGGTCATCATCGAATAACGAGGCGAAGCATGCTGGATAAAATTGTCATTGCTAACCGTGGTGAGATCGCGTTGCGCATTCTGCGTGCCTGTAAAGAGCTGGGCATCAAGACTGTTGCCGTCCACTCAACCGCGGACCGTGACCTGAAGCACGTGCTGCTGGCAGATGAAACCGTCTGCATCGGCCCGCCACCTTCGGTCAAAAGCTATCTGAACATCCCGGCACTGATCTCTGCCGCCGAAATTACCGGCGCGGTTGCTATCCACCCGGGTTACGGCTTCCTTTCTGAGAACGCCGATTTCGCCGAGCAGGTTGAGCGCTCTGGCTTTATCTTCATTGGTCCAAAAGCCGACACCATTCGCCTGATGGGCGACAAAGTGTCTGCTATCACCGCCATGAAGAAAGCTGGCGTACCTACCGTACCAGGATCGGATGGCTCGCTGACCGACGACATGGAAAAAAACCGTGCCTTCGCTAAGCGCATCGGCTATCCGGTGATCATCAAAGCCTCTGGCGGCGGCGGTGGTCGCGGTATGCGCGTAGTGCGCAGCGACAAGGATCTTGAGCAATCCATCAACATGACGAAAGCGGAAGCCAAAGCGGCTTTCAACAACGACATGGTTTATATGGAGAAGTATCTCGAGAATCCGCGCCATATCGAAATTCAGGTGCTGGCCGACGGCCAGGGCAACGCTATCTATCTGGCTGAACGCGACTGCTCAATGCAGCGTCGTCACCAGAAAGTCGTCGAAGAAGCACCAGCGCCGGGCATCACGCCGGAACTGCGTCGCTATATCGGCGAGCGCTGCTCCAAAGCTTGTATTGATATCGGCTATCGCGGTGCGGGTACCTTTGAGTTCCTGTACGAAAACGGTGAGTTCTACTTCATCGAGATGAACACCCGTATTCAGGTTGAACATCCGGTGACCGAGATGATCACCGGCGTGGATCTGATCAAAGAGCAGCTGCGCATTGCTGCTGGCCAGCCACTGTCGATTAAACAGGAAGATGTGATCATTCGCGGTCATGCGGTGGAGTGCCGTATCAACGCCGAAGATCCCAACACCTTCCTGCCAAGTCCGGGCAAGATCACCCGTTTCCACGCGCCGGGCGGCTTTGGCGTACGTTGGGAATCGCATATCTATGCCGGTTACAGCGTGCCACCGTACTACGATTCCATGATTGGTAAGCTGATTACCTACGGTGAAAATCGTGACGTGGCAATCTCGCGCATGAAGAATGCGCTGGCGGAACTGATCATCGACGGCATCAAAACCAACATTGAGCTGCAGATGAAAATCATGTCCGATGAAAACTTCCAGCAAGGTGGGACGAACATCCACTATCTGGAGAAGAAACTCGGCCTGCAAGAGAAGTAATTGCAGCGCAGAGCAAAGCAGAGGCCGGTTAACTCCGGCCTTTTTCATTTTTGTTGCCTTTGAGGTTGCATAATGGATTGGCGTTTTTTGCAAGCGAACAAAGAGGCGCGCTGGTCGTTTTATCTGACGCTGGCCTACCTCGCCGTATGGGGATTGTCTGCCTGGCTGGGTGGCAATGACATTGGCTTCTTTGGCTTACCGCGGTGGTTCGAGCTCTCCTGCATGTTTGCTCCCCTGCTATTTATCGTGTTGTGTTGGCTGATGGTGCGCGTGTTATTCCGCGACATGTCGCTGGAGGATAACGATGGACTCTGAAATCATCCTTCCACTTCTGGCCTATCTGGTGCTGATTGCCGCGCTGTCGGTATTTGCCATGCGCAAACAGCGTCAGGGCAACTTCCTGAGTGAATACTTCCTCGGCAGCCGTTCAATGGGCGGCTTTGTGCTGGCCATGACCATCACCACCACCTACATTAGCGCCAGTTCATTCATTGGCGGCCCAGGTGCTGCCTATAAATATGGCCTTGGTTGGGTCCTGTTGGCGATGATTCAGGTGCCCGCCGTCTGGCTTTCGCTCGGTGTGCTGGGGAAGAAGTTCGCGATTCTGGCGCGACGCTATAATGCCGTCACGCTCAACGATATGTTGTATGGCCGCTATGGCAGTACGCTGCTGATCTGGCTCTCTAGCCTGAGTTTGCTGGTGGCGTTTATCGGCGCGATGACCGTGCAGTTCATCGGCGGTGCACGTCTGCTGGAGACGGCGGCGGGCATTCCTTATGACACTGGCCTGCTGATCTTTGGCGGCACCATCGCGCTCTATACGGCTTTCGGCGGCTTCCGCGCCAGCGTATTGAATGATGCCATGCAAGGCCTGGTGATGCTGATTGGTACCTTCCTGCTGCTTTTTGCGGTGATCCACCATGCAGGTGGGCTGGAAAGCGCGGTAACCAAACTGCACAACATCGATCCGCAGTTAACTTCGCCGGAAGGCGTCGGCAATGTCATCACCCCTACCTTCCTCAGCTCCTTTGCTGTGCTGGTGTGTTTTGGTGTGATTGGCCTGCCGCATACCGCCGTGCGCTGTATCTCTTATAAAGACAGCAAAGCCATGCATCGCGGCATTGTGCTTGGCACCATCGTGGTGGTGATCCTGATGTTCGGCATGCATCTGGCTGGTGCGCTGGGACGTGTGATTTTGCCCGATCTCACCATTCCCGATCGCGTGATACCCACACTGATGATCACCGTGCTACCGCCGATGGCTGCAGGCGTCTTTCTGGCAGCACCGATGGCGGCTATTATGTCGACCATTAATGCGCAGCTGCTGCAATCCTCCGCTACGCTAATCAAAGATCTCTACCTGCGTATTGCGCCGCAACACAGTGAAAACGAGGCGCGGCTGCGCATGTTATCAGGCACCATCACGTTTGTGCTCGGCGTTCTGCTGCTGCTGGCGGCGTGGAATCCACCGGATATGATTATCTGGTTAAATCTGCTGGCATTTGGTGGACTTGAAGCGGTATTCCTGTGGCCGCTGGTGCTGGGCTTGTACTGGGAACGAGCCAACTCAACCGGCGCGATCAGCGGCATGCTGGTCGGTGCCAGTTGCTACACGCTGTTAGCTAGCCTGAATATTGAATGGTGGGGTTTCCATCCGATCGTTCCTTCCCTGATCTTAAGCCTGCTGGCCTTCCTGGTAGGTAATCTGTTTGGCCGCACGCCCGAAGCACGCGCTGCGGCACTGGAATAAAGAGAAACGCTATGCCTTGGATTCAAATCAAAATTAACAGCACCGGCGCTAACGCCGAAACCTTAAGCGATGCGCTGATGGATGTGGGTGCCGTATCGGTCACTTTCCAGGACACGCATGACAATCCGGTTTATGAGCCGCTGCCAGGTGAAACGCTCTTGTGGGGTGATACCGATGTCATCGGCCTGTTCGACGCCGAAACCGAGATGAGCGATGTAGTGGCTGAGCTGAGCCAGCACCCGCTGCTGGGATCCGCGTTCCGTCACAAGATCGAGCAGATCGAAGATAAAGACTGGGAGCGCGAATGGATGGATAATTTCCACCCAATGCGCTTCGGTGAGCGTTTATGGATCTGCCCAAGCTGGCGCGATGTACCCGATCCTAATGCCGTCAATGTGATGCTGGATCCGGGCCTGGCGTTCGGTACGGGCACCCATCCCACTACCTCGCTGTGTTTAACCTGGCTCGACGGGCTCGATCTGCAAGGCAAGACGGTGATCGATTTTGGCTGTGGCTCCGGCATTCTTGCCATCGCCGCACTGAAATTAGGTGCCGCGCAGGCGATTGGTATCGATATCGATCCACAAGCCATCCAGGCCAGCCGCGATAACGCCGAGCGTAATGGTGTATCTGAGCGTTTGGCACTCTATCTGCCGCACCAGCAACCGGATAATCTACAAGCGGATGTCGTGGTCGCCAACATCCTTGCAGGCCCGCTACGTGAGTTGGCACCGCTGATTAGCGTGCTGCCGAAAACGGGTGGTCATCTTGGTTTATCGGGCGTGCTAGCCAGCCAGGCGGCAGGCGTGTGCGAAGCCTACGAGGAACAGTTCGATCTTGATCCGGTAGCGGAGAAAGAAGAGTGGTGCCGCATTACCGGCATACGTCGCTAGATCCCAGCGTCAGGCATGCCAGACGCATACGCTGGCATGCGTGTAACCAATTGATAGTTTAAGGATTAAGCCTCGTCTGGTTTTTGCCTTAATCCGCTTTGCAAGGTTTTTATTCTCGTAGTGCTACGTATTATCTACTGCACGCCGCTTGCCGGTACCCTTTGTTAGAGATTGAGAATGAAAACCACCCCTTTCTTTGCCGCAGTACTGTTTTTCAGTATGGCTACTCATGCCGCTGTGCCTCACTCTGTTCCACACTGGAGCTATGAAGGCCAAGCGGGCCCGCAACATTGGGGCGATCTGAGCCTGGATTACCAAACCTGCCATAAGGGTAAGTTTCAGTCACCGATTAATATCCGCGATACCGTTGCAGGCCACCTGCCACCACTGAGTCTGGAGTTTCACACCGCAGCAGAAAAACTGGTGAACAACGGCCATACTTTGCAGGTGAACGTTAAAGATGAAGATGACTTCACACTGGACGGGGAAACCTTCCATCTCATGCAGTATCACTTTCACACCCCGAGTGAAAACCAGATCGATGGCCATTCTTACCCGCTCGAAGCGCATTTCGTCCATGCCAATGATGAAGGTGAGTTGGCTGTCATTGCCGTGATGTTTGAGGTTGGTAAAGAGAATACGGCCCTGAATCCGATTCTCGCAGCCATGCCTATGCAGGAAAATCAGGAAGTGGCGGTGAAAGAGCGTATGGATTTAAAGCCGCTTTTCCCGGAAGATCGCCACTATTATCGCTTCAGCGGATCGCTTACCACGCCACCTTGTACCGAGGGTTTGCGCTGGCTAGTAATGAAGCAGCCAGTGATGCTGTCTCAATCTCAGCTCGACGCCTTTAAGCGGGCTTTGAAGCACAGTAACAATCGCCCCCTGCAACCATTACATGGCCGTCAGATTGTAGAATGAGAGTTGATGTACTCAATCCCCCTTTAAATTAGCTCAATTAATAATCACATTACCGTCATTTCTTTGGCTAATTACCAGAAGTGGCGGTTTTTATGTTGTGATTTTCCTCATGTTTTTAGAAAAACTTTTGTTCACAATTTCAGCATATTTTTTTAAGTACATGAATTAAAGGTATTTATAAGCGCTAAGCAGCCTATAAGCCCGATTTCCTTGATCTTTAACGGCGAATTGTTCAAAGTTTGGCCTTTCATCTTCCTGAAAAAATGCGTAATATACGCCGCCTTGCGAACAGTTAGGGTCACTTCTTTTTCATGCGCATTGGACATCATCAGCTACGTAATCGACTCATTGCTGCGCCTATGGCCGGAGTATCCGATAAGCCATTTCGCACCCTGTGTTATGAGAACGGTGCCGGTATGACTGTCTCCGAGATGCTGTCATCTAACCCGGAAGTTTGGGCCAGTGACAAATCCCGTTTGCGTATGGTGCATAGTGACGAGCCCGGTATTCGTGCCGTGCAGATTGCCGGTTGCGATCCTGATGAGATGGCTGCTGCCGCGCGCATTAATGTGGCGTCAGGCGCGCAGGTTATCGATATCAACATGGGCTGCCCGGCCAAAAAAGTGAATCGTAAGATGGCAGGTTCAGCGCTGCTGCAACATCCGCAACTGGTGGAGTCGATTCTCACCGCGGTAGTGAATGCAGTGGATGTACCGGTTACGCTGAAGATTCGCACCGGCTGGGACAAAGAAAATCGTAATTGTGTAGAGATTGCCCAATTGGCTGAACGCTGTGGCATTCAGGCTCTCACCATTCATGGCCGCACACGCGCCTGTTTGTTTGAGGGATTTGCTGAATACGACAGCATTCGGACAGTTAAGCAGAGCGTCTCCATTCCAATTATCGCGAATGGTGACATTACTGACCCGCATAAAGCCAGAGCGGTGCTCGACTATACCGGAGCCGATGCTCTTATGGTTGGCCGTGCCGCTCAGGGAAGACCGTGGATCTTCCGGGAAATCCAGCATTATCTGGACACAGGGGAGCTGCTGGCACCGAAGCCGATGGCTGAAGTCAAGCAAATGCTGATTGGACATATACGGGAGCTGCACGACTTTTACGGTCAGCGCAAAGGATACCGTATTGCCCGAAAACACGTTTCCTGGTATTTGCAGGAAAGTGCTCCTGATGACCAGTTTCGGCGCACATTCAACGCCATAGAGGATGCCAGCGAACAGCTGGAGGCGTTGGAGGCATACTTCGAAAATCTTGCGTAAACGAAATAAAGAGCTGATAGAACTATGTTCGAACAACGCGTAAATTCTGACGTACTCACCGTTTCTACCGTTAACTCTCAGGATCAGGTGACACAAAAGCCACTGCGTGATTCGGTAAAACAGTCATTAAAGAACTACTTTGCTCAACTGAATGGTCAGGATGTGAGTGATCTGTATGAGCTGGTATTGGCTGAAGTTGAGCAGCCTCTGTTGGACATGGTGATGCAGTACACCCGTGGCAACCAGACCCGTGCAGCTCTGATGATGGGTATCAACCGTGGTACTCTGCGTAAGAAGCTGAAAAAATACGGCATGAACTAATTTGTTCGTTGCTGCGATAACGCCAGCCTTAGGGCTGGCGTTTTTGTTTGCGCTGAATGATGATTGCATAACGTTAACAACGCATGAAACAATTGTCACCATAATGGTAACGATAGTTGCAATCGCATCGGTGATATTTCCTCCCTCTTAGCGACTCATCATTCGTTCATCGTCACCCGCATATTCCTACTCTTCTTGCTCTGCAGGCCGCTTTCCCTGTGATCATCAACCGGTTCAACCGTAAGCACGTCAACGTATACATTCTATCCTGAGCGTTAGCTCACACTGCTTCCACATAGTGAAACTTTTTGCACTATTTGTGATCGTGTCGTCTCGTCATGCTGCCTTTTGGTGCGCCATATTAGCCAGAATATTCTGAGTGCTTCCGTTTATTAAAAGATCTTTCCAGAGAATTCAGGATTCTGCAAACCTGGCATCAGGTTTGCAGAGTTGTGGATGGCTAACCACCACAGACATAAAAAAGCGCACAGTAAAGTGCGTGCAAACATAACAACACACGATATCGCCACACAGGATGCTTTATGAAAAAGATGATGCTTTCCACCCTGGTCGCTGCAGCTTCGCTATTCGCTGTTGCTCAACAAGCGCACGCTGGCACCACGTTGGATGCCATTAAGAAAAAAGGTTTTGTACAATGCGGCATCAGCGATGGCCTGCCGGGCTTCTCTTACGCTGACTCCAACGGCAAATTCACCGGTATCGATGTGGATGTATGTCGTGCGGCCGCCGCTGCCGTATTTGGTGACGCAACCAAAGTGAAATATACCCCGCTGACTGCTAAAGAGCGCTTTACTGCACTGCAGTCTGGTGAAGTGGATATCCTGTCGCGCAACACCACCTGGACGTCTTCCCGCGATGGCGGTATGGGCTTCCTGTTTGCTGGCGTGAACTATTACGACGGCATCGGTTTCCTGACCCACAAGAAAGCCGGCCTGAAAAGTGCTAAAGAGTTGGATGGTGCAACCGTATGTATTCAGGCTGGTACCGATACCGAGCTCAACGTGGCTGACTACTTCAAAGCCAACAAAATGCAATATACGCCAGTAACCTTCGATCGTTCTGACGAATCCGCTAAGGCGCTCGACAGCGGTCGCTGCGATACCCTCTCTTCTGACCAGTCACAGCTGTATGCGCTGCGCATCAAACTCGGCAAGCCAGACGATTTCGTGGTACTGCCCGAAGTTATCTCTAAAGAACCGCTGGGCCCAGTCGTTCGCCGCGGTGATGACGATTGGTTCACCATCGTGAAATGGTCGCTGTACGCGATGTTGAACGCTGAAGAGATGGGCATCAGCTCGAAAAATGTTGATGACATGGCCGCTAAACCTACCACTCCTGATATGGCTCACCTGTTAGGTGCAGAAGGCGACTTCGGTAAAGACCTGAAGCTCGATAATAAGTGGGCTTACAACATCATTAAACAAGTCGGCAACTATCAGGAAGTGTTCGATCGTAACGTTGGTAAAGACAGCGCACTGAAAATCGCGCGTGGCCAGAATGCGCTCTGGAATCAGGGCGGCATCCAGTACGCTCCTCCCGTTCGCTAATTCAGTCCTGCCAGTCGGGCGCCGCATCCTGCGGTGCCCACGCGTAATCTTCACTGAGGTTTTAACATGTCGCAACGCCCAACCGTAAAGAGGGATTTTTCGTTCGGTAATCCTACGGTTCGCGCCTGGCTTTACCAGATCATCGCGATTGTGGCCGTGCTTGCTGTGGTGGGATATTTAATTCACAACACGGTAATCAATCTGGCCAATCGTGGCATTACTTCCGGCTTCGGATTTCTTGATCGCAGTGCCGGTTTTGGCATTGTCCAACACCTGATCGATTACTCTGAAGGCGACACCTACGCCCGCGTATTTATGGTGGGGTTAACCAATACCCTGCTGGTTTCCGCGCTTTGTATTGTGTTTGCCTCTATCCTGGGCTTTGCTATCGGCCTTGCACGTCTGTCCGAGAACTGGCTGCTGCGTAAGCTTTCCAACATTTATATCGAGACGTTCCGTAATATCCCACCGCTACTGCAAATCTTTTTCTGGTACTTTGCGGTGTTGCGTAATCTGCCCGGCCCCCGTCAGGCATTGAATGCCTTTGATGTCGCATTCGTCAGTAATCGAGGTTTATATATTCCCTGGCCCGAATACGCGCCCGGTACCTGGCCGTTCCTGATCGCGCTAGCGCTGGCGGTGCTGTGTTGCGTAGCTCTGTTCCGCTTCAACCGTAAACATCAGCTTAAAACCGGGCAACTTCGCCGTACCTGGCCAGCTGCGGTGGGGTTAATTGTTTTGCTGCCGCTGATTGCGCATACCTTGTTCGGCGCTGCGATGCATTGGGATGTACCGGAACTGCGCGGATTTAATTTCCGCGGTGGCTTCGTGATGATACCCGAACTCGCCGCATTAACGTTGGCGCTGTCGGTCTATACCTCTTCGTTTATCGCCGAAGTGATTCGCTCAGGGATTCAGTCGGTACCACATGGTCAAAATGAAGCGGCACGTTCACTTGGCTTGCCTAATCCCGTCACCATGCGTCAGGTTATTATTCCGCAGGCGATGCGGGTGATCATTCCTCCCCTCACCAGTCAGTATCTCAATATCGTGAAAAACTCATCATTGGCGGCCGCCATCGGTTATCCAGATATGGTCTCGCTGTTTGCCGGCACCGTGCTGAACCAAACCGGGCAGGCGATTGAGACCATCGCGATTACCATGGCGGTTTACCTGATTATCAGCCTAATCATTTCGCTGCTGATGAACCTCTACAATCGCAAAATTGCGCTGGTTGAGCGTTAAGAGAACGGGATCATTATGTCTATAACCACACACGAAACCCCACCGATTCCGACCAATCCGCTCAGCAAGGGTTGGCTTTGGGCGCGCAAAAATCTGTTCTCCAGCTGGCTGAATACGCTGCTGACGCTGTTCAGCATCTGGCTCATCTGGAATGTGATCCCACCGGCATTGAACTGGCTGGTTTTTCAAGCCAACTGGATTGGCGAGACGCGCGCGGACTGCACCAAAGAAGGCGCTTGTTGGGTGTTCATCCATGCGCGTTTTGGCCAGTTTATGTATGGGCTGTATCCGCATGAGCTACGCTGGCGCATCAATTTATCGCTGGTGCTCGGTTTGCTATCCATTATTCCGATGTTTATCAAAGCAATGCCGCGCCGCGGCCGTTATATCGCCTGTTGGGCAGTGGTATATCCGATCGTGGTTTGGTTCTTGATGTACGGCGGATACTTCGGTTTAGAGCGTGTAGAAACTCGCCAGTGGGGCGGCTTAACGTTAACGCTGATAATCGCTTCAGTAGGAATCGCTGGCGCATTGCCGTTAGGTATTTTACTGGCGCTGGGACGCCGTTCCGAAATGCCGGTAGTGCGCACATTATCAGTCATTTTCATTGAGTTCTGGCGCGGCGTACCGCTGATTACCGTGCTGTTTATGTCTTCGGTGATGCTACCGCTGTTTATGGCGGAGGGCACCACTATCGACAAACTGGTGCGCGCGTTGGTAGGTGTCATCTTGTTCCAGTCCGCTTATGTCGCGGAGGTGGTGCGTGGCGGTTTGCAGGCATTGCCTAAGGGCCAGTATGAAGCGGCTGAATCGCTTTCGTTAGGATATTGGAAAATGCAGGCGTTGGTGATTTTACCGCAGGCGCTCAAGCTCACCATTCCTGGGCTGGTGAATACCATCATTGCGCTGTTTAAAGATACCAGCTTAGTGATCATTATCGGCCTATTCGATCTCTTCAGTAGTGTGCAGCAAGCCACCGTCGACCCAACCTGGCTGGGGATGTCGACGGAAGGCTATGTCTTTGCTGCCATGGTTTACTGGATTTTCTGTTTTAGCATGTCGCGCTATAGCCAGTATCTGGAGAAGCGTTTTCACACCGGGCGTGCATCGCACTGAGGTTTAACATGACACAAACTATGACTAATGCGGCTGATGCCATGATGATTACACTTGAAAACGTGAATAAATGGTACGGCCAATTCCATGTACTAAAAGATATTAATCTGCAGGTAAAACCTCGCGAACGTATCGTGCTGTGCGGACCTTCTGGGTCGGGCAAATCGACCACCATCCGCTGCATTAACCATCTGGAAGAGCATCAGCAAGGGCGCATCGTGGTTGATGGTATCCATCTGAATCAGGATGTGCGCAATATTGAACGTGTTCGTACCGAAGTGGGTATGGTGTTCCAGCATTTCAATCTTTTTCCGCATCTTACCGTGCTGCAAAACTGTACGCTGGCACCAATTTGGGTGCGTAAAATGCCGAAGAAAGAAGCCGAAGAGTTAGCCATGCACTACTTGCAGCGGGTGCGCATCGCTGAGCATGCGCATAAGTTTCCTGGCCAACTTTCTGGTGGTCAGCAGCAACGTGTGGCAATTGCCCGTTCACTCTGTATGAAACCGAAAATTATGCTGTTTGATGAGCCAACATCTGCGCTCGATCCAGAGATGGTAAAAGAAGTGCTCGATACGATGATTGGCTTAGCAGAAGATGGCATGACCATGCTATGCGTTACCCATGAAATGGGTTTTGCGCGCACCGTGGCGGATCGGGTGATCTTTATGGATCGCGGTGAAATAGTGGAAGAGGCGCCGCCGCTGGAGTTCTTTGCAAACCCACGTTCCGAGCGCACACGGGCGTTTTTATCTCAGGTTATTCATTAATATTTAACGAGTTAGACACGAATAAGCCTCTGCCTGGTGCAGAGGCTTTTTTATGTTCAGTACCAGCGTTTTCGCCACTGTGAAATCGCTACATTACACGTCACACGTCGTTCACGTTGATTTGCGCATACAAAAAAGCCCTGAACAAATGTTCAGGGCTTCTGTGTTTGATGCCTGGCAGTTCCCTACTCTCGCATGGGGAGACCCCACACTACCATCGGCGCTACGGCGTTTCACTTCTGAGTTCGGCATGGGGTCAGGTGGGACCACCGCGCTAAAGCCGCCAGGCAAATTCTTTTAAACCGAACTCATGCCTATAACTGGTGCTGATACCCAGAGTCGAACTGGGGACCTCACCCTTACCAAGGGTGCGCTCTACCAACTGAGCCATATCAGCACGCTAAATTTGATGCCTGGCAGTTCCCTACTCTCGCATGGGGAGACCCCACACTACCATCGGCGCTACGGCGTTTCACTTCTGAGTTCGGCATGGGGTCAGGTGGGACCACCGCGCTAAAGCCGCCAGGCAAATTCTTTTCGCTCTGTCCTGTGTCTTTTACGCTGCTGCTGCGTTGGCCGCTCTCGCACTACTCCGTCACATACCCTCGTATGCTCCCTCGTAGCGTCTCGTTTGCCGCCTTGCTTCAGCGCAAAATCCTTCGGACTTAACTCCGCAGGACAAAACTGAATTCTTTATCCGGTAAAACAAGCTGAAAATCTCTGGTCTCTCTCACCAAAACGCCTCTGGCGTTGTAAGGTTAAGCCTCACGGGTCATTAGTACCGGTTAGCTCAACGCATCGCTGCGCTTACACACCCGGCCTATCAACGTCGTAGTCTTCAACGTCCCTTCAGGACCCTCAAGGAGTCAGGGAGAACTCATCTCGGGGCAAGTTTCGTGCTTAGATGCTTTCAGCACTTATCTTTTCCGCACTTAGCTACCGGGCAGTGCCATTGGCATGACAACCCGAACACCAGTGGTGCGTTCACTCCGGTCCTCTCGTACTAGGAGCAACCCCCCTCAATTCTCCAGCGCCCACGGCAGATAGGGACCGAACTGTCTCACGACGTTCTAAACCCAGCTCGCGTACCACTTTAAACGGCGAACAGCCGTACCCTTGGGACCTACTTCAGCCCCAGGATGTGATGAGCCGACATCGAGGTGCCAAACACCGCCGTCGATATGAACTCTTGGGCGGTATCAGCCTGTTATCCCCGGAGTACCTTTTATCCGTTGAGCGATGGCCCTTCCATTCAGAACCACCGGATCACTATGACCTGCTTTCGCACCTGCTCGAGCCGTCACTCTCGCAGTCAAGCTGGCTTATGCCATTGCACTAACCTCCTGATGTCCGACCAGGATTAGCCAACCTTCGTGCTCCTCCGTTACTCTTTGGGAGGAGACCGCCCCAGTCAAACTACCCACCAGACACTGTCCGCAGCCCGGATTACGGGCCTACGTTAGAACATCAAACATTAAAGGGTGGTATTTCAAGGTTGGCTCCACGCAGACTGGCGTCCACGCTTCAAAGCCTCCCACCTATCCTACACATCAAGGCTCAATGTTCAGTGTCAAGCTATAGTAAAGGTTCACGGGGTCTTTCCGTCTTGCCGCGGGTACACTGCATCTTCACAGCGATTTCAATTTCACTGAGTCTCGGGTGGAGACAGCCTGGCCATCATTACGCCATTCGTGCAGGTCGGAACTTACCCGACAAGGAATTTCGCTACCTTAGGACCGTTATAGTTACGGCCGCCGTTTACCGGGGCTTCGATCAAGAGCTTCTCCTTGCGGATAACCCCATCAATTAACCTTCCGGCACCGGGCAGGCGTCACACCGTATACGTCCACTTTCGTGTTTGCACAGTGCTGTGTTTTTAATAAACAGTTGCAGCCAGCTGGTATCTTCGACTGGCTTCAGCTCCGGGAGCAAGTCCCTTCACCTACGCGCCAGCGTGCCTTCTCCCGAAGTTACGGCACCATTTTGCCTAGTTCCTTCACCCGAGTTCTCTCAAGCGCCTTGGTATTCTCTACCTGACCACCTGTGTCGGTTTGGGGTACGATTTCGTGTTACCTGGAGCTTAGAGGCTTTTCCTGGAAGCAGGGCATCAGTTACTTCACCACCGTGGTGGCTCGTCGTCACGCCTCAGCCTTAAGACACCCCGGATTTACCAAAGGTGTCAGCCTACACGCTTAAACCGGGACAACCGTCGCCCGGATAACCTAGCCTTCTCCGTCCCCCCTTCGCAGTAACACCAAGTGCAGGAATATTAACCTGCTTCCCATCGACTACGCTTTTCAGCCTCGCCTTAGGGGTCGACTCACCCTGCTCCGATTAACGTTGAACAGGAACCCTTGGTCTTCCGGCGAGCGGGCTTTTCACCCGCTTTATCGTTACTTATGTCAGCATTCGCACTTCTGATACCTCCAGCAACCCTCACAGGCCACCTTCAACGGCTTACAGAACGCTCCCCTACCCAACAACGCATACGCGTCGCTGCCGCAGCTTCGGTGCATGGTTTAGCCCCGTTACATCTTCCGCGCAGGCCGACTCGACCAGTGAGCTATTACGCTTTCTTTAAATGATGGCTGCTTCTAAGCCAACATCCTGGCTGTCTGTGCCTTCCCACATCGTTTCCCACTTAACCATGACTTTGGGACCTTAGCTGGCGGTCTGGGTTGTTTCCCTCTTCACGACGGACGTTAGCACCCGCCGTGTGTCTCCCGTGATAACATTCCTCGGTATTCGCAGTTTGCATCGGGTTGGTAAGCCGGGATGGCCCCCTAGCCGAAACAGTGCTCTACCCCCGAGGATGAGTTCACGAGGCGCTACCTAAATAGCTTTCGGGGAGAACCAGCTATCTCCCGGTTTGATTGGCCTTTCACCCCCAGCCACAAGTCATCCGCTAATTTTTCAACATTAGTCGGTTCGGTCCTCCAGTTAGTGTTACCCAACCTTCAACCTGCCCATGGCTAGATCACCGGGTTTCGGGTCTATACCCTGCAACTTAACGCCCAGTTAAGACTCGGTTTCCCTGCGGCTCCCCTATACGGTTAACCTTGCTACAGAATATAAGTCGCTGACCCATTATACAAAAGGTACGCAGTCACCCCATAAAGAGGCTCCCACTGCTTGTACGTACACGGTTTCAGGTTCTGTTTCACTCCCCTCGCCGGGGTTCTTTTCGCCTTTCCCTCACGGTACTGGTTCACTATCGGTCAGTCAGGAGTATTTAGCCTTGGAGGATGGTCCCCCCATATTCAGACAGGATACCACGTGTCCCGCCCTACTCTTCGAACTCACAACCTGTGCACTTTCGTGTACGGGACTATCACCCGGTGTCGTGCGACTTTCCAGACGCTTCCACTAATGCACAAACTGATTCAGGTTCTGGGCTGCTCCCCGTTCGCTCGCCGCTACTGGGGGAATCTCGGTTGATTTCTTTTCCTCCGGGTACTTAGATGTTTCAGTTCCCCGGGTTCGCCTCGCAACACTATGTATTCATGTTGCGATGATGCACTGAGTGCACCGGGTTTCCCCATTCGGACATCGTCGGCTGTAGCGGTTCATATCACCTTACCGACGCTTTACGCAGATTAGCACGTCCTTCATCGCCTCTGACTGCCAGGGCATCCACCGTGTACGCTTAGTCGCTTAACCTCACAACCCACAGGCGTTTTGCAACGCTGCAGACTGTAAGCATTTGAGAGACTCGAACATGTTGTTATTCATTTCTTATTACGGAGAAATGAACCAACACGTCGTTTCAATTTTCAGCTTGTTCCGGATTGTTAAAGAGCATAATACTTCGCAGCACACCGTTTCCGGTTTGCTCTGAAGTATTGTTTTGAGTCACTGTAATGGTGGAGCTAAGCGGGATCGAACCGCTGACCTCCTGCGTGCAAGGCAGGCGCTCTCCCAGCTGAGCTATAGCCCCATACAGTTACTGCAGAGACCATCTACTACCACTCAACCGAGTACATTTCCTGAGAAATGCAATTCGTGCTCAGGCAAGGCATGTTTCCGCGAAGCATAGTGAACTATGCGAGCCGGAGACATAACGCAGCGTGAGTGCGAATTTGGTAGGCCTGAGTGGACTTGAACCACCGACCTCACCCTTATCAGGGGTGCGCTCTAACCACCTGAGCTACAAGCCTGTAGAGGTTTTTTCTGCTCGTTACTTTCTATCAGACAATCTGTGTGAGCACTTCGCGGGAAGGTATCTTCAGGTAAGGAGGTGATCCAACCGCAGGTTCCCCTACGGTTACCTTGTTACGACTTCACCCCAGTCATGAATCACAAAGTGGTAAGCGCCCTCCCGAAGGTTAAGCTACCTACTTCTTTTGCAACCCACTCCCATGGTGTGACGGGCGGTGTGTACAAGGCCCGGGAACGTATTCACCGTAGCATTCTGATCTACGATTACTAGCGATTCCGACTTCACGGAGTCGAGTTGCAGACTCCGATCCGGACTACGACGCACTTTATGAGGTCCGCTTGCTCTCGCGAGGTCGCTTCTCTTTGTATGCGCCATTGTAGCACGTGTGTAGCCCTACTCGTAAGGGCCATGATGACTTGACGTCATCCCCACCTTCCTCCAGTTTATCACTGGCAGTCTCCTTTGAGTTCCCGGCATTACCCGCTGGCAACAAAGGATAAGGGTTGCGCTCGTTGCGGGACTTAACCCAACATTTCACAACACGAGCTGACGACAGCCATGCAGCACCTGTCTCAGCGTTCCCGAAGGCACCAAAGCATCTCTGCTAAGTTCGCTGGATGTCAAGAGTAGGTAAGGTTCTTCGCGTTGCATCGAATTAAACCACATGCTCCACCGCTTGTGCGGGCCCCCGTCAATTCATTTGAGTTTTAACCTTGCGGCCGTACTCCCCAGGCGGTCGACTTAACGCGTTAGCTCCGGAAGCCACTCCTCAAGGGAACAACCTCCAAGTCGACATCGTTTACGGCGTGGACTACCAGGGTATCTAATCCTGTTTGCTCCCCACGCTTTCGCACCTGAGCGTCAGTCTTTGTCCAGGGGGCCGCCTTCGCCACCGGTATTCCTCCAGATCTCTACGCATTTCACCGCTACACCTGGAATTCTACCCCCCTCTACAAGACTCTAGCCTGCCAGTTTCGAATGCAGTTCCCAGGTTAAGCCCGGGGATTTCACATCCGACTTGACAGACCGCCTGCGTGCGCTTTACGCCCAGTAATTCCGATTAACGCTTGCACCCTCCGTATTACCGCGGCTGCTGGCACGGAGTTAGCCGGTGCTTCTTCTGCGGGTAACGTCAATCGGTAAGGTTATTAACCTCACCGCCTTCCTCCCCGCTGAAAGTACTTTACAACCCGAAGGCCTTCTTCATACACGCGGCATGGCTGCATCAGGCTTGCGCCCATTGTGCAATATTCCCCACTGCTGCCTCCCGTAGGAGTCTGGACCGTGTCTCAGTTCCAGTGTGGCTGGTCATCCTCTCAGACCAGCTAGGGATCGTCGCCTAGGTGAGCCATTACCCCACCTACTAGCTAATCCCATCTGGGCACATCCGATGGTGTGAGGCCCGAAGGTCCCCCACTTTGGTCTTGCGACGTTATGCGGTATTAGCTACCGTTTCCAGTAGTTATCCCCCTCCATCGGGCAGTTTCCCAGACATTACTCACCCGTCCGCCACTCGTCACCCGAGAGCAAGCTCTCTGTGCTACCGTCCGACTTGCATGTGTTAGGCCTGCCGCCAGCGTTCAATCTGAGCCATGATCAAACTCTTCAATTTAAGTTTGATTTGCTGCAACAAGTGCAGCGATGCTCATCTGTAAAACGTCATAATGAATTTCATTATGTGTTCACTCGTGAGGCTTGATATTTTGTTGCGTCCGGAGACGCTGATATCAATCCTGCGAGTGCCCACACAGATTGTCTGATAAATTGTTAAAGAGCGTTGCGAGCAGCGGGTTAACCGCCTGTCGCGAGGTGGCGTATATTACGCGTTCCTCCTTCAGAGTCAAACACTTTTTTCAGCGCTTTCCTCCGGCGGGATGAATTTCTTCACTCCCTGCTGAGCCGCCTGCGTTGCCGCTTTGCCGTCTCAGTGGTGGCGCATTATAGGGATCCGAATTTTTTGCACAACCCTTTTTTCGATCTTTTTAATCGACTGGCGAGTTTTCATTCTTTTCGCTGCGATCGCGAGCGATCTGGTCAAAAATCATCTTGTTTATCCGGCTTTTAAACCGCAGGCTTGGGTAAAAATGTAAAAGGAGAAGATCATGTCTACAGCCCTACGACCTTATAAGAACCATTTTCCGCAAACCGGCGATCGCGTCATGATCGATAGCAGCAGCGTGGTGGTCGGTGAAATACAACTTGCTGATGACGTCAGCATTTGGCCGCTGGTAGCGATTCGCGGTGACGTGAATAAAGTGATGATTGGTAAAAGAAGCAATATCCAGGACGGCAGCGTACTGCACGTCACGCATAAATCCACCAGCAACCCGGAAGGTTTCCCACTCATCATTGGCGAAGACGTGACGGTGGGCCATAAAGCGATGTTGCACGGCTGTACTATCGGAAATCGTGTACTGGTTGGTATGGGATCGATTCTGCTGGATGGTGTAATTGTTGAAGATGATGTGATGATTGGCGCTGGTAGTTTGGTGCCGCCAGGCAAACGACTGGAGAGTGGCTACCTCTATTTGGGCAGCCCGGTTAAACAAGTACGACCGCTGAGTGAAGCTGAAATCGCCGGGCTGCTCTATTCATCCAACAATTACGTGAGTTGGAAGAATGAGTATCTCGATCAGGAAAGCAAAGTCCATTCTTGATCGTCAAATTTATCGCTGCTGCATCGCCTGCTTTAGCGTGGTAATCACTGGCGTGATCTGTGGCATCACGCCATGCCACAGTTGGAAAGCATGAGCGGCTTGTCCCACCAGCATGCCAACACCATCTGCCAGCTGCTGTGCGCCCTGCTGCTGGCACCACTGTAGAAATGGCGTCAACCCCTGTTGATAAAACATGTCATAGCAACGCGTTTGTGGATTAATAAGCGATGCAGCTAACGCCGGCACCTTGCCATCGACACCGCTTGAAGTCGCATTAATGATCAGATCAAATTGCTGACCCGCTAATTGCTCGAAGCTGGCCGCTTTGATTTCCCCGTTATGCTGGAAAATATTTGCCAGCTGCTCGGCACGTTCAACCGTGCGATTCACCACCACTAATGAACATCCAAAAGAGAGAAGCGGTAGAATCACGCCTCGCGCTGCACCACCGGCCCCCACCAGCAGGATACGATCGTCCGACTGGATCATCTGCAAGCGTTCCAGATCGCTTAGCAAACCAATACCATCCGTGTTATCACCAAAGATCTTGCCCTGCGCATCTTTCTTTAATGTGTTCACCGCCCCGGACAATGCCGCGCGTTCGCTAAGCTCATCCGCAAATTCCCATGCCTGCTGTTTGAAAGGCAGCGTGACATTGGCCCCTTTACCACCATTCGCAAAGAAGTCTGTGATCGACTGGGGAAAACCCTCTAAGGGTGCACATTCACTGCCATATCGATGATCAATGCCGGTTTGCTCAGCAAAGAGACTATGGATAAAAGGTGATTTGCTGTGGGCAATCGGATTACCAAAAACGGCAAAGTTTTTCATAAATTAACCCTGGCGAATAAGTTCACCGCTAATAACATCGCGGATCTCAGAAGGATTCAGGCGTCCACCGGTTTCAGCGTGTAATACTGGAAACTCAGCACCAAATTGCTGGGCAACTTCTTCCACATTACGACAAGGCGGCTCACCGGAAAGATTGGCACTGGTCGAAACCAGCGGTTTACCAAAACCACGGCATAAAGCCTGGACATCAGGATGATCGCTAACGCGGATCGCCAGTGAATCAAATCGTCCAGTGAGCCAGCGCGGCGTGTGTGGCGACGCGGGCACCACATAAGTCACCGGGCCGGGCCAGCTCGCAAACATACGTTCGCGCTGAAGTACAGTAAGTTCACGATCGGCGATGTAAGGTTCAAGTTGCGCGTAATCAGCTGCAATCAGAATAAGACCTTTATCGACTGGACGCTGCTTGAGCGCCAGAAGCGCCATTACGGCATTTTCACTATCGGGATCGCAGCCCAAGCCGAATACGGCTTCGGTTGGGTAAGCGATAACTTCCTGCTGCTGGAGTTGCTCAATACAAAAATCGAGGCTTCCTGCTAAATACTGACTTGGCTTCATGATGATTCTTGGTCCTGAACGATTGGCTTACCGCAGCGTTTGCTGGCGCAAAAGCGCTTCATGCCCTGTGCGGTTTTCTTCTCTATTAATAAGGGGAACTGACAATGCGGGCAAACACCTTCAATCGGCGTTGCATTAATTGCAAACTGACAATCTGGATAGCGATCGCACGAGTGAAAAGTTTTGCCATATCGCGAGCGACGCTGTACGAGTTTACCGCTCTGACATTGCGGACAAGCAATGGCTGTTTCATCAGGCTTGTCGATGGTTTCTGTGTAATCGCACTCGGGATAGTGACTACAACCAATGAACATGCCAAAGCGTCCCTGCCGCAGAACTTTGTCTGCACCACATTTCGGGCAGGCATGCCCTTCCAGCACTTTAACAACGTGCCCATCGCCATGGCTCTTCAGCGGACGAATGTAATCACAGGTTGGATAATTGACACACCCCAGGAAAGGACCGTGTTTGCCAGAACGTATAACTAATTCTGCCCCGCAAGCGGGGCAGGGATCGTGTTTAGGCACGGAGAATAGTGCTGATTTACTCATATTACCGGTTGCATTAATCGAAGATTATTAATGCAGCATACCTTCATTGACGTCGAATAACAGTTCTTCCATTTGCTGATAGGCGTTTTCACATCCTGGAATGTTAAACAGCACCATCAACACCACCCATTTGAGATCTTCAAGATCGAATTCCAGGGTATCGAGGGCCATTACACGTTCGATGACCATCTCGCGCGTTTCCATATTCAGCACCTGAACCTGCTCCAGGAACAAAATAAAACCGCGACACTCGGCATCTAAACGCTGATTTTCCTCTTCCGTGTAGATTCGCATGGAGAGCGGATCGTTTGCCATGAGCACAGGCGCAACCAAGCCTTCCTGATAATCCGCTAACCGTTCAAGCCAATTCAACGCATTGTAGATATCTTCACGATGAAAACCGGCGTCGGTTAAGTCATCGGTCAATTTATCCTGATCAACGCGCATTTCAGCTTCGTTGTGGATATATGTCTCAAACAAGTACATAAGTACGTCGAACATGGCATGCCCTCCTCAATCGGACATAGCCGCCGGGTACAGCTGCGATCCATCCTGCTAACTCCAGCTCCAGCAAATGGGCTGCGGTAACTGGCACAGGTTGGCCGGCACGTTCAGCGACGACGTCAACAGGTGTAACCTCATCACCTACGTTAGCCAACACAGTTGCAAATGGCAATGGAACATCGTCACTGTCTTGTGAATATATTGTTTCTGAAGTGCTATCGGGCAACCATTGCAGCGTTGAATGTAAGTCCTCAAGAATATTGTTGGGGTGCGCCACCAGAAGCGCCCCTTGCTGGATAAGCCAGTGTGTTCCTTCGCTACCCGGATTGCCAAGCGAACCGGGTAACGCATAAACGTTACGATTTTGTTCCAAAGCATAGCGTGCTGTAACTAACGAACCGCTTTTCAGCGAGGCCTCTATCACCAACACCCCCAAGCTCAAACCACTGATGATACGATTACGTCGAGGAAAGTTGACCGCATGCGGGGCCATATCAAGTGGGAATTCAGAAATCAGTGCGCCGCCACTGCTAATGATTTCTCGCGCCAGCGATTGATGGCTTTTAGGGTAGATATGTTGCAGACCACTCCCCAACACCGCCACGGTTTTGCCCTGTGCTTCTAACGCAGCTCGATGCGCCACGCCATCAATGCCGCGAGCTAAACCACTGGTAATAGTTAATCCACTTAGCGCCAATTGCTGAGTAAACCAGCTTCCCCATTGTTTGCCATAATGGGTGCAATGACGGCTCCCCACCACGCCCAGTTGCGGTGTTTGCAGAGCATTTACACTTCCGGCGACATACAGTAATAATGGACGTCGGCTGATTTCCGTTAACGCCGAAGGATAATCTTCATCTATGCAGGCAACTAAATGATGCTCTTCATGCTCTAGCCATAAATACGTTCTTTCTAATTGGCGCGGACATAGCTCCCTAAACTGTTGCCGCTGTATTTCGCTCAATCCATGATCTGACAAGAGGCCATCATCAACAGGGGCACTATCCTGCAGCGCCAAGGCTAAATGTCTGACAAGCTGACTGCTTAATCCTTTAACATTTGCCAACCTGAGCATCCATTCAATTTTCTCCATGCCAAACTCCCTGTCAGCCGCGCTATCATGCGGTGCAATGCTGTCAATCGGGCATCAAAAAGTCTACAATATGAGGCAGTAATCTTTTCTTTAACGCATACAGATCTGGATATTTATGTCAGTTTTGCAGGTATTACATTTCCCTGATGATCGCCTTCGCAAAATCGCTGCGCCGGTGGCTACCGTAAACGCAGACGTTCAGCGTATTGTCGACGACATGTTCGAAACCATGTACGCCGAAGAAGGTATTGGCTTAGCGGCGACTCAGGTTGATATTCATCAGCGCATCATTGTGATTGATGTTTCTGAAAATCGTGACGAGCGTTTGGTTCTCATCAACCCGGAATTGCTAGAGAAAAGCGGTGAAACCGGGATTGAAGAAGGCTGTCTTTCTATCCCTGAGCAACGCGCGTTTGTACCGCGGGCTGAATGGGTTAAAGTGCGTGCGCAGGATCGCGATGGTAAAAGCTTTGAGCTTGAAAGCGATGGCCTGCTGGCGATTTGTATCCAGCATGAAATCGATCATCTTGATGGCAAACTCTTCATTGATTATCTGTCGCCACTTAAACGTCAGCGTATTAAACAGAAACTGGAAAAGTTGGCCCGCCTTAACGCACGCGAAGATTAAGCGCGAATAGAAGGTTAAACTGTGTCTGCACCGCTCAAAATTATCTTTGCCGGTACACCTGACTTCGCAGCGCGTCATCTTGACGCGCTGCTTACTTCTGAGCATCAGGTTATTGGTGTCTTTACCCAGCCCGATCGTCCTGCCGGGCGCGGAAATAAACTCACACCGAGTCCAGTAAAAGTGCTGGCACAGGCGCATGATGTGCCAGTGTATCAACCGAAATCCTTGAAGCCTGAAGAGAATCAGCAGCTGGTTGCCGATCTGCAGGCCGACATTATGGTGGTTGTCGCATATGGTTTGATCCTGCCGAAAGCAGTGCTGACAATGCCGCGCCTGGGTTGTATTAATGTGCACGGTTCGCTTTTGCCGCGCTGGCGCGGTGCCGCCCCGATTCAACGTTCTCTTTGGGCTGGGGACAACGAAACCGGTGTGACCATCATGCAAATGGATGTTGGCCTCGATACCGGTGACATGCTGCATAAGCTTTCTTGTGCAATTACTGCGGAAGACACGAGCGCTTCACTCTATGAAAAGCTGGCACAGCTCGGTCCACAGGGCATGCTGTTAACGCTGGATTTGCTGGCAAGTGGTCAGGCTCAGCCTGAAGTGCAAGATGAAGCGCTAGTCTCTTACGCGGAAAAACTGAGCAAAGAGGAGGCGCGCCTCGATTGGTCGCTTTCTGCTATACAGTTGGAACGTTGTATCCGTGCCTTCAATCCATGGCCAATGAGCTACTTCATGGTGGATGAACAACCGGTAAAGGTGTGGCAGGCGAGCGTTTTGCCGCATCAAAATAAACAACCGGGTGAGATACTGCATGCCGATAAACAGGGTATTCAGATTGCGACAGCCGATGGCGTGCTCAATCTACTGTCACTCCAACCTGCCGGTAAAAAAGCCATGTCCGCACAGGACCTGCTAAATTCGCGCCGTGAATGGTTCACTCCTGGAACTGTTTTGGCCTGATCCTCCAAGCCCGGTTTAACCGGGCTTTTTGTTTGATAAATGAAAATGAAAAAAACAATCAACCTGCGTAGCCTGGCCGCGCAACTCATCGAACGCGTTGTGGATAAAGGCGAATCGCTTAGCGCTGTTTTGCCTGGTGCGCAAAAAACGTTATCCGATAAAGATGGCGCACTGCTGCAAGAGCTGTGCTTCGGCGTGATGCGCACATTGCCACAGCTGGAAGCCTTGATTGGTAAATTGATGGAGCGCACCTTAACCGGTAAACAGCGTGTGTTGCATTATTTGCTGATGGTGGGGCTTTATCAGTTGCTCTACACCCGCGTACCTGCGCATGCAGCTCTGGCAGAAACCGTTGCGGGTGCTGAAGCTCTTAAGCGCGCAAATTTGAAAGGTCTACTCAATGGCGTACTACGCCAGTTCCAGCGCCAGCAGGAAACACTGCTAGCCGAAGTCGATCAAGGCACACAACGTTACTGGCATCCCGGCTGGTTATTGAAACGTCTGCAGGCGGCATGGCCAGAACAGTGGCAGCACATTGTTGAAGCAAACAATCAGAGGCCCCCGATGTGGCTACGCGTCAATCGCCAGCATCACGATCGCGATGCCTGGCTGGCATTACTGCAGGCAGAAGAGAAAGTGGCTTTCGCGGGCGACGCATCCGATGCCTTGCGTCTTGAGTTTCCCGCTCCAGTTAGCCATCTGCCAGGTTTCGAACAAGGCTGGGTGACGGTGCAGGATCTCTCAGCACAACGTTGCGCGCTGCTGCTGGAGCCTAAGGATGGTGAATCCATTCTCGATCTCTGCGCCGCGCCAGGGGGCAAAACCACACATATTCTTGAAATTGCCCCGCAGGCAAAAGTATTAGCCGTCGATATTGATCAGCAACGTTTGCTCCGCGTGCATGAAAATCTGCAACGCTTGGGTATGCAGGCCGAGGTGCGCCAGGGGGACGGGCGTACACCGGCAGAGTGGTGTGGCGACAGGCAGTTTGATCGCATCTTGCTTGATGCACCTTGCTCAGCCACTGGCGTTATTCGCCGCCATCCAGACATCAAGTGGTTGCGACGCGATCGAGATATTTCTGAGCTGGCGAATTTGCAGCGTGAAATTCTCGAGGCCGTTTGGCCACGCCTGAAGTCCGGCGGCACAATGATTTACGCCACTTGTTCAATCCTGCCTGAAGAGAACCATCAGCAAATCAGTGCCTTTTTAGCGGCACACGGTGATGCCGTAGCAGAGGCAATCCCACAAGGACAAATCAATGGCTGGCAGGTATTCCCAACCGTCGATGGCGGTGACGGCTTCTTCTACGCTAAGCTGATGAAAAAATAGTGCGGCACACTCTGACGAGAGCATCTAAGCCATGAAAATCATTATCCTCGGCGCCGGTCAGGTCGGCGGAACTCTCGCAGAAAATCTGGTGGGGGAAAACAACGATATTACGGTAGTTGATAGCGATGCGGCCCGACTGCGACTGCTGCAAGACAAATTTGACCTGCGCGTTGTACATGGCCATGGTTCGCATCCACGAATCCTGCGCGAAGCGGGTGCCGAAGATGCCGACATGTTGGTGGCGGTAACCAACTCCGACGAAACCAATATGGTGGCTTGCCAGATTGCCTATTCACTTTTTAATACGCCAAACCGCATCGCGCGGATCCGTGCGGCAGAATATTTACGCGATGCTGAGAAATTGTTTGTGCCTGAAGCAGTACCTATTGATCATCTGATTTCTCCGGAACAGTTGGTTATTGATAACATCTATCGTCTTATCCAGTATCCAGGCGCGCTTCAGGTAGTCAATTTTGCCGAAGGCAAAGTGAGCCTTGCGGTAGTAAAAGCTTATTACGGTGGCCCGCTGGTAGGAAACCCTTTATCTATCATGCGTGAGCATATGCCGCATATTGATACTCGTGTCGCCGCCATTTTCCGCCAGGATCGTCCGATTCGCCCGCAAGGTTCCACTATCGTAGAGGCCGGCGATGAGGTGTTCTTTATTGCAGCGAGTCAGCATATTCGCGCGGTAATGAGCGAGATGCAGCGCCTGGAAAAACCTTATAAACGCATCATGCTGGTTGGTGGCGGCAATATCGGCTTTGGCCTGGCGCAGCGTCTGGAAAAACAATATAGCGTGAAGTTAATTGAGCGCAATCAACAACGCGCGGCAGAACTGGCTGAACGTCTACACGATACCATTGTTTTTTATGGCGATGCTTCGGATCAGGAACTGCTGGCCGAAGAGCATGTTGATCAGGTCGATCTCTTCATTGCCGTTACCAATGATGATGAAGCCAACATTATGTCAGCAATGCTGGCTAAGAAAATGGGGGCTAAAAAAGTAATGGTGCTGATCCAGCGCCGCGCCTATGTAGATCTGGTGCAAGGAAGCGTGATCGACATTGCGATCTCTCCACAACAAGCCACTATCTCCGCTTTATTGAGCCATGTTCGTAAAGCCGATATTGTCGGCGTCTCATCACTACGTCGCGGCATTGCTGAAGCTATCGAAGCCATCGCACACGGCGATGAAACCACTTCGCGCGTGGTTGGACGGTTAATAGAAGATATTAAACTACCACCCGGAACGATAATTGGTGCCGTTGTCCGCGGTGATGAAGTCATCATTGCAAATGATAATGTACGTGTAGAACAAGGCGACCATGTAATTATGTTCCTGACAGATAAGAAATTTGTCCCGGATGTTGAGCGTCTTTTCCAGCCGAGTCCTTTCTTCCTCTAAATACTGCGGGTTCTGGCCCGCAGCCAAAAATTACGCTTAATCTGTTGTTATAATGGCAATTGCGCGAAGGTTTGTTAGACTTTAGCAATTGGCCAAGGCAAGGAGATAACAATGAGTTTATTCAAAGAGTTTCGTGATTTTGCAATGCGCGGGAACGTAGTAGATCTGGCTGTCGGTGTGATCATTGGTGCCGCTTTCGGCAAGATTGTATCCTCATTAGTCGCTAACATCATTATGCCACCTCTTGGCTTGCTGATTGGCGGCGTCGATTTCAAACAGTTTAAATGGGTATTAAAACCTGCAGAAGGTGATATCCCGGCAGTGGTTATGGAGTACGGTAATTTTATTCAGACCGTTTTTGATTTTGTAATTGTTGCCTTTGCCATCTTCCTGGCAATTAAAGTAATGAATAAACTGTATCAGAAAAAAGAAGTTGAAAAGGCTGCACCAAAGCCAACGAATGAAGAGTTACTGCTTACTGAAATTCGCGATCTGTTAAAGCAAAATAATCAAGAAAAATTATGATAAAAAGCCGCCTGAATTAGGCGGCTTTTTTGATTGTTAGCAGAAGGCCAGTGATAAACTTTTCTGCTTATCACTGGCCTCCCAGTTACGCCCTTTTGCGTGTTTGTCTTTTCGTTGATAGCTGCCCTTTCCTTTCTCATTCTTTTCAATACGCTGACGAAACAGCGGATCATGTAGCAGTGCTTCAAGTGCATTATCCTTGATTTTACCTTTTTGATGCTGATAGCGGCTCATCTTGTCCTCCGATTAGTAACGGCGCAACTATATTCCTTTCATTACAAAACTCAATCCTTGCTGCAACAAATTTCAGGATGAGGCTCTTCACCCTTTTCCAGGGCTTCCAGAATTGAACAGCAGGCGCTGCTATGCAAATCACCGCAGCAAGTTTCGGCTAAACGGTGCAACGATCGTTGGATCGTCTGCAATTCTGCGATCATGCCATTTACTTCGTCCAAACGCTTCGCAACAATGGCTTTTGATTCCTGGCAGGTATGATGTTCTGGATCGATGCGGATCGACAAAAGACCGCGGATTGAATCCAGACTAAATCCGAGTTGACGTCCATAGCGAATAAAACGCAGGCGTTGTAAGTCGTCCTCGTTGTAAAGACGAAAGCCACCTTCAGTACGTACCTCGTGATTCATCATCTGCTGTTTTTCATAAAAGCGGATGGTATCGGGCGTAACATCCGCCATTTTTGCCAGCTGGCCGATCCGATACATGCTATTCCTCCTGCTGCAAACGTTGATGAATAACGTCGCTATATTCACCGTGCAGGAAGTCGGTACTGATTCCAGCCTGGTGAAGTTTTATTTCAAGCAGCGTTAAACGTTTCGATAATTCCCGCGCTTTTTCATTATCTGGATTTAATTCTCGCAACAAATCATGAAGTGCTAATGCTTCGCGACGCATCTCCAGTTCCGGGGGCAAATAGCCGGAATTTTTCAACAGGCGATAAGCAGTGCGTAGTTCTACCGGCACTCCGCTATCATCCTCTAAATGTAAAGGTGCACCCTCACCGGGCAGATTGCTCAGCTCACCTTTTTCCTGAGCCTCGCGGATGTGCTGCTCAACAAGTTGATCGATTAGCCACATAAGTGAACCCCAGACGGTGATATCTGCCAACAGCATAGCGAAAGAGGAGGAAATGGAAAGGAATTACGGACAATAAAAAACCCGCCGAAGCGGGTCTTTTACGTTACTGCAAATTACTCTGCAGTAGCTTCTGCTTGAGCTTCTGGACGATCAACCAGCTCGATGTAAGCCATCGGAGCGTTGTCACCAGCACGGAAGCCACACTTCAAAATGCGAGTGTAACCACCGGCACGGCTCGCGAAACGCGGGCCCAGCTCGTTAAACAGTTTTGCCACGATCTCGTTATCACGAGTGCGGGCGAATGCCAGACGACGATTAGCTACGCTGTCGGTCTTGGCAAGAGTAATCAGCGGCTCAACTACGCGGCGCAGCTCTTTGGCTTTCGGCAGAGTCGTCTTAATGATCTCATGACGAACCAGAGAACCAGCCATGTTGCGGAACATAGCCTGACGATGGCTGCTGTTGCGGTTCAGTTGACGACCACTCTTACGATGGCGCATGACCTTATCCTTCTCAGTGAAACCTTAACCTGTGATCCGGTTATTCATCAGCAATGCTTGCCGGTGGCCAGTTTTCCAGGCGCATGCCCAGAGACAAACCACGTGAAGCAAGCACATCTTTAATCTCGGTAAGAGATTTTTTACCCAGGTTAGGCGTTTTAAGCAGCTCAACCTCGGTACGCTGTACCAGATCACCGATGTAGTGGATAGCTTCTGCCTTAAGGCAGTTAGCAGAGCGGACAGTCAATTCCAGATCGTCAACAGGGCGCAGCAGGATCGGATCGAATTCTGGTTTCTCTTCTTTCACTTCCGGCTGACGTACATCACGTAAGTCAACGAAAGCTTCCAGTTGTTCTGCCAGGATGGTCGCCGCACGACGAATCGCCTCTTCAGGATCGATTGTGCCATTGGTTTCCATTTCGATGACCAGCTTGTCCAGGTCGGTACGCTGTTCTACACGCGCTGCTTCAACATTGTAGGCAATACGGTCTACAGGGCTGTAGCAAGCGTCAACCAACAGACGGCCGATTGGGCGCTCATCTTCTTCCGAATGAATTCGGGCAGAAGCCGGCACATAACCACGACCACGCTGAACTTTGATACGCATGCTAATAGATGCGTTTTCATCGGTCAGATGGCAGATCACATGCTGCGGCTTGACGATTTCAACATCACCGTCGTGGGTGATGTCGGCTGCAGTCACAGGGCCAATGCCAGATTTATTCAGAGTAAGGATAACTTCATCTTTGCCCTGAACTCTTACCGCCAACCCTTTCAGGTTAAGCAGGATTTCCAGGATATCTTCCTGTACGCCCTCTTTGGTGGAGTACTCATGAAGCACACCATCAATCTCAACCTCGGTCACCGCGCAACCCGGCATGGAAGAAAGCAGAATACGGCGCAGTGCGTTACCAAGAGTATGGCCAAAGCCACGCTCTAACGGCTCAAGGGTCACCTTGGCGTGCGTCGAACTCACTTGCTCGATATCTACCAGGCGCGGTTTTAGAAACTCTGTCACAGAACCCTGCATTGTGTCCTCTCTTTGGTACTAAGCTTTACTTAGAGTAAAGCTCGACGATCAGGTGTTCGTTAATGTCCGCAGACAGATCGGTACGTTCAGGAATACGCTTGAACACACCTTCCATCTTAGTAGCATCAACTTCCAGCCAGGTGGGCTTTTCACGCTGCTCAGCCAGCTCCAGAGCGGCCTTCACGCGAGATTGCTGTTTGGCTTTCTCACGGATGCTTACGACATCATTCGGAGATACCTGATAAGAAGCGATGTTAACAACGCGGCCGTTCACCAGGATAGATTTATGGCTAACCAGCTGGCGTGCTTCTGCACGAGTGGCGCCAAAGCCCATACGGTAAACTACGTTATCCAGACGGCCTTCCAGCAGAGCCAGCAGGTTTTCACCTGTGTTGCCTTTCAGACGTGCTGCTTCTTTATAGTAGTTGCGGAACTGACGCTCCAGCACGCCGTACATACGACGAACTTTTTGCTTTTCACGCAACTGGCCGCCGTAGTCAGACAGACGCGGTTTACGCGCACCATGCTGACCAGGTGGTTGTTCAATTTTGCACTTGGTATCGATCGCGCGAACGCCAGACTTAAGGAATAAGTCGGTACCCTCACGACGGCTCAGCTTGAGCTTAGGACCCAAATATCTTGCCATTTTCTTTCTCCAACTAACCTAAAAACGGGCGTTAAACGCGACGTTTTTTCGGCGGACGACAACCGTTGTGAGGGATTGGAGTCACATCAGTAATATTAGTGATGCGGAAACCAGCAGCGTTCAGAGCACGAATTGTTGATTCGCGGCCTGGACCTGGACCCTTAACCATAACTTCCAGATTCTTAATACCGTAATCTTTCACTGCTTCTGCACAGCGCTCTGCAGCTACCTGGGCAGCAAACGGAGTAGATTTACGTGAACCGCGGAAACCGGAACCACCGGCGGTTGCCCAACCCAGTGCGTTACCCTGACGATCAGTAATGGTAACGATGGTGTTGTTAAAAGATGCATGGACATGAGCCACGCCATCTGAGACTTGTTTTCTTACACGCTTACGTGCACGAACTGGTGCCTTTGCCATTATTTACTCACCCCGATTATTTCTTGATCGGTTTACGCGGACCCTTACGGGTACGTGCATTGGTCTTAGTACGCTGACCGCGAACTGGCAGACCACGACGATGGCGTAAACCACGATAGCAACCAAGGTCCATCAGACGCTTGATGCTCAGGGTGATTTCACGGCGCAGATCACCTTCAACAACGAATTTACCAACTGCTTCACGCAGCTGTTCAATTTGTTCTTCAGACAGCTCTCTGATCTTAACATTTTCAGCGATACCCGTTGAAGCGCAGATGGCTTTAGAACGGGTCTTACCGATACCGAAGATCGAAGTTAATGCGATCACGGTATGTTTTTGATCAGGAATGTTAATGCCTGCTATACGGGCCACTATGCACTCCTATAATTAAACAAATGCGTCCCATGCTGAAAAGCCCGTTTTCAGGATACTCAAATGGTAACGCATCGACATACAAAAGATTGGCTGGCTAATCTAGCCAGCTCAACCCGACTTTGCAAGAAAAATATGTGACAATATCAGCCTTGGCGCTGTTTATGCTTTGGCTCGGCGCTGCAAATCACACGTACGACACCGTCGCGGCGAATGATTTTGCAGTTACGACATAATTTCTTGACGGAAGCACGAACTTTCATTTTTACTCTCCGTAACTTCTCAAGCACCCGAATTAACGGCCGTAGCCCTTCAGGTTAGCTTTCTTCAATGCAGACTCGTACTGACTCGACATCATCAGAGTTTGCACTTGAGCCATAAAGTCCATGATGACGACCACTACAATGAGCAGTGATGTACCGCCAAAGTAGAATGGAACTTTCATAGCATCACGCATGAACTCCGGGATCAGGCAGATAAACGTAATATACAGTGCGCCGATTAAGGTCAGACGTGTCATTACTTTATCGATATACTTCGCCGTTTGCTCTCCCGGACGAATTCCCGGTACGAATGCACCAGACTTCTTCAGGTTATCTGCTGTTTCACGTGGGTTGAATACCAACGCCGTATAGAAGAAACAGAAGAAGATGATTGCAGTCGCATAGAGTAGCACATAAAGCGGCTGTCCTGGTTGCAAATACAGCGAAATTGTTGTCAGCCAGTTCCAACCGGTTCCGCCCCCGAACCATGATGCTATGGTCGCTGGGAACAGAATAATGCTGGAAGCAAAAATAGCTGGGATTACGCCCGCCATGTTCACTTTCAACGGTAAATGTGTGCTCTGTGCAGCATATACACGACGACCTTGCTGACGTTTAGCGTAGTTGACCACAATGCGGCGCTGGCCACGCTCTACGAAAATAACAAAGAACGTCACTGCAAATACTAGAACTGCAACCAACAGCAACAGAAGGAAGTGCAGGTCACCTTGCCGCGCTTGCTCGATGGTATGGCCAATGGCCGGCGGGAGACCCGCAACGATACCAGCGAAGATAATGATCGAGATACCGTTGCCGATACCTCGTTCAGTAATCTGTTCACCCAGCCACATCAGGAACATCGTCCCGGTAACCAGACTTACAACAGCGGTAAAGTAGAATGCAAAGCCTGGATTCATTACCAGTCCTTGCATTCCAGGCATATTCGGTAGACCGGTAGCAATACCGATCGACTGGAATACAGCCAGAACCAGTGTGCCATAGCGAGTGTACTGGCTAATCTTACGACGACCAGCTTCACCCTCTTTCTTAATCTCAGCTAACGCCGGATGAACCACCGTTAACAGCTGGATAATAATAGAGGCCGAAATGTACGGCATAATACCCAGCGCGAAGATTGAGGCACGACTGAGAGCACCACCAGAGAACATGTTAAACATTTCAATGATGGTGCCACGCTGTTGCTCAAGCAGTTTGGCAAGTACAGTGGCATCGATACCGGGGATTGGAATAAAAGAGCCAATGCGGAAGACAATGAGTGCACCGATTACAAACAACAGTCTGCGCTTCAGTTCACCAAAGCCACCTTTGGCACTTTGAAAATCTAATCCCGGTTGCTTTGCCATCTGCTACTTATTCCTCGATTTTACCGCCAGCAGCTTCGATTGCAGCACGAGCACCTTTGGTGACTCGCAGACCGCGAACCGTTACCGGTGCAGAAACTTCACCAGAGAGAATCACTTTCGCGAATTCAATCTGAACACCGATAATATTGGCCGCTTTCAGCGTATTCAGGTCAACAATACCGCCTTCAACTTTCGCCAGATCAGACAGACGAACTTCTGTGGTGATCATTGCTTTGCGAGAGGTGAAACCGAATTTCGGCAGACGACGATACAGAGGCATCTGACCACCCTCGAAACCGCGACGTACGCCACCGCCAGAACGAGAGTTCTGACCTTTGTGACCACGACCACCAGTTTTACCGAGGCCAGAACCGATACCACGACCCAGACGCTTAGTAGCGTGTTTAGACCCTTCGGCCGGAGACAGAGTGTTTAAACGCATCTCTTACTCCTCCACTTTCAGCATGTAGGAAATCGCGTTAACCATACCGCGTACTGCAGGCGTGTCTTCACGCTCTACGGTGTGGCCAATGCGACGCAGACCCAAGCCAACCAGAGTCGCTTTGTGCTTAGGCAGGCGGCCGATTGAACTGCGGGTTTGTGTAATTTTAATTGTCTTAGCCATCGTGATTACCCCAGAATTTCTTCAACGGATTTACCACGCTTGGCAGCGACCATTTCCGGAGAATTCATATTGCCCAGGCCATCGATAGTTGCACGAACCACGTTAATCGGGTTAGTAGAACCATACGCTTTAGCCAGAACGTTATGTACTCCAGCGACTTCTAAAACGGCGCGCATTGCACCGCCGGCGATGATACCGGTACCTTCAGAAGCCGGCTGCATGAACACACGAGAACCCGTGTGAGCACCTTTAACAGGGTGCTGCAGGGTGCCGTGAGTCAGCGCGACGTTAATCATATTGCGACGGGCTTTCTCCATCGCTTTCTGGATCGCTGCTGGAACTTCACGCGCTTTACCGTAACCAAAACCAACGCGGCCGTTACCATCACCCACTACAGTCAGTGCGGTGAAGGAGAAAATACGACCACCTTTTACAGTTTTAGATACACGGTTTACCGCGATCAGTTTTTCCTGCAGTTCGCCAGCTTGTTTCTCGATGTTTGACATCTTAGACCTCTACCTTAGAACTGAAGGCCAGCTTCACGGGCAGCATCTGCCAGTGCCTGGACACGACCATGATATTGGAACCCGGAACGGTCGAAAGAGACATTTTTGATGCCTTTCTCAACAGCGCGCTCAGCCAGAGCTTTACCTACAGCTGCAGCGGCGTCTTTGTTACCGGTATACTTCAGTTGTTCGGCAATAGCTTTTTCTACAGTAGAAGCAGCAACCAGAACTTCGGAACCGTTCGGGGCGATCACCTGTGCGTAGATATGACGCGGGGTACGATGTACCACCAGGCGAGTAGCACCCAGCTCTTTGAGCTTGCGACGTGCACGGGTCGCACGACGGATACGAGCAGATTTCTTATCCATAGTGTTACCTTACTTCTTCTTAGCCTCTTTGGTACGCACGACTTCGTCGGCGTAACGAACACCCTTGCCTTTGTAAGGCTCAGGACGACGGTAGGCGCGCAGATCAGCTGCAACCTGACCAATCAGCTGTTTATCAGCGCCTTTCAGCACGATCTCAGTCTGAGTTGGACATTCAGCAGTGATGCCGGCCGGCAGTGCATGGTCAACAGGGTGAGAGAAGCCCAGGGCCAAGCTCACAGAGTTGCCTTTAACAGCTGCACGATAACCAACACCAACCAGTTGCAGCTTCTTGGTGAAGCCTTCGGTAACACCGATAACCATGCCGTTCAGCAGCGCACGAGCAGTACCTGCTTGTGCCCAACCATCCGCATAACCTTCGCGTGGAGCGAAAGTCAGGGCGTTGTCTGCATGCTTAACTTCTACAGCACTGTTGATAGTACGAGTCAGCTCGCCGTTTTTGCCTTTGATCGAAACTTCCTGACCGCTGAGTTTTACCTCTACGCCCGCAGGAACAACGACAGGTGCTTTTGCAACACGAGACATTTTATCCTCCGATTACGCTACGTAGCAGATAATTTCGCCACCAAGACCAGCTTGGCGCGCTGCACGATCAGTCATGACACCTTTAGAGGTAGAGATTACAGCGATGCCCAGACCAGCCATTACTTTTGGCAGCTCATCTTTTTTCTTATAGATGCGCAGACCTGGACGGCTAACACGCTGAATGCTCTCAACCACAGCCTTGCCCTGGAAATATTTAAGTGTTACTTCCAGCTCAGACTTGATGTCGCCTTCGATTTTAAAATCTTCAATATAGCCTTCTTCCTTCAGCACGTTGGCAATTGCCACTTTCAGCTTGGAGGAAGGCATAGAGACCGCAACTTTGTTCGCGGCCTGACCGTTACGGATACGGGTCAGCATATCCGCGATCGGATCTTGCATGCTCATCTGTGTTACTCCCGTGATTCAAATGGTGACAATTACCAGCTAGCCTTTTTAAGACCCGGGATTTCACCGCGCATTGCGGCTTCACGGACCTTGATACGGCTCAACCCAAACTTCCGCAGGAAACCGTGCGGACGACCTGTCTGACGGCAGCGGTTACGCTGACGTGAAGGGCTGGAATCACGCGGCAGACTCTGCAGCTTGAGAACGGCATCCCAACGGTCTTCGTCGGACGCGTTCACATCAGAAATGATCGCTTTCAGTTCAACACGCTTAGCGAAGAACTTGTCTGCTAATTTCACACGCTTAACTTCGCGTGCTTTCATAGATTGCTTAGCCATTAAGTAACCCTACCTTACTTGCGGAACGGGAAGTCAAAGGCAGCCAGCAGAGCACGGCCTTCATCATCAGATTTCGCAGTAGTGGTAATGGTAATATCCAAACCACGAACGCGATCGACTTTGTCATAATCGATTTCTGGGAAGATGATCTGCTCACGAACGCCCATGCTGTAGTTACCACGACCGTCGAAAGACTTCGCAGATAAACCACGGAAGTCACGGATACGAGGTACAGCAACAGTGATCAGACGCTCAAAGAACTCCCACATGCGCTCGCCGCGCAGAGTTACTTTACAGCCGATCGGATAGCCCTGACGGATTTTGAAGCCTGCAACTGATTTGCGTGCTTTGGTGATCAGCGGTTTTTGACCGGAGATTGCTGCCAGGTCTGCTGCTGCGTTATCCAGCAGTTTCTTGTCAGCGATCGCTTCACCAACACCCATGTTCAGGGTGATCTTCTCGACCCGAGGGACTTGCATGACAGAATTGTAGCCGAACTCTGTCATGAGTTTCTGGACTACTTCGTCTTTGTAGTAATCATGCAGTTTCGCCATCGTACTACTCCAAATTACTTGATAGTTTCGCTATTAGACTTGAAGAAACGGACTTTTTTGCCGTCTTCGAATCTAAAGCCTACACGGTCAGCCTTGCCGGTTGCCGCATTGAAGAGTGCAACGTTAGAAACCTGAATAGCAGCTTCTTTTTCAACGATGCCGCCTGGTTGGTTCAGGGCCGGGACCGGCTTCTGATGTTTCTTAACCAGGTTGATACCTTCAACGATGACCTTACCAGAAGTCAGGACATTCTTTACTTTACCGCGTTTACCTTTGTCTTTGCCGGTAAGCACGATAACTTCGTCGTTACGACGGATTTTCGCTGCCATTGCTCGCTCCTTAGAGTACTTCTGGTGCCAGAGAGATAATTTTCATGAACTTTTCAGTACGAAGTTCACGAGTTACCGGCCCAAAAATACGCGTACCGATAGGTTGCTCGCTGTTATTGTTTAAAATAACGCATGCATTACCATCGAAGCGAATGACAGAACCGTCCGGGCGACGAACACCCTTCCTGGTGCGCACCACTACCGCTTTCAGGACATCACCTTTTTTCACCTTGCCACGAGGAATTGCTTCCTTGATGGTCACTTTGATGATATCGCCGACGCCTGCGTAGCGACGGTGCGAGCCACCCAGAACCTTGATACACATTACGCGACGTGCACCGGAGTTGTCGGCGACGTTCAGCATAGTCTGTTCTTGGATCATTTTAGTGCTCCGCTAATGTCAACTACTACTTCGGGACCCAAACCTCAGGTCGTTAAAAAGCCCCATAATTGAGGGCGCGGCATTATAACACCGGTTCTCGCACATGGGTAGAAAAAATGAACGGCTCAGACGAGCCGTTCATTTTATTTTTTAGAGGAAGCGGATTCTATTACAGAACCGCTTTCTCTACAACGCGAACCAGCGTCCAAGACTTAGTCTTAGACAGCGGACGAGTTTCGCGGATTTCTACCACGTCACCAATACCGCATTCGTTGTTCTCGTCATGGATGTGCAGCTTAGTCGTACGCTTGATGAATTTACCGTAGATCGGGTGTTTCACGACACGTTCGATAGCAACAACTGCAGATTTCTGCATTTTGTCACTAATAACACGACCCTGCAGAGTACGGATTTTATCGGTCATTACGCCGCCTTCTCAGTCAGTAAAGTCTTAACACGTGCAACATTACGGCGCACTTGCTTCAACAGATGGGTCTGCTGAAGTTGGCCGGATGCTGCTTGCATGCGCAGGTTAAACTGCTCACGCAGCAGGTTAAGTAGCTCAGTGTTCAGCTCTTCAACGCTTTTTTCACGCAGCTCATTTGCTTTCATTACATCACCGTCTTAGTAACAAAGGTGGTTTTGATAGGCAGTTTTGCTGCTGCCAGCTTGAAGGCTTCACGGGCCAGCTCTTCCGGAACGCCGTCCATTTCATACAGGACTTTACCCGGTTGAATGAGGGCAACCCAATACTCCACGTTACCCTTACCTTTACCCATACGCACTTCCAGCGGCTTCTCGGTAATTGGTTTGTCCGGGAATACACGGATCCAAATTTTACCTTGACGCTTAACTGCACGGGTCATAGCACGACGTGCTGCTTCGATCTGACGAGCAGTCAGACGACCACGGCCAACAGCTTTCAGACCGAAAGTACCGAAGCTGACATCCGTACCTTGCGCCAGACCACGGTTGCGGCCTTTGTGCACTTTACGGAATTTCGTACGCTTTGGTTGTAACATCAGCGACTCTCCTTACTTACGGCCTTTACGCTGCTGCTTTTTAGGTTGAGCAGCCGGTTCCGGTTGTTCAACAGCAGCCATACCACCCAGGATCTCGCCTTTGAAGATCCATACCTTAACGCCGATTACACCATAAGTGGTGTGCGCTTCAGAGGTGTTGTAGTCAATGTCTGCACGCAGTGTGTGCAACGGTACGCGACCTTCACGGTACCATTCGGTACGTGCGATCTCGGCACCGCCCAAACGGCCGCTGACTTCAACTTTAATACCCTTCGCGCCCAGACGCATTGCGTTCTGTACAGCACGCTTCATAGCACGACGGAACATCACACGACGCTCCAGCTGTGAAGTGATGCTATCAGCAACCAATTTAGCGTCCAGTTCCGGCTTACGGACTTCGGCGATATTGATCTGTGCAGGAACGCCAGCGATTTTCGCGACGACCGTACGCAGTTTTTCTACGTCTTCACCTTTCTTACCGATAACGATACCCGGGCGAGCAGTGTGAATAGTCACACGGATGCTCTTAGCCGGACGCTCGATAACGATACGAGATACAGACGCTTTAGACAGTTCCTTAGTCAGGAACTGACGGACTTTAAAATCGCTGTCCAGGTTGTCAGCGAATTCTTTGGTGTTCGCAAACCAGGTAGAGTTCCATGGTTTTACAATACCCAGGCGAATACCATTAGGATGTACTTTCTGACCCATTGCTAGTCTCCAGAGTCTCAGCGATCGGACACAACCACAGTAATGTGGCTGGTGCGCTTCAGGATGCGATCTGCACGACCTTTCGCACGCGGCATAATGCGCTTCATGCTTGGGCCTTCGTCTACGAAGATTTTCGCGACTTTCAGATCGTCGATATCAGCGCCATCGTTGTGTTCGGCGTTCGCAATGGCAGATTCCAGGACTTTCTTAACCAACACAGCAGCTTTTTTGTTGGTGTAGGTCAGAATATCCAGAGCCTGCGACACTTTCTTACCGCGAATCAGGTCTGCCACCAGGCGAACCTTCTGAGCAGAAGAACGAGCATGGCGATGTTGAGCAATAGTTTCCATCTCTTCCTCCTACTTATTTCTTCTTGGCTTTCTTATCTGCAGCATGGCCGCGATAAGTACGTGTCGGTGCAAATTCACCCAGTTTGTGGCCGACCATTTCGTCGGAAACAAAGACAGGAACGTGCTGACGACCATTATGGACAGCGATGGTCAAACCGATCATGTTAGGGAAGATCGTTGAACGACGGGACCAAGTGCGCAGGGGCTTCTTGTCACCGCTTTCCACCGCTTTCTCTACCTTCTTCAGCAAGTGCAGGTCAATAAAAGGACCTTTCTTGAGAGAACGTGGCATGGCTTATCCTCTAAAATTATTTGCTACGGCGACGTACGATAAATTTATCAGTACGCTTGTTGCTACGGGTCTTCTTACCTTTGGTCTGAACGCCCCACGGAGTTACCGGGTGCTTACCAAAGTTACGACCTTCACCACCACCGTGCGGGTGATCGACTGGGTTCATCGCAGTACCGCGAACGGTAGGACGAACACCACGCCAACGGGTTGCACCAGCTTTACCCAGTACGCGCAGCATGTGCTCAGAGTTGCCGACTTCGCCGAGAGTTGCACGACATTCGGATTCAACTTTGCGCATTTCGCCTGAACGCAGACGCAGGGTAACGTAGGAACCTTCACGCGCAACGATCTGCACGTAAGTACCGGCTGAGCGAGCAATCTGACCGCCTTTGCCTGGCTTCATTTCTACGTTATGAACGGTAGAACCCACCGGGATGTTACGCATCGGCAGGGTATTACCTGCTTTAATCGCAGCATCAACGCCAGATTGAATCTGATCGCCGGCTTTCAGGCCTTTAGGGGCCAGGATGTAACGGCGCTCGCCATCTTTGTACAGAACCAGTGCGATGTTCGCAGAACGGTTCGGATCGTACTCAAGACGCTCAACAACTGCTGGGATACCATCTTTGTTGCGTTTGAAGTCAACAATACGGTAAGCCTGCTTGTGACCACCACCGATATGACGGGTAGTGATACGACCATTGTTGTTACGACCACCGGATTTGCTGTTTTTTTCTACCAGCGGGGCAAATGGTTTGCCCTTGTGCAGCTCTGGGTTCACCACTTTAACTACGTGACGACGACCCGGAGATGTCGGTTTACATTTAACAACTGCCATTGTCTTTCTCCTCCGACTTACTCAGCGCCGCCGACGAAGTCCAGATTCTGGCCTTCCTTCAGGGTGACGTAAGCTTTTTTCCAGTCGCTACGACGACCGATACGCTGTCCGTGACGCTTAACTTTCCCTTTAACGACCAGGGTGTTTACGTCTTTAACTTCTACTTCGAACAGTTTCTCAACAGCAGCAACGATCTCTGCTTTGGTCGCGTCTTTAGCAACTTTGAGAACGATGGTATTGGTTTTTTCCATCGCAGTAGATGCTTTTTCTGATACGTGCGGTGCACGCACTACTTTCAGCAGACGTTCTTCACGGATCATGCCAGCATCTCCTCAACTTGCTTAACTGCTTCCGCAGTCATAACGACTTTGTCGAAGGCGATCAGGCTAACTGGGTCGATGCCCGCTGCATCACGCACGTCAACCTTATACAGGTTACGCGCAGCCAGGAACAGATTCTCATCCAGTTCACCGGTGATGATCAGCACATCTTGCAGCGCCATGTCTTTCAGTTTCTGTACCAGCAGCTTAGTTTTAGGCGCTTCTACAGAGAACGTCTCGACAACGATCAGACGGTCCTGACGTACCAGCTCGGACAGAATGCTTTTCAGCGCGCCGCGGTACATCTTTTTATTAACTTTTTGACTGTGGTCCTGCGGACGCGCAGCGAAGGTCACGCCACCTGAACGCCAGATCGGGCTCTTAACAGAACCTGAACGCGCACGGCCGGTACCCTTCTGGCGCCAAGGCTTTTTGCCTGAACCAGTTACTTCAGCACGAGTTTTCTGCGCACGAGTACCCTGACGAGCACCTGCGGCATAAGCAACAACAACCTGGTGAACCAGCGCTTCGTTGAAATCACGACCGAAGGTAGTTTCGGAAACAGTCAGCGCGCTCTGCGCGTCTTTCAGTACTAATTCCATTGCTATCCCCTTACGCCTTCACAGCTGGTTTAACAATCAGATCGCACCCAGTTGCACCCGGGACGCCACCTTTGACCAGCAGCAGGTTGCGCTCAGCGTCAACACGTACTACTTCCAGGCTCTGAACGGTTACGCGCTCATTACCCAGCTGACCAGCCATTTTCTTGCCTTTGAACACTTTGCCCGGAGTCTGGTTCTGACCGATAGAACCCGGAACGCGGTGTGACAAGGAGTTACCGTGTGTAGCGTCCTGGGTACGGAAGTTCCAGCGCTTAACGGTACCTGCGAAACCTTTACCTTTAGAGGTACCGGTAACGTCTACTTTTTTAACGTCAGCGAAAATTTCAACACTGATGCTCTGGCCAACAGAGAACTCTTCACCTTCGGTGCGGAATTCCCACAGACCACGGCCAGCGTCAACGCCAGCTTTAGCAAAATGACCTGCTTCAGGCTTGCTCACACGGCTTGCTTTTTTAGCACCGGTGGTAACCTGGATAGCTTGGTAACCATCGTTGTCCAGGCCTTTAACCTGAGTAACGCGGTTTGCTTCAACTTCGATAACGGTTACTGGGATTGAAACGCCATCTTCAGTGAAGATGCGGGTCATACCCACTTTTTTACCGACTAAACCAATCATTGTATCAACCTCTCAATCGCTCGATGACCTGATTAACCCAGGCTGATCTGCACGTCAACACCGGCAGCCAGATCCAGACGCATCAGAGCATCAACGGTTTTTTCAGTTGGCTCAACGATGTCTACCAGACGCTTGTGAGTGCGGATTTCGTACTGATCACGCGCGTCTTTGTTAACGTGCGGAGAGATCAGAACGGTAAAACGCTCTTTGCGGGTTGGCAGCGGGATCGGACCACGTACCTGCGCACCAGTGCGCTTGGCAGTCTCAACGATTTCCGCGGTTGATTGATCGATCAGGCGATGATCAAACGCTTTAAGACGGATACGGATTCTTTGGTTCGACATGAGACCAAGGCTCCAAACATTTTATAAACGAAAAGAATTACTACCCGCATCCATTACGATTGATGGAGGAGTGTAATCGTTCAGCATATAACTCCACAATTGGGAGTATTGTCAGGCGATACATAGACAGCTATCCCCTGCGATTCTGCTCGAATCGCGCCGCACCAATATCGGCAGGCCCGCGCATTATACGTAAATCAGCTTAGGAAGCAACCCGTGTTGTGTTTTTAACCACATCATTCTCGTTTTGAAGACGAAAAAACCCGCGACAATCGTTTTAATTGCCGCGGGCTGACGAGACATAGCTTGTTCAACATAAGTCTAATGTTCGTTTTGTTCTTTTAGTTGAGACTGAAGATAGTTTTGCAAACCGATTTTTTGCACTAGCTCGAGTTCCGTTTCCAGCCAATCGATGTGCCCTTCCTCCTCCGTGAGAATCTCAATCATCATGTCCCGGCTGACATAATCATGAACTTTGTCCGCATATGCTATTGCTTCGCGCAAATCCTTTGCGCCTTCAAGTTCTAATGCTAAGTCAGACTGCAGCATTTCCGGGACGTCTTCACCAATACGTAATCGCCCGAGATCTTGCAAGTTAGGAATGCCTTCCAGAAATAAGATGCGTTCGATGTACTTGTCGGCATGCTTCATTTCATCGATTGACTCGTGATACTCAACATCGTTGAGGCGTGTTAAACCCCAGTTCTTAAACATACGCGCATGAAGGAAGTACTGATTAATTGCAACCAGCTCATTCCCCAGCAATTTATTGAGATAACTTATGATTCTACCGTCGCCCTTCATTTTGCTTCCTCCGCTTCCAACTACATAAATCGTAGATGCGGATAGAGGGAAGTCAAAAAAACGCGACAGTTATTGTGGTTATTGCCAGGTGTGTCAGGCTATCTCTTTATACGGTGGTACGTTTTGCAGTTCATCTTCCATAATTTCCCGAGCAAAGCGCACACATTTTCCACACTGCTTACCAATCGGCACTAATTGGCGGAGCTGCTGCATGGATTTAGGTTGATAGCGGCGAACCACTTCGCGGAGGGTTTTATCACTCACGGCATTACACAAGCAGACGTACATTTACTGCGGACTCCCGTACAATTTATGATCAAATTGTAAATGAGAATTGTTTTTATTTCAAACCTGCCTTTTATGTGGATTTAGTCATAACTCAAATTTCAGGTAAAAAAAAGAGCACCTAAGTGCTCTCTTTTGTGCCGCGGAGGCTACCTTAGCAGCCTCCGACATTAACGCAATTAAGCGATAATTGTAGCAACAACACCCGCACCAACAGTACGGCCGCCTTCACGGATAGCGAAGCGCAAGCCTTCATCCATCGCGATTGGGTGGATCAGCTCAACGGTCATCTGAACGTTGTCGCCTGGCATTACCATCTCAACGCCTTCTGGCAGCTCAACGTTGCCGGTCACGTCAGTGGTACGGAAGTAGAACTGTGGACGGTAGCCTTTGAAGAACGGAGTATGACGGCCGCCTTCATCTTTAGACAGAACGTACACTTCTGAAGTGAACTTGGTATGCGGCTTGATGGTAGCCGGCTTAGCCAGAACCTGGCCACGCTGGATGTCTTCACGCTTGATACCACGCAGCAGAACGCCGCAGTTCTCGCCTGCCTGACCCTGGTCCAGCAGTTTACGGAACATTTCAACGCCGGTACAAGTAGACTTAACAGTCGCCTTGATACCAACGATTTCAACTTCGTCGCCCACTTTAACAATACCGCGCTCAACACGACCGGTAACAACGGTACCACGGCCAGAGATTGAGAATACGTCTTCGATTGGCAGCAGGAACGGCAGGTCGATTGCACGTACTGGCTCTGGGATGTAAGTATCCAGATGCTCAGCCAGCTCAATGATCTTAGCTTCCCACTCAGCGTCGCCTTCCAGCGCTTTCAGAGCAGAACCACGAACGATTGGAGTGTCGTCGCCTGGGAAGTCATATGCTGACAGCAGGTCACGTACTTCCATTTCAACCAGTTCCAGCAGCTCTTCGTCATCAACCATGTCGCACTTGTTCAGGAACACGATGATGTAAGGAACGCCAACCTGACGACCCAGCAGGATGTGCTCACGGGTCTGAGGCATAGGGCCGTCAGTCGCAGCAACAACCAGGATTGCGCCATCCATCTGCGCAGCACCGGTGATCATGTTTTTCACATAGTCGGCGTGGCCTGGGCAGTCAACGTGCGCATAGTGGCGAGTCGGGGTTTCATATTCAACGTGAGAAGTGTTGATGGTGATACCACGAGCTTTCTCTTCTGGCGCCTTATCGATTTCATCGAATTTGCTTGCCTTACCACCGTAGGTTTTAGCCAGAACGGTAGTGATTGCTGCAGTCAGGGTGGTTTTACCGTGGTCGACGTGACCGATGGTGCCCACGTTTACGTGCAGTTTGTTACGCTGAAATTGCTCTTTCGCCATGGCGATAATTCCTTACGTTGTGCCTTCATGATTCATGAAGGCATCAGTTAACATTTTTAAACCGTAGCTTATTTGCTACGAGCTTCAATAACGGCCTGAGCGACGTTGTTCGGCGCATCATCGTACTTCAGGAACTCCATGGAGTAAGAAGCACGGCCTTTGGTCAGAGAACGCAGCTGGGTTGCATATCCGAACATTTCAGACAGCGGAACTTCAGCATGGATCTGAACGCCAGTAGCGTTAGATTCCTGTCCTTTGAGCATACCACGACGACGGCTAAGGTCACCGATAACGTCACCGGTGTTCTCTTCCGGAGTCTCTACTTCAACCTTCATGATTGGCTCAAGCAGAACAGGCTGCGCTTTCTTAAAGCCATCTTTAAAGGCCAAAGAAGCGGCCAGTTTAAACGCCAGCTCAGAGGAGTCGACATCATGGTATGAACCGAAGTGCAGACGAACACCCAGATCAACTACCGGATAACCAGCCAGTGGACCTGATTTCAGCTGCTCCTGGATACCTTTATCAACCGCAGGGATGTATTCAGTTGGAATCACACCGCCCTTGATATCGTTGACAAATTCGTAACCTTTCGGGTTCACACCTGGTTCCAGCGGGTACATGTCGATAACAACATGACCGTACTGACCACGACCACCAGACTGCTTGGCGTGTTTACCTTCGATATCGGTAACTTTAGTACGAATCGCTTCGCGATAAGCTACCTGAGGTTTACCGACGTTCGCTTCAACGTTGAATTCACGCTTCATGCGGTCAACGATGATGTCGAGGTGCAGCTCACCCATACCGGCGATGATGGTCTGGTTAGATTCTTCATCAGTCCATACGCGGAATGATGGATCTTCTTTAGCCAGACGGCCCAGAGCAAGACCCATTTTTTCCTGGTCAGCTTTGGTTTTTGGCTCAACAGCGATAGAGATTACTGGCTCAGGGAATTCCATGCGCTCAAGAATGATGACGTTGTCTGGATCACACAGGGTGTCACCAGTGGTCACGTCTTTCAAGCCGATCGCCGCAGCGATATCGCCCGCACGAACTTCTTTGATCTCTTCACGTTTGTTGGCGTGCATCTGTACGATACGGCCCAGACGTTCGCGGTTTGACTTAACCGGGTTGAACACGGTGTCACCAGTGTTAACCACACCAGAGTAAACGCGGAAGAAGGTCAGGTTACCTACAAACGGGTCGGTAGCGATTTTAAACGCCAGTGCAGCAAACGGCTCATTGTCATCAGAGTGACGTTCAGCCGGAGTGTCTTTACCGTCGTCCAGCATACCGTTAATCGCGGTAACGTCAGTCGGTGCTGGCAGGTATTCAACAACCGCATCCAGCATCGCCTGAACACCTTTGTTCTTAAATGCAGAACCACAGGTTACCAGGATGATTTCGTTGTTCAGCACGCGCTTACGCAGAGAAGTTTTGATCTCTTCTTCAGTCAGCTCTTCGCCACCAAAGAATTTATCCATCAACTCATCAGAGCCTTCAGCTGCAGCTTCAACCAGTTTTGCACGCCATTCTTCGGCCAGTTCCTGCATATCCGCTGGGATATCTTCGTAAACGAAGGTGACGCCCTGATCGGCATCGTTCCAGTTAATAGCTTTCATTTTCACCAGGTCAACAACACCGGTGAATTTCTCTTCTGCGCCGATAGCCAGCTGAAGTGGAACTGGGTTTGCACCCAAGCGATCCTTCATCTGACCAACAACTTTCAGGAAGTTAGCACCCATGCGGTCCATTTTGTTAACGAACGCAATGCGTGGAACTTTATATTTGTTAGCCTGGCGCCATACGGTCTCAGACTGTGGCTGAACGCCACCAACTGCACAGTAAACCATTACTGCGCCATCAAGCACACGCATAGAACGCTCAACTTCGATGGTGAAGTCAACGTGTCCCGGGGTGTCGATGATGTTTACGTGGTGTGGTTCAAACTGCTTAGCCATACCAGACCAGTAACAGGTAGTCGCAGCAGAGGTAATGGTAATACCACGTTCCTGCTCCTGCTCCATCCAGTCCATGGTTGCTGCGCCGTCATGAACTTCACCGATTTTGTGGTTTACACCGGTGTAGAACAGAACGCGTTCGGTAGTTGTAGTCTTACCGGCGTCGATGTGCGCACTGATACCGATGTTACGGTAGCGCTCAATGGGTGTTTTACGAGCCATTTGATTCCTCTGTTTCTTAGACGTTCTAAGTTAAAAAAGCCCAGCAGGTGAGTCACTGGGACGCCCGCTGGGTTAATAACAACTACGTTGCTGTTACCAGCGGTAGTGTGCGAACGCCTTGTTGGCTTCTGCCATGCGGTGAACGTCTTCACGTTTCTTAACTGCAGTACCTTTGTTTTCTGCAGCATCAGAAAGTTCGTTCGCCAGGCGGAGAGCCATAGATTTATCACCGCGTTTACGAGCAGCTTCTACGATCCAACGCATTGCCAGGGCATTACGACGAACCGGACGGACTTCAACTGGAACCTGGTAGGTAGAACCACCAACGCGACGTGACTTAACTTCGACAGTCGGACGCACGTTTTCGAGAGCAACCTCGAACGCTTCCAGGCCATCTTTACCAGCGCGTTGAGCCAGGGTATCAAGCGCGGTATAGACGATAGATTCAGCAGTAGATTTTTTACCATCTACCATCAGGATATTTACAAATTTAGCCAGCAGCTCTGATCCGAACTTAGGATCCGGCAGAATTTTACGCTGACCAATGACGCGACGACGTGGCATGGAAATACTCCGTTGTTAATTCAGGATTGTCCAAAACTCTACGAGTTTAGTTTGACATTTAAGTTAAAACGTTTGGCCTTACTTAACGGAGAACCATTAAGCCTTTGGCTTCTTCACGCCGTATTTGGAGCGTGACTGCTTACGGTCTTTAACACCTGAGCAGTCCAGCGCGCCACGAACGGTGTGGTAACGCACACCTGGCAAGTCTTTAACACGACCGCCACGGATCAGGATCACGGAGTGCTCCTGCAGGTTATGACCTTCACCGCCGATATAGGAGGTAACTTCAAAACCGTTAGTCAAACGCACACGGCAAACTTTACGCAGTGCTGAGTTTGGTTTTTTAGGGGTGGTGGTGTACACACGAGTACAAACACCACGTTTCTGCGGGCAAGCTTCCAGCGCAGGCACGTTGCTCTTTGCAACTTTGCGTACGCGTGGTTTGCGAACCAGCTGGTTAACTGTTGCCATTAAATAGCTCCTGGGATTTAGCTTTTTGCTTCGTAAACACGTAATAAATCGCCTCGTATTACTACGAGGAGGCAGAATTTTAGGGCTGTGTCAAAAGGGTGTCAAGAAATAACCAGGTTTTCGCTCTTACCAGGCCACTTGTTGTTGATGCTTCGCTGTCAAGGCAACGAAACCAGTATAGTCCAAACGTGCTACTTTGGTCGAAATTTGCTCAACCAGGCCGCGCGCCACCACATCTTCTTCTAACACCCACAGCATGGCCGGCGTGGCATTGAGCTTGACTAACATCTGGCTGCCTGCAAGAGCCGCAGTCACGCCATCCTGTAATAAAAGCAGATCGTCACCTTCCTGTAATAGCAGCAGCAGGCTATCAATGTCGCATTGCCAGGGAGATTGCAGCAGCGTGAAGAGCATGATTGGTTCTCAGAATCGAATAATACGATGATAAGTAGCAAGCTTTGCGCGAAGCGCTGCGGCGTCCAGCACCTCAGCGGCCAGCACGCGCTCCGCAGTCAGACTTTGTCCACGCGCCTGCAGCGAATCAGCACAAACATAACACTGGTCAATATCGTACAGCGCCAGTACGCCAAAAGTGGCGATATAGTTGCGCGCCAGTATCTGCTCGGGCTGCTGACCAGGATTCAGTTGCATTACCCCATCACCGATAAAGAATAGGCCGATGTCTTCACTTAACGCACCTGTGGCCAAAACAGCATCAAGCCCTTCCCTGCCGGCGCTACTGCCGTGCGGAGCCTGAGTAAAGAGAAAAGCGACACGGTTCATCAGAATTGCACCAGCCGATCGCAGCGAAGCGCGGCTTCCGCCAGGGCACCCAAACCGCTCAGTTCAAATCCCGGCTGCAAATTACTGCCCGGCAGTTGCAGGCGCGTCGCCTCCTGCGCATCGGTTACACCACGGCGCAGCGCGGCCGCTACGCAGATATTCAGTGCGGTACCACTTTCACTACTCAGCTGCTGCCATTCACGCACCATATCGACCTCATCGCTGGCTGGTGCACTCAACTGGTTGGCGTTCAACACGCCTTCGCGATAGAAGAACACGCTCTCAAGCTGATGCCCAGCCTGCACCAGCGCACGTGCAAACAGCAACGCACTGCTGGCATGTTGGGTGCCGTAGGCAGGTCCGGTAACCAGCAAGGTGTAGCGCATTAGCGATCCTGCCCCTGAAAATCACCGCTTTTGAACTGGCGGATATAGAGGTAAACCGTATGCTTCGAGATATTGAGGCGATCGGCAACTTGGTTAATCGCATCTTTAATATCGAAAATGCCCTTTTCATACATATTGAGCACGATCTGGCGATTCTTCGCATTGTTAGAGACGTTACGGTCAGCGCTCACTTCTTCAATCGCGAACTCTAGCGTTTGCATGACCAGGTCTTCTACCGAACTGGCAAAATTAACGTTGGAATCAACCTGCTGCATTTCCGGTGGCATAAAGGTCGACATAATCTGCGAGAACGGCACGTCAAGGTTCATGTTGATACACAGCAGGCCAATCACGCGCTGTTGACGATTACGAATTGCAATGGTGACCGATTTCATCAGCACGCCGCTTTTCGCGCGTGTGAAGTAGGCTCTGGAAACATTGCTGTCTGCGCCATGCATATCGTGCAGCATACGCAGTGCCAAATCGGTAATCGGCGAGCCCACCTTGCGGCCGGTGTGTTCACCGTTAGCGATGCGCACGGCTGAACATTTCAAATCTTCCAGAGAATGCAGCACGATTTCACAGTGCGAGCCAATTAGCATCGCAAGGCCATCAACAACGGCTTCGTAAGATTTGAGGATATCGAAATCGGCTTGCTCGAACGGACGCTGCTCCAGTAAATCGAAGTCAGTCAGTTCACCGGGATTGAATGGATTAGACATCGAAGACATTACCCTAAATGGCTGGAGCCTGTCTCGACAGCTTTGGGGCAGACTCATATGGTGATAGTTATGCAGGCGCTAGTCTGGCAAATGTCGCCCGCTTATGCCACACCTTTACTGTGCCTCTTCCAAATAAAAGACGCCGCCCGGAGGCGGCGTCATACAGCAAGTACAAATTACTGCGCTTTCTGATCGGCTGCGACCGGAGCCTGCGCTTTCTCGTCGGCTTTCGGCGCCGGTTTGATGTCGAGCAGCTCAACATCGAACACCAGCGTGGAGTTTGCCGGAATACCCGGAACGCCATTTTTGCCATAAGCCAGATTCGGTGGGATCACCAGCTTGATCTTGCCGCCTTTCTTCACGTGCTTCAGACCTTCGGTCCAGCCAGGAATCACACCATCCAGACGGAACGACAGCGGCTCGCCACGGGTATAAGAGTTATCGAACTCAGTACCGTCAATCAGCGTACCCTTGTAGTTTACTACGACAGTGTCGCTGTCTTTTGGTGCGTTACCGGTACCTTCTTTCTCTACCTGATACAGCAGGCCAGATTCGGTTTTCTTCACGCCTTTTTCTTTGGCAAATTTATCTGCGTAAGCTGAACCCTTATCTGCGTTCTCTTTCGCATCTTTTTCCATCTTCTCTTGAGCGGCGCCTTTTACGCGACCCTCAAAGGCCTGCAGGGTTTGCTCGATCTCTTGATCAGAGAGTTTGCTTTTGCCACCAAATGCGTCCTGAACACCTGCGATCAACTGATCTTTATCCAGCTTGATGCCCAGTTTCTCTTGTTCCTTCAGAGAGTTGTCCATGTAGCGACCAAGGGAAGCGCCCAGCGCGTAAGCTGACTGCTGGTCTTCATTTTTGAAAGCAGCATTTTTTGGTGCTTGCGGCGCGGCCTGTGCAGCATCTGCTGCTGGAGCTGCGGCAGTTTCTGCTGCCATAGCCAGCGGTGCATTCAGCGCGACAGCCATGGTGGTAGCTAACAATGTGACTTTAAACAGTGATTTCATCCTTTCTCCAAAACCGAAGCCTCTCACCTCGGGAATCATTGCGGACTGAGGCCCACACTATAACTTTACGTGGCAGCGGCGAACACTCCCACAATGTAATTACCCGGTCAACCTCCGACCTTTTTTGCTTCAGGAAGTTTCATCAGAGATATAGGCGCTATGCGGCTTTTCAATGCAGTATGCCACTTAAAGGTAAAATATCAGGTGATTCTGAAGCCAAAGGCCGTAGAATCACGTCCGAAACAGCTTAACGCGTCGTACCGGCAGATGAGGAAAGATCATGCAATCAATAGAATGGGAACAACGCCTCGAGGCGCTGGAAAGCAAACTGGCTTTTCAGGAATACACCATCGATCAGCTCAATCAGACCGTGGTTCAGCATGAGCTGGAGATGATAAGACTGCGCGAGCAGGTTCGTCTGTTAGTGGACAAGGTGAAGGATAGCGCACCGTCGATGATCGCGTCGCAATCAGAAGAAACACCCCCGCCGCATTATTAAAAAAGAAAGGCCACCTAAAGGTGGCCTCGCAAAGCGTTACACTGATTAGTGGCTGCAGCCGCAACCGCCAGTGCCACAGCCGCCCTGGCCGTGATCGTGGCCATGATCGTGGTCATGATCATGATGATGACCATCTGCACCATGCACGTGGCCGTGCGCCAGCTCTTCTTCGGTTGCTGCGCGAATCGCGACAACTTCCACATTGAAGTTCAGATTTTGACCAGCCAGCATGTGGTTACCATCAACCACAACGTGCTCATCTTCAACTTCGGTGATTTCAACCGGTACTGGGCCCTGATCGGTTTCTGCCAGGAAGCGCATGCCTACCTGCAGTTCGTCAACGCCCATAAACACGTCTTTTGGTACGCGCTGTACGAGGTTGTCATCGTACTGCCCGTAAGCGTCATTTGCCGGGATATGCACGTCAAACTTATCGCCTACATCATGATTTTCCAGCGCTTTTTCCAGACCAGAAATCAGGGAACCATGACCGTGCAGATAGTCCAACGGTGCACTCACCGGTGACTCGTCAACCAACACACCGTCTTCGGTACGAACCTGATACGCCAGGCTCACCACCAGGTCTTTTGCTACTTTCATGATATCTCCTAACCGTTGAGAACTAAGATCCCGTCCCATTGGTCAATTTTGCGTGCAATAACCAACCAGAAAGGTTCAAGACTGAGGATGCCAATTGTGTCGTGACATACTGCTCAGCGTTAATGGCGCCGATTGTAGCGGAATTCAATCCCGCTGTAAGTTCAAGCTTAAAAAAAGCTGAGCCAATGCGCTACTCAGGATGAAAAATGCCGATCACTTGCTCATTGCTGCGAACCTGATCGCGCACTTGCTTATCGGCTTCACGCATCTGATGGCCGCACTCGACGCACTCCACCACATCAACATTGTTTTCACGCCACAATGCTAACGTGTCTTTCTCCTGGCAGTGCGGGCAAACCGCACCGGCAATAAATTGTTTACGCATACTGTTTCCTGCCGTCGTTAAGGAACGGATAAATTAAGTATAGATCTACTCGTCATCCCAGCCGTCAAACTGGCGTTTTTCGTGCTGCATTTCGCGCTGGAAAATATCCTCTAACTCACGTCGGGCTTCACGCACACGCGAAACCTGCGCGCTGTCATCGTGGCTCGGCACCAGTTCGCGCAGCATACGCATATCCAGACGGCGGAAATGTTGCTGCGCGCGCTGCGCCTGATGCGGATGCATCCCTAGCGAAATCAACGTCTTGCGTCCCAGCTCAAGCGCACTGGAGAAAGTCTCACGCGAGAACAGCGTAACCCCTGCCTGCAGTAGTTCGTGTGCTTCAACACGACCACGCGCGCGCGCCAGAATTTCCAGCTGCGGAAAATGCTGCTGGCACAGGTGTACGATGGACATCGAATCTTCCGGATCGTTACAAGTAATGACGATGGATTGTGCATTCTCCGCGCCAGCTGCACGCAGCATCTCCAGCTCGGTGGCATCACCATAGTAAACCTTATAGCCATATTTACGCATCAGGCTCACCGCAGAGATATCGCGCTCCAGCACCGTAATGCGTTTGTTATTAGCCATCAACAAACGACCCACTACCTGACCAAAACGCCCAAAGCCAACCACAATCACCTGTGGCTGATCGTCCTCAACAAAATGCTTCTCGGCATTCTCATCGGGCTCGTTAAAGCGGTGCGCGAGTAAACGATCTATGGCGTTCATCAGCAGCGGCGTAGTCATCATGGAGAGCGTTACCGTCACCAGCAGCAGCGGCATTTGGTCGCCGCTAAACATCTTCGCTGAAGATGCCGCAGAGAACAGCACAAAGGCAAACTCGCCGCCCTGGCTTAACACGCCGGCAAACTGTTGACGCTCTGAGCTGCGCAAGCCATAAATGCGCGCGAGCACATACAGCACCAGCGTTTTCACCGCGACCAGAATCACCACGCCCAGCAGAATTTCAACGATGTGGGTATAAAGCACGCCAAGGTTGAGCGCCATGCCTACTGAGATAAAGAACAGCCCCAGCAGCAGCCCTTTGAACGGTTCGATGGCGACTTCCAACTCGTGACGATATTCACTTTCCGCTAACAGAATACCCGCGATGAAGGTACCCAGCGCCATCGACAGGCCGAGCGCGTCCATAAACAGCGCCGATCCCAGTACCAGCAACAGCGACGCTGCGGTAAACACTTCACGCACGCCGGATGCCGCAATAAAACGCAGGATGGGACGCAACAGATAGCGACCACCAATCAGCATTCCGGCAAACGCCAGCACCTTCATGCCCACTTTCAGCCAGTCAACGTGACCGCTGTCGCCGCCTGCCAGCAGCGGCACCAACGCTAAAGCCGGAATCACCGCTAAATCCTGGAACAGCAGCACCGAGAAGCCGAGCTGACCAGATTCACTGCGGTTCATGCCTTTGTCACGCATCAGCTGTAGCGCCATGGCTGTCGATGACATGGCCAGACCAATCCCGCCAATCACTGCCGCCTGCCAGCTAAAGTCGGTGAGCCACAATAATCCCCCCAGAATCGCCGCCGAGATCAGCACCTGTGCTGCACCCACGCCAAATATTGAACGGCGCAGCGACCAGAGTTTCGAGGGATTCAGCTCAAGGCCGATAATGAACATCAGGAACACCACGCCGAGTTCGGAGAAGTGCAAAATCTCCTCAACGTCGCTGATGAAACCCAGGCCCCACGGACCGATGGCAATCCCCGCCAGCAGATAGCCCAACACCGCACCAATGCCGAGACGCGCCGCAATCGGCACGATCAGCACGGCCGCAACCAGATAGATCACGCCGGCCGTGAGTAACGTTTCGCCTTCCATCACACCCCTCCTTGCGGCAGCGGTGAAGCCAGCCAGTCGCCATATGCCCGCGCGAAATTACGCATCACTTCTGGCGTTTGGCGTCGCGCCCAGTAAATCACCATCGGCGTCATCCAGTGCATACGGCACATCTGCGCCGTCAGCTCAAAGGGACGCATAATGTCACTCATCGGATAACGATTCAGACCGCTATGATGATAAGCCGCTTCCGGTTCGCCAGTGGTCACCACGCTGCGCCAGTATTTGCCCTCCAGCGCATTGCCATCCGGGCCGCTGGCAAAACCGCGCGACAGCACGCGATCCAGCCACTCCTTCAGCAGCGCCGGGCAGCTGTAGGTATAAAGTGGATGTTGGAAGACGATGATTTGATGCTCGCGCAGCAGCTGCTGCTCATAGTGAATATCAATAAAAAAATCCGGATAGTGGGCGTATAAATCGTGCACCGTGACGTGGTCCAGTTCCATAGCCGACTGCAGCAAAACCCGATTAGCAATCGAATCCTGTGATTCCGGATGGGCGTAAAGCAGCAAAATTTTGGGTGGCTGCGACATCGTTCCCCTCCAAAGCGTCGTCACGGCACAGGAATTCCGCTACCATGCTCGACGCAACAAACATTATCGAATTATGTTGCCGACAAATTAACATATTCTGACGATACGGCGCTTATGATTGTCTTTTCAGCACTACAAATTCGCCGCGGCACCAACGTGCTGCTGGATAACGCAACGGCCACCATCAACCCTGGGCAGAAAGTCGGCCTGGTGGGCAAAAACGGCTGCGGCAAATCGACGCTGCTGTCGTTGCTTAAGGGCGAAATCAGCAGCGATGCCGGCAACGCCACGTTCCCCAGCAACTGGGCGCTGGCGTGGGTCAACCAGGAAACCCCGGCGCTGAGCAAACCCGCGCTGGATTATGTTATCGATGGCGACCGCGAATATCGTCAGCTTGAATCTGAATTGGCCGATGCCAATGCGCGCAACGATGGCAACGCTATCGCGCTGCTGCACGGCAGGCTCGATGCCATTCAGGCGTGGAGCATACCTGCTCGCGCCTCCAGCTTGTTGCACGGTTTGGGCTTTAGCCAGGAACAATTAATGCGGCCGGTGAGCGATTTTTCCGGTGGCTGGCGTATGCGCCTCAACCTTGCCCAGGCGCTGGTGTGCCGTTCCGATCTGCTGCTGCTGGATGAACCGACTAACCACCTCGATCTCGATGCCGTAATCTGGCTGGAACGCTGGCTGAAAAGCTATGAAGGCACGTTAGTGCTGATTTCGCACGACCGCGACTTCCTCGATCCGGTGGTGGATAAGATCATCCACATCGAACAGCAGACGATGTTCGAATACACCGGTAACTACAGCTCTTTCGAGCGTCAGCGCGGCGCCAAACTGGCGCAACAGCAGGCGCTGTTCCAGAGCCAGCAGGAAAAAGTGGCGCACCTGCAGAAGTATATCGACCGCTTCCGCGCTCAGGCGACCAAAGCTAAGCAGGCGCAGAGCCGTATTAAAATGCTCGAGCGCATGGAGTTGATTGCGCCCGCGCACGTCGACAACCCGTTTAGCTTCAGCTTCCGCGCGCCGGAAAGTTTGCCGAATCCGTTGCTGAAGATGGAAAGAGTCACCGCCGGTTATGGCGAGCGTATCATTCTTGACGCCATCAAACTCAACCTGGTGCCAGGTTCACGCATTGGCCTGCTGGGCCGTAACGGCGCGGGTAAATCGACGCTAATTAAACTGTTAGCGGGCGAATTAGAAGCGCTGGATGGCAAAGTTGGCCTGGCGAAAGGTATCAAGCTTGGCTACTTCGCTCAGCATCAGCTGGAGTATCTGCGTGCCGATGAATCACCGCTGCAACATTTGTCCCGCATTGCGCCGAAAGTGCTCGAACAACAGCTGCGCGACTATCTGGGCGGCTTCGGCTTCCAGGGCGATAAAGTCAGCGAAATCACTGAACGTTTTTCCGGCGGTGAGAAAGCGCGTCTGGTGCTGGCCCTGATTGTCTGGCAGCGTCCGAACCTGCTGCTGCTCGATGAACCGACCAACCACCTCGATCTGGATATGCGTCAGGCACTGACCGAAGCGCTGATTGATTTTGAAGGCGCGCTGGTGGTGGTATCGCACGATCGTCATCTGCTGCGCGCCACCACCGACGATCTTTATCTGGTGCATGACGGCAAGGTCGATGTGTTTGAGGGCGATCTGGAAGATTATCAGCAGTGGCTGAGCGATGTGCAGAAGCAGCAGGCACAACAGGATGCCGCGCCGAAGCAGGATAACGGCAATAGCGCGCAATCCCGTAAAGATCAGAAGCGCCGCGACGCTGAACTGCGCGCACAAACCCAGCCGCTGCGTAAAGAGATCGAGAAGCTTGAGAAGCAGATGGCGAAGTGGCAGAGCCAGTTGAGCGATGCTGAAGCGCAATTGGCCGACAGCGCGATTTACGATCAGAGCCGCAAAGCCGATTTGAATGTGGCATTGCAGCGTCAGGCAGAAAGTAAGGCCGCGCTGGAAGAGGTCGAAATGGCATGGCTCGATGCGCAGGAACAGCTGGAGCAGATGCTGGCACAGTGATGTAAGTTAGCTGGTCAGCATGAATGCTGACCCTACGCGCCCTAAGCGAATTTGTAGGGTCGGCATTCATGCCGACCAAGCTAAATCAAACCGGCTTATCCCCCAACACCGTCGCGCGATGCATCACCCGCCGCGCTGGATAATAGTCCGCGTTCGCATAATGTTGCGTTACGCGGTTATCCCAGATCGCCACATCATTCTCCTGCCAGCGCCAGCGCACCTGAAACTCAGGCTTAGCGGTGTGCCAGAACAGGAAGTTGAGAATCGCCTCGCTCTCTTTTTCGCTCAGTCCCAGCAAACGCGTAGTAAAACCTTCGTTCACAAACAGCGCTTTGCGTCCGCTGACCGGATGCGTGCGAATCACCGGATGCTGCACCGGCGGATTTTTCGCCACCGCCTGCTGCCAGCGCTGGTGCTCCTCTTCCGTTTTGCGGTATTTGTACTCCTGGAACGACTTTTTAAAATCGTGTTCCGCCTGTAATCCACTTAACAGCTGCTTAAACGGCTCAGACAGCGCTTCATACGCTGCAATCCCGCTAGACCACAAGGTGTCACCGCCGCTTGCTGGCAGCAGCTTCGAAGCCAGAATGGCAATTGCCGGCGGCGTTTCAATAAAGGTGACATCGGTGTGCCAGTTGTCGTTATCCGGCGGGTTGTCCTGATGCGTATCCAGCACAATGATCTCTTCCACACCCTCGGCATGTGGATAAACCGGATGGATATGCAGATCGCCAAAGCGAATCGCCAACGCACGCTGCTGCTCAGGGGTAATCACCTGATTACGCAAGAAAAGCACCTGATGGCGCAGCAGGCCGTGATAAAGCTGCTCAAACTGGGCATCACTCAGCGGACGACTGAGATCGACATCGCTGACCTGCGCCCCGATATACGGGCCCAGAGCGGTAAAAGTAAGACGTTCGTTCATTGCTGTTCTCCATTCCAGGGCGTCAGGCGGCGCTGCAACGCGCGCAGACCCAGTTCTAAGCCAAAGGCAATCAGGGCAATTACGGCGATACCGGCCAGCACCACGTCGGTGGCGAGAAACTCACCGGCCGACTGCACCATAAAGCCGAGCCCGCGCGTAGCGGCAATCAGTTCGGCCGCGACCAGCGTTGACCAACCTACGCCGAGACCAATCCGCAAGCCGGTGAGGATTTCCGGCAGCGCGCCGGGCAGAATCACAAAACGCAGCAGCTGCCAGCGCGAGGCACCCAGCGCCTGCGCAGCGCGAATTCGCACCTGCTGCGCATTCTTCACCCCCGCCAACGTCGATAACGTCACCGGGGCGAAAATCGCCAGATAAATCAGTAAAATTTTTGAGGTTTCGCCGATGCCGAACCAAATCACCATCAGCGGTAAATAGGCCAGCGGTGGCACCGGACGATAAAGCTCAATGAGCGGATCCAGCAGGCCGCGAATCGAGGGGCTCAAACCCATCGCAATACCAACCGGAATGCCAATCAGCGCGGCAAAGAATAGCGCCACCAGCATACGCGCCAGGCTGGCACCTAAGTGCTGCCAAAGCGTAGCGTCCATAAAGCCTTGCGGGCTGGCAATCAATATCAGTTTTTGCAGCACCACCTGCGGCGGCGGTAAAAACAGCGGCGCAATTAAACCGAGCGCCGTGATGCCCCACCACAGCAACAGCAGCACGCCTACGCTCAACAAACTGAGAGAGAACTGGCGGGAAAATGGCCAGCGCAGTCTGCGACGACGCGTTTGGGTTTTCTCATCAATCACCGCACTCATAGGAACGCCTCGCGCTGGGAAAAGACCTGATTCAACACATATTCCCGACGTTCGATAAACGCCGGGTCGGATTTAATAGCGCGGCACGGTTCCCCGGCGGCGAAGCGCTGGCCAAAATCGAGCTTCAGGCGTTCCACTACGCGGCCCGGGCCGGGTGACAGCAGAACTAATTCACTGGCAAGGAACACCGCTTCTTCAATGTCATGGGTGATCAACAGAATCTGCTTGCCGGTATCACGCCACAGCGTCAGCAGCAGGGTTTGCATCTGTTCACGGGTAAACGCATCCAGCGCGCCAAACGGCTCATCTAACAGCAGCAGCTGAGGATCAGCTGCCAGCGCACGCGCAATGCCCACGCGCTGACGTTGACCCCCAGAGAGCTGCCAGATAAAACGCTTCTCTGCACCTTCAAGTCCTACTTTGCGGATTAAACGGCGTGCAATGTTATGGCGCTCCGCCTTCGCCATCCCCGCCAGTTGCAAGCCGAACGCAACGTTATCAATCACGTTACGCCACGGCAGCAAACCTTCATTTTGAAACACCACGCCGCGCTCGGCGCCCGGCCCTTGCACCGCTTTGCCATCCAGCGTAATGCTGCCGGATTCAAGCGGCAGAAAGCCGGCGATGAGATTCAGCAGCGTGGTTTTGCCACAGCCGGAGGGGCCCAGCACCACCAGCAGATCGCGGCTGCCCAGCTGCAGATTGATATCCTGCAGCGCGGGTTGACCGGCGTAACGCGCATTGAGATGGGTGATGTTGAGCATACGGCCTCCGTTATTTCGCTAAGGGTGCAACGAATCGCGTGGTGACGAAGCTGCTGTAATCGCTGTCGGCCTCAGGTACTTTGCCCTGCTCTTTCAGGAAGTTTGCGGTATCAACAATCGCTTTGTTTACCGGCTTACCGAGCTGCTCGACCTGCTGTTGCGCAGTCAGGTACGTGTTGCCTTTTACCAGCACCGGCACATCCCCTTCAGGAACGCCGCTCAGGCGCGCCAGCTTGCTCAAATTGTCTGGCTGCTTCAGCCATTGGTCCGGATTCGCGATGTAAGCCTGCTGCGCTTCAACGGCGCTGCGCGCAAAGGCGGTGACGATTTCCGGATGCTGCTGCGCGAAATCTTTACGCACTACCCAGACGTCCAGCGTTGGTGCGCCCCATTTGCCCACCTGCGAAGAGTCGGTCAGGACATTGCCATCTTTCTCCAGCTCATTTACCGCCGGAGACCACACGTAGGCGCCATCAATGTCACCGCGTTTCCAGGCGGCAATAATCGCCGGTGGCTGCAGATTCACTAACGTCACCTGCGAAGGCTTGATGCCCCAATGTTTCAGCGCGGCGAGGAAACTGTAATGGGTGGTAGAGATGAAGGGCACGGCGATGCGCTTGCCGATCAGATCTTTGGGATCCTTGATGGTTTTCTTCACCACCAGCGCTTCGGAGTTACCGAGCTGGGAGGCCAGCAGGAAAGCTTCAATCGGCAGTTTTTGCGTGGCGGCGACAGCCAGCGGGCTGGAGCCGATATTACCGATTTGAACGTCGCCCGACGCCAGCGCACGCAGCACGCTGGCACCGCTATCGAATTTACGCCAGTCAACCGTCGCGCCGCTCTCTTTGGCGAAGGTGTTATCTGCCTGTGCCACTTTGGCCGGTTCAGCCGACGTTTGATACGCCACGGTGACGTTGACCGCCTGCGCCTGGAACGCCATCAGGGCCAAAGCCGCAGCCACCGCCGTTATTGTTTTTTTCGTTGCCATCATCACTCACCCCAATGTGTTTTTGTGAGGGCAGTTTCTCCAGCGACAGTAGTTTCATAAAGGAATTAAAAATTATCCCTAATGACGATCCGTTCTTAGATCAACATCGGGCAAGCCTATGCAAAAAGCGCAAATACAAAGAACAGGCGAAATGATAAATATGTCACGCGCTCACATTAGGACTGTGATATTGATAGACTTCTCATTTTTCCTCATCTCCTACAAACGGTCCTAATCCATGTCGATTGAGAAAGTCGCGCACTTAGCGGGTGTGTCAAAAGCCACGGTTTCACGGGTTTTGAACCACAATCCCGGCGTGCGTCCGGATACGCGCGCCAAAGTGCTCGCGGCCATCGACATTTGTGATTACCAGCCAAATTTACTGGCGCGACAATTGCGCACTGCTCAAAGCCATATGCTGCTGGTACTGATTCCCGACATTACCAATCCGTTCTGCTCCCGCGTGGTTCAGGGCATTGAGGCCGAAGCCGAAGCGCAGGGCTATCACATCCTGCTGTGCAATTCCGGATCGCAGCTGCGGCGCGAAGCGGCCTACATTGCGCTGCTGACCGGTAAAGTGGTGGATGGCGTGATCACCATGGATGCGGCGGCGTGCCTGCAAGAGCTGAAAGAGCTGATTGGCGATGCGCCCTGGGTGCAGTGTGCCGAATACGATCCCTCAATCGCGGCATCCAGCGTGGCGATTGATAATAAAGAAGCCGCATTCGAAACCGTGTGTTACCTGGCGAGCAAAGGCCGCCGGCGTATTGCGCTGGTGAATTGCGATATGCGCTACCTCTATTCACATCAGCGTGAAGAGGGCTATCGCAATGCACTGGAAAAACTAAACCTTAATTGGGGCAGCGTGGCCTATGCGGAAAACGTTTCGTGCGACGCGGGCAGCGCGGCGTTGCGCGAGCTGCTAATGCTGCCTGAGCGCCCTGATGCGGTATTTGCGGTTTCGGATGTGCTGGCGGTTGGCGTGATTCATGCGGCTTTGGAAGCGGGTTTGCGCGTGCCAGAAGACTTAGCGGTGGTGGGATTTGATGGCATCAACTTTACCAGCAGTCTGAATCCGCCGCTGACGACCATCGAGCAGCCGATGAATCGCATGGGCGCGCGTAGCGTACAACTGTTATTGAATCGGATTCGCCAGCCAAACTCGCCGGTGGTGCACGAGGTATTGCCCTGGAAGCGCGTCGAGCGCGCTTCCAGTTAACTCAGCGCCAGATCAGCAACACGCAGGCGGCGGTAAGCAAGCCCATTGCCAGATTGAAGATTTTCCATGCGCGCGGGCTGCGCAGCAGACGTCCAATCAGCGAACCAAAGCCCATCCAAATCACGCCCGAAACCACGTTTACCATCGCCATGCCGATACTAATCGCCACCACTGAATGAAGATATTGGCTACCAGCAAGGCTGAAGCTGGCAACCGCACCCAGCGCCATCAGCCAGGCTTTCGGATTGATCAACTGCAACAAGCCGCCTTGCCAGAACGGCATCTGCTTCACATTGACGTCATCGGTTTCCAGCTTTTCATATTCAGCGGTGGCGATTTTCCACGCCAGCCACAGCAGATAAAGGCTACCGGCAATCTTCAGAATCAGATGAAGCGAAGGATAAAGCAGGATGAGACCGCCGATGCCAAATGCCACCATCAGCAACATGACTTGCATGCCAATCATGATACCAATGAGCAGCGGTATGGTGCGCAGGAAGCCAAAATTAGCACCAGAGGCGGTAAGTAACATATTATTGGGCCCGGGCGTGATGGCTGCGACCCAAAGAAAACCTAACATTGATAAAAAAAGACTCAGTTCCATGTATATTCGGGTGCTCCTCACCCAGTAAAGCGAACAACCCATCGAAGCTATCAGCGACTTATGCATCAGACAAGCCTTTACCCAAGCTATTTTGATCGCCCCAGCGGCGAGCGCTTTAAACCACTGCGCGGATTCACTAACGCGCATCTGCAAACGCTGCTGCCGCGCATTTTACGCCGCCGCGTTACCCTACGCCCGCACTGGCAGCGTCTTGACCTGCCCGATGGTGATTTTGTTGATTTAGCGTGGAGCGAAGATCCGGCGCAGGCACGTCACAAGCCGCGCATGGTGATGTTTCACGGTTTGGAAGGCAGTTTCCGCAGCCCTTATGCGCATGGCTTGATGCAGGCGTGCCAGGCGCGTGGTTGGCTGGCGGTGGTCATGCACTTTCGCGGCTGTAGCGGCGAACCGAATCGCCTGGAGCGCATCTATCACTCCGGTGAAACCGAGGACGCCACCTATTTCCTGCACTGGCTGCGGCGTGAATGGGGAACCGTACCGACCGCTGCGGTTGGCGTTTCGCTGGGCGGTAACATGCTGGCTTGCCTGCTGGGCATGCAAGGTAATGATGTGCCCATCGACGCTGCCATCGCCATTTCGGCACCGCTGGCGTTGGAGCCATGCAGCACCAAGCTGGATGTCGGCTTCTCACGTTTCTATCAACACTATTTACTGACGCAGCTGAAAAAGAACGCCACGCGCAAATTACATGCCTGGCCCGGCACGCTGCCGGTCGATCTCAGCCAGCTGCGCGCTTTTCGCCGTCTGCGTGAATTTGATGATGCAATAACCGCTCGCGCGCACGGTTTTGTTGATGCCAACGACTATTATCAACGTGCCAGCGCCATGCCGCTGCTGACCGGCGTACGCAAACCGCTGCTGATCATCCATGCACAAGACGATCCTTTTATGACCGATGCTGTGATCCCGCGCCCTGAGCAGCTGTCAGCCTCCATTCAATATCAACTGACGCAGCAAGGCGGTCACGTAGGTTTTGTGGGTGGCACCTTACTCAAACCGAAAATGTGGCTAGAACAGCGCGTGCCCGACTGGCTCTCAACTTATCTGGATGTGCAATTGTGATTATTCCGTGGCAAGAACTTGAAGCAGAAACGCTGGAAAACCTGATTGAAACGTTCGTGCTGCGCGAAGGCACCGATTACGGCGAGCAGGAACGAAGCCTGATGCAAAAAGTGGCCGACGTGCGCCGTCAGCTGGAGCGCGGCGACGTGGTGCTGGTATGGTCGGAGCTGCATGAATCCATCAACATCATGCCGAAGGGTGAATTTCGCGGCTGATGCACCCAGCGGCAATTCGTGGTAACAATGCTCATCGCCGGACTTCACAGGGAGCTCTGTTATGTCAGCCAGGCATCCAATTATTGCCGTCACTGGTTCCAGCGGCGCCGGAACCACTACCACCAGCCTCGCCTTCCGCAAGATTTTCCAGCAGCTGAATCTGCATGCGGCGGAAGTCGAAGGCGACAGTTTCCATCGCTACACGCGTCCAGAAATGGACATGGCGATCCGTAAGGCGCGCGACCTCGGTCGCCATATTAGCTATTTCGGCCCGGAAGCGAATGACTTCGGCCTGTTAGAGCAGACGTTCAAACACTACGGTAAAACCGGGCTGGGCGAATCGCGTAAATATCTGCATACCTATGATGAAGCGGTACCGTGGAATCAGGTTCCGGGCACCTTCACGCCGTGGCAACCGCTGCCGGAAAACACCGATGTGTTGTTCTATGAAGGCCTGCACGGCGGCGTTGTCACGCAGCAGCAGAATGTGGCAGAACATGTTGATCTGCTGGTTGGCGTGGTGCCGATTGTTAATCTCGAGTGGATTCAGAAGCTGGTGCGCGACACCGGCGAGCGCGGTCATTCACGCGAAGCGGTAATGGATTCAGTGGTGCGTTCGATGGAGGATTACATTAACTTCATTACGCCACAGTTCTCGCGCACGCACATTAACTTCCAGCGCGTGCCGACCGTCGATACCTCAAATCCGTTTGCCGCACGGGAAATCCCGTCATTGGATGAGAGCTTCGTGGTGATCCATTTCCGTGGCTTAGAAGGGATTGCGTTCCCCTATCTGCTGGCGATGATTCAGGGATCGTTTATCTCGCACATTAATACGCTGGTGGTACCCGGCGGGAAAATGGGATTAGCAATGGAGCTGATTATGCTGCCGCTGGTGCAACGACTGATTGAAGGGAAGCGGATTGAATAAGAGTGATAGGTCGCCATTAATGGCGACACTACGAAATGAGCGCGTTTTGTAGGGTGCGCATTAATGCGCACCTGGAAACATCAACGTTCGATCACTTCATAGCTATGGGTGATTTCCACGCCTTTGCCCAGCATGATCGCCACCGAGCAATATTTTTCCGCTGACAAATCAACCGCGCGGGAAACCGCCTTATCACTCAACGCTTTGCCGCTGACAATAAAATGCAGGTTGATGTGGGTAAAAATGCGCGGTGCTTCTTCGCGGCGTTCAGAGGTGAGTTTCACTTCGCAATCGGCCACATCGCTGCGCCCTTTTTGCAGAATCGAGACCACATCAATGGCGCTGCAACCCCCTGCTGCCATTAACACCATCTCCATTGGACTTGGCGCTTTATCACCGGAATTCCCGTCCATTAACACCTGATGTCCGGATGAGGATTCTCCGAGAAAGGTAAGACCTTCCACCCATTTCACTCGTGCCTGCATGATTCTTTCTCCTGAAGCGGCGGTTTTGCCGCCAGAGTACGCTTTCACCTGATAAACAGCAATCCAGACTATTCCCCCGTTTGCTGAAGCGAGACAACACAAGACAGCTCGCAAAAGCTGTGCTACAAACAGTGCTGAAAATATTTTCGTCGTTACAGACGAAGGCGGGAAGAATCAAAAGCGTAGCTTAAGAATGACCCGGAATAATTTTTCCATTACTGGAAACGCTCGACGATTAAACCGCCTGACAGGGAAAAAATGCCCCCTGTATTTTGGGCACGATTACAACAGAGGATAATAGCGAATGGTTCTCGGCAAACCGCAAACAGACCCTACACTCGAATGGTTCCTGTCCCATTGCCATATTCACAAATATCCGTCCAAAAGCACGCTCATCCATCAGGGTGAGAAAGCGGAAACGCTGTACTACATCGTGAAAGGTTCCGTAGCGGTACTGATTAAAGATGAAGAAGGCAAAGAGATGATTCTCTCCTACCTCAATCAGGGAGATTTCATCGGCGAACTCGGTCTTTTCGAAGAAGGCCAGGAACGTAGTGCCTGGGTGCGTGCGAAGTCTGCCTGTGAAGTGGCTGAAATTTCCTACAAAAAATTCCGTCAGCTGATTCAGGTAAACCCGGATATTTTAATGCGACTTTCGTCGCAAATGGCGCGTCGTCTGCAAGTGACATCAGAGAAAGTGGGCAACCTTGCTTTCCTTGACGTAACAGGACGTATCGCGCAAACGCTGCTTAATCTGGCTAAACAGCCAGATGCGATGACTCACCCAGACGGCATGCAAATTAAAATCACCCGTCAGGAAATTGGTCAGATCGTGGGCTGCTCACGCGAAACCGTGGGTCGTATCCTGAAAATGCTGGAAGATCAGAACCTGATCTCTGCACACGGTAAAACCATCGTCGTCTACGGCACCCGCTAATTTCTTCTCACCCACGGCGTGATGGCAACATCGCGCCGTTTCTATTTGCGATGAGCTGATGTGGCGCCGAATCATCTATCATCCTGAAGTTAACTATGCACTGCGGCAAACGCTGGTGCTGTGCCTGCCTGTGGCTCTCGGCTGGCTGTTTGGCGATCTGCAAAAAGGTCTGCTGTTCTCGCTAGTGCCTGCCTGCTGCAATATGGCGGGTCTTGATACGCCGCACAAACGCTTTTTCAAACGCTTGATTGTGGGTGGTTCGCTGTTTGCCACCGGCAGCTTCCTGATGCAAATTTTGACCGCTTACCAGATTCCGCTGCCGTTGATCCTGCTGGCGCTACCGCTGCTGATCGGCGTGACCGGCGAAATCGGCCCGCTGCATGCACGCCTGCTGCCCGCCACCTTAATCGCTGCTATCTTTACGCTCAGCCTGGTTGGGCGCATGCCGATATGGGTGCCGCCGCTGCTCTATATTGGCGGTACGCTGTGGTACGGCTTGTTCAACTGGTTCTGGTTCTGGCTGTGGAAAGAGCAGCCGATGCGTGAATCGCTCAGCCTGCTGTTTCGCGAGCTGGCGGATTATTGCGATGCCAAATACACCTTACTGACACAGCTGACCGATCCGGAAAAAGCGTTACCGCCGCTGCTGGCGCGCCAGCAGAAAGCGGTCGATCTCATCACTACCTGTTACCAGCAAATGCATATGCTGTCGGCCAGCCGCGATAACAGTCACAAGCGCCTGACGCGCGCCTTCCAGGTGGCGCTGGATTTGCAGGAACACATCTCGGTCAGCCTGCATCAGCCCGAAGAGGTACAGAAACTGGTGGAGGAGAGCCACGCTGAAGCGGTGATCCGCTGGAACGCCAAAATCATCTCCGCACGTTTGCGCGTGCTGGCTGATGCGATTCTCTATCATCAGCTGCCGGATCGTTTTCACATGGAGAAACAGCTGGGTGCGCTGGAGAAAATTGCCCGTCAGCATCCGGATAACCCGGTTGGCAACTTCTGCCTCTATCACTTCAGCCGCATCGCCCGCGTATTGCGCACGCAGAAGCCGCTTTACACGCGCGATCTCATGGCCGATCGTCAGCGCCGCTTACCGCTATTGCCAGCGTTGCGCAGCTATTTATCATTCAAATCTACCGCGTTACGCACCGCGGCCCGCTTCGCCGTAATGCTGATGTTTGGTAGCGCGCTGGCGCTGTTCTTCAACATTCCTAAACCCTACTGGATTCTGATGACCATCATGTTCGTCAGCCAGAACGGCTACAGCGCCACGCGCGTGCGTATTCAGCACCGTGCGCTGGGCACCTTTGCCGGTTTGCTGATTGCCGCCGCCTCGCTGCGGCTGGCGGTGCCGGAGTCGATCACTCTGCTATTTATGCTGGGCATCACGCTGGCGAGCTATCTGATCACGCGGAAATATTACGGCTGGTCGATGATTGGCTTCACCGTCACCGCGGTGTATTCACTGCAGCTGCTATCGCTCAACGGCGCGCAATTCTTGTTGCCGCGCATGATGGACACGCTAATGGGCTGTTTGATTGCTTTCGCCGGTATGATTTGGCTATGGCCACAGTGGCAAAGCGGGCTGCTGCGTAAAAATGCGCACGATGCGCTGGAAGCATATCAGGACGCACTGCGCTTGCTGCTCGGGCCGGAACAGGCGCCGGAGAAGCTGGCTTATCAGCGCATAAAGGTTAATCAGGCGCACAATGCGCTGTTCAACTCCCTGAACCAGGCGTCGAGCGAGCCCGGCTTCAACCTGCAATATTTGCAAGATATGCGCATGTGGGTGACGCACAGCCAGTTTATCGTTGAGCACATCAACGCCATGACGATTCTCGCGCGCGAGCACACCATGTTGACGTCGAAGCTGGCGGAACGGTATCTGCAATCCTGTGAAATCGCGCTGCAGCGCTGTCAGCAGCGGCTGGCGTATGACGGGCCGGGCAACGACAGCAATATTCTGGAAGCGCCGGAAAATCTTAATGAAGGGCCGGTAACGATTGTCGAACAGCACGTGAAGCGGATTTTGCAGCACCTTAACGTCATGCACACTATCTCTTCACTGGCGTGGAGCCAGCGACCGCATCATGGCCGCTGGCTCAAGGCGTTACGCCCGAAAGCGGATTAAGCGGCCAGCACCTTTTCAATCGCCGTAGCGAAACGCGTCATGCCTTCGGCGATGTCGGTTGGCTCAATCACCAGCGACGGCACAAAACGAATCACATCGCTGCCGGCGGTGAGAATCATCAGCCCTTCCGCAGCAGAAGCATTGAGGATGTCGCGCGCCTTGCTGGCGAACTGCGGCTGCAGCGCGGCACCTATCAGCAGACCTTTGCCACGAATCTCGCTGAAGATAGCGAATTTACTGTTGATGGCCTGCAGCGCTTCCACAAACTGCTGGCGGCGCGCTTCCACACCTTCCAGCACTTCCGGAGTATTGATGATATCCAGCGCGGTTTCCGCAATCGCGCAGGCCAGCGGATTGCCGCCGTATGTGGTGCCGTGCACGCCCGGCGCCATCACTGCCGCAATGTCATTGGTGGTCAACATCGCGCTTACCGGGAATCCGCCGCCCAGCGCTTTCGCGGTGGTCAGGATATCGGGCTTGATGCCGTAATGCTCGTAGCTGAACAGCTTACCGCTGCGGCCCATGCCGCTCTGTACTTCATCTAATACCAGCAGCGCATTATGTTCGTCGCACAAGGCACGCAGGCCCTGCATAAATTCCTGCGTAGCCGGTACCACGCCGCCTTCGCCCTGAATCGGTTCTACCACAATGGCGCAGGTGTGATCGTCAATCACCGCTTTTACCGCGTCGAGATCGTTGAACGGCACATGCACGATGTCAGCCGGTTTTGGCCCGAAGCCATCGGAATATTTCGGCTGCCCGCCAACCGACACGGTAAACAGCGTGCGGCCATGGAACGCATTGTGGAAAGCGATAATTTTGCTTTTGAATGGGCTGTGTTTTTTGCAGGCATAATAGCGCGCCAGCTTGAAGGCCGCTTCGTTGGCTTCTGCGCCGGAGTTACCGAAAAACACGCGGTCGGCAAAGGTAGCAGCGATCAGTTTACTCGCCAGACGCAGCGCCGGTTCGTTAGTGAACACGTTGCTGGTGTGCCACAGCGTTTCGCCCTGGGTTTTCAGCGTCTCCACCAGCGCCGGATGACAATGGCCCAATGCCGTCACCGCAATACCGCCTGAGAAATCGATATACTCTTTGCCCTGCTGATCCCACACTCGGCTGCCCTTGCCTTTAACCGGCACAAACTGCGCAGGTGCATAAACAGGCAAAATTACGTTATCGAACGTTTCCCGGGTTACCGCTAGTTTTTCCGCTGCCATTGACGACCTCATCGGGTTATTTGTTGAGCTAATGTGAAATTATAATCACAAAATATGCATAAAAAATCACACCATGGCAAATATAAGTTACGCGCTGAGGAAATTAGCCAGCAGCTGGTGACCTTGTTCACTGAGGATGCTTTCCGGGTGAAACTGCACGCCTTCCAGCGGCAAGGTGCGATGGCGGAAGCCCATGATCTCATCCGGTTCGCCGTCGCGCAGGCTCCACGCGGTAATTTCAAAGTCTGCAGGCAGCGTATCGCGCGCCACAATCAGCGAATGATAGCGCGTCACGGTCAGCGGATTATTCAGGTTGCGGAACACGCCTTGATTGCTGTGCTGAATGCGCGAGGTTTTACCGTGCATCACCTGCCGCGCGCGTACCACCTGCGCGCCATATGCCTGAGCGATCGCCTGATGCCCAAGGCAAACCCCCAGAATCGGCACACGTCCGGCGAAGTGACGAATAGCGGCAAGCGAGATGCCAGATTGGTCCGGCGTACACGGACCCGGCGAAATCACCAGATGCGTCAGCGGCAACGCTTCAATCTCTTGCAGCGTAATGGCATCGTTGCGCACCACGCGCACATCAGCGCCCAATTCGCAGAAGTATTGGTAGAGATTCCAGGTGAAGGAGTCGTAGTTATCGATTAGCAGTAGCATAGCGCCCTCAGGCCAGTAAAAGCGGCGCTATTCTACCCATTTTAGCTAATCGGGCTCACCACTTTCGCAAACTGCGCGGTAAGCGGAGCCAGATCGCCGGCGACGCCCGCCGAGATCGCCGCGCGCCATTCATCGCGCTTGAGCGTGTCCCACGCCAGCTGGTACCCGGCGTGCAACGCCAGCTGTTCGAAGAAGATACGCTGCGCGCGTCCATTGCCAGCGCGGAACGGATGCAGGACGAAAATCTCACAGTAGTAGTGCGCAATCCGTGCCGCAAAGGTTTCCACTGCCAGGTCGGCCAAACCGCGCTCCTCTTCCAACGCCTGCATCAGCGTATTGCCCTCTTTCTCGATATATTCGCAGTGGCAATAGGGCGTTTCATCACGCCAGATATCGATAGTGCGCAGCTCTCCCGCCCAGCTATAAAGATCCTGAAATAGCGTGCGATGAATATGGCACAACCGCGGCAAGCCGATGCTGCGCGGACCCAGTTCTAACGTCGCCAGGCGCGCGCTGCTGAAGGCCAGTTCGGCTTTACGCAGCTGCGCTTCATCGTGAATGTCGAGGCGATTCTTGAGCACGTTGTCGTTTTGCCACAGATAGGGATCGCGCACCGCCAGGCTGTTATCCGCCATATTGCCTCCTCAGCGACGCAAGTCGTTCTTCGGCATGTTCCGCATCGATCAAGGGTTCAGTAGATGTGTATCCGGCCAGACGACAACTGGCTTGATAGCTCGCAGCGCGCTGCTGCTGCCACAAGGTGGCTTTTTGTTTCTCGGTGAGTTTGCTGGTCATAGCGCCTCCGGCTGGCAATGAGCCCTAAGTATAAGCAGCAATTTTTTGCTTTGCCGGAGGGGCAATAACGCGCCCAACAAAAATGGCGCGTTTCGCGATTAAGGCAGGACTTTGGCGGAAAGGATAACAATCGGTTTTGATGGCACATTTTGGTACGGACCCACATCTTTGGTCGGTACCTGAGCAATCTTATCAATCACATCCTGGCCTTTCACAACTTTACCAAACACTGCATAACCGAAATCACGCTGACCGTGATCGAGGAAGGCGTTATCTGCCACGTTGAGGAAGAACTGGCTGGTGGCGCTATCTTTATCTGCGGTACGCGCCATCGAAATGGTGCCACGCAGATTACGTAAGCCGTTGTCGGCCTCGTTTTTGATTGGCGCAACAGTTTGCTTTTGCTGCATATCCGCCGTAAATCCGCCGCCCTGAATCATAAAGCCAGGAATAACGCGGTGGAAAATGGTGTTGTTGTAGAAACCGTTGTTGACGTAATCAACGAAGTTTTTCACCGAAACCGGGGCTTTCTGGTTGTTCAGTTCGAGTTCGATATTGCCCGCAGAGGTGGTGAGCAGCACATGTGTATCCCCTTTTGCTGCCAGCGCGGCAGAAGATACGGAAGAGAGCGCTAACAGGGCAACTGCCGCTGTCAAAGTACGTTTAAGCATGAAAGATTCCTTACCATGGAGAGCTAGCTCAAAAACGAGATTGATTGTAAAGAGCAAGTAATCCAAGAGCCAGCGTTTTACCGATATTTACGTGGATGTTGCGATTGTCATACTTTTGCCGCCGCGCAATCATTTGCGTGATTAAAATCACACTATTAGTGAAATATACCCAGCTTGTTTCACTCGTTGTTTATTAAGATCACAGTTGCACTTACAATTCATGACACTTTTTGCCAATCTCGGCGCTTCACAGGTTCAGAACATGACAAACCGTAATCGGCTCGGCCTTACCTGGATTAGCTATTTCTCCTATGCGCTTACTGGCGCACTGGTGATTGTTACCGGTATGGTGCTGGACAATATCGCACAGTATTTCCAGCGTCCTATCTCAGAAATGAGTAACACCTTTACCTTCCTTAATGCGGGCATTTTGGTGTCAGTGTTCCTGAATGCCTGGCTGATGGTCATTGTGCCGCTGAAGCGCCAGCTGATCTTTGGCTTTGTATTGATGATTCTTGCCGTCGCCGGCCTGATGACCAGCCACGATCTCACCGTGTTCTCGCTGTGCATGTTCGTGCTCGGCGTGGTCAGCGGCATCACTATGTCGATCGGGACCTTCCTGATCACCCATCTTTATGATGGTCGTCAACGCGGCGCACGTCTGCTGTTTACCGATTCGTTCTTCAGCATGGCGGGCACCATTTTCCCGATCATCGCGGGTATCCTGCTGGCGCGCGCGCTGCCATGGTATTGGGTTTATGCCTGCATCGGCGTGATTTATCTCGCGATTTTTGTACTGACGCTGTGCATTGAGTTCCCGGTATTGAAGAGCGAAGCCGCTAAGCCCGGCGTGGAGAAAGAGAAGTGGGGCGTCGGCGTGCTGTTCCTGTCGATTGCAGCACTGTGCTACATCCTCGGCCAGCTCGGCTTCATCTCGTGGGTGCCAGAATACGCCACCAAATCGATGGGCATGGATATTGCCGCTGCCGGGCAACTGGTGGGTAATTTCTGGACCGCCTATATGGTTGGCATGTGGGTCTTCAGCTTCGTGCTGCGCTTCTTCGATCTGCAGCGCATCCTGATGGTGCTCGCGGCACTGGCAACCGGTTTGATGTACTGGTTCGTCACGTCCAACGATGCCAGCATGCTGCACTGGATCATCATGACGCTGGGCTTCAGCTCAAGCGCGATTTACACCACCATCATCACGCTGGGCTCGCTGCAAACCAAGGTCTCTTCACCGAAGCTGGTGAACTTCATCCTGACCTGCGGCACCGTCGGCACCATGCTGACATTTGTGGTAACCGGCCCCATCGTGGCAAAAGGTGGCGCGCATGCGGCACTCTCAACCGCCAACGGTTTGTACGCCGTGGTATTTGTGATGTGTGTTCTGCTGGGCTTTGTGACTAAACATCGCCAGCACGGCCATGTTACCCACTAAGTTCGACGGGCGGAGTTCGCTCCGCCCTGCTCTTCAGCGCTTAAACGTCACCGCCTCTTTCTCTGCTAAATAGATCTCACTGCTGGCTGGCTGCGTCGCTGCCACCACCATCCCTTTGCGCAGCGAATAACGCACCGGCACCTGTCGCCGGACCGCATCAAATCCACTCTCTGCCGGCAGAATAATCAAACTGGCATCGTTGCCCGGTTGAATACCGTAATTTGCCAGCTGCAGGGTTTTGGCGCTGTTCGCGGTAATCAGCTGCAATCCGTTATCGATCTGCTCGTAACCCATCAGCTGACAGACGTGCAGTCCCATATGCAGCACCTGTAGCATGCTGGCGGTACCAAGCGGATACCAGGGATCGAACACGTCATCGTGCCCAAAACAGACGTTGATGTGGGCCTCCAGCAGCTCTTTCACCCGCGTGATGCCGCGACGCTTGGGATAGCTATCAAAGCGCCCTTGCAGATGGATATTCACCAGCGGATTGGCAACGAAATTGATATTGGAAAGCTTAAGCAGGCGAAACAGGCGCGATGTATAGGCATTGTTGTAAGAGTGCATCGCCGTGGTGTGGCTGGCGGTGACGCGTTCGCCGTTGCCATCGCGATGCGCCAGCGCCGCCACGGTTTCGACAAAGCGCGACTGCTCATCGTCGATCTCGTCACAGTGCACATCCACCAGCCGATCGTAGCGATTGGCCAATGCAAAGGCTTTATGCAGCGACTCAACGCCGTATTCGCGGGTGAATTCGAAGTGCGGAATGGCACCCACCACATCTGCCCCCATGCGTAGCGCCTCTTCTAACAGCGCTTCACCATTGGGATAAGAGAGAATGCCTTCCTGCGGAAACGCCACAATCTGGATATCGATCCACGGTGCCATCTCTGCTTTCACTTCCAGCATCGCTTTTAACGCGGTTAGCGTGGGATCGGAAACATCAACGTGGGTGCGCACGTGCTGAATACCGTTGGCGATTTGCCACTTCAGCGTTTGCTGCGCGCGCTGTTTCACATCTTCATGGCTGAGCAGTGCTTTACGCTCAGCCCAGCGTTCAATGCCCTCAAACAGCGTGCCGGATTGATTCCAGGCTGGTTCGCCAGCGGTTTGCGTGGTATCGAGGTGAATGTGCGGTTCGATAAACGGCGCGCTGGCTAGCCCGCCTTCCGCATCCAGCGCATCAGCCTGCTCAACCGTGTGTGGCGGCTGCGGTCGAAGGTGCGCAATCTTGCCGTTGTCGATTTCGATCTGCCACAAGCCTTGCTGCCCTGCTACGCGCAGGTTGTTGATCCACTTCAGTGATGGATTTGCCATGCCGTTCTCCGCTAAAACACAAAATCTAAAGCTAGCATGAAAACCAATGTTACTGCGGGCACATTCCGTAGCGGCGCCATTTATTGCGCGATGAATCGCGCCGCGAGGGAAGCTGCGGCGAAGAAAATGATTGGGTAATTATCAACCAAATAAGCCACTTAACTAATTCGTTCAAAATCAGTTACATACCTCAAAATAGGTATATAAAGGCGCGCTTGATGCATATCAATAAGCGCCAAAAGCGCCGCGCTAAGGTAGGCGCAGATACCGCAATTTTTGAGGCAAGCATGAGCAAGCACAGTGTCGTTATCATTGGCAACGGCATGGTCGGCCACCGCTTTATAGAAGAACTTATCGACAAAGATGAATCGAATCAGTTTGCGATAACCGTTTTCTGTGAAGAGCCCCGGGTCGCCTATGATCGCGTCCACCTTTCCGCCTATTTCTCCCATCACACCGCTGAAGAACTCTCGCTGGTGCGCGAAGGTTACTATCAGAAGCATCAGGTAAATGTATTACTCGGCGAACGCGCCATCACCATTAACCGCGACGAAAAACTGATTCACTCGAATACCGGTCGCACAGTGCATTACGACACGCTGATTTTCGCCACCGGTTCCTATCCATGGATTCCGCCCATCAAAGGCGCGGAAGGCAGCGACTGTTTCGTCTATCGCACCATTGAAGATCTTAACGCCATTGAAGCCTGTTCACGCCGCAGCAAACGCGGCGCGGTGATTGGTGGCGGATTACTGGGGCTCGAAGCGGCGGGCGCGCTGAAAAATCTCGGCATTGAAACCCACGTGATTGAGTTTGCACCGGTGCTGATGGCGGAACAGCTCGATCCCCAGGGCGGCGAGCAGCTGCGACGCAAAATCGAGCAGATGGGCGTACGCGTCCACACCGGCAAAAACACGCAGCAGATTGTCCATCATGCCACAGGTGGTAAAACGCTGGAGTTTGCCGATGGCAGCGCGCTGGATGTCGATTTCATCGTCTTCTCCACCGGTATTCGCCCGCAGGATAAGCTGGCCAAACAGTGCGGCTTAACGCTGGGCGAGCGCGGCGGCATCGCCATTGACGATCGCTGTCAGACCAGCGATCCGGCGATTTATGCGATCGGTGAATGTGCCGCGTGGCAGAACCGTATTTACGGCTTAGTCGCACCGGGCTACAAGATGGCGCAGGTTGCCAGCGATGCCGTGGTTGGCCGCGACAACCTGTTTGCCGGTGCAGACATGAGCGCCAAGCTGAAACTGCTGGGCGTGGATGTCGGTGGCATTGGTGACGCGCATGGCCGCACGCCGGGTGCGCGCAGCTACCTGTGGCTCGACGAGCAGAAAAACATCTATAAGCGCCTGATTGTCAGCGAGGATAACCTCACATTACTGGGCGCGGTATTGGTGGGAGATACCAGCGATTACGGCAATCTGTTGCAGCTGGCGCTGAATAACATCCCGCTACCGGAAAATCCGGAAGGGCTGATCCTACCGGCAGGCAGCGGCGATAAACCGGTAATGGGCGTTGATTCGCTGCCGGATAGCGCGCAAATCTGCTCCTGCTTTGACGTGAGTAAAGGCGATATCGTCAAAGCCGTGCAGGGTGGTTGCCATACCGTAGCGGCGCTGAAAGCCGAAACGCGCGCGGGTACCGGCTGCGGCGGCTGTATTCCACTGATTACGCAGGTGCTGAACGGTGAATTGAGCCGTCAGGGCATCGACGTTAACAATCATCTGTGTGAGCACTTCCCCTACTCGCGTCAGGAGCTGTATCACCTGATTCGCGTGGAAGAGATCACATCGTTTGACGCGCTGCTGGCCAAATATGGTCAGGGCTACGGCTGCGAAGTGTGTAAGCCCACCGTGGGTTCGCTGCTGGCCTCCTGCTGGAACGAGTACGTGCTGAAGCCGCAGCTGGCACCGCTGCAGGACAGCAACGATCTGTTCCTCGGCAATATCCAGAAAGATGGGACTTACTCGGTGATCCCGCGCTCGGCCGGCGGTGAAATTACCCCGGAAGGGTTGATGGCGATTGGCACCGTGGCGCGTCAGTACAATCTCTACACCAAAATCACCGGCTCGCAGCGTATTGGCCTGTTTGGCGCACAGCGTGACGATCTGCCAGCTATCTGGACGCAGCTGATCGCGGCCGGTTTTGAAACCGGACAGGCGTATGCCAAAGCGCTGCGCATGGCGAAAACCTGTGTGGGCAGCGTCTGGTGCCGCTTTGGCGTTGGCGACAGCCTTGGCTTCGGTATTGAGCTGGAAAACCGCTACAAAGGCATTCGTACCCCGCACAAGATGAAATTTGGCGTCTCCGGCTGCACGCGCGAGTGCGCGGAAGCACAGGGTAAAGATGTCGGCATCATCGCCACCGAGAAAGGCTGGAACCTGTATGTGTGCGGTAATGGCGGCATGAAACCACGTCATGCCGATCTGCTGGCTGCCGATCTCGATCGCGACACGCTGCTGAGCTATCTCGATCGTTTCATGATGTTCTACATCCGCACCGGCGACCGCCTGCAACGCACTTCGCTGTGGCTGGAAAGCATGGATGGCGGCATCGATTACCTGCGCAGCGTCATTGTTGACGACAAGCTCGGCCTGAATGCGCAGCTGGAGAGCGAACTGGCACGTCTGCGTGGCGAAGTGATCTGCGAATGGACAGCAACGGTGCAAGATCCTCAGCAGCAGGCTCACTTCAACACCTTTATCAACAGCGACCAGCGCGATCCGCTGGTGCAGCATATTAACCAACGCGAGCAGCATCGTCCGGCACGTCCCGACGAGCGCATTGCGGTCACTCTGATTGAGGAGATTGACGCATGAGCCAGTGGCATTCCGTGTGTGAACTCAAGCAAATCCTGCCTGCGACCGGCGTGTGTGCGCTGGTCAAAGGCCAGCAGATTGCTATCTTCCGTCCACGTGACGATGAACAGCTCTACGCATTGAGCAATATCGATCCTTTCGCCCAGGCCAGCGTGTTATCACGCGGCCTGATTGCTGAGCACCAGCAAGCGCTGTGGGTGGCTAGCCCGCTGAAAAAGCAGCGCTTCCGCCTAAGTGATGGCTTCTGCCTGGAAGACGAAGCACGTTCGGTGGCGAGCTATCCGGTGCGAGTCAGCAAAGGCCGGGTTGAGATTTGTGCCTGACCGCATTCCTTTACTTAATGAGACGTCACTATGTTTACTGACACCCTGAATAAATGTGCCGCCAATGCGGCACGCATTGTGCGTACCGCGCAGCACAGCCCGCTGGCCTTCTGGATCGGCTCGGCGATGGCTGGTGCTTACGTTGGTTTGGCCATCATCCTGATTTTCACCTTGGGCAATCTGGTCGATCCGGCTTACCGTCCGCTGCTGATGGGCGCCACCTTCGGGATCGCGTTGACGCTGGTGATCATCGCCGGTTCCGAGCTGTTCACCGGTCATACCCTGTTCCTGACCATTGGCGTGAAAGCCGGCACCATCAAGCAAGGCCAGATGTGGTGTGTACTGCCGCAAACCTGGCTGGGGAATTTAATCGGCTCCGTGCTGGTCGCACTGATCTATTACTATGCGGCAGGCCCATTGCTCCCCAATGCTGGCTCGCTAATTCATAGCGCCGCGCTGGCGAAAACCACGCAGCCAGCCATGGCGCTGTTCTTCAAGGGCGCACTGTGTAACTGGCTGGTATGCCTGGCAATCTGGATGGCACTACGCACCGAAGGCACGGCGAAGTTCATCGCGATCTGGTGGTGTTTACTGGCGTTTATCGCTTCCGGCTATGAGCACTCCGTAGCCAATATGACAGTCTTTGCACTGTCGTGGTTTGGTCAGCATAATGCGGACCTCACTTTGAGCGGCATCGGCCACAATTTGCTGTGGGTAACGCTGGGCAACATGTTCTCCGGCATGGTGCTGATGGGTCTCGGTTATTGGTATGCCACCCCGCTGGCGCAGCGTCCACAGGCCGAAGCGCAAGCCACGCCGCTCAAAGCGGTATAACCATTTTCAGCCCGCCCCGTGCGGGCTTTTTTTAGGATGAGCTATGGACTACTTTCCGCTGTTTTGCCGCCTGCAAGGCAAACGCTGTTTGCTGGTAGGAGCGGGAGATGTAGCAGAACGCAAAGCGCGTTTGCTGCTGGATGCCGGTGCCGATCTGCACGTTGGCGCGCTGGATTTCTCCCCCGCGTTTCAGCAGTGGGCACAACAGGGAAAGGTGACCTTATTAACCGGCGCGTTTGATGATGGCTGGCTGGACTCGTGCTGGCTGGTGATTGCCGCCACCAATGATGATGCGGTCAATCAGCAGGTGGCTTTCGCAGCCGAGCAGCGTCGCATCTTCTGCAATCTGGTGGATGCGCCGCAGGAAGCCAGCGCGATCATGCCATCGATTGTCGATCGCTCACCGCTGATGATTGCCGTTTCGTCCGGCGGCCGCGCGCCGGTGCTGGCACGTTTGCTTCGGGAGAAGCTCGAAGCGATGCTGCCACAGCATCTCGGAGAGCTGGCGTCCCTGGCCGGTTCGTTGCGTGGCCGTGTGAAGCGCACCTTTGCCAGCATGGCGCAGCGCCGCGCGTTCTGGGAACGCTTCTTCGTGAGCGATCGTCTGGCACAAACCCTGGCGAATGGCGATCGCCCACGTGCTGATGCCATCGTCGATAACTTGTTCGATGCCCCGCTGTCGCAGCAAGGTGAAGTGGTGCTGGTCGGCGCCGGGCCGGGTGATGCCGGATTGCTCACGTTGAAAGGTTTGCAGCATATTCAGCAGGCCGATGTCGTGGTGTATGACCGCTTGGTTTCAGAACCGATTCTCAATCTGATACGTCGCGATGCTGAGCGCATCTTTGTCGGCAAACAGGCCGGTCATCACTGCGTACCCCAAGCGCAAATCAACCAGGTTTTACTCGAACAGGCGCAAAGCGGCAAACGCGTAGTACGCCTTAAAGGCGGCGATCCCTTTATCTTTGGGCGCGGTGGTGAAGAGCTGCAGTTGCTGGCACAACACCATATTCCGTTTAGCGTGGTGCCAGGCATCACGGCCGCATCGGGCTGTGCTGCCTACAGCGGCATTCCGCTTACGCATCGCGACCATGCGCAGAGCGTACGATTCGTGACGGGCCATTTACAGCAGCATGGCGAGATTGAATGGCGCAAACTGGCGGCGGAGCAGCAAACGCTGGTGTTCTATATGGGGCTGGCGCAAGCGCCGGAAATCCAACAACAGCTGTTGCAGCACGGCATGGATGCCGCTATGCCGGTGGCGATCGTACAGAACGGCACCACGCCGCAGCAACGCGTGGAAACCGCAACGCTGGCAGAGCTGGCGACGTTGGCGCAGCAGTTTGAAAGTCCAGCGCTGATTATTGTCGGTCGCGTAGTGGCGCTGCGGCCTCAATTACGCTGGTTCTGAACCACCAGACCATCGCACAAATAAAAACGGCGGATCATGATGATCCGCCGTCGCGTTCTCGCCGGCCAACCGCTTAGGGTTGTGCGACAAAACCTACCGCTTCGTACACTTTCTTCAGCGTTTCCTGCGCATGCGCGCGGGCTTTCGCTGCGCCATCGCGCATCACCTGATTCAGTAGCGCTTCGTCGTTACGGAAACGATGATAGCGCTCCTGCAAGTCGGTCAGCATGCCTGAAACGGCATCCGCGACCGCGCCTTTCAGATGGCCATACATTTTGCCTTCAAACTCCTGTTCCAGCTCGGCTATGGTTTTACCGGTTACGCCCGCCAGAATATCCAGCAGGTTAGAAACACCGGCCTTCTCTTTGACGTCGTAGCGCACCACTGGCGGCTCAGCAGAGTCTGTTACCGCGCGCTTGATCTTCTTCACCACTGCGGTGGTGTCTTCCAGCAGACCAATCACGTTATTACGGTTGTCGTCTGACTTAGACATTTTCTTGGTCGGTTCAAGCAGCGACATGACGCGCGCGCCTGATTTCGGAATGAACGGCTCCGGCACTTTGAACACATCGCCGTACAGCGCATTGAAACGCTGCGCGATATCGCGGCTCAGTTCCAGATGCTGCTTCTGATCTTCGCCCACCGGCACCTGATTGGTTTGATACAGCAGAATGTCAGCTGCCATCAGCACCGGATAATCAAACAGGCCCGCGGTGATGTTTTCCGAGTAGCGCGCTGATTTATCTTTGAACTGCGTCATGCGGCTCAGCTCGCCGAAGTAGGTGTAACAGTTCAGTACCCAACTCAGCTGCGCATGTTCAGGCACGTGCGACTGAACGAAGATGGTGCTTTTCGCCGGATCGATGCCGCAGGCAAGGTACAACGCCAGCGTATCCAGCGTGGCTTTACGCAGCGCAACCGGATCCTGGCGGACGGTGATGGCGTGCAGATCGACGATGCAGTAAATGCAGTGGAAATCATCCTGCATCTGCACCCACTGACGCAGCGCACCCATATAGTTGCCAATGGTCAGTTCACCGGAAGGCTGGGCGCCGCTGAAAACGATGGGTTTGCTCATGTTATGTCCTGATAATCACAGCCCGATAGCGGGCAAAAGTTCGTCAAAAGAGTCGAGAGTTAAATCGGGATGGCTGGTCGCAATTGGCTCACCGTAGTTGTAGCCAAAAGTCATACCGATGTTCGGTACGCCTGCCGCCTGGGCTGCGAGAATATCATTGCGCGAATCGCCGACAAACAGCAATTGTCCGGGAAGCACGCCAAAATGGCCGAGCACAAGGAAAATGGCCGCTGGATGCGGCTTTTTCACAATCACATCATCGCCGCCAATAATCTGGGTAAAGTAGTCAGCAATGCCGAGCGACTTCAACAATGGCGCGACAAACGGCGTAGGTTTGTTGGTGACTATGGCCAGCGGCAGGCCTTTTGCCTGCAGCGCCGCCAGCGTCTCTTTCACCCGCGGGAACAGGGTGCTGCCCGCTTCCACCGTTTCGGCATAGTACTTATCGAACAGCGCACGCGCATCGCGCTGCTCTTCAGCATGCGGTTCGCGACCCAACGCCCAGGTCAGCGCGCGGGTCATCATCACATCCGCGCCGTTGCCAATCCAGGTTGATGCTAACGCCACACCCGGCGGCGGCAGTTGCAGATCGCCCAGCGCGTGATCGATCGCCTGCGCCAAACCCGGTGCGCTATCCACCAGCGTCCCGTCGAGATCGAACGCCAGCGCGCGGATATCAGTGAAATGAGCCATTAACTTTCTCCAGTTCGCCACGCATTTCATCGATCACTTTTTTGTAATCGGGGTGACCAAAGATCGCGGAACCGGCAACAAACATATCGGCACCGGCGGCAGCAATCTGGCCGATGTTGTCGATCTTCACGCCGCCATCCACTTCCAGGCGAATGTTGTAGCCGCTTTGATCGATCAGGCGACGCGCTTCGCGCAGTTTGTCGAGCGTGCCGGGAATAAAGGATTGCCCACCAAAGCCCGGATTCACCGACATCAGCAGAATGATATCCAGCTTATCCATGACATAGTCGAGGTAGTCGAGCGGTGTAGCAGGATTAAATACCAAGCCGGCTTTGCAACCGTGCTCTTTGATCAGCTGCAGCGTGCGATCAACATGCTCGCTGGCTTCCGGATGGAAAGTAATGAAGGTGGCGCCAGCTTTCGCGAATTCCGGGATCAATGCATCCACCGGCTTTACCATCAGATGCACATCAATAGGTGCAGTGATACCGTAATCGCGCAGCGCTTTCAGCACCATCGGCCCCATCGTCAGATTGGGAACGTAGTGGTTATCCATCACATCGAAATGGACGACATCGCCACCTGCCGCCAGCGCTTTGGCTGTGTCTTCACCTAAACGCGCGAAGTCAGCAGACAGAATTGAAGGGGCCAGTAAAAATTGTTTCATCCGATTCTCCCAATTTTGTGCGCCAGCCGGAGCTGGCGTAATGCCTTGGTCGCGGACGAAACAGGCTAGCGGAAAAGCGCTAGCAGTTCGTCGACCTGTGTGCGACCACTTATGCTTCGGCTGATGGAACGCCGGGCTTTAACTACGTGTAAATCCGCATTCTGGTACCACTCACGCGTGAGCACCGTATCGTGATTAGAAATCAGCACCGGTATGCGGTTTTGTTGCGCCAGCTTATTGGCCAGTTCCGCCAGATGTTGCTGCTCACGCAGGCTAAAACTGTTGGTGTGGTAAGCGGTAAAATTCGCTGTCGCCGACAGCGGCGCGTACGGCGGGTCACAATAAACCACCGAGCCCGCTGGGGCGTTAGTCAGAGTAACATCGTACGATTCACAGACAAAGGTCGCTTTTTGCGCCCGTTCGGCAAACCACAGCAGTTCAGCTTCCGGGAAATACGGCTTACGGTAGCGACCAAAAGGCACATTAAACTCACCGCGCAGATTGTAACGGCAAAGACCGTTGTATCCGTGGCGATTGAGATAGAGGAACAGTACGGCGCGCTGATATTCATCTTTGCTGGCATTGAATGCGATGCGCTGCGCGTAGTAGGTTTCCGCCGTATTACCTTCGGCATTGAAAAGCTGGCGTGCGTCTTCAATGAACGCCGCAGTACGCGTTTTGACGATGTTATAGAGATTGATGAGATCGCCGTTGATGTCCGCCAGGTGATAGCGGTCATAATCGGTGTTGAGGAATACTGAACCAGCGCCGACAAAGGGTTCGATTAAACAATCACCTTGTGGCAAATGACGACGGATGTCATCAAGGAGCGGGTATTTCCCTCCGGCCCATTTCAGAAAAGCGCGATTTTTTTTCATGCTGTCGTGGTTATTACATCTTAATGATTGGCTGTGGTGAAACCGACAGCAGCTCTGCGCTTAAAACGGGGCCGCACCTGCGCGGCCCCACATCAATTACTGACTTTCTTTTTTCACCTGGCTAAGCGGTTTGACCCACGGATTCGCGGCACGCACTTCTGCTGGCAACGATGCCACCGCGCGTTTCGCATCGGCTGGCGTAGCATAAGCTCCGCTCACCAGCACATACCAGGGTTCACCGTTGCGCGTGGTTTTATACACGTGATAACCGCTCAGGTTTTGTTTTCTCGCCCAGGCATTCAGGCTCTCTTCTTTCGACGCACCGCTCAGCTGCAGCGTGTAATTGCCGCCCGACGGCAGCGATTTGCTGGCGCTGCTGCTTGCAGGCGCAGCATTGCGCGCCGGCGTAGTGTGCGTCTTGCTCTCTTTTACCGGTGCGGGTTTGGTCGCGGCCGGTGCTTTGTGCGTGTTGCTGGCAGCGTGAGTCTCACGTGCGCCATTGCTGGTGTTACGCGACGGCGTTTCCGCATGCATCACCGGCGGCGTCATCGCTTTACCATTACCGCTTACCGTTGCCGGTGCCGTTGGCAGCGAGCTATTGCCCTGTGCACCTTGGGCTGCGGCATCAACAGAACCTTGCTGATTATTCAGCGCCGTATTCAGATCGCCTGGGAGGGTGACACGCTGTTGATTTGCTGGAGTATCCACGGGTGCAGCCTGAGTCGGCGTTGAAGAGACCGATGGCATAGAGATGGACTGGGAATCATTGCCCGCTGGTGCAGCCGTTCCCGCCGTGTTTTGCGGTGCGCTGCCTTCAGCAGAAGGTGTAGCGTTTTGCTGACCGCTCATGGACGTCGAACCTGAGAGATCGATGTTCTTTTCGCTGCCACTGGCAGAAGGTGCTGCGCCGCTATTGGCGTTATTCGTCGCGGGTTTCTTCTCATCCGGACCGGTCAATGCCGAACCGATACCCAGCACCACCAACAGCAGAACCAGAATACCAATGCCCATCATCATATGCTGACGAGAAACCGGCACTTTAACTTTCGGCGCAGAAGACGATTTACGTGGCCGCGTTGGACGGCGGTCACTGGCGTCAGGTTTTAACTCGTCTTCCGGTTTGAACTCATCCATTTAGCCTCCTCCGTAAAACGACGCGCTTCCCACACGCCGCATCACCACTCATCACTTCTAATAATCAGGGTTTCTGGCAATCATTAATTGCTGCCAGCACCATATCATGTGCAACACCGGCACGCACTTCAGAGCGGCCAATAGCGAGAGGCAGCACCAAACGCAACTCGCCAGCCAACACTTTTTTATCGCGCATCATGTGTGGCAGATAATCTTCCGCTGCCATGCTTGCCGGACCGTGCACCGGCAAACCGGCACGCAGCAACAGCGCGATGATGCGATCGGTATCGGCAGAGGTGAACTGCCCTAAACGTTCAGCGGTGCGCGCAGCCATCACCATGCCAGCCGACACGGCTTCGCCGTGTAGCCAGTTGCCGTAGCCCATGTGCGCTTCAATCGCATGACCAAAAGTATGGCCCAGATTAAGCAGTGCGCGTACGCCGGTTTCACGCTCATCCGCCGCAACCACTTCAGCTTTTAACTCGCAGCAGCGGCGGATGCAGTACGCCATGGCTTTTTCATCCAGCGCCAGCAGAGCATCAAGATTATGCTCCAGCCATTGGAAGAATTCGCCATCAAGAATAATGCCGTATTTGATCACTTCTGCCAGACCGGACGCTAATTCGCGCGGCGGCAGCGTGGCCAGACAATGCGTATCCACCACGACAGAGGCGGGCTGATAGAACGCCCCAATCATGTTTTTGCCGAGTGGATGGTTGACCGCGGTTTTGCCACCGACGGAGGAATCAACCTGAGACAGCAACGTGGTCGGCACCTGAATAAAGCGCACGCCACGCTGATAGCTGGCTGCGGCAAATCCGGTTAAGTCACCAATCACTCCACCACCGAGTGCAATCAGCGTGGTATCTCGTCCATGCGGCTTTTTAAGCAGCGCGGTGAATACCTCGTCCATGACCGCCAGCGTTTTGTACTGCTCACCATCAGGCAAAATGACCTGATCTACCTTTACGCCGGCATTGCTAAGGAGCGCTGACAGAGGTTCGAGATAGATCGGCGCCAGTGTCTGGTTTGTCACCAGCATGGCATTGTCGCCTGCTTTGAGCGGCCAAAAAGAAGCCGGATCGTTAAACAGTCCGGCAGCGATGGTGATGGGGTAACTGCGATCCCCGAGTGAGACAGTGATCTTCTCCATGATGACCGATACCTATTGCTGAGCCCTCAGGGCGCTGGATTAGTTCTTTTCCAGCATGTTGATGATCTGATTGGCCACCACTTTTGCACTCTGATCGTCAGTGCGAATAGTGACATCAGCGATCTCTTCATAAAGCGGATTACGTTCACCTGCCAGCGCTTCCAGTACTTCGCGCGGCGGTGATTCAACCTGCAACAGCGGACGCTTTTTATCACGCTGGGTACGAGCAAGCTGCTTTTCGATGGTGGTTTCAAGGTACACGACCACACCGCGGGCGGAGAGACGATTACGGGTCTCGCGGGATTTGACTGAGCCGCCACCTGTCGCCAGGACAATGCCCTGCTTCTCGGTCAGCTCATTAATGATCTTTTCTTCACGATCGCGGAAGCCTTCTTCGCCTTCCACATCAAATACCCAGCCTACATCCGCTCCGGTGCGTCGCTCAATTTCCTGATCGGAATCGAAAAATTCCATATTGAGTTGCTGAGCCAACTGACGACCAATAGTGCTTTTGCCGGCACCCATCGGCCCAACCAGAAAGATATTGCGTTTCTCTGCCATTTTATCGGTATTACTAAGAATTCGTTGATGATACCCCGCGTTCAGCATAGCTGGCGGGACAGGAACTGAGACCTCATGAGCGTTAACAAGAGTCAGACGGAAAATTATCTCAACACTCATGGCCGTTTGGCAACCGAATAAATTGCCCCCGGCGACCTCTTAACAGGACCGGTCTGTGGTTCGCGAGACGGTAACGCACCTCCGCTAATCCATCCTATTTCACGCTACAGGTCCGCTGGCTGGGGTCATTCACCCTAATCACTTACCTGGGTAAGCACTGTGAATTCACTCATTTAACGCCTTCCTGCAACGCGAATTATTTTGGAGATATTTCTTTTGACGCCAGTATCGCTTGTGACCGACGTCATTCGGAAGGTTATTCTGCCGCGTTCCGTTACACCGTTTTGAAAATCGCTAAACCTTGTAAGCTAATTCCTGCCCTGCGTCAACGCAGTTGGCCTCACAGAACGAATTTTCCGCTTTATCCGGCGGAAAGCGCTGCTTCCCTGACCAGTCTGGGGGTAATAAAGATAACCAGCTCCTTTTTTTTCTGTTCGTCGGTCTGATGGCTGAACAAATTTCCCAGTAGCGGTAGCTCGCCCAGCCAGGGGACGCGTTTTGCACTCTGCGTACGCTGCTGCTGGAAAATACCGCCGAGCGCTAAAGTTTCGCCATCACGCAGTGTTACCTGGGTTTCAATCTCCTGCTTATCGATGCTGAGCACCTGATTATCGCCAATATTCACGCTGCGCCCGGGTAAATTCTGGCTCAGTTTTAATTTGAGCTGTATTCGACCGTTACCCAGCACCACGGGCGTCACCTCCATGCCCAGCACCGCCTCTTTAAATTCGATCGCCGTTGCCCCGCTGTTGCCAGACTTCACCTCATAAGGGATTTCCGTACCTTGTTTGATCGTGGCGGTTTGTTGATGGGCGGTAAATAGCCGCGGGCTGGCGATAATTTCGATTTGGTTCTCCTGCTCTAGCGCGCTTAACTCCAGGTTTAACAGTTCACCACTAACCTGACCAAGCGTGACGCCGGCACGAAGCGCCGGATTACCCACCGCCAATGGAATATCCAACAGGGGATTTCTCAGCCCCTGAGTGACAACATCTGCCGGAGATGTGCCCCAGTTAACGCCGAGTTCACGCAGATGTTCTTCGTTGATGGTGACGATATGCGCGGCAAGTTCCACCTGCTCCAGCGGTAAATCCAACGCTTTTATCCACCGCTCGGTCTCACGTAGCGCTTGTGCAGTATCGCGCAGCAGCAAACTATTGGTGCGACTGTCCACGGTGACGCTGCCGCGCGCTGTCATCAGCGAGGGCTCAGCCTGCAGGCTGCGGTAAATATCGCTGGCGCTGGCGTAATGCAGCGTCACGCTTTGCTGCTCCAGCGGGGTTTGTTGCTGTTTCTCTTCACGCTCGGCCTGTGCCTGCTGTATCTGCAGCTGTTGCCAGCTTTCCGGGTAGACCAGCAGCACGCCTTCTTCCTGCACGACGGTGAGTTTTGCCATCTGCGTCACTAATGCCAGCGCGCGTTGCCAATCAACGTTATCTAACCGCAGCGATAACCGGCCCTCAACGCCCGGCGCAATGAGCAAGTTAATCTCCTGATAATCCGCTAGCGCCTGCAAAATGCGCTCAACCGGCGCATCGTCAAATACCAGACTTAAGCGATCGTCACTGGCGCGCAGCGGCGCGCTTAGGCACAGCAACATCAGTACCATCATCCATTTCATAAAAACCTCCTTTTATTACCCATGTTATTTGCTGAAGTGGACAGCGTTGGACGGCACTTAACACCAGCGTGTGTGCCGTTAGCTGCTGCACTCGCCAGGGCGGCAGCGGAAAAGGCTGGTTCTCAATGAGCCGATGGCTTTTACCTTGCGGTGAAATCAGCCATGCCACGTAGTGCGGCGGCACGCCAACAATGCCTTGCAGGCGCCAGCCTTCCGGTGCACTGGCCGGTGCCTGACATAGGTTCTCGGTCAGCGGCTGAAAGGGATCGCGTGCCAGCGCCAGAGAGGTACATAGCAGTAACAGCAAGCCGCTACTCCGCATCGTCACTCTCCAGCCAAAACTGCGTGTTCAATACGCCTTGCTCTGCTTGCAGCTGAAAACGTTGCGGCACGGGTAAAGAGGTGCTGGCTAACTCGCTAAACAGCGGCAAAAATTGCGGCCAAATCAGTCGCAGCTGAAGCTGCTGTGGCTGGCTGTCCGGCTGCCAGGCTTCCAGCTGCTTACCGCGTGCAGCCACGATTTTTTCCAGAGTTTGTGGTGCTTCGCTGCCCGTTACGGGTTGTTGCAGCGCAACTATCTCCGCCTCTAAGGCAGCAATGCTGGGGAGAGAAGTCAGTTTTTGCTGTCGCTGTTGCTGCTGTTGTTCCATCTGCTCAATCTTTCGCTCTTGTGCCTCACGCATTAGCTGCTGCGGACGAAGCAGCACGAGCCACGCCAGCGCGAAGAGCAGCAGTGACGGCAACATCGCCCCGGCAATGCGCCACGGTAGCGTCAGCGTCAGCCAGCGCTGCAGGAGATCATTCATCTGCCAACTCCTGCACGCGTGCATGCAGAGCAAAACGGTAGTCGCCGCTGACCTGCCGTTGCACACCGCCCTGCCTCACACTGGAAAAAAGCGGCTGCGTCATTAGCTGGTGGCGAAAGTCACTCACGGCCGCCATGCTCTGCGCCTGACCTTCCAGCATGAGTTGCCCTTGTCGACGTTCGAGTCGGTTCAGCCACAAGGTTTCAGGCATCAATTCCGGCAGCTGCTGCCAGAAACCTTGCCAGCGCCGATGCTGGGCCTGTCGTTGCTGCTCGGCGCGCTGCGTCTGCAGCAATGATTCACGCTGTTGAAGCAGGGATTGCTGCTTTTCCAGCTGTTGTTGCAGCGCGTTAAGGATAAAAGTGATATCCATCAGCTGCTCCAACTGCTGCTGTCGCGTAGCGAACCCGCGCCACCACAGCATTAGCAGCATGAACAAGGTCAACATTAAGGTGAGCGTCAGCAGCGTTATGCTCTGTTTTCGCTGGCGCTGCTGCTGATGCAGGCGCCAGGGCAGTAAATTGACCGCCAGCATCATGAATCCTCCGGTCGCAGAGCCAAACCCAGCGCGACGGTAAAATCACCTTCCTGCGCAGGTAAAGGTGGTTGGAGATAGTGCAGCAGCGTCAACGGCTGACAGCGCTGAACCTGCGCTTCCGGCAAGACGGCTGTTGATGTGCAAAATACGGTTTCCATCTGCGGGAACGTTTCATGCAATAGCGCAAACGTGAGGGGTTCAGTGGCTGCGCCAGACGAGGTGCTTTCACCGGCGAGCGTCCATAACCAGTGATCACTGAGCGGATGAATCAGCAGCTGGTTATGTCGCAAAGGCATGCGCATGGCGATTTGCGTGAGCGCCAGACTGCTCAACTCGAATACGTCTGGTTTCAGGCCCGCCTGCTGCAAAGGAGCCAGCCATTGCGCAATCACTTCGCGCCGTGCGGCGGTGACACACAGCTGCGAGGCTTTACCCGGCAAACGGTAATCCAGCGACAGCGAAGCGGGCTCAACAGGAAACAGACGTTGCGCGGAAGCCGCTACATAGCGACTCAGGGCAGGCTCACGTAGCGAGGTTTCAGGCAGCGGCAAGGTGCGTTGCAATACCAGCTGCGGCGGCAGGCCAACGCGCAGTGAGTAACGCTTCGGCAGATGGCGCTGCCAGCGCCCTAACATATCCAGTAACGCAGGCGTGGTTTGCAGCACGCCGTTTCTTAACGTATCTTGCGGCAGCGTTTGTTGCCACCAATGTCGCAACTGCCAACCGTGACGTCGGCGTTCAATGCCAAGGGCACAGATTTGCCCGTTTTGGATGTCCAGTCCGATTTGCCAGCGCTGAAAAGCCATGTGCGCGATCTCCTTATCGTTGAAGGTAATGAGCTCCAATACCCGGGCAACTTCAAGTCTGACGGGTATATCAAAGCGTCAGGCTTGTCTTTATACTACCGCGCGGTTGCTTATAAACTGCTCAAACGACAACAGATGGGAATTCTCAGGTGAAGTTCGTAAAGTATTTATTGATCCTTGCAGTGTGTTGCATTTTGCTGGGAGCCGGCACGGTTTATGGTTTGTACAAATACATAGAGCCGCAGCTGCCCGATGTGAACACATTGAAAGATGTGCGCCTGCAAACCCCTATGCAGGTTTACAGCGCAGATGGCGAACTGATCGCCCAGTATGGTGAGAAGCGTCGTGTCCCGCTAACGCTGCAGCAGATGCCGCCTGAACTCATCAAAGCGTTTATTGCCACCGAAGATAGCCGTTTTTACGAGCATCATGGTGTTGATCCGGTGGGCATCTTTCGTGCAGCCAGTATCGCGCTGATGTCCGGCCATGCTTCGCAGGGTGCAAGTACCATTACCCAGCAGTTGGCGCGTAACTTCTTCCTCAGTCCGGAACGCACTTTGATGCGTAAAATTAAGGAAGCGTTCCTGGCCATTCGCATCGAACAGCTGCTAAGCAAAGATGAAATTCTTGAGCTGTACCTCAACAAGATCTATCTCGGCTATCGCGCTTATGGCGTTGGCGCTGCAGCGCAGGTCTATTTTGGCAAATCGATTGATCAGCTGTCGCTGAGCGAAATGGCGGTGATTGCCGGCTTGCCAAAGGCACCGTCGACTTTCAACCCGCTTTATTCTCACGCGCGTGCGCTTTCACGTCGTAATGTGGTGCTGGCGCGTATGCTGGATCAAAACTACATCACCCAGCAGCAGTATGACGAAGCCCGCAACACGCCGTTGACGGCCAGCTATCACGGCCCGGAAATCGCGTTCTCAGCACCATACTTGAGTGAAATGGTGCGCCAGGAGATGGTGAAGCGCTACGGTGATGGCGCGTATGAAGATGGCTATAAGGTTTATACCACCGTCACCCGTCGTCTGCAGGAAGCCGCGCAGCAGGCCGTGCGTAACAATGTGCTGGCATATGACATGCGCCACGGCTATCGCGGCCCGACCAATGTGCTGTGGAAACCAGGCGAAGCCAGTTGGGATAGAACCCGAATTCTTAAGGCCCTGAAAGATCTTCCTACTTACGGTCCACTCAACGCAGCCGTGATTACCAGTGCTAATGCCGAAGAAGCCACTGCAACGTTGAAAGATGGCAGCAGTGTTTCCATAGGAATGGCGGGCGTGCGATGGGCGCGTGCTTACAAATCGGATACGCTTCAGGGACCCACACCGCGCAGCCTGACGCAGGTGCTGCAAGCGGGCCAGCAGATTTGGGTACGCAAGGTAGACAATGCCTGGTGGCTGGCTCAGGTGCCGGTGGTGAACTCCGCTCTGGTTTCGCTCAATCCAGAAGATGGTGCTGTTCGCGCGTTAGTCGGTGGCTTCGACTTCAACCAGAGCATGTTCAACCGTGCCACACAAGCGCTGCGTCAGGTCGGTTCCAATATTAAACCGTTCCTCTATACCGCAGCGATGGATCGCGGTTTAACGCTGGCTTCCATTTTGAATGACGTGCCGATTTCGCGCTGGGATGCCGGTGCAGGTGCCGACTGGCGTCCGAAAAACTCACCGCCAACTTACGCTGGTCCGATTCGTTTGCGTCAGGGCCTGGGCGAGTCGAAAAACGTGGTGATGGTGCGTGCGATGCGTGCGATGGGCGTTGATTACGCGGCAGAGTATCTGCAGCGTTTCGGCTTCCCGGCGCAGAACATCGTGCATACCGAATCGTTAGCGTTAGGCGCGGCGTCGTTCACACCATTGCAGGTGGTGCGCGGCTACGCCGTAATGGCTAACGGCGGCTTCCTGGTCGATCCGTACTTCATCACTAAGATTGAGAATGAACAAGGCGGCGTGATCTTCGAAGAGAAACCCAAAATTGCCTGCCCGCAGTGCAACTTGCCGGTGATCTATGGCGACACGAAAAAGTCTGTCGCACTGAATGAAGAGAGCATAGAGAATGTTGCCACCTCCGATCAGTCGCAGAACCAGACCGTGCCGCAGCCAGAACTTGAGCAGGTGCCTGCGCAACCGCAATCGGGTGGCGATCAGCAATATGCACCGCACGTCATCAATACGCCACTGTCGTTCCTGATCAAGAGCGCGCTGAACAGTAATATCTTTGGTGAACCCGGCTGGATGGGAACGGGCTGGCGCGCGGGCCGCGACCTGAAACGTAATGATATCGGAGGTAAAACCGGTACCACTAACAGCTCGAAAGATGCGTGGTTCTCCGGTTACGGCCCGGGTGTTGTCACGTCGGTGTGGATTGGCTTTGATGATTCACGCGCACTGGGTCGTTCAACCATGTCAGGTGCGATTCCGGATCAAATCTCCGGCTACGAAGGCGGCGCGAAGAGTGCGCAACCTGCGTGGGACGATTATATGAAATCAGCGCTGGAAGGCGTACCGGTGCAACCGCTGACTCCGCCAGATGGCGTGGTCACTGTTAATATTGATCGCAGTACCGGCAAACTGGCCAATGGCGGTAACTCGCGCCAGGAGTATTTCATCAACGGTACGCAGCCAACGGAATATTCGGTTCATGATGTCGGCACTACCATCATGGACAATGGCCAAAGCCACGAACTGTTCTGATTAAAAAAGCCGGCAAATCTGCCGGCTTTCTTTTTTAGACGAGACTGCAATGTTAATAGCTTAAGCGGCCCTGCTTCACCAGCCACTCACGCACCATAAACAGAGCGCTGACATTACGTGCTTCGCGGAAGTCGGGTTCTTCCAGCAGTGCCAGCAGATTCTTCAACGGCCAGCGATGGACAATCAACGGTTCCGGCTCATCGCCTTCCAGCTTCTCTTCGTACAAGCCTTCCGCCACCACAATATTCATTTTGCTGGAGAAGTAAGACGGCGCCATGGTCAGCTTGCCCAGCGCTTCCAGCTTAGTGGCACCGAATCCCGCCTCTTCTTTCAATTCACGATCGGCAGCCTCAAATGCGCTCTCGCCGGGATCGATCAGCCCTTTAGGAAAACCCAGTTCGTAGCTTTCCAGGCCTACCGCGTATTCCTGAATCAGGATCACGTCATCACCGATAATTGGCACAATCATCACTGCTTCACGATCGGAAGGCTTCATACGCTCATAGACACGGCGCTCGCCATTGCTGAAAGCGAGGTCGACCGCTTCAATAGTGAATAAGCGGGAGCGGGCAACCGCTTCCACATTGAGGATGTCAGGTTTTTTCATGGGGGTTTTCATATCAGCCTCAAACTTAGCACAACCCTGTGAAACGTGATGACGCCAGCATACCTAAGCCCGAACCATTGTGCGACTCACCGTGTAGGTAAACTATGGTGACACATATCCACTTACTGCTACTAACAACTTCTTGTTATCTATGAAGTTAAAAATTCACAATAAGTCAACGGTGTTTTGTTAAATTCAGAAAATACCGATTTTTAATTGAGTCGCAGCTCGTTAACATCCCGTTAAGGAATAATCTAACAAACTATAATTAAATGATTTTGCGCGTTATTTTATCTGACTTTTCCCTTGTCAGAATGACATCTGCTCGCCAAAATTGACTTGTATTGATGGATTCATCGGGAGTACATCGTAAACGTGAAGGCAGTTTTTTGGCTGGATTGAGCAAAGCATGAGCACTTACATTGTCATTCTGGCTGTCATGCTCGCCTGTTCGTTACTTGCAGGTATCGGCTACTGGTACGCTATGCGGCATCGTCCGCCGTTGGCGAAACCGCTGCCGTTTATCAGTCCTCCAAATCGCAAACTCACCGATGAAGAACGCAGCGCGGTAGAAAAGTACATTGCGCTACTGGCAAAACATCATGACCAGCAGAGTTCACGATCCGCAAAGAAGCCGCGTGAATCCGAAGCGTTAACGCTCACCGCGCAGAGCAATAATGTTTATCCCGTCACCCGCGCGATTACACGCTATGGCCTCTCCACCGACGATCCGCAGAAATGGCGCTACTATCTCGATGAAGTAGAAGTGCATTTGCCGCCGCTGTGGGAGCAGTACATCGCGGATGAAAACTACGTTGAACTGATTCGCACGCAAACCCTGCCGCTGGTGATTTCGCTTAACGGCCATTCGCTGGTGAATTACGCGATTGAACAACCGGCGCTGCCCCCGCTGGTGCGCCCTATATCAACCAACGCTTCAATTCGTAAAGAAGAGAGCGAAAACGTTGAACTGCTGCAGGTGCGCAAAGAGACCGCCGAAGAGTATCAGCTATCTCGCGCAGACGGCACGCGCGAAGCGGTAGCGATCTGTTTCGCTTTCCTGCTGTTCTTCCTTAGTCTGGTACTGCCCGGCAGCTTAATGGTGTGGATTGCGGTGCTCGGCTGCCTGATGATCGCCGTCAGCCTGTGGTTTCTCTACCGCTTCCCGGGTGCGAAAGGCCTGCGCGACGTGCACTGTCTGCGCGGTGCGCCAAAGCGCTGGGGCTTGTTCGGGGAATCAAACCAGGAGCAGAGCAATATCTCCCTCGGCATTATCGATCTCATCTACCCCGCGCACTGGCAGCCTTATGTAGCGCATGATTTAGGCCAGACCACCGATGTAGAGATGTACCTTAATCGTCAGGTGGTGCGTCAGGGGCGTTTCCTGTCACTGCAGGACGAAGTGCGTAACTTCCCGGTACAGCGCTGGCGTAAAAATCTGGTGCTGGCGTGCGGTTCGCTGCTGGTGCTGGTAATGCTCTTTACCTGGATTCCCCTCAGCATGCCGCTCAAACTCAGCTTTGCATGGGTGAAAGGCACTGAAAGCATTGAGGTCAACAGCGTAGACAAACTCAATGCCCTGCCCTTACACATTGGTGACAGCCTGAAAGTCGGCGGTACCGGCATGTGTTCGGTGCCAGGTAACTATCAAAGCAACCGCAGCTACGCTTACATGCCGTTCGACTGCTCAGCCATTTACTGGAACAACGCGCCTGCGCTGCCCCTGCCGCAGTCCGATATTATCGATAAAGCAGCGGCGCTGCTTGATACCACCACGCGCCAGCTGCATCCGGAAACCAATACCGATCCAAAACTTAATCCGCAGCTAGCCTCGGCGATTCAAAAATCCGGCATGATTCTGCTGGATGATTTCTCCGATCTCGTACTGAAAACGCAAGAGCTGTGCAGCCAGCAACAGGATTGCGTACGCCTGAAAAATGCGCTGGTGAACCTCGGTAATGCCAAAGATTGGGATTCGCTGATTCACCGCGCAGATTCCGGCAAACTTAATGGCATGAACGTGCTGCTGCGCCCGGTAAGTGCGGAAGCGCTGGAAAACCTGGTCAACACCGCGACGTCAACCTTCTTCTCGCGTGAAACGCGTCGCGCTGCGGAAAATCTCAATAGCCCGCCGCCGGGTGGCTTCCTGATTATCAGTGATGAAGGCCGCCAGATGGTGACGCAGCCGCAGCCATCAGTATCGCTGTTTGATCTTGACGCCCCCTCGCAGTGGCGCGAGCTACAGCGCATGTCGGAAATGCTGCTGCATACGCCTTTCGCCGCCAGCGGCATCATCACCAGCATTACCACCGATGCTAACGGCACGCGCCATATCGCACTGCATAATGAGCCGGATGCCATGGCGCAATGGCGCTATTTAGGCACCGCGTTGCTGATGCTGGTGCTGATTGCCAGCGCGGTCATCAACGGCTTGCTGGCGCTGCGTCGCATTCATCGTAATCGTCTGCGTATGGCCGAAATCCAGCAGTATTACGACAAGTGCTTCAACCACAATCTGAACACGATGCAGAGCGTGCGCTCGCTGTTCTGAGCCCTCCCCTTCTGTGCTACCCTGTCGCCCACTTTTTTGCGGCGAGAACGAAAATGCAGGTTACGCTTAACTGGTCAGAGATTGATACCGTGCTGCTGGATATGGACGGCACGCTACTCGATCTCGCTTTCGATCGTCACTTCTGGCTGGAACACGTTCCTGAAACGCTGAGCCGTGAGCGCGCTATCACGCTGAGCGAAGCGCATCAGCTTATTCAGCAGAAGTATCAGGCCGTGGTGCATACGCTAAACTGGTATTGTCTCGATTACTGGTCGCAGGAGCTGGCGCTGGATATTCGTGCCATGACGTGGGAAAAGCGCCAGCGCGCGGCGATGCGTGAAGATACCCTGCCGCTGCTGCAGGCGCTGCGCGCCGCCGGCAAACGCACCATTTTGTTAACCAATGCGCATCCTTATAATCTTGATGTGAAGCTGGAGCAGACCGGATTAGCTGCCCATCTTGATTTATTACTTTCTACCCATACCTTTGGATATCCGAAAGAGGATCCGCGTCTCTGGCAGGCCGTCCAGCAGCACACCGCGTTTGATAGTTCGCGCACGCTATTCATTGATGACAGCGAAGCGATTCTGGATGCGGCGACAAGCTGGGGCATTCGCTGGTGCTTAGGCGTCAGCAATCCGGATTCCGGTCGGCCCGATCAATCTTTCCAGCGTCATCCGGCGGTACGAGATTATCGTCAACTGTGTGAGACGCTGCGTTAAAGCAGGAGCCGCAATGAAAGAAAAAATCAGCGAAGGCGTCCGCCTCGACAAATGGCTGTGGGCCGCACGCTTCTACAAAACGCGTGCGCTGGCGCGCGAAATGGTGGAAGGCGGCAAAGTGCATTACAACGGTCAGCGCAGCAAGCCCAGCAAATTAGTGGAGCTAAACGCCGAGTTGACGCTGCGCCAGGGCAATGACGAACGCACCGTGGTGATCACCGCGGTCACCGATCAACGTCGTCCTGCAACTGAAGCGCAAACGCTGTATGCCGAAACCGACGCCAGTATCGAAAAGCGTGAGAAAACCGCACTAGCGCGCAAGATGAATGCGTTAACCATGCCGCACCCCGATCGCCGCCCGGATAAGAAAGAGCGCCGCGATCTGATGAAGTTTAAATTGTCGGGCGATAAATAACGCGCCCCCAACGTGAGAAACACTATGTCTGCAAACGATCAACTGCACCGTTACCTGTTCGAAAATGTCGCCGTGCGCGGCGAGCTGGTTAACGTGACGGAAACCTGGCGTGAAATGATCAAAAATCACGATTACGTCGAGCCGGTAAAAACCTTGCTGGGCGAACTGCTGGTGGCCACCAGCTTGCTAACCGCTACGCTGAAGTTTGATGGCGATATCACCGTGCAGCTGCAGGGCGATGGCCCGCTGACGCTGGCGGTGATCAACGGTAACAACCGCCAGGAGCTGCGTGGCGTGGCGCAGGTGAAAGAAGATGCCGAGATCGCACCGGGCAGTAGCCTGAAAGAGATGGTGGGTAACGGCTATCTGGTGATCACGATTTCACCAAAGAAAGGTGAACGTTATCAAGGCGTGGTGGGTCTGGAAGCGGACACCCTTGCAGGCTGCCTGGAAGATTACTTCATGCGTTCAGAACAGCTGCCAACCCGCCTGTTTATCCGCACCAGCGAAAAAGGCGCAGCGGGCATTTTGCTGCAGGTACTGCCTGCGCAAGAGCCAAGCCTGGATGATTTCAATCACCTCGCCACGTTGACCGAAACCGTAAAAAGCGAAGAACTGATTGAGTTGCCTGCCACCGACGTACTGTGGCGCCTGTATCATCAGGAAGAAGCCACGGTGTTTGATCCATCACCGGTAAGCTTCAAATGCACTTGCTCACGCGAGCGCTGCGGCGAGGTGCTGAATACGCTGCCGGTTGAAGAAGTGGACGAAATCCTCGCAGAAGATGGCAAAATCGACATGCACTGCGACTACTGTGGTTCGCATTATGTTTACGATGCGGTAGATATTGCTGCCATTCGTAACGCGCCAACCAACAATAGCGATCAAGTGCATTAATTACCTGCCGGGCGGTTTATCCGCCCGCATTTCCTTCTGAACGTATCCCTATCATTTATCACGGTTATTAGCTAAATAACGCTGACTTTAATTACATAAGTGGCAGATTTCTCTACTTGTCACGTTCCAGCTCGCATTTCTGACTATCTTCTCTTTTCCGCTGTGCTCATAAGAGTACACTGCGCGCGATCTGCCCTGCGCGGCTATGCGCGGCAGGAGGCAGAATCCCCCATAAAAATACGCAGTAACAGATACCGATTAAAGGAGCAGTCACATGCGCGTTAACGGCCTGACATCGCAAGACCTCGCCTCTATGGGCATCAGCGGCACCACCGAAGTGGTGTACAACCCTGATTTCGACACCCTGTTTCAGGAAGAAACTCGCCCAGAGCTGGAAGGTTATGCGCGAGGCATTCTGACGCAGAGCGGCGCGATTGCCGTGGATACCGGCATCTTCACCGGTCGCTCGCCCAAAGATAAATACATCGTACGAGACGACACCACGCGCGACACGCTGTGGTGGAACGATGTCGGCAACGGCAAAAATGATAACCAGCCGCTGTCACAGGAAACCTGGCAGGCGCTGAAAGATCGCTGCACGCAGCAGCTTTCCGGCAAACGTCTGTTTGTGGTTGATGCGTTCTGCGGTGCCAACCCCGACACGCGCCTGAGCGTGCGCTTCGTAATGGAAGTCGCATGGCAGGCGCACTTCGTCAAAAACATGTTTATTCGTCCGAGCGAAGCAGAGCTGGCTGACTTCAAGCCGGATTTCGTGGTGATGAACGCCGCGCAGTGCACCAATCCGGACTGGCAGGCGCAGGGTCTGCACTCCGAAAACTTCGTTGCTTTCAACCTGACCGAGCGCATGCAGCTGATTGGCGGCACCTGGTACGGCGGCGAGATGAAGAAAGGTCTGTTCGCTATCATGAACTACCTGCTGCCGCTGAAGGGCATCGCGTCGATGCACTGTTCGGCGAACGTCGGCAAAGCGGGCGACGTGGCGGTATTCTTTGGCCTGTCCGGCACCGGCAAAACCACGTTGTCGACCGATCCGGATCGCCAGCTGATTGGCGATGACGAACACGGTTGGGATGACGATGGCGTGTTCAACTTTGAAGGTGGCTGCTACGCCAAAACCATCAATCTTTCTGAGCAGGCGGAGCCGGAAATCTATCGCGCCATCCGTCGTGATGCTCTGCTGGAAAACGTGGTGGTACGCGCCGATGGCAGCGTTGATTATGCCGACGGCAGCAAGACCGAAAATACCCGCGTCTCCTACCCAATTGAGCATATCGAGAATATCGTGCAGCCGGTTTCAAAAGCGGGCCATGCGAAGCGGGTGATTTTCCTCACCGCCGATGCTTTTGGCGTGCTGCCGCCGGTTTCACGCTTAACGCCGGAGCAGACGCAATATCACTTCCTTTCGGGCTTTACCGCCAAACTGGCCGGCACCGAGCGCGGCGTAACGCAGCCGACGCCCACCTTCTCCGCCTGCTTCGGCGCGGCGTTCCTGACGCTGCATCCCACACAATATTCCGATGTGCTGGTAAAGCGTATGGAAGCGGCCGGTGCGCAGGCCTATCTGGTAAATACCGGCTGGAACGGCAGCGGCAAGCGTATCTCGCTGAAAGACACGCGCGCCATCATCAACGCCATTCTGGCCGGTGAGCTGGATGATGTTGAGACCGAAACGCTGCCGGTGTTCAACCTGCAGATGCCGAAAAGTTTACCGCAGGTGGAGAGTGCCATTCTCGATCCGCGCCGCAGCTGGCCGACAGAAGCCGCCTGGCAACAAGCCGCGCAGGATCTGGCGCAGCGCTTTATCACTAACTTTGAGAAGTACACGGATAACGAGGCGGGGAAAGCGCTGGTGCAGGCGGGTCCGCAGCTGTGATGTGAAACCCAGGTGGGCATAAATGCCCACCTACAAACCCACCGTAGGGGCGCATTCATGCGCACCTGGCATCAGACACTATGATTAATACTCACCACCGCAGTACTGCCGCTGCCTTCGGGGATCGGCAACCACGCGCGAATACGTAATCCACCGCGATCGCTTTCACCAATCTCCAGCGAACCGTCGTGCGCATCAATAATACGCTGCACAATTGCCAGACCGAGGCCGGTGCCGCTGGTGCTGCGTGCGCTATCGCCGCGCACAAACGGCTGGAACAGATGCTGTAGCTGATCCGGCTTAATGCCCGGACCATCATCTTCCACCTGGAACCACGCGCGGTTCAGCTCTTTGCCGCTGCTAACCTTAATCCAACCGTTACCGTAACGCGCCGCATTGACCACCAGATTCGCCAGCGCGCGCTTAATCGACAGCGGGTTAATATCCAGCATTAAATCTTCGGACATCACCGCGTTCTCAATTTCACGCTCGTAGCCGCTCTCTGCCGCAACCACTTCACCCAGCACGCTGTTCAGGTCGGCACGTTCGGTCTGCATCTCTTGCCCGGTGCGCAGATAATCGATGAACTGCTCGATGATAGCGTTGCACTCTTCGATATCTTTGTTGATCGACTCCGCCAGATAACCATCCTGCTCACCCATCATTTCGGTGGCAAGGCGGATACGCGTCAGCGGCGTACGCAAGTCATGACTGACACCAGCCATCAGCAAGGTACGGTCGTCGGCCAACTGCTTCACGCCGGCCGCCATTTGGTTAAACGCACGCGTCACCGAACGCACTTCAGATGCGCCATACTCGCGCAGCGGTGGTGGAATAATGCCTTTCCCCACCTGCAACGCCGCATGTTCTAAATCGACCAGGGGTCGGTTTTGGATGCGGATAAACAGCCAGGCTCCGCCTATCGCCAGCAGCATAATCGCCAGCGTGTAGCGAAACAGCGGTGAGAAGTCGCCCTGATGGATTTCAGTGAGCGGTACGCGCACCCAGATATCCGGCGACAGCCAAGTTTTCAGCCACACCACCGGCGAGTTCTTATTCACTTCAACGCGCACATCGGTGGGGCCACCCAGCTGTTGGCCCATCTGTTCACTGAGGAATTCGTAATGCTGCGCCCAGCGCAAACCGCTCTCTTCCGCCGCCGCGTTGGTATACAACGAGATGCCCAGCTCACGATAAATTTCGCGTCGGAAAGCCGGGGGCACTTCCAACTGAGTTCCATCTTCCAGCTGCAGCCGATCGGTCATCAACATACGCACTTCGTACGCGAGAACCTTATTGAACTGCTGCAAACTGGGAAGAATGGCGAAATTGAGCACCACCAGATAGGTCGTTACCAGGCTGACGAACAGCAAGGTAACGATCAATAACAAGGTGCGGGCAAACGAACTGCGGGGTGAGAAGCGCAATCGCCTCATGCTTTGCTGCCGTCCGGAACGAATACGTAGCCAAGACCCCAAACGGTCTGGATGTAGCGTGGATGCGCCGGATCTTCTTCCACCATACGACGCAGACGAGAAATCTGCACATCGATGGAGCGTTCCATCGCACTGTATTCGCGACCGCGCGCCAGATTCATCAGCTTATCGCGTGATAACGGCTCACGTGGATGGCTCACCAATGCTTTCAGCACGGCAAACTCACCGCTGGTTAGCGGCATCGGCTCATCTTCGCGGAACATTTCGCGGGTACCGAGATTCAGCTTGAACTTTCCGAAAGCGATAACCGCTTCTTCCTGCGAAGGCGCGCCTGGCAGTTCATTGGCCTGACGACGCAGCACGGCACGAATACGCGCCAGCAGCTCACGTGGGTTAAACGGTTTAGGAATGTAGTCATCCGCACCGATTTCCAGACCCACAATACGATCCACTTCTTCACCTTTTGCGGTGACCATAATGATCGGCATGGGGTTACTTTGACTGCGCAGACGACGGCAGATAGACAAACCATCTTCGCCCGGAAGCATTAAGTCGAGCACCATCAGATGGAAGGATTCACGGGTTAACAGTCGATCCATTTGCTCGGCGTTGGCAACGCTACGCACCTGAAAGCCCTGCTCGGTGAGATAGCGTTCCAGCAACGCACGCAGACGCATATCGTCATCGACGACCAGAATTTTGTAGTTCTCTTGCATGTTCAACTCCCAAAGGCGCCATTGCCTGAGCCAATATTGTTAAAAAAAGAGGCCCCAGTGTGACAGTCATTAATGGTTTATATTCTAGCCGAAATTGTTACAAAGCATATTAAACAGCAGCTTATATTTATTTTTAGCCCTGAAATGCGCTTCGCTTCGCGTTTTTTATCTGTGCTTTCAAGCCGCTTAGCGCTTATCTGAAAATTCGGCGCTTTTTCTTTCTGTTACTGGAATATTACACATTAAATCGCGGCCAGAACGGCATTCAGCGTGATTTGACTTAAGGTTACGGTGCAGAATATCCCTGTACTGCGTCAAAGGCAGCATAAAATCTCGCGCCTGTCCTTTGTACCGCACATCTGCTCTCGGAATAATTCCACAGTGGAAAAAAACAAGGCCAGCGTTAAATAAAGCTAGATAAATCAGTCGATAACCGCCCCTTTCTTATCACAACACGATCTCCGACACTGCAATCGTACCTGCTGTTATTGAGTTCATGTGGAGAAAGAAAGATGAAAAAAACCGTTATTCTGCTGGGCGCACTGATGCTGACCAGCATCACTCAGGTTCAGGCTGCTACCAGCGCGGGCGAAGCGGCTGGCGCGCAGGCATCCACCACCGCGAAAGGTAATTCTGACGCTATTGGTATCGGCGCCGTTGGTGCATTGCTCGGTGTGGCCCTGGCCACCATGGGCGGCGGCGATAAAGGTAGCAGTGGTACCTCAACCACCACCGCGACCGCGCCAGGCAAATAATACGTACGCACACATCCGTCGTAGGGTCGCCATTCATGGCGACCAGCGCCCTATCTTTAAGGCACATCCTTCACATAATCAATGCTGTTCACAAACCACAGCTTCTGCCCTTCCGGCGTATTCACCAGCACTTCATCATCCACTTCTTTCTTGATGAGCGCGCGCGCCATGGGCGAATCGATCGAGATGTACTCTTTCATCGTCTCGCCGTAAATCTCATCCGGCCCGACAATGCGGAAACGTTTCACATCGCCCTGCTCGTTCTCCACCTGCACCCAGGCACCAAAAAACACATTGCCTTCCTGCTGCGGCGCGTAATCGACGATTTTCAGATCGGCGAGACATTTACGCAGGTAGCGTACCCGGCGATCGATCTGGCGCAGCAGACGCTTGTTGTAGGTGTAATCGGCGTTTTCTGAGCGATCGCCCAGGCTAGCCGCCCAGGAGACAATTTTGGTAATTTCGGGACGCTTTTCGTTCCACAAATGGTCGTGTTCTGCGCGCAGCTTGTTATAGCCTTCGCGGGTAATCAGTTGGGTTTTCATAACGTCAACGCGTTTCTTCACAGCAAAGAGGCTAACAATAAGCGACAGCGTCGCCACCATCAAGACGCAGGCCAGGATGTGCGCGCTGCATTCAGAAAAAGACGGATTCACCGGCCTGCGGCTGGCAATTTTCGCCCTCAGCCCGTATAACTGTCCCCTATTTTCTAACCCTGTTTAAGCATTGTTAATGATGATGAAAGATTCACTGAGCCAGATTATCGCAAGTGAGCTGAAGGCACGCGCCGACCAGGTTGATGCCGCCGTACGCTTACTTGATGAAGGGAACACCGTGCCGTTTATCGCACGTTATCGTAAGGAAGTAACCGGCGGGCTGGACGACACCCAACTGCGTCAGCTGGAGAGCCGCCTTGGTTACCTGCGCGAATTAGACGATCGCCGCCAGTCGATTCTGAAATCTATCGACGAACAGGGCAAACTCACGCCTGAACTTGCCACCGCCATCAACGGCACGCTCAATAAAACCGAGCTGGAAGATCTTTACCTGCCGTACAAGCAGAAGCGTCGCACGCGTGGACAGATCGCCATTGAAGCCGGGCTTGAGCCGCTGGCGGAAACGCTGTGGCAGGATGCGTCGCAGGATCCCGAGCAGCTGGCCGCTGGCTACGTTGACGCCGACAAAGGCGTCGCCGACGTGCGCGCCGCGCTCGATGGCGCACGCTACATCCTGATGGAACGCTTTGCGGAAGACGCCACGCTGCTGGCGAAAGTGCGTGACTATCTGTGGAAAAATGCGCATGTAGTATCACGCGTGGTGGAAGGCAAAGAGGAGGAAGGCGCGAAATTCCGCGACTACTTCGATCACCACGAAGCGCTGAGCGGCGTGCCGTCGCACCGCGCGCTGGCCATGTTCCGCGGACGCAATGAAGGCGTGCTGCAACTGTCGCTGAATGCCGATCCACAATTCGAAGAAGCCCCGCGTGAAAGCTATGGCGAAACGCTGATTGCCGAACACCTCAACCTGCGCCTGAATAACGCCCCGGCAGACAGCTGGCGCAAAGCGGTGGTGAGCTGGACGTGGCGCATCAAAGTGCTGTTGCACCTCGAAACCGAATTGATGGGCACCCTTCGTGAGCGCGCTGAAGATGAAGCCATCAACGTATTTGCGCGTAACCTGCACGATTTGCTGATGGCCGCACCGGCGGGTATGCGCGCCACCATGGGCCTTGATCCGGGCTTGCGTACCGGCGTCAAAGTCGCGGTGGTGGATGCTACCGGCAAGCTGGTCGCCACCGATACCATTTATCCGCACACCGGCCAGGCTGCCAAAGCCGCCACCGCTGTTGCCGCGCTCTGCGCCAAACACCAGGTTGAACTGGTGGCAATTGGTAACGGCACCGCTTCACGCGAAACCGAACGCTTCTTCCTTGACGTGCAAAAACAGTTCCCGCAGATCAAAGCGCAAAAAGTGATCGTCAGCGAAGCTGGCGCATCGGTTTACTCCGCGTCGGAATTGGCCGCGCTGGAGTTCCCGGATCTCGACGTCTCGATTCGTGGCGCGGTTTCCATTGCACGCCGCCTGCAGGATCCGCTTGCTGAACTGGTGAAAATCGATCCGAAATCCATCGGTGTGGGCCAATATCAGCATGACGTCAGCCAAAGCCAGCTGGCGAAGAAGCTGGACGCGGTGGTGGAAGACTGCGTAAACGCCGTAGGCGTCGATCTCAACACCGCCTCTGTGGCGCTGCTGACGCGCGTAGCAGGCTTAACCCGCATGATGGCGCAGAATATTGTCAGCTGGCGCGATGAGAACGGTCGCTTCCAGAATCGTCAGCAGCTGTTGAAAGTGAGCCGTTTGGGTCCGAAAGCCTTTGAGCAGTGCGCCGGCTTCCTGCGCATCAACCACGGCGATAACCCGCTGGATGCTTCAACGGTGCACCCGGAAGCTTATCCGCTGGTCGAGCGCATTCTGGCCGCCACCGAACAGGCGCTAAATGAATTGATGGGCAATCCAGGCAGCCTGCGCGATCTTAACGCACGCGAATTCACCGATGAGCGCTTCGGCTTGCCGACCGTGACGGACATCATCAAAGAGCTGGAAAAACCGGGTCGCGATCCGCGCCCTGAGTTTAAAACCGCGCAGTTTGCGGAAGGCGTGGAAACGCTCAACGATCTGTTGCCTGGCATGGTACTGGAAGGCGCGGTGACCAACGTTACCAACTTTGGCGCATTCGTTGATATCGGCGTGCATCAGGATGGTTTGGTGCACATCTCTTCCCTCTCCGACAAGTTCGTCGAGGATCCGCACCAGGTGGTGAAAGCCGGTGACATCGTCAAAGTGAAGGTGATGGAAGTGGATATGCAGCGTAAACGTATTGCGCTGACCATGCGTCTGGATGAGCAACCCGGTGAAAGCAATACGCGTGGCAACCGCAGCGCAGGCAAAGAAACCGCGCGTCCAGCGGCTACCAACAAAGGCCGTGGCAAACCAGCCAGCTCGTCCGCTGGCAATAGCGCGATGGGCGATGCGCTGGCCGCAGCCTTCGGTAAAAAACGTTAAGTTCCTGCCCTAAAAACGCGCGGAGATAACGCGATCTCCGCGCGCATAAGCCTTGATAAATCTCCTCGCCCAACTACGCTAAAAATTCTGTGAGAAAAAATGACCTCCCGCGTGGCCCAGCGATTCAATGGACATTATCAACGCCTTACTCGATGACATTTACCAGGGCAGCTTTCCTGTCGCAGCGCGCGAGCGTCTGCTTTCGCATATTCGTGCCGCGCGCGATACGGTAAAACTGCCGCGCAAGCCGCACTGGGATGAGAAAGATGTGGTGCTGATCAGCTACGCCGATCAGTTCCGCGAACCGGAGCAACCGACGCTCGCCAGCTTCTCACGCTTTTATCAGCAGCATTTGCAATCCACCTTTAGTTTGGTGCATCTGCTGCCGTTCTTCCCCTATTCATCAGATGATGGCTTCTCAGTTATCGACTATCACCAGGTCAATTCGATCTGCGGCGACTGGCAACACATCAGCGCGCTGCACAGCGAAACTCGCCTGATGTTCGATTTTGTCTGCAATCACATGTCGGCGCACAGTCTGTGGTTTCGCCACTTCCTCGCGCAGGATCCCGGCTGGGATGATTTCTTTATCAGCATGCCGCCCGCTACCGATCTTAGCGCCGTCACGCGCCCGCGCACTTCACCCTTGTTAACGCCGTTTGAAATGGCCAACGGCGAGACGCGCTACATCTGGACCACCTTCAGCGCCGATCAAATCGACCTCAACTTCGCCAACCCGGAAGTGTTAATTCGCATGGTCGACGTGCTGCTCGATTACCTGATCAAAGGCGCGGATTATGTGCGGCTCGACGCCGTTGGCTACATGTGGAAAACGCCTGGCACTACCTGCATTCACCTGCCGAAAACGCATCAGCTGGTGAAGCTATTTCGCGCTATCGCTAATGAAGTGGCGCCCGGCACGGTGATCGTCACCGAAACCAACGTGCCGCACAAAGACAACATCAGCTATTTCGGTAACGGCAAAGATGAAGCGCAAATGGTGTATCAGTTTTCGCTGCCGCCGCTGGTGCTGCATGCCATTCACTCGGGATCGGCGCGTGCGCTGCGTCAGTGGGCCAGCACGCTGGATTTAGGCGGCGGCACCACCACCTTCTTTAACTTTCTCGCCTCGCACGACGGCATTGGGCTGAATCCCGCGCGCGGCATTTTGTCGGAAGTGGAGATTGTGGCGCTGGTACGCGATTTGGCGTTAGAGGGCGCGCTGGTTTCTTATAAAAATAACGCCGACGGCACCACCAGTCCTTACGAAATTAACGTCACCTATTTCGATGCTCTCAATCAACAGAACGACGACGACGATACGCGCCTGCGCCGTTTCCTGCTGGCACATGCCATTCTGCTGTCATTTCCCGGCGTGCCCGCAATCTACATTCAAAGCATTCTTGGCTCACGTAACGATAACGAAGGCGTGCGTGCCGCCGGTCACAACCGCGCCATCAACCGTGAGAAGTACAGCCTGCGCGACATGGAAGCGTGGATTAGCGGTGGCAATCCGCTGCGCCAGCAGGTATTTGAACGCCTCAGCGCGCTGATTCAGCTGCGCACGCGGCAGCCGGCGTTTCATCCCGATAATCCGATGACGCTGCTGGAGAGCGAGAATACCTTGCTGGTGTTGCGTCGCCATAAACCCGATAGCGACGGCTTACTGTGCGTGTTTAACCTCAGCAACCATGACGTAACCACACAGCTGCCGCTGGCACGACAGGTGCAGGATCTCATTAGCGGGGAGAAGCTGGATGGCAGCCAGCCAATAACGCTGGCTGCGTGGCAGTTTATGTGGCTGCGCGGACAAAATTCAGCATCTGCTGACAGAAAGCATCCGGATGGGAGATAAAAGGCGCATGCGCCGCTTTTTCCATTACCACCGATGAAGAAGATGGCCAGCGTGTATCCAGTTGCTGTGCGATACCACGCGGCACCAGCCCATCGAGATAACCGTAAATACGCAGAAACGGCAGGTTAAGATCGTCGAGCGCAGCACGCAGATCGTCCTGACGCAGAATCTCCAGTCCGCCCGCTAACACTTCTACCGATGGCATGGGTTGCGAAAGCACCACCTCTTTCAGCTGACGCGCATCCTGCCGCGCATGTTCGGTGCCCATGGTTTGCAGTGCCAGAAAGCGCTCCACGGTGCGCTGGAAATCCGTGCTCAGCTGCTGCTGGAAATTCTGTAGCGTCTCGGGCTTGATGCCCGGCCACGCATCACGTGCGGTAAAGCACGGCGACGATGCCACGCTAATCAGTGCTGTAACTCGATCGGGGTGGGTTAAGGCCAGCTGACTGGCGACTAATCCGCCCAGCGACCAGCCCATCAGCACCGCACGCTGCGGTAATTTTGGCAGTAGCTGTTGCGCCATTTCCGCTAAGGTCAGCGCTCCAAATCCCTGGCTGCGGCCAAAGCCCGGCAGATCCACCAGGTGCAGGCGAAATTGCGAGCTGAGTCGTGGAACTATGTTTTGCCACACTTCGGCGTTCAAACCCCAGCCGTGCAGCAGCACAAGATCGCAATCGCCCGTGCCTGTGGTGTGCCAGTAAAGCGAACTCATCGGTTACACTCCGGAAAAGTGAAAAGGAGGTCGCTATGCTACCAATGCCGGTACTCTGTTGGCTATGCCGCTTGCCGCTGCGCATCGCCAGCCACGGATTATGCAGCCGCTGTGTGCAACAGATTCCGCGTCTGCCTGCACTCTGCCCACGCTGTGGATTACCGGCCACTGGCATGCAAGCATGCGGCCGTTGCCTTCGTCATCCACCGCCATGGCAAAGCCTGAGCTGCGTGAGCGATTACCTGCCGCCGCTAAGCGATTGGGTACACCAGCTGAAGTTTTCTCGCATAACCGCACTCAGGGTGATGCTGGCGCGGCTGATTTTGTTAAAATTGTTAACAATGCGTCGTGATAATCGGCTTCCGCGGGTAGATTTGGTGTTGAGCGTACCGCTGCATCGTCGTCGTGCCTGGCAACGCGGTTATAATCAGGCCGCGCTGCTGGCAAAACCGCTGGCGCGCTGGTTGAACTGTGAATATCGCGAAGGCATACGACGTCTACGCCACGGTGCGGTGCAGCACTCATTGAGCGCCAGCGCACGTAAAAAGAACCTGCGCGGCGCCTTTTGTCTTGAAATGCCGGTGCGCGGGCGCCATATCCTGCTTATCGACGATGTTGTGACGACCGGAAGTACCGTAGCGGAAATTAGCCGTATCCTGCTGGCGCACGGCGCGGCCAGCGTACACATTGGTTGCCTGTGCCGTACCTTGTAGAGCGTCGGTGTTGGGCGTATTATAACCAAGTAATTTAGTCAACTATTGAGCAATCGCCATGATCGTTATTACTGATGCTGCGCAAGAGCACTTCTCAAAATTGCTGTCCAAACAAGAAGATGGCACTCAGATTCGCGTATTCGTCATTAATCCGGGTACGCCAACCGCAGAATGCGGTGTTTCTTACTGCCCACCCGATGCAGTAGAAGCTTCCGATACGGAATTTAAGTTCGAAAAACTGTCCGCCTTTGTGGATGAACTGAGCGCGCCATACCTTGATGACGCTGAAATCGACTTTGTCACCGATAATCTCGGCTCTCAGCTAACGCTGAAAGCACCGAACGCCAAAATGCGTAAAGTCTCTGACGATGCGCCAATGGTGGAGCGCGTGGAATATCTGCTGCAAGCGCAGATTAACCCGCAGCTGGCAGGCCACGGCGGTCGTGTATCGCTGATGGAAATCACCGATGACGGCATCGCCATTCTGCAATTTGGCGGCGGCTGCAACGGTTGTTCGATGATCGACGTCACTCTGAAAGATGGCATCGAGAAAGAGCTGCTGGCAGCCTTCCCTGAGCTGAAAGGCGTGCGCGATTTAACCGAGCACCAACGCGGTGAGCACTCGTACTACTGATTTAGCACGCGGCAGCAACCCGATGCTGCCGCGCGTTTTTACCCCGCTTTCCGTCCTTCATTTACGGCTTTTAATACCTTCTGCACCTCAAGCGTAAACATCGTTTCCAGCGTGGCATTCAACTTGCGACGCCAATTAGGATATTCATTAACTGTGCCCGGTACATTGACCGGTGAAGACATGCCGAGCCAATCTTCCGGCTGCAACCCAAGTAGTGCGCTATGGGTGCGCGCCAAATAACGGTGAAACGCCAACGTCAGCGCAGGAGATAAAGCCAAACCATCAGCTCGCTTGCCGCTGCGTGCAGGCAGCGCCCCAGCCTGATGCAGTGCATCCAGCAGCGCTTGCTTTTGCTTCACCCGCTGTTGCTGGAGAGATTGCAGCACGCCGTCGCCAGCATAGATACCCAGCTTGTCACCCAGCGTTAAATCATCTGCATGCCAGAACCCGCCTAACGTTGGTAAATCATGCGTACTGGCGCTGGCAATCGACTGACGTGGATACTCCTGCGGCTGGCGATAGCTGCCATCACCGTGCTGCTCGAAGAACAATACTTTCCAGGAAAAAATGCCGCTGTTGCGCAGCAGGCTGACGATCTCTTGCGGTACTGTGCCAAGATCTTCGCCGATCACCATGCAGCGATGGCGCTGACTCTCCAGCGCGAGGATCGCCAGCAGATCGTGCACCGGATACGCCACATAAGCCCCCTTATCGGCACTTTCGCCGTAGGGAATCCACCACAATCGCAGCAGCGCCATGACGTGATCGATACGCAATGCGCCGCAGTCGCGCATATTGGCGCGCAGCAGGTCGATAAATGGCTGATAACCGCGCGCGCGCATCACATGCGGATCGAGCGGCGGTAAACACCAGTTTTGCCCCTGCGGTCCGAGGCGATCCGGCGGTGCGCCCACCGATGCGCCAAGCTTGTAGAGTTCCGGATCTTGCCAGGTTTCTGCGCTGCCCTGCGCCACGCCGACCGCTAAATCACGGTACAAACCTACCGCCATGCCGAGCTGCTGGCTGCGCTGCCAGCAGGCAGCGAACTGCTGCTGCGCCAGCCATTGTAGCCAGCTCCAGAACTGGATCTCCGCTTCATGCTCAGCACACCACTGCTGAACCTCAGGCAACAACGCATTGCGCCAGCCTTCCGGCCAGTTTGCCCATCCCCATTCATCGGGGTGCTGCTGGCTGCGCTCGGCGAGAATGCCATCAAAGGCGGCCTGATAGCGTAAATGCCCGGCACCCTTAAGGATAAACTGCTGGAAATCGGCGTCGTCTGCTGCGCGTGGCTGATAGTTTTGCCAGGCAAAACGCAGCGCGGCTAATTTCAGCTCGGCGACCGCGCTGTAATCAACAAACTCGCTGGCGCGCGCGCGCTCGAGTGCTTTGCGCGTTTTGGCACTTTTCCACCAGCGCTGGCCCTCTTTGCTGTGTTGGAAATCCTCCAGCTGATTGATGTCGATATACAACACGTTAAGCCAGCGCCGCGAGGTTGGACTGTACGGGCTGGCATGTTCCGGCAGTGACGGATAGAGCGCGTGCAGCGGATTGAGGCCAACAAAATCGCCACCGTGTGCAGCAATCTGTTCCAGCATCAACTTCAAATCACCGAAATCGCCAATGCCCCAATTATTTTCTGAACGCAGCGTATAGAGCTGCACCAGCGCGCCCCAGCGTTTTTCGCCCTGCTCGAGCGGTTCGGGCAGATAGCAGCGCCGCGGCGCAATGATGATGCGCGTTTGCCACTGCTGGCGGCCTTTATGCAGAGTCAGCTGATGATAGCCCTGCGGCAGGCGCGGCGGCAGCGTGAGCACTTCGCCGCCCTGCACATCCCCGCTGAACTGTTTGCCCTGCTCGGTTTCAAGCTGCCAGGAAAACGCCCCGCGGCCCTGCGGCGTGAGTTGACGTTTGGCGCGGGCGGCAAACACCTGCACCGGCGGCAGCGGTGGCGCTTTGCCGCTGGGCGTTTCCATTACCGCCAGCAGCGCGCGTTTGGTGGCATCGCTGATGGTTTCAGGCTCGCCATGCGCGTTGATAAAGCGCAGCGCAATGCCTGCATCCTGTGCCGCCTGATCCAACTTATTGAGCGTCATCCTTTCTCCTGATCATGAAATTTGCACTTACCGTAGCGGCGCGATTTATCGCGCATTTTGATGGCAGCACCGCGCCCCTCCAGGCGTTGCGCAATAAATTGCGCCGCTACACAGCACTGACGGATGTGATACATCAACGCGCCGCCTGCCAAATCAACTGCTGGTAATCACGTATTGAGCGGTCAGAACTAAAGCGGCCGGTGTGCGCGGTATTCATGATCGCCGCGCGCGTCCAGGCATCCTGATTTTTCCACAACGCTTCTACCTGCTGCTGCGCGGCAATATAGGCATCGAAATCAGCCAGCACCAGCCAGGGATCGCCGTCCTTCGTCAGGCTCTGCAACATCAGGTCAAATGCGTGCTTATCACCCTCGCTGAACTTGCCCTTCTCCAGCTCTTTCAGCAAACCATCCAGATAAGGATTCTGTTTACGCAGCTTTTTCGGGCTGTAGCCTCCCGCCTTTAGCGCCTTCACTTCCTCCACGCTATTGCCGAAGATGAAGATATTCTTCTCGCCCACCGCTTGCGCAATCTCCACATTGGCACCGTCCAGCGTGCCAATGGTCAGCGCACCGTTGAGCGCCAGCTTCATATTGCCGGTGCCGGAAGCCTCGTAACCGGCAGTAGAAATTTGCTCAGAGAGATCGGCAGCTGGAATGATCAACTCCGCCGCGGTAATGCGGTAATCCGGAATAAACACCACTTTCAGACGATCGCCAACGCACGGATCGTTGTTGATCACCTGCGCCACGTGGTTAATGGCATAAATGATATTTTTGGCGAGGTAATAGCCGGGCGCCGCTTTGGCACCAAAGATAAACACGCGCGGCACGAAATCGGGGTTATCGGGATGATCTCGCAGCTGGCGATAGCAGTGCAGCATATGCAGCAAACTGAGGTGCTGGCGTTTGTACTCATGAAGCCGCTTGATCTGCACATCGAACAGCGCTTCCGGATTGATATCAATGCCCGTAACACGTTTGATATACACCGTTAGGCGCAGCTTGTTCTGCTGCTTAATGGTGCGAACTGCTGGCGAAACGCTTTCTTTTTGGCAAACGGTGCGAGCCATGCCAGCGCATCAAGATCGTTCGCCCACTCCACCTGCAAGTTGTCATCAATCAGCGTCGACAATAGCGGATTACACTGCTTTAACCAGCGGCGCGGCGTAATGCCATTGGTAACGTTATGGAATTTGTTTGGCCACAGCTGGTGATATTCCGGAAACAGATCTTTTACCACCAGCTCGGAGTGCAGCGCCGCGACGCCGTTCACCGCGAAGCAGCTCACCACGCACAAATTCGCCATGCGCACCTGACCTTCCGCCACCACCGCCAGCTTGTGCCACATCGCTCTATCATCCGGCCACTGCTTCTTCACCCTTTTCTTCAGGCGGCGATTAATCTCTTTGATAATTAACATATGGCGCGGCAGCACGTCGCGCACCAATCGCTCATCCCAGCGCTCCAGCGCTTCGGGCATCAATGTGTGATTGGTATAGGCAAAAGTACGGCTGGTGATATGCCAGGCATCATCCCAGCTCAGTTGATGTTCATCCAGCAATACGCGCAGCATCTCTGGAATAGCGATAGTCGGATGCGTGTCGTTCAGCTGAATCACTTCAAAATCGGGCAAGCTGCGGATGGCACGCCCGGCGAGATGGTGGCGGCGCAGGATATCGCCCACCGCACAGGCGCACTGAAAATATTGCTGCATTAAACGCAGGCGTTTACCTTCCGCATGATTATCATTGGGATAGAGCACCTTGGTCAGCTTATCGGCCTCAATGCCTTGCTGCTCGGCCTGCAGGAATTGGCCGTTATTGAATAGCGTGAGATCGAACGGCTGCGCACTACTGGCTTTCCACAATCGCAGCGGCAGCGTAATGCCGTTACGATAGCCCACCACCGGCAGATCCCAGGCTTCTCCTTTCAGCAGGATGTTAGGTCGCCAAATAATGCTGCCATCGTGGTTTTCTTTCACCTTCCCGCCGATACCGACCTGCACATCCAGCGCGGCGTTATGGCGAAACCACGGATAGCGATCGCGCTGCCAGTCGTCCGGTGCCTCTCGCTGCTGGCCATCTTCGAAGGTCTGGCGAAACAAACCATATTGATAGTTGAGGCCGTGGCCCATCGCAGCCTGGCCGACGGTGGCCATCGAATCCATATAGCAGGCGGCTAAGCGCCCCAATCCGCCGTTGCCGAGCGCGGGGTCGATCTCCTCTTCCAGCAGCTCGCTCAGTTCAATGTGATGTTCCGCCAGCGCGGCCTGCACGTCGTTGTACCAGCCTAGATTGAGCAAGTTGTTGCCCGTCAGGCGACCAAGCAAAAACTCCATCGACAAATAATTGACGTGGCGTTGTCCTTGCTTTGGCGGCGCGGGTGGCTGCGTGGCCAGCATTTCCGCCAGCACGCTGCTCAGCGCCTGCCACCATTGGTGCGGCGTCATTTGCTGGGCGGAAGCGAGTCCAAGGTGTTGCCAATGACGGGTCAGTGCGGCGTCGAAACGTGTTTTATTGAATTTTTGCTGCGACATATCAATCCCTTCGTGTCCGTTAACGGTAAAGCCGGGGCGAGCGCAAGAGGTGAATGGATAAGTAAAGCTGCGGGGGCGGAAAAAAGCGACAGGGAAATGCGCGTGTTAAGAAAAAAAACGGTGCGCATAAATGCGCACGCTACATCGTAGGGCCGCCATTCATGGCGACCGGGTTATGCAACATCAACAAAGTTCCAGATGAACTTCGTGCTGTTCAATCACTTTCAGCACGCTAGCGGGCGGGCTTTGATCGGTATACATGTAATCAATCAGGCTCATATTACCCAGATTAACCATCGCGTTGCGGCCAAATTTGGAGTGATCCACCACCAGCATTACGCAGCGCGAATTCTCAATAATGGCGCGTTTGGTGCGGACCTCGTGATAATCGAACTCCAGCAATGAACCGTCCATATCAATGCCGCTAATGCCGAGAATGCCGTAATCGAGGCGGAACTGTGAGATGAAGTCCAGCGTCGCTTCGCCCATGATGCCGCCGTCGCGCGTGCGCACTTCACCACCGGCGATGATCACGCGGAAATCCGGTTTCGCCATCAGCAGAATCGCCACGTTGAGGTTGTTGGTCACAACGCGCAGATTGTTGTGATTAAGCAGCGCATGCGCCACCGCTTCCGGCGTGGTGCCGATATCGATAAATAGCGTGGCGCCATCGGGAATTTGGCTCGCTACCCGCTCGGCGATGCGCGCTTTCTCCGCTGACCACATCATCTTACGATCCTGCCAGGCGGTGTTCTCGGAGCTGGACGGTAGCGCCGCTCCACCGTGATGACGCATGATTTTGTTTTGATCGGCCAGATCGTTCAGATCGCGCCGAATGGTTTGCGGGCTGACCTCAAAGTGATCCACCAGCTCTTCCGTGCTGACATATCCCTGACGCCGGACCAGATCGATAATGGCGTCATGACGTTGCGTCTGCTTCACATCTCTCTCCTCGGCTCGTAGCCGCTTTTTTTATTGCTACTGCTAACGACGCGCGATCTTGCGCGTATCAACAAAGGCCATCGCTAGACCCACCAGCAAACCGGTAACGTGCGCCGCATTGGCAATCGCCAGACCAAATGCGCCGTAAAAACCAATGACCAACCACACCACCGCGAAGCCCATCAGGCCGCGTTCCAGGTAAATGCCACTGTCGGGATCGCGCTCACCGCGCAGCCAGCAGTATCCCATCAGCGCATACACCACGCCAGATAAGCCACCAAACAGCACGCCGCTAAACTTGGCCTGCATCCAGCCGGTTAACAGCGCGGATATCAGCATAATCACAAACAGCTTGCCGCTGCCGAGGCGCTTTTCAACCGCACCGCCGAGATACCACCACCACATCAGGTTGAAGAGGATATGCAGCAGCGAGAAGTGCAGCAGCGCATGGCTGAACCAGCGCCACACCTGGAAATATTGCGACGAATCCGCCGGCCACGCCAGCCAGTCCAACGCCACATCATCGCCGACGATCTGCATCAGAATAAACACCACGATGCAGGCAATCATGATGGTCATGGTGAGCGGACCTGCGCGTTCCCGAATGTTGCCCCAGAGGTTGGTGCGCTCGTAGCGCAAACCACTTTCGGTATTGCCGCTGTGCCAGCTGGCAGCCAGATAGCGTGGATGGTTGGGATCGCGCACAAACTGCGCGAGTTCGTTTTCGACCATCTCAAGCTTACTTTCATCATCCAACATAATGACAAAGTGGCTTTCGCGTTCAATACGTAGCGTTACGCCGCGCGTCGCCATGTAGTCGACAAACGCCTGCGCCATGCGCGGATTATTAAACTGGGTGATGCGCATCATGCGGTGCTCTCCTTCCTTATGCTTATGCGATGGGCTTACGCGTCGCCGATAGCAACCTGCGCCGGGAATGCCGCCCGCCAGGCGTCAAATCCGCCGTCAATGCTGTATGCAGCGTTAAATCCCTGGCTCAGCAGGAACTGCGCCGCGCCTTTGCTGCTGTTACCGTGATAGCACATTACCAGTACCGGTAAATCCTGATTAGCTTTGGCGATAAAGTCCGCCAGGTTGTCGTTGGTGAGATGCTGCGCACCGGCGGCATGGCCCATCATAAAGCTTTGCGGATCGCGGATATCCACCAGCTGCGCACCTTGTGCCAGATGCTCTTGCGCCTGCAGGACATTAATACACTCGAAGGTTTCCATGGTGTCTCTCATTACTTCGTCACAATTAGCGGTTGATAAAATCGCCGGTGTTGGTGCCAGGTCGCCATAAATGGCGCCCCTACGACTGCTCGATGCGGACGTTGTAGGGCCGCCATTTATGACGACCTAACCGTCTTAACTACCAAGCATTACACAATTAGCGCCTAGTTTAACCTGAGAATCGGTCGCGATAACCTGACAAGTCCTGTGGTTATGTGATTTTTTTCCTGTCGGAATGTTAGCTATATCACGCAAAAATGTTTTTATTCAGTTAACCGCTGGCATCGATGTTGGTTTCCGATTATTATTACGCTCGAAAACGAACATTTTAGAACTATTCCGAACATCGGAGGAGATGACGTGGAAACCAAAGACCTGATCGTGATCGGCGGCGGCATTAACGGAGCCGGCATTGCAGTGGACGCTGCAGGACGCGGACTGTCGGTGCTGATGCTGGAGGCGCGGGATTTGGCCTGTGCAACCTCCTCCAACAGCTCAAAGCTGATTCACGGTGGCCTGCGCTACCTTGAACACTATGAATTCCGCCTGGTAGGCGAAGCCTTAGCCGAGCGTGAAGTGCTGCTGAAGATGGCTCCGCATATCGCTTTCCCAATGCGCTTCCGTCTGCCGCATCGTCCGCACCTGCGCCCTGCGTGGATGATCCGCATGGGCCTGTTCATGTATGACCGCCTGGGCAAACGTACTACGCTGCCGGGCAGTAAAAGCCTGCGTTTTGGCGCGGATTCGGCCCTCAAGCCGGAAATCACGCGCGGTTTCGAATATTCTGACTGCTGGGTCGATGATGCACGCATGGTGGTGCTCAACGCGCAGGAAGTGGAGAAACAGGGCGGCGAAGTGCGCACCCGTACCCGCGTGACCCGCGCCTGGCGCGAAGGCGGTTTGTGGATGGTGGAGGCCGAAGATATTGATAGCGGCAAAACGTACACCTGGCGCGCGAAAGGTTTAGTCAATGCCGCCGGTCCGTGGGTGAAAGAATTCTTCGACGACGGCCTGAAGCTGAAATCGCCGTACGGCATTCGGCTCATCAAGGGCAGTCACATTGTAGTGCCGCGCGTCCATCGCGAAAAGCAGGCCTATATCCTGCAAAACGAAGACAACCGTATCGTGTTTGTGATTCCGTGGATGGATGAGTTCTCCATCATCGGTACTACCGACGTGGAGTACAAAGGCGATCCGAAAAACGTGAAGATCGATGACAATGAAATCAGCTATCTGCTGAAAGTGTTTAACGGACACTTCAAGCAGCAGCTGAGCAAAGATGACATCGTCTGGACTTACTCGGGCGTGCGTCCGCTGTGCGATGATGAATCGGATTCTCCGCAGGCCATCACCCGCGACTACACGCTGGATGTGCATGACGACAATGGTCAGGCGCCGCTGCTGTCGGTGTTCGGCGGCAAGCTGACGACCTATCGCAAACTGGCGGAGCACGCGCTGGAGAAACTGACCAAGTATTACCCGAATATTGGCCCGGCCTGGACCAAAAGCGCGGTATTGCCGGGTGGTGATTTCTCCGGTACGCGTGAAGATTACGCCGCGGGCCTGCGTCGTCGCTATCCGTTTATCAGCGAAGGCATGGCGCGTCACTTTGCCCGCACTTACGGCAGCCGTACCGAAGTGCTGCTGGAAGGCGCGAAGAGCATTGATGATTTGGGTGAGAACTTTGGGCATGAGTTCTACGAAGCCGAGCTGCGATATCTGGTGAAAAACGAGTGGGTGCGCGAGCTGGATGATGCAATTTGGCGTCGTACCAAACAAGGTATGTGGCTGAGCGAAGCGGAACAGGCGCGTATTCGCGAATGGCTGGCGGTCAACGCGCAGAAACCGGCGCTGTCGTTGGCTTCTTAACTATCGCCCTTTGTTAAAATGAACCCCGCGAAGCCAGCGGGGTTTTATTTTTTTGTCTGAATTTACTTATTACATCTCGCACATCTTAACTACTGCGCAAGATCACACCCTGCCAGCGCGATTTCTGACTGAATAACTCTCCACGTATTTCAGGAATAATTATCAGAAGGATATACGCATGGTGATGGCAACCTTTCCGCTTAATATCTACTCTACACGCCGCGCATTCAGTGATTGCAGTGCGGACGATATGCGCTATGGCGACATTTCAGAACATCGCCTTAAACACGAATTTGATCTGATCAATATTTCCAATGTGGTTGATCCCTACACCATGACGCGACTTAACCCGTTTCATAATCCGCAGTCCCGTTTTTCGGGCGCATTAGGTAGCCAAACTGGCGAAAAGCTGACACCAGAAGAGTGTGCAAATTTATTGTTTGCCGAGATGCAAACCACCTCCTTGCCGTTTGCTATGGTTGGCCCACAACGTTTTCTGATAAATAAAATGCTGGAACATTTTAGGCGTTCTACCGGTATGCCATTTTGTGACATGTCGCTCGATATGGCATATCGTGATCAGATCATTAATGATCGAAGTGAAGATAGCACTCGCCAAAACGTTATTGATTTTTTTAATAAGAACATGGATTATAAAAATCATGGAATTTCTAAAGATAAAATACATGATTTAACCAAAATCATTGCAGGAACAGTATTACCAAAATTCGATTCTCTTGCCGACAGAATAAATGGTTTAGGCATAACGGTACATGATGTTCATGCCACTCAAATAGAGGTAATGAACCTTGAAGTTAGTCATGAACATTGGCATGCACGGCTTAAATATAAGGGACAAGATCATTTCGGATTAGATACCAACGATATCCTTAAAATCAAGTTTAGACAGTTTCAGTTTTTCAAAATCTGGTTCACTCTTCAACGTTACGATCAGTTTGGATATCGCCCTTTTTTAACTAATATGGAAGCGGTTATTGATATTGAGGGCCGAAAATAATGATCAAACGCATTGTATTAATATCAGTAATGAGCATTGCCATTATTTTATATTTACTATATTTGAATAGGAAGCCAGTTGACATAATTGCGGTACATAGCAATGACACCGTTGTAGATATTCTTGTTCGCGATCTTCCTTTATCATCTAAAGCAAGTATTGAATGGTGGACAAGAAATAGACTAAACATACTCTCGAAAAATAATATCAAGCCAGCAGAACAAGGCGGACCAGAATATTTCGTGTTCTTTAAGTTTGATGGTAAATATAAAGAGTTGGAAGATAAAGATCGTCTATGTTTTGATGATATTACATCACCTCAAAACTGCATTGATAAACACAGGTTAATGTCAGTTTCCCCAAATCGTGAGAAGAACACTATCTATAGATTCAGTCATTCAGCTTTCATTCAATCAGTTGATGGAAAGTTATCAGAATTTGAAGAAAAAAAATGAAAAAAGGCTCCATACGGAGCCTTTCTGTTGCAACCTAAACTTACAACCCCGCATTCTCACGAATATATTTACGCGCTTTCACCGCATATTCGAACGGGTTAGCCAACGCCGGATCCTGTTCAGCTTCCACCACCATCCAGCCTTTATAGCCGTAATCATCGAGGATTTTGAACACCGGTTTGAAATCAATCACACCGTCGCCCGGCACGGTAAAGGTGCCCTTCTTCACGCCATCGAGGAACGACAACGATTTTTCGCGCACTTCCGCAACCACGCTGTCGCGCACGTCTTTAAGATGCACGTGGAAAATACGCGGCAGATATTTGGTCAGCACGTCCAGCATCGCCTGCTGTGAACCTTCGGAATAGTAGATGTGGCCGGTGTCATACAGCAGGCCGACATTCTCATTCGTCGATTCCATAAAGCGATCGATTTCGGCGGGGGTCTGGATACCGGTGCCCATGTGATGGTGCAGCGTTAAGCGCATACCTTTCTGCGCGGCGATCTCGGCCAACTCGTTGTAGCCTTCCGCCGTCAATCGCCACTCTTCATCGGTGAAAATCGGCTTCTGCTCCAGCACGGCGAGCGTGGTGCCCTGAATACTTTTGCTCTGCTCAGAGCAGCCAATCACGCGCGCGCCCATCTCATACAGAAAATTCATGTGATTGGTGAATTCGTCGATGGTTTTTGCTTTGTCGCCGTTGGCAAAGAAAGTGCTGAACCACGCGTTACAAATCTGAATACCACGGATATCCAGCATTGGCTTAAGGATCGCCGGATCGCGCGGGTATTTGCTGCCCACTTCGCTACCGGTAAAGCCTGCCAGCGCCATTTCACTGACGGTTTGCTGGAAGGTGTTTTCACTGCCCAGCTCCGGCATATCGTCGTTGGTCCAACCGATTGGCGCAATCGCCAGTTTTACGTTGTCTTGGTTCATCTTCAGTTCCCTGATCCACTCAGAGGCGGCCCTTAGCCGCCGGAGATTATGCGCAAACGGCTCAGTTATTTAGCGTAGAAATCCGGACGTGGCGGCATGGTAACCGGCTCAATCGCACCGCTGTTCTGCGCTTTCTGGCAGGCATCGGCGGCCACGGAGGCAGCAAAGCCATCCCAGGCCGAAGGACCGGTCAGCTCGCCACTCTTCACGTCATTAATGAACGCCTGCAGCTCAACGTCGTAGGCATCGATGAAGCGATCTTTCCAATCCGTCAGCAAGGGTGTACCGAGGCGCGCGTTTTTGCGCGTTTGAATCGCCGAAGGCTCAGGCAGCTTAGCGATGCCCTCTTCACCCACCACTTCACATTGGATGTCGTAGCCGTATGCACAGTTGACGAAAATCTCGACATCAATGCGGATGCCTTTCTGCGTTTCGAACAGCACGATTTGCGGATCTTTCAGTTTGGCGTGGGATTTCGACGTGGTACGCGGGAACACCACCTGCACGGTTTTGTAATCGTCTTCCGTCAGCCAGCGCAGCACATCCAGCTCGTGAATCAGCGTGTTAGTAATCGCCATGTCGGTGGTGTAATTCTCGCCAACGCTCTGGTTGCGGTGCGCGCAGTGCAACATTAACGGTTCACCGATTTCACCGTCGGTAATCACTTTTTTCAGCGCGCGATAGCCGGAATCGTACGGGCGCATAAAGCCCACCTGCACCAGACGTTTACCGTGTTTGATCTCCGCATCGACAATGCGACGGCAGCCTTCCGCGCTCAGCGCCAGCGGCTTCTCACAGAACACCGGTTTGCCCGCAGCAATGGCGGCCAGCGTGAACTCTTCGTGGGTCGGATCCCAGGAAGTCACCAGCACGGCATCAACTTCGGGCGAGTTGATCACCTGATGGCCATCCTGATACACCTCGGCTTCGATATTCAGACGTTGCAGCGCCGCACGCGCACCTTCCACGTTGATATCAGAAACCGCCACCACTTTCGCACCCTGCAAGACGTTATTGCAGCGACGAATGTGTTCCTGACCAATTGCACCGGTACCAATTACACCGAGTTTTAGCGTCATAATTACACCTGTAGAGTTCGTTCGGATACATTAAGATAAACAAGGCCGGAGAACCCCGGCCTTAAAGAGGATTTAGTACTTACGCGCCTGTTCGATATGCACGTTAAGGTTGTCGGCCACTTCCTGCGTGCGGGTCGAGGTTGAGGTTTGCGCCACGCCCACATGCCACCAGCTGAAGTACTTGTGCACCATGGTTTTTGGCAGCACTTTGATGTCGAACAGCGTTGAAACCGTCTGCTTCTGCGCATCAATCAGCGCCGCTTCCAGCTGCTCCAGCGTGGTGATGCGATAGGTTTTGCAGCCGTAACCGCCGGCAATCGCCGCAAAGTCCACCGGCACAAAGCCGCCATCCAGCTTGCCGCCTTCCGGATTACGGAAGCGGAACTCGGTGGTGAAGCTGTCCATGCCGTGCTCCATCTGCAGGTTGTTAATACAACCGTTGGTCATGTTATCCAGCAGCACGACGTTGATTTTGGCCCCTTCCTGAATCGAGGTGACCAGCTCGGAGTGCAGCATCATGAACGAACCGTCGCCGACCATGACGTAAACTTCACGCTGCGGCTGCGCCAGCTTCACGCCCAGCGCGGCGTTCACTTCATAGCCCATGCAGGAGTAGCCGTACTCAACGTGGTACGAGTTGTAATCTTTGGTGCGCCACACGCGTTGCAGATCGCCCGGCAGACTGCCCGCTGCAGCCACAATCACCGCATCCTTTGGGAGCTGCTCGTTTAAGGTGCCCAGCACGCTGCTCTGCGTCAGCACCGATTGCGTCAGGCGTTCGAACTCGGCAAACAACGCTTCACGATCGGCGTGATCGGCGATTTCAGGAATGAAATCGTCGCTGTTATAGGTCGCGGCATAAACGCGCTGCGTCTCTTTCAGCAGTTTACTTTGCGACAGTTCAATCTGGTCGCCCCAATGATTTTCAAACCCTTTCAGCCCGCTTTCCAGCGCCGTTAAACCTTCACGCGCATCCGCCAGCAGCTGTACCGCATCCAGCTTGTAGCTATCAAAGTTGCTGACATTAAGATTCAGATAGCTGACGTCCGGATTCTGGAAAATCCATTTTGAGGCGGTGGTGAAATCGGTGTAACGCGTACCGATGCCAATCACCAGATCGGCCTCTTTCGCCAGCAGATTCGCTGCCAGACAGCCGGTTTCACCCACGCCGCCCACATTCAAAGGATGATCGGAAACGATGGTGCCTTTACCGGCCTGGGTTTCGGCAAAAGGAATGTTGAAGCGCTCGGCGAATTTCAGCAGCGCATCACCGGCGTCGGAGTATTTCAAACCGCCACCGACAACGATCAGCGGCTTGTGTTTACGCGCAATCAGCGCCAACGCATCGCCCAACTGTGCAGCCGTGGGCAAACGGCGATCCAGACGATGCACCCGCTTCTGGAAGAAGTATTCCGGGAAATCCCAGGCTTCAGCCTGTACGTCCTGCGGCAGCGCGAGGGTTACCGCGCCGGTTTCGGCTGGATCGGTCAGTACGCGCAGGGCATTAATGCACGCGGTCATCAGCTGCTCTGGGCGGCTTACGCGGTCCCAGTATTTGCTCACCGCGCGAAACGCGTCGTTGGTGCTGATGCTGAGATCGTGGCTCTGTTCGATCTGCTGCAATACCGGATCGGGTTGGCGCGTAGCAAACACATCGCCCGGCAGCAGCAGTAAAGGAATGCGGTTGGCCGTGGCCGTGGCGGCGGCGGTGATCATGTTGGCAGCACCTGGTCCAACGGAAGAAGTACAGGCAATAATCTGACGACGCAGCGACTGTTTGGCAAACCCAATCGCCGCGTGCGCCATGCCCTGCTCATTACGGCCCTGATGCACCACCAGATCGCCGCTATCCTGCTCCAGCGCCTGGCCCAATCCCAGCACGTTACCGTGACCGAAAATGGCAAAAATGCCTTTCACGAATTTGGTTTCCACGCCGTCAACGTTCAGGTACTGGTTATCCAGAAATTTTACCAGCGCCTGTGCCGTGGTGAGTCTGATTGTGCCCATATGCTTCTTCCTTTACATGCTGGTACCTGTGGTGAGGTACATCGCGGTTCGGGTAACAACTGCCGCTTACGGCGCCCGCGGATTAAGTGAAACGTGTGGCGATTATAAACAAATATTTTTTTCATTAAATACGATTACAGAAGAAACATTTCATTTTGCGATAGAGATCAAATTCAGCGATGAAACGAACGCTTTCAGGGCGAGCAAAGGGAGGAAAGTGGAACGGTAAAAGGTTATTTAACGGCCATAACGAAATTTCATTTCACTTCAGTAGCTTCCTTGATTTATCGCTCTTTTCCTGAGACCTGGCTCACAAGCCCGAGTATCGCTGGAATTCAGCGCTTAACACCTGCTGTATTACACCTTTGTCAGAGTTTTACCTGGCTCACAAAATCGCGACGGACGTTTCATTTCATATTGTGTTTGGAATTTTTATTCCTCATACTGCGTAAAAGCCAATCAGGCACCTTGAGAACCCGGAAGCAAAGCGCTCGATGATGGGCGGCAGCGCCCGCAGTGTCTGCTTATCACAGAAGGAAACAATAGGTATGAGTACACAACAGAAGCGGCTTGATGTGATTTGTATTGGACGCATCGCCGTCGACCTTTACGGTCAGCAAATTGGATCACGTCTGGAAGATATGACCAGCTTCAATAAATATCTGGGTGGATCTTCTGGCAACGTGGCCTACGGCACGGCTATTCAGGGCCTGAAGTCTGCCATGCTGGCGCGCGTAGGTGACGAGCATAATGGCCGCTTTTTACGTGAAGAGCTGCAGCGGGCAGGCTGCAACACCGACGGTTTGATCACGGACAAGCATCGCCTGACGGGTCTGGTGATTCTTGGGATTAAAGATGAAGAGACCTTCCCGCTAATTTTCTACCGTGATAACTGCGCCGATATGGGCCTGGTGCCGGAAGATATTAAAGAAGAGTTTATCACCTCCTCACGTGCGGTCGCCGTTACCGGCACGCACTTGTCACACCCGCAAACCCGTGCCGCAGTGTTGAAGGCGCTGGATATCGCCCGACGTAACGGGCTGCGTACCGCACTGGATATCGATTATCGCCCGGTCCTGTGGGGCCTGACCTCACTCGGCGACGGTGAAACGCGTTTCATTGAATCGGGCGAAGTAACGCAACAGTTGCAGGAAGTTCTGCACTATTTCGATTTGGTGGTGGGAACGGAAGAAGAGTTTCATATTGCCGGTGGCAGCACCGATACCTTGACCGCGCTGAAAAACGTGCGTAAATCGAGCCAGGCAACGCTGGTGTGCAAACGTGGCCCGCTGGGCTGCGTGGTATTTGAGGGCGAGATCCCAGATAGCTGGGAACAGACCACATTACAGAGCGGCGTGCGCGTGGAAGTGCTGAATGTACTTGGCGCGGGCGATGCCTTTATGTCTGGCCTGCTGCGCGGCTGGCTAAACGACGAAAGCTGGGAGCAGGCATGCCGTTACGCAAACGCCTGTGGGGCACTGGTGGTTTCCCGCCACGGCTGCGCGCCAGCGATGCCAACCAAAGAAGAGCTGGATGATTTCCTTAGCCGCGATAACGACGTGAAGCGCCCGGATCTCGATCCACGCCTGAATCATTTACACCGCGTGACGACACGTAAGCAGCAGTGGCCCGAGCTGAATGTGTTCGCCTTTGACCACCGCAAGCAGCTGGCCGATATGGCGCGCGAAGCGGGCGTCAGCGAAGAGCGCATTCCACAGCTGAAACTGCTGCTGCTGCGCGCCGCTGAAGAAGCGGCAAACGAGGCAGGTTTGCATCAGAAAAGCGGCATCCTCGCGGATACCACCTATGGCCAGAAAGCGCTGAACGCGATTACCGGTAAAAACTGGTGGATTGGTCGTCCCATCGAGCTGCCAAGTTCCCGCCCGCTGCGCCTTGAGCACGGTAATATTGGTTCGCAGCTGGTCGACTGGCCGGCCGAACACGTAGTGAAATGCCTGGTGTTCTACCATCCGCATGACAGCGCGGAACTGCGTAAAGAGCAGGATGATCTGGTGCTGGATGTGTGGAAAGGCTGCAATAAAAGCGGTCACGAACTGCTGCTGGAAGTGATTCTGCCGGAAAGTAATCCGGACCGGAAAGAGTCTTACTATTACGATATGCTGAGCCACTTCTACAGCCTGGGTATTCAGCCGGACTGGTGGAAACTGCCGCCGCTGTCCGCGGAGAGCTGGCAGTCCATCAGCGGCTTGATCGAGCAAAACGATCCGCACTGCCGCGGCATTCTGCTACTGGGTCTGGATGCACCAGAAGAGACGCTGAAAGCCGGTTTTGCGGCGGCGGCGCAAGCGCCATGGGTGAAAGGTTTTGCGGTAGGTCGCACTATCTTCGGCCAGCCGTCACGCCAGTGGCTGCAGGGCGAACTGGACGACAAGGCACTGATCGAAACCGTGAAAGGCAATTATCTGCGCCTTATCGGCTACTGGCGCGCGGTGCGCGGTTAAGCTGTTGAATTAGCATCAAAGAAGCGGCCGATGGCCGCTTTTTTTGCATTGTGCGCGTTGGCCCTCATCCTAACCTTCTCCCGCTGGCGGGAGAAGGAACTGTCCTCTGCGATTTTGCGGACCGAATGCATTCCTCAACTTTCACTCGATAGGTTCCCTCGCCCGCTTGCGGGAGAGGGTTAGGGTGAGGGGAAAACATGCACATTCTGTGAGGCAATTCATAAACCGATGAAATAAGCGTCACGAAGATGTCAAACGAATGAAATTTTCCATCCATCTGGTACTATAGCGCTCATTATCCAGCCATATTTTCTTTTTTAGCGGGCCGAAGTAATGACCAATAATCCAACACAACTTACCCTGTTACAGGACGATATCCGTCGTCGCTATGAGACGCTGAGTAAACGCCTGAAGCAGGTGGCTCGTTATATCCTTGATAACAGCAACAGCATTGCGTTCGATACCGTTGCCTCCATTGCGCAGCATGCTGATGTGCCGCCCTCCACGCTGATCCGCTTTGCCAACGCTTTTGGCTTCAGCGGCTTCAACGAAATGAAACAGGTTTTCCGCCAGCATCTGATGGAAGAAACGGTTAACTATACCGAGCGTGCACGTCTATTCCGCCAAACCGCCACCGACGACAGCGCCAGCTCACCCGAGAGCCCGGCTGAAATTCTCAACGTCTTTACCATGGTGAACAGTCAGGCGCTGCAACAGCTGGCGATGCAGGTGAATCCGGACCAACTCAACCGCGCGGTGAAAATGCTCGATGAAGCGGAGAATATCTACATTATCGGCCTGCGCCGCTCGTTCAGCGTGGCTTCTTATCTGGTGTACGCGCTGCGCCATCTGGAGCGTCGTGCGTTCCTGATCGATGGCCTTGGCGGCATGTTCACCGAGCAGCTCAGTATGGTGAATCCCAAAGACGTGGTGATTGCCATCAGCTATTCGCCTTACGCGCGTGAAGCGGTGGAGTTGGTTGAGCTGGGTGCCAAGCGTGGCGCGCATCTGATCGCCATCACCGACAGCCAGGTCAGCCCGCTGGCCGCCTTCAGCGATGTGTGCTTTGTGGTGCGTGAAGCGCAGGTGGATGGCTTCCGTTCGCAGGTGGCATCGCTGTGTCTGGCGCAGACGCTCGCCGTATCGTTAGCGCTGAATAACAACGTTATTAACGAATAATCTCTTCGTAGAGTCGCCATTCATGGCGACCAGCCAACAAAAAGGGCAGCCATGTGGCTGCCCTTTTAACGTTGGTGCGCATAAATGCGCCCCCTACGAACGCGGATACTTATCGCTATTCACCCAGGCATGATCTTTCTCCCAGGTAAATTTCCACAACCGTTTTGGCCCCGCCATCACGTTGAGATAGTAATTATCGTAACCGGCAATGGTCGCCACCGGATGATAGCCGCGCGGCACCGTCACCACATCACGGTTATACGGCGCCATGCACTCGTCGAGCGAACGGTCATCGGTATAAACACGCTGCATGGCGAAACCTGGCTCAGGATCGAAACGGTGATAGTAGGTTTCTTCCAGATAGGTTTCGTCAGGGCTATTTTTCTGGTCGTGCTTGTGGCTAGGGTACGAACTGGTCGCGCCTTCGTCGGTATACACTTCCACCACCAGCAGGCTGTCGGCTTCTTTGTTATCCGGCAGAATGTTGTGCACCAGACGCTGGTTGCGGCCTTTACCACGCTGCTCAACACCCACATCTTCCGGGGCAATCAGGCGCGCCGGCAGATTACCGCTGCCTGGTGCATTACACACCGCCAGCTCCAGATCGCTATCCGCATACACTTCCACTTCATCGTTATGCGGCACATACACCGAGTACGGCGGAATGCGCTCAAACGGCGACAGACGCTTACCGAGATGTGGGAACTCCGCATGGCGGGTTTTTACCGATGCAAAGCCCGCCACCAGCACCAGACACAGCTCTTTATCACCGCTGCTCAGCGTCAGGCGCTGCCCTTTTTTCAGCAGGTAGGCATCAAAGCCTACGTATTCCCAGCCCGCGCTCTCAGGCGTGACGTGCTGAATACGACCGTTGCTGTCGGGTTTTTGCGCTTTCGAAATCAGAGACATCCTGTTCCTCCTGGTTGAGCGAGATTAGCCCAGCGTCGGCATGCTGAACTCAGAGACGGTTTGCTGGCCGCTCGGCCAACGCACGGTGGCGGTTTTCATGCGGGTGTAGAAACGCACGCCGTCTGGACCATGCACGTTCAGCGCACCAAACACCGAACGCTTCCAGCCGCCGAAGCTGTGGAACGCCATCGGTACCGGAACCGGTACGTTAACGCCCACCATGCCCGCTTCCACGTTCTGTACGAATTCGCGCGCGGTGTGACCGTTGCTGGTAAAGATGGCGCTACCGTTGCCAAACTCATGGCTGTTAACCAGCTGCAGCGCGCTATCGAAATCTGTAGAACGCATGATGCTTAATACCGGCCCGAAGATCTCTTCGCGCCAGATGGTCATGTCTGAAGTCACGTTATCAAACAGGGTGCCGCCCACGTAGTAACCTTCAGCGTGACCTGCTACCTCAACACCGCGACCATCAACCACCAGCTTCGCGCCTTCCTGCTCGCCTTTATCGATATAGCCCAGCACTTTCTTCTGGTGCGCGGCAGAAACCACCGGCCCCATTTCATTCTCTTCGGCACCTTTCTGAATTCCCGGGCCGATGCGCAGCGCTTTAATCAGCGGCGTCAGGCGTGCAATCAGTTTGTCAGCCGTATCGTCGCCCACCGCCACCACCACCGGCAGCGCCATGCAGCGTTCACCAGCAGAGCCAAACGCGCCGCCCATAATGGCGTTCACGGTGGCATCAAGATCGGCATCTGGCATCACGATAGCGTGGTTTTTTGCCGCGCCGAATGCCTGAACACGTTTACCGTGGGCGCTGGCGGTTTTGTAGATATGCTCAGCCACGCCGGAAGAACCGACGAAGCTGACTGCCGCGATGCGCGGGTCTTTATACAACTGCTCGGCATCTTCGTTAGACGAGTGCACCACGTTGAACACACCATCTGGCAGGCCCGCTTCTTTCAGCAGTTCGGCCATACGCACCGAGGCTGAGGGATCCAGCGCCGGTGGCTTGAGGATGAAGGTGTTGCCGCACGCCAGCGCGATGGGGAACATCCACAGTGGCACCATCGCCGGGAAGTTGAATGGCGTGATACCCGCCACCACGCCCACGGGTTGCATCAGCGAGTAGCTATCTACGCCGGTGCCCACGCTGGGCGAGTTTTCACCTTTAATCAGATGCGGAATACCGCAGGCAAACTCGATCACTTCAATACCACGCGTCAACTCACCCAGCGCATCTGACCACACTTTACCGTGCTCAGAAACAATCAGTGCCGCCAGCTCATCGCGGTGTTTTTCCATCAGGGCTTTGAAGTTGAACATCACACGGGCACGACGCAGCGGCGCGGTTTTCGACCATTCCGGGAACGCAGCATGGGCGACTTCAATCGCTTTTTCCACTTCCGCCGCGGTGCTCTGCGTCAGTTCGCGCACCACTTTGCCGGTCGCCGGATCGTACACGGGAATGGTTTCATTGCTGGCGCTATGGGTAATTTTTCCGCCGATAAAGTTTCCTACGATAGTCATGTCGTTGCCTCTTAGATGTGAAGTTCCCTGCAGACAGCCGGTTCAAACCGCAACGCTGCGTGAGCAGGCAATACTTAAAGCGTGCTATGAAGCTATAGCAATGAAATAAATTTTTCAAATACTTCTTTTTAGAAAATTTCCTTTTAGCGGCATGGATCGCATTTTTTCGCTGGCGGTTTTCAAGCGGCTGTAAACCAGCCTGCAGCGCTGACGTACCGGCATTTTTCCGCGGCTGAAAACGCGGCACACTAAGCCGCTGAGTGGACAGAATTTGTGTCACAAATCCAGTCACAACATACAACGTGAAACGAAATATGAAATTTTTGCGAGACAGATCCAATATCTGATATTTCATAATTCAATAATAATGAAATAAATGTTTTCTTTGCTGCATCTTATCCGCATCACCCTACAGGAGCCGCAAATGGCCATCGATCCAACCCGTTTCTGTATTAACCGTAAAATTGCCCCCACGCTTTCGCTGGAAGCCTTCTTTCAGCTGGTACAGCGTTTAGGATTGAATAAGGTTGAGCTACGTAATGACATGCCGAGCGGTAAGGTGACCGATGATCTTAGCGCGGCAGCGCTGCGGGCGCTGGCGGATAAGTATCAGATTGAGGTCGTCACGATTAATGCGCTCTACCCGTTTAACCGTGCCGATGATGCGCTGCTGGCAAAAGCCGAAGCGCTACTGCAGGAAGCGCAAGCTATTGGCGCAAAAGCGCTGGTGATGTGTCCGCTGAATGAAGGGATTGAGATATCGCCGCAGCAGACGCTTGAAGCGCTGCAGGTGCTCGCACCGCGCTTTGAAAAATACGGTATTCAGGGATTAGTGGAACCGCTGGGCTTCCCGGTGAGTTCGCTGCGTTCAGCGGTGCAAGTACAGACGTTGATTCAGCAAGCCAAAGTCCCGTTTAAGGTGCTGCTCGATACCTTCCATCATCACCTGTATGAAAACGCGGAGAATGAGTTCCCGCAGGAGATCGATGTTAATCATATTGGCCTTGTGCACTTGTCTGGCGTGGAAGATACCCGACCGACCGCGCAGTTAACCGATGAAGAGCGCATTATGCTCAGCGACCGTGATGTGCTGAACAGCGTGGCGCAGGTAAAACGTCTGGAGATACTCGGCTACAAAGGACTCTACGCGTTTGAGCCGTTTTCATCGACGCTGGAGAAGTGGGACACCGCAGAGATTGAACGCCAGATACGCCACAGCATCGAATTGCTGCAAGCCTAAACAAACCCTTATCTGTGTCTCTTAGACACTTTTGCTAGTGTTGGCCTCGGTCGGAGGCCCTTTTTTTATACCACATACATCTGAAAGTCCCGGTGCGCATGAATGCGCACCCTACGCGTTTTGTAGGGTCGCCATTTATGGCGACCGCCAACTACGCATTCTCTTTGATCTCTGCTGCGGCTGTTTCCGGCATGCTTTTGATCATGCGCAGCGTGCACAACAGCGCTAAACACACCAGCAGCGCGGTAAGAAAATAGACCAACGACACGCCGGCATAGCTCATGATGAAACCGGCAATCGGGCCGGTAATCCCCAGCGACAAATCCATAAACGCGGTATAGGTGGCGAGCGCGCTGCCCTGATTCTGCTGCGGTACCACTTTCACCGCCACCACGCCAATTGCCGGGAACACCAGAGAAAAACCGGCGCCAGTAAGGAATGCCCCCGTCTTCGCCATCCACGGATCAAACGAACCGGCCACCAGAAACAGGCCAATCGCCTCCACCGCAAAGCAGATACTCGCCACGCGCAGCCCGCCCAGTTTATTGATGGCGTTGGGAAACAGCAGGCGCGTACCGACGAACGCGGCACTGAACATGGTCAGCGCGAAAGCCGCCCCGTCCCAGCCTTTATCCTGATAAAACAGCGTGATAAAAGTGGCGATAACGCCGAATCCGGCAGAGCCCATCGCCAGAATCAGACCAAAACCGTACACCTTGCTCAGCACATCACGAAACGGCAGCGGCTTGGCTTTGCTGCCTTTCACCGCTGCTCGCGGCAATGCCAGCGCAATGGCTAACAGACAAATAGCGATGATGATGCTGGAGAGCAGCAGTAAACCGCCGCTACGGAAGATCACGACGCCGAGCGGCGCACCAATCGCCATCGCCCCATAAGTGACGATACCGTTCCAGGAAATCACCCGGCCGATATGCAGCGAGCCGACACGCGCCACGCCCCACAGCGAAGTTCCGGTACCAGAAAAACTTTGACCCACGCCTAAAATCACGCGGCCGAGGCACAGTAACACCAGACTCAGCACGCCCTGCCCATCGCTCAGCGCCGATAAAAGAATACAGATACCGCTCAGCAAGCAGCCCACCAGCCCAATCACCACCACCTTTTTCGGTCCCCACACATCGGCATAGCGCCCGGCGTGTGGGCGACTCAGCAGCGTGGCGATGTATTGCAGGCTAATCACTAATCCCGCCCAAAAGGCGTTATAACCCAACCCGTCATGGACAAAACCCGGCAGCACCGCCAGCGGCAAACCGATGGTGAGATAGCTGGCAAAGTTGAACTTCACGATGGAGAGAATCAGTAAGTTAAGGCGAAAACGGCCGTGTTCAGGTGCGGCGGCGGGCAGGTCAGGCATGAGTAATTGCGCTCGTGGGTGACGGAATTTTTATAACAGAAGGATAACTATACGCCTTTTGCCGCGCTGCGCATCAGTGGAATGCCCAGGTTTATGGTCATCATTTCGTCATATCGCCCTCGTAGACTCGCCGTCATCAAATCCCAAAGAGGATGAAAATCTGATGACGCTCCTGATTTCTACGCAGGCGCGCGTGCCTGACGCCCACTCTCGCAAGGGAGGTGGCCGATGACGCATGCCGCGCTGCCTATTGAACTGAAAAATCTCAGATGGTCAGTGGGTAACCTGACTATTCTGCACGATCTCTCTCTGACCATTCCCGCCGGCGAAATCCTTGCGCTGCTCGGCCCAAGCGGCTGTGGCAAAAGCACGCTGCTAAAACTGCTGGCGGGCTTGCTGCAACCGACAGAAGGCGAGCTGTGGATTGGCGCACGCTGCGTCGCATCGGCACATCACTGCGATGCGCCAGAGAAGCGCAACCTCGGCATGGTGTTCCAGGATTACGCGCTGTGGCCGCATATGTCGGTGGCACAAAACGTTGCCTTCCCGCTGCGCATGCGCGGCATCAGCAAAGCTGCCGCTCGTGAACAGGCCGATGCCGCCCTGGCGCAGGTTGGTCTGGCTGATTTTGGCGATCGTAAACCGGCGCTGCTCTCCGGCGGCCAGCAGCAGCGCGTGGCGCTGGCGCGCGCGTTGGTGGCGAAACCGGCGATTTTGCTGTTCGACGAACCGCTGTCCAACCTTGACCGCGACCTGCGCGAAACCCTGGTTCATACCATGGCGGATTTGCTGCGCGCCGCGGGCATCACCGCTGTTTACGTTACGCACGACCGCGAGGAAGCCAACACGCTGGCAGATCGCATCATTCACCTGGCGCAGGGCCAGATTGTTTCCGTTACTCACCTCTCAGGGGACCGCAATGCCATCTCTCAAGTCAGTTAAACGAGCCATCAGCCAGAAAGGAGCCATCAGCGCGATGATGTTGACTTCCGCTATGATGATCAACGATGCCCAGGCGCTGACGGTGTATACCGCCGGTCCGGGCTCGCTGTCGAAAAGCCTCGCCGCCGGATTTGAAAAACAGACCGGTATTAAAGTGAATATTTTCCAGGCCACGACCGGCAAAGTGATGGCACGTCTGGAGGCTGAACAGGCCAATCCGCAGGCCGACGTGCTGATCTCGGCTTCGTGGGATACCGCAGAAGATCTGCAGCAGCGCGGCTGGTTGCTGCCGTTTAACAGCGCCAACGCGGCGAAGGTGCCGGAGCAGTTCAAAACCGCTGATTACGTGGCGCAGGGCATTTCCGCGCTGGGCATCGTGTGGAATACGCAAAGCAATACGCCAGAGCCGAAGACCTGGCAGGATCTCACCGCCCCCGCCTTCAAAGACAAAGTCACCACGCCGGATCCGGCACTCTCGGGCGCATCACTCGATCTGCTGATTGGCCTGCAAAACAGCGAAGGCGAAAAAGCCTGGCAGCTGTTTGACCAGCTGAAAGCCAACGGCATGATAATGAGCGGCCCGAACGCGCAGGCGGTCACGCCAGTGCTGCAAGGCGCCAGGGCGGCGGTGTTTGGCGCGGTCGATTACGTCACCTATAACAACATTGCGCAGGGCGAGAGCGTGAAAGTGATCTTCCCGGAAAATGGCACCGTGGTGGCGCCGCGTCCGATGATGATCCTGAAAAGCAGCCAGCACGCCAATGATGCCAAAGCCTTTATTGATTACGTTCTTTCGGATGCAGGTCAGGAGCAGGTAGCGAAAGCCTGGCTGATGCCGGCACGCACCGATATCAAAGCGCAGCGCCCGCTGTTTACCGAAATTAAGCTGTTACCCACCCAGCAGAACGGCAGCAGCGAGCGCGCGGCGGTACTGAAGCGCTTCGGCGCGCTGTTCGGGCAGTAAGCGATGTCGCGTGCCCTGAACGGATTGATTCTGCTGGCGTTGCTGCTGTTGGTGGCGCTGCCGCTGCTGTTTATCGTGCTGCAGGCGCTGTTTCCACACTTCAGCGCAGGCAGCTGGCGTGACGCCTTTAGCACGTTACCGACACTGCTGAACGATCCACAGCTGTTATCCATGGGGCTGGGCACGCTGAAAATCGGCGGCGGCGTAGCGCTGTGCAGCTTGCTGCTGGGTTTGCCGCTCGGCGCAGTGCGCGGCCTGTTCCGTCTGCCGGGCGCGGCGCTGTGGGATCTGCTGTTTCTGATCCCCTTTCTCACGCCGCCCTATATCGCGGCGCTGTCATGGACGCTGGCGCTGCAACGCAACGGCTATATCGAACAACTCACCGGCATCAATTTCGCCAGCCTGCTGTTTAGCAGCAGCGGCATGGTTCTGGTGATGACGCTAAACATCTTCCCGGTGGTCTATTTCGCGGTGTCACGCTCGCTGATGGCCAGCGGACAGCGTCTCGCCTGGGTGGCGCGCGTGCATGGCGCATCGGCATGGCGCGGTTTCTGGCACATCACCTTGCCGCTTACCTTACCGGCGCTGGCGGGCGGCGTACTGCTGGCGTTTACGCTGGCGATTGAAGAGTACGGCGTGCCGGCGGCACTCGGCACGCAGGCAAAGCTGACGCTGATGACCGTGGGGATTGAAACCAAACTTGCCGACTGGCCGATCGATCTGCCCGGCGCAGCGTTATTGTCGCTGATGCTAAGTGTGGTGGCGCTCGCAGCGTGGTTGCTGCAATGCAAACTCACCGGCAGCAGCGATGTGACGGCGGTGAGCGGCAAGCCGGTTACCCAGGAGCTGGCGCATGCCGGTCGCTGGCAGATAGTGCTGCTGCTGCCGTTTGTGCTCACGCTGCTGCTGGCGGTGGTGCTGCCGCTGGGTGCTATGGCGTTGAGCGGCCTGCTAAATACTCTCTCCGGCGGATTACAGCTCAACAACCTGACGCTGCGTCACTTTGGCGCGCTGTTTAGCCAACAAGGCGATGCGCTGGCAGCCTTCTCCACCAGCATCGGACTGGCGCTCGGAGCGGCATTGTTGACCGGCGCGCTCGGTTTTCTTATCGCCTGGCGCGTATCGGAAGGCAAAACTCGCCTGCTCGCCATGATGGATGGCCTGGCGCTGCTGCCTGCGGCAATGCCGGGCGTGGTGGTCGGCGTAGGATTGATTCTGCTGTGGAATCGCGGGTTTTGGCCGGTTTCGCCCTATAACACCCTTGGGATTCTGTTACTTTCGTACAGCTGTTTGCTGCTGCCGTGGCCGGTGCGTTATGTCAGTAGCGCATTGCGCCAGCTGGCACCGACGCTGGAACCTGCCGCCCGCGTTCATGGTGCATCACGCCTGCAGGCGCTGCGCCTGATCGTATTACCGCTGGTGGCACCCAGCCTGCTGGCGGCTATGATGATGGTGTTTGCCGTAGCATCACGCGAGTTGGTGACCTCACTGCTGCTGGCACCGGCGGGCACGCAAACCGTGGCGATCTTTATCTGGCGTCAGTTCGAGCAGGGTTCGGTCGGGCAAGGGATGGCGATGGCCACGCTGACGCTGCTCGCCAGCCTCAGTCTGATGCTTGCCGCCACCGCGCTGATGCAGCGTCAGCGTCGCTGATGATAGCGGTCGCCATAAATGGCGACCCTACAATGAAACGGTGCGGATTTCGTAGGGTGCGCATTCATGCGCACCTGGAAACCTTTTTTCTGTTTGTCTTAAAATACAGAGAGTTATTTTTCATCAGCTACACTTTCCTGAGAAAAAATGTCTCAGGAGAGAGCATGAACAACCTGCTACAGGAAAAAATTGGCCAGAACATCCTGGTGAAACTGGCGATGCTGGTGATTATTCTGGCGGGCATTCGCGCCGCCTCGGACATTCTGGTGCCCTTCTTGCTGGCCAGCTTTTTAGCGATTGTGCTCAACCCGCTGGTGACGATGCTGATGCGGCGCGGCGTAAAACGCAGCCTGGCGATTACGCTGGTGATCACGGTGATTTTCATCGTGCTGCTGCTGTTGGTGGCGGTGCTCGCCAGCTCAGCCAGCGACTTCAGTGATACCTACCCGCAAATCCGCACCCTGCTCGAACAGAAGCTCGCGGTGGTTCAGCACTTCGCAGGGCGTTTTCACATCAACATTTCCACCGATGCGCTGGCCGCGCGTCTCGACCCCAACGTCATTATGAACATGGCCACCACGCTACTCACTCAGCTCTCCGGCGCAATGACCAACGTGCTGCTGCTGATTCTTACCGTGGTGTTTATGCTGTTTGAAGTGCGCCATCTGCCGTACAAAATGCGTAATGCGATGGTCAATCCGCAGATCCGCATTGCCGGTTTGCACCGCGCGTTGAAAGGCGTGACGCACTACCTGGCGCTAAAAACTCTGGTGAGCTTGATAACCGGCGTCGCCGTTTGGCTGTCACTGCTGCTGCTCGGCGTGAAGTTCGCGCTGTTCTGGGGCGTGGTAGCCTTCATCCTTAATTTTATCCCTAATATTGGGCCCATCATCGCGGGTATCCCGCCGTTTATTCAGGCGCTGGTGCTGAACAATATTTATGACGCCATGCTGGTGGCCGCGCTGTTTAGTGCCATTCATATGGTATTCGGCAATATGCTGGAGCCGCGACTGATGGGGCGTGGACTGGGACTGTCGACATTGGTGGTGTTTCTGTCGTTGATTTTCTGGGGCTGGCTGCTGGGCCCGGTGGGCATGTTGCTGTCGGTGCCGCTCACCAGCGTGACCAAAATTTTGATGGAAACCACGCCGGGCGGCAGCCGGTTGGCGATTATGCTGGGCAACGGCCGGCCGGGATCGCGGGCGCGATAACCGCTGCACATTTTCATTACTCATTTTCAGGTCAATATGCTTGCCTAACATCGAGGCATAGCGATTTTGCCGCTGGGACATGCCAACAGCGGCAAAAGATGATCATTAAACGCAAAGCGGGATTGATCATTGACCTGTATCAGATCGGTTAATTCTTAAATCGCTAACATGCAGCGCCCGATGAAAGTGGTATGCTGCTGACGCCGCTGTTTGCCTGCTTTTAACTGCTTTAACCGACCGAGGAATGTCTGGTGCTTCCGCAAAAACGACATCGCGATTTTGGCTGGCTATTAATTGTCTGCGCCGGGTTATTACCGCTGGTGCTCGGCATCCTTTGCACCGCAATCGAAGCGCGCCACACGGTCAGTCAGCAGCAGATTTCAACGGCCAACACCTTGTTGACGCAGGCTGAAAAGATGAGCGACAACGCCTGGGATATGATCACCGAGCTGCGCCAGTACCACAATCAGCCCTGCGCACAGATTCAGGATAAGCTGCAGCGCGCCGGTACGCTCAACCCCTATTTTCGCTCCATCGGCATGCTGAATGGCGACGACATCAGCTGTTCATCCGCGTTCGGTCTGGCCCACGGCACGCTGGCCGAAATGATGATGCAGCCGCCGCCGATTACCGGCAAAGCCTGGTGGAGCGTTTCGGTGCGCGGCACGGTGGGTGTGCCCACGCGTCCCGCCGTGGTTTTTGTGCGGCAGCTTCCTGATACCAGCGGTTTTTGGGCGGTGATTGACGGCCAGTATTTGATGGATTTCATGCACGCTATCGGTGAATCGCGGGGTTATCAAATGAGCCTGCAATTTAGCGGCGGCGCGGTGATCGGCAGCGGGCCCAGCGACACGTCCCCCGAGTTGTATCTGAAAAGCGAATCTTATCAGACCGAATCCAGCCGCTATCCCATCAGCGTCAACGTTACGGTGCCCGCTTCCGAGCTGCTTAAAGCCTGGCGCCAGGCGCTGTTTATCTTCCTGCCCATGGCGGCAATTTTCTCGATTCTGCTGATGATCCTGACGGCCAACTGGCTGCGTCGGCGTATTTCATGGCGTGACGAGATTCGCCGTGCCATTCGTGGCCGCCAGTTTTCGGTGCATTATCAACCGGTTTACAGCAATAAATTTCAGGCATGTGCCGGTGCGGAGGCGCTGTTGCGTTGGCAGCTGCCGAACGGTGAGATGATTCGCCCCGATATTTTTATCAGCGCCGCCGAAGCCGAAGGGATGATTGTGCCGTTGACGCAGCACCTGCTGGATCTGATGGCGGAAGATATTCAGAGCTGGCAGGTGGATGCCGGCTTCCATATTGGGCTAAATCTGGCCGCTGAACATTTGCAGCATCCAGACTTTATCGCTGATATTGAGCAGTTTGCGGCGCGCATCAAACATAAACAGCTATGCATTACGCTGGAGCTGACCGAACGCAGCCTGATTGAAGACGGTGAAATGGTGGCACGCAAACTGCGTCATTTACGGGCGCAGGGTATGAAGGTGGCGATCGACGATTTCGGTACCGGCCACTGTTCATTGACCTATCTGCTCACCTTCCCGCTGGATTATTTGAAAATCGATCGCGGCTTTATCAATGCCATTGAGGGGTTAGACGTTGAGACGCCGGTGCTGGATGCGATTATCAACCTATGCCATAAGCTGGAACTGGATGTGCTTGGCGAGGGTGTAGAAACCGCGACGCAATTTGCGTATCTGCAGCAGCGTGGCGTGATATTTATTCAGGGCTATTATTATGCCCGTCCGATGGATAATGACCAGCTGCGTGCCTGGCTCAGCGAGCAAGGGCACAAACCGCTTCTTGTTGAGGAACACCATGAGCCTGGACTGCATCATTCTTGATGATTATCAGAACGTCGCCCTAACGCTTGCCGATTGGGCCTCGCTTGAACCACTGGTTTACACCACTTCCCTTTCTGAACATTACGCCGACCAGGATGAATTGGTTAAGCACATCGCCCATGCAGATATTCTGGTAATAATGCGTGAGCGCACGCCGCTGAGCGCCGAGCTGATTGGCCGCCTGCCCAATCTGAAACTGGTGGTCACTTCCGGCATGCGTAACGCCGCAATCGATTTAGACGCCTGCGCCGAGCGTTATATCGCCGTGTGCGGTACCGCCAGCAGCAGCGCCGCACCCATGGAGCTCAGCTGGGGATTGTTGCTCGGCCTGGCGCGCCATATCGTGCCTGAGAATCAGACGCTGCGCAGTAACGGTGCGTGGCAACATACCTTAGGCATCAGCCTGCAGGGCAAAACGCTGGGCTTGGTCGGACTTGGCAAAATTGGCGGCGAGATGGCCAGGGTCGCGCAGGCATTTGGCATGCACGTTTGTGCATGGAGCCAGAATTTAACCGCGGAACGCGCAGCAGAGTGTGGTGCAGAACCCATGCCGTCGCTGACGGCGCTGCTCACTAAAAGTGATGTGGTGTCGATTCATCTGGTGCTTAGCGATCGCTCGCGCCATCTGATTGATGCCGATGCGCTGGCGCAGATGAAGCCTGGCGCGCTGCTGATTAACACGTCGCGTGCCGGCATTGTCGATCAACAGGCGATGATCAGCGCGTTGCAGTCGGGTCAGCTGGCGGGTGCGGGATTGGATGTGTTTGAACAGGAACCGCTCCCTGCGGATCATCCTTTGCGCCACTTGCCCAACGTGCTGGCAACCCCGCATCTCGGCTATGTAGCTGACAGCAATTACCGGACTTACTTTACCCAGGCGGTAGAAGATATTCAGGGATGGTTGACGGCCGCGCCGCTGCGTTCACTGCTTTGATCGCCAGTCGCTAGTTAATCCCTCTATTAATGATCTTTTTTAGCCGTACGCATTGGGTGGTTTTGGTGGCTTTACTTGCGCGTTTATTCAGCAGATACACCACAGCATTAGCTAAAAAATAGACAGTTAATGGCGGAAACATGACAAATATCACACAAAATCGGTATACTCTGTCGCGGTTGGCAATCATTACCTCCCTAATAATTGCTGCGGCAGGCCAGGGGAAAACGCTTTTTCACGGCTATGCTTTAATTTTCTCAACGCCGCGGACTGTTCGCTTTAATTGAGTCCGCAGCGTTGAGGATTTTTCGAATTCCAATACAGGGTAACCTCATGAAACTACGTAGGAAGCGTGTAAAACCTATTGGGCTGGATGACGTCACGATTATCGACGATGCCCGTTTACGTAAAGCTATTACCGCCGCGTCTCTGGGCAACGCGATGGAGTGGTTTGATTTTGGTGTTTATGGCTTTGTGGCTTACGCACTGGGTAAAGTCTTTTTCCCGGATGCCACGCCAGGTATTCAGATGATTGCCGCACTGGCAACCTTCTCGGTACCGTTCCTGATCCGTCCACTGGGCGGCCTGTTCTTCGGTATGTTGGGTGACAAATACGGTCGCCAAAAAATCCTTTCCATAACCATTGTCATCATGTCGATCAGTACCTTCTGTATCGGCCTGATACCGTCCTATGCCTCTATCGGCATTTGGGCACCGGTGCTGCTGCTGCTGGCGAAAATGGCCCAGGGCTTTTCGGTCGGCGGTGAATATACCGGCGCATCGATCTTCGTCGCGGAATACTCGCCGGACCGTAAGCGCGGCTTTATGGGTAGCTGGCTCGATTTCGGCTCCATCGCGGGCTTTGTGCTGGGCGCGGGTGTCGTCGTCCTGATCTCCACCATCATTGGTGAAGAGAAGTTCCTCGAATGGGGCTGGCGCCTGCCGTTCTTCCTGGCGCTGCCGCTCGGTATTATCGGCTTGTACCTGCGTCATGCGCTGGAAGAAACCCCGGCGTTCCAGCAGCACGTTGATAACCTGGAACAGGGTGACCGCGAAGGTCTGCGCGACGGCCCGAAAGTCTCTTTCAAAGAGATTGCGACCAAACACTGGAAAAGCCTGCTGGCCTGTATCGGTCTGGTGATCGCCACCAACGTGACCTACTACATGCTGCTGACCTACATGCCTAGCTACCTGTCGCATAACCTGCACTACTCGGAAGATCACGGTGTGCTGATTATCATCGCCATCATGATGGGTATGCTGTTTGTGCAGCCGGTAATGGGGATGCTGAGTGACCGTTTCGGTCGTCGTCCGTTTGTGATCATCGGCAGCATCGCGCTGTTCATCTTTGCGATTCCGGCCTTTATGTTGATCAATAGCGGCGTGCTGGGCCTGATTTTTGCTGGTCTGCTGCTGATGGCGGTGATCCTCAACGCCTTTACCGGTGTGATGGCTTCTTCGCTGCCCGCAATGTTCCCAACGCACATCCGCTACAGTGCGCTGGCGAGCGCGTTTAACATTTCGGTACTGGTGGCCGGTTTGACGCCAACGCTGACCGCCTATCTGGTGGAAGCCACCAATAATCTGTATATGCCGGCTTACTACCTGATGGTCGTGGCAGTGATTGGTTTAATCACCGGTATCTACATGAAAGAGACCGCCAACAAGCCGCTGCGCGGCGCAACACCGGCGGCTTCCGACATGGCAGAGGCGCGTGAAATCCTGCAGGAGCATCACGACAACATCGAGCAAAAAATCGAAGATATTGATGACGAGATCGCCAAACTTGAGGCGAAACGAAAAAACCTGGTGCAGCAGCATCCGGACATCAACGAGTAATCTTCCCCCACTCCCGCCGCCCGGCGGGAGTTTTCGTTTCCGCACACAATCCTTCATCCGCAGCCACGAAAAGGGGTAAACTATCGCCACTTTTTTAACCTGCATAAGTTGTAGAGCATGTCTGAATTTAACCTTATCCAGCGCCCAAGAAGGCTGCGTAAAAGCGCCTCAATGCGTGAAATGTTCCAGGAATCTCACCTGAGCCTGAACGATCTGGCGCTGCCGATCTTCGTCGAAGAAGGCGTAGATGACTACGTGCCGATTAACGCCATGCCGGGCGTGATGCGTATTCCAGAAAAGCGTTTGGCGTATGAGATCGAACGTATTGCTAAAGCGGGCATCCGCTCCGTGATGACCTTCGGCATTTCACACCATACCGATGCCACCGGCAGCGACGCATGGAATGAGAACGGCCTGGTGGCGCGTATGTCGCGTATCTGCAAAGACACCGTGCCGGAAATGATCGTGATGTCCGACACCTGCTTCTGCGAGTACACCAGCCATGGCCACTGCGGCGTGCTGTGCGATCACGGCGTCGATAACGACCAAACGCTGATCAACCTCGGTAAGCAAGCAGTGGTCGCCGCGCATGCCGGTGCCGACTTTATCGCCCCTTCTGCCGCAATGGATGGCCAGGTAAAAGCGATCCGTCAGGCGCTGGACGCCGCGGGTTTCACCGATACCGCTATCATGTCTTACTCCACTAAGTTCGCTTCCTCCTTCTACGGCCCGTTCCGTGAAGCGGCAGGCACGGCGCTGAAAGGCGATCGTAAGACTTACCAGATGAACCCGATGAACCGCCGCGAAGCGATTCGCGAGTCGTTGATTGATGAAGCGGAAGGCGCTGATTCCCTGATGGTCAAACCGGCCGGAGCCTACCTTGATATCCTGCGTGATATCCGCGAGCGCACCACGCTGCCGCTGGCGGCGTACCAGGTAAGCGGTGAGTACGCGATGATCAAATTCGCGGCGCAGGCCGGTGCCATCGACGAACGCAATGTGGTGCTTGAGAGCCTTGGCGCGATTAAACGTGCTGGTGCCGATCTCATATTCAGCTACTTTGCCCTTGATCTCGCCGAGCAAAAAGTGCTCTGATAATCGTTACGCTTGGCAACGATTATCGCAGTCGTTGTCAGGCGCTTTCTGCCTGTGTGGCAAGACACCAGTGTTGTCGTCATTCCATAATTAAATAAGAGTAACGCGATGAAAGCACCTGCACTGCCTGCGGACGAGTCACATCGTTTGGCCCAGTTACGTGCGCTCAACATTCTGCATACCCCGGCAGAAGAGCGTTTCGACCGTTTAACCCGTCTTGCCCGTCGTCTGTTTGGCGTGCCGGTAGCGCTTGTCAGCCTGCTGGAAGAGGATCACCAATGGTTCAAATCTATTGCCGGGACGAGCGCAGCAACGGCTCCGCGTAGTACCTCGTTCTGCGGCCACGCTATTCTGCAAGATGATGTAATGGTTGTAGAAAATCCTTTCGAAGATGAGCGCTTCCATGATAACCCGCTGGTAAAAGATGACGACAACCCGATACGCTTTTATGCCGGTTGTCCGCTGCGTACGCCAGCAGGCGCTAAAGTCGGCACGCTGTGTTTGATTGATCACCACGCTCGCCAGTTTAATGCGGACGATATCCATACGCTGCGCGATTTGGCCGCCATGGCCGAAGCAGAATTAGTGGCCTTTCAAACCGCTACCTCCGATGAACTGACGCAAATTACTAATCGCCGCGGCTTTATGACGCTGGGCCAACTGGCGCTGAATGAGTGCCAGCTGAAGCAATTACCGGCGAGCCTCACCTTCCTCGACCTCGACCGCTTCAAAGTTATCAACGATACGCTAGGCCACCGCGAAGGCGATCGGGCGCTGATGGATTTCGCCGATGCCATGAAAGTGAGCTTCCGCCATGCGGATATCTTCGCCCGTTTAGGGGGCGATGAGTTTGTGGTGTTGTTCAACGGCTTACAGCAAGCCGATGCGGAACAGGTGCTGGCGCGCTTTGACCGTTTCCTGCAACAGCAAACCCAGAATTTGGATCGCCGCTACGCGCTGCACTTCTCGTCGGGCATTGTCGAGTTTGATCCCGACCAGCCACAATCGCTGGAACAGCTGCTGGAAGGCAGTGATGAGCGGATGTATGCCGCTAAAAACGGCAAAAAGAAGTTCAGCTCGTGACAAGCAGGTCGCCATGATGGCGACCTGCAGGTTGCGTGCCGACCACTATTTGCGCGCTAAATCCTCGAGCAACGTCTGATTAAACTTCTGCGGCTCTTCCATTTGTGGGGCGTGTCCCATGCCGGGGAATTCGATCAGGCGAGCGCCTGGGATCATCTTCGCCACCTGCTTGCCCAGCACATTGTAATGCCCCAGTTTAGCTTTCACTTCTGGCGACGCGATATCGCTACCAATCGCCGTGGTATCGGCGGTGCCAATCATCAATGTGGTCGGCACGTTAAGATCTTTAAACTCGTAATAAACCGGCTGAGTGAAAATCATGTCGTAAAGTAGCGCCGAGTTCCACGCCACCTTGTTATGGCCCGGTCCACTGTTTAATCCAGCCAGCATATCGACCCATTTGTCATACTCGGGTTTCCATTGGCCGCTGTAATAGGTCTGTTGCTCATACTTCTTAATGCCCGCCGCATCCAGCTTGAGTTCGCGCTGATACCATTGATCCACCGAGCGCCACGGTGCGCCCTTAGCTTTCCAATCCTCGAGACCGATAGGGTTAACCAATACCAGTTTCTGCGTTTGCTGCGGATACATCAGCGCATAGCGGGTTGCCAGCATGCCGCCAGTGGAATGCCCAACAATCACGGCATTATTGATGCCGAGCTGCTGCAGCAGTTGATGGGTGTTTTGTGCTAATTGCTGGAAGGTATATTGGTAGTTAGCCGGTTTGGTTGAGCTACAGAAACCTATCTGATCCGGCGCGACGACGCGGTAGCCTTGCTGGCTCAGCGCTTTAATGGTGTCATCCCAGGTTGCACCGCAGAAGTTCTTGCCGTGCATGAGCACCACGGTTTCACCGTTCGCCTGATGCGTTGGCTTGACGTCCATGTAACCCATGCTCAGCGTCTGCTGCTGCGAAGAGAAGGTAAAGTGCTGCAGTGGATAGGGATAACGAAAACCTTCCAGCTGTTCACCATACACATTAGCGGCCAAAGCAGGCGCTGCCCCGCATAACGCGGCCGATGCCAGCACCACGGCAAGTGACTGTTTTGGCTTGAAACGAAACCCCATATTGCCACTCCTTAACGTGAAAACCTTCAGTCTGGCACGTAAATCATGGTTAAGTATTGATGGAGTGTGCCGCAGTACCCCTCGGCTTTACTGTTAAATATGACCAGACGATGCAGAATTTGAGTTAATAATAACCTCCGTTATTACATTATCTATTCAACATCACCACAACATAAAAACGTTTAGCTTCACGAAAAACAAGACCGGTCTTGATGACAAATAATAAAACAGCCAAATTATAAGAAAACTTTACATTAATTGCAGATTGGAAAGATTAATTAAATTACACTCTATAAGTGTTTATGGAGGATGATAATGACACAGCAAAAATACAATGAAGGGGTTATTGATTCGGTGACCGAATGGATTATGGCCAATCTGGATCAACGTTTAAGCATCGATGATATCGCATTGAAATCTGGCTATTCCAAATGGTATTTGCAGAAAATATTTGCGCGCTATCACAATGAAACGCTGGCTCGCTATATTCGCAAAAAAAAGCTTGCACACTGTATCAATGACTTGAAATACAGCAATGCACCGATAATCAGCCTGGCAGTGAAATACCATTTTGAAAGTCAGCAATCATTCACTCGATCTTTTAAACACGTATTAGGCTGCACGCCGCTTTCTTGCCGCAAACGACAGCTTGGTGCCGAAGCACAGCAAGCGCTGCGCGAAAGTAGCGATCCCTGCGCAATCTGTCGGCAGAAAGGATTTGATGCGACGGAAAATAACAAAGAGATCCTCACTCCCGTGAAGCGTAATGAGAAATTCCCGCCTCGCATTAGCTGTGCAATTCGCTATTAAACCATTCCCGGATTTATTAACGCTTTTTGGCATGCCTCTATCTTTATTCGTCAACGTCACGCATTATTCGAGCAAAAAAACGGATGGCGAACCATCCGTTTTCATTTAGTAGTTCGATTTATTCGGTGCGATTAAGCTATTTTTAAAATGGGCTAACCGATTATCCAGCGCCTCGGTGTAAAGCATGGTATCAACGCCGACCGCAACAAAATTGGCTCCCCAACTGATGGCACGTTCGGCCATGGCGGGATTCACTGCCAGAAAGCCCGCGGCTTTTCCTGCGCTGCGGATGCGTTTAATACTTTGCTCAATAATCTTCTGTACCTCAGGATGACTGGCATTATCGGGATAGCCCAATGAAGCGGAGAGATCCGCCGGTCCGATAAATATGCCATCCACCCCGTCGACTTCCAGTAAAGCATCCAGATTTTCAATGGCGGTTTTACTCTCGGCTTGAATCAGCAAGCACAGCTCGTCATTGGCGCGCGCCATATAATTTTCCACACGTCCCCAGCGAGCCGCACGCGCCACTGCGGCCCCCACGCCGCGCGTGCCATCAGGTGGATAACGCGTCGCCTTGACCAGCGCCCGTGCCTGCTCGGCAGTATCGATCATGGGCACCAGCAGCGTGCGGGCGCCAATATCCAATACCTGCTTAATCAGCGCAGTCTGGCATTCCACCGGGCGAATCACCGGCTGGCTGCGATAAGGCGCAATGGCCTGCAGCTGATGATAAAGATCCTTTACGGTATTAGGCGCATGTTCGCCATCAATCAGTAACCAGTCGTAGTCGCTGGTCGCGGCAATTTCGGCCAGATAAGACGATGTGCTGCTAAGCCACAAACCTATCTGCGTTTCGCCTTTGGCCAACCCGGCTTTAAAGGGATTTTTTAACGGATCCTGCATACTTCCTCCTCATTCAATGGTTTGCCTGCTGAGACTGTGGCAACTGACGTTCCACTTTCAGGCTGAGAATAATTATTGAGCCGACGGCGGCGATCAGCGCCAGCGCCAATAATCCGGCACTGCTGCTGTTGAATTGCATCTCTGCGTTAACGCGAATCAACGGCGCAAGGAATCCGCCAATGGCACCAAACAAATTGACGAAGCCGATGCCGGCCGCCAGCGCGGTACCGGAAAGCAGCTGTGTCGGCATGGTCCAGAACACCGGCTGTACCGCGATGAAACCCACCGCCGCCACGCTAAGTGCAACGATGGCCAACAACGGCGAGACTAAGCCGGAAAGACCAATACCCGCGGCCGCAGCCAGCAAAGTGAAAGCGGCAATACGACGCCGTTCACCGCTGCGATCGGAATAACGCGGAATTAGCCAGGTACCAAACAGCGCCGCAACCCAGGGAATTGCGGCCACCAGCGAGGCAAGAAAGCCGACTTTAGTACCTAGCAACGCGGCGACCTGTGAAGGCAGGAAGAAGATCAGGCCATACACCGCAATCTGAATGGTCATGTAGATGATCGCCAGCTGCCAGACACGCCCATTACGCAGCGCATCGCGCAGATGCGAGGTGGGCTTTTGCTGCTCCTCATTTTCAAGCTGACGCCGCAGCGCCTGCTTTTCATCAGCACTGAGAAAGCGCGCTTTGGCTGGCGTGTCATCAATGTAACTAAAGGTGAAAATACCGGCGGCTACCGCCAATAATCCTTCAATGATGAACATCCAGAACCAGCCCGGATGCCCCAGCACGCCGTGCATTTCCAGCAGCGCACCCGAGAGTGGCGATCCCAGCGTCAGCGCCAGCGGCGCCCCCATATAAAACAGGCCCATCACGCTGGCACGCTGCTGTTGTGGGAACCACAGCGAAGTCAGATAGATCATGCCAGGAAAGAATCCTGCTTCCGCGGCACCGAGCAAGGTGCGTACCAGCAGAAATTTGGCTTCGGTATCGGCAAACGCCATCGCCGCCGAGAGAAATCCCCACAACAGCGTGGTTCCGCCAATCCAGCTGCGGGCTCCAAAACGTCGCATCAGCAAATTAGCCGGCACGCCGAGCAGCGCATATACCACGAAGAAAATCCCGGCCCCTAAGGCGAAGGCTTCATTGCTTAAGCCGGTATCGAGTTGATAAGCCTCTTTGGCAAAGCCGATATTGGCGCGATCGAGAAACGCCAGCACGTAGAGCATTAACATGAAGGGAATGAGACGGGCGCGGTTCTTCTTCACCGCGCTAAGCACCAGATTATCCATTGGGCAAGCCCTCACAAAGGGCTGCGGCTTTTAACCGCAGCCGGTGCAATTAGTGTTGATAAGGACGTTTCAGACCATCGCGATTAAGCTCCACGCCGAAGCCCGGCTTATCCAGTACCGATTTATGTATACGGCCTTTTACCGGTACCGGTTCGTTGATTAACAACGGATCGAACTGCGGACGCAGGGTGCTGCAATCTGGGCTGGTCATCAGGAATTCACTGAAGGGGCTGTTAGTGAAGGTAATGACAGCGTGATGCGAGTAAACCGAGGAGCCATGCGGCACCACCAGTTGACCGCGTGATTTAGCCAGCGCCGCCACCTCAACCAGCGTGGTCAGGCCGCCACACCATCCGACATCCGGTTGCAAAATATCAATGCCGGTTTCTGCCAGGGTACGAAACGATTGCAAGGTGCCGTGGTGTTCGCCGCTGGTGATCAACATGCCGTGCGGCGCTTGCTGTTTCAGCTGGGCATAACCTTCAAACTGCTGCGGCGGTAAGCACTCTTCTAGCCACTTCACGTTATACGGCGCGCACGCATGCGCCAGTTTGGTCGCGAAGTTCACGTCCTGGCTCATCCAGCAATCGAGCATTAGCCAGAAATCCGCGCCGCAGGCCTCACGATAGTGGGCAATGCGCGCCACCTCTTTACGAATCCCCTCGTCGCCATCGTGCGGGCCCCACTGCACCGCCATTTTGCCGCCGATAAAGCCCATCTTCTGCGCCAGATCCGGACGTGCTCCGGTGGCGTAGAATTGCAGCTCATCACGCACCGCGCCGCCCAGCAGTTTGTAAACCGGCAGATCGGTGACTTTGCCGAACAAATCCCATAGCGCCAAATCAACACACGAAATGGTGTTCATTACCAGGCCACCCGAGCCAGCGTAATACATAGTGGCATTCATCATCTGATCATGAATCAGTTTGATATCGCTAACGCAGCGCCCTTCCAGGAAGCGGTTCAGATGCTTTTCAACGATAAAGCAGCCCATTTCGCCGCCGGTAGTAATGGCAAAACCGGTTTGCCCGTTATCGGCCTCGACTTCAACAATCAGCGTGCCCAACACGTTGATACCGAAAGACTGCCGTGACTGCTCGTACTGTTTATATTTGCTCATTGGCGTGGCGACATGGTCGTCAATCCAGTGGTTGGCACCTTGATCGTGATAATCGCCGCCGGCAGCGGCTTTATCGGCGGTAGCGCCACCCGCAAAGTAGGCGCGAACGGTTTTAATCTTGGGTAGGGACATGTTCTTCTCCTGGTTACGAGGCTTGTTTTTCGGTTGGGCTTCGCCAGCCCAGCAGTCGTGAAATATCGCGGGCGCAGGCAATCGCCTGGCTTGCAAGGTAATCGCGCTTGTCGTCATCAATGTCGAGGCGGGTGCCTACCAGTGAAATGGCGGCGACCAACTGCTCGCGGGCATTGAAAATCGGCGCCGCCACGCAGCGCACATCGGGATAATCTTCACCGTTATCAAAGCTCCAGCCCTGACGGCGTATACGTGCCAGCTCAGTGCGCAAAGCGTCGGCGTTGCGCAGCGACGTTGGCGTCACGGCAACAAAACGTATGTCGTTAATGATGCGTTCCTGCTCTTCGGGGCGTTGCCAGGCGAGCAGGCATTTACCAATGCCCGAGCGATAGAGCGACAGACTTTTACCTTCGTGCGATCGCACGCTGATGGTGGCAGCCGATTCGAGCTTGAGGATGTAACAGGCATGGCCGCCTTCGAGGATGCCGAGGTGGCACAGTAGATTGGTTTGCTGCATCAGTCGGGTGAGGCGTGGACGCGCGATATCGCGAATATCCATGTTGTGCAGAGCGTGTCCTGCCAGCTCCACCAGTCGCGTCCACAGGCAGTAGTTGTTGTTGCGATCGACAGTGATCAGACGCTGTTTCTTCAGTTCGGCGAACAGCAGATAGGCACTGCTTTTAGGCAGTGCCAGCATTTCTATAATCTCAGCGGCGCTACACGGTCCGTGCTGCGCAATAAAGTTGAGAATGGCAATAGCGCGCGTCAGGGCGGGAACAGGCGTAACTTCCAACATGCTGGACTCCAGTCTGATTATCTGGAGGGCAGTGTTGTGGTTTTAGGCGGCCATAAGTGTGCGCCGCATCAAATTACCGGGTGTAGAGAAGGTATGCAGGCCGTGCGAGTGCGGGAATGTGAATCGCGCCGCGCTGCGAGTACAGCCGACTGTACTTAACACCCCAGCGCGCGAAAATTTACGAGAAGATGTATTTAACTGCCGCGATCACCATGGTGGTGGCCATTACCATCAGTAAGCGTTTGATCCAGCGCATGTCGGTTTTTAATGCAGAGACGTCGGCTTTCAGTTGTTTGACATCAGCTTTAAGTTCAGCAATATCTTTTTCCATCGCGTTGAGCCGCGTTTCAACTGCGAACAGGGGCGTGTTCAGCTCCTGTATTGCACCGCTCAATCGATGATCCAGCTCTTTGATGGCTTTACTCAGCCGATCATCCAGTTCTTTAATTGCTGCACTCAGCCGAAGGTCCAGCTCTTTAATTCTCCTCGTCGTTTCCTCTCCAACCTTCATCAAATCCGCGCGTGACAGCGCATTGTCCTGCTGCATTTCAGTAAAGATTTCAACCATCGCTTCGGCTTGTTGATCGCTGACGCCAGCCAGCTGCAACGCTTTAAAAGCTTTATGAGTATTCATCATCGCGAGTGTCATCCGTGAAGCTCCTGAGTTGATGTGACGCGTCTGTCAGACATCATGCCCAGCGAGCAATTATTGCACCATGTAACTGTTTATATTTTGCGCTGAACCGCGAAAAATATCAATTAGTACAACAAGTAACGTGCAATGTGATGCAAGAGAGCTCGCAAAATGTTCATCAGGATCTGCCGCGAAAGGTTTTACGATATTGCAGTGGGGAGGTATTCAGCTGCTTCTTAAAATGACGGCGCAGCATCAGCGGTGAGGAGAATCCGGCTTTTTCAGCAATCAACTCCACCGGTTGATCGGTTTTCTCCAGAAAACGCTGTGCCAGGGCCAGGCGTTGATTCACTAACCAAGCGCTAAAACAGCCGCCGGTGGTTTGGTTGAAGCGGCGGGTAAAACTGCGGCGGCTCATCAGCGCTTTCTCTGCCAGCTGCTCGAGCGTTAGCGCCTGCTGCAGGTTTTCCGTTGCCCAACTCAGCGCTGACATAAAGCGATCGTTGCCCGCGGAGTGATACACCGGCTGCTCAATATACTGCGCCTGTCCGCCCTGCCGATGCGGCGGCACCACCAGCATACGTGCGACGCTATTGGCCACATCGACGCCGCACTGCTCGCGCACTAAATGCAGACAGCAATCAATACTCGCCGCGGTACCTGCCGACGTCACAATCTGCCCTTCGTCGATATAGAGCACGTCGCGGTCAATCGCCACGTCGGGATAGAGGCGTTCGAAATCCGCCATCCAGCGCCAATGCGTGGTAGCGCGACGCTGACTGAGCAAACCAGCGGCACCAAGCACAAAGGCGCCAAGACACAGGCCAACCACTTGCGCGCCCCGCTGCGCGGCCTGTTGTAAAGCCTGCAGTAATGCTGGAGGAGGTTGTACCGCCGGATCGCTCCAGCTCGGCACCACCACCATATCGACATCGGCGAGTTGTGCGAGTCCATGTTCGGCAACAATCGAAAAACCGCTGTTGGTTTTTAACGGACCGGGATGCGTAGCGCAGATCATCAATTGATAGCAAAGCGAGCCATCGTCCTGTTCCGCTTTCTCAAAGACCGCGCAAGGCACAGAAAGATGGAAAGGGATGATGTCGTCGAACACCACGATGCCCACCTTAATCGGCGATGCCGCGCCTGGCGTTTTTGGCGCAAATTGAACGCTATTTGTCATCCGCTGTACTCCTTCACTCACGACGAAATCGCCATACTGCATCCCATCGGAAGCCGCACGAGTCTTCTCTAACCACGACATCATTACAGGATTATTACTCATGAAAAATATTTTAGCTTCAGGAACCTTAGCACTGGCCATGGCGATTTCCGGCAATGTATTTGCTGACGAACGTCAGGCAAGTAAAGCCCCGACGATTCGCACCATGAGCGGTGCCACGGCGACAACGGCGCTCATTGCAAAGCAGACGGCGGTGATCGTCATTGATATCCAGAACGAATATTTTCCAGGCGGGAAAATGCCGATACCTGATGGTATGAAGGCATTGCAAAACAGCAAACGCATCGTCGAGTTCGCTCACAAAAACAATATGCCGGTGTTCTTCGTCCAGCATTTAGGGGAAGCCGATGGCCCGCTGTTTGCGAAAGGCAGCCGTTTCGCTGAGTTCCATAAAGATTTACAGCCGGGCAAAGAAGACCGCGTGATCGGCAAAGCCACACCAAGTTCATTTGTTGGCACCGATCTACAGCAACAGCTGGATGCACTGGGCATCAAGCAGCTGATCGTTACCGGCCTGATGACCCATATGTGCGTCTCATCCACCGCGCGTGATGCGGTGCCGCTCGGCTACGCGGTCATCATTCCGGAAGATGCCACGGCCACACGCGATCTGGCGACCTGGGATAACAAGGTGGTCGATCATAATGTGTTGCAGCAGGCGGCACTGGCGGGTGTTGCCGATGTGTTCGCGGAGATTAAAACCACTGACCAGGTTCTCGCGCTGCCGGTAAACTAATTACTGCACCGGCTGGCCCGGTAACAGTTTCTCTGATAATAAACGGCGGCAGGACAGGCTTTCCTGCCGCGCCTGCTGCTGCTGTTCTGGCGACAAATCCTGCCAAATGGTTTGCAGATGTTCGGCCAACCCCGCCTGGAAGTGAATCTTCTGCAACGCGTAATCGGAATTGCTACCTTCGATAATTTGCTGCATGTCCTTCGGCGTATTCCCGCGCCCGTCGTGCGTCAGCGTACAGAACATGGCGATGTAGTAGCCTTTATCTTCGTCACTGTAGTGCGGCATCAGCCACCAAACAGCGGCGCTGATAACAATGAGCAACGGCAGAAGAAATTTGATTTTTAACATGAAGGGCATCACCCGCTGAAGAGTAAAGCGCGCGATAGTAGCAGATTGCGTGCGTGCGGCCTATTCAGCACGCATTAAAGCGCCTGCGCGCACGCCCAAGCCGAGCTCCACGCCCACTGGAAGTTATAGCCGCCCAGCCAGCCGGTGACATCCACCACTTCACCAATAAAGAACAGCCCCGGCACATCGCGTGCTTCCATGGTTTTTGACGATAGCTGTGTGGTATCCACGCCGCCCAGCGTCACTTCAGCGGTACGGTAGCCTTCGGTGCCGTTCGGCTGCACGCGCCAATGATGCAATGTGTTAACCAGCTCGCTCTGCTGCTTGCTATTCAGCTGTTTCAGCGTGACGTCGGGAATCTGCTTGAGTTCCTGCAGCACTTCCACCAGCCGTTTTGGCAGAATCTTCGCCAGGCTGTTTTTCAGGCTGAGATTAGGATGAGCCTCGCGCTGCACATGAATAAAATCATCCAGCGAGGTGGCCGGTGACAAATCAATGGTGACGAATTCGCCAGGCTGCCAGTAACTGGAGATTTGCAACACGGCCGGGCCCGACAAACCGCGATGGGTAAACAGCATCGCTTCTTTAAATAAGGTGCCGTCCTGCGCCGTAATGGTCGTGGGCAATGCCACGCCGGAAAGGGTATTAAGCTGCTCCAGCAAGGGTTTATGCAGCGTGAAAGGCACCAGCGCCGCACGCGTGGGGAACACTTTCAGGCCGAACTGCTCGGCGACTTTGTAGCCGAACGGTGTGGCACCCAAGCCCGGCATCGAGAGTCCACCGCTGGCAATCACCAGTTTTTCAGCCTGCACCGCCGCGCCGTTAAGCTGCAAAGTGTAGCCGTAGTCATCGCGCTCCACGCTCAACACTTCACTGCGTAAGCGCACGCTCACCTGCCCGGCTTCACACTCTTTCAGCAAGAGATCGACAATCTGCTGCGCCGAATCATCGCAGAACAACTGGCCGAGGGTTTTCTCGTGATAGGCAATGCCATGGCGATTGACCAGATCGATGAAATCCCACTGGGTATAACGCGCCAGCGCCGATTTGCAGAAGTGGGGATTGTGCGACAGGTACGCCGCCGGCTCAGTGTGCATGTTGGTGAAGTTGCAGCGGCCACCGCCCGACATCAAAATTTTGCGCCCCGCTTTCTTGCCGTTATCCAGCAGCAGCACGCGACGGCCCAATTGCCCTGCCTGCGCCGCACAGAACATGCCGGCTGCGCCTGCACCAATAATGATAACGTCAAACTTTTCCACTGCTTTATCCGCCTTGCCTGAAAGGCGCTGATTGTAGAGATCTGTGGCTTTCAGCGCTAGGGTCAAAAAAATGCCGTAAATGTGTCATAATGTAACTCGCTAATTTATAGATGGTTTCACCTTAATTTTTAGGGTGGATGACAAATTTAAGACAATAAAGAGCTATATTTTTCTTTCATATCGCGCACGTTGTCGCAGATAATGCGCCGCGTTCATGTCCTCCCAAAATGGCGTAACGTTTATGCTACATCTGTTTGCTGGTCTCGACCTCAGTACCAGCCTGTTACTGATTCTTGCTCTGCTGTTTGTATTGTTTTACGAAGCAATCAACGGTTTTCACGACACTGCTAACGCGGTTGCGACTGTCATTTACACCCGTGCGATGCGGGCGCAACTGGCGGTTGTCATGGCTGGCGTTTTCAACTTTTTAGGTGTTTTGCTTGGTGGATTGAGCGTGGCTTATGCCATCGTTCACATGCTTCCGACTGATTTACTGTTGAATGTCGGTTCGGCCCACGGCCTCGCCATGGTCTTCTCCATGCTGCTCGCCGCGATTATCTGGAACCTTGGCACCTGGTATTTAGGTTTGCCGGCGTCCAGTTCTCACACATTGATTGGCGCTATCATCGGTATTGGGCTCACCAACGCCCTGATGACCGGCACCTCGGTGGTTGATGCACTCAACCTGCCGAAAGTCATCAATATCTTCCTGTCCCTGATTCTTTCGCCGATTGTCGGTTTGGTGATTGCAGGCAGCCTGATTTTCCTGCTGCGTCGTTACTGGAGCGGAACCACTAAGCGTTCGCGCATCCACATGACACCTGCCGATCGTGAAAAAATTGATGGCAAGAAAAAGCCACCGTTCTGGACGCGCATTGCTCTTATCGTTTCAGCGATTGGCGTGAGCTACTCACACGGCGCGAATGATGGGCAGAAAGGCATTGGTCTGATTATGCTGGTGCTGATCGGCGTGGCGCCGGCGGGCTTTGTGGTGAATCTGAATGCATCAGGTTATGACATCACGCGCACGCGCGACGCGGTAAACCATCTGGAACAGTATTATCAGCAACATAACGACTCGCTGGCGCATATGGTGCAGCTTGCACCGCCTGTTGTGCCAACGCCGGAGGAGTCAGTCGGCGGCCCGCAGGAGTTCCATTGCGATAGCAGCCGCGCGTTGCAGGCCATCGATCGTGCGCAGCTGCTGCTGAATAACTTGCAGAGCTACGATCAGCTGTCGGTTGATCAACGCGGCCAAATGCGTCGTCTGTTGCTGTGCGTTTCAGACACCGTAGATAAAGTCGCCAAGCTGCCGGAAACCAGCGCCGACGATAAGCGCTTCCTCAACAAGCTGAAAGGCGATTTGCTGGGCACCATTGAGTACGCGCCTATCTGGATTATTGTTGCCGTTGCACTGGCACTGGGCATCGGTACCATGATTGGCTGGCGTCGCGTGGCTACCACTATCGGTGAGAAAATCGGCAAGAAAGGCATGACCTATGCGCAGGGCATGTCAGCGCAGGTCACGGCCGCGCTGTCGATTGGCGTGGCCAGTTACACCGGTATGCCGGTTTCCACCACGCACATTCTGTCGTCGTCGGTGGCCGGTACCATGCTGGTCGATGGCGGTGGATTGCAGAGTCGCACCATCAAAAATATCGCCATGGCGTGGGTATTCACGCTGCCGGTGTGTATTTTGCTGTCGGGTTCGCTTTACTGGATTGCACTGAAATTAATTTGATGGATACCCTAAATAATTCGAATTGCAGGAAGGCAGCAAGTGGGTGAATCCCCAGGAGCTTACTGAAGTAAGTGACTGGGGTGAACACACGCAGCTAACGCAGCTGCAACTCGAAGTATGACGGGTATGGGGGCGACAGCGATGTCGCCCTTTTTTATTGCCGTTATTTATTGCCGTTATTTATTGCCAGATTGCCATCGCAATCAGGCTGACAACCACCAAAAAACAGAGCCCGCTGGTCAGCACGAACTGCCCGCGCACGCGTTCGCAGCGGCGAATAAATTCGTCGTCATGATGATCGTGATAGCGCTTTTCCCAGATATAGCGCACCAGCCGCACCTGCTTGCTCGGCTGACCGTGTGAAGTAAAGAAACCCGCGCCATCCACATATTGATATAACAGCGGATCGCAACCGCGCAAAACGGCCAATAGTGAGCGCAAAGAAGAGAAGTAGCGCGCCATATTCACCAGACAAACCACACACAGAGCCCAAAAAAGCGCGATAGTGCTGATCATGTTCCCCTCCCGGCTGGAGCCGCAACGACGTCAAACGCAGCGGGGAATTGCTGTAGACGCCGCACGGGAAATAAACCAGCCACTGAATGATTCCGATTGCATTGTTGTTATGCGAACCTGAGTGCGCAACGCATATCGCTGTGGCACTTATTTTCAGTGTAGGAGATCTGTTCAATTTTTTTCCAGCGATGATTTTCGTTCAGTGCGAGTGAAAAACCCGATAACGCTTGATCTTCCTCACAAGCGAACTTTCGCTTGCAGCATTTGTTAACAACTCTGGCTATACTCAGGGCATAACAAGAACCGCCTGCAAGGCTGAAACTATGGTTGGTGGCGCTTCATCGCCGTTTGGCGCAAAGGACATCGCCTACCGTGAAAGCAGGAAGATCGCCCCCAAATCTTGAGAAGGAGTTTTATCATGGCTTATAAACACATCCTGATTGCAGTAGACCTTTCCCCGGAAAGCCAGTTGTTAGTCGATAAAGCCGTTTCGCTGGCCCGCCCTTACGATGCGAAAATCTCGCTGATCCACGTTGATGTTAACTATTCTGACCTGTACACCGGGCTGATTGACGTTAACCTGGGCGACATGCAAAAACGCATCTCTGAAGAGACGCACACCGCACTGAAAGCGCTTTCGATCAATGCCGGCTATCCGATCAGTGAAACGCTGAGCGGCAGCGGCGATCTTGGCCAGGTGCTGGTGGACGCGATTAAGAAATATGATGTGGATTTGGTGGTGTGTGGTCACCATCAGGACTTCTGGAGCAAGCTGATGTCATCAGCGCGCCAGTTGATTAATACCGTGCATATCGACATGTTGATCGTGCCGCTGCGCGATGAAGACGAAGAGTAAAAATCAGGCCGGTTTACCGGCCTGATTTTTTTACGCCAAAGGCGGATAAATATCAAAACGATGGCTTTTGGTCACCACCGCATCTTGCGTCACCACGCCTGCTAACGGCGGCGCGTAGTCCGGACGTTTCACCACAATGCGTTTCTTCGCCAGCTGCCGCGCCGGTTCCAGCAGCGCATCGGCATCTTCATCGGGCCCCACCAGCGACTGAAACACGCGCATCTCTTTCTTCACCATCGCGCTTTTCTGCCGATGCGGATACATCGGATCGAGATACACCACATCCGGTGCAGGCGTGATATCACTGAGCGCCTGCTGGCTCACTACGTGCTGTAGCGTGAGCCGCTCACGCAGCCAGCCGCCGATTTCCGCATCCTCATAGCCACGGCGCAATCCATCCTCCAGCAACGCCGCTACCACCGGATGCCGCTCGAGCATGCGCACACGGCAGCCGAGCGACGCCAGCACAAAGGCATCGCGTCCTAAACCTGCGGTTGCATCAATCACATCAGGCAGATAGCCACTTTTGATGCCCACCGCTTTCGCTACCGCTTCGCCACGACCGCCACCAAACTTGCGCCGATGCGCCATGGCACCTGACACGAAATCGACAAAGATGCCGCCCAGTTTCGGCTCATCCAGCTTACGCAGCTCAAGGTGCTCAGACGTTAAAACCAGCGCCATCGTTGCCTGTTGGTCTGATTGCAAACCCCAGCGCTGCGCCAAATGTAATAAGGCGCCGTCTCCGGCGCCTGTTTCATCGATTAAACCAATTTTCACAAGCCGGTTTATCCCTGAATTCCGTAATGTTCCAGCATCGCATCGAGCTGCGGCTCACGACCACGGAAGCGTTTGAACAGCTCCATTGGCTCTTCGGAACCGCCACGCGTCAGGATGTTATCAAGGAACGACTGGCCCGTTTGACGGTTGAAAATGCCCTCTTCTTCGAAGCGTGAATAAGCATCCGCCGCCAGCACGTCGGCCCACAGATAGCTGTAATAACCGGCCGCATAACCGCCCGCGAACACGTGGCTGAAGGCGTGCGGGAAGCGACCCCATTCAGGGCTTGGCACCACAGCAACCTGCTTCTTCACTTCGCGCAGCGTTTCGAGAATTTGCGCACCTTTTGCCGGATCAAACTCGGTGTGCAGACGGAAATCGAACAGGCCAAACTCCAGCTGACGCAGGATAAACAGCGCAGCCTGATAGTTTTTTGCCGCCAGCATTTTATCCAGCAGTTCCTTCGGCAGCGGTTCGCCGGTTTCATAGTGGCCGGAGATAAACGCCAGCGCGTCCGGCTCCCAGCACCAGTTTTCCATAAACTGGCTCGGCAGCTCGACGGCATCCCACGGCACACCGCTGATGCCAGATACGCCCGGCGTTTCGATGCGCGTCAGCATATGATGCAGGCCGTGACCAAATTCGTGGAACAGCGTGATCACCTCATCATGGGTGAACAGCGCCGGTTTGCCTTGTAACGGGCGATTGAAGTTACAGGTTAGATACGCCACCGGCTTCTGCAGGCTGCCGTCGGCTTTACGCATCTGGCCAACGCAGTCGTCCATCCACGCCCCGCCACGCTTGTGTTCGCGCGCATAGAGATCGAGATAGAAGCTGCCGCGCAGCTCGCCGCTTTCATCGAACAGATCGAAGAAGCGTACATCCGGATGGTAAACATCCACATCCTTACGCTCTTTCGCGGTGATACCGTAAATGCGTTTTACCACCTCAAACAGGCCACTCACCGCACGCGCTTCCGGGAAATACGGGCGCAGCTGCTCGTCGCTGATGGTGTAGAGATGCTGTTTCTGTTTTTCGCCGTAGTAGGTCAAATCCCACGGATTCATTTCGTCGACGCCGAACTCTTTTTTGGCGAAAGCGCGCAGCTGAGCCAGCTCTTTTTCACCCTGCGGACGTGCGCGTTTAGCGAGATCGGTGAGAAACTCAATCACCTGCGCCGGGTTTTCCGCCATTTTGGTGGCCAGCGATTTGTCAGCGTAGGAGTCGAAGCCCAGTAGCTGAGCCAGTTCGTGGCGCAGCGCCAGCTCTTCCGCCATAATCGGGCCGTTATCCCATTTGCCGGCATTCGGGCCCTGATCGGAAGCACGGGTTGAATAGGCGCGGTACAGCTCTTCACGCAGCGCGGCGTTATCGCAATAGGTCATCACCGGCAAATAGCTTGGAATATCCAGCGTCAGCAGCCAGCCCTCTTGCTCTTTGGCTTCAGCCTGCGCTTTGGCTGCAGCCAGCGCGCTCTCCGGCATACCCGCCAGATCGGCTTCATCGGTCACCAGCTTGTTCCAGCCCATGGTGGCGTCGAGCACATTGTTGCTGTAAGTCGAGCCCAGCTCGGACAGGCGCGCAGCGATTTCGCCATAGCGCTTCTGTTTCTCTTTATCGAGACCGATACCGGACAGCTCGAAATCACGCAGGCTGTTATCCACCGCTTTCTGCTGCGCAGTATCGAGGCCCGCGTAGCTCTCGCCCTCTTTCAGGTTGCGATATGCCTGGTACAAACCTTCGTGCTGGCCAACCCAGGTGCTGTACTCAGACAGCAGCGGCAGCGTTTGTTCGTAAGCTTCACGCAGTTCCGGGCTATTTTTCACCGAATTTAAATGGCTAACCGGCGAGAACAGGCGACCTAAGCGATCGTCAACTTCAGCCAGCGGCTGTACCAGATTTTCCCATGTGTAAGGCGCGCCTTGCGCCACAGCGCGTTCTACCGCGGCACGACAGTCGTTCAGCGCTTCGGTAACCGCAGGAACCACATGTTCAGGTTTGATGGCAGAAAACGGGGGAAGCGTAAAAGACGTGAGTAACGGATTGGTCATAAGCGCAGTCCTTTCATGATGGAGTTGAGGCGCGAGTACTCGCGCGACGCAATCTACCTAACATGCGGCTTGATAGCATGAAAATCAATGCCGCTAAGGATGGACCGGCGAAGAAAAGCTCGCCACAAGGCGAGCTGAAGCGTATTTGAGCGAAGAGGGATAGGAATCGCATTGCATAGCGCTATCCACACCGACAACGGGCAATCAATGCAGGTGTTAGCCAGCCTGACGAATAATCAGTTGTGATAGACGGTTTTTAATACGGAAGCACAACTCACGCGCCTGGAACTGATAACGTGGCATCACTAAATCATTAATATCTGCGCCAATCGATTGTTTAATTTGCAAATATTTATGGGTTTGTGCGTCAATTTTCTGCAGTTCCGCATTGAAATTGGCATATGACACCTTGCTATAAAGACGCATAGCATCCAGCTCTTTACGGCACTGCTCCATGTTGCCTGAAAGGCCATCGGTCAATGGCGCAGCCTCAGGTTGAGCGGACGGTGAGACCACAACGGATGTCTCTTGTCCTACTGGAGTATTTTGCGCAACAGGCTGTGCTGCCGCAGCAGGCGGCGTGACCAGGCTTTGCACCGGTTGTGGTTTCGCACAGCCGGTAAGTGCCAACAGACTTGCCATTGCGACACCCGTTATTTTATTCATCATTTTCACCAGAAGTTGTTAAAGGTGCTTTAAGCAAAAAAATCTCCTGCCAGAAACACCTGGCATTTCACTTCGGCGCGTTGAATTGCAGCGAAAATTCGCGTACTGGACAATGACATGGCAAAAATTTCCCACAACAAAACGCATCGCAAGCCGCTATAACGACACCTGGCCATAAAACTTAAATCACCCACGAAACGTCAGCAATTTTTACCCAGCGCGGCTATAATCGCGCCACACACGATGTATAGACTCCCTTTGATCCAACCGCGGACCCCTCTTTTTTATGCTGAGTTATCGCCACAGTTTTCATGCCGGCAACCATGCCGACGTGCTGAAACATACCGTTGAAAGCCTGATCCTCACCGCTCTGATGGAGAAGGAAAAACCTTTTCTCTATCTGGATACGCATGCTGGTGCCGGACGTTACCTGCTCAGCGGTGAGCACGCCGAGCGTACCGGTGAATATCTGGAAGGCATCGGCCGCATCTGGCAGCAGCCGGATGTGCCTGAGCTGCTGAAGCCGTATCTCTCGGCGGTGCGTAACCTTAATCCGCATGGCACCTTAAAGTATTATCCCGGCTCACCGTTAATTGCCCGCTTCCTGCTGCGCGAAGAGGACAAAATGGAGCTGACCGAGCTGCACTCCAGCGATTATCCGCTGCTGCGCACCGAGTTCAGCAAAGATGCGCGCGCGCGCGTAGCGCGTGGCGACGGTTACCAGCAGCTGAAAGCCAAGCTGCCGCCGCTGAGCCGCCGCGGTCTGATTCTCATCGATCCACCGTATGAGATGAAAAGCGATTATCAGGATGTGGTGAAAGGTATTCAGGAAGGCCACAAGCGTTTCGCCACCGGCGTGTTCGCCCTGTGGTATCCGGTTGTCATGCGTCAACAGATCAAACACATGATCAAGGACCTGCAGGCCACCAATATCCGCAACATTCTGCAAATTGAGCTGGCAGTGCGTCCAGACAGCGATCAGCGCGGCATGACGGCTTCCGGCATGATCGTGATTAACCCGCCGTGGAAGCTAAAAGCGCAAATGGAAGAGCTGCTGCCGTGGCTGCATCAGAAGCTGGTACCTGCCGGTACCGGTCACTTCAGCGTCACGCAAATCGTGCCAGAGTAGGTTCGTGTAGCGCCGTCAGCCAACAAGGACAATTACCATGTGGATCATTCTGGCTGGCGCGCTTGCTATGCTGTCGCCCGCCAAACGTTTTTCCGTACTGCTGCTCACGCTGGCCACTATTCTGGGTTTGTTTCAGGATGTGCTGGATTGGCCGGCGATGACGCTACTCGGCGCCATCGCCGTTATCGCGTGGGTTCGCGTCGAAAACAGCGCACGCTGGATTCAGCTGGTCAGCGAAGCCCTGCTCGTTGCCATTGCCGTCGGGCTGTTTCTGCACTTTTTCCCCGGTTTCAACAATCCGCGTCAGGTAGAAGATGTGCAGGCCGGACCGCTTAGTGCGCCCTTCAGCTTCTCATATAACTTCGATAAGGCGCTGATTCCGTTTGTGTTGCTCATCTGTTTGCCGCAGCTGTTTCGCACTAAGGCCGCTCCGACGCGCTACAAGATATTGTGGCTGGCGCTGCTGGCGGCGATTCCGCTGCTGCTCTATGTCGCGGTGCAGTTGGGTGGCCTGGCCGTTGAACCCCATTGGCCGGAATGGTTGGGCAGTTTTGTGCTGGCGAACGTGTTCTTCGTTGCGCTGGCGGAAGAGGCATTCTTTCGCGGCTATCTGCAACAGCGTTTGCGCCAACACATCGGTGCCGTAGCTGCATTGTTGCTGACGTCGCTGCTGTTCGGCCTGGCACACTTTCCCGGCGGGCCGTTACTGATGATTTTCGCCACCCTGGCCGGGCTGATTTATGGTCTGGCGTGGCAATGGAGTGGACGCCTGTGGGTCGCCACCGGCGTCCATTTCCTGTTCAACATGACGCATCTGCTGTTTTTCACCTACCCGGCGTTACAGCACTAAACCTCGAATACCGCGAAATCATGTGCCAGCTCGGTCGCAGCAAACACCGACTGGCACTCCGCCAGCAGTTTCTCCCGATCCTTTGACAGATAGCGCGAGCTGAAATGCGTGGCGATCATCCGCTTTGCTCCTGATTGTTTTGCCACTTCAGCCGCCTGAACGGTAGTTGAGTGGCCGCGCCCGTTGGCTTTTTCAACCAGAGCCGCTTCCAGCGTGGTTTCATGCACCATCACATCCGCGTTGGCGGCCAGCTGCAGCGCGACCTCGGTGGGCGCAGTATCGCCAAATATCGCCAACACTTTACCTTTGGTGGCCGGACCCAGATACTCTGCGCCGTTGATTTCCCGACCATCTTCCAGCTGGATGCGTTTGCCCGCTTTCAAATCCTGATACCACGGCCCGCGCGGTACGCCTTCGGCTTTGAGGCGTGGCGCATCAAGGAAGCCCGGCTTGTCGTGCTGCTCAATGCGATAGCCGTAGCACTCAATCACATGATTCATCGGCCAGGCGGTAACGCGGAACTCGCCATCATCCAGCACCAAACCGGCTTCAATCTCGACAATTTCCAGCGGATAAGAGGTGTATGAGCCGCTTAAGCTGAGCGCCGTCTCAATAAATTGCCGAATACCTTTGGGACCGTAAACCGTCATGGGATCAAGGATGCCCGCCATCGAACGGCTGGTGAGCAATCCCGGCAGGCCAAAGATGTGGTCGCCGTGCAGATGGGTGATAAAGATTTTTTCCAGCTTGCCCGGCTTGAGCGCCGAGCGCATGTACTGATGCTGCGTTGCTTCACCGCAGTCGAACAGCCAGGTTTCGCCGCGTTTCGACAGCGTCAGCGCAATCGCGGTGACGTTACGTTGCAGGCTGGGCGCACCGCCGCCGGTGCCGAGAAAAGTCAGTTGCATATTCATTTCCTTTTGACGAGTAGCACCCGTCATAATTCATGTTGCAGGAAGGCGGCAAATCCTTTAATCCCCAGGAGCATAGTTCACTATGTGACTGGGGTTAAAGGATGCAGCCAACGCGCCTGCGGCTTGAAGTATGGCGGGTTTCGGGATTCAACCCTATTACATTCATAGGTGCAATCTTTGCGCGCCTCACGCCTCAAGCGTTAAACTCTATGCCAATTTTCTTCCAACAGATGGACATAACGGATGACCAGACATTTTGACTACCTCGCCATCGGCGGCGGCAGCGGCGGTATCGCCTCGATTAACCGTGCCGCGATGCACGGCCAAAAGTGCGCGCTGATTGAAGCGAAAGAGCTGGGCGGCACCTGCGTCAACGTCGGCTGCGTACCGAAAAAGGTGATGTGGCATGCGGCGCAAATCGCTGAGGCTATTCATCTTTATGGGCCAGATTATGGTTTCGATACCACGGTAAATCGTTTTGACTGGTCAATTCTGGTGAAAAACCGCAGCGCCTACATCGATCGCATCCACAGCTCATACGATAACGTGCTGGGTAAAAATAAGGTTGAAGTGATCAAAGGCTTCGCGCGCTTTATCGATGCCAATACCGTGGAAGTGAACGGCGAAACCCTCACCGCCGATCACATCCTCATCGCCACCGGCGGTCGTCCAAGCCATCCCAACGTGCCGGGCGCGGAATACGGTATCGACTCTGATGGTTTCTTTGAACTGGATGCATTGCCGAAGCGCGTGGCGGTTGTGGGTGCGGGTTACATCGCCGTGGAGCTGGCCGGCGTGGTGAATGCGCTGGGCGCAGAAACCCACCTGTTTGTACGTAAGCATGCGCCGCTGCGCAGCTTCGATCCGCTGATTGTCGATACGTTGGTTGAGGTGATGCAGGCAGAAGGTCCAACGCTGCACACCGAATCGATTCCGAAAGCGGTGATTAAAAACGCCGACGGCAGCCTGACGCTGCAGCTGGAAAGCGGTCACGAGCAAACCGTGGATTGTTTGGTGTGGGCGATTGGCCGTGAACCGGCAACCGATAATCTCAATCTGGCGGCAACCGGCGTGAAGCTCAACGACAAGGGATATATCAACGTTGATAAGTTCCAGAACACGAACGTCAAAGGCATTTATGCAGTTGGTGATAACACCGGTGCGGTTGAATTAACGCCGGTTGCGGTGGCGGCAGGTCGTCGTCTTTCTGAGCGCCTGTTTAACAACAAGCCGGATGAGCATCTGGATTTCAGCAACGTGCCGACCGTGGTGTTCAGTCATCCACCGATTGGTACCGTAGGATTGACCGAACCGCAGGCGCGCGAGCAGTACGGCGACGATCAGGTGAAGGTGTATAAATCCTCCTTCACCGCAATGTATACCGCTGTCACCCAACATCGCCAGCCGTGCCGTATGAAACTGGTGTGCGTAGGTGCGGATGAGAAAATTGTCGGCATTCACGGTATCGGCAACGGCATGGATGAGATGCTGCAAGGCTTCGCGGTAGCGCTGAAAATGGGCGCCACCAAGAAAGACTTCGATAATACCGTGGCGATTCACCCCACCGCGTCCGAAGAGTTTGTGACGATGCGTTAATATTTCTCGCGGGAAATAACAGCCAGCCATTTATCAGGCTGGCTTTTTTATATCTGCAATTTAAATTCCATTTTCTTCACTACTCAACCATCCAGGCAAAAGATAAGATTTATTCCTTTACGGGCAGCCCCTTGCTTAATGCTTTTTCACTCGACATATGAATACCGATATCTCATAGCGCATATTCCGTAGCGGCGCGATTTATCGCGCAATGAATTGCGTCGCTACGGAAGGTGCATTCATTAAGGTTGGGGTGTCACTGAACGTCTTTAGGCACTACTTTGCCTATTTAAATATTTTTTCGGGGAGAACGGTGTGAACACAGGTCTGAATCTGGCATGAATATTATCGATATCATTATGTCTGCGGGCAAAGCCTCAGTGGACGTTGCGCTCTACACCTTAATTCCCATTATGGTAGTGATGTTATTCATCATGAAATATCTGGAAGTCAAAGGTCTGTTGGATTTTGTGGTGCGGCATGCCACGCCGCTATTAAAACCGTTCGGTATTACCGGGCTGGCTTTTTTTGCCATGATTCAGCTTAATTTCGTCAGTTTTGCCGCCCCGCTGGCGGCGCTGGCGATTATGGAAAAGCGCGGCACTTCGGATCGTCATATGGCTGCCACGCTGGCAATGTTATTTGCCATGGGCCAGGCCAGTACCTTCTATCCACTGATTCCGGCGGGATTGCACTGGAGCACGGCGCTGATCGTCTCCATCTGCGGTGGCGTACTCGCGGCGGCAGCCACCTATCACCTTTTTGGCCGCAAGCTCTCTGATGCCGCGCTGCTCAACGAGGATGAAGCCGTCACCCATCAAGAAAGCAAAATGGGGCTGATTGGCATCATAAACAGCGCCGGTTCCGATGCCATTCGCCTGGCGATGGGTTCACTGCCGATGTTAATTATTTCGTTATCGGTGGTGGGTATTTTAAAAGAAGCGGGCGGCATCGAAATGCTGACGCGCCTGCTCTCGCCGCTGCTGGATAAGCTGCACATTTCCGACGTCTACATTCTTCCAGCGCTGACAAAATGCCTGGCGGGCGGCACCGCCTATTACGGCGTGGTGGCGGGACTGGTGGAGAAAGGCTTATACAGCGCCCATAACATCAACGCCTCGGCAGGTTTGTTGATTCAAACCTTCGATCTGCCCGGCATTGGTATTTTCCTTGGCCTTTCAAGCCGCTTCCCGCGCCTGTTCCGCTTCGCCGTTCCCGGCATTCTGCTCGGTATCGCCCTGCGTGCTACGGTACACGCCATCCTATTCTGAGTCTTCAGGGTGCTGAATATCCTCTTCAGCACCCTGTGATCAATAACATGCTACTTCACGGTGGTTATGGTTTTACCACTCCACCGTAATTTTGCCGAAATGTCCCGCGCTCTGCTGATGCTTAAACGCTGCCGGGAGATCGCTCAGTGAACCGTAGCTATCGCTGATCACTGGCCGGATATCGTTCTGCTCCAGTGCGCGGACAAAATCCTGCTGCTGGCGGCGATGGCCGACAATCAGCCCTTGAATACGCGCCTGTTTTGCCATCAATAATGAGGTGGGGATCACGCCTTCAAAGCCGGTAAGGACGCCAATCAGCGCGATATGCCCGCCAACACGCACCGCCTCAATCGACTGCGCCATGGTGCCAGGGCCGCCAAGTTCAATCACCACATCCGCGCCCTGGCCATCGGTTAACTGCTGTACCGCTTTGCCCCACTCCGGCGTGCTGCGATAGTTAATGCCCGCATCGGCACCCAGCTCACGCGCGCGCGCCAGCTTTTCGTCGGAGGAGGAAGTAACAATCACGCGGGCACCCATTGCTTTAGCGATCTGCAACGCGGTAATCGACACTCCACCGGTGCCGAGCGTAACGATCGTATCACCCGCTTTGATCTGCGCATCGCCCACCAGCGCACGCCATGCGGTGAGCCCCGACGTGGTGATGGTCGCCGCTTCAGCATGGCGCCAACCGCGCGGTGCCAGCGTGAAGTGCTGCGCCGGACGTACCACCACCTCGGCAGCAAAGCCGTGCGCACCGTCGCCCGGCGTTTGAGTGAAATTGCCCACCTGGCTCAACGGCAACCCATCCTGCCACTGCGGGAAGAAGCATGACACCACATGATCGCCCGGCTTAAATTCAGTAACGCCCGCGCCCACCTCTTCCACCACGCCTGCGCCGTCCGCCATCATAATGCGGCCATCGGCGGTAGGTATCGATCCATCCGCCACCAGCAGATCGTGGAAGTTCAGCGACGTAGCGTGGATCGCTACACGGATCTCTCCCGCGCCAGGTTTGCCGGGATCGGCAAGATCGATCAGCTGCAGGTTTTCTAAGCCGCCGGGATACTTCAGGATCATCGCTTGCATGTTAGAACGTCTCCTTGAGTCATAGGATTGAGCGGATTGGTCGCCATAAATGGCGACCCTACTCTGACCGGTATAGGGTGCACATTCATGCGCACCGGGCAAAATGCATAATGGCTGAGTTTGGCAGCTATCTGCAGATTCCGCCTAACATCCTATGCGATTACACGTCCGCGCCGAATGCCACATCGCGCTGCGCGCGCAGCTCCGCCAGACGGCTTTCCAATGCCGCTTCGATGTGCTGATAGGCGGTGCTGCCAAGCGCCAGGCGCAGCGGCATGCTGGACTTATCGAGCGTCTCAATCATCGCCGTTACGCATTTCCCGGCGTCACCGGCAATGGTGAAATCACCGGATAAAATCGCACGGCGCAGCTGGCCTGAGGCGTTATCGCGGTATACCTCGAGCGCGTCAGCGATATCCAATCCTGTAGCAAAATTCGTCGCCGTTGGGCCCGGCTCCACCAGCAGGAAATCAATGCCGAAACTGGCCACTTCCTGACGCACCGCCTCGACAAATCCCTCAATGCCCCATTTGCTGGCGTGATACAGGCTGAAGTTGGGATAAGCCACCTGGCCGCCTTCTGAAGAAATCTGCGCGATACGTCCGCCGCCCTGCTTGCGTAACAGGGGAATGACGGCGCGAATCAGCTGGATGGAACCGGTAAGATTGGTGGCGATCTGGCGATCAATCTGCGCATCACTCAACTCTTCCGCCGCGCCGAACAGGCCGTAGGCGGCATTGCTCACCACCACATCAATGCGTTCGACCGCCTTAAAAGCATCCGCAATGGTGGGCGCAATACGATCGGTTTGCGCCAGATCCAGCGCAACAATCTGCAGCTGCTCGCCATAGGTTTGCTGCAAATCGGCCATCGCCTGTTCGCGACGTATGCAAGCCAGCACGCGATCGCCACGCGCCAGTAAACGTTCACTCATCAAACGACCTAGCCCGCTGCTGGCGCCGGTAATTAACCAGGTTTTCATGTTGTGCTCCTCCTATTGAAAACCTGATGGTAGATCGCTTTACTGGTGGAGATAATCTACCTAATCGCGTATGACCCGGTGAGGAAAAACCACCAATGAAACGACCTTCGTGGCACGAGCTGCAAGCCATCAAAACCCTGGGTGAACAGCGCAGCTTTCGTCGTGCCGCCGAGCAGCTCGGATTAAAGCGCTCTTCGCTCAGCCATCTGGTGAAAACGCTGGAGCACAATCTGGGCGTTCAGCTGTTTCAGCGCACCACGCGCAGCGTGTCGCTCACCGATGCCGGGCAGCAGCTACTGGATCGACTCTCGCCGCTCTTGAATCAGATGGATGAGGTGCTGCACGACATCTCAGCCAGCCGCCAACAGCACTACGGCACGTTGCGCATCAGCGCCAGTGATGCCTCAATCGGTTTGCTGTTGCAGCACGTAGTGGCGGAATTTAGCGCCCGTTATCCCGATATCCAGCTCGATTTCGCCGCACAAGGCGCATTGGTGGACATCACCGCCGCCGGTTTTGATGCCGGAATCAGGCTACTTGAGGATGTACCGCAGGATATGGTGGCGGTTCCGCTCGGTGGTCCGCTGACGTTTGTCACCGTGGCAGCACCAGCTTATCTGGCGCTGCACGCGCCGATTAAGCATCCCCGCGATCTGCTGCGGCAGCAGTGCATACGCCAGCGCTTACCCAGCGGCAAACGTTATCACTGGGAATATGCGCAGGCGGCAGAAACGCACGAAATTGATGTGCCCGGCACGCTCACGCTGGACAGCAACGCGCTGATGGCGCAGGCCGCCCTTGCCGGGTTAGGCATTGCTTACGTGCCGTCGCTGTATGTAGAAAAAGCGTTGCGCAGCGGCCAGTTGGTTGAATTGCTGGCCGATTGGCGAGTGCAATCAGCGGGAATTGCGCTGTGGTTCCCGCCCAACCGCCACCAATCCATGGCGCTGCGGTTGTTTATTGATGCGTTGAAAGTCAGCTTGCCGCGCATCTCATGATTCGGTCTTAAAAAAGCGTCAGCAATGGCGTTGATTCCGCCGTGCTGACCGGCGTACCCTAACGCCACAAAACCTAAAAAATACACCATCGCAAAATGATCGTACGTCCCCATCAACACTGGTTTATCCGGCTGTTTGACTGGCATGGCTCGGTGCTTAGCAACATCGTGTTTCGCCTGTCACTCAATCTACTCATGTCGCTGATCGCTATCTTTGGCTATCCGTGGTATTCGACCCTCGGCATTCACCTCACCACCGCGCCTTTTAGTTTGGTCGGGGTGTCGATCGCCATCTTCCTTGGTTTTCGCAACAACGCCAGCTATGCGCGTTTTATCGAAGCCCGCCACTTGTGGGGTAACTTGCATATCACCGAGCGTTCGCTGCTGCGGCAAATTAAAAGCATTCGCGGCATTCGTGAAGAACAGGTGCGGGAATTTACCGGCTTGCTGCTGGCGTTTAGCTGGAGCCTGAAACACCGCCTGCGTAAAACGCCGGTGCAGGCCGATTTGCAGCGCCTGCTGCCCGATAACTGGCACAGCGCAGTGCTGAATCATCCTATGCCTACATCGCAGGTTTTATTGTGTTTGAGCACCTGGCTGGCGCAGCGCCGCGATGAAGGGGACATATCGGATATTATCTGGCAGAGCATTGATGAAAATCTCAGTCAGCTGTCCACCATTCTGGGCGGCTGCGATCGCATCGCCAACACGCCGATTCCGTTTGCTTACAGCCTGATCCTGCATCGTACCGTGTATCTGTTCTGCACGCTGCTGCCGTTCGCGCTGGTGGCGGATTTGCACCTGATGACGCCGCTGGTGTCGATGTTTATCTCCTACACCTTTTTGTCACTGGAAGCGCTGGCGGAGGAGCTGGAGCACCCGTTTGGCACCGCGCCGAACCATCTGCCGCTTGATGCGCTGTGCGTTAATATCGCACGCGATCTGAAAGCGATGAATGGCGAACGGTCGCTACCGGAACCGTTACAGCCGGATGCGCATTTTAATTTGACGTGATGTTTCTGGAGATCTGTAGGGGCGCCATTTATGGCGACCGTCCCCATGCACGCACGAATCATGATGACGCCATTTATGGCGACCAGGGTTAACTCAGATTATCCAGCCAGCGCACATAAGCCTGATCCCACAACGCGGCTGGCGTGCCCGCTTTACCGAGGCCGAACCCGTGTCCGCCTTTGCTGAGCTCAATCAGCTCAACCGGCACGCGCATGCGGCGACAGGTATCCCGCATGATTTCAGTGTTATGAGGATTGGAGGTGTGATCGTCTTCGGCCTGCGCAAGGAAGGTCGGTGGATAGTGCCGCGTGACGTAGTTTTGCACTGACCAGTTGGCTTCCTGCGTTGGCGTGGCGTTATTGCCAACCAGCATCAGGTGGGTGTTGGTGTGCTGATACGGCGCTTCAAGGGTGATCACCGGATAAATCAACCCCACGCTATCGACGTTAGGCGTGACCTGATCCAGCGGATCTTGCGCCGGATACGAGTCGAAATTCGGACGCGCCGCCGCCATGCCGAGCAGATGCCCGCCGGCAGAAAAGCCCAGCACGTGCACTTTGCGCTCCATCGAACGCACCAGGCGAATCGCCCGTTGTGCATCCTGCAGCGGTGCCAGATTGCCCGCCTGCCACTTTTCGCCCGGTAAACGGTAGCTGAGGACATACACGGTATAGCCGTTTGCATTCAGCCAGCGCGCTACCGGCCAGGCTTCGCGCCCCATACCGATAAAACGATAGCCGCCGCCCGCAGCGACGATCACCGCTTCGCCGTTGGGATTTTCCGGACGGAAACGCTGAATGGCGGGGGAAACGATGTTGGTCCAGGAACCGTATTTGTTCACTTTGAGCAAACCTGAAGGGCCGCCGCCGCCTGGCGGATCGTCGGGCCACAGCGGAATGACGTCATCGCGAGCAAACAGCTTGCCCGTGGTCATGGAGAGAACGGTTGCTCCGGTAGCCAACAAAAAGTGACGACGTGTAATCATCTTGCCCAGTGTCAGTATGCAAAAAATGCCAGCTATAAAAGCTGAATCTCATTATGTGATGCGTGTCTTATTTCAACGCTGGCGATTATGTACGTAAATCATACAAAAAAGCCATAAAAAAACGCGCCTGATAAGGCGCGAGCTTTTTCGAATAACCTAAATAATTCGAGCGGCAGCAAGTACGTGACAGGGGTAAACGAACGCAGCCAACGCAGCTGCCGCTTGAAGTATGACGGCTATTAATCTTGCTGCTGGAACTGGGTCATCACCGTTTGCTCACATTGCGATTGATCGTGGCGCAGCTTTCCGCGTTCATCCTCGCCCAACTCCAGCCAGGCGCTAATCACTTCCTGCGCGATTTCTTCATTAAATTCCGGTTGCTGTATCGCCGATGACGACTGGCTGGCCGCGAGCTGCGACTTCATTTTCTCGGTGTAACCATCCAAATCGCTGGTCTTCTTTTCGCTACTCACCAAATGACACAGCTGGCTGGCATAAACATTTTCTTCCTGATTATTATCACCGTCGGCGGCCAGCGCGCTGGCGGACAGTGACAGCCCAACGAGGGCGAGTAATAACGCTTTCATAATAGGCTCCAGTAATTTCCAATAAATCAGTTTTCATTGTGCTCTGCGCGGGCGGCCTGGCGGGCGGCACGCCAGTTAAGCAGCGGCGTCACCGTCACGCCGTGCAGCACAATGCTGCACACCACCAACGTCAGCGCCATATCCACCATCTGTTCTGCCTCGGGGCCGCGCATACCGTGCACCCATGCATAAGCAATATAATTGATACTGCCGATGCCGCGAATACCCAGCCAGCCAATCAGCAGCCGTCGCATCAGCGGAATGTCGCAGCGCCAGGTGGTGATCCACACCGCCAGCGGGCGCACCACCACAAACAGCAGCAGCGCCAGGCCAATACCGGTGAGATTCCAGTGCTGTGCCAGCGTAATGCCCAGTACCACCATCATGCCCGCCGCCAGCAGGCGTTCGATAGTATCACCAAAGGAGAGCGCATCGCCGATCACCAACCCGACCGATTTCACCATGCCGCTACTGCCTTGCGCCAGGCGCTGGCCAGTATTCACGCGGGCTTCTGCTGGCAGGAAACGCTCCTCTTCTGACATCTCATCTTGTGGATAGTGCTTCACCACGCGTAATTCCGCGCGCCGCAAGCCCACGCCTGCGGCAAACGTGGCGAGGAAGCCCGACGCATCCACCGCCTGCGCGGCGGCGTAGCTCAACGCAATCAACGCAAGGGCGAACAGATCGTTGGGTGCCACATCCTGATTGGCGGTGCGTAAATGCGTTGCCAGTTGGCCTATCAACCAACCCAATGCGAAGCCAATCCCGAGGCCGCCGCCCATGGCCCAGAGCGTATCTTTGGCGAACCATTCACCGAATGAGGAGAGCGTCAGCGCGCCCGGCTGCAGCATGATCATGGCCAGCATCAGCAGCGGCAGCGCTGAGCCATCGTTCATGCCCGCTTCGCTGGAGAGCGCCACGCGCAGTGCGTCGTCATCGCGCGCATCGTTCACCGAAATCAGGCTGGCAAGCACCGGATCGGTCGGCGCCACAATGGCGCCAAATGCCAGCGACAGTGCCCAATCAAAGCCGGTGATCCAGTGCACCAACACCGTCATACTGCCAACGGTCAGCAACATCGCCGGAAACGCCAGCCTGACGCCGATGCGCCATGCGTGCGCGTTGAGCGGCAAACGCAGCTTAAGCCCGGTGATAAACAGCGAGGCGGCCATGGTAATTTCAGTGATGTGCGCGGCGAGGTTGGCGTGACCGATGATATCGACTTGCAGCAAGTTGAGCATCCACGGACCACACAGGATGCCGGCGAACAGATAGAGACCAAATGAGGTCACGGGCCCACGGTGAATCCAACCGGAAGCCAGTGACATAAGAAGTAAGAGACCGCCGGTGGCAGCGGTCCAGGCCAGGAAATTCATAACGCTCCGTTTTTAAATCATATTCTTCCTTTAAGCCTGGCACATGTTAGGCGATCAGTTTTTCAGATGGCGGCTCGCAAGGCGAATCATCAGGGCAAGCGCAGCGGCGAGCGTGGAGAGCGCTACCACGCCGGTCCAGCCCCAATGTGCCAGCGCCAGGCTGCCGAGCGCCGCGCCGGTTGCCATACCGATGAAAACAACGGTAAACATTAAGGCGTTAAGACGGCTGCGTGCTTCCGGCGCCAGGCTGTAAACCAGGGTTTGATGCGCTACCAGCGTAGCCTGCACGCCCAAATCAAAACCGATAGTGCTGATGATAATCAGACCAAGCTGTGCCGGCATCGGCAACAGCGGCAGCAGGAACATCAGCGCGAACGACACCATCACCAATGTGGCGCCGTACTGCGTCACACGCGCAGGGCCGATGCGATCCGCCACGCTGCCAGCTAACGGCGCCGCTAAGGCCCCTGCCGCACCGGCCAAGCCGAACGCACCAGCGACGGCGCTATCCAGATGGAATTTGTCGCTTAGCATTAACGCCAGCGTTGACCAGAAGGCGCTAAAGCCCACCGATAACAAGCCTTGCGCCAGCGCAGCACGGCGCAGCGTTTGATGGTGCTGCCACAAATGCGCCAGCGACAGCAGCAAACGCGGGTAGCTCACCGACGTTCCCGGCGTGAAGCGCGGTAATACGCGCCACAGCGCGACGCTAATTAACAATACGGCCACCGCCGCCACCATATACATGGTGCGCCAGCCGAAATACTCTGCCACCACGCCGCTCACCACGCGCGAAAGTAAAATGCCGACCAGCAATCCCGTCATCACCGTGCCCACGGTTTTACCGCGGCTGCGCTCCGGTGCTAACGCCGCCGACGCCGGAACGATATCTTGCGCCACGGTGGCCGTTAAGCCGGTGACAAAGCTGGCCATCAGCAAGGCGTTCAGCCCCCCTGAAAAGCCGCACAGTAGCAAAGCGGCAACCAGCAGCAAGCCTTTGACTAAAATGATGGTGCGACGATCGTGGCGGTCGCCGAGCGGTGCCAGCAACAAAATGCCCAGCGCATAACCCGCCTGCGTCAGCATCGGCACCATGCCAACGCTGCCAATGCCGACGTTAAACTGTTTGCTGATGATATCCAGCATCGGCTGGCTGTAGTAAATCGATGCAACGCTAAGGCCTGCACCGGCAGCAAGCGTAAAGACCAGCGGTGCGGGCAGTTTCTCCGCCGTGATGACTGAAGATGATGACATGGCTGACATAGTGGATTCCCCCGAGAAAGTGCGCTTATTAAAGCGCGTCGCCGCCATACGCGGTAGAGTGTTCAAACACAGAACTGTTATACGTGGCGCGTATGAATACACCTTCCAGCGTTGACCGCATCGAACTGATGCAAACCTTTATCCGCATTGTTGAAAGTGGATCGCTCTCAGCGGCAGCGACGCAGCTGGGCACCACCCAGCCCACTATCAGCCGCCGCCTGCAGGCGCTTGAACAGCGGCTGGGCCTCAAATTGATTCTGCGTACCACCCATGCGCTGAAGCTCACCGATGATGGCGAGCGTTGTTATGCTCAGGCGCGTCAGCTGCTGGCCACCTGGCACGCGCTGGAAGATGATCTGACCGGTGCCAGTGACGATCCCATTGGCACCCTGCGGGTACGCGCGCCACACGCCTTTGGTCAGGATCAGCTGATTGAACCGCTGATTGATTATCTGCACCGCTATCCACGCTTAACGGTGGAGTGGACGCTGAATGACCGCACGCCGGACTTCATCAGTGAAAACATCGACTGCGCGATTCAGGTCGGTGCGCCGAGCGACTCATCCATCGTGGCGATATTGCTGGCTGAGGTGCCGCGCTTTGTGGTGGCGGCCCCCTCGCTGCTGGCGGCGTATCCGCCGGTGAAGGACGTATCGCAGCTCACCCAACTGCCGTGGCTGGCGCTGACCAGCTTTTATCGTAACGAGATCGCTTTGCAGCGTATCAGCGACGGGCAACCGGTGAATCTGGCGATTGCCCCGCGCCTCGCCAGCGACAGTTTGTACGCGGTGCGCAAAGCCGCCGTGGCCGGGATGGGCGCAGCAGTGGTGTCATCCTGGGTGGTGCAGGAAGATTTAGCGAAAGGGGATTTGATTCAGTTAATGCCAGAGTGGCAAGCGCCGCCGCTGCCGGTGTGGCTGACCTATCCGTGGGCCAGCTATTATCCGGCGCGATTACGGCAGTTTTTCGAGATGATTCGGGAAGTGATGCCAAAGCTGGCGGGAACGCAGCCGGCAACGCCAGAAAAAAAATGACCAGGTAGCCATTCATGGCGTAATGCCGCTCACTTAAGCAAATAAATGCCTTTTTATGCAGGTGCGCATGAATGCGCACCCTACGAAAACCCGGCGATGTCCACGTAGGGTCACCATTCATGGTGACCGATTCACGCTTAACTGACGAGCAGTACGCCATTCATGGCGACCGGGATTCATCACATCTTCGCGGCGTGCTTATCCGCCTTCGACATATTATCCAGCCAGCCCATTACAAACGCCGACAGCACAAATGTCAGGTGAATAATCACGTACCACATCAGCTTTTCGTTGGCGACGTTACGGGCGTCCATAAAAATGCGCAGCAGATGAATCGATGAAATTGCCACAATCGATGCGGCGACTTTATTTTTCAGCGAGCCGGAATCCATTTTACCCAGCCAGCTCAGCTTCTCACGGTCTTCATCGATGTCCAGCTTAGAGACAAAATTCTCGTAACCCGAGAGCATCACCATCACCAGTAAACCGCCCACCAGCGTCATATCCACCAGCGACAGCAGCAGCAAAATCAGATCGTTTTCCGCAATGCTGAAAACATGCGGCAACAGGTGGAAAATTTCCTGGAAAAATTTGATGGTCAGCGCCAAAAGGCCCAATGAAAGTCCTATGTAAACCGGAGCCAGCAGCCAGCGCGATGAATACATCAGGTTTTCGATAAAACGTTCCATAAGTTCCCATTAATCAACAGACAAGTGGGCGAGTATAACCGAACTTATGTGAAGTTATTTCAGTCCCTCTTCAGAAATTTCAGGCGCGGCGGGCAGCGGCAGCGACAAACGAAACACCGCGCCACCTTCTGGCCGGTTTTCTGCCCAGATGCGCCCGCGATGCGATTCGATAATGGTTTTGCCAATCGCCAAACCCAACCCAACGCCGGGCACCGCTGACTCTTTATCCCCGCGCGCAAACTTGTCGAAAATGCGCGTGAGATTCTCTGGCGCAATGCCGGGTCCGCTATCCCACACTGCAATCTCCAGCCGATCTCGCTCGCGCCACGCACGAATGCCGTGCTGCGCGGCATTTCCAGCATATTTCAGGCTATTTTCAACCAGATTGGTAAACACGCGCTCCAGCATGGCGCTGTCGCCCTTGATCAGGACCATTTCGGGCAGGTCGAGAATAAATTCATGCCCCTTGAGCGACGGTCCCATGCTGCTCAGCGCGCCGCCAATCACCTCATCCAGCGCCACCCACTCTTCGCGCAGATTAAGCCCGCCCGACTGAATGCGCGCCATATCCAGCATGTTGCTCACTAAGCGGATGGTGCTCAGCGTCTGCTCGCGAATTTGGTTCGCCTGTCCCACATATTTCGACTGTTCGCTAGCGAGATCGAGCATCAGCATTTCCGCCTGACCAAACAGCACCGTCAGCGGCGTGCGCAGATCGTGTGACAGCGCCGACAGCAGCGCATTACGCAGTTGCTCGCGCTCGGCGGCAAGACGCGACGCCGCTTCACTGTGCGACAGCGCCATACGCTCCAGCGCGTTGGCGATCAGTACGGTGAACGTTTCCAGCAGACGCTGCTGCTCGGGAATCATCAGCTGGCGCAGGTTTTCCGGCTCAACCACCAGCAAACCGCGACAGTGACTGCCGCTTTTCAGCGGCAGAATCTGGTACGGCACCGCCGGTAAGGTATCGGTACCTGCGCCCGCGGGCTGGCCTTTGCTGAAGCTCCATTTGGCGATGGCGAGATCCGGCGGCGTGCCAATCGCGGTATCGCCCACGGTTTGTAGCTCGCCCTGTTCATCGGGCAACAGCAGCAAACTGCGCGCCTGCAAGGTAACGTCAATAATTCGCTGGCTGGTGGTGGCAATATCCTGCGGCGTGAGATCGCTGCCGAGGGATTTCGCCATCTCATACAGATGGCGCGCCCGCTGTTCACGATAGCGCGCCACTTTGGCCTGATAGCGCACGCCCGCCGTCAAATTCCCGACAATCACGCCCACCGCCAGCATCACCGCAAAGGTCACCAGATACTGTAAGTCCGATACCGCGACGGTACCGGTGGGAGCAACAAAAAACAGGTCAAAGGCGAGGATATTGATCACCGTGGCGAACACCGACGGCCAGCGCCCATAGCGCAGCGCTACCAGCACCACCGCCAGCAGATAAATCATGACGCCGTTGGCCGGATCAAACTCCTTCAGCAGCCAGCGGCCCACGGTGGTAACCAACACGCACAACAGCAACGCCATCAGGCAGCCGCGCAGGTGCAGCCGCCATTTTTCACCGCTGGCACGCTGGCCACCGAGCGGATGCGGCGCATCGCGCACCGGTTCGTCCAGCGCCACTACTAATAAATCGAGATCCGGACCGAGTTCGCCCAGACGTTGAGCAAAACTGTCGCGCCGCCAGCGCCGCTGTGGCTGGCGTCCGGTGACAATTTTGCCCAGATTATGCTCGCGCGCGTAACGCAGCACGGCACGCGCTTCATCAGGATCGGAGAGCGTCGCGGTTTCTGCCCCCAGCTCCTGCGCCAGCTGCAGCGTGCGCAAAATAGCGCGACGACGCGCCTCGGGCAGACGATTGAGGCGAGGCGTTTCCACATACACGGCGTGCCATTCGCTGCCGAGCCGTGCCGCCAGGCGCGCAGCGGTGCGCACCAGCTTTTCGCTGCCGGTGTCATCACCAATGCACAGCAGAATGGCATCACGCGTGTGCCACACTTTGTCGCGGCCCTGCTGATCACGCCAGGCGCGCATCTGGTCATCCACGCGATCGGCGGTGCGCCGTAGCGCCAGCTCGCGCAGCGCGAACAGATTGCCTTTACGGAAGAAGTTTTCGATAGCGCGCTCAGCGCGGTCGCCGACGTAGACTTTGCCCTCTTTTAACCGTTGGCGCAGATCGTCCGGCGGCAGATCGACCAGCACCACTTCGTCGGCGCTATCAAAGAACGGATCGGGCACGGTTTCACGCACCTGAATACCGGTTACACCGCCAACCACATCATTCAGGCTCTCCAGATGCTGGACATTGACGGTAGTGATGACATCGATACCCGCCTCGAGCAGCTCCTCAATGTCCTGCCAGCGTTTAGGATGGCGTGAACCCTGCACGTTGGTGTGCGCCAGCTCATCCATCAGAATCACCGCCGGATGGCGCGCCAGCGCGGCATCAAGATCGAATTCAGCATGACGCGAACGCCCGGTGGCACGACGCGGCAGCACCGCCAGCCCGTTGAGCAGCGCGGCGGTCTCTTCGCGGCCATGCGTTTCCACCACGCCGGCTAACACATCGAGGCCTTGCGCGCGCAGGCGCTGTGCTTCCTGCAACATGGCGAAGGTTTTACCCACGCCCGCGCAGGCGCCGAAGTAGATTTTCAGCTTACCGCGATGGCTGTCGCTGTGATTCAGCAGCAGTGCATCGGGATCGGGGCGAGATATGTCGTCGTTCATCGATCGTCCATTGTAAAAACCGCGCGATAAATCGCCTATGTTTGCAGGTGCGCATGAATGCGCACCCTACGAAAATCTCGCAAAATTAGCGTAGGGTCGCCATTCATGGCGACCGGTTGTTACTGCAAATCATCCAGCGCCATATTCAGGCGCAGCACATTCACCGTCTCTTCACCGATAAACGGCAACAGCGGGCGCTCGGTTTGACGCGCAATCAGCGCCTCAACATCTTGCAGCGCCATGTGATGCGCGGCGGCGATGCGCGGAGCTTGCCACAAGGCCGCTTCCGGCGAAATATCAGGATCTAAACCGCTCGCCGACGCGGTGACCAACTCCACTGGCACCGCTTTAGCGGCCTGCGGATTCGCCGCGCGCAGCGCAGCGACGCGTTCCGCCACGGCTTTATCCAGCGCCGGATTGCTGGCGGCCAGATTGCTGCCGCTGGAGGACAGCGGGTTATAAGGCGCATCACCGGTAGCGGAAGGACGGCCCCAAAAGTGGCCCGGCTGGCTAAAGGCCTGGCCGATCTGCTCAGAACCGCGCACCGCGCCATCCTGCTCAATCAGCGAACCCTTGGCCTGCGACGGGAACCACCACTGCGCCAAATCAGTGGTGAGCAGCGGATACACCACGCCGGTAAGCAGCGTCAGTATCATTAACAATACAATAGCCGGACGTAACTGACTCATTTCTCTTCTCCTCAAGCCAGGCCAAGCAGCGTCAGCAGCAGGTCGATAGCTTTAATCCCGATAAACGGCACCACTAATCCGCCCGCGCCATAAATCCACAGGTTGCGACGCAGCAGCGCTGCGGCGCTCAACGGGCGATAACTTACGCCTTTTAACGCTAGCGGAATCAGAAACACAATCACCAGCGCGTTGAAAATCACCGCCGACAGAATCGCCGAATTAGGCGAATGCAGCCCCATCACGTTCAACATGTTGAGCTGCGGATAGGTGGCGGCAAACGCGGCCGGAATAATGGCGAAATACTTCGCCACGTCGTTGGCGATACTGAAAGTGGTGAGCGAACCGCGCGTCATCAGCATCTGTTTGCCGATGTGCACCACTTCCAGCAGCTTGGTCGGGTTAGAGTCGAGATCGACCATGTTACCCGCCTCTTTTGCCGCCTGGGTACCGGAGTTCATCGCCACCGCCACGTCGGCCTGCGCCAGCGCCGGTGCGTCATTGGTGCCGTCGCCGGTCATCGCCACTAAACGCCCTTCCGCCTGATACTGGCGAATCAGCGCCAGCTTAGCTTCCGGCGTGGCTTCCGACAGGAAATCATCAACGCCCGCTTCCGCCGCAATCGCCGCTGCGGTTAGCGGGTTATCGCCGGTAATCATCACCGTTTTGATGCCCATCTTGCGCAGCTCGGCAAAGCGCTCTTTAATGCCGCCTTTGACGATATCTTTCAGCGCCACCACGCCCAGCACTTGTGCACCTTCAGCCACCACCAGCGGTGTACCGCCGGCGCGCGCTACCTCTTCAACGTCAGCGTTCACTTGCGTGGGAAAACGGCCGTTGCTGGCTTCGATATGGCGACGAACGGCATCTACCGCGCCTTTGCGGATCAGGCGATCCTGCACGTTGACGCCGCTCATCCGCGTTTGCGCCGAGAATGGAATGAAGCTGGCGCCCATGCTGCTCAGATCGCGCTCACGCAGGTTAAATTTCTGCTTCGCCAGCACCACGATGCTGCGCCCTTCCGGGGTTTCATCGGCCAGCGACGCCAGCTGCGCCGCATCGGCCAGCTGCTGCTCGCTAACGCCCGGTGCCGGCAGGAATTGCGTCGCCTGACGGTTGCCGAGGGTGATGGTGCCGGTTTTATCCAGCATCAACACATCGACGTCACCCGCCGCTTCAACGGCACGGCCGCTGGTAGCGATAACATTCGCACCGAGCATGCGGCTCATGCCCGCCACACCGATAGCCGACAACAAGCCGCCGATGGTGGTAGGAATCAGGCACACCAGCAGGGCGACCAGCACCGTCACGCTGACGGGCGTGCCACCATAGGCTGAGAAGGGCCACAGCGTAACGGTTGCCAGCAGGAACACAATCGTCAGCGACACCAGCAGAATGGTCAGCGCCACTTCGTTCGGCGTTTTGCGACGTTTGGCGCCTTCCACCATGGCGATCATGCGATCGAGGAAGGTTTCACCCGGATTGACGCTGCACTGAATCACCAGCCAGTCAGACAGAATGCGTGTACCGCCGGTTACGGAGGAGAAGTCGCCGCCGGATTCACGGATCACCGGCGCAGATTCACCGGTGATCGCGCTTTCATCCACCGATGCGCCGCCCTCCAGCACTTCGCCGTCGCAGGGAATGATGTCACCGGCTTCCACCAGCACCACATCGCCTTTGCGCAGCGTGTCGGCGGCCACGTTGTGCCACTGCGCGCCATGGCGCGGTTCGGCCAGTTTTTTCGCATCGCTGGTTTTGCTGATGCCTTTCAGGCTGTTGGCCTGCGCCTTGCTGCGCCCTTCCGCCAGCGCTTCGGCAAAGTTAGCAAACAGCACGGTGAACCACAGCCAGATGGCAACCGCCGCGGTAAAGCCAGCGCTGCCGCTGAGCGTGCCGACGGCCATGCCAGCCGCTAATACCGAGGTCAGCACGCTGCCGAGCCACACGATAAACATCACCGGGTTGCGGAACTGTACGCGCGGATCGAGTTTTTTTAGCGCATCCAGCATGGCAACGCGCGTTAGCGCCGCATCAAACAGCGCCAGTTGTTGACGACTCATGATTCCGTTATCCCTGAATAAGTTGCAGATGTTCCGCTACCGGGCCAAGCGCCAGCGCGGGGATGAACGTCAACGCGCCCACCAGCAAGACGGTGCCAATCAGTAGCGCGATAAACAGCGGGCCGTGCGTTGGCAGCGTACCGTTGCCCACCGGCTGAATTTTCTTCGCCGCCAGCGAACCGGCAATCGCCAGCACCGGAATGATGATGCCGAAACGACCGATCAACATGCAGAAACCCAGCAGCAGGTTCCAGAACGGCGTGTTTGCGCTCAGGCCGGCAAAGGCGCTGCCGTTGTTGTTGGCCGCCGATGACACCGCATACAGCACTTCGCTAAAGCCGTGAATGCCGGGATTGGCCATCCCCGCGCGGCCAGCGTCGGTCATCATCGCCAGCGCGGTACCGAGCAGCACCAGCGTTGGCGTCACCAGAATCGCCAGCGCGGTCATCTTCATCTCCCACACGTCGATCTTTTTGCCCATATATTCCGGCGTGCGACCGATCATCAACCCGGCGATAAACACCCCCAGCAGCACGAAAAGCAGCATGCCGTACAGACCCGCGCCAACGCCGCCGAATACCACTTCACCCAACTGCATCAGCCACATCGGCACCATGCCGCCGAGCGCGGTGAAAGAGTCATGCATGGCGTTGACCGCACCGCACGATGCCGCGGTGGTGATCACCGCAAACAGGCTAGAGTTGAGGATGCCAAAGCGCGTCTCCTTACCTTCCATGTTGATGGCGCTGTCCGCGCCAAGCGTCAGGAAGTGCGGGTTACCACGCAGTTCGGCCCACATCACGGTGATCACCGCCAGCACGAACATAATGGTCATCGCCCACAGCAGCATGTGGCCCTGACGGCGATCGCCAAGATGCTGACCAAAGGTGAAACAGAGCGCTGCCGGGATCAGGAAGATGCTCAGCATCTGGATGAAGTTACTCAGCGCCGTCGGGTTCTCGAACGGATGCGCCGAGTTGACGTTAAAGAAGCCGCCGCCGTTGGTGCCAAGCATTTTGATCGCTTCCTGCGACGCCACCGGGCCGAGCGGTAGCGTCTGCTGCGCCCCTTCCAGCGTGGTGAGCGCGTGATAAGGCTCGAACGTTTGAATGCTGCCCTGGCTGACGAAAAACAGCGCCATCACCAGGCTGATCGGCAGCAGCACGTAAACGGTGATGCGCGTCAGATCGCGCCAGGCGTTGCCGAGCGTCGCCAGCGAACGGTTGGCGAAACCACGAGTCAGCGCAAACGCCACCGCGATGCCGGTTGCCGCCGACAGGAAGTTCTGCACCGTGAGGCCCGCCATCTGACTGAAATAGCTCAGCGTGCTCTCCCCGGCATAAGACTGCCAGTTAGTATTGGTGACGAAACTGATGGCGGTATTCAGCGCCAGATCCCAGCTCAGATTGGGCAGATGCTGTGGGTTGAGCGGCAGCGCCGCCTGCGTCATCAACATCAGCAGCAACACAGCAAAACCGAGCAGGTTAAACAGCAAAATCGCCAGCAGATAGTGCGGCCAGCGCATGGCGTCGCCATCCGCGCCGGCCAGTCGCCACAGCGCGCGTTCGGTGCGCGGCAGCAGCGGCTTATCAGCGACGAACAGCGCGAGGTAACGACCCAGCGGTTGTGCCAGCACCATCAGTACCAGCAGGAATACCGCAATCAGCAAGAATGCATTCGCAGCCATCAGAACGCCTCCGCATTAAGCAGGGCATAAATCAGGTAGCCCAGAAGAATAAACACCAGCACGATGCTGGCTATCACGCCCACGCTCACAGCAACCTCCAGAGGATTTGGTAGTGCTGCAAGCATGCGCGGCGCGGCATAAAGAAGGGGTAAAAAGGCAGGAGACGGGCGTAAATAAAGTATAAAAATGGTGTGAAATTAAGCGCTTTCTAACGCCCAGATACGATTCAGATCGACGTTGTGCCACAGTCCGCTGTCCTCAGCGCCGGTAATACTGTCGGTGCAGAAGCTGTCGCCGAGATCGAGCGCTTCCGCTTTCACTTCGCGTTGAGCGTGAAGCGACCAGAAAACATGCACTTTTGGTTTCAGCAATGATTTTTCACCGGCCTGCACCACCAGCGCCACGCGCCCGGAAGCCAGCCGTACCAGCGATCCCACCGGATAAATCCCGATAGTACGCACGAAAGTATGCATCAGCGTGTTGTCGAAATGGCCGCGCCAGCTCAGCATATGGTGCATCGCTTCAGCAGGGGTCCAGCCTTTGCGATACGCGCGATTCGAGGTCACCGCATCATAGACGTCACACACCGCCGCCATGCGGGAAAACAGCGTGATGTCCTCTCCTTTCAGGCCGTGTGGATAGCCGCTGCCGTCATATTTTTCATGGTGGTGCAGCGCGATATCCAGCAGATCTTCACCGGCATCGGCTTCCATCAACATCTGCGCGCCGACAATCGGATGCTGGCGCATCACGGTAAACTCTTCGTCGCTCAGCCTGCCGGGCTTGTTGAGAATCTCCAGCGGCACCGCCGCTTTACCGACATCATGCAGCAAACCGCCCATGCCGACGCGACGCAGCTGTTGCTCATCCAGGCCCATTTTTTTGCCGAGCGAAATCATTAATCCGCACACCGCCATCGAGTGCAGATAGGTGTAATCGTCATGATTTTTCAGCCGTGCCACACTGAGCAATGCCGTTGGCTCGCGGGTAATCGAACCGGCAATTTGATCTACCAGATCAAGGGTATAATCAAGGTCAAGCCTTTGCCCCATGCGCGCCTCATTAAACATCGCCAGCACCTGCGGCTTCCCCTGATTGAAAATACTTTGCGCTTGATCCATCTCCTGAAAAAAGGGCGTTTGCGGAATAGCTTTCTGCGGCATTGGCGCGACAGGAGCCTGAACCGATTTATCGAGATCGATCCACAGCTGCAGGATCCCCTCGTTACGGATCATCGCGATCTGGCGTTTATCGGTGATCAGCATTTGGTTGCGGATGCGCTTATCTTTTACCCACCAAACCTCAAGTTTGTGGATAAACATGCCCTGCCGCAGTTCGTCAACGTTAATCAGCTTTATCACGATATCGCTCCTTAATATCAGTGGGTGGTAAGGAGATATCGGCAGCTGAACAAAAAATCTTCAGGAGGGATTTGTGCGATTGGTGAGGATTGTGGGGGGAGGTGCGCATCGATGCGCACCGTACGACGGTAAGGGCTTTGACCAGGTGCGCATAAATGCGCACCCTACGGGGTTGTAGGGTCGCCATTCATGGCGACCTGGCTTGAAGTCTCCTGCTCCTCGCCGACGCGTTCAATCGGTCCCATCACCAGCAGGAACAGCAGTGCCGCGACGACACAGTGCGCACCCACGAATACCAGCCCGATGCTGTAACTGCCGGTTAAACCGACGATGATGCCGAACAGCAGCGGCGTGATAAAACCAGCCATATTGCCGATGCCGTTAAAAATCGCACCTGCCAGGCCAACCGCTTCTTTCGGTGCAGTATCGCTAACAATCGTCCAGGTGCCCGCGCCTGCCGCCACGCCTTTGCCAAAGAAGGCGAAGGACATAATGGCGATAATGCCGACGTTGCTGGGGATAATCGCCGCCAGAATCAGCGATGCGGCCATCAGCATGCCAACGATATACGGCGTCTTACGCGCCCACGACAAACTCCAGCCGTTCGCCAGCAGTTTGTCGGAGATATAGCCGCCGCTGATACCGCCGAGGAAGCCGAACAGCGCCGGCGCGATGGTGGCAAAGCCGGCATCCATAATGTTCATGCCGCGCGCCTGCACCAGATAGATCGGGAACCAGGTGATAAAGAAGTAGCTCAGCGCAATAGTGCAATATTGGCCGATATAGGCGCACCACAGCATGCGGTTACTCAGCAGCGTTTTGAACATCGCTTTGCTCAGCGGCGGCCGGGCTTTTAAGGTGTGCGCCTCATCAATATCCACCAGCGCACCGCCCTGCTCGATATAGCGCAGCTCCGCGTCCGATACCTGTGGATGGTGGCGCGGGCTGCGCATAAAGCCCATCCAGACAAACACCGCCAACACGCCAATGCCGCCCAACACAAAGAATGGCCATTCCCAGCCGAAGCGCGACACCAGCCAGCCAGAAAGCGGCGAGAAGATGGCCACGGCAAAATATTGCGCCGAGGCAAATAACGACGAGGCACGACCGCGTTCAGCGCTCGGAAACCACATAATCACCGCGCGCGCATTGGCAGGAAAACTCGGTGCTTCAATCAGGCCCAGTGCAAAACGCAGCGCAAACATCAGCGTTAACGCCATGGTCATGCCGCTGGAGAACTCTCCCACAAAGCCCATTAGCAGCGTGGAAATCGACCACAGCGCCAGCGTCACGCCATAAACTTTTTTGGTGCCGAAGCGATCGAGAAACAGCCCGCCAGGGATCTGGCCGATCACATACGCCCAGCTGAAGGCTGAGAGGATCAGGCCAAGCTGAATCGCCGAAAGTCCAAACTCATCTTTGATCGCCGATCCGGAGATCGACAGGATCGAACGGTCGGCGTACGCCACCACGGAAAGAAACAGGATCAAGCATAAGATCCACACGCGTACGTGGCTATTCTGCCTGCGGTTATTGGCTTGTTGCATGGGCTGAATTCCTTAATGAGTGCGCTCGATGTCTTGCAGGAATACCGCTTTATTTCCCCTGTTCAGCAACTATAGGAAGCCAATTCAGCCGCGGTCATTGGGCGAATGGCGGAATCGCGCGGGCAAAATGGCATCGGATTTGGCAACTGCCACAAGGCGAGGTGCGGCGCTGCACAAAACCAACAAGAACAGCGTGCTTTTGCACCAGAATGTGCGCCTGTTCTAGGAAAATCCTTCGCATCAACACTATGAGCGCGCGAAGAGAAGGCGCGCCTGGCAGCAAAGTGTGCGCTTAGCTGCAAAATCCGCCCAAGCAGATTGTCAGCCGCCTGACGGACTCGTAGGCTGAAAATGATTTCATTGAGCCATTTTTAAACTCAATGAAACATTCATTCTAATAACAAGCTTACTCTGGAGTCTGCGATGAAAACCCTCAAGGCGATTGTGTTGCTCGGCCTGCTCTCAGTTTCTGCCTCGGCACTGGCGGAAAAAATTGGCGTATCGATGGCCTACTTCGATCAAAACTTCCTGACGATTATTCGCCAGTCGATTGATAAAGAAGCTAAAGCGCGCGGAATCGATATTCAGTTTGAAGATGCACGCGGTGACGTTGGCCGCCAAACCGATCAGGTGCAGAGTTTCATCGGCTCAGGTGTGGACGCCATCATCGTCGATCCAGTCGATTCCGCCAGCACGCCGCAACTCACCAGACTGGCGCAGCAGGCGAAAATTCCGCTGGTGTACGTTAACCGCACGCCGGGCGATAAATCGCTGCCGCCGGGCGTAGTATTTGTCGGCTCCGACGAGCGTGAATCCGGCACTTTGCAGATGGAAGCGCTGGCCAAAATGGCCAATTACAAAGGTAACGTGGCGATCATGATCGGCAACCTGACCGATGCCGGCGCGCTGCAACGTACTAAAGACGTTGAACAAGTGGTGGCGAAATATCCCGGCATGAAAGTGGTGCAGAAGCAGCCCGCCAACTATGCGCGTAACGAAGGCATGGATCTGATGAACAACTGGCTTGGCAACGATGAAGCGATTGATATTGTTGCAGCCAATAACGATGAGATGGCGATTGGCGCCGCTATGGCGCTGGCAAAGGGCAACAAAAAAGTGCTGGTGGGCGGCATTGATGCCACGCCGGATGGTTTGAAAGCGCTGTCGCAGGACAAGATTCAGGTGACGGTGTTCCAGGATGCGGTCGGCCAGGGCAAAGCGTCGGTGGATGTGGCGCAGAAGCTGATTAAAGGCGAGAAAGTCGATTCACACGTGTGGATCCCGTTCGAGCTGGTAACCAAAGAGAATATGCAGAAGTACGTTGATAAAACCCCATAATTAACATCAATCCCACCGCCAAAATCGTAGGGTCGCCATTTATGGCGACCGAAACGCGGGGCTTCGAGCGTTTTCTGGCAAGGTCGCCATAATGGCGACCCTACGGTTAAGAGCGTAGCTGCGCCATCTGCACAATATCGTGATACTCGCCGTCGCGCAGGCAGGCTTTGCGCTTCACGCCTTCGCGCTCGAAGCCCAGCTTTTGATACAGGCCCAGCGCGCGCTCGTTGTCGTGGAACACTTCCAGCTCAATGCGCATTATCCCCAGCCAGTTGTAGGCGTAATCGATGGCGTGGCGAATCAGTTTTTCACCGATGCCGCGTCCGCCATAAGCCGGATCGACGCTAATGCCAAAACTGATGCTGTGGCGGGTACGCGGGCGCTGCTCAACAAATAGCGTCAGCTCGCCAACCATCGCGCCATCAATCTCCGCCACAAAGCCGATATACCCCAGCTCATCCATTTTCTCGAACTTTTTCTCCCAGGTCGCCACGCTAGGACACGGCAGCTGCGTGGTCCAGCGATACACATCAGGATGGCTATAAAGACGCTGGTAGGCGGCGGCATCGCCCGGTTCACGACCGCGAATCAGTAAATCCATGTCGGTAATCCCTTTTCACTTGCACTAAGCTGTTAACTCTCACCAATTTGGGAAGAGTGACTCTATGTTGTATCGTCGTTTTGAACGTTTTATCAATATTTTCCAGGATGCGCCAACCGATTCCCCACCTTCCAGCGTTTGGCCGTTTTACTTCTATTATCTGCGTCAGGTTTGGCCAAGCTTTGTCGCGCTGCTGATTGTTGGGCTGGCGCAGGCGCTGATTGAAGTGGCGCTGTTTAGCTATCTCAGCCGCATTATTGACCTGGTTAATCACTCCACGCCCGCCACGCTGTTTAGCGATAACGGGCCGGTGCTGCTGTGGATGGCCTTTGTGGCGCTGATCCTGCGGCCGGTGGTGATTGCCGTACACGACATGCTGGTACATCAAAGCATTAACCCGAGTATGACCAGCATGATCCGCTGGCAGCATCACAACTACGTGCTGCGCCAAAGTCTGAACTTCTTCCAGAACGATTTTGCCGGGCGCATCGCCCAGCGCATCATGCAAACCGGTAACTCACTGCGTGATTCGGCGGTACAGCTGGTGGATGCCATCTGGCACGTGGTGATTTATGCGGTGACCTCGCTGGTGCTGTTCGCCGAAGCGGACTGGCGCCTGATGATTCCGCTGGTGATCTGGATTGTCGCCTACAGCGTATCGCTGAGCTTCTTCGTGCCGCGCGTCAAGCAGCGTTCGGTGGTGTCATCGGAAGCACGCTCCAAATTGATGGGCACCATCGTCGATGGCTACACCAATATCGCCACCATCAAACTGTTCTCGCATAACGATCTGGAGAAGCGTTACGCGCGCGAAGCGATTCAGGAGCAAACCGACAAAACCCAGCATGCCAGCCGCATGGTGACCACCATGGATATCACGCTCTCAACGCTGAATGGCCTGCTGATTGTCAGCACCTCGGCGCTGGCGTTGTGGCTGTGGAGCCAGTCGCTGATAAGCGTAGGTGCGATTGCGTTGGCGACCGGTTTGGTGATCCGCCTGGTGAACATGTCCGGCTGGATCATGTGGGTAGTGAACGGCATCTTCGAAAATATTGGCATGGTACAGGATGGCCTGAACACCATCGCGCAGCCGCTGAGCGTGCAGGATGAGCCCAACGCTAAAAAGATGCAGGTGACGCGCGGCCAGATCCGCTTCGAAGATGTGCGTTTTGATTACGGCGGCAGCCGTCAGGTGATCAACCGCCTCAATCTCAACATTAAGCCAGGCGAGAAAATCGGTTTGATTGGCCCGTCCGGTGCCGGTAAATCCACCCTGGTAAATCTGCTGCTGCGGCTGTATGACATCAACAGCGGGCGCATTGTGATTGACGATCAAAACATCGCCGAAGTGACGCAGGAGAGCCTGCGCGGGCAAATCGGCATGATCACCCAGGATACCTCGCTGCTGCACCGCTCGATTCGCGACAACCTGCTGTATGGTCGACCGGACGCGACAGAAGCGGAGTTGCAGGCGGCGATTATCCGCGCGCGCGCCGACGAGTTCATTCCGTTGCTCTCCGATCCGCAAGGCCGTACCGGGCTGGATGCGCACGTTGGCGAACGCGGCGTGAAGCTGTCGGGCGGCCAGCGTCAGCGTATCGCTATCGCTCGCGTGCTGCTGAAAGATGCGCCGATTCTGATCATGGATGAAGCCACCTCCGCGCTCGATTCCGAGGTAGAAGCGGCGATTCAGGAGAGCCTGGAAACACTGATGCAGGGCAAAACGGTGATCGCCATCGCGCACCGTCTCTCCACTATCGCGAAGATGGATCGCCTGGTGGTGCTGGAGAAAGGGGAGATTGTCGAGATGGGCAACCACCGCGAACTGCTGGCGCACGGCGGCTTGTACGCGCGCCTGTGGCAGCATCAGACCGGCGGTTTTGTCGGCGCGGATTAATCACCGCGTCGATACGGCAGGGATTCGCGCGCTTCTATCGCCCAGGCGCGCACCCCTGCCCGTTCCTGCTGCAGATAATCGGCTACCGCTTCACGCAACCCGGGATGAGACAGATAGTGCCACGAGTGCGTGATGTGCGGCTCAAAGCCGCGTACCAGCTTGTGCTCGCCCTGCGCACCGGCATCAAAACGCTGCAAACCTTCCGCAATGGCGAAATCCATGCCCTGATAAAAACAGGTTTCAAAATGCAGGCGATCGAACTCCGCCAGGCAGCCCCAATAGCGGCCATACAGCGTATTGCCATCCACTAAACAGAACGCCATCGCCGCCGGTTGGCCCTGCAGCGTCGAAATCACCACCCGAATCGAACGTGGCATCCGTTCTGCCAGCAGGCTAAAAAATTGGCGCGTCAGATACGGTCGCTGACCGCGCACCGCATAGGTGTTGGCGTAACAGGTGTAGATGAAATCCCACTGATCTTCGCGCAGCTCATCGCCGCGATACCAGGTGAAATCAAAACCGTTGTTCATCACCTGTTCACGCTCTTTGCGCAGCTGTTTACGCTTGCGTGACATCAGCGTGTCGAGGAAATCCTGAAAATCGCGATAGCCTTTATTATGCCAGTGATACTGCAGACCAAGGCGCTCCAGCCAATCTGGCTGCTGTTCAATGATCTGGTTAGCGAATGGCGTGGTGAAGTTGATATGCGCACCGCTCAGGCCGTGCTCAAACAGGTTATCCGGCAGCGCGTTGAGCAGTTTTCGCACCGCCGCTTCATCGCCCAGCAGGCGTGCGCCGGTCACTGGGCTGAACGGAATCGCGCCCAGCCATTTCGGGTAATACGCAATACCCGCGCGCTGACAGGCATCCGCCCACGCGTGGTCAAACACATATTCCCCGCGCGAATGGCGTTTGCGGTAGCCCGGCAGCGCCGCGCGCACGCTACCATTCTCACGCCATAACAGGTGATCGGGCTGCCAGCCATTTTCCGGCCGCACGCTGCCGCTCTCTTCTAATGTCAGGAGAAAGGCGTGGCGTAAAAAAGGTTGATCGTCAGGTAACAGCGCATCCCACTCGACAGCAGAAATCTCCGCCAGCGACGACAGATGAAACAAAGACATTCACGGCTCCCGGCCAGGTGAAAGCGAAAGTCTAGTTCAACAGGTTTTCCCGCGCGGGAAAAGGTGCAGCGCACTGAATGTGTAATGGAGGTATTTAACCGGTTGCGCGCCCTGCGGTTGATTGATTTTAGGTCGCCATAAATGGCGCCCCTACGATGGACCGACGCGTTTTGTAGGGTCGCCATTCATGGCGACCGTGTGCACAATTTGACACGGGTGACCCGCAGGCCGCACCCTACGATTTTCTCGTCACCTGGAATCTTGATGGATCGACTCGATTGTGACCGCATGTTCGTCGCGGTGCTGGAAGTGGGCAGCTTTGCCGGCGCGGCGGCGCGTCTTGGCACCAGCAGTGGCCAGGCCTCAAAGCTGGTTTCGCGGCTTGAGCAGGAGCTCGGTGTGCAGCTGTTGAAACGCAGCACGCGCGCGCTGTCGCCCACTGAAGTCGGTCGCGCCTACTACGAGCGAGTGAAAACGCTGCTGGAAGCCTTTGCTACGCTGGATGCCACAGTGCGCGATAATGCGACTACGCCAACCGGCCGCCTGAAAATCAGCGCTCCAGGCACTTTCGGCACGGCGATACTTTCCAGCGTATTGGTCGAGTTCGCACGCCACTATCCGCAGATCGAACTCGACGTTAACTTCTCCGATCGCGCAGTGAATATCGTCGATGAAGGATTTGATATGGCGATCCGTATCGGCAAGCTCGACGACAGCAGCCTAATCGCCCGCCGCCTCGGCGATGTGCCGATTCGCGTTGCTGCCTCTCCGGGCTATTTGCTCCAGCACGGCACGCCGCAGCACTGGCGCGATTTGGCGACGCATCAATGTATTAGTGACACCAACTTCCGCGATCCCTGGCATTGGCCGTTCGTTACGCCGTGCGGCGACAACGTAAGCATGCCGATTCGTGGTCGTCTCTGTTTCTCCAATACCGAAGCCTGTTTACAGGCGGCGGTGGCCGGATTAGGCATCGCGCGCCTGCCGGGCTTTATTGCCGTATCCGCGCTGCAGCGTGGCGATATCGTCCCATTGCTGGAAGCGTTTGCTACGCCGCCGCTCGGCCTGTTTGCGCTCTATCCGCCGTCGCGCCATCTGGCGCAAAAAACCCGGCTGCTGATCGATTTCCTCGCCAACCATTTCCAGCACCATCCGCCCGGCTGACTCCTTCCAAAATGGAAGCAATGAAAGCCATTTTACCCGGATTATCACTTATCCAGCAGCGCTGTATGCTCTCTTCATCAACGTAGAGGAGCAAAATTATGCTGGTAAACGGTAAGTGGAGTGCAGAGTGGCATCCGGTGCAAGCCACCGACAAACAGGGCGGATTTGTGCGTCAGACCTCCAGTTTTCGTCACTGGATTAGCGCAGATGGCTCCAGCGAATTTGCGGCCGAGCCGCATCGTTATCACCTCTATGTGGCACTGATTTGTCCCTGGGCTTCACGCACGCTGCTGGCGCGCAGCCTGAAAGGGCTAGAGCACGTGATCAGCGTGTCGGTGGTTGAGCCGCAGCTCGGCGCGCAGGGCTGGCGCTTCGGCGATTATCCCGGTGCAGATCGCGACTGGCTCAACAAAGCCGAATACCTTCACGAGCTTTACACCCGCGCCGATGCCGATTTCACCGGGCGCGCCACCGTGCCGGTGCTGTGGGACAAGCAGACGCACACTATCGTCAATAACGAGTCGGCCGATATTTTGCGCATGCTGAACAGCGGCTTTGGCGCGCTGGCGGACGATCGCATCGATCTCTATCCCGAGGATCTGCGTGCCGAGATCGACGCGCTGAATGAAGCGATCTATCCACGCCTGAATAACGGCGTCTATCGCACCGGCTTCGCCACCACGCAAGTGAGCTATCAGCAGGCGTTTAACGACGTGTTCAGCCAGCTGGATGAGCTGGAGCTGCGTTTGCAGGATGGCCGCACTTTCCTGCTCGGCGAGCGCGTAACCGAAGCGGATATCCGCCTGTTTGTCACGCTGGTACGCTTTGACGTCGCCTATCACGGCCTGTTTAAATGCAACCTGCGCCGCCTGCGCGACTATCCGCTGCTCGATCGTTATCTGAAGAGTATGCTGGCGGTTTCGGGCGTGCGTCAGACGGTGAATATCGACCATATCAAACAGGGCTATTATTCGATTAAAGCGCTGAATCCCAACGGCATTGTGCCGGTTGGCCCGGATATGACGGCCTACGGTTTATAAGGAGCAGTGCGATGGCAAAAGCGTTAGTGATTTTTTTACACGGCGTCGGCAGCAGCGGCGACGATCTGGCGGTGCTCGGCGAACATTGGGCGCGCCTGCTGCCGGATGTGGCGTTTGCCTCGCCGAATGCGCCCTTCCCGTTCGAACATGCGATGGGATATCAATGGTTCAGCCTGACCGGCATCACGCCGGAAAACCGCCCGGCGCGCGTACGCGACGCGCGTGCCGCCTTTGATGCCACGCTGCAACAGCTGATGGCGCAACACGGCATGGCGGACGCGTGGGATAAAGTGATTCTGGTGGGTTTTTCGCAGGGTTCGATTATGGCGCTGGATGCGCTAGCGTCTGGCCGTTATCCGCTGGCGGGCGTGGTGGCGTTTTCCGGCCGTCTGGCGTTTGACGCAGCCTTAACGCCGCAGCCTTACACGCCTGCGCTGCTGATTCACGGCAAAGCCGATGATGTGATTCCGTTTAGCGAAAGCGAATCGGCGGCGCAGCGTTTGCAGCAGGCGGGCGTGACGGTGGAAGCGCGTTATGAAGCCGCAACCGGCCACACCATTTCATCGCAGGGCGCGATGGATGCAGCCGGGTTTATTGCCCAATGCTTGCAGGATTAAGGCCAGTAGCGGTTTAACGCCTGCCACGCCTTGTGCGCAGCCACGTCCGCTGGCTGCGCTTTTAGCTCATCATTAAACACTTCAATGCCGACCGGCCCGCTGTAACCGGCACTTTTCAGCTTATCGACAAAGCGTTCCACTTCGATAATGCCGTCGCCCGGCAGCAAACGCTGATGACGCGCATACTCGCTGAGCGGCTTTTTATCCTGCGGCGGCATCTCTGCCATGTCGCACAGCTGCACTTCGTAGATACGATCGGCAGGAATGCCATCCAGCTGCGACGCATCGCCGCCTGGCGCACAGATGTGGAACAGATCGACCACTAAACCGATATTCGGTTGGTCCAGCCGCTGCAGCCGTTCCCATGCCAGCGGCAGCGTGTTATCCACGCTGCACCACGCCATTGGCTCATACATGATGCGCATGTTGTAGCGCGCGGCTTCCGACGCCAGCCAGCGCAAATCTTCATCAATCCGCGCCGCCACGCAATCTTCGCGCGTGCTGGCCGGTGCCTGGATGGTGTCGCAGCCGATGGCCTGAGCAATCTGAATAAACTGGCGCAGTTCTTCGCGTTTTTGCTGACGATCGCGATCCGGCGCACCGGTGAAATCGCGTAGCACCTGTACATTGGTGAAACCCAGCTGCAACTGCTTTGCGAGCTGCGACGTACTGGCCTGCACATCTTCACGCCAGATCTCCACCTGGTCGAAACCGGCGGCGCGTGCGGCGCGCAGCTTTTCCTCAGGTTCACCGTTTAACAACACCAGGTTAAGGAATTTGGGGTTACGGCGCATTAATCAGCTCCTTAATCGTCCGGATAATCGGTGACAAATTCTGTCCGTCACGCGGACAGAACGGCGTTCAGTATCTACCTCTTAGGAGTTATTTCAAGCGTGGCGGTTATCCCAGCAGATTCACCACGGCAAAACCGGCAAAGGTCATCAGCAGAGAACCGATAACGTGCACCATGACACTCGACATCGCCCAAAGGTATTTACCTGATTGTAGCAGCCCGACAATTTCCGCCGAAAAAGTGGAAAAGGTGGTTAAACCGCCACACAAGCCGGTAACTATCAGTAACTTCCAGAAAGGATCGATCTGTGGATTACGGACAAAAAACGCCAGCGCGGCACCAATAATAAAACCGCCCACAAGATTCACCATCAAGGTGCCCGGCGGCAAATTGGGAAACAGCGCGTTAAACCGCAAAGAGATTAACCAGCGCAATGAACAGCCCACTGCACCGCCAACGATAACCGCCAGTAACGACTTCAACATAGTGTGTAGCTCCTGAAATGAAATACGCGCAGGGCCGCGGCAGGACAGAAAACACCTGACACACCGCCGTCTCCCGCGCAGGGATACGAGTGTTGTCAGGCGTCATCAGCCGTCTGTGACCAGAACGGCGGTTGGGGAAGGTGGCACGCCATCACCTTAGGCGGGAGATAATACGCTGGCTTAGCAATGCAGACAATATGGTGAAAGAGGCACAATGTTGTAGCGGCGCGATTTATCGCGCGTATCAATGAAGGCACAGTGCCAACCCATCTTTGCGCAATAAATTGCGCCGCTACGGTGTGTGCGAATATCAACGATTGAAATGAATCACGCCCTTAATCAGTTCGCGATTATTGATGACCTCGGCTTCAAAGGTCTCCGCCAGCGTAGAGAAATCATAGTGACGATTCAGCATCATATCGGCACGAAGCTGACCGTTAGCCATCAGTTCGCCGACTTTGGCGAAATCTTCCAGCGTGGCGTTGCGGCTGCCCATCAAGGTGGTCTCCTTTTTATGGAACTCGATGTCGGGAATCACCAAATCCCCTTTATGCAGGCCAACAAACACGATGGTGCCGCCGTGACGAATCAGTTTTACCGCACCGTTCATTGCCGCCGGGCTGCCGGTAGCATCGATCACTTTGGCGGCTAAGCGTCCGCCAAACTCCGCTTTCAGCTGCGTTGCAAAATCCTCTTCCAACGGATTTACCGTCGCCACACCCAGCTTATCCGTCACATGCGCACGCCGCTGCTCGCTGGTATCCGCCACCACCACATGAGCGCCAGCCGCTGCCGCAATCGCCGCCACGCCGAGACCAATCGGCCCTGCGCCCACCACCAATACCTGCTCATCCGCCACCACCGCTGCACGGCGTACCGCATGGGCGCTAATGGCAAAGGGTTCAATCAGCGCGGCGGCTTGCGGATCGACATCATCTACCGCCAGTAAATTGCTGGCGGGCACGCTAAGGAATTCGCAGAAACCGCCATCCTGATGCACACCAATCACCGAGATTTTTTCGCAGCAGTTGGTTTTGCCGCTCAGGCAGGCATCGCACTGCTGGCAAGCCACATAAGGAATCAGCGCCACGCGCTGCCCTGTCCGGAAGCCGCTCGCCTGGCTACCGAGTTGCACTACTTCACCACACAACTCATGCCCCAACACGCGCGGATAGCTGAAGAACGGCTGATTTCCGGCCCAGGCATGAATGTCGGTGCCGCAAATCCCGGCGGCGATCGGTTTGATGAGGACTTCATTCGCGGCAGGCGTCGGTTTAGCACGCTGCTGCCACACCATCTGGCGCGGCTCGGCGACCACCAGCGTTTTCATTGTTGTCATGGGTTTCTCCTGTGCTGATGTCGCAGTTATGGCGAAAATCATGAGTTGTAGGTTTTTGCGTGGGGGGAAGTGTGAAGCGATCCGCTTTTTTTGGGCTTTGTATGGTTTTTAATTAATAAAAAACCGGAGACGCGTATGAGCCGCAGTCAAAACCTACGTCAGAACGTGATTAACCAAATGCTGGAGGGCATTGCCAAACGGCATATCCGTTCGCCGCTGCCACCGCAGGCGGCGCTGGCTGAGATGTTCAATATCAGCCGCACGACGGTGCGCTACACGTTACAGCACCTGCATGAGCGCGGCGTGCTGGAGAAGGTGGATGAAACCTACGTGATTGTGCGCGATCCCTGCGATGAAGACGGTTTTAACGCTCTCACACCGCCCATTGAACAGCAGGCCATGCAGTTTGAGCAGACCTTTTTCAACCTGATTAACCAGCGCCAGCTGATGCCGGGCGACACCTTTAGCGAGCTGCAACTGGCGCAGCAGGTGAAAGTGAGCCCGATTGTGGTGCGCGAATTTTTGCTGCGCTTTATGCGCTATGACCTGCTGGAACCGGTGAAACGTGGTCAGTGGCGCATGAAGAAGTTCGATCAAAACTATGCCGAAAATCTGTTTGAGCTGCGCGAAATGCTGGAAACCCACGCGCTGACGCGCTTTCTCAATCTTCCTTCTCAGGATGAGCGCTGGATGCAGGCGCGCGATCTGCTCGATCGCCATCGGTCGATGCGCGATACCATCGCCAGCAATTACCGCCACTTCGCCGCGCTGGATAAAGAGATGCACACGCTGATTCTCTCGGCCGCCAACAATCCTTTTTTCAATCAATCGCTGGAGATCATTTCAGTGATTTTTCACTCGCACTATCAGTGGGATGAAACCGATCTCAAGCAGCGCAATATCGTGGCGCTGGAGGAACATATGGCGATTCTCACCGCGCTGATTAGCCGTCAGGATGTGGAAGCGCTGTGCGCCCTGCATAATCATCTCAGTACAGCCAAGACCTCAATGATCCGCTCGATTCGTCAGTACAATTAAAAACCGATTAAAAACCACAAAGCATTAGCTCCCGCACGAATCTGAAACATCTCCGCAACATCCGAACGGTTTGCTTCTAGTCTCGAAGTCAATCCGTTGTGGCAGCACCGTTTCGCTGCCGCAGGATCCCACATCCACGCATAACGATAAGTACCCACATCCGGGAGGTTGCAATGGAAAATACTTCGGCTCGTGGTCGCGAAAATGCGCCACAACCCGCTGCTGACGGGCAAGATTTTATCCCGGCACGCGGTGATGAAGTGCGCTCGCCGCGCATCAAAAAGATTCAGGTCACCGCCATGTTGCTGCTGCTGTTTGCCGCCATGATCAACTATCTCGATCGCAGCTCGCTGTCGGTCGCCAACATGACGATTCGCGGCGAACTGGGGTTATCCGCGACCGAGATTGGTTTACTGCTTTCGGCGTTTTCCCTGGCTTACGGCCTGGCACAGCTGCCGTGTGGCGCGCTGCTGGATCGCAAAGGGCCACGCATTATGCTGGCGATTGGCATGTTCTTCTGGTCGCTGTTCCAGGCCGCAGCCGGTTTGGTGCATAACTTCACCCAGTTTATTTTCGTGCGCATCGGTTTGGGGATTGGTGAAGCGCCGATGAACCCGTGCGGCGTGAAGGTGATTAACGACTGGTTCAACATCAAAGATCGCGGCATGCCGATGGGGATGTTTAACGCCGCTTCGATGATTGGTTTATCCATCGCGCCACCTATTTTGGCGGCGATGATGATGGTCATGGGCTGGCGCGGCATGTTCATTACCATCGGCGTGCTGGGCATGTTCCTCGCCATCGGCTGGTATCTGATGTACCGCGACCGCGACAACAGCAAACTGAGCGGTGAAGAGATTCACTATTTGCAGGCGGGCAGCGTGGCATCACGCAAGGAACCGCTGAGTTTTGCCGAGTGGCGCGGCCTGTTCAAGCAGCGCACCATGTGGGGCATGATGATTGGCTTCAGCGGCATCAACTACACCGCGTGGCTGTATATCGCGTGGCTGCCGGGCTATCTGCAATCCACCTATAACCTCGACCTGAAAAGCACCGGTTTACTGGCGGCGATTCCTTTCCTGTTCGGCGCGGCGGGCATGCTGCTGAACGGTTATGTGGTAGATGCGCTGGTGCGTCGCGGTCACGATGCGGTGAAGGTGCGTAAGATCTCCATCGTCAGCGGCATGTTGCTGTCCGCCGCGTTTACTGCGTTTGTCACCCGTGCCACCGACACCACCAGTGCGGTGACGCTGATTGGTATGGCGCTGTTCTGCATCCACTTTGCCGGGACATCGTGCTGGGGTTTGATTCACGCCAACGTCACGGCACGCATGACGGCATCGGTCGGCAGCATCCAGAACTTCGCCAGCTTCGTTTTCGCCTCGTTCGCCCCGGTGATTACCGGTTGGGTGCTGGATACCACCAAGTCATTTAGCCTGGCGTTGATGATTTGCGCCGGTGTGACGGTGGTGGGGGCGCTGGCGTATTTGCTGCTGGTACGTAAACCGATTACGGATGGGATTTGATACAGAGCCGGCGGTCGCCATGAATGGCGACCCTACGGGTTTTGTAGGGTGCGCATTTATGCGCACCAGCAATAGGCGTTATGCCTGCCGGGTAAAAAACTGCGATTCACACTGCCGGGCAATCTCCCACAGCTTGTTGCGAATCACCTGTTTCAGCTGCAGCGTGGATTGCGACTGCGGCCGATCGCGGCGACTGATTAACATCACTTCAAACGGCAACGGCTGCGCCACCGGCAGCAGCTTGAGCTGGTCGGCATAACGACAGGCGGTGAACAGATCGACAATTCCCACGCCGCCGCCCGCCAGCACCATATCGGCAATCACCGAATAGGTTTTGATCGACAGCGATACCGCTGGATTCAGCCCCTTATCGCGCAGCGCGCGGTGCAGTACCCGACCCAGCGGATCCTGATTCTGCATCATCAGCAGGTTGTTGGCGCACAGCCACTCCAGCGTCACCGGCTCATGATGGGTGTGATGGCGCGGCAGCAGCGCCACCATCGATGACTGAAACAGCGGCTCGGCAAGTAAGTCCGCCTCCACCTGCTGCCCAAACACCAGCGCGAAATCGAGCTGATTATCCATGATCATGCGGCACAACGTGCTGAAGTGCTCGGTCACCAACTCGACGCTAACCGACGCCGCCTGTTGTCGCCAGTTCACCAGCGCCGGTGCCAATACCATCTGACCAAATGCGTGCGCGGCGCCAACGCGCACCGTTTGCCCTTCGCCGCGCCGCAGCTGTTCGGTCAATTGGGTAATCGACTGTAAACGTTGATAGATATCTTCCACTTCCGGCAGCAAGCGCCGCCCTTCTGCGGTAACAACCATGCCCTGCGCACGCCGTTCGAACAGGGCAAAGCCAAGCTGCTGCTCGGCGTGATTCAGCACCCGGCTAACATTCGGCTGCGACACATTGAGCAGGCGCGCCGCCGCACTGATGCTGCCGGTCTGCACAATCGCCTGAAACACTTCAATATGCCGCAGCCGCATGGTTATTCGCCCCAGGTGGCTTCAAGTACGCGCAGCCAGTTGCCGTGGCAAATCTTCTCCAGCAGCGCGTGCGAATAGCCGCGTGCCGCCAGCGCCTGCACCAGCAGCGGGAATCCGGCCACGTCTTTCAGATCGCCCGGCATGGTTGCGCCATCGAGATCCGAACCAAATCCAACGCCATCTTCCCCCACTTTTTCCAGCAGATACTCGACGTGACGCACGATGGCATCAACGCCGGTTGGCGCATGGCGATCGCCATCTTCACGCAGGAACGGCACTGCAAAGTTAACCCCGACAAAGCCGTGAGTTTCGGCAATCGCTGCCAGCTGGCGATCGGTGAGATTACGTGACTGCGCGCTTAGCGCATGCGCGTTGGAGTGGCTCGCCACCAGCGGTGCATCGCTGATCTCTGCGGTGTGCCAGAAGCCTTTCTCATCCATATGCGACAGATCGACCATGATACGGCGGCGATTACAGTCACGCACCAGCTGCTTGCCCGCCGCCGTCAGGCCGTTGCCGATGTCTGGAGAAGAAGGATAGAGGAACGGCACGCCGTCGCCGAACTGATTCGGACGACTCCACAGCGGCCCCAACGTGCGTAAACCGCTGGCGTACAAGATATCGAGCAGCTCGCCATCGCTATCCAGTGCTTCCGCGCCTTCCACGTGCATCACCACCGCTAACACCTTGTTTTCCATGCAGTGGCGGATATCGCGCACGCTGCGGCAAATTTTCACCTGGCCGTTTGATGCCTGCTCAATGCGCAGCAGCAGCGCCAGCATGGAAAAGGTGGCGTCGCGCGCAGCGCTGATAATTTCCTGCGGAAAATTTGCGAGGTCTGGCGCACTTCTTGCAATCAGAGGGTGGGACGGTACCCAGGTGGCGAAAATGCCACCTAACATATTTCCCTGACGGATACGCGGAAAATCCATTTGGCCACTGTGGGTGCCCGTAAAAAATGCCTTAACCGCGTCCGGCTGATGGTGCTGCCAGAGTTTATTCAGCACATCGTTATGGCCATCAAAAACCGGAATGGTGAAGGTTGTCGCATCAGACATGTTGTTCAGTTCCATGTTCGGGAGAAAGCGCAGCACTGCCAGCTGGCGGAGCAAATTGCACCAAAAAAGGGCGTGTGAAACAAAAGGCTTCGTGCCGGTATTAATCCTCCCGCACGCCAGGAAAGTCAAGACATAAAAACGCAAAATAACAATTTTTTATTTTAATTATCAATCAGTTGGGAGTTTACATGGTTACCAGAAGACGTTTTCTTGCAGGATGCACTGCCGTACCTGTTGTTTCCTACCTCAGCCTGAATTCCGCATTCGCCGCCACGCCACCCAGCATGCTGGTGATAGCGATGCAGCTCGATAACATCACCAGCCTCGATCCGCATGAAAGCTTCGAAGCCACCGGCGGCCAGATCTGCGGCAACCTGTATCAACGTTTAGTCACGCCCGATCCGCAACAAGCCGACAAAGTCATTGGCCAGCTGGCGCAAAGCTGGGACGTCAGCAGCGATAACAGCACGTATACCTTCCATCTCGATCCGGCGGCGAAATTCGCCGATGGTTCACCGCTCACCGCGGAAGATGTCGCATTCTCGATTGAACGTATCGTTAAGCTGGATAAGAGCCCGGCGTTTATCATCAACCAGTTTGGTTTCACCAAAGATAACGTGACGCAGCAGGTGACGGCGAAAGATGCCCACACCGTGGAGATGAAACTCGGTGCGCCAGCGGCAGAAACTTTCCTGCTTTACTGCCTGTCCGCTACCGTTGGCAGCATCGTGTCGAAGAAGGCTTGTCTGGCGAATCAGCAGAACAACGATTTCGGCAACGGCTGGCTGAAGCAGCACAGCGCCGGATCCGGTGCGTTTACGCTGCGCACCTGGAATGCCAGCGAAACGGTGATTCTGGAACTCAGCCCGCAATATGCCGCGCAGAGCAAAATCAAACGCGTGATCCTCAAACATATCGCCGACCCAGCGGCGCAGGCGCTGATGCTGAAGAAAGGCGATGTCGATGCGGCGTATGACCTCACCACCGAACAGCTGCTGCAGGTGAAAAACGACAGCAGCGTGGCGCTGGTGAATCAATCGCTGTCGGCCATCATGCTGATGTCGTGCAACACCAATAATCAGTATCTGAAAAAGCCGCAGGTGTGGCAGGCGCTGAAGTGGGCGCTGGATTACGACAGCATCCAGAAAAACATTCTGTCGATGAGTTTTGTCACCCATCAGAGTTTCCTGCCGAGCGGATTCCCGGCGGCGCTGGACGATACGCCATTCCACAAAGATGTGGCGAAAGCCAAAGCGCTGCTGGCCGAAGCCGGTTATCCGGACGGCTTCGAAATCACTCTCGATCACTACTCGATGCAGCCGTACCCGGACATCGCGCAGGCAATTCAGACCCAGCTGGGCGCGATTGGCATCAAAGTGTCATTGATCGCCGCCGAAAACCGCCAGGTGTTGACCAAAATGCGCGCGCGTCAGCATCAGCTGGCACTCACCGTGTGGGGCGCCGATTACTTCGATCCCAACTCCAACACCGAAGCCTTCTGCGTCAACACCGACAACAGCGATAACGCACGCGCGCGAACCCTGGCGTGGCGCTGCAGCTGGTCAGATGAACAGTTCAATAAACTGACCGAGCAGGCGCTGCACGAGCCGGATCCGGCAAAACGTATTGCCCTCTACCAGCATATCCAGCAGCTGGGGCGTGAAAAGAGTCCGTTCATTTTCATGATGCAGAAGACCAAGAATGTCGCCACCCGCAAAGGCCTGGCGGATGTGCACATGACCGTGCTGGAGCAGTGGCCGTATGCGCAGGTGAAAAAAGCCTGATGCCGTTACTGAAGAGAATCGTCAGCACCCTGGGAAGCCTGGTGCTGACGCTGTTTGGCCTGTCGGTGTTGACCTTTTTCATCGGCCGCGTCATGCCCACCGATCCGGTGCTGGCGGCGGTCGGCGATAACGCACCACAATCGGTGGTGGAGCGCGTGCGGACGGAAATGGGGCTGGATCAGCCGCTTTACGTGCAGTTTGGTCACTACCTCAATCAACTGCTGCATGGCGATCTTGGCCGATCGATTCTTACCTCCAATCCGGTGAGCACCGATATCGCGCGCTTCTTCCCCGCCACCATGGAACTGGCGACCGCAGCCATCATTATCGCTGCGCTCATCGGTATTCCACTCGGCGTATGGGCGGCGGTGCGTCAGGGTTCGTGGCTCGACCAAACCATTCGCGTGATCTGTCTCGCCGGCCATTCGCTGCCGGTGTTCGTGCTGGCGCTGTTGAGCCTGCTGGTGTTCTACGCGGTGCTCGGCATTGCGCCCGGTCCCGGCCGGCAGGACATTATCTGGCAGGATATGGTGCCGCAGGTGACCGGCTTCCTCACCATCGACTCGCTGCTGGCGGGAGAAATGGACGCCTTCTGGGATGCGCTGGCGCACATGGCGCAGCCGGTGCTGATTCTGGCCTACTTCAGCATGGCCTACATTACGCGCATGACGCGCACCTTTATGCTGAATGCGCTGAGCGGCGAATTCGTGATTACCGCCCGCGCCAAAGGGCTATCCTCGCGCCGGGTCATCTGGCGCCATGCCTTTCCCACCGTGGCGGTGCAGCTGGTGACGGTGCTGGCATTGACCTACGCCGGGCTGCTGGAAGGCGCGGTGGTGACGGAAAACGTCTTCGCCTGGCCGGGGCTTGGTCAATATCTCACCACCTCGCTGATGAACGCCGATATGAATCCGGTGGTCGGCGCGACGCTGCTGGTCGGCACCGTGTACGTGCTGCTCAACCAGCTGGCTGACCTTCTCTATCGACTTTGGGACCCGCGCGTAAAATGATCTTCTTCTCTCGAGACTGGCTGCTTGACGACACGCCAGCCAACCGCCGCCAGGCGGTGTGGGGCCGACGCTATCGCCTGTGGCTCAACCTGCGCAGCAATCCGCTGGCGATGATCGGCCTGCTGGTGATCAGCGTAATGCTGTTTCTGGCGCTGTTTGCGCCGTGGCTGACACCCTTTGATCCCGGCGTGCAGCATCTGGAAAACCGCCTCGCTGCGCCTTCTGCCGCGCACTGGCTCGGCACCGATGAGCTGGGGCGCGATGTCTGGACGCGCATTATCTACGGCGGCCGCACCACGCTCGGCATGGTGATCGCTGTGGTGCTGCTCACCGCGCCGCTCGGCCTGCTGATTGGCTGCATCGCCGGCTATGCGGGCGGCTTCGTTGATAAAGCGTTAATGCGCATCACCGATATCTTCCTCGCCTTCCCGCGTTTGATTCTGGCGCTGGCGTTTGTCGCGGCCCTGAAGCCAGGTGTGGAGAGCGCGATTCTGGCGATTGCCCTCACCTCCTGGCCGCCATATGCGCGCCTGGCACGCGCCGAAACCTTACAGTTTCGTCATAGCGATTTTATCGCCGCCAGCCGCCTGACCGGCGCTTCGCCGCTGCGCATTATTCTGCGCCACATCATGCCGCTGTGCGTACCGAGCCTGATTGTGCGGGTCACGCTGGATATGAGTTCCATCATTATCACCGCCGCCAGTCTGGGCTTTCTTGGCATGGGCGCGCAGCCGCCGTCACCGGAATGGGGCACGATGATCGCCACCGCGCGTCGTTTCCTGTTCAGTGAATGGTGGGTGCCACTGATGCCCTGTATCGCGATTTTCCTGACGTCGCTGGCGTTCAACTTTCTCGGCGACGGTCTGCGCGACGTGCTGGATCCTAAGGAGCGCTAAATGTTGGTGGAAATTAGTAACCTGCGCATTGCCTTCCGCTCGCGCAGCGAAACCTTTGAAGCGGTGCGCGGCGTCAGTTTTAGCGTTGGCCGCGAGAAGTTTGCGATTGTTGGCGAAAGCGGCTCTGGCAAATCGCTCACCGCGCGCAGCCTGATGCAGCTGCTGCCGGGCAATGCCGAGGTCAGCGCTGATGTACTGCGCTTTGATGGCATCGATCTGCGCGGTGCCAGCGAGAAAGTGATGCGCAAAATTCGTGGCAAGCGCGTCGGTTTTATCCTGCAGGACCCAAAGTATTCGCTCAATCCGGTGATGACTATTGGCCAGCAGATTGCCGAAGCCTGGCGCGAGCACAAAGGCGGCAGCCATAAAGCGGCGATGCAGGCGGCGATTGCGCTGCTGGAACAGGTGAAGATTCGCGATCCAGCTGCCGTGGCGAAACGCTATCCGCATGAAGTATCGGGCGGCATGGGCCAACGCGTGATGATTGCCATGATGCTGGCACCCGATCCGGAGCTGCTGATTGCCGATGAACCCACCAGCGCGCTGGATGCCACGGTGCAGGCCGAGATCCTTAAGTTGATTGACGAACTGGTGTCGGCGCGCGGCATGGGGCTGATCCTGATTAGCCACGATCTGCCGCTGGTGTCGCACTTCTGCGATCGTGTGGCGGTGATGTACGGCGGCCGCATCGTCGAGCTGCTCGACGCCGGGCAACTGCAGCAGGCACAGCATCCCTATACGCGCGGTTTGTTGGCCTGTTTGCCATCGCTGCGCCATGCGCGTGAGCGTTTACCCGTATTGCAGCGCGATGCCGCATGGCGGGAATAATTGGCAGGTCGCCATGAATGGCGCCCCTACGATCGTTCAGCGCGTTTTTGTAGGGTCGGCATTCATGCCGACCGTTTCCATGCCCGCACGGAGCATCCATGATTCAAATCGATAACCTGCACATCGCCTTCGGTGCGCACACGGCGGTGAATAACGTCAGCTTTGCGGTGGGTAACGGCGAAAGCTTTGGCCTGGTGGGTGAAAGCGGCTCGGGAAAATCCACCATTCTGCGTGCGCTCGCCGGGCTGAATGCCGACTGGCAAGGCAGCATGCTGTTTGGCGGCATGCAGCTCAGCGCCAAACGCAGCCGCGCTTTTTATCGTCAGGTGCAGATGGTATTTCAGGACCCGTTTGGTTCGCTGCATCCGCGCCAGACCATCGATCGTATCCTGCACGAACCGCTGCTGGTGCATCAGCTCGATCGCGCCGAGCAGCGCATCAGCCAGGCGTTAAGCGAAGTGGGTTTGCCGGCGGCGGTGCGTTTCCGCTATCCGCACCAGCTCTCCGGCGGCCAGCGCCAGCGCGTAGCGATTGCCCGCGCGCTGATCGCCGAACCGGAAGTGCTGCTGCTGGATGAACCTACCTCCGCGCTGGATGTGTCGGTGCAGGCCGAAATCCTGAATTTACTCAGCGATCTACGCAGCGAGCGCAAACTCACCTACATTATGGTGACGCATAACCTCGCGGTGGTAACGCACCTGTGTCAGCGCATTGGCGTGATGCAGCACGGCGAGATGGTGGAGCAGCTGAGCGCCGACGATCTGCGCGCGCGACGCATCCAGCATCCGCATACCGCCCAACTTTTCGATCTCAGCATGACGCTGGAGGAACCGGCATGACCGCTAACTGGCAACACGCTGCGGATATCGCACAACAGATTACCGAGAGCTGGCAGCAGCCGGGCGCGCCGGGCGGCGCAATCGTGCTGTTTGATGCGCAGCAGATTCACGCCACCCACTGCGCTGGCCTGGCCGATTTGGCGCAGCAAACGCCATTCAGCGCCGACAGCGTGGTGCGCTTCGCCTCCATCACCAAACATATCTTTGCCGCGTTGGTAACCGGCCCCGGCCGCCGCTATCTGCAGCTTGATGACACGCTGGCGCAGCATCTGCAGCAGCTCAGCGGCGCCAACGGGCAGATTACCGTTGGCCAGGCGCTGGACATGAGCAGCGGCCTGCCGGACGTGCGCGAAACCTTATCGCTGCTGGGATTGTCGGTGTACAACGCGACGCGCGCCGCCGACCTGTTAGATTTTATCGCGCGTGAAGGCGAGCTCAATTATCAGCCCGGCAGCGAAATTTCTTACACCAACACCGGCTACCGGCTGGTGGAAGAAGCGCTAAAAGCCAAAGGCGTACGCTTCAACGATTTGCTGCAGCAGTACATCAGCGATCCGCTGGATATCAACCTGATTGCGCCGGAAAGCTGGTTCGATATCGTGCCCGGTTTAGCGCCGGGTTACTGGCAAAACGGCGACCATTGGCAGCTCGCCAGCGCCGGTTTGCATCTCTCGGCTTCGGGCAGCGTAACCGGCAGCCTCAATCATCTGACACGCTGGCTGCAAAGCCTGCTGGCCGATAGCGGACCGGGCGCGGGCGTGCTGCAGCGCCTGACTGCACCGCGCAATCTCAACGATGGCCGCACCAGCGGTTACGGTTTGGGCATTACCAGCTCGACGCTTGGCAGCCAGACGCTGTTTGGCCACGGCGGTTCGCACGCCGGTTATAAGAGCTATTTTCTGCTGCATCCGGAGCTGAAAATCGGCGTGGCGCTGGTCGCCAATCGCGAAGATGCCACCACTTCCGAAAGCGTGTTGCGCGTGATGGCGGCGCTGCTTAATCGCGAATTGCCGGAGAAAGGACACGATTTAACGCCTGGACTCTACGTGGCGGAAGACGCCGCCGACTGGCTGGAGATCAAGGGCGTGACGGCCACCTGGCTTGGCGCCGGCGAAACGCTGTGGCGCGATGATGCGCACGGCGATGCGGTTTCGCTCTCCAGCACCTTTCCGATGCAGTTGCGTCACGAGGGCGCGGCGATTGTCGGTGAAATTGGCCATGCCGCACGACGTTTTGTGCCGGTGCAGCCCGACCAAGCCAGTCTCGATAATCTGCAAGGCCGGTGGTTCGCGTCCCAGTGGCGCAGCGAGTTGGTGGTTGAAGGCGATAGCTTGCTGATGGGCATCGGTCCGGCGGCGATTCGCGCCCGGTTACAGTCGTTAGGTGGCGATCGCGTACTGGCCACCGCGCAGGATGGACCGTGGGAGAAGCGTTTTGTGATTGCGCGCGCAGGCGACACGCTGCAGTTAATGTTGAACCGCAGCCGGGTGGTGAGGTTTAGCCGTTAAACCAGGTGCGCATAAATGCGCACCCTACAAGACCGGCTCGATTCTGTCGTAGGGTCGCCATTGATGGCGACCGCATTCAGACCACGCGGTGACGCAAGCGGCCGATTTTCTCGATCTCCACTTCAATCTCATCGCCGGGGAACATAAACAGCGGCGGCGTACGCTTTTTGCCCACGCCACCCGGTGAACCGGTGATGATCACATCGCCTGGCGACAGCGGGCTGAACGCTGAAATGTACTCAATGATCTTCGCCACCGGATGCACCATGCTGGCGGTGGTATCGTTCTGCACTTCGCGCTGATTCAGCCAGGTTTTAATTGCCAGCTGCTGTGGATCGGGGATCTCATCGGCGGTGGTCATCCACGGCCCAAACCCCCCGGTTTGCTGCCAGTTTTTACCGGCGGTGAACCAGGTAAACTGCATGTCGCGCACCGTGGCGTCCATAAAGCAGCTATAGCCAGCAACGTGCTGCAACGCATCGGCGGCCTTCACCTGATAGGCCGCTTTGCCAATGACCACCGCCAGTTCGCCTTCGTAATCAAACTCCTGCGTAGTGGCCGGTTTCAGCAGCGGCTGTTCGTGCGCCGCCAGCGAATCCGCAAAACGCACAAACAGCGTGGGCGCTTCAATCGTCTCAGCAAACTCTTTGCGTTTGTCGGCGTAGTTCATGCCAACGCAGAACACTTTGCCCGGATTTTCCACTACCGGCAGGAAGCGAATGGCGCTAAACGGATGATCAACGGGTTGCGCAAGGTAGGCATCAAGATCGCTCAACGCGCCGCGTTGCAGCAACGTTTTGAGATCCGGGCAGTCCGCACCGAGGCGCGCACCGATATCAATCACACCTTCCTGCTGCACAATACCGTAACTTTTTCTTTGCTGGTCAATAAGATAAAAACTGCAGAGCTGCATGACTGCCTCGTTGTTATAGATAAATTGCGCGCAGGTTAGCAAAATTCAGCAGGAGATGCGGACCGACCTGCTGATTTAGCGGTCGCCATAAATGGCGCCCCTACGTGTTGCATGTGGCAACGTCGTAGGGTGCGCATTAATGCGCAATTACGACTGCGTGCTCGCCAGATAGGAGAAGGCGCTCAGCAGGCTGATCAGCGTGTTCATCTCATCCGCGCGATAGCCGACGGTCACCGCATCAATGCGCGTCACGCCGGGAATCAGGCTGAACAGATCCGCCAGCACCGGTTTGCTGGCCTGCAGCTGCATCTCATAAGGCGCGCTCAGGCGCGTGGTGCTGACCTGCCGTTTACGCTGTACGGCGGCGGTCGCCGCTGCGCGAATGGCGTTTTGCGCCGCCTGCGGGCTGATGGATTCCGCGCAGGTGTGCGAGATGGCGCGTTTCACACAGACGTAATCCACCGAGGGATAGTGCTCCGCCATCCAGCCTTTAAGCTGATCGTCACCGCTCACCAGCCACAGCGGCGTGCCCTGTTCGGCCGCCGCGGCCGCGTAGATGTCGCTTTCACCCATCACTTTACCGTTGATGTGAATACGCCAGAATGCGCGGCCGTTAATGGTGTGCGCCAGCACGCCAGGCTCGCCCGCCGCGCTGTGGTAGCCGATAAAGAACAGGCCATCAAACGGCTGCTGTTCAATGCCTTCCACCATCGATAAACCGCGTGGTTTGCCCTGCACCATGCGCGCACGCGGATCGATATTTTCCGCGCGCAGGTTGGTCATCTGCGCGTGGCTGTCGGCTACCACCACTTCGGTGGCGCCACCGGTGAAGGCACCGTCGATGGCGGCATTGACTTCCTGTTCCATTAGTCCGCGCGCCAATTGATATTCCGCGTGGCCAGGTGAACACTGTTCCGGGCGCATCACGCCCGCGATGCCTTCGATATCGGCTGAGATGAAGATTTTCATGAGGTTGGGGTTCCGTGCGGTTATTAGCAGAGGCCGCCATGAATGGCGACCCTACGGGCCTGTGGTGTTTTTTGTAGGGTCGGCATTTATGCCGACCGGGACGACAGCGCCAATCGATCCAAAACGTCGCTTAACGACGGACGATAATGCCTGCGGAAACCGGTGACGGCTTCGGCGCTCAGCAAGGCATCCAGCACCGCGTGTTCGGTGGCATCGGCGGCGGCGGCGAGCAGCGGTTCCAGCGTGGATTCTTCCGGCGGTTGTGGCCGGGGCTGGGTGGAAAACGCCACAGCAATATCGCCCGAGCCGTGGCCCCAATAGCTGCCCAAACGCCCTAAACCGGCACCTGCGCGTTTGGCGACGCGCTTCAGTTGGCGCGCATCAAGCGGCGCATCGGTCGCCATAATAATGATGATGGAACCGGCATCGCGCTGCGGCGTCAGTTCCGGCAGCAGCGGCGCAATCATCTCGCCAAGGCGCACGCCATCCAGCGTCAGTGCGGTCAACGCGCCGAAGTTCGCCAGCACCAGCACGCCAAGCGTGGCATTGAGCGACGGAATCAGGCGCGATGCGGTGCCGATGCCGCCTTTCAAACTAAAACAGCTCATGCCGCGCCCGGCACCAACGCTGCCGCGGTCAAAATCGGCGGTGGCGTTATCCAGTGCCTGTTGCGCCATGGCTTCCGTAATGGCCAGCGCCTGAATGTCATTCAGCCAGCCGTCGTTGCACTCCAGTGCTAGCGGATTGACCGTCGGCAAACTGCGGCCCAGCTCGTGGTTGCGGCTGATGGCATCGCGCACCAGCGTGGTAAATAGCGTGCCCACCGCCAGCGTGTTGCTGAGCAAAACCGGCGTCTGCAGCACGCCCAACTCTTCGACCTGTACCAGGCCAACCGGCTTGGCGAAACCGTTGAACACCGCCGCCGCACACGGCAATGGCTGGGTAAACAGATTGTCGCCCGGTGGCACAATAGCGGTGACGCCGGTTTGCCGCTCGCCGTCCGCCAGCGTGTAATGTCCGACGCGTACGCCCGCCACATCGCTGATGCGATTAGTGGCACCGCTAACGCTGCGCGGTTGTCCCAGCTGGCGCTCGCTGCGCCAGCGTTGCAGCAGCAGATCGCGCTGTTGTTGTTGAAAATCCATACTTAGCTCTTCAGTTTAGGATCGAGCGTGTCGCGCAGCGCGTCACCCAGCAGGTTAAACGCCAGCACGGTAATGAATATCGCCAGACCTGGAAACACACTGACGTGCCACAAGCCAGCCATCATCATGCTGCGGCTCATCGCCAGAATATTGCCCCACTCCGGCACATCGGGTTCAGGGCCGAGGCCGATAAAACTCAGTCCGGCAGCAGTGAGAATACTGGTACCGATACGCATGGTGAAATAGACAATCACGTTCGAGAGCGTGCCTGGCAGAATATGGCGCAGCAGAATCACGCGATCCGGCGCGCCGGCGCAGCGCACTGCTTCGACATACGCCGCCTGCTTTAACGACAGCGTGGAAGCACGCACGATGCGGGCAAACACCGGCACGCTGAAGATGGCCACCGCAATGATGACGTTATTCAGTCCCGGCCCGAGAATCGCTACCACCGCAATCGCCAGCAGCATGCCGGGAAAGGCGAACAGCACGTCGGAGCCGCGCATAATCAGCATATCGATCCAGCGGCCATAATAGCCCGCCAGCAGGCCCAGCAGCACGCCGACTATCATGCCGAGCGTCACCGACAGCACGCCAACGTACAGCGAAATGCGTGCACCAAAGATGATGCGGCTGAAGAGATCGCGGCCCAATTCGTCGGTGCCCATCCAGTGCGTGCTGGACGGCGGTGATGACAGCGCCATCCAGTCCGGTGCCATTGGATCCCAGGGCGCCAGCCACGGTGCGAAGACGGCCACCAGCACCAGCAGCAGCACAAAACCGCCGGAGACCAGCGCCAGCGGATTACGCACCAGCGCGTGCAGGAAATCACGCCACGGCGAACGGATCGCCTCCTGCGCGTGGGCAGGCAGAGATTGCAGACTCATTACGGCTCCTGTCGCAGGCGAATCGCTGGGTTGACCACGGCATACAGCAGATCGACCAGCAGGTTAATCACAATAAATTCAAACACGAACAGCATCACTAACGCCTGGATCACCGGCTGATCCTGCGCCTTGATCGACTCGATCAACAGCCAGCCTAATCCCGGCCAGTTGAAGACGCTTTCGACCACGATCGATCCGCCGAGCAGAAAACCAAACTGCAAGCCGAGCATGGTGATCACCGGGATCAATGCATTGCGCATCACATGTTTCCACGTCACCAGCCGATTACGCAGCCCTTTGGCTTTGGCGGTGCGCACGTAATCTTCCTGCGCCACTTCGAGAAACGCCGAGCGGGTGAAGCGCGCCATCACCGCCGCCACCGATGAACCGAGCGTGATGGCCGGTAATACGATGTCGCTGGGTTGATTGAAGCCGCTGACCGAAAACAGGCCAAACGGCATGGCGACGAACTGGATCAGCAGCAGGCCCAGCCAGAAGGTCGGCATCGAGATGCCGCCCACGGCGACACTCATCAACGTCCAGTCCTGCCATTTACCGCGTTTCAGCGCGGCAAACACGCCGAGGAATAACCCCAGAATCACCGACCAGGCAAAACCCGCCAGCGCCAGCCACATCGTCGGCATAAAGCCTTGTTTAATCACTTCCAGCACCGGCTGTTGGGTGCGATAAGTGACGCCAAGATCGCCGCGCAGCAGGCCGCCGATCCAGTTGATGTATTGCTGCGGTAGCGGATCGTTAAGTCCGAGATGCTGGCGCGCAGCTTCCACCGCGGCTAAAGGCGCATCCGGCCCGGCGTAGATGCGCGCCGGATCGCCGGGCAGCAGCTTGATGAAGCCGAAGACCAGCAGCGAGACCACCAGCAGTACGGGGATCATCTCCAGCAGTCGGCGAATGATGTATGCGAACATGCGGTTCCTTTAAATGGGGTGCGCATGAATGCGCACCCTACAGTAGGGTCGCCATTTATGGCGACCGCCAACCTTTACTTAAACGCCGCCTGATTAAACAGGAAGTTGCCATCCGGCAGCATCGATACGCCGCTCAGCGTGCTGCGCTTGCCAACCAGATTGTCTGGCGTGCCGAGGAAGGCCACCGGTGCCTCTTTCCACAACACTTTCTGCGCTTCAGCGTATGCCTCGCCACGTTTGGCCGGATCGGCGGTGGCTAAACCTCCGGCAATCGCTTTGTCGGCTTCGGCATTGCTGAAGTACGAAACGTTGTAAGAGGTCGGCACCCAGGATTCGGTGGCATAGAGTGGACGCAGTGCCCAGTCGGCATCACCGGTTGAGGTGGACCAGCCACCGTAATAGAGGTCAAATTCCGCCTGTTTCGGGTCTTTCACGCCCCACAGTTTGGCGTTGCGCGTGCCAGAATCCATCGGCGTGACCGTGGCGCGAATGCCCACCGTTGCCAGCTGCGCTTTCAGCACCTGCGCGGCACGCACGCTAGCGGTGGCGTTGGTGACCCACAGTTTCAGGTCGAGGCCGTTCGGATAACCCGCTTCCTTCAACAGCGCTTTGGCCTCATCCGGCGCATAGCGATAGTTTGGCGCGCTCTGCTTCTGATAGAACTGCACGCCTTGCGGAATCGCCGAGCTGGCCGGTTTACCCATGCCGGCAAACGCCACTTTCAGCCACAGATCGCGGTCGATAGCGTAGTTGATCGCCTGACGCACGCGGACATCATTCAGCGGCTTGTGCTGGGTGTTGATCGCCATGTAGTAGAGGTAAATGCTTGGATCGCGCTGGATCGCCAGTTTGCTGTCGCTCTGCACGGTGGCAATCAGATCCGACGGCAGCGGCCAGATCGCATCAACCTGCCCCGATTTTAGTGCCGCGACGCGCGTGGCATCTTCCGGGCTGGGTGAGAAGATCACGTTATTCACCTTCGGCCAGCCCTTCTGCCAGTAGCCGTCGTACTTCGCTAAGCTGACAGCTTTACCCGGCTGCCAGCTGACGAATTTGAACGGGCCGGTGCCCACCGGATGCAGGCGCAGCTGCGCTTCTTCCGGATATTGCTTCAGGATTGCCGGGCTCCACATCACCGCCGACGGATGCGCCAGCGTGTTGATGAAGGCACCAAACGATTGGTTAAGCTCGATTTTTACCTGATCCGGCGCCAGCACCGTCACCTTCTCAATCATCTTGTACAGGCTGTTGCGCTTGAGGCCTTTTTTCTGATCGGCGAGGCGATCGAGGTTGGCTTTTACTGCTTCCGCATCGAACGGCGTACCGTCCTGGAAGGTGACGTCTTTACGCAGCGTCAGGGTAAATTCAGTGGCGCTGTCGTTGCTGGTGTAGCGGGTGGCCAGCCACGGCTGCAGCTTCATCTGTGCATCGAACTGGAACAAGCGCTCAAAGATGCCGCTCTGCACCGAGTAGCTGACGTTGTCGGAGGTATCGTGCGGATCGAGGCCGGTGATATCGGCATACATCGAAATGCGCAGATCCTGTGCCTGAGCAGCAGCGGCCAGCGAGAGGGTCAATCCCAGCGCAAGCGCCGTACGGCGGAAAATCGGGTTCATGAAATCTCCTGGTATTGAGGGTTAGCGCGAAACACAGTCAGCGACCCAGTGTTGCGGAGCAACCTGGCGATAACGTGGTTTGATGACCGTTTCTCCCACCTTGCGCAGTGGCGAAGGGATGTCGCTCTCTTCGAAAGTGCGGGGTTGCCGGTTCTGAGGATCGGCTACCGGCACCGAGGCCAGCAGACGTTGGGTATAAGGATGTTGTGGCTGGTTGAACACCGACTGGCGCGGCCCGAGCTCAACAATCTGGCCGAGATACATCACCGCCACGCGGTTAGCAATGCGTTCTACCACCGCCATATCATGCGAAATAAAAATCCACGCCACGCCGGTTTGCTGTTGCAGATCCATCATCAGATTGACCACCTGCGCCTGAATCGACACGTCCAACGCCGAAACGGCTTCATCGGCAATGATCACCTTGGGTTTCAACGCCATAGCGCGCGCAATGGCGATACGCTGGCGCTGGCCGCCGGAAAATTCGTGCGGATAGCGCCGCGCATGTTCCGGCAGCAGTCCCACGCTTTTTAGCAGCGCATCGACCTGCGGCGAGGCCTCGTCCAGCGACTTCACCATGCCGTGCAGCAGCAGCGGCTCGGCAATGGTGAAACCAACCGTCAAACGCGGATTAAGTGAGGCGTAGGGATCCTGAAATACCATCTGAATTTCACGGCGCAGCGGTTGAAACTGTGCCTCTTTCAGGTTGGCGATTTCATTGCCCTGAAAATGGATGCTGTCGGCGTCGCTGTTAATCAGCCGCATCAGCGCACGCCCGGTGGTGGATTTACCGCAGCCGCTTTCACCGACAATAGCCAAGGTTTCGCCCGGCCACAGGCTGAAATCGATCTGCTCCACCGCGTGCACCTGATGGGTCAGCGCCGAGAAAATGCCGCTGCGAATCGGGTAGTACACTTTCAGACCACGCACATCCAGCAGCGGCGTTTCGTCGTAGCGCGCGGTGCGCTGCTCGCTGCGATCGTTGGCCTCGCTGCTCAACAGCGGAAAGCGCTGCGGCCACGCGTGTTCGCGCATATCGCCGAGTTTCGGCACTGCGGCGAGTAATGCTTTGGTGTAAGGATGCTGCGGCGCATTGAAGATGTCGCTGACCGTGCCCTGCTCAACCACTTCGCCACGTAGCATCACCACCACGCGATCGGCGATTTCGGCCACCACGCCCATGTCGTGGGTGATAAATAGCACCGCCATCTGCTTCTCGCGCTGCAGATCACGCAGGATGTGCAGAATGCGCGCCTGCACCGTAACGTCCAGCGCGGTGGTCGGCTCATCGGCAATCAACAGTTGCGGATCGCAGGCCAGCGCCTGGGCAATCATCACGCGCTGGCGCATGCCGCCCGACAGCGAATGCGGATAGCTTTTCATTACGCGATCCACATCGGCGATGCGCACCTGACGCAGTAACTCACGCGCGCGCGCCTCGGCCTGGCTTTTGTCACAAATCTGGTGGTCACGCAGCGCTTCGGTCAGCTGATCGCCAACGCGTAATACCGGATTGAGCGAGGTCATCGGCTCCTGAAAAATCATCGCCATCTCGCGGCCACGCAGGGCGCGGCGCTGAGGTTCATTCAGGCTGGCCAGTTGATGGGCTTTGCCCTGACGATCGCGAAATTGCATGCTGCCGCGATCGATGCGACCAGAGGCGGCCAGCAAGCCCATCACCGCCAGCGAGGTGACCGATTTACCCGAACCGCTTTCGCCCACCACGGCGACAATTTCGCCCTGATGAATGTTAAAACTGATGCCCTTCAGCGCCTGATTCTCGCCGCTGCGGCCGCGAAAACTGACGCTGAGATCCTGAATCGCGAGCACCGGCTCAGAACCGGCAACGCTGGCGGCGTAGGGGGTAAGTGAAGTGTCCGTCATCGTTGCTCCGCGTGCGGGTTACAGCCAGATTCGGCCTTGAGCGTAAGAAAGGAACGGCGAGCTGTCGGCGGCCAGCCAGATCGGGCCATCGAGATCGACATGTTCGGCGGCTATCGCCACCGGCAGCGCCGCCTCCATCGCCAGCGATGAGCCGAGCATGCAGCCCACCATCAGCCGCATATCGCGCTTCTGCGCCTCTTCCACCATCGCCAGCGCTTCGGTGAGCCCGCCGCACTTATCCAGCTTGATGTTGATCATCTCGTAGCGATTGCGCAGCGGCGCGATGTCTTCTCGCGTGTGGCAGCTTTCATCGGCACAGATTGGAATTGGGTGCGCAAAACGCTGCAGCTCCTGATCCTGGCCCGCCGGCAGCGGCTGCTCGACCATCGCGATGTTGTAGCTAACCAGCGCATTGAGCAGGCTGGGCAGATCGACGCCCGACCAGGCTTCATTGGCATCAATGATTAAGGTAGCGCGCGGCGCGGCCTGACGGATCGCCGCGACTTTTTCAAGAATCTCGTCGCGATTAAGTTTGATTTTCAATAGGATGGCACCGCGCGATACTGCATCGGCAGCGGCGGCGGCCATGTTCTCGATGGAATCGAGGCTGAGAGTTTCGGCGGTAATCACCGAGGGCGGCTGAGCACGTTCGCACTGTTGCCACAGCGTGTGCTTCGCCAGCGCGGCATCCAGGCGCCACAGCGCACAGTCCAGCGCATTACGCGCTGCACCCGCAGACAAACGGCTTTGCAGATCGAGGCGGCTCAAGCCCGCTTCAATGTCGGCGCGCAGCGTTTCCAGTTCAGCGTTGACGCTTTCCGGCGTTTCATCGTAGCGCGGCGTTGGCGTACATTCGCCCCGACCAATGAAGCCGTTCTGCTCCAGCGTCACGCGAATCACCGTGACCGCCGTACGCGTGCCGCGCGAGATGGCAAATGGACGCGCCAGCGGCAGCTCCAGCACTTCAATCTGCATGCGCCGCATGTTAGCCACGCTCCTGCAGCAGCGCGGCGATATCCGCCATGCCAAATCGCACCGGATCGGTGGCCGGCACGCCGAATTCAGCGCTGATTTCACTGCAGTAGGCGCGCGCTTCCTGTTCGCTGTAGTTCGAGGTGTTGATGGCAAAACCGGCCAGTTGCACAACCTCGCTGGTGACGTGCGCCGCGCGCAGGTTGGCTTCGACACAATCCTTCAGGCTCACCATCGGCTGATGCGGCAGATGACGCATATGCGGACGGCCCATTTCGTGACACATCACCAGCCAATGCGGCTGTGCACCGTGGATCAGTCCCATACTGACGCCAGCGTAAGAGGGATGGAACAATGAACCCTGGCCTTCAACGATATCCCAGTGATCGGCATCATTGGCAGGCGACAATGCTTCGGCCGCACCGGCGATGAAGTCGGCAATCACCGCGTCAATCGCAATCCCTTCGCCTGCCACTAAAATGCCGGTCTGACCGGTAGCGCGGAAATCGGCTTTCATGCCGCGTTCGCGCATCGCCGCTTCCAGCGCCAGCGAGGTGTACATTTTGCCCACCGAGCAGTCGGTGCCAACAGTAAGCACTCGCTTACCTGTACGCTTTTTACCACTTCCCACGTTCAGTTTTGGACGCATATGGCGCAGGTCAAACAGCTTAACCCCTTGCGCTTCTGCTAACGCGACCAATTCCGGTTCATCGACTAAACGGTGGTGCAAGCCGCTGGCGACGTTCATCCCGGCAGCAATGGCGCTTTTCACCGTGTCGAGCCAGTGTGTTGGCAGGTAACCACCGGCATTGGCGGTGCCAAGCACCAGCGTTTTGGCGCCGCGCGCTTTGGCGGCGGCGATATCCAGTTCTTCGAGGCCAAGGCTAACGGTGCAGCCTGGCAGTTTGATTTCGCCAACGCACTGCTCGGGTCGCCATACCTGAATGCCGCGCGCGGTTTTAGCGGCCAATGGATCGGTAACGTCGCCGAGGAAGAGTAAATAAGGTTGAGGGATCAGCATGATGTTTCTCGTTTCAGACGGTTTATAGGGCCTGAGCTGACTATTTCATGCAGAAGAAAAGGTGACGAATGCTTGTTTAGTAGCGGGGTATAACCTGCGGCTATAGCCAGATCGAAATGTGATGACTGAAGGGATAAATCAATGAATTAGGGAGAGAATTACGGCAGAAGTGGTGAGAGCGATAAGAAAACAGTTGATAACCACAGGTCGATCCCTGACCGCGATTATCGAGGGTATGCTGGGGAGATCTTAATTAAGCGCGCCCGGCGGTACGTGTTTGAAGGTTTCGACATAAGAACGGAACACGTAGCGGAAAAAGCGTTTCATAAGGCACCTGGTTCAAAAATTGTTGAAGAAATACGCAAAAAGTATAGCGCCTGAGCGTTTTTACCGCAATTTTTTTTGAAGTGGATCACAGAATGGAGGGGGGGGTTATTGCGGGTTTGCGGTGGTCGCCATGAATGGCGACCCTACGGGAAGCGCAGAAGAAGTTGTAGGGTGTGCATTTATGCGCACCAGGCAGCTGCAGGCTTAGCTGAACCAGCCCATGTGCTCGCTTAAAATGGTGCAGCCAATGCTGATCAGTACCACGCCACCGAGGACTTCAGCCCATTTGCCCATCACCGGACCAATAAAGCGTCCTACCAGCACGCCGGTGGTCGCCATCACGGTGGTCGCGGCGCCAATGGTAACGGCGGTCATAATGATATTAACCTGCAGGAACGCCAACCCAACACCGACCGCCAGCGCATCCAGGCTGGTGGCAACGGCGGTTAATGCCAGCACCATAAAACCGTGCCGCTGCGGCGCTTCGCAAGGCTCATCGGCCGTTTGACGGAAACCTTCCATGATCATACGACCGCCCAGTATGGTTAACAGGCCAAACGCTACCCAGTGATCCCACGCCATAACGTAGCGGCTGGCCGCGAGACCAATCGCCCAGCCAATCAGCGGCGTCAGCATTTCGATCACGCCAAAGATTAAGCCAGTACGCAGCGCTTCTTTAAAATTCGGGCGATTCAGCGATGCGCCTTTGCCCAGTGCTGCGGCGAAAGCGTCCATCGACATACCAAAGGCCAGAATCAGGGTTGCGATAAATGTCATGGGATTTCAATCAATGCCGCGGAACAGGCCCTAAAGCCGCTACTTCTCCGCATTTATTGTTCAGTAATGAAAAAGTGCGCGCAGTCTAACACGCTAAAACGCCAAAAAAAAGACAGTAAAATCAGGGATTTAAGTATAGCAAAGGCTATAACTCTTAACTTCCGCTATTTTTGTCGCTAAGTGAATGGAATAGAAGAAATTTCTTAGCGCGATCCGGCACGGGGATTGCACCGTAGCGCCCTTTTATGCGCTAATGCCGACGCTAACTGATTTGGAAGATGACCATGAATAATCCATTCGAAACGCTGATTATCCCGGGAGGCATTCTGCTGCTGGGCTTTCTCTCCGCTCTGCTGCTGCCCGCGCCCTCGTTTGGCATTGAGCTGGCAAAACGGCTGCAGGAAAGTTTGCATCTGATGGATGTTAATCAGCTGTATACGATTGTTTTTAGCCTGTGGTTTTTGCTGCTGGGTGCCATTGAGTTTTTCGTCATTCGTTTCCTGTGGCGACGTCGTTCGCGTTGATCGCTCTCCGCATGGTGATGCATTTTTCTTCTGCAGGAGTCGCCTCCTCATACCAAAATTCATCACCACAAAATTGTAACATTACTTTTACACGGACTGGCTAAATATTGAGCACCACAAATTCCGCATAAATAATCAATCCACCAAAAACAGATAAGAATCATTGGTTTAAATTGTGATGTATGTCACTACACCTCTCCTTCCCCCATAACAACACTCACAAAGCCATAACATTCACATTACGATAAGCATCTGATTAAGAGATAAAAATCCCTTATGGCAGCGGGGTTGAGCTGATTAATTCTTATGCTGAATCATTTCCGCCTTTAAAAAATAAACAAACGTTTAATTCCGATACGAGAATGTTATATTCGAATGCATATGCATAACGTGCAGTTAACCGTTATCGTCCCTATGACTTATACCTGAGTCTTAACCTTTGAGAAGTAGCACCACGCGCTCGAAAGAAGCGCGGCTATTTCGCCTGCGAACCTGTTGAGCTTCAGGTCAACAGAGAGAGGAGATGTCGCCTCATGAGTACTACTGCGGTAAATCTGGCGCTCGCCGCCGCTGGCAAGGAAAGCGCACACCTTCAGGACCGAAAAGACGTCGACGTACTGCTGATTGGCGCAGGCGTGATGAGTGCGACCCTGGGCACATGGCTGCAGGATCTCGAGCCTGACTGGTCGATTGAGATGGTTGAACGTCTTGATGACGTTGCCGTTGAATCCTCTAATGGCTGGAACAATGCGGGAACCGGCCATGCCGCGCTGGCGGAGCTGAACTATACGCCGCAAAAGGCGGATGGCAGCATCGACATCGCTAAAGCGGTGGCGATTAACGAATCGTTCCAGATTTCGCGCCAGTTCTGGGCCTATCACGTTCAGAAAGGCAACCTGCGCAATCCTAAAAGCTTTATCCACAGTACGCCGCACATGAGTTTCGTCTGGGGCGACGATAACGTTGAATTCCTGCGCAAGCGCTTCAATGCGTTGCAAAAAAGTACGCTGTTCCGCGGCATGAGCTATTCAGAAGACCGCGATCAAATCACCCGCTGGATTCCGCTGGTGATGAACGGGCGTGACAGCAAGCAGAAAGTTGCCGCCACCTGGACCGAGATGGGCACCGATGTGAACTTCGGTGAAGTGACGCGTCAGCTGATTGCTGCTTTAGAGAAGAAAGCCAATTTCCGCCTGCGTCTGCGCCAGGAAGTGCGTGACATTAAGCGCCTGAGCGACGGCCGCTGGCAGGTCAGCCTGCATAATCTGGCCAGCGGAGAAAACCGTGTGCTGACTACGCGCCAGCTGTTTATTGGTGCGGGCGGCGCGGCGTTGCCGCTGCTGCAGAAATCCGGCATTCCCGAAGTGAAAGGCTACGCCGGCTTCCCGGTGGGCGGCTCTTTCCTCGTTACGGAAAATCCGGACGTGGTGAAACAGCACATGGCGAAGGTATATGGCAAAGCCAGCGTCGGCGCACCGCCGATGTCGGTGCCGCACGTTGATACCCGCGTGCTGGATGGTAAGCAGGTGCTGCTCTTTGGCCCGTTCGCCACCTTCTCCACTAAATTCCTTAAGCAAGGTTCGCTGCTGGATATGTTCGGCGCGATGAATGGCAGCAACCTGAAACCGATGGTGCAGGTTGGCCTGAAGAGTTTCGACCTGGTGAAATATCTGGTTGATCAGGTGCTGCAAAGCGACAGCGATCGTATGGAAGCCTTGCGTGCTTACGTCCCGCAGGCGCAGCAGGAAGATTGGCGTTTAGTGACGGCAGGCCAGCGCGTGCAGATCATTAAAAATGACGAGAAAGAGGGCGGCGTGCTGCGTCTTGGCACCGAAGTGGTGACGTCTGAAGACGGTTCGATTTCGGCGTTGCTCGGCGCCTCACCTGGTGCATCAACCGCCGCACCGATTATGCTCGAGCTGATGGCGAAAGCCTTCCCGGAGCAGATGCGTTCACCGGAGTGGCAGACCAAAATCCGCATGGTGATCCCATCGTGGGGCCGCAAACTGAACGGCGATGTGGCGCTAACCGAGAAAGTGCTGGCCGACACCAGTCGCGTGCTGCAACTCGATTACGAACCCGTTGTTACACCAGATGCCGCCAACGATGAAGCGCGCGAAACGGCGCACGTGGTGGGGAAGTAATAAGGTGGTCTCAACCCAGGTCGCCATGAATGGCGACCCTACATTGTAGGGTGCGCATTCATGCGCACCGCAATCACTAGCTTAGCAGTACCGCGTCATACAGCATCCACGCCGTAGTTGCCACCAGCGATAACGCCATCAAACCGTTAAACGCCTGACGTTTCCACGCTACCTGCAGATGGCTGCGAAGGCGGTCGCCCAATGCAGCCCAAATCAAAATGCACGGCAGATTCAACGCTGCAAATCCCAATAATACGGTCAGCACGCCGTTGCTGTTGGCGTACATCAGCGCCACGTTCGTCACCATCAGCCAGGCTTTCGGATTCACCGCCTGAAAACAGATACCGCCCACTAGCGTCATCGGGCGCGGGCGTTCGCGCAACTCCGGCGCCCCGGCGCGGAATATCTTCCATGAGAGCCACAGCAGATAGCTGCATCCGACCACTGTCAGCGGCAGGCGAATCGCGCCCATCCAGTGCAGCAACACATCCAGCGCCATACTTGCCAGCAGCATCTGTATCGCACAGCCCAGCAGGATGCCAAACAGCATCGGCAGCGTGCGCCTGAAGCCAAAGTTGACGCCTGAGGTCGCCAGTAACAGATTGTTCGGGCCGGGCGTGATCGACATAACGGTGACGTAGCTGAAGAATGAGGGATCGAGCATGATGCGCTTCCTGATGAACCAATGTTGCATTTATGCTAATGCGGAGCGCGCGATGGAAACAGAGACACAAAACCACTATTGTAATGGATACAGTTGTCTTAAAACTGAATTGTACCCATCACGCGCGGAGGCTTTTGTGTCCCTTCCTCTTTCATCCGGCCAAACGCTGTATCAGCAGCTGGTCGATAGTTTTGCCGAGTCAATTCATCAGGGCACGTTAAAGCCGGGCAAACGCCTGCCGGCAATCCGGCGCGTGGCACAATCACATCAGGTTAGTATCAATACGGTGTTAAACGCCTGGCAAATCCTGGAAGATCGCGGCCTGATCGAATCACGTCCGCAATCGGGTTATTACGTGCGCGGCGTGCTGCCCGCCGTGACGCGCCCGGTTAAACCGCTTGCGGCAAAAATTAATGACCCCAGCTCGCAAAAGCTGGCGCTAATTGAGCAGGTGTTCGCCGCGCAGAATAATCCGGAGTACACCAATATCTCGCTCGCCTGTCCGCAGGATGGCACCTTCTATCCGGCGGCGCGTATCGGACGCATTACCGCCTCCATTTTGCGGCAGAATCCCGACATTATCGGGCGCTACGCGCTTCCGCCTGGTAGTGAGCGCTTACGGGAGGAGATTGCGCGCCGCGCGCTGCATAACGGCATCAATCTGCCGCCGCAGGAGATCACCCTCACCCACGGCTGCATGGAAGCGCTGCAGCTGGCGCTGCGTGCAGTAACCAAGCCCGGCGACTGCATTGGTCTGGAATCGCCAACCTATTTCTTCCTGTTTCCGCTGCTGGCGTCGCTGGGGCTGAAGGCGCTGGAAATCCCCACCGATCCGCAGCAAGGTTTGTCGCTGGATGCACTGGAGATGCTGCTGCAGGAGAAACGCATTCAGGCAGTGATCGCCATGCCCGGCGCGCAGAACCCGCTGGGTTATGTGATGCCGCTGGAGCATAAAAAGCGCCTGGCTAAGTTAGTGAATACTTACCACGTTCCGCTGCTGGAAGACGGCTTGTACGACGAATTGCAATTTGAGTGGCCGCTATCGCCGCCGGTGAAGGCCTTTGATAGCGACGGCTGGGTGATTTACTGCACCAGCTTTACCAAAACCGTGGCACCCGATTTTCGTATCGGCTGGACGGCCGCCGGCCGCTTTCATGAACGCATCGCCCAGCTTAAGGCGGTGTCCTCCATGGCAGAATCACGCCTGTTGAGCGAAACGCTGGCCGAGTTTCTTGCCAGCGGCGGTTACGATCATCATCTGCGCACGCTGCGGCGGCGCTATGCCGCAAATCTCGATGCCGCGCGCGGGATGCTGGCGCGCCACTTCCCACAGGGCACGCGCGCTACCCTGCCGCGCGGCGGATTTGTCTTTTGGGTAGAACTGCCGGGCAAAGTCGATACCGTGGAGATGTTTCATCGTCTGCTGCAAGAGCAAATCTGTGTAACGCCGGGCGCGCTCTACTCGCTGAGCAATCGCTATACGCACGCGTTGCGCCTCTCCTGCTGCTATCCGTTTGATGAGCGTTATACGTGGGCATTGCAGCGCACGGGCGCGCTGGCCTGCGAAATGACAGGCCTCGCTCCGGGGCAGGATCAGGGCTTGCCGTTGCGGCCCCAGGTGGTGTAAGGCTCACGCTCGGTCAGGCGCTCGTAATACGTTTGTACCGCCGGGAAGGGAGGATGCTCAAGCGGTGTTTCATACCAGCGATTCACCGCTAATCCCACGGGAATGTCTGCCAGCGAGAAATTGCGGCCTGCAACGTAGCGCCCGGTTTTTTCCAAATGCGCGTTGAGAATGTTCATGGTGTGCGTCCAGCCTTTGACGGCCGCCGCCAGCAGGCGGGGATCCTGATGTGCTGGCGAGTTACGCACCAGCGACATAAATGCATAGCGCCAGGAGGTATTCAGCTCGGTGGCTTGCCAATCCATCCACTGATCGACCGGCGCACGGGCGCGCGGATTCTCTGGGTAGAGCCATTCGCCGCCGTTGCTATTAGCCAGATAGCGCAAAATAGTGTTGGATTCCCACAGCACGAAATCGTCCTCGATAATCACCGGGACCATTGCATTGGGATTGAGAGCCATAAACTCGGGCGAGTGCAGCGATTGCGGATCGTCGCCCCAGGGTTCAGATTCATACGCGATATCCAGTTCTTCGCACAGCCACAGAACTTTTCGCACGTTAATAGACGAAGTACGGCCAAGCACTTTTAACATTGCAGTCTCCAATTGCAGAATTCTTAATCTATTCATAGCCCTGTTGCTGGCCTTTCGCAATCGGCAGGATGTAAATCCGGATTTCAGACAACCTCAACGAGGAAGGAGTGACAATGCAGGTCGCATTTAAACAAGTGGATGTGTTTACCTCATCGGCGTTCAAAGGCAATCCGCTGGCGGTGATTATGGATGCGCAGGGATTAAGTGACGCGCAGCTGGCAGCAATCGCGCGCTGGACGAATCTGTCGGAAACCACCTTTGTGCTGCCGCCGCAAGATGAAGCGGCAGATTACCGCGTGCGCATTTTTACCGTAGAAGGTGAACTGCCCTTTGCCGGTCATCCAACGCTCGGCACCGCGCACGCGCTACTCGAAGCGGGTTGGCCGCTAAAAACGCCGGGCAAGATTGTGCAGGAGTGCGGCGTTGGCCTGGTTGAGGTGAAGATTAGCCACGACGGCGCGCTGGCCTTTGCTGCCCCCGCCGCCACCTTAACGCCTTTTAGCGATGCGCTGATGAGCAGTGCGCTCAACAGCGAAGCCTTCGATCTCAGCCAGGCACCCACCATCGTCGATATGGGCATTCGCTGGCTGCTGATTCCACTGAGCAGCGCGCAGGCGGTACTGGATGTGGTGCCCTCGGTGGCCGATTTACATCGTCTGCAACAGCATGCCGATGTTAACGGCACGATGATTTTTGGCGCGCTACCCGCGGGTGAAAACGAGCAGTACGAAGTACGCGCGTTGCTGGTTGAGAATGGCAGTTTGACCGAAGATCCGGTTACCGGTAGCGCCAATGCGTGCCTGGCACGCTACTTCGCCGCCCAGGGCCAAACGCGTGATTATCGGGCGCGCCAGGGCAGCGTGATTCAGCGTGAAGGTCGCATTCAGGTGAGTTTTAGTGATGCAGCGATCTGGATTGGCGGCCAAACGGTGACGGTGATTGATGGGACGATTGCGGTGTAAGGTTGCCATTTATGGCAACCTGGCTGGCGTCGCTGTTTAATGAGGTCGCCATTAATGGCGACCCTACGAATTACAGTGCTTGGCCACCTGAGGCTTCAATGCGCTGCGCGGTGATCCAGCTGGTTTCATCGCTGAGAATTGCGCTAATGGCGTCACCAATATCATCCGGTAATCCCACACGACCCAGCGCAGTCACCGAAGCGATGTGGTCGTTGAGATCTTTGGTATCACGTACGTGGCCACCGCCAAAATCGGTTTCTATCGCTCCTGGCGCCAGAATGTTGACGCGGATGCGGCGTTCACCCAGCTCTTTAGCCTGATAGCGGGTTAATACTTCCATCGCGCCTTTCATCGACGCGTAAGTGCCAGAACCTGGCAGCGTCATACGCGTTAAGCCACTGGAAATGTTGAGGATGCGCGCACCATCCACCAGCAGTGGCAGCAGTTTCTGCGTCAGGAAATAGGGCCCTTTGAAATGCACATTCACCAGTGCGTCGAACTCATCTTCCGTGGTATCGGCAAAGGGCTTGTAGTGGCCGTGGCCGGCGTTGTTCACTAAATAGTCAAAGTTGTCACGCTGCCAGGTTTTTTGCAGCGCCTCTTTTACCTGGGCCACAAAGCCATCAAATTGCCCCGTGTCGCCAACATCCAGCTGCAGCGCCACTGCACGCGCGCCCAGCGCTTCAATCTGTTGTACTACCGCCTGCGCTTCTTCAGCATGGTTGCGATAGGTAAACAGGATATCGGTGCCTTTAGCGGCCAGTTTCAGCGCGCCATTTTTGCCTAAACCGCGATTTCCGCCGGTAATCAATGCAATTTTATGACTCATGTTTCGCTCCAGTTGGAAAATTGAACACGGGATAAGGATATTCGCGAATAATTGATCTATAAACGCAGAGGAATACGCAGCACTGTTTCACTAACAACAACAATCGGTGAACAACATGGATAAAATTCACGCAATGCAGGTTTTTGTGCGGGTGGCAGAAATGGGCAGTTTTACCCGTGCGGCAGAAAGTCTCGGTTTACCGAAAGGCAGCGTTTCACGCCAGCTACAGGCGCTGGAAAATCAAATGGGTACGCGCCTGCTGCATCGCACCACGCGCCGCGTGCATCTGACTCAGGATGGCCTGGTCTATTACGATCGCTGCCTCGATTTACTATCGATGCTCGACGACATGGACAGCCTGTTTCAGCACGATCCCGGCACCTTAAGCGGCAAACTGCGCGTGGATATGTCGGTGGCGATGGCGACCGGCTTTGTGTTGCCGCGCCTGCCGGAGTTTTTACAGCACTATCCTGGCGTGGAGATTGAGCTGAGCAGCAGCGATCGTCAGGTGGATGTGATTCGTGAAGGCTTTGACTGCGTGGTACGCGTGGGCGAGCTGAAAGATTCCGGCCTGATTGCGCGCAAAATTGGCACTCACGCCTTGATCAACTGCGCCAGCGCCGACTACCTTTCCCGCTTCGGCATGCCGGTGCGGCTGGAAGATTTGTCGCAACATGCGATGGTGCATTACAGCCAACAGCTTGGGCAACCTTCACAGGGCTTTGAGTATTTTGATGGCAAACAGTGTCATTACATTCAAACCGGCGGCGTGGTGACGGTAAACAGCACCGAGACCTATCGTGCCGCGTGTCTCGCCGGTCTCGGCATTATTCAGGTACCGGCGATTGGCGTACAGCCGCTGCTGGAATCAGGACAGCTGGTAGAAGTGCTGCATCACTTCCCGGCGAAACCGATGCCGATCTCGCTGCTTTATCCGCATCGTCGTAACGTGGCGCGTCGCGTGCGAGTGTTTATGGAGTGGCTCAGCCAAGTCCTACAAGAGTATGTGACATAAGACGCTATAATTGTATTTTCGCAGTGAACAGGATAACTATCGTCTATGACGGACAACACCCCTAAAGAGAGCGCGGCTGAGGCAGAAGCCAAGCCGCTGATTGATATCAAAACCGGTAATAAAACCGTAGATGGCTCGATCCAAAACGTTTCGCGCTTTGCCGCCTGGTTTCAGGCGATTCCCGCGGTCGCACATTTTTTGCGTGCGCTTGAACGCTTTAACGATCGCCTCGGCAGCCAGTTTGGCGCGGCTATAACCTACTTCTCATTTCTCTCCCTGATACCGATTTTGATGGTCTCCTTTGCGGCTGTCGGCTTTGTGCTGGCGTCGAATCAGGATTTGCTCACCGAGTTGATCAACAAAATCGTTAACAGCATCAGCGATCCTACGTTGGCTACCACCCTGAAAAACACGGTGAATACCGCGATTCAGCAACGTGCTACGGTAGGATTGACCGGTTTGCTGCTGGCGCTGTACTCCGGCATCAACTGGATGGGCAATCTGCGTGAAGCGGTGCGCGCGCAGTCGCGCGATGTATGGGAACGTAAGCCAGATGACCAGGAGAAGTTCTGGAAAAAGTACGCGCGTGATTTGCTTTCACTGCTTGGTTTGATGTTTGCGCTGGTGATTACGCTGTCGCTGACCTCCATTGCGGGTGCGGCGCAGGCGGCAATTGTGAATGCGCTGGGATTGCAGGATATTGAGTGGCTGCGACCAGCGATGACAATCATCGCGTTATCGATCTCTATCTTCGCGAACTACCTGCTGTTCCTGTGGATCTTCTGGATTCTGCCGCGCCATAAGCCGCGTAAGAAAGCGCTGTTCCGCGGTACGCTGCTGGCAGCAATTGGCTTTGAGGTGATTAAATTTGTGATGACGCTGACCCTGCCAAAACTGGCAACCTCGCCTTCTGGCGCGGCCTTTGGTTCGGTGCTTGGCTTAATGGCCTTCTTCTACTTCTTTGCACGTCTGACGCTGTTCTGCGCGGCGTGGATCGCCACGGCGAAATACAAAGATGATAAAGAGATGCCGCAACCGCATCAGGCAAAATAGGCTGGCTCACTTGTTACATTTTCTCAACTAGCTAAAAATGTTTCCTGCTGGCTGCTTTTCCAGCAAAAACCAGCAGGAAACGCTGAAGGGTCACTTTAATTTGGCCCTTTTGCAGAGATTCACGCCAAAAAAGTGACACTTCCCGTTCCCATCCGCCACTGATTGCATCAACTCAGAAATTATCCACTTTTTCGCCGAAAAAGCCCGGTCTGACGCGGTTTTTCGCCATTGAATGCCGCAAACCAGGTGCGTAAGATTCTCTGTCTACATTTACAATTAAGAAACACTTATGCAAGCCTCCATCACAGAAACACTCGACCAAAAACACGACGACACGCCGGTCAATTCACGCGGCAAAGTGGTTGTGGCATCGCTTGTCGGCACCGCCATCGAATTCTTCGATTTCTATATTTATGCCACTGCCGCGGTGATTATTTTCCCGCATATCTTCTTCCCGCAGGGCGATCCAACCGTCGCCACGCTGCAATCACTGGCTACCTTCGCCATCGCCTTCGTTGCGCGCCCTATCGGCTCTGCGCTGTTCGGGCACTTTGGCGATCGCGTCGGCCGTAAAGCCACCCTGGTGGCATCGCTGCTGACCATGGGCGTTTCGACAGTGCTGATTGGTTTGCTGCCGAGCTATCAAACCATTGGCGTGGCTGCCCCGCTGCTGCTGGCGCTGGCGCGTTTTGGTCAGGGTCTTGGCCTGGGCGGCGAATGGGGCGGTGCGGCACTTTTAGCGACCGAGAATGCGCCCGCAAAGAAACGCGCGCTTTATGGTTCATTCCCACAGCTTGGCGCGCCGATTGGCTTCTTCTTCGCCAACGGCACCTTCCTGTTGCTGTCATGGCTGCTAACCGATGAGCAGTTCATGAACTGGGGCTGGCGCGTGCCGTTTATCCTTTCTGCAGTGCTGGTGCTGATTGGCCTGTATGTGCGCGTTTCGCTGCATGAAAGCCCGGTGTTTGCCAAAGTGCAGAAAGAGAATAAGCAGGTGCGGATGCCGATTGGTACGCTGCTGAGCAAGCATTTAACGGCGACCATTCTCGGTACCTTCATCATGCTTGCCACCTATACGCTGTTCTACATTATGACCGTCTACTCGATGAGTTACGGCACCGCACCCGCCCCGGCAGGCCTCGGTTATTCGCGTAATAGCTTCCTGTGGATGTTGATGGTGGCAGTGATTGGTTTTGGTGTGATGGTGCCGATTGCCGGTTTGCTGGCCGATCGTTTTGGTCGCCGTAAAACCATGATCACCATTACGCTGATGATTATCGCTTTTGCGTTGATGTTCCCCGTGCTGCTCGGTTCGGGTTCTCAGGTGCTGGTGATGGGCTTCCTGATTCTCGGTTTGAGCATTATGGGTTTGACGTTTGGTCCAATGGGCGCGCTGCTGCCTGAGCTGTTCCCGACCGAAGTACGTTATACCGGCGCGTCGTTCTCCTATAATCTTTCGTCGATTCTTGGTGCGTCGGTTGCGCCCTATATCGCCACCTGGTTAAACGCCAATTACGGTTTGCAGGCGGTAGGTTTCTATCTGGCTTCAATGGCAGTGCTGACGCTGATTGCGCTGATTGCCTGTAAAGAGACCCGTAATCAGACGCTGTATGAAGCGGTGTGATTTGATTGAGCGTCAAGAGAACCCGGCTTTTAGCCGGGTTTTTTATTGATTGAGATAAGGTATGCGGAAACCAGGTCGCCATGAATGGCGACCCTACGATGTTGTATAGTCAGCATTCATGCTGAACCGATCGAATCCCACATAATAAAAAACCCCGGCAAGCCGGGGTTTCTTTGTGCTGAAAACGGTGTCGTGCGTGGCTTAGCCCGCGACGGCGATACGTTTCATATCGGTCATGTAGCCACGCAGCTTGCGGCCTACCGATTCGATTGGGTGCTGACGCACCGCTTCGTTGACGTCACGCAGCTGCGCGTTATCAACCTGAGTGCCTTCAACCGCTTTACCCAAATCGCCTGGCTGCAGCGTGGTCATGAACTCTTTCAGCAGCGGAACGGCTGCGAAGGAGAACAGGTAGTTACCGTATTCTGCGGTATCTGAGATAACCACGTTCATTTCATACAGGCGCTTACGGGCGATGGTATTGGCAATCAGCGGCAGCTCGTGCAGTGATTCGTAGTAAGCCGACTCTTCGATGATGCCTGCGTCAACCATGGTTTCGAACGCCAGCTCAACGCCCGCTTTCACCATCGCAACCATCACTACGCCTTTGTCGTAGTACTCCTGCTCTTCGATTTTGCCTTCAAACTGCGGTGCATTTTCGAACGCGGTAGCACCGGTCTCTTCACGCCAGGTCAGCAGATTTTTATCGTCGTTAGCCCAGTCAGCCATCATGCCAGAAGAGAATTCGCCAGAGATGATGTCATCCATGTGCTTCTGGAACAGCGGCGCCATGATGGTTTTCAGCTGCTCAGACAGCGCATAAGCGCGGATTTTCGCCGGGTTAGACAGACGATCCATCATCAACGTGATGCCGCCGAACTTCAGAGATTCGGTGATGGTTTCCCAGCCGAACTGAATCAGTTTTTCGGTGTAAGCCGCGTCGTGACCTTCCGCCACCAGCTTGTCGAAGCACAGCAGAGAACCGGCCTGCAGCATACCGCACAGGATGGTCTGCTCGCCCATCAGGTCAGATTTCACTTCCGCAACGAAGGAAGACTCCAGCACGCCCGCACGGTCGCCGCCGGTGGCTGCGGCCCAGGCTTTAGCAATCGCCATGCCTTCACCTTTCGGATCGTTTTCCGGGTGAACCGCGATCAGCGTCGGCACACCGAAACCACGCTTGTACTCTTCACGCACTTCGGTACCCGGGCATTTCGGCGCCACCATCACGACGGTGATGTCTTTACGAATGGTTTCGCCCACTTCAACGATATTGAAACCGTGTGAGTAACCCAGCGCCGCGCCATCTTTCATCAGCGGCTGAACAGCCTGAACGACGGCGGAGTGCTGTTTGTCCGGCGTCAGGTTAACCACCAGATCGGCTTGCGGGATCAGTTCTTCGTAGGTGCCGACTTTGAAGCCGTTATCGGTGGCTTTACGGAAAGAAGCACGCTTCTCAGCAATCGCTTCAGCACGCAGGGCATACGCCACATCCAGACCAGAATCACGCATGTTCAGACCCTGGTTCAGACCCTGAGCACCACAGCCAACGATGACCACTTTTTTGCCTTTCAGGAAGCTTGCGCCATCGGCGAATTCATCGCGCGCCATAAAGCGACACTTGCCCAGCTGCGCTAACTGGTTGCGCAGATTCAATGTGTTGAAGTAATTAGCCATGGGTACTCCGGTTAGATGTTGTGTTTGTTTTTGTTCAGGAACAGCGTTGTCTATTACGCCGCGAATGACCCCATCATATGACAGGAAATCTATTGCTTAAATTGATATATTAGCAAGGTCACATTGCAGAAATTGCAACATAACGTTGAGGCGACAAGCGCATGGATTTACGAGACCTGAAACTGTTTCTTCATTTGGCGGAAAGCTGCCATTTCGGACGTACTGCGCGCGCCATGCACGTCAGCCCATCCACCCTTTCGCGCCAGATTCAGCGCCTGGAAGAGGATGTCGGCCACGCGCTATTTCTGCGTGATAATCGTACCGTTACGCTGACCGAAGCCGGTGAGCGTCTGCGCCAGTTTGCGCAGCAGACGTTGCTGCAATACCAGCAGCTGCGCCATGTGATGGATCTCAACGGTCCGTCACTCAGCGGCGAACTGCGCCTGTTTTGCTCGGTGACGGCCGCTTACAGTCATCTGCCACCGATTCTCGACCGCTTCCGTGCCGAACATCCGCAGGTGGAGATCAAGCTCACCACCGGTGATGCCGCCGATGCGATTGAGATGGTGCAGTCCGGTGACGCCGATCTCGCCATTGCCGGCCGACCTGAATCGCTGCCTGCCAGTATAGATTTTACGCCACTGGGCCTGATCCCGCTGGTGCTGATCGCCCCGGCGCTGCCTTGTCCGGTGCGCAGCCAGGCAACGCAGGATGAGCCGGATTGGGCGCAAATTCCGTTTATCCTGCCGGAACAAGGGCCTGCGCGCCGCGGCATTGATTTGTGGTTCCGCCGCCAGCGCATCCCCAATCCGCAGATTTACGCCACGGTTTCGGGACACGAGGCGATTGTCTCGATGGTGGCGCTGGGCTGTGGCATTGCGCTGCTGCCGGATGTGGTGCTGGAAAACAGTCCGGAACCGGTGCGCAATCGCGTGTTAACGCTGGAGAATGTGGAATCTGTTGCGCCGCTGGAGCTTGGCGTGTGCGTACAAAAAAAGCGGCTCGGGGAGCCGCTTATCAATGCGTTCTGGCACCAGCTGTAATTACTGCCCGGCGAGGAAGAAACGAAACGCCGGGTTGTTCGCTTCGTCGTGCCATTCGTAACCCAACGCGGTGAGATGAGTTTCGAAATCCGGCTCCTGCTCGTTAGCTTCAAACGCCGCCAGCACGCGACCGTAATCGGTGCCGTGGCTGCGATAGTGGAACAGCGAGATATTCCAGTGTGCGCCCAGCGTCTGCAGGAACTTCAGCAGCGCGCCCGGTGCTTCCGGGAACTCAAAGCTAAACAGGCGTTCACGCAGCGGCTTCGATGGACGGCCGCCCACCATGTAGCGCACGTGCAGCTTTGCCATCTCATCATCCGACAGGTCCACCACGTGATAACCGGCTTCGTTCAGCTGGTTGATGATTTCACTGCGCTCCTCCAGCCCACGCGTTAAGCGCACGCCGACGAAAATGCAGGCGTTATCCGCATCCGCATAGCGATAGTTGAACTCGGTGATTGAGCGGCCGCCGATGGTTTGGCAGAACTTGAGGAAACTGCCCTGCTGCTCTGGAATCGTCACCGCCAGCAGTGCTTCACGCTGTTCCCCCAGTTCGCAACGCTCCGAAACGTAACGCAAGCCGTGGAAGTTGACGTTGGCACCTGACAACACGTGCGCCAGACGCTCGCCTTTGATGTCATGCTGCTGGATGTACTTCTTCATACCCGCCAGCGCCAGCGCACCTGAAGGTTCCGCTACCGCGCGCACATCTTCGAACAGATCTTTTACCGCCGCACATATCGCATCGCTATCCACCGTGATGATGTCGTCGAGATACTCACGACACAGACGGAAGGTCTCATCACCAATGCGTTTGACCGCCACGCCTTCAGCAAACAAGCCGACGCGCGGCAAATCTACCGGCTCGCCGGCATCCAGCGCTGCTTTCAGGCAGGCTGAATCTTCCGACTCCACGGCAATCACTTTGATCTGCGGCATTAGCTGTTTGATCAGCACCGCAACCCCCGCTGCCAGACCACCGCCGCCCACCGGTACGAAGACGCGATCGAGATGCGCATCCTGTTGCAACAGCTCCATCGCCAGCGTGCCCTGTCCGGCGATGACCGCAGGATGGTCAAACGGCGGCACGAAGGTGTAACCCTGCTGTTCTGACAGCTCGATCGCTTTGGCTTTTGCCTCGTCGAAGTTGGCCCCAAACAGATAAGCCTCACCGCCAAATGCGCGCACTGCATCAACCTTGATGTCTGCCGTGGCCAACGGCATCACAATCAGTGATTTGATGCCAAGCGTGCTGGCCGAGAGCGCCACGCCCTGCGCATGGTTACCGGCCGAAGCCGTCACCACGCCGCGTGCTTTTTGCTCTTCATTCAGCCCGGCTATCATCGCGTACGCCCCGCGCAGCTTGAAGCTGTGCACCGGCTGGCGATCTTCACGCTTCACCAAAATGGTGTTGCCAAGACGCGATGATATTTTTTCCATTTTCTGCAGCGGCGTTACCTGGGCGATTTCATACACCGGTGAACGCAGCACGGCGCGCAAATATTCCGCGCCGTTGGGCGACGCGGGTAGCGGTTGAGACTCAGCCATCGGTTAGCCTCCCAGCTTGGACTTATCGCGCACCGCGCCTTTGTCAGCGCTGGTCGCGAGGGATGCATAAGCGCGCAGGGCGAAGGAGACTTCACGCACGCGGCCGTGCGGCGTGTAGGCCGCTTCGCCACGTGCCTGCTCTTCTTCACGACGGGCGTGCAGTTCGTTATCCGCCACCGCCAGCTTTATGCCACGGTTCGGGATATCGATTTCAATCATGTCGCCATCTTTCACCAGCGCGATGGTGCCGCCGCTCGCCGCTTCCGGAGAGGCGTGACCAATCGAAAGACCGGAGGTGCCGCCCGAGAAGCGACCGTCGGTGATCAGCGCGCAGCTTTTGCCGAGGCCCATCGATTTCAGATAGGTGGTGGGATAAAGCATTTCCTGCATGCCCGGGCCACCTTTCGGTCCTTCGTAGCGGATAACCACCACGTCACCGGCAACCACTTTGCCGCCAAGGATGGCTTCTACCGCATCGTCCTGGCTTTCGTACACTTTGGCTGGGCCTTTGAAGGTGAGGATTTCTTTATCAACGCCCGCGGTTTTTACGATACAGCCATCTTCTGCCAGGTTGCCGTAAAGTACCGCCAGCCCCCCATCCTGTGAGTAAGCGTGTTCGCGCGTACGGATGCAGCCTTCGCTACGATCGTCATCCAGCGTGTCCCAACGGCAATTCTGCGAGAACGCCTTGGTGGTACGAATACCGGCAGGACCGGCGCGGAACATATCCTTCACGGCCTGATCGTTGGTCAGCATGATGTCGTACTGATCGATGGTTTCACGCATGCTTTGCTGCAGAATGTTGCGCGCGCTGGAGTCGATTAAGCCGGCGCGATCTAACTCACCGAGAATGCCGATAACGCCACCCGCACGGTGCACATCTTCCATGTGATATTTCGGCGTACTTGGTGCCACTTTGCACAGCTGCGGCACCTTGCGCGACAGACGGTCAATATCGGAGATATTAAAATCGATCTCGCCTTCCTGCGCCGCAGCCAGCAGGTGCAGAACGGTGTTAGTGGAACCACCCATGGCAATATCCAGCGTCATCGCATTCTCAAACGCCGCCTTGGTGGCGATGTTGCGCGGCAGCATGTTGACGTCATCCTGCTCGTAATAGCGTTTGGTCAGACTCACGATGCGCTTACCGGCATTGATGAACAACTCTTTACGATCGGCGTGTGTTGCCAGCAGTGAACCGTTACCTGGCTGCGACAAGCCCAGCGCTTCGGTCAGGCAGTTCATGGAGTTGGCGGTGAACATCCCAGAACAGGAGCCGCAGGTTGGACAGGCAGAACGTTCAATCTGATCGCTGTCGGCATCGCTGACGTTCGGGTTGGCACCCTGAATCATCGCGTCCACCAGATCCAGCTTGATGATTTGATCGGACAGCTTGGTTTTACCGGCTTCCATCGGGCCGCCAGAAACAAAGATCACCGGAATGTTGAGGCGCAGTGCGGCCATCAGCATGCCCGGGGTGATTTTATCGCAGTTGGAGATACACACCATGGCGTCGGCGCAGTGCGCGTTAACCATGTACTCCACTGAATCGGCAATCAGCTCACGTGAAGGCAGTGAATACAGCATGCCGCCATGACCCATGGCGATACCATCATCCACCGCAATGGTGTTGAACTCTTTGGCTACACCGCCTGCTGCTTCGATTTCTTCAGCAACCAATTTGCCAAGGTCGCGCAGGTGCACGTGGCCCGGTACGAATTGGGTGAATGAGTTAACCACGGCGATAATCGGCTTACCGAAATCGTCGTCGGTCATTCCAGTCGCGCGCCACAAGGCACGGGCACCGGCCATGTTGCGTCCATGGGTGGTGGTGGCGGAACGGTACTTAGGCATGCTCTATTTACTCCAGTAATAATAAGGTTGCGGGCGCCATCTGACGCCCGCAAAAAATCTCGTTATGCGTTAACCGGATCCAACCAGCCCCACTTGTCTTCCGTCTCGCCAGTGAACAGGCCAAAGAAGGCCTTCTGGATACGACCGGTGACCGGACCACGTTTACCTTCGCCAACCTGAATACCATCGACGCTGCGCACCGGGGTGATCTCCGCTGCAGTACCTGACATGAAGACTTCGTCTGCCAGATACAGCGATTCACGCGACAGAACCTGCTCACGCACTTCGATCCCCATGTCTTGCGCCAGCTTGATGATGGCGTCACGGGTGATGCCTGGCAGCGCCGAAGAGGTGAACGGTGGCGTGAACAGAACGCCATCTTTCACTTCGAACAAGTTTTCGCCAGCGCCTTCTGAAATATAGCCGTTGGTGTCGAGGGCGATACCTTCCTGATAGCCGTGACGGCGTGCTTCGCTACCCACCAGCAGAGAGGAGAGATAGTTACCACCGGCTTTCGCAGCGGTCGGCAAGGTGTTTGGTGCCACGCGGTTCCACGAAGAAACCATCGCATCGATGCCGTTTTCCAGCGCTTCAGCGCCCAGGTAAGCACCCCATGGGAAGGCGGCGATGATTACGTCGGTGGTGTAGCCATCTGGCGGGTTTACACCCAGGCCCACGTCACCCACAAAGGCCAGCGGACGGATATAAGCGCTTTTCAGTTTGTTCACGCGGATCACTTCGCGGCACGCTTCCATCAGTTCATCTACGCTGGCTTTGATCGGGAAACGGTAAATTTTGGCGGATTCATGCAGACGCTTCATGTGTTCACGATGACGGAACACCACTGGGCCTTTGTGTGAGTCGTAGCAACGTACGCCTTCAAACACAGAAGTACCGTAATGCAGTGCGTGAGACATTACGCTGACCTTGGCGTCTTCCCACTTAACCATCTCTCCATTGAACCAAATAAAGTCTGCTTTCTTTGTACTCATTGCTTTTTTCCTTTGGCGACTAAGCGCGGATTTGTTGTGTTGTCTGTTGTTGGATCTCGACGCAAGCGACATCCATAAGTTTGCTTAACTGCGAAGACAGTAAATCGACAGAGCGTTGGCTGGCAACGGTCATTTCGATATTAATGTTCTCGACATTGACCGCGGAGGCCATGTTCATCGCACACACCTGGAATCCACGGTGACGCACGACACGCAAAATGCGCTCCAATATTTCAGGGCGAAAGCGAGCTTCGATAGACAATTGATGCTGGTTCATGCGGTTTTCTCCATCATGTTTGCGTTGCTGGCACCCGGTGGTACCAATGGCCAGACGTTTTCATGCTCATCTATCGAAACATGCAGGAAGTAAGGACCTTCACTGTTCAGCAGAGCATCGAGGGCGGCGTCGACCTGATCTTTACGGCTAATGCGCTGGCCTGGAATATCAAAGGCGCTGGCCAGCGTGAGGAAATCGGGATTGTCGGTAAGAATGGTTTCGCTATAGCGTCCATCAAAAAACAGTTGCTGCCACTGGCGCACCATGCCCAGACGTTGGTTATCCAACAGCAGGATTTTTACGGGTAGTTTGCCGCGCTTGATGGTGCCCAACTCCTGAATATTCATCATGATCGAGCCATCGCCAGATACGCAGATCACCGTATCTTCAGGACGCGCCACTTGCGCACCGATCGCCGCTGGCAGGCCAAAGCCCATGGTGCCGAGGCCGCTGGAGGTGATGAAGTTTTCTGGTGCGGTGAAACTCATGTGCTGAGCGGCCCACATCTGATGCTGACCAACGTCAGTGGTCACCACCGCGCTATCCGCTTTGCGATCGGATAACTGCTTCAGCAGCAGCGGCGCGTAAATCGCTTCGCCTGGATGATCGTAGCGCCAGTCGAATTCAGTTTTCATCGCGCTCACTTCCGCGCGCCAGCCATCAATCTGCAGCGGCATGCTCAGCGCAGGCAGCACCTGATTCATGTCACCCTGCAAAGAGACGTGCGCACGGCGCAGTTTGTTCAGTTCGGCAGGATCGATATCGATATGGATGACGCTGGCATGCGGCGCGAAGGTATCCAGCTTGCCAGTGACGCGGTCGTCAAAACGTGCGCCCACTGCAATCAGCAAATCGCAGGATTGCACCGCGAGGTTAGCGGCTTTGGTACCGTGCATGCCCAGCATGCCGAGATAGAGATCGCTGCTGGCATCCGCACTACCGAGACCTTTCAAGGTGGAAACCATCGGAATACCGGTTTCCTGTGCCATGGCGCGCAGTGCGGGAACGGCTTGCGCCATGCCCACGCCGCCGCCGATATACAGCATCGGTTTGTGCGACTGTGCCATTAAGGCACGCGCTTCCGCGATATGCTGCGCCGAATAGCTCACTTCTTCTTCCACCGGCAGCAGGTGCGGCGTCAGTTCGCCATGGGCAATTTGGATGTCTTTCGGGATATCAACCAGTACCGGACCAGGGCGGCCGGACTGTGCAATAGCGAAGGCTTCGGCCATCACGGAAGGTAAATCATCAAGCGATTCAACGAGGAAACTGTGCTTGGTGCAGGCTAACGACAAACCGAGTACATCGATTTCCTGGAAGGCGTCGGTGCCGATAAAAGCGGAAGAGACCTGACCAGTGATCGCCACAACCGGGATGGAATCCATCATCGCATCCGCCAGGCCGGTAATCAGGTTGGTGGCGCCCGGACCCGAAGTAGCGATGCATACGCCAGTTTTGCCGGTTGCACGGGCATAACCAATTGCCGCCATCACCGCACCTTGCTCATGACGGCACAATAGGTGTTCCACGCCGCCATCGTAGAGCGCATCGTACACTGGCATGATTGCGCCGCCAGGATAACCAAACACTGTATCAACACCCTGCGCGCGTAAAGCCTGAACTACCCACTGTGCACCTGTCATGGTTATTCTCCTGTGTTCCTTGGGGAACAACAGAATTTTATGCTACTGCTCATAATCTGTTCCTCGCTGATTCGCTAATATTTTGTCTGGTTAAAAAAAAACCCCCGGACCTTTCGGTGCGGGGGTTTTTGGAATTCCAGACTTGATTTTTAAGCCTTTCTTTCTCCAAGCGATGCCCCGCACGGTGGGATAATAATCACCACCACGCTAATCACGACTAGGCTAATCACTTGTAGAAGGGCTTTCATGTGTTATTCGTTTTTTCGATTGTTCGAAGTAATACCTACAGAGTTACCATAGTTATCTGGCTCTTGACAATAATTTTCATTGGATTTTTTTATAATGACATTGGCGGCGGTTCGTTATCACATTGTATGTAAAAGGTTATTTACATAAGTGATGAATTTTCATTACGTCCGGAGGGCAACTTTTTTTCGACCATTGGGAACGGGATCTGAATTTCACTGAAAGAGTCGCAATCATGAGGGATTATGCGGAATCTTCCTCCGAAATCAGAGATCAGGGATTTGAGTGACTCAACACAGGCACCGATGATAAGGACAACAAGGAGCGGCTATGTCTTTATCAAAGGTTTTAACACGGGCTGCGTTAGGGGTTCAGGCTCCGCTCGTCACGGTAGAAGTGCATATCAGTAATGGCTTGCCTGCCCTGACATTAGTCGGTTTGCCCGAAACCACTGTGAAAGAGGCACGAGAACGGGTTCGCAGTGCGATCATCACTAGCGGTTTCACTTTCCCGGCCAAACGCGTCACCATTAATCTTGCCCCTGCCGATCTGCCTAAAGAAGGGGGGCGTTATGACCTACCCATTGCTATTGCGATTCTGGCAGCCTCTGAGCAGCTACCAGACGATAAACTGACGCAATATGAATTCCTGGGAGAGCTAGCCCTCAACGGCGCGCTCTGTGGCGTTCAGGCCGCCATTCCGGCAGCAATGGCGGCGCTGCAAGCAGGACGACAAATGGTACTCGCTGAGCAGAATCAACAGGATGTTGGTTTGATTCAGCAAGGTGAAACCTTGGTGGGCAATCATCTGGTGGATATCTGCGCCTTTCTTCATAACAAAACGACGCTCACCGTTGCCCGCTATCATCCTGAAGCCCTTGATCAGCAAACGCAGGACCTTAGCGATATCATTGGCCAGGATCAGGGCCGGCGTGCGCTGGAAATTACAGCTGCAGGTGGCCATAACCTATTACTGATTGGTCCGCCCGGTACGGGAAAAACCATGTTAGCGACACGTCTGCCCGGCATCATGCCCCCGTTAGACGACCAGGAAGCACTGGAGTGCGCCGCTATTGCCAGCCTGGTAAGTAGTGGCAACCTGCATCATCAATGGCGTAAACGGCCGTTCAGGGCCCCTCACCACAGTGCTTCTCTGTACGCACTGGTAGGGGGCGGTTCATTGCCGCGCCCGGGTGAAATCTCTTTGGCGCACAATGGCGTGTTATTCCTGGATGAGTTACCGGAGTTTGAACGCAAAACGCTGGATGCATTGCGTGAGCCAATAGAATCGGGCGAGATTTCTATTTCGCGCACCCGCGCCAAAGTGACCTATCCTGCGCGCTTTCAATTAGTGGGAGCCATGAATCCTAGCCCCACGGGCCATTATCAGGGCAACCACAATCGTTGTACGCCCCAACAGGTTTTACGTTACCTCAGCCGTCTATCAGGACCTTTTCTTGACCGCTTTGATTTGTCGCTGGAAGTACCGCTCCTGCCCAGCGGTACCCTGAGTAAGAAACAGCAAGTTAGCGAAAGCAGTGCTGAAGTGCTAAGCCGTGTTATAGCTGCCCGTAAGATTCAGACGGCGCGCAGTGGCAAAATAAACGCACAACTTTCAAACCCTGAGATTTTACGTTGGTGTTCGCTGAGGCAGGAGGAAGCTGAATGGCTGGAAGGGGTGCTGAATTCGTTAGGACTTTCAGTACGCGCCTGGCAGCGGATTTTAAAAGTGGCGAGAACAATTGCTGACTTAGCGGGTGAAGAACAGATTACGCGGAGCCATCTGCAGGAAGCGGTGGGATATCGTAGTATTGACCGTTTAATGATCTATTTGCACAAGAGCCTGGAATAAAAAACGGGGCTTATATAAGCCCCGTTTTTTTAATCATCACTATCGCTGAAATCTTCCACCGTATCCATCTGTGGCTTACCACCAGACAGCGTGTGGAAACGCTTAGGACGCTTGATACGCGCAGTGTATTTTGACCATACACGCTCAGCTTCCGTTTGCGGCTCACGAAGACCACGACATACTTCTAAAAAAGAACGCTCTTCTTCTGTAGTGGGTTCACGCTTTGCGAGATCCAATTCATTGAAGGCGTAACCGTGGCGCTCCAGAAGCTGGGCTTCTTTAATGGTGAAATCACCATGGCGCGAAAAACCACGTGGGTAATGTTTGTTATCAAAGAAACGATTTGTTGTTGCGAAGCTATCCGCCATTTTACACGCTCCTGACTCTCATATGGCCGTGCTATTTATGGCGCGGAGTATTAGATAGGCTTGACAGAGTGTAAAACAAAACATTTAAATCAGTACGACAAACAATTTTTGGGAGAATGGTGTGGATACGGAATTACTGAAAACTTTCCTCGAAGTGAGCAGAACGCGCCATTTCGGGCGTGCTGCTGAAGCGCTCTACCTCACGCAATCAGCCGTTAGTTTCCGCATTCGTCAGTTGGAGAATCAACTGGGTGTTAACCTCTTTACTCGCCATCGTAATAACATCCGGTTGACCTCAGCAGGCGAGCGTTTATTACCCTATGCCGAAAGCTTGATGAGTACCTGGTTGATGGCCAAGAAGGAAGTTTCACATACCCAACAGCACCATGAGCTTTCTATAGGAGGTAGCGCATCCCTTTGGGAAGCCTACTTAACTCCTTGGTTACAAACGCTTTATGAGAATAGAGAAAGTCTTCATCTTGAGGCAAGAATTGCCCAGCGACACCTGCTGGTTAAGCAATTACATGAACGCCAACTGGATCTGTTGATTACCACTGAAGCACCAAAAATGGACGAGTTAACCAGTCAGCAGATTGGTCATATCTCGCTCGCATTATTCCGCGCGCGCAAAACGGAGAAGCGTGAAAAGTATGATTACATTAAACTGGAATGGGGAGCAGATTTCCATCAGCATGAAAGTTATCTATCCAGTGATGATGTGCCCGTATTAACCACTACATCAGCGCATGTGACGCGTGAATTACTGCATACCACCGGTGCCTGTGCATTTTTACCTGATTTCTGGCACGGGATTTATAGTGATTTGATGGTTATTCCAGATACACCTGTCGCTGTGCGACCTTTATATGCGGTGTGGCTGCAGAATAGCGATCAACAAACTCACATTCGCCAGTTACTTAAATATCCGGTACTGACACACTAATAGAGTAAATGAGCAAGTTTGAGTGGATCACAGTGAAACTCAAACTCTTTTCACTGCTAAATTTTGGACAAAAAAAATCCTTTGCCGAAGCAAAGGATTATTTTCTGGCAGGGGCGGAGGGACTCGAACCCCCAACACCCGGTTTTGGAGACCGGTGCTCTACCAATTGAACTACGCCCCTAATTAGGGTGGCGGAACGGACGGGGCTCGAACCCGCGACCCCCTGCGTGACAGGCAGGTATTCTAACCAACTGAACTACCGCTCCACCGATTCTGTACTGATATCAGAAAATCGTTCTGATTTCAGGTGTTTCGCCCTTTCCGCGTCACCGGGAAGGTCACGACCCGTTAACGGGTCTTAAATTGATGCCTGGCAGTTCCCTACTCTCGCATGGGGAGACCCCACACTACCATCGGCGCTACGGCGTTTCACTTCTGAGTTCGGCATGGGGTCAGGTGGGACCACCGCGCTAAAGCCGCCAGGCAAATTCTGTTTCGTTCTGTCCTGTGTCTTTTACGCTGCTGCTGCGTTGGCCGCTCTCGCGCTACTCCGTCACATACCCTCGTATGCTCCCTCGTAGCGTCTCGTTTGCCGCCTTGCTTCAGCGCAAAATCCTTCGGACTTAACTCCGCAGGACAAAACTGAATTCTTTATCCGGTAAAACAAGCTGAAAATCTCTGGTCTCTCTCACCAAAACGCCTCTGGCGTTGTAAGGTTAAGCCTCACGGGTCATTAGTACCGGTTAGCTCAACGCATCGCTGCGCTTACACACCCGGCCTATCAACGTCGTAGTCTTCAACGTCCCTTCAGGACTCTCAAGGAGTCAGGGAGAACTCATCTCGGGGCAAGTTTCGTGCTTAGATGCTTTCAGCACTTATCTTTTCCGCACTTAGCTACCGGGCAGTGCCATTGGCATGACAACCCGAACACCAGTGGTGCGTTCACTCCGGTCCTCTCGTACTAGGAGCAACCCCCCTCAATTCTCCAGCGCCCACGGCAGATAGGGACCGAACTGTCTCACGACGTTCTAAACCCAGCTCGCGTACCACTTTAAACGGCGAACAGCCGTACCCTTGGGACCTACTTCAGCCCCAGGATGTGATGAGCCGACATCGAGGTGCCAAACACCGCCGTCGATATGAACTCTTGGGCGGTATCAGCCTGTTATCCCCGGAGTACCTTTTATCCGTTGAGCGATGGCCCTTCCATTCAGAACCACCGGATCACTATGACCTGCTTTCGCACCTGCTCGAGCCGTCACTCTCGCAGTCAAGCTGGCTTATGCCATTGCACTAACCTCCTGATGTCCGACCAGGATTAGCCAACCTTCGTGCTCCTCCGTTACTCTTTGGGAGGAGACCGCCCCAGTCAAACTACCCACCAGACACTGTCCGCAGCCCGGATTACGGGCCTACGTTAGAACATCAAACATTAAAGGGTGGTATTTCAAGGTTGGCTCCACGCAGACTGGCGTCCACGCTTCAAAGCCTCCCACCTATCCTACACATCAAGGCTCAATGTTCAGTGTCAAGCTATAGTAAAGGTTCACGGGGTCTTTCCGTCTTGCCGCGGGTACACTGCATCTTCACAGCGATTTCAATTTCACTGAGTCTCGGGTGGAGACAGCCTGGCCATCATTACGCCATTCGTGCAGGTCGGAACTTACCCGACAAGGAATTTCGCTACCTTAGGACCGTTATAGTTACGGCCGCCGTTTACCGGGGCTTCGATCAAGAGCTTCTCCTTACGGATAACCCCATCAATTAACCTTCCGGCACCGGGCAGGCGTCACACCGTATACGTCCACTTTCGTGTTTGCACAGTGCTGTGTTTTTAATAAACAGTTGCAGCCAGCTGGTATCTTCGACTGGCTTCAGCTCCGGGAGCAAGTCCCTTCACCTACGCGCCAGCGTGCCTTCTCCCGAAGTTACGGCACCATTTTGCCTAGTTCCTTCACCCGAGTTCTCTCAAGCGCCTTGGTATTCTCTACCTGACCACCTGTGTCGGTTTGGGGTACGATTTCGTGTTACCTGGAGCTTAGAGGCTTTTCCTGGAAGCAGGGCATCAGTTACTTCACCACCGTGGTGGCTCGTCGTCACGCCTCAGCCTTAAGACACCCCGGATTTACCAAAGGTGTCAGCCTACACGCTTAAACCGGGACAACCGTCGCCCGGATAACCTAGCCTTCTCCGTCCCCCCTTCGCAGTAACACCAAGTGCAGGAATATTAACCTGCTTCCCATCGACTACGCTTTTCAGCCTCGCCTTAGGGGTCGACTCACCCTGCTCCGATTAACGTTGAACAGGAACCCTTGGTCTTCCGGCGAGCGGGCTTTTCACCCGCTTTATCGTTACTTATGTCAGCATTCGCACTTCTGATACCTCCAGCAACCCTCACAGGCCACCTTCAACGGCTTACAGAACGCTCCCCTACCCAACAACACATACGCGTCGCTGCCGCAGCTTCGGTGCATGGTTTAGCCCCGTTACATCTTCCGCGCAGGCCGACTCGACCAGTGAGCTATTACGCTTTCTTTAAATGATGGCTGCTTCTAAGCCAACATCCTGGCTGTCTGTGCCTTCCCACATCGTTTCCCACTTAACCATGACTTTGGGACCTTAGCTGGCGGTCTGGGTTGTTTCCCTCTTCACGACGGACGTTAGCACCCGCCGTGTGTCTCCCGTGATAACATTCCTCGGTATTCGCAGTTTGCATCGGGTTGGTAAGCCGGGATGGCCCCCTAGCCGAAACAGTGCTCTACCCCCGAGGATGAGTTCACGAGGCGCTACCTAAATAGCTTTCGGGGAGAACCAGCTATCTCCCGGTTTGATTGGCCTTTCACCCCCAGCCACAAGTCATCCGCTAATTTTTCAACATTAGTCGGTTCGGTCCTCCAGTTAGTGTTACCCAACCTTCAACCTGCCCATGGCTAGATCACCGGGTTTCGGGTCTATACCCTGCAACTTAACGCCCAGTTAAGACTCGGTTTCCCTGCGGCTCCCCTATACGGTTAACCTTGCTACAGAATATAAGTCGCTGACCCATTATACAAAAGGTACGCAGTCACCCCATAAAGAGGCTCCCACTGCTTGTACGTACACGGTTTCAGGTTCTGTTTCACTCCCCTCGCCGGGGTTCTTTTCGCCTTTCCCTCACGGTACTGGTTCACTATCGGTCAGTCAGGAGTATTTAGCCTTGGAGGATGGTCCCCCCATATTCAGACAGGATACCACGTGTCCCGCCCTACTCTTCGAACTCACAACCTGTGCACTTTCGTGTACGGGACTATCACCCGGTGTCGTGCGACTTTCCAGACGCTTCCACTAATGCACAAACTGATTCAGGTTCTGGGCTGCTCCCCGTTCGCTCGCCGCTACTGGGGGAATCTCGGTTGATTTCTTTTCCTCCGGGTACTTAGATGTTTCAGTTCCCCGGGTTCGCCTCGCAACACTATGTATTCATGTTGCGATGATGCACTGGGTGCACCGGGTTTCCCCATTCGGACATCGTCGGCTGTAGCGGTTCATATCACCTTACCGACGCTTTACGCAGATTAGCACGTCCTTCATCGCCTCTGACTGCCAGGGCATCCACCGTGTACGCTTAGTCGCTTAACCTCACAACCCACAGGCGTTTTGCAACGCTTGGGACTGCAGGCATTGAGAGACTCGAACATGTTGTTATTCATTTCTTATTACGGAGAAATGAACCAACACGTCGTTTCAATTTTCAGCTTGTTCCGGATTGTTAAAGAGCATAATACTTCGCAGCACACCGTTTCCGGTTTGCTCTGAAGTATTGTTTTGAGTCACTGTAATGGTGGAGCTAAGCGGGATCGAACCGCTGACCTCCTGCGTGCAAGGCAGGCGCTCTCCCAGCTGAGCTATAGCCCCATACAGTTACTGCAGAGACCATCTACTACCACTCAACCGAGTACATTTCCTGAGAAATGCAATTCGTGCTCAGGCAAGGCATGTTTCCGCGAAGCATAGTGAACTATGCGAGCCGGAGACATAACGCAGCGTGAGTGCGAATTTGGTAGGCCTGAGTGGACTTGAACCACCGACCTCACCCTTATCAGGGGTGCGCTCTAACCACCTGAGCTACAAGCCTGTAGAGGTTTTTTCTGCTCGTTACTTTCTATCAGACAATCTGTGTGAGCACTTCGCGGGAAGGTATCTTCAGGTAAGGAGGTGATCCAACCGCAGGTTCCCCTACGGTTACCTTGTTACGACTTCACCCCAGTCATGAATCACAAAGTGGTAAGCGCCCTCCCGAAGGTTAAGCTACCTACTTCTTTTGCAACCCACTCCCATGGTGTGACGGGCGGTGTGTACAAGGCCCGGGAACGTATTCACCGTAGCATTCTGATCTACGATTACTAGCGATTCCGACTTCACGGAGTCGAGTTGCAGACTCCGATCCGGACTACGACGCACTTTATGAGGTCCGCTTGCTCTCGCGAGGTCGCTTCTCTTTGTATGCGCCATTGTAGCACGTGTGTAGCCCTACTCGTAAGGGCCATGATGACTTGACGTCATCCCCACCTTCCTCCAGTTTATCACTGGCAGTCTCCTTTGAGTTCCCGGCATTACCCGCTGGCAACAAAGGATAAGGGTTGCGCTCGTTGCGGGACTTAACCCAACATTTCACAACACGAGCTGACGACAGCCATGCAGCACCTGTCTCACGGTTCCCGAAGGCACCAAGGCATCTCTGCCAAGTTCCGTGGATGTCAAGAGTAGGTAAGGTTCTTCGCGTTGCATCGAATTAAACCACATGCTCCACCGCTTGTGCGGGCCCCCGTCAATTCATTTGAGTTTTAACCTTGCGGCCGTACTCCCCAGGCGGTCGACTTAACGCGTTAGCTCCGGAAGCCACTCCTCAAGGGAACAACCTCCAAGTCGACATCGTTTACGGCGTGGACTACCAGGGTATCTAATCCTGTTTGCTCCCCACGCTTTCGCACCTGAGCGTCAGTCTTTGTCCAGGGGGCCGCCTTCGCCACCGGTATTCCTCCAGATCTCTACGCATTTCACCGCTACACCTGGAATTCTACCCCCCTCTACAAGACTCTAGCCTGCCAGTTTCGAATGCAGTTCCCAGGTTAAGCCCGGGGATTTCACATCCGACTTGACAGACCGCCTGCGTGCGCTTTACGCCCAGTAATTCCGATTAACGCTTGCACCCTCCGTATTACCGCGGCTGCTGGCACGGAGTTAGCCGGTGCTTCTTCTGCGGGTAACGTCAATCGGTGAGGTTATTAACCTCACCGCCTTCCTCCCCGCTGAAAGTACTTTACAACCCGAAGGCCTTCTTCATACACGCGGCATGGCTGCATCAGGCTTGCGCCCATTGTGCAATATTCCCCACTGCTGCCTCCCGTAGGAGTCTGGACCGTGTCTCAGTTCCAGTGTGGCTGGTCATCCTCTCAGACCAGCTAGGGATCGTCGCCTAGGTGAGCCATTACCCCACCTACTAGCTAATCCCATCTGGGCACATCCGATGGTGTGAGGCCCGAAGGTCCCCCACTTTGGTCTTGCGACGTTATGCGGTATTAGCTACCGTTTCCAGTAGTTATCCCCCTCCATCGGGCAGTTTCCCAGACATTACTCACCCGTCCGCCACTCGTCACCCGAGAGCAAGCTCTCTGTGCTACCGTCCGACTTGCATGTGTTAGGCCTGCCGCCAGCGTTCAATCTGAGCCATGATCAAACTCTTCAATTTAAGTTTGATTTGCTGCAACAAGTGCAGCGATGCTCATCTGTAAAACGTCATAATGAATTTCATTATGTGTTCACTCGTGAGACTTGATATTTTGTTGCGTCCGGAGACGCTGATATCAATCCTGCGAGTGCCCACACAGATTGTCTGATAAATTGTTAAAGAGCAGTGCCGCTATTTCTCTAGCGGCGCGGGATGCGTATATTACGCTTTCCGCATTTTCAGTCAAGCATTTATTTTTGCTTTTCTGAAGGTTGCCTTGAAGACCACCTCCTGAACACTTCGCTTCGTAAGCCGTTGTTCCGTGTCAGTGGAGGCGCAGTATAGGGATTTCTTCAGAGCTGACAAGCGCTAATTTCAAATTAATTTCCGAGTGCTGATTTTTTCGGCGAAACGCGATTAAACTGCTAATTTTTCCAGCAACGGGAAGCCATAACGCTGCAGAATTGGTGATAATTTCGTCACTTCCGCATCCATACGCGTGCAGAACGCTAAATTCTGCCCGGATGAAACGGCATGCGGCGCTTCATGCTCTAATAACCAGACGGTACGACGCGCAATGGCGGCCCCCGAATCCACTAGCCGCGTTCCTTCTGGAAGCACCAATTGCAGCTCATCACGCAATAAAGGGAAATGCGTACATCCCAACACCACGGTATCCGGCGGCTCTTTCATACGTAGCCAGGGTTGCACAGCGCGGCGTACATCAGCGAGCTCAACATCTTCGCCATGCAGCTTCGCTTCTGCTAATTCCACCAGCTCAGCAGAACCGAGCATTTCAATTTTGCAATCGCGGGCAAACTGCGTCACTAACTCATGCGTATAAGGACGCTTTACCGTGCCACGCGTGGCCAGCAATCCCACCACGCCGTTACGCGTCAGACGTGCTGCCGGTTTGATCGCAGGCACCACGCCCACAACCGGAAATTCGAAGCGTTCACGCAGAGCCGGCAAAGAAATGGTGCTGGCAGAGTTACAGGCAATGATCACCAGCGCTAACGGAAAACGCTGCGTAATAGCCGTCACCACAGCCACCACACGCTCGACAATAAAGTCTTCGGATTTTTCGCCGTACGGAAAACCTTCATTATCGAAGGCGTAGAGATAGTGAAGATCCGGCAGTAGATGCCGGACCTCATCATAAACGGAAAGCCCACCCACGCCGGAGTCAAACACCAGCACAGTGGGGCGGAGATCAGAAGCTGTAGCTGGCGCTGAGGTAGTACTCCGTTCCTGGAGTTGGATAGCCATACACTGTCTCGTAGTTTTTATCGAACAGGTTGGCAATTCTACCACGAACGGTGAGCTGTGATGTGACCGGATACGAAACTGCCAGATCCCATAAACTTACACCGCCCAATTTAACGCGCTGCGCAGTATAGGAGTGGTTGTAGTCGGTATCGTAACGATCGCCGAGATAGTGATAAGTCACAGACCAGTCAAAATTATAGAGCGTCCAGTCGAGCTGATATTTAACCTGCTGCTTAGCACGGCGCGCCAGCTGCTGGTTGGTTTCGGCATCACGCGCATCAACATAATCATATGAAAGCTGATGACTCAGCGGACCCGTATCAAATGAAGCCGTTGCCTCAACACCTTTAATACGCGCTTTATTAATATTGTAATAAACGTAGGTACTGGGATCGCTATCAATCAGATTATCGATATCGTTGCGGTAACCCGATACGCGCCAGTTCACTGGGCCGGTTAGACCTTCAAAGCCACCTTCCCACTGTTTGCTCTCTTCCGGCTTAAGATCGCTGTTGCCATAAGATCCATACAACTGGCCAAGACGCGGTGCTTTGTAGGCTGTGGCATAGTTAGCAAAGACACTGTAGCCCTCAACAAACTCCCAGGAAGCGCCACTCTGCCAGGTGCTGTGCCAGCCAAACTGACTATTATCATCACCACGTACCGCGCCTTCTACAGTGACGCTGCCAAACTGCTGCTGAGCCGTCGCATAAATGCCCGTATCGCGCTGTTCAGTGCTGTTGGTGACATACGCCGTTCCCGGCTCAGTCGTCTGTTTCTGCCAATCCACCCCACCGCTGACCGTACCTGTGCCAACCTGGAAGGTGTTGCCCCATTGCAGGTTGTACTGCTTGCTGTCATCAAGTGTGGTCGCCGGGCCATAGCGGCCGGAACGCGGGTCGTAGTTAAAATCTTTAGTTCGGCTATAGCTGGCAATCAGCTGAGTTGAATAGATGTCATGGTTGTAACGCAGGCCGGTGTCCCAGGTCTGGCTATAGAGCTGGCGGGTATCATCCAGTCCCAGGATATTGAAGCTGCTGTCATAGCTATAAGTACCGTCGTAAGCCGTGCGATTATCAAAACCGTAGCCGCGCACGAAACCGCTCAACTCATCGCTAAACTGGTGCTCCAGTGAGCCATAGAGCGATTTACTCATAAAGCCATCGCGATCTTTCTGCGCGGGATCGCCATACACGTCAGGCAGGTTAGCCACCACATCGTAGCCTCTGGTATAGGTATAATTACCCGCCATTGTCAGCTTAGTGGCATCACCGATCTGCTGCTGCGTCGAACCTTCATAACTCTGATAGCCTTTAGAGCCTACGCCCGCGGTCAGGGTGGTACCGGGTTTTGCGCGGCCGGTAATAATGTTAACCACTCCGCCAATCGCATCCGAGCCATATACCGCCGAGCGCGCACCGCGCACATACTCAATGCGCTGCACCAGCGAAAGAGGAATTTGACTGAGATCGGATGAACCCGAAACACCAGCCTGATTAAGACGAATACCGTCAATCAGCACCAGCACATGGCTTGAGTTAGTTCCGCGAATAAACAGAGAGCTGGATTGGCCCAGCCCACCGTTCTGCGCAATATCCACGCCCGGCAAACGGCGCATCACATCGGTGAGACTTTTTGACTGCCAGCGATCGATATCTTCGCGGGTAACAACGGTGGTGGGCGCCAGCACCGAAGAGACCGGCTGCGCGAAGCGGTTGGCGGTAACGATTTGCGTATCATCATTCTGCTGGGCGTAGCCAAATTGGGCCCAGAGAGACAACGCCGTTGCACTAAAGGCAAACAGCGAAGCGGGTGTTTTTTTCATTGTTATAGCATCCAAAAGACGAAGCAGGATGCCGCATGACTACAACCAATAGCACGCGATGGTCGTATGTATTGCGACGTCACACCGGCAGGTCTTCGGGCTGAGAATCATAAATGGTGAAAAACTTCCCATCCGGCAGGACAGTGTTTGTAAGTGCCATCACCACGACATTCTTTACCGCTGCGCGTCAGCTCCAGATTCACACTGGATTCCCTTTTAACTCAAGGAGGCCGGCAGGCGCAGTCTAAGGCCAGGAAGGCCGGAAATCCAGACTTCCAGCCATCGTGTGTTGCGCAGGGCTGGACATCATCAGTTGAATGCCTACAATCGCCCGGCAAGCCAGCTTATTACCAGGATTAAAGATGACACCCGAACAGCTTCCGATTGAACAATACGACGCGCAACTGGCGGAAAAAGTCAGCCGCTTACAGGCGATGATGGTGCCCTTTGCCGCGCCCGACGTGGAGGTGTTCCGCTCACCGGTCAGCCACTATCGTATGCGCGCCGAATTCCGCATCTGGCATGACGGGGACGATCTCTACCACATCATCTTTGATCAGGAGACCAAACAACGTATCCGCGTCGATCGCTTCCCGGCCGCCAGTGAATTGATCAACCAGCTAATGCCGAGATTGATGGATGCGATCCGCGATAACCGCGCGCTGCGTTTTAAGCTGTTCCAGATCGATTACCTCTCGACCATGAGCAACCAAATCGTTATCTCACTGCTCTATCACCGCAAGCTGGAAGAAGAGTGGACGCTCGCCGCCAGCGCCCTGCGCGATAGCCTGCGTGCCGAAGGTTTTGATGTGCAGCTGATTGGCCGCGCCACCAAAACTAAAATCTGTCTCGATCGCGATTTCGTCGATGAACGCTTGCCGGTAGCGGGCAAAGAGATGATTTATCGTCAGGTGGAAAACAGCTTCACCCAGCCTAACGCAGCGATGAATATTCAGATGCTGGAGTGGGCGCTGGACGTGACGCAGAATTCGCGCGGCGATCTGCTGGAACTTTATTGCGGTAATGGCAACTTCTCGCTGGCGCTGGCGCGTAACTTCCGCCGCGTACTGGCTACGGAGATTGCCAAGCCGTCAGTAGTGTCCGCGCAATACAACATTGCCGCCAACCAGATTGATAACGTGCAAATTATTCGCATGGCAGCGGAAGAGTTCACTCAGGCGATGAACGGCGTGCGCAGTTTCAATCGTTTAGAAGGCATCGATCTGAAGAGTTATCAGTGTGAAACCATCTTCGTCGATCCACCACGCAGCGGGCTGGATGCGGAAACCGTGAAGATGGTGCAGGCGTATCCGCGCATCCTTTATATCTCCTGCAATCCACAAACGCTATGCGATAACCTTGCGGTGCTGGCAGAAACCCATGATGTCACGCGCCTCGCGCTGTTCGATCAGTTCCCGTATACCCATCACATGGAGTGCGGCGTGCTGCTGACGCTGAAAGCCTGATTGGCAAATAAAGAGTGGGTCGCCATGAACGGCGCCCCTACAAAACCGGTGCGCCATGCGTCAGTTTTGTAGGGTGCGCATTCATGCGTACCGAAAGGCTTAGTTTCTGTTTTTGCGGCGAAAACGCATGGCAATCCAGAACACCAGCGCCACCATCAGAATGGTCGGGATAAAGTTGGAGCCGATATCCGGATATTCAGCCCGCACCAGCGCGCTATACACCAGAATACCTAACAGGAAGAATGCCGCCGCCAGCGAAGGCATGCCTTCTGGCATATTGCGGTTGAGATAACGTTGATGCAGACACCAGGCGGCAAGGCCAAGCGCGATCAACGGAAAAATCGAAAAGGGAACAAACGTACTGAACAGCACCGAAAAGGAGCCGTTGATAGCTAAACCGGTGATAAAAGCCAACAAAAGCGTCCCTTTATCGCGAGGGTTTTGCTCAATCATTTCTTTATCCTTATCACATTACTCTTCGGGTTTTTCCAGGGTAACCGACAGGCGCTCTTGCTCCCGGCGATACCAGTAATACGCACCTTTGGCGATCATACGCAGCTGCAGCACCAGGCGATCTTCAAGCTTGCGTCGCAGCTCAATATCGACATCTAACGCTTCAGCACCCGCACTAAACACAATCGTCACCATGGCTTCAGCCTGCGCCTCGGTGAAACTGCGCGGCATACGATTTTCCAGCTCAAGATAATCGGCCAGTTCGGCGATAAAGTGTTGAATCTCACGCGCCACCGCAGCACGAAACGCCGCCGAGGTTCCGGAGCGCTCGCGTAGTAAGAGCCGAAAAGCGTTGGGATTGTTCCCGATGAACTCCATAAAAGTTGCCACCGACGTTTTAATGATGCTGCCGCCTTTGGCAATGCGCTGGCGCGCCTGCCGCATGAGCTGACGCAGCATCAAGCCGCTTTCGTCCACCATGGTCAAGCCAAGTTCATCCACATCGCGGAAGTGGCGATAAAACGAGGTCGGCGCGATCCCGGCTTCACGTGCAACTTCACGCAAACTCAGGCTGGCAAAACTCCTTTCTGCACTTAACTGACTGAAGGCAGCTTCAATCAGTGAACGTCGTGTACGTTCTTTTTGTTGCGCTCTGACGCCCATTTTCCCGGCCTTGTCGATGATTTGGCAGGCACTATAACAAACTTTTCAGCGTACAGCGGTGCAAACTTTGTGAATGGCTGTGAACCTCACGCTTTGTCAAACTTCAGCAATTTACGCTGTTAGAATTCAGATGTGCGCGGCGAGATGTTAGAATCTCGTTGTAAAAATGTGATAAAAAAATAGGACGTACTGGTATGCAAAAGTCTTACGATTACGATGCCATTGTGATTGGCTCCGGTCCGGGCGGCGAAGGTGCGGCGATGGGGCTGGTGAAGCAGGGAGCGCGTATTGCAGTGATCGAACGCTACCACAACATCGGCGGCGGTTGTACTCACTGGGGAACCATCCCTTCCAAAGCCTTGCGCCACGCTGTTAGCCGTATTATCGAGTTCAATCAAAACCCTCTTTACAGCGATCACACTCGACTCCTGCGCTCCTCATTCGCCGACATTCTGAACCACACCGAGAACGTTATCAGCCAGCAAACCGCAATGCGTCAGGGTTTTTATGAGCGCAACCGCTGTGAACTGTATCAGGGCGATGCGCGTTTTGTTGATGCCAACACCATCGAAGTGGAACAGCCAGACGGCACGCGCGAGCGCCTAACCGCAGAGAAATTTGTGATTGCCTGTGGTTCTCGCCCGTATCATCCAACGGATGTCGATTTTACCCACCCGCGCGTTTACGATTCCGATTCCATCCTCAACCTGCACCATGAACCTGGCCACGTCATCATCTACGGCGCCGGCGTGATTGGTTGTGAATATGCGTCGATTTTCCGCGGCCTGAACGTCAAGGTTGACCTGATCAACACCCGCGATCGCCTGCTGGCGTTCCTCGATCAGGAGATGTCCGATTCGCTCTCCTATCACTTCTGGAACAGCGGCGTGGTGATTCGTCACAACGAAGAGTTCGAGAAAATTGAAGGCGTTGATGATGGCGTGATCATTCACCTGAAATCAGGCAAGAAAGTGAAAGCGGATTGCCTGCTGTATGCCAACGGCCGAACGGGTAACACTGATTCACTGGCGCTGGAAAACGTAGGACTGGAAGCGGATGGTCGTGGCCTGCTGAAAGTAAATAGCATGTACCAAACCGCGCAGCCGCACATCTATGCGGTCGGCGACGTGATTGGCTATCCAAGCCTGGCATCCGCCGCATACGATCAGGGCCGCATTGCCGCACAGGCGATCATCAAAGGTGAAGCCACCGCACATCTGATCGAGGATATTCCAACCGGGATTTATACCATTCCGGAGATCAGCTCAGTGGGTAAAACCGAACAGCAGCTTACTGCGATGAAAGTGCCGTATGAAGTGGGTCGTGCGCAGTTTAAACATCTGGCGCGTGCGCAAATTGTTGGCATGCACGTCGGCAGCCTGAAGATTTTGTTCCACCGCGAAACCAAAGAGATTTTAGGCATTCACTGCTTTGGTGAGCGTGCTGCGGAGATCATCCACATTGGTCAGGCCATCATGGAACAGAAGAACGGTGGCAATACGATTGAGTACTTCGTGAATACCACCTTCAACTATCCCACCATGGCCGAAGCCTATCGCGTGGCGGCGTTAAACGGCTTAAACCGCCTGTTTTAACGTGGCATCCAGGTAACCCTGCATGTGGGTTTTAATTGCTTCTGCCAACTGCTCATAGCGGTTGCGCAGAGGCGATCCCGGACGGTAAACCAACGCGATAGTGCGCTGCGGCACCGGCTTATAACACGGCAGATAGCAAACACCATCACGCACGCGCTCATTCGGCACGGCCAGCGAAGGCAGCAAGGTGATGCCGCTTCCAGCCGCAACCATATTACGCAGCGTTTCCAGACTGGTGGCGCGGAAATGCGTATCTTCATCCGCTCCAGCTTCAAAGCAGAAACCCATCGCCTGGTCGCGCAAGCAGTGGCCATCTTCCAGCATCAGCAATTTTTCACCGGCCAGATCCGACATCGGCACGCGATCGCGATCGCGCCATGGATGATCGGCGTAAACCGCCAGCGTCATAGGCTCATCAAACAGCGGCACCTCAATAAAGGCCTCGCTCTCTTTCACCAGCGCCAGAATGGCACAATCCAGCTTGCCGCTGTCGAGCTGTGCCAGCAGTTGCTGCGTCTGCGCTTCGTGCAGATACATTTCGAGTTTAGGGAAGGTCTGATGCAGCATCGGAATGATGTGCGGCAGCAGATAGGGCCCGGTGGTTGGGATCAAACCAATGTGCAGTGGTCCAGACATCGCTTCGCCCTGCTGGCTCGCCATCTCTTTAAGCACTTTGACTTCACGCAGCACGGTTCGCGCCTGATCCACCAGCAGCAGACCCGCCTGGGTAAATAACACCTTACGACTGGTACGCTCCAGTAGCATCACACCAAGTTCATCTTCAAGCTTACGAATCTGTCCACTTAAGGTGGGTTGGCTGACATGACAAGCATCAGCTGCACGCCGGAAATGGCGATGCTCCGCAAGTGAAACCAGATATTCAAGATCACGAATATTCATGCAAATCCTCCAAACCACGATAGCCCGTGGCGATAGATAGAATAGCAATGAACGATTAGCCCTATCAAGCCGCGAGCGGGAATAATACGCCCCATAGAATTAAGACCATTGAATAGTGAGGAGAAGATATGTTCGCAAGCCAGGAAGGCAAAGCCGTACCGCAGGTTATCTTTCATACGCGTCAGCATGATCGTTGGGTTGATCTCACGACTGACGCGTTGTTCAAAGACAAAACCGTTATCGTGTTCTCGCTGCCGGGGGCGTTTACACCAACCTGTTCATCGAGCCACCTGCCACGCTACAACGAGCTGTTCAGCACCTTTGCGCAGCACGGGGTCGACAGCATTCTGTGCGTGTCCGTTAACGATACCTTTGTCATGAATGCGTGGAAGGCCGATCAGCGCGCTGAACATATCACCTTTATTCCGGACGGCAACGGCGACTTCACCCGCGGTATGAATATGCTGGTAGAAAAAGCCGACGTGGGTTTTGGTCCGCGCTCGTGGCGTTATTCCATGCTGGTGCGCAACGGCATCATTGAGAAGATGTTTGTCGAGCCGAACAAGCCGGGCGATCCGTTTGAAGTGTCGGATGCCGATACGCTGCTGCGCTATCTGGCGCCTGAATATAAGGTGCAGGAATCCGTGTCGGTGTTTACCAAACCCGGCTGTCCATTCTGCACCAAAGCGAAACAGCTGCTGATTGATCGCAGCATTGCGTTTGAAGAAATCGTCCTGGGGCAAGATGCCACAACCGTGAGTCTACGTGCCGTATCAGGCCGCGCCACGGTGCCTCAGGTATTTATCGGTGGTCGTCATATTGGCGGCAGCGACGATCTGGAGCAGTACCTGCTATCTGCTTAAAACCAATCACTGTGCCGGCTGGGAGTGGCCTGCCCTTGATGATGTGCCTATAAAAAAAGATGTAATTCCGAAGCTAGAGGTTGGCGGGCTACCGAAACGGTGCCCGCTTTTTTTTGCTCTGAATTTGCCCGGTCGCCATGAATGGCGCCCCTACAATGTAGGGTGCGCATTTATGCGCACCGATTTACTCACTTAGGCGTTTCTGGGCTTCACCGATGGCAAATGCGACCTGCTGAGGCGACACGCCACCCTGCGCATTACGCTTATCAAGGCAAGATTGCAGCGACAGAATCGGATAGACATCATCCTCAATTACCGCGCTGAACTGCTTGAGTTGCGCCAAACTGAGCGCTTCCAGCGCCACGCCTTGCCTGATTGCTTCGACCACCGTTTCACCGACAATATGGTGCGCTTCACGGAACGGTACGCCTTTTGCCACCAGATAATCGGCCAGCTCGGTGGAGTTAGCGTAGCCCTGTTCAGCGGCTTCCTGGCAACGTGGACGTTTCACCTGAATGCCGTCCAGCACCAGCACCGACATATGCAGGCAATCGAGCCAGGTGTCGAGTGCATCGAACAGCCCTTCTTTGTCTTCTTGCATATCTTTGTTATACGCCAGCGGTAAGCCTTTCAGCGTCATCATCATGCCGGTTAGCGCACCTTGTACACGGCCACATTTGCCACGGATCAGCTCCAGCGCATCCGGGTTTTTCTTCTGCGGCATCAGCGACGAACCGGAAGTCACTTTATCCGACAGCTCCAGGAATCCCGCTTCGCCGGTGTTGAAGAAGATCAGGTCTTCCGCAAAGCGCGACAGATGCACCATGCCAATTGAGGCATCTGACAGCAACTCCAGCACATGGTCGCGATCGGAAACGGTATCAAGGCTGTTACGCGTGGCAGACGCAAACCCTAACCAGCCCGCCAGCTGCTGACGATCGATCTCATACGCGGTACCGGCCAGCGCGCCGCAACCCAGCGGGCTGACGTCCATACGCTTCAGCGCATCCTGTAAACGGCTCTCATCACGCGCCAGCATCTCAACGTACGCCAGGCACCAGTGCGCGAAGGTCACTGGCTGCGCACGTTGCAGGTGCGTGTAACCCGGCATCACCGCATCCTGATTGGCTGCTGCGGTGGTAACCAGCGCGGATTGCAGTTCACGCGTCGCCTCCAGCAGCACGGCAACCTGCTCTTTGCACCACAGTTTCAGATCGGTCGCGACCTGATCGTTACGGCTACGGCCGGTGTGCAATTTCTTGCCCAGCGCGCCGACTTTATCGATCAGCTTGCCTTCCACCCAACTGTGAATATCTTCGGCATCGCTTTGCAGAATCTGTTCAGGATTGGCGCGTACCTCGGCCAGCAGTTCCTGCAGCGCGCTTTCCAGCTGTTGCTGCTCGTCATGGGTCAGCACGTTGACCGTGACCAGCGCTTTTGACCAGGCAATCGAGCCGGTAATGTCCTGCTCGGCCAGGCGATAATCAAAACGCAGCGAATCATTGAACTGTTTGAACCGTTGGTCTGCTGCCTGCGAAAAACGTCCGCCCCAAAGTGCCATCTGAATTACTCCTGAATCCGTTATAGAAAAGGCGGCCCGAAGCCGCCCTTGCAAAATGTGTCGCTTGCCGCGGTATTACTTCTTCTGCTCGTTCAGCGCGCGAATGCGTGAAGAGAGCGAGAACAGACGGATAAAGCCGCCCGCGTGACGGTGATCGTAAACTTCGTCTTCGCCAAAGGTGGCAAACTCTTCTGAGTACAAGCTGTTAGCAGAGGTTTTCTGAATCGCCGTGGCCTGGCCTTTGTACAGCTGCAGCACCACTTCACCGTTCACCTCTTCTGCCAGTGATTCGGCAGCGGCCTGGATAGATTTACGCAGCGGCGCGAACCAGCGGCCATCGTAAACCACGTAAGACATTTCGTGGCCCAGCTGCTCACGCCATTTGAAGCTATCGCGATCCAGCACCAGCTGTTCAACCGCACGCAGCGCGTTCACCATGATGGTGCCGCCCGGAGTTTCATAGCAGCCACGCGACTTAATGCCCACCAGACGGTTTTCCACGATGTCGATACGACCCACGCCGTGTTTCGCGCCCAGCACGTTAAGTTTTTCCAGGCACTGGAACGGGCTCAGCTTCTCGCCGTTCACTGCAACGACGCGGCCTTTCTCGACGGTAACCGTGACGTTTTCTGGCTGATCGGGCGCTTCCAGCGGATCAACGGTCCACACCCAGCAATCTTTATTCGGTGCATTAGCCGGGCTTTCCAGCACGCCACCTTCCGTGGAGATGTGCCATGCGTTCTCATCACGGCTGTAGATTTTTTCCAGCGACGCGGTGGTCGGGATGTTGCGCTCTTTCAGATAATCCAGCAGCGCTTCACGTGAACGCAGGTTCCACTCACGCCATGGCGCAACCACTTTCAGCTGTGGCGCCAGCGCGGTGTAGGTGGTTTCGAAACGCACTTGGTCGTTACCTTTGCCGGTTGCGCCGTGGCACAGCGCATCAGCGCCCACTTTCAATGCCAGCTCAACCTGTGCTTTAGCGATGATGGGACGCGCCATCGACGTTCCCAGCAGGTAAGTGCCTTCGTACAGTGCGCCGGTCTGCAGCACTGGATAAACATATTCGCTGATGAACTCTTCGCGCAGATCCACCACGTGGCACTCAGAAGCGCCGGACTGCAGCGCTTTCTTCTCAACGCCTTCCAGATCGCTACGTTCCTGACCGATATCCGCCACAAACGCCACCACTTCACAGCCGCCATAGTTCTCTTTCAACCACGGAATGATGGCTGAAGTATCGAGGCCGCCTGAATAAGCCAGTACGATTTTTTTGATGTTTTGCGTGCTCATGTCTTAATCCTTGATTATGCGAGAATCCGGGTGCCAATCGACACGCCGTTGAAAAGGGTTGGCAGTTGTTCAGCATGACGCCAGCTGGCGATATCCACCGGGCGACCGAGCGTGCGCGCCGCATCGAGCGCTGCGTTCACTTTCACGATCATGCCATCGGTGATGATGCCCTGGGCGATCAGCTGTTCCGCTTTCGCTGCAGTCATCTCTTCGATGCGCTGACCTTTGCCGTCGAGAATACCGCTGACATCGGATAACAGCACTAAATCGGCACCGAGCGTTGCGGCCAGCGCGGTCGCGGCCTGGTCGGCATTGACGTTCATCAACTCGCCGCCGTCGGTGATACCAATCGAGCTGATCACCGGCATGTAGCCTGCCGCCAGCAAGGTGTTCACCAGCGCCGGATTACCCGGCGTGGCGTTACCAACATGGCCGAGCTCTTCATCGAACTGCGCCACATTGACCAAACCGGCATCGCCTAGGCACAAACCCACGGCGCCGATGCCATATTTCTTCGCCCACGCCAGCAGCGTTTTGTTGGCGGTACCGGCTAACGCACCGGTAATAATGTCAATCTGATCGGCTGGCGTCACGCGCAAACCGTTCTTCTTTTTCACCGGCAGCGCGAGCTTCTTCATCAGCTCGTCCACCACGCAACCGCCGCCGTGCACAATGATCAGCGGACGCTGATGTTCATTGCGATACGCCAGCAGGGCATCAAACAGACGGGCCAGCGCTTCTTCGCTATCCAGCAGCACGCCACCCAGTTTAATGATTAAAGGATTCATTGCGTTATCCGTTGGTTAAATCAGAGACAGCGTTTCGGGGAAGCCGAAACGAATGTTCAAACACTGAACCGCCTGCGATGAGGCGCCTTTCAGCAGGTTATCTTCAGCGGCGACCACAATCAGGTGCTCGCCTTGCATGGCGAAGCCGATATCGCAGAACGGCAAACCGACCACCGCTTTCAGCGCCGGAACGCCTTTGTCATACACGCGCACCAGCGGTTTGTCGTGGTAAGCATGATGGAAGGCCTCGGCCACATCCTGCTGCGTCACGCCCGCTTTCAGGCGGCAGGTGGTGGTCGACAAGATTCCGCGCGGGAAACTGCCCAGATGTGGCGTGAAGATCACTGGCGTGCCGAGATGCGCGACGATTTCCGGATGATGACGATGATTAAACAGGCCGTACGGCTGCAAACTCACTTCACAGAAGCTGGTGGCAACATTAGCTTTGCGCCCTGCACCGCTCACGCCGCTGGTAGCATTAATCACCGGCCACTGTGCATCGTTAAGCAGACCCGCCTCGATGAGTGGTTTCAGCGAAAGCTGTGCTGCGGTTGGGTAGCAACCCGGCACCGCAACCAGCTGCGCGTCTTTGATTTGGTCGTGCTGCCATTCGGCAAGACCGTAAACCGCTTTATCCAGCCAATCCTGATGCTGATGGCTGAAACCGTAATATTGCGTATAGAAAGCGTCGTCGTTGACGCGGAACGCGCCGGAGAGATCGAAGACCACGCAACCTGCTTTGAGGAATTCGGGTGCCAGATCGTGGCTGACTTCGTGGGCAGTCGCGAGGAACACCACATCCACTTTATCGGCCCATTCTGCGGCGTCGCTCAGCGGGTGCAGCGGCAAATCGACAATGCCTTTGAGCTGCGGATGCAAATCCGACAATAACTTTCCAGCATCCGGGCTTTGCGCTGAAACCGCCAAAGCGGTTATGTTCATATGCGGATGGCGATTCAGGTAGGTGGCAAGCTCTACGCCAGCGTAACCACTGGCACCAACGATCAGCGTATTCAACATCAGGCTGTATACCTTATTACAGTCACACGTATCGGGTCGCGGCCTTGCCCCGTTGCCCAGGATGCCGTTTGCAGAAGATTTGATGCTTCACATGCAAGCGACGTTATTGTATTTTTATTCACTATTAATGCATGAATATTGATACATCCTAACCCAAGGACCGTCAACAGTGAAGACAAAATTACCACCTTTTATCGAACTCTACCGCCAGTTGATTGCCACGCCATCAATCAGCGCAACCGACAGCGCACTGGATCAGAGTAATGAAACTTTAATCAATTTGCTGGCCGGCTGGTTCCGCGATATTGGCTTCAGCGTCGAAGTGCAGCCGGTGCCTGGCACGCGGCATAAATTTAATATGTTGGCGCGCAGCGGATTGGGCGCGGGCGGCCTGTTGCTGGCCGGTCATACCGATACTGTACCGTACGATGATGGCCGCTGGACGCGCGATCCCTTCACGCTGACCGAACATGACAACAAGCTTTATGGCTTGGGCACCGCCGATATGAAAGGCTTCTTCGCGTTTATTCTGGATGCGCTGCGTGACGTTGACGTGACCAAACTCAGCAAGCCGCTCTACATCCTCGCAACCGCCGATGAAGAGACCACCATGGCGGGTGCGAAGTATTTCTCTGAATCGACCCAGCTGCGTCCGGATTGCGCCATTATCGGCGAGCCAACGTCGCTCAAACCGGTGCGCGCGCACAAAGGTCATCTATCGAATGTGATCCGTATTCAGGGGCAATCGGGCCACTCCAGCGATCCGTCGCGCGGCGTGAACGCCATCGAACTGATGCATGAATCCATCACTCAACTGATGCAGCTGCGTAACACCTTGAAAGAACGCTACAACCACGACGGCTTTGCTATTCCATATCCAACCATGAACTTTGGCCATATTCATGGCGGCGACGCGGCTAACCGCATCTGCGCCTGCTGTGAATTGCACATGGATATTCGTCCGCTGCCAGGCTTAACTCTGAGCGATTTGGATGGTCTGCTGAACGACGCGTTGGCGCCGGTCAGCGCGCGCTGGCCGGGACGTTTAACCGTGGGCGAGCTGCATCCGCCTATTCCAGGCTACGAATGCCCTGCCGATCATGAGCTGGTGCAAGTGGTGGAGAAACTATTGGGTGTGCCGACTGAAGTGGTGAACTATTGCACTGAAGCGCCATTTATCCAGCAATTGTGCCCAACGCTGGTGTTAGGCCCGGGATCTATCAATCAAGCCCATCAGCCGGATGAGTTTATTGATACCGCATTTATCAAGCCGACTCATGCGCTTATCACCCAGGTTGTGCAGCATTTTTGTCATTGATGAACAACAGATGGGGCATTTCACTGTTAAATCAGCAAATTGCCCCGTCATTGTTCGGGATTTGATAATAAGAATAACTTATCTCGCTTCGCTGCAAGCAAATTCTTTGAATTTCCGCTATTTAGCCGCACATTCATGCGGATTTAAGTCAATTGACGTACAAGAAGATACGTGGCTAGATAAAAGACGATGTTATGCCCGTGGATAATTCCCGTGGGGATATTTAAAAAGATGATGAGGGTGTCAGGGTCCAATGAACGAACAATATTCCGCAATGCGAAGTAATGTCAGTATGCTCGGCAAACTGCTCGGGGATACGATTAAGGATGCACTAGGAGAGAACATCCTCGACCAGGTGGAGACCATCCGTAAACTCTCTAAGTCATCCCGCGCGGGAAATGACACCCATCGTCAGGAACTACTGAACACGCTGCAAAATCTGTCAAATGACGAGCTGCTGCCGGTTGCGCGTGCGTTTAGCCAGTTCCTTAATCTCACCAACGTCGCTGAGCAGTATCAAACCATTTCCCGCAGCGGCGATGGCGCGAATCATCCTGAGCTGCTGAAGAAGACCTTCGAGCGTCTGAAACAGCAAGGTGATATCAGCGAAGCCGCTATCCGCCAGTCGATTGAAGAGCTGTCGCTGGAGCTGGTGCTGACGGCACACCCCACCGAAATTACCCGCCGCACGCTGATCCATATGCTCGGCGAAGTGAACAGCTGTTTACAGCAACTCGATCACAGCGATATCTCTGACTACGAGCGTACGCAGGTGATGCGCCGTCTGCGTCAGCTGGTGGCACAAGCGTGGCATACCGATGAGATCCGCAAATATCGTCCAACGCCCATCGATGAAGCCAAATGGGGCTTTGCCGTGGTGGAAAACAGCCTGTGGCAAGGCGTGCCTGCCTTCCTGCGCGAGCTGAATGAACAGGTGGAAGAGACCTTTGGCATTAAGCTGCCAGTCGATTTCGTGCCGATCAAATTTACCTCGTGGATGGGCGGCGACCGTGACGGCAACCCAAACGTTACCGCACCGATTACCCGCCACGCGATGCAGCTGAGCCGCTGGAAAGCCGCGGACCTGTTCCTGCGTGATATCGGCGTGCTGGTTTCTGAGCTGTCGATGTCCGAATGCAGCGACGAAGTGCGCGAGCTGTGCGGCGATCCGGAAGCGCTGGAGCCGTATCGTATGGTGCTGAAACGCCTGCGCAGCCAGCTGATGACGACACAAGCTTATTTGGAACGTCGTCTGAAAGGCGAGCGCCTGCCGCGTCCGACCGATCTGCTGGTTTCTAACGATCAGCTGTGGGAACCGCTGTTCGCTATCTATCAGTCTTTACAACAGTGCGGCATGGGCATCATCGCCAATGGCCAGCTGCTGGATACGCTGCGCCGCGTGAAGTGCTTCGGCGTGCCGCTGGTGCGTATCGATATCCGTCAGGAGAGCACCCGCCATACCCAGGCGATTGCTGAAGTGACGCGCTATCTCGGCCTCGGTGATTACGAAAGCTGGTCAGAAGCGGACAAACAGGCCTTCCTGATCCGTGAACTGAATTCTAAGCGTCCGCTGTTGCCGCATCAGTGGGAACCTGGCGATGAAACGCGTGAAGTGCTCGATACCTGCAAAGTGGTGGCCGAAGCGCCGCAGGGCTCAATTGCCTCTTACGTGATTTCGATGGCGAAAACGCCGTCAGACGTGTTGGCGGTACATCTGCTGCTGAAAGAAGCCGGTATTCCTTACGCCATGCCGGTGGCGCCGCTGTTCGAAACCCTTGATGACCTCAACAACGCCAATGACGTGATGACGCAGCTGCTGAGCATCGACTGGTATCGCGGCTTTATCAACGGCAAGCAGATGGTGATGATTGGCTATTCCGACTCGGCGAAAGATGCCGGCGTGATGGCCGCCAGCTGGGCGCAATATCAGGCACAGGACGCGCTAATCAAAACCTGTGAGAGCGCCGGCATCACGCTGACGCTGTTCCACGGACGCGGTGGCTCAATTGGCCGTGGCGGCGCACCGGCACACGCCGCGCTGTTGTCACAACCGCCGGGCAGCCTAAAAGGCGGTCTGCGCGTGACCGAACAAGGCGAGATGATTCGCTTCAAATACGGTTTGCCTGAAGTCACTATCGCCAGCCTATCGCTGTATACCGGTGCGATTCTGGAAGCTAACCTGCTGCCACCACCGGAACCGAAGCGCGAATGGCAGGAGATCATGAACGGCCTTTCGGCGCACTCCTGTGCCATGTATCGCGGCTATGTGCGTGAGAATCCCGACTTCGTACCGTACTTCCGTTCGGCAACGCCGGAGCAAGAGCTGGGTAAATTGCCGCTGGGCTCACGTCCGGCAAAACGTCGCCCAACCGGCGGTGTGGAATCGCTGCGCGCCATTCCGTGGATCTTTGCCTGGACGCAAAACCGCCTGATGTTGCCGGCCTGGCTGGGTGCAGGCGCCGCGCTGCAGAAAGCGATGGATGAAGGTCATCAGGATGAGCTGGAAACCATGTGCCGCGATTGGCCGTTCTTCTCGACGCGTCTTGGCATGCTGGAGATGGTGTTCTCGAAAGCCGATCTGTGGCTGGCGGAATACTACGATCAGCGTCTGGTGGATAAGTCGCTGTGGCCGCTCGGCAAGCAGCTACGCGATCAGCTGGATGCGGATATTAAAGCGGTGCTGACCATCGCCAATGATGCGCACCTGATGGCTGACCAACCGTGGATTGCCGAATCCATCGCGCTGCGTAACGTGTATACCGATCCGCTGAACGTATTGCAGGCTGAACTGCTGCATCGTTCACGTGCGCAGGAAGAGCGCGGTGATGCGCCGGATGCGCGCGTTGAGCAAGCGCTAATGGTGACGATTGCCGGTGTTGCAGCGGGTATGCGAAATACCGGTTAACAAAGAGGCATGATGTGAAAAAGGAGCCAGCTGGCTCCTTTTTTTATGGGTTCTGCACCCTGGTGTCAGGTGCGCATGAATGCACCCCCTACAGCATCAGCACTGGCAAATTGTAGGGGCGCCATTCATGGCGACCACCGCATCACCTTAGGCGCTAATCCCCGGGCGCACGCCCAGCGTGTGGCAAATGGCGTAACTCATCTCGGCGCGGTTCAGCGTATAGAAGTGGAAATCCTTCACCCCTTCGCGCGACAGGATTTTCACCATGTCCATGGCAACGTTAGCGCCGACCATTTTGCGCGTTTCCGGATCGTTATCGAGGCCTTCAAACATCGCGCTCATCCAGCCTGGCACGCGGACATTGGTCATGGTGGCGAAGCGCTGCAGCTGCTTAAAGTTGGATACCGGCAGAATGCCCGGCACGATTTCAACGTCGATGCTGGCCGCGACGCAGCGATCGCGGAAACGCAGGTAACTTTCAACGTCAAAGAAAAATTGGGTAATGGCGCGGTTCGCACCGGCATCAATTTTGCGCTTTAAGTTGATGAGATCGGCCTGCGCGCTTTTCGCTTCCGGATGTACTTCCGGATAAGCCGCCACAGAAATATCAAAATCGCCAACGTCTTTCAGCAACGCTACCAGGTCCGAACCGTACATTTCTGGTTTGCCGCCGCCCGGTGGTAAATCACCGCGCAGTGCCACGATATGACGAATGCCGCTGTCCCAGTAATCACGGGCGATGCCACGCAGTTCATCACGCGTGGCGTCGATACAGGTCAGATGCGGCGCCGCTTCTAAACCGGTGCGATCTTTGATGCCTTTAATAATGCTGTGCGTGCGATCGCGCTCGCCCGAGTTGGCGCCGTAGGTCACGGAGACGAATTTCGGTTTCAGGCTGCTCAGCCGATCGATTGAGCTCCACAGGGTTTCTTCCATTTCGCTGGTACGTGGCGGGAAAAACTCAAAAGAGACATTAATTTGCCCATTCAGCTCAGCCAGGCTCTGGTTCAACGCTTCGCGTTGATTGGCGTGAAAGAAACTCATCCTAATTACCTCATCATCACACAGCGATTATTTTTCGGCCCGCGAACATCCATACGTTTAGACGTCCAGATGCACAAAATGAACCATTACCGCGTTAGCGTCAACTTAAAATTAATCAGCAGGCGTGACAAATCTTCAAACAACGTGAAAGCGTTTCATGATGGGAGGGATAAAGTGAAAAAGGCAGACGGGCGGAGCCGTCTGCCTATTGTGGAAGGTTACAGCAGCTGTGCGAGGCGATTGATGTCAGATTGCAGTGCACCCGCCGTCACATCACGACCTGCGCCAGGACCGCGAATCACCAGCGGATTATCACGATACCAGCGGCTTTCGATGGCAAACACGTTATCACACGGCAGCAGCGCGGCCAGCGGATGCTCAGGGCGTACCGCTTCCACGCCGACGCGCGCTTTGCCATTGGCATCGAAACGCGCCACGTAACGCAGCACCAGACCCAGTTCCTGCGCCGCTTCCAGACGCTGTAGCATCTGCTCATTGAGCTCATCAGCATTTTCGAAGAAATGATCAATCGACTCACCGTCGCAAATCGACGGCACCAGCGATTCCACCCGCACCTGATCCGGCTCGATGTCGTAGCCCGCTTCGCGCGCCAGAATCACCAGCTTGCGCATCACATCCTGCCCAGACAGATCAACGCGTGGATCGGGTTCAGTCAGGCCTTGCTGCCAGGCCTGGTCGACCAGCTCGCTGAATGGAACCGTGCCGTCAAACTGCAGGAACAACCAGGAAAGTGTGCCAGAGAAAATGCCGCTGATCGCCAGAATGCTATCACCGCTTTCTCGCAAATCACGCACCGTGTGATTGACCGGCAAACCGGCGCCCACGGTCGCGTTATAGAGCCAGTGACGCCCGGTTTTGGCGAAGGCATCACGCACCTGACGCCAGCTCTGGCCGCTGGATGCACCGGCGACCTTATTGGCGCTGATCACGTGGAAACCGTGGCTGGCGAAATCATGATACTGCTGCGCCAGCTGCTCGCTCGCCGTGACGTCCAGCACCACCAAATCATCGAACGGGTGCGCGCGCATCCACAGGAACAGCGACTCTTCATCGCGCTCAACCGCTTCGTCATCGAAAAACGCCAGCGCGCGGCTGGCTTCCAGACCGTCGTAGCTCAGCAAACTGCGGCTGCTGTCCGCCACGCCCGCCAGCACATATTCAAATCCGGTACGCGCCGACAGCGTTTCCTGCTCGCGCGCAAACAGCTCCAGCCAGCGGGATCCAATATTGCCTTTGCCGAAAAGTATCAGGCCAATGCGCTTTTCCGCGCGGAACAGCGACTGATGCAAGCCCTGAATCAGGTGCTGCGTTGGCCCAACGCGCAGTACAGCAACAATGCTGATGTGATCTTCAGACTGCCAGACAAATTCCACCGGCTGATCTTTGATCTGCTGCCAGAAGCGATGGCTATGCAGCGGATTACGCGTTACGCCTGCTCCCACTAGCGCCACCAGCGCTAAGCCGTCGCGCAGCTGCAGATGACCCGGCAACGCGGCATCCTGCAGCAGATTAAAGGCGCTGTTCACCACTTCAGAGGTGTAACACAGCTGCAGCAGGCGGCGATCGGGATGAATCCCCATCGCCAGCGGCCGTAGCTGCGCGCGCTTCAGCAGCAGATCGATCTCTTTCTGCTGCGTTTTGAAATCGTGATTAGCCGGGATCTCAATCTCAACCAGACACACATCATCGTGGCTGGTGACAATCCGCGCACCGGTACCAGAAGCCAGCACGCGCTCGATGCGCGTCGAGCCCTGCTCCGGTTGGTAGCTGCAACGCAGCTGCAAATCGATATCGCTATTAGAAACCGGCTGCAAGGTGCGAGTGTGCAATACCGGCGCCGCCAGACGCGCCAGCTCGCTGGCTTCATCCAGACGCAGCAGCGGCAGCAGGCAGGCATCAGAGACTTTGCGTGGATCGGCGCTATACACGCCCGCCACATCGCTCCAGATGGTCACGCGACCCACACCCGCCAGCGCACCAATCTGCGTGGCCGAGTAGTCCGAGCCGTTACGGCCTAGCAAGACCGTTTCACCGGCATCGCTGCGGCTGATAAATCCGGTTACCACCAAACGCTTATGCGGATGCTGGGTCAACAGCTCCTGCAGCAGCGGCCAGGATTTTCCTTCATCCACCTGCGGCTGTGCGGCACGTTCGGCACGCAGGAAGTCACGCGCATCAAGCCAGGCCGCTTCAATTTCGCGCTGGCTTAATACTGCAGCCATTAAGCGCGCCGACCAGATTTCGCCGTGGCCGACCACTTCGGCATAAACCGCGTCGGTGATGGTGCCGTCGAGCAGTGCCGCCAACCGTTCCAGATCGCGTATAAAGGTAGAGGTCAGGGTTTCGGCATATTCAGCAGGCAGCAGCGCAGCAATAAGCTCGCTGTGAAAGCGGCGTAAAGCCTGTTGCACCTGATGGGCAGATAAGCGATCGCTCTGGCTTAATTTCAGCCAGCTAATCAACTGGTTGGTGGTGCTGCCTGCGGCAGAGACCACCATTAAGTCGCCTGGCTGGCTGTAATCCGCCATGATGCTGGCTACGCGTTGATAGCAACGTGCGTCGGCCAGGCTACTGCCACCAAATTTATGCAACTGCTTGATCGGCGTTCCCGCGCCTGCTGAAATCGTCATGGTTACCCCTCGGCTGCGATCCTGAATGCATTATCCAGATCGGCGATTAAATCTTCGTGATCTTCAATTCCCACTGAAATACGCAGCAGTGTTTCAGAAATTCCCGCTGCCGCGCGCGCTTCTGCAGACATGCCCGCATGCGTCATGGTCGCGGTATGCGAAATCAAACTCTCTACACCGCCCAGTGATTCAGCCAGCGTAAACAGCTGCAGTGCTTTCAGGAAGCGGCGCAGGCGCGCTTCATCAGCATCAATTTCGAAACTCAACATGGCGCCAAAGCCACGCTGCTGACGTACCGCAAACTCATGACCGGCGTTTTCCGGCAGAGACGGATGATACAGTTTTTTCACCAGCGGTTGTTGCTTCAGGTAATCAACAATTGCCAATGCGTTGCGTTGTGCAGCGGCGATACGCGGCGACAGCGTGCGTAAACCGCGTAGCAGCAGGTAGCTATCAAACGCAGCGCCAGTGACACCAATATTATTCGCCCACCAGGCAAGATCGGTCGCCATCGCCGGATCTTTAGAGATGACTGCGCCTGCAACCACATCGGAGTGGCCGTTCAGGTATTTGGTACAGGAGTGAACCACCAGATCGGCACCCAGCGCCAGCGGGTTTTGCAGCGCCGGGCTAAGGAAGGTGTTATCCACCACGCTAATCGCGCCGGCTTCGCGCGCGGCGGCACAAATGCTGGCAATATCAACCACGCGCAATAGCGGATTGCTTGGGCTCTCGACCAGCACCAGCTTTGGCTTCTCAGCTAATGCAGCAGCCAGCGCGGCTTTATCGCCCTGATCAACAAACTTCACGCGATAGGCACCGCGCTTACTCAGGCTATCGAACAGACGATAGCTGCCGCCGTAGCAGTCATGAGGCGCGACCAGTAAATCGCCCGGCTTCAGGAACACGGTGGTCACCAGATGAATCGCTGACATGCCGGTATTGGTTAAGACCGCACCTGCGCCCCCCTCCAGCTCCGCCAGCGCACGCTGAACCACATCGCGCGTCGGATTACCGCGGCGTGAATAGTCATGCGCGCGCGGCTCATTGAAGTCGAGGAAGTTATAAGTACTGGAGAGATGAATCGGTGGGACAACGCAGCCATATTGCTCGTCATCATTCAAACCGCTGCGTACTGCGATGGTTGCCTGTTTGCGCGTCATGGTGCCTACTGTTCCTGAAGAAAAAGAAGAGCAACAGAATAACATTCAGCGCATAGACGTCAATACATCTGGACATCTAAATGTCTTTGCGTATAGATTGAGCAAATCATCAATAACCGCTAAAATTGTCCGTCATCGCCTGGTGTTCAGCGCGCTTTCCTTTTCAAAAGCGATGCTCAAGCATAAAACCTGCGGTTTAAGGGGTCAGGTATCGAAAAATCGGGCATAATCAACGGATTTCCCCATATTCAACTTTTATTGATTAAGGTAACCCATGGCTGAATGGAACGGCGAATATATCAGCCCTTACGCTGAACATGGTAAGAAGAGCGAGCAGGTTAAGAAAATCACAGTTTCTATCCCGCTGAAAGTGCTGAAGATTTTAACGGATGAGCGTACACGCCGTCAGGTGAATAACCTGCGTCACGCTACCAACAGCGAACTGCTGTGTGAAGCCTTTTTGCATGCTTTCACCGGGCAGCCTCTGCCGAACGATGTCGATCTGCGCAAAGAACGCAGTGATGAAATTCCGGAAGAAGCAAAACAGATTATGCGTGAGATGGGCATCGATCCCGATAGTTGGGAATACTGACGCCAGAAATAAAAAAACCCAGCCGAAGCTGGGTTTTTTCTTGCTTCCGAATCGTGATGATTCGACGGCAAATAATCTTATTTCTTGCTTGCTGGCACGCTGAAACGCTTGTTGAAGCGATCTACACGGCCACCGGTGTCAGCAACACGCTGCTTACCAGTATAGAACGGGTGGCATTTGCCGCACACGTCCAGGTTCAGACCAGAAGCCATGGTTGAACGGGTGTTGATCACGTTACCGCAAGAGCAAGTCATGGTTACTGCTTCGTACTTAGGGTGAATACCTTGTTTCATGGGAGAACCTCATAAAAGGCCGTGTCGCTCTCCGCGCCAGGCTCTCAGCCTGCACAGCACCACACGCGATTGAACATTAAGTGTATGCTCCGACGAGCAATCTCATCGAAGGCGGCATAGTATACAGAAATTAACCAGTTTTAGCAAATCACTACTCTAGATACCCGCTCAGTGTATCAGCGTGTACACTACTTCTCCTTAATTCAGAACCGGATAGAGATTCACATGCCCGTTGTTCAGGTTGCCCTGCCCGTTCCGCTACCTCGTCTGTTTGATTACTTGCTGCCTGCCGATGCGCCGCAGCCGGTGGCAGGCGCACGCGTGAATGTGCCGTTCGGCAATCGCAAAATGATCGGCATTGTGGTTGGTACGCGCGAAACCAGCGATCTCCCGTTAACGCAGCTCAAGCAGATTGAGAGCGTGCTCGACGATGAAAGTCTGTTCTCGCCCGCGCTGTGGCGCATCCTGCATTGGGCGGCTCATTATTATCACTCACCGCTCGGTGAAGTGCTGAGCCATGCGCTGCCGGTGCTGCTGCGCCAGGGCAAACCGGCTCAGGAAGCACCGCTGTGGCAATGGGTGATCAATGATGCTGGACGAGAAGTGGCGATGGAGAGCCTGAAGCGCGCGCCGAAACAGCAGCAGGCGCTGGCGATGCTGCGTCAGCAGCCGTTGTATCGTCATCAGGTCAGCGAACACGATTTTACCGATGCCGCCCTGCAAGCGTTGCGCGCGAAAGGCTTGTGCGATCTGCGTGAACACGCGCCGCAAATGCACGACTGGCGCAGCAGCTTCGCCGTAAAAGGCGAACGCCTGCGCCTGAATACCGATCAGGCGATGGCGGTGGGCGCGATGCGCAGCGAAGACGACCACTACGCACCCTGGCTACTGGCGGGAATTACCGGTTCGGGTAAAACCGAAGTGTATCTTAGCGTGCTGGAGAATGTGCTGGCACGCGGCAAACAGGCGCTGGTGCTGGTGCCGGAGATCGGCCTGACGCCACAAACAATCGCCCGCTTCCGCGAACGTTTTGATGCGCCGATTGATGTGTTGCACTCGGCGCTCAACGATAGTGAACGCCTTGCGGTTTGGCTGCGCGCGCGCAGCGGCGAAACCGCGATTGTTATCGGAACGCGTTCAGCACTGTTCACGCCGCTGGCGCGTCCGGGTGTGATCATTATTGATGAAGAGCACGATAGCTCGTACAAACAGCAGGAAGGCTGGCGCTATCAGGCGCGCGATCTGGCAGTATTTCGCGCCCATGAAGAAGACATCCCGATTGTGATGGGATCGGCCACGCCCGCGCTGGAAACCTTGCACAACGTACGCGTTGGCAAATATCGCCAGCTCAATCTCACCAAACGCGCGGGCAATGCCAAACCGGCGTTACAGCAGTTGATTGATCTGAAAGGTCAGCAGCTGAAAGGAGGATTGGCACCCGCGCTGCTCGGCAAAATGCGCCAGCATCTGCAGGCTGATAATCAGGTGCTGCTGTTTCTCAACCGCCGCGGTTTCTCACCGGCGCTGATGTGTCATGATTGCGGCTGGCTGGCAGAGTGCCAGCGCTGCGACAGCTACTACACGCTGCATCAGAATCATCGCCAGTTGCGCTGCCATCATTGCGATAGCCAGCGCCCGCTACCTAATCAGTGTCCGGGCTGCGGCTCAACGCATTTGATGCCGGTCGGCGTAGGCACCGAACAGCTGGAACAGCAGCTCGGTACGTTATTCCCTGGCGTACCGGTGTCGCGCATCGATCGCGATACCACCAGCCGCAAAGGTGCGCTGGAGCAGCATCTGGCCGATGTGCATCGCGGCGGTGCGCGCATTCTGGTCGGCACACAAATGCTGGCGAAAGGTCACCATTTCCCGGATGTCACGCTGGTGTCGCTGCTGGATGTTGATGGCGCGCTGTTTTCCGCCGATTTCCGCGCCGCCGAGCGTTTCGCTCAGCTCTATACCCAGGTTGCTGGCCGCGCTGGTCGCGCTGGGAAACAGGGCGAAGTGTTGCTGCAAACCCACCATCCAGAACATCCACTGCTGCAAACCCTGTTGCATCGCGGCTATTTTGCCTTTGCCGATCAAACGCTGCTAGAGCGTCAATCAGTTCAGCTGCCGCCGTGGACCAGCCACGCCCTGTTCCGCGCCGAAGATATGGATAACCAGCAGGCAGCGGAATTTCTTACGCAACTGCGCAATTTACTGGAAGCCAGTCCAATGAAAGATGAGTCGATGTGGCTGATGGGGCCCGTTCCTGCACTGGCGCCTAAACGCAGCGGGCGCTGGCGCTGGCAGTTACTGGTGCAACATCCGTCACGTAAACGTTTGCAACAGTTGCTGAGCGGATCGCTGCCATTGATCGCTACTTTGCCCGCCGCGCGCAAAGTGAAATGGACGTTAGATATCGATCCCACCGAGAGTTAAGCCACGCTACAACTGCGAGCCAGATCGAAAAAAGTCGCACAAGTCACAATTTTTATGCAAATTAAGTAACAACCCGGCGCGACCTTGGGTTAACAATAGTGCCGACCCGGTTGAAGCCCGGCATTCTCTGTAAATCAATGCGCTGTACCGCGTCAGGAGTTATACGTTGGACCAGAAGCAATCCTCAACCGCCGCCACCATGAAAGATGTGGCTGAGAAAGCCGGTGTTTCTACCGCCACGGTTTCACGTGCGTTGATGAATCCAGAAAAAGTCTCTGCCGCTACCCGGCTCAAAGTCGAAAAAGCGGTGCTTGCCGTGGGCTACGCGCCGCACGGTTTGGCGCGCAACGCCAAACGCGGTGAAACGCAAACTATTCTGGTGATTGTGCCGGACATCTGCGATCCCTTTTTCAGTGAGATTATCCGCGGCGTAGAAGTGACCGCCGCGCAGGAAGGTTATCTGGTCCTGATTGGAGATTGTGCCCATCAAAATCAGCAGGAAAAAACCTTCCTGAATTTAATGCTGACGCGGCAAATTGACGGCATGGTGCTGCTGGGTTCACAGCTGCCGTTTGATGCAGGCATTGAAGATCAGCGCAATCTGCCGCCGATGGTGATGGGAAATGAATTTGCCCCAGAAATGGCGCTGCCAACGGTGCACATTGATAACCTGACGGCGGCATTTGAAGCCGTTAATCATCTCTTGCAGCTTGGTCATCGTCAAATCGCCTGCATCACCGGACCAGAACACGTTCCGCTCAGCCAGTATCGTTTGCAGGGCTACATTCAGGCGCTGCGCCGCAGCAGCATCGCCATCGATCCCACCATGATTGTGCACGGTGATTTCACCTTTGAAGCAGGCGCCAGCGCGCTGAAGCAGTTAATGAGCTTGCCGCAACCGCCAAAAGCCATCTTCTGCCATAGCGATTTGATGGCGCTGGGTGCCATGAACCAGGCGCGCAAACTTGGCATGCGCATTCCACAGGATTTGTCTGTGGTGGGTTTCGATGATATCGAGCTCGCACAATATTACGATCCACCCTTGACCACCGTCGCGCAGCCGCGCTTTGCTATTGGCCGCGAAGCGATGCTGCTATTACTCGATGAGCTGCAAGGGAAACGCGTGAATAACGGATCACGTCTGCTGGATGCGGAGCTGCGCGTACGCGGTAGTACCGCACCGGCGGCAAAACGCGAAAAATAGCGTAACGACCCCAGAATTTTCAGCCGATTCTGAAGGCAGACTGTGCTGGTCAAAGTTCCAGCCCTTGCGTAACATGGCGCATTCGTTGCCGGGCGATTAATCGCAATTTTTCACGCCCATTGGCATTTTTTTGAAGGGTATCAGAACGAAAGTGGCACAGAAAGATTATGTAGGCCGCGGGCGTTCAACAGGGACGCGTCGCAAAAAACCCGCCAGCCGCAGCAAGAAAAGCAAAGGCGGCTCCGGCACTTCAAAAATCATGATGATACTGGCTGTGGCCGTGCTGGTCACCTTTGCCGGTGGTTTATGGTTCATCTCGCACCATAAGAAAGAAGAGATTGAGGTTATTCCGAATCATAAAGCCAATGGTAACGGCCTGCCGCCGAAGCCGGAAGAGCGCTGGAAGTACATCAAAGAGCTGGAAAATCGTCAGATTACCGTTCCATCACCGACTGAGCCTTCGGCGGGTGGCGTACAATCACAAACTCAGCTAACCGATGAACAGCGCCAGCTACTGGATCAAATGCAGGCCGATATGCGCCAGCAGCCTACGCAGCTGAATGAAGTACCGTGGAATGAACAAACCCCGGCGCAGCGCCAGCAAACGCTGCAGCGTCAACAGGTACAGCAACAACAGCAGCAGGTGCAACAACGCCAGCAGCAACAGTTACAGCAGCAGCAGCGCCAACAGCAGTTGCAGCAGCAACAGGCCGCGCGTCAGCAGCAGCAACCTGCGCCGATCACGCGCGAGCCAACGCAGCAGAGCAAGCCGCAGGAAACCGCCAGGGCGAAACCTGAAGAGAAAACCTCTTCGCAACGCTGGATGGTGCAGTGTGGTTCGTTCAAAGGCACCGATCAGGCGGAATCCGTGCGCGCCGGTCTGGCATTTGAAGGATTTGAGAGCCGTATTACGACCGGCGGTGGCTGGAATCGCGTGGTGATCGGACCGTTTAAAGATCGCAGCAGCGCGGACAGCACGGTCAAACGCTTACACAGCTCCGGCCACAGCAGTTGTATTCCCCTCGCTTTACCTTAAATTCTTTAGGGGTTGAAACTCCCCAATCCTGCCCCATATCTGGTTGCATGATACTCCGCGCCGAGTGCGCGGAGTTCCTTTTCTACTGCAACAAGGGGTCTGCCCGTGACAACAATAGTAAGTGTACGACGCAACGGCCAGGTAGTGATTGGCGGTGATGGCCAGGCTACGCTCGGCAATACCGTAATGAAAGGCAATGTTAAAAAAGTCCGTCGTCTTTACAACGATAAAGTGATCGCTGGCTTTGCTGGCGGTACCGCAGATGCCTTCACCCTGTTTGAACTGTTTGAGCGCAAGCTGGAGATGCACCAGGGTCATTTGGTGAAAGCGGCGGTCGAACTGGCGAAAGATTGGCGTACCGATCGCATGCTGCGCCGCCTTGAAGCGCTGCTGGCGGTCGCTGACGAAAACGCCTCACTGATCATCAGCGGCAACGGCGACGTTATTCAGCCGGAAAATGACCTGATTGCGATTGGTTCTGGCGGGCCTTACGCTCAGGCAGCAGCACGCGCACTGCTGGAGAACACGGACATTGGTGCACAAGATATTGTGGAGAAGGCGCTGAACATCGCCGGCGATATCTGTATCTACACCAACCACAACATCAACATCGAAGCATTGCCGTCTAAGGCGTAAGGATCAAAATCATGTCCGAGATGACTCCACGCGAGATTGTCAGCGAGCTTAACCGCTTTATTATCGGCCAGGACGGCGCAAAAAAGGCGGTCGCCATCGCCCTGCGTAACCGCTGGCGCCGCATGCAGCTCGACGAAGAGCTGCGCCACGAAGTCACGCCGAAAAATATTCTGATGATTGGTCCTACTGGTGTGGGTAAAACCGAGATAGCGCGTCGCCTGGCTAAACTGGCTAACGCACCGTTTATTAAAGTAGAAGCGACCAAATTCACTGAAGTCGGTTATGTCGGTAAAGAAGTCGACTCTATTATTCGCGATCTGACCGACTCTGCCATCAAAATGGTGCGCAGCCAGGCGATTGAGAAGAACAAATACCGCGCCGAAGAGATGGCAGAAGAGCGCATCCTTGATGTGCTGATCCCACCGGCGAAAAATAACTGGGGCCAGGCTGAGCAAGCGGCTGAGCCCTCGGCAGCGCGTCAGTCTTTCCGCAAGAAATTGCGCGAAGGCCAGCTGGACGACAAAGAGATTGAAATCGATCTGGCCGCTTCCTCAGCCGGCGTTGAAATCATGGCGCCTCCTGGCATGGAAGAGATGACCAGCCAGCTGCAATCGATGTTCCAGAATCTCGGTGGCCAGAAGCAGAAACCGCGTAAGCTGAAAATCAAAGAAGCTATGAAGCTGTTGATTGAAGAAGAAGCGGCCAAGCTGGTGAATCCGGAAGAGCTGAAGCAGGATGCCATTGATGCGGTTGAGCAGCACGGCATCGTGTTTATCGACGAAATCGATAAAATCTGTAAGCGCGGCGGTCAGAATGCCGGTGGTCCAGACGTTTCACGTGAAGGTGTGCAGCGCGATCTGCTGCCGCTGGTTGAAGGCTGCACCGTATCCACCAAGCACGGCATGGTGAAAACCGACCACATTCTGTTTATCGCATCCGGTGCGTTCCAGGTTGCCAGCCCTTCCGATCTGATTCCAGAGCTGCAGGGCCGTCTGCCGATCCGCGTTGAGCTGCAGGCGCTGACCGTCAACGACTTCGAACGTATCCTGACCGAACCGAACGCCTCGGTGACCGTACAGTACAAAGCGCTGATGGGTACTGAAGGGGTTAACATCGACTTTACCGATGATGCGGTGCGTCGTATTGCCGAAGCAGCGTGGCAGGTGAACGAAACCACTGAGAACATCGGTGCGCGTCGTCTGCATACCGTGCTGGAGCGTTTGATGGAAGATATCTCCTATGACGCCAGCGATCGTAACGGCGAGTCGATTACCATCGATGCCGAGTACGTTGGTAAGCATCTGGATGAGCTGGTAGCCGACGAAGATCTCAGCCGCTTCATTCTGTAAGCGTCGTCCCCGCTATTCCCGCCCGGCCACTGCGCCGGGCTTTTTATTACGCAGGATATTGATGCAGCGCTTTTTTTGGCGGTTGATGATTTTGCCAACAATCGCCAGATAGCGATATACTTAGCGCTCCTGTGGCAAACAGACGAAAACCCTCATGAAATACGATACATCTGAACTCTGTGACATCTACCACGAAGCTGTGAACGTTGTTGAACCGCTTTTTTCTAACTTTGGTGGGCGCAGCTCATTCGGTGGTCAAATCACCACAGTGAAATGTTTCGAAGACAACGGCTTACTCTACGATTTGCTGGAAGAGAATGGTCGGGGTCGCGTATTGCTGGTGGATGGCGGCGGCTCGGTACGTCGCGCACTGGTCGATGCTCAGCTGGCGACTTTGGCAGCGCAAAATGAGTGGGAAGGCATTGTGATTTACGGTTCGGTGCGTCAGGTTGATGACCTGGAAGAGCTGGAAATCGGCATTCAGGCGATTGCGGCAATTCCGGTGGGAGCCGCGGGTGAAGGCATTGGCGAGAGTGACGTACGCGTTAACTTTGGCGGCGTAACCTTCTTCTCTGGCGATCATCTGTATGCCGACAATACCGGCATTATCCTGTCTGAAGACGCGCTCGACATCGAGTAAGCCGCAACAAAAACGGGTGCCGCGGCACCCGTTGGTTTAAGCGATAACGCTTAAACTTCTTCCATTTTTCCCAGCAGTGCTCGCAGACGATCCTGCCAGACGTGCTGCTCTTCTTTTAGATGCTGGTTTTCACGTACCAGCGCATCCTGGTTGCCTGAAGCCTGGCTGACTTCGTTTTTCAGGTTATTGTTTTGCTCTTTCAGCTCTTCAATTTCCATCTGCAGCAGAGTGATGGTATCAATCGCCTGCTGTACTTTCGCTTCCAGTTTCTCGAATACTTCAAATGACATCTTTCTGACCTCTCCTAAATCTTGCAAGGCGTTGATGGGGCTGGTGCATGCCTTATTATGGTGCGCTCAGCCACGATGACTCGATTGTATGTAGCCAAACCCAGCAAGTCCAGCGGCACAAGGCCTGCGAGGGCAGTCTGTAACACTTTTCAGTCAATGCCTAAAAAAATGCGCATCTTCGCGCATTTGTGTGGGCGATCACCTAAAGATCTTCCCGCCAGATAGGGTGAATGGGCCTTAAAGAAACGCAAAAGACGCGAAAACGCGCATTTTTATGACGCAGTACACAATTTTCAATTTCGCTATTTCTCGTTTATGCTCGTTAACGATAAATTCACATCAACCCTACATTAAAAGCTGGGCGACTCATGGATGAGAACAAAAACTGATAAAATTTAACCTCGCTTCAGGAATGCCATTATGAGTCAAACAACTAACACACTAACAGGTCAGTGCATCGCCGAATTTATTGGCACCGGTTTGATCATCTTTTTTGGTGCAGGCTGCGTTGCCGCACTGAAATTGGCCGGTGCTGCGTTCGGTCAGTGGGAAATTTGTATTATCTGGGGCTTAGCAGTATCCATGGCGGTCTATCTGAGCGCCGGTGTCTCAGGCGGGCATCTTAACCCAGCCGTCACCATCGCGCTGTGCCTGTTCGCAAACTTTGAAGGTCGTAAAGTTGTCCCGTACATCCTGGCGCAGGTTGCCGGCGCCTTCTGCGCTGCCGCGTTGGTTTACGGTCTTTACTACAATTTGTTCGTGGATTTTGAAACCAGCCACCAGATGGTACGCGGTAGCGTCGAAAGCCTCGATTTGGCCGGTATCTTCTCTACCTATCCGAACCCGCACATCAGTGTTGGTCAGGCGTTCCTGGTTGAGATGGTGATTACTGCAGTACTGATGGGCGTGATTATGGCGCTCACCGATGACGGCAACGGTGTTCCACGTGGTCCGCTGGCCCCACTGTTGATTGGTCTGCTGGTGGCCATTATCGGTGGTGCTATGGGTCCACTGACCGGCTTCGCACTGAATCCAGCGCGTGACTTCGGTCCGAAACTGTTCGCCTTCTTCGCCGGCTGGGGCAACGTCGCGTTCACCGGTGGCAAAGATATTCCTTACTTCCTGGTTCCGATTTTTGGCCCGCTGATCGGTGCCTGCCTCGGAGCCTTCGGTTATCGCTCACTGATTGGTCGTCACCTGCCAGTTAACGTTGCGGAAGCCAGCACAGCAGAAAAACCGGTTGCACGCGCTCAGCAGCGTAAAGCCTAAGTTTCATTGATACATCATCAGGAAAGCACAATGACTACTGATAAAAAATATATCGTTGCACTCGATCAGGGCACAACCAGCTCACGCGCCGTGGTGCTCGATCATGATGCCAACATCGTTGCGGTTTCCCAGCGCGAATTTACTCAGATCTACCCGAAGGCGGGTTGGGTTGAACATGATCCAATGGATATCTGGGCGTCACAAAGTTCAACGCTGGTGGAAGTGCTGGCCCATGCGGACATTAACTCTGACCAGATCGCGGCAATCGGTATCACCAACCAGCGTGAAACCGCCATCGTGTGGGATAAAGAGAGCGGCAAACCTGTCTACAACGCCATCGTTTGGCAGGATCCACGCACCGCCGATTACTGTAACAAGCTGAAGAAAGAGGGCCTGGAAGAGTACATCCAGCACACCACCGGTTTGGTGATCAACCCTTACTTCTCTGGCACCAAAGTGAAGTGGATTCTCGATAACGTTGAAGGCGCACGTGAGCGTGCTAAACGCGGCGAGCTACTGTTTGGTACCGTTGATACCTGGCTTATCTGGAAAATGACGCAAGGACGCGTGCACGTTACCGATCACACTAACGCCTCGCGTACCATGATGTACAACATCCACAAGCTGGAGTGGGATGAGCGCATGCTGGAGATCCTCGATATCCCGCGTGAAATGCTGCCAGAAGTGAAAGGTTCTTCAGAAGTGTACGGCCAGACCAACATTGGTGGTAAGGGTGGTACGCGTATTCCTATCGCCGGTATCGCCGGTGACCAGCAGGCGGCGCTGTATGGCCAGCTGTGTGTACAACCGGGTATGGCGAAAAATACCTACGGCACCGGTTGCTTCATGTTGATGAACACCGGTACTGAAGCGGTAACGTCAACACACGGTCTGCTGACCACCATCGCCTGCGGTCCGCGCGGTGAAGTGAACTATGCGCTGGAAGGTGCGGTGTTTATTGGTGGTGCGTCAATTCAGTGGCTGCGTGATGAAATGAAGCTGATCAGCGATTCGACGGACTCTGAATACTTTGCGCTGAAAGTGAAGGACACCAACGGTGTTTACATGGTGCCCGCCTTCACCGGTTTGGGTGCGCCTTATTGGGACCCGTATGCACGCGGTGCAATCTTCGGTCTGACGCGCGGTGCCAACGCCAACCACATCATTCGCGCCACGCTGGAATCGATTGCTTACCAGACGCGTGACGTGCTGGAAGCGATGCAAAACGATGCCGGCACCCGCCTGCAATCGTTGCGCGTGGATGGCGGTGCGGTTGCCAACAACTTCCTGATGCAGTTCCAGTCAGACATTCTCGGCACGCGCGTTGAGCGTCCGGAAGTGCGTGAAGTGACTGCGCTGGGTGCGGCTTATCTTGCTGGTCTGGCGGTCGGCTTCTGGGGCGATCTGGAAGAAGTGCGTGCTAAAGCGGTAATTGAACGCGAGTTCCGTCCAAGCATCGAAACCACCGAACGTAACGTGCGTTACGCCGGTTGGAAGAAAGCCGTTGCCCGTGCGAAAGCATGGGAAGACGAAGAGTAAAATCCTGCTGACCCGCGGCGCCCTGCCGCGGGTTTTTCCCCCGTCACTCTTCCCCGCTGTGGTAAACTGCCCGCCTGTTTTTTGTCAGGTGCAACCATGAAACGAGAACTCGCGATTGAATTTTCCCGCGTGACCGAAGCCGCCGCTCTGGCGGGCTATCACTGGTTAGGACGCGGCGATAAAAATGCGGCCGACGGCGCAGCCGTTCATGCCATGCGCATTATGCTCAACACTATTGATATCGACGGCCAGATTGTGATTGGCGAAGGCGAAATCGACGAAGCGCCAATGCTGTATATCGGTGAGAAAGTCGGCACCGGTCGCGGCGACGCGGTGGATATCGCCGTTGATCCCATTGAAGGCACGCGCATGACGGCAATGGGCCAGGCCAACGCGCTGGCGGTGCTGGCGGTGGGCGATAAAGGCAGCTTCCTGCACGCACCTGATATGTACATGGAGAAACTGATTGTCGGGCCAGGCGCACGCGGCGCCATCGACCTCAATCTGCCGCTCGATATCAATCTGAAAAATATCGCGCTGGCGCTCGGCAAACCACTTAGCCAATTAACCGTTTCGATTCTGGCTAAACCGCGCCACGATGCGGTGATTGCTCAGCTGCAGCAGCTCGGCGTGCGCGTGTTCACCTTCCCGGATGGGGATGTTGCAGCCTCGATCCTCACCTGTATGCCGGATAGCGAAGTGGATGTGATGTACGGCATCGGCGGCGCGCCAGAAGGCGTGGTATCAGCGGCGGTCATTCGTGCAATGGACGGCGATATGCAGGCGCGCCTGCTGGCGCGGCACGTGGTAAAAGGCGACAGCGAAGAGAATCGCCGCCTGGGTGAAAATGAACTGCAACGCTGCGCCGAAATGGGCATTGAAGCGGATCAGGTGCTGAAGCTGGATCAGATGGCGCGTAACGATAACGTGATCTTCGCCGCCACCGGCATCACCACCGGCGATTTGCTGAAAGGCATCACGCGTAACGGTAACATCGCCACCAGCGAAACCCTGCTGGTACGCGGCAAATCGCGCACCATTCGCCGCATCCAGTCAATCCACTATCTGGACCGCAAAGACGCGGCGCTGCATCAATTTATCCTGTAATCGCCTGCTTGCCGCTCTCCGGATGACGCGAGAGCGGCCACCAGCACAGCAGCATCACCAGCGATGTCACAAACATCAGCATGCCGAGACTGGATTGATCGTGCTGTGGCAGCAGAGCTGACAGCCACGCAACCACGCCAGAACCGAGGTTCTGCAAGCCACCAATTAATGCACCGGCACTGCCCGCCAGCCACGCGTACGGCTCCATCGCCCCCGACGTTGCCAACGGGAACAGCATGCCCGCGCCAAAGAAGAACAGCGCAGCCGGCACCAGCAGCGTCCAGATATTCATCACGCCAAACCAGGCGGGAACCCACATCAATAAACCCGCCAGCAGGCAGCTGTTCACGCCGTACCACATCAGCGTGTGCCAGGATTTCTGCTCGCGTCCGGCAAACCACGCCCCAAAGAATGCCGCCGGAATCGGCAGGATAAACAGGACGCTGACGGTCAAACCATCCAGCCCCAATACGCCACCCATCAGCACGCCGCAGCTGGCTTCGAATACCGCGATGCCCGCCAGCGCGCCAATCAGCAGCAGCAGATAACGCACGAAATTGCCGTCGCTGAGCAACGTGGCATAACGCTTCAGGAACGGCGTCGCAGGCGTATCAACTGGACGGGTTTCCGGCAGCCAGCGCGCCATCGACGCGGTAACGCCGAGGCATAGCAGCAGCAGGAAGGCGAAACAGGCGTGCCAGCCAAACAGATGCGTCAGCAGCGCGCCAATCACCGGCGCCAGCAGCGGGCTGACCAGAATGCCCATATTGAGTAAGCTGTTCGCCTGGCGCAGTGCGATGCCAGAGTAAAGGTCACGCGGCATGGTACGCGCCATCACGCCCGCCACGCCGGTACCTAAACCTTGCACTGCGCTGCCCACGACCAGAATATCCAGCGAGGGCGCGAACATGGCGATCAACGCACCGCTAGCAAAGATCGTCATGCCGATAAGGATCACCGGACGTCGGCCAACGCTGTCCGAAAGTGGACCATAGATCAGCTGCGATCCGCCGTAGGTCATCAGATAGGCGGCCATCACCTGCTGAATGGCGCCGCTGTGCACATTGAGCGTCTCAGCCATATTGGCCATCGCCGGAACATAGATGGTTTGCGCCATCTGCCCCACCGCCACCAGCACGATCAGCATGAATAATAGAAAGCGATTTTGCGTTTTACTTATCAACATGGAACAAAATGTCTGCCTGAGAAACAAAGAATAAGCAGCACAAAACAGGCCGCTTCGGATTGATGGCGGCAAAAATATCAGGATTCAGTGACAAATCGAAAGGCGCCGGCAAAGCTGTAGTGCCTTAAGCCGTCAAGGTTGACGTCCAGATTGTAAACCGGCCGCTACAGTTGCTGATCTGTGCGATACGTTTGTCGCTAAGAGCCCTTTGCTGGACGCGAGGGTGGTAATCCGTGAGGTCAATAGCGATCATATAGCCTAAATAATTCGAGTTGCAGGAAGGCGGCAAGTGTGTGAATCCCCGGGAGCTTACATGAGTAAGTGACTGGGGTGAGCACACGTAGCCAACGCAGCTGCAGCTTGAGGTATGACGGGTAATCAACACTAAGGAGCCAACATGGCAGAGTGGATCAATGCTGAAGTGAAAGAAGTAAAAAACTGGACCGATGCACTATTCAGTCTGCGCGTCGAAGCGCCCATTGATACCTTTACCGCAGGTCAGTTTGCCAAGCTGGCACTGGAAATTGACGGCGAGCGTGTGCAGCGCGCCTACTCTTACGTCAACGCACCGCAGGATCCGCTGCTGGAGTTTTATCTGGTCACCGTGCCGGAAGGCAAACTGAGTCCACGTTTGCAGGCATTGCAGCCCGGCGAACAGGTGATGATTACCAAAGAAGCCGCTGGGTTCTTTGTGCTCGACGAAATTCCTGACTGCCAAACGCTGTGGATGCTGGCGACCGGCACGGCGATCGGTCCCTATTTATCGATTCTGCAACAGGGCGAAGATCTGGAACGCTTTGAGAACATTGTGCTGGTACACGCCGCGCGCTTCGCCGATGACCTGAGCTTTCTGCCCTTAATGCAGCAGCTGCAGCAGCGTTATCAGGGCAAACTGCATATCCAAACGGTGGTGAGCCGCGAAGAGATCGCCGGTTCGCTGCACGGTCGTGTACCGCAACTGATTGAGAGCGGCGAACTGGAGCGTGCGGTCGGCCTGCCGCTCACCGCAGAAACCAGCCATGTGATGCTGTGCGGAAATCCGCAAATGGTGCGCGATACCCAACAGTTGCTGAAAGATACCCGTGAGATGCGTAAGCATTTCAAACGCAAACCCGGCCATATGACCAGCGAGCATTACTGGTGATACGTGCGAGGCGAAGAATGTCAGATTTTTCCCAATGTGGGTTTTGACTTTCCCCGGTAAAAACCGTTCTAATCGTGGGCTAAGTGAATGATTTAGGGCCGAAGCAATGAACAACCTGCCAGTCGCGCTGCTGCTTGGCCTCGCACTGACATTTCCCGCCTGGGCGGAGGATGCACCTGCACTGGATCGTAGCGATCATCTGCCTGCTGCGCCCTATCTGCTGGCGGGTGCGCCGACGTTCGATATGACCGTTGCGCAGTTTCGTGAAAAGTACAATGCCGCCAATCCCAATGAACCGCTGCAGGAATATCGCGCCATTGATAATCGCGGCGATAAAAGCAATCTGACGCGTGCTGCCAGCAAAATCAGCGAAACGCTGTACGCGTCTACGGCTTTGGAACAAGGCACCGGCAAGATCAAAACCTTGCAAATCACCTGGCTGCCCGTTCCTGGCCCCGATATGAAAGCCGCTCAGGCGCGCGCCATGGATTATATGACCGCCCTACTGCGCTTCTTCATCCCTGGCTTGTCGGCCGAGGATGGGCGCAAAAAGCTCGATTCTCTGCTGAGCGCGGGTAAAGGCGCACGTTATTTTTCCCGCACCGAAGGCGCACTGCGTTTCGTGGTCGCGGACAACGGCGACAAGGGTTTAACCTTCGCCGTTGAGCCGATAAAACTGGCGCTCGCGACACCCTGATCACACCGGCAAAAATGACGAAAAGCAAAGCCAGCAACCCATTTGATCTCTATACTGTCTCGCAGACATCGCTGCCCGATGGCAGCGCTATTTCATGAATCGCGTTATGCGGAGGAAAGAATGCGACATCCACTGGTTATGGGTAACTGGAAACTGAACGGTAGCAAGCAGATCACTAAAGAGCTGATTGAAGGCCTGCGCAAAGAGCTGTCTGGTGTTGATGGTTGTGGCGTAGCGATTGCCCCGCCGGCTATCTATCTGGACCTGGCGAAACACGCCATTTCCGGTAGCCACATCGCTCTGGGTGCTCAGAACGTCGACGTGAATCTGTCTGGCGCATTCACTGGCGAAACGTCTGCAGACATGCTGAAAGACGTCGGCGCGAAATACATCATCATCGGCCACTCTGAGCGCCGCACCTACCATAAAGAAAGCGACGAGTTCATCGCGAAGAAATTTGCCGTGGTGAAAGAAGCTGGCCTGGTGCCGGTTCTATGCATCGGTGAAACCGACGCAGAAAACGAAGCAGGCAAAACTGAAGAAGTGTGCGCACGTCAGATCGACGCCGTGCTGGAAACGCAGGGCGCAGCAGCGTTCGAAGGCGCAGTCATCGCTTACGAGCCAGTTTGGGCCATCGGTACCGGTAAATCCGCTACCCCAGCGCAGGCTCAGGCCGTGCACAAATTCATTCGTGACCACATCGCGAAGAAAGATGCCGCTATCGCACAGCAAGTGATCATTCAGTACGGCGGCTCAGTGAACGACAAAAATGCCGCTGAGCTGTTCACCCAGCCCGATATCGATGGCGCGCTGGTTGGCGGTGCATCCCTGAAAGCGGATGCTTTCGCCGTGATCGTGAAAGCCGCAGCAGCAGCGAAAAACGCATAATCTTTCGTTGTTGATGCAGAAAAGGCGGCTGATTAGCCGCCTTTTTTATGGGTCGCCATCAATGCCGCCCCTACAAGATCCTGCATTGATGATCCTGCAACTCTTCCGCTGAACCGCGGTTCAACTTCAACCAGTTACGTTCCAGTGCCAGCAGCGCTAAGCGCCCATCCGGCAGTTGCGCCAGCGCCATGCCATATTTGCCCATTTCCCTACGTGCGTTAGGCACTTCATCCGCCAGACGAATAAAAGCACTTTGCTGCGCCAACTCCGCCGTAGAAAGCGTTCGCACCCAATAGCGATGTTTCAGCAGCGTTTCGTTCTGCCACTGCGCATTAAGTCTTGGTGCCAGTTTATCCAGCTGCTGACGGACATCCGGTCGCAGGCAGGAAATATGAATATGCAGCTGATTCTGCGTGCGCCCATATTGCGCATTGATCGCCAGCGACAGCGCGCTGTCAGCAATGGGTGCGCCGCGCTTCTGCGCGAGCAAAACACGCTGTTGCCAGGCATCGGCAAACAGATTCGGCGTTGCGGGATTGAGAATGATGGGGCTTTCCATGCCGGTGATTTTTTCTATCGGCATCAGCAGATACTGCAATGGACCATTGAGATCTTTCAGCGTGACGTAACCCTGGGCGGTATCCACCTGTTGGCAAGGCGCAGGTTTGCCGCTGGCTGCCATATTTGGCACGCATTTCTCGCTAATGATCTGCCATAAGGCATCGCTGTTTTTCTGTAGGTGAAGGGCACCGCCGATCATTCCAACAATCAACAGCACCAATAATGCGGTAAGCAACTTCAGGGTACGATGACTGCCCTGCATAGCCCGATTCCTCTGTTCATCATCTGCCAGCATCCTCGCCTGGCAGATGATGAAAGTCACGGACTAATCCTCAGCGCCTGTCTTCAAACATAAAAAAACGGCCAGCATTATCGCTGGCCGTTTTTGGATTTGTTAAGGCTTCATCACCTGGTCGTAACTGCCGCCATCGGCGAAATGGGTTTTCTGGGCTTGCGTCCAGCCACCAAACTTGCTGTCGATCGTGAACAGTTTCACCGGCGCGAATTTATCAGCAAACTTCTTTGCCACCGCTTCATCACGTGGACGGTAGAAATTCTCGGCGGCAATGGTCTGGCCTTCTGGTGAATAGAGATACTTGAGATAGTCTTCAGCCACTTTACGCGTGCCTTGCTCATCTACCACTTTATCCACCACGGAAACCGTCGGTTCAGCCAGGATCGATTCGCTTGGCGTGACGATTTCAAACTTGTCTTTGCCCAGTTTATTGACCGCCAGATACGCTTCGTTCTCCCACGCAATCAGCACGTCGCCGATACCGCGCTCAACGAAGGTATTGGTCGCACCACGTGCGCCAGAATCCTGTACTTCAACGTTCTTAAACAGCGACTTCACGTAAGCCTGCGCTTTGGCCTGATCGCCATGGTTCTGATCCAGCGCCCAACCCCATGCAGCCAGATAGTTCCAGCGTGCCCCACCCGAGGTTTTCGGGTTTGGTGTGATAACGGAAACGCCCGGTTTGATCAGATCTGGCCAATCATGAATGCCCTTCGGGTTGCCTTTGCGGACCAGGAACACGATGGTTGAGGTGTAAGGGGCGGAGTTATCCGGCAGGCGTTTGATCCAATCTTTATTAATACGACCACGGTCAGCAATAGCATCCACATCGGATTGCAGCGCCAGCGTAACCACATCAGCACGAATGCCATTGATCACGGAAGTCGCTTGTTTACCTGAACCACCGTGCGACTGGCGAATCACCACGTTGTCGCCGGTTTCCTGCTTGTAGTGTGCGCTAAACGCTTTGTTGTACTGTTCGTACAGCTCACGGGTAGGATCGTATGAGACGTTTAACAGCTGAATATCCTTTGCCAGAACACTGGTTGAGGCCAGTAACAAGGTGACACCAATACTCCACTTATTCATTGCTTGCTCTCCCGAGGTCGTTATAGAACAAGACTGACACAAAGTTATCCACGGATTAAAGAATTAAAAATAAGCTGTTATAACCGGACGGTATATGAGCAGGCATAAAAAAGGCGCGATTTACGTCGCGCCTTAATGCTGAAGAATCAGTAGAGTTTTTTCGCGGTATCCAGCCAGTCGCGTTTGAATGGACGTTTCATGTTTTCAATTGCGTCGATGATATCGTGATGCACCATCTTTTCGTTCTGAATACCCACGCAACGACCGCCATAACCCTGCAACAGCAGTTCAATAGAGTATGAACCCATGCGGGACGCGAGGATGCGGTCGTACGCGCAAGGCGCACCGCCACGCTGGATGTGGCCAAGCACAGTAGCGCGGGTTTCGCGTTTGGTTTCTGCTTCGATGAAGTGCGCAAGATCGTCGATGTCACAGATGTGCTCGGTGATCGCGACGATGGCGTGCTTTTTACCTTTGGCAATGCCAGCCTTGATCTCGGCAACCAGCTCTTCACGGGTATACGGAATTTCCGGCAGAACAATGAACTCACAGCCACCCGCGATGGCCGCCGCCAGCGTCAAATCGCCGCAATAACGACCCATCACTTCCACGATAGAGATACGCTGGTGGGAAGAAGAGGTATCACGCAGACGGTCAATCGCTTCCACCACGGTTTCCAGCGCAGTGAAGTAGCCGATGGTGTAATCAGTGCCCGCTACATCATTATCAATGGTGCCCGGTAAGCCGATGCATGGGAAACCCATTTCGGTCAGGCGCTTAGCCCCCATGTAGGAACCATCACCGCCGATAACCACCAGCGCATCAATGCCGCGCTTTTTCATGTTATCGATCGCGGTCTGACGTACTTCGTCATTACGGAATTCTGGGAAACGTGCGGAGCCAAGGAAGGTGCCGCCGCGGTTGATCATGTCAGACACGCTGTAGCGGTCGAGATTGATCATGCGATCTTCATACAAGCCCAGATAGCCGTCGTAAACACCAAAAACTTCCAGTCCTTCACTCAGCGCGGAACGTACAACTCCGCGAATGGCTGCGTTCATGCCTGGGGCGTCACCGCCGCTGGTCAGTACTCCGATTTTTTTGATCATGACAACCTCTGGATTGTTCAAAACTAAGGATTATTCCTGTCATGTGCCCGGCGTAGACCAGCTCGCGATCGCATGACTTAATAGTTGCAGAATAGTATATCAAAGGCCTGAAGCTGAATTGATTCAGGTCAGACAACTTTTCGCTAATTTTTTACAGAGTTGTTAGCGCTACGTCACTTTTTTTGTGTAATCGCATGATTTTAAAACGCTAACCTTGAAAAAATCCGTGTTGGTTTCCTGGCACAACAGAACAGGGATCTTGATGGATAATCACGTCCGAGCCGGGAAACTTCTTCAGTAATGCTTGCTCAATTTCATCGGCTACCTGATGCGCTTGCACCAGAGGTAGCTGATCTTCCATCTCCAGATGCAATTGAATAAAACGCGTGGGGCCAGATTGCCGCGTGCGTAGAGCATGGGCACCACGAACCCCAGGCCAGCCGGTCACTACGTGAATAATCTCCAGCGTTTCATGCTCTGGCAAGGCACGATCTAATAGCGCCTGTACCGCATCATACCCCATCCGCAACGCGTTATAGAGAATGTAAATGCCGATGCCGAGCGCAAACAAAGCATCCGCCCGCACAAAACCATAGCTGCTTAAGCCGAGAGCCACCAGGATTGCGCCGTTCATTACGACATCCGATTGATAGTGCAGCATGTCTGCACGAATCGCCTGACTCCGCGTGCGCCGCACCACCCACCGTTGAAAGGCCACCAGAACCAGGGTTGAAAACAGTGCCACCACCGTCACCACAATACCTACCAGCGGCGCGTTTAAGGTCGCTGGGGATGCTAAATGCTGAATGCCCGTCAGGAAAAGAAATAGCGCTGAGCCAGAAATAAACATGCTCTGCGCCAGTGCTGCCAGCGACTCTGCTTTACCGTGACCAAAGGTATGATCGTCATCGGCCGGCTGGAGCGAATAGCGCACCACCAGCAAGTTAGTCAGGGATGCCGCAATATCCACCAAAGAATCCACCAATGCCGCCAACATACTGACCGAACCGGTATGCCACCAGGCAAAAATTTTAACAATCAGCAGCAACGTTGCCAGCGTAGTTGCCGCCACAGCGGCCCGGTTAACTAATTTTGCATAGGAAGAATCCATGCTTTGCCTCGCCAGATGGCCCACACCCAAAATGCAGCCTGATGGTCTCAAGATGGCTAAAGTTTATCACTGGAAGGAATATGCTGTGAAAAATCAATATTAAGATAAGAGCGTGAGGAGAAAATAACAGGCAAAAAAAACCCCCGCATCATGCGGGGGAAGACAGGGATGGTGTCTATGGCAAGGAAAACAGGGATACTATGTTACTGGTTACTGCTGGTACTACTCACTGCTTGCAGCGGTGATGATGGCTGCAATCCTGAGAGCCGACGCATTTCTGCAAGTCGTCGCTCATAATTCTTCTGCAATTTCGCTTGCTGTGCAGGCGTTAGCAGGTGATACATCTGATTGCGAACCCGGGCCATCTCAACTTGCTGTTCTATTGCTGCGCGGGCCTGTTTTTCAGCCTGCTCTCGGATAGCCGGTTCGTTAAATTTGTCAGCAATGACAAGGTCATGCATAGTTTCGATATCTTGAACGCTGAGTGTTGGGCGTTCGTGGCGCGCTTGCTGCATTAGGTCTCGCATCTGTTGCCGCTGTTGTTCAGTCAGCTCAATGCCATCGAACATGTAGCTTTGCGGATTTTGCGTCATACTGCCTGTCGCTAATACGCCGTTCGGATGCATCTCGTCAATCGTCGTCGTGTCTGCTGCTTCTGCGCTGGCGTGACTGAGAACCATCGCTGAGGCAATGACGACGGCGGTTAAGTAGCGCATCGTTAACTCCCAGTTCGTTCCGTTTTGCGATTCAACGAGAGCCAGTGTACGGCGGTGGCTGCAAACATCCGTCAGGGGGTGTAAAACTACGTAAAGCGTTGGATTGCAAGTCAAGGAACACGGTATTTTGCCTGCGGAGGGCAATAAAAAATGAATAAAATCCTGTTGGTTGATGACGACCGCGAATTAACTTCGCTGCTTAAAGAACTGCTTGAGATGGAAGGTTTTGAAGTCATTGTGGCAAGTGATGGTGAGCAGGCACTAAACCTGTTAGACAACACCGTGGACTTGCTTTTGCTGGATGTGATGATGCCGAAAAAGAACGGTATCGACACATTGAAAGAACTACGCCAACAGCACCAAACGCCGGTCATCATGCTGACCGCGCGTGGCAGTGAACTGGACCGTGTTTTGGGCCTTGAGTTAGGTGCAGACGATTATCTGCCTAAACCCTTTAACGATCGCGAACTGGTGGCGCGTATCCGTGCCATTTTGCGCCGTTCAAACTGGAGCGAGCAGCAACAACAGCACGATAACAGCTCACCAACGCTGGAAGTGGATTGCCTGCGCCTGAACCCTGGTCGCCAGGAAGCGAGCTTTGATAACGAAACCCTGGATCTTACCGGCACCGAATTCACCCTGCTCTATTTGCTGGCGCAGCATCTGGGCCAGGTGGTTTCACGTGAGCATTTGAGTCAGGAAGTGTTGGGTAAACGTCTGACACCGTTTGACCGTGCTATCGATATGCACATTTCTAACCTGCGCCGTAAATTACCGGAACGTCGCGATGGCCACCCGTGGTTTAAAACGCTACGTGGACGCGGCTATCTGATGGTTTCGGCATCATGATCGGAAGTTTAACTACCCGCATCTTCGCTATCTTCTGGCTCACGCTGGCGCTGGTGTTGATGCTGGTTTTAATGGTGCCCAAACTCGATTCGCGCCAAATGACGTCGTTGCTGGAAAGTGAACAACGACAGGGCACGATGATTGAACAGCACGTCGAGGCTGAATTATCTCAGGACCCGCCAAACGATCTGATGTGGTGGCGCCGTTTGTTCCGTTCTATCGACAAATGGGCGCCCCCAGGCCAGCGCTTACTGCTGGTCACCAGCGAAGGCCGTGTGATTGGCGCGCAGCATAACGAAATGCAGATCATCCGCAACTTTATCGGTCAATCCGACAATGCCGACCATCCGCAAAAGAAGAAGTATGGCCGCGTTGAAATGGTCGGGCCGTTCGCCGTGCGCGATGGTGAAGATAACTACCAGCTTTATATGATTCGCCCTGCTACCAGCTCGCAGCTCGATTTCATCAATCTGATGTTCGACCGCCCGCTTCTGCTGCTGATCGTCACCATGTTGATTAGCTCACCGCTGCTGTTGTGGTTGGCATGGAGCCTGGCGCGTCCCGCTCGTAAGCTTAAGTACGCCGCAGATGAAGTAGCGAGTGGCAATTTACGTCAACATCCGGAACTGGAATCAGGCCCGCAGGAGTTCCTTGCAGCCGGCTCAAGTTTCAACCAGATGGTGAGTGCGCTCGAACGTATGATGACGGCACAGCAGCGCCTGCTGTCCGATATCAGCCATGAATTGCGCACCCCGCTGACCCGTTTACAGCTGGCAACGGCATTGCTGCGTCGGCGCAACGGTGAAGGTAAAGAGTTACAGCGCATCGAAACCGAAGCGCAGCGTCTTGATGGCATGATCAACGATTTGCTGGTGCTGTCACGCACTCAGCATAATAACGCCCTGGTCAGCGAAGCGATGAAGGCCAATCAGCTGTGGAACGGCGTGCTGGAAGATGCCAAATTTGAAGCCGAGCAGATGGGCAAGGTTATGGATGTACCCTATCCGCCGGGTCCCTGGCCCTTATATGGTAATCCTCACGCCCTGGAAAGCGCGCTGGAGAATATCGTACGTAACGCATTGCGCTATTCAAACTCGCATATCAGCGTCAGCTTCTCGGTCGATATTGAGGGCATTACCATCCATGTCGATGATGATGGTCCAGGCGTGAGTCCAGAGGATCGCGAGCAGATTTTCCGTCCGTTTTACCGTACTGATGAAGCACGCGATCGCGAGTCGGGTGGCACCGGTCTGGGTTTAGCGATTGTCGAAACCGCAGTGCAGCAGCATCGCGGCTGGGTTAAAGCCGATGATAGTCCGTTAGGCGGCTTACGCTTAACGCTGTGGTTGCCGCTGTACTCCGCCCGTCAATAATTTGTTATGCTTCGGCCCTCGTTTCCGGGGGCCTTATGCTAAACATTGTCTTATTTGAACCTGAAATTCCGCCAAATACCGGCAACATCATCCGCCTGTGCGCTAATACCGGTTTTCAGTTACACCTGATTGAACCTCTGGGTTTTGCCTGGGATGATAAGCGCCTGCGTCGCGCGGGTCTGGATTACCACGAGTACACCGCGTTAAAAAAGCATGCTAACTACGCGGCATTTTTGACGTCCGAAGCACCGCAACGCCTGTTCGCACTCACGACCAAAGGCACGCCTGCGCACAGCGCGGTGAGCTATCAAAAAGGTGATTATTTGATGTTCGGTCCGGAGAGTCGGGGTTTACCGGCAGAGATTCTCAACGCGTTACCGGCTGAGCAAAAAATCCGTATACCCATGATGGCGGAAAGCCGCAGCATGAACTTATCGAACGCGGTATCGGTGGTGGTATATGAAGCGTGGCGCCAACTCGACTATGCTGGCGCCCTGATTAAAGGCTAGATGCCGTCGCCATACTCAAAGCCAGCGCCGTTAAAGTGCTGATCCATATCCATCGACGGTTTATCACTGGTCGGCTTGCCAACAATACGCGCTGGCACGCCGGCCGCCGTAGTGTGCGGTGGTACGGGCTGCAGGACAACAGAACCGGCTCCGATTTTCGCGCCGCGCCCCACTTCAATGTTGCCCAGAATTTTGGCACCCGCACCAATCATCACGCCTTCACGGATCTTCGGATGACGATCGCCGCTGGTTTTCCCGGTACCGCCCAGCGTTACCGATTGCAGAATTGAAACATCATTTTCGATGATGGCCGTTTCGCCGATGACGATGCCGGTGGCGTGATCCAGCATAATACCGCGGCCAATGCGTGCCGCCGGATGAATATCGACGGCAAAGGAGACGGAGATTTCATTTTGCAGATAGACCGCCAACGCACGGCGCCCCTCTTTCCACAGCCAATGCCCAATACGATAAGCCTGCAATGCATGGAAGCCTTTCAGATAGAGCAGCGGCGTGGAGTATTTGTCGACCGCCGGATCGCGCTGGCGCACCGCTTGAATATCATAGGCCGCAGAGACGATCATCTCCGGGTCTTCACGATAGGCCTCTTCCACGATTTCGCGGATGGCAATCGCGGGCATAATCGGGTTCGCCAGCTTGTTGGCAAGCATATAGCTGAGGGCGCTGCCAAGGTTTTCGTGTTTTAGCAATGTCGCATGGTAAAAGCTGGCCAGCATCGGTTCACAGTCGGCCAGGGCTCTGGCTTCGGCTTTGATATGGTTCCAGACCAGTTCTAACTCTTCAGACGACATTGCTGTTTGCTCCCGATAAAAAAAGCGCCTGATGGGGCGCTACAGGTGATGACGCTGGCGCATCCTGCTTCAGCTTTGGCTGTTTTCGTCCTTCCTTGCACGGCCAAGTAACGTCAATGCTGCCTCTCGCGCCGATTTTCCGCAATAGAGCACCTGATAAATCTGCTCGGTAATGGGCATTTCGATGCCAACTCGAGCGGCCAATGCTTTGACTTCTTTAGTATTTCTGTAGCCTTCTACAACTTGTCCGATAATGCGTTGCGCATCATCCACGCTCTCACCTTGTCCCAGCATCATGCCGAAACGCCGGTTACGTGACTGATTGTCGGTGCAGGTCAGCACCAGATCGCCTAAGCCCGCCATGCCCATAAAGGTGGTGGGATCGGCCCCCAGCGCGGCGCCAAGACGGCTCATTTCAGTGAGGCCACGTGTGATCAGTGCGGTCCTGGCATTAGCCCCAAAACCAATTCCGTCAGAAATTCCTGCGCCAATCGCAATGACGTTTTTCACCGCGCCGCCTAACTGCACACCGATGAAATCCTGATTGTTATAGACGCGAAAACTTTTACCGCAGTGTAATTTCTGCTGCAGATCTTCAGCAAACTGTCCATCTGTCGAGGCCAGCGCGATGGCGGTTGGCATCCCAGCCGCCAACTCTTTGGCGAAGGTTGGCCCAGAAATAACGGCTAAAGGAATCGCATCGCCAAGGATCTCGCGCGCCACATCCTGCAGTAAACGGCCCGTCTCTTTCTCCAGCCCTTTGGTCGCCCAAACAATCCGCGAATCCGCCCGCAAATGCGGTTTGAGCTGCGTAAGCACATCGCCAAACACATGGCTCGGTACCACGATCAGTAAATCGCGGCTCGCGCTCACTACCGTAGCTAAGTCGGCTTCAGGAACAAGATTATCGGGGAAAGGAACATCGGGCAGGAAAGCAACATTGCAGCGGTCAGCTTGCAGCTGCGCCACACTTTGGGGATTATGCCCCCACAGCAGAACCGGATGGCCATTACGGGCCAGCGTGATGGCCAAGGCGGTGCCGTACGAACCGGCACCGATGACGCTAATTGAAGCGTTGAGGGTAGTCATCAGGCATCCTGATGTGGCGCTTCGCCTTCACCTTGCTGCTGCAGATAGTTCATGAACAGCGCATCAAAGTTAACGGGTGCCAGGTTGAGCTGCGGGAAGGTACCGCGAGACACGAGGCTAGTGACGCACTCGCGTGCATACGGGAACAGAATGTTCGGACAGTATGCGCCCAGGCAATGTGCCATTTGCGTGCCTTCAATGCCGCTAATGGTGAAAATACCGGCCTGCTGTACTTCGCACAGGAATGCCGTTTCTTCGGCAACGGTTGCCGTTACGGTAACACGCAACACAACTTCAAAAACGCCATCAGCCAACTGAGAAGATGCCGTGTCGAGATCCAGCTTCACTTCCGGTTCCCACTCTTTCTGGAAAACCTGCGGCGCGTTCGGCGCTTCATAAGAGACGTCTTTGGTGTAAACACGTTGAATCTGGAACTGCATTTCGTTGGTGCTATGTTCTGACATGAGACTAAATCCTTTGAGTTAAAATTGTCTGATCGAAAAGTTATGCCTGGAGTAGAGGATCAAGTCCCTGACGTCCATCCAGCGCGTAAAGATCGTCACAGCCGCCAATGTGCTGCGCGTCTATAAAAATCTGAGGCACCGTAGTACGGCCACTTCGTTGGATCATCTCTTCGCGTTTCGCTGCGTTCCCGTCAATGGGAATCTCCTGGTACGACACGCCTTTTTGATCCAGCAACGCCTTTGCCCGGTGGCAATAAGGACAAGTGACTTTGGTGTAAATCTCAACATTCGCCATACGGTTACCCCTGAGAAGTTATTTACCGCGTACCAGTGGCAGATTTTCACCACTCCAGCCGCTCACGCCGTCTTTCAACACGGATACTTTTTCAAAACCAGCAGCGCTCAATTTAGCCGCTGACTCACCTGCGCTCTGGCCGGTGGCACAAACTACAATTATGGGTTGTGCCTTGTGCTTTTCCAGCTCGCCAAAACTCTCTTTTTTAATGTCTGCGGCCGCTACATTAATTGCCCCTGAAATGTGTCCTTTGCGGTAATCGTCGCGTGAACGAACGTCTACCACCACCGCGTCCTCTTTATTAATCATGTGGGTTGCTTCACCACGACTGATGGTTTTTACTTTAGAGAACATACCTTTAACGGTGGTCACAATCACGAGAACGAGTAAAGCAACCCATGCCAGACTGAGGATGGGGTGATTGCTTGCAAACTGCATAATTTCTTGCATGAGGGGTAACGACTCCAAACCGGGCTGATAAGCTAAAACAAGGGTTCTGAGTATACCTGCGCCACTTCGCATGTACAGTCGCGAAGGGGCCAGAGTTACGATTTGTGCGTCATTTTCCAAAAAAAGTGTTCTAATCGCAAAATTAAGACAAAGTTTATGCCAGTAAGCTCGGTACAGACATTTTTAGCAAAGTAAAACCCGGCCGGGCTAACTGGTAAGCGGCTGTTCATCGTGGAATAATTATCGACTATGAAGGGAAAAGCGACCGTTACACACACAAGGACCCGTTACAGCGGCACCACACTTCCGTTGTCATTCCGCTGGTCCGAAATCTCCCTGAGTCTGCTCGTCGCGGGCGCGCTGTTAATGCCCGCAGCCGCGCGCAGCGCAGATGATAATAAAACGCAGCTAAAATCTATTCAGCAGAACATTGCCGAGAAAGAAAAAAGCGTAAAGGCGCAGAAACTGCAGCGCAGTAAGCTGCTGGATCAATTACAGAGTCAGGAAAAAGTCATTGCGCAAGCCAGCCGACAACTGCGTGAAACGCGCAATAGCCTGCGCGCGCTTGAGGGCGAAATTGCGCAGGTTACCGCTTCAATTTCTCGTCTGGAAAAGCAGCAAGCACAGCAAGAAAAACTGCTCGCGCAACAGTTAGATGCCGCCTTCCGTCAGGGTCAGCATAACGGTTTACAACTGCTGCTAGGCGGTGAAGAAGCACAACGCAGTGAACGCATCCTTGCCTATTTCGGCTATCTCAATGCCGCCCGACAGAAAAATATCGACGATCTCAAACAAACGCAGCAGCAATTGGCGGAACAGCGTCAATCCCTGCAGGGTAAACAAGAGCAGCAAAAATCCTTGTTAGCGCAACAACAGACACAGCAAAGCAAATTGGAAGTGGCCAGCGCGGCACGGAAGAAGACGCTTACCGTGCTGGAGAGTTCGCTGGAAAAAGATCAGGCCGATCTGGTTGAGATGCGTGAGAACGAAAGCCGCCTGCAGAGCAAGATTGCCAAAGCAGAACGTGAAGCACGTGAACGTGCCGAACGCGAAGCTCGCGAGGCGGAAAAAGTGCGTCAACGTCAGGCGCAGGCGAAAGCCAAAGGATCCAGCTATCAGCCAACGCAGAGTGAACGCGAGCTGATGGCGCGTACTGGAGGATTGGGCAAGCCGGGTGGCCAAGCGGTTTGGCCGGTACGAGGACGTATTGAACACCGCTTCGGTGAATCGATGCAGGGCGAACTGCGCTGGAAAGGTCTGGTGGTTGATGCGCCTGAAGGCACTGAAGTCAAAGCCATTGCCGATGGACGCGTGCTGATGGCCGACTGGCTGCAAGGCTACGGTCTGGTGGTGGTACTCGAGCACGGCAAAGGCGACATGAGCCTTTATGGCTACAATCAAAGCGCATTGGTGAGCGTTGGTGCTCAGGTGAAGGCAGGACAGCCTATCGCCCTTGTGGGCACCAGCGGCGGCCGCGGCACGCCTTCGCTCTACTTTGAAATCCGACGCCAGGGACAGGCCGTCAATCCACTACCGTGGTTAGGAAGATAAGTTTTGTTTCAACCCTCTAAAGTTTCGGCCGCACTCTGCGGCCTGTTTTTGTCACTTTCCGCCCATGCGGGAAAACTCTCCATCGTCATTGACGACTTCGGTTATCGTCCCGCCGAAGAGAATAAAGTGCTGCAAATGCCCACGGCAATCTCCGTTGCGGTCCTGCCGAATGCGCCACATGCGCGTGAAATGGCGACAAAAGCGCATCAGGGCGGCCGCGAAGTATTGATCCACCTGCCAATGGCTCCGCTCAGTAAACAACCGCTGGAAAAAGACACGCTAACGCCGGAGATGAGCAGCGCGGAGATTGAACGGATCATTCGTGAAGCCACCAGCAAAGTGCCCTACGCGGTGGGCCTGAATAATCACATGGGCAGCAAAATGACCTCCAGCCTGCCCGGCATGCAGAAAGTGATGCAGGCGCTCAATCACTACAATTATTACTTTCTCGATAGCATGACCATTGGCAACAGCCAATCGATCCCGGCGTCTCAGGGCACGCACGTCAAAGTGCTTAAGCGCCGCGTGTTCCTCGATGATAGCCAGAATGAAGCCGCCATCCGTACGCAGTTTACTCGCGCGGTTAAGCTGGCACAGCGTGACGGTTATGCCATCGCCATCGGTCATCCGCATCCCACCACGGTACGCGTGTTGCAACAAATGCTGCCAACTTTACCAGCCGATATCACGTTGGTGCGCCCCAGTCAGTTGCTGAATGAACCGCTGCATCAGGGCACCACGCTACCGCCATCCAAGCCGGATAAACCTGAGAATCCGCGCTTCCGCGCACCGGGTCTGTGTAAGCCGAGCAAGCCCGTTCCGCCGGTGCCGCAGAGCCGAGCCGTTGAATTAGTCACGGAAAGTATTGAGCAAAGCCAATTGGTTAAATCCATTAAACAGCTCTTCTGATAGCGGGATGAATGAACTCAATGAGAAGAAAGATTTTGCTGTTGGATACCGGACGTGAATGGGGCGGCGGCACTAACAGTATGTTAGAACTGCTTAAACGCATTGATCGGCAGAAGTTTGCTGTCACCTGTTGTTTTTATAACAACTATTCTCGTGGCAACAGCGAAACCATTGAGTCCATCTTAAATTCAATCGGCATTCCCGTTATTTTTATCCCGCAACGTCGCCAGCCAATGTGGGCAAAACTGAGTAAAGAGCTGTTACGTACGCTGTTTTTTTTCAACCGTTCGCTGAAAAAAGAGATGATCGCTCGGGTGGACGAAAAATGGCGTGTCTTACCCAATGCCAAAGCAATTTCATCAATTATGCGGGCTGGGCAATACAACGCGCTTTATATGAATAACCAGCCCAGCACCAACGTTGAAGGCTATTGCGCCGTCAACGATTTAGATGTGGCGCTCATCCAGCACTGCCGAATTGAACCGCAACTGAACGCCGCGCTGGTGAAGAGGGTTAATGAACGTGTTGATGCCGTTATCGCGGTCTCGCACGGCGTCAACCAGTCATTACGTCAGAGCGGCGTTGATGCGCAGCGCTGCTTCACCGTTTCAAACGCGATCGATATTCACCAGACATTGCCTGACCGCGCAGAAGTACGTGAGCGCCTGGGCTACGCCCCAGAAACATTCATTTTTGGTTCAATAGGCTCACTTATCACGCGTAAAGCGAACCATCACATTTTTCAGGCGTTAGGCCAGTTCAAACGCGCTCATCCTGAGGCCAAATGGAAAATGGTGGTGGTGGGTAGCGGACCCGAACAGGAAAAACTGGCTCAGCTCGCTGGTACAGAAATGATTGAATCACATATCGTTTTTACCGGTTTTCAAAACAACCCGCTGGATTATCTTGCCGCGTTTGATGTCTTTATTCTTGCCTCGCGCAGTGAAGGCTTACCGCGTGTGGTGCTGGAAGCCATGCTGGTGAAAACGGCGGTAATAGGTTCGAATGTGGTAGGAACGGCGGAGTTAATTAATCACAATGAGACCGGCGTGATTTTTGAATATGGCGATATTGATCAGTTAAGCGGCTATCTGATGACATTATGGCAAGATGCCGCACTGCGCCAGCGCCTCATTGAGGCGGCTGAATTACGCGTGCGTGAGCAATACGCCATTGAGAACTATGTTTCTGGTGTCGAAATGATATTAGAAAAATGTATTGAAAGGAGAACGCATGTTTGAATTTTTAAATAAAAACTATCGACACATCCGCGCTCGCCACAATATTTCATACACGCAGAGCGATACGCAAGGTAATACACCATTAACTTCAGTGATCATTCCTTGCACAGGTTCCGACTATATCGAAGAAGCGTTATTGAGTGCAGAATTTGCCAGTCGCTTTGCATCCGGTATTGAGGAGATAGTGATTGTCAGCGATCAGCCTGAGCAGGCTTTCGGTAAACTGCCGAAAAATACCCGCGTAACGACATTGGATATTCCTTTTCGTGAGGAAAGCTATCGTTATAAACAGATTTATCGCAGTCGATTAATCAAAATTCAAGCCCCTTTACAGGCTAAAGGCGAAGGGATTTTGATGATTGACTCGGACCTCAATCTGCTTAGATCACCCACAATAAATATGCATGAAGGGCATCTTTATTCCAGTTTCCGCAAAGGAAAAATGATCGCTAAGCTGGAGGGAGCCGATGAGCATGCCATCCCTGCATATTACAAACCATCAATAAGACCGTATTTAGAAGATCACGTAAATGGTGCCTATTTAGCCGCCACGCGAAAAACCTGGAAACGCATTTGCCCACTCTGGTTAACGCTCTTTCAAGACACGTGGGAACTCATGAACGACAATCAGCCGCCAACAGATCAGCTGCCACTCTCAGTATTACTGGATATGCTAGATCTTCGTACGATCAATCTGGGAGAGTGGGCAAACTGGCCCGTTTCCAAAAAGATTGGCGGCCACGCGGCGCCCATTCCCTCTGAAGTCATTGGCGCACACGGGGGTTTTCCTTTAAGTGAATGGCAGAAATACCTTCAGGATCCCACTCAGCCGCTCACCTTCAAGGGGCAGGACTACACACGCAAAGTGCGCTACCTGACGGACGCAGAAAAAATACAGCAATGAAACTCTCCGGCCGTCTGGCCGGAGAATCGTTTAATCCCAGCTCAACACCACTTTGCCAGATCGACCCGAACGCATCTCATCAAAGCCCTGCTGGAACTCATCAATGTGATAACGATGGGTGATGATAGGCGTAAGATCGAGGCCAGATTGAATCAACGCTGCCATCTTGTACCAGGTTTCAAACATCTCACGCCCATAGATGCCTTTGATGAACAGTCCTTTGAAGATCACCTGATTCCAGTCAATCGACATTTCACCCGGCGGAATACCCAATAGAGCAATGCGGCCGCCGTGGTTCATCACCTCCAGCAAGGTGCGGAATGCCGGCGGCGCGCCTGACATTTCCAACCCGACATCAAACCCTTCGGTCATGCCGAGTTCAGCCATCACGTCACGCAGATTCTCCTGCGCTACGTTCACCGCACGCGTTACGCCCATCTTGCGCGCCAGATCGAGGCGATATTCATTGATATCGGTAATCACCACATGACGCGCGCCGACGTGCTTACACACCGCTGCCGCCATAATGCCAATCGGACCGGCACCAGAAATCAGCACGTCTTCGCCGACTAAATCAAACGACAGCGCCGTATGTACCGCGTTGCCAAAGGGATCAAAAATGGCCGCCAGTTCATCAGAGATGTTGTCAGGAATTTTGAAAGCGTTGAACGCCGGAATGACCAGGTATTCGGCGAAGCAGCCCTGACGATTAACGCCCACGCCAACGGTGTTGCGACAGAGATGAGTGCGTCCCGCACGGCAGTTACGGCAATGACCACAGGTGATGTGGCCTTCACCAGAAACGCGATCGCCAATGGCAAAGCCTTTTACTTCCTGCCCCATTCCCACCACTTCACCCACGTATTCGTGGCCGGTGATCATCGGAACCGGAATGGTTTTGCGCGACCAGTCGTCCCAGTTATAAATGTGCACGTCGGTACCGCAAATAGCGGTTTTACGTATTTTAATCAGCAGATCGTTATGGCCCGGCTCCGGAATCGGCGCGTCCTTGACCATCCAAATACCTTCTTCGGCTTTTAATTTGGCGAGTGCTTTCATTTACCTGCTCCTGAAATAACGCCCAGCTGCTGACCAATGCGGGTAAAGGCGGCAACAGCGTGTTCCAGCTGAGCCTGGGTATGGCCGGCAGAAATCTGCGTACGAATACGCGCCTGACCTTGCGGCACCACCGGGTAGAAGAAACCGGTGACGTAGATGCCTTCCTGCTGCAGCAGGCTCGCGAATTGCTGTGCCACTTTGGCATCGCCCAGCATCACCGGAATAATGGCGTGATCGGCTCCAGCCAGGGTGAAGCCTGCCGCGGTCATTTGTTCGCGGAAGAAGCGGGCGTTTTCCCACAGGCGCTGACGTAACCCATCGCCTTCACTCAGCAGTTCCAGCACGCGCAACGAGGCGGCAACAATTGCCGGTGCCAGCGAATTGGAGAACAGATACGGGCGCGAGCGCTGGCGCAGCCATTCCACCACCTCTTTTTTCGCCGCCACGTAACCGCCAGACGCGCCACCCAGCGCTTTACCCAGCGTGCCGGTAAGGATGTCAACGCGATCCATCACACCACAATATTCGTGCGTGCCGCGTCCGGCCGAACCGACAAAGCCCACCGCATGCGAATCATCCACCATCACCAGTGCATCAAACTCATCGGCCAGGTCGCAAATCCCCTGCAGATTGGCGATCACGCCATCCATAGAAAAGACGCCGTCGGTGGCGATCAGAATGTGGCGCGCGCCCTTGTCGCGAGCTTCCTGCAAGCGCGCGCGCAGCTCGCTCATATCATTATTGGCGTAACGATAGCGCTGCGCTTTGCACAGGCGTACGCCGTCAATGATCGATGCGTGATTAAGCGCGTCCGAAATAATCGCGTCTTCCGCGCTGAGCAGCGTTTCAAACAGGCCGCCGTTGGCATCAAAGCAGGACGAGAACAAAATCGCGTCTTCCATGCCGAGGAATGCGGCCAGCTTGTGTTCCAGCTGCTGGTGAATATCCTGCGTGCCGCAAATAAAGCGCACCGAGGCCATACCAAAGCCGTGCGAATCCATGCCGTCTTTCGCCGCCTGGATCAATGCCGGATGATTGGCTAAACCCAAATAGTTATTGGCGCAAAAGTTAATGACGGCTGGGCTGTGAGCGACATTGATTTCCGCCTGCTGTGGCGAGGTAATAGTGCGTTCTTGTTTGAACAATCCGTCCTGACGTGTTGTCTCAAGCTGTTGGCGGATTTGCGAATAAAACTGACTGGACATGATTCTGCTCCTTAGATAGCAAAATTTTGGCACATATTACTGATCGAAAAGCAAAGACACGATATTTCAGCCAGCAATATCTCGGTTTTGCAGCATAGTTCACGCTGCGAACAGGATTTGTGCAGCGCTTACGGAGTCATCTGGCTGCCTGCGTCTGGTTGAAATGTTATGATGGTAGGTATTCGTGGCTGAAACCTCCTGTTTCACCCTAACTCTTTAAAGGCAAAGCATATGATTATCGTAACCGGTGGCGCTGGCATGATTGGCAGCAACATTGTTAAAGCGCTGAACGATCGCGGTCTTACCGACATTTTGGTGGTGGATAATCTGAAGGATGGCACCAAATTCGTGAATCTGGCCGATCTGGACATCGCTGATTACATGGATAAAGAGGAGTTCCTCAGCTATATCATGTCCGGCGAAGATCTGGGCCCTATCGAAGCCGTGTTCCATGAAGGTGCGTGCTCCGCGACCACCGAATGGGATGGCAAGTACATGATGGACAACAACTATCAGTACTCGAAAGATCTGCTTCACTTCTGTCTTGAGCGTGAAATCCCGTTCCTGTATGCCTCTTCCGCCGCGACCTACGGTGGCCGCAATGAAAACTTCATTGAAGAGCGCCAATACGAGCAGCCGCTGAACGTCTATGGCTACTCGAAAATGTTGTTCGATCACTATGTGCGCCAGATTCTGCCAGAAGCCGAATCACCGGTGTGCGGTTTCCGCTACTTCAACGTGTATGGTCCGCGCGAAGGCCACAAAGGCAGCATGGCGAGCGTGGCCTTCCACCTCAACACGCAGATCAGCAACGATGAAAATCCGAAGCTGTTTGAAGGCAGCGACGCTTTCCGCCGCGACTTCATCCATGTTGATGACGTGGTCGCCGTGAATCTGTGGTGCTGGGAGAACGGCGTTTCTGGTATCTACAACTGCGGTACCGGCCGCGCTGAATCTTTCCAGGAAGTGGCGGATGCGGTGCTGAACTTCCACCAGAAGGGCCAGATTGAGTACATTCCCTTCCCTGACAAGCTGAAAGGCCGCTATCAGGCATTCACTCAAGCCGATCTGACCAATCTCCGAGCGGCCGGTTACGACAAGCCGTTTAAAACCGTGGCGCAAGGCGTGGGCGAATATATGGCCTGGCTGAATCGTAACGCATAAGGAAACCGGCACCAGCGATGAAAATTCTGGTTATTGGCCCATCATGGGTCGGCGATATGATGATGTCGCAAAGTCTCTATCGCACGCTCAAGGCGGAACATCCTGACGCGGTAATCGATGTAATGGCCCCAGCCTGGTGCCGCCCTTTGCTGTCGCGTATGCCGGAAGTGAATCAGGCACTGGCGATGCCGCTCGGTCATGGCGCTCTGGCGTTAGGTGAGCGTCGACGCCTTGGGAAAACGCTGCAGGCGAGCGGTTACGATCGCGCCTATGTGTTGCCGAACTCCTTTAAATCCGCGCTGGTGCCCTTCTTCGCCGGCATCAAGCGTCGCACCGGCTGGCGCGGCGAGATGCGTTATGGCGTGTTAAATGATGTCCGCGTGCTGGATAAAGCCGCGTTTCCGTTGATGGTTGAGCGCTATGTGGCGCTCGGCTATGACAAGCCCATCGCCTCGGCGCAGCAGCTGCCGCAGCCCTTGTTGTGGCCGCAGCTGCGTGTGGATGACGACGAAAAACGCATGACGGCGGCACAGTTTGCGCTGTCAGCCGATCGTCCAGCAATTGGCTTTTGCCCGGGTGCAGAGTTTGGTCCGGCCAAACGCTGGCCACATTATCACTATGCCGCGCTGGCAGAACAGCTGATCGGCGAAGGCTATCAGGTGGTGCTGTTTGGTTCGGCAAAGGATCGCGAAACCGGCGAAACCATTGTACAAACGCTGTCAGAAACAGCGCGTGCGCACTGCAAGAATCTGGCCGGCGATACGCAACTGGAACAGGCGGTGATTTTGCTGGCCAACTGCACGGCAGTGGTTAGTAATGATTCGGGCTTAATGCATATTGCGGCGGCTCTTAACCGTCCGCTGGTGGCGCTATATGGCCCAAGCAGCCCGGATTTCACCCCGCCGTTGTCCCATCAGGCGCGCATTATTCGCTTGATCACCGGTTATCACAAAGTCCGCAAAGGGGATGCCGATCAAGGCTATCACCAAAGCCTGATTGATATTCAACCGGCGCGAGTTCATCAGGAGCTTAGCGCGCTGTTGCATCCGGTGCAGGAGTAAAGATGCACGTTTTGATAGTAAAAACCTCCTCAATGGGAGACGTGCTGCATACGCTTCCGGCGCTCACCGATGCGATGCAGGCCATTCCAGGCATTCGCTTTGATTGGGTGGTGGAGGAGAACTTCGCCCAGATTCCAGGCTGGCATCCGGCGGTGGATAAAGTGCTGCCCGTCGCGATTCGCCGCTGGCGCAAACACTGGTTTGGCAGCCAGCAGCGCGAAGAGCGCGTGCGCTTCAAACGCGATCTGCAATCGCGCGACTATGATGTGGTGCTGGATGCGCAAGGTCTCATCAAAAGCGCCGCGCTGGTGACGCGCCTGGCAAAAGGGGTGAAGCACGGTCAGGATAGCCGCAGTGCCCGCGAGCCTTTCGCCAGCTGGTGGTATGACAAGCGTCATGAAATCGACAAGCAGCAGCATGCCGTGGAACGTACGCGCGAGCTGTTTGCCAAAAGCCTCGGCTATGAAAAACCGGCTACACAGGGTGATTATGCCATTGCCGGTCATTTCCTGACGTCACTTCCGGCGGAGAGCAGCCCTTATCTGGTGTTTCTGCACGCGACCACGCGTGACAACAAACACTGGCCGGAATCGCACTGGCGCGAGTTAATCGAATTAATGCAACCTACGGGCCTGCGCGTGAAGTTGCCGTGGGGCGCAGAGCACGAGCATCAGCGCGCGCAGCGTCTGGCGGAAGGCTTCTCACATGTTGAAGTGTTAGCCAAATTAACCCTCGAGCAGGTCGCGCAGCAATTAGCGGGCGCGCGCGCGGTGGTATCGGTGGATACCGGCTTAAGCCATCTGACCGCGGCGCTGGATCGGCCCAATATCACCTTATACGGCCCAACCGATCCGGGACTCATTGGTGGATATGGGAAAAATCAGTATGTGCTGCGCCCTGCACAAGGCCACAGCATGGCAGATATCCAGGCAAAGGATGTCGCGGCAATGATGAAAGAAATCGCGGTATAGAGGTATACCGCGTCTTGATTCAGCTCGGCTGGCGATCGCGCTTTAATAACGCATATTCTGTTAGCGTCATGCCCTGGGTACGTGACTGGAGCCAGCTGAAAAGCTGCTCTAAATCATCATAAAGACGTTCAATGTCAGCCTCATTTTTAAACGTGGGGCTGCCATCCGGCATGAATTCTGAAGAGTGCAGCATAAATTCAACGTAGTCATTCCCACGCCTGAGCGTCTGCTCAGCCACCTGCTTCATCTGCGCCACATTGCCACCAACCGGCCGCAGCCAGTTGACTGAATGGCCGCGTTTCTTGCCGCGAATGTCATTCCACACTTTTTTTAACTGATTGGTCAGCGCACCGTAGCGATATTCGATGCTCATCGGCAGCTCTAAAAGCGCGCTGTCGCCCTCTTTGGAAATATCATTCACATCAAGATAATAAGCGTGATCGGGAAAGTGGCGATAATCGGTGCCGCCTTTACCCTGAGGCGCGCCAGAAGAGGTACGCCAGTCAACGCGCGGTGTGACGGAACAATCAACCAAATAACCGTGGTCGAGCAGTGCGCGCGCATAGATTTCATTGAAAGCCCAGCGTCCAGCACGGTGACTGGTCATCTTCTGCTGAAAGGCCGTTTCCAGTAAATCTGTCATGAAAGCGACTTTTTCACGCAGCACATCTTCAGGATATTCAATTAAATAGGGCTGATAGCGCCAATCATCATTCGTTAGCGCATAGTCTGGCGGGCTATACCATGCGTGCAGATGCATGCCGATTTCACCCTGCCCCCGCGCCAGCAGATCGCGGCCAAACTCTACATAAGCGGGATCGCTCGCCATTTCAAAATTGGTTAGCCAGGTTGGTTTAAAACCGTATTTCTCACATAACGACTGAAAACGCGGCAGGAATCGAACATTATGCGTGGTAACCTTGCCGCTGCGATTGCGCCAGAGGTTATCCCCTTCAGTATCGAGAGTGATTAAAAACGCAGGCTTATCCATAACTTATCCGATAAAATGAGCAATTTCTCGTCGTTATGGTACGCAAGCCCGGGAATGAGGGCAAACATTTCATCGGACAGGCGCGGCGATAAGTGTGTAGCAGTATAAGCACGGTTAAACTAGAGTGAATTAAACTACATAAGGTTCAGAATACGCTGGGTGCTCAGCTAAAATGCCCTGCGAATTTATTTAATACCAAACACATCTAATAAATTGATTTATCTTATATTCAGTCCTGTTTTTAGCGGGGATGATAGTTTTTGTATCATTAAAAACAGGCTGGCGATTAGGAGTAACGAATTTGTCAAAGCGCATTCTGATGGTGATTGATGGCCTGCCGGGAGGAGGGGCCGAAAAAGTCGTCCTGACGCTGGCAGAAGGTTTTATAAGTCAGGGACATCGGGTGTCGCTTTTTTCATTGCGTAAGGTGTGTGATTACCCTATTCCATCCGGCGTTGATTATCAGACCATCATTGATAGCAGCTCTCGTCCCTGGCGTAAGTTGACTGAAACTTATCGTCGAGCGCATCTCCTTGACGCCGCCGTGCGTGCAAGCGAAGCAACGCACGGAAAATTTGACCTGGTTCTTTCACATCTACACAAAACCGATCGCATTGTGCGGCGCGCACGCGCGCTGGATACGAATAAAACCTGGTATTGTCTGCATGGCGTCTTCTCAGCCTCGTACCTTAAGCGTAAATCAGGATTCTCGCTGTGGCTTAAACGGCTCAAAATACGCCTGACTTATCAAGGCAAACAATTGATTGGTGTTTCACAATACGTCATTGATGATGTTGTTCAGAATATTGGCGTAAAGCCCAGCAAAACGCGTGTGATAGTCAACCCCTTCGATTTCAATCTTATTAGTCGCCTTGCCGCCGAACCTTGCCCCCTGGCCGGCAGTGATTTCGTCCTGCACGTTGGGCGTTTTCATGAAACAAAACGCCACGATCGCTTGCTGGACGCCTATGCTATGAGTGGTATCAGCGCTCCCTTAGTGTTATTGGGTCAGGGAAGTGAAAAAATCACGGAAAAATTACGTCAGCAAACCGCTGATTTAGGTATTGCTGAGCGCGTGCGCTTCGAAGGCTTTCACGCCAATCCTTACCCGTGGATTCGCCACGCACGTCTGTTAGTGCTTAGTTCAGATAGCGAAGGATTCGGTAATGTGCTGGTAGAAGCCCTGAGCTGCGGCACTTCCATCGTCAGTACGCGTTGCCCTGGTGGCCCGGCGTCGATAATGAGCGGTGACCTTGCGCGTGGGCTTGCTGAATTAAATGCGCAGTCACTGGCGGAAAAAATGCGCGAAATTTATGCAAACCCGCCAGAGTTGCAACATCTGGACTTAAGCATTTATAGTCTCAACGTGGTTTGTCAGCACTATTTGCAACTGGCTGAAGCGGCAAAACCCTCATATTCACATACTCAGCACGTTTCAGGTTAAACAGGTCCCCATGTCGGTGTGGCCGAACATGGGGATAGATCGTTGACGTATACCATTCTCTTCATTCTTTTTTTACCGGTTAAATGGTTGATGAAAATCTTCCATGCCAGGACCGGTAAAAATCTCGTGATTCAAACAGCGAAGATTGGTGATTTTATTAACATCACTCCGCTATTAACCCATTTGGGAAAAAGCGATGCGCTACTAAGCCATAGCGTAGCGGCTCTGGCGACGCGTGACAGCACGCTAGAAAATATCTGGTACATCGAAGATCATCGTTCAGGACTGATTAAGAAATTCAAATTAATATGGTTATTACTTAATCGTTACGACAATATCTATCTGCTGCATCCGACCAATCTCAATCTATTTATTGCCGCTTGCTGTAACGCCAGTAACAAGCAATTTCTTTCCAGCTATCGTCGCCGAAGCTATCAAAAGCTTTTTTATCTCACCGCTTCAGGTGTCGTGCAGCACGAAAAAAATACGCTCACGCTGGAAAATTATTTAAAGCTCGCCGATCGTTCTTTTACTAAAGAGAGCTATCCGAAACATGCGACACAACCGCTTTGGCAACCTCACGCGCTGCCTGCAGAAATTTTCCAGCATGATGGGATCCGAATTGGTATCAGTATCACCGCCGGTAACCAGGCGAAAACGATTCCTCCGCTTATTTGGCAGCGACTGTTTGATCATCTCAGCGATTTGCCCTGTCAGTTCTTTGCCTTTGGCGCACCGAATGAACAATCACGTCTACAAGAGCTGTATAAAGTTGTCGGCGCGCGTGAGAATGTGATCAGTTTGGTAGGTAAAGTGCCGTTAGAAGACGTTCCCGCCGTTATCAACGAGATGGATTTCTATATCGCGTCTGATTCGGGGAACGTTTATATTGCCGATGCGCAGCACGTTCCCATTATTTTGATTTACGGTCCTTGCTGTGTAGAAGAACAGCGCCCTCTTGGCGATGTCTTGCTGATTGGCCCAAATCATATTGCGCCTTCATCATTTGTTTTCGCAGCGCAGTACAAATTTAAGCATCCCACTGAACAGCTGTTTGAACTGGATCAGCGGAAGCTGGATGATATTCATGATTTTATTACCGCGAGGCAGCAACAACGCCTGGCGCGACGGAAGAACACAAAAACAGCATGACAATGCCCCCTGCTCAATCAGCCCCTTTACTCAGCCTTATCATTCCCATGTTCAATGCGGGCAGCGATTTCACTGTCTGTATGCAAGCGCTGCTGGCACAAACGCTTAGCGACATGGAAATCATCATTGTCGATGACGGATCTACCGACGGCTCCGGCGAGCGTGCCGACGCCTATGCACAACAGCACCACCATGTGCGCGTTGTTCATCAAGCCAACGGGGGCGTGTCTCGCGCCCGCAATGCCGGATTGGCCGTCGCGCGTGGTAAGTACGTGTCATTCCCGGATGCTGACGACACCATGGACCCGGCGATGTATCAAACCCTGGTCGAAATGGCAGAGCGCGATAATCTCGACGTCGCGCAGTGCAATGCGGAGTGGTTCTTTAAGGCCAGTCAACAGGTAAAGCCGCTGATTCCCCGCGATCGCCTCACCAGCACCGGCGTGCTTAGCGGCCCTGAATGGCTCAATAAGGCACTGCAAACGCGGCGCTACATGCACGTGGTATGGCTGGGGATTTATCGCCGTGAACTGATCGAGCAGCTGCAGCTCTATTTTGAACCCGGCCTGCATCATCAGGATATCCCCTGGACCACCGAGCTGATGCTTAACGCTAAACGCGTGCGCTACACCGATCAAATCTTCTATCGCTACCACATGCACGATGCGTCAATCAGCAATCGTAAGCGCACCGGCCAGCGCAACGTTGAGTATCAGCGCCATTACCTGAAAATTGCGCGATTGCTGGAAGAGATTAACGTGCGCTATCGCGATAAAGTGAAAATCTATCCGTCATTTCACGCCCAGATTACGCATGAGGCGCTCAGCGTCTGCCACTGCATTCGTCGCGAACCCGAAGAGAGTGCGCGTCTGGCGATGATTGAAGACCTGTTTGCCACACAAACGCATAAACGCATGCTGCGTAACGCACGCGGCCTGCGGCAATGGTATCAACTGCTGTTGTGGCTGAGTCGGATTTATCGCTGGCGTAAGAAATAAGCGCTGCACCTGGCTTTCACGCTTTTGGGGTTTGCCCTACAATCAGCTGACTGAATTCTGAGATCATTTGAGTATGGCAAGCCCGATTCCAGACCCATTTACACCGAAAAATATTCTATTGATCAAGCTGCGCCATCACGGCGATATGCTGCTGACCACACCCGCTATCAATGCGCTTCGCCAGCGCTATCCGCAGGCCAATATCGACGTTCTGCTGTATAAAGAGACCCGTCCGATGCTGGAAGCGCATCCGGCCATTCGCCAGTTACACTTTATCGATCGCAACTGGAAGAAAGAGGGCGGCTGGCAGAAATTCCGTCACGAAATGCGCCTGATTTCAGCGGTACGCGCCTGCCACTATGACCTCGTGATCAACCTCGCCGATCAGTGGCGCAGCGCCATTATTACCGGCCTTTCCGGCGCCAACGTGCGTATCGGTTTTGCTTTTCACAAGCGCGACAATGTTTTATGGCGCCGAATGCACAATCAGTTGGTTAGCACCGCCAATCATAACCAGCTGCATACGGTTGAACAGAATATGGCGGCGCTGACGCCGCTGGGTATCAGCGCCGCGGGCGCGAAAGCCTCAATGCACTTCAGCGCGGCCGATTGGCAAAAGGTGCAGGACATGCTGGCACAGCACGCGGTCAGCGCGCCTTTTATTGTGGTGCAACCCACTTCTCGCTGGCAGTTTAAATGCTGGGAAGATGACAAAGTCGCACAGGTGATCGATGCGCTCACCGCTGAAGGCCGTACCGTGGTGCTTACCGCAGGACCAGACCAGAAAGAGCTGGCGATGATCGCTAATATTCAGTCGCTGTGCCGCAGCCACAATGTGGTGTCGCTGGCGGGTCAACTCTCCTTGCCGCAATTGGCCGCACTCATCAATGCGGCGCAGCTGTTTATCGGCGTGGATTCTGCTCCCATGCACATGGCCGCTGCGCTGGAAACCCCCTGCCTTGCGCTGTTTGGCCCAACTAAGCTGCAACACTGGCGCCCATGGGGCGAGAACAACCGCGTGATTTGGGCCGGCGATTATGGGCCGCTGCCGTCGCCAGACGCAATCGATACCAATACCCAACAGCGCTACCTTTCTGCTATTCCCGTTGAGGATGTGGTCGCTGCCGCCAGGAGTTTTTTGCATGAGTAAGTTACGCCTGGCGATAGTCAGGCAGAAATACCGTCCCGACGGCGGCGCCGAGCGCTTTATCTCACGTGCGCTGGAAGCACTGGATAGCGAACAGCTCGATCTCAACATTATCACCCGCAGCTGGCAGGGCACGCCGAATCCGGCCTGGCATCTGCACATCTGTAATCCGGCGAAATTCGGCCGCATCTCGCGCGAACGGGGTTTTGCCCGCGCCGCCCGGGCATGCTGGGAACGTGAGAAGTTCGATATTGTGCAGAGCCACGAACGCATCGCCGGCTGCGATATCTTCCGCGCGGGAGATGGCGTGCATCGCGTATGGCTGGAACAGCGCGCGCGTATTGTATCGCCGTGGCAACGTTTGAGCGCCAGCCTCAGCCCTTACCATCGCTACGTATTGCAGGCGGAAGCCGAGATGTTCAATGCGCCTGCGTTGAAGGCGGTGATCTGTAATTCCGAGATGGTGAAGCAGGATATTTTGCGGCACTTCACGCTCGATGCCAGCAAGATTCATGTGATTCACAATGCGATTGATAGCCAGCGTTTCCAGCCCGCCAGCGAAACATTGCGCCACGCAGCACGTCAGCAGCTCAACCTGCCGCACGATGCCACAGTGATGATTTATGTCGGTTCGGGCTTTGAGCGCAAAGGACTTAAGGCCGCGATTGAGGCGGTAGCGAAAAGCGATCGCTATCTGGTGGTGGTTGGCCAGGATAAGCACCTGTCGCGTTATCAGCAGTTAGCGAATCAGCTTAACTGCCTGGATCGAATGCGTTTTGTTGGCGTGCAGCAGGATGTACAGCCGTTTTACCATGCCGCTGACGCGCTGCTGCTGCCCACGCTTTATGACCCCTTTCCCAATGTGGTGCTGGAAGCAATGGCCTGCGGCCTGGCGGTGATCACCAGCACCGGCTGCGGTGGCGCTGAATTTATCACTGCAGGCCAGGAAGGCTTTGTTTGTGATGCGTTAGATATCAAAGCGTTAAACGAAGCCGTAATCGCCACGCCAGCACTTTCACACAATTCTGCCATGGGTGAAGCCGCACGACGTAGAATTGAACCTTTTGGTCCGCAGCGACTGGCGCTGGCGCTGACTTCACTTTATCAGCAAGTGCTGCAGAGCCGCTGACGAAGTGGTATGAGCAGGCGGCTAGTTTCTGATAACATGCCGCCTTTCATCTGTTTTTTGACGCGATTCTGTCGTAACGGTAACTATGACGACTCTATACACAGCCTTGCTTTATCTGATTCAGCCACTCATCTGGCTGCGCCTGTGGCTGCGCGGTCGAAAAGCACCGGCCTATCGTAAGCGCTGGGCAGAACGCTACGGCTACTGCGCTGGAAAAGTACTGCCGCACGGTATTGTGCTGCACTCCGTATCCGTCGGCGAAACGCTGGCGGCGGTGCCGCTGGTGCGCGCGCTGCGCCACCGCTATCCCACTTTACCGATCACCGTCACCACCATGACGCCAACCGGCTCCGAGCGCGCGCAATCGGCATTTGGCAAAGATGTGCACCACGTTTATCTGCCATACGATCTGCCTGGCTCCATTAATCGCTTCCTTGATAACGTCAATCCACGGCTGGTGATCATTATGGAAACCGAGCTGTGGCCAAACATCATCCGTATTTTGCATCAGCGCCAAATCCCGCTGGTGATTGCCAATGCGCGCTTGTCTGAGCGTTCAGCCAAAGGCTACAAAAAGCTCGGCGGCTTTATGCGCGATTTGCTGCAACGTATCACGCTGATTGCTGCGCAAAACGCCGAAGATGGCGACCGTTTCCTTAGCCTTGGCCTGAAACGTTCGCATCTTACCGTCACCGGCAGCCTCAAATTTGATATCTCGGTCACGCCGGAATTGGCGGCCAAAGCGGTGACGCTGCGTCGTCAGTGGGCATCGCGTCGCCCGGTATGGATCGCCACCAGCACCCACGAAGGCGAAGAGGCGATTGTGCTCGATGCCCATCGGCGCCTGCTGCAGCAGTTTCCCGATCTACTGCTGATTTTGGTGCCGCGCCATCCAGAGCGTTTCAAAGATGCCTGTGACCTGGCGCAAAAACGTGGCTTCAGTTTTATCTTACGCAGCAGCGGTGAAATTCCATCAAGCTCCACACAGGTCGTGATTGGCGACACCATGGGTGAATTGATGATGCTGTACGGCATTGCTGACCTCGCCTTTGTTGGCGGCAGTTTAGTGGAGCGCGGCGGGCACAATCCGCTCGAACCGGCCGCACACGCGATCCCCGTGCTGATGGGTCCGCACATCTGGAACTTCAAAGATATTTGCGCCAAGTTGCAGCAGGCCGAAGGTTTGATTACCGTTACTGACGTGGTGTCGTTACAAAAAGAGGTCGCTAACCTGCTGCAGGATGACGATTATCGCCGCTATTACGGTCGCCATGCCGTGGAAGTGCTGCATCAGAATCAGGGCGCCTTACAGCGTCTGCTACAGTTACTCGAACCTCACTTACCGCCGCGAGCACACTAACTCATGTCGCAACGCCAACGCCTCTCTGTGGTAATGATCGCCAAAAATGAAGCTGAGCTGCTGCCAGAGGCGCTGACCTCCGTTAGCTGGGCGGATGAGATTGTGGTGCTGGACTCCGGCAGTTCAGACCACACCGCACAAGTCGCGCGGGAGCATGGCGCACAGGTGTACCAGGCTGAAGGCTGGGATGGATTTGGCAAACAGCGCCAGCGCGCGCAGGCACATGCCAACGGCGATATGATTTTGATGATCGATGCTGATGAGCGGGTGACGCCAGAACTGCGTCGTGCCATTGAACAGGTTTTAGCTCAGCCGCCGTCAGACACCGTTTACAGCCTGGGGCGCAGCAACCTGTTTCTCGGTCGCTTTATGCGCCACAGCGGTTGGTATCCCGACCGCGTGATGCGCCTCTACCCGCGCAAGCTAAATTACAACGACAACCTGGTACATGAATCGCTGGAGACGCAGGGCGCGCCGGTGGTGACGTTGCCGGGCGATCTGCAACATCTTACCTGCCGCGATCTCATCGCTTTCCAGCGCAAGCAAATGAACTATGCCGAAGCCTGGGCGCAAGAGCGTTTCCAGCGCGGCAAACGCTGCGGCTTGTTCTCTATCTTTAGCCATACGCTCGGCGCGTTCGTGAAAACGCTGCTGCTGCGCGCCGGTTTCCTTGATGGCAAACAGGGCTGGATTCTGGCGGTGGTGAACGCGCAATACACCTTCAACAAATACTCGGCGCTCTGGGCGCTGCATCACACCTCAACAAAAGGCCGCGTATGAGCACCAAAGCGATTTATCCCGGCACCTTTGATCCTTTCACCTTGGGTCATCTGGATATTGTGACGCGCGCGGCGCAGATGTTTGACCGCATCGTGGTGGCGATTGCCGCCAGCCCGAGCAAGAAACCGCTGTTCAGTCTGGATGAGCGTGTGGATATGGCGCGCCAGGTAACGGCACATTTACCCAATGTGGACGTCGTGGGTTTCAGCGATTTGATGGCGAACTTTGCGCAAGCGCAGAACGCCAACGTGCTGGTGCGCGGGTTGCGTGCGGTTTCCGATTTCGAATATGAGCTGCAGCTGGCGCAGATGAACCGTCATCTGTTGCCCACCCTTGAAAGCGTATTTCTGATGCCGTCCGAGGGCTTCTCGTTCGTCTCTTCTTCGCTGGTAAAAGAAGTGGCACGCCATGCCGGTGACGTGCAGGCATTCCTGCCTGCCGTGGTGCACAAGGCTTTACTGGCGCGACTGGCGCGACTGGCGCAGCCTTAACTCAGTGCTGGCAGCGTGGACACCAGAAGGTGCTGCGCTGGCCATGCTTGCCGCTGACAATCGGCGTACCACAGGCGCGGCAAGGTTCTCCGGTGCGGCCATAAACCTGCAACTCCTGCGCGAAATAGCCGGGTTTACCATCCGTTTGCAGGAAATCGCGCAGCGTAGTGCCACCCTGCTCAATCGAGCGCAGCAATACGGCTTTGATGGTATTCACCAGCAGCTCGGCCTCTTCCTGACTCAAACTCATCGCCGGACGATCGGGTAAGATCCCGGCGGTAAACAGCGATTCGCTGGCGTAGATGTTACCGACGCCAACCACCACTTTGTTATCCATCAGCCACTGTTTGATCAGCGTGCGTTTGCCGCGTGACTTTTCAAACAGATAAGCGCCATCAAATTCGCTGCTTAACGGTTCCGGACCGAGATGCGCCAGCACGCTGCTGCCGGCCAGATCGCTGCTCCACAGCCAGGCGCCAAAACGCCGCGGATCGGTGTAGCGCAGCACTTTGCCGTTGCTCATCACCAAATCGACGTGATCGTGTTTGGCTGCGGGCTGTTCGCCGGGCAGCACGCGCAGGCTACCGGACATGCCGAGGTGAATGATGATCCAGCCATGCGGCAGCTCCAGCAGCAGGTATTTGGCGCGACGCTGCACGCTTAATACCGGCTGGTCGCTCAGCGCATGGATTTCATGCGAGACCGGCCAGCGCAAACGGGAATTGCGCACCACCGCATGCAGAATGGTGGCACCCACCATATGGGGTTCAATACCGCGTCGACTGGTTTCTACCTCAGGTAATTCAGGCATCTCATCTCCTCAACGAATCGCAGAAACAAAAAACCCGGCCGAAGCCGGGTTTTTCTAAGAACACTAAAATTACTTAATTTTAGCTTCTTTGTAGATCACGTGCTGACGTACAACCGGATCGAACTTTTTCAGTTCTAATTTCTCTGGTTTAGTACGTTTGTTCTTCGTGGTGGTATAGAAGTGACCTGTACCAGCAGAGGAAACCAGCTTGATCTTCTCACGAATACCTTTAGCCATGATTCAGTTCCTTAGTACTTCTCACCACGGGCGCGGATTTCGGTCAGAACCGTATCGATGCCCTTTTTATCAATAACACGCATACCTTTAGCAGATACACGCAGAGTAACGAAGCGCTTTTCGCTCTCAACCCAGAAACGGTGAGAGTGCAGGTTCGGCAGGAAACGGCGTTTCGTCGCGTTCATTGCGTGGGAACGGTTGTTACCCGTTACCGGACGCTTTCCAGTTACCTGGCAGACTCGTGACATTTCTATTCTCCAAAAATCAAATCAGCTCGAGCTTTAAAAACTAGGTTTTGGCCGCCTCGTCAGGCCTTAGCCCGCCCAGGCGAGTTCCATGTGAACCCGCTAAGCTGGCCCAAACGCCAAACCCGAGATTCTCAAAGGTGGCGTAGTATACGCCGCTCAGCCTGAGTGCTCAAGTCCCGAACAGATAAAGATCCCTCTGGATCGCGCAAAAATGCCTCATTTCTGTTCAATTGAATCGATGAATTACAACCAACCCCGCTCAGCGAAAGAGGTAAACTCGCCGTGACCGATCACCAGATGATCAAGTAAACGGATATTGAGCAGCGCGCAGGCCTGGCCAATTTTCGCGGTAATATCGCGATCGGCCCGGCTCGGTTCAGCGACGCCCGAGGGGTGATTGTGCGCCAGAATCACCGCCGCAGCGTTAAGCTTCAAGGCTTCGCGCACAATTTCACGCGGATGCACCTCCACGCTGGCAATCGAACCCGAAAACATCTTTTGCGCCTGCAACACGCGATGCTGATTATCCAGAAACAGCGCCATAAACACTTCTCGTTCCTGATGGGCCAGCACGCTTTGTAGGTAATGGCGCGTCACCTGCGGATTTTCCATCACATTTTCCCGCGCCAGCTGGCTGGCAAAAAAGCGTCGCCCCAATTCAGCGATGGCGTAAAGCTGCGTCATCTTGGCGCTGCCCACACCTTTAATTTGCCCCAGCTCCTCTTTGCTGGCGGTCATAATGCGATATAGCGAACCAAACTCGTTCAGCATCTGATGCGCCAGCAGCAGCACGCTGGTGCCGCGCGTACCGGTGCGCAAAAAAATCGCCAACAGCTCAGCATCATTCAGCCTTTCCGCGCCTATTAACAGTAGCTTTTCCCGTGGTGCCAGTTCCGTCATGACATTGCTCTCCCTGCTTTGCGGCGATTCTGCGCGTCTGCCGCACGGCGCGCCAGCAAGCAAAACGGAATTTCAGAGCCGGCTCGCAAAGGCCGCAGGCAGTGAAAAGGCGCGTTGCGGATTTTGTGATAAAGTTGCCTGCATCTGCCGCCTGTGACGCGGCAATCTGCTTTGAGGCGAAGAACATGATGGGATTAGCCGGAAAGAAAATTCTGCTGGGCGTCAGCGGCGGCATTGCGGCCTATAAAGCGCCGGAACTGGTGCGTCGGTTGCGCGATCGCGGCGCAGACGTCCGCGTAATGATGACCGAAGCGGCCAAAGCCTTTATTACGCCGCTTAGCTTACAAGCCGTTTCCGGGTATCCGGTATTTGATGACCTGCTCGACCCCGCTGCAGAAGCCGCGATGGGGCATATTGAACTGGCAAAATGGGCCGATTTGATTGTGCTGGCACCTGCAACAGCCGATTTAATTGCCCGCGTCACCGCCGGTATGGCGAACGATTTGGTCACCACCGCGTGCCTGGCAAGCGATGCGCCTCTCGCCATCGTTCCTGCTATGAATCAGCAGATGTACCGCGCGGCCATTACGCAAGAGAACCTGCTGCGTCTGCAGCAACGCGGCGTGCTGATTTGGGGTCCCGACAGCGGCAGCCAGGCGTGCGGCGACATCGGTCCTGGCCGTATGCTCGACCCGCTGGCGATTGTTGCCCACGCGCTGGAATGGGCTGCGCCCGTCAACGATCTGCAACATCTCAACATTATGATCACCGCCGGCCCAACGCGTGAAGCGCTGGATCCGGTGCGATATATCAGCAACCACAGCTCCGGTAAGATGGGCTTTGCCATTGCCGCCGCCGCGGCAAAACGCGGCGCGAATGTGACGCTGGTCGCCGGTCCGGTTGCACTACCAACGCCAGCGGGCGTGCAGCGCGTGGATATCGATAGCGCGCTGGAGATGGAAGCCGCGGTGATGGCGCAAATCCAGCAACAACATATTTTCATTGCCAGCGCAGCCGTGGCAGACTACCGGGCGGCGGCGATTGCCGCAGAGAAAATCAAAAAACAGGGTGGCGACGATAGCGTCACGCTGCAGTTGGTGAAGAACCCCGATATTGTCGCGGGCGTGGCGGCGCTGCAGGAACATCGCCCTTACGTTGTGGGATTTGCTGCCGAAACCCAGAATGTGGAAGAATACGCGCGGCAAAAACGGGTGCGAAAAAACCTGGATCTGATTTGTGCCAACGACGTGGCGCAGGCGGGTCAGGGATTCAATAGCGACACCAATGCTCTTCACCTTTTTTGGCAGGAGGGAGAAAAAGTCTTACCGCTCAGTGATAAGACGCTCCTTGGCCAACAATTAATAGACGAGATTGTCAGCCGTTATGATGAAAAAAATCGACGTTAAAATTCTTGATGCACGCGTAGGCAATGAATTCCCGCTGCCAACGTATGCAACCTCTGGCTCCGCAGGTCTCGATTTGCGCGCCTGTCTGGATGACGCACTGGAAATCGCCCCGGGCATGACCACGCTGGTGCCCACAGGCCTGGCCATTCACATTGCCGATCCCAGCCTTGCAGCGGTGATTTTGCCGCGTTCTGGCCTTGGCCATAAACATGGCATCGTGCTGGGCAACCTGGTGGGTTTAATCGACTCCGATTATCAGGGCCAGCTCATGGTTTCCGTCTGGAACCGCGGCCAGGACAGCTTCACCCTGCAGCCAGGCGACCGTTTAGCACAGCTGGTTTTCGTGCCGGTTGTGCAGGCGGAATTTAACCTGGTGGACGATTTTGACACCAGCGACCGCGGCGCGGGCGGCTTCGGTCACTCAGGCCGTCAGTAACACGCGACACTTTTCGCTTAGCCATCTTTTTATTTCTTGTCGCCACAGGCCGCTTTGTCTGTGGCAGATGAGGCAGTATTGCCTGTTTTTGGTGAATTTCAGGGGTGTTGAAGGTCATGGCAGAAAAAAAAGTCGCGAAACGGAATCGTCGCGAAGAGATTTTGCAGGCGCTGGCGCAAATGCTGGAGTCGAGCGATGGCAGTCAGCGCATCACCACCGCCAAGCTGGCAGCCAATGTAGGCGTTTCGGAAGCGGCATTGTACCGCCACTTTCCCAGCAAAACGCGCATGTTCGATAGCCTCATTGAGTTTATTGAAGACAGTCTGATTACCCGCATCAATCTGATCCTGAAAGACGAAAAAGAGACGCTGACGCGACTGCGTTTAATCGTGCAGCTGATTTTGGGATTTGGTGAGCGTAATCCGGGGCTGACGCGTATTTTGACCGGCCACGCGCTGATGTTCGAACAGGATCGCCTGCAGGGGCGGATCAATCAGCTGTTTGAGCGCATTGAAGTGCAGCTGCGTCAGGTGATGCGCGAAAAGAAAATGCGTGATGGAGAAGGTTTCCAGAACGACGAAACGCTACTGGCGAGCCAGCTGCTGGCGTTCTGTGAGGGACTGCTGTCGCGCTATGTGCGTTCCGAATTCCGCTTTCGTCCAACCGCTGATTTCGATAGCCGCTGGCCGTTGATGGCTGCGCAGCTGGTTTAAAACATCAGGTCGGCATCAATGCCGACCTGATGTCGTAGGGTTGCCATTCATGGCAACCTCATAATAAATCGCACCATTGTCTGGTGGTTAAATCCCATACTCTTTGCGATACGCGCGTACTTTCGCCAGATGGTCGGCCATCTCCGGCTTCTCTTCCAGATAATCAATCAGCTCGGCCAGCGTGATAATCGCGGTGACTTTGCACTTATAATCGCGCTCGACTTCCTGAATCGCTGAAATATCGCCGCGACCACGTTCCTGACGATCCAGCGAAATCAATACGCCCGCTAACGTGGCGTTGTGCGCGCTGATGATATCCATTGATTCACGGATCGCTGTGCCAGCGGTGATCACATCATCCACCAGCATCACTTTACCCTGCAGCGGGCTGCCCACCAGCAAACCACCTTCGCCGTGATCTTTGGCTTCTTTACGGTTGAAGCAGTAAGGCACGTCGCGCTCGTGATGATCGGCCAGCGCCACTGCGGTGGTGGTGGCAATCGGAATGCCTTTATACGCTGGGCCAAACAGCAGATCGAAATCAACGCCGCCATCCACCAGCGCCTGCGCATAGAAACGTCCCAGCAGCGCTAAATCACGGCCGGTATTAAACAGGCCGGCGTTAAAGAAATAGGGACTTTTACGCCCCGATTTTAGGGTGAACTCTCCAAACTTCAGCACCCCTTTGTTCAGGGCGAATTCAATAAACTGACGCTGCCAGGCTTTCATTTCTCACTCCTCAAATAAAGAAAAGGCGACTCTATGGTCGCCTGTTACATCAATTGGTTAGCGCCGCTTTCTGCGCCTGAATCAACTGCTCAATGCCGCCTCGCGCCAGCGCCAGCAGCTGCAGTAATTCGTCGTGGCTGAACGGCTCGCCTTCAGCGGTGCCCTGCACTTCAATCATGCGGCCATCTTCGGTCATCACCACGTTCATGTCGGTTTCTGCGGCGGAATCTTCTACATACTCCAGATCGCACAGCGCTTCACCGCCGACGATGCCAACGGAAATCGCCGCTACCATGCCTTTCAGCGGGCTGGCTTTCAGTTTGCCTGCCGCAACCAATGCGTTTAACGCATCAGCCAGCGCCACGCAGGCACCGGTAATAGAGGCGGTGCGGGTGCCGCCATCGGCCTGAATCACATCGCAATCCAGAGTAATGGTGAACTCACCCAGCGCCTGCAAATCGACGGCGGCACGCAGTGAACGGGCGATCAGACGCTGAATCTCCAGCGTACGTCCGCCCTGTTTGCCCTTGGCGGCTTCACGCGCCATACGGCTGTGGGTGGAACGCGGCAGCATGCCATATTCCGCGGTAATCCAGCCCTGACCTTTGCCTTTGAGGAAACGCGGCACGCTTTCTTCGACGGTTGCGGTGCACAGCACTTTGGTTTCGCCGAACTCAACGAGCACAGAGCCTTCTGCGTGTTTGGTGTAGTGACGAGTAAGGGTGACGGGACGTGTTTCTGCTGCACTACGGCCTGCTGGACGCATGGTTTCTCTCCGGCTTGCTTGGGTTTGGCTGCGCATTATACGGACTTCATCTCCGGCTGTCCTGCCCGCGATCGGCACAATCCTGGATGAAATTCCGCGGCGGCTGTGGCTAAATGCGCGTTTCCTCCCTTAAAAAGATAAATGATGATAGCGATACTGCATTTCCTGCTGGCGCTGGTGGTGATCTTTGCCCTTGCGCTGTTGGTCAGCCATGACCGTAAACGGATTCGTCCACGCTTTATTATTCAACTGTTGGTCGTTGAAGCCGCGCTGGGTTGGTTCTTCCTTCACTCAGCGGGCGGGCAATCGGTGGTTACCGCGGTGGGCGGCTTCTTCGAGACCTTATTAACCTTTGCGGCACAAGGCACTAACTTTGTGTTTGGCAATATGGCGAATCAGGGCCTGGCATTCATCTTCCTTGGCGTGCTCTGCCCCATCGTGTTTATTTCTGCGCTGATCGGTATTTTGCAGCACTGGCGTATTTTGCCGCTGCTGATTCGGCTGGTCGGCACCCTGCTGTCGAAAGTGAACGGAATGGGCAAGCTGGAATCCTTTAACGCCGTCAGCACGCTGATTCTTGGCCAGTCTGAAAACTTTATCGCGTATAAAGGCATTCTCGGCGATATCTCCGCACCGCGTATGTACACCATGGCGGCCACGGCGATGTCGACGGTTTCACTGTCGATTGTTGGCGCTTATATGTCGATGATTGACGCGAAATATGTGGTTGCGGCGCTGCTGCTCAACATGTTCAGCACCTTTATTATTCTTTCGATCATTAACCCGACGCGTCCGGAGAACGAAGAACATATCGCGCTGGATAAGCTGCACGAAGATCAGAGTTTCTTTGAGATGCTAGGCGAATACATTCTCGCCGGCTTTAAAGTGGCGATGATCATCCTGGCGATGCTGATTGGCTTTATCGCGCTGATTGCGGCCATCAACGCGCTGTTTGCCACGGTATTTGGCTACAGTTTCCAGCAGCTGCTCGGTTACGTTTTCTATCCGTTTGCCTGGCTGGTGGGAATTCCGTCCGCCGATGCGCTACAGGCGGCAAGTATTATGGCTACCAAGCTGGTGGCGAACGAGTTTGTGGCGATGATTGAGCTGAAGAAAGTGGCAGCGGAGATGACGCCGCGCGGTCTGGGGATTCTGTCGGTGTTCCTGGTATCTTTTGCTAACTTCGCTTCGATTGGCATTGTTGCCGGTGCCATTAAAGGCCTGAACGAGAAACAGGGCAACGTGGTCTCACGATTTGGCTGGAAGCTGGTTTATGGCTCCACGCTGGTGAGTTTGCTCTCCGCCGCATTCGCTGGGCTGTTTATCTGATGTATTTGGGTGCGCAGCAATGCGCACCCTACCAAAGCCTCGCGATATAAACGTCGGGTCAAGCTCAACCGTTAAAACGCCACGCACACCAGTGAATCAACGCGCATCACGGATTCCTGCTCAAAGCGCTTTTTGTAGACCTCACGCAATCCATTAATACTGTCAGAACTGCTGCGATCTGCATTGTGAATCAGCATCAGCGCTTTACTGTTTTCCCGCGCCAGCTTGCCGTTATCGCCCAGCCATTGCCCTTTGGCATCGTAGACTGATAATCCATCTTTGAAGCGCGGCGTGACGTCGTTATCCACGAACTGCTGCCATTCAAGGTTACTCACGGTGCCACCTTTCGGTTTATTCATGCCAAACCACAGCGTGGTTTGCATCATCACGTCACCAGAACCGCACACCGCCACCGGCGCCGTATTCGGCGGGATCTGCTGATGCGAGGTAACAGGCGTCTGACATCCAGCCAGCAGTAACGTCAATAAAGCAGGGAGAGCCACGGAGCGGAACATCACGAATCCTCAAAAGTGAACGAGGGCTAAGCATAAAGGCGCGTTGCGAAAAGCGGTAATATTTTGTTATTCAAGCTTAAGTGCGCTTATGCCTGTTAGCCTCGAGCCGGCCTCGCTATACTTCACCCAACATTTCTGAAAATGAGAAGACGACTATGATCCGCAGTATGACCGCTTACGCCCGCCGCGAAGCCAAAGGCCACTGGGGCAGCGCCGCGTGGGAACTTCGTTCTGTTAACCAGCGCTATCTGGAAACCTACATCCGTCTGCCGGAACAATTTCGTGGTCTGGAGCCGGTAATCCGCGAGCGCATCCGCAACCGTTTGACGCGCGGTAAAATTGAGTGCTACCTGCGCTACGACGCCGATGCCAGTGCGCAAGGCGAATTACAGCTGAATGAATCGCTGGCCAAACAGCTGGTGCAGGCCGCCAACTGGGTAAAAATGCAAAGCGATGAGGGCGCGATCAACCCGCTGGATATTCTGCGCTGGCCTGGCGTGATGTCCGCGCAGGAGCAAGATCTGGATGCGATTAACGCCGAACTGCTGGTAGCGCTGGATGGCGCATTAGATGATTTTATCGAAGCGCGCGAAAGTGAAGGCACCGCGCTGAAAGCGATGATAGAACAGCGCCTGGAAGGCGTATCGCAAGAAGTCAGCAAAGTGCGCGCGCAGATGCCGGAAGTGATCAAATGGCAGCGCGAGCGCCTGGTGACCAAACTGGCAGAAGCCGAAGTACAGCTGGAAAATAATCGCCTGGAGCAAGAGCTGGTGATGATGGCTCAGCGTATTGATGTGGCGGAAGAGCTGGATCGTCTGGATGCGCACGTTAAAGAGACCTACAACATCCTGAAGAAGAAAGAAGCCGTTGGCCGCCGCCTCGATTTCATGATGCAGGAATTTAACCGTGAATCGAACACGCTGGCGTCGAAGTCTATCAACGCCGAGATCACCGCATCAGCGATTGAGTTGAAGGTGCTGATCGAACAGATGCGCGAGCAGATTCAGAATATCGAGTAACACTGCTGTGGCATGAATTAGCCGAAAGCTAAAAAGCTCGCCCAGCGCGGGCTTTTTTTATTTGCACGCCATCCAGGATGGATAGAGCAAATCAGGCATCCTGAAAATATTTCACTGTGACTCCTTACTCAAAATCAACCAAACGAGGGCGAACAGAAAGCAAGCAGTTTATATACTTCTGCACGTCTCTACGTATGAATTGCACTGGAGACCATATAGGACGATTGAATACACAAGGAGTGTAAAACGATGGCCGCACTGCAATTTCCCTGCACAATATTTACCACGCAAAAACAAATGGACGATTACGGCACCAGCGATATGTGCTGCCCTTACCGGTATGTTGTGATTACTGGAGCCCGTAATGAAAGCCAGTAAAAAAAGGCTTCTGTGGGTACTGATACTGCTTTCAGCTATTCTGACATCTTATGTCTTCTGGCTATCTCAGCGCTCGGTAGAAATTGTTGCGGTTCATCAGGATGGTGAATTTAGTGATGTTTTAGTAAGGACATTCCCGCTAACTGATAAAGGAAAAATAGCATGGTGGCTAAAAAATAAAGATATGTTAAAAAATAAATATAACATTCCCAACCCTGGGCCCGATGGTTTTTTCTCCATAAACTTCTGGTTATTTAGTAATAGCTATAAAACAGAAGGCAAGTATGACAGGCGATGTTTTGAGGATATGAAAACGCAGGAAAATTGCATTGATAAAAATAAAACATTTTCTGTAAACAATAGCCGAAATATGGGCATTTCATTTACAGGTGACAGTGGAAGATATTTCATAAATGATGCTGGTGAAATAATAAAAAGAAGATCTGATTAAATTTGTCAGTCTCTCAAAAAAAGAAGACAACGCTGCAGCCGGGTAATCCTGCCTCAAACCAAAGGGATCAGTTCACACAGCGTGTAATTTTTTATTTTCACGCTATATAAGACGTTTTTAGCTTCATGCCATTTATGACGAACTAATGGTGGCGACTATCGATTAAACAATAACGGAACGGTCGTTGAAGTTCACCGCAAATAAAAGCGATTTTTCGGTATTGATTGAATACAACGTAGTCAACGCGCTGTGTTGCTTTATCCAGGCCCAACGGCCTAATGTCGCTCAGATAAGCATATATTCCGTAGCGGCGCGATTTATCGCGCAATAAATTATGTTTATATGCAGGTGCGCATGAATGCGCACCCTACGAAAAACCAGCTAAATAGATGTAGGGGAGCCATTCATGGCGACCGATTAACCTTAACTGACAAGCATTGCGCAATAAATTGCGCCGCTACTGTTCGTGCGCGCTATATCTGACAGGTTCTCACTTATCCAACGTAGAGCACATGGCGCGCGGGAACTGGCTGCTCCCTGCGGCATAACCTCCGCGATTGATTTTAACGATCATGCCAAACGAGGTGTGGCCCACTTTGAAGCCGGGATAGACATATTTTTCCGCATCGGCATCGCTGATTTCATCTCCCTGAATACGGCTCGAAGTGAGAGTGGTGGATTTGAGCATGCCCGGTAACAGTTGATATGAGAACTCCATGGCGCGATGAATGGATTGCTTCTTCAACACCTTACCTTGTCCATCCAGGTGAAAAAGGTGCCCAACATACGTTCCCACGCCATTTCCGCTCTGATAATACGTTAGCTGCATGCTGCCTTCAGAAGCCACCGCTGCTTCGCCCGTTGCACTGATGTATTTAAAGCCAAAGCGTGATTCGCAATGATACGGATAGCTGATCACCGAAAGGGTATAAACCCGTTCAACGATCCACGGCGCAAGCGCGATAAAAAGGGTAATCCCCAGCAGCCAGACTCGCTTATGCATCATGTTCCTTCCTGGATAGAGGTGTAAGCTTCGCAACCCTTCGCGTGCTGCTGTATCTCCTCGCGACAGAGAAAATAGCTAAAAACATCAGGGTTGTAGGAGCCGTTGATATAGATGAAATGCACCTCGCCCTCGAGTATGCGATGAAACCACTCATCACTCTCTAGCTGCTTAAGGGCATTCGCAAGATAGTCATTTTGCGTATCGATACTCTGGTTATAGAAGACCTGCAGCTGGTTAAAACGCGTCACCAGCGGCAGATAATGCACGGTGTGATATTGGGTGAAAATCTGCTGTACGGTGCTTTTATTGATGACCCAGAACAGGGAAAAACTGGCAAGCACGACAATGGCTGATAGCAAAGCAAGGCGCATGCGCCCCATCAGACGCGATGTTGGCTGGCGGGAAGGCGCCGCACGATAGCGTTCCTGGCGTGATGATTTTGTCATGTCATGAGTTTCGTCCTCCTCGGCCATGGCGCTGGTTTCTGACAAATCTGTCGACGTCGTGACTCCCGCGCATTCAATGCTGAACATGCGCGAGATCTTATAGCCCAGCCGCGGAACCGTCATGATCAACTCGCCGTTCAGCTCCAGCTCTTTCAGCACTTTGCGCAGTTGGGTCACCGCCTGATTTAAGCTGTTTTCACTGACAATGTGTCCCATTGCGCCCCATCCGGCATAAATTAACTGTTCGCGACTCACTGGCTCACCCGCTGATTCAATTAATGCCACCAGGCAACGTGCCGCTGCTGCGCTGATGGGGATGTTAGGCTGCGCGCTGCCTAAGCCCGCTAACGACGGCATATCCGTATTAAAGGCAACCTTGCTTTCAATGATGTAAACAGACATCTCGATTTCCCGTGAAAATACCGCCACTCATAAATAAATGCCGCTATGAAAGCGATACATTGCGATTCATAACGCTCAGCTAACCTATTGAAAACGATCCTTTTTCAACAAAAATCAGCACTTTTTTTTACCCTTCACCCCCGTTACGCTTAAACAGGCTCTGCGTCTTTTATTAATCATTATTAATTAGCGATGAAGCGGATGAAAACTTATGCAAAATAATGACTGATTTAGATGAATGATAATATTGAAAGCCAAAAAGCGGCTTATTCGAGACTGTTCTTAAATTTTTGTCATTAAGAAATTGAAGGTCGCCACCTTCCTTAGCAAATAATAAACAAACCATTAACCCGTTTTATATGAAATCCTTTATAGCACAATGAGTTAACTTCTTTTCACCGCTTCACAGGCGCATTTTTGACAGCCTGATACCGCTTATTGATAATCGGCCCAACTTCAGCAGGCCGTTATACGTTGCTTAGCGAAGGGTTAAAAAACATCAATGCAATATTGGCTTAAGTCAGTTATCAGGAGCACGCCTTTAACTATTCCATACAGCTTTGCATTGAACATATCCGCGTTAATTCGCGTACATATAGGAAATCGAAAATGAAGTTGAATAAGATCATGGTTGCAATGGGTTTTGGTTTAGTGATGGCAGCCGGTGCTGCAAATGCCGTTGAAGATCAGGGCCACGGTACCGTAACAATTAAAGGTTCCATCATTGAGGCGCCTTGTTCTATTACCCCTGAAAACCAAGATCAGACTGTTAACTTGGGCGAAATTTCAAGTGCACAGCTGAAAGACAGTGGCAAATCTAACCCACAGGCGTTCAGTATCAAACTGGAAAACTGTGAGCTGGAAGCAGGTAAAACCAAAGTTCAAATCACCTTTGGCGGTATGGAGTCTAAAGGAAATCCTGGCTTGATCGGTATGACCGGTTCCGCAGAAGGTGCCAGTATTGGCTTAACCAATGGTAGTGGTGAGCTCATTAAGCTGAACACGCCAACTGAAGTTACAATCCAGAATGGCAGCAACACCCTAGGATTCTCAGCTTTCTTGCAGGGTGACCCTGTTACTCCACCTGAAGATGGAGAAAGTGTTTTCGCGGGCATCCTTCCAGGTTCATTCCAGAGCGTAGTTGACTTCAACCTGGTTTACCCTTAATTCGGCTTGCTGTGTAACAAAGGTATGCGCATTAGTGCATGCCTTTTTATTCAGTTTTCAAAAATATAATAATGCTAATGAAATATCCTATAAAAAGAATAATGCTAACCAGGACGGTAATTACACCGCTGGCACTGGCTATTTCTTTAGCTTTATTCAATCCCTGCGAGACGCAGGCACAAGAGGTTGAATTTAATCTCGATAATCTTGACGTTAGCGATCGTGAAAATATCGACATGTCACAGTTCGCGCGTGCTGGTTTTATTATGCCCGGTCAATACGACATGGTAGTCAGGATAAATAAATCTGACCTCCCTGCCATGCCAATTACCTTTTTACCTCCCGATGATGATCCTAAAGATAGTGTGGCCTGTATGCCGCCCGAACTGATGCAGCAGCTGGGTTTAAAGCCACGCTCCCTGGAGAAGATCAGCTACTGGCATCAGGGGCAGTGCGCTAACCTCACCGACCTTCCAGGCACTACGGCACGGGGTGATTTGGCGAGCTCCGTACTCACTATCAGCGTCCCCCAAGCCTACCTTGAATATCAAGCGACGGACTGGGATCCCCCTTCACGTTGGGATGATGGCATCCCGGGGGTACTGTTCGACTACAACGTGAACCTGAATTACACCAGTGCACAGCAGAGTAGCGAAAGCACCAACGTCAGCGGTAATGGTTTAGCCGGAGCCAATTTAGGCCCATGGCGATTACGTGCTGACTGGCAGGGTCAGTACAACCGTAACCAGCACGGCACAACACATGAACTCAGCTGGAATCAATATTACGCCTATCGGGCAATTAAAGCCTGGCGCGCCAAACTGTTGCTAGGGCAAAACTATCTGACTACCGATATTTTCGGTAGCGTGCCCTTTGTCGGGGCAAGCGTCATCTCAGATGACAGTCAACTGCCGCCCAATCTTCGTGGCTATGCGCCGGAGGTCGGCGGGGTAGCGAAAACTAATGCCAAAGTTACCATCAGCCAACTTGGGCGGGTGTTGTATGAAAGCCAGGTCGCGCCAGGGCCATTTCTGATTCAGGATTTAAATGAAGCGACCAGCGGCACTCTTGACGTTCGCGTTGAGGAGCAGGATGGGTCGGTGCAGCAATTTCAGGTCGATACCGCCACCATTCCCTATTTAAGTCGTCCCGGTCAGGTTCGCTACAAAGTTTCTTCTGGACAACCCACCGATAGCCAGTTCAAGCCGCACGGTTCGTTGATGCATACCGGGGAGTTCTCCTGGGGTATCAGCAACGGCTGGTCACTGCTAGGCGGCGTGATGACCGCCGGTAAATTCAATGCCTATTCGCTCGGAGTAGGTCGAGATTTACTGGCATTCGGTGCTATCTCGTTCAACGCCACGCAGTCACACGCTGCGCTACCCCGCACGGGTAAGCAAGTTGGCAGCTCTTACAGCGTTAACTACTCCAAACGCTTTGAAGAGTACGACACGCAGGTGACCTTCGCTGGCTATCGTTTTTCTGAACGTAACTACATGACCATAAGCCGCTACCTGGATGAGATCCGATATGGCAATCGCCTCTATGCGCGCGGCAGCGACAAACAGACCTATTCTGTAACGCTCAATAAGCAGTTCCGCTCACTAGGAATCAGTGCCTATCTCAATTACTACTATCAAACCTACTGGAATCGCCCCGCCACCGGCCGCTGGAATATGTCGCTGGCGCGCTATTTTGATATTGGCAGCATTAAGAACATGAGCGTCAACTTATCTGCTTACCGCAACGAAGTGCGCGGCAAAACTGACGACACCCTCTACCTTAGTCTTAATATTCCCCTCGGCAGTGCCGCCTCTATCAACTACAGCGCACAAAGTGGCAGCGCCGGTTCCTCGCAGAATGCTGGCTGGTATCAGCGACTTGATGAACGCAATACCTATCAGGTTAGTACCAGTACCAGCAGCGGCGAAGCCCCAACGTTCAGCGGCTACTACACGCGGACTGGCGATATTGCGCAAATCAATACCAGCGCCAGTTACAAAGCGGGCTCCTATCGTTCTGCTGGTCTGTCTGTGCAAGGAGGCGCCACGGCCACCACGCAGGGTGCGGCGCTGCACCGTACTAACATGGCAGGCGGTACGCGATTGATGGTGGATACCGAAGGCGTCAGCGGCGTGCCGGTGCAGGGCGGAGGTTCCGCCTCCACGCACACCAATCTGTTTGGCAAAGCGGTAATTACCGACGTCAGCAGCTATTACCGCAACCAGGCCGGCATTGATCTCAATAACCTGGCCGATAACGTGGAAGCAGAACGTCCGGTGGCCCAGTTTACGCTCACCGAAGGCGCCATTGGTTACCGCAAATTTGGCGTAATCACCGGGCAAAAACTGATGGCGGTGATTCGTCGCGCAGACGGCAGTTTCCCACCGTTTGGCGCCAGCGTCCTCAATAACGAGCGTGAAACCGGCATCGTCAGCGACAGCGGCAACGTATGGCTGAGCGGCGTCAATCCTGGCGTGAAGATGGCCGTGCGCTGGAGCGGTGCAACGCAATGCACCATCACGCTGCCAGAGGTACTGCCTGAAGATCCGACCGGTGAAAACCACTTACTGCTGCCGTGTATCGACAGCAATGATTAACACCCGATGACGCGACTGCGTCATTAACTCTTCTGAATGAGATAGAAACTATGCTTGTTAACCGCCGTTTTATTGCCTGGGCCTCGCTGCTGATCGGCACGCTTATCACCCATCAGGCTCTGGCCGCCATCGCCATGGACCGCACCCGCGTTATTTATAACGGCAGTGAACGCTCGATCAGCCTCAGCATCAGCAACGAAAATAAAAGTTTGCCTTATCTGGCGCAGAGCTGGCTGGAAGATGCGCAGGGCAAAAAAGTGAACTCGCCGCTGCTGGTGCTGCCGCCGGTACAGCGTGTGGAACCGGGGCAGAAAGGCGCCATCAAAATCCAGGCGCTGCCGGTGACAAAAACGCTGTTGCCGCAGGATCGTGAAAGCCTGTTCTACTTCAACCTGCGTGAGATTCCACCGCGCAGCGAAAAACAGAACGTGCTGCAGATTGCGCTGCAAACCCGCATCAAGCTGTTCTATCGTCCGGCATCCATCAGCGTCACCAGCGAGTCGGCTACGCCGTGGCAAACCCAGCTGATGCTGAGCCAGCAAGGCGATGGCTATACGGTGACGAATCCCACACCTTATTACGTCACGCTGGTCGGCGCCGCCCGCAGTAAAGACGCCTTGAAGAGTGACAACGATTTTAAGCCGCTGATGCTGGAACCGAAAGGCAGCGCCACGCTGGGCGTTAGCGCTGCCGCGTTAGGTACGCATCCGGTACTGGTCTACATCAACGACTACGGCGGCCGTCCAACGTTGACCTTCAACTGCGCCGCTGGAAAATGCAGCGTGGGTAAAAGTGAGTAGCGTGATGAAAGGGTGGATGGCTCTGCTCGCAGTTGCCTTGTTAGGTTCAAAGGCAGCAACTGGCGCCGACGCATTGCCTTCAATGCCGGTTAACGTCTCGGGAACGATCATTGCTCATCCCTGTAAAATTAATGACAACCAAGCCAGAGTTATTGAGTTTGGCGATATTGTCATTCAGTCCATTGATGGCGTGCACTATGAACGTGATGTGCCTACAGACATCTCCTGCGAAAAATTCACAGGTGACCTCACTTTAACCATAAAAGGCATGGCAGCGGGATTTGATGAAAATGCCGCTGCCAGCAACAAAAGCGAGTTGGCCATTCGGTTTACTCGCGGTGGTGCGGTGGTACCACTCAACCAGCCAAATGCCATCAATAAAAACGTACCCATTGAGCTTAAAGCGGTGCCGGTCAAAGATCCTGCAAGTATGCCCACGGCCGGGGAATTTAAGGTCAACGTCACCCTGGTGCTAGGTATTCAATAAGGAAACATCATGCAGATACGGCACTTGTCTTTCATTCTCGCCCTTAGCCTGTTGGTTGCAAAGTCGGTTTGGTCTAATACCGAGCTGACGCTGCGCGGCACCTTAATTAATCTCGAATGCAAAATCGGTGACGCCGAAAAGCGAGATATCAACTTCGGTGACGAAGTGGTCGCAGAAGCGTTAGATGGAACGCGCTACGCGCAAAGTATGTATTTGCAAATTGATTGCGGCACGCAGTATACCGGCCGCTTAAAGTTCACCGTTAAGGGTACGGAATCAGGCTTTGAAAATACTGCGGTTAAAACCAATATTGAAAACCTGGGCATCCGCTTTATGTATGAAGAGAGCCCTGGCTCGGGCGTCAAGCCGATGGAGCTGAATAAACCCTATTATTATAAGCCTTCGGACTCCATTACCCTGGCGGTCGCACCGGTAAAAGCACCGAAAGCCAGATTAATAGGCGGTAAATTCGAAGCAACGGCCACCTTAACGTTGGAACCGGAGTAATGATGAACCGGCATATTTTGCTATGGGTATTAATCCTCCTCGCCTTACCTCTTCGCATCCAGGCAGCAGTCCCGATGAATATGAAAGGTACGCTGCTGGCACTGAGCTGCAAAATTAATAACGAAAAGCCGGTAGATGTTAGCTTTGGTGATGCCGTGGGCGTTAATTTGGTGGATGGCGTGAATTATCGGCAGAAATTAGAACTGGAAATTATTTGCACCGATCCACCGGGTAAACTTCTGCATTTGAAATTTTTAGGAAAGCCAACAGATTTTGACCCAAGCGCCATTATGACTAACATCGACGATCTGGGTATCCGGCTATTAAAGAATGATAAACCCGTCCTTATTAATGAAACGCTGCCGCTGGATAACGATCGGTTACTTGAGTTTGCAGCCGTACCGGTTAAAGACGTGGGCAGTCAGCTTAACGGCGGTGATTTCCATAGTAAGGTGACGTTGCAGATTGTTCTGGAGTAATGATGAAAACCGCAACCGCTATTATTTTGTGTTTGATGCTGCTGACAGCAGTAAGGTTTGCAGTCGCCGATACTGATGTCAATTTTAGTGGCACCCTTGTAGAGACGCCTTGTGTGCTGGATCCGAAAGACAAGGAAATTGAGATTGATGTGGGTTCAGTTATCGTTAAATACCTTTACAGCTATCAACGTTCACCAGGCACCCCCTTTGCCGTGCATTTACTCAATTGCGATCTTTCGCTAGGTAAAGAAGTAACCATTTGGTTTGAAGGCAGTAAAGATCCATTGCAACCAGATTATCTGGCAGTGCAGTACGATAACGGCAACGGAGCGCAAGGTGTGGCTATTGGCATAGAAACAGCTGAAAATATCTTCATGCCAATTTTTGAAAAGCTCGATTTTATCGCCTTAAAACCTGGCGACAATATCATTAATTTAAAAGCATTCGTATCTGCCGAACGGGAAGCGATAGCGCAAAGGAAGATTTTTCCCGGATCATTATTCACGTTAGCGACATTTCATCTGGATTATCAATAATGAAATTTAAAACTGGCAGTAAATTTATGAAATTTTATTTTCATTCTTTTATTATTATATTAACTTTAATTACACCACATTTTTCGTTCGCAACAATATTAATGCATGTCACCTCAGTCTCTAAAACCTCCTCACGAGTAAACCTTAAAGGCTATATTGACTCTTGGGATGAAGATGATAATACACCTAATCCTTGCTACCAGTCTGTCGAAGACTGTTTTTATTCTTACCAAGCTAAACCCCAAGAAGGTGGTCAAATGGCTTCCCAAAATATGGAATTTCCAGCTCGTAGCTATAAAACCATTGGAGAGGCAGGTAAAGCTTTTAAAAAAAAATATTCATTACCTAAATACGTAGAAGTTTATTATATTGCAGGTGATAAGGATAATTATCTTAAGAGTTGCATAACCATGGGCTACTACGCTAATTATGGTCGCACAGGTGATCCCTTACCCAACGTGGCATGTAAAACCAGCCCTCCAGAAGACTTAATCTGTACTTTTACTGGCAACACTAATTTGGAACATGGAATACTCTCGACTAATGAGATTGATAATAACGAAGCAGAGTCAAACTTATGGTTAACCTGTAATAAAAACACCAAACTAAATTTATATGCCTTTGGCGAAGCTGGTAATAAATATATCACGTTGAAAACTAATGGTTCGCTAAAGTCACAGCTTCTTATTTCGGACCAGGAAGCTGATAAGGGAATATTAGCAGATGTCAAGGCGAATACACCTTACGCGGTCAACATAAAATCCAGGCTAATAAAAAGTGGTGAAGTAGAGGAAGGTCCATTCCATGGTTCCGGAGTAATCACGGTATCTATGGAGTAAGGTATAAAATAAATATAAAAATTAACAACTATCCCTGATATCTCGCCATCAATGACGAGATATCTTTCTTTTATTCATCATTTTATGGTTCCAATTTAAGCAGGTAAAACCCATACCTGATAAAAATATCTTCGCGCTAAATGTTATGACCGGCAGAGATATGGGCAGCTTTGAATATATTATTATCTAGCATAGGATTAATATGTTCCATGCGGGACTGTCAGCACCTTCTATACTCTTCCACACTGGCCTATCCGGCAATATCACTATATGAAGTCATTTAACTTCCAGGCAGATAAATACCTGCTGATGCATAAGAATACCAGTTCTTTATTTATTCGTAGGCCAGCGTTAACTGACTCATCGCAGAACTGGACTGCACCGCATCAATAGAACCCTTCAACGTCGCGGTAAAATCCAGCGTATTATTTTTACTCAACACCAGCTGCGGTTCCGGCGTATTACGCATTTTAATCACTTTACCGTTGCTGTGCTGCAGCATTACCGCAGCATCGTCAGAGAGCGCCAGTAAACTCTCTTCGGTCTCAGGGCCGGTAAAGGTCGCCGTGATGTTTTCCAGGGTTTCATGCGCGCACTGGTTAACCTTGAGGGAAAACTTGATGGCCTTAGCATTGGAAAGCTCAATCGCCTGGTCGCTGTTCTGGTGAACGATTTTGCAGGGTTCGTCGCCCTCAACAATCTGGCCACGAATAGTGACGCGTCCGCTATCAATCGCTGCCATTAATGAAGAAGAAAAAGTAAATAACGCCATCATTGCCACCGATTTAATCACATTAATTTTCATTTTAAATTCCTTGCCAAATAATCAATCAATTTCCAGGCACGCTAATTTAATGGTTTCAACCATGCGTGATGATATGCGCTAACAATAGCGGACATCATGAATAAGTAATGCCAGGACACGTCTTAAAGAGGGAGCGCATTCTGCTGTTTTTAACGCGGCAATTTTATGTTCTAGCGCAATAAAACTCACTATTAACCCGCAACGCAAGAAATGTCTTAAATATTGGTAGGTTAGATCAATATAGCCATTATTACCGCCCAAAAAATCTCATCGCTTACTTTTCGTTTTAATATTAATACGGTGGCAACAAGTTCGTATGGGAAAATAAAAACAAGTAATGCATGCCTATATTAATATAGCTGCCCATGCTATTTTTCACACCGCTCAATTTCATCAGCAACCGATGGTGAAATAAATCAGCACCAGGAGAAACCAGAGCGGTTATTGATCGCTATACGAATACGGCTTACTGCACTACACTGTAAATTGTGATGAAGATCACAAACCATACCCTTCCCAGGCTTGTTAAGGCCTTCCGTCGAAACGTCGCATCAGCGCTTTAGACGATATTGTGGTTTTTTCAATGTAAAGAATGTGAAAGCGTGTATGTGCATCCATGTCATTTTCTGACTGAAAATGCGGCGAGAAATGGATAGAAAAGCATCAATGCATCAACCTAATTCATTGTTTAGCAAACAGATTAGCGTACCTAAAAACGTTGCACGCTAAACTTAAGCCCTCATTCAATGAAACCTCTCAATCCTAAAGATTGCAGAGTTTACATAACTTTGAAGGCACTATTTGCTAAAGTACTGGTCGTATTCAATACAGTTGTACCGCATCAGGATTCCAGGGAAATGCTTCTTGCGCGATACATTCACTTTTTCACTGAAGGCGCCATGAAGAAAACTGGTAAGTTCCGCTCAAAACTGCTCCATCCCCGCTACTGGTTGACCTGGTTTGGGCTGGGTGTGTTATGGCTGCTGGTGCAGCTTCCTTATCCTGCTTTGATACGGCTTGGCGCTTCTGCCGGCAAGCTGTCACGACACTTCCTTAAGCGCCGTGAGCGCATTACCCGCCGCAACATCGAACTCTGCTTCCCGAACATTAATGAGGAAGATAAAGAGTTGATGATTGCCGGTAACTTCGCATCGCTGGGCATGGCGCTGGCTGAAACCGGCATCGCCTGGTTCTGGTCCGATGCGCGCGTGCGTCGCCTGTTCCAGGTGAACGGCATCGCCAACCTGCAGAATGCGCAGAGCCACCAGCGCGGTGTGATGGTGATCGGCGTGCATTTTATGTCACTCGAGCTGGGCGGCCGTATTACCGGACTGTGCCAGCCGATGATGGCGATGTATCGCCCGCACAACAATCAGGCGATGGAGTGGGCGCAAACCAAAGGTCGTATGCGTTCTAATAAGGCGATGATTGATCGTCGCGATTTGCGCGGCATGGTACATGCGCTGAAACAGGGCGAAGCGGTATGGTTCGCGCCGGATCAAGATTACGGCCCAAAGGGCAGCGTGTTTGCGCCGCTGTTTGCCGTGAAGCAAGCCGCCACCACCAACGGTACCTTTGTACTGTCGCGTCTGGCTAAGCCGGCCATGCTGACCATCGTGCTGATTCGTAATGCGGATAAAAGCGGTTATCAGCTGATCATTCAGCCAGAGCTGGAGAATTATCCGTACGAAGATGAAGCAGCAGCAGCGGCTTATATGAACAGAGTGATTGAGAAAGAAATCCTGCGCGCTCCCGATCAATATCTGTGGCTGCATCGCCGCTTTAAAACTCGTCCACCGGGCGAAGCCTCACTGTATATCTAATCTGCTCTCGGCTGGTATTCTGCCCCTCATTAATGAATGATAGTCCGCACGGAATAATCACCTGCGGACTATCTTGATGGAACAGAATATTACAGCTGGCTGGTTGCGGCCTTTAATTGCCGACCGACTCACACCTTATCTCGAAATTGATGCACCGCGCCTGCAGCGTAATCTGCAGCTGATGCAGCAAAAAGCCGATGCCGCGGGCGTCGCGCTACGTCCCCATATTAAAACCCATAAAAGCGTCTGGATTGCCGGGCAACAACGTGCGCTTGGCGCGCGCGGCATTACCGTATCGAAGCCGAGTGAAGGCATAGCCTTTATTTTGGCAGGTGAACGCGATCTGCTGCTGGCTTATCCCATTGTGCACGCCTACACGCTGGCGGAACTGCTGGCGGTGGCGGCAGAGCATCAGGCGCGCATTACCTGCATCGTGGATGGCGAGATGGGCGTTACGGCGATCGCGGCGGCACATCAGCGCCAACCCGATTGCTCACTGGCGGTGGCGATCAAGGTGGATGTGGGATTGCATCGCATCGGCGTTGATCCCCACAGCGAGATGGCTACCACGCTGGCTCAGCGCCTTAAAAACGCAGGCCTGCCCTTTGCCGGGTTGGTATCCCATGCCGGTCACGCTTATGGTGCGGGCAATCCTACGGCCATTGCAGAAGTCGCATTGCAGGAAATCGCCCTGATGCGCGATGTGCAGCAACGCCTGGCCGAAGCCGGCTTTACGCCCTGCCCGATTTCAGTGGGTTCCACCCCAACGGCGTTGGCGGCACCCGTGGCGTCAGGCAGCGATGAAATTCGTCCCGGTAATTACGCGCTATTGGATCTCACCGCCTGGCGGCTGGGTTTGTGCTCGCCGGATGCGCTGGCGCTGAGCGTGATCACGCGCGTGGTGGCGGTGAATCCACACTTTGCCATCATCGATGCCGGTTCCAAGATGCTCAGCTCCGACAAAGGACCACACGGCACCAATGCCAGCGGATTTGGCATCGCGGTGGATGAGCAAGGTAACCACTATGAGGTGCTGAAGCTGTCGGAAGAGCATGGCTTCCTGCAATACGGCGATCAGGCTCCGCCTGTTGGTGCGTTGCTGCGTATTTTCCCTAATCACAGCTGCGCCGTGGTTGCACAGTCCGATCGCTTTGTCCTGCGTGCAGCAGACGGAACAGCGCAAGAGCGGGATATTCAGGGGCGCGGCAAGTTTATTTGATTACAGCATTTTCACGGAAACCGCTGTTAACCCACACTTCCACTACCGGGCAATTTTCTGCCCGGTATCACCGTGCTTTAATGGCTGTCTCACATCAGGAGGTTCCATGCTGCCATCACAGACAGTCACACTGACCGTTCCACGCAACTGGTTAGATTTGTATGAAACCATCTGGAAACCCGAGTGCTTTGCCAAATGGGCAAGCGGGCTCAGTAGCAGCACGCTGACGCAGGAAGGAAACAGCTGGAAGGCCAAAGGTCCCGAAGGCACGGTAAAGATTCGTTTTACGCCGCATAACCCGTTTGGCGTGATGGATCACTGGATTGATACCGGCAGCGGCAAAGAGATTTATATGCCGATGCGGGTGATTGCTAATGAGCAAGGCGCCGAGGTTGTGATGGTGGTTTACCGCCAGCCGCTGATGTCCGACGAGAAGTTTGCGCAGGATGTTGCCTGGGTAAAACGCGATCTCGAACAACTGCTGCATCTGTTAACTCATTAGAATCAATGCATTATGCAAACTCCTTCTCTGTAACTTGCGCTGGAATTAATTAATAAAAAGTGGTTTCTTTTTTGCACAGTAGCGTTTAACTGTTTTGGCGAAATCTTCACTCATCAATGTGTTAATCAACAATGCTGCTTAAGCTTCCTCACCGGGAAAATTCCTGGTGGGGCTTTGCGATAAAATGCTGAGTGCCTCTGATTTATCGAAGTTTTTTGTCCATTCAGTTGATGTGGCTTCATTAATCGATGCTGAAAGGCGTAAAAGACTAATAAATGGCACATCACTCGCCTTATATATTCTGATGCATATTATGAAACCATTTATTTCTGCAGTCCATTTATAGGAGTTTTCTGATGGTGTTAATTTAATTAAAACACGGTATAACTCTTCCACACACAGCAATACCCATAATAACAACAGCAGGGAAATAACATGGATCGCTCAACCTATCCTTTGTTATCAGAAAAAGAATTTGTTGAGATTGCCAGGAGGATGCTGGCCGGGGAATATATAAACTCAAAGGGATTTTATAATGATCTTATGGATCTCCTCCGCACCGGAGGTGATACCATTAAGACAAAAAAAACATTATGCGCCAGGGGCATCTTTTTAAAATCAGAACATCACTTAATTGAGTGCATCTATACATGGCTGAATCTGAAAGGTATTTCAGGATTGCGCCAGGAATCGCTGCATTAATGTGATCTGTGCCCGAGCCTGTGGCTCGGGTAACCCCTTCATTGCACTGGTACATGTACCATAAAGAGCAGGGTATGGCGATAAGAGAAAGAAATCTGACCAACGCTAAGTGGTCAGTGTTGTCATCGATTAAAATTGTCGGCATTGGTGTTTTGCAGCTTTCACTTTTGGCACAAATACTTCAGGCAAATGAGTTGAATTTACTCGCCATCGCGATTGTAATGCTATTGGTTATTGATACGTTGGCGGATCGAGGTTTTGGCAATGCCATTATCAGAAATAAAAGCCTGAATAATAGCGATCTCTCGATTTTATATTGGGGCAATGTATTATGCGGAATGGCCATTTTTGCCGCACTGTTTATTGGTAGCGATATTTCCAGTCGTATTATGAATCAACCCGAAATGGCGATTATGCTCGAGATGATTTCGGTGATATTCATTATTATTCCGCAAGGACAGCATTATCGCGCCATATTGCAACGGGAAAATCAATTTTCACGCATTGCCTTCACGGAAACCGCTTCTGTGTTAGCAGGGCTGGGTATCACACTGTTTACCGTGTGGCTAACACCTTCGGTGTTGTGCGCAATCTGGGGCTACCTCGCCATGGTATCCATCAGAATGCTGATCTACTGCTATTACGGTCGTTCCTGGTTCCAGCCAGAATACCGTTTTAGCCTGAAAAGTTTCGCCAATGTGCGAGCAAGAAACGGATAATAAAAACAAGTCTGTATGGTGGGCTCTGGGCATCTGAGAAGATGCGTTCGCGTGCTGGTTACCAGCACGCTTTTTTCTTTTTACGCTTCCAGCAATACGTCCTCTAACGGAACGATGGCTTCGCCTGCGTTGTCGCTGTGCTGCAAGTGTAACCAACTCGTCAGCATGCGTAATTCATCAATCACCATGAAGAGATCGACCATATCGTTCTTACTTTTGATTTGCAGTCGTGACAGCGCAATGAGCTTATGTGCATTGACCGTTTTATGGCTGAGCCCTAAGCACGTGCCAATGTGCTCTGTACTGTAACCCCAGGCAATCATCAGCAGCACGCGCAATTGTCGATCCGGCAGCAGAACGTCAACACCTTCCACTAAATGAACCGGGCTCTGCCTGTTCATGCACGCCTTCAGGCTTCGGATAAGCTTTTGCCGCGATGATTTTAAATCCAGCACGCTGAGCGTAGGCAGATAACGACTGAGTCCATGCATCAGCGGTAATAGACGCTGGGTTAGCACCAGTATTTGCATGTCGGGGAACTGCTGCTGCAGGCCATAAAATAACTTTAACGTACCGGCCAGCGGCATGTTTTCATGAAAGATGCACACCAGCAGCCGCGGCCTGAGCGTCTCGCACTGGGCGATTATCGTGCTGAGCGACCACACTTGATGAATCTTGCTGGCAACCGGTAACGAGGTCAAAAGACTCTCCAGCCCTAATGCTGCCAGTTTGTCAGAAGAGAAAAGGAGAATGTCTTCGTTACGCTTTTTCATGCCTGTCCAATAGTTGCTTAATGCTGATAAGTTAAGCCGCATCGTGCGTGCTTCTGCCCGGTGCACATTCAATGCGCACCCTACAACGGGCCGGAGAGAGAAAAGCCTGGTTAGCAGGCAATAATCAGGTACGACACAAACAGAATGGAACTTAAGAAGGCGAGTTTTAGCCCTCTTCGCATCATTTTTACTCATGCCTGATTCGCACAAAATCCCGATTTATCACGCCAGCTAGGCCTGTTAGCATGCATGCCATCAAAATGGCTAATCCGACGACACTTTCTTTAGAAAATCTCAGTGGTTTACACTCTGGGAAATCTTTAGCCTTGCCGCCAATCTGTTGGAGTGCTCTATGTTATTAACCGTTCTCTATATTATTGGTATTACTGCCGAAGCCATGACCGGCGCACTGGCGGCGGGACGTCGTAAAATGGATCTGTTTGGCGTGATCATCATTGCCTCGGTCACCGCCATTGGTGGCGGATCGGTGCGCGATATCCTGCTGGGCCACTATCCACTGGGCTGGGTGAAGCATCCGGAATACATCATGATTGTGGCCGCCGCCGCTGTAGTGACGACCTTTGTTGCCCCGCTAATGACGCACCTGCGCAAAGTCTTTCTGGTACTCGATGCGCTAGGTCTGGTGGTGTTTTCAATTATTGGTGCACAGGTGGCGCTCGATTCAGGCCACGCATCGATTATTGCCGCCATCGCCGCGGTCATCACTGGCGTCTTTGGCGGCGTGCTACGCGATATGTTTTGTAATCGCATTCCACTGGTGTTCCAGAAAGAGCTGTATGCCGGCATCGCGTTCGCCTCTGGCTGGATCTACATTCTGCTATTGAAAACCCCGCTGCCCCACGAGGCGGTAGTGATCATCACGCTACTGTTCGGCTTCTTTGCCCGTTTGCTGGCGCTGCGTTTCCGCCTCGGTTTGCCGATTTTCAACTATCCCCACCCTGAACACTGAGTTCGCAGCAGGAATATCCTGCTGCTGCAAAAAGTGAATCAACTGCTGCAGGTCTGCATCCTGCAGCATCGTCACGATGCGCTGTGCCAAAATCGTGCCGACGCCTGGCAACTGCTGCCAGCTCTCTGCCGTTCGCGACAATAGCTGCGACCATTGGGAATCCGGCAATGCCTGTAGCGCCGTGCGCGGCAGCGGTATTCCCAACGCATTCACCCAGCGCCGCAGCGGCTGTTGGCGCGTAAGGTTAAAGCGATGCCAGATAAGCTGGGCACGAGCGGACGTAATACCGTTGGCCTGCGCGATTTGATCGGGCGTTAACATCAGCCAGGAGAAGAGATGCGTAATTGCACCGTTATCCAGCAAGCGCTGCCAGGTACTGCGCTGCACGCCCGCAATATTCAGCACCGATTTCTGGCTCAGCCAACTGAGCCGTGAAAGAAACTGTGCCCGGCAGGTTGCGCTAATTTGCAGGCAGCTTAAATGATCGAATTCGCCTTTCTGCGGCGATGCCGGATAGTCGCGCTGCGCCACTCGCCAGATCACGCGCTCCAGCCGGGGAATGCCTAAACCTGCCAGCGTAAGGGTTACCTGATCGCCCGCAATAACGTCCAGCTCCCGCCAGCGTCGCAGTGAGCCAAGATTGACCCGGCGTACGGTTTTATCTTCTAACTGCACCGGAATCAGGTTAAGCACAACGGCCACTTTGCCGGTACGCCCGACATTAAAATCTACTGACAGCACCTCGCTGCTGACTTCCGCCGGCTGGTATTTCCACGCCGCTGACCAGCTGCCCTGCCCGGGTTGCCAATCGCGACCTGCGCTGACAGGGGATTGATGGATCACGACGCCGTCGGTGACAAACGGCAGCGATTCACGGAACCAGCGATCGCGCCATACTGCTACTTCCTCTTCATTACTCACCTGACGACTCCAGCTCTGCGCCAGACCAAATCCCCACTGCGCCAGCTGTGTTAGCCGCTCAGGCATCAACGCCGGGCCGTCTGGCCACGCCCAGATAAAAATGCCCAGTTGTGCCAGCAGCGGGCTGTTGTCATGTCGCATCATGGCGCCAGCAACCTGAGCACGGGCATTTTTCCCTCCGTCGCGCGCCTGTTGATGATCGGTCATTTGCAGAAACAGCTCACCTTGCAGCACCACTTCTTCGAGTAAGGTCGCGATGCTCTTGGGAATGGCAGGAATGTGCTCGGCTTTGGCGCGCCACTCTTCTCCACGTAAGCCATCGCCGCGGCTGATTAATGACACCAACTTACCTTGCCGATACACCAGCGTGACGGCAACGCCATCAACTTTAGGCTGCAACCACAGTGCAGATTTGTCCTGCATCCAGTACGCCACCGCGAGCTTGTCGCGCAGTTTGCGCACACCAGTGTGCGCCACAGGATGATGCGTGCTGCCATCGGTGCTGAGCTGCGCATCGTAAGCGGGCTGAGCGGGGATGAAGCAGCGCTGCCACTGCTGTAATCGCTGCTGCAGGCTGTCGTAATCCGCATCAGTTATCTGATTGATGCCTTGCCGATAGTAGGCATCATCCCATTGGCGTAGCTGGGTTTGCAGCTGCGTTATCTCCTGGCTGGCACGCACCGGCGACCAGTTCGGACACAGCGCTTCGGCCCAGCAACCGATACTGAATAAGCAACCTAGTAGACTCAGACATCCTTTCATCTTCGCTCTCCTTTTTCGTTATTGGAGAGCGCTGGACGATCTTTTACCAGCGGCAAAAGCGATGCGCTGGAGACAGATTCCAGGCTTTTCATCCGGATTGCAGCTTGCTACATCAGCCTCTGGCGCGGCTTCACAGAAAAAAGAATTGCCTCAGCCAAGCGGCAAACGCTGCGCCACCTCCCCAAGCCGTGTATACTGTGCAGGAAATCGACTCCGCTCTTTACTCAATTCAAGATAACCATGGCTCAAGGCACGCTTTATATTGTTTCCGCCCCTAGCGGCGCGGGTAAATCCAGCCTGATTCAGGCGCTGTTAAAGACACAACCGCTGTACGATACGCAGGTGTCTATTTCGCATACCACCCGTGGCGTGCGTCCCGGTGAAGCTCATGGTGAGCACTACTTTTTCGTCTCTAAGGGCGAATTCGAAACCATGATTGCAGCAGACGACTTCCTCGAACATGCGGAAGTGTTTGGCAATTATTACGGTACGTCACGCGCTGCGATTGAGCAGGTGCTGGCGACCGGCGTTGACGTCTTCCTGGATATCGACTGGCAGGGCGCGCAGCAAATTCGCAAGAAAATGCCGGCCGCACGCAGCATCTTTGTGCTGCCGCCTTCTACCGAAGAGTTGGATCGCCGCCTGCGTGGTCGCGGTCAGGACAGCGAAGAGGTGATTGCCCGTCGTATGCAACAGGCCGTGGCGGAAATGAGCCACTACGCCGAGTACGACTATTTAATTGTTAATGATGATTTTGATCTGGCGCTGTCAGATCTCAAAACCATTATCCGCGCAGAACGTCTGCGTATGGGTCGCCAAAAATCGCGACATGATGCTTTAATCAGCAAACTATTGGCAGTCTGAATTCACTTTCAGTATTATGCCCAGTCATTTCTTCATCATCTGTGGAGTAGCACACCTATGGCACGCGTAACCGTTCAGGACGCAGTAGAGAAAGTTGGTAACCGTTTTGACCTGGTGTTGGTCGCTGCACGTCGTGCACGTCAGATGCAGGTAGGCGGTAAAGATGCGCTGGTTCCAGAAGAGAACGATAAGCCGACCGTTATCGCCCTGCGCGAAATTGAAGAAGGTCTGATCACGACCCAGATTCTGGATGTGCGTGATCGTCAGGAACAGCATGAGCAGGAAGCCGCTGAGTTACAAGCCGTTACCGCTATCGCTGAAGGTCGTCGTTAATAGCACGCGGCAGGTCGCCCTTGTATCTGTTTGAAAGCCTCAATCAACTGATTGAAAAATACTTGCCTGAGGAGCAAATCAAGCGCCTCAAGCAAGCTTATCTCGTCGCGCGTGATGCCCACGAGGGACAAACACGCTCCAGCGGTGAGCCTTACATCACCCATCCTGTTGCGGTTGCCTGCATTCTGGCCGAGATGAAACTCGACCATGAAACGCTAATGGCAGCGCTGCTGCATGATGTGATTGAAGATACGCCCGCCACCTACCAGGATATGGAACAGCTGTTTGGTAAAAGCGTTGCCGAACTGGTGGAAGGCGTATCCAAGCTCGATAAGCTGAAGTTCCGCGATAAGAAAGAAGCGCAGGCTGAAAACTTCCGCAAAATGATCATGGCGATGGTGCAGGATATTCGCGTCATCTTGATCAAACTGGCTGACCGCACGCACAACATGCGCACGCTCGGCGCGTTACGCCCGGATAAAAAACGTCGTATCGCGCTGGAAACGCTGGAGATTTACAGTCCTCTGGCGCACCGCCTGGGTATTCATCACCTGAAAACAGAACTGGAAGAGCTCGGCTTTGAAGCGCTCTACCCGAACCGTTTCCGCGTGATCAAAGAGGTGGTGAAAGCGGCGCGCGGTAACCGTAAAGAGATGATTCAGAAGATCCTCGCTGAAATCGATGGTCGCTTACAGGAAGCAGGCATTCCCTGTCGCGTAAGTGGGCGTGAGAAGCATCTCTACTCGATCTACCGCAAAATGCACCTGAAAGAGCAGCGTTTTCACTCGATCATGGATATCTATGCCTTCCGCGTTATCGTGAAAGATTTGGATACCTGTTATCGCGTGCTCGGCCAGATGCACAGCTTGTATAAACCGCGTCCCGGACGCGTGAAAGATTACATCGCTATTCCCAAGGCCAACGGCTATCAATCGCTGCACACGTCAATGATTGGCCCGCACGGCGTGCCGGTTGAAGTGCAGATCCGTACCGAAGATATGGATCAGATGGCTGAAATGGGGGTGGCTGCACACTGGGCTTATAAAGAGACCGGTGAAATCAGCGGCACCACCGCGCAAATTCGCGCTCAGCGCTGGCTGCAAAGCCTGCTTGAGCTGCAGCAAAGCGCCGGTAGCTCGTTTGAATTTATTGAAAGCGTGAAATCCGATCTCTTCCCGGATGAGATCTATGTGTTCACGCCGGAAGGCCGCATTGTCGAATTACCGGCTGGCGCTACGCCGGTTGATTTCGCCTATGCGGTGCATACCGATATTGGTCATGCCTGCGTCGGCGCACGCGTCGATCGCCAGCCTTATCCGCTGTCACAATCGCTAGCCAGCGGCCAAACCATTGAAATTATAACGGCTCCAGGCGCACGACCGAACGCCGCCTGGCTTAATTTTGTCGTGAGTTCTAAAGCGCGCGCTAAAATTCGTCAGCTGTTGAAAAACCTCAAGCGTGAAGACTCCGTAAACCTTGGTCGTCGCCTGTTGAGCCACGCGCTCGGCGGCAGCAAGAAACTGGCGGAGATTCCGGCCGAGAACATTCAGCATGAGCTGGAGCGCATGAAGCTGACCGCCATTGATGATTTGCTGGCGGAAATTGGTCTGGGTAACGCCATGAGCGTGGTGGTAGCGAAGAATCTGTTGCAGTCTGGCAGTGAAGAGCCACAAAAAAACAGCAAACGCAAAAAGCTGCCGATCAAAGGCGCGGATGGCGTGCTGATTACCTTTGCCAAGTGCTGCCGTCCCATTCCCGGCGACCCGATTGTCGCGCACGTCAGTCCCGGCAAGGGATTGGTGGTGCATCACGAATCCTGCCGTAACATTCGCGGCTACCAAAAAGAGCCTGAAAAGTTCATGCCGGTAGAGTGGGATAAAGTGACCGATCAGGAATTTGTCGCCGAAATTAAAGTCGACATGTTCAACCATCAGGGCGCGCTGGCCAACCTGACGGCGGCAATCAATACTGCCGGTTCCAATATTCAGAGCCTGAATACCGAAGAGCGTGATGGTCGCGTATACAGCGCCTTTATCCGCCTCACCGCGAACGATCGCGTCCATCTGGCGAATATTATGCGCAAAATCCGCGTAATGCCGGACGTGATTAAAGTTCACCGAAATCGTAACTAGTCCATGAACGCTCAACGCTTTGCTCGTATTCAGGAGATGCTGGCCCTGCGCCAGCACGACCTCACCGTCTGCATGGAACAGGTGCATAAGCCGCATAACGTTTCAGCGGTAATCCGTACCGCCGATGCGGTCGGCATCCACGAAGTGCACGCCGTGTGGCCCAGCGTGCGTATGCGCACTATGGTGTCCGCTTCGGCTGGCAGCAACAGCTGGGTGAAGGTGAAAACCCATCGTCATATTGCCGAAGCGGTGCGTCATCTGAAAGAGAGCGGCATGCAGGTGCTGGCGACCAATCTGTCGGCCAAAGCGGTGGATTTTCGCGAGATCGATTACACCTTGCCGACCTGCATTCTCATGGGTCAGGAAAAAACCGGGATTACCGCAGAAGCGTTGGCATTGGCCGATCAGGACATCATTGTGCCGATGGTGGGCATGGTGCAGTCGCTCAACGTCTCAGTGGCGTCCGCGTTGATTCTGTATGAAGCGCAGCGTCAACGACAGAACGCGGGGATGTATCAGCGCACCTACAGCCTGCTGGATGAAGACGAGCAGCAGCGTTTGCTGTTTGAAGGCGGCTATCCGGTGCTGGCGCGCGTGGCAAAGCAGAAAGGCCTGCCTTATCCCCGCATCAATGCCCAGGGCGAGGTGGAAGCCGACGCTAATTGGTGGGCCACCATGCAATCGACGGGTAAAAAATGAAAGGCCGTCTGCTGGATGCCATCCCGCTCAGTACCCTGACCGGCGTCGGCGCCAGTCAGTCGAGCAAACTGGCCAAACTTGGCCTGTTCACCATTCAGGATTTGCTGCTGCACCTGCCACTTCGCTACGAAGATCGCACCCAACTTTATAAAATTAATGATCTGCTGCCGGGCGTTTATGCCACGGTGGAAGGCGAAGTACTGAGCAGCGAAATCAGCTTTGGTCGCCGCCGCATGCTGGTTTGCAATATCAGCGATGGCAGCGGCATGCTCACCATGCGCTTCTTTAATTTCAATGCCGGAATGAAAAACAGCCTGTCACCGGGCCGCCGCGTTACCGCCTATGGCGAGATTAAACGCGGCCAGCGCGGTGCGGAAATCATTCATCCCGAGTATCGCGTACAGGGAGAACAAGGCGGCGTTGAGCTGCAGGAAACGCTGACGCCGGTGTATCCCACCACCGAAGGCATTCGCCAGGCCACGCTGCGCAATCTTACCGACCAGGCGTTGACGCTGCTGGAGAGTTGTCCGATTGCCGAGCTGCTGCCCGCTGAACTGAGCGGCGGGTTGATTAGCCTGCCGGATGCACTGCGCACGCTGCATCGCCCACCGCCGGATTTACGTCTGAGCGAGCTGGAAACTGGCCGCCATCCGGCCCAGAAGCGTTTAATTCTGGAAGAGCTGCTGGCACATAACCTCAGCATGCTGGCGGTGCGCGCGGGTGCGCAGCGCCATCATGCGCTGCCGATGACGGCGCGCCATGAACTGGTTAATCAGCTGCTCGCGGCGCTGCCCTTCTCACCAACCGGTGCGCAAAACCGCGTGGTGGCAGAAATCGAAAAGGATCTGGCCAACGATTTTCCGATGATGCGTTTGGTGCAGGGCGATGTGGGTTCCGGCAAAACGCTGGTGGCCGCGCTGGCGGCGCTAAATGTCATCGCGCACGGCAAACAGGTGGCGTTGATGGCACCGACCGAACTGCTGGCCGAACAGCACGCCAACAATTTCCGCCAGTGGTTTGCGCCGCTGGGCATCGAAGTAGGCTGGCTAGCGGGCAAGCAGAAAGGCAAAGCGCGCGAAGCGCAGCAGGAAGCGATTGCCAGCGGCCAGGTTGCGATGGTGGTTGGCACCCATGCCCTGTTCCAGGAACAGGTGAAATTCAACGGCATGGCGCTGGTGATCATTGATGAGCAGCACCGCTTTGGCGTGCATCAGCGTTTAGCGCTGTGGGAAAAGGGCGAGGAACAGGGCTTCCATCCGCACCAGTTGATTATGACCGCAACACCGATCCCCCGCACGCTGGCGATGACCGCTTACGCCGATCTCGATACCTCGACCATCGATGAATTACCGCCTGGACGTACGCCGGTGACCACGGTGGCAATTCCCGACAGCCGTCGTAGCGAGATCATCACGCGCGTGCAGAGCGCCTGCCACGAAGGGCGCCAGGCTTATTGGGTCTGTACGCTGATTGAAGAGTCGGAAGTGCTGGAAGCGCAGGCGGCGGAAGCCACCTGGGAAGAGCTGAAAGTGGCGCTCCCCGATTTGCAGGTGGGCCTGGTGCACGGCCGCATGAAGCCAGCCGAAAAGCAGGCGGTGATGGCAGCGTTTAAAGCCAATGAAATCCAGCTGTTAATCGCTACCACCGTGATTGAAGTGGGCGTGGATGTGCCGAATGCCAGCCTGATGATTATCGAAAACCCGGAACGTCTCGGTCTTGCACAGCTGCACCAGCTGCGCGGTCGCGTGGGCCGTGGCGCGGTCGCCTCGCATTGCGTGCTGCTGTACAAAGCACCGCTAAGCAAAACCGCCCAAAAGCGCTTGCAGGTGCTGCGCGATAGCAATGACGGCTTTGTAATTGCCCAGCACGATTTAGAGATTCGCGGTCCGGGTGAGATGCTTGGTACGCGGCAAACCGGAAACGCCGAGTTTAAAGTGGCCGATTTGCTGCGCGATCAGGGGATGATCCCTGAAGTTCAGCGCGTGGCGCGCCATATCCACCAGCATTATCCTGAGCAGGCGCAGGCGCTGATTGAGCGCTGGCTGCCGGAAACCGAACGCTACAGCAACGCTTAATCCGTGGTTTTGCGGTTATCGATGGCGATGAAATCCCCAACAAATTTTTGCAGCAAACGCGCCAGCTCGGCGCGTTCTTCATCCTGCCAGTTGGCAAACAGGTTCTGATAAATCTGCGCACGCGCCGCATCGATTTTATCTGTCATTGCCTTTCCCGCTGCGGTAATAATCGCTTCGTTTACCCGTTTATCTTTGGCATTTTTCTGCCGCTGCGCCAGTCCTGACTCTTCCAGCTTTGCCACCTGACGACTGACGGTGGTGTAATCCCGCCCGACACGCTCCGCCAGTTCTACCACGCCAATCGGCCCAAAACGCCCAATCTGGATGAGCAGCGGAAACAGCGCGCGATCGAGCTGAATATTGGATTCTTTTATCAATAATTCATCACGTTGCGGCCGGTTGAAGGTGCCGACAATCATTAGCAGCGCATTATGCAGATCATCAAATGCTGCACTATTATGTGTATTTTGCACACTTTCCATTGACGTTATCCCGAGGTAAGCCTAATGTGTGCATATTACACATATTATCCAGTTAACTGAAGGTGAAAGCATGAAAGCAGCATTTGTTTCCGCAGCCGGTGAACAGCCGGTGTACGGTGATTTCCCTGAACCGCAGGCCGATGACAGCCATGTGGTCGTCACGGTGAAAGCCGCCGCGGTCAGCCAACTGGCAAAAGCACGCGCCGCTGGCACCCATTACAGCGCAACAACACAGTACCCCTTTATTACCGGCATTGATGGCACCGGCACGCTGAGCAATGGCGATCCGGTTTATTTCCTCGCTTTCAATTCGCCGTGGGGCAGCATGGCGGAAAGAACCTTAGTACCCGCTGACAGCATCGTTGCGCTGCCCGCAACGCTTGATCCGGTGCTGGCCGCAGCGCTGGCTAATCCGGGCATGTCATCCTGGGCGGCACTCACCCGCCGCGCACAGCTGCGTGCCGGCGAGACCGTATTGATCAATGGCGCCACCGGTACTTCGGGCGGTTTAGCGGTGCGTATTGCGCAGCATCTGGGAGCCGGAAAAATTATTGCCACCGGCCGTAACCGCGCAGCCCTCGATCAGCTGCGGGCGCAGGGCGCCGACATCACCTTAACGCTGGATGAATTATCAGGCGCGTTACCGGCGCTGATGAAGGAAGGCATTGATGTGGTGCTGGATTATCTGTGGGGCCAGAGCGCGCTCGATATCATGCAGGCGGCGGTTGCGGGCGGTGAAAAAACAGTGCGCTTTGTGCAAATCGGTTCACTGAGCGGCCAGGAAATCACGCTGCACAGCAAACTGCTGCGCTCATCCGGACTGACGTTGATGGGTAGCGGTTTGGGTAGCGTATCCGATAAAGAACTGATCGCCTGCATCAGTGAAATGCTGGCCGCCGCCGCAGAGAGTGATTTTTCCATCCCGTTCCAAATGCGTCCATTAAATGAAGTGGCGCAGGCGTGGCAGGAAGATGATAGCCGCTGCCGCACCGTGTTTACGCTCTAGATCAACGGAAGTAAAAAGGGGCATTGCAAACGATTGCTTTCACAACGCAACCGTTTAAAATCGCCCCTTTGTTGTAATTGAGAACGTCCACCATGTCCGTCAACACCACTGAATCATCTCAGCCTGCCAGCGCTGCAAGCCCAAAAAGTGAACTGATTTACCGCCTCGAAGATCGCCCACCGCTGCCGCAAACCCTGTTTGCTGCCTGTCAGCATCTGCTGGCGATGTTTGTCGCGGTGATTACGCCCGCACTGCTCATCTGCCAGGCGCTGGGTTTACCGGCGCAGGATACACAGCACATTATCAGCATGTCGCTGTTTGCTTCTGGCGTGGCCTCGATTCTGCAAATCAAAACCTGGGGACCGGTCGGTTCCGGCTTGTTGTCGATTCAGGGCACCAGCTTTAACTTCGTGACCCCGCTGATCATGGGCGGGATGGCGCTGAAAAATGGCGGCGTTGATGTACCGACCATGATGGCCGCGCTGTTCGGCACCTTGATGGTGGCATCCTGTACCGAAATGGTGCTGTCACGCGTATTGCATCTGGCGCGTCGTATTATTACGCCGCTGGTTTCCGGCATTGTGGTGATGATTATCGGCCTGTCACTGATTCAGGTCGGTTTGACTTCGATTGGTGGCGGCTTTGCTGCAATGAGCGATCACACCTTCGGCGCACCGAAAAACTTACTGCTGGCTGCGGCGGTGCTGGTGGTGATTATCCTGCTCAATCGTCAGCGCAATGCCTATCTGCGCGTCGCCTCATTGGTGATCGCGATGGCGGTGGGTTATGCGCTGGCCTGGGCGCTGGATATGCTGCCCGCTACAACTGCGCCAACCAATCAACCGCTGATTGCGGTACCTTCACCGCTCTATTATGGCCTTGGCTTTGACTGGAATCTGCTGATCCCGCTGATGCTGGTGTTTATGGTGACGTCGCTGGAAACCATCGGCGATATCACGGCAACCTCTGATGTTTCCGAGCAGCCGGTAAGCGGCCCGCTGTATATGAAGCGCCTGAAAGGCGGCGTGTTGGCCAACGGCCTCAACTCGTTTGTTTCTGCGCTCTTCAATACCTTTCCGAACTCCTGTTTCGGCCAGAATAACGGCGTGATTCAGCTGACGGGCGTTGCCAGCCGCTATGTCGGTTTTGTGGTGGCGCTGATGCTGATCGTGCTGGGTCTGTTCCCGGCAGTGAGCGGATTTGTGCAGCACATTCCAGAACCGGTGCTGGGCGGTGCGACCATTGTGATGTTCGGGACCATCGCCGCATCCGGTGTGCGTATCGTTTCACGCGAGCCACTTAACCGTCGCGCCATCATGATTATCGCGCTATCGCTGGCGGTAGGTCTGGGTGTTTCTCAGCAGCCGCTGATTCTGCAATTTGCCCCCGATTGGCTGAAAACCCTGCTCTCATCTGGCATTGCAGCCGGTGGTATTACCGCCATTGTATTGAACCTGATCTTCCCGCAAGAAAAGTAAAGCACCAGGCAGGCTTCGGCCTGCCTGATATTTATCCGCTTTTACATCCAGGCTGTTGAGGTGTAACGGTAATTCAGGCATAACAACCACTCACCGGATAAATATCGGGATGGATGAGTGCGATGAAATTTTTAGGCAAGTTTTTCCTTAGCTTACTGCTGCTGATTCTGCTGGCGCTGGTTGTGCTGTATGTGTTGCTGCAAACACAATGGGGCGCTGGCTGGTTTAGCCGTTGGGTTAGCGATAAAACCGCCTGGCATCTCTCTCTCAGCAAGATTGAGCACGACTTTACCTCCCCTTCGCACATCATCCTCGACGATTTCAGCTTTGGTCATGATGGCCAGCCCGCGGTATTAGTGGCAAAGCGCGTCGACCTTGGCCTTGCGCTGGTGCAGTTCAGCGATCCGCTGCATTTCAACAGCATTGAAGTGCGCGACGGTGAGATCAATCTCGCCAATCAAGCGCCCGATACCACGCTACCAATGCAGGCTAATCGCCTGCAGCTGAACAATGTGCGTATTGAGAATCCGCATAGCACCATGCCGATGACCGCTCAGCGCGTGAACGGCGGTCTTCTGCCGTGGAAGCCGCTGCCTAATGACGTGCTGGGCAGCGATGCGCAGTTCCAGATCAGTGCCGGAACCCTGACGCTGGATGGCGTACCGGGCAACAATGTGTTGCTGCAGGGCAGCATTAAGCAACGTCGTCTGGTATTGAGTAATATTGGTGCCGATTTAGCGCGCGGTTCTATGACCGGCAACGCCGAGCGTGATGCGCAAGGCAACTGGAAGATTGACCAGCTGCGCCTCAACGATATCCGCCTGCAAACCCATCAAAGCCTGAGCGACTTCCTCAATCCGCTGCGCGATGTACCTTCGGTGAGCATCAATCGTCTGGATATGACCGATGCGCGCCTGCAAGGGCCTGACTGGGCAGTCACCGACCTTGATTTGACGCTGAAAAACGTTACCTGGCGCGGTGATGACTGGCAAAGCGAGGGCGGTTCAATTTCGATGAATGCCGGGAATTTTATCAACGGTGGATTTGAATTGAACGATCCTATCGTTAATGCCGATCTTTCAGCACAGGGCATCGCATTGACGCAGTTTAGCTCACGCTGGGTCAATGGCGTGATTCGCGCCAGCGGGAGCTGGACGCGCAGCGATAAGCGTTTGACGCTGGATGAACTGGCAATTGCTGGGCTGGAATACACTCTGCCACAAAACTGGCGTGAACGCTGGCAGGAGACTTTACCGAGCTGGCTGGATAGCGTGCTGGTAACGCGCGCCACTGCTAACCGTAACCTGATAATCGATATCAATCCCACCTTCCCCTTCCAGATGACGTCGCTGGATGGCAGTGCAGATAATCTGCTGCTAGCACGCCAGCATCAATGGGGAATCTGGAGCGGCAAAGCCAGCTTCAATGCGGCCGAAGCCACCTTTAATCGCACCGATTTGCGCCACCCTTCCATTGCGCTGAATGCCAATGATCAACAGATTCAGGTCACTGAACTGAGCGCCTTTAACGGCAGCGGCTTACTGGAAGGGACAGCAACGGTGGGCCAGGATGTGCAACGTCCGCTGACGCTGAATCTGAAAGGTCAGGCGGTGCCGGCAAACGTGCTGGGGAATTGGGGTTGGCCAACGCAGCTGAGCGGCAACAGTAATTTGCAGCTGCAACTGAAAGGCTCGCTGAATGCCAGCGCGCCGCTTCGCCAGAGCGTGGATGGCACCTTGTCGGTGACCACCGATGCACAAGCGGTGCAGCAGACGATGCGTGGCGGGCAGGTTCAATAGATTAAAAACCAGGTCGCCATGAATGGCGACCCTACGATTATATCGCTGGGTTTTCGTAGGATGCGCATTCATGCGCCTCTGCATAAATAAGCAATTTATTGCTTAAATTAGCGGTGTTAAGCCATGAATGGCAACCCTACGATTATATCGCTGGGTTTTCGTAGGGTGCGCATTCATGCGCACCTGCATAAATAGGCAATTTTTTGCTTAAGTGAGCGGTATTAAGCCATGCGTGGCGATAATACGATGCTAGTTAATACGCGCCCCAGAGCCGCCTTCTTCCAGCGAGCCGTCAGAATCAGCCGGCAGCACGATATACACGCCTTCAAACACCGCGCCTAACTCCTCGTCACCGAACAATTCGACTTCCATCTGTACACGCGCTTTACGACCACGCGCCAGACGATCGAGATCGCCACTCAGCGAGCCAAGATCGGCAATCGCCCCCGGACGACCGCTGATGGGCTTGCTATAGCGGATATGCGCATCCGCCAGAATGATGGTCCCGCCAAGATGACGCTCGCGCAGCAGCAGCCAAATTAAGCCCCAACCGGTGAGCGTGGCGAGAGAAAAAAGGCTACCCGCAAAGAGCGTATGGTGAGGATTCTGGTTGCCCGCTTCAGGCATAGTGGTCACAAATTTCTGCCCGGTATATTGCAGAATGCGCACGCCCATTTTTTCACTCAGCGGGATGTGCTCGTACCACGCTTGCTGCAGCTGCCCGCACCAATCTGCACGATGCAGAATATCGTCGAGCGTGACTACCGGTTTGATCATCAGGAAGTGGCGCACCGGCGTGGTTTGCGGCGCAGTGATTTCGCCCTGGTTGACGTAGCCCAGCTTGGCAAAGAATTCGACGGCGTCTTCGCGCGCGCTACAGGTGACGCGTTTGGCGCCTTCCTGACGCGCGACCGACTCCAGCGTCATCGCCACCAGCGTGCCCAGGCCTTTACCCTGTACGGAAGGATGCACTGCAAGGAAGCGAATCGCCGCTTCGTTTTCCGCGTTGATGTACAGACGGCCCACCGCGACGGGTTTGCCCTGCTCATCCACCACCATTTGATGATGCGCCAGCGCATCCCAGGCATCACGCTCAGAACCCTGCGGCTGACGCAGCGGCTTTCGTAACATTTCCCAACGGAACTGGTAATACATATCCAGCTCTTCCGCCGTTTGCGGTACGCGAAGATGATACATAAAGTGATTCTCTCGTTCGGAGCTTGCGTGGCTAAGTCCTTGCCGCTCGGCTGTTAACCTCACACCTGTAACCAGAAGGTCACCGGACCGTCGTTTACTAACGAAACCTGCATATTGGCGGCAAAACGCCCATTTGCGGTGGTCACACCCTGTGTTCGGCAGCAATCGCTGAAGTAATCATAGAGACGCTCGGCTTCCGCCGGTTCTGCACCACCCGAGAAGGAGGGACGCATACCTTTATTCGTATCAGCGGCAAGGGTGAATTGCGACACCACCAGCACGCTGCCGCCGGCCTGCTGTACGTTGAGATTCATTTTGTCATTCTCATCCGCAAAGATGCGGTAGCCGAGAACGCGTTCGGTCAAACGCTGCGCCTTTTGCTCGTCGTCGCCCTTTTCCACACCCAACAGCACCAATAACCCATTGCCAATTTCACCCACTGTCGCGTCATCAACGCTGACACTGGCGCGACTGACGCGCTGAATCAAAGCAATCATGTTTCCTCTCGTTCTCTTTCGCGTTCCTGCTGTTTTAACTGGCGATAGTCATCCAGCGTGACGGTGATTTCTGCGCCTAACAACACAATACACCACGACCAGTAAACCCAAAGGAACAGAATCGGGATGACCGCCAGAACGCCGTAAATTAACTGGTAAGAAGGGAACATCGTAACATAGAGCGCAAAGCCTTTTTTGCCCAGCTCGAACAGCAAACCGGCAACGATGGCGCCGATCAGCGCATCGCGCGTGGGAACGCGCCGCGTCGGCACAATGCTATACAGCAGCCAGAAGGCGAGGATAGAAAGAAACAGCGGGAAAATACGCAGCAGCTGATCGACCAGGCTGGTGACGCCGGTGACGTTCACCCAGCGCAGCGACAGCAGATAGGAGCTCAGGGCTAAGCTGGCGCCCGCTAATAGCGGACCCAGCGTTAGTATCATCCAGTACACAGCAAAGGAGTAGACCATGGGGCGCGGCTTATCGCTGCGCCAGATGGTGTTTAGCGCGCTATCCACCGAATGCATCAGCAGTAGCGCCGTGACAATCAATCCGACAATACCGACCGCCGTCATTTTGTTGACGTTGGCAACGAACTGGTCGAGATAGCGCTGAATGACGTCGCCCGTCGCCGGTATAAAGTTGGTGAAAATGAAGTTTTTCAGCTGCACGCTGATATCCGAGAACATCGGAAAGGCGGCGAACAGCGCAAAAACCACGGCAATGAGCGGCACCAACGCCAGCAATGAAACGTAGGCCAGATTACCCGCCTGCGTCGTCATGTTGTCTTCGTCAATGCGGCGCCACAGCAGTTTAATCCACAGAAAAAAGGCATGCGCCGAGTGGCGCAGTTGTCTTGGCTTTAGCACTCAGAGACGACCCGCAAACCAATCCGGCACGGTTTTCTCATCGACCACCAGCACGCTCTCAATGCCCAGCGCACGCGCCGCGTCAATGTTGGCCTGATTATCATCGAAGAATACTGCCTGATCGGCCTGGTAACCTTCGTGCTGGAGTACATAGTTATAGATGCGCGCTTCCGGCTTACGCATGCCGATATCCTGCGACATATAAAGATGATCGGCCGCCTGCTGAACATCAGGATAGTGGGTTGGCCAGAATTCGAAGTGCAGCTGGTTGGTGTTCGACAGGATCACCACGCGCTCGCCATTGGCACGCAGCTTGTTCATGATCGCCAGCGTTTCCGGGCGCACGCCGACGAATACCGCCTGCCAGCCTGCCGTAAATTGCGGGTAGCTCAGGGCGATATCCAGCTGATCGCAAATGCGTGCCGCGAATTCAGGATCGCTGATTTCGCCACGTTCGTGTTTCTCAAAAGCCTCATCCATGCGGAAACGACTTTGCAGCGTTGCCAACGGCACCCGCCCTAAATCGCTCCAGACGCCGAGCACACGATTAAAATCGATATCAACAATCACATTGCCTAAATCAAAAATGTACAGCATGACGCCTCTCCTTTATGTTCCCTGGATCGTTAACTCTAGCGGTAAAAGCGTGAGCTGAACAGGGATGAGAGGCGGGAAATCAGCATTCTGGAAGCGAAGGCAAAGTTCATCAGGCGAGCGTTGCAGCGGATTGCAGGCATAAAAAAGCCCCGCAGTGCGGGGCTCAATATCAGACTGATTCGCTTAGTCTTTGCTGCCACGAGAAGAACGCTTACGATCGTTCTCGGTCAGGTGACGTTTACGAATACGTACTGACAGCGGAGTCACTTCTACCAGTTCGTCATCATCGATGAACTCGATAGCCTGCTCCAGCGTCATTTTCTGCGGTGGAACCAGAGTGGTTGCTTCGTCAGTACCTGACGCACGCATGTTGGTCAGTTTCTTACCGGTCAGACAGTTTACTGTCAGGTCGTTAGAACGGCTGTGAATACCGATGATCTGGCCTTCATACACTTCCGCACCGTGACCCAGGAACAGCTTACCGCGATCCTGCAGACCGAACAGGGCGAACGCTACCGCTTTACCCTGACCGTTCGAGATCAGTACGCCGTTCTGACGCTGACCCACTTCGCCCGGACGCACGTCGTCGTAGTGGCTGAAGGTGGAGTACAGCAGACCGGTACCAGAAGTCATGGTCATGAATTCGTTACGGAAGCCGATCAGGCCACGGCTTGGGATCATGTAGTCGAGACGTACACGGCCTTTGCCATCAGGATCCATATTTTTCAGATCGCCTTTACGCTCACCCATTGCCTGCATCACAGAACCCTGATGGGTCTCTTCGATGTCGAGGGTGACGTTTTCGAATGGCTCCTGCTTACGGCCTTCATGCTCACGGAAGATAACTTTCGGACGGGATACCGCCAGCTCGAAACCTTCACGACGCATGTTTTCGATCAGCACCGACAAGTGCAGCTCACCACGACCTGACACGCGGAACGCATCAGAATCTTCGGTTTCTTCAACGCGCAGTGCCACGTTGTGTACCAGCTCTTTATTCAGACGCTCCAGGATCTGGCGCGACGTCACGAACTTACCTTCTTTACCGCAGAACGGCGAGGTGTTGACGTTGAAGAACATGGTTACGGTTGGTTCATCGACGCTCAGGGCCGGCAGCGCTTCCACATTCTGCGTGTCGCAGATGGTGTCAGAGATGTTCAGCTCGCCCAGGCCGGTAATAGCGATGATATCGCCCGCTTCCGCCAGGGTGCTTTCGATACGTTCCAGACCCAAATGGCCCAGTACTTTACCGACTTTACCGTTACGGGTTTTGCCTTCGCTATCAATGATAGTGACCTGCTGGTTCGGCTTAACGGTACCGCGCTTGATGCGGCCGATGCCGATCACGCCCAGATAGTTGTTGTAGTCCAGCTGCGAGATCTGCATCTGCAGTGGCGCTTCAACTTCAACCTGAGGTGGAGAAACGTGGTCGACGATCGCCTGATACAGCGGGGTCATGTCGTCAGCCATGTCGGTGTGTTCCAGACCCGCGATACCATTCAACGCCGAAGCGAAGATGATCGGGAAGTCCAGCTGCTCGTCAGTCGCATCCAGGTTAACGAACAGGTCAAATACCTGATCAACAACCCAGTCAGGACGCGCGCCCGGACGGTCAACTTTGTTGATAACCACAATCGGCTTCAAACCATGAGCAAATGCTTTCTTGGTTACGAAGCGGGTTTGCGGCATAGGGCCATCCATCGCATCTACAACCAGCAGCACCGAATCCACCATGGACATGACGCGCTCCACTTCACCACCGAAGTCGGCGTGTCCTGGGGTATCAACGATGTTGATACGGTAATCATTCCATTTGATGGCGGTGTTTTTTGCGAGGATGGTAATCCCACGCTCTTTCTCCAAATCGTTGGAGTCCATTACGCGCTCAGTCGCTTCGGTACGAGCATCAAAAGTACCGGACTGTTGTAGCAGCTTGTCAACCAGGGTGGTCTTACCATGGTCAACGTGCGCGATGATGGCGATGTTACGCAAATTTTCGATCACAGCTTTGCCTCAGGCATTATAGAAATAACGCGGTATTGTACACGGATTAAGCGGAAGACTGAACATGATCACAGATTTCGCCGAAAGTTTCTCGTAGCGCTGGTTTTTAGCACCATTTACGGTGCATTAATCTGCACTGCGGTGGCGTTTTGCACCAATTTGGTGCTTATCTTCATCCGTGTTGCACCACAACAATGCAGGAAATCCATCCTGGTGCAGCCTTCGACTCACGAAAGCGCGCATTGTAGCGCCATTTTCGCCATTGTCATAAAGTTGGCACAGAATTCGCTTTATCTATTTCAAGCGATAACGACAGTTATAAAACGGTTGAAAGAGCTTGCCGAGATCTTTGGTTAGGAGTGGTCAGCAGTAGTGGCGCATTCCCGGCAACGAAGTTCTCTCACCATGACGATAATGACCATTTCCAGGAGAGTTGAGTATGTCCGCTGAACACGTTCTCTCGATGATGAACGAGCATGAAGTTAAGTTTGTTGACCTGCGTTTTACCGATACCAAAGGTAAAGAACAGCACGTTACTATCCCTGCTCACCAGGTTAACGCTGACTTCTTCGAAGAAGGCAAAATGTTCGATGGCTCCTCCATCGGTGGCTGGAAAGGCATTAACGAATCAGACATGGTGCTGATGCCGGATGCAACCACTGCAGTGATGGATCCGTTCTTCGAAGACTCGACCCTGATCATCCGTTGCGACATCCTTGAGCCAGGCACACTGCAGGGCTACGATCGTGACCCGCGCTCCATTGCTAAGCGTGCAGAAGAGTTCCTGCGTTCTTCCGGCATCGCGGATACCGTGCTGTTTGGACCAGAGCCAGAGTTCTTCCTGTTCGATGATATCCGTTTCGGTTCTTCTACTTCAGGTTCACACGTTGCTATCGATGATATCGAAGCCGCATGGAACACCGGTAAAGAGTACGAAGGCGGTAACAAAGGTCACCGTCCAGGTCTGAAAGGCGGTTACTTCCCAGTGCCACCGGTTGACTCCGCGCAGGACATCCGTTCTGCCATGTGTCTGACCATGGAGCAAATGGGCCTGGTGGTTGAAGCACATCACCACGAAGTCGCCACTGCTGGTCAGAACGAAGTGGCAACCCGCTTCAACACCATGACCAAAAAAGCGGACGAAATTCAGATCTACAAATATGTGGTGCACAACGTTGCTCACGCGTACGGCAAAACGGCAACCTTCATGCCTAAGCCAATGTTCGGCGATAACGGTTCTGGTATGCACTGCCACATGTCCCTGTCAAAAGGCGGCGTGAACCTGTTCTCTGGCGACAAGTACGGCGGCCTGTCTGAAACTGCTCTGTTCTACATCGGCGGTATCATCAAGCACGCTAAAGCGATCAACGCCCTGGCAAACCCAACCACCAACTCATACAAGCGTCTGGTCCCAGGCTACGAAGCACCGGTTATGCTGGCTTACTCTGCCCGTAACCGTTCTGCTTCTATCCGTATCCCAGTGGTTGCTAGCCCGAAAGCACGCCGTATCGAAGCACGCTTCCCGGATCCAGCGGCTAACCCATACCTGGCCTTCACCGCGCTGCTGATGGCGGGTCTTGATGGTGTTATCAACAAGATCCACCCTGGCGATGCGATGGACAAAAACCTGTATGACCTGCCACCGGAAGAAGAAGCTGAGATTCCAAAAGTTGCAGGTTCTCTGGAAGAAGCACTGAACGCACTGAACGAAGACCGCGAGTTCCTGACCCGTGGCGGCGTGTTCACTGATGACGCCATCGATGCTTACATCGAACTGCGTAAAGCCGACAATGACCGCGTGCGTATGACTCCGCACCCCGTTGAGTTCGAGCTGTACTACAGCGTTTAATCAGCATTAAAGATTCGCGGACTTTGCATCGCCGCAAGGCGGCAATCGAGAGGATCCCGGGGAGCTGAGATAACTCAGTGACTCGGGGGAACGAGTGCAGCCAACGCAGCGGGGTGTAAAAGACGCCGAAGATTTTATATTGCCGTGGAAACTTTAGCCCATCTCCGGATGGGCTTTTTTCTCCGCGTATTCATGGTTCGAAGCACAGATTTCCGTCCTGTAAGGCTATAATGCACTAAATTAGTGCAGAGGAACGCTGTATGGCAACTGGCACGCTGCCCGACGCGGGGCAGATTCTCAACTCCCTAATCAACAGTATTTTGCTGGTCGATAACGATTTAGTTATCCATTACGCCAATCCGGCGGCTCAGCAATTACTGGCGCAAAGCTCACGTAAATTGTTCGGCACGCCATTACCGGAATTAACCGGCTATTTTTCGCTGAATATTGAGGTGATGAGCGAGAGTCTCGGGGCTGGCCAGGGCTTTACCGATAGCGAAGTCACCTTAGTGGTGGATGGCCGCGCGCACATTATGTCGCTGACGGCACAGCGTTTACCGGATGGCTTTATTCTGCTGGAAATGGCGCCGATGGATAATCAACGTCGTCTTAGCCAGGAACAAATTCAGCATGCTCAGCAGGTTGCTGCCCGCGACTTAGTCCGCGGTCTGGCGCATGAAATAAAAAACCCGCTGGGGGGATTACGTGGTGCCGCGCAACTGCTTACCCGCGCATTGCCCGATCCTTCGCTGCATGAGTACACGCGCATCATCATTGAGCAAGCCGACCGACTGCGTAATCTGGTCGATCGCCTGTTAGGCCCGCAACAGCCAGGTCTGCACGTGACGCAAAGTATTCATCAGGTGGCGGAGCGCGTGGTGAATCTGGTGTCGATGGAGCTGCCGGATAATGTTTCGCTGGTACGTGATTACGACCCAAGCCTGCCGGAACTGCCGCACGATCCCGACCAGATTGAACAGGTGCTGTTAAACGTGGTGCGCAATGCGCTGCAAGCCTTAGGTGATGAAGGTGGCACCATCGTGATTCGCACGCGTACCGCCTTCCAGCTCACGCTGCACGGCACGCGTTATCGTCTGGTCGCACGCATTGATATTGAAGATGATGGCCCAGGCATTCCGGCCCAGCTACAAGATACGCTGTTCTATCCGATGGTGAGCGGACGCGAAGGTGGCACCGGCTTAGGTCTCTCCATCGCCCGTAGCCTGATCGATCAGCATTCAGGAAAAATAGAATTTAACAGTTGGCCAGGTCACACCGAATTCTCGGTTTACCTGCCTATTCGCCAGTGAGGTTTGTATGCAACGAGGGATAGTCTGGATCGTCGATGACGATAGCTCCATCCGCTGGGTGCTTGAACGAGCGCTCACTGGAGCCGGTTTGAGCTGTGCAACCTTTGACAGCGCTAACGAGGTATTGGACGCGCTCGCAAGCAAAACCCCAGACGTATTATTGTCAGATATTCGTATGCCTGGCATGGATGGTCTTGCGCTGCTGAAACAGATTAAACAGCGCCATCCGATGCTGCCGGTCATCATTATGACCGCGCACTCCGATCTGGACGCGGCGGTTAGCGCTTATCAGCAAGGGGCGTTTGATTACCTGCCAAAGCCGTTTGATATTGATGAAGCGGTGGCGTTGGTTGAACGTGCGATTAGCCATTATCAGGAACAGCAGCAGCCGCGTAATCAACCCGTTAGCGGCCCAACCACCGATATCATCGGCGAAGCGCCGGCAATGCAGGATGTGTTCCGCATCATTGGTCGCCTTTCGCGCTCTTCCATTAGCGTGCTGATCAACGGGGAATCCGGTACCGGTAAAGAGTTGGTCGCGCATGCGCTGCATCGTCATAGTCCACGCGCGAAGTCTCCTTTTATCGCGCTGAACATGGCGGCGATTCCTAAAGATTTGATCGAATCTGAGCTGTTTGGTCACGAGAAAGGCGCATTTACCGGCGCGAACCAGATTCGTCAGGGACGTTTTGAGCAGGCTGATGGCGGCACGCTGTTCCTCGACGAAATTGGTGATATGCCGCTCGACGTGCAAACCCGATTATTGCGCGTCTTGGCCGATGGCCAGTTTTATCGTGTGGGCGGCTATGCGCCGGTGAAAGTGGACGTGCGCATCATCGCGGCAACCCACCAGAACCTTGAATTGCGCGTGCAGGAAGGCAAATTCCGTGAAGACTTGTTCCATCGTCTTAACGTGATTCGCGTTCATCTGCCACCGTTGCGTGAACGTCGTGAAGATATTCCGCGCCTGGCGCGCTACTTCCTGCAGGTTGCTGCACGTGAGTTGGGCGTGGAAGCAAAGATTCTGCATCCGGAAACCGAAACCGCGCTGACACGTCTGCATTGGTCCGGTAACGTGCGCCAGTTGGAAAACACCTGTCGCTGGTTAACCGTAATGGCGGCGGGCCAGGAAGTGTTGATTCAGGATCTGCCGCCTGAACTGTTTGAATCCAGCACGCCGGACAATCCAGTGCAGTCGCTGCCGGATAGCTGGGCCACGCTGCTGGCGCAGTGGGCCGATCGCGCCTTGCGTTCCGGTCATCAAAACCTGTTGTCCGAAGCGCAGCCGGAGATGGAGCGAACGCTGCTCACCACCGCGCTGCGTCACACGCAGGGGCATAAACAGGAAGCAGCGCGTCTGCTCGGCTGGGGACGTAATACCCTGACGCGCAAGTTGAAAGAGCTGGGAATGGAATAACGCAGAAGTTTGCGTTTTGAAGCAGGGGAGCACATTGCTCCCCTGTTTTTATATCACTCGCGAAAACTGCTGCATGCGCGCTTTTTGCCGCATATATACATCGAAGCACATACAGATGTTACGAATCAGCAATCGCCCCACGCCAGTAACGCGCAGGCTGCGACCGCGCTGCTCCAGTAAACCATCGGCCACCAGCGGCGCTAACAGCGCCAAATCCTCGGCAAAATACGCTTCAAATGCCACCGGGTATTGCGCCTCTATCGCCGCAAAATCCAGTGCGAAGTTGCAGATTAATGACTTAATCACATCCCGGCGCAGACAGTCATCATCGCTGAGCGTCAGTCCGCGCCACAGCGCATCACCGCGCTGCTCGACGTCCGCGTAATACGCCTTCAGCTCTTTATGATTTTGCGCATAGCCGTCGCCCAGCATGCTGATTGCTGACACGCCCAATCCCAGCAGATCGGTTTCGCCCTGCGTCGTGTAGCCCTGAAAGTTACGATGCAACTCGCCGGCGCGTTGTGCGACCGCCAGCTCATCATCCGGACGCGCGAAGTGATCCATGCCGATGAACTGATAACCTTCGCCGGTTAAGGTGGTGATGGTTTCCTGCAGGATTTGCAGTTTCTGCGCCGCGCCCGGCAGCTCATCATCTTTAATTTTGCGCTGTGCAGCGAACAAGGTTGGCATGTGCGCATAGTTGAAAACGCTGAGGCGATCGGGATTGAGTGCAATCACGCGCTGTAAGGTAAACGCGAAGCTTTCCGGCGTTTGCAGCGGCAGACCATAAATCAGATCAAGGCTAACCGAACGAAAACCCTGTTCACGCGCGCGCTGCACCAGCGCGAAGATGGTCTCTTCATCCTGAACGCGATTGACGCGCTCCTGCACCGCTTTATTGAAGTCCTGCACGCCCATGCTGAGGCGATTGAAACCTTCTGCCCGCAGATGATCGATCATCTCCAGCTCAATTTCGCGCGGATCAACCTCGATCGACATTTCGATATCATCGGCCAGCGTAAAATGATCGCGTAGCAGCGCCACCAGCCGGCTCACCTGCTGCGTGTTAAGGAATGTTGGTGTGCCACCGCCCCAGTGCAATTGGGTGACCAGCCGCCCAGTAAACAGCGGTGCGCGCTGGCGGATTTCCTGCTCCAGCACGTCCAGATAGCGATCGGCTTTATGCAGCTGACGCGTCACAATTTTATTGCAGCCACAGAAGTAGCAAAGACGATGGCAAAACGGGATATGCACATACAGCGATAATGGACGATCGGGATAGCGCTCAACCGCCTGCTGGAAATCTCCCTCACTAAAGTTCTCACTGAACTCCAGCGCAGTGGGATAAGAGGTATAACGCGGGCCCGCGTAATTATATTTTTCGATGAGGCTCTGGTCCCAATCAATCTGCGGCGATGACATGCTCACTCCTTACGGTGACGTCGTCTGAGAGAGGGTCGCGTAGCAGAAGAGTGGACGAAGCGATGGGCTGAACGCCGACGTAAACGCGACTTCAGACGCGACAGGCGGCGTAGTTTAAACAATAACCAGATCAGATAACATGTCAGCAACAGCGCGAAAATTGATCCAGGCCAAAGCATAGGTGAATACCTGTTTAGCGCGGCATGCCTTTATACGCATGCCGATCAAAATTGGCCTTAATTACCTTTTAGCAGGCGCATCATATCTTCTTCGGCCTGCTCATCTTCTACTTCATCATCAAGTGCGATGCCCAGCGCTTCCATCAGTTCGTCGATGCGATCTAAGGTTTGATCCAGCCAGGCCTGATCTTCGCCGCTGAGGGTTTCACCGTTTTCCAGGCGATCCAATAAGGTATCCAGACGTTCATCATTTTCCAGCTTCGCCAGCTCTTCTTGTGGCGTCAGACGAACTTTCTCCGCTTTTGGCTTCGGTTTGGCAGCGGGCTTCTTCGCCGGCTGGGTTTTACCATCAGCAACGAGTGCAATAGGGGTTTTGCTGCCCAGGCGCGGATCCTGAACCTTTTTACCCTGGCCTTTGCCAGCAGTTTGCGTTTCTGGATTAGCACGGCTGCCAGATTTGTGGCCGCTGTGCTTTTTGTCGCGTTTGCGATCGCGCGCTTCCTGATTGAGGTCTTCACGCGATTTGCGTTTGGCTTTCGCAGCAGGTTTGCCACGCGGGGCTGATGCAGGTTGCTTCATGGTGTCCGGTCTCGGCGATGCTTTGTGAGTTCAGTATAGAATTGCGGCGAAATCTAGCAGAAAGTAAGCAAAGAAAAAAGGCGATAGCCTGTGCTATCGCCTTATTTCGCACCTTCATCCGAAGGAAACACGTGATAAATCCTTTACGGCTCACAACGTCCCGGTTGCTCCCTCGCCACATCGCTCCTGCGATTATTCCCTTTCCCTGTCCGATTCCTACCTGAATCGCTTCCTGCCATGCTCTTGGTCATCCCCGACGCTCCTGAGCTCATCATCCTGATGGGTGCTGCCGTGCACTGACAACAAATGTAGACTAATGGGTAAAATGAACAAGTGAGACTTGTCTCTAATTAAGAGCGGTATTTCCCATAAACAAACCAAGCTATTGAAAAATAACCTTTAAACTAAAGATTAACTTTCAATGAAACGGTAATAACTGGCAGTAAAAATCCTAGATCTCTTACAAAATGGCGTGTTAAGACGCTATCGGGCACTTTTGCGCCATTACAGGTATAATCAGCCCCATTGCCCGATTCATTTTGCTGGAGTTTCACTTTGTCTGCTTTGAACTATCACATGACCCATTTCATGCTCAGCGCCCCTGATATTCGCCACCTACCGGCGGATGTGGGTATTGAAGTTGCTTTTGCCGGGCGCTCGAATGCAGGCAAATCCAGCGCGCTGAACACCATTACCAATCAAAAAGGTCTGGCTCGTACCAGTAAAACGCCAGGTCGAACTCAGCTAATTAACCTGTTTGAAGTGGTTGAAGGTAAATGTCTGGTCGATTTGCCCGGTTACGGCTATGCCCAGGTGCCGGAGGAGATGAAACGTAAATGGCAGCGCTCGCTGGCAGAATATCTGCAAAAACGTCAGGCGCTGAAAGGGCTGGTGGTATTGATGGATATTCGCCACCCGCTGAAAGACCTCGATCAGAACATGATTGAATGGGCAGTTCAGAGCCAAATTCCAGTGCTGGTGCTGCTTACCAAAGCCGATAAGCTGGCATCTGGCGCACGTAAAGCGCAACTCACCATGGTGCGTGAGGCCTCGCTGGCGTTCAATGGCGATGTCCAGGTGGAAATGTTTTCTTCACTGAAGAAGATGGGCGTTGATATTGTGCGCAAGAAACTGGATAGCTGGTTTAACGAACTGGAGCCAGCACAGGAAGGCGACGGCGAAGAGAGCGAAGAGTAATTTCGCAACGGCTTTTGAGAGAAAGCCCAATAAAAAACGCCCCAGTCATAAATGACTGGGGCGGCTAAATATTCAGCCAAATCCGATTACGTGAAGTAAAAGGTCTGAAAGATAGAACATCTTACCTCTGTACCCTACGCGATAAACTCTACCTGATTTTCTGCGCCCTACAAAGGGTTTTTTGTTGCTAACTTTCAGAGTTTGGCATCTTTTTTACTAAGCTCATCACACTTTCACGCGTGCGATGTAGTTTAATTACTAAAAAAATGCTTAGCCGTTAGGCAGTTACAAAACGCGTATCCTGAAGGCCGCTTTGCGACGTGGCTGAACCGATTAAGTAAACTTTTTTCTTATGATGGTGTCAGCGGCTGACATTTGCCGCTGACTGGCAGCATCAGTGTGCCTCATCCCAGTTATCACCGGTTCCAACTTCAACCTGCAACGGCACATCCAGCTTCATGCTGTTTTCCATCAGTGCACGGATGCTCTTTATCGCGCCGTCCACCGCATCGCTGCGGATCTCAAACACCAGTTCATCGTGGACCTGCATAATCATCCGTACGGCATCGTCCTTTTGCTCTAACAGCCAACCATCTACCGCAATCATGGCACGCTTGATGATATCTGCAGCCGTGCCTTGCATTGGGGCGTTGATTGCAGCGCGTTCGGCAGCTTTACGACGGATCGCATTGCTGGAGGTGATATCCGGCAACCATAGACGACGACCATCGAGCGTTTCGACATAGCCTTTTTCGGCTGCTTTTGAACGCGTCTCTTCCATATAGCGCAGCACGCCCGGATAACGTTCAAAGTAGAGGTCCATGTATTTCTTCGCCTCGCCCGCGCCAATATTCAACTGACGTGAAAGGCCAAAAGCGCTCATCCCGTAGATCAGCCCAAAGTTGATGGCTTTAGCACTGCGACGCTGCTCGCCAGAAACCTTACTGAGCGTGACGCCAAACACTTCTGCCGCAGTCGCACGGTGGATGTCTTCCCCTTGTGCAAAGGCCTCCAGCAAGCCTTTATCTTGCGACAGATGCGCCATAATACGCAGCTCAATCTGTGAATAGTCCGCAGCAACAATAATATTGCCCGGCCCAGCAATAAACGCCTGGCGAATACGGCGGCCTTCTTCGTTGCGCACAGGGATATTTTGCAAGTTAGGATCGGTGGAAGAGAGTCGCCCCGTCGCCGTTACCGCCTGATGATAGGACGTATGCACGCGACCCGTTACCGGATTGATCATCTGCGGCAGCTTGTCGGTATAGGTCGATTTTAGCTTGGAGAGACCGCGATGCTCGAGGATGACCTTCGGCAACGGATAATCCAGCGCCAGTTCGGCCAACACTTCTTCACTGGTGGAAGGGGCGCCACCGGGGGTTTTTTTCGTCGGCTTAATACCCTGCTTTTCAAACAGAATGGTTTGCAGCTGCTTAGGTGATGAGAGATTAAATGGCTCGCCCGCCAGCTCATGAGCCTTTAGCTCCAGTTCCGCCACGCGGGTGGTAAGTTCCTGAGAGTGTTTTGCCAGAATGTTTTGATCAATCAGCACGCCATTGCGTTCAATGCGCGAGATGACCTTTAACAAAGGCATTTCAATCTCTTCAAATACCTTCTTCGGCCCGGCTTCAGGCTCCAGCTTCGCCCAAATTTTCAAATGCAGTTGCAGGGTGACATCCGCGTCTTCAGCAGCATAGTGCCCTGCTTGCTCAATGGCGATCTGGTTGAAGGTGAGCTGGTTTTTCCCTTTTCCTGCGATCTCTTCAAAGGTCACCGTTTTATGGTTCAGCCAGCGTGCGGCCAGGCTATCCATATCATGTTTACCTCCCACGCTGTTGAGGCAATAGGACTCCAGCATGGTGTCGAACTTGATGCCGTTCAGCTCAATATCGTAATTCTTCAACACGCCGCGATCATATTTAAGGTTCTGCCCAACCTTTGCCGCTTTGCCATCTTCCAGCAAGGGTTTCAGCTGTTTCATTACCTCGCTACGGTCAAGCTGGTCTGGTGCATCAAGATAATCATGGCCAACCGGTAGATATGCCGCTTCTCCCGGTGCAACGGCAAATGCAATACCAACAATGTTGGCACTGAGCGTATCCAGTGAATCGGTTTCCAGATCGAAAGCGAACAGCTCGGCGCTTTTCAGCTTCTGCAACCACTCAGCAAATGTCGCCTCATCGAGAATGGTAACGTAGCCATCCGCGGAGAGTACGCTGGTGGTTTCCACTGCAGGTGTGGCAGGCTCATTAAGCTGGGTTTTCTGGGCCTGAATATTGCTCTTTTTACCCTGTAGCCAGGATCCATCCTGCAAATCAGCGATCCAGCGTTTGAATTCAAACCGGCTGAATAACGTTTGCAGTGCGACCACGTCCGGTTCATTGACCGTAAGTTGATCGCAGGTTAGGTCAAGTTCAACGTCAGTTTTGATCGTTGCCAGCTGATAAGAAAGGAAGGCCACTTCACGATTCTGTTCCAGTTTCGCCGCCATGGTTTTCGCACCGCGGAAGGAGAGCTCGGCCACTTTGTCGAGATTATCGTAAATTGATTGCATCCCGCCCAACCCCTGCAGCAAGGCTTGGGCAGTCTTCTCACCCACGCCCGGCACGCCAGGGATGTTATCTGAACTGTCACCCATCATGGCGAGAAAATCGATAATCAATTCCGGTGGCACGCCATATTTTTGCTCAACCTCTTCCGGACCTAGCACGGTATTCGTCATGGTGTTAATCAGCGTAATCGCCGGCGTCACCAGCTGCGCCATGTCTTTATCACCGGTGCTAATCAGTACCGGACGACCACGTTTTTCCGCCTGCTGCGCCAGCGTACCGATGACGTCATCTGCCTCAACGCCAGATACCGCTAACAGCGGCAGGCCCATCGCTTTCACCATTTCATGCAGAGGCTCAATCTGCGCACGCAGATCATCCGGCATAGGTGGACGATGCGATTTGTAGTGCTCAAATAACTCATCGCGGAAGGTTTTTCCTTTGGCATCGAAGACCACAGCCACATGGCTGGGTTGATACTGCATCAGCAAGCTTTTGAGCATGTTGAGCACACCGTACATGGCGCCAGTTGGCTCGCCCGCACTGTTCGTTAGCGGCGGAAAGGCATGATATGCACGGTATAGATAAGATGAGCCGTCGACCAGAATCAGGGGGTTTTCTGCAATTTGCGCCATAGGTTCGTATTTTCTTCGTTGCGATGTTGAGGGCTATAAGGATGCCACAACCGGAGGAGAATGTTGAATGCGCTCAGAGATGTCAGGATCTTTTTCATCGTTACGCGGGGCCGATCGCAAGGATCGGGTTGTGGATAAGTTTGTGCGTAAAAATCATAACGTATTGTTATTTCCGTTAATTGTAATTATATTTATTTCACAACCTGATTAAAATCAAATAGTTATTTAGTTTTTGCGACTTAACGCACCAAAATGAAAAGACGATCGTCCATGTGGATATTTAGTGAAGGGGAATAATCGAGACGAGAGAATAACAAGGCGATATATAAAATAAAAATGCCGACAATGTCGGCATTTTTATTAGGCTAAATTACTTCTTTTCAACCAGGAACTTCACTACGTTGGCGTAATCGGCAACGAAATTGTCCATTGAGCTGGTGTCTAACCCACCGTTGTTAACCATGTATTTGCCGTTAACAAAGATCGCTGGCACACCTTGAAGATTGACATCCGCAGCGGCTTTCTGTTGCTGAGCAACCAGCGCTTTTACTGCGAAGCTATTCCACGCAGCATCGTAATCTTCAGAAGAAATACCGGCTGCTTTAATAAAGGTCTCTTTCAGGCTCGCTGCATCGGTCACGGTTTGGGTCTTCTGAATACCGTCGAATATCGGTGCAGTTACTTTGCTTTCTACGCCCAGCGCCATTGCAACAGCCCATGCCTGAGTAACGATTGGACCGAATTGGCCACCAAGGAAATCAACGTGGTATTTCGTCACTTTAGTGTCAGCCGGCAGGTTCTTTTTCACTGCATCGCTCACGTGATAAACGCGTTCGAACTGGTAGCAATGCGGGCAGAAGAAGGAGAAGAACTCCAGAACCTGCGGCTCACCTGCCACTGGTTTTGGCAGAGTATTAAACTGCTTACCATCAGTGAACTGTGCCGCTGAGGCGCCAAATGCCAGCATTAGACCTACCAGCGCAAACATGATCTTTTTCATCGTGAAACTATCTCCTGAGTACTTCATTAATATTGCGGGCTAAGCTGCAACGGCGGTTCGTGTAACAGCCTTTCCTGCTCGATAAATAATCCAATCTGCCGGCGCCAAAAATCCTCATCTGTCATCCAGGGAAAGGCGCGCGGAAATGCGGGGTCCTGCCAGCGGCGTACCACCCAGGCCAAATAATAAACCATGCGCATAGCGCGTAAAGGCTCAATCAGTGACAATTCATGTAAATCGAAATCGCCGAATTCATTGTAAGCTTCCAGCAAAATATCCCATTGAATCAACTGTTCCTGACGATCGCCATTGATCAGCATCCATAAATCCTGCACTGCCGGTCCGCTGCGCGCATCATCAAGATCGACAAACATTGGGCCTTCACGCCACAAAATATTGCCGGGATGACAGTCGCCGTGCAACCTGAGCGGCTGCCATTCGGTGTGCCAACGCTGCTGCAGTGTCGCGGCTAGCTTATCAACGGCGGCAAGCAGTGAATCTTTGAGAGAAGTCGGTACTAATGCGCTTTGCTCCAGCTCACAACGCGGTTGAAGTACATACTCTTCCAGTCCAAATGTTGGGCGCTGTTGAAACGGACTTTGTCTGCCAGTTTGATGAATTCGCCCAAGAAAGCGGCCAACCCATTCCATCTGTTCCTCATTGTCAGTTTCATACTGCCGCCCACCCAAACTGGGGAAGACCGCGTACATAAATCCGGCATGATGATTAAGCGTGCTCCCCTTGAGGCTCAGCGGTGCGGCTACCGGCACTTCATCGGCCAACAGATCATGAGTGAATTGATGTTCTTCAAGGATTTGTTGTTCACTCCAGCGCTGCGGACGATAAAATTTCGCCACGTAGCGTCGCTTCTCATCATCGCTAAATTGATAGACGCGGTTTTCGTAGCTGTTGAGGGCGGTTAAGCCTGATTCGACACGCAGACCCGCGTCCCAAAGAGCATCTAGAATGACATCGGGATTCAGCGTCTGGAAATTAAAGGCGGCTTCGCTCATCATTTTGCCTGTGTATTACCTTTGCTATTAATGCGCAAGGATAACACTACTCATCATCCTTAATCACACCGCGTGCTCGTAATAGCGCGGTTTTGAAGTCCATTTCATAATCCTTTTTTAGTCCGGGGATCTCTGCATCACTACCTGCTTCTCGCATTTTGAGATGGTAAATCAATACATCATCCGTTAATTCACTTAATGGGCCACTGAAACCAGATTCTTGCGCCAGTTTTTGTAAAAATGCCAACAAGTTGAGATCGGAATCCTTTTGCCATGCAGGCTGCAGGAGTTCAAGCAGTTCATTTAGACGGTGGTATTTCATCATGGATTCCTTTATGCAAGTGGTACGCTGCCGCTATGTAAGTATCGTCCAGAATGAAGCAAGGAGACGAAGATGACAGCATTTACCGGCGTGATCCTCGCAGGTGGGCAAGGCAACCGTATGGGTGGACAGGATAAAGGGTTGCTGGTGCTACAGGGACAACCGCTTTATCAGCACGTTTTGCGGAAATTGCGACCGCAGGTCAATATTGTGTTGATAAGTGCCAACCGTAACATTGATCGCTATCAGGCAAGTGGTTGTCAGGTTGTTACAGATTCAATGCCGGATTATCCCGGACCGCTGGCCGGCATGCTCAGCGGACTGCGCCACAGTAAAACTGAATGGGTGGCTTTCTCTGCTTGTGATACCCCGTGGCTTCCACACGATTTTGTTGCTCGTTTATGGCAGCAACGAGGGACAGCACCTGCGGTGTGGGTGAAATCTTCACAGCGCGACCATCCGGCTTTGGCACTGGTCAATTGCTCGCTAGCGGATGAGCTTGAGGCCTGGCTGCTGCGCGGTGAGCGACGTCTCATGCAGTTTTTACGTGAGCATGGTGGACATCCAGTTGAATTTTTAGACCCAGAATCATCCTTCCGTAATATTAATACGCCGGACGATTTAGCAAATGAGGAAACTTTGCCATGAACGTGCCTTTACTGGCATTTACTGCCTGGAGCGGAACCGGGAAAACCACACTCCTTGAAAAAGTCATTCCGCTGCTAAAGGCGCAAGGAATACGATCGGGATTGATTAAGCATACGCATCATCAAATGGATATTGATACGCCGGGAAAAGACAGCTATTTGCTGCGCAAGGCTGGAGCGGATCAGGTTATTGTCGCCAGTAATCAGCGATGGGCTTTGATGTCTGAAACGCCTAATCAGCCACTTAATCTCGTGGCATTAGCATCCAGAATGGAGCTTTCCACGCTGGATTTGGTACTGGTCGAAGGCTTCAAAGATGAGCCGGTACCTAAAATTGCGCTTTGGCGGCGTGGTGTTAAGGGAGAGATTGAAGATTTACTCGACAGTCATGTGATCGCAATCGCCACTGACGAAGATTTAGAGATCAAATTGCCTCTTTTAGATATTAACCAGCCGCAAAGGGTTGCTGATTTTATTGTTGAATGGCTGAAATAATATGGAGATAGATGTTGTTTTAGCTGTTTTTGCTATTCCCTGGACGTAAAAAAGCCCTGAACGTCAGTTCAGGGCTTCTTCACTTATTTAATGCCTGGCAGTTCCCTACTCTCGCATGGGGAGACCCCACACTACCATCGGCGCTACGGCGTTTCACTTCTGAGTTCGGCATGGGGTCAGGTGGGACCACCGCGCTAAAGCCGCCAGGCAAATTCTGTTTCGTTCACGAAGCCCTGTCAGGCACCGCAAACCAATCCATAAACAAGCTGAAAATCTCTGGTCTCTCTCACCAAAACGCCTCTGGCGTTGTAAGGTTAAGCCTCACGGGTCATTAGTACCGGTTAGCTCAACGCATCGCTGCGCTTACACACCCGGCCTATCAACGTCGTAGTCTTCAACGTCCCTTCAGGACTCTCAAGGAGTCAGGGAGAACTCATCTCGGGGCAAGTTTCGTGCTTAGATGCTTTCAGCACTTATCTTTTCCGCACTTAGCTACCGGGCAGTGCCATTGGCATGACAACCCGAACACCAGTGGTGCGTTCACTCCGGTCCTCTCGTACTAGGAGCAACCCCCCTCAATTCTCCAGCGCCCACGGCAGATAGGGACCGAACTGTCTCACGACGTTCTAAACCCAGCTCGCGTACCACTTTAAACGGCGAACAGCCGTACCCTTGGGACCTACTTCAGCCCCAGGATGTGATGAGCCGACATCGAGGTGCCAAACACCGCCGTCGATATGAACTCTTGGGCGGTATCAGCCTGTTATCCCCGGAGTACCTTTTATCCGTTGAGCGATGGCCCTTCCATTCAGAACCACCGGATCACTATGACCTGCTTTCGCACCTGCTCGAGCCGTCACTCTCGCAGTCAAGCTGGCTTATGCCATTGCACTAACCTCCTGATGTCCGACCAGGATTAGCCAACCTTCGTGCTCCTCCGTTACTCTTTGGGAGGAGACCGCCCCAGTCAAACTACCCACCAGACACTGTCCGCAGCCCGGATTACGGGCCTACGTTAGAACATCAAACATTAAAGGGTGGTATTTCAAGGTTGGCTCCACGCAGACTGGCGTCCACGCTTCAAAGCCTCCCACCTATCCTACACATCAAGGCTCAATGTTCAGTGTCAAGCTATAGTAAAGGTTCACGGGGTCTTTCCGTCTTGCCGCGGGTACACTGCATCTTCACAGCGATTTCAATTTCACTGAGTCTCGGGTGGAGACAGCCTGGCCATCATTACGCCATTCGTGCAGGTCGGAACTTACCCGACAAGGAATTTCGCTACCTTAGGACCGTTATAGTTACGGCCGCCGTTTACCGGGGCTTCGATCAAGAGCTTCTCCTTGCGGATAACCCCATCAATTAACCTTCCGGCACCGGGCAGGCGTCACACCGTATACGTCCACTTTCGTGTTTGCACAGTGCTGTGTTTTTAATAAACAGTTGCAGCCAGCTGGTATCTTCGACTGGCTTCAGCTCCGGGAGCAAGTCCCTTCACCTACGCGCCAGCGTGCCTTCTCCCGAAGTTACGGCACCATTTTGCCTAGTTCCTTCACCCGAGTTCTCTCAAGCGCCTTGGTATTCTCTACCTGACCACCTGTGTCGGTTTGGGGTACGATTTCGTGTTACCTGGAGCTTAGAGGCTTTTCCTGGAAGCAGGGCATCAGTTACTTCACCACCGTGGTGGCTCGTCGTCACGCCTCAGCCTTAAGACACCCCGGATTTACCAAAGATGTCAGCCTACACGCTTAAACCGGGACAACCGTCGCCCGGATAACCTAGCCTTCTCCGTCCCCCCTTCGCAGTAACACCAAGTGCAGGAATATTAACCTGCTTCCCATCGACTACGCTTTTCAGCCTCGCCTTAGGGGTCGACTCACCCTGCTCCGATTAACGTTGAACAGGAACCCTTGGTCTTCCGGCGAGCGGGCTTTTCACCCGCTTTATCGTTACTTATGTCAGCATTCGCACTTCTGATACCTCCAGCATGCCTCACAGCACACCTTCAACGGCTTACAGAACGCTCCCCTACCCAACAACACATAGTGTCGCTGCCGCAGCTTCGGTGCATGGTTTAGCCCCGTTACATCTTCCGCGCAGGCCGACTCGACCAGTGAGCTATTACGCTTTCTTTAAATGATGGCTGCTTCTAAGCCAACATCCTGGCTGTCTGTGCCTTCCCACATCGTTTCCCACTTAACCATGACTTTGGGACCTTAGCTGGCGGTCTGGGTTGTTTCCCTCTTCACGACGGACGTTAGCACCCGCCGTGTGTCTCCCGTGATAACATTCCTCGGTATTCGCAGTTTGCATCGGGTTGGTAAGCCGGGATGGCCCCCTAGCCGAAACAGTGCTCTACCCCCGAGGATGAGTTCACGAGGCGCTACCTAAATAGCTTTCGGGGAGAACCAGCTATCTCCCGGTTTGATTGGCCTTTCACCCCCAGCCACAAGTCATCCGCTAATTTTTCAACATTAGTCGGTTCGGTCCTCCAGTTAGTGTTACCCAACCTTCAACCTGCCCATGGCTAGATCACCGGGTTTCGGGTCTATACCCTGCAACTTAACGCCCAGTTAAGACTCGGTTTCCCTGCGGCTCCCCTATACGGTTAACCTTGCTACAGAATATAAGTCGCTGACCCATTATACAAAAGGTACGCAGTCACCCCATAAAGAGGCTCCCACTGCTTGTACGTACACGGTTTCAGGTTCTGTTTCACTCCCCTCGCCGGGGTTCTTTTCGCCTTTCCCTCACGGTACTGGTTCACTATCGGTCAGTCAGGAGTATTTAGCCTTGGAGGATGGTCCCCCCATATTCAGACAGGATACCACGTGTCCCGCCCTACTCTTCGAACTCACAGAATGTGCACTTTCGTGTACGGGACTATCACCCGGTGTCGTGCGACTTTCCAGACGCTTCCACTAATGCACAAACTGATTCAGGTTCTGGGCTGCTCCCCGTTCGCTCGCCGCTACTGGGGGAATCTCGGTTGATTTCTTTTCCTCCGGGTACTTAGATGTTTCAGTTCCCCGGGTTCGCCTCGCAACACTATGTATTCATGTTGCGATGATGCACTGGGTGCACCGGGTTTCCCCATTCGGACATCGTCGGCTGTAGCGGTTCATATCACCTTACCGACGCTTTACGCAGATTAGCACGTCCTTCATCGCCTCTGACTGCCAGGGCATCCACCGTGTACGCTTAGTCGCTTAACCTCACAACCCACAGGCGTTTTGCAACGCTTGGGACTGCAGGCATTGAGAGACTCGAACATGTTGTTATTCATTTCTTATTACGGAGAAATGAACCAACACGTCGTTTCAATTTTCAGCTTGTTCCGGATTGTTAAAGAGCAGTATCTCAAACATGACGGTTACGTCAGTTTTGAGATACGTCGTGGAGACACCTTTCACCTGTCACCAAGCAAGTGGCGTCCCCTAGGGGATTCGAACCCCTGTTGCCGCCGTGAAAGGGCGGAGTCCTAACCGCTAGACGAAGGGGACACGGTAGTGTCACGACTTCGCAGCCGTCTTGCTCATTACTTTTCTATCAGACAATCTGTGTGAGCACTTCGCGGGAAGGTATCTTCAGGTAAGGAGGTGATCCAACCGCAGGTTCCCCTACGGTTACCTTGTTACGACTTCACCCCAGTCATGAATCACAAAGTGGTAAGCGCCCTCCCGAAGGTTAAGCTACCTACTTCTTTTGCAACCCACTCCCATGGTGTGACGGGCGGTGTGTACAAGGCCCGGGAACGTATTCACCGTAGCATTCTGATCTACGATTACTAGCGATTCCGACTTCACGGAGTCGAGTTGCAGACTCCGATCCGGACTACGACGCACTTTATGAGGTCCGCTTGCTCTCGCGAGGTCGCTTCTCTTTGTATGCGCCATTGTAGCACGTGTGTAGCCCTACTCGTAAGGGCCATGATGACTTGACGTCATCCCCACCTTCCTCCAGTTTATCACTGGCAGTCTCCTTTGAGTTCCCGGCATTACCCGCTGGCAACAAAGGATAAGGGTTGCGCTCGTTGCGGGACTTAACCCAACATTTCACAACACGAGCTGACGACAGCCATGCAGCACCTGTCTCACGGTTCCCGAAGGCACCAAAGCATCTCTGCCAAGTTCCGTGGATGTCAAGAGTAGGTAAGGTTCTTCGCGTTGCATCGAATTAAACCACATGCTCCACCGCTTGTGCGGGCCCCCGTCAATTCATTTGAGTTTTAACCTTGCGGCCGTACTCCCCAGGCGGTCGACTTAACGCGTTAGCTCCGGAAGCCACTCCTCAAGGGAACAACCTCCAAGTCGACATCGTTTACGGCGTGGACTACCAGGGTATCTAATCCTGTTTGCTCCCCACGCTTTCGCACCTGAGCGTCAGTCTTTGTCCAGGGGGCCGCCTTCGCCACCGGTATTCCTCCAGATCTCTACGCATTTCACCGCTACACCTGGAATTCTACCCCCCTCTACAAGACTCTAGCCTGCCAGTTTCGAATGCAGTTCCCAGGTTAAGCCCGGGGATTTCACATCCGACTTGACAGACCGCCTGCGTGCGCTTTACGCCCAGTAATTCCGATTAACGCTTGCACCCTCCGTATTACCGCGGCTGCTGGCACGGAGTTAGCCGGTGCTTCTTCTGCGGGTAACGTCAATCGGTGAGGTTATTAACCTCACCGCCTTCCTCCCCGCTGAAAGTACTTTACAACCCGAAGGCCTTCTTCATACACGCGGCATGGCTGCATCAGGCTTGCGCCCATTGTGCAATATTCCCCACTGCTGCCTCCCGTAGGAGTCTGGACCGTGTCTCAGTTCCAGTGTGGCTGGTCATCCTCTCAGACCAGCTAGGGATCGTCGCCTAGGTGAGCCATTACCCCACCTACTAGCTAATCCCATCTGGGCACATCCGATGGTGTGAGGCCCGAAGGTCCCCCACTTTGGTCTTGCGACGTTATGCGGTATTAGCTACCGTTTCCAGTAGTTATCCCCCTCCATCGGGCAGTTTCCCAGACATTACTCACCCGTCCGCCACTCGTCACCCGAGAGCAAGCTCTCTGTGCTACCGTCCGACTTGCATGTGTTAGGCCTGCCGCCAGCGTTCAATCTGAGCCATGATCAAACTCTTCAATTTAAGTTTGATTTGCTGCAACAAGTGCAGCGATGCTCATCTGTAAAACGTCATAATGAATTTCATTATGTGTTCACTCGTGAGGCTTTGATATTTTTTTACGTCCGGAGACGCTGATATCAATCCTGCGAGTGCCCACACAGATTGTCTGATAAATTGTTAAAGAGCGTTGCGAGCAGCGGGTTAACCGCCTGTCGCGAGGTGGCGTATATTACGCTTTCCCTCTTCAGAGTCAAACACTTTTTTCAGCGCTTTCATCCGGCGGGATGAATTTCTTCACTCCCTGCTGAGCCGCCTGCGTTGCCGCTTTGCCGTCTCAGTGGTGGCGCATTATAGGGAGTTATTCGGAGCTGACAAGCATTTCCTGTAAAAAAATAACTGAGCGCCTCTTTTTTAAACGAACGCGTTAAAAACAGACATTTCTCGCTGAAGAATCAGTCAAAATCGCCAATGCAGTGACATAAATCAGCGCCACCACCTTAAACTCCAATGCTATTCTGTTTAGCCAAATGCAATTAACTTTGTTGTAGGCTGACAATTATTAGAGAAGGATTTTCAATGATTCGCTCCGCGCGCAGTATGGCCGGTTTGCCCTGGATCGCCGCCATGGCGTTTTTCATGCAAGCCCTCGACGCCACCATCCTTAATACTGCGCTTCCCGCTATTGCCACCAGCCTTGAACGCTCTCCACTCGCCATGCAATCCGCCATCATCAGTTACACGTTAACGGTAGCGATGCTGATCCCGGTAAGTGGCTGGCTGGCCGATCGCTACGGCACACGCAAAATCTTCATTCTTGCCGTTTCGCTGTTTACCTTGGGTTCACTGGCTTGTGCCTTATCTGGCTCACTGAGCATGTTGGTGATTTCACGCGTGATACAAGGGATTGGCGGAGCAATGATGATGCCCGTCGCGCGCCTGGCACTGCTGCGTGCTTATCCGCGTAGCGAACTGCTACCCGTTTTGAACTTCGTCACTATGCCGGGTTTAGTTGGACCGATTCTCGGCCCGATGCTCGGTGGCTTGCTGGTAACCTACGCCAGCTGGCACTGGATATTCCTGATCAACATTCCAATCGGCATCGCAGGCATCTTTTATGCGCGTAAATATATGCCAGACTTCACCACGCCAAAACGTCGCTTTGATTTTTTAGGCTTCCTGCTGTTTGGTTTGGGCCTTGTGCTGATTTCCGTTGGCATCGAACTGTTTGGCGAGCGCGTCGTGTTGCCATGGCAAGCCGTATTGGTGTTAGTAAGCGGTATTGTGTTACTGCTTCTTTATATTGTGCATGCACGGCGTCATGCAGCACCGCTGATCAATCTTCCCATGTTCAAAACCCGCACCTTCTCGGTCGGCATCCTTGGCAATATTGCCTCACGTCTGGGTACAGGTTGTATCCCCTTCCTGATGCCGCTGATGTTACAGGTGGGCTTTGGTTATCCTGCGATAATCGCAGGATGCATGATGGGACCAACCGCGATTGGCGCAATACTGGCTAAATCCACGGTGACGCAAGTGCTTCGGCGTCTCGGTTATCGCCGTACGTTGGTTGGCATCACAATGATTATCGGTGTACTCATCGCGACGTTCTCATTGCAATCACCGGGCGGGAGCGTAGTTATGCTGCTGGCAGCGCTATTGATTTTGGGTATGGCGATGTCGACACAGTTCACCGCAATGAACACCATAACGCTCGCAGATTTGAATGATGAGAACGCCAGCGGGGGGAACAGTGTGCTGGCAGTCACGCAGCAGCTGTCGATCAGCTTTGGTGTGGCAGTTAGCGCCGCGGTGCTGCGTTTTTATCAGGATTTCGAGACGACCACCGTGCAGCAATTCCACGCCACCTTCCTAACGATGGGCGTTGTCACCGTGTTGTCGGCCTTTACCTTTATGATGTTGCGTCCAGGCGATGGCCGAAATCTCATCGCCAACCGCGAGAAAAAGAAAAAAGCGGTTTAAACCGAACCACGTTCTACCAGCTCCGGCGTCAGCACCAGCGTTTGCTGACTGGCGTCGGGATCGCTCATGCGATGTATCAAGGTATCAATCGCCAGTTCGCCGAGCTCATCTTTCGGTTGATGGACGGTGCTGAGCGGCGGCGTCAGGTAACGCGCCAGCTCGATGTTGTCATAGCCCATCACCGCAATATCCTGCGGCACACGCAATCCAGCCTGAAACAAGGCGTGATAGACGCCAACGGCCATCGCATCGTTGCTGGTAAAGACCGCTTCAGGCAACGAATCTAAAGTCAGTAATTGATTCATGGCGTTAAAACCGCCCTGAAACTCAAAATCACCATCAACGACATAGCCCGGCGGTACCAACAACCCGCTATTAACCATCGCTTTATGGAAACCCTCAAGACGCAAACGCGCCGGGGTTTTATCCTGTGGACCCGCAATACACGCGATGCGCGTATAGCCGCGATCGATCAGATGCTGGGTAGCCAGTTCGCCGCCGAGCAGGGCGTTATCCTGAATGATGTCACCCCGTCCTTCAAACGGTGCCCAGTCCATCATCACCATCGGCACCGACGGATAACGATTGAGGATCTCCGCTGAAGGCAGATGCGTTTCGGTACACATCATTAGCAAACCATCGACACGCTTTTGCATCAGCGTTTCGAGGCTGCGGTTCATGCGTTCTTCATCACCTTCGGTATTGCACAGAATCAGGCTATAGCCGCGTTCGTAACAGCTGTTTTCCACGCCGCGCACCACTTCGGAGTAAAACGGGTTGCTGCTGGCGGTCAGCAACATGCCAATGGTGCGCGTTTGCTTAATCTTCAGGCTGCGCGCCAGCGCGGACGGCGCATAGTTGAGTTCGCGAATCGCCTGATCGACCTTTTCCCGCACCTGTTCGCTAACAAAGCGATTGTTATTGATGACGTGCGAAACGGTGGAGGTCGAGACGCCCGCCAGGCGGGCGACATCTTTCATGGTAGCCAAGCGCTTAACCCTGTTGTTGCAGGAAGGCGTCGATCTCAGTGCGCCACGGCACTGAGGGCTGCGCGCCTGGACGCGTCACCGCAATCGCCGCGGCGGCATGGGCGAAACGCACGGCATCATGCATCGCCACACCTTCCAGACGCGCGGTGATAAACGCACCGTTAAAGGTATCGCCCGCAGCGATGGTATCGATGGCCTGCACGCTGAAGCCCGGAATACGCACGCCGTTTCCTTGTTCACTCAGCCACACGCCGCGACGGCCTAACGTGATTAATACGGTAGCAATACCTTTGGCATGCAATGCCTGCGCGGCACGCGCTGCGTCTTCATCGTTCTTTACCGCGATGCCGGTGAGAATTTCTGCTTCGGTTTCATTTGGCGTGATGATGTCAATCAATCCGAGCAGCTCATTAGAAAGCTGTGTAGCCGGCGCGGGATTGAGAATGACCTGGGTATGCTGCTCACGGGCAATTTTCGCCGCCGCCAGTACGCTTTCCAGCGGTGATTCCAGCTGCATCAGTAACGCATCGGCATCGGCAATTACCTGCTGATGGTGTGCAACGCGAGCCGGCGTCAGCGCTGCATTGGCGCCGGAATAAATGCCGATATTATTTTCGCCTTCGCCATTCACGAAGATCATCGCCACACCGGTGGCTTCATCCGCAACGATTTCGACCGGCGCAGTATCAATGCGATCCTGCTGCAGCTGCTGACGAATGCGTGCGCCAATATCATCGGCACCGACGCAGGCAATAAAGGCAATGTCAGCACCGGCACGGCCAGCGGCCACCGCCTGATTGGCCCCTTTGCCGCCAAAGGCAATTTGATACTGTTTCCCGATCACCGTTTCGCCCGGACGTGGAAAGTGGGTGAGGTTAAGGATGTGATCGGCATTAATGCTGCCGAGAACGGCCAGTTTTGCGCGTTTGCTCATTGGGATTCATCCAGAAAGATGCGCCACCGGGAAGGTGGCGCGTTGCCCTGCTTTTCTTTACTTATTATTTAGTCACCAGCTTCAGGTCAACCGGGTTCACCGACTGCACCTTCTCGCCTTTCAGTACTTTATCGGCGGTCTGCACGCCAATCACGCCAATTTTGTCTGGCATCTGTGCCACAGTAGCGGTCAGTTTACCCGATTCTACCGCTTTCACGCCGTCAGCAGTGCCATCGAAGCCCACCACCAGCACGTCGGTTTTACCGGCCGTTTGCAGCGCACGCAGCGCGCCCAGCGCCATTTCGTCATTCTGTGCGAACACCGCCTGCACATCCGGATGGCCCTGCAGCAGGTTCTGCATGACGTTCAAACCTTTAGTACGGTCAAAGTCAGCAGGCTGGCTCGCCAGGATGTTGAATTTGTGCGCATCTGCCGCTTGTTTAAAGCCTTCGCCACGCTCGCGCGCCGCAGACGTACCGGCAATGCCCTGCAGTTCAATGATTTTCGCGCCATCGCCCAGCTTTTTAGCGATGAAGTCACCGGCCATTTTGCCGCCGAAACGGTTGTCAGAAGCAACGTGGCTCACCACGGTACCTTGCGCAGCAACACGGTCCAGAGTGATCACCGGAATGTTCGCCTGGTTCGCCATTTTCACCGCGTTGCCTACCGCATCAGAATCGGTTGGGTTGATCAGCAGCAGCTTGGTGCCGCGTACGGTCAGATCCTGCACGTTCGCCAGCTCTTTCGCCGGGTTGTTCTGCGAATCCAGCACGACAAGGTTATAACCCAGTTGATCAGCTTCTTTCTGTGCGCCATCTTTCAGTGACACAAAGAACGGATTATTCAGGGTTGAAACCACCAGAGCAATGGTGTCCTTGGCCATTGCGCCAGCACTGAGGGTGGCGCCAAGAATGACGGCCAATGCAGTTAACTTTTTCATTTTTAAATCCTGTGTGAAGGTCAGAGTTATTTACTGCTTTTGTTATCCACCAGCACCGCTAGCAGAATGACGACGGCTTTAACAATCATTTGGTAGTAAGACGATACGCCCATCAGATTCAGGCCGTTATTCAGGAAGCCGAGGATCAGCGCACCAATCAGCGTGCCCATGATGCGGCCTTTACCGCCCGCCAGGCTGGTGCCGCCCAGCACCACCGCGGCAATGGCATCCAGTTCATAACCGGTACCCGCCGTGGGTTGTGCGGAAGAGAGGCGTGCCACTTCGATGGTGCCTGCCAATGCCGCCAGCAGGCCGCACAGCGAATAGACGATGATTTTGACGCGGTTAACGCTGATACCGGATAAGCGTGTAGCCGCTTCGTTACCGCCCAGCGCGTAGATGTAACGTCCGAGGCGCGTGTGATGCAGCATGTACCACGCGAGTGCAAATACCACTGCCATCAGCCAAACCGGCGTTGGGATGCCCAGCGGGCGGCCAATACCGAACCAGCCGAACAGATCGGCGTTATCGTTGAAACCGGTATTGATTGGGCTGCCGTTGGTATAAACCATAGTGACGCCGCGCAGCAGCAGCATCATCACCAGCGTGGCGATAAAAGCCTGCACCTTGCCGCGTGCGACTATTACACCGGTAAGAGCGCCAATTGCCGCGCCGAGCGCCAGCGAAGCCGCTACGGCGACCAGCGCATTCACTTCTAATCCGACAATTGATGCCGCTACCGCGCCCGTCAGCGCCAGCAGCGATCCCACCGACAAATCAATGCCTGAAGTCAGAATCACCAGCGTCATCCCCACCGCCATGATGGCGTTGACCGACGTCTGCTGCAGAATGTTGAACATATTCGGCAGCGTAAAGAAATTTGGGCTCTGGCTGGCGACCACGGCGATCAGCACGATCAACGCAATCAGGGATTTCTGCTCCAGCAGCCAGGCTTTGCTGAACCAGCGGCGGCTGGCGGGTAAGGTTTGGGTGCTCATACAACTAACTCCTCGCTGTGTTGCTTACCGACTGCCGCCGCCATCAGGGATTCCTGGGTAGCCTGCTCACGGGAAAATTCGCCACTCAGATGGCCTTCATGCATTACCACGATGCGATCGCTCATGCCCAACACTTCCGGCATTTCTGACGACACCAAAATGATGCTCAGCCCTTCGGCTTTAAACTGGTTAATTAACTGATAGATCTCTTTTTTCGCCCCAACGTCGACGCCGCGTGTTGGCTCATCAAGAATCAGCACATCGGGGCGTGTCATCAGACCGCGCGCAATCGCTACTTTCTGCTGATTACCACCGGACAGCAGCCCAATCGGCTGCTCCATGGAGGGGGTTTTAACGTTGAACAGGCGGATAAAATCGCCCACCGCCAGCTGCTCATCGCTGTGCCGGAGATTGCCCGCGCCGGTACTGAAATAGCGCAGCGCGGTCAGCGACATGTTCTCTTTCACCGACATGCCGAGCACCAGGCCATCGCGCTTGCGGTCTTCGGAGATATAGACGATGCCGTTCGCTAAGCCATCCTGCGGTGAGCGGGTCACGATCTCACGTCCATTCAGCGTGACTTTGCCTTTGCTGCGTGGCAGCGCGCCGTACAGCACTTTCATCAGTTCAGTGCGGCCCGCGCCCATCAGGCCAGACACGCCAAGGATTTCCCCTTTACGCAGCGTAAAGCTGACGTTATCAACGCCCGGCCCGCTCAGGTTTTCGACTTTTAAACGGATCTCGCCGGGTTGTTGATCAATGCGTGGATATTGATCTTCCAGTTTGCGCCCCACCATCATCTCGATCAGGCTCTCTTCGCTGAGATCGCTGACCGCGCGCTCGGCAATAAACTGCCCGTCACGGAACACGGTGACGTCATCGCAAATCTCAAAGATCTCTTTCATGCGGTGCGAGATATAGACAATGCCGCAGCCCTGCGCTTTTAGTTCGTTGATCACGCGGAACAGCGACAGCGTTTCGGTATCGGTGAGCGCATCGGTCGGTTCATCCATAATGATGACTTTTGACTCGAAGCTAAGCACTTTCGCGATCTCAACCATCTGCTGATCGCCAATCGACAAATCGCCCACCAGCTTGTGGCTGCTGAAGCGCAGATTAAGGCGTTGTAACAGTCCATCCGCCGCGGCATACATCTTTTTCCATTCGATGCGGCCAAAGCGGTTAACAAATTCACGACCAAGGAAAATATTTTCGGCGACGGTCAGCTGCGGAATCAGGTTCAGTTCCTGATGGATAATACCAATGCCCGCTTCCTGCGAAGCTTTCGGGCCCGAGAACGCCACATCCTTACCCAGCCACTGCATGGAGCCGGCGTCCATGCTGTAAATGCCGGTCAGCACTTTCATCATGGTAGATTTACCGGCACCGTTTTCGCCCACCAGCGCCATCACGCGGCCAGGATAGACGGCAAGCGAGGCGCCATTCAGCGCTTTCACGCCCGGAAAAGATTTTTCAATCCCTTTGAGTTGCAATAACGGTTGCATAACGGCCTCAGAAGGTCACGCCAGCGCTCAGGATGACATTCGCATACGGAGAACACTCTCCGCTGCGAATGACCGCCTGACTGCGCTGTGTCTGTTGTTTGAATTGTTCATGGCTGGTGTAACGGATGGTGATGACATTCCCCTGGTGCCGTTGCAAGGCTTCGAGCACGGCGAGCAGTGCGCTGTGGAGCGGCGGATTATGCTGTTTAATCTCCTCCGCCATCAGGGCGCTTTCGACCTGCATCTCCTGCGTGATAACGTCGACCACCTGTAAAAATTCGGGCGTACCCGGCGTTAATGCCAGATCGATGCGCTGTGGACCGGCCGGAATCGGCAAGCCTGCATCTGCAATCGTCAGCGTATCGGTGTGCCCCAGGCGGGCAATCACATGAGAGACTTCAGCGTTTAACAAGCGACCTTTTTTCATTTCTTCCACTCCACAGCGAAACGTTTCGCTGATCGGGAGTGTATAAAATGCGCGCGGCAACTCAATGACGACATTACGGAAATGTGATCGCCATCGAAACGTTTCGCTTGTGCCAGCGGGAATTTGAGTTTGGTGGGATGGCGGAGCCGCTTACGCGGCACCGGGGAGGAAATTATGGCAGTTTACGTACCTGTTTCACGTCCAGTTCGATCGCGTTGAAATCCTTATCCAGTTCACCGGTCAGCTCCACCTGATCCTTCGGTGTGATGGTCAAACCGTTCCAGCGTTTATGATCGATTTCGACCTTCATGGTGCCAGTAGCATCGCGGAACTGATAATCCTCATCACCAATTTGCTTCTCCAGCGTACCGCGTACGGTAATCCAGCTATCGTCTTTCATCTCTTCGGCCTGTTTCACCGTGACGATGCTAGTGTTATCGGCTTTGAAACCACCAGACTTGACCTGTGCCGTTGGTGCAGTGGGATCCACAAAACCCCCTTGCTGCGCAGCAAGAACCGGCGTAGCAGCCAGCGCGACAATCGCGAATAAAGCAGCAGATTTTTTCATTTCTCACCTCGTTTCCATGAATGTGTTGGTTTACATGCGCTATTTCACCATAAGGTTCTTAACAGGATCTTAAGAGAACGCTTTGCGCGTACATTCCTGAAAAATAGCCTATTTGCCGCGATTTTCGCTGTACAAGAAAGAATGTGCTTCGTATAACTCCGCTTAACAGAAGGAGAAGTTATGCGCATTTTATTGATAGAAGATGACGCCCTGATTGGCGACGGTTTGAAGGTTGGCCTCACCAAACTCGGCTTCAGCGTGGACTGGTTTGTCTCGGGGGAAAGCGGATTTCAGGCCCTAACCGCCGCGCCCTGGGATGCAGTAGTGCTGGATCTGTCGCTGCCGGAACGCGATGGTTTAGATATCCTGCGTCAATGGCGCCAGCAAGGACACGATGTGCCGGTGCTGATCCTCACGGCGCGCGATGCGCTCGATCAGCGCGTGCAAGGATTGCAGCTCGGCGCCGACGATTACCTGTGCAAGCCGTTTGCGCTAACAGAAGTAGCCGCACGTTTGCAGGCGCTGATCCGTCGTCGTCATGGACAGCTGCAGCCAGAGCTTAAACACGGCAAGGTTACCCTGGCACCCGACAGCCACAGCGTAATGTGCGATGGCGAAGCCGTCAGCCTGAAGAGTCGGGAACTGGCGCTGTTGGAGCTCTTTCTGCGTAATCCTGGCCGCGTGCTAACGCGCAGCCAGCTGGAAGAAAAACTGTATAGCTGGGATGAAGATGTCTCCAGCAATGCGGTGGAAGTCCATATTCATCATCTGCGTAAAAAACTCGGCAGCCAGTTTATTCGTACCGTGCATGGCGTGGGCTATACGCTGGGAGCGGTGGAATGAGTCTGTTCCTGCGCCTCGCCATCGGCTTTGTCGTGCTGATCCTCTTGTGCGGCGGACTTGCCGGCCTCAGCGCCTGGCAGCAAACCCGCGATACGGTGAACGAGCTGTTTGATACGCAGCAAATGCTGTTCGCAAAGCGCCTGATCGCGCTCGATCCCACCTCGCGGCAAGACGTTACGCTGCCAAAAACCAAATCTATCCTGCGTCATCATCGGGGCGATCAGGATGATGATGCACTGGCATTTGCCATTTACAGCGCCGAGGGCAAGCCGCTGTTGAACGATGGCGAAAACGGTCGCGATTTGCAGTTTGATCATCAGCGCGATGGTTTTGTCGATGGCCACCTGCGCGACGATAAAGACAGCTGGCGCTTAGTGTGGCTTACCTCTGCCGATAAACGCTATCGCGTGGTGGTGGGTCAGGAGTGGGAATATCGCGATGATATGACGCGCGATTTGGCACTCAGCAGCTTGTTACCCTGGCTGATCGCCATGCCTTTTATGCTGCTGTTTTTGCTGGCGCTGGTGTGGTTTGAGCTGCGTCCATTGAAACGCCTTACCGCATCGCTGCATCAGCGTGCGCCGGATGATGCTAAACCGCTGCCGGACGCGCGCCTGCCCAAAGAGGTGAAACCGCTGGTGGTAGCGCTCAACGGTTTGTTTAACCGCATGGCACAGCTGGTACAACGCGAACGCCGCTTTACCTCCGATGCCGCCCATGAGCTGCGTAGCCCGCTGGCGGCGCTGCGCGTACAGAGCGAAGTGATTCAGCTGGCCGATGATGATGAAACGATGCGCAAACGCGCCATTCAGCAGCTGGATAGCGGCATCGTGCGCGCCACGCGCTTGGTGGATCAGCTACTGACGCTTTCACGCGTCGAGGCTGACGATCTGCGCAGCGAATTTCAACCGGTCGCGCTGGCGCCGCTGCTGCAAAATCTGCTGGCGGAGCATTTCCCGCAGGCGGAACAGCAGCATACCGATTTAGTATTTACTCACCACGCCGAACCGGTGATGAACGGTCATCCGCTGTTGCTGAATTTAATGGTGCGTAATCTGCTGGATAACGCGCTGCGCTACTCACCTTCGGGCAGCAGCATCAATGTGCAGCTTAATGCGCGCGCCATTACCGTTGACGATAACGGACCAGGCGTCAGCGAAGAACAACTGGCGAGGCTGGGTGAACGCTTCTGGCGACCGCCGGGACAGACACAAACCGGCAGTGGATTGGGGCTTTCCATTGTGAAGAATATTGCCCAGCTGCACGGCATTCGATTGCAGTTCAGCCAGCGCGCCAGCGGAGGATTGCGCGTCACCTTAAGCTGGTGACGCGCAGAGCGTTAAATCTCGACCTGGGTTCCCAGTTCAATCACGCGGTTCGGTGGGATTTCAAACTGATCTGGCGCGCGCAGCGCATTACGTTGCAGCGCGAGGAACAGCTTGCCACGCAGGCGCAGATACCACGGACGATCGCCGATTATCAGCGATTCATGCGACATGAAGAACGAGGTTTCCATCATGCGGCAATTCAGCCCTTCAAGGCCGCAGCGGTGGAAAATCTCCTCCACGTTCGGCGTTTCACGCCAGCCGTAGCTGGCCACTACGCGCCAGAAAGTGGGCGACAGCTGCTCAATCGTCACTCGACGTACGTTGTGCACGTAAGGTGCATCTTCAGTGCGCAGCGTCAGCAGCACCACGCGCTCATGCAGCACTTTGTTGTGTTTGAGATTATGTAGCATGGCAAATGGAATCACATTGAGCGCACGCGACATGTATACCGCAGTACCTGGCACGCGCACCGGCGGCGATTTCTCCAGTGAAGCAATCATCGCTTCCAGAGAGTTACCGTGCTCATGCATACGACGCAGCAGGCGGAAACGCTCGCTTTTCCAGGTGGTCATAATGATGAACATCATCAGCGCCAGCGTCAGCGGCAGCCAGCCGCCGGAGAACACTTTGATCAAGTTGGCGGAGAACAGCGACACATCGATGCACAACATGGCAATCAGAATCAGCACTACCAGATAGCGGTTCCAGTGCCAGTTTTGAATCGCCACGGTAGAGCAAAGAATCGCGGTCAGCACCATGGTGCCCGTTACCGCAATGCCGTACGCCGCGGCCAAATTGCTGGAGTGCTCGAAGCCGACAATCACAATTACCACCGAGAAGTAGAGCAGCCAGTTGATCACCGGAATATAAATCTGCCCGGACTCTTCCTCAGAGGTGTGCACAATGCGCATTGGCGGCAGGTAGCCGAGACGCACCGCCTGACGGGTTAACGAGAACACGCCGGAAATCACCGCCTGCGAGGCGATCACCGTGGCTAAGGTCGCCAGAATCAACATCGGGATCAGCATCCAGTCCGGCGCGAGCAGGAAGAACGGGTTTTTGATCGCTTCCGGATGTTTGAGCAGCAGCGCCCCCTGGCCAAAGTAGTTCAGCACCAGCGATGGCAGCACCACGATGAACCAGGCAAGACGAATCGGGAATTTACCGAAGTGGCCCATATCGGCATACAGCGCTTCCACGCCGGTAATTGCCAGCACCACCGCGCCAAGCGCGAAGAAGGAAACGGTTTTGTATTCGATAAAGAAGTGCAGCGCCCAGTAGGGATTCATCGCGTGCAGCACGTCCGGGTTGCTGATGATGCTGCGCGCGCCCAATACCGCCAGAACCAGGAACCACAGCAGCATTACCGGTGCGAACAGCTTACCGACAATGCCGGTGCCGTGCTTCTGGATAACAAACAGCAGGGTCAAAACGGCGATCGCCAGGGGCACGATATAGGCATCCAGACTTGGGGCCGCAATTTCCAGCCCCTCAATTGCAGAAAGCACCGAAACGGCTGGTGTAATCACCACTTCGCCGTAGAAGAAGCTGCCGCCAATCAGTCCCATGATCACCAGAATCGCCGTTGCTCTGGCGCCAGTATTGCGTCCGGCCAGCGACATTAGCGTCAAAATTCCGCCTTCTCCGGCGTTATCTGCACGCATCACGTAGCTGATGTACTTGAGTGATACCACCAGAATCAGCAGCCAGAAGATCAGCGAAAGAAAGCCAAAAACCGCTTCACGTTCAACGCCAAAACCAAACTGGCCAGAGAGACATTCACGCAATGTATAGAGCGGGCTGGTACCGATATCGCCATACACCACGCCAATAGCCGCCAGCGTGACTGCACCAAGGGACTGTTTCTTATCCGAGCTCATAAGTTGTCTTTTGTTGGAGCCGGAGGCACTTGCCTACCGCTCAAGCCATCAAAAAGCGCACAGTATGCACATATTCCCAAAAAAACCTACTCTTACAAAGTGTCACCATCGCGTCGGTGACGCGGTTTTTCGCCGAAAATCCGGCTAAAAAACCGTTGGAAGCGGCGAGTTCTCTCGCATCAACCTTCTGAAACAAAAAAGCTGACGGCTATCAACGCATTCGCGCATGATAATCAGTAGAGTATTGCGCTCGCCAAACTATGACGGCACCAGGATCAAAAGGATAATGATGTGATTATGGCTCAACCCCATCTTTTGGCAGAAAGAATTTCTCGCCTGAGCAACGCGCTGGAAAAAGGGCTGTATGAACGCCATCACGCGATCCGTCTCTGTCTGCTGGCCGCGCTCAGCGGGGAAAGCGTGTTTTTGCTTGGGCCGCCGGGCATCGCCAAGAGCCTTATCGCCCGCCGCCTGAAATATGCCTTCCAGCACGCCCGCGCTTTTGAATATCTGATGACCCGTTTTTCTACCCCTGAAGAGGTGTTTGGCCCGCTGTCGATTCAGGCACTCAAAGATGAGGGCCGCTATCAGCGACTGACCAAAGGCTATCTGCCCGATGCTGAGATTGTCTTCCTTGATGAAATCTGGAAAGCCGGCCCGGCGATTCTGAATACCCTGCTAACCGCCATCAACGAACGCCGCTTCCGTAACGGCGATAGCGAAGAAAAAATCCCGATGCGCCTGCTGGTTACCGCCTCCAACGAATTGCCTGAAGCGGATAGCGGACTGGAAGCACTGTATGACCGCATGTTGATTCGTCTGTGGCTGGATAATGTGCATGAGAAACAGAATTTCCGCAGCATGCTCACCCATCAGCAGGACGAAAACGACAATCCTGTGGCGGAGTCACTGCGCATCAGCGATGAAGAGTATGAGCAGTGGCAGAAAGGCATCAGCCAGGTCAGCCTGCCGGATCACGTGTTCGAACTGATTTATCAGCTACGTCAGCAACTAGAAACGCTGCCGGATGCGCCCTACATCTCCGATCGCCGCTGGAAAAAAGCCATTCATTTATTGCAGGCCAGCGCATTCTATAGTGGTCGCGTGACCATCGCCCCCATCGATTTAATTCTGCTGAAAGATTGTCTATGGCATGACGTGGCCTCGATGAAGCTGCTGGATCGCGAAATTGATACGCTGATGTCGCAACATGCGTGGCAGCAACAGGCGCTGCTACACAAACTGCAGCAGATCAAAGGCCGTCGCCTGGCGCTGCAACAGCAGCAAAGCGTTGCGCAAGCGCTGACGCTGGAGAAACACAGCGGCATGTTCAGCCGCAAACCGCATTATGAATTACCCGCCGCGATCGCGGACGAACAGCTGACACTGATGCTGCAACAGCCGCTAATGCTGCACGATATGCAGGTAACGCACATTCTGCTGGGGCGTGAAGCCCTGAATCAGTGGCTGCTGAAAGGCGGCGAAATCCGTGGCAAGCTAAATGGCATTGGCTTTGGTCAGACGCTCGATATGCTGGTGGATACGCATCACTGCCTGACGCTACGCGATGTTAGCCTGCAATCCACGCGACTCACGCTGCCGGGCGCCAGCAACAGCAGCGAGATGCCGCAAGAGATCGCCGATGAATATGAGGCGCTGGAAACGCAGCTGCGCACGCAACGTACGCTATTTAGCCAGCAGCAGCGCTGCTTGTTCATTAGCGATGACTGGCTGGCTCGCATTGAAACCAGCCTGCAGGATGTAGCGGAACAGCTGAAACAGGCGAGAAAATGATCTCGCTAGAGACGCTGAGTACGCTGCTATCGATTGGTGAAACCGAGCTGATAGAAGAGCTGATCATCGCGTTACTCGCCTCGCCGCAGCTGGCGCTTTTTTTTGAAAAATTTCCCCGCATGAAGCAGGCATTAATGCGCGATCTGCCGCGCTGGCGATCCGAGATTGCCGAGCAGATCAAAGCCACGCCGGTGCCGGAAACGCTGGCGCAGGAATTTCAGCTGTTTCAGCAGATGCAGCTGCTCAGCACGCAAAATTTCACCCAGCAGTTACCCCACATCATGACGCAGCTGAAAAGTCTGCCGTCGCCGTTTATTGAAGAAGCCAGCAAACTGCTTCTTAATGCCGAAAACACACAGCTCAGTAACGCGCAGCACACGCTGTTTCTGCAACGCTGGCGCCTCAGCCTGACACTGCAAACGCTGACGCTAAATGAAACCATTCTGGAAGAGCAGCGCGAACGCCTGATGGCGGAGCTGCAGCAGCGCATGGCGATCAGCGGTCAGCTGGCACCGATTCTTACCGATGACGATGAGGCCGCGGCTGGTCGCCTGTGGGATTTGAGCAAAGCGCCGCTGCAACACGGCGATTACGAGCTGATTGTGCAGTATGGCGATTTCCTTGCTCAGCAGCCGGAACTGATGAAGCTGGCGCAACAGCTGGGACGCAGCCGCGAGGCCAAATCGGTGCCATCGCAGGATGCGCCGCTGGAGGCGTTTCACCAACTGGTGCGTGAACCGGATAATGTGCCGGAAGAGGTCAGCGGCATTCATCAGAGCGATGATGTGCTGCGCCTGCTACCGCCAGAGCTGGCGGCGCTGAGCATTAGCGAGTTAGAGCTGGAATTTTATCGACGTTTGGTCGAGAAACGCTTGCTGACCTACCGTTTACAGGGTGATGCGTGGCACGAAAAAGTCACCATGAGACCGGTTAGCCACCAGCAACACGAAGAGCAGCCGCGCGGACCGTTTATCGTCTGCGTGGATACCTCCGGTTCGATGGGCGGTTTCAACGAACGCTGCGCCAAAGCTTTTTGCCTGGCGCTGCTGAAAGTGGCGCTGGCGGATAAGCGCCGCTGCTACATCATGTTGTTTGCACATGAAGTGATCGGCTATGAGCTCACCGCCGACAATGGCATTGAGCAGGCCATTCGTTTTCTCAGCCAGCGCTTTCGTGGCGGCACCGATCTCGCCGCCTGCCTTGCCGCCGTAGTAAAACGCATGGAAGGCAACGCGTGGCAGGAAGCGGATGCGGTGATCGTGTCGGATTTTATTGCCCAGCGTTTGCCCGACGATGTCGTTAGCACCATTAAGCAGCGTCAGCGCCACTATCAACAGCGCTTCCACGCGGTCGCAATGTCGCTGCATGGCAAACCCGGCATTCTGCGCATTTTCGATCACATCTGGCGCTTTGATACCGGCCTGAAAAGTCGCCTGCTGCGCCGCTGGCAGCGCTAAGTCATCTGGCGGAAATGCTAATTTGCTATAGTGATAAGTTCGCACACCAAGCAAATGGAGCACCTTGTGACCACCGCCCAACTTCCCGCACCGACCCACACGCTGCGACTCTCCGGCCAAAATACCGAACAAAAAAGAGCCGAACTGCTAACGTACTTCACCCAAACCTGGGAACTGTATGAAAGCCTGTTTGATTGTCTGGCCGACGAACGCGCCTGGTTTAATAAAGCCATTTCGCTGCGTCATCCGCTGATCTTCTACTTTGGCCACACTGCGACCTTCTACATTAACAAGCTGATGGCCGGACGCTATCTCGATCAACGCGTCGACGATCGTATTGAGGCGATGATGGCGATCGGCGTGGATGAGATGAGCTGGGACGATCTCAACGACAACCATTACGACTGGCCAACTATCGCTGAAGTCCGCGACTATCGCGGCAAAGTAAAAAGTCTGGTGAGCGAGTTCATTCGCACCATGCCGTTGGCGCTGCCCATCGATTGGGAAAGCCCGGCGTGGGTGGTTTTGATGGGGATCGAGCACGAACGTATTCATCTGGAAACCTCCAGCGTGCTGATGCGCCAGTTGCCCATCGAGTGGGTAAAAGCGCAACCACACTGGCCGGTTTGCCCGCAGGCGCGTCACGATCGTCAATCTGTGCCAGCCAATACGCTGGTCGCCATGCCCGGGGGTCGCGTGCAGCAGGGCAAAACAGACGACACTTACGGCTGGGATAATGAATATGGCAGCCAGCAGACAGAACTGAAGCCGTTTAAGGCCAGTAAAATGCTGGTGAGCAATGCCGAGTTTTACCGCTTTATCGCGGCGGATGGCTATAACGATCGCCGCTGGTGGGATGATGAAGGCTGGGGCTGGCGCGAATTCTCCGGCGCGCAAATGCCGACGTTTTGGATCGGGGACGAAAAGCAACCCGATCAGCTAAAGCTGCGCTTGCTGGCTGAGGAAGTCGCGATGCCCTGGGACTGGCCAGCGGAGGTGAATCAGCTGGAAGCCGCTGCGTTCTGTCGCTGGCTGGCTGAAGAGACCGGTAAATCCGTGCAACTCCCCTGTGAAGCGGAATGGGCGCAGCTACGTGAACAGGTAAGCGGCGACCAGCCGGATTGGATTGACGCGCCAGGCAATATCAATCTGGCGTATTGGGCTTCGTCCAGCCCGGTCGATCGCTTTGCTCAGGGCGAGTTCTACGACATTGTCGGCAACGTATGGCAGTGGACCACCACGCCGACCAACGGCTTCGAAGGTTTTAAAGTCCACCCGCTCTACGATGATTTCTCCACGCCGACCTTTGATGGCAAACATGCGCTAATTAAAGGCGGCAGCTGGATTTCTACCGGCAACGAAGCGCTGAAATCCGCACGCTACGCTTTCCGCCGTCACTTCTTCCAGCACGCCGGTTTCCGCTATGTGGTTTCATCACATGAAGAAACGATGGCGCTCAATCCTTATGAAACGGATAGCATGGTGTCGCAATACCTCGATTTCCAGTACGGTCCGAGTTACTACGGCGTGCCCAACTACGCGGCTGCGCTGGTGGAAAAATTGCTGCCGCATTGCCAGGAGCGTGGCCAGGCGCTGGATATCGGTTGTGCCACCGGACGCGCCAGTTTCGAGCTGGCGCGCCATTTTGATGCAGTAACCGGAATGGATTACTCGGCGCGCTTTATTGATGTCGCGCTACAGCTGACATCAGGAGAAGATTTCCGCTACGTGGTGCCAGAAGAAGGCGAGCTGGTGGAGTATCGGCAGGTACGGCTGAAAGAGTTTGGTCTTGAGGCTCAGCAAGCGCAGCGTATCCAGTTTGTGCAGGGCGATGCCTGTAACCTGAAGCCACAGCCGGATCGTTACGATCTGGTACTCGCTTCCAACCTGATTGATCGTCTGCGTCAGCCCAAACGCTTCCTGCAGGATGTTACGCCGATGATCCGGGCCGGCGGCTTGCTGGTGCTGTCGTCACCTTATACCTGGCTGGAGGAATTCACGCCGAAAGAAAACTGGCTGGGTGGTGTGCGTGAGAATGGCGAAGCACTCACCACTTACCAGGCGTTGCAACGCGTATTACGTGACGCGTTTGACGAAGTCGCACCGCCGCAGGATATCCCCTTTGTTATCCGCGAGACGGCGCGCAAATTCCAGCATACACAGGCGCAAGTGACCTTCTGGCGCAAGCGCTAATAAAGCGTGCAGACAACGGCATGGCTGTTGTCTGCACCTTGCCTGCACCGCTAATTTGCTGCACATTCTCCTCTATTCATAGAAGAAGAACTCAACGAGGATGGACAATGGCGGAAAACCTTCAGCTGGATAACCTGGATCGCGGCATTTTGAATGCGCTGCTGCAAAATGCACGCACCGCGTATGCCGAACTCGCTAAACAATTCAACGTGAGCCCGGGCACCATTCATGTTCGCGTGGAAAAAATGCGTCAGGCGGGGATTATTTTAGGCACCCGCGTGGAGATTGATCCGCGCCAGCTTGGCTTCGATGTGTGCTGCTTTATCGGCATTATCCTGAAGAGCGCACGTGATTATCCGGCGGCGCTTAGTAAGCTGGAAGCCTTAGATGAAGTCGTTGAGGCCTGGTACACCACCGGCCATTACAGCATTTTTATCAAAGTGATGTGTCGATCAATCGACGCGCTGCAGCAGGTGTTGATCAACAAGATCCAGACTATCGACGAAATTCAGTCCACCGAAACCCTGATCTCACTGCAAAACCCCATCATGCGCACCATTAAGCCGTGATCCCCATCTAAACTGTGCACAAACTTATCCCCGGCAGATCGCGCGCACAGCGTGACTTGCCGCCTGATGCTTTCTACTATTAACCCTGTTTTCCACAGGTGGATCACGGCTTGATCACAGCGTACAATGCTCGCCTTTAGTGCGGGAGAGCATCATGGCCGATATTACGTTAATCAGTGGAAGTACCCTTGGCAGCGCCGAATATGTTGCTGAACATCTGGAAGAAAAACTGCAGGAAGCGGGCTTCTCAACCGAGGTGCTGCATGGGCCTGAGCTCGATGAGCTGCAGCAGGAAGGCATTTGGCTGATTGTGACCTCCACGCACGGTGCCGGTGAACTCCCCGACAACTTGCTTCCTTTATATGAAGCATTGCAGGAGACGCAACCGGATCTTTCCGGCTTACGTTATGGTGCAGTCGGCATCGGCAACCACGAATACGATCTTTTCTGTGGCGCGATCAAGCTGCTGGAAGAGCAGTTGAACCAATTGGGTGCCAAACGCATCGGCGATCGCCTTGAGATCGACGTGCTTGAGCATGAGATCCCGGAAGACGCGGCTGAAGTGTGGGTGTCCACATGGAAAACCCAGATTTAAAACGATCTTTGCCGGCCGGGGATCGGGTAAATAGAACGATCCCCAGTTTATTGCGCTGTTTTTTTGCTTTAAACACGCGATCATCTGTGGATAACATAGCCTGATTCATGCGTATAACCGGTAGTTATCCCAATAACAACCGCTGTTTCTTTTTTAGGCTGTGCATAAGTTGCTGTTTTGATCCCAGCTTATACGGATCAGGATCACCGATCATTCACAGCAAACGATCCTCTCTAATACGCTGTTAAATCGTGGCTTTTCCGGGTTATCAACAGCCTGGTGCGATCCTAATAGTAGATCTAACAGAGAGATCATATAAAAGAATAAAGATCCTTTCTTTTAAACCTCAGGATCCCGCGACTTTCGCCGCCGAGATAATTTCAGTAGAATCCACCGCCCAGGGCAACGATCCCTGTCCGAACATTAACGAGGACCCACTTCATGTTTTATCCAGATCCTTTTGACGTCATCGTAATCGGTGGTGGTCATGCGGGCACCGAGGCCGCGATGGCCGCCGCCCGAATGGGTCAGCAAACCCTGTTACTCACCCATAACATTGATACGCTTGGACAAATGTCCTGTAACCCGGCGATCGGTGGCATCGGGAAAGGACATCTGGTGAAGGAAGTGGATGCCTTAGGCGGTTTGATGGCCACGGCAATTGACCAGGCTGGCATCCAGTTTAGGATACTAAACGCCAGTAAAGGCCCAGCAGTACGCGCTACGCGCGCTCAGGCTGACCGCGTGCTGTATCGCCAGGCGGTACGCACTGCGCTGGAGAACCAGCCAAATTTGATGATCTTCCAGCAGGCAGTTGACGATCTGATTGTGGAAAACGATCGCGTCGTCGGTGCTGTGACACAGATGGGTTTGAAATTCCGCGCCAAAACCGTGGTACTGACCGTCGGGACGTTCCTTGATGGCAAAATCCACATTGGCCTGGATAACTACAGCGGTGGACGAGCGGGCGATCCGCCATCAATCCCATTGGCGAAGCGTCTGCGTGCACTGCCGCTGCGCGTGAACCGTCTGAAAACCGGTACGCCACCGCGCATTGATGCGCGCTCGATTGATTTTTCAGTACTGGCTCCGCAGCACGGTGATAACCCGATGCCGGTGTTCTCGTTCATGGGCAAAGTCTCACAGCATCCACAGCAGGTGCCGTGCTGGATTACCTCTACCAACGAACAGACCCATGACGTGATCCGCAATAACCTTGATCGTAGCCCGATGTATGCCGGGATCATCGAAGGCATTGGTCCACGTTACTGCCCGTCGATCGAAGATAAAGTGATGCGCTTTGCCGATCGTAACGCGCACCAGATCTTCCTCGAGCCGGAAGGTCTCACCAGCAATGAAATTTACCCAAATGGCATCTCCACCAGCCTGCCATTTGACGTTCAAATGCAGATCGTCCGCTCCATGAAGGGCCTTGAAAACGCGAAGATCGTGCGTCCGGGTTATGCCATTGAGTATGATTTCTTCGATCCTCGCGATCTAAAACCAACGCTGGAAAGTAAATTTATCCACGGCTTGTTCTTTGCCGGTCAGATCAACGGCACCACAGGCTACGAAGAAGCGGCGGCGCAAGGTCTGCTAGCCGGCCTCAATGCGGCGCGTTCTTCTGCAGACAAAGAGGGCTGGGCGCCACGGCGCGATCAGGCTTATCTCGGTGTTTTGGTCGATGACCTCTGCACATTGGGTACCAAAGAGCCGTACCGCATGTTCACCTCGCGCGCCGAGTATCGTTTGATGCTGCGTGAAGATAACGCCGATCTGCGTTTGACAGAGACAGGCCGTGAACTCGGTTTGGTTGATGATGCTCGCTGGGCACGTTACAACCAAAAACTGGAAGCGATTGAGCAAGAGCGTCAACGCTTGCGCGATCTGTGGGTGCACCCAAAATCAGATCACGTGGCGGAGGTAAACACGGTGATCAGTGCACCGCTTACCAAAGAAGCCAGCGGTGAAGATTTACTGCGCCGTCCAGAAATGACCTATCCGCTGCTTACCTCGCTGGCAAGCTATGGCCCGGCGCTCGCTGATGAGCAAGCCGCCGAGCAGGTTGAAATTCAGGTGAAGTACGAAGGCTACATTGCACGCCAGCAGGAAGAGATTGATCGCCAGCAGCGCAATGAAAATACCTTGTTGCCTGTGGATCTCGATTATCGGCAGGTTAATGGTCTGTCGAATGAAGTGATTGCCAAGCTTAACGATCACAAACCCACCTCCATCGGCCAGGCCTCTCGTATTTCGGGCATTACGCCTGCGGCGATCTCGATTCTGCTGATCTACCTGAAAAAACAGGGCCTGCTGCGTAAAAGCGCCTGATAGACTTCGGGGCGAGGTACCTCGCCCCCGTTAATGGAATTCTCGTCGTGATTAACAAACTCTCCTCGCTGCTGAAAGCGGCAAACATTTCCCTTACCGATCAACAAAAACAGCAGTTGGTTGGCTATGTTGAGCTGCTGCATAAATGGAACAAGGCCTATAACCTGACATCGGTGCGCGATCCGCAGCAGATGCTAGTACGGCATATCCTCGATAGCGTGGTGGTTGAGCCGCATCTGCAGGGCGATCGCTTTATTGACGTTGGCACCGGGCCTGGCTTACCGGGTATTCCGCTGGCCATTGTACGTCCGCAGTCGCATTTCACACTGCTTGATAGCCTTGGCAAACGCGTGCGTTTCCTGCGGCAGGTTCAGCATGAGTTAGGACTTACTAACGTTACACCCGTGCAGAGCCGCGTGGAGGAGTTCCCATCCGAGCCGCCGTTCGATGGCGTTATTAGCCGTGCTTTCGCCTCACTGGAAGATATGCTGAACTGGTGCCATCATTTGCCGGGTCGTGAAGGACGTTTTTATGCCTTGAAGGGGGTACGTCCGGATGATGAGATATCAGCCTTGCCTGCTGGCTTTGTCGTGGAGAAAATTCAACCGCTGCAGGTGCCGGAACTGGACGGTGAACGGCATTTAGTCGTGATTAGCCGAAAATAGCCTTTTCAACGGTATGGATTTAGGTCAATCCATGCCGTTTGCTTTCGTGATGAAATTGAATGAAAAAGCAGCGATTGAACACTTTGGGATAAAAGCATTTATTCGGTGGGGCAGGGTAAGCAAGTTAACATTCATCCCGGAAATTATCCGAAAAGTCCTGTTACATTTAACGATTAATTCACATTTCATTATCACTTAGATCACGTTATGGCGTGTATTTACGCACTCAAATAATCACTGTGGAAAATATAACTCTGCAATAAATCGGCGTGCGTAATATCAGTTTTACGTTTTTATTGCAGGACATGATGTCAATAGAGTGTTTTTATCGATAATCAATGATATGTAGTTTCCGGATAATTATAATCTATTGATAAATAATTAATTTATTGGGTTGTGAAATGTTAATTTTCATAACTTAAACAAATTCACATCGCCATTCCTTGTTTATTATGTGATCTAAAGCACGCTTTAAAAGCAAGTCGGAAGGGCAATTTCAGATTTTTATCGAACCCTGCTCGCCAGGCGATGTTTTCAAAAATAGCGCTCCAGAAAGAAATTTAAATAATTGTTCACCTTTTCGCTACTTACCGATTGAAATCGCAGGTGGCGCCCGTATAATTTGCACGGCTTTTGCTGCTTGACTCAAATGAGTAAAGGCAGTCTTATACGACACGCGACATACCCCGTTCGGGGCAGGAGAGTTCAGCGTCATGTCAGTGTCTCTTTACAGTGTGAAATTAGCCCGGGCCGTGCTGATCATTCAGCTGGTGACCTTTGTCATCATCGGTGCGCTCTTTACCCTGAAAGAGGTCTCCTGGGGCGCCTCTGCCATCGCCGGTGGAGCGGCAGCCTGGCTGCCGAACGTGTTGTTTATGTTTTTAGCCTGGCGCCTGCAGGATCAAACGCCTGCGAAAGGCCGTGTTGCCTGGAGCTTCGCCCTCGGTGAAGTGTTGAAGGTGTTCACAACGGTCATTTTTCTCGCGGTGGCGTTGGGTGTGTTTGGTGCGGTCTTCTGGCCGCTCGCAATCACGTGGTTATCGGTGCTGGTGGTGCAGATCGTCGCGCCGGCTGTAATTAACAACAAAGGGTAAGAGGCATCATGGCTGCTGGAGAAATCTCTACTCCGCAAGAATACATAGGTCACCACCTGAATAACCTTCAGTTGGACCTGCGTACTTTCGAGTTGGTGAATCCGCACGACGCTCCCGCGACGTTCTGGGTAATAAATATCGATTCCATGTTTTTCTCTGTGGTGCTGGGACTGATTTTCCTGGTGTTGTTCCGCAAAGTAGCTAAAAGCGCTACCAGCGGTGTTCCAGGGAAATTACAAGCGGCTATCGAACTGGTTGTCGGCTTCGTTGATAACAACGTGCGTGACATGTACCACGGTAAAAGCAAACTTATCGCCCCGCTGGCTCTGACGATTTTCGTTTGGGTCTTCCTGATGAACTTCATGGATCTGCTGCCTATCGATTTGCTGCCGTTTATCGGCGAGCACTATTTAGGTTTGCCGGCGCTGCGCGTCGTGCCATCTGCAGACGTGAACATCACGCTGTCTATGGCGCTGGGCGTATTTATTTTGATTCTGTTCTACAGCATCAAAATGAAAGGCATTGGCGGCTTCACCAAAGAGTTGACGCTGCAGCCTTTTAATCACCCGATCTTCATCCCCATTAACCTGATTCTTGAAGGTGTTAGCCTGCTGTCCAAGCCAGTATCACTGGGTCTGCGACTGTTCGGTAACATGTATGCGGGTGAGCTGATCTTTATCCTGATTGCCGGCCTGCTGCCGTGGTGGTCGCAGTGGTTGTTGAATGTGCCATGGGCCATTTTCCACATCCTGATCATTTCGCTGCAGGCTTTCATTTTCATGGTCCTCACGATCGTCTATCTGTCGATGGCATCTGAAGAACATTGATTTTTATCTCAACACTTAAGCTTTTAACTGAAACAAACTGGAGACTGTCATGGAAAACCTGAATATGGATCTGCTGTACATGGCTGCCGCTGTGATGATGGGCCTGGCGGCAATCGGTGCTGCGATCGGTATCGGCATCCTCGGAGGTAAATTCCTGGAAGGCGCCGCGCGTCAACCGGATCTGATCCCTCTGCTGCGTACGCAGTTCTTTGTTGTAATGGGTCTGGTGGATGCTATCCCGATGATCGCTGTAGGTCTGGGTCTCTACGTGATGTTTGCTGTCGCTTAAACCTGGTAGCCTTGTTCACTCATGGCACCTGGTGTGATGAGGGACGGATTCTGCCGTTTATCGCTGATAGCGGCAGAGCAAGTTAACTTAATAAGAGGCATTGTGCTGTGAACATTAATGCAACAATCCTCGGCCAGGCCATCGCGTTCATTCTGTTTGTCGCGTTTTGCATGAAGTACGTATGGCCGCCGATTATGGCTGCCATCGAAAAGCGCCAGAAAGAAATTGCTGAAGGCCTTGCTTCTGCTGAGCGCGCGAAGAAAGATTTAGATCTCGCGCAGGCCAATGCGACCGACCAGCTGAAAAAAGCGAAAGAAGACGCTCAGGTCATTATCGAGCAGGCGAACAAACGCCGTGCCCAGATTCTGGACGAAGCGAAAACTGAAGCTGAGACTGAACGTAACCGCATCGTGGCACAGGCGCAGGCAGAAATTGATGCCGAGCGTTCACGTGTCCGTGAAGAGCTGCGTAAGCAAGTCGCGTTGCTGGCATTAGCTGGCGCCGAGAAAATCATCGAACGTTCCGTGGATGAAGCTGCTAACAGCGACATCGTTGATAAACTGGTCGCTGAACTGTAAGGAGGGAGGGGCTGATGTCTGATCTTATTACTGTAGCTCGCCCCTACGCCAAAGCAGCTTTTGACTTTGCTGTTGAGCATCAAAGCATCGATCGCTGGCAATCAATGCTGGCGTTTGCCGCAGAAGTGGCTCGCAACGAACAGATCGCAGATCTTCTTTCCGGTGCGCTTGCACCGGAAGCGTTATCTGCTTCTTTCATTGCAGTTTGTGGCGATCAACTTGATGAAAACGCCCAGAACCTGATTAAGGTAATGGCCGAAAACGGACGTTTGACAGCGCTTCCAGCGGTACTGGAACAGTACATTCAACTGCGTGACGCTTATGAAGCGACAGCCGAAGTTGATGTGATTTCTGCCAGTACGCTGAGTGACAGTCAGCTGACTAAAATCAGCGCCGCGATGGAAAAACGTCTGTCACGTAAAGTTAAGCTGAATTGCAAAATTGATAAGTCTGTAATGGCAGGTGTGGTTATCCGTGCGGGTGACCTGGTCATTGATGGCAGCGTACGCGGCCGTCTTGATCGTCTGGCAGACGTCTTGCAGTCTTAAGGGGACTGGAGCATATGCAACTGAATTCCACCGAAATCAGCGAACTGATCAAGCAGCGCATTGCTCAGTTCAATGTCGTGAGTGAAGCTCACAACGAAGGTACTATTGTTTCTGTAAGTGACGGTATCATCCGCGTACACGGCCTTGCCGATGTGATGCAGGGTGAGATGATTGCCCTGCCGGGCAACCGTTACGCTATCGCACTGAACCTCGAGCGTGACTCGGTTGGTGCAGTAGTGATGGGCCCGTATGCTGACCTCGCGGAAGGCATGAAAGTGAAATGTACGGGTCGTATTTTAGAAGTTCCAGTTGGCCGTGGCCTGCTGGGCCGTGTGGTGAACACCTTGGGTGCACCGATCGACGGTAAAGGCGCAATCGACAACGACGGCTTCTCGCCGGTTGAAGTGATTGCACCAGGCGTTATCGACCGTCAGTCAGTAGACCAGCCTGTTCAGACCGGTTACAAATCTGTCGATGCGATGATTCCAATCGGCCGTGGCCAGCGTGAGCTGATCATCGGTGACCGTCAGACCGGTAAAACCGCAATGGCAATCGACGCCATCATCAACCAGCGCGATTCAGGCATCAAGTGTGTCTACGTTGCGATTGGCCAGAAAGCGTCAACCATTTCTAACGTGGTTCGCAAACTGGAAGAGCACGGCGCGCTGGCTAACACCATCGTCGTTGTCGCTTCTGCTTCTGAATCTGCAGCGCTGCAGTACCTGTCACCGTACGCCGGTTGTGCGATGGGTGAGTACTTCCGTGACCGCGGTGAAGATGCACTGATCGTGTACGATGACCTGTCTAAGCAGGCTGTTGCTTACCGTCAGATTTCTCTGCTGCTGCGCCGTCCACCAGGTCGTGAAGCCTTCCCTGGCGACGTGTTCTATCTCCACTCTCGTCTGCTGGAGCGTGCATCACGCGTTAGCGCTGACTACGTTGAGCGCTTCACCAACGGTGAAGTGAAAGGCCAGACCGGTTCATTGACCGCACTGCCAATCATCGAAACTCAGGCGGGTGACGTTTCCGCGTTCGTTCCGACCAACGTAATCTCGATTACTGATGGTCAGATCTTCCTGGAATCGAACCTGTTCAACTCCGGTATTCGTCCAGCCGTTAACCCGGGTATCTCGGTATCCCGTGTTGGTGGTGCTGCACAGACCAAGATCATCAAGAAACTGTCCGGTGGTATCCGTACCGCATTGGCACAGTATCGTGAACTGGCAGCGTTCTCTCAGTTCGCTTCCGATCTGGACGATGCAACGCGTAAACAGCTGAGCCACGGTCAGAAAGTGACCGAGCTGCTGAAACAGAAACAGTATGCGCCGATGTCAGTCGCGCAACAGGGTCTGGTGCTGTTTGCTGCTGAGCGCGGCTATCTGAACGACGTTGAACTGGCGAAAATCGGCAGCTTCGAAGCCGCTCTGCTGGCATTCGCGGATCGCGATCACGCTGAGCTGATGGCTGAAATCAACCAAGCGGGTAACTTCAATAACGAAATCGAAGAGAAGCTGAAAGGCGTCCTCGAAACGTTTAAAGCAACCCAGTCCTGGTAATGTCTGGCGGCTTGTCTGAAAAGGCAGGCCGCAAGGCTTTGAGGAGAAGCTAATGGCCGGCGCAAAAGAAATACGTAGTAAGATCGGCAGCGTAAAAAATACGCAGAAGATCACCAAAGCGATGGAAATGGTCGCCGCCTCCAAAATGCGTAAAACGCAGGAACGCATGGCGGCCAGCCGTCCGTATGCAGATACCATGCGCAAAGTGATTGGTCACCTTGCACTGGGTAATCTGGAATACAAGCACCCTTACCTGGATGAGCGCGACGTTAAGCGCGTCGGCTACCTGGTCGTTTCGACTGACCGCGGGCTTTGTGGTGGTTTGAACATTAACCTGTTCAAAAAATTGCTGGCAGATATGAAGAGCTGGTCTGATAAAGGCGTGCAGAGCGATCTGGCGATTATCGGTTCTAAAGGCAATTCATTCTTCGGCTCTGTAGGTGGCAACATCGTGGCTCAGGTCACCGGTATGGGCGATAAGCCCGCACTGTCTGATTTGATTGGCCCGGTAAAAGTGATGTTGCAGGCCTATGATGAAGGTCGCATCGACAAGCTGTATATCGTTGGCAACAAGTTTAATAACACCATGTCTCAGACTCCGACCATTACCCAACTGCTGCCGTTACCGCCAGCGGAAGGTGAAGAAGAGATGAAGGCGAAGACCTGGGATTACCTGTACGAACCCGATCCGAAAGCGCTGCTGGATACCCTGCTGCGCCGTTATGTCGAATCGCAGGTTTATCAGGGTGTGGTGGAAAACCTGGCCAGTGAGCAGGCCGCACGTATGGTGGCGATGAAAGCTGCAACCGATAACGGCGGAAACCTGATCAAAGAGCTGCAGTTGGTTTACAACAAAGCTCGTCAGGCCAGCATCACCCAGGAACTTACCGAGATCGTCTCGGGAGCCTCCGCGGTTTAACCAGGCATATATCCTGTCGCGCGAGCGCGGCTGGGTATTTTCGTATTAGGTAGAGGATTCAAGATGGCAGCTGGAAAGATTGTCCAGATTATCGGCGCCGTAGTTGACGTCGAATTCCCTCAGGACGCGGTACCGCAGGTATATAGCGCTCTCGAGGTGAAAAATGGTGATGCTCGTCTGGTGCTGGAAGTTCAGCAGCAGCTGGGTGGCGGCGTGGTTCGTACCATCGCCATGGGTACTTCTGACGGCCTGAAGCGCGGTCTGGAAGTTACCGACCTGAAAAAACCTATCCAGGTTCCGGTTGGTAAAGCAACCCTCGGCCGTATCATGAACGTATTGGGTGAGCCAATCGACATGAAAGGCGACCTGCAGAATGACGATGGCAGCGCATTAGAGGTTTCCTCTATTCACCGCGCAGCACCTTCATATGAAGATCAGTCTAACTCCCAGGAACTGCTGGAAACCGGCATCAAGGTAATCGACCTGATGTGTCCGTTCGCTAAGGGCGGTAAAGTCGGTCTGTTCGGTGGTGCGGGTGTAGGTAAAACCGTAAACATGATGGAGCTGATCCGTAACATCGCGGCTGAGCACTCAGGTTACTCGGTATTTGCTGGTGTGGGTGAGCGTACTCGTGAGGGTAACGACTTCTACCACGAAATGACTGACTCCAACGTTATCGATAAAGTAGCGCTGGTGTATGGCCAGATGAACGAGCCGCCGGGTAACCGTCTGCGCGTAGCACTGACCGGCTTGACCATGGCGGAAAAATTCCGTGATGAAGGCCGTGACGTTCTGCTGTTCATCGACAACATCTATCGTTACACCCTGGCCGGTACTGAAGTATCAGCACTGCTGGGTCGTATGCCATCTGCGGTAGGTTATCAGCCGACGCTGGCAGAAGAGATGGGTGTGTTGCAGGAGCGTATTACCTCTACCAAGACCGGTTCAATCACCTCTGTACAGGCCGTTTACGTTCCTGCGGATGACTTGACTGACCCGTCACCAGCAACCACCTTTGCTCACTTAGACTCAACCGTTACGCTGAGCCGTCAGATCGCCTCTCTGGGTATCTACCCAGCCGTTGACCCGCTGGATTCTACCAGCCGTCAGCTGGATCCGCTGATCGTGGGTCAGGAGCACTATGATGTTGCGCGTGGCGTGCAGTCTCTGCTGCAGCGTTACCAGGAACTGAAAGACATCATCGCCATCCTTGGTATGGACGAGCTGTCTGAAGAAGACAAACTGTTGGTGGCACGTGCGCGTAAAATTCAGCGCTTCCTGTCTCAGCCGTTCTTCGTTGCTGAAGTCTTCACCGGTTCTCCAGGTAAGTACGTTACCCTGAAAGACACTATTCGTGGCTTCAAAGGCATCATGGAAGGCGAATTCGACCACCTGCCAGAGCAGGCGTTCTACATGGTCGGCGCTATCGAAGAAGCCGTAGAAAAAGCGAAGAAACTGTAATTTCGGTTTCCCAGGAGGAATGGTATGGCTATGACTTATCATCTGGACGTGGTCAGTGCGGAGCAACAAATGTTCTCCGGTCTGGTGGAGCGCATCCAGGTGTCAGGTAGCGAAGGTGAGCTGGGTATTCGCCCGGGCCACGCCCCGCTGCTGACAGCCATCAAGCCTGGTATGATTCACATCGTGAAACAGCACGGCGAAGAGGAGTATATCTACCTCTCTGGCGGCGTGCTGGAAGTACAACCTGGCAGCACCACCGTTTTGGCTGACACCGCGATTCGCGGCGAAGACCTCGACGAAGCGCGCGCGCAGGAAGCGAAACGTAAAGCGGAAGAGCACATGAACAGCAGCCACGGCGACGTGGATTATGCTCAGGCTTCTGCGGAGCTGGCGAAAGCCATCGCAAAACTGCGTGTTATCGAGCTGACCAAAAAAGCGATGTAATCAGGCTTTATGCGTCACGAAATGCCAGCCCATTGGGTTGGCATTTTTTTTGCCCAAAATTTGCCGTTGCGCTTTAACCCCGGCTAATTTCGACCCGAGAAAAATGTAGTAATCTCAGGGCTAAACCTTACACTTTCGAAAGTTAAATTCAGTCAGGATAGTTATGTCTACAAACGCGATGAGTGTGGTGATCTTAGCCGCTGGCAAAGGCACCCGAATGTATTCCGATCTGCCCAAAGTTCTGCACACCCTTGCAGGTAAACCAATGGTTCAGCACGTGATTGATGCCGCAACCGGTTTGGGCGCTCAACACATCCATCTGGTGTATGGTCACGGCGGCGATTTACTCAAGTCTGCGCTTGCGGATAACGCACTTAATTGGGTGCTGCAGGCTGAACAGCTCGGTACCGGGCACGCAATGCAGCAGGCAGCCCCCTTCTTTGCTGATGATGAAGATATCCTGATGTTGTACGGCGACGTGCCGCTGATCTCTCAAGAGAGCTTGCAGCGTCTGCGTGCGGCTAAACCGGCGGGTGGCATTGGCTTACTTACGGTGGTTCTGGATAACCCAACCGGCTATGGCCGCATCGTGCGTGAAAACGGCACGGTGACCGGCATTATCGAGCAGAAAGATGCGTCGGCAGAACAGCTAAAAATCCAGGAAATTAACACCGGTATCCTGATTGCCAACGGCAGCGACCTCAAGCGCTGGCTGGCGCAGCTCAACAATAACAATGCGCAGGGCGAATTCTATATCACCGATATCATTGCCATGGCGCACCGGGAAGGTCGCGTTATCAATGCGGTGCACCCAGCGCGCATCAGTGAAACCGACGGCGTGAATAATCGGCTGCAGCTGGCAACACTTGAGCGCGTTTACCAAAGCGAGCAGGCGGAAAGGCTGCTGCTGGCGGGTGTCATGCTGCGCGATCCGGCGCGTTTCGATCTGCGCGGTGCGCTGCAACACGGGCGGGATGTGGAGATTGACACCAACGTGATTGTTGAAGGCAACGTTACGCTCGGCAACCGCGTGAAAATCGGCGCGGGCTGCATCATCAAAAACAGCGTGATTGCGGATGACTGTGAAATCAGCCCCTATTCGGTGATCGAAGATGCCACCTTAGCCGCCGGCTGTACGGTTGGTCCGTTTGCGCGTCTGCGTCCGGGCAGCGAGTTAGCTGAAGAGGCGCACGTGGGTAACTTCGTGGAGATGAAGAAAGCCACGCTGGGCAAAGGCTCAAAAGCTGGCCATCTTTCCTATCTCGGTGATGCCGAAATTGGCGCGGGCGTGAATATCGGCGCAGGCACCATTACCTGTAATTACGATGGCGCTAGCAAATCCAAAACCATCATCGGCGACAACGTATTCATCGGCTCAGATACGCAGCTGATAGCGCCCGTCAGCGTGGCGAGCGGCGCGACCATTGCCGCGGGTACTACCATCATGAAGGATGTGACGGCCGCTGACCTGGTTTATAACCGTAAAGAGCAGAATCACAAGTCTGGCTGGCAGCGCCCGGTGAAGAAGAAATAAATTTTAAGGGCCGGCAACGATCGGCTCGTTAGCAGTGCCATAAAAACTATCCCCACTCTCTACAAGGCTCGGGGAAATCAGGTCAGATGACAACGCAATGGCCAAAAGCCATGAAGTCAGGAAATTACTATGTGTGGAATTGTTGGTGCAGTAGCGCAGCGTGACATCGCAGAAATTCTGCTGGAAGGTTTGCGTCGTCTTGAGTATCGCGGGTATGACTCTGCCGGGCTGGCGGTGGTTGATCGTCAGGGCCATATGACGCGTCTGCGTCGTTTAGGCAAAGTACAGAACCTGGCGGAAGCGGCAGAACAGCAGCCGCTGATTGGCGGCACGGGGATCGCACACACGCGTTGGGCGACCCACGGTGAACCCTCGGAAGCCAATGCGCATCCGCATATTTCTGAGCACATCATCATCGTGCACAACGGTATTATTGAGAACCATGAGCCGCTGCGCGCCCAGTTGCTTGAGCGCGGCTACCACTTTGCTTCGGAAACCGACACCGAAGTGGTGGCGCATCTGGTGCATTGGGAGCAGAAGCAGGGCGGCACGCTGCGTGAAGTGGTGCTGCGCGTGATCCCGCAGCTGCGCGGCGCTTATGGCATGGTGATCATGGACAGCCGCGATCCTACGGTGCTGGTGGCGGCGCGTTCCGGTAGCCCGCTGGTGATTGGTCGTGGCGTGGGCGAAAACTTTATCGCTTCCGATCAGCTGGCCTTGCTGCCGGTGACGCGCCGCTTCGTTTATCTGGAAGAGGGGGATATCGCTGAGATTACCCGCCGCGAAATCACCATCATCGACCGCGCTGGCAAGCCGGCTAAACGCGCTGAAATCGAATCCACTGCGCAGTACGATGCCGGTGATAAAGGCATCTATCGTCACTACATGCAGAAAGAGATTTACGAGCAGCCGAACGCGATTAAAAACACCTTAACCGGGCGTTTTAATCACGGTGAAGTTGATCTCAGTGAGCTGGGCCCGGATGCAGAGAAATTGCTGAGCCAGGTTGAGCATATCCAGATCATCGCCTGCGGCACCTCTTACAATTCCGGCATGGTGTCGCGCTACTGGTTTGAGTCGCTGGCCAACCTGCCTTGTGATGTCGAAATCGCCTCCGAATTTCGCTATCGCAAATCAGCGGTGCGCAAAAATAGCCTGCTGATCACGCTGTCACAATCGGGTGAAACCGCCGATACGCTGGCCGCGCTGCGTCTGTCGAAAGAGCTGGGTTATCTCGGTTCGCTGGCGATCTGTAACGTGGCCGGTTCCTCGCTGGTGCGTGAGTCAGATTTGGCGCTGATGACCAAAGCCGGCACCGAAATTGGCGTCGCGTCGACCAAAGCCTTCACCACGCAGCTAGCGGTATTGCTGATGCTGGTGGCGAAACTCGGCCGTCTGCACGGCATGAAAGCCGAAACCGAGCACGAAATTGTGCACGCGCTGCAGGCATTGCCGAGCCGTATCGAGCAGATGCTGGCGCAGGATAAAGTGATCGAAAATCTCGCTGAAGGTTTCTCCGACAAACATCACGCGCTGTTCCTTGGCCGCGGCGATCAGTATCCCATCGCCATGGAAGGTGCGCTGAAGCTGAAAGAGATCTCCTACATTCACGCCGAAGCCTATGCGGCTGGTGAGCTGAAGCATGGCCCGCTGGCGTTAATTGATGCGGATATGCCGGTGATCGTGGTGGCGCCGAACAACGAGCTGCTGGAGAAGCTGAAATCCAACATCGAAGAGGTGCGCGCGCGCGGCGGTTTGCTGTATGTGTTTGCCGACCAGGATGCCGGCTTCAGTGACAGCGATGGCATGAAAATCATCTCACTGCCGCACGTAGAAGAGGTGATTGCTCCAATCTTCTATACCGTGCCGTTACAGCTGCTTTCATATCATGTGGCGCTGATTAAAGGCACCGACGTCGATCAGCCGCGTAACCTGGCAAAATCCGTTACCGTAGAATAATCAATCATAAGAGTGGGCCCGCAACGGGCCCGCTTCATTTCTGCACGCTGTCATATAACTGTCATATTTCGTACATTTCACTGTCATCAAACTGTCCTATTTTCCCTCCAGCAGCAATCACTGACTCCTACTAAAAAGGCATTGAGCCTGATTTTTTTAAATCCCCTGGAGGGAACATGACACTGATGCGTAGCACCGTAGCCCGAATCCTCGCCGCCACCTTCGCAGTAAGCGCGGTCTCTGCTTTTGCAGCAACCGATCTGACGGGCGCAGGCGGGACATTCCCGGCACCGGTTTATGCCAAGTGGGCAGCAGAGTACCAGCAAGCCACCGGTAGCAAAATTAACTATCAGGGTATTGGTTCTTCAGGCGGCGTTAAGCAGATCATCGCAAAAACCGTCGATTTCGGTGCGTCTGATGCACCAATGAAAGATGAAGATCTGGAGAAAAACGGCCTGTTCCAGTTCCCTACCGTCATCGGTGGTGTGGTGCTGGCGGTTAACATTCCAGGCGTGAAATCAGGTGAATTAACCCTCGACGGCAAAACTGTAGGTGATATCTACCTCGGCACCATCAAAAAGTGGAACGACCCGGCGATCACTAAACTGAACCCCGGTGTGAAACTGCCCGATTCCAACATCAACGTGGTGCGCCGCGCTGACGGTTCCGGTACTTCATTCGTCTTCACTAGCTACCTGGCGAAAGTGAACGAAGAGTGGAACAGCAAAATCGGTAAAGGTAACACCGTTAACTGGCCAACCGGTCTGGGCGGTAAAGGTAACGATGGCGTAGCCGCCTTCGTGCAGCGTCTGCCGGGTTCGATTGGCTACGTGGAATACGCCTACGCTAAGCAGAACAACCTGACCTACACCAAACTGGTTGATGCTGATGGCAAAGCGGTAGCGCCAAGCGAGGCCAGCTTTGCTAACGCCGCGAAAGGCGCGGACTGGAGCAAATCGTTTGCCCAGGATCTGACCTTCCAGAAAGGCAACGATGCATGGCCGATCACCTCAACTACGTTCATCCTGATTTACAAAGATCAGGCTGATGCGGCGAAAGGTAGTGAAGTGCTGAAGTTCTTCGACTGGGCCTACAAAGGCGGCAGTAAAACCGCAACGTCTCTGGACTATGCCGCGCTGCCAGAGAGCGTAGCGAACCAGATTCGTGCAGCGTGGAAAGCGAACATCAAAGATAGCTCCGGTAAAGCGCTGTACAAGTAACGGATTTACCCGGCCAGCCAGCACGGTTGGCCAGCTCAATGGGCGGCATCACCTGCCGCCCTGATATCCTCCTGAGAACAGAGAATTCTATGGCTGCCACTAAGCCGACGTTCAAAGCCCCCGGTAAACAAGGCGATATGATTTTCGGCGCACTGGTCAAACTGTCTGCGCTTATCGTGTTGCTGTTGATGGGTGGCATTATCGTCTCCCTGATTTTCTCCTCCTGGCCTAGCATCCAAAAATTTGGTTTCTCCTTCCTGTGGAACAAAACCTGGGATGCGCCAAACGAACAATTTGGTGCGCTGGTGCCGATTTACGGCACCCTCGTTACCTCAATTATTGCGCTGATCATTGCCGTGCCAGTGAGCTTCGGCATCGCGCTGTTCCTGACCGAACTTGCGCCGGGCTGGCTACGCCGCCCGCTGGGCACCGCCATTGAGCTGCTGGCCGCGATACCCAGCATCGTTTACGGCATGTGGGGCCTGTTTGTTTTCGCCCCGCTGTTCGCCGAATATTTCCAGACGCCAGTGGGCAATGTGTTATCGAATATCCCGATCGTTGGCGCGCTGTTCTCTGGCCCGGCATTCGGTATCGGTATTCTGGCGGCGGGCGTGATTCTCGCCATCATGATCATTCCTTACATCGCTTCGGTGATGCGTGACGTGTTTGAGCAAACGCCGGTGATGATGAAAGAGTCGGCTTACGGTATCGGCTGTACCACGTGGGAAGTGATCTGGCGCATCGTGCTGCCGTTCACCAAAAACGGCGTGATCGGCGGCGTGATGCTGGGACTGGGCCGCGCATTGGGTGAAACCATGGCGGTGACCTTTATCATCGGCAACACCTACCAGCTCGACAGCCCCTCGCTGTTTATGCCGGGCAACAGTATCACCTCCGCGCTGGCCAACGAATTCGCCGAAGCGGAATCCGGTGTGCACGTCGCGGCGCTGATGGAGCTGGGTCTGATCCTCTTCGTGATTACCTTTATCGTGCTGGCGATCTCCAAACTGATGATCCTGCGTCTGGCGAAGAGTGAAGGAGCCCGTTCATGACCGCTATTGAAGTTCAGGCTCGCGCTGAGCTGGAAGCCTCGCGCCGCAAAATGCAGGCGTGGCGCAGTACTAAAAACAAAATTGCCCTGACGCTGTCGCTGTTGACCATGGCTTTCGGCCTGTTTTGGCTGGTGTGGATTCTGTTCACTACCGTGACGCGCGGCGTCGATGGTTTAAGCTGGTCGCTGTTTACCGAATCAACTCCGCCACCGAATACAGCAGGCGGTGGCTTAGCCAATGCCTTAGTCGGCAGCGGCTTACTGATTTTCTGGTCGACGATCATCGGAACGCCACTTGGCATCATGGCCGGAATTTACCTGGCGGAATATGGGCGTAAACATTGGCTGGCGGAAGTGATTCGCTTCATCAACGATATTCTGCTGTCTGCGCCGTCGATTGTGGTCGGCCTGTTTGTTTACACCATTGTGGTGTCGCAGATGCAGCATTTCTCCGGCTGGGCGGGCGTGGTGGCGCTGGCGCTGCTGCAGATCCCGATTGTGATTCGTACCTCCGAGAACATGCTGCGTCTGGTGCCGGACAGCATGCGTGAAGCGGCTTATGCGCTCGGTACGCCGAAATGGAAGATGATCTCAGCTATCACGCTGAAAGCCTCTGTTTCCGGCATCATCACCGGTGTGCTGCTGGCTGTGGCGCGTATCGCCGGTGAAACCGCTCCGCTGCTGTTCACTGCGCTGTCGAACCAGTTCTGGAGTACCGACATGATGCAGCCGATCGCTAACCTGCCGGTCACCATCTTTAAATTCGCCATGAGCCCGTTTGCCGAATGGCAAAGCCTGGCGTGGGCGGGTGTGCTGATTATTACGCTGTGCGTGCTGCTGCTGAACATTGTGGCGCGCGTGATTTTCGCCAAGGGCAAACACTAATTTCCCGGCGCGGCTTCGGCGGCGCTGCTTATGAGAGACGAGAATGAGTAACGTGACTTCATCAGCCGGTAAAATTCAGGTCCGTAATCTGAACTTCTATTACGGTAAGTTTCACGCGCTGAAAAACATCAACCTGGATATCACTAAAAACCAGGTCACCGCGTTTATCGGCCCATCAGGCTGCGGTAAATCCACGCTGCTGCGTACCTTCAACAAAATGTACTCGCTCTATCCCGAGCAGCGTGCAGAAGGTGACATCCTGCTGGATGGCGATAACATTCTGGCATCTAATCAGGATATCGCCCTGCTGCGCGCGCGCGTTGGCATGGTATTCCAGAAGCCAACGCCGTTCCCGATGTCGATTTACGATAACATCGCCTTCGGTGTACGGCTGTTTGAAAAGCTGTCGCGTGCCGATATGGATGAGCGCGTGCAGTGGGCGCTAACCAAAGCCGCGCTGTGGAATGAAACCAAAGACAAGCTGCATCAGAGCGGTTACAGTCTTTCCGGCGGTCAGCAGCAGCGTCTGTGCATCGCGCGTGGCATCGCCATTCGCCCGGAAGTTTTGTTGCTGGATGAGCCATGTTCCGCGCTGGATCCGATCTCAACCGGTCGTATCGAAGAGCTGATCACCGAGCTGAAGCAGGATTACACGGTGGTAATCGTGACGCATAACATGCAGCAGGCCGCACGTTGTTCTGATCACACCGCTTTCATGTATCTGGGTGAGCTGATTGAGTTCAGCGATACCGATACGTTGTTCACTAAGCCCGCACAGAAGCAAACCGAAGATTACATCACCGGTCGCTACGGCTGATTCAGGAGACGCACATGGATAATTTAAATCTGAACAAACACATCTCCGGTCAGTTTAATGCGGAGCTTGAGCACATTCGCACTCAGGTGATGATCATGGGGGGCATGGTAGAGAAGCAGCTTACCGATGCCATTACCGCGATGCATAACCAGGATGGCGAGCTGGCGCGTCACGTGATTGACGGCGACCAGAAGGTCAACATGATGGAAGTGGAGATTGATGAAGCCTGCGTGCGCATCATCGCCAAACGTCAGCCTACCGCCAGCGATTTGCGTCTGGTGATGGCGATCATCAAGACCATTTCAGAGCTGGAACGCATTGGTGACGTGGCGGAGAAAATCAGCCGCACCGCGCTGGAGAAGTTTGGTCAACAGCATCTGCCGCTGCTGGTTAGCCTTGAAGCGCTGGGGCATCACACCGTGCAGATGCTGCATGACGTGCTGGATGCGTTTGCGCGCATGGATCTCAACGAAGCCATCAAAATCTACCGCGAAGATAAGAAGGTGGATAAAGAGTATGAAGGCATCGTGCGTCAGCTGATGACCTACATGATGGAGGATCCACGCACCATTCCCAGCGTATTGACCGCGATGTTCTGCGCGCGCGCCATCGAGCGTATCGGCGACCGCTGCCAGAATATTTGTGAAATTATCTTCTATTTCGTAAAAGGTCAGGATTTCCGCCATGTGGGCGGCGACAAGCTGGATGAACTGCTGTCGGGCGATGACGGTAGCAATAAACCCTCTTGATTGAGACTTTGGCGGCCCGTTGCCACTGTGACTAACGGGCCGCTTTCTTGATTTCTGCCTGGTCTCCGCGTTGCCCTCTCTTTTATACTTGGCACACTTTTTTCTGCAAGGTGCTGCTGCATGTCCTCCCCAATACAAAAAAAACGCGCTATTACACCGGCGAAAGCCATGGTGGCTGCCATTAGCGGCTACGCCATGGACGGATTTGACCTTCTGATCCTCGGCTTTATGCTGCCCGCCATCAGCGTTTCGCTGGCGCTCGATCCGTCTCAGGCGGGTTCTCTGGTGACATGGACGCTGATTGGTGCGGTGATTGGCGGCATCGTGTTTGGCCATCTCAGCGATCGCTATGGCCGCATCCGTATTCTCACCGTCACTATTTTGGTGTTCTCGGTGTTTACCGGACTGTGCGCTGTCGCGCAGGGCTACTGGGATTTGCTGGCGTACCGCACCCTGGCGGGCGTGGGATTAGGCGGTGAGTTCGGCATCGGGATGGCGCTGATTGCGGAAGCCTGGCCAAAAGAGAAGCGCAACCGCGCCTCGGCGTGGGTCGGCATTGGCTGGCAGCTGGGTGTGCTGCTGGCGGCCTTTATTACGCCGCCTTTGCTGAGTGTCATTGGCTGGCGCGGCATGTTCCTCGTTGGTTTACTGCCCGCGCTGGTCTCATTTGTGATTCGCCGCAGCATGGGTGAGCCGGAAGAATTTACCCGTCACGTTGAGAAAACCCCGCAGCTGTCGTTTACCGCGCGGCTTAAACTGCTGTTCGCCGATAGCAATACCAGCAAAGCCAGTCTGGGAATTCTTATTCTCTGTTCGGTGCAGAATTTCGGTTACTACGGTTTGATGATCTGGATGCCGAGCTATCTGTCGTCTAACTTTGGCTTCAGCCTGACAAAATCCGGCTTGTGGACGGCGGTAACGGTAGTCGGCATGACATTTGGCATCTGGCTGTTCGGCGTGCTGGCCGATCGCTTCGCACGCTGGAAAATCTTCCTGCTGTACCAGTTCGGAGCGGTGGTGATGGTGGTGGTGTATGCACAGCTGCGTGATCCAACGGTAATGCTGTTTACTGGCGCGCTGATGGGGATGTTTGTCAACGGTATGATTGGCGGCTACGGCGCGCTGATTTCTGATACCTTCCCGCCGCAGGCGCGTGCTACGGCGCAGAACGTGTTGTTTAACCTTGGGCGTGGCGTGGGCGGGTTTGGTCCGCTGGTGATTGGATTACTGGCCACCAACATCTCCTTCACCGCCGCAATCACCCTACTGGCGCTGATTTATTTGCTGGATATCGCCGCCACGCTGTTCCTGCTGCCGAAAAAGCAGAGCAACGAAGATTCGCTGGGGGCGATTGGCTGATTTTTGTGGTCGCCATGAATGGCGACCCTACCATTGAATGGTGCACGAACGTAGGGTCGGCATTGATGCCGACCTGGCTGAACACCGCACCTATCCCACCAAATCCCAGCCGCGTGCGCGCCACAACTCCGGCAGCTGCGCCATATCATCAAAGCGCGTCACCAGCGGATGATCTAATTCTGGATTATGTGCGTCAGCGCAGTAGTAAAACACTGGAATCCCGGCGGCGATTCCCGCACGTGCGCCCGCCTCTGAATCATCTACCAGAATGCACTTCTCAATCGGCACCTGCATCTGCTCGGCGGCGTGATACATCAGCTCGGGATCGGGCTTCCAGTGGTTGATGTCATAGCCGCTGTATAGCTTGCCATCCAGATAGGGCAGCATGCCGGTTAATCCCAGGGAGTGTTGCATCTTCTTCACCGTGCCGTTTGAAACCACGCACATTGGCACTTTTACGCGCTCCACCAGCGCTTTGGCACCGGCAATCGGCTTTAAATCGAGATCGAACAGCCGCGCCACCTCGGCGCGATAGGCGGTTTCCACCTCTTCGAGCGGTAACTCAACCTGATGTTCTGCCGCGACGTCACGGATGATGTCGTAGAGCTTCACCCCTTTATACTGCTCAAACATCTGTTGCAGTGAGAGCTCAATACCGTAGCGGGCAAAGGTGTTGACGTAAGATTGCGTACAGATTACTTCGCTGTCGACCAGCGTGCCGTCGCAATCAAAAAAAATACATTCCACCGACATCGCGCATCATCCTTTTGTTAAACAATAAGCTGACACTCTAGCGCACTGAGCGCAGAAAGCGACCCTGAGCAACCGGTTGCGAAAAATCAGTGTTTTGCCACGCTAAACTCTATACGATACGCGGCGATTAATTTTTTATCGGAACAGTGAAATGAATAACCAGGGTCTTTTGCAGCGCATCTTCAAGCTGCAGGAACACGGCACAACCGTGCGTACAGAAGTGATTGCCGGTTGCACCACTTTCCTGACGATGGTCTACATCGTCTTCGTTAACCCGCAAATTCTGGGTGTGGCAGGCATGGATACTCAAGCCGTGTTTGTCACCACCTGCTTAATTGCCGCGTTCGGCAGCATCTTAATGGGGCTGGTGGCGAATCTGCCGGTAGCGCTGGCACCGGCGATGGGCTTGAACGCCTTTTTCGCCTTCGTGGTGGTGGGCGCGATGGGCTACTCATGGCAGGTTGGCATGGGCGCGATCTTCTGGGGAGCCTTGGGCCTGCTGATCCTCACGCTGCTGCGCGTGCGCTACTGGATGATTGCCAACATTCCGCTGAGCCTGCGCGTGGGGATTACCGCCGGTATCGGCCTGTTTATCGCCATGATGGGGCTGAAAAATGCCGGCATCATCGTGCCTAACGCCGATACCATCGTGGCCGTTGGCAACCTGACGTCGCACAGCGTACTGCTGGGCGCGCTTGGGTTCTTCATCATCGCTATTCTGGCCTCACGTAATATCCATGCGGCGGTGCTGGTCTCGATCGTGGTGACTACCGCACTGGGCCTGATCATTGGCGACGTAAAATTCAGCGGTGTGTTCGCCGCTCCGCCCGCCATCACTTCGGTGGTTGGTCAGGTGGATATCAAAGGTGCATTCAACATCGGCATGGCCGGCGTGATCTTCTCCTTTATGTTGGTGAATCTGTTCGACTCTTCCGGCACGCTGATTGGCGTGACCGATAAAGCCGGACTGACCGACGAGAAAGGCACGTTCCCGCGCATGAAGCAGGCGCTGTACGTTGATAGCATCAGCTCTGTGACCGGTTCGCTGGTGGGGACCTCTTCAGTTACCGCTTACATTGAAAGCTCGTCCGGCGTGGCGATCGGCGGGCGTACCGGCTTGATGGCGGTGATTACCGGGATTCTGTTCCTGCTGGTGATGTTCCTGTCACCGCTGGCAGCGATGGTGCCATCCTATGCGGCGGCGGGCGCGCTGATTTATGTTGGCGTGTTAATGACGGCGTCGCTTTCCCGCGTACAGTGGGACGATCTCACTGAAGCGGTTCCGGCGTTTGTCACCGCGGCGATGATGCCATTTAGCTTCTCGATCACCGAAGGTATTGCGCTGGGCTTTATCTCGTACTGCGTGATGAAGTTGGGAACGGGTCGCTGGCGTGAAATCAGTCCATGCGTGGTGGTGGTGGCGCTGCTGTTTGTGCTGAAAATCGTCTTCATTGACGCTCACTAAGTGAAAAAGGCCGCTTAAGCGGCCTTTTTTGTCAGGGATGTCCTATCTCCTGCGGCGCGACCAAACTGGTCAGGCGTAAGGTGCGCGGCCCCATATTGGGTTTGCTCATCTCGACGTCGCGCAGCGCTTGCCACTGCTGCGCGCCATCAATTTCCCACAGCCGTAAACGTTCTGTGCCTGGCGACAGTGCACACGACCATACCAGCGTCGGTTCAGCATCACATACCGCCTGAATATCGGGAAACACGGTGGAACGCAGTCGTCCGGCTGCGGGATGCAAACGCAGTGAATCAATACCGCTATTCGTTTCGCCAGTGAGTTTGAGAATGCTTTGCCGCAGCGTCCAGATTTGCGTCAGCGCTTCCATAAAATCCTGCTGCGCGTTGATCCAGGCTTTCTCGCCAGAGGAGAGATCCTGCGTCAGCATATCCTGAGTTTGGCGACTGTGCGCACGCACAATCTCCATGTCCAGTCCGGCACGACCGCCTTCTTCGGCCAGCAGCACGCCGATAGTGTTGCCAGCATAGGAAATACTAAAATCGGGCAGATTCGCATCGGCAAAACGGGGACGACCACTGCTGGTGGTAATTAATGCAGGTAATTCACGAATACCATAAACGCGCAGCATCAGCTGCCCCAGCAGTTCGCGCGCGGCGAGAAAGCGTCCGCGGCGCTTGTCAGCGAAGCGTTGGGCGCTATGAATCACTTCCTGTGGCACCCGCATATTCTCTGAAGAAAAGGGCGGATGACCGATCCAACGAACAAAATGACTAGCCATCTGTCGCTCCGTGAAAATGGTCGAATAATCATCAGTGCTATTGTAAGAATTTTCTCATGGGTTTGCATCCGCCTTAAGGTGGAATAGGCGATATTTCAGATAAGGCTGAAGCCGCACGGCAATCCCATTTTGTCACTTTGCATAGAACGCTTTTGCACATTCATGTCTGATCGGGTGCCGATTGGCGCGATGTGGTGTAGGATTTGGGCAGTAAAAAGGCACATCGAAGTGCGCTAACTATTCACCCTCAGGCCAATCGTGCACATCGCTGAATCATGCACGTCGGAGTTTTTTATGTCAGTTACCGCTATTTCTTCTCGCCAGGAATCGATCTCTCTTGATGAGTTTCGTCACGGCATGCGCCGCTTAACCGCAGGCGTTTCTCTGGTTACCACCGAATTTCAGGGCGAAAAGCTGGGGCTAATTGCCACGTCGGTGAGTTCGCTGGCGGCTGAGCCACCGAGCTTGCTGGTGTGCGTGAATCGCAGCGCATCCAGTCATGATGCGTTTATCAAGGCCGGTCATTTTGCCGTTAACGTACTGCGTGAGCAGCATGACGATTTATGCGCTCAGTTCAGCCAATCATCGCGTCGTGAAGAGCGTTTTCAAAACGGCGCCTGGCAGACGCTGAATACCGGCGCGCCAGTATTGGCGGATGCGCTGGTGAGCTTTGATTGCCAGCTGGAGAAAGTGGTGGAGTGGAATACGCATAGCGTGCTGCTGGCACGTATTGTTGGCATTGCGCTGCCTGGCGAAGCGTCAGAGCCAATGATCTACTTCAATAGCGGTTTCCATTCACTGGGCTAACTGCACAGGAAAAGGCGTCGTAAGTGACGCCTTTTCGCTATCGAATCAGGCAAATTTGCTGGCTTCATCAAAGCTTAGACGCGGCAAACGCGGATGCAGTTTGCTGGCTTCGCCATAGCCCAGATTGATCAGCAAGTTCACCTGCCATTTATTCTCGCTGAAGAACGCCTCATTCACTTTGGACGGATCGAAACCGGACATTGGGCCTGCATCCAACCCCAGCGAACGCGCCGCCAGAATCAAGTAACCCGCTTGCAAGCTGCTGTTACGGAACGCGGTCTCTTTCGCCAGATCCGGGCTGCTGGTGAACCAGCTGCGCGCATCGCCGTGCGGGAACAGCTTCGGCAGCGCTTCGTAGAATTCTGGGTCCCACGCCACGATCACCGTCACCGGCGCCGCCATGGTTTTGTCGACATTACCGGACGAAAGTGCCGGTTTCAGCTTCTCTTTCCCTTCCTGAGACGTCACAAACACAAAACGGCCTGGCGAGCAGTTAGCAGAAGTTGGGCCCAGCGCGGTCAGATTGTAGAGCTGCTTCAGCACCTCTTGAGAAATCGGTTTGTCCTGCCAGTAGCTGTGGGTGCGGGCTTCATTAAACAGCGCATTCAGCGCCACGCTGTCGAGCGTTGTACTCATGTTTCTCTCCTGTTCAGGCCGCAACGAGCGCCCAATATTTTGCATGAATAGTCGATGTTCCCGGCAGGGCCTTTTCGCCGGGCAGTGATCGTTATACTGCAAAGCGAAAGGGGAGCCAAATAACAAAGACGCATGTCTACTGGGATCCAGGTGCGCATGAATGCGCACCCTACGAAAACCGCGCTCATACGATGTAGGGTCGCCATTTATAGCGACTACGTAACAGACATCAGGTGCGCACGAATGCGCACCCTACGAAAACCGCGCTCATTCGATGCAGGGTCGCCATTTATGGCGACTACGTAACAGACATCAGGTGCGCACGAATGCGCACCCTACGAAAACCGCGCTCATTTGTTGTAGGGTCGCCATTTATGGCGACTACGTAACAGACATCAGGTGCGCACGAATGCGCACCCTACGAAAACCGCGCTCATTCGATGTAGGGTCGCCATTTATGGCGACTACGTAACAGATATTACTTCCCAATACAGAAGCTTGAGAAGATTCGTCCCAGCAGATCGTCGGAGGTGAATTCGCCAGTGATCTCGCTCAGCGCCTGTTGCGCTAAACGAAGCTCTTCCGCCAGTAATTCACCCGCCCATGCGCCTAATAGCTGATGTTTTCCCTGTTGCAGGTGAGCAGCCGCTAACTCGAGCGCCTGCAGATGGCGGCGACGCGCAAGGAATCCGCCTTCCATATTGCCAGCAAAACCCATGCTCTGTTTCAGGTGCTCGCGCAGCGCTTCCACACCGTCACCAGTGCGTGCCGAGAGACGAATCAGTGAGTGACCGTTCACTTCAGTAAGCCCCAGCACTTCCCCCGTCATATCCGCTTTGTTGCGCACCACGGTAATCGGCAGCGCATCTGGCAAACGCGCGACAAAATCTGGCCAAATGGCGGCGGCTTCGGTGGCATCCGTGGTGGTGCCATCGACCATAAACAGCACGCGGTCGGCCTGCTCGATCTCCTGCCATGCACGCTCAATACCAATGCGCTCTACTTCATCACTGGCTTCACGCAAACCGGCGGTATCGATGATGTGCAGCGGCATGCCGTCGATATGGATATGTTCGCGCAGCACGTCGCGCGTGGTGCCGGCAATATCGGTGACAATCGCCGCTTCGCGACCGGCTAACGCATTCAGCAGGCTCGATTTACCGGCATTAGGGCGACCGGCAATGACCACTTTCATCCCTTCACGCAGCAAGCTGCCCTGACGCGCCTCGGCACGTACGCCGTCGAGATCGCCGATCACCACATTGAGCTGTGCTTCAATTTTGCCGTCGGACAGAAAATCGATCTCTTCATCCGGGAAGTCGATGGCCGCTTCCACATAGATACGCAGGTGAGTAAGTGCTTCCACAAGTGCGTTAACGCGCAGGGAAAAGGCGCCCTGCAGCGAGTTCACCGCTGAGCGGGCTGCCTGCTCTGAACTGGCATCGATCAGGTCGGCAATCGCTTCGGCTTGCGCTAAATCGAGTTTGTCGTTGAGGAAGGCGCGTTCCGAGAATTCACCGGGCTGAGCAATACGCAAGCCGGGCAGCGCCACAATGCGTTTGAGCAGCAGGTCGAGAATCACCGGGCCGCCGTGACCCTGCAGCTCCAGCACATCTTCGCCGGTAAAGGAGTTCGGGCCGGGAAACCACAGCGCAATGCCCTGATCGAGCACGCTGCCATCGGCATCGGTAAAAGGCAGATAATCGGCGTAACGCGGTTTCGGCAATTTGCCTAACACGGCTTGCGCCACCTCGGCCGCTTTGGCGCCGGAGATACGCAGAATGCCTACGCCGCCGCGGCCGGGAGGCGTCGCCTGGGCAACGATGGTGTCGCTGTGGCTCATGATTCCACCTTAAACTTTTAGGGTATTAATAAATAAAAATAGGGCGACATAAATGTCGCCCTTTGATTATACGCTGCTGCTGGTGGCAGTCAGGCGTTACGCTTTCTTCTTGTCGCGGCTATGCAGACCACGTTTTTCCAGGCCGCGATAAATCAGCTGCTGCTGGAGAATGGTTACCAGGTTGCTGACGATGTAGTACAGCACCAGACCTGAAGGGAACCACAGGAAGAACACGGTAAAGATAACCGGCATGTAAGTCATGATCTTCTGCTGCATCGGATCGGTCACAGTGGTCGGTGACATCTTCTGAATGAAGAACATGGTGATACCCATGACAATCGGCAGAATGTAGTACGGGTCCTGCGCAGACAAGTCATGAATCCACAGAATAAACGGTGCATGACGCAGTTCAACCGAGCCTGACAGCATGTAGTACAAGGCCAGGAAGATTGGCATCTGGATAACCAGTGGCAAGCAGCCGCCCAGCGGGTTCACTTTCTCCGCCTTATACAGCGCCATCATTTCCTGGCTCTGCTTCTGCTTGTCATCGCCCAGACGTTCACGCATCGCCTGAATCTTCGGCTGCAGCATACGCATCTTCGCCATGGAGGTGTACTGCGCCTTAGTCAGCGGGTACATGATGCCACGAACGATGAAGGTGATAACGATAATGGAGAAGCCCCAGTTACCGATAAAGCTGTGCAGGAACTTCAGTAGCTTAAACAGCGGCTGAGAGATGAACCACAGCCAACCGTAATCCACAGTCAGATCAAGATGAGGCGCGATGGCCGCCATTTTGTCCTGAATTTCCGGGCCAACCCACAGAGTGGCACCAAGATCCTGCTGTGCGCCTGCGCCAACGGTAACCGGCGCAGATTTGTAGCCGATTGCCGCTACGCCATTGCCGAGGTTGCTGGTGTACAGCGTGTTATTACCCTGCGTGCGTGGCACCCAGGCGGTGGCGAAATACTGTTGCAGCATCGCCACCCAACCGTTGCCGGTGGTGGTGTTCAGGTTCTCGTTATCCGCGATGGTGTCGAATTTATATTTTTCGTATTTCGCATCGCTGGTGGAGTACGCTGCGCCACGGAAGGTATGCAGAGCAAAGTTATTGCTGCCGGTATCGCGGTGCTTAGGCACATCGATAGTTTGCTTCAGCTGACCAAACATCGACACTTCCAGCGGCTGCTGGGTGGTGTTGTTAATGTTGTAGTCAACATTTACCGCATACTCACCGCGCTTGAAGACGAAGGTCTTGGTGTAAACCACGCCGTTTTCACCGGTCCAGGTCAGCGGCACGCGCAGTTCGCTCTGGCCATCTGCCATCTCGAAGCTATCTTGTGTGGTGGTATACAGCGGACGTGCGCCATTGTTCGGGTTATCCGGACCGTTACGGCCGGTTAAGCCGCTCTGCGCCTGATAAACGAATGCAGGTGTGGTTTCAAGCAGCTGGAACGGTGCGTCTGAACCCAGTTTGTCCGGGAAAGTCAGCAGCTGAGCCTGCTCAATATCGCCACCGCGCGTATTGATGTTGAGTGACAGGACATCTGTCTTAACGGTGATCGTTTTGCCCTGTCCGCTAGCCGGCACGCCGGAAGTGGCGGCATCACCCGCTGCGCTGCTTGTGTTTTGCGTGGTCTGGGTTTGCTGTGGCTGCGGAGCGTGGTCCGTCTGCCAGGCTTGCCAGATCATAAAAGACACGAACAGAAAAGCGATGAGAAAGAGATTGCGTTGCGAATCCATCGTTAATGTTCTCTGGTATCAAAGGTTTTTGGCGGCACAGGATCGTCACCACCCGGGTTCAAAGGGTGGCATTTTAATACGCGTTTAATCGTCAACCAACTGCCTTTTACCACGCCAAAGCGGCGTAAGGCCTCAATCCCATACTGCGAGCAGGTGGGATGGAACCGGCAATGAGGTCCCAGCAGTGGGCTGATGGCGCGTTGATAAACGCGTATCAGGGCAATCAGGAGCCGCGAGCCAGGCGACAGTGACGACGCCATAATTTCTCCAACGCTTCCGTCAGCGCACGGTTATCCAGGTCAGCAATCCCTTTTTTAGCCACGATCACAAAATCCATCGCAGGCAGCTCATGTTGACGCAGACGAAAGCTTTCGCGGGTCAATCGCTTGATCCGGTTGCGTTCATGGGCGCGTTTTACATGTTTTTTTGCGACGGTGAGACCGATGCGGGGATGCCCCAGCGAGTTAAGTCGGCCGAGTATGGTGATTTGCGGCGTACCGGCTCTTTGTGGCTGCTGGAAGACGAAAGTGAAATGAGTGGGAGTTAACAAACGTAACTCCCTGGGAAATGCGAGCTTAACCACGAGGGTTAGCTTTATTACTTAGAAACGGTCAGACGAGAACGGCCTTTAGCACGACGACGTGCCAGAACCTGACGACCATTTTTTGTTGCCATACGAGCACGGAAACCGTGTGAACGGTTGCGCTTCAGTACGGACGGTTGAAAAGTGCGTTTCATGGCGATTTCTACCTAAACTTGAAAATTTTCACTGGGTGACGCGTTTTCGGGCCAGTAAATCGACCAACGCCTCAATGTGTCTTTAATAAAGAGGCGGGATTGTAATAATTGTACAGTCCAGAGTCAATTTACTTCGCTGGTCGCGGCACCTGGAAACCCAGATACAGCCCGCTGATTCCGGGCATCAAGGCTTCACGCAATAATGCCGGGTGGGGAATTATACGGGCTGTGGGGTAAAGCGCAAGGATCGCGCAGGATCTTCTTGCGATCTATTTGCAAACTTGTTGCGGCAAAAACGAGAGCCGCCCAGAAAAATTGTCGCTTTCAGCCACATTAACGCTGGCTTTTCTGCTAAAAAGCGTAAACTCATTTGCGCATCATCAGCCTGTGGATAAAATGGATCAAAACTGTGTAGAAAGGGAAGATCTCTCGGCTGCTTTACGTTATGATCCGCCCTTCCGCTGACGATCCTCCATGCGATCGCCGGGGAAGACTACCGCGAATAGCGGTCGCAGGCGCTTTCCAACCGCCTGTGTCTAAAAATTACGTTTCTATTTATTAGCGCCTAAAATTCTTATCGATTTTGTACGAGTGGAGTCCGCC